>NZ_JBNJMI010000004.1:0-85616 GCF_050936705.1 Streptomyces sp. CA-250714 | reverse complement strand
GGCGGACCTATGTGGTCACGCCGTGGTGCGTAGTGCAGTTCGGCAGCCTGGAGGTCTGCAAGGAGAAGGGGAAGGAGTTCCTGGACCAGGGGCTCGACAAGGAGAAGCGCAAGGAGTACATGGCTGACAAGGTCGGCGGTGACGATGTCGGCGGCGCCACGAACGACTGGGTCGACGGGCACAACCCGGTTGGCCGCATGATGGTCGCGATCCCCGCTCTGATCTGCGTCGTGCTGTTCGCGGCTCTGGTCCTGATGTTGGCGTTTGCCAGTCTGGCGTCACTGATCGGCGCCCTCATGATGCTGCTGTCCGGAGTGATCTTCGCCTGCCTGTGGATCATCCCGGGCCGCCCGAGGATGTGGGGCACCCGCTGGTTCGACTTCCTCCTGGGCTACACCCTGCAGAGCGGCATCGCGACGATGACCCTCGGCGGGGTCCTGGTCGTGACCACCGCATCCACCAAGATGATGGGCGAATACGGCTACGCGGCCGCCGCCGGCATCTCCATCGCCACCGCGGTCGTCGCCTTCAAGTTCCGGGGCGTCCTGGAGTCGATCGTCGGAGTCACCGGCCTGACCAGCCCGGCCGCCGCCGTCGGCGGACTGCTGGCCGCTCGCGCGGCGGGCAAGGCCGGATGGGGCATGACCAAGGCACTCGGCCGCGGGCTCGGGGCCATGCGGCTTCCGCGTCTGCCCCGGCTTCCCCGCCGCAGCCCTGGCGGCGGCGGAGGCACCAGCGGTAACCCGACTCCGCAGCTTCCGCCCGGCGGTACCCCCGGAGCACTCTCCGGTGCCAGGCGCCCCATGCCGCCGCTGCCCTCCGGGCAGAGCGCAGGCGCCGCACTGCCGGGCAGCAGCAGCCGCAAGGAAGTCGGTCCCCTCACCAGCCGCCCCGAACTGCCTTCGTCCACTGCGCCGGCCCGCGGCCGGTCCGTGGCCGACGGCCCGGCCAAGGCCGTCCCCGGCACCCGCCGTCCGGCGGAAGTTGGGGGCTCGGTTCCCCGCCAGGCTCTGCCCGCCGGAAGCGCCTCCGCTCAGGCGGCCACCCAGCCCGCTGCAGGTAACGCGAACCGCCCCGCGACGGGAGCGGCCAGCCGTCCGTCCCCGACGCTCCGGACTGAGAACGGCGGCGCCACCTACACCTTCCGCCAGGGCCCGAAGACCGGCACCTCGGCACCGAAGGTCATCCCGCACAAGGTGATCCGCTCGACGCCCGTCCGGCCCGGCGGGTCCACCGGTCCGAACCCGAGCCGGCCGGAGGCCCGTACCCGTGTCCGCCCCCGCGGTCGCGGTCGCGGCCTGGCTGTGCCGACCACGACGCGCCGCAATGGGGGGAACTAGATGGCCAGCGACGACGACAAGCGCCCGCGCACTCCGGCCGAGTTCCGGGAGCTGCTGCGGGAGGTGTACGAGCCTCCCGAGGTCGAGGAGGAGGGCAAGCGCCGTCACCGGCGCCGTGCCCGCCGCCAAGCACGCCGCGAGGCGAAGCAGAACCGCAAGACCACGGTCAGGCAGGTGCTGGAGGAGGAGAGGGCCAAGGAGCCCATGCACCCAGCCGGTGCCGCCGTGGTCATCATCCTGGTCCTGGCCATAGGGTTCGGCGCCACGAAGTGGATTCTCGGAGACGAGAAGCCGCAGGACACCGTCAGCGTCGCCCCGAGCCCCACCGCCGCCGATCCGGCCGCCGGAGGCAGTACGACGGCCAGCAGCACACCGAGCGCGTCCGCTTCGCCCTCCGTATCCCTTCCCCCGGTGGACCTGAGTTCACCGGAGACGACCGCGGAGGGCTGGGCCCGGGTCTACATGACCCGCAATCCACCGGTCGACAGAGAACACGGGACCGTGGTCGAGAGGGCGGCCCCGTGGATGACCGAAGCCCTGGTCCGGAACCTCGCTGGCAACGAAGACCGCTGGTGGAACAACTTGGTCTCCAACGGCGGCGTGTCCACCGTGACCACGGTCGACGTCGGCAAGGCCGACGAGGAGCTGGGCATCGACACCCCGCTGCGTGCGTGGCGGAAGGTCACGGTCAAGGCCGTCATCAACGGCTACAAGACGTACGACAAGACGTATGTCTTCCAAGCGGAGATGACACGCGACGACGACGAATGGCGCGTGTCGAGGGTGCAGGGGGTCTGACGTGAATTCGCGCCAGGCCGCCATGCTGGCCACGGGGGTGGCGCGTCGAGGTGCAGCACTGAAGCTCGCCGTCCCGGCGTCCCTCCTCTTCTTCGCCTTCCTGATAGGTCTCGGGATCGTCGGAGGTATCTCCGGCAGCTCCCAGGCGTCCGCCGCGTCCTGCGGCGGCGCCGGCCTGCCGGACGCCCAGTACGAGAACGACGACAACGATGAAGGCGGTACTGACAGCACCGACGGGCTTCACGCCAAGCAGATCGAGAACGCCAAGATCATCGACTCGGAGGCGATTAGGGCCAAACTCTCTGGTAGGGCAACCCTCATCGCTCTGATGACGGCACTTCAGGAGTCGACTCTCCTGAACTTGGACCATGGCGACAAAGACAGCGTGGGTGTCTTCCAGCAGCGTCCGAGCACCGGGTGGGGCACCGAGGAACAGATCATGGATGTGCACTATGCGGCCAGAATGTTCTTCCTCGGCGGGGATGGTGGTGATCCCCCCGGCCTGACCGACATCAAGGGCTGGGAGACGATGGATCTGGGGGCCGCCGCCCAGGCGGTGCAGCGCTCGAAGTACCCCGACCTGTACGCGGGGCAGGAGTCTGAGGCCCGCCGGATCGCCAAGGAAGCCGGGATCAACCTCACCCGCGCCGGCCAGGCTACGAGTGCCCAGCCGACCGCGCCGTCCGACGATGCGTCCGGCTCCGGGGCGCCGACCGGCGAGGGGCCCACCGAACGGTGCGAGAACGAAGGGGAAGGCCAGCAGGACACCCCCGCCAAGCCCGGCACCGCGTTCCACGACGGCGCCGCTGGCTGGCCCGCTCAGGTGAAGAACCCCAGGTCCACCGCTGATGCCATCAAGTGGGCCAAGCGCGAGGCCGACAGCGGGTCCTTGGAGTGGTACCAGTGGTGCCTGAAGTTCGTCGCGCAGTCGTACGGCTGGACATCGGCCGGCAGCCGATACGCCATTGACCACTACTGGGCGATGCCGTCCACGATGCGGCACAACCGGGACCGCAATCCGCCGGTGGGTGCCCTCATGTTCTGGAGCACCGACGGCCGGGCTGGGCATGTCGCCCTCTATGTCGGCAATGGGGAAATCGCCAGCAACGACATCCGTGAGCCCGGCCGGATTTCGATCGTTCCGGCCACGGAGATTGAGTCGAAATGGGGTGCTACGTACCAGGGTTGGGCGCCCCCGTACTTCCCCAATGCCGGATAAGACGTGGCATGTCAGTGCCTTTTGAGATGATCTAGAGCAGAGCAAAGGAGACGGGTGTGGCAGAGCGGGTGATCCTGGTTGACGACCTGGACGAGGAGACCAGCGAAGGCGTTGAGCGGATCGAGTTCACGTGGCGAGGCACGGACTACGAGGTCGACCTGAGCCCGGAGCACATGGCGGAGTACGACGAAGCTCTCGCCCCGCTGCTGAAGGTGGCCAGGGCCAAGCAGGGAGCCGGCCGCAAGGGCGGCCGGAGGACAGCCAAGCCCAAGGGTGAGGCGGCGGCTGAGACCAAGAAGGTCCGTGACTGGGCCAAGGCGAACGGGCACGATGTGCCCGAGCGTGGTCCCGTCCCGAAGGACGTGCGGGACGCCTACGCGCGGGCGCAGACCGAGCCGGAAAAGACCGTCCCGCCGCAGGTGCAGCAGGAGACCGCCGCCGGAACCGCGACCCAGAACCCCTATGCCGGTCGCTGACTCGAAGAGGGCTCGCCAGACCTCCGTGTTCTGGCGGCCCGTGAAGGACGAGGCGGAGAAGGCCCTGCTCGAACAGGGGGCCTGCTACGTCTGGCTCAAACTCACCACGGCAGAGCTGTCCGTTGCCGCGACCGACGAGTCCGCGGACAGCCTCCCGTGGGCGGTAGCAGCGGGTTGGACGCTCCGCTGGCCCATCGCCCCGCTACCAGCGGACGGGGCCAACAAACTGTTGGACGAGATCACCCCCCACGCTCAACGCTTGATCGACGCCACCAGCACCGAACTACCCGACCAGAAACGGCCCGGGACGGTTCTGTACTACGGCGCCGGGCCCGCGCTCGACGCCATCCAGAGACGCTGTGCCGCCACATGGACCGACCCGGACCGGCTGCACACGGACAAGCAGTAAGGAAAACGTCGATGCCTGTTGTGACTGACCATGACGCCGTCCCCCTGACGCCCGTTTACACCATCGTGATCAGCGAGAACGATGAGGCCAGCGTCGACGGGCATCCAGTGGACAAGCTCCCCGGGCAAGACGCCCGCGCTGCCGCCCTCGCGAACATCCAAGAGCGGGCGGCCCGGCTCGACCGTCCGGTCCGCGTCACAGCGAAGGAGCCGGACGGCAGCAGCTGGCCGTTGATCGTGGACTACGACGGCGAAGTGACCCCGCTCGACCAGCCGCACCCGACGCCGCCAACGCCGCCCGCAGCACGGCCAGCACCTGAGCAGCCTCCAGCTCCCACCGCCCCCGTGCACCTGCCCCCGCCCACCGGCGAACCGGTCATCCCCGGACCCGCACGCGCCGCCGGCGACGTCGACTGGATGGCACCCCTGCCCCCCGAGTACCAGGAGATGCTGGACGCGGTGAAGGCAGCTGAGCAAGCGGGCAACCTGGCGGCCGCCGAGGTCGCCGCACAGGATCTCGAAGACGCCCTGGAGGACGCGTTCGGGCCCGCGCACCCCTACACCGTGAACGTGGTCGCGGTCCGCGCCAGCTTCGCCGTACGCCGGGCAGCGTGGGCCATCGGCCTGGAACTGCACATGCGGGCCGCCTGGCTCCGGCATGACCACCAGGCACCCCGCGAGGAGACGTTGAGGCTGGCCCGCAACGCACACTTCTGCTGGAAGCACCTGGTCGCAACCTGCCGGAAGCACCCCGGGACGCATAACCAGGCGGAGGCCCAGCGGCGGGTCCAAGACCTCCTTCGCATGCTCCGGCATGTCGGCGTCGAGCCGATCATCATCACCACGACCGAGGAATGGGCGGCGAAGCTGCTGCCCGTCGCTTCCTGACGTACCACGACAAGACGGGGGACACAGTGGCGACTCGCGTGGGAGCCGGCCAGTCGGCCCAGCACGAGTACGAGCGGCGCCGTCGGGCCTGGCGGACCGCCGCGCGGAGGCGGTTCCTCATCGGCTTGCCCGTCGTGCTCGCTCTCGCCGGGGTGCTGGAGTGGTGGATCGGCTGGCACGGCGTCGGCATCCCGCTGTTCGGCCACATCGCGGCGGTCGCCGTGGTCGTCGCGTGGTGCGGGACGCTCACCACCCCCCAGCACGTGCGCGCTTGGCGGTCCGGCGCCGACGGCGAACGCCGGACCGCTCGAATGCTCGCGCCGCTGGCCCGTCGCGGCGCCGTCATCCTCCACGACCGGGCCCTCGGCCCGGTCGCGAATCTGGACCACCTTGCGATCGGACACTGGGGGATCGCCTGCATCAACACGAAGAACTGGCAAGCACGCGGGGCGAGAGTCGCCGTCAGCCCCGACGGCAGAACCCTGTGGTACGGCGCCCACGCTCAGAACCGCGAGGTGGCCAAGGCCCGTGGAGAGGCACGGCAGGCCGCCGCAATCCTGCGGCGGCCGCTGGACGGACTGCCGGTCGACGTCCGCCCGATCATCGCCGTTCACGGTGCTCCAGTCGGCCGCCGCGGCATCGCTGTCTTCGACGGCGTAGTGGTGATCGAGGCCCGGCGTCTTCGCGGCTACCTGCGCAAACAGCGTCGAGTCCTCTCGCCGGCCGAGATCGCCCAGGTCGGACAGGCAGCCGACCAGGCCCTCCCTCCGAAGCAATAGTCAGCCGATTCGCCCAGCAAACCGAACACATTGTGCCAATGGTCCGGGGATATTTCCGAACCATTGGCACAGGGCTTTCCGGGGCGGTTTAATAGAGGTATGGCTGCAACTTTGCGTGTCACCATCCACATGTCCGAAGACCTTGCGACGCGGATCACCAGCACTGCGCGATCGTACCGGCTGGCTGAGAAAACTTGGCGACAGCTTTCTCTGGCAAGCGCGAGAGACCCCCGCGAGCGTAAGAGGATTCGAGTAGAAGCCAAATTGCGCCGCAAATCAGAGTGGCCGACGGAAGACCACCTTGTCGAAGCCTGCCTTCGCGGCCGCATGGTGCAGCCGGACCTTGCCCGGGACTGGCCCCCGCTGACCCCGGAGGAGAGGGCTGAGCTGGAGCTGCCCGGCATGTGGCCCGGATCGGAGCGGCCGGACGAGGACTTCGGGACACCCCTCACGGTCACGCTCGACTACGACCTGGTCTGGCAGGCACGGACGGCCGCATGGCGGATCAGTAAGCCCTGGATCGAGGAGATCCTGAGCCGGGGGCTGGGCAACCTGCGAGGGCTCACCGAAGAACGGCGCGACGAACGGGCCGCCCTCGGCGCCCACGTCCTCACCTTTGGCGCCATCGTCCGGCAGGGAATCCAGGAGCACTGGCCCACCAAGGGTTCTTCGGAGGCTGAATCGAGAAAGGCTTTTGACCAATAACGTTATTTTGCCTCGGGATAACGCACCTTCTTTTCTGGTGGCCTTCTTCTCGATTGCTAGTTCTGCTTGCCTAGGTATATGTCCTGCTGCTATTCATTGCCTATCGCGGGTCTGTGGATCGAGGAAGAGAAAGGGGTTCTTAGATGTCTGAAGAGACAGGGGTCATGGCGGAAAAGGTCCGGCCGAAAGTGGTCAATGGAACGCAGTTGGCGGGTGAACTGGGCATTGAGCCGTGGATGGTCACCCGCGCGTTGGAGTTGGGACTCATCCCGCCCCGCGACAAGTCCCGGGGGTGGTCGCGGGAGGCGGCCGACGCTCTCGCGTCGCAGGTCGAGGCGATCCGCGAGGGCATCGCGGCCCGCGAAGGTTTCGGGGCCCGCCGCACCGCCGAGCTGCTGGCCGAGCTGACTGGCCTCGCGGTGGAGGCCGCCGATGTACCGCTCCTGGCCGAGCGGGCGACGTTGCGCGTGGTGGACGAGTACAAGGGCTGGCCCTTGTACTCGTTGCGCGACGCGCGGTCTCTCGCGGAGTCCGAGGGGGCCAAGACGCTGATGTCTGAGCTGATCGCGGCCCGGCAGGAGGCGAAGGCCCGCAGCGAGGCCGAGTGGAACGCGTGGGTGGAGGTGAGCCTGCCGCCCGACGAGGCAGCCGGCCGCCTGGGCTGGAAGGTGGCCGAGCTGAAGCAGGTCGCCCAGGACGGGCGGATCAGCGCGGGGAAGGGCGGCCGGTTCGCCGTCGAGGACCTGGACGTGCTCGCCGCGGACGAGGAGCTGTGCGAGAGGGTGGCGGGGGACCGGCTGATCCGGGCGGATGAGGCAGCCGGCCTGCTGGAGATCCGATACCCCACCGACTGGCAGCACGTGGTGGCGGCAGGCTGGATCGCCCCGGCCGCCCACACGGAGGCCCGGGTCGGGCAGCGGCGGTGGATCGAGGTACCGCTGTTCCGTACCCGCGACGTCGAGAGCCTGCGCGACCTGCCGGGCGTGCCCTGGGAGGAGGTCCGCGCCGTGCGGGCCGGAGAGCCGAGCCCGCTGCGGGAGTACACGGGCCGGGTGACCACCCGTGCCGAGGCGATCCACGCCTTCGCCGCCGCCCTTTCAGACCGGCACCAGGTCGAGGTGTGGGCCTACCACGACGACCGCACCGGCGCGTGGGAACTGGACTGGGACCGTGACGACCAGGGCGGACCGACGCGCGAACAGGTCGCCGCCGAGCTCCGCGCCGACCCGCAGGCCGCCCGTTACCGCGCGGACATCACGGTGGGCGGCACCCGGTGGGGCCAGCGTGCCCGTCAGGCACGCGAGATCATGACGCCGGACACAGCGGTGCTGCTGTGCACCAGGTCCTCCGGGACGCCGACCAACGACACCGAGACGACCGAGATCATCGAGATCGCCGTCATGGACGCCTCCACCGGCAAGGTGCTGCTGGATCGCCGCGTGAAGCCCTCCGTCCCGCTGGGGGACCGGTACGCCGGCGGGCTCTCGGACGAGGACTTGGCGGACGCCTCCCCATGGGAGCGCGTACTGGTCCGGGTGCGGGACGTGACCCGCGGGCGCCTGATCGTCCCGGGCCGACCGGGAGAGGACCAGAAGCTGATCACGGCCGACACCGAGCGCGCGGGCAAGCGCCCCATGCACCTCGCCGCCGACGACTCATGGGTGCTGCAGAAGGGGGACAACCCGTTCACCCCAGTCGCAGGTCTGCCCGCGAGGAAGGGGTGCACGTACCTCCGCGAGGAGCTGGTGCGGCGGTCACGCGGCCGCGGCCGCGCACACCTCCCCGAGGCCCGCCAGGAGGGAACCCGCTGATGGCCGAGATCCGCGTCATGGGCGCGAGCGCCGAGGAGCAGGAGCAGGTCACGGACCTGATCAGGAAGGCCCTCGCCGCGTACCCGGTGCCGGTCGCCGTGGACGAACCGCGCCGCCTGCAGAACCGGCGGTCCGAGCCGGGCACCCCCGCGTACCGGATCGTCTTCACCGTCATCCCCGCTCCGGCGCCAGCCGCCGGGCCAGAGCACACCGTGCGCGTCGACCGGGAGGACAGCCCCGCCCGCCGCGGCGGCGGGCGTCCGATGAGCGGGCGCCGGAGCCGCCCCGCCCTTCCTCCGGGCAAGAGCGGGTAGCCGACCGGGACTGTCCGTCGCATCCCGCGCGGGCCCTCGCCGTCGCTAGTCTGTAGGCGAGGGCCCGGCGACCGTCCGGAGCCCCGTGCGACGGGAAGGCGGTGACCATGCGCGAGGCGGCGAATCCTGGCGAGGGGGAGTGGACCCCGGACGCCATCGCTCACGCTCTGACACCGGACCAGCGGATGGAGTTCATGCGTCAGCTGAACCTCACCCCGTTCAGCGAGCTGGAAGCCCTCGGCGCCCGGTGGCGGAAGCTCATCGAGGACCTGCGGGCCGGAGCCGCGAAGGCCCCCGAGATCATGGCCTACCAGCGTGAGCACGGCGGCGCTCTGCCGCCGCAGTACACGGACGTCACCGAGCTGATCACCGAGCGGCGGGTCGCGTGAACTTCAGGCTCTACATGGACCCCACGCAGCACGAGGTCTACAGGAGCCTGCCCGAGCGGGCCCGCGACCGCCTGGCCCGCTTTCTGCTCGACTCACTCACCGACCCCATCGCCGCGACCGAGCCGTACGGCGACGTCGATGACGGCGTGGTGCGGCTGTGGGCCGCCGGGGACCTGGCGGTCGTGCTGATGGTCGGAGCCGAGACCAAGACCGTCACGGTGCTGAGCATCGCGTACGCCGGCCTGGGCTGAGGAGGGCGGCGGTCACCACGGCGGCCACAGACCTGCCTGAAGCGCGTCTGAGCAGCGACGAAGGGCGCTTTCCCCTCACCCCAGAGGGTGGGGGGAAAGCGCCCTTCGGTGTCTTCAGACCCTTCCGCGGGCGGGGGCGATCAACGACCCCGAAGACACCGCTCGGCCGAGCGTGGAAGTCGATGCGGAGAGACCTCCAACCAGGAGAACGAGCAAAGCCCAGCGCCGACACGGGGGAATCGGCGCTGGGCTGATAGGTGCAACTGTGCCACGTCCTGCCCCATGACGACCGGCAAACCGTATGATCTGCCGTTCTTTCGCCCTCAGCCACAGAACGGCACCTCCGAAGCCCTGCAGACGAAGACCGGCGGGCGGAGGTACCCAGCCGTGCGGCCCCCCAGGGCCGTGCGGCGGCACCCCCGCCGGCATCAGCCACGCTTCCCTTCGTTGTGAACGTCACGGCGCCCAGACACCCGAGACGCAGCTCCGATGATGCTGTCCACCGGGGCGACCGCCGACAACGGCGCCGCACGCGAAGCGAGCCCAGCCCCGCCGGTGGCAATCGACACGGACGGCCCCGCACCTCGCGCTACGCGAGATGCGGGGCCGTCGCGGACGCTCGGGACTAGCCGGCCCAGCCGGGAGGCTCCGGGCTCCACTCGGGCAAGTCCCGGTCGCCTGCACCTGATGCCGAACCGGCGGGCGTGTCCAGGAACGCCGTCGCCTCCAGGAAGCGGCGTCCGGCGTCGTCGTGCGGGTGGCGCTGAAGGAGATCGTCGCGCACTACCCGCGCGGCAGCGATGACGTCGTACGCGGCTACGCGGTGCAGCTCGATGTCGCCAGGAGAAACGCCCCGCTTCGCCGCGAGCGCGTCAACGACTGCCTTCCGGTGGCCCCAAGCGGCCTGAGCCTCCCGGTACTGGGGGCTTTGCTCGCCGTGCTGTCGGGCACGTGTGAGCAGGGTGGCGTGTTGCCGGACGTCCTCGCGGATGCGTTCGGCCACCGCACCGGGGGAGTCGGGCAGTTCAGCATGTTCCTTCACGGGATCAACCCCTCGCCGGCCGGTCGGCCATCTCGCGTACACGCGCCAGGAGGAAACGACAGTCCTCCACGGCCTGGTGCGGTCCTCCGAGTTTCTGGGGACGGTAGCGCCCGCGCTTGACCGACCACAGGCCCTTCCACACGGCGTACGGCTCCATCGCGTCGTGCCACCGGCACCCGCCCAGCCACCGCGCGGCCGCCTCCACAGACCCGTGATGGCGCCTCAGCTCCCGTTCGAGGCATTCCCTGTCGAAGGGCATGTTGTAGGCGACGCACGTCCGCCCGTGCAGGGCCTCGGTCAGGGCTGGCAGCAGCTCCCCGAAGGTAGGCGCACCAGCGACCTTCTCCGGTGTGATCTTGTGGACGGCGACGGCGCCCGGCTCGATCTCGGCGCGCGGGTCGAGGTAGGCGTCGAAGAGTACGGCACCGTCCCGGTCGGTAGCCGCGATCTGGACGGCCCACGGCTCGTTGAGGCCGGTGGTTTCCACGTCGACGGCGGTCAGGGATTCGTCCTCCAGGAGCCGCCGGGCCCAGTCCGAGACCTGCGCCCGCTCGCGCGGCCACGATCGCGGCCTACGCAGGGCCCGCACCGCGTCATCCAGGGCACCGTGCCGCTCGGTTGTCCCCCCGAGCCGCCACCCGGTCGTCCCGAGGACCTGGTCCGAGTAGAGCATCCCGAGGAAGTCGTCCCCGTCGTATACCGCGAAGTCGTGCCGGTCCGTGTCAGCCGGCCGTACGAACCGAGCCGCCCGACCGTCGATATCCCGGGCGAACAGGTCATCGAGCAGAGCGGGATCGGCCGTCACCGGTCCCCCTCTTCGTCCTGGACCGGAAGGCCGTGGTCGTCCACGATGAGCGACTGGCCGGGGATCGCTGCGTCTTCGTCCACGGTGCTGCTGACCTGGTCACGGCCGTGGCCGTCCGCTGCCGGGGAGGACGACTTGCCCCCCTTGCTGCCGGAGGGGGACTTCGCCTGTCGTTCCAGACGCCGGAGTTGGGTCTCCAGAGCCTTGCGGGCCTTCTCCGTCCGTTCGGCCGCCGCCGCCTGGGCCTTGCCGAATTCCTGGCTCTGCCTGAGTTCATCGAGCAACCGGTCGCGGTCGGCGTTGTGCCGCTTGATCAGCTCATCGCGTTCCTCGTTGTGCTGCCGGATCAGGTTGTTGCGGTCGTTCAGGTGCTCTTGGATCAGATCCTTCCGCTCCCGCTTGGCCTCCGCGACCTGAGCCGTCGCCGCGTCCGCCGTCGCCTTGTGCTGGGCGGTCTCCGCCTGGAGCTTTTCGACGCGCTCCCGGGCAGTCCGTTCGATGGTCTCGACGTCCTTCCGGGCGGCCGCGATCTGTTCCTCCGCCTCCTTCCGGGCGGCGGCGACCTTGTCCTCAGCGTCCTTCTCGACCCGGGCCCGGTGTTCCTCAATCTGCTTGTTGGCCGCGGCCTTGGCCGCTTCGATCTGCTTGTCCGTCTCGATCGTGACCCGCTCGATCTCAGCACGGGCGGCTTCCTCAGCGGCCTGCGCCCGCGCATCGGCAGCGGTGACCCGTTCCTCGGCCTCCCGCTCGGCAGCCTGCTGGGCCCGCGAGGCGTGAAGCGCGAGGAGGAACATCAGGGCAGCGGTCGACTCGGCCTGTTCGCGGAGGCCGTCCGCTTCGACCGCCGCCTCCTCCGCCGTCTCCTTCAGGCTTTCGAGTCGCTTCGCCTTTTGCTCGGCGGCGATCCGGGCCTCACGTTCCTCACCGAGCTTCGTCTCTGCTTCGGTGACGGCGAGTCGGGCGGCGTTCTGCGCGTTCGCGACCTGGACGCTCGCCAGCTCAGGGTCGCCCGCGGCCTCCACCGCCGCCAGGTGACCCGGCAGAGCTTCGAGGACCTGGACCAGGAGGGACCGAAGGGTGACCTCCGTGGTCTGGGCCTCTGCCACGGCGGCACTGTGGGGGAGCGCGGACAGATCGTCCGGCACCGCGTCCTGACGAACGGCGGCATCCTTGCCGTGCTTCCGCTCCCAGCGCAGGGCTTTGAGCGCGGTGTGGTCGGGATCATCGCAGTATTTCGAGGGCGGCCCGGGAGTCCCGGGCGCCTTCGCCTTCGCCGGCCGGGAACACCCGGCGGGGAACTCGCACAGTCGGACGGCGGTCTCGGTGGTGCCGTCGCTCTGGTCGTTCATCGGTGGCTTCCGTTCCCCGTCGCTCAGGCGGCGGTCGTGCGTGTGGGCAGGGCGATGACGGCGGCTTCCTTCGCGGATGCGAGCGCCGTGGTGAAGGAGGCGGCGACGGCGGCGGCCTCCCCGGTCATACCTTCGATCTCGGCAACGGCGAGGTCATCGCGCACGGTGCGGGCGAGGAAGTTGAGGACGTCGTCGTTGCCGTCGGTCAGAGCCTGGATCTGCTGCAGTTCGCGGTAGCGGTCATCGGCCTGGGCCACCTGCTCGGCGTACAGCTCCAGGGCTTTGACTCGCCGGGTGATGCCGTCGAGGCCCGCCCGCAGTTTGCGACGCCGGGTGTCGAGCAGCGCGGAGATCTTGTTCCCCTTGGGGTTGGAGGGCTCGGCCTTCACCAGCCGGGTGTACTCCCGCAGCGCCTCCGCGATCTCCCACTCCTGACGGGGGAGGGACACCTCGTTGCGCTGCCGGTCGATGAGGTCGAAGCGGTGCACTGCGGAGGTGAGCACGGCCTTCTTCGCCTGCTGAACACGGGCCAGGAGAGTCCGGGCGTCGTCGTTCAGTTCGGCGGGCCGTACACACCGGTCTTTGAGTTCGGCCAGCCGTCGCGCCGACTTGTTCCGCGCGGCCGCATCCGTCGCGTACGCGGCCGCCACTACAACAAGGGCTCCGACCCCGATCGGCCAGGCGTAGGTGAGGGCCGCGTGAAGCGCGTCGAAGACGCCCTGCATGTTCCGGCCGATGACGTCCGCCGCAGTGGCCCGGCCACCGTCGTGCGCGCTCGGGTCGTACCACTCGACTTCACCGGTGACCCACGCCCCGCCCGCGAGACCAACGACGCCGGCACCGGGGCGGACCAGGCGCGGAGCCGTGGCCCACCAGACGCTCATCTCGCCCTCGCTGTACGAACGGGGGTGCCGTTCAGCCCGCTCTAGGAGGTCCCGGTCTTTCCCCGTGAGGTCCGGGTCCATCACCGCGGCGGCGGCCAGGCGCGGTGACGGCGGCGGCTTCTTCTTCACCCTCAGGCCCTCCCCTGTACCTGCGCGGAATCATGTGCGTCGCGGGACCTCACAGTCTCACGCACCACGGACAAGTAGGTCTTGCGTTCCAGACTGGTCACGGCGTCATCCCCTCATCAGCGCGTCGCGGACCGGATTGCCGTGGGCCTCGTCCGACTCGGCGATGTCCTCGGCCTGGTCGACCAGCCACGTACCGCCCTGCCGTACGACGCGCAGGGCCTTGCGGCTGGTGGTGGTGGAGTCGGGCCAGGTGACGCTGTACTCGACCAGCACGCCCGTGCCGGCCGGGTGGTCACCGATGGCGGGGACGCTCTGCGGCGTGCTGGCCTTGACCGTTCCCGTCTTCGCCCGGTCCGGGCCGGTGGCGCTCGGCGTCGACTTGCCGGGCACAACAGAGCCGTCCGCCCGGCGAAGCGGCGGGAACTCGGACTCGGTCGGTGTCGGCTCCGGGCTCTCGGTCTTCGGCGCGTTGTCGACGACGCATTCCTTCACGGAGCCGTGCCGGTAGCGCTCGGTCCGCAGGCCGCACGCCTTCGTCCAGTCGTCGCCGTTGACGGCGATCTGGTAGGTCCGGGCGACCTGCACGGCGGCCGCCGTGGCGTCGGCGCCACCGCCCCCACCGTTCTGGCTTCCCTTCGTCGTCCCGGTACCCGACGAGCACCCGGCGATGACTAACGCCCCGGTCACCGCTACAGCCGTCGTAAGCACGCGCCTCACACACCCATCCCCGGTGACCCCTTGCTCTCGACCGCGGTTCTTCCTCACTGCGTTCTCCTCCCTTGTCGGCGGTACGGAACTTCCAGCAGGACGGAGCTCTCAGCGAAGACGAGTGTGCCGACCTGACTCCGTAGTGTAGCCGAACCCGTTTCAAGCGCAATGTAATGTAACGTAATGCAATGCAACGCAATGAAATTAAATCGACATAGGGTTTGAACAGGCATGATTCGACGTGTGCCGATCTGAGCGGGCGATTTCATTTCAGTGCAGGTACCTACCGGGTCAGGCAATGGGTACCGCAGATCGGCACACAGCGGCTCATCCCTCCGGCCGTCGCCGTTGCTCGCCTTCTCTCCCTCGCGCCGACGTGCGCGGCACCCGGTCTACCGGCCGCGCGGCCGCCGGAGCGGAGAATCGCTCTCACAGAACCGTTAGGCAGGCGAAGTACCCGTCCGGGCGACGCCGAAGGCCCCCTGCCGGTGGGCTGATTTCCGATACCGTCTCCTTAGCGGAAATCAGAGACGGCGCGCTTGCAGACGCCTACAACAGGCGCTGACAACTATCGGAGGGGGCAGCGATGTCGCAGCGAGACGAGGCCGAGGAGCCGGGCCGGTGACCAACGCGACGACCGGGCAGCGGATGGAGCCGGACGAGCTCGCGCAGGCCCTGAAGGAGACGGCGGCGGGCTGGCCGAGCAAGGAGGCCGCCGTCACCCTGCTGCTCGAACACGACTACTGGGTGGCACGGATCGCGTACTCCCACCCGGACCTCCGCCGCACCGACCCGGAGACGGGCTGCGTGGTCGACCTGGACTGGCAGGCCCTCGCGGCGGGAGTCACCGACGGCAGGCTGACCAGCTCGACCAGCCAGCAGGCGGTCCTGTCCGTCGCCCTGTCGCTGGTGGTGCCCGGCTTCCTGCTGGACCTGCAGCGTGCCGTGTCGAGTCTGGGTGCCTTCCATGTCGCGGCGGTCCTGCGGGCCATCGCGACCGCTGGCGGCTACCCCGAACTGGGCCCCAAGGACCCGGAGAACGACCCGGACGACATCGGCCCCGGCGGGCAGGAGTCGAGCCTGTTCGAGCTCGACTACGAGCCCCCGAGCTGGTACCCCAGGGCCGGGGGACGGGATGCGTGACCCACAACCGGACGCCAGGACACCGCAGGCGACCACAGAGCAGGAGTGGGCCGACACCTGGGCAGCCGCCCGTCGTCTGCAGCTCGCCCAGTGCCGCCGCCTGCAAGAACTGATGGAGGACGGCATCGCCGCCGGACTGCCTGTCATCGAGTGGACGGTCCAGGGATTCGGCGCGCTGCTGGGGCGCCCGCACCACCCCGACGCCCGTGAGCGGCGGGCCGAGTTCGAGGCGTGGGAGGCACACCTGCGGGCCGAGCGGCTGCCGGAGACCAGTCTTGGACCCGGCCGCGTACGGCTGCACTCGGTGGCGAACCCCGAGGGACGCGACATCCCGGACGTCGTGCTGCTGGCCGAGATCCAGGAGCCCGTGGGCCCCCCGTTCCCCGGGGACCAGCTCATGCGCATCAGCTTCGAGGACGTCCACCGGATGCTGGACCGCAGCCCGACGGACACGCCCCCGCCGGCCATCGACCCCCGGGTTCTCGGCGGAGGGCAGCCCGTCCGCCGCCGTGACATCCAAGAACGCCTGAAGGCCCTGCGCTCGGACAACGGCACGGACACGGAAGGCACGGACGCCTCATGACCCAGATGTACGGGCAGCCGCGCACCCAGGAGTGGGGGCCCGAGGCAGAAGCCGTGAAGACGAAGGTCCACGCCGCGCTGAAGCGCGGGCGCGGCATCGCCGTCTTCCCCCTGGTTGAACTGCTGCTCGGCGACGAGGAGTTCGACCTCACCGGACTGCCGGAAGAACGCGCCCGCCTGCAGACGGCCTTCGCCTACCGCGCCGGCCGGATGGGCATCGAGACCTTCCCCGCCGCCCTGTCGTCCGACCCGGGCGACGCCGTACTGGTCTACCGGGCCCAGCCGCTCGACGGCACCACGGACCCGGTCGCCTCCTTGCTCGACGCACTGAAGGAGATGACCCGGGCGTCCGGGACCGGCGCCGAAGCCGCTCACCAGGCCGCCCAGGAGGCCGCCGCCGCCGTACGCGCGATGCTCCCGCCGACCCGCAGCAAGCGGAAGTAAGACCCGGAGGCCCCTGCCGTGACCAGCACTGACATCGCCCTCGCACCGTCCCGTCCCGTCGCCCGGCAGGTGGAGACGGTGACCACCAGGACCGGGATGCGCCTGTCGGCGTCGGCCGCCCGCTGGTTCGAGGAGAGCGTCCCGCGGTCGAGCCGGGACGCGCGGGCCTGGCGCTGGCAGGAGTACGCGCAGTGGTGCAGCGACGTCGACTGGCACACCGCCGAGCGCGGCGCCGTGGCCTCCTTCATCGCCGCCCTGGCGGACCGGGGGCACCCGGTCAAGACGCTGCAAGCGATGTCGGGCACTCTGCGCGGGATGCGCGCACTGGACGGATCGCCGCTGGACGCCGAGGAGCTGAAGGCGATCGAGGGCGTCATCCGGGGACGCGCCAAGCACGAGGCGAAGGGGATCGGGGGCGTCCGGCCCGGCCCGCTGAAGGCGGACGGCGTGACCCCGGAAGACCTGCGCCGGATGGTCGCCACCCTGGACCTGAGCACCCCGCGCGGGGCCCGGGATGCCGTCACGCTGCTGCTCGACTGGTGGATGGCCGGGCGGTGCAGCGAGCCCGCCGCCCTCAACATCCATGACATCCGCATCCTCACCGTGGAGCTGACGGACGAGGAGACCGGCGAGATCCACGAGGTGCCCGCGCTGGAGGTCGAGATCAGGGAGTCCAAGGCGGACCAGGACGCCGAGGGCGAGACCGTCCGCATCTTGGCGCCCCTGGACGCACCGGAGTTGTGCCCGGTCACCGCCGTGCGACGGTGGTTCGACGTCCTCGCCGACGCCGGACAGCTCACCGACGGCCCCCTCCTGCGACGGATCGACCGGCACGGGAAGATCGGCGCGGACGCCGCCGGCCGCCGCAACGACGACGCCGACCGTCAGGGCGGCATCACCGCCCGGACGGTGCGGACCATCATCAAGACGGCCGCCCGAGCGGCCGGGCTCATCAAGGATGAGGACGAACGGGCGGTCGCCGAGGTCTGGGAGGACCGCGCGGAGACGATCGCCGCAGCGGCGGCCGCCGACACTGAGGACGAGGCCAGCAGCATCCTCTCCGGCTGGCGGCTCCGCCTCCGCCGTGCTCTGCAGCGGGGTCGCCGCATCACCGGGCACAGCATGAGGCGCGGCTTCATCCAGGCCGCCCTGCGCAGCAAGAAGCCACCGCACCAGGTCGCCATCCACTCCCGTCACGCACCCAAGAGCCGAGCCTTCTGGGAGTACGTCGACAGCGTCCCGGACTGGGAGCAGAGCGCGACGATGTCCCTGCGTCTCGCGGCTTAGGACGTCATCACGAACGGCTTGTTGCACCCGCCGCAGATGACCGGCGGCCCCTCCCAGGTGCCCGCCGCCGCCCGCAGTGTGCGCACGGGGCGGCACTGGCAGCTCGCGGGACGGTAGTTGGTGTTCCGCCGCTTCTCGCCGGTCGCCGTGGTGCCCGAGGGCGGGATCGTCCGCTCCGCCCGGATCGCCGCGTCCAGGGCGGCGATCTGCTCGCGATAGCGCTGCCGCGCGATGTCCGTGATCGAGGTGACGGAGTAGCCCTTGCGCTCCGAGCGCTCCACGGAGAGCCCCAGCATCTGGGCCGAGTCCCGGAAGAACTTGTTGTGATACTGCGCGTCGTTGCAGTCCTTCTCTCCGCGGGTGGAGCACCGCCCGTGCGCCGCTTCGTGCAGCAGGCTGCCCATTACGTCGGCGGCGCCGCGGGCCAGGCCCTCGGCGGCGATCCACACCTCCGGGACCTTCTCGCCGCCAGCGAGGTTCCACTGCTGGGCCCAGAAGTGCGCCCACACCGGCCTGCGGTGCCGGGTGCCCATCGTGACCACGGCGTCCGGCACGTCGGGGTGATGGCGACGGATCGCCTCCCACCCCACGGCGAGGGCGTCGGTGATGGCTGCCCCGACGCTGCTGAGCGTCGCGTTCTCGTTGGCCCCCTCGGAGCCGGCCGCTGACGTGGTGATGATCGCCTCTCCCATTCTCGCGTCTTAAGACGCGAGAATATCGGACCCGGGGGCGCGGGTCACCGGCCATACGTCGACTCGCACAGCTGAGAGAGGGCCGGGTCGACGGCCCCCTTCGACATGGCGCACACCGTGCCCATGTCGTACGAGCGGGCCGGGCGAGGACGGGCCGAAGGCCGCTTCGGGACCGCACGCGGCCGAGCGTCAGCGTGCTCGACCCGAGGGCGCGGGCGCGGGACCACGCGACGTTCGACGGGAGCCGGTGCGACGCGGGAAGGAGAGACGGAGGGCCGTGGCGGCGTCCTCCGCGTCTTCTTCGCCGGCCGGGACGACGTCATGGAACGTGCCGAGTCCTCGGAGGTGTCCACGAGCGCTTCAAGGGCCGGTGGAGGTGAGGGCGAGGGCGACGGCGCTTCGGGAAAGACCATCGGTCGGGCGTTCGCCGGGGCCCGTGTGCCGTCCGGGTGCGGAGCCTGCCCGGCGACGTCGACGCACCCCGCGCACCCCACAGCGAGCAGGACGAGGGTGGACAGGAGACGGCGCACCAGCCCACGGTGCACGAGGGGGGAGCGAGCCCGCCCCCGACACGCGGAAGGACCACCGGGACGTGTGAACGGCTACCGGACGGTGGGGTCAGGCCGGTCGACCTGTTTCAGCGGCCGGTCGGCGTGCGGGTAGAGCGGTGTTTGCCGCGCGAGCTCCGGTGCCAGGTCGAGGCGGGTGATCAAGCACGGCTCGCGATAGTGCCACCGAGCCCAGTCGACGGCCGCCCGCTTCGTCGGCACACGGCGAAGGAGGCCGAGTTCGGGGTGCCACACCACCCAGTCCAGGTGACCGTCCCGGCGGGAGCGCCACAGCACGAACAGCACGAGCGCCACCACGGCGCTCAGCCCGGCCCACGGCAGGGCGAGCAGGGCGGTCGCACCCCGGAGGTCAGGGGGCTGGGCCCACAGGATGAGCAGGCTCAGGACGGGAGACACCGCCCAGGCGACCCAGTAGGCGTAAGCGCCGTGCATGACTCGCCGGTACACCATTACGGCACCGAACAGTGCGCCCGCCGCGACCAGTACCGGCCACCGGTGGCCCGAGCCGGCCGCGAGGACGACGCACACCGCGGCGGCGCCGGTCAGCCCGGCCGCCGTCGCACGGTCCTGCCGGTCGCGGGCGGCGGCGGGTTCTGGCATGTTCGCAAGTCCTGGTCAGAGGGGAGAGTGACGGCCGCCGCTGAAGTGCCGAACCATGGGGTCGAAGACCTGATGGCGGACCGCGTGCTCGGCCGCCTCGTACTCTACGGGGTGGTCGAGGTCCGGGGAGTCGTCCGGCCCCAGCCCCAGGTTCGCCGCCCACTCCACACAGTTAGGGCAGCCGTCCACCCGGGGCGGGTTCAACCGGTGCACGACCAGTTGGTGCGTGGTCCACGCGATCTCGGCTTCGTAGACCTCCCGGGCCGCTTCGCCGGAATCCACGGCGGCGCCATAGACGGTGACCCAGGTGTTCATGAGGTCGCGGCCTTGGAGGCAGCACGGCGTGGGCAGGCCCGGGACGGTGAGCGGGGCGGGCGCGAGGACGTTGTCCGGCATACGGCAGACCGTACCGGGCAGCCGCCCACCCCGAACAGGGAACGCGGGTGCCGTTGGCTGGTTCCTACGGTCGTGCATCAGTGCGCTGGTGCCCTGGAACCCGTGTGACCAGTAGCGTTTCCCCCTGGGCCGCGGCAGCGGCACACGGGAGCCGGAAGAAGCGGAGAGCACGGTGGACGACGTCGAGGGCCTGCGGATCGAGGTGTACCGCACGCTGCAGCTGGCGGGCCTGCCCCTGAGCGACCTCCCCTCGGCTCCAGCCAGCCCTGCCAGTGGAGGCGTGGACGTGGTGGAGTCCCCCGAGCTGGGCGCCGTCATCGTGGGGTGGGCGTGCAGCGCGGAGCTGCTGAAGCAGGCCGCCGACGCCATCGACCGCGAGGAGGACGACCACCCCGACGTGCAGCTGCAGGACGAGACGGAAGCGGCGATGGCCGCCGCGATCGACCGCGTGCTGCGACGGCGGGGCTTCGTCACGAGCGTCCGGGCCGATGTCCCCGGGAGCCATCAGCTGATCGTCACCCGGCGGGAGACCGCCTGACAGGGGCTCAGGCGCTCATCTTCAGGAACTCACGCACCGCCCGAACGTCGCGATGCGGTGCGAGCTGGTCGCGGAGGTCGCTGAGCGCGTCGGAGGGGCGGGCAGAGTTGACGCTGCTGTTCTGCTGCAGAGCTTCTGCGGCGGTGGCACAGGCCGCGTCGATGTCACCGAGTTCGAGGTGAGCGCGGGCTGTCCTGGTGAGGTAGAGAAGTCCGTCGCGTACGTGACCAGCGGCGCTGTACTCGGCTTGCTGGGCGGTGGTGAAACTGTGCAAGGCCCGGCGGGGGTCGCCGAGGTCGAGGGCTGAGGAGCCTGCCAGCATCTCGATTTCTCCCTCGGTGACCGAGTAGGCCCAGGGCGGGTCGTCGTCGTGAGTGCCTTTGGCGAAAGCATCCCGGGCGGCGTCGAACTCCCTGGCGCAGCCCTTCCGATCTCCGGTCTTGGACAGGGCCCGGCCGGCACGGGCATGGAGCAGGGCGCGAACGCGGGGTGTGGTCGATCCCGTCACCCGGTCCTGGGCGGTCCGTACGAGGTTGACGGCGTCCTGTGGGTTGCCCTTGGTGTAGGTCTGGATCGCCATGAAGTTCAGGGTGTTGGCACCGACTTCGGGGTCACCGGCGGAGGCGGACGCCCGCAGGGACGTGATGTAGAAGCGCTGGGCCTGTGCGTGCTGACCGGCATCAAAGTGGAGGAATCCGCAGACCCTCGCGGCTTCGGCGAGGTTGGAGAACAGACGGCGGCTGACGCGGCTGTCGCAGGTCGCGCGGCTGGCGAGTCGGTTGAGCAGCCGGTATTCCTCGGTGGCGGCAGGGAGCAGTTCGCTGCCGCTGAGGACGTCGTCCAGGTGTCGCAGATCGTCCATCCGTTGTTCGAGCCGGGTCATCACGTCTGGGTCGAGGCGGCGTCCGGGGGCGTCGAGGGGGAGCGGAAGGGCCGTGACCGCGTTGCTCCAGTTGGCTGCGATGCCGGACAGTGCGGCACCGCTGGAGATCAGGAATCCCCGTCGATCCATGGACCCTCCCCGAGCGATAGCCGCTACTGCTTCCACGGTACCCGCAGGGGACCAGGGGCTGTCGAGGACTGGGCGGTCGCCGGGGAAGGCCAGGAGGAGGAAGTTGGGCCAGCCGAGTTCGGTGACGGCCGCTGGCGGGATGCCGTGGAGGTGTGCCATCGCGTAGCGGGCGGGTTCGTCGGGGGCGTTGATGCCGCTCTCCCAGCGGGAGACCTTCTCTCGGCGCTTGGCCATCCGGCCGTACCCGAGTGCGTGGTGTGAGTCGTCGAGCCGGTCCAGGTACTTCGCGGCGGTAAGGCCGAGTTGGGAGCGCAGTGCAGCCAGCGGGTGCTGTAAGAGCGGCTGGACGGGCATCGCGGTCCTCCTCACGCAACGTCCTCCTGACGGTCCGCACAGTAGCCATCCGCCCGGTGGCCGGGGAGTCGTTCGGAGAAGCCTCAGCAACAGCGCAGCAACAGGATTCGCCTTCCCGGAGCGGGGTGGTCGGCGGTGCCATGGACCCGCCGAACACGCCGTGTGAAGGAAGGAGCGCCGATGGGCGAGTTGGACCCGCCCCTGGTGTCGGTCGTGGTGAGCGCCCGTGGGAACACCGCACGTCTGCGGAACCTGCTGGATGCCCTGGCCCGCCAGAGCCTGCCCGCCGACCGGTTCGAGGCGGTGGTCGTGGACAACGACCTGCCTGGACCGGTCCGCCCGATCGCCGAGGCCGTCCGGGATGGTGACTGGCCGTTTGCGGTCCGGGTGCTGTACGAGCCGACGCCAGGGCTGAGCGCGGGGCGCAACCGCGGGGTCTGTGCGGCCCGGGGCCGCTACGTCGCCATCACCGATCCGGACATCACCCCCGAACCGGAGTGGCTGCGGACTCTGGTGACCGCGATCGAGGAGGAGAAGGTGTTCGCCGTCGGCGGCCGCACCGTCGTGGAGTACCCCGGCGGCGAAGTGACCGCGCTGACGAAGGCCCTGCGCGAGTGCCACGGTGCGGTGGACTGGCCCGACCACCGCGAGCTGGCGGTGTGGCCGTACTGGGTCACCGGCTGCAACCTGCTGTTTGACCGTCAGACGGCGCTCGACATCGGCCTGTTCCGCACCGACCTGGGGCGCCGTGGCCGGTGGCTCGGGGACTGCGAGGATCTGGAGTTCGTGGACCGCGCCCGTCAGGCCGGTCACCAGACCCTCATCGAGCCGGCCGCCGTCGTCTCCCACCCCGTCTACCGGCCGGAGACCACCCTGCGGTACTTCGTCCGCCAAGGCGCCGGTCACGGGGTGTGCGTCGCCCGGATGCACCTGAGCGTGCGTGTCGAGCCCGCCGCCATCCAGGCCGGGCGCGAGGCCGTGCACCAGGCCGTGATCGGGCTGGCCGCCGGATGGACCTTCCTGGACCGTTCCCGCGCCGTGGAGTCGGCCCGCGACCTCGCCCGCATCGGGGCCTACCACCTGGAGCGCGGACGCCTTCGGCTGCTCGGCCGCCGTCCGATCGCGCTCGCCCAACTGCCCGCCCAAAAGACCAAGGAGAGCTGCTGATGGACGTCATCACGGCCGCAGGGCTGTACCCCGCCGCCGCCGAGAACGCCGTCGAGGTGATCGAGCGGAAGGGCTCCGGCCACCCCGACACCCTCGCCGACGGCATGGCAGAGGCGATCTCCCGTGCCTACAGCGCGTACTGCCTGGACCACTTCGGCGCCATCCTGCACCACAACACCGACAAGCTCGCGCTGCTGGGCGGCGCCGCCGACGTCGCGTTCGGACGCGGCGAAATGACCGCCCCGATCCAGGTCCTGGTCAACGGGCGGATCACGACCGCGCTGGGCGAGCAGAGCATCCCCGTCGAGGACATCGTCACCACGGCGGCGCGGCAGTTCCTGGGTGCCGCCCTGCCGCTGCTGGACACCGAGCGGTGGGTACAGGTGAGGCCCCGGCTCACCCAGGCGTCCAGCCCCGGAGCGGTCACCACCGGCGCGAACGCCGACCGGGAGGCGTCCCGCCAGCGCTGGTTCGCCCCGCGGAGCCTGGACGACCTCGCCGAGCGGCACCGCCTGTTCTCCAACGACACCTCCGCCGGCGTCGGCTATGCCCCCCTCGGTATCGGCGAACAGCTCGCCAGCGGCATCGAGACGCACCTGAGCAGCGAGACCTTCCGAGCCGAGCACCCGTACTTCGGCACGGACATCAAGCTGATGGTCGTGCGCACCGGCACCCGCGTGCGCCTGACGGCGTGCGTGCCGCAGATCGCCCGGCACACCCCGGACCTGGACACCTACATCGCCCGCCGGGCCCAGGCCCGGGAGCTGATCATCGAGACGGCCGCGCGGATCGCTCCGACCGTGGACATCGAGGTCTCCGTCAACACCCGCGACCAGGACCAGCGGCCCGAGCTCTACCTGACCGCCACCGGCTCATCCATCGAGTCCGGCGACGAGGGCGTGGTCGGCCGGGGCAACCGCTCCAACGGGCTGATCTCGATGCTCCGCCCCTGGTCGGCCGAAGGCGTCTCCGGCAAGAACCCGGTCTACCACGTCGGCAAGCTCTACAACCTGGCCGCCACGGAGGCCGCCCGTCGGCTGCACGAGGAAACCGGGCTGGAGTGCGCGGTCGCACTCGTCTCGCAGTCCGGCCGGGACCTGGCCGACCCGTGGCAGGCCGTCGTCCAGACTTCCGGCCCGAACCCGATCCTGGCCGCCGACGCCCGCCGGGTCCTCACCGCCGTGATGGACGACCTGGAGGGCCTGCGGGAGCGGCTGCTGGCCGGGAAGCTGGCCACCGCATGACCGCCCGCCGCGAGTGTGCCGCCCCGCTGCGACCGTGCCTGAACCCGGCCACCCTGTCCGGCGTCGACCTGCCCGACTTCCTCGGCCTGGCGTCGGCCGCCGGGTTCGAGGCGGTCGAGATGTCCATCCAGCAGGCCCAGGCCCTGGGCGCCGCCCGGGTGCGCGACCTGCTGGCCGAGTACGGGCTGACCGTGGCGGCCGCCAGCGGCATCCTGCCCGCCGGTCCCGTACTGCCCGCCCCGCTGCTGGTCGACACGGCGGCGTACGACGAGCACCTGCAGACCCTGGACGAGCGGCTGAAGACGTTCGCCGAGCTGGGCTGTCCCGTCGCCACGACCGTCCTCAACCCCTTCTCCGAGCTCGACCAGGGCGACGCCCTGGTCCTCGCGCGCCAGCGGATCGTCCGACTTGCGGACGCCGCCGCCGAGTACGGCGTGCGCCTGGCGGTGGAGGCGGTCAGCGTCGTGGACGGACTGCCTCCCGAACTCGACGGACCCCACCCGGTGGCCGTCACCCTGCCCGCCCTCGCCGAGCTGCTGCACGAGAGCGGCACGGACAACGCCGCGGTGCTGGTCGATTCCTTCCACTGGGCGGTCGCCGGAGCCGACCCCGACCACATCACGGCACTCGGCATGGGCACGGTCGGTCACGTGCAGATCGCCGACATCCCGCACGCCGGCACCCCGCGCGGCTGGACGGACGCCCTGCGGCTGTTCCCCGGCGACGGCGCCCTCCCCTGGCCCGCCTTCGCCGACGCGCTCACCCGGGTCGGCTACACCGGGACCGCTTCGGTGGAGCTGTTCAACCCCGTCCTGCGGGCCCTGCCCGAGGACGAGATCGCCGCCCGCTCCCACCGCGCGGCCACCATCTGCTGGAACCCCGAGGAGGCATCCCGATGAGCCTGCAGACGCGGCCGTGGAGACTGGCCGTCGCCGGATGCGGCGCCGCCGCATTCGGTCTCCACCTGCCCCTGCTCACCTCCCACCCGGCCTTCGAGGTGACGGCACTGGCCGACCGCGACCCGGCGCGGGCCCGCGCCGCCGCCACCCGCTTCGCGGTGCCCCGCGTCGCCGGCACCACGAAGGACCTGCTCGACGGTGCGGACATGTTGGTGATCCTCACTGGCGTGCACGGGGACCTGATCGAAGCGGCGCTGGACGCGCAGACGCACGTCTTCACCGAGAAGCCGGTCGGGCTGGACGTCACCAGCACCCGCAAACTGGCCGACCGCGCGCAGGAATCGGGGCTGCTGCTGGAAGTCGGGGCGATGCGTGCCCACGACCCGGCCCTGCACGTCGCCCTCGCGGCGGTCCCCGACCTGGCGGGCGGCTGGCTGATCAAGGCCGACGGGGTGGACGAGGCCGCCCGGCGGCGCCTGCTGCCGCCCGGCTTCAGCCCGTACACCTTCGCGGACGACCCGCCCCAGGCGGTACCCGAGCAGTTGTCCGGCCCGCACCAGGTGACCGCGCTCCAGACGCTGCTGTGGCAGGGCTACCACCTGCTGACCGCCCTAGTCCTGGCCGCCCCCGGCATCACGCCGGCCGCGTGCACGCTCGACGCCGACGGTCGGTCCCTCCACGCGCTGCTGTACGGGCCGGGCGCCGAGCCCTTCACTCTGGTCATCAGCGCCACCCCGCCCGGCCGCTTCCTGGAGCAGATCCACTTCAGCGGCCCGTCCGACGCGGCCACGGTGGACTTCGCCCGCCCCTACGAGCCGGCCGCCACGACACGCGTCACCACCGCCAGCGGCGAGCAGAGCGGGTTCCCGGACCCGTTCGCCGCCATGTGGCAGGCCGTCAGCGACCGGCTGGCCGGGCAGTACCCGGCCGACCTGCCCACCAGCGCCGCCCTCGCGGTACGGGTGGAAGACCTCGCGCTCGCGATGGCCGCCATCTGCCGCCCCGGCCCGCACCCCCGGAAGGACTGACATGCCCGCCCACGCCCCTGTACTCGTGCTCGACGGGCCTCCCGGAGCAGGCAAGACCAGCTTGCTCGCGCGGATGGTGCCCGTCCTCGGCGACGAGTGCCTGTGGTTCACCGAGCCCAACGCCCGCCTCAGCACCGGCCTGCGGGCCCCCGTCCACCCCTCCACCGCCGGACACAGCCTCTGGTTCCTGCGCCACGAGCTGGACAAGGCCCGCGCTGCCGCCCGGCTCGCCGCCGACCCGGCCACCCGGCTGCTGATCTCCGATCGAAACCACCTCGGCGCCCTGGCCTACTGCTGGGCGACCCGCGCGGACGACAGCCTCCCCTACCGCACCGCCCGCGACTTCTACGCCCGCCACATCGCCGCCGCCCTGCCCGAGCAGGTCCTGACGGCGATCCTCCTGGTCAGCCCCAGCGAGAGCCTGACGCGCCGGGGGAGCGTGGCCGAGCGGCCACGCTGGCAGCAGTGGTTCGACCAGGGGCTGCTGGAGCGGCTGCACGTCTTCTACACCGACATCGCCCCGACCCTGTGTCCCACCCCGCCGGTGATCATCAAGACCGACGGCGCCACCCCGGACACCGTCCTCGCGCAGGTCAGCGGACTTCTCGGTGAAGCCGGGCTCACCGACATGGCGACGCGGCTCACCGCCGCCCCCGCTCCGGAGTCCCGCCCGGAACTGGACCCCCGGTTCCGGCCCGTGTACGACGCGCTCGGTGGACTGGAGTCCTTCGGCCACCCCTTCACCGAACCGTTCGCCCACCGCGGCGGCACGGTCCAGCTCTGCCAGCTCGGCGCTCTGCACCGTGACCGGGCGGGGAACACCGGGCTGTGGGACCTGCTGGCCGAACCCGCCCGAGGGGCCGCCTGATGACCGCCCACACCCCCGTCGTCGTCGGCGTCAACCTCGGCCACGACGGCGGCGCCGCTCTCATCACCGACACCACGATGGTCGCCATCAGCGAGGAACGTCTCAACCGCACCCGCTACAGCTCCGGCTGGCAGGCCGCCCTCCTGTACTGCCTGCGTGCCGCCCAGGTGCAGCTTCAGGACGTCGACCTGATCGCGGTCAGCGGCATCGGTCACCATCCGCCCACCGCCGGCGAGACCGGCCTGACCCACCTCGGCATCGACCCGGCCCGGATCGTCCCCGTCGACCACCACCTCAGCCACGCGTACACCGCGTACTGCCTCAGCCCGTACGACGAGGCAACCGTCCTGGTGGTCGACGGCGGCGGCAACAACCACGACACCGAGACCTACTACGCCGCCACCCGCGACGGCATCGACCGCCTCGGCGGCAACCCGCCCGAGCGGCCCCGCGCGGGCGGCATCGGTGCCACGTACGAGGCGTTCACGAACTGGCTCGGGTGGCACGAACAGGAAGCCGGGAAGACGATGGCCCTCGCCTCCTATGGCGACCCCGGCGCCCACCGGACCCCGCTGTTCGACGTCACCGGTGCCACCGTCCACGGCCACCTCACCCGCACCCACGCCGCAGGCGTCGCCGAACTCACGGAACGAACCGGCGCCGACTTCGGCCCGCCCGACAGCCGGGGCGGCGATCAACGCGGCACCGACGCCGCGGCGTACGTCCAGGCCCAGACCGAACAGGCCCTGAGCGCCCTGGCCGAACAAACCATCGCCGCCACCGGCCTGGGCAACCTGTGTTTCGCCGGCGGCGTCGCCCTCAACTGCGTCGCCGCCGACAAACTCCGCCGCCTGGACACGGTCAGCGGATACTTCGCGCCGCCGGCCTCCTCCGACCGGGGGCAGGCACTCGGGTGTGCCCTGTACGCATGGCATCAGATGACAGGCGAGATCCCCCGCCGTCCGCTCGCGCACGACTACTTCGGCCGCACGTACACGGACACCGAGATCGAGCAGGCCCTCACCCGTGACCCGCGCTCCGGACTCGCCGAGCGTCGACGGACGCCGTACCGGTGGCGACGGGAGAGCGACATCGCAGCTGCGGCCGCGCAGATGATCGCGGACGGACGGATCATCGGCTGGTTCCAGGGCGGCAGCGAACTAGGCCCCCGTGCTCTCGGTGGCCGCAGCATCCTTGCCGACCCCCGCACGACGTCCAGTTCGGAGGCACTGAACAACCGCATCAAGCACCGCGAACCGTTCCGTCCCTTCGCGCCGGCCGTCCTCGCCGACCACGCACGTAACTGGTTCGAGCTCGACGTGCCCAGCCCCTTCATGTTGCTGGCACCGCCGGTCAGGGCTGACCGAGCGGACAAGATTGCGGGAGTCGTTCACGTCGACCGGACCGCCCGTGTTCAGACCGTCGACCCGAGCGCGGCCCCCGCGTTCGCATCCCTGATCGAGCACTTCCACCGGATCACCGGAACCCCGGTCGTACTCAACACGAGTTTCAACGACCGGGAACCCATCGTGGAAACCCCCGCGCACGCACTGGCCACGTTCCAGGCGTGCGACCTGGACGCCGTATGCATCGGGGGCTACCTGATCGAGCGGGACTGAACTGCCTGCCAGACTGAACCTCATGAACACTCTGCCCCTCCGCGAGGCGGCCCGAGCCGTCGTTCTCGACTCCCACCAGCGCGTCCTGCTACTGGCCTACGACGAGAACGGCGGCTTCTGGGCGACCCCCGGCGGCAGTCTGGAACCCGGCGAGGACTACCCCACGGCCGTTCTGCGGGAACTCGGCGAAGAACTCGGCGCCACGGACGTCACCCTGAGCGCTCAGGTCGCTGAACGCCAGCAGGACCATTCCGTGGGCGGCCACCAGGTCCGCCAGGTCGAAAAATACTTCCTCGCTCACATCGAGGCTTCCGACCTTGACCCGGCTCGCGCGACCCAGACCGACAACATCCGGGCCAGCCGCTGGTGGACGCTCCAAGAACTCCAAGACACCAGGGAGACGGTGTATCCAGTCGGCCTTGCCGACCTGATCGCTGATCTCCTCAAGCACGGCACTCCGGAGCAGCCAACCGTTCTTGGCTGAACGCTCCAAGGGCCCATTCCGCGAACTGCCGGACGGTTTGCCGCCCGAGTCCCCCATCCCGGTCCCTTCGGTCCGCACCGAGGGGACCGTCGTACGTTCCGGCTGTCGCACGTCTGCGGGCAGCCCACAGCGCCGCCGCAAGAGCCGACATCCTGTCTAACGCTTCTGCAGAGCGGGGGTGACGAGCTGTCACCCCCGGGGGCGGACACCCCCGTGCCTCGTTGACGCCCGGACTCCACCGAGGGCAAGCCGACATGAACAGGGGTAAGACCAGACATTCCCCTGTGAGCAGGGCGGGACGGGCCTGAAAAAAGTGCTCCGACACGCGTGATTCGTGATGCACGGAAGGGGTCGGAGATGGCAAGATACGGATCATGGCCGGGACTGGGAACAAGCGGATGCTCACCAACCGTGAGTCGAGCTATGACCCTGCCTCCGGCGAGAACTGGCGGATCACCGTCAACCTGCCGCCCGTGGTGGCGGAGGCCCTGATCCCCAAGCTGCGGGAGATTCACCCCCGCCTGGCCGCCGCCGGACTCATCGGCGCCGTCGTGGAGCACCTGGTGCTGCGCGGTGAGCAGCCGCTGGACTGGAAGCGCACGGCCGAGATGGTGAAGAAGGAGATTGAGGGAATCGAGGGTGCATCGCGCCCGTCCGACCCGGCTCAGGACGCACCCCTCCCTCGGGGTAGTCGCCATGGGGGCATATCGACGTAGCTGATACACGCCCCGGGGACTGACCCGCGGGGCCATACGAAAACTGAATCCCGAGGCACTGTCAGCGATCAGGTTGGTCGCCAGGGAGCTGACCAGCGCCTCTTCCAATGACGTCGGCGACACCGCCCGATGCGGGCTTTGTGCTGCCTGATGTCGTTCAGTTCTGGAGACCATCATAGCCACAGGTCCCCGGGCCGGCACCTCCTTGCCTCAAAACGGTGTGTCACGCGCACCGTTCGCTGGGGTACCCACCGCCGAGCCCCGTACGCACAGGGCCGCGGCCACCGAGCCGCTGTTCCCCCTGCCCAGCACTCCGTCCCTGCCCCGGCAGCAGACGGGGAACAACACCGAGAGCGCTACTGAGCGAGCCCGCGTGGCCGCTCTGCTGCTGGACGACCTCCTGTTCTCTGCCCCGGTGTTCTGCATCGACAGTGAAAACTCGAAGGTCGCCACCGACCGGCCGCTGAAGTTCCTGAGCCAGGCCGCCGAGTTTGTCCGTACCGGCCGAGCCGCCTCCTATGTCGCCACCCTCCGGGAGAGCGCGGTCGCGGTGGACATCGACGGTGACGACGAGGACTGGAGCACCAGCGCGCTCGAACACCTCACCAGCCGGGCCCGAGAACTGGACGGCTGGTTCGTCACCCGCCGTTCAGGCGGCGGCGCCGGCCGCTGGCACCTGATCGCGTGCTTCCGCACCCAGGCCGCCCGCGCCGAGTTCAAGACCACAGTGGAGACGGTCCGCGCCCACTGGGGCGCCACCTCCCGCCAGATCGACTGGCGCCGCACCCTGCGGCCCCTTTCCGCACCGCACCGCCGAACCGGCCGCGTCGACCTCCCCGAGTTCGTGGAGAGCGCCGCCAACACGCTGCCGTCGTGGGCCATGAACATGCCCCAGTGCACCCGCCCGGTTACAACTCTGCGAAAGGAAAACCCGGCAACTCCCTGGCGTCGTCGCCTCTCCACGATTCCGGAGGGGGAGTTCTGGGAGCGTCTTCGTAAGCCCGGCCCCGATTACTGGGTGGACCGGTCCCTGAGCGAATTGCTCTCCACAGCCCGCCTTGTCATCGCGGGGTACGACGCCGAGGCCGCATGGCAGGTAGTCAGCGACCCCGCACACCTCGGTTTCCACCGCGCCCGCAAGCGCGGCCACCGCTGGTGGGTGAAGCACTGCTGGAACGCGGCCGTCGAGTACGTGGACGACCACCGGAGCAGCCGCACCGGTAAATCCCCGTCGGAGCGCTGGAAGAAAGTCACCGGCCCACTTCTGGCAGGCGTACGAGAACTCCACTGGCCGAACTGGACCACCGCGACCCGGCACAGCCGCGAGCACATCCTTGCCGCCATCGGTGACCGTATGGCGCGTCAGGGACTGGCCTGCCGGCCGCTGCCTGAACGCGACCTGGAGAACGACACCGGCAAGAGCCGGAACACGATCCGGGGCGCCCTGGAGGCGTTCGTGGAGGACGGCATCCTCATCAGGACCCGCACCTACGACCAGAGCATGGGCCCCAAGGCGTCCCACGAGTTCAGCTTGAACCTGCTCGCGCTGGACTTCCGTGCTGAAACTTCTGAACCACCTTGTAGTCACACCCCCGCCCCCCGCAGCCGCTCCTGGTTCAGCCTCGCTACGACCCTGGCCCTCCACCCCCGCCCCCACACGGTGACCCAGCTCTACCGCCTCAGCGGCTACCACCCCACCCCCCACCCGACCCGGGCACAGCTGGAGAACGTGGAGACCGGCCTCCAGGTGCTGAGGAAGCTGGGCATCGCTCGTGCAGGACGGCAGGGCTGGGAGCTGACCGGCCAGGCCGTGAAGGAGTCGCGCTCAATGACCCAGCGGAAGGCTGCCACCGCAGCGCGGATCGAGCGGGAGAGAGGAGCCTTCGCGCGGGCCTGGGAAGCGACCAGGGAGAAGCTGCAGCGGCGTTGGCAGGAGCAGAAGGAGAAGGCCCTCCAGAAGCGTGCAGCAGCCGACCAGAGGCGTCGTGAAGCGTGGTGGGCGAGTTTGCCCGCGGAGGAGAGGAAGAGTCGCCGAGACGAGTGGAAGGCGCGTTTCCGGGACCTGATGCCGGCCCAGAGGAAGGCCAGGGTGGCGGAGTTGCGTGAGCGCCGGTACATGGCGAAGTTGGGGGCGGCCGCCTAGAGGTCCCCCGCTGGGTAGCCGCCCCACAGTTCGGCAGCGCGAACCCTGCTAGCAAACTCAGAGTTTGCCGCAGGGTGTAAAACCATGTGTAAAACAGGGTGTGACAAAGGGTGCTCCCCCCACCCGCTCTGACCTGCCCTTTTCCACGTGCTGCACCGAGACCACCCACTCCCATCGTCCCTCAGGAAGTGGGTGGTCTCGGTGCAGCACGTGGGTTCAGGTCAGAGCGGGTGGGGGGAGCACAGGTTGAGTGTGGTGGAGGTTGGAGAGGAACTGAGAGGAACTGAGAGAAGGAGAGTGGGAGTGAGTAGAAGAGAGTGAAAGACAAAGAAGAAGGACAAAGAGAAAGGAAAGAGAGAAAGACGAAGGACAAAGAGAAGAGATTTTATTGAAGAACTAGAGTGGGCCGGTGGGTGGTTCGGTTGTGGGATGTCAGCTGGTTGTCGCGGGAGGAGTGGGCGGGGCGGATCATCAGCGAAACTCTGGGTGGAACATCCGGCCGTGACAGGGCTGGCCGCTGGGGGGTTCGCAGGAGTCGGTGATAGGCCGCTGCCGGTGTGCTGGGGCCGGCCGCTCTGACCAAGGAAGTCGTGATGCAACGTCTTCACCCACCGCGAGTTCCCGTCTTGCGGTGGGGCGAGTTCGCTCCGGCGGCCCGGCCGTAAGGCCGTGAGGGGTATCGAGGCGGGGGTGCTGAGGTCGAGTGAGGGTTTCCCACCGACGTGGTCAGGGTTACTGATGTGGACGCCCTGCGGGCGGCGCTTTGTGGTCCGGCGGCGTTCACCTGGTGCCAGGCGTCGGCCCCTGGGGGGCCTTTGGCCTGGCACCAGGGCGCCGGACCGTGGTCGACCCCTGGCGGGGTCGGCTGGTTTGATCTGGTGGTGGCCTCCTTCGTCGGCCACCACGGCAGAGGCTCTCGTACCTCGGCCCCTGCGGGCGGGGAAGGCCGGTTTGAACCTCAGAGTTTTGCCGTGTGCCGCACGGCGTGAGTTGGCGAGTAACGGCGGGAGTTGAGTGTGGTGGAGGTCGTAGTTCGTGAGGTGATGGTGCCGAGGGGACGAAACCGGCGCCTTACTGAGCGGGATACGCAGGTCCTGGAGTGGATCGGGCGCTGGTATGGAGTGACTGCGGAACAGGTGACGCGCGAGTTCGCCGGAGTTCTCCCGTCGCGGCAGGTGGTCTACCGCCGGCTCCGAGCGTTGACGGAGATGGGTCTGCTGTCAGCCGGTCAGCTTCCAGGCCGACGCGCCCAGGTGTTCTGGCTGACCAAGTACGCGACGGAGCTTCTGAACATCGCTGGGAACGCGAGCACGCCGAACATCAAGGAGTACAACCACGACCTGGCCGTCATCGACCTAGCCCAGCACATCGCGGAGATCAGGCCGGACGACGAGTTGGTGACCGAGCGCGAGATCCGTGCGCGTGACACACCGAACCAATACACGAGCACGGAACCCACCTACTCGGTGTCAACAGGCGAGAACGAGCGCGGCCGCCGGTATCCGGATCTGGTGGGCGTTCGTCCGGACGGGACGGTGTGGGCTCACGAGCTGGAGCGGACGAGGAAGCCGCGGCCGCGTCTCGTGCGGAACATGCTGCTGTACGTCAATGCCGATCACATCAGTTACGCCATGTACTGGGCCTTTCCCAAACTGCTCCGGAACGTGGAGCTGGCGGCGGAGGAAGCGAACGCGGCTTCAGTTGAGCTAGGTCGAGGGCAGAAGATCGCAGTCCGCGTCTGGGACGCGGGAGAACGGGGAGCAGAGTGAGCACACCAGGCAGCCAGCGAACTCGGGGGAACATTGCGGGCAGACCCGCGACGCAGTGGCAGAGTTCGCAGCCCATCAACCCGAACTCCGGTGAGGCCGTGGCGAGGGCGGCGGGTGTCGTGCTCGCCGTCCTCAACCCCATCGCGGCCGTTCTGGTCCTGGTCCTGGTCGCGGCCGGCCGCCGCTTTCCTCGGCGTACCCGGCTCTGGGTGTGCTGGGGCGGCTGGGCCGCTGTAGTCGGCGGGGCACTGGTCGGGTTCTTCCGGTGGTATCTGGTTCCCTACCGTGAGCTGGGGACGGCGATGTGGAACAGCCCGAACCGGACGGCTCTGGCAGAACTGGCCCAGGAGAACTGGCTGAACTGGACGGGTAACCAGATCCCGTTCAGCGTGACCATCGCGGCCGGAGTTGGCGGAGCGTGGCTCATCCGCCGGGCGAAGTTCCAGGCCGAATGGCGAGAGGTGAAGAACCCGGTCCCTCGCAAGAAGATCGAGGCGAAGCTGCGGGAACTCGCGCAGAACGACGACCGTCCTCCGGCGCAGAGCTTGGACGATCTCCGCATCCGGCTGGGCGTGGACAAGCTGACCGGCGAGGCGTGTGAGATCAGCGGCCGGGCGATGAAGCGGCACGGGTTCATCCCCGGAGCCTCCGGCTACGGAAAGTCCCGCACGATCGAGCAGCTGGTGTACGAACTGGTCGTCAGCCCTCACGCCCGTCCTCTGGGCATCGGGTTTCTGTTCGCCGACATGAAGGCGGACCCCATGCTGATCGAGGCGATGGCCGGAGGAGCGCACCACGCGGGGCGCCGGTTCAAACTGGTGACCGTCACCGGGGCAGGCACGACGTACAACCCGATCCGTCACGGATCTGCCGAGCAGATCCGCAGCCGCATCGTGGAGTGCCTGGATCAGGTGGCCGGCGGCGGGTTCTCCGAGCCGCACCACCGTGAGGCCGCCGAGGAGTTCCTGCTGTATGCCGTCCGCGCCCTGGACGACCTGGTCCGCGGGAGCGTGACAGAGCTGTTCCCTGACGGGACGACGCGAGCCTGGCGCCGGGACCTTCCCGATCTCGCCCGACTGCTGACGCTGAAGTCGCTCGCTTCCCGGACGAACAACTTCTCCCCGCGGCTGCAGAAGGAACTGGGCGACTACCTGAATTACCTCAACACCGAGGCGAAGGACCTGAAGCGGTCGATCCCCGGCCTGGCCACACGCATCCGGAACCTGGTCTCGGGCGACGCTGGGCGCGTCCTGGTCGAGACACCGGACGGCGTCGACCTCTACGAGTCCGTCAAGCGCGGCGACATCGTCCTGTTCTCCCTCGCGGCGAACACCGACGCGAAGGCGGCGCGGCAGATCGGCAACCTGTTCCTCACGGACCTGGGGTCCGTCGGTGACCGGTTGCTGGCGGAGAACTTCGGGGAGAACGGCGGACTGTTCATCGCGGGCGTCGATGAGTTCAGCGGACTCGGCGGCAGCACGATGACGGGCCTGTTCCAGCGATTGCGCGCCGCCGGCGGTGGTCTGTTCGTGTGTACCCAGGACCTGGCGGACCTGGCGGACGTCTCCGACGCGTTCCTCAACGCCGTGCTCACCAACGCTGACGTGCTGATCCTGCATCGCACCAAGGCGTCCGCGGAGCAGGTCGCGGAACTGCTGGGAACGTACGAGGGCTGGGAGGAGACCCTTCAGGTCCAGGAGGACATCGGAGTCCTCGGCTCGACCACGGCCGGGTCCGGTGTCGGCTCGCTCCGCCAGGTCGACCGCTTCAAGGTCCACCCGAACCAGCTCAGGGAACTCGGAGTCGGCGAGGCCATCGTCGCCATCGGCCACCCGGAGGATTCTTCCCAGACGGTGCAGATGGCCCTCGCTCCGCGGTATCCCGTGCCGGAGACCGAACCGGACGAGGCAGTGGAGCAACAACCCCCGGTCGACCTCACGAAAGAACTCCCCTCTGCCCGGCCGGCCGGAGAGGACGCCGAACCCGCCGAGACGGTCCCGGAGCACAAGCCGGACGGCGCCACCGAGTACGAGGGCTGGGAGGAAGAACCGCCAGAGGTCGAGGACGAACCGGAGGAGGCCGACGAGAAGCACGTCGAGGCGGCCGACACCGACGCCGCGGCGGAACAGGCCGCACAGGAAACTCCGGTCGCCGTGCCGAAGCCTTCGCCGAGCACGCCCGCAGCACCGAAGCCGGCCAGCGACGCGTTCTGATCAAGAGGCTGAGCTTCACGCTTTTCTGCCTCCGGCGGGCCCTCACTCCCAAGGGGGTGGGGGCTCCGTGGTCGTGTGCGGGCCGGTGGGTGGCTGGGGTGTGGGGGGTGGCCGGGGGCTCCCCTCGGCCGGTCGGGCACCCTTCGGGCTACCGCCGAACCTGCGGGGGCCGCCAGGCCGGGCCGCTTCGCGGTCGCGCGAGCGCGAGCCTGGCACCCCCCGCAGAACCGGCGGTACGGCGGAGCTGCCCGACCGACCGAGGGGAGCCCCCGCCCACCGGGCGGAGTTGTGGCGGGGGCCGCCGACCGAGGCCCGCGCCGGTGGGGCGGAAACCGCCCCTGACCTGGGGAAAGATGTGATTCAGGTCACCCGTTCGGAGGGGTGTTCCAGGTGGACTCAGACCCCCGAATAAGGCAGAATTAGTGATGTCGGAAGGGGATGGCAGCCCCGGACGACAGACCCGAACCTTCAACACCAGGGAGACGAAATGACCACCACCACCGCCGCCGAGGCCGCCGCCCACTGGATCGTGGAGACGTACGACGTGATCGCGGTCGGGGACATGGTCTTCACCGACATGTCCAGCCCGGCGCGCGTGTGCATGACGTGCCGCGACGAGTACGGCGTCATGGGTCCGTGCGTGCTGGAGACCGGCGCGCTCACCGCCGACGAGATCAACGCGATCAAGACCCTTCCGGAGCTGCACGAGGCCGCCCGCACGGCGTTCGGGAACGTCCCCGAATGGATGCTCCGCGACATCGCGACCGGCGCGCACGAGGTCCCGGAGCTGGACAACCGCCGCCGGGCGTTCAGCCGGGCCCGCCGGTCGCTCGCGTACGCCGAGCTGCACCGCCGGGCGCTCGACACCCAGTGATCGAGCCCGCATGACCCACCGTCCGGGGCGGGATGGCAGCCCGCCCCGGACGTGCCCCGCACCTTCAACACCGCAAGGACAACACGCAGCATGAGCACCCAGCAGGCCAAGCCCGAGACCGTCGACACCCCCGACTGGCCCGCCGCGAAGCCCGCCGACGTCGACGCCGCCACGGCGTCCGGCATCATCGAGGCCCGCGCGATCAGCGAGGAACTGACCAAGCACGGCGTCCCGGCCGTGAATGTCGGGTACGGCACCGATCCGGTCACCAATGCGCCCGTCGTGCGCGTCGACACGGCGGAAGGGCTCATTGCCCTTGCGATTCCGCCAGTCGGCGAGCCGTACGTCATCCAGCGCGGCGGACAGCGCCTGTTGGGGCTCCAGGCCGTCCGACGCCCGCGAGCCCAGGTCACCACCGTCGCGCGCCAGTTCGCCGGAGTGCTCCAGGCCCGCAACCTGGTGTGACTTGGATCACCCGATCGGGCGACGCACATAGCTGGACCCGGACCCCAAAATAAGGCAGAATTAGTGATGTCGGGAGGGGATGGCAGCCCCTCCCGACGACAGCCCGAACCTTCAACACCGGGAGACGCAATGCGGAACACCCCCACCACCGACGAGCAGGCGCAGGCCAACTTGCAGGCCACCAAGGCACTGCTCGGACTCCAGCAGCGCGGATACCTGTACGCCGCCGAGCGCCGTTCCTTCGGGTGGATCGCGGTGATCAAGAAGGGCACTCCCCCGGTCGTCATGCACTCCGCCACGGGCGTCATGGAGTTCGTGGCGAACCACGGGATGCCCCAGGACCTGGAGCCCGTCCGCCGCTGACGCGAAACCCCGCCGTGAGGGGTGGCAGCCCCTCCCGGCCCCGAACCTTCAACGAGGAGCAAGACGATGCCCCGGAACCGCAACACCCGCCAGGACGACGGCCGCAGCTACGGACTGGCCATCATCGTCGGAATCGGTGCCCTGTTCGTGGGCGGCGCGATCGGCCTTGACGGCGTGTGGTGGCTGATTCAGCACCTCATCCCCGCATTCGTCGTGTGCGGTGTGCTGGGCGTGGTCCTGAAAATGCTCGACCGTCGCCGCAGCTGAAGCCCGCGCGGTGCGGCCCCCCGCCCGAAGCCGGGGGGCCGCACCGGCGCGGCAGCGGACGCGCCTGGCGGCGCGGCCCCTTCTTCTGGGCCCCTTCGGGGCCGGCGGCCGCGCGGCGGCCGGGGTCCGCTGACGCGGACCAGGCCCTCCTTCGTCGGGCCGAAGCGGACACGCCTGGCGGCGTGGCGGTGTTGGTGGCCCGGTGCGTGCTCGCCGGCCCCGGCCTCCTTCGTCGGCCAGTGCCGTCGGCACCGGGCCGTGGACGCGCCTGGCGGCGCGGCCCCTCCTTCTGGGCCCCTTCGGGGCCGGCGGCCGCGCGGCGGCCGGGGTCCGCTGACGCGGACCAGGCCCTCCTTCGTCGGGCCGAACGGACGCCCCTGGCGGGGCGGCTGTTCCGTTCGGGGTCCGCTGGCGCGGACCGGCCGGGTCCGTCCGCGCCGAGCGGCGCCGTCGCCGGTGTTCCTTCTCAGCGAAGATGGCGAGAGGGGCATCTTCTGCTGCGGCTCGTCATGATCATTGAGAGGTTCACGGTGTCGCTGTCTCAGCGATCATGGCGTTTCTGAGGTTCCTCCAGTGGGCCGGTCCATCTGCTCGCACAGACTCGCAACGAAGGCACCTTGACCGGCGCTGGCCTGCACCGCCGAAGGGGAGGACTCTGGAGGTATGGCCAGGAGGAACCTCCGGCGGTGCGGCCAGTGCGGCATGGAACTGCCCACGGGCAGCAGGCGGTCGCGCCGGTACTGCGGGGCAGCGTGCCGTACGAGGGCCTGGAGGGTGGCGCGCGCCCGCTGGGCGGCGATCGAAGCTGGTGGCGAGGCGTACCGGGCTTTGGTCGAGGGGCGGAGGCACCCGTGGCCCCGGTTCCGCTGCCCGGAGTGCGGGGACACCTGGTACGCCAGCGACAGCCCGCTCGGTACCCGGAAGCGCTCGGACAGCCGTTACTGCTCGCCTCGGTGTCGCACCCGGGCGTGGCGGAAGCGTTCGCGTTCAGCAGGCGTCACCGTGTGACGTCTTCCTGTGACGCTATCGGGCACTTCTCCGACCGGAGGCCGTGATGACGAAGGGGCTCTTGCGCGAGGCCGCAGCCCTTCTACGACTGCGCGCCGGCGAGGCCGTGGCGTTCCCTGACGAGCGGTGGATGGTGGACCAGGACGAGGCGGGCGGCCTGGTCCTCACCGCGTTCGTACCGGAGGACATCGCCCCGGACGGCGTGGTGGGTGGCGGTGTCGTGGCCTGGTTCGCCTACCCGGGCAGCGCGGAGCGGGCGACTCACGCGCGAGTCCTGGGCGCTGCCTCGCACATGGCCGCACTGGACCCGCAGACTGCGGTGCTGCTCGCCGCCTGGTTGGAGACCACGGCCTCGCTGGCTGATCGGGCAGAGGAGCTCGGAGACGTCGAGGGTGCGGCACCGCTCGTAGAGCCAGCAGCCCGCTTCGCCCGGTCCTACCTGCGTACGACAGAGGCGTAGCGCACAACAGCCGCCGACCACCCCGGTTCGCCACGTTCGCCAGGTCCACCTAGACGAGTGGCCCACAACTCGCCAACTACAGCGGGCCATTCGCCAGGACAACAGGGACCGGACAGCCGGGCAGCCCGTGAACCCAGACGGTCGGCACGGTATTCCATTACGTTGCATTACATTGCACTGCACCGAAGCGAATTGGTTGCTCAGGTCGGCACGCCTCCGGCGGGGGCCCTCACTCCCAAGGGGGCGGGGGGCTGGTCGCCGGGTGCGGGCCGGTGGGTGGCTGGGGTGTGGGGGGTGGCCGGGGTCTCCCCTCGGCCGGTCGGTCACCCGGAGGGCTACCCGGAACCCGGCGGGGCCGCCAGGCCGGGCCGCTTCGCGGTCGCTTCGCGAGCCTGGCACCCCCGCCGGAACCCGGGTACGGGCGGAGCCTGCCCGACCGACCGAGGGGAGCCCCCGCCCACCGGGCGGGAGCCGTGGCGGACGCCGCCCGGCGAGGCCGCCGCCGGTGGGGCGGAAACCGCCCCTGACCTGCGGAAATGTGTGATCCAGATCACCCGCCCGGACCCCTGTTTCAGGTGGACTCGGACCCTCATATAAGGCAGAATTAGTGATGTCAGAAGGGGATGGCAGCCCCGGACGGCAGACCCCGAACCTTCAACCCAGGGAGTGACCGTGACCGTCGAAACCGAATGGATCGACACGAAGGACGTGGAGGTGGGCGACAGGATCGCCTGTCTGCTCAGTGACGCCAGCGCCTACCCGCGCGTCACCGGCTGGACGGACCGCGTGCTGAAGCTGAGCAAGCAGGGCCTGGAGGACGTCACACACCGGACGTTCCAGGTCAGCGGAGCCCCGTGGTGGGCGAAGGACATGACCACCTTCGATCTGTCGGGCCAGGCGCTCATCGTCTCCCGTGAGGTGAAGGAGGACCAGGAGCCCGAGCGCGGGGACGGCGCGGGGATGCCGTCCATCGAGCAGATGCAGAGCTGGATGTCCGAAGGCGGAGCCGAGGCCCGCGACGGGTGCTGGGTGGAGCCGGACGGCACCTGTGAACACGGCTCCCCGTCATGGCTGCTGGCCATCGGTGTGATCTGACACCTACGGCCGATCGGGCGGGGGCGACGCCCCCGCCCACACCCCGAACACTTCAACGGCAGAAGGAACCTCCCGTGGTCATCGACAACGGCGAAATCCAGGCAGGGCAGAAGCTCCCCGGAGCCAAGATCCTCATTGCCCCCGTGCCCCAGTGGTACGAAGGCCCCCCCTTCCCGCACGTCGTCCTCAGCGACATGCCCATTCACGTGCACTACGAAAGGGTCGATGAGAGCGGCGGCGAATGGCCCCCGGCGCCCGTTGCCTACGGACCCCGTCGCGAAGCGGGCAAGGGGGTGCGCAACTTCCTGCAGAGCAGCCTTTGGGGACTGGTCGCCAGCGAGGCGACCGTCACAGATGACGGCGTGATCCGATACCGCCAGTCCTCCAGGCACTCCGTCCGGCGCTTTGAACCGAACCCGGCGGCAGGAGTGCTCATCCGCCACCCTGAAAGGCAGGTCACCGCTCCCGGCTACCGGATCACTCCCCCCGACGGCGCGAGCTACCTGTGGAGCCGTCACGCCATGCTCGGAGCCATCGAGGTCTGCCGCCGAGAAGGGCCGATCGACTGGCCCAGCGGATGGGCTCACCTCATGCCCGATGGGGGCATTCGCTTCGCACCAGGAGGATTCCCGTGGTCCGGGCCCCAGGAATGGGCCGCCGAACCCGTGGCCGAGCCCGGAGACTTCGGGGCCCCGTGCGCGGACTGCGGTCACTACCAGACGGACCACACTCCGGGTCACGGGTGGCGGCGCTACCGCCGCGACAAGACCGGATGCGGAACGTGGACCGCCGAGCCGACCCGCTAACAGCGCCCCGCCAGCCCGGCGCCGCCTCCCCTCGGTCATGCGAGGCGGGGTGGCGCCGCCGCGGCGGTAGCGGACACGCCTGGCGGCGTGGTGGTGTTGGTGGCCCGGTGCGTGCTCGCCGGCCCCGGCCTCCTTCGCCGGCCGGTGCCGTCGGCACCGGGCCGTGGACGCGCCTGGCGGCGCGGCACCCTGTTGGGCCCCTTCGGGGCCGGCGGCCGCGGGGCGGCCGGGGGTCCGCTGGCGCGGACCGGGCCCTCCTTCGTCGGGCCGAAGCGGGCGCCCCTGGCGGGGCGACGACCTTGTTCCGGGTCCGCTGGCGCGGACCGCCGGGTCCGTCCGTGCCGCGACGGTCGACGCCGGGCAGCACCAGGTCGAGGTCGAGGCGAACAGCGACGCCTCCGGCGGGCCCTCACTCCCAAGGGCGGCGGACTCTGGGCGAGTTGGGCCAGGTGGGTGGCTGGGGTGTGGGGGTGGCCGGGGTCTCCCCTCGGCCGGTCGGTCACCCGGAGGGCTACCCGGAACCCGGCGGGGCCGCCAGGCCGGGCCGCTTCGCGGTCGCTTCGCGAGCCTGGCACCCCCGCCGGAACCCGGGTACGGGCGGAGCCTGCCCGACCGACCGAGGGGAGCCCCCGCCCACCGGGCGGGAGCCGTGGCGGACGCCGCCCGGCGAGGCCGCCGCCGGTGGGGCGGAAACTGCCCCTGACCTGCGGAAATGTGTGATCCAGATCACCCGCCCGGGCCCCTGTTTCAGGTGGACTCGGACCCCCCATATAAGGCAGAATTAGTGATGTCGGAAGGGGATGGCAGCCCCGGACGGCAGACCCCGAACCTTCAACACAGGAGCAACCGTGACGACCAATCAGGTCGAGACGATCACGCCGGTGGACAACCGGTACCAGACCGTGACGCTCACCTTCGCCGGAGACGGCGTGTGTTCCGCGTGCGGACACGAGGACACCCCGCTGTACTCCGGCGACGAAGTCACCCGCGTGTGCCCCGCGTGCGTGGCCGCGACCTTCCCGCCGCCGCCGTGGGAGGGTGACTGCCCGCCCGAGAAGGCGGACGTCGTGATCACCCACACCCGCGCCGACGGCACCCTTCTGGAGGGCTCGCGAAAGGGGGACGGGATCTTTGAGGCGATCCGGCCGTACGGGTGGCGGTTCTTCCGTTCGCTCGGATGCCTGGGCCTCAACCACTCCCGGGACACGTCGGCGGACCGGAGCAAGATCGACCCGGCGGCGAAGGCGATTCGTGAACTGGGCTTCACCGTCTGCATCGTGGTCAACGAGGACGAGCGCCGCGCGTTCGCCGACGCCGAGGCCGACCGCGAGCAGCGGGCCGAGAGCCGCGCCGAGCGGTTCGAGGACCGGGCCAGCCGTGCAACCGCATCGTCCGATGCGTCTTACCAGCGGTCGAAGCAGATCAGCGAGCGCTTCCACATGGGGCAGCCGATCTTGGTCGGGCACCACAGCGAGGGCCGGGCCCGGCGGGACCATGCCCGTATGGACAACGCCATGCGCAAGTCCATCAACGAGCGGGAGCGCGCCAAGCACTGGGCCCAGCGGGCGGAGGCGTCCGGCGCGTACGCGGAGCACCGAACGAACCCGGCCCGGACCCTGCGCCGGATCGAGACGAAGGAAGCGGACTTGCGCGGGGTCATCCGCTGGCAGCGCGGGGAGTCCAACAACGGCTATCCCGTGCGTCTGTCGCCGGCCGTCGTGGTCGAGCTCTCGCGGCGGCGCGACGAGCTCACCGAGGAAGTCGGTTACTGGCGGTCGATCGTGGCCAAGGCGGAGGCCGAGGGGTTCAAGGTGTGGGGGGCCGACGACTTCACCAAGGGTGACTTCGTGCGCTCGCGCGGATCGTGGTACGAGGTGCTGCGGGTCAACAAGAAGACACTTACGGTGGCGTGGAACTTGCGCCTTGCTCCGAAGGCGGTCATGACCGCCGCAGATGCGACGTTCGAAGACGGCCGCGTCGGCAGGCAGCCGGTGGACTACTCCGACGTCAAGGCACGGATGAGCGCCGGAGACATGGCGCGCTATCTGGAGCGTGACCGTACGCCGAGCATCGCTGACGCCAAGGCGCTTATGGACGGCGTGACCGCAGTCGGCCCCGAGGGCCAGGACCAGGGCCCGGCGGAGGTGGAGGGGTCCGCCGACATCCCCGAGCGTCTGCGGGCTCTGCTGGCCGAGGGTGAGCAGATGCTCAAGCTGCCCGAAGGCGAGTGGAGTTTCACCAGCGCGTGCGGGCGGGTGTACCGCGTACGGATGGTTACCGGACGGGACGTCAAGGACCTGCATTTCCAGGTGCGCACCGCCAACGCGACCGGCACGGCTGTCGGTGTGGGCAAGGACTGGACCGGCACGCTGGAGGTGATCCGGGAGCACGTCGCGGCGGCCGGTGAGCACGAGGGCAAGCAGTGCCAGCACTGCGGCCGGATGTGGGGCAAGGGGCTCGGGAGCCCGCAGACTCCGGCCACCTGCACCCCGGGCCACTGGTCGTACTGCGACCGTGCCGCGAACTGAACACCCGCCGGGAAACCGGCGCCGCTCCGCACTCGGTCGAGCTGGCCGGGGCGGGGTGGCGCCGCCGCGGCGGTAGCGGACACGCCTGGCGGCGTGGTGGTGTTGGTGGCCCGGTGCGTGCTCGCCGGCCCCGGCCTCCTTCGTCGGCCGGTGCCGTCGGCACCGGGCCGTGGACGCGCCTGGCGGCGCGGCCCCTCCTTCTGGCCCCTTCGGGCGGCGGCCGCGCGGCGGCCGGGGTCCGCTGACGCGGACCAGGCCCTCCTTCGTCGGGCCGAACGGACGCCCCTGGCGGGGCGGCTGTTCCGTTCGGGGTCCGCTGGCGCGGACCGGCCGGGACCGTCGCGTCGAGCGACAGCCGCCGCCGGACAGCACCAGGTCGTCAACTGCGTGGTAGCCGACACGGGCAACGGCACCTTGCGGCCGGTCCGTCGTTACCGAGGTGTGGGCAGGGACAAGGCGCGGAAGCCGCGACGAGATCGAGGACCGGCAGCTTCCGGGGTGTGCGACACCCCTTTCGTGCTTCAGCACGCTGATTGGCTCGGGTACGTCGCGGGCCGATCCGACGCCCCCGGCCTGGTGACCTCGGGCGGGACGTTCGAGGAGATGAGGGCCGAGGTGTCCGCCGTGGCCTATCACGAGGAACAGCCGGACGGCTCATGGTCCGTGTTGCTGTACCCGCTGGACGGTCGGCCCGCGCAAGCACAACCGACCGACGAGCCGGTGACGACCCTGAACTCCTCCCTGACCGTGGCGTCGATCCTCGCTGACGCGGTGCTGGCCAAGGGTGACACGGTGCTGCACACGATCGACGGTGACCCGTACCGACTTGTCCGGGAGTACCGTGAGCGGCACCCGGATGGCCGGCCGGTGGTGAACCGGATGTGGACGGCCGTGGACGGTGTGCCCGAGGAACTGCTGCCCACGCAGGGGTAGAGCGCGGCGCGGGCGTCGATCCTCATTCAGCCGGCCCCGTTGAGTGAAACGCCTCCGGCGGGCCCTCACTCCCAAGGGGGTGGGGGCTCCGTGGTCGTGTGCGGGCCGGTGGGTGGCTGGGGTGTGGGGGGTGGCCGGGGGCTCCCCTCGGCCGGTCGGGCACCCTTCGGGCTACCGCCGAACCTGCGGGGGCCGCCAGGCCGGGCCGCTTCGCGGTCGCGCAAGCGCGAGCCTGGCACCCCCCGCAGAACCGGCGGTACGGCGGAGCTGCCCGACCGACCGAGGGGAGCCCCCGCCCACCGGGCGGAGTTGTGGCGGGGGCCGCCGACCGAGGCCCGCGCCGGTGGGGCGGAAACCGCCCCTGACCTGGGGAAAGATGTGATTCAGGTCACCCGTTCGGAGGGGTGTTCCAGGTGGACTCAGACCCCCGAATAAGGCAGAATTAGTGATGTCGGAAGGGGATGGCAGCCCCGGACGACAGACCCGAACCTTCAACACCAAGGACAACGACGTGACGACCGAGACCGTCGAGCAGATCACCCCGACCACCTTCCGATTCGAGGACGTCCCGCTCTCCCAGCTCACCGCCCACCCCGGCAACGTCCGCGAGGACCTGGCGGTGACCGACCGCTTCCGCCGCAGCATCCGCAAGAAGCTGCGGACGCCGCTGCTGGTGACCCCACAGGCGGACGGCACGTACAAGGTGATCGACGGACACCGCCGACTGCTGGTCATGATCGAGGACAAGTGGGAGACCGTCCCCGTCGTGATCGACGACAGCAGGGCGGAGGACGAGGCCGGGCAGTACGTGGACATGGTCACCACCGCTGAACAGCGCGTCGGGCTGAGCACGCGGGAGAAGGCCGCCGCTCTCTTCCAGGCGAGCGAGCTGGGGGCCGGAGTCAAGGCCATCGCGAGCGAGACCGGGTGGACGCAGAAGGACGTGAAGACCGCCGTTCAGGTGGGACGCGCGGCGAAGTCGATGGAAGCGGCCCAGTCCGTCCAGTACGCATGGACGCTCGACCAGCTTGCAGCGCTGACCGAGTTCGAGGACGACCCGGAGGCCCTGGCCGAACTGACCGAGGCGGCCCAGAGCGGGAACTTCGCGTACCGCCTGCGCAGGCTCCGTGATGACCGGGAGGAGACGGCGCGGCTGGCCAAGGAGCGGGCGGAGTTCGTCGCAGCCGGGCTGACCGTCATTGACGAGTACGAGGCACTGCCGGACAGCGCGACCCAGATTCACGAGCTGCTGACCCACGACGGTACGAAGACGATCAGCGAGGAGGAGCACAAGACGTGCCGGGGGCACGTCATGGCCCCGGGCAAGTACGGGTCTGAGTGGGTGCCCTACTGCCTGAAGCCCGCCCTGTACGACCACACCGTCCGCCAGCCGTACGGCACCACGGCGACGACCAAGAAGGAGGACAAGGAGGCCCGCCAGCGCATCATCCAGGGGAACAAGCACTACAAGGCCGCGACGGCAGCACGCCGCGAGTGGCTGAACACCTGGATGACCCGCAAGACGTTCCCCCGTGACGCGCAGGTGATCATGGCGCGGTTCGTCGCGGAAGCGACCCTGCGCGGCGACGATCTGGGCATCGGTGACATCAGCAGCGAGGACGGAAGCCGCATGGTCCGGGAATGGCTCGGCATCGCGGACGCCTCCAGGGCGGGCACGATGACGGCCGAGATCGTGGCCAAGGCCGACGCCCGCCGCCTGTTCCTGTACCCGTTCATGGCCGTCGTCGCGTCCTACGAGAAGACGACCGGGCACAAGGACAACAGGGCGTGGCGCACGGACCGCCACGGGTTGAGCGACCGCACACGGGAGCGGATCGGCGCGTACCTCTCCATGCTGGTTCAGCTGGGCCACTCGGCCACGCCGATCGAACAGGCCATCATCGACGGCGAGGAGTACGACGGCACCGAGCACGCGGCGAAGGTGTCCGCCGAGAAGGCGCAGGAGTCCGGACAGGACCAGCTCGACGCGCAGTGACCGCACGCCGGGAGGGGAGAACCCCCCTCCCGGCCCGCACGGCGACGCCCTCTGCAGCGTCGCCGTGCGCGGCGCGGTAGCGGACACGCCTGGCGGCGTGGCGGTGTTGGTGGCCCGGTGCGTCTCGCCGGCCCCGGCCTCCTTCGTCGGCCGGTGCCGTCGGCACCGGGCCGTGGACGCGCCTGGCGGCGCGGCCCCTTCTTCTGGCCCCTTCGGGGCCGGCGGCCGCGGGGCGGCCGGGGGTCCGCTGGCGCGGACCAGGCCCTCCTTCGTCGGGCCGAACGGACGCCCCTGGCGGGGCGGCTGTTCCGTTCGGGGTCCGCTGGCGCGGACCGGCCGGGACCGCTCGCGCCGAGCGACGACCGCCGCCGGGCAGCACCAGGTCGAGGTCGAGGCGAACAGCGACGCCTCCGGCGGGCCCTCACTCCCAAGGGCGGCGGCTCCGGGCGAGTTGGGCCCGGTGGGTGGCTGGGGTGTGGGGGTGGCCGGGGGCTCCCCTCGGCCGGTCGGTCACCCGGAGGGCTACCCGGAACCCGGCGGGGCCGCCAGGCCGGGCCGCTTCGCGGTCGCTTCGCGAGCCTGGCACCCCCGCCGGAACCCGGGTACGGGCGGAGCCTGCCCGACCGACCGAGGGGAGCCCCCGCCCACCGGGCGGAGTCGTGGCGGGGGGCCGCCGACCGAGGCCCGCGCCGGTGGGGCGGAAACCGCCCCTGACCTGCGGAAATAGTGATCCAGATCACCCGCCCGGACCCCTGTTTCAGGTGGATTCCTACCCCTAAATAAGGCAGAATTAGTGATGTCGGAAGGGGATGGCAGCCCCGGACGACAGACCCCGAACCTTCAACCCAGGGAGACGCGATGGCGAAGCTGACCAAGGAGCAAGAGCGGCTGCACCGCGAGGCGGCGCGGCTGGTCAAGCTGGACCGGGAGCTGACGGAGGAGGAGCGGGAAACCGTGCTCGATCACTGGCAGGAGTCCAGCACGACCAGCAACAGCCTGGACGGCGCGTTCTTCACCCCGGAGGACCTGGCGCTCGAACTCCGGCTGGAGGTGTGCGGGCAAAGGGTCATCGACCTGTGCGCGGGCATCGGCCGCCTGGCGTGGGCCCTGCGGGACAAGTGGAGCCGGGAGTGGGAAGGGCTGCCCCCGCGCGAGCTGGTGTGCGTCGAGAAGAACCCGGCGTACGTGGAGGTGGGGCGGAAGGTCGTACCGGAAGCCCGCTGGATCTGCGCCGACATCTTCACCCTGGACCCGGGGACGCTGGGGCGCTTTGACTACGCGGTCGCCAACCCTCCGTTCGGCCGAGTGGAGCGGACCGGGAACGGCCCCCGATACCGGGGCCCCAACTTCGAGTTCCACGCAATCGACGTCGCGTCCACCGTCGCCAGAAAGGGCGTGTTCATCGTCCCTCAGATGTCCAGCCCGTTCAAAGTGTCGGGCGTCCCGTGCTACGAGGAGCAGCACAGCACCGCTTACGAGCGCTTCCACCGGGAGACCGGATTCACCCTGTGCTCGCGCGTGGGCATCGACACGTCCGCATACGCGGACGGTTGGCGAGGCGTCAGCCCGCGCACAGAGGTGGTGTTCGCTGACTTCGAGGATGCGGAAGAGGGCCTGTTGCCGGTCCCCGCCCCGCGCTCCGTGTCCACCCCGCGCACCGCCGTGCCCAAGCCGACGAAAGCCACGTACGAGTACGTGGAAGCGGCGCTGTTCTGAGGCTGCCTCTCGGTGCCGCCCCGTCCCTGCCGAGCCGGCCGGGGCGGGGCGGCGTCGCCGCGGCGGTAGCGGACACGCCTGGCGGCGTGGCGGTGTTGGTGGCCCGGTGCGTCTCGCCGGCCCCGGCCTCCTTCGTCGGCCGGTGCCGTCGGCACCGGGCCGTGGACGCGCCTGGCGGCGCGGCCCCTTCTTCTGGCCCCTTCGGGGCCGGCGGCCGCGCGGCGGCCGGGGGTCCGCTGGCGCGGACCAGGCCCTCCTTCGTCGGGCCGAACGGACGCCCCTGGCGGGGCGGCTATTCCGTTCGGGGTCCGCTGGCGCGGACCGGCCGGGACCGCTCGCGCCGAGCGACGACCGCCGCCGGGCAGCACCAGGTCGAGGTCGAGGTGAACAGCGATGCCTCCGGCGGGCGCCGGGCCTGCCCAAGGGGTGCAGGGGGCAGTGTGCCGGGCGCGGGTCCGGTGGGTGGTTGGGGTGGAGGGGCGGCCGGGGGCTCCCCTCGGTTGACCGGGCACCCTTCGGGCTACCACCGAACCTGCGGGGGGCCGCCAGGCCGAGCCGCTTCGCGGTCGCGCAAGCGCGAGCCTGGCACCCCCCGCAGAACCGGCGGTACGGCGGAGCTGCCCGGCCAACCGAGGGGAACCCCCGCCCACCGGGCGGAGTTGTGGCGGACGCCGCCGAGCAGGCCGCCGCCGGAGGGGGCGGAAACCGCCGCTGACCTGCGGATATATGTGATCCAAATCACCCGCTCAAACCCCCGCTTCAGGTGGACTCGGACCCCAAAATAAGGCAGAATTAGTGATGTCGAAAGGGGATGGTAGCCCCGGACGACAGGCCCGAACCTTCAACGCAAAGGACAAGCCCGATGGGGTACAGGAAGCTCACGCCGGAAGCCCGGCGGGAACTCGGCAGGCAGCGCACCGCCGAACTGGCGGACCTTCTCCAGGCCGGATACGCCGCTATGGGACGCCGAGATGTGTGGGCGGCGGTCATGAGGGCGGGCGCCGTCCACCTGGACCGCGGACCCGTCAATGCCATCGCCATCGGCCTCCAGGCCCCGGAGGCGACGCGCGTACGCAGCTACAGGGCATGGCAGGACGAAGGGCGGCAGGTCCGGAAGGGCGAGACCAGCATCCGGATCTGGGGGCCCGTCACCCGAGGGGGACGGCGGGAGGTCGAGGCGTCGACGCTGGACGACCCTGAGCCCCAGGACGAGGCACAGGCGCGCGGATGGGTCTCGAACGCGGTCTTCGATGTCTCGCAGACCGACGGCCCGCCGGTCGCGGCCCGTCCGGCTGCTGGCAGCCCTGCCCAGGTGGTCCGCAACCGGCTGATCGCCGCCCTGACCGCCCAGGGAGACCACCGAGCCTTCCTGATCAACGGGGTGCCCGCCGAGGCGATCGACCCGGAGGACGCATCCCGCGCCCTGCTGCTGAAGGTCGCCCGAGCCGGCCTGGAGTCCACGGGCGGCGCCGACGCCGAGCAGGTCGAGGCCGAGGCGGCAGCCGCCGCCCACGTCGCCGCCCGCATCCTCGGAGTGCCGCCGGGCCCCCTCCTGGTCCCGCCGTCCGCCGGGTGGATCACCGCCGATCCGAACAACCCGCCCGTCAAGGCGAGCGCCGTCCGAGCGATCACGCTCGGTCGCACCCTCGCGCAGCTGATCGGCGACGCCTGCCCCTGCTGCAACGGCACCCGTCACGCGATCGACCGGGACCACGCCGAAGCCTGACCGCCCCCGGGCCGGTGCCGGTCGGCACCGGCCCCCATCCTCCGAGAGGTGCACGTGAACACCGAAAAAGCCCAGCCCCAGGCCCCTGCCATCGAGAAGGCCCACCCCCTCAACAGCACCGTGCGGCACCGCACGCTGCCGCTCATCCTCGGAACCGTCACGGGGTACGGCACCGACCCCTTCACCGGCGACGAACTGGCCATGATCGTCTGGCCCGGTATGCGCAGGCCCGCCGGATACAAGGCGGACGAGATCGCGCAGGAGGCGTAACCCGTGCGGCAAGAGGACGTCGAGCGGCTGCACGCGGAATCCCGCGTGTATCCCGTACACGCGCCCGAGCGGGACGGAGCCGGAGAGGTCCCCATGATCACGCTGGTCGGGGTGCACGTCTCGGCTTACCTGGTCCTGGACCCCGACGGCGACGCCCGTATGCGCCTGTCCGTCGACCGTGACGAGGTGTCACCGACCGCACTCAACGGCGCGGGAGCCCTGCCGATGGAGCTGCTGATCGATGGGCAGCGCGTGTGGTGGGGAAGCTAGAAACACGCACGTCGCAGCGTTGACCCAGGTCCCTCTATAAGGCATAATTAGCTTTGTCGGAAGGGGATGGCAGCCCCGAACGACAGGCCCGAACCTTCAACACGAGGAGACCGCATGTCATACGCAGACGAAGCGGCCCGGATCGCAACCGCCGTGGCAGGTCTGCCCGTCAGGGTCCGCAAGTGGGTGCCCGACGCCCGAGACCCCCGCCGCCGCTTCGCCGGATGGGAGCCCGCCCAGGTCACCGGTCCGGCCACCGGGGGCAGCGACTCCCTGGCGTGGCGGATCGAGTACAGCGACGGTCGCGAGGCGTCCGTCCAGTGGCCCGACGTCATGTTCTCCGCCGAGACCTTCCAGGAGGCAATCAGCCGACTCTCCAGCAGCACCGCCTGACCCGCCGGGGGAGGGAGGCAGCCCTCCCCCGGCCCGACCCCAAACCTTCAACACAGGAGTTCACTTGACCACGACCCTTGAGCAAATGACCGCCTTCATCGTCAGCGACGCTGACGACGCGGCGCTGGACCACATCATCGAGGCCGTCAACACGCGGCGTGCGGCCGACCGCCGCAAGGCCGAGACCGTCGCCGCCGCGACGGTGACGAAGGGAGCCACGGTCCAGCTCGCCCGGCTCTCCCCCGCGTACCTCAACGGCCTCCAGGGGATCGTCGCCGAGGTCGACCGCCCCCGTCGCGGCAAGCCGCGTGCCACCGTGACGCTCGACGCTGACAGCACGAACGTCCTGCGCTACAGCGGGAGCCGCAAGTTCTTCGTCGCCCCCGGCGTCACGAACTACGACCTCCACGGCGTCCCGCTCACCTGCTGCGTGACGGTCGAGGCGCCCGCCGCCGAGTAGCACCCGCCGTACGGTGCCGTCCGTCCCGGTCGAGCCGGCCGGGGCGGGCGTCGCCGTGCGCGGCGGCGGTAGCGGACACGCCTGGCGGCGTGGCGGTGTTGGTGGCCCGGTGCGTGCTCGCCGGCCCCGGCCTCCTTCGTCGGCCGGTGCCGTCGGCACCGGGCCGTGGACGCGCCTGGCGGCGCGGCACCCTGTTGGGCCCCTTCGGGGCCGGCGGCCGCGCGGCGGCCGGGGGTCCGCTGGCGCGGACCAGGCCCTCCTTCGTCGGGCCGAACGGACGCCCCTGGCGGGGCGGCTATTCCGTTCGGGGTCCGCTGGCGCGGACCGCCGGGTCCGTCGCGCCGAGCGACGGCCGCCGCCGGGCAGCACCAGGTCGAGGTCGAGGCGAACAGCGACGCCTCCGGCGGGCCCTCACTCCCAAGGGGGTGGGGGCTCCGTGGTCGTGTGCGGGCCGGTGGGTGGCTGGGGTGTGGGGGGTGGCCGGGGGCTCCCCTCGGCCGGTCGGGCACCCTTCGGGCTACCGCCGAACCTGCGGGGGCCGCCAGGCCGGGCCGCTTCGCGGTCGCGCAAGCGCGAGCCTGGCACCCCCCGCAGAACCGGCGGTACGGCGGAGCTGCCCGACCGACCGAGGGGAGCCCCCGCCCACCGGGCGGAGTTGTGGCGGGGGCCGCCGACCGAGGCCCGCGCCGGTGGGGCGGAAACCGCCCCTGACCTGGGGAAAGATGTGATTCAGGTCACCCGTTCGGAGGGGTGTTCCAGGTGGACTCAGACCCTCGAATAAGGCAGAATTAGTGATGTCGGAAGGGGATGGCAGCCCTGGACGACAGGCCCGAACCTTCAACACCAGGGAGACGACGTGACCACCAGCACCCCATACCGCACCGGCGGAGTCGTCGCGTTCCACCGCCGCGGCCCCCATCTGGCTGAGGGTCGGGACGTCCCCCTCACTGTGATCCCGATGCCGCCCGGTGAACTCCGGCACTACGACTGGTTGCTCGACACTCTCCGGGAGGACGGCTACCACGGCGACATCGTCGCCGCCAACGTGTACTTCGCAGACACGGACGCATTCCTCGGAGCCTTCTTCAGTGACGGCCGCCGGGCGCACGTCGAGTGGTGGAACGACGTCACCCTGGACGACCTGGAGTTCGTCGCCGAAGTCCGCACCGGACGTATCGCGCAGATCGCCCTGAACTACATGGTCGACCGGTGGAACTGGGCCCACGGCCGCGTGCTGCCCATCCGGGAGCCGTGGGAGGACGACGAGTCGCTGGCCAGCCGCCGCAGGGCAGTTCTGAAGGCCCACACGCTGGCAGGCCGCCCCTCCCCGTCCGCTGCCACCCTGGCGCGGGTCCTTGCGGAGCAGGAAGCCGCCGCCGCAGAGAAGGCCCGCGCTGAAGCCGAGAAGCGGGCCGCATACGAAGCGACGATTCGCACCAGCGCGTTCGGATTCGACGTCGACCTGGCCGATCCGTACCGCGTCATCGACCTGGCCAAGGCCGGACGGCCGGGCCGTTGCGACCACCCACGGTGCACGCAGCCCGCGCCCGTCGCCATCGAGGCAGACCCGTGGATCAAGCGGGACTACAGGGACCGCCGCCCCACGCGTTACCGGGCCTGCGCGTTCCACTTCTTGAACGCCCTTGACCTGGTGTTCGGGTCCTGACTCACTCCGCCCGCCGGGCCCTTCCGGCGGGCACCCCGCACCTTCAACAGAGGAGACATGATGAGGACCGCAGCGGACGAGACCGAGGTGTACCGGCTGATCCCGCGCCTGAAGATCATCAAGGTGAAGGGGGCCGACGTGCAGCCCGGTGACCACCTGTACCACTACGAGCACCAGGCCGGTGTCCGAGTCGGAAAGATGTGGTGCAGCCGCGTGCCCGGTGGCACGGCATGGGACCAGCACCGCGTGTACTTCCGTCACGACGATTTCCCGTGGACCGTGGACAGCATCCATCCCCGGCTGGAGTACCCCGTTCACAGGTCCGGCGTCTACGTCGAAGGCTGGAGCCCCGAGGACTGCGACAGGCGCCGCCAGGAGCTCCAGGGCGGCTGATCGCCGCCGGACGCCGTCCGTCCCGGTCGAGCCGGCCGGGGCGGGCGTCGCCGTGCGCGGCGGCGGTAGCGGACACGCCTGGCGGCGTGGCGGTGTTGGTGGCCCGGTGCGTGCTCGCCGGCCCCGGCCTCCTTCGTCGGCCGGTGCCGTCGGCACCGGGCCGTGGACGCGCCTGGCGGCGCGGCACCCTGTTGGGCCCCTTCGGGGCCGGCGGCCGCGGGGCGGCCGGGGGTCCGCTGGCGCGGACCGGGCCCTCCTTCGTCGGGCCGAAGCGGGCGCCCCTGGCGGGGCGACGACCTTGTTCCGGGTCCGCTGGCGCGGACCGCCGGGTCCGTCCGTACCGCGACGGTCGACGCCGGGCAGCACCAGGTCGAGGTCGAGGCGAACAGCGACGCCTCCGGCGGGCCCCTTACTCCCAAGGGGGTCGGGGCGCGAGGCGAGTTGGGGCCGGTGGGTGGCTGGGGTGTGGGGGTGGCCGGGGTCTCCCCTCGGCCGGTCGGTCACCCTTCGGGCTACCGCCGAACCTGCGGGGGCCGCCAGGCCGGGCCGCTTCGCGGTCGCTTCGCGAGCCTGGCACCCCCCGCAGAACCGGCGGTACGGCGGAGCTGCCCGACCGACCGAGGGGAGCCCCCGCCCACCGGGCGGAGTTGTGGCGGGGGCCGCCGACCGAGGCCCGCGCCGGTGGGGCGGGAACCGCCCCTGACCTGCGGAAATGTGTGATCCAAATCACCCATCTGGAAGGTCGCCAGGGCTGGACTTCCAACCCAAAATAAGGCAGAATTAGTGATGTCGGAAGGGGTGGCAGTCCCTCTCGACACCCCGAACCTTCAACACGGGAGCACCGATGTACGCAGAGCTGAAGACCGAGACCCCGCGCGAAATCGGCGGGTTCGCCCTCTACCTGGGCACCACCTACGTGTGGTCCGAGGGTCGTCCCCGGCTGGTGACGGCCGCCGCCGACATCAACGCGGCATGGTGGACCGTCTGCGCGGCCGACCTGTCGGACGAGCTGACGGTCAGTCAGTCGCCCGACTCGGAGCTGGTCCGGCTGCTCGACGCCACGGACGGCACGGTGGTCACCACGATCGTCCCCGTCCCCGCCGGGATGCTCGACCACCACACCCCCACCCTCGTGGAGGCCCGCACCATCCCCCTCGCGGCCCGCTGGATGAGCAGCCCGCTGTTCACCGGCAAGTCGATGACCGAGCCCGAGAGTGCCGACCGGTACGAGGTGCGTGACCTGCTGGTCCGCGCCGCCCGACGGGGCGAGACCGTCGCGACGAGCCGGGACCTGATCCTCGTACGCGACTGCGAGAACCGCCCCGTCGCGTTCCTCCGCGAGGGATGGCACCCGCAGAACGCCCGCCCGTCCGTCCCGAGTCTGAGCGCACTGCTCAAGCACCGCCGCCGGTAGGGCCGGTGGGCCCGCCCCGAGGCAGCGAGGCGGGCCCACCCCACCAGGGCTTTGGCAGAAGCCCACCCCCCGAACCTTCAACGCAGGGAGACAACGAGATGGCGACGAACGACGCCCCCGACACCCCGAAGCCGCGTTACAGCATCGGCGACCGGGCCACGGACGGCCGGTACCCCGTCACGGTCGACGGGAAGCTGATCGGCCACATTCACCGCTGGCACGGCGATTGGCACGCGCGTGTGCTGGGTCAGACCGAGGAGACCCAGCACCCTGACCGCGACACGGCCGCCGCCCACCTGGACACCGTCACCCAGTCCGGCGCCGCCCTTCCCGGAACGGAACAGGCCAGTGACGAAGCACCGGCGGGCATCGTCCCGTGGCTGCACCCGCGGATGGCGCCGACGCGCCGCAACATCCTGAGCGCGGGTATCTGCCTGGGCAGGCTCGATGAACTGGCGTGGCGACCCAAGCACGGCTACCCCGGGTCCGACAACCCGTTCGAGATGGAAGACCTGATCTGTGGCTGGGTCGGGAACCGCTGGTGGAGCCACCTGCGCGGACGGAATGGCGACCCCACCCCGCGCCCCGCGTGGCGGCACGAGGGATGCACGGTTCCCTTCGAGGAGCAGGCCGCCCGCGTGGCCGAGCTGGTGGGCAAGCGCCCGACCCGGTGCCCGTGCGAGATCACGCACCCGACCGACCGCGAGGCGGTGATCAGCCTCCTGGACGAGGCCGACCGTGCCCGCAAGGCCGGTGACACCGAGGCCCTGCGCGGTCACCTCACCCGGCTGCTGGGGCCCTGCCCGGCGGCGCCGACCCGCGCCGCCGTGATGCGGGACATCGTCAAGCCCTCGCAGAAGGGCTGACCTCCGCCGGGGGGCGCGGGCCCGCGCCCGCGCCCCCCGGCCGACAGGCGGCGATAGAGCCGCCCGCTACGACCACCGCCGTCCGCCGGCGCGAGACCACTCGACCCGAGGATTCAGCTCTCCGTGTCCGCAACCGCCCTGCCCGCCACCCTTTTCGACCTGCCCGAGCCCTCACCCTCGGAGCGACCCGCGTTCGGCCGGTCCTCCGGCATGACCGTGCTGAGCTACGGACTGGGAGCCGACAGCACAGCCATCCTGATCGAGTTCCTGGACCACCCCGAGCGGTACGGGCTGGCCCCCGACCTCTCCGACCTGATCGTGGTCCACGCGGTCACCGGCGACGAATGGCCGGACACCCTGGACTACGTCGACCGGCTGGTCCTGCCGCGCCTGCGCCGGGCCGGGGTCCGGCTGGTGCAGGTCGCCCGCGCCGGCCGCCAGGACGCGGACGGCGTGGTCGTCCTGGACGACAGCCGCTCTCCCCGGCGGATCTTCGCGCGGGGGCCGTGGCGCCTGAGCGACGAGCTCCGGGAGGCCGGAACCGTCCCCCAGATCGCCAACGGCCGGAGGACCTGCAGCATCCGCTTCAAGGGGTGGGTGTTGGACCAGTGGGCCGAGGCCGAGTTCGACGGCGCGAGCTACCGCCGGGTGATCGGCTACCACTACGGCGAGCTGAAGCGCGCCGAGAAGGACAGCCGCATCCAGCGCGAGCACAACCGGGCCGCAGGCCGGACGATCTGCGAGCCGTTCTATCCCCTGATCCTGGCCCGCCAGGACCGTGCCGCCGTCGAACGGTTCGTCCTGGAACGGCTCGGGGAGCCGGTGCAGAAGTCGTACTGCTCGCAGTGCCCGTTCAGTGGCGTGTGCGCCAGCAGGGACGCCCACGAGGCGCGTCTGCGGGAACACCCGCACATCGCCGCGGACGTCCTGCGGATGGAGCACGTCGCGATGGCCCTCAACGAGCGCTCCAGCCTGTACGGGACGGACAGCCTGTACCGCAGGCTCACCGAGGACGGCCGCAACCACCCCGTACTCAGCGCCTTCGAGGAGTCGTTGGACCAGGCCCCGTACGCGATCTACGAGGTGCGGAGGATCTACTTCGCGGCGCGTACGCCGGACTGCCGCACACATCACGGCCGGTCCTGCCGGTCACCGAAGTGGTGGTGCCGACAGCCGCGGACCGAGCAGTGCCGCGTCGACCACCCCGCCGGGGCCTTCGAGCCGTGGTGCCCCGGGCACAGCGAATGCCGGGGACCGGCGAAGAAGGGGCCCGCCTGGCGGTCGGTGCGGACCGTGTGGGAAGGCGACCGCCGCACCGCCGAGCAGCTGATCCGGCAGTTCGCCGCCCGCCACGGGCTTGCCCTGGAGCGCGGGGAGACGTCCGGCATCCAGCGGGCCCACTACCTCACCGCCGACGGCGGGTTCCCGGCGGCCGCCGCCTTCGCCGTCGCGGCGCCGGCCGGAGTACGGGACAAGCAGCGAAGGCACTTCGAGGAGGCATGGACCCGGCACACCGGGGACGTCGGCACCCGCTGGAACCCGCTTCGCCCGCTGCCCGCGCCCGAACCCCCGCGCCCCACAGGCGGAAAGCCGCTGATCCGCCGGGCCAAGAGCATCGGCGGCGTGACCCTCATCGCCTGAACCACCCTGCGGGCTCCGGAACGGCCGGAGCCCGCCCAACACCGAGGAGAGAAAGATGAGTTACACCGATCCCGTCGCCTTCGCAGCGACCCGGCACCGCATCGTGATCAACCTGTCCGGTGGGAAGGACGGCGTGATCGCGGGCGCCAAGGCGATGGACGCCGCCCGCCGGGCCGGGGTCGCCGACCGCGTCTGGACCGCCCACGCCAGCCTGGGCCCGATGGAGTGGCCCGCCGTCACCGTGGACGGGGTGCGGTGGCCGAGCGCGAGCGAGCTCGCAGCCCAGCACAGCCAGATCCTCGGCGTCCCGCCGGAGCGGCACATCGAGGTCCGCCGCACCCGGCAGGTCGACGGCCGCACCGTCCCCTTCGATCTGCTCACGTTCATCGCCGAGCGGGGAGATTGGCCCTGGCTGGGCCAGGCCCGCACCTGCACGGGGCCGTGGAAGACGAGGATGGTGTTCGGCGCGTTCACCCCTCAGGTCCGCGCGCTGCGCAAGGAGGTCCAGGGGCCGCTGATGTTCGCCAACGTCCTCGGCCTGAGGGCGGAGGAGAGCCGCGACCGCCGCAACCGGCAGGTGTGGCGCCGCACGACCGACAACAGCCACCGTGTGGTGGACGAGTGGCTGCCCGCTCACCAGGTGAGCACTGCCGACGTGTGGGCGTGGACCCTTGCGGAAGAGGTCCCGTACCACTGGTGCTACGACTCCCACCCCGGTGCCGGGGACCGCCGGGGGTCCAGCCGCTGTTCCTGCTCGACCTGCACGCTGGCCAGCCACCGTGATCTGCTGCTGGCCGTCGCCCGCCGGCCCCGGCTTGCCGAGCTGTGCGCCCTGGTTGAGCGCGTCCGCCAGGTCCCGTTCAACCCGAACGTCACGATGGCCGAGCTGATCACGCTGAGCCGTCGGCGTGATGCGCCGGACCCTGGCGTCGTGGTGGAAGAGGACGCGGACTTCGAGCGGATGGAGCGGGACGTGCACGCCGCCCTCCGGCGGCCGCCGACGTACGAGTCCAAGGCCCGTACCGGCGGGTCTGCCCCGCTGCTGCACGCCACCGGCGGGTGCGACACCTGCACCCTGACGATGTAGGCCCAGAGCAGGGAGAACAGCGTTGACCCCGCCGCCGGTATAAGGCAGAATTAGTTACGTCTGAAGGTGTGGCAGTTCCTTCGGACGGACCCCGAACCTTCAACGACGAGGAGCCGTGATGAGCCCCACCGCGCTTACCGTGCTCCCGCGGGGCGGACCGGCCCGGTCCACCGAAGCTGACCAACCCGCCGGCCCGGCCGTCCCGCACGGCCGGGCCGTGCCGCCCCCAGGAGAACGCATGACCAGCATGTCCCTCACTTTTCCCGTCCGGACCGATCAACTGACCGCCCTGCGGCAGGTGATCGAGCAGGCGGACCGGCAGACCCGGGCCCATGGGCTGGCCGGTTGCCACCTCACCCGCGGCCCGGTCGAGACCATGCCGTGGCCCGACATCAACGGCGTCCCCATCGGCGCCGTGGCCAGCCAGGACGTCACCGTGACGCTCCCCCTGCTGCAGTTCGAGGGGTGGACCGTCATCGCCCAGGTCGAGCACGACCCGGCGGCGGGCAGCGTTGTAACCGCGCTGCCCCCGTACGAGGACGAAGCCGCCGGCCGGATCGCGCACTGCGACGCCTGCGGAGAGCGGGGGGCCCTGACCAGCTATCTACTCCGCCACGAGGACGGCAGCACCATGCAGCTGGGCACCACGTGCGCGGGGCCGTACGCGAATCTCCCCGTGGCCGTCCTGGGCGACCTGTGGCGCCTGATTCGCTGGTGCACGACGGTCGAGCCGTACGAACCGGGAGAGGTACCGCCGGACCTTCGGCTGCACGTCGACCAAGTCCTGGAGTACGCCGTCGCCCTGACGGTCCAGGCCGGGTACGTCAAGCGGGGCGAGGGCTGGACGACCGCCGAGCAGGTTCGTGCGCTTCTGCTGGGCGGCGCCGGCCGGGAGGTCCTGGGCCAGATGTACGAACACCTTCGAGCTGCCGGAGATGTCGCGGCCACGGCCGCCGCGGTCCGGGACTGGTGCCGTCGTGGGGTCACCGCTGCGAGCGACTACCGCCGCAAGCTAGCCCGCGCGGCGGCGCATGATGTGGCACCCCGAGATATCGGCCTGTTGGTGTCCGCGGTTCCGATGTATCTGCGCGAGGCTCAACGCCAGTTGAAGGCGAAGGACCGTGAGTCGATCACGGCCACGGTGACGGAAGTCAGCCCACTTGCGAGTGAGTGGGGCGAGCGCCGCCGTATCCGTTTCACCGACGGCGCCGGACGTCTCTACGCGTGGGACTCGATGACCAAGCCGTTCCCCGACGAAGGGCAACGTCTCCGTGTCACCGGCCGGGTTGTGCGCAACGCGGTCCGGGAGGGCAAGGTCGAGACGTACCTGACCCGGTGCCGTGTCGCGCCGGCCTGAACCTCGCCGGGCGGCGTCCGCCACGGCTCCCGCCCGGTGGGCGGGGGCTCCCCTCGGTCGGTCGGGCAGGCTCCGCCCGTACCCGGGTTCCGGCGGGGGTGCCAGGCTCGCGAAGCGACCGCGAAGCGGCCCGGCCTGGCGGCCCCGCCGGGTTCCGGGTAGCCCTCCGGGTGACCGACCGGCCGAGGGGAGACCCCGGCCACCCCCCACACCCCAGCCACCCACCGGCCCGCACCCGGCGACCAGCCCCCCGCCCCCTTGGGAGTGAGGGCCCCCGCCGGAGGCGGTCCCCTTTGCATGAACAGAACGTCAGTCAACGAGACGGTTTCGGGCCGACGCAAAGGCCCGATGACCTGGTGTTTTACGGGTTGCCGCACCGGTCGGAACAGGGCAGAATTAGGGATGCCTTCAGGGGTTGCGATGCGAACGCGGCCCGTTCACGTTCCAGCCGGCCGATGTGCCGAACGACTGGACATGCAGTGACTGAGTAAGGCACGATTAGTGAAGTCGGAAGGTTTTATGTCCGGCGCTGCCGCGGAAACGCGGGAGAAGGGGGCGGGCGGTCAGCTCAATGGCAGTAGTGCTGACCGCCCTGACGCTCCCCTGGCCCCAGGCCCTTCAACAAGCCCATATCCAGGAAGAGGCATCTACGCATGATGGTAAACGACGCGGAGCTCAACACGGCTCCCGCGCTTGACGACCTGATCACCCTCCACGCCGACAACACGGCCGGAGCCGACCACCAGGTGCTCTATCGCATCGAGGACGGTCCCCTCCCCGGTGACGCGGGATGGTTCATCCTGCTCGCGGACGAGAATGCTGCGGGGGCCCTGGACTGGGCGACGACCATCCAGGACCGCGACATCGACACCATCACCAGGCCGATCGAGTCCGGGGTGATGCAGTGGAAGCACACCGCTGGCCAGGAGCCGGCCGACACCGGCGAGGACGACGAGCCGGAGGTCGAGCACGGTCTCACGGGGTCCGGCGTGGTACTCCTGCCTCGCGCCGCCGGTCACGACAAGCACGACCGCGACCAGGAGGCGAGCAATGACGACTGAAGCCCCGCCGCGGGACGAACACATCACGGAGGACACCCTCATGGCCATGCTCAACGGGCGCCGGGTACTGACCAGGAGGGAGCTGGCGGAGAAGCACGACCTCAGCGTCACCCACCTGGAGAAGCTGTACCGCGAGCGGGAGGCCAACGGACACCCCGCGCCGGTCGATGCCCCAGGCCGGGAACTGATGTGGGACGCCACGGAGTGGCGCCGCTGGTACAAGGAACTCACGGGCACGGCAGGGCTGGAGACCCGGGAGGACCTTCAGGAACGGACGGGCCTGGCGCGCAGCACGCTCGAACTGCTCTACAGGGAGCGCGAGAACAACGGTCACCCCCTGCCGGAGAAGACGGTGGGGAACACCATGTACTGGAACACCAAGGCCTGGGACGCCTGGTACGCGGAGTACAAGGCCAACCAGGCATGGCGTACAGAGATCGACCGAAGCGGGAACGCCGAGGACGAGATCACGCTCGCTGAGGCCGCCCGAGTCCTGCACATGGAGCCCACCAGCATCACGAAGTACCCCGTCAGGCCGCCGAAGCACTGGCCCGAGCCGATCAGGGTGGAACCCAGCCCTAGCGGTGGTCGCGTGAAGCGCTGGTACAGGCGCGGAGACATCTGGAAGTACGGCGAGCTCCGCGAGCGCGGGGGCGGAGGACGCCCCGCCGGCACGTCCAAAACCACCCGCCGCTTCCCGTACGACGGCGACCCCCGCCTGGACCAGGCCCGGACCGCGCTGAAGGCGAGCCCCGACACGCCGACCGCTCAGCTCGCTGGTGACCTCGCCCGCCAGCACGGCGGCACGGCGGGGACCTGGTCCCACATCGTCCGCAGCGCACGCCAGAACCCGGAGGGGTGATCACTTGACCACCAGCGTCACCATCGCCTCCGACGTCATTGACCAGGTTGGGCTGCAGAAGGCCGCGGAGTTCCAGAGTCGCATCACCGAGTTCGAGTGCGTCGAGTGCGGCACCGCTGGCGATGCCAGGCAGGAGCCTGCCGTCGTTGTTCTGCGACGGAGTCCCGGTCTCTCCCACCTGGGGGTCGCACACCATCGCTGTGCGGACTCCCAGGTCCGGGAGTACGGCCCTGGAGACCTGGTTCTCGCCGGCGCGGTCGATCTGATCCCCCGGGTGCTGGGGCTACCGTCCCCGCACGGGACCAGACCAGCGCTGTTGCTCGCCTACGAGGAGGAGGTCACGGTCGAGGAAGGAGACGAGCCACCGTATGACCCTGTGGTCCGTCACCTGGTAGCGGAAGGGCTCCATCACGTCCCCTCGCTCGGCAAGCCCGCACCCCGAAGTGCCGGATGGCAGGCGGTCATCGGGCCGGGCACGAGCGTGCACGTCCGGTCCAACGCACGAGTCCACCTGGAGGACGGCGACATGTACGTCCCGCCTGCCTGGCGGATGCTCGCCGAGGAGACAGGTGAAGTCACCCTCATGATGGGACGTCTTGAACACTCTGTCTTGCACTCCGTGACTCCCCCGCTGGTGGCCTACGGGAGGGCTATCAAAATGGGTCACATGGTTGCGGGTGTCGTCCCCATCGTGCTGCGTTGAGTGACGGAATCGCATTCACCGGCGTGCTAACAAATACTCCGATGCGTGCGTAAGGCGCGGCCATTTTAGTTCAGATACACACAAGGAATGTTGGCGACATGGCGGCAGGAGAGACCTGCCGTCGCGTCATCTATGCCCTTGCGTCGGGCTAAATATGGAGAATTTGAGGACTCGTCAGAAGTCCATTCGATGAGTGAACCAGAACAGAATCTACCTCGTATCCGTCCAGTTCATCAGCTCTGCAGTGTTGCACAGATGGTCCATCTGTGCAGGTCACAGACCTGTATAAGTCTCTGCCCTAGTCTCCTATCCAGTGGGTCTAAAGTCTCTCGTGCAGCCTCCTGACTAGTCGTGCCACCAGTGGTTAGGCAACCCTTCTCGGCAGATCCTCAACAGTCTCGTTCATAGGTCTATGGGTAGACTCAATCAAGGGCCTATCCACAGAACGAAGTATCGACCTCGCCTCAGACCTATAGCTAGGTTGATCCATATTGCTATAGGCAAGTTGAGCGGTAGTTCTGAGGTAGGGGATGTGTTTAGGGCTTTGCGCAAGTCTTGCCCTGAGGCTGGTGAAGGAACTACGACCTGCCCGATTGGTGGTCTCCTGCCCGAGACCGCCTTAAGAACCCACTATTGAACAGCCAACAGATCAATAGGTTGCTCTTTCTCTAGAACCATCCACGATTCATGCACAGAGTGGAACAGCAGCTCCCCTAAGCGGAACACCACACCGACAACCAACGGAACCGGCCTCGGCCGTAGCGGGGGACCCACTCGGCAGGCAGCCCCTCGGGTAGGCTGCGGTCCCGTCTCTACGCCAGGGCCGCGGACTGCTCGTTGGCTCAAGGCGGAGTCCGCCATCGAGCGCCACACAGCGCCCGTCGATCGTTCGGAGGGGAACCCGCACTGATGACCGTGGATGAACTCGCGCTTCCTGACTTCTCGCTGGAGCCGTTCACGCCCTCGACTCCGCCGCAGGTGCTGAACCAGTTCGTGGAGTCGCTTCGTCCCTTCCTGACGCGTTGCGTCGCGGTATTCAACGGCAAGGGTGGGCAGGGCAAGACGAGCATCGCGTCCCACACGGCCGGCCTGCTCGCTGAGGGGGAGGCAGCCAAGGCCGCGGAGGGACAGCCCGCCGGACGCGTTCTGCTTCTCGAAGTCGATGCCCAGGGCAACACGCTGCACGACCTGGGTGTCAAGGGACACCCACTGAACGACGACGGCAAATCCCTGGCCATCGCCCTTCAGTTCGGCGACCTGCCCAAGATCATCCGTGACGTGCGCCCCCACCTTGACGTGGTGCCGAGCGGCAGACAGCTGGAACAGATCCCGTTCCAGATGGTGACCATGCAGAGCAGGCACGGTCAGGCGGCCAATCTCAGCCTCGCCGTGATGCTCGCCAAACTGTCCCGCGAGTACAGCTGGATCGTGATCGACTGCCCGCCGGTTACCAAGGAGGCTCAGCTGCTGGCCCTGTGCGCCGCAAGATGGGTGCTGGCCCCGGTCTCCACTGGCGACAGCTCATCAATCGATGGCCTTGGTGGCGTGTCGCACCGCTTCGAGGAGACCGCTCACCTCAACCCGGACTTGGAGCTGCTGGGCGCGGTCCTCTTCGGCTTCGTGCACCGTTACTACACCGACAGGAAGACCAAGGAGAAGAGGCCGGTCGGTATGTGGGTCCAGGCCCGCGAGCGAATCCAGGCACTGTTGACCGAGGCCGGCTCGGACGCCCCCGTTTTTCAGGCGGTCATTCGGGCCGCGGAAGGTGTCGCGGTGAACTGCAGGGACAGGGGCCAGCTCTCGTACGAGATCGCCGAAGCCTCCGACGGCATCAAGTGGTGGCAGAAAAAGCGCGGGGAAAGTGGAACGGTGCTCCCCACGGAACGCGCTGAAGAGGTCGGCCGTGACTACGAGGACCTGGTCGTCGAGATCGTTGAGCGGGTGACCCAGGTCGAGCGGGAGGAGGCTCTGGCCGCATGACAGAGACGTACAAGCCGAGCGGCCCGGTGGCACCGCCAAAACCTGAAGTGGGTGGCCTGGGACGTCGACGCGGGTCTCGCGTTGCTGCGGCTGGCAGTCCGTCCGCGGTCCCTTCGCCGCCTGGGGCGCCTGTGCCAGCCGCATTCGTCGGCAACGGCACGAGCGATCAGTCCGCCCAGGAGAAGCGGGAGGCGGAGGAAGCCGCTCGTGCTGAGGCGGAGGCCCAGGAGAAGCGGGAGGCGGAGGAAGCCGCTCGTGCTGAGGCGGAGGCCCAGGAGAAGCGGGAGGCGGAGGAAGCCGCTCGTGCTGAGGCGGAGGCCCAGGAGAAGCGGGAGGCGGAGGAAGCCGCTCGTGCTGAGGCGGAGGCCCAGGAGAAGCGGGAGGCGGAGGAAGCCGCTCGTGCTGAGGCGGAGGCCCAGGAGAAGCGGGAGGCGGAGGAAGCCGCTCGTGCTGAGGCGGAGGCCCAGGAGAAGCGGGAGGCGGAGGAAGCCGCTCGTGCTGAGGCGGAGGCCGATGCTGCTACGGACTACGACGAATCCGAGTACCAAGGATCGGCAACCGGCAAGGTCACTCTCCAGACCTACGTGCCGAGTTCCATCGCGGTCAAGGTCAAGGACATGCAGCAGACCGGCAAGTCGGCAGAGGTCATCATTCTGACCGCGGTGGCACAGTGCGCGGACCGGCTGCCCGAACTCATCGCCGAAGCCCGCGGGCCCGTTCACGAGGGTGGTCTCTTCCCGGGGCTGGAGATCATAGAGCGTGGCCCAGGCCGGCCGAAGAAGGTTGAACCGGCCAACTCGCGACTGCAGTATTCCGTGTCGATGAAGTGGATGCCGACGCTTCAGGCCGTGGCGAAGAAGCACAATCTCAAACAGTCCGTCTTGGCGCGGATCGCGCTAGGCGCCTATTTCGACATCCCGGTCCGACTGGAGCGCGTCAACTGACGGGAATCAGCAGGTCGGGTGTGCGTTCGATCGCGACGACTAGGCTCGTCGGGCATCGTGAGGACGAATACGAGTTGGGGTGGCCCCTACAGAGCAGGCTGCCCCAACTCGCCGTAGGGGGCCTTGAGGAAGGGCTTGACAAAGATCCCTGAATAAGGCATAATTAAGGGTGTCGCAAGGGATGTGCTTGCGACATAAACACGAACCCCCGGGGTGCCTCAGCTTGTGGAGGCGGGCATCCCGGGGGCTCACACCAGAGAGATGAGGCTCTGATGTCGTACTTCAGTATCCCCCCGTGGGCGGGTGGACGTGCACCTTCCGCTGTTCAGGCTTCGGAGGTGCAGGCGTGAACGTGCTTCCCCGTGTCCACGCCGTGGCCGAGTCCCTGGGGGTGCCGCCGTGGACGGTGGCGCTCGGTGGGGTGGCCGCTGGCGTGGCGAGCCTGGCGTTGCTGGTCCTGGCCCTGCGACTGGCGGGCCGGGCGGTGACGCGGGCGGTTGAAAAGGCCCGCCGGGATGATGACAGCGAGGCCCGGGCCCGCGTCATGGCGATGATTGACGACCGCTGGCGGACCATCGTCGGCATCTGCGGCATGACGGTCAGCATGTATGGCCTGTATGGGTTCGCCGAGGACACCGCCGGACTGCCCATGGTGCTGCGGATCTTCTTCATCGCGATCTTCGACGGTGCTGAGATCGGCCTCATGCTGGGCCTGGCCCGGGCCCTGGCCGCCCAGGAGGTCCCGCGGTGGACCGAGGGCATGATCCGGTCCCGGCGGATGGCGTGGGGCCTGGTGGGTCTCTCGGCCGCCGCGAACTGGGCGCACGCTCCCGAGGGCGGCGGTCTGTGGGCGAAGGTGGCCCTGGCCGGTGTCCCCGTGGTGTCGGTCAAGCTGCTGGAACACGGGCTGGACCTGCGGATCGCCGAGCTGGCCAAGGCCGAGGAGGAGGACGGCGTCCGGCCCGGACCCCTCCGGCTGGTCGTTCTGCTGTGGCGCCGGACCTGGATCGCCCTGTTTGCGTGGCTGGGTCTGGACGCCGCTTCCACGACCAGCGAGACCTCTCGCCGGCTGCTGGCCCAGCGTGCGGCCCGCGCGGTGATCGACCTGGCCCGAGCCCAGACGCGAGCCGACCGCCAATTCCGGTTCGGCTGGAGGAAGTCGCTGGCGGACCGCAAGGTCGACCGGCTGACCGCTGACGCGGCGGTCGCGCTGGACCGCGCGGACGCCCCGGTCGACGTGGAGCAGGCTCTCGCGGTCGTGCGACGGACGATGGGGCACATGCAGGCGGGACAGCTGGGACGGCTCAACTATGGCGACGTCGACAGCGTGGTGGACACCGTCGTCTCGCTGCCCGCGCTGCAGCAGAAGGTCAAGCAGAAGTTGGAGGAGCAGAAGGCCGAGGTGCAGGACGAACTGCGGGCCGCGGAGCGGAAGGCCCAGCAGGAGCGGGACGCGGCTGTTGCCGCTCTGGAAGCGGAGCGGGAGGAGCGTACGCGGCTCAACGCGGAGCGGGAGACGGAGCGCGAGCGCTTCGAGGAGATGGTCCGGCAGCTTCGCGAGCAGGTCGAGGCAGCGCAGACGGAGCGTGAAGCTGCCAAGCGTGAAGCGGCCGAGCAGGTCCGGCTGATCCGCGAAGCCGTCGAGCAGAGCGCGGCGCGTGAAGCCGCGGACCGTCGAGCGGAGCGGGAGAGCACCGAGCAGCGGGCCGAGCGTGAGGCGAAGCGGTGGAGCGAGCAGGTCGAACAGCTTCGTGACGAGGCGAAGCGGCAGCTCCAGGAGCAGGCGGAGCGCTTCAAGCAGCAGAGCGCCGAGCAGGTCCGCATGGAGCGGGAACGGTGGAGCGGGGAGCTGGAGCAGCTTCGCACCGAAGCGGCACGTCAGCTTCGCGAGCAGGCTGAGCAGCTTCGCGCGGAAGCAGAGCAGGCGAAGCGCGAAGCGGTCGAGCGGGCCGAGCGCGAAGCAGCCGAGCGACTGGAAGCGGAGCGGGCCGAGGCGAAGCGGGCGGTGACCGCCGAGCGGGAGAAGGCGGAGCGGTTGCGGGCCGAGCTCGAAGCGAAGCAGGCGGAGACGAAGCAGTCCGCGCCCGCCGAGCAGTCGACGGAGCAGCCGCGGACGCCGAAGCCGAGGGAGGCGACGAAGCCGCTGGCACCGCTGAACAAGGGATCGCTGAAGCAGCGCTTCATCGAGCGGGTGCATGAGCTGTGCGAGCAGGGCGAACCGCGTCTGCTCGGTCCGGCAGTGACCCCGCGCACCCGCACAGATGTTGCGTACCAGGTGCAGGCGGAACTGGGGCTCACCTCGCAGGGGACGGCTCGCACCTACATGCAGGAAGCGATGGAGCGGTGGGAGGCCGCGCAGCAGGCCGAGGCGGCGAAGAAGGCGGACGCCCCTGCCAAGGCGGCGAAAGACGCGAAGAAGGGCAAGCTGCTGGACACCTTCGGCCGTCCGATCGCGGACCTGGACCAGCTCGACCCGAAGGGTAAGACGCTGGTGGGGATCTGACGCATGCAAGCGGGGGCTGGCCGGACCTGGAAGAGGTCCGGCCAGCCCCCGTTCTGCTGCCTGCCGCAGCGGGCTGGAAGGTGCCTGGAGGCCCCGCTGAGGCCGTGCGAGCCCCGTCCGGCCCGGACCCGCCAGGGCCTCTCTGGGAGGGCGCTCCGCGTCCTCTCAGCGGTCTCCGGATTGGGTGGCGGCAGCCGCTGGTAGGCGGTAGGTAGTTGGCCGGTAGGTGGCCTCTGACCTGCGAATCTACCGGCCTACCTGGTAGCTCGACGCGCCGGCCGGACCGGTCGGGGAGAGGGGCGTCAGGAGGCGGTCGTCCACCGGTAGGAGAGCGACCACAGGTGTGCGGGAAGCACGCTGACGGTGACCTCCACGGCACGGTCGGCAGTGGCCGCGGTCCGGGTCAGCTGGATGACTCGGTTGTCCGGGTCGATCTCCAGGGCGGCCGCTTCGTCCTCGCGGGGCGGGCGGACGTCGATGGTCTCGGAGAAGTCCGTGGGCCGGTGCCCGAGGTCGGCAAGGAGGCCCCTCACACCCCGGGGGCCGGGGTCCGGGTCCTCCAGGGCGGTATGGCGCGCGATGTCGAGCGGCAGATACGTAACGGCGAGCTGGACGGGAGTGCCCGGATCGGTCGGCGCGGCGCCGGCCGCCACGGCGAAGGTCCTGGTGTCGCGGACGAGGACGTTCTGCCCGCTCCGCTTCAGGCCGAGCAGCGCGGCCAGGTCCTGCGGGGCCCGCTCGGTGCGGACATCGGGGAAGTGGCGGGCGACGAGGCCGAGCGCCCGCAGTTCCGCTTCCAGCGCTTCGCCGAAGCCGTCCGCTTCGCCGTCGCCGCCCGCTCGGAGCAGGCCGGTGGTCTGCCGGGTGATCCGCTTCAGCAAGCGGGAGACATAGGCCCCGGACCCCTTCCGGGTGGTCACCAGGCCCTCGGCGGCCGCCACCCGGACGGCCCGCTCGACAGCGGAGCGCGTGCACCCAAGGTGCTCGGCCAGATCGGCGGCGGCCGGGAGCCGCGAGCCGGGTTCGTACGTGCCGCCCGTCACGGCGTCGCGCAGCCGCTGAGCGACGCGACGGAACTCCACGGTGGCGGACGGGTGCTTTGTCATGAGCTGAGGGTAAGGCTCCGCAGCAGCTCACTCAATCTCCCGTGGAGATTTCTAAATCTCCCGTGGAACTCGATTGACCTCCCGTGGAGGTTGGCGTTTACTGGTGTTGTGCCGCAGGACGCCAACGCGCTTGCTGCGGCGCTCCGTTGCACGACAAAGGCCCCGTACTGACGCGCGAGCGCAGCCGGGGCCGGACAAGCTCCGGGGCGGCCTCCCACCTTCCACAGCAGACGGCCGCCCCGGTCCCATCCCGAATCACGGAACGGACCTCCATCATGGCATTTCGCAAGTCGATCTCCCAGGCCGAGCTGCGACAGAAGCTGACGCCCGAGCAGCGGGCGAGCGGCCCGACGTACCAGTCCAGCCGTGGCGGCTGGTTCCCCGAGCCCGCGAAGCCGGTCCCCGGCACCCCCCAGGGTGAGCAGACCAGCCCCCAGTAGCCGGCCGCGAGCCGCGGGCGGCCGGACGGGCTCCGGCCGCCCCGGCGGGAAGGGCGCCATGTACGCGCTGCAACTGGTCCTCACCCTCATGTTCCCGGCCTCCGCCGCAGGGGCAGCCGTCGCTCTCGGCGTCCGGCCCCACGGACGGCAGGCCCTCGCCTGCAGCACCGCCCTGGTCGCGGCGTTCGCCGTCGCCCTCGGTGTTGCGCACTCCTGAAGGACTCCCGTGCCCCACCTCCTGCTCGGCGGCGTGCTGATCGTGCTGGCGGCGACTCACCTCAGTCGGCCGCAGACCCGGGCCGTCCGCATCGCGAAGGACACCATGACCATCGGCTCCGCGCTGGTGGTCCTCATCATCTGGAGCCAGTTGTGACGGTGAACCGGCGCGCGACGCGCGCACCGCACCCGGGCGACCCGAACGGCTCACTGACAACCATGAGTTCGCGCTGTGATGCGCGTTCCGGGGACCAGCACGTGCCCGGCCCCCGCAGCGTCCAGCAGCACGGTCTCTCGCCGCTTGCCCTGGACCTCCCGCCCGGATTCGAGCGGGTCGGCACACCGGCCGTCCCGGACGAGGCACTGCGACGACTTGACCCCGACGAAATCCGTATCCGGCGGCTGATGACCGCCGCTGTCCGCCGATGGGGGTGGCTGGCCCGATGACGACGAACACCGACTCGGAGACGCAGGTCTCCGAGGCAGGCGTCCGCGACGTGAGCGACTTCCTCGCGGACCTGGACGACGTCCTGGCGACGTCGACCGCGCCGACGATTCCGGCACCGGCCACCGAGCGGGACCCGGAGCCCGATGCTGCGGCGACCATGCCCGACGTCGACCTGGACCTGGACGTGGTCGGCCCGGACGCCGACGCCGACACGTCGCCGGCCGCCGTCGCGCCCGCACCCGCCCCGGTCGAGGCACCCGCCCCGGTCGAGGCACCCGCCCCGGTCGAGGCACCCGCCCCGGTCGAGGCACCCGCCCCGACCGCACCGGCGAAGGACTGGTGGAACGACGTCTACAAGGACGACGCCGCAGACCAGGACACCTTCACCGGCAACGTTCCAGCTCAGGCGGCCGCGCCGTCCGCCCCGAAGTACGCCCCCGCCGCCCCGGCCCAGCCGGTAGTCGAAGAGGACGACGCCGACGAGGCCGACGCCGAGGAGGACGGCGACGACCAGGACGAGGCGCCCGAGCCGAAGAAGGCCTTCTGGCGGAGGAAGGGCAAGTCCTCCCGTGGCGACGACGGCGACGAGGCGGACACCGACGAGGCCCCGGCACCGGACGCGACGACGGGCGGTCGGTTCGCGGCCGCGGTCAGGAACGCCGGTCCGGTCATCGCTGGCACCACGAGTGGCGGCGGCCTGATCAACAACCCCCGAGGCCGCCAGGTCGTCTTCGCCGGCACCGCGTACGCCGCGGGCTGGGGTCTGCACCTGGACGACTGGGTCACGGGCCTGATGGCCCACGCCGACCAGTACGCCACTCCCGTGGCTGGTTGCGCCCTGTACTGCGGGCTCGTGGGCCTGGCCGCGCGGACGAAGCTGGGCGGCGTCATCTTCGTCTCTTCGCTGGGTCTGATCACGGTCCTGCAGATGGCCCAGCCCGCCTGGGTCGTCGGCGGCGGCGTCGCGCTGGGGCTCCAGACCGCTTACCGCATGGTCCGTGGCTGGATCGGCCACTACGGCGACAAGTGGCCCTGGAAGGGCGTGGTCTGGGCCGCCCACGTTCCCGCCGCCACGGCCACCGTCGCATTTCTCCTGTACGGCACGAACTAACCGAGAGAGCAGATCACAGACATGGGCCAGATTTTCGGAGCGATCGGTTTCACCGGCGGCGCCGTCGTGATGACCGCGTTCCTGATCGTCGGCGCGCGGGGCCAGTGGAAGATCAAGTTGTCCCACGAGGGCGTGATCGTGGCCGCGTTCATCACCGGCCAGCTCTATGCCCAGGGCGGGGAGACTTTCAGCTTCGTCGCGGACATGAGCGGCGGCCTGTCCCAGGCGATCCAGACCAGCTTCGGGTCCGCAGGCAACTTCGGCGCCGGTGCGGTCGCCCTCCTGATGTGCATCCTGATCTACGGCCTGAAGCCGTCGAAGTTCCGCAACGGCTTGTTCGCCTTGATGCTGCCCAGCATGTTCACGGCGGCCGGTGGCATCTTCGACACGCTCACGGGCCTGATCAGCAACCTGACCGGAACGGTGGTCGCCTGATGGCTGTGGACCTGGTCAAGCCCGACCCGGGCGACGAGGGCAAGGGCGTGGCGGACGACGTCGAGCTGGTGGACGACGAGGGCGTGGCGGCGGAGCAGCCGTCACGCCCTCGGGCGTGGTGGGGCCAGATCATCGAGTCCCTGGAGAGCCAGGCGGACGCCCCCCGGGCGCCCGGCCGTGCCGTCACCCGCCCGGACCTGTCTGCGTATCACGCGTTCGACCGCGCCGGCCTGGTCGCCGTACGGGCGGGGTCGGTGATCATCCTCCGCGCGACCTGGACCCTGACACGCCGAGGCTGGGTGCTGGTCATCGGCCGGGTGCGGAGGGGGAAGGGCGTGAAGTCGGCCCCGAAGGCGGCGGCCGGTGGCGACGCCGAGCGCTCCGCGAAGCCGAAGCGGCGCGGCGGGAAGTCTCCGGCGAAGAAGTCGACGGGGGGTAAGAAGGCGCCCGCGAAGTCCGGGACCAGCACCGGTGACCTCGTGATCGGCGGTGCGGTGCTCACCGGCATGGGCGGCATGTTCCTGGTCAACACGGCGGTCCCGGCCGTGGGGAAGCTGGCGGCGGGAGTGGGGAACTGGGTGATCGACCACCCGCTGGACCTGATCCGAGGGGCGAGCGGATTGGTGATCATCTTCGTGGTGATCGCCTGGGTTGTGGGAGCGGCCGCCGGGGCTCACGAAGATCACGAAGAGGAAGATCGCGAAGAGAGTGCGGACGGGGGAGTCGCGGAGTCGGAACCCCTTGAAGATCACGAACAGGATCAGGGGAGTGGGGAAGCGGAACCCGATCCGTCCGGTGGGGAAGTGGCGGAACCGTCCCCCGAAGAGGCCGCTGCAGCGGAGCGAATCAGGGTCTACGCGTGGGTACGCGAGAGCATCAGAACGCGGGGGAACGGCACCGCTGTGCACCTCCGTGAACTGGCCCTGGAAAGCGTGCCCGAGGGGGGTGACGTGCGGTCCGAAATCGGCCGGGTGAGGGCCCTCCTGGCGGCCCACCAGATCCCCGTCCGGGATGGCGTGAAGGCCCCCGCATCGGACAAGGACGGGGCCACGCGTAACCGGCCCGGTGTGCACTCCGCAGACCTTCCCCAGACCTTCACTCCCCTGCCGGCCCAGGGCTCGAACCTGGTCCGCCTACTTCCGGTAGGTCAGCCCTCTGACCTGCAATAACTACCCGCCACCTACCGCCCGTCTACCGTTTCGGTAGGCGGGCTACTTGCTCTCCGGAGCAGGTTCTAGGCTCGACTCGCGTATTCAGCAGCCGCCCCGTGGGTGGCCTGTGAGAGGAGGACGTCCCCGTGGCGTACTGGAGGTGCGGCGCCTGTCGAACCCGCTTCCCGATCGGCCCGGAGGGGGAAGCGGCTGCACGCGAGGCCCACCGCCATCAGGCTCACTTTGGGGGCGTCCCTGACGGTGAGGACGGGCCCGAGGAGACGGGTGGTCAGCCGATCACGGGCCGTCAGGTTCTGTACGGTCTGGTCGCGCTGGCCGTCCTCACGGTCCTGGCTCGCTCGTGCGACCTCCCGCTCATGAGCTGACCGGGTCATGCTGCAAACGGAATCGGCCCGGCAGACGCGTGTCTGCCGGGCCGATTCGGGCCGCGTCATTCGCTGGGTGAGTTTTAGGCGTCCCGCTGCTCGATGTCACCGTCCACCACGGCCTGGAGGAAGCTCATCCAGGGCCCGTCACCGAACTCGAACACGGCTCCCCTCGGGTTCTTGGAGTCACGCACCCACATCGCCGTCCCGTTGCCCATGCGAGCCGCTTCGACGCACTGACCCCCTTGGTCGTTGCTGTAGCTGGACGTGAACCACTGGGGGCTCTGGGCGTCGTCCCTGGTCATAGGAATCAGAACTCCTCGATCGCTTTCTTGATCATGCTCAAGGACTCTGTGTGCCCTGGAGCGAACGCTTGCAGGTCCGTGAACGTCTCCTCGTACCGGTCGACGTCGGCCCGCTTCCGAACGACCCACGCGTCGGACAGGTTTTCCAGGTAGACGATCGGAGGGAAGGGGTCCTTCTCCCGGAACTGCAAGATGGTGAACGCTCCGTTCATGCCGGGGTGTGCTCCGGACTCAAACGGAACGACCTGTACGCGGACGTTGGAGAGGGATGACGCGAGTTCCGCGATGTGCTGCAGTTGCTCGCGCATCACCTCAGCGCTGCCGACACGGCGCCGCAGGACCGACTCGTTGATGATGGCGATGAGCCTGAGCGGCGACGCCTCCCGGTGAAGGACCTCCTGTCGCGTCATACGAACGGCCACCAGGCGGTCGATCTCGTCCTTGCCCAGGCCCTCGTGCGCTCGGCGGTGCAGGGCGCGGACGTACGCCTCGGTCTGCAACAGGCCGGGGACGTACTCCGATTCGTAGTTGTGGAGCGCGGATGCGGTGGCTTCCTGGCCGAGGTACGCCTTGAAGCCGGGCGGGATGACCGGCGCGTACTCGCGTTCCTGCCACCAGTCCTTCTTCGTCTTGGTGACGGTTGCGTAGCCGATCAGCGTCGCTCGCTGCTCGGGTTCGGCTCCGTAGATGTCGCACAGGGCCATCACATCGGCCGGTTCTACGACCCCGTTCTCGCCGGCCTCCAGCCGGTTGACCTTCGACGGGCTCACAACAAGGCGCCTGGCCACCTCTGAGGCGGTCAGCCCTGATCCCTCTCGCAGGCTGCGGAGTTCGACAGCGAGCTGAAGACGGCAGAGGGCCGGTGCCGCCGACCCTACGTCCTCAATCATCCAGCGTCCCTTCGTCGTGCCAGGGCCAGTGTGTCGGTGCTTGTTCTGCCACGGCAAGGAATCTTCTGCGGCTCCGCGAAAAATTCTGCCACTTCCCGAACACCAGTCAGTTTCCCCCCTCTGTGCGTCAGTTCGAACAGAAACTGATTCCGCAGAATTCTGCGAGAGTGGTTCCCACCGTAGCGAATCTGCTGGCATCCTGTACCGAGTCAGCACAGAGCGCGCCCACCTGACAACAGCCCGTGATCTTGGATGGGGTGGGCCGCGTCGTACCGACCGGACCGGGAGGAACCCGGATGCCCAGCGAAGTGACTCCACAGAGCGCCGACCGAAGTGGTGCGACGAATGCCGCAGAAGGAGTACAGCGGCAGTTCGAGATCCCCGTGAGCACTCAGGTCTTACGCGTGCTTCAGGGTGCTTCCTGCCTGTGTTGCCAGATGCCGGACGGGGAACTGCGTTCCGCCGGCCGCGCGTGCACGATCAGCCCGGGCGGCGACACCCTCTGGTGGGACGTCCGAGCCCACGACGGGTGTTTGAAGGCCGCCGGGGGCGCGTCGTGACAGCGGCCCTGGCGGACACCAACATGGTCTGGTTCCTTGCCGCCCACCCCAGCCCTGACCGGCTGGCCGTCGAGTGGACCGAGTCCCCAAAGTGGACTGGGCAACTTCCGGCAGGCCGGGCGTGGGACGCCGTGGCGATGCCATACACCCTCGGACTCGACGTACTCGGAGCGTGCGGAACGCTCAGGGGCTGCTGCCCCCCGGCGCTGGCCGACCGCTGGAACCGCCGTCTCTACCTCTTCATCGAGCCGGACCAGGGCGGAGTCTGGGCAGAGGACATCTGGACCCTCCCCCGCGAGTCTTGGTTGACCATTCCCCACCCGGAGTTCGGGCCGTGTGACTGCCCGACCTGGTGGCTCCACCGTCCCAACGTGGAGAGCGACTTGCTGACCGCCGCCGAGCTGCGGACGGCCGTTCGGCTCGCGTTGCCCGGATACCGCCGCCGTGCCGCGTCGGCTCCCGTGGACGGAGGTGTGCTGTGACGCGTGACGTGTCGAATCGCCCGGTGAGGACACCGGCGCGCGAAGTCTGCCCCACCGGCGCCGCCGAGTCGAGCGCCGGCCAGGCCGAGCCGCACCAGTACGCCTTCGACGGCGACATCCAGGCCCCGGCACGCGCCCGTCTTCACGTGCGCGAGGCCCTGTGTTCCTGGCGGATGCCGGAGGACACCGTGGACACGGCCGTCCTGCTCGCCTCCGAGATCACGACCAACGCGGTGCAGCACACCACTTCGCCTCTTATCCAGCTCGAACTGCTGCGACGTGACGGTGAAGTCGAGGTGGCCGTCTGCGATAGCGGCCCCCGGCCCGCCAGGTCGCTCCAGGCGATCTCGGAGGAGACCGGAGACCTGTGGGACGAGAACGGCCGCGGGCTCGACCTTGTGCGCAGGCTCGCCAGCCGGTGGGGCGCGTCCGAAGCCGGGCCCGGCCTCAGGGTCTGGGCCGCGATCCGGGCGACGGACAGTGACCAATGACCGATATGCCGCGACCCGCTCGCGAACCGCGACTGCATGAGACGGAGAGCCTGACCGGGGCTCGGGCCGGCCACTCGTGCCCCACCACAGCCACCGCACCGGACTGGCGAGTGCGCCGTCCGGTGCGGACCCCGGGCGCCTTACCGGCGCCCCTCGTGCCGCCCCCGGCAGGGCAACCCCCCCGTATCCCGGGCCGGGGGCGGCACGTCTACGAGATAGGGAGCTTCTGATGCACCCAACCCTCACCGTGCCCGCCAGAGAGGGCCAGGCGGACGTCGAGACGCTGATCCGGCTGGCCGCGGCCCTGCGGAAGATGCGCACGCTTTCTCAGGTGCTGGACGACATCGGTGACGCGCTCGACCCCCAGCCGCCCGCAGCGGCCGAGGTCAAGGACATCCATGAGCGTCTGCGCGGTGACCTGGAGCGGCTGGCCACCATCGCCACGGTGGCGGAGGTAAAGGACCCCGAAGTGCTGAGGCTGACCGCCCGCGCCGTCGAGTTGCAGGCCGTGGAGCTGCCGGAGGACCACCGCGGCCAGATCGCTCACCTGCGTAGGCAGGGCGCCGTGGCCAACGACCTCCTGGAACGGCTCACGGCGACGCGAACGATCAAGCAGGTCGCATGAACCGCCGACGGATGACACCACCCCAGACCCGTGAGAGGACAGCGACGTGACGGCCCGCCAGCAGTTCCATTGGAAGGGCCTCCACGTCCCATTCATCGCACCGTGGAGCGAGGAGAAGCCGCTCCCATACAAGGTGATCAAGCGGGTGGGGCCGGATGGCGTGGAAGGCATCGGCTACGCCGACGAGGTCAGCAGCGCGGACCGGAGGGACGGCAACCTCTGGGTACGGTGGCCGGCCCTGCGGGGGAGGGGTAAACCCCGCCTGGCCGACATCCACCCTCTGCGTCAGCGACAGGCCATGTCGCACATGCTGTGCATGGTCTGTGCCGCCTCCACGTTCAACGATGAGTTCCGCCAGTGGGGCGGGAAGCACTTGTTCATCGGGCGCGCGGTCGACGGGCGACCGATCCGCGACGGCGAGAGGACCGACACACCTCCCGTATGCCTGCCGTGCGCCGTCGAGGCCGCTGAGGCTTGCCCGCACCTGGTCAAGGGACACACCGCCGCCCTGGTGGAGCGGGCAGAGCCCTGGGGGGTTGCCGGGATCGTCTACGACCCGCGGACTCTTCGGCCGATCCCGACCAGGAACAAGAACGGCCTCACCGACGTCGCGTTCGAAGACCCCACGCTCCGGTGGACTCTCGCCGCCCGCGACGTCGTGACTCTGCACGGCTGTACCCCTGTGAACCTGGCCGACCTCGCGACGCCGAGCGTCGCGGCCTAGCCCCGCCCGGCGACCCGATGCCTCGCGCCCGGGCCGTCGGGCGGTCAACGCCGGCGGGCCACCGCGTCTGCCGCCCTACCCATCCGGACCACCGAGAGAGCGAACCGCCATGCCTGACTTCCCGTACCTGCGTCGCATCCGCGCGAAGCGCCCCCCGCGCCAGGACTTCGAGCCGCGCACCCTCATGGACATGCTTCTGGAGCAGGAACGGGGCCAGGGCGAGGACCGCGCGGTGCAGGTCTCGGCGGTCTCCGTCTCGTTCTTCGGCTTCCGGGCGCAGTCGCACGGCAGGACGGGATTCGCCGCACTGAGGCACATGCGCCGTGATCATCCGGTGCTGGTCCGCTGCCTGTGCACCTACCTGGGCGTCATGTGGGCCGTGACCGCGCTCGTAGCCGCTCTGAATCTGCTCTGAGACGACCTGACCCCGATCACCGCGTGACCGTAGAGAGAGGGCTTTTCCGTGTTGGACACTGAGGGGACGGACTCCGTCAACCTGCCGGGGCAACGTGTCGCGCAGGGACCGCCGATGATCGGCCGGGCAGACGCGGAGGCGCTGGCGGGTGAGCCCGCGCAGTGGGAACAGGTGGCTTCACGCGCGGCCGTCTGGCGCGTGTCCGGTCCGCGCGGACTGTGGGCCTTGAAGATCGGCACCGGCGAAGACGCCGCCGCCGTCGCACGCGAGGCAGCCGTACTTCAACAGACGCACTCCCTGGTGCCCGGCCTGTCGTACGGCGGACGGGCGAAGGCGGGCCGTGGCGCCGGTTCCGCATGGCTCATCACGCCGTGGCTCGAAGGCGCCTCCACGTGGAACCGGTTCGAGGGCGTACGACAGCGGCGCGAAGACGGCCGGGCCTCGGCCCTCGCCGCCGCGGTGGACACGTGCCTGGCTGTGAGTGCTCTGCACGCGGCCGGGTGGGTGCACGGTGACCTTCAGCCGCACCACACCGTGCACACGGCGGCAGCGGTTCGGCTCATCGACTGTGCATGGGCATCGAGTCCAAGCCTGCCGCCGTCGCACGGCTACCTCGGCGGACTGCTGCACCTGATGTCACCAGAGCTGATGCACCGCGTGGAGTCGCGGGTCCGGCCGGTGACCACCGACCCGTCGGATGAGGTGTACGCCCTCGCGGCCGGCCTGTGGTGGGCGGCGACCGGGACCTGGCACCGCGACTACGCCGCTATGGGTGTCGACCCCGCGAGGTTCACGCCGACCGAGCTCCGGCGGCTGCTGCTTCGCAACCGTGTCCCGCACGGCCGCATCACGCACTGGCCCGCGCTCGAAGAGGTCCTGCAGTACGCGCTCACCCGGCCCTCGGCCGACCGGCCCACCGCCGAGCAGCTGGGGCAGTGGCTCCGCCAGATCAACCCCCAGTAGCTCACGGCTGCACGACAGCAAAGCCCCGGAATGCGGCAAGCGCCGTTACTCCGGGGCTTAGCTGTGCTGTTGTCATGTGCCCTTGTCCTGGTCACGGCGGGACTGGCGAGGATGCCCTACGGCATCCCGGGTACGCGGTCCACAGAAGCGGAATCGAATCTGCGTGACTGCCCGAAAGCCGCATCTGTGTTCAAAATACGGTAGACCGAGCTAATCGGACTCGCGCTTTCGTCGCCATGCATTCTGTGGGTTTGTCGACAAAGGTCTATCTCTTCTTCGTCTTCTTGTATGGGGCACTGTTCCTGACGGTGTGTTCGTCGGTATTGAAAAGCACTTGCAGTACCGGAACCCATCTGTCAGGGAGAGCCTGCCGCCCCCGCTCGACATCGCAATAGGTGCTGACAGCGACCTTCAGGGCCTGCGCGACTTGGGTCTGGGTGAAGCCCAGGAGCCGTCGCAGCACCCTCAACGTCCACTCGGCATCTATGAGTTCGACAAGGTCAAGGGGGGAGACGTCGAGACGCCTGGCCAGCCGGGGAAGGTACCGTGGACCTGGTCGCTGGTTCTTCGCCTCCCACATCGCGACTGTGCTGCGAGAGCACCCCACCTCTTTTGCCAATACCTGTTGGGGGATTCCACGGGCCTGCCGCAACTCCGCGACAAGCCATCCCCGCAGACGCCATCCGTCTGCCCCCGTGCGCATGGCGCCGCACTCTACCCGCCCCGATACGAAATTTTTTGACGATCAGTAGTCAACGGCGTACTGTCCAGAAACATTCGGGCCTATCGCGGGGAAGGTCATCAGGGGATGAGTGCGTTCAAGTCGGTTGTGTGGAAGATCCTCAACCTGCCGGAGCCTCGCAAGGACACCCCGCCCCCCCAACCGGAACCCTCCCCGCAGCGGACCGCTTCGCCAGTGGGCGCGCAGCAGTGGGTGGCGGCAGGCAAGCGTGTGCAGGCTGAGCGCAACGGCCACAGCAAGCCGCAGGTTGCGACCGAACCCAAGCAAACACGAACTCCGGTGACCCCCTGGGCCATCCACGAGGAGAAGAGTGGCACGAGGGCTCTCGTCACTGCGGGCCGGATCGCGCTGTGGGCGGTGGTCGCCCTGGCCGCGATCACCGGCGTCAGGTCATGGTTCTGGCCCAACGAGCCCGCGCCCGCTCCGCCCCCGAAGGTCCAGCAGGGCCCGACGTATCCCGTGCAGGACGCCCAGGCGGTCGCCACCCGCTTCGCGTACTCCTACCTGACCTGGGACGAGGCGAAGCCGGAGGAGCGAACCAAGGCTTTGGCGCGGGACATGCCCAAGGGCATGGACACCTCCGCAGGTTGGAACGCGAAGGGGCAGCAGTCCGTACTGATCGTCCAGCCGGGCAGGGTGGACGAGCTCGGCGACAAGCGAGCGCGGGTGCACGTGGACGCGTTGGTCAGCACCCCGGGCGAGACCGGCAAGGGCAAGAAGACCCCGCCGGCCGAGCAGAAGTGGGTCGGGCTGGAGGTGCCCGTCCTCTACACCTCCGGCCGCATCGTCGTCACCGGCCAGCCCGGCATCGTGGGCGTCCCCACCTCCGGCCCTTCCGTCACCGACCAGAACACGGTCGACAGTGACGTTGAGCTGTCCGCTCACACCCAGAGCACCGTGGAGACCTTCTTCACCGAGTACGCCAAGGGCGAGTCCGACACCGTGACCGCTCCGGGCGCGACCGTTCCGCCGCTGCCTGCCGGGATGACGCTGCTGGACGTTCAGAGCTGGAACGTCGACAAGGGCAAGGGGGACGACCGCACCGGTACCGCCGTCGTCCGCTGGCAGATCGGCGGCGCGGAGCTGGAGCAGACCTACCGGGTCGAGTTGACCCGGGTGGCTTCGGCCGCCGCCGAACGCTGGCAGGTGGCCGAGGTCCACGGCGGAGCGTCCTGACTCTCCGCCCGCACGAACCGAACGAGGGGATACGAGGCATGTCCAACGGCGTCAACCTTGCGTTGACCAGCGGCGCAGACCTGAAGACGTGGGTCTTCCTGATCGCCGGAAACATCTTCCTGATCGTCCTGGTAGTCCGGGCAATCGGCCACTACGCCAAGCGCGAGTGGGGCGACCTCATCGGCCACATCATCGCGGGCGTCGTGGTGGCGGGCTTCGTGTTCGCCACCGACACCACCAAGACGATGTTCGTGGAAATCTGGAACAAGGTCGCAGGCGCGTGAGGGTCGGACACACCTACACCCGGCATTTCGATCTTGAAACGCGCCAGCACGAGATCCTCGGCATGGACCTGGGTGAAGGCCCGTCCCGCCGGATGCTCGTCACGGGCGCCGCGATCTACGCCGTGTGGACCGGCACCCTGCTGGCCGTCTTCGGGCTGCCCAGCCAGCTGACGTTCACGTTGTATTTCGCGCCTCCGGCGGTGATCACCTTCTACGGTGCCCAGCGCAGCCGGTCCAACGAACGCAGGTGGAACCTCACCCAGTGGGCGCTGTGGGTGCGCTACCTGACGGTGGGGCACCGCCCCGTCATCAACGGCGGCCGCCGTGCGGCGGAACGCCACGAATGGATGCCGATGCGGGCTCGCCTCGGTGAACGAGCCGAGGCGTTTGTCGAGCTCCCCGGAATGGGGGTCTTCGAGAAGGCCTTGGGCAAGGACGCACCCCGGCCGACCGCCGGCCGCAGCGTTCCGTTCGACACCAAGACCCGGTTGTACGGGCCGGACGTGGTCTACCGCGCCCGTAAGCGTGCCAGCGGCAGGAAGTAACAGAGGGGTACGGGGATGAAGATCGCGAAGGCAGTAGGGCGCTTCCTCGGAGTCGCGGGCGACCGGTCGGCGCCGCCGCCGCGCTACGTGGCTCTGGCGGACGGAGTCCTGGTGACGGAGACTCACGCGGAAGCGTGGTACGTCCTGTCCAGCAGCAACACCGACCTGATGCCCGAGAGCGCGCGGGACACCGAGCACGACCAGGCGTCCAGTGCACTCGCGCGCATCCTCGCCGGGCACGAGTGCCACCTGCGGATCTTGTGGAGCCCCCTCAACGCGGAGGACTACCGCGTCGAGGCAGAGGAACTATTCACCGCTGGCGACTTCCAGTCGTGGGCGGACGTGCGGGTCGAGCGGCTGAACGATCTCGCCCTGTCCAGCCGCCAGTTGCTGCTGGGAGTCCGTATCCAGGAGCGATCCGGCCAGGCCCAGGCCCGCGGCCGAAGCGGTCTGCAGGACGCCCTCGGCATCAAGTCGACGGGCATCCCCCAGCGTGAACTGGCCCGACTCGACGCACTCGCGCGACGGCTCGGCCGACAGCTGGAGACCACACCGTGGAAGGCCAAGCCCGCGCCGGTCGAGGTCCTGGCGTGGATGATCGCCCGCGAACAGCACCGGGTCACCGCCCTGCCCAGCCCCAACTCCGCAGGGGTGATCACCGGCGCGAAGCTGGCCGCGCTCACCCGCGGCCGCGTTGTCCCCTACCCGGACCACGTACGCGTGATCGACGCGCACGGGGAAGTCGCGTCCTGGACCAGCGTCCTGACGATGGACAGCTTTCCGGAAGAGATGGAGAGCCCCGGCCCGGGGGAGTGGCTGCGGACCGTCAGCGAGATCACGTACGTCCCCGAGTACGACGAGGAGGGCGTCGACCCCGACGTCCAGATTCTCCCCGTCAACCCGGAGCCCAGCGTCCGCTTCAAGGTGCTGCACCGCCGCGACGCACTGAAGATCACCGAGGAAACCCGGCGCCTGGCTAAGGAACAGGGAGATTCAGCGGCCCAGCACTCCGCACAGACACCCGCGGCCGACATCATCGAGACCGAAGAGACCATGACCCAGCTCGCGCGAGACATGAAGCGCGAGGACGTCACCCTGATGGAGGACCATCCCCGGCTGGTCGTCTCCAGCGACGTATCCCTGGACGACCTGCGGTCGAAGATCGACGCCGTGGTCACCCACTACGGCGGACTCGGCATCGAGGTGTCCGTCGCCAGCGAGGAGCAGAAGGAACTCTGGCTGGAGACGCTGCCCGGTGACAAGGTCCGTGTCCCCGACCTCAACCACATCCGTACCGTCGGTGCCTTCGCCGGATCGTGGTTCTGGGGCGGCGCCAGCGTCGGAGACGACACCGGTCCAGTGATCGGCTACCTCACCGGCTCGACCCCGGGCCTGGTCCGCAACGACCTGACCGGCGGCAGCCAGCGGGGCGACGCGACCACTACGGCCTTCATCGGCAGGTCGGGACGAGGCAAGACGACCGCGATGATGATGTCCCTGCTGGACTCGGCATTCCGCGGCAGCTTCGTCTTGGCGCTCGACTTCAAGGGCGACATGGGCGGTCTGGTCGCCGCCGGCCGTCGTTACGGCCTGAACGCGCACCTGGTCGAGACGGGAAGCCAGTTCGCCGGTGTCGCGGACCTCTTCACCCTGCTGACCGGCGAGAGCGCCGAGCGGGCCCAGACCGAGGTCCCCGCACAGCTGGGCATCGCCTTGCCTCAGCACCTGCGGATGCGCGGTGCCGAGACGCCGATCCAGTCGGCCGTCAACGAGGTGATCGCCGCCGGTGACCCCCAGGTGTGGAAGGTCATCGAGCACCTGCGGCACTCCACCGACGACCTGGCCAAGGAGACGGGCGAGGCCCTGTACGAGCTCGCGCAGACGGGACTCGGCGCCCCGTTCATGGGCAAGCCGTCCGGCAGCGCGTTCATGCGGCCCGAGCCTGGCATCTGGGTGGTGCAGATCCCCGGGATCTCGCTCCCCGGCCCGGACGACGACCGCGAGGACTGGTCCGTGCACCAGAGGCTCAGCGTGGCCCTGGTCCACTCGATGTTGGCTTTCGGTATCTCGATGGCCGGCCGCAAGGACCTGCGTGGCCTGCGCAAGGTGATCGCCGTCCCCGAGGTGCACGTCCTGACCGCGACCCGCGAGGGAAGTTCCTTCCTCCAGTACATCGCAAGGGTCGGCAGGGCGTTGCAGACGGCTCTCGTCATCGACACCCAGGACCCGGAGTCGCTGGCGAAGCTGACCGGCCTGATCGAGCAGATCACCACCATGTTCGGTTTCCAGCTCACCAGCGCCGAGCAGCAGGACGCGCTTGCCGCCCTGCTCGACCTGCCGGTGGGAGCCCACACGCGAGCCCTGATCCAGGCCATCGGCGTGGATTACGACCAAGAGATCCGGCACGGCCACGCGATCATGCGCGACCGGCGGTTCCAGTCCGCCACCGTCCAGTTCGATGTGCCGTCCGTGGAGCTGCTGGAGCTGCTGAGCACGACGCCGAAGGTCGACACCGGCGGCGCCGGTGAGACCAACCTGACCAAGGAACCGCAGGGGGTAGGGGTATGAAGCGCGCCGTGACCGCCGCCGCCGTGGCGGCCGCTGTACTCGTCGCCGGGTGCTCATCGAAGGACGAAGGCGAGAAGGGAAAGACCAGCGGAGGCAGTACCGCCGACGCCACCAAGGCCGTCGTGCTGGTCGCCCAGAAGTACCAGACCGCCGTCAACGATCAAGACTGGGCCACGGCGTGTGGACTCCGCACCGAGCGATACCGGCACGGCTCCGTCAAGGAGTGCGTCGCCAACAACCAGCCGGAGACCAAGAGCCCGGAGCCGACGCCGACCGAAAGCGACGAGTTCCCGCCGCTGCGACGAGCTGACGGTTCCATCGTCCCCGGAAAGTCGACGCCGAGCGCCAGCGGACCCGACCGTGCGAAGACGGGAAAGGTCAAGGCCAGCGCACCAGAGGACGTTCCGGCGATCGGTGACCACCCGGCTGGCATGGGTGTGCTGGTCGAGTACACCGTCACCTGGCCCGACTCCACCACCACCACGCGCAGGGCCCTCCGTGTCGTGCAGCAGGGAGACGCATGGCTGGTCGACCAGGCCGAGGACATCGCCGAGTCGGACGAGGCCCACGGCGATCCGGTCCGTGACGCGCTGACGAGGGGATGACGCCGTGACCAGCCTTGAACGCAAGACCTACCGGTTCAGCGTGCTGAAGCTGCTGATCCGACTGCAGAACTTCCGCCTGCCCCGCAAGCGGAACATCCTGATCCCGATCCTCGGTGTCTACGTCACGCTGCTCGTGACCGCGCAGTCGGCGTGGGCGAAGGACTACACCCCGGTCGGCGTTGGCGACCTGCTCCCTTCGGTGTCAATTCCCTACACCAAGGGGCAGGGCACCCTCTACGAGGAGTACGGCAACCCGCTGCTCTACACGGTCACCGACGACTACGGCATGTGGGACGTCATGGACCCGATGCTGGAGATCCCGGCGATCATCTGCATGGGGCTCACCGCGGTAGTCGGCTCCGCCGCGGTCACCATCGTGCAGTGGATCTTCAACGTCACCACGATCCCGCCGCTGGAGAGCGCCATCACCTCTTCGGTGGGCGGCGCCGCCAAGACGCTCACCGAGACGCTGCTGCCGTCCGCGATGGTGATCGGCGCGCTGGTCGCGTGGGCCAACCACCGCAAGGCCAGCGGATCGAGCCTGTCACAGCTGGGCTGGGTGGCGGTGTCCACGATCTTTTCGATCTCCCTGCTGACCTCGCCTCAGACGTGGGTCAACGGCATCGACTCCGTCCGCAACGTCGGCTCCAGCGTGGCCATGAACGCCACCAGCGCCGGCCTGGGGGACGGCACCAAGGAGCCCATCGACCTCGGCCACAAGACCACGTACGGCGACAACGAGCGCGACAACATGCTGCGGAAGTCCTCCGACGCGGTTT
>NZ_JBNJMI010000005.1:0-42165 GCF_050936705.1 Streptomyces sp. CA-250714 | reverse complement strand
CCACATCAACGTTCCCAAAACATCCCCTTCGCCGACTCCGAGGTCAGCAAGGGCGTGCGCGAGCTGTGCGGCGCGCTCGCCGGTCGCACGGAACGTGGTGCGGTGCGGCTCCGCGTCGCCTGTCCATGTGGTGATCTGCGATCCGCCGTGCACTGTCGCGCCGTGAGTCAGGATGCGCGAGAGCAGTAGCGGGACGTCCTGCATTGTGCTGTGCACTGGGGGCCTCCCCTTACGCGGCGGTAGCTATGGCCGCGATTCTCAGGGCATACCCGGCGGTATGTCACTACCTCGACGGCACCTCTTCCCATGAATCCGTCTGTACCTCGGCCCACGGGTCCGGCTCCCACACAGGGTGTATCTGCACCTCGACGCCGGCCTGACCGGGTATGGGCTCTCCGTACTGGTCTCTGCGCCTGACCAGTGCGATACGCCGGATGAGCTGTTTCAAGAGGCGGTTGCGTTCTGCCGTGTTCAGGGTCGGCCACTCCTCGGCGGCGCCGACGACCAGCCGCACGAAGTCGGCCCGGTGCGGGGTCTCCTCAACCTCGACGAGCTGTTCGAGGGCCTTGTCGACGCGGGCCCGCTTCTGCTGGAGTTCGTCCCTCGCGGCCTCGAACACGCCGTCGGGGTACTTCTCAGGGTTCATGGCGTTGTCGACAGCAAGGCGACGCAGAGCGGCGTCGTACTGCTCGGCCTCGGCTTGCAGCTTGCGGCGGCTCTCGCGGGCACGCGCCCGTTCGTCTACGGCCGGTGGTTCCTGCTGGGGTGTGGCTGGTGCTGCGTCGATACCCGGGGCGGCTTCACGCGTGAGCCAGTTACGCACCGTCCTTTCAACCACGTGCCGCGGAATCCACACCCCCTCACACTTCGCACCGCCGGACACTGCCCGCTGCGAACAGCGGTACGCCCAGCCGTTTACGTTGACGGGCTTTCCGTCTTCTGACCTGAGAGTCGTTGTCACAGATGTGCCACCGCGGCACTGCCCACACCGGTTCAGGCCGGTGAGCTCGTAGAGGGCATTGCGCGCGCGGGGCGGGGTGGCACGTACCTCCTTCCGACGCTGCTGGTACGCCTGCCACAGATCCCATTCGATGATCTCTTCGTGTGCCCCCTGCACAAGGAGGTGGTTTGGGCATCCGCCGTTGGTCTTCCTTCCGGCGCAGTTGCACGAGGGGTCATGCAGGCGGAGCAGGCCGGCGGGGAAGCCGCTGTCCATGTAGCGGGTGAGTGTCTGTGTGGTCCACAGCGTGCCGCGGGTGGTGCGGTAGCCGCTGCTGTTGAGCCAGCCGCACAGGGAGGCAAACCCGGTGTGTTCGACATAGCGTCGGTACGCCTCTGCCATGACGGGCCCGGTGTCGCTCTCGTCTGGCTCGTAGCGTTCCTCTTGAAGGGTCTGCGTCCTGGTGTTCCAACGCGGGTGCCAGATGTACCCGAAGCGGGGGCGTCCGGTGGCTGGAAGTCCGACGCTCCGTCGGTGCTGGTGGGTCTCCGCCCACGCTTCGCCGATGCGGTCGGACTCGAATGCCGCGAACTCCAGGATCATGCCGCGTTGGAAGCGGCCAATGGCGGTCGACGCGTCAACTGGTTCGGTTGCGGACTCCAGTAGGCCGCCGATGCTTTCGACGCGTGCGAGGTTGATCGCGTTGCCTGCGCGGTCGCGGCCGAATCGGCTGTAGCGCCAGACGGCTATGCCCTTTTCGGGTCCGCGTTCCACGTAGTCGATCGCGGTCATGATCTTGCGTTTGAAGTTCCGGCCGCTGGCATCGAGGTCTTCGACCCATCGTGTGATGCGTCGGCCGGTGCGGCGTGCCCAATCGAGGATTGCCGTGCGCTGGAGCGCCGGACTGATTTTCTCCTCCTTCCACGTGCTGACACGTATGTACCCGACGAACGGCTCGCGTGCCTCCGGGCCGTCGAATGTTGCAGGCCATGCCTGCGTAGTGGTCACGTGCTCCTACTCCTCCCGTGTGTGGATGAGGGATGTCGGGCGCGCGGGATCGCGTCGCCCGTGGTCGGTGGCGCGGTCAGTTCTCCGGCTCGCTGTGGGTGTCGAGGAGTCCGCGGCGTACGTCGCGCAGCGCGTCGAGGTAGCCGGCCCGGTACGCGTCGCGGGTGACGCGTTGCCGTGTCTGCCGCGCGAGGGCTGCGGCAGTGACGGCGAGGGCGGCGGCGGTGGTTGCGACGGTTACGCGTGCCATGGGGCGGCTCCAAAGATCAGTCACCCGCTCTCGTCTGCGGGCGGTGTGCGTAGCGCCTCGACACTGGCAATGAAAGCCCTGCGCGCAGCGGGTTCATGGATGCCCAGTTCGTCGGCTGCCTTCTCGGGTGTGAGGGGTGGCTCATCTGTGCGGCTGGTGACGGTGAGGTCGGCCTCGGTGGCGATGCCTGCGCGGAGGAGCACGAGCCCGAGCGAGATGTCGAGCGCGGTGGCGATGCGGCGCAGAGTGACGATGTCGGGGGTCGCGGTGCCGGCAAGTAGTCGGCTGAGGGTGCCGCCTGGGATGCCCGCGTAACGAGCAAAGCGAGCCTGCTCGCCCCTCGCGTCGAGGGCGAATCCCCGCCGGATGATCTGGTCTCGGAGCCATTCGGCGAATTGGGCGCGCTGGTCTGGCGCGTCGGTGTGTTCCATGCGTGGAACATACCGCGCGCGGAATCACTCCGCACGGGCGCGAATCAGCCAGAGAGGCGCACAGTTCATGTGCACCCGCAGTCATCTCACTACCTCACGTGACCAGTCGAACACGGGTCCGATTTTGTGCTCGCTACACGCGTGTGTCAACCGCATATGCCCTGTGAAGATTCGCCCCTATTCGTGGATGACCTGTGCAGATTGGCGTCCGTTTGCTCCGTTCACGCGCGGCTCATCCTTGTGCTAGCGTTCCACTCGTGGACGAAACAAGTTCGCCCACGGAGTGAAGGACCGCCCATGTACGACCGTTCTCTACTCGTGACCGCCGCCCGTGGCGTGGGTGATGTCACACCGTCCGACACCGCACGACGGTTGAAGGTTGCACGAAACACCGCGTGGCGCCTGTGGACCGGCAAGACCGCGCCGAGCGCCGCCGTGGCCGCCGCCGTCGAGCGCCACTACGGAGTGCCCGCCACCCAGCTCGTGAAGATCCGGGAGGCAGCCCCGTGCGAAATGACGTGATTCCCCGCGAACAGGCGTTCGCAAACGCCCGCGCTGTGCTCGACCGGGCCCGCGCCCGCCGCGACGCCGACCGCGCCGCCGGACGCCTCGACCCTGAGGTCGAGCTCATCCTCCGCCGTTTGGAGCGCGAGCAGCGCGCCCAGCAGGCCCCGGCGCACCGCGCCGCAGCGTGACGGCTGGCCCGAATCCGACTCGGACCAGCCGCAGCAAAACGGCCGCCCCAGATCCGACCTGGGGCGGCCCGCACGACCTACCCGACGAAAGGCAACAGGCCGTGACCATGCACCAGCCTACCGACGCCCCGGCGACCGACGCCGAGAAGCGCCGCACCCTCGCGGGCATCATCGCCCGCCAGCTCGACCAGATCGCCCCCGGTACCGCCCGCGTTCGCACCGTCCCCGTGACGGCCGTCCTCGATGGCGAGCAGCGCCGCAAGGTGTGGGTGTCCCTCGACGACGCGCTCGGCCAACCGATCGAGGCCGACCGGGCCGCGCACCGCGCCGCCCGTGGCCTGCTGCGCCGGATGCTCCCGGACGCCGACTGGTCGCGTCCGCACGTCTACGACGCCATCACGGGCGAGCTCACCGACGACGCGCCGACGATGCCCGAGGAGCTGCTGTGATCCGGCCGCAGCTCACCGCTGACGGCCTCGCCATCCGGTTGGCCGACGACCGGCCCGACGTGCTGCTCGACGAGCTCGCCGCCGCCTACGCCCGCGACCCCGAGACGGTCGCCGCGCTGCTGGCCGCGCACGCCGACGCCGTCGAGGCAGCCGATGACGCCCAGTGCAACCCGTGCGCCACGGACTACGACCGCGCCATGCGCGCCGCCGAGGCCGACGGCACCCGCGACGGGCTGTACGGCGAGCTGCCGCCCCCGGCCGTCCTCGACCACGTCATCGACCCGGCCGAGGCCGTCGCCCTCGCCGACGAACTCACCGCCCGCGCCGCCCGCGCACACCTCGCCAACCAGGAGCACCACGCATGACGACCGCCACCGACACCCCGACGGCCGAGGCCGCCCCCCTGCCCGTCGGCCCCGCAGGCACCACCTACGAGCCTGCACCCGAGGGCGCACCCGCCGACGCACCCCGGGTGTTCACCGCCCTCGCCGCCGTGATGGGCGACGCGATGCCCGTCGCGAAGAACCAGCGGAACCAGCAGCAGAACTACAAGTTCCGCGGCATCGACGACGTGATGAGCGCCATGGCGGGCCCCCTGCGGAAGCACGGGGTGTTCATCCTGCCGAGCATCGTTACGCACCGGCAGGAACGCCGGGGCGAGAAGATGACGCACACCGTCATCCGGATGCGATACCGCATCTACGGTCCGGCTGGTGACTGCCTGATCGCGGACGTACCGGGGGAGGCGTCCGACTACGCCGACAAGGCCACCAACAAGGCACAGAGCGCGGCGCTCAAGTACCTGTTGTTCACGCTGTTCATGCTTCCCGTGGACGGCCGCAGCATCGACGACGGCGACCGCCACCACCCGGAGAACGAGGCGCCGCAGCAGGCCGAGCAGCAGCCGCGCCGCGGTCGCCGCGCCGAGCCGGGCCCGTGGGAGCAGGACCCGCCCCCGCAGCAGCCGACCGGGCCCTCGCGCGACTACCTCGCCGAAGCGCGCGCCGCCGACAACGTGAGCGCCGTCCGTGCGCTGCACAAGCAGGCCAAGGACGAGGGGGCCCCGGCCGACTACCTCGCCGCACTCGCCGAGATCGGCGCGAGCAAGCCCGGCGCCAAACCGCGCCAGCAGCGCGGCGCCGTCGCCGACACGCCACGCCGCGCGATGCAGTGGACGAAGGGCCACCAGCCGACCGCCGTCGACGAGGTGACCGACGCCGCAGGCGAGACGAGTTGGCAGGGCGAACCCGCGAAGCAGGAGCACGCCGCCGCGCTCGGCGAGATGTACGACGCCGCCCGCGACGCCGGACTCGCCTCGCCCGAGGAGACCGACGAGGCGTTTACCGCCCGGTTCCAGTGCCAGCCCGCCGCCGCGACCGTCGCCCAGCTCCGCGAGATGCGCGACGACCTGCTCGACGCCGCGAAGGGAACCGCCGCGTGAGCGCCACCGACAGCACCGAGCGCGAGCAGGCGTTCGCCGTCGCCGCCGCCGCGACGGCCGCCACCACGCAGACCGTCGAGCAGCAGGCCGAATCCCTGCGGGACCTCGCCACGCAGGCCGCCGTGTTGAAACTGCTCTCCGAGCGCGTCAAGCAAGCGCAGGCGGACGTGCGCAAGCGGACACAAGCCGCGTTGGACGCTGCGGCCGAGCGCGACGGTACCGAGCGGATCACCGCCGAGCTCCCAACCGGCGAGGCAGTCGCCACGATCGGGCTCCGCAAGGGCGAGACGGGCCCGGTCGTCACCGACGAGGAAGCCCTCGCCCGCTGGCTCCGCGAGCAGTGGCCCGCCGAGCAGTGGACCGAGACCCGCATCGTGCGCACCGTCAAGCCGTGGAAGCTCGCCGAACTGCTCGGCGAGATGCAGGCCGCGGGCGCGACGAAGGTCGTCGACAAGACCACGGGTGAAGTGCTCGACGTGCCAGGCGTCGTGATCAAGCCCACCCGCGCACGCACGCACGGGATCACGTGGCGCAAGGGCGGGAAGAACGCGACGGCCGCCGCGTGGCGCACGGGCGCCCTCGCCGGACAGCTCGCCGCCATCACAGCGGGCGAGGAGGACGAGCAGTGACGCGCACACCACCCGACCAACTCGCCGCCCTCGCCGCCAAGCTCGGCACCGTCCACCCGGCCGCGCCCGAGCTGGTGCTCACCACCGCCGACCAGCTCGGCACCGCGGACGAGGTGCGCCTCCCGAGCCGCACTGTTGGGGCGCTGCTGCGTCGTCTCCTCGCCGTCGAGACCGACCTCGCCACCACGCGTCAAACCGTCGCCCGCGTCGTCTACGACGCCAACGAAGGCGACGACTGGTCGATGTCCGACCTGATGTACGAGCTCGAACACGCGGGAGTCCCTATCGCGCCCGAGCTCGACCACATCGACGCCGTACGGACAGCCGAGTACCGCGCGCAGGCCCTCGGATGAGCGCCACCGTGAGCGGCCTCGACGCCACGCGCCGTCTGCTCGACGGCCCGCCCCCGCCGACCGTGCCCGGACAGCTCGCCGTCGACGCCGAGCCGCCCCGCTGCGAGCACGGCAACCCCCGGTGCGGAGCCGTCCCCGTGCGCCCGTACCCGTGCGGCTACCGGTGCGCCGAGCACCAGCCCGCCCGCACCCACCCCTACCGCACCACCCCGTGACGCGTCCGGGGGCGAGGGAGAGCCGCCGCGCCCCTCGCCCCCGGCGCCCCCAGACAGGAGCACCCCCCTTGCCTTGGTTCAAGGTTGACGACACTGCGCACGCGCACCCCAAGCTGCTCAAGGCCGGTAACGCCGCCCTCGGCCTTTGGATGCGCGTCGGTGCCTACTGCGCCCAGCACCTCACAGAAGGCGCCGTACCGGGCGTCGTCGCCCAGCTCTACGGCACCGCCCCGCAGGCCCGGAAGCTGGTCACCGCCGGCCTCTGGCACGAGCACGGCCACACCTGCCCGCGCTGCCCGCAGCCAGCCCCCGGCGACTACCAGATGCACGACTTTTTGACCTACAACCCGACGCGCGAGAAGACCGAGCAGAAGCGCGCCGCCGCCGCCGAGCGCCAGCAGCGAGCCCGCGAGAGATCCGCCGAGCAGCGGAACCAAGAGCGTAATCCGCCGGATTCGTCGGCGAATCGTCCGCGAATCGACGACGATTCGTCGGGCGAAAATCGCGAACCGTCCGCGAATCAGATCGAGTTTCCGGACGACATTGCAGGTCAGAAGGAGTCGTCACACCGTGACGGTACGGGCCCGTCACGGTCCCCCCGACCCGACCCGACCCGACCCCTTGTACTTCCTTCGGAAGTACAACAGCAGCAGCACGCGCGCGAGCGGTCCGGGCTGGTACCCGAACTGCACCCGCTCGCCGACGCCCTCGCCGCCGCAGGGTGCGGCGTGCGCTGGTCGCTCGGACTCGGCGAACAGCGCGACGTGCACCAGCTGGTGAAGACACACGGCGCGGACGCCCTCGCCGAGGTCGTCACCCGCCGAACCGCCCCGGGCGACGACCCGAAACCAGCCCGCTACTGGCTCAAGGTCTGGGCCGACCCGCGTACCTGGCAGACCGCGCCCGGCGCCGATGTGATCCCCCTCGACCGCGGCGCCCGCCCCTCCACCACAGATCAGCGCGTCGCCGCAGGAATGGACCTCGCCGCCCGCCTCCGCGCCCAGGAGGCTGCCCAGTGACCCCCGCCGACGCCGCCGAGCTGCTGACCCTCGCCGCCGCGTTCGACCGGCGCACCGTCGGCGAGGCCGACGCCCGCGCGTGGGCTGCCGCACTGCACGCGATGCCGCTCGATCAGGACGCCCGCGACGCCGTCGGCCGGCACTACGCCGAAACCGACCGATGGCTCACCCCTGCGCACGTTCGGGCCCAGCGCGCGAAGATCCGGGCCGAGCGTGTCGAGCGGGCGAACGTCGTTGACGACGGCCACCCGGATGAGACACCCGTGCAGTACCTCGCTCGCCGTCGCGCCCTCACGCGCGCCGTGGCCGACGGGCGTATCGCCCCGCAGACCGCGACGCAGGCCGTCGGCCGCGCCCCAGGTACCGCGCCGCCCGCGCTGACGGGCGGTCCCGCGCCGGAGGTTGCCGAACGTCTGGCCGCCATCGGCCGCAGCATTCCGGCCGAGGCCGCCGCCCAGCTCGCCCCGTACCGGCCCGTTCGCGCCGAACGCGAGTCCCTTGCCGCTCACGGACAGCCCGACCCGCTCGACGTGCCGTGCGGCTACTGCCGGGCCCGTGTCGGCCAACCGTGCCGCATGGGCAAGAACCGCGCCAAGCAGCGCACTACCCCGCACCCCTCCCGCCTCGACGACGCCCTCGCCGTCCACACCACTCGCCAGGAGGCATCGTGAACCGCCGCAAGCACCCCGAGCGTCCGCACCGCCGCAAGCCCACCAGTGGCGACCGCACCCGAAACAGCAAACTGTTCCGCGTCGAGGCCAGTTGGGACTCCCGTCCCAACCGCCCGGCGATCCGAACCACTCCCGACCGTGCCGCCGCCCGCCGCCTGGCCGACACGTTCGCCCAGCAGGGCGCGTACGTCATCGTGCAGGCCGCCCGCGGGTTCGAGTGGCGGACCCTGTACGAACTCGACGGGCCCGCGCTGCTCGCCGAGCGGCAGGCCGCCGAGCAGGCCGCCGCCGAGGCAGCCGAACGCGCCCGCCAGGAGGCCGAGCAGCGCGCCCAGCAGGCCGCGGCCGAGCAGCGCCGCCAGCACCGCCTCGCCGCCGAAGCCAGCACCCATGCCCGCGCGCTCATGCAGCCGCCTGCCATCGTCCGGCCCGAACACCGCCAGCGTGCCCGCCACATCACCGGGGCGCAGCGATGACCGCCCCGCCGCCCTCGCCGTCATCCGCGCCGCGCTTGAGGACACGACCACCCTCGAACTGCTCAACCGCCCCGGCGCAGCCTCCCAGCGCATCGCACACGCGCTCGAATCCGCCGGGTGGACCATCGAGCCGACCAGCCCCCCGAGCGGCCCGCAGACGGCCACACAGCCGACCACCACCGCCGCATAGCCCCCCAGCAGGGGCGCCCCCACAGCAACCCCCAAGGGGCGCCCCTCCGTGATACGTTCCACGCACGAGCGAAACAGCATCGCTCACGCACGACACATCCAGCCGGCCCCGAACATCCGGAGGTGCACGCGATGGCTCGCCCGACACCCGCCGAGCGGTTCGAGCAAAACGTCGACCGCGGCGGCCCCACGCCACTCGTACGCGACGTGCACGGCCGGTGCTGGATCTGGACCGGCGCCACCAACGAGAAGGGCTACGGCACGTTTTGGGCCGACGGCCGCACCGTCAAGGCCCACCGGTACGCCGTAGAACTCGCCGACGGCCAGCCGGTACCCAACGGCCTCGACGTCGACCACCAGTGCCGCAACCGCGCATGCGTCCGTCGCTCACACCTCCGCGCCATCACCCACCGCGAAAACGTGCTCGCCAGCTCGAACCACGTCGCCCGCCGCGCCGCCGTACGCGCCTGCCCGGCCGGCCACGCCTACGACGCGGCGAACACCTACCGCGCCCCGAACGGCACCCGGAAGTGCCGCGCCTGCAAGCGCGAGAAGGCCCGCGCCGCCCGCGCCGCAGCCCGCGAGCAGCAACTCGCCACCGTCGCACCCATTCGCACCCGCACCACCAACCCCGAGAGGCAGGCCGCCTGATGTCCGGCGAGACCACGATCACCGTCATTGGCAACGTCGTTGCCGACCCCGAGCTTCGCTTCACGCCGTCCGGCGCCGCGGTCGCGAACTTCCGCATCGCCAGCACCCCGCGCCACTACGACAAGCAGTCGAACGAGTGGAAAGACGGCGAGCCGCTGTTCCTTGGCGTCTCCGCATGGCGCCAGCTCGGCGAGAACGTCGCCGAGTCCATCCAGAAGGGCGCCCGCGTCGTTGTCGTCGGCCGACTCCAGCAGCGCCAGTACGAAGACCGCGAGGGCAACAAGCGGTCGTCCTACGAGATCACCGCCGAGGAAGTCGCCCCGAGCCTGCGCAATGCCACCGCCGCAGTCACCAAGACCACCGGCCAGCGCCAGAACGCACCGCAGCAGGGAAGCGGCTGGAACCAGCAGCAGAGCGGATACGGCGCCCCGCAGGGCGACCCCTGGGCCAACCAGCAGCCCCGCGGATACAGCGACGAGCCCCCGTTCTAACCCACCGCCACCGGGCGCCGAGTCCGGACGCAGCCCGCGCCGCGCGCGCGACCCCCTCGACTCCACCGAGATAGGAGCACCGCCTCATGGCACGCACTCGCACGTTCACCCGGGAACAGCTCGACACTCTCGGCTTGCCCGACGATCTCGCCACCGAGACCACTGCCGCAGACTTTCCCGAGGCCGCCGTCGAATTGCACCGCGAGCAGGTCGACACCCGCCGATGGGTGTCCGTGCACGAGCTGGTGTTCCGCGCCCCCGACGACGGCAAGGCGTACCGCGTTACCTACGAGCAGGGCCTCACGGAGCACCAGGACGACACCGACGCGTGGGACTACGCCCGCACGGTCGAGGCGGTCGAGGTCGAGCAGTACGAGCGCAGCGTCCCCGCGTGGCGCCCCGTCGAGGAGCACCAGGAGCAGCCGCCCGCCTGCGGTCGAGCCGCCGCCACAGGGAAGCCGTGCCCCGACCACGCCGAGACCGGCCTCGCGTTCGTCGACGGCCGCGACGCCCTCGCGTACGTCATCATCCGGCCCGCGGGCGAGACCGACGACGCCGAACACATCACCGTCGACGCAGCGGCACGCGGCATGTCCAAGGCCGCGACCGCCTACGCGCTTCGCAGCATCGCCGACCAGTTCGACGCCGCCGCCTCGGCCGAGGGCGACGAGCCGATCCCCTACCCGGCCAGCGAGCAGCCGACCGGCCAGAAGTTCCCATGCGGCATCGCCGTGTTCTGCGACCAGTGCGGCATCACGCACCGCGGCGACTACATAGTCACCGACCAGATGACCAAGGGCGACCGCCTCGAAGTCGCCCGCGACCACCTACGCCGCAACGAGGGCTGGTCGTGCACTGCTGACGGCGACTTCTGCCCCGGCTGCAAGAAGACCGCGAGGGCCCACTGATGGCCCGCAACATCGGAGCCGACGGCCGCACCGTGTACCGCGCCGTCCTCACTCTCACCGGCCGCTCGGGCGAGCAGTGGACCGAGTACGAGGGCCCCTACAGCAAGGCCGGCCACGCCCGCGGGCGCCTGTCCTTCTGGCGCAGCTACATGCGCCGCTCAGGAGGCGACGCCACGGGCCACGTCGAGCAGGCACACACCGTGTGGGCCCCCGTCGACCAGCCGGACGCACAGCGCACCGCCGAGGCATCATCGGGAAACCCCCTGCTGCGGCTGGTCGAGCTGTACGAGGAGACCGGCACGCCTCGCCACCTCGCCCCGGGCTACGCCGCCGAGCTGTTCGCCGCCCTCGCACGCGAGCTCGCCGACGCACTGCCCGAAGGCCCCGACCGCGCGAGCATCCTCGCCCGCGCCGCCCGCCTCGACGCGCGCGGCGAGCAGGTCCTCGGCCCCAAAGAGACCCCGGAGCAGCAGTGACAGCGCTCACCGCAGAGGAGCGGCAGGCCCGCCGCGACAGCCTGCTCGTGCTCCTCTCCCGCGCACAGCGAGGAGTCCTCACGCCCAGCGAGGCCGGACTACTCCGCGCCCACGTCGAGACCGAGCTCCGCGCCGCCGACCGCGCCGTACAGCGCGCCGTCGACGCCGAGGAACAGCTCAGGGCCTACCGCGCCGTGACCGCACAGCGCTCGGAGTGGCAGCAGCGCGCCGAGCAGGCCGAGGCCGCCGTCGACCGCGTACGCGAGACCGCACGACGCCACGGCCCCACCCTCACCGCCGACGAGATCGAGCACGCCATCGACGACGAGCCGTGCAGCAACCCCGATTGCGAGCACCTACGCGGCTGGCACACCGACAGTCACGGCTGCATCAGCCGCGGAGGCGCGTGCCCCTGCCGTGGATTTGAGCCACCCGCCGCGCCCTGCTGCTGCGGGGAGCCCAGCACCCCAGACGTGACCCACCGCACCGACGGCCCGTGCCACGTCGACGAGACCCCGGAGTCGCGCCCATGACCGAGCAGCCCTCGCCGCCCCGCGTCGACCCCGAGGCCGTGCGCGTCGCCGTCGAGCAGATGCGCGCCGTCATGCGCGCCTACGTCGAGGCCATCACGCCCGCCCTGCACGCCGCCGCCCGCGCCGCCGAGACCGCCCGCACCGCCCGGCGCGACGACTACGCCCTCGCCCCGCCGCCCGCCACCCCGCGCGACCGCCCCGCCTGGCAGTCCCCACACGGACCCGCCCACACCCGCCGCAAGTAGGGAGCAGCCCATGACGACCGCCCTTGACACCAGCGCCCCGGCCCGCCGGGCCGCCGTCGACCTCGCCGCCATACGCGAGCAGTGGGGCGACCTGCTGCTCGCGGTCGAGCGCCCCCCGGCCGCCGAGTGGCCGCCCCGCGAGCAGAAAGGTTTCCTCCACCAGCTCGCCGCCCGCGACGCCGAGCTCGACCAGGTGCCGGCCACTGCCACGATCGGCCGTGCCCCGCTCGTACTCCGCGAGCACCCCGCGCCCGTGAATCTCGACGCCCTCGACGCCACCCTCGCTGTCGAACGCGATCTGTTCGACCTCGCCGACCAGATCGCCGAGCAGGTGCAGCGCCCCGTACGCCGCACTCCGAAACCGACCGGCCCCGGCCGCACGGTGGCCGTCGTCGACGGAGCCGACCGCAACGACCCCGCCCGCTGGCACTACGCCTCAGCCACCGATCCCGGCTCCCGGGCGTACGGGCTGCACTGGGCCGCCGTCTGGATCGAGGGCCGCGCACTCGACGAGCCGTCGGGCGACCTGTTCGCCCCGATGCCGCTGCGCCTGCTCGATGAGGCCGCCGCCGTGGCGCGCCGCTGCCGCGAGCGGGTCGAGCGGGCCCTCGGCCGCGACGGACGCACGACCACCCTTGACCGGCCGTGCCCGTGGTGCGGTGGCGAGCTGACCGGCCGCACGCAAGCGGGAGGTACGCCCATGGTCACGTGCGCGACGGGCGAGGCGTGCGGGGCGCCCGTGCTGCTCGACTTCCGGCGCCGGCGCGTGTGGCGTGGCGCCGAGCTGGTCGGCCTGTACGCCGCCCTCGACGCCGCCGACCGCCGCGCCGAGGAGTAGCAGGTACAGGTACCAACAGGCCACGGGGGCGCCGACGTTGCCCGGCACCCCCTTGTCGTGAAGTCGCTTGTGTAGCCACTTGTCAAGCGACTCCACAAGTGCCTACAGTGGGGCTCCCCCGCCGGACTCCACCCGGCGGCGCCGGACTCCACCCGGCACCCACAACCCAAGGGAGCAACCCCCATGGCAACGAAGTTCGTCGCCCACCACGACGGCCAGACCTTCACCCGCACCAGCAAGACCCGCACCTACACACACGTAGTCATCGCCGCAAGCACCACCGGCAACGGCACCTTCGCCTACCGCTGGTCCGGCAGCGAGGTCAACGCCCGCAAGGGCGCCAGCGAGGCCGAAAAGCGGGGATTCAAGGTCGCCGCCGTGATCCCCTGCGCCCCGGAGGGCCAGGAGCAGGAAGCATCCGAGCGGACCGACGACACCCCCCGGACCGGCCGCACGGTCACGATCCCCGGCGCACTCGCCGACCACCTCGCCGCCCAGTACATCGGCGACGACGAGACCGCCGCAGCCCTCGACGCCGCCCGCCGCGGGCGCGGCCGGACGCTAGTCATCGAGCCCACCAGCACCCGCCCACTGCACATCATCAGCCGCCACGCCGAGCACATCCTCAGCATTCGGGGCGCCTACAGCCGCGCCCAGATCGCCGCCGCCCGTCTGTGGATCAAGCGCGCTGGTCACGCCCCAGCAATCCTCACGCACCGGTTCGAGACCACCGGCAAGGCGTACGACGCCTCGCAGAACCGCGACGACATCCGCGACGGCGACGTGCTGGTCATCGAGTCCGAGCAGGTCGTCGCGATCCTGTACCGCGCGTGGCCCGCCGCCGTCACCACCGAGCGCGGCGAACTGCACAGCGTCGACGGCGACCCGCGCACCCTTGACGACGGGAAGTACACCGCGAGCGTCGAGGCGGCCGAGCGCATCGCCCGCGAGCACGGGTACGCCCTCCCCGCCGACCGCCAGCCCGACCCCGTCGAGGCCCCGGTCATCGTGCGGGCCGACGAGGTGCGCCCCGGCGACACCGTACTCGCCTGCTTCGGCGATGATCTCACCGCCGACACCGCCACCGAGCCACACGCCCTGTACCACGCCGAGCCCTACACCGCCGCCCCCGCGCCGTACAACCCGGCATGCGGCTGCACCGCGTGCGCCATCTACAAGGACCACGAGGGCCCGATCGTGAACCTCGCTATCGACACCCCATGGGAGACCTGCGACCCGGCGCCCGCTGAGGCTCCCACCCTCATCCGCCGGGCCACGGTCGACACCGAACTCGCCGACACGGTCGCCGCCGTTGAGCAGGCCGACGCCGCAGCGGGCACGTGGCGCGGCGAGTGGATCGGCGAGCAGCAGGCCGACGACGCGCTGTTCACCGTCGAGCAGGACGCCGAACAGGGAGCGCTGTTCGCCCCGGGCGTCCGCACCGAGCAGGCCGCCGAGCGCCGCGTCGTCGAGGGCGTCATCGTCGAGCACGACGGCACCGCCGAGGGCAGTCTCCCGGCCGACTCCACCCACCCGAACGTGCGCGCCGCACGCGCCGCCCTCGACGGACTCAAGGCCGCCCGACTCACGGACCACCACGACGTGACCGAGCCGACCGAGGCCGAGACCGACGTACGCGGATACATGGTCGACCCCCGCGAAGGCGACCGCGTCGCGGTCTACTGGCTGGAGGGAGGCCGGATCATCCGCCGCGACCAGATGCCGCACGGCCCGGCCCTCGACTGCCTTGCCGACCGCTTGCGCCGCCGCGGCTGGACTGTCGAGACGATGCTCCGCAGCTCGCAGTGCGTCTTCGCCCACCGGCCCCAGTAGCCACCCACCGGCCCGCCCCGCCCGGGGCGGGCCTCGCCCATCGACAGGAGCAGCACCGCATGGACACCAACGACCAGCCGACCGGCCCGGACGCATCCGAGCACCCAGCCACGGAACCCGAGCAGCGCGCCGAAGCCGAGCGCTACCTCGCCGCCCGCGGGTTGCTCCCCGAGGACCGGCCGGCCAGCGCCGCCCACAACCGGCGCAGGTACGAGCGGATCGCCGCCCAGCTCAACGCCGAAGGCATCCCCGTGGAGACCTCCCCCAGCGCTCAACTGATGGCCCGCATGTACGCCCTGTTCGACGAGTACGAGCGTAAGACGGTGGCAGCGCGCGCCCTGGCAGGCGACCCCAACCCGACCGACGCCGACCCCCTCGAATACGTCAAGGACATCGCAGCCGCCTACAGCGCCGACGCCGCCGACACCCTCGACGACTACCTCGACCGCCTCGCCGATCAGCTCACCCTCGACGACGTGCGGTCGCTCCGCCTCGCCGGGGAAGCCGCCCAAGCCGTCACGCCCCGCGTGGTCATGGCCGAGGCGGACCGCGGCATGAAGCCGGCGCGGATCGCCGACGAGCTCGGCCTCACGCAGTCACGCGTGTACCAAATTCTCCGCGAGGAGCGACAGAAGCGCGTCAAGGAGCTGTGCGAGTACGCCGTCAAGGCCGAGGCGGACGCAGGGGGCGACCCGCGCAAAACTCTCGCCCGCTACTCCGCTGCGCTCGGAGACGTGCCCGAGCAGGACCGCGAGGCCGTCGAGCAGTACCTCGAAACGCTGCGCGGGGCGGTCGCCAGGCACCAGGCGCAGCAGGACGACAGCAAGTAGAGAGCCCGAAATCAGCGCGGGCCCGCACACGGTGACTCCACCACCGGACGGGCCCGACTCACCACACCGGGAGCAACCCCCGCCATGGCTGACACCAACCCTAACCGCCGCCGCACCGCCACCCCGCCCGCCGTCGGCCGCGCCGTCTCCGTCCGCGTGCTCGACGAGGACATGCGCGACGACCTCGCCGTACTCATGCGCGCCCACGGCAACGCGGCCGACCCCGTGCGCCTGGCCGTGCACCTGCTCGCCAACGCCTACCGCCGCGCATGGGACCACCAGGAGGCGCCCGGCGGCACCGCGCCCCACATCATCGGCGTGCGCTACGCACTGTCCGACGGGACGCCCGAACAGGTGCCCAACCCGGCGCACACCGCCTACCCCCGCGTCGCCGAGACGCCAGCACGGCAGGCGCTCACACACCCGCAGAAACCGCGCAACGCGTGAAGCGCCCGCCCTACGCTGACCACCACCGAGAGGAGCACCAGCCATGGGAGCGATCCAGCAGCCCACCCCAGAGATGGGCCCGTACAGCACCGAGGTACGACGCGAGTCCTTCTACCTCAACCGCGCCAACAACGACGCACACGGAGTCGTCCACCGCGTCGACCGGTACGCCGTCACCCTGCCCAGCGCCGACCGGGCCGCCCTGCTCGCCACCCTCGCCCAAGTGACCGGTCACCGGGCATGGCAGGAGTGGCAGAAGTCCAATCCCGCGCCCCTCGACCCCGAGTGGCTGCTCCCGCCGGACGGGTCCGCACCGACACCCCCCGGAGAGTGGACCGTCGAGCGCGACAACGACACGATCACTCTCCGGGGCCCGTGGCTCGTGCACGCCGACCACGAGTACATGAACACCGAGATCGCGTACGAGAGCGTTACCGCACTGCGCGCCGCCCTCGAACACCAGTAGCCGCACCCGCCGTTCCCCTCCCAGCCCGTACAACCATCAGGCACACCAGAAAGTCACATCACACACACGCGGTCGTCACGGGAGGGGACCATGCCCAGAATCAAGCAGCGCCGGAAAATGGGGTGGGTGGCCATCGGCTTCCACTGGACGATGATGCTCTTCACCGTCGGCCTGTGGACACCGATCTTCCTTGCCGCACGTCGACGCCGTCTCACAGTCATGGACGTACCCCCCGGATACTCCGGTCCCGTGCCCGGCGCCCAGGGCGCGCCCGGCTACTACGCCCCGCCAGCCGGGCCGGCACCCGCACCGCCTCAGCAGTACGCACAGCCGCAGCAGCCGTACGCGTGGGGCCAGCCCCAGCAGCAGGCCCCGTACCCCGGCCAGCAGCCGCCCCCGCGCTACTGACCTTGCAGGCCGTTATCGGACTGTGATCTAATCGGGCCGTCTCCGGCATGCCCGGAAACAGACACCAGCGCCCCGCCACACCCCCGAGTGGCGGGGCGTTTCGCATGCCCGCGCGAGGAGGTGACCACCCATGCCGCGCCCAATCACAGACGACGACCGCGAGCAGGTGCGCCGCCTCCACGCGCAGGGCAAGGCGCGCAACGAGATCGCCCGCGAGCTGAAACGTTCCCCCTCGACCGTGTCGAAGATCGCCCGCGAGCTCGACCTCACATTCGACCGCGGACCCGAGGTCATCGCCGCCACCGAGGCACGCCGCATCGACCTCGCCGCCCGCCGCGCCCAGCTCGCCGAAACGCTGCACCAGGACGCCGAACGACTCCGCGCCCAACTGTGGGAGCCGTCCACCTACGGCGAGTTCGCCGGCCGCGATGGCGAATGGCACGAGGTGCACCTCGACAAACCGCGATTCGCCGACCAACGGCAGATCATCGCCGCGACCGGCACCGCCATCCAGCAGTCACTCAAGTTGGCCCCCGCCGAGGGAGGCGAGGGAGCCGACCAGGTGCGCAGCATGCTCGGCGCGCTCGGCGAGGCACTGACCCGCGCAGCCGATGACGACGCGGACGACGGGGGCGCCGAGTAGGAGGTGAGCCGCAGTGCTCGACCTCGACTCTCTGCCCCTGTCTCGTAAGCAGTTGCGCAGCATCGGGCAGGCCCGCGCCCGCATCAACCTCTGGCACGGCAGCGTGCGCAGCGGCAAGACCATCGCGAGCCTGCTCGCATTCGTGATCGCCGTCGCCACCGCCGGCCCGTCCGGGCTCATCATCATCTGTGGCCGGTCGCTCCAGACGATCGAACGCAACTGCCTCGACCCCCTGCAAGACGTGGCACTCTTCGGGCCGCTCGCCCGGCACGTGCAGCACACCCGCGGCGCCACCACTGCCACCATCCTCGGCCGCACCGTCCACCTGATCGGCGCGGCAGACGCCCGCGCCGAGGGCAGGCTCAGAGGGTTGACGGCGCAACTCGCGTACGTCGACGAGGCCACCCTCATGCCCGAGGGCTTTTGGACGCAGCTACTCGCCCGGCTCTCCGTACCCGGGGCGAGGCTGTACGCGACCACGAACCCGGACTCGCCCCGCCACTGGCTCAAGACCGGCTACCTCGACCGGTCGCACGAGCTCGACATGCGCGCGTGGCACTTCAAGCTGCGCGACAACCCGAGCTTGTCCCGCGCCTACGTCGACGCGCTCGCCGCCGAGTACGTCGGCCTCTGGCGACGCCGCATGATCGACGGCGCATGGGTCGTCGCCGAGGGCGCCATCTACGACATGTGGGACGAGGGACAGCACGTCGTCGACGAGCTGCCGCAGATGCGCCGCTACTGGGCCGGCACCGACTACGGCACCACGAACGCGTTTGCCGCGCTGCTGCTCGGCGAGGGCGTCGACGGCCGCCTATACGTGTGTAGCGAGTGGCGGCACGACTCCCGCCGCGTGCACCGGCAGATGACCGACGCCCAGTACAGCGCCGCCGTGCGAAACTGGCTCGCCACGTGGCGTCATCCGGACGCGGCCCCCGACGCGCCTGCGGGCGTGACGCCCGAGTGGACGTTCATCGACCCCAGCGCCGCGAGCTTCATCACGCAGATGTGGGCCGACGGCTTCCCGGGTATCGCCCGCGCGCAGAACGACGTGACCGACGGCATCCGGTCCGTGGCCGCACTGCTCGCGTCCGGCCGCCTGCTCGTACACCGCTCCTGTGAGGGCCTGCTCGGTGAGATGGCCGGCTACTGCTGGGACCCCGCCGCCACCGAAAAGGGCGAGGACAAGCCGCTCAAGGTGGACGACCACTCATGCGACGCGCTGCGGTACGCCCTCCACTCCACCGCTCACGAATGGCGGCACCTGCTCAGCCTCGCCGCGTAAGGAGCCGCCCCATGGCCGCAACCGCACCACTCACCCTCCCCATACGACTCACCGTCGGCGACCACACGGTCGACGCGGGAGAGCTCACCCTCGAACCCGGCGAGCCCCTGCGCCCCGCAGTCGCCGGATTCCTCCGCGCCGCCGCCGACATCCTCAACGACCAGGAGGTGACCCCGGATGCCACTCCCTGAGACCGGCGCCCCGTGGCCGCCCCCGCAGTGGGCAGAGGTGTACCGCGAGATCGCCCTCGACGACGCCTGGTACTCCGGTGACCGGCGCCGTCTCGCCCGCATCTACGAGCCCCACCCGCGCCCGGCCGAGCGTCGCCGCCTGTGGGGCCGCAAGTCCCTCGACCACCACCCGCGCCGAGACAACCGGCTGCACGTTCCCCTGCCCGGCGATATCGCCAGCACGTCAGCCGACCTGCTGTTCGCCGACATGCCCGCAATCACCGTCACAGATACCAACACGCAAGCGCGGCTCGATGTGCTGCTCGACGAGGGCCGCGTACAGCAGACGCTCATCTCTGGCGCCGAGCAGGCCGCCGCGCTCAGCAGCGTCTACCTGCGCGCAACGTGGGACCGCGAGCTGGTCGACCGGCCGATACTCGACGTGGTGCAACCCGACGCAGCCCTGCCCGAGTTTCGATATGGGATGCTGCGCGCCGTCACGTTCTGGCGCGAGCTCACGACCGACGACGCGCACACCGTGCTGCGCCACTTCGAGCGGCATGAGCCGGGCCGCATCACGCACGCGCTGTACGAGGGCACCGCCGACACCGTCGGCCGGCCCGTGCCGCTCACGGAGCACCCGGACACGGCCGAGCTGGTCGACAGCCTCGACACCGACGGCGACGGGCAGTCCATCAGCACCGGCATTCGCAACCTCACGGCCGCTTACGTGCCGAACATGCTGCCCAACCGCAGGCACCGCGGCGCCCCGCTCGGGCGCAGCGACTACGCCGCGCCGATCTACGACCAGTTCGCCAGCCTCGACGAGACGTGGTCGAGCTGGATGCGCGACATCAGGCTCGCCCGCGCCCGGCTGATCGTTCCGGACGGCTACCTGCGCGACAACGGCCCCGGAGAAGGCGCGAGCTTCGACGAGGACCGCGAAGTGTGGACGAGTCTGCGCATGCCCCCGACCGAGGGCAACGGCATCACGCTCGCTCAGTTCGAGATCCGCGTCGAGGAGCACCAGCGCACCGCCGAAGCGCTCATGCGGCAGGCCGCCCAGTCCGCCGGCTACAGCGCCCAGTCCTTCGGCCTCGATGGCGGCGGGCAGCCCATCACCGCGACGGAGTCGGACAGTCGGGACGCCCGGAGCATGGTGACCCGGAAGAAGAAGGCCGGGTACGTCAGGCATCCGTTGGCCGACATGCTGCACGTCATGTTGCAGCTCGACGCGGTGCAGTTCGGGCAGCGCATCACCCCCGAACGCCCCAACGTCGAGTTCGGAGACGGTGTCGCCGAGTCCGAGCAGCAGACCGCCACAACGCTCGACCTGCTCAACCGTGCAGGCGCTGTCTCCACCAAGACCAAGGTCAAGGTGCTGCATCCGGAGTGGGACGACAGCGATGTACAGGCCGAGGTCGACGCGATCCTCGCCGAGACCGGCGCGGGCGCGCCCGACCCCGTCGGAAACTTCCCCATGGCCGCGTGATCGGTCAGACGTACTGACCCGACCCGAGAGGGACACCAGGGCAGGCACCGCCCGCCCAGAACTTACGGGCCATGCGGCACTGCGTGCAGACCCGCCCGTACCCGTCGGCCGGCCGTTGCCAGTCATGCGGCCGGCCCGGCACGGGCGCGTCGTAGTCACCCCCGATGTGCCGGCGAGCGCGTTCGACGTTGGGATACGGGCGATAGGCCATGGCCCCATCATCACGCGAGGGGGTGACAGATGCCCATTCACCCCGGCATGGTCGAAGACCTCGCCGCCGGCACGCGCGACCTGTACGCCGGGGCCGAGGAACGCCTACTCGGCATCATCGCTCGGCAGCTCGCCGCCGGCCTCGACGCCCCAGGGTGGGCCGAGCGCAAGCTCGCCGCCATTGCCCAGCTGCGCCGCGCCTCACAGGGCGTGGTCGATGAACTGGGCAAGGCCGTGACCCTTGAGGTTTTCGACGTGGTCGCCGAGGCGTACAACACGGGGCACCGCGCCGCGGTCGCCGAACTGGGCGCCCTGTCCGACGACGCCCGCGCCCTGGTCGACGACGTGACCCCGAACGCTCAGGCCGTCGACCGCCTCGCACAGGAAGCGGTCGACGTGGTGACCTCGACGCACCGCTCGATTCTGCGGGCAGTCGTCGACCGGTTCCGGGCGATCGTCGCCGAGGTCACCGCCACGCCCCTACTGGGCACCGGCACCCGTCGACAGGCCACACAGGACGCCATGCGCCGGTTCGCCGACGAGGGAATCCGGGCGTTCGTCGACAAGGCCGGCCGCCGATGGCAGCTCACCAGCTACGCGGAAATGGCCGTCCGTACGTCCGTTGCGCGCGCCGCGACAGAGGCCCACATGCGGACCCTGTCCGACGCCGGTATCGACCTGGTCATCGTCTCGGACGCGCCGCGCGAGTGCCCTCTCTGCCGCCCGTGGGAGGGCCGCGTACTGGCCATCAACGGACCGACCGGCAAGCGCACGGTCGAGCACGCCATCGAGGACGGGCGCATGGTGCCCGTGAAGGTGGCCGGAGCGCTCGACGAGGCGCGCCTCGCAGGCTTGCAGCATCCCAACTGCCGCCACAGCGTGAGCGCGTACGCGCCCGGTATCACGCGCACCGAGCAGGCCGTCAGCGACCCGAGCGGCTACGAGGCCGGGCAGCGTCAGCGCGAGATCGAGCGGCACATCCGCAAATACAAGCGCCGCGCCGCCGCAGCCGTCACCCCGGAAGCGAAGAAGGCCGCCGAGGCGAAGGTCAGACAGTGGCAGGGCGCCATGCGCAACCACCTCACCGCGCACCCCGACTTGCGCCGCCTGCGGCGCCGCGAGCAGCCCGGCGCCTCGAACCTCCCGCCGAAGCGAACCGAAGCCACGGCCGAGCAGGTCGAAGCCGCCCGCTTGTGGTCGGGCGACGAGCAGAGCGCGCGGGAAATGAGCGACGACCAGCTCGCCGCCGCAGCACGCTCGAACCTGCTCGACGAGCGGGCCCTCGCCCGCGTCGAGGCCGAGTCCGACCGACGCGACCGCGAGGAACTGCTCGCCCGCACCCGCGCCGCCCTGGCCGACGGTGACCTCGCCGCGCTCAGCGACGAAGAGCTCGCCCGCGCGTACGGGCACCTGTCCGACGCCGACGCGTTGCGCGTCATGACGGAGATGGACCAGCGCGACCGCGCCGCCAGCCTCCCCGGCGTCCGGCCCGAACTGGTCGGACTGTCCGACGCGCAGCTGGCCGCCCGCGCCCGCAACGCCGACCCGGCAACGCTGGCGCTGCTCGCCGCCGAGGCCGCCCGACGCGACGCCCTCGCCCGGTTGTTTCCCGGCGGACACCTGCTCGCCGAGCTGGTCGACGTGTCCGACGATGAGCTCGCATGGTGTATGCAGTACGCCACCGCCGACGAGCTCGCCCGCATCGCCGCCGAGATGGACCGCCGCGACGGCGTGCCGCTCCCGGCCCCGTCGGACACGTCCGACGCGGTCGCCGACCTGCTCGCCAACCGTGACGCACTCGCCGAAGTCATGGCGCCCGCGCCCGGCCCGGATGAGTGGGGTGCGTGGGCGTCCGACGCCGAGCCGTCCACGTCCGACAGCACAACGCATGACGCGTCGGACACGTCCGACGACGAGCAGGAGGAGCGGCGTATCACGCGCCGTGAGGCGCGGGAGCTGTACGACGAGTACGTGTACGCGCAGTACCTCGCGGCCGAGGAAGATTGCCGCGGCTACCTGCTGAACAAGCGCGCCGAGATGGCTGGCGTCGACCCGATCAGTCTGTTCAGCGGTCCCGCGCGCATCGCCTACGCGCGCGCGTCCGACGAACTCAAGGCATGGTGGGCTGAGCACGGCCGTATGACGCAGGCCGAGTTCATCGAGCAGGCCACCGGCATACGGTCGGCAGCCGCCGAGCGGGCTCGGCAGAATGAGGCCGAACACCAGCAGCGGAGGTAGCGCCGATGGGTACGCGTGAGGACATCGTCCGGGCCGTGACCGCCGGCCGAGAGGCAGGCCGCCGCGGCGACCGCCCGACCGCCTGCCCACACCCCCGTGACTCCCTGCTGCGCACCGCATGGATTCGCGGCTACGCCGAGACCCGGCCGCTCGCCACGCGCGACCGCGCCGAGTAGTACCACCCCTGACAGCACGACCCCGAGGGCCCGCCAGGTGCGGGCCCTCACTGCTATGACCACACGCCCGCCAGGAGCGGGCCCACCAGCCCCAGGAGGGCACCCCATGAGCGACGACAACGGCACCCCCGGCGGCCAGCAGCAGGGCGCACCGGCAGGCGAGGGCGGGCAGGACCCGACCGGCACCGCGCCGAAGCCGACCCCGCCCGCGGCACCGCCAACCGGGGAGGGACAGCAGCAGGGCGAGGACACCGCCGCGCAGATCGCACGGCTTGAGACCGAGCTCGCTGACGCCCGCAAAGAGGCCGGTAAGACCCGCGTCACGGCGAAGCAGAAAGCTGCCGACGACGCACGCGCCGAGCTCACACAGCAGCTGCTCGGCATCCTCGACCCGTCCAAGGCCGGAGAGCAGGCCACCCCGGAGGAACTGACGCAGCAGCTCACTGCCGCGCAGGAACAGGCCCGACAGACCGCCGTCGAGCTCGCCGTCTACCGCACCGCGCGGGAGGCCGGGGGCGACCCCGATGCGCTGCTCGACAGCCGATCATTCGCCGCCGCTGTCGCCGAGCTCGACCCGACCGACACCGCCGCCGTTAAGGCCGCGGTCGAGGCCGCGGTGACAGCGAATCCGAAGCTCGCCGTCCAGCAGCCCGCAGGGCCGCCGCGCTCCGGTGCCGAGTTCTCCGGGCCCCCGTCGCAGGGGGTCACCGCCCAGCAGTTCGCCGCCATGGACTACGCCCAGCGTGCCGAGCTGTACCAGTCCGACCCCGACACATACCGGCGCCTGGCCGGTTCCTGACCCCGGCGCCCACCGCCGGGCATCCCCAACCGCCCGGCACCGCGCCGGAGAGAAGGAGCACCCGTCATGGCCGAGACCAAGGCCGCGAACCTGATCGTTCCCGAGGTGTGGGCCGACATGGCGCAGGCGAAGTTCGCCGGCGCCGTGCGCGTCGGTGGCTCGTCCGCCGTCATGGTCGACAGCACGCTCGTCGGCCAGCCCGGCGACAGCATCAACTTCCCCAAGTGGGGGGCGCTCGGCGAGCTCGACGAGCTGACCGAGGCCGTCGCCATGTCCACCGCCGTCATGGGGCAGACCAGCAGCAAGGCCACCATCAAGGAGGCCGGCAAGGCCGTCGAGATCAGCGACAACGCCATGCTGAACGCGCTCGGCGACCCCCGGTCGGAGGCGCAGCGGCAGTTCGGCATCCTCGCCGCCCGGAAGGTCGACGCGGACCTCATCGGGCAGGCTGCGGCCGACGAGACCGCCCAGGGCGGCGGCAACCCCTACCGGTACACCGCCACCGAGACCGCCCTTTCATGGGGCGTGATCAACCACGCCGCCGCCCTGTTCGGTGACGAGTTCGACCCGTCCGAGTTCGCCGGACTGTTCATCAACTCCGCGCAGCGCACGCAGGTGTGGGACGACGCGCAGTTCACCGACGCCGCCAAGCTGGGGACCTCGATCCCGGTCACCACGGGCACGATCGGCGCCATCGCCGGTATGCCGGTCATCGTGACCGACCGCGTTACCGCAGGAACGTTCCTGCTGCTCAAGCAGAACAGCCTCGGCCTGCTCTACAAGCGGCGGCCGATCGTCGAGCACGACCGCGACATTCTCAAGCGCACCAACGTGATCACGACGAACATGCACTACGCGGTGAAGCGGCTCGACGACAAGGGCGTCTGCGTCGGCACGCTCGCCACTGGGGCCGCGTGATGATGCTCCGCCGCTACCACCACGGCGCGTCCGACACCACGTCGGACGACGCGTCCAAGTCTGCGAGCGCCCCGTCGGACAGGAAGGCCACGGGGCGCCCGCGCAAGCCGAGGGGGTGACCTGTGGGCCGCGTCTACGCCACCCCCGAACAGCTCAGCGCGTGGACCGGCCAACCGGCCCCGCCCGGCGCCGAACGACTGCTCGCCCGCGCGTCCGAGGATGTCGACGACGCCCTACTCGCCGCCCTGTACGCCACGGACGCCGCGGGCATGCCGACGCACCCCGACACAGTGCAGGCCCTTGCCGACGCCACGTGTGCACAGGTCGAGTACCAACTGGCGACCGGTGACGACGGCACCGGCGCGGCCGGCCGGTGGGACTCGGTCAGCATCGGGCCCGTATCCCTGTCCGGCCGCAAGGACGGACCGACAGCCGCGGGCGATGTCGGCCTCGCCCCGCGCGCGCACCGCGCGCTGCGCCGCGCCGGACTGCTGCCGGGGGTGATCTGGTGAACGTCCCCGGCTGGCTGCTGCGCCACCGCATCACGGTCGAGCCGTACCGCGGCGACTCCGCGTACGGGCCCACGTACGGGCCCGCGGTCGCGGTGCGCGCCCTGGTCGCCGAAACCGTCAAGACCGTTCGGGACAAGGAAGGCCGCGAAGTCACCAGCACGGCACAGATCATCGCCGAGCCGGATCTCGACTGCCCGGCCGAGTCGCGCATCACCCTGCCGTCCGGCCGGATCACGCGGGCGCTGAACGTCGCGCACCACACCGCGCCAGGACTCCCGGTGCCCGAATCAGTGGAGGTGAGCGCGGAATGATGCGCACGCGTCTGCGCTGGAACGGCGACGCCGCACTACGCGGCACCCGCGCCGGCGCCCTCCGCGGCCTGCGCCTGGGCGCCGAACATGTCCTCACCGTCTCGCGGGCCCGCGTCCCGATCGAAGAGGCCACCCTCGAACGCTCCGGCGTTGCCACCGTCGACGAGCAGCAGCTCACGGCCGCCGTGTCGTACGACACCGTGTATGCCGTCCGCCAACACGAAGAGTTGACATGGCGGCACGACGCGGGGCGCACGGCGAAGTACCTCGAAGGGCCGTTGACGGAAGAGGCCGCGGCGGTCGCGCAGATCATCGCCGCGCAGTTGCGGAGGTCGCTCCGTGGCTGACCTGCTCGACGGGCTCGCCCGCTATCTGGCTGCCACCGGCCACGGCATCTACGACCCAACCGGCACGAGCGGCGACCTGTTCGTCGAGACCATGCCCCCGGAACCGGCCGAGGCGGTCGCGCTGTGGCTGTACGACGGTGGCGAGCAGGACGCCCGCAACGACTTCGACGACCGCAGGTTGCAGGTGCGCACCCGCGGGGGGCCCGACCCGCGTGTGTCCCGCCGCCGCGCCGAGGCGATTTACAGCGAGCTGCACGGATTGGCGGGCGTCGAGCTGCCCGACGGCACGTGGCTCATCCTCGCCGCCGCGCGCGGCACCCCCGCCCCCATGGGCCCGGACTCATCCGGCCGACACGAACACGTCTGCAACTACGACATCAGCGTGTCGGCCCCCACCAAGCACCGAATCTGAAAGGAGGGGCGCCCATGGCAGGCAGGCCCATCGACGCCCGCGGCTGGATTTTCGAGGTCGAGGATCACGCGGCCCCCGACACGTGGCTGCGTATCGGCAAGCTCAAGAGCTGGAACGTCAACCCGGGTGAGAACGAGGAGACGGCCGACACCACGACGTTCGACAGCGAGGGGCACTATGAGCAGGACGTGATGCAGCGTGGCGCCACGCTGTCTCTCGAAGGGTTGTACGCGGCCACGTCCGGAACGCAGGACCCCGGGCAGGCGTACATCGACGACGTGTGGGCGTACCGGCTCGGCGAGGAGTCGCGCGGCCGGATGCGCTACCGGCACACCTCGCAAACGACGTGGGCGGTGTGGGAGTGCACCGTCACGCCGGGCGAGGCCGGCGGCGAGACCAACGACAAGACAAGTTGGGCGGCTACGTTCACCCGCTGTGGTGCGCCCACATCTGCCGCCGTCACCGTCCCGGCCGGGTTCACCACACTGGCCGCGACCGATACGCAGGGCGACAAGACGCTCGCCGCGGCTGACACGAAGGGCGGCACCAAGTGACAACCGACGACCAGCTCGACAACGAGCAGGCCGAGCCGGACGAGTCGCCCGAGCAGTTCGCGGACTTTGACGCGTTCTTCGCCGAGCAGCCCGAGCCCGTGCGCACCGGCATGCCGTTCCGCCTATACGGGCGCGAGTGGCGGCTCCCCCGCGAGCTCGGCGGCATGTTCGCCCTCCTGGTGCAGCGGTTGCAGGCATCCAAGAACCCCGAGGACGTGCGCACGCTGGTCGGTTACCTGTTCGGCCGTGACGCGCTCGACACGTTCGTCGCACATGGTATGGACGACCCACAGTTCGGGACGCTGCTGCTGTGGGCGACCGAGAACATCCGCAAGCCCGGTTCCATGACCGTCGCCGAGGCTGACGCCGAACGGCAGCGGCGTGACGCCGCGAAGGGAAAAGCCAAGGCGCGCCCGAAGAAGAGCACGGCGAAGCGGCCGACTTCTGGCGCGCGGTCCTGACCAACTGGGCGGCGGTCGAGGCTGACCTCGCCCGCGAGTACGGAACCACCCCACAACAGCTCGCCACGGTCTCAACGCGCCGGCTGCTGGTGCTGCTCGGCGGTCTACCCGCCGAGAGCAGGTTCGCGCAGGCATGGGCACGCACGCCCCGCACGGTGACGGACCCCGTCGAAATCGCCCGGCTGACCGGGCAATGATCAACAACCACAACTGAATAGCGCGCCCCGACGGGCGCCGATGGGGGGTGCCCAATGGCCCTCACCATCGGCGAACTCGTCGGCTTCATCGACCTCGACGACTCCGGCGCCCGCCGTGGCGTGGCCCGGACCGAGGCCGACCTCGCAGGGCTCCAGCGGGACGCCGACGGCCGACTGCGGGACCTACGCGGCAGGTTCGCCGCGGCCGGCGCCGACATGGGCGCCTCGCTCGGCGACGGCATCGGGGGCGGAGCGGAGCGGGCAGAGCGCAGTCTCGCGGGCATCGGGCCGCTGCTTGGCACCACAAAGACGGCCGCCCTCGCACTGTCGGCCTCAGCGGTGGTGGCTGCGGGCGCGCTCGCCGCTGTGCCGCTCGCTGTCGTCGGTTTGGGCGCCCTGGCGCTCAAGGAGAACGAGCAGGTCAAAGACGCGTTCGGCGACATGGCCGAGCACGTCAAGGAGCAGACGGCCGAGCTCGCAAAGCCGCTGGTGAAACCCTTCGTCGCGGCGGCTGGACAGCTACAGGGGATCTTCGACGACCTCGCCCCGCAGATTGGGCAGCTCTTCGAGGGCGTCGCCCCGCTGATCGAACCGCTCGTCGATGGGATCGGCGGCCTCGCCAAGGGCGCCATGCCTGGGCTCGTCACCGCGGTCGAGGCCGCCCGGCCGGTGATCGATGCCCTGTCTACCGGGCTCGCCGCGGTCGGTGATGGTGTCGGCGGCTTCTTCGAGGGCGTAGCCGCGGGCGCCGGTGGCGCCGCTGAGGGTCTGGGCGGCCTACTCGGCGCGGTAGGCGACATCCTGCCCGCCGTCGGTCAGCTTGTCGGGGTACTCGCTGAGGCGGGCGGGCCGGTTCTCTCGGCGCTCGTCTCAGCCCTGGGGCCGCTGGTGGCGAGCTTGGCCGGTGCGCTGGGTCCGGCGCTGGCGAAGCTCGGGCCGCCGCTGGCGCGACTGGTCGGCAGGCTCGGCGAAGCGCTGATGCCGATCGTTGAGGAGCTGGGCCCAGTCCTGGACGCCGCCGCGGACGCGTTCGGTGTCCTAATTGATGCCCTTTCGCCGGTCTTGCCTGTTATAGGCAAATTGGCCGCCTCTGTCCTGCCCGCCCTGATTCCGATCATTAACGCGGTAAAGACGATCATCGAGGCCGCCGCCCCGGTGGTCATGCTGCTCGTAGCCGCACTCGCGGACGCCCTCGAACCAGTGCTGTCCGTACTGCCGAGCGTGATCGAGCCGATAGCTACGGTGCTCGCTGATCTTGCCGAAACGATCCTGCCGATCCTGGCAGACCTGATCGTCGCGCTCTCACCGTCCCTGGCCACACTCGGCCAAACCTTCGCCGAACTGCTGGTCGCACTGGCCCCGCTGATCGTTGCCGTCGGCGAGCTGCTGATCGGCGCCCTGAACGCACTCATGCCGATCATCGAGCCGCTGATCGAGCTGATCGGGAAGCTGGCCGGAACGCTCTCGGGTGGCCTCGCTGCTGCGGTAACCGATGTGGTCGTACCGGCCATCGAGGCCATCGTCGCGCTGCTGCATGGCGACTTCAGCAAGGCATGGCAACTGGCCAAGCAGGCGGCCGGGAACGCGGCCGAGCTGGTCGGCAAGGCCGCGTCGAAACTCGCCTCCCTCGTCGGCAAGGGCATCGCTGCGGCTGTCCGCTGGCTCACAGGGCTGCCGGGACGCGCGTTCGACGCGGTGCGCCCGCTCGCCGGGAAGCTCCGCGACCGAGCGGTCGAAGCCATGCGGAAGTTCAAGGATGGCCTGGTTCAGAAGGGCCGAGACGCGATCGCGTGGGCGAATGATCTTCCCGGCAAACTCGCCCGCGCCGTCGGCAACCTGAAAGACCTGTTGGTCGGCAAGGGCAAGGACGTTGTGCGCGGCTTGTTGCGCGGCGTGAAGTCCATGGGCGGCTGGCTCAAGAGCAAGCTCATGAGCTTCGCGAAGAACATGATCCCGGGTCCGGTCGCAAAGGCGCTCGGGATCTCCTCCCCGAGCCGCGTCATGGCGCGCGACATCGGCCGCTGGATTCCGGCGGGCATCGTGCAGGGCATCGAGGGCGGGGCGGGAGCGGTCGCGCGCACCATGCGCACCCTCGTTACTCCGCCCCCTGTCCCCCAGCTCTCGCCCGCGCTCGCGGGAGCCGGCCCCTTCGGGGCAGCCGGTTCCCTCGGCGTGGCTGGAGCTGGCGGGCCGCTGGTCGCGGTCGAACACTGGCACGCCGCCGAGCACGGTTCACCCGACGACAACGCCCGCGCGCTCGCCTGGCTCGCGAAGGCAAGGGGGTGACCGTGGCGCTCGGCGATCTGGTGACCCGCCCGGGGCACGTGCAGTACGGCGAGCTGCTGCTCGGCCCCGGCACCCCGTACCGGTGGCGGCAGATCACCGGATGGGAGGAACTGCCCGCGCTCGACTCGGGCACCGTCTCACGCCCGGATGCGCACGGCGCGATTCCGGGAACCCTGCTCGCGCAGGCGCGCACGATCGGCCTCGACGGGCTGACCGTGCGCGCCCCGCGGGCAACCATCGGCGCCGCGGTCGCCGCGCTCAACCGCAGCACGGTGCCCGTCGTCGACGAACTGCCGCTCATCGTGTGGCTGGATGAGCGGGGGCCGCTGCTCTCCTACGCGCGCGCAGTGCGGCGCGCGATCCCGGCCGGACTCGGGTACCGCGTTGGCACCATCACGGGAGCCGCGATCGAGTTCGAGGCGACAGACCCGCGTCGGTACGCGCTGGCCGAGCAGACCGCGAGCGCTGGACTGCCCGCGCGCGAACCGGGCCTCGGCTGGCCGCTGGTGTGGCCGCTGGACTTCGGACAGCCCGGCGAGTCCGGCACGATGACCGTCCACAACCGCGGCGACGCCGCCACGCACCCCGTGATCGAGTTCCGGGGGCCGATGGACCGGCCCGCGCTGACGAACATCGGCAACGGCGACACCCTCGAATACGACCTCCCGCTCGGAGCCGATGACCTGCTCGTCGTCGACACCCTCGCGGGCACGGCCACCCTCAACGGCACCGCCTCGCGACTGTACGCCGCGACGGCGCGCTCGGTGCCCGAGCAGACATTCACCTTTCCCCCCGGCGAGACGGCTCTCGTCCTGCGCGCGACCGGCACCCCCGGCGCGTCCGTGACCGTCCGGTACCGCTCGGCCTTCTGGTAAGGAGTACGACCGCATGACCGTGCGCGCTGCATGGCTGCTGCCCCAGGGGCAGACCCGCGAGGACACCCGCGTAGCCCCCGTCGGCACGGTGACGCCCGAGGGCGAGCTCACCAGCCGTGGCGGCGTCATCCCGGGCGGGGCACCGCTGCTCGCCGCCCCGGCCGGCGCGATGACGCTACAGATCGGCGTCGGCCGCGCCGTGGTGCAGGGCACCGCCGCGCAGGGCCCGTACCCGGTCGTCATCGACGCGCCCGAGCTGGTCGACATCGCCCCCGGCGACGCCCTCGACCGCATCGACACCGTGATCGTGCGCGTGCTCGACGGTATGTACGACACCGAGGGACAGACGGCGGCCGTGGTCGAGCTGGTGCAGGGGGAGCCCGCGGGCGCCCCGACACCGCCCGCGCTGCCGCCCGCGTCGCTGCCGCTGTGGGACGTGCGGGTGCGCGCGGGCGCGGCGGCCTCGACGGGCGGTGTCGACTGGGCGAGCGCGCTCACGGACCGGCGCCGGTACACCGTGGGCATGGGTGGCATCGTCCCCCGCGGTGCCACGGACGACGAGGGCGCGTACGACGGCGCGTACCGCGACCGTGGCGGGGTGCTGGAGCGGTGGGACGCTGCGGGCGACGCGTGGCGCCCGTACCGGCCGCCGGAGATCCCCGCCGAGTCCGTCACCACCGGGTTTCTGGCGGGCACCGGTTGGTCAGTGAACACGTTCAACGCCCGGCGCCGGAACGGCACGGTGACGTGGTCGGTGTACCTGTCCCGCACGGGCGGCAACCTGTCCGACTCCTCCAACCTGCCCGACTCGTTCGTCGGCTCCCTGCCTGACGGTTGGGCGCCGCTGTTCGCCTACGAGGCGGTGGCGACGGACGGCTACGGCGACGGCAGCGCACGGTGCGATCCCGACGGACAGGTCACGTTGCGGACGTGGTCGCCCGGCATCGTCCTCGAAAAGGGTCACAACCTCCGCATCAGCGCCACCTACGTGCAGTGATCCCGAGGGGGTGCCGTGATCCCGACCCCCTCAACGACCTACCGCGTGCTACTTACGGACCTGCTGACCGACCGGCTCGTCGACTCTCTTCCCGTACAGGGCCTCGCCCTTGACGACTACATCGGCAAAACCGGGAGCTTGCGCGGCGTTGTGCCCACTCCGAACGCTGAGGTTGCGCAGCGAGCGCGCCGGGCGCTCACCCCGGGCCGCACCGGTCTGTGGGTCGAGCGTGGCCCGGATATCTGGTGGGGCGGCATCCTGTGGACCCGTAAACCTGGGATGGACGACCGCGGGAATCTCGGCGCGGAGATTCAAGCTGGCGGCTGGGAGTCCTACCTCTACCGCCGGTTGCTGGTCGACGACTACGCCGCGACCGCCCGCGATCAGTTCGACATCGTGCGCGACTTGCTCGCCTACGTGCAGGCGACGCCCGGGGGTGACCTCGGTATCGAGGCCGACCCGGGTCTATCTGGTGTGCTGCGTGACCGCGAGTACAGCCGGTACGACCTGCACAGCATCGGTGACCTGCTCGACCAGCTCGCCGAGGCAGAGCAGGGGTTCGAGTGGCGCATTGCTTCGTATCGACGCGATGACCGCACCCGGGCGCGGCGGCTCCAGCTCGGGCACCCGACGCTGCGAACGGGCGCGGCCGATGCGGTGCTCGACCACCCCGGGCCGATCGTGTCGTACTCGTGGCCGTCCGACGCCACCGAGATGGCTACCGCCTGGCAGTCACGCGGCGCGTCCATCAACCGCAACCAGACAGAGGACTCGGCGCCACTCACCTCGCCACTGTTGACCGCCGAGGATGACCTCGCGAACGGGTGGCCGCGGCTCGACGGCACCAGTGACTACAGCACGGTTGAGCGCCAGGACGTACTCGACGGGCACGCACGCGCCGACCTTGCCGCCGCACGCCGCCCCGTCGAGATACCCGAGATCGAGGTACTTCTCGGTGGGCTGGTCAGCCCCGCGCTGATCGGCGCGACCGTGCGCGTCCGAATCCGCGATCTGTGGCACCCCCGACCGCTCGACGAACGGTTCCGTGTCGTCGGCATGTCCGTCTCCCCGCCCGCGCGTGGCCGCCCCGAGACGGCACGCCTGTATCTGGAGGTGCCGTGATGGCGCACGTCCCTCGCGACATCCTCGACCGTCTCGCCAAGCTCGAACGCGAGGTGCGCACGCTGCGCGGTCGGTCACAGATCCGGCCCGCACTCGACTCCGTACTCGGTGGCGATGTGGTGATCGGCCGCGGCGGGCAACTCGTCGCACAGACCCCCGACGACGTGCGCACGTTCGTCGTCGGACAGACAGCGGAGGGCGATTGGGGCATCGGTCTCGGCCGCGAGGACGGCTCGCGCGCACTGACCGTAGGCGACGAGAGCCAGGCATCCGGCCAGATGATCCGCATGTTCAGCCGCGACGGACGCATCATCGTCTCCGACGACGCGTACGCCGACCGCTGGCTCGGCCGCCCTTGGATGCCCGTCCCGCTGTACCCCACGAGCGCCCAAGTCACTAGCTCCGCCGGCTATCTGATCGGCTGGCGCGGTGCTGGGCCCGTGCACAACGCCGTCGCATACCTGCGGCTGATCACCTACGCGGGCGCGGGCGGCGGGCAAGTGCGCGTCGTGATGACCCTGCCCGGCGGCGTCGAACGCGTACTCGCCGAGTACGACGCCGCCGCAGACACCTCGACCTCGCGGACGATCACGTATCCGCTCGACGGTCTCGACTACCTCGATTACGTGAACTGGCGAATCGACCACCGCACCAAGGGTGCCGGCAGCGTCGAAACCGACGTGATCGCAGCGTTCACCCGCAACACCTTCAGCGCTGACGAAGCGCCCACCATCCCCGCCCCGTAAGGAGCACCCCCTTGGCCACGCTGCCCGAGTCCATCCCCACAGTCCGAGTCACCGCCCGCTACCTGCGGCCGGACGGCACCCCGCTCAAGGGTCGGGTGATCTTCCGGGCCCCCGCGCTGCTCACCTTCGGAGCAGCCGACGTAATGCTCGACGGGCCGGTCGAGGCCCAGCTCGACGCATCCGGCGCGATTGCCGTGGTGCTGCCTGCCACGGACGCCCCCGGTATGGACCCGGTCGGCTGGTCGTACACCGTGACGGAAGCACTCGCAGGCGTGGCGAGTAACCGCTCGTACTCTCTCCTGCTCCCCCTCAACGACCCGGAGGTCGACCTCGCCGACGTGGCCCCGACCGACCCCGCGAATCCGAACTACGTCCGCGGCGCCTCGGCATACGAGATCGCCGTCGCCGAGGGTTTCGTCGGCACGCCCGTGCAGTGGCTCGACTCGCTCATCGGCCCGGCTGGGCCCGAGGGTCCCGTCGGCCCGGCTGGGCCGCAGGGTGAGCCCGGACCGGTCGGCCCGCAGGGGCCCAAGGGTGACCCGGGCGACGGTTCGGTCAACTCCGTGAATGGTGATCTGGGGCCCGACATCATCCTCGACGCGGCCGACGTGGGCGCCGTGCCGGACACCGCCCCGGGCTCACCGGGCGGGGTCGCTCAGCTCGACGACGCGGGCGTACTCCCCGCCGCGCAGCGGCCGACCTACAGCGCCGCCGATGTGGGCGCCGTCGCTGTCTCGGAGAAGGGCGCCCCGTCCGGCGTCGCCGAGCTCGACACGGGCGGGAAAGTGCCCGCCGCGCAGCTTCCGCCGCTGGGGACTGCCGAACTGCCCGTCATCGACCCGACCGCGCCCGAGTACGGCGCCACGGGCGACGGTACGACCGACGACGCCCCCGCGCTCCAGGCCGCCCTCGATGCCGCGCGCGACGGGGGCGGCGGCTGGATCATCGTCCCGCCCGGCACGTACCGGTGCGCCACGCTGCCACTGCGCATCTACCGCCGTACGCGGCTCACGCTCGCCCCGGGCGCGTCGTTCCTGCGGGGCGCCCCGGAAACGTTTCTCCTCAACGGGGACGCCAGCCAGGCGTACGGCGGGTACTCCGGGCACGGTGACCTGATCATCGAGGGTGGGCTGTGGGACATGCAGGCACCCGCGTTCCCGACCGACCCGGACATGTGCATCAGCATCGGCCACGCCCGCAATGTGACCATCCGGGATCTGGAGATCCGGGACGTGGCCGGCTATCACGCGATCGAGCTCAACAGCACGAAGGGCGCGACCGTCTCTGGCTGCTCGTTCCGCGGCTACGTCGACACCGGGGGCCGGTCGTTCTCCGAGGCGGTACAGGTCGACGGCGCGTTCCGCGCGTCCGTCTTCGGTGGCTTCGGCCCGTACGACTCGACGCCGACGGAAGACCTCGTCATGCGTGACTGCTACGTCGGCCCGTCCGGCACGGCGGGCACGGTGGCGTGGCCGTCGGGTGTCGGCTCGCACTCGGCGACCTGGGGCCGCTGGCATCGCCGCATCAAGGTCACCAACAACACGTTCGAGCAGTGCTCGCAGTACGCGGTGAAGCCGTACATCTGGGAAGAGTCGACGATCACCGGCAACACCTTCACGCAGTGCGGCGGCGGTGTGTGGGCGCGCACGCTCGACAGCAGCAAGACCGCCGACCGCACCGACGCCGACGGGGTCGACCGCGGGTCGTCGCAACCCTCCACCGGTCTGGTGATCGCCGACAACGTGTTCACGGACGGTGGCAGCTACAGCGAGCCCGTCTATGTGCAGGGCGAGGATTCCGGCCGCTGGTACAGCCTCGCGATCACCGGCAACACCATCGACGGCAGCGGCGGGAGTGAGAACGGCGTCAGGCTGGAGTACGTATCCCGGTACGCCGTGACTGGCAACGTGCTGTCGTCCATCGGCAACACGGGGATCTCGCAAGAGTGGATCGCCGACGGCGTTGTCGCCTCGAACCGGGTCGATAACACTGGCGGATCGGGAATCTCGTGTGACAACGGCACCGACATGCTGCTCGACGGGAACCTGATCACGTCGTGCGCGGTCAACGGCATTCATGCACTGCGAGGCGCGAACATCGTCGTGTCGAACAACTCCGTCACGGGCGCCGGTACCGGTGGTAGCGGCTACGGCTTCCGCTGTACGTCCGGCATCAACCGACTGACGCTGACTGGCAACTCGTACACCAAGGGCCCGGCGAGCCCGCTCGCGGTCTTCGCCATCAGCATCACGAGCACGGTCTCGGGCGTGCGCCGCTGGGGCAACCGCGTCAAGGGCGAGGCCGCCGCAGACATCGGCGACGACACCACCTCGCCCGTTCTGTCGCCGTACGACGACGAGCACTGACCCCACCGCACCTCGCACGCCCCGCGCACCGCGCCGGGCGCTTTTTCATGCCCAGGAGGCACCCACACATGACCGTCAAGGGCGTCGACGTGGCTTCGTACCAGTCGAGCACCTACAGCACCCGCGGCCTCGACTTCGTGTTCGTCAAGGCCACCGAGGGCACCAGCTACACGAACCCCAAGATGCGAGCGCAGGCGCAGCGGGCCCGCGACGCGGGCCTCGTTGTGGGCTTCTATCACTTCTTGCGCCCCGGCTCGATGACCGCGCAAGCGCGGTACTTCGTCGAGCAGGCCGCCAGCGTTGAGGGCGATCCGCTGTGGGCCGACTGGGAAGACCCGCGCGTGAGCTGCGCGGACAAAGACCGCTTCCTCGCCGAGGTCAAGCGGCTCCGCGGCGGCACTCACCGAGTCGGCCTGTACTGCAACGTCGACTACTGGACGCGCCGCGACACCACCAGCAACGCGGGTGACGCGCTGTGGATTGCCCAGTACAACGGCCGCCCCGGATCGCCGAGCGTGCGCGCGAAATGGCTGTTCCACCAGTACACAAGCAACCCCATCGACACCAACATCGGCCAGTTCGCCGACCGTGCCGCGCTGCGTGCGTGGGCAGGCGGCGCCCAGCACCAGGAGGACGACGAGATGAAGCTCGATGACGCCGTAGAGCTCAACGAGTGGGTACCCAAGGCATTCCCCGAGCAGGTCGGTTTGCAGGACGGCGAGATTTCCGTCCGTACCGCGCTCGGGTCCGGCTACGCGTACGCGCACATCGCTGCCGACAACAGCACCGCGATTCTCGCCCAGCTCGGCGCACAGGCCGCCACGATCGAAAAGCTCGCCGACGCCCTCGGCGGCGGTGGACTCACGGCGGCCGAGATCCGCGCCGCGGCCGAGGCTGGCGCCCAGACCGCGCTCGACAGACTCGGCCGCAAACTCACGACCCCGGAGGACTGACTCATGACCGACGCCGCGAAGCGCACCGTGCGCACCGTCATTCAGGGTGTGGTGGCGTTCGCCGTCGCGATGCCTGCCATCGTCGACGCGTCCGGCATCCCCGAGTCTCTGCCGTGGGTGGCCGGCGCGCTCGCCGTCGCGGGCGGCCTGTCCCGCGTGATGGCCTTGCCGTCCGTCGAGCAGCTGCTCGACCGCGTCGGCCTCGGCATCGTCGAGCAGGGAGGCGACAGCACCCGATGACCGCTCCGACCCCGTCCGACCCTGCCGCGGTCACCCTTGAGCTCGAACGACTACGGCGGTCGGTCGAGGTCGGGTTCGCGAAGACCGACGGCGCCCTCGCGCTGCTGGTGCAGCGCAGCGACCAGACAGACGAAGCGCTCAAGGATCACGAGCAGCGACTCAGTCAGTTGGAGCGGTCCCGGTGGCCGCTGCCGAGCGTGGCCGCGCTCGTCGCCATCGCTGGCCTGCTCGTGTCCCTGTATACGGCCGCACAGTGACCGCCCCCTCGGCCCGAGTGGCGTGGCATCCTGCTCCTGTGACAACGCCGAAGTACCGCGCCATTGAGAGCACCATCAGGGCCCGTATCGCCGACGGCACGTACCCGCCCGGTACAGCGCTCCCGTCCGAGGACGCCCTCGCCGACGAGTTCGGCGTCACACGGCCCACCGTCCGGGCTGGACTCGCCGAGCTGCGCGCCGCTGACGCGGTAACGGTCATCGCGGGGCGCGGCATGTTCGTACGCGATCCGGAGATCACCGCGCTACGCCGCGAGCGGTCCGTCGCGTGGGAGATGGCCACGCGGGAGGCCGACCGTGCCGAGCAGGCCGAGGCGACGGTACGCCGTGCGCTCGACCTCGCCGCCGAGCTGGAGGCGGAAGGGCATGCCGAGGTGGCCGCCCGTATCCGCGACACACTCGAACCGTAGGCGCAGTGGAACGCCCCCCGTCCCGGCGCGCTGCCGGGGCGGGGGGCTTCTGTCGTTGGGCTACCGGCCGAGCTGGCCGTCGGCGACAGCCCCTAGAAACGCACGCATCGCAGCAGCCCCGACAGTGAGCACAGGGCCGCCCTGCTGCTTGCTGTCCCGCATGCCGACCGTCGACCGGCTGATGCGTAGCTCGACACACGCGCTGTTCGCATTGCTGTAGCTGGACTTGACCCACTCGTCGCGGGTCGGTTCACACGTCCTATTCATGACTCCCTGCCATCTCGACGAGAAGGCGTCGCGATGCCTCCTCCGTGAGTGCTGATTCCCAGATGTTCGCGAACGCTGCGTCGTAGCGTGCGACTTCGGCCGGCTTATCGAGGTAGAGGTCTCCGGTGTATCCGTCGGCGTAGACCGTCGGCGGCTCCGGCTCCCGCTCGCCGTAAGCGGGGAAGCGTAGGACGCCGAACTGCCCTGAGAGTACGCCCTGATGCAGCCCCGCGCTGAAGGGGATGACACGCAGCTTGACATTGGCTAGCGTGGACAGTTCGGCCATGTGCTGTAGCTGGCCTCCCATGACCGCGCTGCCACCCACCGAGTGCCGTAGAACTGCTTCATTGAGCGCTACGCGCAGCGTTGGAGGTTCTGTCGTACGGGTCAACAGCCCTTGTCGGGCGATCCGTAGTTGGACTCGCTGCTCCACCTCCTCCTCGTCTTCATGCGCCGCACTGATGATCTCCCGTGCGTACGCCTCGGTTTGCAGCAGTCCCGGCACGAGATCTGTCTCGTACCAGTCGATGCGGGACGCTGCCTCTTCCAGACCGATGAAGATGTCGAATCGCTCGGGGATCACGTCGCCGTAGCTGTGCCACCACCCGCGCGCTTTGGTCTCCTTGGCCAGCCCCATCAGTGCCTCTGTCATGTCTGGCGAGGCGCCATAGATCCGGCACATGGCCTCTGCGTCGAGACTACGGAGCGAGGTTTGCCCGGTCTCGATCCGCCAGAGCTTCGCGTCGGACCATTCGAGAGCTTTCGCTGCCGCCTTTGCTGTTAGACGTGCTTGGTTGCGCAGTTCACGTAGGTATCGCCCTAGTTGCCGTCTAGGGACCGTCGAGCCGGTCGGGCGCTCCGCCACCGTTACCCCTCCCTCGCCTCATAATGAGGCATCTCTGGCACTCAAAATGAAAGCATTGCCGATCCACATTCGCAATGCATCTCACTCATTCGAGAATCCGGCGCGAATTCTTCAAATGAAAGCTTGCAGATTCTCGCTCGCAGGCGGAAGCTGAGGGAACCCCGGCGCCACAACTCGTCTCGTCAGTACGGGCGTTGACGCACGCCGCGGGCGGTCAATTTCGACCACGGCCCACCGCCGTGATCTCGAACGACACGAAGAGGTACCTCTATGAGCTACCGCATCGGCGCGTACGTCATCGACCGGCGCAAAGGCGAGCTCGGCCGCGTCATGGGCAACAACGGGCCCTACCTCCTACTGCGCCGACCATGCGGCGGCACCGAATGGGACTGCCCGCCCAGCGCCGCACGACTTGCCACGGAGGCCGAGCGCCACGCGGCCGGCATCGCCGCCAACGGCGCGACGCGCGACCGCGCCGAGGGGGCCCGACGGTGAGACGTGCCGCGCTGAGCGCCCTGCGCGGCTGGTGCGCCTACTGCGAGGCCGACCGCGACGACACCGTGCAAGTGGCGGTCATCGAACGCGGCTCGGGACCGCCGCACGGCCTGCGCATGTGCCTCTTCCACGCGAGCCAGTACGCCAACACCCGCCACGCTCCGCCAGAGCTCGCGGCGGAGGTCACGCGCCTGTGGAACGAGCGAAAGGAGCACACCCTGTGATGCACACACTTCGCCACCGCGTCATGACCACCTGCGGAATCGCCGGACCCTTCCTACTGCTCGCGATCGGTTTCGGCACCGGCTTCGTCATCGCTGCCGCCCTTCGCGGCCCCTCCTGACTCCCGCCCGCGCCGGAGAGACACCCCAGCGTGCCCGGCACGGGCGGGCAGCCTCCGGCCGACGGCGGGTTCCTGACGTAAACCGCCGCCGGCCGGGGGCACACCATCGCACCACCCAGGCGACCGACGGGTGAGGGTCGCACCGCACATCCACACCGACGAAGGGAACGCGCATGCCCGAAACAGCGCTCGCCGGTATCCGGTCCGTTGAGCTGGAGATCACAGGAACCTGCAACGCGGCGTGCCTGCACTGCTGCACCAGCAGCAGCCCCCGCACGCCGCAGGGCAGCATGACCCGCGACGACTGGCAGCGAGTCATCTCAGACATCGCCGAGCTTGGTATCCCGATGGTGCAGTTCATCGGCGGTGAACCCACCCTGAACCCCTATCTGCCCCAGCTCATCGACTACGCCGCCGACGCCGAGCTCGGCATCGAGGTGTACTCGAACCTCACTCACATTCGGCCCTCGTTGTGGGACCGGTTCGAGCGCCAAGCGGTGTGCCTGGCAACGTCGTTCTACACCGACGACCCCGAGCAGCACGACACCATCACGCGCACCCGCGGCAGCCTCGACCGCATCCGGGCCAATATCGCCGAGGCAGTGCGGCGCGGCATCCCCATGCGAGCCGGAATCGTCGAGGTCATCGACAGGCAGCGCGTCGACCAGGCCGCCGCCGAGCTGCGCCACCTCGGCGTGCAGCGCATCCAGATCGACCGCACTCGGAAAGTCGGCCGCGCCGCCGAGCAGGCAGCCACCGAACCCGCCGTCGGCGAGCTGTGCGGGCGATGCTTCCGGCAGCGCGTCAGCGTCTCCCCCGACGGCGATGTGTCCGGCTGCATCCTGTCCCGATTCATGGTCGCCGGCAACGTCCGCGAGCAGCGCCTCGCCGAGATTCTGCACAGCGCACGTTGGGCAGACCTATCCGCGGAGGTTCCCCTACCCCGCGCCGACGGCTGCCCACCGGATGACTCCGGGGACTGCGACCCGGCCAACACAGAGGCGTGTCCCCCCGCCTACGACAGCATCGGAGGGGCAATGCGCCCCGCTCTCACGCTCGGAGTCACCGCGTGAACTGGAAGACACCTGCGGAAGCTCTCGCAGACCACGTCACCCACCGCGCCTCGCGATGGGCCCACCCCGTCGCCACAGTGCCCCGGCACCAGTTCGTGCCCCGATGGTGGGACCGCGGCGTCGACGGCTGGGAACTGCACGACGGGCCCACCGACCCAGAGGCGTGGCAGGCTGCCGCCTACCGAGATATCTCCCTCGTGACCAGCGTCGAGGGGCGGCATGCCGACCGCGCAACCACCGTCGACCGCCCGTACGGCGCCCCCACCTCGTCGGCGACGCTGCCCTCGCTGCTGGTGCGCATGTTCCAGCACGCCCAGATTGAGGACTGCGACAACGTGCTCGACGTGGGCACAGGCAGCGGATACGGGACCGCGCTACTCGCCCGCCGCCTCTCCCCTGAGCAGGTAACGAGCGTCGATGTGGACGCGTATCTGATCAAGGCCGCGCGCGACCGGCTCGCAAGTATCGGCCTCGAACCTGCACTGATCGAGGCTGACGCTACCGGCCCGCTGCCCGTGGAGGCCGGATCGATCGATCGAGTGGTCGCCACGGTCGGTGTGCGCCCGATCCCCTCCGCGTGGCTACGGGCGCTGTGCCTCGGCGGCCGGCTCGTAACCACGCTCGCGGGCACGTCGCTGATCATCACGGCCGAGAAGACCGCCGATGGGGGCGCCACAGGTCGCGTGGAGTGGGACCGGGCCGGGTTCATGCCCACACGCCACAGCAGCGGCGGCTACTCCGACGACGCGCGAGCCCTGCTCAACAAGGCCGCCGTGCACGACGGCGACGACGTGAGCCGAGGCCCGTACCCGGTCGTCAGCGTCGTCGACGCCTGGGACCTCGCATCCATGCTGGAGCTGACCGTCCCTGGGATCGCGCACGAGTACCGCGAGGACGGCGACCAGCGCACGGCGCTCATGGCGCACGCTGACGGCTCCTGGGCTCGCGCAACCGCGATCGGCAGCGATCGGCCTACCGTCCACCAAGGCGGGCCGCGGCGGCTGTGGGATGCGCTCGACGAGTGCCGCACCTACTGGCTCAACGAAGGCGAGCTGCCGGTGCGTGGCGCCCGCGTGTTCATCCGCCCGGACGGCGCTACGTTCCTCGCTCGCGGGAAGTGGCACGTCACACTGACCTGACAGCAGAAGCAGCGAGCGCCCCCGACGACCAACCGTCGGGGGCGCTCCCATTTCCGCAGGTCACCCGCTGAGTGCTTTGCGCACTCTGCTCCACAT
>NZ_JBNJMI010000003.1:0-86379 GCF_050936705.1 Streptomyces sp. CA-250714 | reverse complement strand
CTACGGAGAGGGGGCCCGTGCTCACTCGGCTCACCCGGTATGCATAATGGGGTCGGTTTTGGGTTTCGATACCACTACCCCACACCCATCGAGGGTTCCCTGGCACCGAATTCAAGTTTGCACGAAGGGGTCCGGATTTGGGCCACAGCGCACCACCCTTGCGTGCCGGGGAATCGGTCTGTCGGGTCTGGGAACCGTCGGGAAAAGAGTTTCTGATTTCGGCTCAGGAAATGTGCTGTCAGGCGCGGATTTTCAGGGGTGTCGCCTTCCAGTCCCACTTGAGGAAATTGGTGGGGCGGGGGCTGTAGACGGCTCGGCCGCCGGCCCGAACCGGCCGATCACGGTTATCAGGCCGAGCCGTCGGCCAGCTCGGCCTCACTCTGGCCGGTGACATCGAGCAGCAGGCCATCGAGCGGACCGCCCACCAACTCCCGGTAGGAGCGACCAGGCGGGCGTAGGGGTACGGGTCGACCGTGGTCACTGACATAGACCCGCCGACCGCGGCTGACTCATGCGCGGCAGCGTCCCACCCGCCACTGACACCGCCGCACAGACCCCGCTGACACCAGCGCTGTCAGCGCCGCGCAGCCCAAGGACCAGAGTGCTTCCGGTCGTACGTCAGTCGTTTGACGGCGAGGCAGGAACTACGGTCACCCACCTGGCGGTCGCCCACCTTCATGGAGATATGGCGAAGCCGTCCGCGAGCTGTACCTCAACGTCGGATGCCTCGGCGACCAGGTCTTCAGGTCGGGAGTCTTCCTCGCGCTCGATGAGCTTGCCCTGTCAGCTCAACCCTGCGGACCTTCTGCCAATTTTCTCCATGCCCATGCCGTCACTATCAGGCGTTTCGAGCGCCCTGCCTCGTAGCGCGCGCCACAGCGTCACCCGGTCAGCCGCTCCCCGTTTCCGTGAACGCCATCTGTTCGCGTGAGCATGTGGATCCGGCAGGCTGCTGTCCACAGCTACCGGTCATAACTGTGACACCGTCCGGCTGAAGCCGAGCAAGTTATTCGGCGAAGAGCGTCTTGTCCCCTGAACCGGTAACAGTTCGTTCCGGCCCGGGGGCGTCGGGGCTTGAGAACATCGGAACGGAAACCGGCGCTATGGACTCGTCGGCCCTAGTGGGCGCTGACGGCGCGTCGGCGCGCGGACGCCTTTGGACTGCGTTGTCCGCCATCGCTGTACGCATCGCCCATTGTTCCCCTGTTCACGTTTTCATAGGTAGCGGGCAATTCCCCGAGCAAGATCGCTGTCTGATGCGGACAGTATCCCCGCAGCACGAGGGACTTGTCGCGACGGCTCGTTAGGCTGCTCTACGAACGGCAGCAACCAGCTCTCTCGCCCTGCCTGGGTGATGCGGCGCGCCGACGATGGCAACCTGGCCTTCGCGCTGGCCGCCTGGCCGTCGACCCTCATCCACTGCACGCATTGCCTCTGCCGTTTTTTCGTCATCCGAGTGACGAATCAGTGACTGGTGACTGTTGCGCGGCTAACCCCTTCTCGCGCAGGCTCTCCCCCTCTCGGTCACCGGACCGGGGATCACCTACGCCAACCAAGGAGAAGCTGATGAATGCCGAACGCTCGCACTCCTACTGCTCGCCGCTGGCCTAGTCGCCATACGTCGTGCTGGCAGCACCCGGCGGCCGGCACGCCGCTTCTGGCGGGATTAGCGGCTAGCACTCTGCTCCTGGCGGTACTCGACCGTGACCAGTCAATGACTCCGCGTCCGGATGTCAGAGGGGGCTGGTCAATAGCCAGCATCGCCAAGGAAGCCGACAACACCAAGTAGGCCCGGATGCCCGCCAGGGCATCAAGATCAACTCGTTGCCCCTTTGACCCGTATCTGGGTCACACCCCTGCACTTCCTCGCGCCGCCCGGAAAACACCATCTCGTCCATCGCCCAAGCTGCTGGGCGTCTCGCGGAACACGCTGTACAAGTACGTGCCCGAACTCGCGGCCGGCCGGGACTCCCTCACCGCCGAGGACGGCCTGACCCTGCCTGCCCCTCGTTCCTGAAGAGGTCGACAGATTCTCGCGAAAACTTGCACAGCCGTCTGACCTGCGGAAACGAGGCCACCCAACGGATTTTCGCGAGAGTTGCGTGACTAACCCTCGCGTCCCCCAACCTCTCTCCATCGGCTCCGGAGCCGCATCCGAATCGACTGCTGATCCCTTGGAGAGAACGCATGTAACATCAGTTCCGGCGTAGCGGCCCTGGCGCTGGCCGTGCTCCTGCTCGGCGCGGCGGCCGGGTACATCACGCACCGCCTTCCCACAGTCAGCCAGCCCGTGTTGGTCGCCCTCGGCGTCATGGCCCTGGCGGTAGCAGTTGCGGGGGTAGCCATCGGGCTCCTGACGCCTTGGGGGCCCGGGGACATAGTGCCCCGGGCCCTAGACCCCTCATGGGCGCTTCGTGGAATCCCGGGGCCTTGCAAGCACGTGCCCGAACTGGCAGCAGAGCGAGCGTCACTCGTCGCCGGGAGCAGTCCGGCACTGCCCGCTCCGCGGTCCTAGCTGACGGATCAAGGCTTGGGGGAGACATCGCGTAGGCCGGGCTGGGGTAGACGGCATCGCCGAGGGTTGTGACCGAATGGTCCTGCCAGGGGTGGACGTCATTAGACCCGCGGGATGCCTCCTCCACGATGATCGTGATGGAGGTCGAGTAAGCACGGTCGGCCAAATCCCGGTAGTCGAAGAAGCAGCTGCCCGGACGATTCGAGCCTCGGTCCAGGAAGAAGGTCAACTTCTGCTCGTCGTCCGACGCCAAGGCGCCGAGTGACCAGTTTCTGCGGGCTGATACCTCCGGGGTCTCCCGGGGTCTCAAGCTGTGTGCGCACGTAGAGGAGCAGGTCCCACGCCCAGCGTTACGGACGAAGATGCTCAGAACTCCCGGGCTGTTTCGTGGTCGGTCCCATGACTGACACCTCGACCGTCCCGCGTTTCCAAAACGGGCAGTACGACCGGCCTCCAGCTCGCCCGAAGCTCGTCCGCGCTTGCTTCCGCGAGCTGGCGCCGTCCGATAGGCCAGCGTGGCGGTCACCAGCGCAAGTGCCAGTGTGCCGATCGCCACCAGCGCTTCCCATCCGAATTCCCACGATCCGTGCATGGCACCGAGCCTCCAGCAGCACGAGGTGATGGAACAGATGGGCCAGGACTCGTTTGTTTCCGGTAACAATCCGTCCTGCTCCTGGTAGGGCAACTTTATCTGGAATCACCGTGTCGTCGGCCGTCGACACGACACAGGAACGCCAGGGCCCGTTATCCCCGCCTTCCTCGACCGAGAGGCTCCCCTGCCCTGCCGGTGGCTAGAACGGTGACCACCGTGTTGGTTCGGTCGGCTACTGGCGCTGCCAGGCCCCACACTTCCGGCACGCTCCCCAACGGTCCTTCTCCTCGATTCCTCGCCCCGCAGACGGGACAGTCCTTGACGGGCATGAGCACTACCTCCCCGGGATCGCCGGATGTCGGCAGGGTAGCGGCGTCTCAAGGCCTACGCGCCGCATCCTCGGCGGATCCGAGGCGTGACATACGAAGTCATCTGGGAGACCGAAGCTCTTGCAATGGCCGAGCGATTCGCCAAGGACGCCGACGGGTTACGGCAGGTCTTCACCGCCGTCGACCCACCTTGCCCGCAACCCGCGGCCCTTACCGAACTATGGCAGGCAGCTCGGTCTGCTCAGGGCGCGGGAGGCCGGGATCCACCGGGTCCAGGCCTCCCGCGGGGCGAACCGACCGACCATGCGCATCGTGGTGGTCACGTATTGGCCGGCCCCGGAATGTTCACTCGTTCAGGGAGAGGCCCAGCAGGACGGTGTCCTGGGGGATGCTGTGTGTCTCGTTGCGGTTGAAGGGCAGGTCCCACTCCTTCCCTCCGGTCTTCAGGTGGAGGGAGCCGCGGTTGTTGGCGGTGTGCACCTGGCGGAGCTCCCCGTGCTGGTCGGGTTGGCCGCCCGGCCGGAGCCGCTCCAGCAGACACTCATGTCGGCGGGGTCGTCGTTGATGGTGTCGTAGTCCAGGACGAGGGACCCGGCCGGGGCGGTCGAGCAGTGCGCCCAGCGGTCGATGGACTTCGCCGAGACGTCTCCTGCCTTCGCCGATACGGCGCCGGCGGGTGCGGCGTTGGCGGGCGCAGCGACGGCCCCGAGGCCACCGACTGCGGCGAGCAGGGTCAGGGCGACGGCCGTCTTGCGTACGGATCGGAACATGCTTTTCTCCCCCATGGATTGGGCTCGTCGGCCACAGCAGGCAGATGCATCCCCCAGCCCCCGGTGGCCGCTGTCACCTCCTACCGCCCTCGTCGGTCACCTGTCTCGGGCGGTGGGTGTGTCCCACTCTGCCCCCTGGCCCCAGCCGTCTCGCCACTGACATCTGTCAGGGCCGTCACCATGCGCGCCGCTGAGTGCGCAAGGCCGACGGCCCCATGCTCCGTCGGACCGACGCCCCGCGGCGCCGCAGCCAGGTCGGTGTCTCTTTGACGCCCTGGCGCGTCTGCCCTGGACAGGCGGGCCAGCGCCGGTGGCGCAGGCACGATGGCGAGCGGCGGTCGCGGTCGCAGGGTCGGCCGCCGCGCGCCGAGCGACCGAAGCGACTCAGCACCGGAGCTGGGACCCGGCAAGCTGTTCACACTTTGGGGAGCTCTATGCCCATCTCGCGCATGGCGTCGGAGGCGGGGCCGCCTTCGGAGCGTTCGGTCTTGTAGCCCTTGATGGTCCGGGTGGAGGGTGCGGGGGTCGACGGCTTCGGAGGGGGCGCCGGTGGCGTAGAGGCCGTCGGGGTCCTGGTCGCGGTCGTGGGGGGCGAGCCAGAAGACGCGGCGTAGCCAGGTGCCGGAGGCGCGGGAGGGTTTGGCCTTGTTGGTGAGGGTGGCGTAGCCGACCAGGCGGCCGTCGCGGTGGTAGGGGGGCTGGCGGCGGCGTGAGGAGACACGGTCGAGGGTCTGGCGGACGTAGTCGAGGTCTTCGGTGTTCTCGAGCCAGACGAGTTCTTCCTCGTGCGCGAGGTCCTGGGGGTCGATCAGCGCGCTCACGGGGTCTCCTCGTCGGTCATGTCGGCGATAAGGCCGATGCCGGGGTAGTACTTCTTCTGGTTCGAGGTGGCCATCTCCTTGGGGGAACGCATACCCAGTGTGTCGCGGACCCGTGCGGCGAACGCGCGGCTGGAGACGGGAGTTGCGCCCTCGCTCTCGCACCAGCGGCAGTAGGCCAGGTAGAGGTGTTTCTGTTCGGCGCGCAGGCCGGGTTCGATTTTGCAGGTCTCACCCAGGAAGCGGCCCATGTGGTCTTCGGTCTCGGCGTATGCGGTGGTGGCCACCCGTACGCGTTCGGGGCCGGTGAGGTCTTTCTCGCCGGCGAGGTAGCGGCGGGCGCCGTCGATGAGCCAGGCCAGGATGCCGGGGCCTTCTTCGCGGACGAGGATGTCGGCGAGGTTATCGATCTTGCGTTCGTCGGGGATGATCCGCTCGAAGGGGATCAGGCGCATGCGGCGCCAGAAGGCGTACCCGCCGGTGCCGACTTCGGGGCGGTGGTTGCCCAGCAGGAAGAGCTTGTGGGTGGGGGTGAAGGAGAAGAAGTCCTGCCGCATGCGGCGGGCTTTGAGCTGGTCTCCGCCGGTGAGCAGCTTGACGCGGGATTCGTCGAAGCGGTCGCCGGCCTTCAGCTCGCTGCAGACGATGACGCGTCGTCCGTGGAGCTCGGCCAGGTCGGTGGGGTGACTCTCGAAGGGTTTTGGCCATCAGGAAGCCGGGCGGTGCCGCATCGGCATAGTCCCCCAGGAGTTTCACGATGACGTCCAGGAGCACCGACTTGCCGTTCTTGCCCTGGCCGTAGAGGAAGGCGAGGACCTGGGCGCCGACATCGCCGGTGATCGAGTAGCCCAGCAGCAGGTGCAGGTAGCGGATCATCTCCCGTCCATCGGCGTCGTCGCCGAAGGTGTCGGTCAGGAACCGGTCCCAGCGTGGGGTGGGCATCTGCTCGGGGGCTGTGAGGGCGCTGCGGGAGTGGAAGTCGCATTCGGGGTCGGGCGGCTGGAGGGTGCCGGTGGCCAGGTCGACGATGCCGCCGGGGGTGCACAGCTTGTAGGGGTCGGCGTCCAGGAGGGAGGCGTCCAGGAGCATGCCGCGGGCGGCGCGGGCCTGCTGGAGGACGGCCTTGATGCCGGAGGTGGACATGGCCCGGCGGCGCTCGCGGCGCATCTCAGCGTCGGTGTAGGTGCCGGTGGGGTCGTGGGTGGCCAGGGTCTCGGCCATGTCGCCGGCCGCCCATACGACGGTGTCGTGCTCGTCGGGCTCCCACCGGGAGCCGGACCAGCGGTACCAGCCCAGTCCGTTGACGTGGCGGAAATCGCGGGCGTACAGGTGGGCGAAGGCTTTGGCCAGGCCGCGGTCGGTCATCGAGTCCAGGAGCAGACCGTGCTCGGTGGTCTGGAACGGCGGCCGCTCGCGCGGTGCCGTCGGTGCCGGGGCCTGGGCCGGGAGCGGAGCGGGAGGCTGCTGGAGGATCTGGCGTGCCACGTCGGCCGGGTCGAATGCTGCGGTCACGATCGGGCTCCCGGATACATGGGGCGCTGGGCGCCGGCAGTGAGTCCGGCGCGGATGATCTGCAGGGCGCGGGCGTGCTGGCGGGGGCGTGCGTAGTCGGCTGCGGCCAGCAGTGCTTCTTCGGCGGCGTGCTGGTCAAGTTGGCCAGCCGCGACGAGTCCTCCGGCGGTGTAGGCGGCGCGGTTGAGTTTTTCGGAGAAGCCCATGTTCTCCGCCGCCGCGGCACATCCGGCGACCTCGGCCAGGACGGTCTCCATCGCCTTCGCAGCGGTGGCGCGTCCTCCCCCGGCTTGGACGACGGCTTCCCGGGCGCGGGAGGGCACAGAGCGGCGAGCCGCGGGCCGCGGGAGGTGGGCGGGCTCGTCGGCCGGGGTGGTGTGGCCGGTGCGGACCAGCTCCTGGGCGAGCCAGCCGGGCAGAGGTGCAGGGGGCCTGGTGGGGGCGAGCGGGGTGTAGGTGCCGTCGGTGGTGCGGGTGCCGGGGGCGACGATGTAGCCGCCGTGTGCGCGTACGTCGACCTGCCAGCACAGGGCGCGCCCGGTGCTGGAGCCGCTGGAGCAGTGGAAGGTGTGTGCGGGGTCGGTGCGGTACCAGACGTGGAGCCCGCCCGAGGGGGTGCGTACGCGCAGTGTGGTCTCGTCCTGGGCCGGGTCGGGGGCGCTGCGCAGGGCGGCGAGGACGGCCAGGGTGTGGAAGCCGTTTTCCAGGCCGGTCAGGTCGACATGGTCGTGGAGGGGGATACCTGGCCACAGCCGGTCCCGGGCCGGGAGAGGTTGGGGGTGGGCGTCGATGTCGATGACGACGAGGTGGGCGGGTCCGCAGGAGACACCGACCCCGGCGCCAGGGATGGCGCCCCACCAGGCGCGGATGCGCTCGGGGTCGGTGGTGGCGGCGTGGAAGCCGTGGCACCAGCCACCGTCCTGGATACAGGGGCACTGGGCAGGCGGGTGGGATCTGTCCTGGCAGGCAGGGCAGTTGCGGGCGGGGATCTTCCTGCCGGGAGTCAGAGGGTGGACAGGCCAGCCAGCTGCCGCGCACTCGTGGGCGACAGCGAGCATGTCTTGCCTACCGGTGGTGGAGATGGCCATTCCTCGTGACTCGACAGTGGTTCCCGATCGCCTTGCGGCTTCAGTCGCTGCCAGAGAAACGCAGGTCAGAGAGCCCATTGACCCCCGACAGCGACTGAAGCGACTGAAGTTCAGAACAAGGTGAAGACACCTTAGCGAAAAATGGTCAGGGCGGTAGGCGGGCAGGGCAGGATCGGGCGTGGCGACCCCGGGCCGCAGCCGCCTGCTGCCCGGGCAGGAAGAACATCGCCCTGGAATCGGCGGCGCGGCCCCGGAGTCCCCGACTCGCCCCTGACTGCTGGGCCGGCGCCCCCTCTTCCCTGACTTCCAGAGGGCCTGCCGCAGCGATCCACGTCCTTGGGGGATGGGTTCGGTCGCTGCTTCGGTCGCTGAAGAAAACCCCTGGTGGGCGGGGGGTTCCGGGCTGAGGAGCGACTGAAGCGACTCTGAGTTTGGATTATGACGACATTCGCGCGTGCGCGTGCGTGTCATAGATACCGACCTTCAGTCGCTTCAGTCGCTGCCGATCAGAAAAACCGCAGTTCAGAGGGCAGTAAGTCAGAGAACCTGCCCAGCGACTGACGAGAGCTCGGTCGCTGGATGCACAGTCTTGAGTCGCTCCCTCTTCTCTGGATGGGCGCTCTGCGCCATAGCCGGACTCTCGGTTGCTGCTTCAGTCGCTGGCCGAAAACTTTGATCAGTCAGCACTTTTGAGACTAAAGAGCGACTGAAGCGACTCTGAGCAGAAGTTATGACGACTTATGCTCTTGCCCGCTTCCCACATACCTGCCTTCAGTCGCTCCCTCGCGCTCTCCCTCGCCCGTGCCGAACCCCCCAGCCACACGACGCGATGGGCGAACCGAGGTGGGTCTTCTTCGATGTTGAACAGCACCTCGTCGCACCGGCCGCATTGGGCTGGTCAGCCGTTCCCGGCTGCGCTCAGGGGGGGAAGCGTCGAAGGATGGTGAACGAGTTGCTGGTGGTCTGGGTGAACAGAAGTTCGCGTGCCCAGACTGTGCCTCCGGCGTGGTGTCCGGCCAATTCGGCATAGCACTGTGTTCTGCGCTTGTAGGTGCGTGGATGGGCGATCGTGGCATGCGCGGGGAAGTCGATGGGTGTCATGGGAGTGGACAGCAGCCTCCGGCGCAGGCCTGCCCAGCCCTGGTTCACGTCGTCCACCGCGACGCCCACTCCACCGCGGCCCTCGTCTTCTGCGAAGACCTCGCCCAGGCTCAGCCGGAAGCGGATTGACCGGGACAGCTGCGGGCTGGCCGTTATCGGTGATCGTGATGCGCTCCCGCGTATGGGGAACACGGCGCACCAGCGAACCGAACCGGGCCCTCGCCGCAGTGATCGGCAACGTCTCACTCATGTACAGAGCTGTCCACCTTCCGCTGCCGTAGGCAAGACCGGGCACGACACCCGGCCGATCAAGCCCGCTTTCCCGCGTCTTCGGCATAGTTGGACGTGCTGGCCACCGTGCCTCGCGGTACCCGGGGCGTGCCCTTGCAGGACGTACTGGGCGAAAGCGAAGCCGTTAGCGCCGCCGTATGACGCGGCCCAAAGGTCGGTCAGCCAGGGTCAGGTAAGCAGTCCGACTTCAAGGGCTTCGCGGGCCTGGTCGGGGGTGAGTTTGTGCTGTTTGTAGTGGCTGCGGGTGTTGCTGCGGAAGACGCCCAGCCGGATGTGATGCTGGCGGCCTTCAGTGTCGGTGACGGTCTCGGTGTGGGGGCGAGGCACGCGCAGGTGTCCCTCGCGGGCTTTGAACTGGCGGGCGGCGGCGAGGTTGATCTCCCACTTCGACGCCCTGGCCGGCACAGCAGGTGTGGTGAGTTCTGCCTTGGCGGCGGGCTGGATCCCCAGTTCGGTCAGGCGCTCCTGCTGGCCCTTCTTGAGGCTGTGCCAGGCTGCGGGCTGCTCGGCCAGCCAGGCGCCGATGTCGTCGCCGCCGAGGCTGACGCCGGGCTGGAGCTCGGCGAGGGTGGCGCCTTGGGACAGGAGCCAGCGTGCTTTGGCGTAGTGGCGCTGCCAGGACAGAGGCCAGTCGGGGTTCCAGTCCGGGTCGATGGCCTCCAGCCGCTTGCGGCGGCTCTCGGCGCGCTCGGGTTTCTTGCCCAGGCCGCCGGGCTTGCGCGCCTGGTGCAGCCGCTCTCCGATCCGGACACCGGCGATGGCGGCGTCGCGGGGTGCGGCGAGGGTGTGGTGCTCGCCGTAGTAGAGCGCGCACAGGTCAAGGAACTCGGTGAAGGACTGGTCGCGGGGGTCGAAGACGAAGCCGGTCTCGGCCAGCAACTCGATCCGCCAGTCCGCCAGGTCGTCGTAGCGCCAGGCGCGGCGCTGTTCGGCGGCCCACTGGCCGACCGGGTAGTCGATGTGAGTGTCGCCGAGGGTGACGGTGGCGGTGTAGGGGATGTTGGCGTGCCCGTGTTCGGCGGCGTAGGTGCGGACGGCTTCGAGTCCGGTGAGCCAGGCGGTCGACTCCGGGCGCAGGACGCGGGTGCGGACCAGCCGGGCGATCTCCTCCGCATCCCGGCCGCGGCGGGAGAAGCGCAGCAGCGCGGGCTCGGACACCTCCCCCGGCTCCTCCTCCTTGCCATGGTCGCCAGTGGGCGCCTCGCCCTGGGGCACCTCGGCCGCTTCGTCCACCTTCTTGCGGGGGTCTCCGGCGGGGTCGGTGGCGAGGGTGTCTTCAGCGCCGCCGCGGCGGCCGGCCGGGCGCAGCGCCAGGCGCTCGACGATGCGCGGGTCGAAGGCGCGCAACGCTCGCAGGACGGTCACCAGCGGTTCGAAGGCGACTGTGGCCGCCATGTCCCGGCCCTCCTCCTCGGCGCTCAGGAGGACGGGCACGACCAGGCGGGCGACCTTGCCCTCGTGGGGCTTTTGCCGCAGGGCGCGGCCGACGGCCTGGACGATGTCGACGGGTGAGCTGCGTACGTCGGCGAACAGGACACCGTCCAGTCCGCACCGTCCGGTGATGTCGGTGCCCTCCCCCAGCAGGCGGCAGGTGCACAGGATGCGGAACTCCGTCTTGCGGCCCTCGGCATCGACACCGTCGGCGAACTGGGCCAGAGTCGCGCGCTGGTGGGCGGCCGGGTGGAGGCCGCACAGCCACTCCCCCCACACCTCGCCCGGGAACCGCCCGGCCGCACGCAGCTCATCAGCCGCATCCGGCAGGCCACGGGCGAAGGAGAGGGCTTCCTGGGTGCGGGAGTGGAAGCTCAGCAGGCTGACGACGCCTGCGGTTTCCATGTGCGCGAGGGTGGCGGCGCGGATCGCGCCCAGCCGCATGCCTCGCCGCTCCTCCAGGCTCGTGCCGGTCCCGGGGGGTGCCGGGTCGCGGATCTCGAGGACGTCGATCTCGAAGCCGGCGAGGACGCCCTCTTCGATGGCCTGGCCGAGGGGGTAGGTGAAGGCGGGCTTGCCGTAGAGGGCCTCATCGTCCATGGAGGCGACCAGCACCTCCCCCTCATCCCCTTCCGCTGCCTCTTTCGGGCCGGCGACCGCCTGGCGCCGGCTGGTCTTGTCCCAGATGCGCGGGGTGGCGGTCATATACAGGCGCCGGTCGGCGGGGATACGGGTGTTGTCGTGGACGATCGCCCACGGCTTGGTCGCGAGTCCTGCGGTGCGGTGGGCCTCGTCCACGATGGCCAGGCCGAACCCCTCCAGTTTCTGCCCGAACGCCCCGGCCAGGGCCCGCTCCAGGACACCGGCGACCGCGCGCTCCTCGGCGGCCTCCGCCGCCTCCTCCTCGTCTTCGTCGGCGCTGTGGCGGCCGGGGTTGCCGACGAGGGAGGCGTAGGTGGCGAAGACGGTCACAGGGCCGCTGCCGGCCCACATGGCCAGACGGATCGGGTTGGTCGTACACCGCACCCCGAGCTCGTCAGCGAGGTGGGAGCGGACTTCGGGGTCGCGGTCGAGGGAGCAGACGGCGACGGCGCTGCCGCGCATGCCGTACTGGCGCCATCTCTCCACCGTCTGAGTCAGCAGATTCAAGGTGGGCACCAGCACCAGCACGCGCCCGCGGAGCTCCAGGCGGCGGGCGACTTCGTAGGCGATGAGAGTCTTACCCGAGCCCGGTGCGGCGATCACCTGGGTACGCAGACCCTCTGCCGGGATGCCGCCGGGCGGGGTCTCCAGTGCGAAGACCGCCGCGTCGACGGCTTCCCGCTGCCGCGCCCCAAGCGTCATCGGCTCGCGCACGCGGCTGCCCTCCATTCCTTCAGTCCCCCTGAGTCCCTTGAGTCCCTGCTCCGCTGTGGCTGGCTGTTGTCGGTCAGGCGGAGAAGCCGACCGAGGTGGCGTACTCGTACTGGCCCCACTGCGAGCCCAGGTCGGTCAGCCAGTCATCCCACGCATCCGCGAGCGCCTCATCGTCCTGGGCGACCCAGGCATCCACGATCCGGTCCCAGTTGCGGATCCGCAGACGGCGGAACCCGGCCACGTCCGTGGTGATGACCCGCCTGCGAGGCTCAGCCACCCCGCTCTGGTCGAGCGGCTGAATCTCCACCCGCGTCCCGCCCCGCGCATTCAGACGCTGCAACAGGTGACGGGCCACGTTACGGCGGCGGTAGGCGCGGTAAGCCGCGTCGATACGGGCCAGGTTGTCGCGGGAGGGGGTCTGCTTGTGCTGGAGCCACCTGCGCAGCGTGCCCCGGGCCACCGTGATCCCCGCATCCCTTATCGCCTGATACCCGGCCGACGAGTTGGTCAGGTAGTTCAGCCGCGCGTTCAGCCCGCGCCGGCTGGTGACCGGAGAGCGGATGCCCCCTTCCAGGGCGAGCCGGTCGAGCACCTCGGCGGCCAGCTGGGCGCTCTTCTGCCCCTGGGCCCCGTAGAGGCCGAAGTTGAGTGTCCGCTCCGGCACGTCAGTTCATCTCCCGCTCGCGGTAGCTGTCTTCGGCCACCTTCTCAAGACGGTAGGTCTGCTTGGGCTTGACCTCGGTGACTTCCCGCCCTTCGGGGAACAGCGGGGTGTCCTTGCCCGCCGCCCGGGCTGTGCGCCAGTCGCCGGCCAGGTGGAGTTCGTCGGTGCCCATCATCCGCACGACCGTCAGCCCGGCCTGGTGAGCCTGCCACGCCTTGTTCCACAGGTTGGCGAACGCCTGGCTGCGGATGATGTGCATCCAGTCGGTCCGGTACAGGTCCCGGTTGTAGTTCGACTCCCCCATCGTCGAGACCAGCTTGGAGTACATCGCCTTCACGTACTCGTACGTCGCCTCCCCCTCCCCGGAGTCCGACGCGAGGGCGTTGGTGCGGGCCTGGGCCAGAGCACGCCGCAGATTCTCCAGCAGCTGCTCGGTCGAACCCGAGGTCCACGACTCGTGGATCAGCGGGCGCTCGCACAGCCCGTACTTGGGGCCGGAGAGGCGCAGCAGGAGCCGCAGGGTCGACTCGGTGACCCAGATCCGGCCGGGCTCTTCACGGTCGCCGATCGGGTTGGGCAGGTGCGGGTGGTCCCAGTCGGGCGGGGTGATCAGGTGGACGCCGGAGCGCTTGGTGTCATGCGCTGGCCCGCCTTCGTCGGGGCCGAGGTGGTGTTCGAGCTGCCCGATCGGCAGGTGGGCCTTGAGCGCGCTGAGGTAGGCACCGTTGATGTCCAGCGCTGTCACGATGTCGTCGCCGAGCTGGTCGAGGATCTCGGGCGGGGCCGTCCAGCGCGGGCGGGCCTCCCAGATGGCGTCGGCGTCCTGGCGCCCGCGCTTGTGCAGGATGTCGGGCAGGTCCGGGTAGTTGCGGAAGTCGTACCGCCCTCCGGCCCGGCTCTGCTCCAGCAGATCCATCACGTCCGGGATCGCGGTCTTCTGCAGCTGGGCGACCGCCTCCGCGACCTCTCCCCCGGTCTCGGCGAGCACGGCCCGGACCCGGCTCTCGATCCGCTCGGTCAACTCGGCCACCGTCCCGCTGGACTTCGCCACCGTCGCCGATCCCTTGCCCGCAGCCCGCGGAGCAGCGGCCGTCGGCCGCCGACCAGGCCGGGCCGGGCGGCGTGCCGGGGACGGAACAACCGCCTCCCCGGCCGGGCTCGGGGCAGGTGCCACCGGTGTTGGCGCGGAGGCAGTACTTGGGGCCGGTGCCGGGGTGGGCTGGTCGAGCAGGCGCAGATGCGTCATGTCCAGTGCCACCTCCACAGCCGCCAGGGTGCCCAAGTCCCGGGCGGTGACCGTGATACGGGCGGTATCGCCGCCGCCGGGGCGGGTGAGGTGGAAGACGCGGTCCGCACCCAGCTGCTCCACCAGATGGGTGTCATCGGTATCGAGCAGCACCACGACAGCGGCCTGCCGCTCGGCAGCGAGACGGGCCAGGGTCTTCACGGCGGCAGGCAGCGCCCGGCCGGAGAGCGGGGTGCTGTCCGCGCGGGTGTGCTGGAGCCGGTCGACCACCACCAGCCCCAGGTCCTCGATACGGGCGGCCTCCTCCGCGATCGCCTGCGCGGTCGGCTCCGGCCGGGTGAACGACAACGGTGCGGCCCGCAGGCGACCGTCGGCGTCCACCACGGCCTGGCGCTGCTCCGGGGTGAGGGTGCCGGCGGCGAACTGGGCGTAGGGCACAGGGGCTTCGGCTGCGATCAGACGACGGGCAGCCACCTGCAGCGGCACGCCGGAAAGGGCGTAGAGCACGGGAACCGGCTGCTCGGGATCGAAGGCGGCCGCACGTGCTGCCTGGAGCGGGAGCAGGCTCCCACCTGCATTCGGCGGGGCCACCACCAGCGTGAGGCTCCCCCGCGCCAGACCCCCCGAGACCCTGTCCAGCGCCGGGACGCCGCTGGACAGGCCGGTCGTCTGCGGCTCGGTCTCCAGCAGGCCGTCCAGGACATCACCGAGCCCAGTGACGCCCGTGGTGGTCTCGGGCTGCGGCGGATGGTTCCGGGGCGGGGTGTGGCGGGAGACCGTGGCGGCGGGCCGGCCGCCAACCGTCAGAACCTGCGGCTCCGTCTGGGCTGCGGACACCAGAGCGCCCAGCTCCTGCCGCGCCTTCGTACTCGACCACACCGGCCCGGACGGCTCCGGCCCCTCCAGGCGGTCCATCGCGGCGGCCTGCCTGCTCTTGGTGTTGACCAGCACAACCTGTTCACCATGCTGGAGGCGCTCGACCACCTCGCTCCACTGCTCACGAGCCTGCGAGAGCGTCACATCCATCCACGGCCTCCCTTGAACTGAACCGCCCACCTTAGCAAGTAGGAACGTTGTAGGTACGTGTTTGATACCTCTCTGGTCGCTCACGTCGGGGTCTCAACGGGTTCCGTTCCATGAGCAGAGACTGCGGCCGGCAACCCCGGCTCGCCAGAAAGTCTGTGGAAGGCAGCCTGCTGGAGGTGCCAGGCTGGTCGCCGGCGAAGGGGCGTAGCTCAGAGGCCAGAGCGCCGGTCTCCAAAACCGGATGCCGCAGGTTCGACTCCTGCCACCCCTGCCACAAGCGCAGACCAACTGACTTCATGGTGTGGGGACGCCGGCGCGCTGCGCTGTGAGTGCGCACCCGCTGCCCGGCCGAACCTGACTGCGCAGTCGTGCCGCGGCAGTGCGCACCCGCCGGCGATTGCGCAGTCTCAGCGCTGCGCAGACTGAATCGGCAGTGCGCGTCAGTGCATCAGTGGGGCAGCGCCATGGTGGTGACGGCGTAGCGGCGGCGGAATTCGGTGAGGTATCCCGCGAGTACTCTCTCGTCCAAGCGGTCACCGCGATCACCCTTTGTCTTGATGCCGTGCTTGGCGCACAGCGCCTCGAGCTCGCTGAGGGGCGGCTCGCTGCCCAGCGCCTCCAGATGCTCCACCCACACCCGGTAGATGCGCCAGCCCAGCCGGTAGCGGCGCAGTGTGCTCGGGCTGATCGGACCGCCTCCTCGGCCTGTCATGCCGTTTACCCAGAGGTGATCGGACAGGTCCTGAAGGCCAGGCTCTGCCCCGAGCCGTTCTGTGAGGTCTGCCCACGCCAGGTAGTAGCGGTCGACGAGTGTCAGCTCCCCCTCCCCCGCCGGCGGTGGCGGGCTCACCGTGTCCTCATCGCCCTGCCCGTCGGCCTCCTGGCCGTCCTCGCCGCCATCCAGTGGCGGGACACTCTCCTCGGCCCGCGTGGCCAGCGGGGCCACCGTGCGGGAGTTGTCCTCGGGAGGCGGGTCGAGTGCGGGCCGAAGAGGTTCCGCATCGCCGCCCTCAGGGGCCTCGGGCTCTGCCGGTCTCTCCTCCGGTGCAGGCTGTTCCGGTTCGGCAGCGACCGGCGTGGGGGGCATCTGGATACGGGCCGGGTCCGACTCCAGTTCGCTGTTGCCGTGCGAGAGGAAGGACCGGCGTTCGTAGCGGGCTACGAGCGTCTCCTCCTCGGTGTAGCCGCTCGCACCTGGACGAGGCCGGTCACCTGGACCGCTGAGACCAGCGAAGGGCGGGAGATCGTACCGTTCCCGGGCGCTACCCGGCCGGGGCGCACTGCCGAGCATCGCGAGGGAGTCCGCTGGCAGTCCCGCGGCCGCCAGGCCGGAGGGCGCTGTCTCAGCGAGCGGTACCCCGTAGCGGGCGAGTTTGAGGGGCATGAGTGCCTCGACGGGTGCTTTGCGTCGCCAGGAGCGGCCGTACTGGGCGCGGAGTCTGGTCTCGTAGACGAGGCGGTCCTGTTCCATGCGGATCACTTCGTCGTAGTTGCGCAGCTCCCACAGCTTCATCCGCCGCCACAGCCGGAAGGTGGAGGGGAAGGCCAGCAGCCAGCGGGAGAGGCGTACGCCTTCCATGTGCTTGTCGGCGGTGATGGCCGCGACGCGGCCGGCCGCGTGCCGGGCGGCCTCGACGGTGACGACGAAGAGCACCGGGATCACCGCGTGCATCCCCACCCCGAGCGGGTCGGGCCAGGCGGCGGCGCCGTTGAAGGCGATCGTGGCGGCCGTCAGCAGCCAGGCGGTCTGCCGCAGCAGCGGGAACGGGATCCGGATCCAGGTCAGCAGCAGATCCAGGGACAGCAGCACGACGATGCCCGCGTCCACACCGATCGGGAAGAACGGCGCGAACTCGCCGAAACCCTTCCGCTCGGCCAGCTCGCGGACCGCCGCGTAGGAGCCCGCGAAGCCGATCGCCGCGATCACCATGGCACCGGTGACCACGACAGCGATAAGCAGACGGTGCACGCGACTAATGCGCACCCCCTGCACCAGTGCCCCCGTTGTCTCTTTGATCTCGCCCTTGATGGGGGGTCAGTGTCTCATTCATGTGAGTGACCAGAGATGCCCCTGAGGGGGCCGCCAGCCGGATACAGCATGCGCTCCCGGGGCCTGCGTCTACTCACCAGGCCCGGGGGAGCGCTGCTGCACCAGTGGCGTCCCATCAGGAGGCAGCCGCCTCTCTGTGAGCGGCTGCTTGTTCCTGGTGCTGGTTCAGCACGGCAAGCATGGTCTCCATCTGGACAGGGTCGAGGCGCTCGATCAGGTGCTGGGCCAGTGCCTCGCCATCGTGGTACGGCATCTCCCTTGAGGCAGCAGCCTTCTTCTTGTCCTTGGCGGTGGGGGAGTGGTTCGCCCGGGGCTCGGGCACCCCCTCGCCTCCCCGCCCGGAGGAGTGGGGGACGGGTTCCGCTGCGGAGGATGCCGCCGCCTGCTTCTGGCCCTCTATTACGTCGTAATAGGCCTCACCGGACTGGGTGGAGCCCTCACCCGTTGTCCCGGTTTGCTGGGCGGGCTCGAGCTTGCGGCGGCGCTCCTGTCTTTCGGCTTCCTTCCGGGCCCGCTGCTGCTTGAGCTCTTCGAGAGCGGCTTGCTGCTGATCGGCCGGCTTGTTCCCGACCGCACGCAGCAGGTCGATGGGTTCCTGCCCGATCCGCTGTTGCAGCTCGGGGGTGAGGTTGAGCAGCGCGAGCCGCTGGGAGATCCAGCCCTGGGAGCGGTGGAGCCGCTTGGCCAGCGCGGTCTGGCTTCCGTGGATGGCCAGGAGCCGGTCCAGGGCGCGGGCTTCGTCGAGTTCCTCGAGGTCCTGGCGGTGGATGTTGGCCACCAGCGCGGATTCGAGAAGCTCCTCGGCGTTGTTTCCCTGGTCGTCGCTGACCATCACCTTCAGGGTCGTCAGGCCGGCCTCGCGGGCCGCCGCCAGGCGGCTGTTGCCGTCGACGGCGACGTGAGTTGCGTCAGGTTCCAGGTCCGCCTCGCGGTCCGGGTTGGCCTTGATGTAGGCGTCCCGGTTCATGACGGTGATGGCCTGCTTCTGGCCGTGGTCCTTGAGGCTGCCGGCGAGGTCGGTCAGGTCACCGAGGCTGGAGCGGGGATTGTCCGGGTTGAGGCTGATGCGGTCGAGGGGGAGTTCGGTGGGGTCGGCGACGCCTTCGGTGGGGACACCGGTTGCGGAGGCCACGGCGCGGCGTCGCGCGCTGACCGGTTGGGCTTGACGACTGCCGAACCGGCCTGCGCCGAGCTTGTCCGCCTTGCTCATGAGATCTCCCGTGCCAGTGCGCGCATGCCGATGGCCTGCTGGGAACGAGGGGCGTAGGAGAGGAGAGGCGCCTTCATGCGGACGGCTTCCTTCTGTTCCTTCAGGTCACCGATGAGGCCCACGACGCGGGGGTCCTTTATGTCGACCCAGCCTTGGAGGGAAGAGGTGGCGATGTAGCCGCGGCGGCCGTCGTAGAGATTGACGACGATGCCGAGGTAATCGATGTCGATCTGCAGGTCGTTGCGCAGATCGTCGATCTGGTGGACGAGCAGATCGTAGGCGTCGGCGGAGCTGTCCTCGGCCTGGACCACGATCAGCGTTCCGGACTGTCCGGGCGCTTCGCCCTCGCGGCGCCGCCCGTAGTAGGCGGCGGCGTCCATGCTGAGACCGAGGCTGGGCGGGCAGTCGATGAGGATTACGTCGTAATCGCTCTCCAGGGGGGCCAGCGCCCGCTCGAGCGCGGCTTCCCTGGCGCGTACGGCGGAGAGGCGTACGTCGAGGAGAAAGGCGTCGTTGCAGGCGGGCAGGAGGTGGAGGCGGCCGCCGAAGTTGTCGTCGTCGACGGAGACGATGAGGTCGCGCAGGTCGCCCTTGGGGTCTCCGGCCATGTGGTTGGTGAGGCTGTCACCGTCCATGGCCAGGGGTGCGGAGCCCAGTTGGTTGGTGAGGTGGCACTGGGGGTCGAAGTCGACGAGGAGGACGCGAAGTCCGAGGCCGGGAAGGTTCTCCACGTCGAGTGCGACCGGGTCGCTCTGGTCCGAGGCGGCAGCCGCGAGCTGCTTGGCGACCCGTACGGGGTAGAGCTTCTCGGGGTTCTCTGCGAGGGCTTCACCGACGCCCGCGGTGATGGCGGTTTTGCCAACGCCGCCCTTCTGGTTGCACACCACGATGCGCCGCGTGACGGCGGGCCGTTCGATGTCGGGTGCTGGGTGGGTGTCGAGCCACAGCTGCACCGACTGGGCGAGACCTTGGATCAGGGAGACCTTCCGCTCGCCCGCAATGCGGCGGAAGTGCTCCCACTGTCCTTCGGGCAGGAAAGTGGAGAAGGAGTCGGCACCTGCCGTGTCGACGCTCTCAGGCGTTGCGGCAAGGGCACACCAAGAGGCGATGCCTTCCTCGACCGCGAGCTGGATCTCGATGCCTCGCTGCGCGGCCCGGATTTTCAGGGCCTGGCGCAGCGGAGCAGGAAGCTTGGAGACGACTTTCTCCCGGTCGCTGGGCGGCGGTGAGGTATCCATGGGAGCCACCTTACTAACGAACATGGCGAGTGAGGGTGAATCGACGTTAGTTTGTCATTCTGTTGGCTCAAGACCCGGATGGCCAACGTCGAATCCCTGAGGGCTGGCTATTACGCCGTAATAAGCGCGTGAGACCCTCCAATGACCGCCAACACCCGGCCATGACAAAGCCGTTACGTGGCCCTCGCTGCCCAGCGAAGCCTCAGAGTGCTACCCGACCGATACAGACGGCGCTTCCTAGCCGACCCAGGTGAGGAACGGCACACCCCCTTCTTCCTTCTACCTTGAGGGGTCGGCCCTGCATCCGACCGAGCGGCACTGAGGATCCGACTCCCGGGCCGGCAGGCCCCACGCAGCCACGAGTGCCCAACACCCGTTCTCCGCCCGGCGGCTACATGAAGCCCCCAGGAGAGTGGCGCACCGCTGGCCAGCGATGCGCCGAGCCTGAGCAGTGCTTCCAGCCATTACGGCGTAATAGCTCAACGCTCGGCACAGTGGCGTTGCCAGTCATGAGAGCCCCTCCACTCACGGCCCAGATCTCGTCCGTCAGGGTGAATTGCCCACCCCAGGTGGTGAGGACGACTGGCCTTGAACGTGCTCAACAGACTCCGGACGCTCAGAAGCTGCTTCTAATCTCAGTAGTAGGAAACCGGCACCGAGGCGAAGTCTGGTTTGCTGGCTCCTGTTCGGGCGGGCGGCCACTGCCTTGTCGCGCTGAAGGGCGCGGATGGGCGTGAGCGAGCCGGTTCGGCTTGTCGTCGCCGTGGCAAGTGAAGGGAACTGTTCCTCATGTTGCAGGTCTTCGAGGCGGCGGCCGGTTGGTCGTCCGTGCGTGAGCGATTGGTGCGGCGGCGCATCGCGGATCGGGACCTTGCCTCGCTGGATGAGGCGGTCGAGTTCGCTGTGCGGTGGCACGCGGACCAGACTCGACCGGCGGGTGAGCCTTATGTCGAGCATCTGCTTGAGGTCGTGTGCGTGTTGGTCGAGGCGGTGGGAACGACAGACATCGATGTGTTGCGCGCGGCCGTTCTCCACGATGTGGTCGAGGACACAGAGTGCTTGCTTGAGAACGTGCGGGAGCGCTTTGGTGACCGCGTCGCGGTCTTGGTCGACTGGGTAACCAAGCCCGTGCCATCGGAGGGCCAGACTGGCGAGGAGGCACGGGCGGCGTATTTGACGCGTCTGCGCACCGCCCCGCCTGATGCCCTGTTGGTGAAACTTGCGGACCGCCTGAGCAACGTGCAGCGGCTTGATACGCATCCCAGGCCGGAGAAACGCCGTTCGTACTACCTGGAGACGGTGCACTCCATCGTCCCGCTCACGCAGTCCCATCCGTGGTTCCGCCAATGGTATGCGGACTGGCGCGACGCTTTCGGTCACGTGGCTGTCGACAACCCGGACGCGTGCTCTCAATGACATGCGCTGCGAGCGCTCCTGGACAGGTCCTCGCCTCAAGCCCCGACGCGTGCCCTTGACGTCCGCCGCGCCAGCGACCACAGCGCGGCCGGCAGGACGACGCCTTGCTCGTCACTGAGTGGTGGGCCTGGAGGACGACCGTCGAGCGGAGCGTCACCCATCGCCACTGCACCTTCGGCACAACGCATTCGCACCAGACATCACGGCGCTTGTTGCCCACTGGCGGGGAGATAACGCCAGGTGAAGTCATGAAGGCAGGCTCTGTGGTCCCGCCCCTCGCCAGCTATTACGACGTAATAGCTGAGGAGTCTGCTTCGGACGAGCCGGATCCGCCAGGCCGACAAGTCCCGTTGGCGTCGGCGCTTCCTCACCTGACCGACGGCCGTCAGGGTCATGTCCATGCCATTTCCGCAGAATGCGGAACAGTTCAGAATGTGAACGCGTGAACGTCCGGGAGGGTTGCCTGCCACCGACCGTCAGTAAGACTGAGCACGGTACTTGTCGTGTTGGCAGGACAGCTGTCGTGCGGGCCTTGACCTGGGCAATCGCACTGCTCAGGTCGCGTGTGCGGCGCCTTCTGGAGACGTTGACGACAAGTACGGTGCGAATCTCGCGACAGATGTCGTGCAACAGCGGAGGGCCATCACAGGTCGGAAGCCCGGGCGTACGACAAGTAGCTTGCTCCGGCACAGTCCGCCAAGGGTGCGGGCCCGCACAAACCGGCTCACGGTGGATACAGAACGGCACGCTGAACAGGAAGCCCCGGCGATGATCCCCCCCTTGGAGCACTTCCAGGACGTCTACAAGCGCATGCGCTACTTGGCGCGCCTGGCCGAGCCCCCGGTCGGCATGCGCTCCTTGAGCACGTCTCCCATCCCGCCCTGGGTGAGCTCGTTCTCGTACACCAACGCGCTGCTTCGGCGCATCGAGCAGACGCGCAAGTGGCTGGAGCCCACCAGAGGGATCGCTCTGTTCCAGGCCAGTGAATGGAGCGCAACCGCCCAGACCGCCCTCTCCCGCCTCGATGACGTGGAGGCGGACGCCGCCGAGTCGGAGAGCACCGAATCGCAGGACCAGAACGAGCTCGTGACGATCACCGATATCGGGACGCTCAGCGGGCGATCCCGTGAGGAACTCGGCCGGCTCGTGGCCGAGGTGACAGCCGCGGTGTTCTACACGCTGACGGGGCAGCTGGAGCCGGACGAAAGCGACCCGGCGGGCTGGACGCTCCGCGCGTGCGAGCAGGCGTTCAACGCTGGCGCGGCGGCAGCGGCCCTGTGGGACGAGCTGACCGAGGACACCGAAGACTGACCACCACGTGGTGCCTCCCCACTAGTGGGGACAGCTGGGAGCCAGCGGGGCGATCGTGGCAGGCTCACGGCATGCCGTCTCGCACCCGCCGCGTGCCCCCTCCAGCCGCTGCTCCGCTGCGCCAGCCGCCCACACGGCTGCGCCCCATGGACCCGGGCGCCGTGGTCGCCGAGCTCCGTGAGCTGCATGTCGCAGCCGATGACGCGACGGTCGAGCAGATGCCGGCGGACGAGCATCCGCGCGAAGCGCTGCTGTATGCCGAACGGCGCGCCCATACGCTCACCGACCCGGCCGCGCGCCGACGCGCCACCCTCCTGCGGGTGCGGCTGTGGGAGTTCCTCCGCCGGGAGGCCGACCCCCACCAGAGCCGCGCGGTCCGGGACGCCCGGGATGCCGGCGTTCACTGGGAGGATCTGGCCGAGCCGCTGGGAGTCAAGAAGGGGAGTGCCAGCGCCGCGGAGAGCAAGGCGAGGCGGCTGCGCGCCACCGAACTGTCCGCCATGCCCGGTGCACTCCCGGTACGCCGTACCCCCGAGGCCGTTGCCCGAACCGAGGCGGAACGGGCGGAAGCTGAGCGAGTCGAGCGGCTGCGGGAGATCCGGGAACAGCGCCGCGGGGAGGCCACCGTCCGGCTCGGCCGCGAACTGCTGGCGGTACGCGCCGAGCTGGCAGCCGACGAAGAAGCCGACTACTGGCTCGACCAGGTCGCCGCCGTGGTGACGGACTGCCGCACACCCCGGCAGATCGCCTCCCTCGGCACCTACGTGTCAGCTGCGCTGCGCCATCTCCAACCGGTGGACCGACACACGGAACCGGCTCAAGCGGTCCTGCACAAGGTCCAGAAGTGGGAGCAGGACACAACGCACGCATGACGCCCTCCGCCGGGCGCGCTTCCGACGGCGCTACCTGCTAGCTGACGACTCCCACCGGGCCGCCCTCCGCGGCGGCCTCGTCCAGACACGTGGCGACGTGGCTGCCATCCACGGTGCCCAGCACGGCCAATGCAGCCCGGAGCTTCGCCGTCCAGTCCCCGCCGTGATCCTGCGGCCCTTGGACGGACGCCGGCACGAGCCATCGGTCTGCAGTGCACTGGAACACGCCATCTACAGGCCGTCGTCCAGGAACTGCACACACCGCTCAGTCAGCTGTCACTCGGTCCCGGCCGGTACGGGCCCGCCGGGCAGCCAGCCCCCGGCGTGCGGTGCACCACTGGCGCAGCCGCCGGACGAGGGCGACAACGCCTGGTCGCCGACGGCTTACCCCGTAGGTGTCGTTGAGCGTCTTGAAGTTGTTGACATCTGTCTCGCCACGACGCTGACGAGCTGTCAGCGGTGCAGCTGCTGATGGAGCCTTGGGCGAGTACACGCGTAGCGGTGACACTCCAGGGCGAGGTCCTCGACTGACTGCTGTGCGCGGAAGCCATCGCTCCCGAGACGATCCAGTCGCATGAAGCGTCTCGGGCGGCGGTTCGTGAGTTGGTCCCTCGTCGCGGGGGCCGGGCCGGACACCCTCCAGGGGGACACTGCTCGAACTTGCAGAGCAGGCAGGCGCATTGGATGGATGCGTCCGTGCAGTTGAGGGAAGCTCGCCAACTGCCCATTGGGGCCACGACCGGTGACGCTGCGACATATGCCCCTCAGCCACCGGCAGTGCTACTGGAGGAGTAGAGTGCCCAACAGCATTGATCGTAAAGAGAAGTGGCCCCGTCGACCGGCCTTGGCAAGCCGGGAGGGGCCACGTGGCCGAGGGACCTTGTAGAGGGGGTCCGATCGGCCGGCCGAACACCCCTTGTACCCAAACCGAAGGGCGTCGACACAGTGACCAGGGTACCCCTGCATCTTCCCGGCTACACCGCACCCCACCGTGGTGCCACCGGCTGCCTGTGCAGCGGGTGGCCCTTCGGCGGGGTGTTTGTGCTGCGTGCGGGCACCCCGAAGCTCCCCTCGGATGAGGGGGTCGGGATGACGTAGGTGAGTTGGGGCGCCTTTGGCTGCCCCGGGCGCTCAGCTCAGGTGATTGGGAGATCACCTCACCTCAGCGCCCCTGTCCGACACCGAGTGGGCTTGGCGGAGCCCTCTCGAAGGGGTCGTCCGCTGGTTGGAGCCAGCAGACGGTTCGTAATCAGGTTTCGCCCCAGAAACCGAAGAAGCACCTAGTGCCCCTCAGGAGCCATCAGGCGCCCTTCTTCAGGAGCCATTGTGCATGACTGCCTGCGGGTTTGCCACTGTCGGCATGCCTGCACACTTCATTTCGGCCGCTGTGCACCCCAGTTCGTCACTCGCCCTGTGGGCGATGTCACACGGACTGGTGAGTGCATTTCGGCCTCTTTGGCGCGCGTATCTGCGCCAGCAACCACGCCCATGCTGACCTCGGGCGTCACGCCCCAGGGGGTTGGGCGGGCCACGATTTCATCGGCGGCTGTCACATTCGGCCGTTTCCGTGCCCGTTTCTGGGGCGTGATGATCGCGCGCGCCTGTGAGCCCTTCGGACGTTCCCTGCCCGCCGTCGGCCGGCCACGGCCGACCGAGCCGTCGAGTGGGCACGCCTGTGCAAACGCGCCCCGAGCGGGGCGGTTGTGTCGGGGAGAGGCGGTGCGGCGATGAGCTCCATGACGGCGCCCGCACGACCGCGGCTGATCCCTGGGCAGCGGCGCCGGGATGGGCCCCGTCTCGTGCCGGTGCAGGCCGGTCCCGTGCCCGAGTACGGCCCGGCGCACCCGCTCGCGCTGGCCGCCGGTATGCGTGCCCGGCTGCGTACCGTGGTGCACACGCTGCTGGCGCACCCTGATCTGGCCGGTGCGCCGGATCCGGTGAGGCTTGCTGTGCTGGTCCTGGCCTCGCGGACCAACGCCACCTCGTTGGAGGCGGAGGTCACCACGAGGGAGTTGGGTCAGTGGATCGGCCTGTCGGCAGAGCGTGCGAGCAAGGCGGTGGTCCGCCCACTGCGGGCCATGCCGATGGTGGATGTGGAGACCCGTCCTGGGGAGTACGCAGAAGACGCCGGTCTGCGGTGCCGCCTGCGTCCCTTGGCGGAGGCTTCCGACCGGGGCCTGCTCGGGCTGAGCAAGAAGGAGTTGGCGGTGCTGCACCGGCTCGTCGAAGCGGTGATGGCGCCGGGCTGGTTCCATCGGGACGGGAGGGTGACTCCGGCCGGGCTGCTGGGCTGCCGTACAGGCCGTGGGGCGGCCACGGACCGCCTGGCGCTGCTGCTCCTGGTCCTGGAGGCCGGCGAGGACGGGATTGTGCCGCTGTGCGGGGGCAGGGTCGACATCCGCCGCGGCCGGGTGGTGGCAACACTGGCCCGGCTGCTGGGCTGCAAGCGGGCGGGTGCCGAGGCGGTGTTGACCCGGCTGGAAGAGGCCGGTGCCGTTGCACGGCCTCGTCGTCGCACGGCCTCGGGCCTGCACCAGAAGAGCCAGCTCGTGGTGCCTGCGGTGGCCGCCGCGCACCGGTCCGTCACCGGCCGGGAGGACCGCCGCCATGCCCCGAGGCCCTTTGTTGCAGACCCCGACGATGCGACCGGGCCGGGTCAGCCGCCAACTGCGCCCGCGAAGCCGCAGGTCGTAACTGTGCCAGGCCCTGCGAGGCCCGAGAAGGCAGAGCCCGACGATGCGACCCCCCTTCACACCCATCACTCTCCTGGGGCTGGGCGTAGTAGGAAGAGTGATGGTGGTGGTGGGTTTTCCGGCGAAGCGCCGTCGGGGACCCCAGGTCGGCCGGGACGCGCGGGCGCGCGCGGGGAGCACCCTCGCCAAGCCGTGGCCGCGCACACGACTGCGGCCGGATCCGGGCTGGGCCCGCTTCCGCACAGGGGTGGTGGGGGCAGCGCGCTGCGCGCGGAAAAACACAACCCCCCAGCTCCCTCGACCGATCCTGTGGCCTGCCCGTTTCTGGGCCGGGTAGCCCGGAACCTGCCCCGCACCAGCGAGGTTCTCCAGCGATTGCTGCCCGAACCCACTGCGTACCAGCGGCGGTTGCTGGACCGGATGCTGGGTGGGCTGATCGCCGAGGGCGATGACGACGCGATGATCGCCTCACGGCTGCGCCAGCGCCTGGCCAAGCTGGTCACCGGTGACCCGGAGCGGCCCTACCGGTTCCGCCGCGACGCTCTGTCCTGGGCTCTGAGCATCGGCCTGCCCCTCTCACCCGGCGGCAGGACTCTCGTCCCCTGCGCCGTCGGCGGCTGCGAGGGGCGCATCTACGGTCGGGTTGCAGACCTGCGCATCCGTTGCGATGACTGCGAACTCGAGGCGCTCTCCCGGCTGGAAGCCGTCCAGGCCCGCCGTGCCATCGAAGCAGCCCTTGAAGCGCCCTTGCCGCCCCCCGCACCTGAGGTCACCAGGCCGGAACCGACGTCGGGCGACTCCCCTGCGGGGCCTGCAGGTTCCCCGGGGCTGTCTCACTGCCCGCAGCCGGGCGGGGAGGCCATGCTTCACATACCGCTGGTTGTCCGTGAGCAGATCGACCTGCTGGAGAGAATCGACCCGGCCGCCGCTCGCACCGCCCGTCGGGCCGCCGCCATCATGTACCGCCCCGACCCGCACGGCGAGGGTGGCGACCGTGCCCGCGAACGCGCCTGGGCCGCCTCGGCCTGGACCGCCGTGTTCGATCGCTACACCGACCAGCTCACCGCCCACTACGCACAGACCACCGCAGGAGCAGCGTGATCGCCCGCCCCGACAAGGAACGTCGAGCTGGATACTGCCGGCCTACAGCTCGGCGGACAGCGTCGTCAGCTCGGCCGCGTTTCGCGCGAGCCGGGCTTCCAGCTCGCTCGTCAGCCATCCCCGTTCCCCCCGGCCTGCCCAAGCCCCCACCAAGAACGGAGGATTACGGTTGGTGCCGTAACACACCGTGATGCTGCGGTGGACGAACGAGGGGACACAGGGGACACACATGGTGCGGGGGATTCCGGGAAACAAGCGCACGCACTGCGTCAGCGTGCGACTGAACTCCGACGAGCTGGAGCGCTGGCAAAAAGCGCGCCAGGGGACAGAACGCAAGGAACTCGGCGCCTGGGTCCGGGCAGTCGTCGAAGAATCCCTCAACGGACACCCCGGCCTCCCCGGTGACGTTCCTCGCGTGCCCCAGGTCAACGAGACCGCCTATGCGCAACTCGTACAGGCGGCGGAAAACCTGCGGAACCTCATGCGCCACGCCCAGGAACACGGCAGTCTCCCCGCTGACGCCGACGCGGTACTCGCCCAGCTCGGCAACGCGGCACTGCACGTACGCGGCCTGCCGGTGGCACCCGAGCGCGCAGCCGGACCGGCACAGTGATCGCGAAGATCACGAAAGGGCGACGCGCAGACCGCGCCCTCCGCTACGACTTCGGCCCCGGCCGCGACGAGGAACACGTCAACCCCCGCCTCATAACGGGCAACGTCCCCGGCACCGTCGACCAACTGGCACACCTCATCGACGCCCACACCGCCCGCCGCGCCGACGTGGCCCGTCCCATCTGGCGCTGCGCCCTGCGCACCGCCCCCGACGACCCGATCCTCCCGGACGCAACCTGGGCCCGGATTGCCGAGCGCTACGTCACCCGCATGGGATACGGCAACTGCCCCTGGGTCGCCGTGAGGCACGGCGAGGACCACATCCACCTCACCATCAGCCGCGTCGACTGGACCGGCTGGCTGGTCCGGGACGCCTTCGACTACCACCGCTCCTGGCCCGTCGTCCGCGACATCGAGCGCGTATGGAAGCTCGTCAACGCCGAAGAACGCAGCAACCGCATCGCCCCCCAGGTCACCCGCCCCGAACGCGCCGCAAGCCAGAACAGGGGAGCACCCCGCCCCGAGCGCGAGGAACTCCGCGCCCGCATACGCGCCGCCCGTGACGCGACCCGCGGCCAGGGCCAGAACGCCTTTGAACGCGCCCTCACCGAAGCAGGAGTGGACTGGCGCGCCCACAGCTCCCCCTCCACCGGCCAGGTGCGGGGCTACTCCTTCAGCATCCCTTCCTGGCGGGACCAGGAAGGCACCCAGATATGGGTAACCGCCTCCAAGGTCGCCAAGGACCTGAGCTGGCCCCAACTCCACGCTGCCCTGACCCCTGCCCCCGACCAGCCGCCGGGCCTCCAGAACTGAAGAGCTGTCCCAGACCGCTGACAGCGATCTGTCCCAGACCACTGTCAGTGCCGCACGAGACACTGGTGAGAGGGCCCATTACGCAGCCTGCCGCCACTTCGTGCAAACCATGCCAAGCGGAGGGACGCACCCGTGAGTCAGAACCGCGCCGACTTCGGCCCCGTGCAACTCGCCCGCTGGCTGGGCATCGAAGAACCACAGCTACGCCGCGCGCAGAACAGGGGACTGATCCCCCCACCGGACATCGACGACAAACGCTGGTCCTACGCCCTGGCGAAGACACTCCCGGACCGGATCGAGGCCATCTTGGCCGCACTCGAACTGAAGCAGGACCCCGCCCCACCCGTAACCACCCCCTCTGACGCCGGCAACCGACCCGCCGTCCCCCGGCCAAGCGCGGCGCAGCGACGCGAGACCTTCGGACCGGTGCAGCTCAGCCGCTATCTGGGCCTGAAGACCTGGCAGCTACAGCGCGCCCGGGAACGCGGCCTGGTCCCAGAGCCCGACACCGAGCAGAAGCGCTGGTCGAAGGAGCTGGCGCAAACCCTCCCCGACCGCGTCGAGGAGATCCTGACCATCGTCGGCGACCACCCCGGCCTCGGTTCGGAGAAGGCCGCAGAGCATCTCGCACAGCGCACCGGCCTGGAGGTGGAACGGGCCGACGTCCAACTGCTGGCCGAGCGCGGCGTGCTGCGCCCGGTCGGTGACTTCCGCGGATGGCCGCTGTACGCCCTCGAGGACCTGGACGCCCTCACCCCGGCGGACATCACCGCCGCCATATCCGATCGCCGCGCCTGGATCGAGGCGAGCCTCAGTAGCGAAGAGGCTGCGCAGCTGCTGGGTTGGCCCGTCGGAAAGTTCGAGGTCACCGCCGAACGCCACGGGCTGACCCCCGGCCGTTTCGGCCGCTACGCCCGTGCGGACGTAGAAGGTCTGTCCGCGCTGTAGCACTCCCTGAAAAGAGCCCCGAGAGAGCGGGGGAAGGCACCTGGCCTTCCCCCGCTCCTTTGTTTTTGCTCGACCTCCCCTCCCCTCCCCTCCCCTCCCTTCCCTCGTCCCCCCCTTTCCGCCCGTCGCCAACTCCTGGGAGGAGTGTGGGCGGTGCAGGAAGGGGAGAAGGGGAGCGAGCTATGCAATAGGGCTTCGCTTATGGGTGAGCGAATGCAGGGCTGTTGGGCTCGCGTTGCTCGGAGGTGGTGACCGGTTGCGGGTGGTGAGCTCCTGTCGCTGTCGGACGCGCGGGCAGGGCTGGACGGGGCGAGCGGAGGCGGGCGCTGGGGCAGGGCCGGGGCAGCAGCGTCTCTTCCCCCTGTCTTCCCCCGACGGGTGACCCGCTGACGTTGCGAATCGAACACCTTGCAGACGTGGGCGGGGTGTCAACCAGGGGCGTTTCTCACCCGGTTGACACCCCGCCCGGGTCTGCGTGGCTGCCGACATCGCAGCGCCAGCTATGGCGGGGATCCCGTGGCGGACTCGTCAGAAACGGAGTCACCAACGGCCGCAGGTCCTTCCCTGCCCCTTCTGCTCTGCTGTCGTTCCGTCCGGTGACGCCGCTTACGCGTTGAGGACAGACCCGAGGTCACGGTGGTGACCGACGAGGCGTTGGGCGCTCTCCCAAGACAGCAGCTGCGCTGTCGGACGACGATCGCGGGTGCCAGGCGGCGGGTCAGCGCTGGGGCGCTTCGGTCGCGGAAGGCCGGTGATGTGGCTACCCCGGGGGACCCACTGCGCAGTTGAGGGTTACCGGGGTCGAGGCGTTCAGCCAGGTCCTTTCCGGCCCTTGAGCCTGGCAGACCCGCTGGGGGGGCCGCAAGGGAAAGCACCTTGCGGCCCCCCCAGCGGGTCTGCCGTCCGGCTCGTGCCGGAAAGGACCCGGCTGGACGCCTCTTCGTGAGGAGGAGGTGTTGATGTGCGGTTCTCTCCCGAGTGGAGGGAGTCGCTCTCCTGCCCCAGAGCGGGGCGGGAGTTCAGCGGAAGGAGCACGACGTGAATGCACAGGTGCAGGCGACGCCTGCCCCGGCGAAGCCCGTTGCCGGGCTCGTCCTGGCGGTGCAGGAGCTGACCGTCGTCCAGGACCGGTACGACAGCCTCCGGTCCGACAACCAGGGCAGCTCCGGCGACGCCCCGTGGCCGGGTGGTGACGGCAACCTGAGCGACCACTGACGGTCCCGGTTTCGGCGGGGGTCGGCGCGATTCGTCGCGTCGGCCCCCGCCGGCTTTTCCGCACGACACGAGTGACTTCCAAGGGGGAAGAAGAAATGGAACACAAGTTGATCAAGGCGATCGAGACCGCGCTCGGGTGGAGCGGCCCGGACGAGATCGGGAAGAGCTTCGCACGGGGGAACGTCGGTGATACCGCGCTCCTCTCCGAGATCCTGACGCCGAACCGGCTGCTGGACATCGTGATGCGCAGGAGCCTCAACCGTCCGCAGTTCCGGCTCTTCCAGAACGGTGAGGAGGTGCACCCGGCGGTGTACTTCACCGACACCGTCAGCCCTCGGGGCCAGAGCATCCCGATGGTGAACATGGAGCGCCTGGGCGGGCTGCTGCGGGAGGGTGCGACGCTGATCATGGATCAGCTCAACACCTTCGACCCGAAGATGGAGGCCGCCTGCCGGGCTCTCCAGTGGTGGTCTCACGAGCGGGTGCAGGTGAATGTGTACCTGACCACGAACGAGGCGTCGGGCTTCCCGCTGCACTGGGACGACCACGACGTGGTGATCGTGCAGCTGGCGGGCGAGAAGGAGTGGGAGGTGCGGAACACCTCCCGGCCGGCGCCGATGTACCGGGACGCCGATCCCAACACCACTCCGAGCGAGGACATGGTGTGGGAGGGGGTCATGAAGCCGGGCGACGTCATGCACATCCCCCGGGGGTTCTGGCACCAGGCGACGCGTAACGGCAGCGGCTCCGGCTACAGCCTGCACGCGACGTTCGGCATCACGAAGCGCACGGGCGCGAGCTACCTCACGTGGCTGGCGGACTGGTGCAGGACGCGGGAGATCTTCCGGCACGACCTGGACCGGGCCCCGTGGGCGGACACGACGGCGCTTCAGGAGGCGGCTGCGGAGTTCATCCGTGCGAACCCTCCGGCCGACTACCTGGCGGCGTACGAGCAGCAGCCGTTCCCGACCCGGCACGTGCCTTTCGTGGACATCTTCGGGCCGCTCGAAGGGGTGGTGTGCACCACCCACTTCCGGCCGAAGGTCGAGCGGGAAGGGGCGGCGGTGAGCGTGACCGCCGCGGGACGGAAGATCCTCTTCGCCGAAGCGGCCATGCCCGCTCTGCAGCTGCTGCTGAGTGGTGGGCCGGTCAGCCTGGGCGCCGTCGAGGCGGCCGTGGGCTACGACGTGACGGAGATCGCCGAGACTCTGGTGAAGGAGGGACTGTGCGCGCCGCTGACCGACGAGTTGTCCTCGGGCTACACCGGTCTCGTCACGAGCCCGCTGTCCTGAGGGAGGCGCTGGACCTGGGAGTTGGGGCTCTCGATACGAGCTCCAACTACCTGGGTTTTCGTTCGCACGAGACGTTGGCGCGGGTCGCTGGTGATCTGCTGCCGCGGTTCAGGGTGTCGACGAAGGTCGGGTACTTTCCGGTGCCCGGCCGGCCGTCGGAGCACTCCCTGGATCCGGAGCGTCTGCGTGCGGCGGTGGAGCGCGCGGCCCAGGAGCTGGGGCGGGAGCCGGATGTGGTGTTCCTGCACAATCCGGAGCACAGCCTGTCCGCGGGTCCTGAGGCAGCGCGCCGCGAGCGGCTGGCGGCTGCCTGTTCGGTTCTGGAGGATGCCGCGTCGAGCGGCGTGTGCGGGTCCTGGGGCATCTCGTCCTGGGACCCGCGCCCTCTGGGCGCCCTCACCGGGGACGGGCTGCCGCGTCCTGACGTTCTGATGGTCCGTTCCGGTCTGCTGGTCAGGGCCGGGATCCTCGAAGCCGCCGATCTGCTCACCGCCCGTCTGCGTCCGTCGCAGGTGTGGGGGATGAGCCCCTTCGGCGGCAGTACAGCGGAGGACGTGTGGGGGCGGTTCGACCCACGGGTGTTCCTGCGTGAGGCGGAGCAGGCCACTGCGACGCAGGCAGCTTTCCGAGCTGCCTACCGTCTCCCCGCGGTTGACGCGGTGGCGGTCGGTACGGACAACCCCGCCCATCTGCGGGAGCTGGTCGATGCGCTGGCTCTTGAGGTGGACGAGGACGTCGTCGGCCAGTATCGCCGCCTTCTGCGGGATGCCGCCGATAGGAGTGAAGCCCGGCAGTGAGCCGGGCTGCGGGCCCGCACGCATACGCGGCGGGCCCGCGACTCCGTACGAAGGAAGGGCGCCACCAGTCGGCCGGACATGGAGACCATGTCCGGCCGGTTCTGGTCAGATGGAAGGGCCGGGCGTTCCCTCTGTTTCCGGTCGTGAGAGGGGCGACCACTGCTGTGGTGCGGGCCTCTGCGCCCCCCTTCCCGGTGCCTGAGCCTGCGCCACACCGGAACGGGGGGTCAACCGAGCAAAAGGCGCGCTCGGTTGACCCCGCGCCCCGGCGCGGCGCTGTCGGCCGATCACCGGGAAGGGGACCACAGAGCCCCGGGCCGCCGCAGCGGCCATCCCTCCCGGCCACAGTTACCAGGGGGCTCCAGGAAGGCGGACGGGACCTACGGCGACGACCAGCTCGTTCTCACGGAGGTCATCGTTCGCCGGAAGGCTGAGCAGCCGGTGGCCACGCCGAAGTTCCTGCAGGGCCTGGTGGGGGAGTAGCCATCCCCCGGGAGGGGGCGGCAGCTTGCCGCCCCCTCCCCAATTCGCAAGGGCGGTCCCTCACCCGAGGGGCCGCCCTCTTCGTTGCCTGAGGCCCGCCGTAGTGCGGGCCTTCCGGGTTTCCGGGCGGGCCAATTCCGGTCCGTCCTCAACAGTGAGGAGAGATCAAGTGAGTACCAACGTGGTTCTTCCGAGCGGTGTGCGTCGTTACGCGGTGCAGCCGTCGGTCGCGTGGGACGAGTGGGCGCGGCATGGGTTCGCGCCGCTGGAAGTGGTGGTGGAGACCGTCGTCGGGAGCGGCCAGCTGTTGCGGCTGGCGGGTCCTGCCCGGCAGAGCTGGCATTGGCGTTGGCGTTTCGGCCGCTGGGTGCCGATCAGTTCGGAGAAGGCCATGGCCATGACGGCCCGTGCGGTGCGTTCCCGGCAGACCGTCCCGGCCCGGGCGCTGCTGGTGGTGCGGGACAACCCGCAGGAGGTCGTCGCGAAGCTGGCGTGGGCGCCGGAGATGGCGCTCGGCGAGGTGCTGGCGTGGCTGGGCTGGCCCAGGGCACACGAGGTCGAGCGGCTGGTGAGTGTCCGGGAGCGGCTCCGGGCCCGCAGCAACGACTACTGGGTGCTGGAGGCGGCCATGGAGGCTCTGGGGCTGCCGGAGACCAGCCGTGGCCTTCCGGCGCTTCCCGGTATCAGCGTCGTCGTCTCGGCGCGGGGCGCGCAGAGCGTGCTGGCCGGAACGGTCGGAAGCATCATCGAGGCCGCAGGACGGCTTCCGGGTGGGACGCCGTGGGAGTGCGTCGTCGTGGACGAGATGAGCCAGACCCCCCTGTGGCTTCCCGAGGGGCTGCCGTCGCAGGTGCGGCTGGTGCGGGCCGCCAAGCGGATCTTCCGCGGTGGTGCCAGGAACCTGGGCCAGGAGCTGTCGAGTCACCCGGTGACGGTCTTCATCGACGACGACCTCCAGATGGCGCCCAACTACCTGCTGGAGCACGCGGTACGGCATCTGCTGTCGCCGTATCTGGTCACGGTCTCCGGCCGGATGGAGTACCTGGAGCCGACCGCTCCGACGCCGGAGCGTCTGCCGTACGGCAAGTCGGGTGCAGATGCGGGTGCTTTCCGGGGGCTGGGCGAGGTGAGTCCGGACGAGATGTACCGGCTGGTCCAGCGTGGCGACCTGGTGGTTTCGCGGCCGATGGCGGACATCGGTTTCCCGCCCGACTACGTGGGCCGTGGTCCGGAGGAGGGGACGTTCGTGGCGAAGGCGCTGGCCCGGGGCGCGTTCGTGGTGCCGGTTGCGGGGACCGGGGTGTTCCGCCGCGGTTACCGGCGTACCGGGGATCAGGAGGCGGTGCAGGCGGTGCAGGTCGACTGTTTCCTGGCGAACCTGGAGCGTCAGCGGCGGCACCTGGACGCGCCCGCCGACGGCGGGTGGGCCGCCACCCGGTGACGGGTGAGTGACCGGTGCTTCCGGCTCCCTCCGGGGGGCCGGAAGCACCGGCCCGTGCGCTTCTCCGTCAGCGGTCCGTGGTGGCCCCTGCCCGCCGCTTGCAGCGTGCCCCGGGGGTGGGGTGGCGGCAAACCGAAGAGCGGTTTGCCGCCACCGCCCCCCGGGGCTGATCGGCTGCGCCGGGCAGGGTCCACCACGGATCCCCTCCCTCTCAGGAGGCACCGCCCGGCACTGTCGAGAAGGAGAGTGTCATGGCGAAGCAGGGCGGTATGTGGACGGACGCCGGCGGTCACGAGCCCCGGCCCGCGCCTCCCCGTCCCGAGGACGGGGACGGGTCCGGCTCGGAGGAAGGCAGCTGAACTTCGGCTGAGCCGAGAGGTGTTGCAGGCCCCGGTACCGCCGATTGCGGCGGTACCGGGGCCTTCGGCGTGATTGCGGTGCGGCCGGTTGAGCCGGGGTGTTTTCCGATGCGCGGGTGGCTTGTGACGGCGGCAACGCGGCGGAACGCAGTCGCCCGTGATGCATGGCCGAGCGGACGGCTCAGCCATGCCCCGTGGCGTTCGCCGACGTACCGGCGGCGGACACCGACGGGTTCCCGACGTACAGCCACCGGGGCACCGGGGTGCCAGGGACGGTCCGCCCGCCTACGTGGTGGTCCTCTCCCGAAGGCAGGGGTGTGACCTGTGGTTGCCCTGGGTGCCTGTTCCCTTCCCGTCATGCGAGCCTGCACCACGCCGGGGCCGGGGGCAACCGCAAGAAAAGCGCGGTTGCCCCCGGCCCCGGCGCGGCGCGGACGGCCTGTGCCGGGAAGGGCACAGACGCCCAGGGCAGCCCGCACGGGCCGCTCCCCGGCTGTCTTCAGCGGAGGAGCTGTCATGTCGAGCGTGATCAACCGTTCTTACTGGTCCACGGAGTTCGACCGTTCTTACTGGCGCATGGGGTTCAACGGCGTGCTGGTGAGCGTCGCGTCCGTGGGGGACCCGAACGAGGGCAAGGGAACCGTCCTCCTGCAGGTGGAGGTGCCCCGGCAGGGGCAGCGGCCGTGGGAGTCGCGCTCGGACTCGTGGATCGTCAAGGTTCCGTCCGAGCAGCTGAAAGAGGCCCAGGCCATCTACCGCCCGGGCGGGGAGAGCGAGTCGGGTGAGCGGGGCAAGTCCCTGAGGGACGTGGAGTACCGGTGGGTCTCCGTCGAGTTCGGCCCCGGCTATCTCACGAAGTCCCGGCGGTTCGCCTGGCTGCGCCGTCTTCTGCGGCAGCCGCTCGAACTGGGCGACGTCAAGAGCGTCGAGTTCGGCCCCCTTTACGAGGACTCCCACGCCGGGGAAGCGGCGTAGGGCGCGAGCCCAGCACGGTGAAGGCCCCGGCCCCCACTTCGGTGGGGGCCGGGGCCTTTCCGTGTGTGGTGGCCCCGCGCCGGCGGGGCCGTCTGCGTTGGGCAGGGCCGGTCCCGGCCCACCTCCTCGACGGAGGCCTGGTCCGGAGCTTTGTCGTACGGAGTGCGCAAGCACGCGGCGTACGGGCCGGGGCCCTCATCCCCCGGGCAGGCGGGCCGGGTTCTGCCTGTCCGCGCGTGGCGGTTCCGTTCCTTGTGGGCTGTGCGGTGGCTGGTTCGTTGGCGGTGGGTCGTGTCCGGCCCTGCCCGCCGCTTGCAGCCATGCGGCAGGGGCGGGGTGGCCGCAAACGAAAAGCGCGTTTGCCCCCACTCCACCCCTGCCGCTGATCGGCTGCGCCGGGCAGGGCCGGACACGGCCCGCCTCCTCGACGGAGGCCACCGCCCGGCACAACCGAAGAAGGAGTACGCCCATGAAGGAGCAGGACGGTAAGGAGCAGGACGGTAAGGACACCGGCGGTCGCGGGTCCGACGACCTCCCCACCCTGAACCCGACTCGGCCTCGGCCTGGCGATGGCGGGTCCGGCTCGGGGGGCGGCGGCTGCTGAACCTCACCAGCCCGCTGAGTAGTTGGCCCTGGTGCCGCCGATCGCGGCGGCATCAGGGCCTTCGGCGTGAGGGGGCAAGACCGAGGCGAGCTGGGCGGCTTGGCGCCGGTGACCCGGTCTCCCGCCGTGGCCGGCGCTGCGTCTTCTCCGCGTCGACGCTCTGTTCCCGTACGCCCGTAGGGCTGTTGCGTCGTCGGCTGCCGCTCCCTGCGGGACGGGGTTGCTCTCTCCCCTCTCCCGTCGAGGGGGGGCGTTCTCGGGCGGGTCCGTGGGTGCCCCTGCCCGGCGCTTGCAGCCTGCCCGGGGGGTGGGGTGGCCGCAAACGAAAAGCGCGTTTGCCCCCACCCCACCCCCCGGGCTGATCGGCTGCGCCGGGCAGGGGCACTCACGGACCGCAGAGAGCGGCCTCCCCTCTCCGGCGGAGAGGAACGAGCTCATGAAAGCCACGCGGAAGAACTTCCTGCAGGCCCTGCAGGCGATGGCGACCCTGAACAACGCGTGCCCCCAGGGCGAGAACGGCGAGAGCTGCGTGTGGGTCCAGTTCGAGGGGTTCAAGCAGTGCGGCAGGTGCTACGCGACGGAGCAGACCGGCTGAACCGGTCGTCACCGGCTCCGGCGTCCGTCGCACTGTGACGGGCGCCGGGCCAGGGTTGCCCGCCCCCTCGGGGCGGGCAACCCGCGGTCTTCCACGTCAGCTTCAGACTCGCGCGCCCGAATGTCCGGCCCTCCACTGGGGGGCCGGCCGCGTCGGAGTCTTCCCCCTCCCGCCCCCACCCCCCTCTGTGCGTGGTCGCCCCTGGACGGTCAACGGGGTGGGTGTCCTGTTCGTTGGGCTGGGCGGGCGGCGAGTCCGGTCCTGTGCCGGGCTGGAGTGACGGAGCTGAGTATGCAGCGGTGGGTCGGCCGCTTCCTCCGTGGCGCTTCCGCCGCTCCGGCCTCTGTCGGCAGCGGTGAGTCCGGGTCTCTGCCGGGATTCTTGCTCGCCGCTTTGTGGGCTTGGTGCGCGTAGGCAGCCAGGAATTGCGTCAACTCAGACGTCACGGGCTTCACGTTGCAGCTGTCCCTTTGTCATGACCGAGTTGAGTGCGGGTGGTGGTCCCCTGTCCGACGCTTTGAGCCTGCGCCACGCCGGGGCGGGAGGCAACCGGGCTCGTTCCTCCCCCGGTTGCCTCCCGCCCCGGCGCAGCGCGGTCGGCACGCGTCGGACAGGGGACCACCACCCGTCGCAGAGAGCGGCGAGTCCCCTTCCAGAGGAGGGACCATGAACGAGGACCGCAAGCGGATCAAAAGGGTGGTCTTGGCCATCGTGGGCGTGCTCGTCGGCGTCCTGCTGATCGCGCAGTGCGCGGCCAGCAGCGATGGCCGTTGCAGCGATGACAGCCGCGGTGCCACGAGGGTGCAGGCGGCGGCGTTCTCCGCGTCGAAGTCCGGAGGAACGATCCTCAGCAAGCCCGTCCCGAAGCCGAAGTCGAACTCGAACTCGAACTCCGGCCGAGGCGGCGGCGGTGGCGGCGGCTTCTTCAGCATCTTCATCATCCACGACAACGACTGCGACTGAGTACGTCCCGGTCGACGCTCAGCTGCACGACGACGTGCAGCTGAGCGGCCGAGACCCCGGTGCCCGCCGGTTTTCCGGCGGGCACCGGGGTTTGTTCGTGTGCTGGCTCCTGGTCTCAGTACGGGACCGGCGCGGGGGTCGTTCGTCGGCGTGCGGCTTGCTTCCGTGCTGCCGACTGCTCGCTTGCGCGGGGGGTGGTTCCGTCGTTGGTGGGTCGTGTTCGGCCCTGCCCGCCGCTTGCAGCCTGCGGCGGGAGCCGGGGTGGCCGCAAGCCCGAAGGGCGTGGGCTTGCCCCCACCCCGCTCCCGCCGCTGATCGGCTGCGCCGGGCAGGGCCGAACACGGCCCACCTCCCTCTCGACGGAGGCCATCGCCCGGCACATCCGAGAAGGAGAGCACCATGTCGAACCAGTCCCCGCAGCCCCAGCCGGCCCCGCAGACCTGCAACGGGTGCGGGGGACAGAACGGTCAGCACAAGGAGATCCAGGTCGTCACCAACGACGATAAGAACAACGTCGTGAACAGGTCGGAACCCTGCAAGGGCGGCTGAGGCAAGGCGACAGGCCCTGGCGCCGTCGGACCCCGACGGCGCCAGGGCCTTTTCGTGTGGAGTGCGCAAGCAAGTGGTGCGGCATGGGGGTAGCTCGGTGGCGTGCGTGCCGTGATGGCGGTCTCGCGCCGGCGGGCAGCGGCGCGCCGCATCCCCGTATCCGTACGTCTTATCTGTTCGACCTGCATGGAGGTTTCAAGGCTATGAGTCGCTACCCACAACGCCGTCCAAGTCGCGCGGTCCGGCGGCAGCGCTACTACCGCGACCGTTCCGGTGTCGCCGGGTTCTTCCGCTGGTTCCTGGGCATCTTCGGCGACTTCGACTGAACGGTTGCGGCGCGGGCTCGGCCCGCGCCGCAACCGTGCTGTTCCGTCCGTCTGCTGTGCGTGCGCCGCCGAGGGATTTGCCGCCCGGGTCTCCGTTCGTCTGCTTCTGTTCGGGCGCTGGTTCGCCGCCCCGGTCCGCGTCGGGTGATGTCGGTTCATTTCCGTCCGGTCGCCTTGGGCTACGTGTCCGAGCTCTATGCCGTTCGCCGGGAGCCGGTGCCGTCTCTTCCGTTTCCCGTTCTGCCGTTGCGCAACGCGCCGGTTCTTCCCCCGGGTTCGGCTCCGCACCTGACTTCGCCTGCCGTGTCCGCAGTCGGCTCCTCGTCCGTCCTGCTCCTTCTCGACGGTGCGTCGGCGGTACCAGCCGTCGAGATGGGGCCCCTTGGCGGTCCCTTCCCGGCGTTCAAAAGCTGGGTCGGGGGGTGGGGTGGGGGCAAGCCCGAAGTGCGCGGGCTTGCCCCCACCCCACCCCCCGACCCCAAAGGGGCAGCGCCGGGCAGGGCCCACCAAGGGGCGGGCCCGAGACGGAGTCAACCGGCCCGGCACTACACGGAAGGAGTCCCGAGATGGGCGAGGAAGTCAAGATGGAGGTCGACGACAACAACACGCTCTGGCTCTGGACGGCCTCGGATGAATCGGAGTCCGGCGGAGAGCAGCAGGGCCAGGAGTCGCAGAGTGAGAAGAACTCCTGACTCCAGTGAGTGATACGGGCCCCGGTGCCGCCGAGATCGGCGGCACCGGGGCCCTTTTTTGTGTGTGAGGGCCGTGAGTACCTCGCCGTCGTGCAGCACGGGGCCGTGGTTTTGTTCCGTCCGCTGAGTGGAGCTGCTCGGCACGGCGCCGTACCCCCGGTACTCGCCGTGCCGAGCGGCCTCTCGGCCGGTTTCCCGGGCTTGTGCACCGAGCCGTTCGGCTGTTGTGCACATGCGAGTTCGCCGCTCTGTTCGGTCCGCCTTGAACGTCGCGGCTTCTGCCAAGGCAATGCCTTTCTTCCGCGGTGTCGGGTGTCTGGCTCTGTCTGCGGGGGCCCCTTGGTGACCCCTACCCGGCGCTCAAAAGCTGGGCCGGGAGGTGGGGTGGCCGCAAGCCCGAAGTGCGCGGCTTGCCCCCACCCCACCCCCCGGCCCTGAAGGGCGGCGCCGGGCAGGGCCCACCAAGGGGCGGGCCCCTCCGAAGACGGAGTCAGACGATGCCTGGCAGCCAAGAAGGGACGTCAGCCATGACGGACACGAGCCAGAGCGGCGCCTCCACCCAGAGCGGCGACAGCACGGATCTGGGGGTCCCGAACCTCGATGTGACGTACGAGGAGGCCAGCGAGCGCGTGGACGAGATCGTTGCGGATGTCTACGAGCGCGGGCAGCAGAGGGCCGAGGGCACCCGCAAGATCTGAACCCTCGCCGAGACCGACGGGTAGTAGGTCCCGGCGCCGCCATCGCGGCGGCGCCGGGACCCTTTTTTGTGTGCGGGTTGCTGGTTGGGTCAGACCGAGTGCGGGGCCTGGGCCGGTGTGGTGGCGGGGGGTTGTGCGGCCGGGGGTTCCGGGGCCGGGTGCGCAGTGGTTTCGGGGGGTGCGGGGGTTTCGGCTGCCGGGGCGCCCGGGTTGGTGTCCGGGGCCGCGTTGTCCTCGGCGTCTCCGTCTCCGTCCGCGTTCCTGTCCGCGTCGCGGTTGTGTGTGTTGAGGTAGTCCCGCACTTCGGCCGCGGTCAGGCCGAGGGCCGCGGCCACCTCGCGTCGGCCGCCGAACACGGCGACGGCCTCGGCGACTGCCTCGGCCACCTCGCGCCGGGCGTCCTCCAGTTTGGCTATGCGCTGGTCGAAGGTGGTGACCGTGGCGAGCTGAGCGGCCTGGCGCCGCTTGGCCTCCTCCAGTTCGCGCTTGTGCTGTTCGCGCAGCGCCTGGCGCCGTGCCTGAAGGCGTTCGTTGTGTCGTGACGTCATGCCTGCACATGCTTCACGCTCACCACGCCCGCCACAAGGTGCTTCTGATCTCCTGTGTGACCGCCACAGGCAAGGAGAGCGGCCGTGGCCGATGCTGGCTCAACTTCCGAGCAGGGCTGAGCCAACGGCCGGTGGGTTCTCCGGTGGGTTCTCCAGTGGTTTCTCCGGGGGTCTTTCCAGCGTGCGGGCTGCCGCATTGCGCGGGCTGGTTCGCCTCGTGGTGGGTGGTGCTCTTCCGGAGGCGTGTCGCACGGCGGGGGCCGAGGGTCTTTCGGTGTGCCCGGGCCGATGGCGTCCCTCAAGGTCCGGTGCCGCACATCGCCCGGTGACGGCCCGGGAGTGGGGCTCCGATGCCCCGCCGGAAACGCCCCGACATAGGAGCTTGACGGATACCGGAGGTACCGGGACTTGCTCCGCGGCGCCCCGGTACCTCCGGCACCCGTCCGGGCCCCCCTGCCGGGACGTTCCCGGCGGGGCATCGGAGCCCGTGTCTGTGGCTCCGAGCCTCCTATGAAGTTCGGGAGGTGTCATGGCCGTGTCTACTTGGAACGGCTTGGCCCTGCGGTGGTCAATGACAAGGCATTTCAGCACCCTGTCGTGGGTGCTCGCCTCGACGTTCACGGGGGTCATGGGCACATGGGTGCTGACCTTGACCATGCCCTGGTTCGTCTTCGCCACGACCGGTAGTACGAGTCACGCGGGGATGGTTGTCTTCGCGGAGCTGGCGCCGGCTGTTGCGGCGCGGTTCCTGGCCGGTCCGGTGGTGGACCGTGTGGGGTTGCGGCGGACGTCGGTGATCACTTCCGTGGTCGAGACGGTCTGCGTCGTGGTGATCGCTGTGCTTATCTGCATGGACAGGCTGCCCTTTCCGCTGCTGCTGGCGCTGCTGGCGCTGATGGGTGCTGCGGGCGGTGCGGGCACTCTGGCGAAGGGCTTTCTGGCTCCGTCGGCGGCGCGCTACGTCGGTGTCGCCGAGGGCCGCGGTATCAGCCTGAGTTCGTCGATGATGACCGCGGGTCAGGTGTTCGGTCCTTCGCTCGGTGCGCTTCTGGCGCCGGTGCCCGTGGTTGGCCTGGTTGTGGTGGCCGCGTTGTTCACCGCGAGCGCGTTGATCATCGGTCTGGCGCTGCCGCACGGTATGGAGCCGGGCCATGTGCAGACGGACCCGAGCGAGGAGAAACTCGGGTACTGGCGGAGTCTCGGTGAGGGGATCAACTACTTCCGCAAGGACGGCTTGCTCGTCAGGCTGCACGTGATGCTGGCCTTCATGGGCTTTCTCGTCGCGCCGATGAACGGTGTGTTCCTGCCCCTGTGGGCCAAGGAGACCGACGCGGGTCCGGGGGTGATCGGAGCGCTCGTCAGCATGGCGGCGTTCGCGGGTTTCGTGGGGAGCCTCGTTGCCGTACCGGTGATCGAGCGTGTGCGGCCCACGGTGCTCCTGGCGGCGGGGTATCTGCTGATCATTCCGCAGCTGCTCGTGCTGGCTCTGGGTGCGCCGGTGTGGCTCGTCATGGTGTCCTGGGTCGTGGCCGGGTTCGCGGGGGCGTTCCCCTATTCGGTGGTAGGGAAGATCATGTACTTGTGGCCTCCGGAGGAGTTCCGGAGCCGGACGAGGGCCCTCGGTGGTTCGGTTTCGAAGCTGGGGGCGTCCCTCGGCGGCCTCGCCGCCGGGTTCGTCGTGGACCACTTCGGGCTGACGGTGCCGCTGATTGCGGCTGCGGTGCTGTACTTCCTGGTAACCCAGAGCACGGTGTTCCGGAAGGACATGAGGGGGCTCACCCCGGAGATCCGGGAGGACCGTCCGAAGCAGGTCGCTCTGGTGAAGTAGTCCATACGTTGAGTGTCACGCTGTTGCCTCCTTCGGTGGGCAACGGCTGACTGGCTGGTGTTCGGCCTCGGCGCCACAGGGCGTCCGGGGCCTGTTTTTTTGTGTGCGGGCGCGTGCGGTGATTCCGTTGACGGTCTTCCGAGGCCGGGGCAGGCAGAGGGCGGCGTTCGGGCTGAATCCGAGCCGCTCTGCGGCTGCGGTGTTCCCGGCGCTTCGTGCCGGTGCCGCAGATCCCAAATCCACGTGAAATCCCGTGGGTGCGACGGGTCCCGACGTCCCACCGGGGGTGTCCCGGCACAGGAGCTTGACAGATGCCGGAGGCACCGGGGCTTGCTTCGCCGCACCCCGGTACCTCCGGCATCTGTCCGAGCCCCCCTGCCGGGACACCCCCGGTGGGGCACCGTGGAACCAGTGACGGGTCAATTCGTCATGGGTTCCCGGGCTCCTTATGGAGCTTGGGAGGTTCAGCCGTGGCTTGGAACGGCTTGGCCCTGCGTATGTCGTACGCAAGGCACTTTAGTCCCGTGGCATGGGCGCAAGGCGCAACCTTCGCAGGAGGTTTGGCCGAGTGGTCGATCATGCTCATCGTGCCGATGTTCGTCTTCTCAGTGACTGACGACCCGTTCATGAGCGGCGCGACAGGCGGTGCGTTGCTGGGCGCCGCATTTGTTGTCCGCTTTCTTCTCGGCCCGGTGATCAACCAGATCGGGGCGCGACGGACCGAGTGGGTTGCCGCGGCGGTCCAAACGGTCTGCGCGGTGGGGATCGCCGTGCTCGTCGGTATGGACGAGCCCCCCATCCTGGTGCTGATCGGAGCCATGGCTGTGCTGGGAGGTGCGGGCGGCGCGAACACCCTCGCCAAGGACACCATCTCGCCGAAGGCGGCGATGTACGTCGGGCTCACGCCTCAGCGAGGGTTCGCTTTCAATTCCGCGGCGATCATCACGAGTCAGGCTTTCGGACCTACGCTCGGTGCGTTTGCGTCGTCGTACGTCCTGGTGGGCGTGATCGGGGCTGCGGCCCTGCTCAAGGTGAACGCTCTCATCGCCGGTTTCGCCCTGCCGCGCGACATGGAGACTCCTGTTCCGGCAGAGCCGGGCGGGTACTGGAAGAGCCTCGGCAGCGGCGTCGCCTACGTCTGGAAGAACCGCACGCTCCGCAGGGTGAACGGAATGCTGTTCGTCGTCGAGGGGCTGATTGCTCCGTTGAACGGAGTGGCCTTGCCCATGTGGGCCAAGGAGACCGGTGCCAGCATGGGGGCGGTCGCGACGATCGTCAGCGCGTCCGCGTTCGCGGGCATCGCGGGAGCCCTGCTGGCGATGCGTTTGGGCGAGCGGGTGCAGCCCTGGAAGATTCTGACGGTGGCGTACGTCGCCATCGTGGCTCAGCTGGCCGTGCTGGGCTTGGGTGCGCTGGGCGTCGTCGTGCCGGTCTGGCAGGTCGCCGTGGTTTGGATCCTTGCCGGTATCTCTGGGTCGGCCCCGTACGCGCAGCTCCAGGCGATCAACGGCCTGTTGCCTCCGAAGGAGCTCCAGGCCCGAACGATGGCCGTCAGCGGTTCCATTGGCAGGTCGGGGAGTTCGGTGGGCAACTTCGTTGTTGGAGCGAGCCTGGCCCAGTTCGGGCTGTGGGCGATGCTTGCAGGCGCGGTTCTGTTGTTCGTGGTGACTCAGAGCACCGCGTGGTGCCAGCGGGTCCGGGCGCTTCCCGTGGGGGTCCGGCATCAGGAGAAGGGCACCCCGGCGGTGGCCACGGCGTGATGTTTCGTCCGCTGCCCGCTTCGGTGAGCAGTGGCGGACTGGTTGGTGGCCTCGGCGCTCCAGGGCGGCAGCCGGGGCCTGTTGTGGTTGTGCGGCGTGTGCAGCGGGTTCGAAGGCGCCACCGAACACCGCTGCCGCCGCCCGCCGCCGGGGTAACCGGCGGCCTGCTCCCGTCCCGCCGCGCAGGGCCGCGGGCTGCCCCACCCACTCACCCACCCGCCCTGACCTCCTTACCGTAGTCATCTTGCCCACCGTTGTTGGGCGTTGGCATTGCCGGATCACATGCGTGACCGGTAACGCCAACGCCCAAAGGACAAAGGAAACCGGCCCTTGGCCGGACGGCTCAACGAGTTGAGCCGTCCGGCCAAGGGCCGGTTAAATGCAATCCAGTCACACCTCTTGCTATTCCCTTGCGCCAAGCTCCCTAGATCGGGTGAACTGATCCCATGCAGCTCCCAGGTGACCCCTCGATGCCGCGGCTACCACAGGTACCGCGGGTCGATGGGCGCTCCGCATTCCGGTCCCGTGGGGGTTGCCGATGATCACGCTGCACCCGCTCTCAGCAGGCTCCGGCATCGACTACCTCACGCGTACCGTCTGCGGTGATGACGTTGAGGTCGGCCAGCAGGGAGTGACCGCGCACTGGGCCGAGGGCGGAGACACCCCGGGCGAGTGGATGGGAGCTGAGGCGGCGGCGCTCGGACTGTCGGGGACGGTCACTCAGGAGGCCGCCGACGCGGTGTTCAAGGACGCCGTGGACCCTGTCAGTGGTCAGCGGATGGGCCGCGCGTGGCCTCGCTATACGCCCGCCGACGAGCTGTACGCGAAGTACCTGGCGGCGGAGCCAGAGGCGTCCGAAGCCCGCCGTAAGCAGCTGCAGGCCAAGGCCGACAAGGAGGGGAACCGCACGGCCCGGGCGGGCTGGGAGATGGTGTTCTCGCCCGTCAAAAGCTTCTCCGTGCTGTGGGCCACGGCCGACGACGAGCAGCGCGCACGGCTGGAAGCAGTCGAGCGCGCGGCGTTCGAGAAGGTCTTCGCGCGCATCGAGAAGGAGGCGTGCTGGACGCGGGTGGGACCGACCGCGGCAGCGCAGGTTCAGGTGCCCGGACGGGGGTTCATCGGGGCTGTCTTCACCCATCGCAGCTCCCGCGCCGGCGATCCGGATTTCCATCGGCATCTGGAGATCAGCTCGAAGGTTCGCACCGAGGACGGGCGCTGGCTGGCGCTGGACGCACGGCCGTTGCATGCCCGTCTGGTGGAGTTCTCCGAGCAGTACACCGCCGAGCTGGAGCGGGAGATGGTGGCCGAGTTCGGTGTCCTGGCGAGGACCCGGCAGAACTCGGTGCGTCCCGCCCGCCGGCCGGTTCGGGAGTTCCTCGGGGTGGATGACGAGGTGGTCCGGGGCTTCTCGCAACGCCGTCGTACCACCGAGGCCGCACTGGCCTCCATGACGCGTGACTTCAGGGTTCGGGAGGGGCGTGAGCCGTCCCGTGCGGAGGAGTACAAGCTGGCTCAGGCCGCCACGTTGACAGCCCGTCCGGACAAGCAGCCGACCACCGTCGAGGAGGAGCGCAGCAGGTGGATCGAGCAGGCCCGGAAGATGGGGATTGCGCACCCTGAAGCACTGCTGCAGCACGCGATTGAGGTATCCCGGAAGCATGCGGACACCACCGCGGAGGCGGATGTTCCGCTGACCGAGATACCCGTGCGGGCGCTGCGCATTCTGGAGGGACAGCGCGCGCAGTGGACCCGTTCCAACGCGGCTGCCGAGGTCTACCGGCAGCTCGTGGAGTCGGGATGGCATGTGCGGCTGGACGACGCCGCGTTTGCCGAAACGGTGGAGCGGGCCACGGACGCACTGCTCGATCCGGACCTGTGTGAGCGGCTGGACGCGCCGGACGCAGTGGCGCTTCCGGAGCGCTTCCGCCGGGCCGACGGAGCCTCCCTCTTCGAGTCGGTCGCCACCGGGCAGCTGTTCACCTCGCACGGAATCCTGGCCGCCGAACGGGAGCTGGTGGAGGCCGCGACCCGGCCGGCTCCGGTGCGGGTTCTGAGTACTGAGCAGGTCGACGCGGCCATCGCCGCGGGGGACGAGGAGCGCGGGTTCACTCCCAGCACGGAGCAGCGTCAGGTCGTGCGGAACCTGCTGGGTTCGGACGTACGGGTGGGCGCTGTCATCGGTCCTGCGGGCACTGGGAAGACCACCATCATGCGGCTGGTGCGGGAGGCCGCGGACGCACACGGGCTCCCCGTACTGGGCCTGGCGGGCGGTCAGGTGCAGGCCGACAACCTCGCGGAGGAAGCCGGAATCCGCGCGGAGAACATTGCCCGCTGGCGCTACATGAGCGAGCGGAACGGCGGTTCTCAATGGTCTCTGCGCCCCGGCCAGATCGTCATCGTCGACGAGGCGGGCCAGGCATCCACACCTGACCTGCGCGCGCTGGCGGAGCAGGTCGAGGCGGTCGGTGGACGGCTGCTGTTGGTGGGCGATCCGCGCCAGCTGGGCTCCCCGGGAGTGGGGGGCGCGCTGGCTCTGATCGAGGCCGACGCGGGTGCGCAGTATCTGTCCGAGGTGCGCCGGTTCCGGGACGCCGACAAGACGATCCGCCGCTGGGAGGTCGAGGCTGCGGCGGCGGTCTCACGCGGCGATGCGGATGCTTCGTTCGACGCCTATGCGCAGCGCGGCCGGATTGCGCACGGCAGTGCCGACGCCATGCTGGATGCCGTCTACACCGCCTGGCAGCGGGACACCGCAGACGGCATGAACTCGGTGATGATCGCCTCCAGCAACGCGCTTGTTGCGCAGTTGAACGAGCGTGCACGCAGCGACCTGGCGGCCCGTGGTGAGGTCGACACCGGCGTCGAGGCCGAGCTGGGAGACGGCAACCGGGCGGGGGCCGGAGACCGGGTCGTCACGCGCGCCAACGACCGCCGACTGCGCACTCATGACGGCCGGCAGTGGGTGCGCAACGGTGACACCTGGACGGTGGAAGCCGTCGAGGACGACGGCGGTATCACTGCCGTACACGATCGCACCGGCCGCCGTGTCACGCTGCCCGCCACGTATGTCGGTGAGGCGGTGGAGCTCGGTTACGCAGTCACCAAGGACCGCGCCCAGGGCCTGACTGTCGACACCGGTCATGCCCTGTTCGACAGCTCCATGGACCGCAACGGTGCCTACCCGGCACTGACCCGGGGCCGCCTGGCCAACTACGCCTACCTGGTCACCGTCAAGCCGAGTGACCCGGAGACCGGCGAGCCCGGTGAGCGGCTGACCGACCGCCAGGTCTGGCAGGCTGTGCTGCGCCGTGACGGCACCCAGCAGTCGGCCACCATGACTGCGCGCCGCAGCGAGGAAGCGGCCCGCTCGGTACGCACTCACACGGCCCGGCTGGCGTTTGTCCTCGACCAGATCGCCGACGACCGGGCCCGCCGCGCAGTGGTCGCTCTTCTCGGTCAGGACGCAGCTGAGCAGTTGGTCTCGGCACCCGCATGGCCCGCGCTGCGTGCGCAGCTGGGGCGGCTGGCCGATGACGGAATCGACACCGACCGGCTGCTCGAGACGACCTGGAACCAGCGGGACTTCCTCGACGGCGACGGCAACCCGGTGCGGGACATCGCCGCCGTCGTACACGCGCGCAACGCCCGTGCCGTCGACATCGACGAGGGGTCCCCCGAGGACTTCCGGCGTGCGCAGGACGCGCCTCGTCCGGCCACGGCGCCCCAGCTGCTGACTGCTGTTCCGGCACCGAGCGCCGACCCGCTGACGGCGCTCGGGCTGCTGCTGCCGGAGGCCGAGCCGGGCGACGATGCGCACACCGTCCAGGCGGCCGAGGCCCTGGCTGCCGCTGCGCGGGAGCGTGCCGCACAGCTGGGTGAAGCCGCCCAGCTCGACGCCGAGGCGGGCCAGGGATGGGCTGCCGTCTACGGCCCTCGGCCCGCCGATGCGCAGGACGCGGCGGTCTGGCAGGAGCGGCTCACCGCGGCGGCGGTCTACCGCGATCTGGCCGGCCACGACGGGCCCACCCCCACCGGGCCGGCCCCCTCCGCCGAGGGCATCGATGCGGTTCTGCGCGGCGTGTGGCGCGCCGCGCAGCCTCTCGGTGACCCCGCCCGGACGGCGGACGAACTGGCTGCCGAGGCGCCTGCCTGGCTCGTCGCACTCGGCCCCCGGCCGGGCGCTGATGAGGCGGCGCGGAAGCTGTGGGACCGGGCCGCGCTGGCGACGTACACGTACCGCAGGCTGTGGGAGTTCGGGCACGAGACTGTCGCGCTGGGGGAGCGGCCCGCCGATCCGGTGGCTGCCGCCGACTACGACGCGGCCAGTGCCGCGGTCGGCGCCTGGCGGGCCGGCTCGGGCACCGAACTGCCGGGCACGCGGCTGGGCGAGATGGACGGCGACGCGCTGCGCCGGACGGACTGGCGCGGGCGCAGCAGCGCGGACCGCGTCCAGCGGGTGGAGGAGGCGCTGGCCGTTCTGCAGCGTGCGGAGGCCGCTCGGGACGCCGCCCGGCAGGCCGCGCAGGACGCCACCAACCGCGCCCATGCTCTGCGCAACGCCCGCACGCCTGAACGTGCGGAACGTGCCCGGGAACTGACCGAGCAGGCCGCCGAGGCGAACGAGACGGCCGCCGCCCAGGAGCGGCTGATCGCCGAGGCCCGCGAGACCCTCAGCGAGCTCGCTCCCGGTGTGCTCGAGGACCGTGAGCGGGTCCGGCGTGGCTCGGATGCCCGGCGGGAACTGGCCCGCCGCACCCTGCGGGGCACCCCGGACGAGGAGCCGGCCGCCGGCACAGCCAAGGAGGTTCCGGCCTGGCAGGAGAGGCCTCATGGCAGGCTCACCGACGCGCAGTTGCGGGAGGCGCACCGTCGGGCGCTGGAGGCCGCAAGGGCTGCCGACAGCACTGCCGGTGAGCAGGAGGGGCGTGCTCAGCGGCTGACCGCTGAAGCGGTTCCCGGCGGCCGGATCGAGCAGCGGATCAGCTCCCAGGCGGCGCGGGTCGAGGCCATCCACCAGTGGCGCACCGCCAAGCAACAGGCCGAGACCGTGCGCCGGCAGGCCGGGGAGAACTCCGCTCAACGCCGGGAGTCGGCCGCGCGGCTGGCGGCCACCCACCGGATGGGCATGCCCGCCGTGCGCGGTGCGGAGCGGCGTGCATTGGAGGAGCATCTGCGCCGTCTGGAGGAGCAGGCAGCGCGGCTCGCCGAGGAGCTCGCGCAGGCCGAACAGCACCGCGATCAGGCCGCTGTCACCGCCGGGGATCCCGCCCGGCAGGAGCAGGTCCTGGCCGACTGGCAGGAGGCCGGGGGCGATTTCGACGCGGTCCTCGCCCGTGCACGTACCACTGCGGGGGAGGACGCGGAGGCCGCCGCCGCCGAGGCCCGGCGCATGCGCGAGCGCTCCCGTCAGCTCCGCGAGACGGCTGCCGCGCTCCGCCGTGAAGGGAGCGTGCGCGCCACCCTGCCGGACGACCGGCGCGCTGCCGAACAGGCCGCCCGTGCGCAGCAGTCCCGGCCGCCGCAGCAGCGTCCCGCTCCGCCCGCCGTACCTCAGCAGCGCCCGGATCCCTCTCGCCGGGACGGGCCGCGCCGTGCGACGTGACCGCTGTCCCCGGCGGCCCCGGCGGAAGGCGCAGGGGAGTTATCCGCGCTGCCGGCGGCCGTCGGTGAGCTGACCGGTCACGGTGCGGAAGCGCCGTTCGCCCGGCTCCCAGGTGGCCGCGCTGCCCGGCGCTTCCAGTGTCCGGGCCGCCGCTGCCAGCACCGCCCGGTGCAGCGGAGCGGGGAGGGCGAAGTCGTCCACCAGGTGGGCCCATTCGCAGGGCCGGCACACGATCCGCCAGTGGTCCGGGGAGGTCCGGGTCACCGACGCCACGGCGATGTCCGGCGGCCTCATGTGGGTGTCACACATGTGGCAGAACCACGGCCACCGGGGCACGGTGATCCACTGCCGGCCGCCTCCGGGTGCCGGACGGCCGAAGACGGTGTCCAGCGCCCCGGCGAGCTCCTCCTCGCTCACCGCCCGCTCCGAAGGCACGTCCGGAACCGCTGGTGAGGGCGCGTCCGGAACTGCCGGTGAGGGGGCGGCGGGCCGGGCGGTGACAGCGGGAGCAGGTTCCCCGGCGGCCCGCTCCTGCCGTACGGTCCGCCGCGCGGTCCGCTCCCGTTCGGGGGCCGCGGGCGGGGGTGTCACCGTGATGCCGGCGCCGGTGAGCATGCCCAGATCCAGGGCCCATTCGCGGGCCGAGCGCTCGCGCCAGAGCGCGAACGCGGCCCGCACATGGCTTTCCGCCGCGGCTGCCGAAAGCCCGGTGACGGACCGCAGATGGGCCAGGGCCGCGCTCCGCCTGCCGTTGACCTCGGCCAGCCCGAAGTGGGTGACGGTGTGGCAGTCGGTGCACAGGCACACCAGCCGCCGCAGCCGCTGCACCCCGCTCTCCTCGTCGTACTCCCAGCGCTCGTGCGCCTCCAGCCACCGCCGTGCCGTACGGTCCTCGCCCCGCCCGCACGCCTCGCACCGCCGGCCCGCCCGCCCGTTGATCATGCGCCGCAGCCGTTCCCAGTCGCGGGGGGCCACGCACGAGCGGACGTTGGTGAACCAGCACGAGGACGGTACGAGGTCCACGAACAATCCGGACCCGAACGCCCGGTCCTCGCCCGGGAGGAGGGCGGGTATGTCCGGCAGCGCCGCCCACCGTTCCAGGCCCGGCATCCCCTGCCGGGGGGCGAACCAGCGTCTGGCGGCCGGGTCCCAGCGGGCTCCCTGAGCCTTGGCCTCGTCCTTCTCCGCGAAGGGCACGTCCAGCCAGACGCGGGCCATCTGCACCACTCCTCGGCGCCGGTCCGTCAGGTGAGGTCCAGGGTGACGCGCAGGGCGGCGGAGATCCGGTCCATGGCCTCGGTTTCGACGGTGCCGAGGAACTCGCCGGCCCGCAGCCGCTTGTCGGTCAGCGCGGTGAGGTCGACGGCGACGGCGGCGCCGCGCACCGGGCGGGCCAGCGGGATGGTGACGACGGTGTCCGGGGCGCCCTCGGTCTCGTCGATCATCATGCACACGGCGGTGCCGGGCAGCGCTTCGAGGGCGGCGTCCGATTCGACGATGACCACGGCCCGGCTCTTGGCGGCCAGCTGGACGCGCCAGACCTGTCCGCGGGCGAGGGGCGTCACGCGACGTCTTCGCCGAAGATGTCGGCGAGTTCCTCGGTGTCGAGCGCGGCCCGCTCGCGCCAGGCCCGTACGGCGGGGGCCGCGTCGCGCAGTTGCTGGGCCCGGAGCGCATGCTCGATGTAGGCCGACAGATTGCCGCCGGAGGCGGCGCGGGCGTGGGCGACGAGATCGGCCGGCAGGCTGACCGTGGTGCGCGTACGTGTGGTCATACGGTCGAGCATACTCATGTGTGACACCGTTAGCGCGAGCAGTCCGCCGAAGGCTCTGTGGACTCCGGATAAAGCTTTCCGTGTCCGTCGTCCAGAAGGGTCCGAAACCAGTACCGAAAGATCTATTACGAAACCGAAGATTCCGGACGCTACGGCTGTCACCCCGGTGCTGGCCGCACGGCCCGAGACCTACGACGCCGCCACCCGCGCCGCCCTCGAGCACATCGACGGGCAGGCGGTGCGTGCCGTCGCCGACGGCCGCCCCGAGCGCACCCGCCGGGGCTACGCGCAGGACTGGACGAGCTGGAGCAGGTTCTGCGCGGCCAGTGGTGTCCCCCTGCTCGCCGTCACCTCCGGAACCCTGGTGATGTTCGTGGAGTGGCTGTGGGAGCAGCCGGGGCAAGCGGGCACCGCACAGCTCCCTCGACCAGCCCTCCCCCTTCCGAGGGGCTACTCGGCAGGCAGGGCCTCCCGCATCGCCTTCGCCGTGGCAGTCGGGTCGTAGTCCTCAGGGACGCCTTCAACCAGGATGATGTCGCCCTCAATGTGCCGTGAGCGCAGCGGTGCGATCTCCTGGTATGCGGGGGAGTCCCACCAGGCCCGTGCCTCGGCGATCCCGGGGAAGCCGATCACCACGACGTGCCCGGGCCAGGTCCCCTCCGTCACCTCGTGCTGGGCCCCGTGCACGAGGAAGCGACCGCCGTACGGCTCGAAGGTGGCGGTGATGCGCTCGATGTACTCAGCGATCTCCGGGTGCGGGGTGGCTTCCCGCAGGTGAGCTATGGCGTAGGCGGGCATGGCGTCCTTCCGGCCGGTCGGGCTCCGTACGCCGCCGATCATGGCATGCGGACGCGCCGGGGGCGATGAGCTGGCAGGTAAGTGGCCCCGGTCCGCAGCACGGACCTGCCCCTGGTTGAGCCAGCAACCAAGTGGGGATGGCGAGCAGGCGTGGCCGTTTTCAACCGCAGACGGTCCTCCTCCGGACCCTCGGACCGCAGTTCCGGATCGAAGAGCGGCTCGGCCCCAAGGCGACCAGGGCCCGACAAATCTGGTTTGCGCTCGCCGGGCGCTCGCTGCTGGCCAAGGCATGCCGCATGCTGCGGGGTGCCGGGGATGAGGAGTCGGCTGCCGCCCCGCCTGCGCAGGCCCCGCCGTGGCAGGAGCGGCTCCATGGGCGGCTGTCCGACGCCCAGTTGCGGGAGGCGAACCGGCGTGCGCTGGAGGGGGCGAAGGCTGCCGACAGCGCCGCCGAGGAGCAGCATGCGCGCGCCCAGAAGTTGCGGGCGGAAGCGGTTCCCGGCGGGCTGGATCGAGCAGCGGGTCGGTGCCCAGGCGGCGCGGGTCGAGGCCATCCGCCAGTGGCGCTCCGCCCGGCAGCAGGCCGAGGCCGTGCGTCGTCAGGTCGAGCAGAATGCCGTCGAGCAGCGTGATTCGGCCGCGCAGTTGGGGGCTGGCGGACGCTGGGCGCGGAGTGCCCAGCAGCGGGCTGTGCAGGAACAGTTGCACCACCTTGAGGAGCAGGCCGCCCATCTCGCCGAGGAGCTGACGGCAGCCGAACGGCTCGGGACCAGGCCGCGGTCACCGCCGGGGATCCGGCTCGCCACGATGAGGTGCTGGCCCGCCGGCAGGAGTCCGGCGGCGATACGGAGACGGTCCTGGCCCGCGCGCGTACGTCCGCCGAGGAGGACGCCCAGGCCGCCACCGCCGAGGCCCGGCAGATGCGCGAACGCGCCGAGCAACTGCGCGACACGGCCATCGAACTGCGCCGCGAAGCGGGTATCCGCGCCACCCTCCCGGACGCCCGCCGGGCCGCCGAACATGCGGCCCGGGCCCCCAGTCCGAGCGGCCCCAGCCGCCCTCGGTTCCGCCGGTGGTGCCGCCGCAGCGTGATGGTTCCTCGCGGGGGCCGCGGCGGGGATGTGACCCCGGAGGCGGCGGCGTGCGTACGTCGAAAGGCGGCGGCGGTCTGCGGGGGGTCGGGTCGGTCGTTGGTGTCGGGGCCGGTGGCTTGCGTGGAGTTGGGCGCTACTGGACCTGGCTCCGACCAGTGGCGTTGGAACGCTCCCGGAATTCGCCAGGTCGGGGAGAGGGGCCGTCGTCAGCGTTGCCGCCTTCGAGGCACAGTGCGCCGTCTATGACGGCGGTCCGGAAGGGGTCCCGCTCGGCGGCGGTGTACCGCGGAGGCTCCTGTGCTCAGGGTTCTTGGGGTCGCGTACGACGGTGCGGTCGGGCCAGGTGTCCTGAGTATCGGACAGGAATGTTGCAGGGGAGGAGCAGGAAGCGGCGGTGAAGGTGAGGTCGGTGTCGTCTCCGTCGCGGTGGATCTGGTGCTGCCACGTATTGAGGGTGTCCGCAGGGGCCCGGGGGTGAAAGAAGCTGTGCGGTGGGGGTGTCCCGTCTCGAGGGTGGGGCTTGTCCTCGACGGCGTTCTGATAGACCACGGCGGCTGTCAACAGCCCGGTCTCCTCGGCGCCTTCGCGGAGGACGGCTTCTTGGAGTTCTTCGCCTGGTGCGGCTCCTCCCGCGAGGATCCGGGTGTCCCGCGGGGATCCGGGTGCCGGCCTGCGCAGGGCGATGTGGTCGAACACCAGGAGTTCGGGAAAGGCGCGGCCGGAACACGCATGCGGCGAGGTGGATTCCGGGTCCGGTCGTTCCTGCCTTTGCCCCCGGGGCCGCGGGTGGGGGCGCGTGCGTCGGAATCGGGGCTCTTTTCACCGGGCACAGCCCCGGTCGGTGGCCGGACGCCTCCTCCCGGCTCGGCGGCCCACAATCAGATCGTCATCGCCCTGCATGGGGCTGGGCCATGCACTCCAAGTGCTCGCCGGATACCTCAATGTGGCCGATCACGGAAGGACAACTCCCTTACCGGAGCGTTGTGACAGAGCTGATACCAATTCCGGCTGCTGAGCGCTGTTTTCGAGGCGCCAGTAACTCCCGGGGTCGCTACTGTGGCTCTGGCTGGGAATTTCGGCTTTGTGTGCGAGGAGTTGGCGTGGCCGCCGTACGAGATGTGAGAAGTGAGGGGTCCCGGCCGGGCGGCTGGGATGTCCTGTCCATTGGTGCATTCGATGCCCTTTGGGCGTTGATGGACCGTGCGCAGAAGGTTTGTGCCGACCGTATGGAGTTCGCGGATTCCCCTCTCGGTGCGGGCGAAGCGGAACGGGAGCGATGGTTGGCGGTCAGCCGCCGAATGAGCGAGTGGCGTACGGCGATCCACCCGGACAACCACGACGCCGTCGAGGCGGCGCGTGCCTACTGCTCGCAGGTCATCGACGACTATGCGACCGTGCGCCCGCTGCACGAGGCTCTGGCCGCCGGGAGGGCCCGTTCCCTCACGCCGGACGGCGCGGCGATCACCTCGGGGGGCCGCTGGTGGATCGCCCGCCAGGACCGCTACCTCCCCCTAGACCCGGCCGACCCCGAACTGGCCAAGTTGATCGCCACCTTCGAGGGGTATGCGGCCCGGCTGGACGAGTTGGCCCGGGAAGAGGCGGAACCGGTTGGCGACAGCGAGCAGCAGCGGGAAGACGGGGAGCGATAAACAATGGCAGCCGATGGATTCCGTAACAGCGGGCCCTCCGACACCCCGGAAAGCGAATTGGCCGCGCGCCGCCGGATCGCAGCGGACCAGAACGCAGCGGAGAGGGGCGGGCCCGCGCGGACGGAGGGCCCGGAGGGCGTCGCCGCGGATATTGATGGGGCGATGGAGGCGGAGGCCGAGGTCGGGGCCGGGGACGGTGAGGCGGACGGGCCTGTGGGCGTCAGCACTGTGGCCTCCGCGGACACCACCCTGGATAGCGACTTGGCCGCGGTCCGCAACACAGGGGAGAGGGGCGGGCTCGAGTCGGCGGTGGGCCGGGCCGTCCCCGAGGACGATGACTGGTCGCGGGTATACGACTTGGACTATGACCTGGACGCGCCCTCGGGCAACAGCGCCGCAGCCCCTGCGGACGCCGCTCCGGGAGACGAGGCAGGCACGGGGCGCGCGAATGCGGGGGATGCGGGCGAGCCCGAGTCGGCGAGCGGCGCCGAGGCAGCCGACGGCAGCGAGGCCGCTACTCCCGAGGGCTACGATTCCGCGCAGCATCTGCAGGATGAGAGGCGGCTGTTGCAGATGCTGTGGCGCAACCCCGACCTGGTTGCCGAGGCCAGGAGGATGGACCTCACTCCCCTCCACTTCCTCGGCAGGTACCAGCGCATCTCCGCGGCAATGTGGGAGACCCATGACCACGTGGCCTTGCACGAAGTGGACGCACCTGAGAAGCGCAGGCAAGCGGCGCGCAGCTGGCTGGGTGGGGAAAACGTGGAGGGCGCACTCGGCGACGACATCGCATCCTCTGCCGACGTGAGCTTCGAAGGCGCGGTCAACGCGGTCCTCCGGAACGACCGGGAAAGGCTCAGGCTCACCTCCGAATCCCGGGCAAATGCGCAAACTGCCGTCGACGAGAACGATGACTGGATGCTCGGCGAGGGCGATGAGGGGAACAGGCCCGAGTCGATAGAGGGCGCGAGGAGCTGGGACGCCAGCGAGCGTGAGTGGTGGGAGTCTTTGTCCCCGGAAGACAGGGAGCGGTGGTACGACGACCTGGGCGGGCCCTCGGGCGACAGCGCGGCAGCCTCAGCGGACACTCCCCCGGAAGGCGGGGCGGACACGGCCCTCCGGAACGAAGCGGAAAGGAACGTAGCCAGGTCCCGGGGCGACGCGCAAGCTTTCGTCGACGAGATCGACGAGACACTCCGGATGTACGACGAGAAACTCCGGAAGTACGACGCAAGTACCGCGGATGGGGCCGGTGCCGGGCCCTCCACGCCCCGCAGCGGGGACGCGGCCGAGGGCTCCCTGGAGGCCGCGGGGGATGCTGTCGACAGTGCGCTTTCGGGGCCGGGGCAGCCGTCTTATCCGCCGTTCCAGATCGCGCCGACCGAGGAGGATCCCCGGCCGGTTCTGGTCGTCGTCGCCGGTGCCAAAGGAAGTGGTGCTGATGCGATCCGCGGTTTGGCGGAGAAGCAGCTCGGTGAGGGCAAACTTGTCATCCTCGGTGACGCTGACAAGCCGCTGGAACCGGCCCAGCACTTGGAGGCTGCCAAGCAGGCCATCGCTTCCGGGAGCAATACCATCCTGCTCACGGACGGCCGTGATCCGAAGGCACTGGCCGAGGACATGAAGGGCTTCGACGAGGCCGGCTTCCGCCTCCATTTCGCAGCCGCGGCGACGCAGGACCCCCTGTGCGCCCTCAACAACCTTGCAGCCAAGATCGATCCCCGCTTCTCGGAGATGGAGACCCTCGCCACGGGGCACAAGCTGGCGGAGGGCGCCAGCCGCGCCGTAGGGCTCGGTGCCGAGCTGCATGTTTTCGAGGCGGACGAGCGCGGCTGGGTCAGCTCCGCGCCGCTGCAGCCCGGTGAGCGGGCGGATCGGCGGATCGAGACCGCGTGCAAGGCGAAACTGAGCGACGAGATGTCGCTGCGGTCGCTTGCGAGGCTCGCCCGGCTCGCCGCCTCGACCAAGGACCGGGCCCACCACGACGAGATCCGGCAAGTCACCGCAGACGTCCTCCGGGCCAGCTCGGACAAAGCAGCGGAGTCCTGGGGCGGGGTGGTCGGTGCGGCCATCGACATCCACCCCCGGTCCGTGCGATTCAGTTGGTCCAAGGGCTTCGACTTGTCCGCCTTCAACAGCCAGTCCGAGAACTCGGGCTCGCCTTGGCACGTGGACGGCCGGGTCCGCCCCGACAGCTCGCTGAAACTCACCCCTTCCGAGGATCTGGAAGCCATGCTGATGGTCCGTCTGCGCAGCGTCGGCAAGGCGGTCCAGGAGCGCGAGTTTCTCCGGCAAGAACTCAATGATCATCTTCAGCGGGGCCCCGGCAAGACTGCGGAAGAGAAGAGGGATTACGAAGCACAAACAAAGAAGCTTCAAAACCTGCAGGCCGGCGCACAGGACTACGTGAAATTCCACGGTGAATCCGTGCAGACCGTCCTGGCCGATTTCCAGCGTCGCGCGAAGCTCTCTCCGGGAAAGCTCAAGTTCCAGGAGAAGAAGGCGCAGGAGCACAAGGCGAGCCTGGCGCGTACTGGCATCGGGTACGGACTGAAGCCCGCACAAGCCCCACAGCAGATGACGCAGCCGAAGCAGCAGAAGCAGCGGACCATGGCCGGCACCAGGAGCTGAGTCACGTGCCGGATGCGGGCGGGGGCTGCATCCGGCACGGCCGCGTCAGGCTCATGGCCTTGTGAAAAGGCTGGTATCAACTCCCGCTTAGTAAGTTCTGGGGGCATCCCAAGTCGCCCGCGGCGGGTGGTGATCAAGCTCGTATCGATCGATCATTTCCGTTCGGAACCCGGAAAGCGCGGCTCCGTAGATTGTGCCCGCCGGCCGGGAAGCAGCGGCTCCGCTTCGTTCACTGAGGGGGCGACGCCGAGCAGGTACGTTGCCCGGCTGATCGCCACGTCGAAACGGCCTCTGCCCCCGGCCGGCGACATCGAGCACGGGCCGGATCAGCGCCTGGCCGCGAACCTCGGGCGCCCCTGCTGAGCCGGCCCCGGCGCAGGCCCCGGTCCCGGACCGTGCGCCGTCTTCGGCGCGGCGGGTGCCTGTTGCTGCCGCGCCCCTGGAGTGTGCTGTGCGGAGCTTTGGCTTTGCGACTGGCTCCGCCCCCACTTCTTCGCCCGGCTCGCCACCGGGTCTTCCGGTATGAGCGACTTCGGAAAGCTGTCCCCCTGGGCCAGTCGAACGGCGAACTGGGGCGCACCCTCCGCCAACGACCGGAGCTTTTCGTTGCACTCCCTGATGTTGGGGTGCTGGGCTTCGAATTCGGGCGAGGAGTACTTCTCCAGCACCGAATTCGCCGCCTTGCCGACATCGATCATTCTGTCGGCCGCTGTCCAGTCGTCGTGAGGGACCGGAGACCGCCGGTCCCAGGCGTCAACGAGTTGCTGCACGAGGGGATCCCGATGGTTGGCCCCTTGGTTGGGGTTGAGCAACCACTCGCCCCAGTCGGTGTGTTTGAAGGCGGCCCACCGTTTGTCCATCTCCGTCTCGCCAGCCTTCCTCCCCCTTACTGTTTCGTAGGCACGTGCGTTCAGAAATTTTTCCTCCGGCACGGTGCGGGCCAGACGCACCGCGTGCACAGTGCGGGCCAGAAGCGCCGCGTGATTGAAGCTGGCATCGGCCAGAGCGTAGAGATTTTTGACGCTATCGATGTCCTTCTGCGAGATAGGGATAGTCCTGCGAGAGGCCATAGCGTCATGGCGGAGCTGATCTGCGAGGTTGTTGGCCCGGAGCGCGATCTGGCCGTACCGCTCTGCTGCCTCCCGGAGTCCTAGCTGCCTGTCGGCGGAAGGACGGTTGTCGCACGCAGCTTTGAGTTTCTTGAGGTCCTCGTTCTTGGCCTGCTCGAGTTCCTGGCGCTTATCGGTGACGCCCCACTGATCGATTAGTTTGTCGATGGCCAGGGACGCCTTCTCGATCCGTGCCAGGGTTTCCCTCCACTCGGCTTTATTCCTGGCCCCCCCTCTGTACGGTCCGTAACCATGAATGAGGCGCGGTGGTTGCTGCCTTTGAGTTTGCTTCCGCCCCGGCGGCAGCGGCTGGTCCCGTGGCACTTGCTGCTGTGGTGCTGCCCGCCGCACTGTCACAGGACCTGGCGGGCGCCATGTGTCCGATTGGCGTTGCGAGCGCGTTGGGTTGGGCTGTCCTGTCCCAGACTGTGTATCAACTTCCTCCGGTCGTCCCCCACGTAGTGCACGCACCGCTTCATCTTGTTTACGCTTCGCTTCACGTTGTTCACGGTTCGCTTTAACTTGGTCACGCTTCAACTTACGCTCGGCGCCCGCCTTCTCGTGCTTGGTCTTCGGCGGTTGCGGGACCCGTGCAGGATCGTAGAGGCTCGGTTCACTCGGGAGGACGGATAGCGAAATGGGCGCCATGTTCAGCCGCGTGGCACTTTCGGTCCCGAGGGCCACGGCTTGGCGGAGCATGGCCTTTTCTTCTTCCGGGAAGTGGGCTGTGGCCAGGGCCCTTACCTCTTCCGAGGAATAGGGCAGCGCTCCGGGAAGTGCCTCGCCTGCCGATTTCCAGTCCAGCACTTCCCGCGCGGCCTTCGCGACCCTGAGCGCTGCGTAACTGGCCCCGTACTGGTCGAATTCGCTGTACTGGTCAAATTCGTTCGACCCGCTGGCGATATTTCTATCGATGGAGAACTGCATCTGCGCATTTATGGCGTTGATCAGTTCGGCCACCGGCTCCGGCTTGTCCTGGAGCGACATCATCTGCTGGCCCATCGAGCTGTCTTTCTGCCATGCGAAGAGCAGCCCGACCAATTCGTGGTGGGCCAGCAGTGCGTCGCCCTGCGTTGCGTAGGGTTCTGCGTCCGGCTTGTTTCCGGGCGGAAGAGTGCGCGAAAGGCGTGATCCGTGTTCCTCGAGGGCTTTGCCGATCTCGTGGAGCAATTCAATGTTCTCGGGTGAGTACGGGTCGGGAGAGCCTTCGTCGATGTAGCGGGGCTTCTCCGCGAGCTTGTGGGCTCCCTCCACAAGTCTGTAGGCGCGGTTCGCCATATCGAAGTACCAGAGTGCACCCTGATTGGCCTGGTTGACCCATTTCGAGAGATCCTCAGGACGATTCTGCACGAGGGCGGAGTGAAGCCCGAATTGCGCTTCGCCGAACCCTTGCATCAGGTCGACAGGGCGGTTCTCCCACTCGGCCAAGAATTCCGAGAGTTGATCCTCAAGGTATTCGAGACTCGGCGCAAGTCCAAGTTCGTTGCGGTACTGCTCCGGCAATTCCAGAGAGAACCGGCGTGCAAGGTCATTGTGGAACTGCTCTGCCACAGTCTGTTGCCATGGCTCGAATGCCTTGACGACGCGTTCGGCGCCCTCGTTGATCGCCTGCTGGATGAGGGCCCCGTCTGCCGGTTCCCGTATCGCCCCCTCGTGCGGCCCGTATCCGGGGTAGCGTTCTTCCGCTGTTTCCCCGATCTCAGAAGGCTTCGGGGATTGCGGAGCCAACGCGGCGGCGTTCGCGGCAACCTGGCGGACTGTGGGTTTTTCCGGGACGATGGATGAGGAAACGGGTGCCTGGTGCAGCCGCGAGGCGTTATTGGTCGCGAGGTCCACCGCTCGGCGGAGCAAATCCCTTTCCTTGTCCGTGGTGTGGCTCTCGTCCAGCACCGCCTGCGCGGCCTTGGCGATCTTGATTACGTCGTAGCTGGCGCCGTTCTGGTCATAGTCGTACGCCCCCCACCTGTCGTGCTGGGATCCGTCATCCCGCCCGTCATATTCGACCGTATCGCCTCCGCGTGTCTCGAAGTCGGCCTTGTTCTCCCCGGAGGCCGGCAAACGCCCGTACTCTCTGGGTGTCGCGCTCTCGGCCTTTTTCTCCCCGAGAGAGAACGGCATCTGCGCCCTCATGGCATTGACCAGCTCGTCCACCGCCGCGCTCCGGTGGGGAACTGTCACCTGGACCCACTTGTTGTCCTGCAATTCGAAGCCCGCCCATTCGACGAGCAGCCCTCTCAGCTCCTCGCGGGCCAACCGCGCATCGTGTGGCGTTGCGAAGGGCTGGGCATCCGGATTGTTTCCGGGGGGCAGGGTGCGAGCCAGGCGCGAGGCGTGTTCGTTGAGGGAGCTGCCGAAATCGATGAGCGATTGGATGTTCTCGGGCGAGTAGGGGTCGGGAGAGCCCTGCTCGATCTCGCGGGGCTTCTTCGCGAGCTTGTCGGCCTCCTCCGCGAGTTTGTAGGCATGGTCCGCCATTTTGAAGTACCAGAGCGCGCCCCTCCTGGCCTGGCCGACCCATTCCGCGAGATCCGTGGGACGGTTCTGCTCCAGGGCAGAAGAGAGCAAGTCCTGTGCCTCGCCGAGTCCTTGCATCAGGTCGGCAGGGCGGTTCTCCCACTCGGTCAAGAACGCTGAGAGCTGATCCGGCAGGTCTTTGCCGAGCTGCTGTTCCATGCCGGTCTGTTGCCATGGCTCGAGTGCCTTGACGACGCGTTCGGCGCCCTCGTTGATCGCCTGCTGGATGAGGGCCCCGTCTGCCGGTTCCCGTATCGCACCTCCGTGCGGCCCGTATCCGGGGTAGCGCTTGTGTGGCGCTGTTTCAATTGTCAGCGCATCCGCGGTGGGAATGGGCAGATCCTCCGTGGAGCGCAGGCTGTATCCCGCCGCTATGTGGCTGAGTTTCTCCAGCGCGTTGACAGCCTTGTCGGTCTGCTCGTCCTCGCGCCCCTCCTCCTGCAATAGACGGTCGCGTTCCTTGCTCAGTTGACGGGTGAGTTCGTGGGCGTAACGGCCGACAGCTGCGCTGGTTTCCTTCTCAACGTAGGCCCACCACTCCTGCCATGCCGGTTCACCCTGGATGTGGTCTTCCCAGACGTCTGCCAGGATCGACTGGACGGTGGTCTGCAACCGCTCCTTCAGCTTGTGGGTGTGTTCGAGCTTTTCAAACAGCTTATTGCCTTGCAGAACGTCGGCGGGATTTTCGAGGACGTCCCCCAGGGCGGTGCCCAATTCGGCCCTTGCCGGCCGCTCATTGGTTTCGAACAACTCGCCTTCGTCGACTACTTTCGCGATGGTGCATGCCGTCGCCAGGTCTGAATAGAGTCGGTCCCACTTGCTTCTGCGCCGGCGCAATTCGCCTTCGAGGCTGTTATGGGCCTTGGCCGCCACCTCCTGGGACTCCCACCTGTCCACCGCTTGCTGATTCGCCAGCTTGCTCTGTGGTGGTTTCTTCTGCTGTCGTGCCGGGTGGCTCCGGAACTGCCGTCGGCTTCGTGATGGTTCCTGCGCCGTCAGGCTGTACCCCGCGGCGTGACTCACCTCCTTCAGCGCCTCGGCGAGTGGCTCGACGGCCTGTTTGTGTTCTTCCTCTTTCGTCAGCTCGCCGAACATTGCGCGGGAGAGACGGGCAAAGGTGGCGTCGCGTTCCCCTGCGGTGTAGGAAAGAAGCTTCTGCCAGTCCTCTTTTTGCTTGCCCTCCATTTTCGGGGTATCGGCCAGCTCGCGGAGTGCGAACTCCCATTTGAAATGCGCCGAGCGGGCCTGCTTCCACTCCTTCCACAACGGATTGGGGAGCAGGTGGGCGAGCTGCGGATTTTCGCGTAGGTCGTTGACGTGCTTTACGACTTTGCCCAGGGCATCGGTGAGAGCCTCTTTGTCGGGTGGCTCGTCAGCAGGGGGAGACTTGGCGGGCTCACCGAGCTCCCGTGCACTGTTCCATGTCTTTTCCAGGTCCGAGAGCGGATCGCGCAGCAGCTTCCGTACGCGTGCCTGCGTGGAGGGCTTCTCGAATTGGTCACAGACATCATTCAGCATCTGGATGATGTCTGCCTGCACGGCTGCCACAGCCTGCTCTGTCATTTAGAAACTCCTCGAAATACGTGTCAAAAGGGAGCCCACAGAGCCCCGTTCAGAACCCCGCTGCCTGCCGCAGTGCCTCAGCCTCGGCAGGGTGGGTGCCGTCGGCGGTGCCGAAGTCGGAGGTGGTCAGGTAGTCCTCGAAGGCTTCTTCGGCTTCGGGGCGGGGGGCCGGGCGCGGCGGGGGGTCGTGGTGGGTGCCGTTGGCGCAGCTGGCGACCTGGAGATGGGGGAGGAAGCCGTGGAGGGTGGAGATCCATTCGGCTTCGGCGAGGTCGCGGCCGGGGGTGGGCTGGCAGTAGGAGCGGACCCAGGCCGCGTACAGGGCGGTGAGGTGTTCGCGGACCGGGGGGTGGCGGTACCAGCACGGGGGGATGTTGTTGTGCAGTTCGAAGGTGCGGCGCACCCACTCGACCCATTCGGCCAACTCCCGCATTTTGGTGCGTCGTTCGGCCGGTGTCATGGCCATCCAGACCCAGCCGTAGGAGGCGGCCTCCTCTTCGTCGTCGTCCAGATCGGGGAGGTCGGGCCACAGGGAAGACGGGTCCTCCAGGCTGTCGCCGAAGCTGCTGTCAAGGCTCTCGCCCAGACGTTCCGTCGCGTACTCAGACATCAGCGGCCTCCAGAGGGGTCGTGCCGGCCGGCGGGTTGTTCTCGGTGTTCTTCTCCAGTGATATCCCGGCCTTCTCGGGAGCGGCCAGCAGTTTCTTCAGGTCCTTGTCGCGGAAGGTCAGCCGCATTTTCACCTTGACCGGCGGCAGGTTCGTGTACTGCGCGATAGCGGTGAACTTGGGCAGCTGCTGGAGCTCATGGACCGGGGCCAGGTCGACCTCGGCGATGGACATCTGAGTCGAGTGGTCGCCGCCGCGCCCGCGGGTGGTGGATTCGCGGCGGACTTCGGTGCGTCCGTACAGGCCGTTGAAGTAGCGCAGGGTCTCCAGGTCACCGCAGCCGGGCAGCAGCATGCGCATTCCGGAGGCGGACAGCACGGTGTTGGCCTTCTGCTGGCCGAGGCTCTCGCGCAGCTGGGACAGGTCGTGCCAGACGGTCAGCAGGCTGATGCCCATACCGCGGCCGGTGGTGAGGATGTTGGGCAGCCGCGGGTAGCGCAGCATGTTGCCGGCCTCGTCGACCATCACGCCCAGGGCCGGGTCGAGGGCGATGCCGGTGGAGTTGTAGCGGGCCTCGGCGCCGTGGATGATCGAGGCGACCAGCGAGGTCAGCAGCGGGGCGAAGCGCTCGGCGTCGGCCTCGGAGGCGATCAGGCACACGGTGCCGTTCTGGTCCAGCAGTTCCTCGACGGTGAAGTCGGTCTTGGAGCTGGTCTCGCGTACTTCCTCATCCGCGTAGACCCGGGCCAGGACGTTGAGGGTGAACTGGATGGAGCCGATGCCGTCCTCGTGCAGCCGCAGCCAGGGGGAGGCGTAGTCGTCGGCCGTCTCCTGGAAATCGTGGGCCAGCAGCACGGCGCGTACGTGATCGACGGCGTCCTTGCCCAGCGACAGCCAGCGGCGCATGTCGTTGACTCCGCCGCCGTTGAGGTGGGAGGCCAGCAGCACGCCCTTGAGGACGTTGCGGGCCTGGTCGACCCACGGGGCTGCGCGTTTGTCGTTGCCGGAGGAGGAGGCTTCGGCCATCCAGGCGGCCATCCGCTCGGCGGACTTGGCGTCGGTGCAGTAGTCGATGGGGGACCAGTGGTTGGTCTCGCGGCCGGGGATGCCGGCGGGCGCGATGACCCAGACCGGGCCCAGCGCGCGGCGGCGGGCGTAGATGACGTCCAGGTCGGCGGCCTTGGTGGTGGTGACGACCAACGGGCCCTGCCACTCCGCCGCGTTGGGCAGTACCAGTCCGGTCGTCTTGCTGCTGCCGGGGACACCGAAGACAGTGGCGGAGATGTTCGGCTCGGTGGCGACCAGCTTGTTGGTGCCCTGGCCGCGGCCCGCGGTGATCCGCCCGGACCGCTTGACCGGGGCCTCCGGCGCGGTCAGCTCCTTCTCGGTCTTGCGGCCACCCCACTGGGCGCCGCCGGTGTGGTTGAAGCGCACCATGGAGACCAGCTTGATCACCAGCAGCATCAGCCCCGTCATCAGCAGCACGAAGAGCAGATAGAAGAGCCAGGCCGGCGGGGCGGGGCTGAAGGCGGACCCGGGACCTTGGATCAGGGCGCTCAGCACCGTGGGGACGACCCCCGAGGTGCGGTCGGCCCATCCCAGTCCGACCAGCGTCGCGGCCAACGGGGCGGCCAGCAGGACCGATACGCCCACCATGGCCGACAGGCCCGCCGCGTAGACGGCCAGGACGGTGCCGTCGGACAGGTCTCCTGTGCCCGATCGCTGGGACATCACATCACCATCCGTTCGTCGGTCTCGAAGAGCTGCTGCTCGATCTGGGAGAGCATCAGCTGCACCGCATGCCCGCTGCCGCGGCCCACTTTCCACAGGGCCCGGCCGCGCTGCCCCGCGCCCCAGGAGGCGATCAGGTCACACTCGGCGTCGGTGAGGCCGATCGCCTCACGGGTGAGGTTGAGAGGGGCGGTGTCCTGGGCGAGCTGGATGCGGGTCTCGCAGCTGGCAATCAAGTCCTTGGCGATGGCCACCGCCTCGGAGCCGGCAGAGCCGACCGCCTCGAAGTCGGAGAGCCGGTGGGTGGCCAGGACCTGGATGGTGCCGGTCGCCCGGCTCAGCCGCAGGTCCGCGTCGATCTTGCGGACCATGGCCGAGCCGCCGCTGCGCAGCTGACGCCACAGCTCGTCGCGGACGACCAGCCAAGGGCGGTTGCCGGGGCGGTCGATGGCGCTCTGCGCCCAGGAGGAGACACAGGTGAGCACCATGGCGATGGTGTCGTCCCCGTACGACTCCAGGGCGGAGACGTCGACCGACTGAATGGGGGCGTCCCAGTCCAGGCCGATCGAGGTCTCCTTGTCGAACAGCCCTGCCAGATGGCCGGTGATCATGCCGCCGAGGGCGGCGCGCAGCGAGGCCATCTGTTCGCGGGCGAGCTGCACGTCGTTGCCGCGGACCCGCATCTCGCCGGCCATCTGGGTGGTGGGGTCCTTCAGCTTTTCGTAGACCAGCGGAAGGGTCGGTATCCGCAGGTGGTCCCCGCCGTGCAGCTCGCCGGTCACCTCCCGTACCGCGACATCCAGGCACTCTTCTTCCTGCGGGGTCAGGTTCCGCCGGAGCTGGAGTTCCAGCAGCGCCTTGAGCAGCGTCAGGCGGCGACGGTGGATCTCCTGGAGCCGGGACTTGTACGTCTCGCGGTCGGTCGTCTTTTCCAGTTCGTAGCCGAGCGGGCCCGCGTCCAGCGGGTTGAGCCGTCCGGGCATGCCGGGGCCGAGCCGGACGGGCTCGACCCCCAAGTGGCGGCTCAGCTGTGCGTATTCGCCCTTGACGTCACCCGCGATCAGCGTGCGGTGACCGAGCGCCATCATGCGGAAGGCCAGCGCTTTGATGTGCGCGCTCTTCCCGGAGCCGGGGATGCCCGTGATCATCACGTTGGGGTTGGTGCACAGCCCCTCGCTGACCCATGCGGTCGGGTGGGCGCTGAACGCCTGTTGGGTGAGGGTGTTCCAGCCGACGTAGACCCCGATCGAGGGCAGCGAAGCCCCGTGCAGGAAGGGATAGATGCCGCTGGCCTGCGAGGTGTCCGAGCGGAAGACCTCCGCTTTGTTGATCGAGGCGGCCCGCCCGGCGAGGGGCTGGTTCCAGCCTTTGCGCGGGGCGACCCGCATCGCGGCTGCCGGGTCCTCCAGCAGCCGGGTGCGGCGCTGTTCGCGGGCGCTGAGCTGCGGGTTCCGGGCCGGGGCGTCGGTCTGCCCGCCGGGGGGGAACAGGTCCGCGACGGCCTCGGCCTTGAGCAGCGAGTCGCCCTTCAGATCGCGGCGGCGGAAGAGGCCCATCAGATGCCCACCCGCCGCTCCGGCAGTCCCTGGGCGAGCGGCAGCGCGGAGGCCGCGAACGCGTCGTCCTGCGCGCCCCACACCCGCCGCAGCTCCAGCCCGGCGGCCGAGGCGTCCGCCTGGAGATCGGCGCAGGCAATCTCCAGCTCGTCCACGTCGACGACGGTGACCGCGACCAGCGCGGTGAGCCGCACCACGCCGTGGCCCGCTGCGCGGGCCATGTCCTGGGCGCGCGCGGTCATCGCCTCGCGCCGCTCGTCCTCGCTCTCCGACCGGCCGGTCTTGGCCCGCAGCCCGCGCGCCGCTTCCCGCTTGGTCTTCTCCCTGGCCAGTTCCTTGCGTGCCTTGGCAGGGCCGATCGGCTCGTAGACGACCGACAGCGAACGCCGGGCATTGGACCGGGGCCGCAGCAGCGGCTGCAGGAACGTCGCGTACACCTCGCTCTGCGGGAAGCCGCGCACCTGGTAGCTGACGGTCCATGCGCCGTCGTGCCGGTAGACGCCCCACTGGGTCTCGGCCGCCGCCGGGCCGGCCACTTCCGGGTCGACGCCGCGGGGGGTGCCCTGCCACCCGGGAACGGTGGAGGCTGCCTCGTTGCGCTCGGCGAGCACCACATGCGCTTCCGGGTCGTAGGCGGTACGGATCGTCTGCGCCACCCCGCGCGGGGTGAGCCACTCCTTGACCTGGAGCCCCGCGCTGCTCAGCGCGGGTTGCATGGCGTTGAGTTCGCGCACCAGCACGGCGGCGGCGCCGCGCTGTCCGCCGCCCGCGCCCTTGATCGCCAGCCGGGCGCGGAACGCGGAGAGGGTCACGGCCAGATAGGTCTCCCGGATGGTGGCCGCCGGCCCGGCGCCCGCCATCAACTGGTCCAGGGCCTCCACCGCGGGGGCCGGGGCGTCCTGGGAGATGTGCCGCTCCGTCCAGGAGCGCAGCGCGGCGCCGTCGTCCGGGAGGGAGCGCTGGTGGACGCCGATCCGGGTGATGACGCCGTCCTCCTTACAGTGGCTGCGCAGTACGGCGGCCCAGGCGCCGACCCTGGTGTTCTGCCGCTCGGTGTCGACGAGCGCCAGCCCGGGGTGGGTCAGGCGGCAGACGGCGGTGTAGGTGTTGTCGACGGGGTTGTGCATGATGCCCAGTTGCCCGCCGAGGCCGTCGGGGGCCTCCAGCAGATGCAGCCGGGCCAGGGTGCCCGGCAGATCCATGGGCTGGTCCCCGTCCTTGGTACGGGGGGCGAAGATGCCGGAGAAGAACAGGTTTCTGCTGGTGGCCACGGCGATCTGGTGCCTTACTGCGAGGACGATCCACTGGTCGGCCGTCAGCCCCAGCACGCGTCCGTACGCGAGCAGCAGGAGCACGGCCGCCACCGGAAGGGCGAAGAATGCGCTGGAGAAGGACTGGCTGTAGAGCGGGATCAGGGCGATCACGGACGCCGCGGCGACCAGCGTGAATCCGGGGCCGCTGAGATTGCCGATGAACCCGCTGCGTTCCGACTGCCAACCGCCGTAGGTGGCAGGCTCGGTGGTCGTCACGGATCAGTCCCCTTCCGGATTCTGGGGTTGGGGTGCGGGCGGCGTGGGCCGCGGGCCTTCCAACGGGGAGGGACCCTGCTCTTGCATGGGGGCCGGTGCGGGTGGGGGAGCCGCTTCCTCCGACCCTTCCCTTCCGCGATCGGGGGTGACGGTGTGGCGCCCGCCCTGGGCCGCGTGGTCGAGACCGGCATGGGCGGCGACGTTCCCTGCGGTACTCTCCAGCACGTCCTTGCCCATGGCAGCAACCTGCATGCCCATGCCGACGGTTCCCTTGGATGCCTTGAGCGCTCCCTTGGCGTTCGCCTTGAAACCGGCACCCTGTTGGAATTGGGACCCCATGAGCTTCTTGGCCCAGGAGGAGCCTCCACCGCCGCCGCCGCCCGCACCGCTCTCGTTCTCGGACTCCAGGGCCTGGGTGAAGCCGCTGCCCCCACCGGACGATCCCGCACCGCTCTGACCCGACGTCGGCTGGCCGAAGTAGCTGGAGACCGAGGAGCCGATCGAGCTGAGCATGCCCGAGGCGGCACTCGAGCCGGTGCCGACGGTGGTGAACGTCATGAACTTCGCCAGGGCCGGCCAGGCGAAGCAGGCCAGCAGGAAGATCAGCAGGCCGACAATGACGTTGCCGGTGCCGTCGCTGTACTCGATCGAGGAGAAGCCGATGCAGAAGCACAGGACGATCACAGGCTTCATGAGGATCAGCGAGATCAGCGCATTGCGGGCTTTGGGCCACCACTCGTTCGTCGCGTCAGCGATCTGCCCCGCCAGGGCGAGGGGCATCACGATGAGCAGGATCATGATTCCTGCCTGCCGGATTTGCATCTCGAGCCACAGGGCGGCGATCGCCAGGATGCACAGGATGCCGACGACGATGACGAAGCCGACGGCGGCGGGCACGAAACCGCTGCCGGTGACCAGCGCGCCGGCCCCGGCCGTTACCGTACCGCTGCCACCGATCAGGCCGGCGAACGCCCCCGTCAGCTGTGCCTTCATCGCGGCGCTGGCGTCCTTACCCGAGCCGTGCCCATCGTTGAAGGTGTAGTTGATCAGGGCCGTGCTGAAGGTGTCCGACCAGTTGAGGGCGACCTGGGTCGCCGTTACGTAGACGGCCAGGATCACCCCCCACTTGGCCAGGCCGGTGATCGCGGTGACCGCCGGGGCGGCCTGCTGCGACACGGCCAGTTTTCCGAACTGGATGAGCAGCAGGAACGCGGCCACCAGGGCGGATACCGCCGTCATGACGCCCATCATCGGGCCGATTCCGGTCTTCGACAGAGTGATGACGGAGGTCTTGTTGAAGATGTTGGCGAACTGTTTGACGAGCCATACGACGCCGTTCCCGACGGCGCCGGCGGCCTCCTGGAGCGCGTCCGACGCAGCCTCGGAGATCTTCCCCTCAGTCCACTGTTCGAGCAGCGACTTCTGATCGTCGAGGTCCGCGACCATGCACTTGTCGATGCTGCCATGTTCCCGCACGCAATTGGCCAGGAAGCGCTTGGTGCTTTGGTAGTGCGAATCCTCGGGGCTGACTCCCTCCTCCTTCAGGTACCTGGCAGCCTCGCGCTCGGCCGGGTCGTCGGCTTTCTTATTGCGGCAGGGCCCGCCGGGAACCTCACAGTCCTGAGGCCAGCGGCAGTTGTCTTCCCCGACAATGCAGTATTGGTTGTTTTCGGTGTTGACGCCGATGGTGCGGCCGGCCGCACGCTCTTTCAGTTCCTTGGGGATGGGGTCCCCTGGCATGGTCTCCGCGTAGGCGGGCGTGGCCAGCACCGCCAGCGCGACGAGGACGGCGCCCAGCAGGGCGCCCAGCCGGGCGAGTGTTCTAGACATTGGTGACCTCCCGCCAACCGTCCTCGAACGCGGCGAAGCTGTCCGGGTCATAGCTGCGCGGTTCTGGCAGCTTCCGCTCCCACTCCGGTGCCTGGGTGACCTTCCAGTCGCCGTCACGCCAGGTCACGATCAGGTAGTCCTGCTGGTCTTTGAGGGGGCCGCCGGATTCCTTGTCGGGGATGGTGGCGTAGCGGTCGAAGTTCATCCACACCCCGATGACGTTTCCCTGGGAGTCGAGGCTGCGGGCTTGGACAGCCTTGACCTGGGTGGTGAAGGTGATTTCGTTCGGAGGCCCCCCGGAGGGTGGCAGCCCCACTGATTCACGCAGCTTGCGGACGCTGGAGACCATGTCGCGCACCACCGGGTCCGAGGGGCTGACGGCGATGGTTCGCAACTGCCGCTCGGCGGCTTGGTCGTCGATGTAGCTCAGATCCGTCCAGTACGAGACTGCCGCCGAGGTGGCGCCGACCGCGGTGTGGGGGAAGTCGATGCCGATGCCGTTCTTCGCAGACCGCGGCTTCACTATCCGTGCGGAACGGGCGGTTGCAGGGGTGTACCTCTTCCCGCCGGGAGCCGGACCGTTCGCCTTGCTGCGCCCCGAGGAGGGCTTTGTCCGCGGGGCGGAGGAGGCGCTGTCCCCGGCGCTGTTGACGGCCAGGACACCGCCGCCGACCACGATGGCGGCGACTGCGACGCCCAGCGCGACCAGACGCAGCCAGGCACGCCGGGCCTTGGACCGGTAATCCATGAACGCTCAGCCCTGGCCCTGCGACAGCCTGAAGAAGGTCCACACCAGGCTGTAGGTCACTCCGATCCCCATGCCGGATATCAGGCTCCACACGACCGCCTGCTTCCCCCGGGCCGCGAGACCGCCGCGTTCGCTGTTGTGCCCGATCGCCACGCACGCCCAGCCGGAGAGGCCCCCCAGGACCGCCATGGCCAGGCCGACACCGGCCGTCCAGCTCAGAATCGTTCCGGTGGGGCCCGAGAGGGCCCCGGGCAGCTCCGGATTGAAGCCGGGGATCGGGTTCTTCGGCTTCTTTGCGGCGAGGAAGTTAAGCGTTTCCATCATCTGGCTCATGCGGGGACCTTTCCGGAAGCAACATGGGGGCTGGAGGACAAAGGGGCAGGCGCAAGGGCCGCCGGAAGCGGATCGCCCCACACCTGGTGGGCGGAGGCGAGAACTGCTCGTGCGAGGTCGTTGCCGGCCGCGAGAGTCTTCGGCCTGATGCGATGTGCGTCACTCATCCCGTATGTGCGGATGTGTGGATCGTACGGAATGGTGACCACGGCGTAGACATGGGAGCGGAGCATTGCTGCGGCGGCCCGGACGGGGGAGGGCAGGCGGCCCTCCGCGGTCTTGGCCAGGGCGATGACCATCCGCTGCAGTGGTAGCCCCTCTGCTACAGCTGCTTTCACTGCGAGTTGGAGGGCCAGTACGCCCGGCCCGGTGGCCGCCGTGCAGAGAACGGGAATGCAGAACGGCAGCGCGCACCAGGCGGCCGTCTGTCCGGCGTGCCCGGCGCACCGGGTCGCGATGACGTCGTGAGCCATGGCGTTGCCGGTGTCGGCGACGGCAACCTGCCAGCCGCCGGCTGCTGCGAGTTGGTGCCAGGCGGCAGGGTCATCAGGCAGCGGCAACGGGGGGCCGCTCCACTTCTGATGGTCCGTCAGTACGTGCCAGGAGCGGCCTGCCGGTGCCGGGCACCGCGCGGCAGCGTCCTGGATGCGCTGCCGGGAGGCGGGCTGGTCCGGAGGGATGGATGCCAGTCCCGTGCCGGGCTCTGCGGCCCAGTACGGCCACGGAGAGGCCGCTCGCGGAACGGTGTCCAGGACGACTGAGGGCGCGGCGGAGGCGGACACCGCAGCCAGCAGGCCGGCTGTGGTGGAACGGCCACTTCCGCCCGCATTGCCCAACACGGGTATGAGCAGACGAGCGTGCGCCGGGAGTGGCTTCGGAGCTGACGATCTCTTGGACAACTTACTCCCCCGGGGATTGCAGTCGCGCCCAACTCTATTAGGAGAACCCGCTGAAGTGGCATCAATAGCGGTGGCAGTGACGTCTGTCCACCATTCCATGGTTCCACCCGCTGGCTGGATAGTTCCAGGCGTTGAACTCCGACGGCAACATGGGGGATTTGTGTTGGTTAAGCAGTGTTTGCTGTAACGGGAGCAGTGACTGCTCTGTAACGAATCCCCCCGGGATAGCCACCCGAAACGGATGTGAGAATGTGGGCGGCTCGAACCCGTGGTCTTCGATGCTTCCTGGCGACGGAGTGCATCATGCGGTGCCCGGGGGACTGCCCAACCGCTCAAGGGGGGATGACCGGTTTGAGTTTCGTTCGCACTACGCAAAGTGTCGGCGCCGGAGTAGCCGCGTTCGTCCTTGCTCTGGCGTTCGGGGTCTTTCTCCTTGTGGGGACGGCTGAGGGCGGCGAAGGTGGGAGCGCGAGCAGCGGAGCTGAGTCGGGGTCAGGTTCTTTGAAGGTCGGGGAGGACGGCGTGCCGGCCCAATACGCGAGCCTCATCAAGAAAGCAGTCGCGGGTTGCAAGGCAGGTCTGCCGGCGGGTGTTCTGGCTGCCCAGCTGAAGCAGGAGTCAGGCTTCCAGGCCGACCCGGGGAAGAGCTCCGCCGGCGCGCTGGGCATAGCCCAGTTCATGCCGGACACCTGGTACGGCAAGAACGGCAGCAAGGGCGCCGGCGTGGACGGCAACAACGACGGCAAGAAGGACCCCCTCGACCCGGAGGACGCGATACCGGCGCAGGGCCAGATGATGTGCAAGCTGCTGACGACGGCGAAGAAGCACCCCGACTACGACGGCAGCCCCATCGAACTGGCCCTCGCGGGCTACAACGCCGGCTGGGGCCGGGTGCAGCAGTTCCGCGGGGTGCCCCCCAAGTCGTTCGCGAAGGGCGAGACCTACAACTACGTGAAGATCATCATGTCCAACGTCGCTTCGCTGACCGGCCCCGACGGTAAGTTGTCCACCTCCGGGTGGACCCGGCCCGTGGAAGGCGCGCTCGGAACCCCGTACGGCCAGGCCGGCGGCGCCTGGTCCAGCGGCCGGCACACCGGCGTCGACTTCACCGTCCCGACGGGGACACCCGTCAAGGCCGCCGGGCCCGGCACCGTGCAGACGGCCGGCCAGGGCGGCGCGTACGGCAACCAGGTCGTCATCAGGCACCAGGACGGCACGTACAGCCAGTACGCCCACCTCTCCAAGATCTCCGTCTCCGCCGGCAAGCACGTCAAGGGAGGGCAGAAGATCGGCCTCTCCGGCGACACGGGCAACACTTCCGGCCCGCACCTGCACTTCGAGATCCGCACCGGCCCGGAGTACGGGTCGGACATCAACCCCGTCCCCTTCCTGCGTGAGCGTGGGGTGAAGCTGTGACGGGAGAACCGCAGTTCGCCCCCTGGGGGATCGTTTCCGCGCAGTTCTGGGCCGACGACCAAGCCGCCACCTCAGCCGCCGGAGAGCTGCCGGGTAAGCAGCCTCACGCCTACCCCGTGCTCACCACCACAGGGGCGAACACGGGTGCTGAGACGGAACAGCCTCCGCCACCCCCGGAGGAGTACCGCGAGCGCGTCGCCGCCATCACCGCGACATTCACGCCACCGCACGACCCCCAGCGCCTGGCATGGGCCGCCATCCAGGCCGAACGTCTGGACCAGGAAGCCACCGCGACCTACGGCCCTGCACACACCCACACCATCAGCATCCGGGAACTACGCGGCTGGATCGCCCGGCTGCAGGGTGACCCACAAGCGGCAACCCACTGGGACCTGCACGTAATCCAGCTCCAAGGAACAGCGTGGGGCATGCACCACACGATCACCCGTGCCAGCGCCCAGCGTGCGGTACGGCACTGGACCGAAATCACCGACCCCGCCGCCCGGCTCGCCCTCAGCAAGCAACTCCTGGGCATGCTCATCGCAGTCACCGGCGAGAACAGCCGCCTCAGCCGGCACGTGCGAAAGCTGGTACGCAAGGCTCAGGACGCTGCCGCCCCATGAGCGCGCACCACGCACGCCTGACGCGGCAGCCGCCGACAGCTGTTACCGACCTGTGCCCCTTCGTCCTGGCTTCTGGCATTCCCTCTTGCAACACTCTTCACAGCTAGCCACATACGCCTCAACTACCCCTGTTGTGAGCACTGTTGGGCTGGCAGGAGTTTCGGGGCCGACGCATCAGCAAACGGCGAGAGCAACGCCGCTGAATACTCCGTCAAGGGAGAACAGCGCGCTCGCGCAAAGCAGCGACGTTCCGCGCGCCCCCTCCACCACCATGCACACCAGCAGGAGAAGGAACGACAATGACGTCCTTTCGGCACCTGACATGGGCAGACCTTGACCAGCTCACACGTGCAGAACTGACCCCACTGGTCGCCCAGGAAAGTGCCCACTGGGAGCGACTGACTGAGAAGGAGATGGACGAGCAGGACGCACTCGCCTACCTGGAGTTCCTGCAAATCGTGGCCGCAGTCTATGACGCCTGGGGCCTGGCCACCCACATGAGCAACCTCATCGACGGACACGACGACGGCTACATGAACGAAGCGCCGGGCCGCAGCCTGCTGGAACCTCAATGACAGACCACGAAGCGCGCAGAGGCGGCTACCGCGCTCCCGGGCGGTACGGTCAGTCAGCGGAGGACACGCCGACCGCGCCGGTGTGGCTGACTCCCTGAGGAGAAGCCCTGAACGTCCATGCTTCCTTTGCTGGTTGTGCTGCTACTGGTCGGCCTGTTGTACGCCGACGCGCTCAGTTACGCCGCCTACCGCCGCCCCGCGCTCCAGCCGTCGCTGACAGTCGCTCTGTCCGGGGCGGCGGTACTGGTCGCCCACCACGGCGACCGTCGCTCCCCGATGCCCCCGGGCGGGCCCAGGCGGCTGCCTTGCCTTCAGCAGCCGTGTCTCGGCCGAACGTGATCGTTTGGTTTCTGCTGGTCAGGCATGGTTTCGCCGGGGCGAGGGAGAGATGCGGCGTCTTGTGTCGGCTTGATGGCCGAGGGGCGCGCGGTGGCGTCGGTGTTGGCCTGGCCCGCAGGGCGGTCGTCCTGCGGAGGGTTGGGGGTCAGAAGAGCCAGATCAGGTCGGTTACACGGAACTCGCGGAGCCCGGGGTATCGGGTGTAGCTGATGAGCACGGGAAGCCTGGGCACGTCGATGTTGTAGCGGCCGTCGCCCATGGGGAGGCCGGGGAGAGGTTTGTCTGCGTCGGCGGCGGCGCCAGCCTCAAGGGCCCGGGCTTGGAGGAACCGCACAAGCTGGTCGTGGAGTTCGGTCTCTCCGCAGCGGCGCATGGCCTCTAAGACTGTGGCGGAGTCCTCATTGCAGTAGATCGTCCAGCCGGGACGGTCCGGGGTGCTCACCCGTGGTCTCCTACAAGATCGGGGAGTCGGGTGAGGTGACGTCCTGCATCAGTGTCAGCGAGCCGCTGTTCCCGGCCAGGCCGGCTGTCAGCGATCGCCTCGATCCACCACTTGTCCAGAGTGCTGGTGAGCTCGTCACCTTCGGCTTGTCCGATCTCGCGGTAGAAATCCATGCGCTTGGCGCCGGTCAGGGCACCAGCTACAGCGTCGATGGTGCGGGGGATCGGGTGGACGCGCGGGTCCGCGGGGTGTTCTGGCTGGGCGCTCACGGTGCCTCCCCTTGGGTGATGGACGCCTCTACGGTACTGCGCGGAGAGGAGGCACAGGAGTCGTATCGGGGACGAACGTGGTGGGGCTTCCTGGGCGGTTTGCAAGGCTACGCCCCCTCTTGACCTACGCGGGCCGTATGTCGGCGGGCGCCGCTACTGGCTGTGTGAGCAGCGGCAAAGGCCCTGGGGTTTCGGGGACTGCGTGCCTGCTCGTGTCCGCGTCGAACGAGCTGGACCACCCCTTAGAAGCTCGCGCAGATTGGTACCGCCAGTGACGTTGTCGGGGCTGGTCGTCCCAGCGGTGAGGGCAAAGACCAGTGGATCAGGCTACGGACGGTGATGATCGTGTCGGCGAGGTCGAAGAAGGCATCGTTGATCGTGGCGCGGCGTTCGTAGCAGCGGGCGAGCCGGTGGAAGGCGTTCTGCCAGGCGTTGGTGCGCTCGGCTTGCCATCGCCAGCTCGCCTGGACCTGCGCCTTCGCGCCCTTGTGCGCGATGCGGCCGTTCAGGTTGCGGGCGGCGAGTTCGGTCCGGGTATTGTCCGAGTCGTAGCCAGCGTCCAGGTGCACGGTGATGTCATCGGGGAGCGGTCCGAGGTCCGCCAGCCGGTCCAGGGTCGGGGCGAGTAGCGAGGAGGGGCCATCCCCGCACGCGGGGGGATGGCCCCGAGCTGTATCCGGGGTGCGCCGGGGTCCCGTTTGTGCTCCCCGCGTCCGCGGGGTTGGCCCTGTTGCCTCGCCTCACGGCGACTGGCCAATCTATGGGAGAGCAGGATGGCTCCGCGTTTCCCCAGGGTTCGATGCTGGGGGCGGCTCCGAGTACTTCTCGACGTGGTGGTGGTGCCGCGAACCTGACGGTCAGGCACTGCTCATCAGATTCCGCAGCGTCTCCAGCGTGGCCTCGTCTGCTTCCACACCGAGCGCGTCGTTGAGCGCGTCCAGTTCGGCCACGGCCCGTTGCAAGCTGTCCATGTCGCCCAGCGCGTGCAGTGCGGTGAACTGGTGGCGCCGCAGCTGCTCGGCCTCCGGCGCCGCCTCAAGGCCCTTGACCGCAGCCCACAGCGCTTCCCGGGCCCTGCCCTGGACCATGTACCGCTCGGCGAGGATTTCAGCAGCGTCGACGATCTCGGAGATCATGTCCTGGATCAGCGGCTCCGCCCACCCGTACCGGAAGGGCGGAACTCCCGCGAACGGACGTCCCCGGACCAGCTCCAGGGCCTGGCGCAGCGCCCTGGTGCCCTGCTCTCCGCTGGTGCGTTCCCCGTACGCGGCCAGTTCCTGGAACTGCTTCCAGTCCAGGCTCACTCCCTCAAGCGAGTACCGGGAGTCGGCGTCGGCGATGACGGGGAAGAAGTAGCTGCCGTCCGGGCGGGTGCCCAGCCAGCCCCGAGTGCGGCTGATCAGCTCGGTGACGGTGCGGCGCTGCACGCTGCGTCCCCGCCACAACGCCTCTTCGATCACGGGCCGCTCCACGCCGCGGTTGCAGGCGAGGAACGCGACCAGCTCCGTTGCCGCCCGTCGGCGTTTGGTCTCGACCTTGCCGCGGGCCCCCTCAATCTCCACGCTGCCCAGCACCCGTACCAGCACCGACGCCTCGTCATGGGACGACGTCGGTGCGGCCGGGGGCTGCGTCGTGGCCAGGTCGGGAGCGTCCTTGCTGTCGTCCGATCCGGAGGTCGGCGCTGGCTCGGAAGTCAGGGGAGTGGCGCCGGGCCGGGCGGTGGGCTCGTCAGCTGCCGCGCCTTCCTTGTCTCCTTCCGCAGGTTCGGCCAGGCCCAGGTCGGCCAGCTGCGCGATCACGTTCGGCTGCGGCGTGCCCGCCTGTCGGTTTTCGGGTGCGGGGGAGGGCTGGGGGCCTTCCTCGTCTCCTTCGTCTGCTTTTGTCCTGGGCTGTTCAATGTCGCCGGGCCGCGGCCGGGGCATCTCCCCTTCGGGGAAGACGGAGACATCCAGGCGGGGCAGCGGATCCGGCCTACCCTGCTCGCGGGCTGGCTCGTCCTGGTCCGCGTCGGCGGTGGCGAGCAGTTCCACGATGTCCTGGTAGTCCTCGTCGCCGATTACGTGAGGGACGCACGCCACCTCCGTTCCCGGTACGACGACCACCGCCCCGTCGACGGACGTGTGCAGGCTCCAGCCGGTGTCATCCTCCCCCGCGTCGGCGTGCTCCTCAGCGGTGATGATGACGGCCGTGGCCGTGCGCGGTTCCTGCCTCGCTACCTCTCCGACCGTGGCCGCTGCGGCAGGATCCGCTCCGGCATCGGCCAGCACGACGTGTGGGGTCCAGCCGCCGGCGCCCGCGGCGGTCAGCCGGGCTGCGCGCAGCGACTCCACACCCAGCACGGTCAGCGCCCGCTGCTGCTCGGCATGGTGAGCGCGGAGCGCACCGACGACGTCCTCGCTCAGTTCCTGGTGGGAGGTCAGCCGTTCGCACACACTGGCCAGGCCGGGAGCAAGGTCCTCGGAGAGCTGCACTTCGACTGCATCGGCAAGTGGCGTCAGCGCCAGCTCCACCGCCAGGCTCCGCGCGACCACGTGGCGAGCGGGCCCGGTCAGATGCAGCACACCGATGCTCTCCAAGTCGACCAGCACCAGCCGCTGGTCCTCGGCAGTGGCGCCCAGGGTGACCAGGCCCGGCAACGGGAGGTCCACCTCGTCCAGTTCGTCGGCGCTCAGCAGTTCCTTCGTGGTGACCGGGCACGTCCACCGCTCCAAGTTCCCGGCCGCCGCGAACGGCGCGCCCGGGGGCGCGCTCTCGCCCAGGTACAGGTCGATCGTGCGCCCCAACACCACGGCGCGCACGGTCGGGAAGGGGCGCTCTTCCTCAGCGAGGTGCGCGGCGGCGGTACGCAGCACCTGTGCCAGCAGCTGCAGGTCCACGAGTGGTTCGGCTGCCCGCAGGTCCGCCTCGGTCTGCGCCGCCTTGCCTTGCGGCATTGGGATGCGACGGCCGCGGCGTCGGCGCCGCTGCTGGAGCGCGCGGCGGACGAACAGCCCACCGATCACGCCGGCAGCTACAACGCCTCCGGTCACCATGAGAGTTGAGACTGCCGCTCCCGTGTCCGTGGTGTCAGGGGCATCAGCGGAAGCTTTCGAGGCATGCTCCCGGCTTGGGGACGGCTCGGGCGACAAATCCTTGTGTGGCGAGTCGGGGGTCTGTTCGCGGTCGGGAGCCGGGACCTGCTTGTCCGGTGTCTCGTGCTTCGTGTCCTGACCTTGATTCTCGCCCTTGTCCTGGTCCTGCTTCTGCGGCTTCTTCTCCGGAGGGGGCGGCGGGGTGTCCTGGCCGGGGGGCGTGGCCTGCTGGGAGGGGAGGGCGAGCTTGTCGCCGGGGTGAATCACGTTCGGGTCGGAAACCACATCGCGGTTGTCCTCCGCGATCTGCCGCCACTTGGTCGGATCTCCGAGCTGGCTGTCGGCAACGCCCCACAACGTGTCCCCGGACTCGACCGTGTACGTCTCGGGCTTCTCGCCCGCGGCCTCCCCCTTGCCCGCGGGGCTTCGACGTCTGCGCCTTCAGCGCCGGGGTGTCCGATGGCATCTTCAGCACCGTGCCCTCGGGCAGCTCCTCGCCCTGCTCCAGTCCGGGGTTGAGGGCCTGGATGTCTTTCCACCGTGAACCATCGCCCAGCCGCTCCTTGGCGATGCCCCACAGGGTGGGGTTGTCCGTCGTGACCCGGTGCACCGGCTCACTGTCCTCGCGCGCTGCTGTATCAGCCGCCTGCGACGACGAGTTATCCGGATGGCTGGCTCCGTCGGAGTGCGGCACAGCCGCAACGGCTGCTGCGGCCGGGGTGGCCGCGCTGGCAGCCACTGGGGAGGCTGCCAGCAGCGCCCCCACCAGGTAGGAGGCCAACCGCTGTGGAGTGGCCAGGCCCGGCAGGCGGGGGGCAACCCGGCGGGTGAGCAGCGCGCCGGTCTCCACCAGCAGCGGCAGGGCCAGCCACGCCCACAGCAGCCAACCCGCCACGGTCAGCACGCTGACGAGCAAGGAGCCGTCGTCCGGCTGCATCAGTACCGCGCCCCACTCGGCGGGTGACGTCCACCGCTGAGGGAGCTGCCCGAACTCCCATAGCGCGACTGGGATGCCCACCAAGAGGATCGCCATACCGGCCAGGGCAACCAGGGCCTTGACGAAGCGGAGCCCGCGGGAGGGACGGCGTGGTGCGAGGGCATGAGTGTCAGCCTCCGGGCCGGTGGATCAGCGTGGCGGTGCCGTCACCGTCGACACGGATCGATCCCGCGCCGATCAGTGAGGTGAAGACGGCATCGTAGGTCTCGGTCACGTGCACGGTCAGCGTCTGTCCGTCATCGCCCACCCGCACGCTGCCCGAGACGCCCTGAGCGTCGAGATAGGAGGTGGCCGCCTGGCGGGCGGCCTCCGGGTCGACCACGATGGCATCTCCCGGGATGGCCTGGCTGGCGTCGATCTCCTGCGCGCCGGCCCGGGCGGCTTCCTGGGCGACGTAGTCGGCATGGGACTTGGCATCCAACGCGCCCCCGCCATCGACCACCAGACCGATGATCAGGAAGCCGACCAGCGCCATCCCCGCATACAGCAGCTCCAGCCCGCCACGGTCCCCCATGCGGGAACGCAGCACCTTGAGGTAGCGGGAAGTCTCGTGGTGCATCAGCCGCTCCGGCCGCGGTAGCGGTCCACGACGCTGGTCATCGTCGCCTCCAAGTTCTTGGAGCCGGGCAGGCCAGGAAGGGCGACGTCGTCCAGTCGCGCGGCGCAGATGACGGTGGCCTCCACCGTGGAGGTCTGCCCCACCGGCGTATCCAGCCCCGCGGTGTCGATGCTCACCGAGAGGCTGGCGCAGCGCACCCCGGAGTCTTGCAGGCTCGTCAACGCCGCAGAGCGCGCCTTGGTCTCTGCCTCGGCGGGGGACCGCTCCAGGGATGCGGTGCGTGCCGCCGCGCGGGCGGCGGCCTCGGCCGCGCCTTTGGCGAGGACGATGCGTCCGCCGGCCACGGCCAGGCCCAGCAGCATGAACACCACCGGCACGCAGATCGCCGTACTCAACGCGGCACTGCCCCGGTCCCACGCCCGCCGGTTGCCCCGCCACCGCAGCCTGCGGAGTCGGGTGGCACGCGGCCATGGACGGGCCCTCATTCGGTCCACTCCTCGACCGGTGCCTGCACCCGTTGCTCGACGTGGAGCGGCACTCCCGGCACCAGGCTGGAGATTTCGCCGCGTACCGTGACGGCGATCTGCCCGCCGTGGGTCTCGACCGATACGGAGTGGGATTGCAGGCTGCCGCCCATCTTGGCGACGAACCGCTCGGCGGCCTCGGCCGCGTCTCCGCGCTGTGCGGTGTAGGAGCGTCCGGCATCGGCGCCCTGCTGGGCGGCGTGCTGGGCTACGGAGCGGCCGTGCAGCCACAGCCCGCCCTGGATCAGCAAGAACAGCAGCATCAGCGCGATGATGGCGGCGACGCTGACTTCGATGTTCCCCTGGTCCTGCCGCCACCAGCGACCGGTCAGCTGCCCTTGATGACGTTGATCTTTTCCAGGACCTTCGTGTTGATGGCGGCGTAGATCAGCGCGGCGACCGTGGCACCGGCGGCAGTGATGAACACCCATTCCATGACGCTGTATCCGGCATCCGACAGACGCCCCCGCACTGCCTGGATACGGGTCCGGGCAGCCTGACTGATCCGGTTCCACCACGTTGTCACAACGTCCTCCTCGTGCATTGTTCTTCGAAGTCAACATGCGGTCACACCTGCAGGATCCGGACGAAGGCCGGTCCGCCGACGAACAGCACCATCACGAAGGCCACAGCCAGAACCGGCAGCACCATCCGCTCGCTGGCCTGGTTCGCTTCCGCCTTGCGGGCGGACTGCAACGACGCCCACTGCAGAGGCGTACGGCTCGGTGTAGACGGTGTTGAGCATGCACACCGTCACCACCAGCAGCGTGAACAGCGACACCCACCGCGCGTTGCCCCGCACCTTGGCCCGGTCCGCGTCGACCGCCCGGAAGTCTTCGCCTGAGCCCCGGCGCTCTGCGCGGCCGCGCTCAGTGCCGCCGACAAGCCGGGTCCGCGCCCTTCAGCGTGCTCCATCAGCAGCAGCGCCACTTCATCTCCGGCCGTATCACCAAGGTCATCGGCCAGGAGCGCATACACCTCCCGTGGTGTCACGCCCTGTTGCAGACGTACCGCTGCGGCGGCGACCGGCTCGCGCAGAACCGTGGGTGCTCGGCCGACCGAGGCGGCGATCGTCTGCTCCAGCGAGGTGCCGGCGATGTGGATACTCGCAAGCTGGTGCAGCCACTGCGCCAGCGCGTCCAGCCGTGCGATGCGCCGCTGTGCCGAGCCGCCCGGGTGCAGCAGGAACGGCAGCCCCGCCAAGGCCCCGGCGGTCATCAGCCCGTGGATGGGCCACCCGGTCCACACCCACATACCCACCCCGGCCACCGCCGCGGCAACCAGCAGATAGCGGTAATTGTCCCGCCAGCGCGGCGGCAACTCATCCATCGCGCGCTGCCCGCGGTGCCGCAGCCCCCTGCCGCGCCAGTGCCGGGCTCCAGCCACGCCCTACGGCGATAGCGCCGCACACTCCCAGGACGACGAGGGCAGCGCCCAGGCCGGCCAGCATGCTCCAGGTGCTCATCGCAGCACCACCAGCTTCAGCTCGGGCCAGGTCCCGGCCGCGTACTTCTCCACCCAGCGCTTGTCGAACCTGCCCTCGCTCAGCAGCCGCAGCCAGCGCCGCTCGGTCAGCCCGTTCGCCCAACGTGCCCGCGGATCTTCCCCCTTGGGGGCGAAGACGGTGCCGGTGGCCACGCCGCTGCCCTCGCCGCGGCCGGTCACCTCCGTCACGTGCGAAACAAACCGGTGCAGCCGGCCAGGGTTGCCCTGCTGGTCGACCTTGTCGCGCTCATCGATGCCGTCCACGTACACCACCAGGTCGATGGCGCTGGCGATCAGCCGGTAAGCGGCGGTGTCACTCAGCCCCGCCCGGGTGACCGGCACCATCAGCCGCTCGATCACCTCATCCGGGCTCACCGCGTGGATCGTGCACATCGACCCGGCACCGCCGGAGACCATCGCCTCCAGCATGGGCACAGCTTCGGTGGAGCGGACCTCACCGACCATGAGCCGGTCGGCGCGGTAGCGCAGCGCCATCGGCACCATGTCCGCGATAGTGACCTCACCGATCAGGTTGCCGTTGCTGTCCCGCTCGCCGTTGGACTGCCGCGATTGGAAACTGAGCGCGTGGGGCCCGTCGGTGAACTGGTCCAGCCGCAGCTCCAGCACATCCTCCAGAGTGGCAACACGCTCCCGGGCCGGGATGAAGCGGGACAGTGCCCGCATCAGCGTCGTCTTCCCCCGGCCCATGTCACCGGCGACCAGGATGTTGAACCGTGCCTTGACCGCGGCAGCCAGGAAGTTGGCCAGGACCCCATCGAGCGTGCCCCAGTCCACCAGCTCCCGCAGGCTCGCCTTCTCCACCCGGTGCCGGCGCAGCGCCACCGTTGCGGCGTTCGGCGACAGCAGCGTCGCAGAACCGCGAGATCCGTCCGGCAGATCGAAGTCGACCATCGGCCGGGACGGCGACAGCTGCCCGGCCCGGTGCCCGGAGCGGGCACACATCTGGTTCACCCAGTCGATCTTCGCTTCCTCGTCCGTGAACGGGCTGGTGAACTCCTGACGCGGCCGGTCAGTGAAGTCGACCACCATCCGGCGGTCGATCACGACGTCCTCCACCCCCGGCCACTCCAGCACCTGCTGAATCGGCCCGGCCAGGAACAACGCATCCAGCACCGCCTTACGCAGGGCCTTCACCTGCTCCGGCGTCCACGGCTCACGCCCTGGCTGCGCCACATGCTCGGCCGCAGCCGCAGCAACCCGCTCATGCACCGCCGCCTGGGCGGCCTGCCGCTCATCCGCAGCGCTCAACGCAGAGCTTTTCGCGGCCTGGTGCTTCTTCTTGATGTCCTCCAGGTCATCGGAGACCTGCTCCCGCAGCCGCTGCACCACTTCCCAGGCCACCGGCAGCGCACCAGGCATCTCCCCCAGCGGCTTCGCAGCCTCAGCCACACCGGCGCCGCCCTCCCCGCCGCTCGGCCCGGCAGGGCGGGGAAGGGGAGCGACGGGCGGCTCGGGATGGCCGGCGCCCTGGGCGGCGAGCATCTCTCCCAGCCGCGTATGCCGCTGCGCAGGCGTATGGCCGTTGACCCGGGTCTCAGCCATGGGAGCGCACCCCCGCACCACGCTGCGCCGCCACCCGCTGGGCCACCGACGCCACCTGCGGCGACATCGCCTGCGCCGCGCCCATACGGATGTGCAGGCGACGGCGGTGCGCGTGCTCGCGCACCTGGTCACCGTAGGAACGGGCCGCCCGCATCAGCTTCGAGCGGATGAAGCCACGCGGCGGATGCCCCCCGGCCGTCACATAGTCGGCCTCACGCGGCTCGAACGGCAGCACCGCCCGCAGCGCAACCCCCAGCGCGTCGGCAACCTCCTGGGCCGGATAGGTGCCGTCCTCGATCACCAGCAGCCCCAAAGCCGCGTCATCCCCGGCGGTCAGCTCCTGTCGCAGCACCTGCACCGCAGGATGAGCCAGAGCCACGGACGCCTCGGTGGTGCGGACCACCAGCAGCACCACATCGGCCTGCTGAAGCACCTGGACAGGGTTGAGCTCCGCATGCAGGCGACCGCGGTCGACCACAAGCCGCCCGCAGTCGGCGAGCACATCGAAGCCGTGCTGCTGGTCGGACAGCTGCATCACGTTGATCAGCTCCGGCCACGTGTGGGCCAGGGACGGCGCCTGCGCAGGGCTGGTCAGCCCCGGCAAGACCACACGGCTGTCCGACCCGTCCAGCGGCCACAAATTCTCATCCACCGCAGGCGCAAGAGACTCACTCTCCCCCCGGGCCCAGTCCGCGCGGGGAAGACGGTGCAGTCCGATCCGCCCATCCAGCACCCGGCCCTCACCGGAAGGAGCATGACGCAGCAGACCATGCCGCAACGTTCCGCCACTCAAATCCAACTCGGCCAGCAGCACGGGGCGCGAGCTGGCCAAGGCCATAGCGGTGGCCGACGTCGTCACGCCGTCGCTCTTGGCGGACACCAGTGCAGTCAGCATCGCTCAGCTCCTCGGCTCACGCACGAGCGCCAGCTGCTTGGCGGCGGCCTTCGCCGCAACCCTGGCCCCTCCGACGGGTCCACGGCCACGTTGACCGTCATCGCCCCCGAAGCGTCCGGAGGGCCGACCGAGACAACCTGCGCCTCCACACTCTCGGGATCCTTGGCCGTCTCACCGGAGGAGACATCCTCGCCCTGCGCGGGAATCGTCACCGCCAGCACCCTGTCGCCGGGCTTCAACGCGTTCCGCGGCGCCTGGCCCCGCTTCACCTCCACCCCGACCAACTGCTGGTCATCTCCCAACCCACCGCCCGGGGTCAGCTGAGCATCAGACAGCAGGCTGCCCTTGCGCAGATCGACCGCCACCCGCTTGCCCACCACCGAAGCCCGCTGTGAGGAGTCGAGCGTGGCCACAGCCGGATCCTTGGCAATGGAGGCCACCTGCACATCCGATCCGGTCAGCCGCTCACCAGCCGGCACATCCTTGGACACCACCAGAACACTGACCCGGTCACCGGCGCGGGAGACAGCCACCACCACGACCAGCGCCCCGACCACAGCCAGCAGCACACACAGCGCCAGCCCCGACCACCGGATCGGCGTCTTCCGCCGGCCACCCGTACTCGGCGCCAACTCAGCCGGAGGCTGGCGAGGAGGGGAGGGAAGCTGCGTCGTCGAACTCACAGAAAACAACCTCTCGTGCTGCTCATGCGGTGCTAGTTGACGGCCTGCGACTCACGGAACGTCGCCTCGGCCTGGGCCGTACGGGTCTGGTCCAGCTCACCGGACTCATCGCTGCCCTCGACCTGCCAGTCCACGTCCCAGTACGCGGTCGCCGTCACCTTGTAGGTGCCGCGCCCATTGGTGGCGTTGTCCGGCAAGGAGCGGTAGCGGTAACCGCAGGCCGACTCCCGCATCCCGTACGACTTCTTGTACGGCTTCATCTGCCCGGCCGTGCAAGTCCGTGTGGCGCCGTCACCCAGCTTCCACACGACACGGGACACTTTGGCCTTCGCCGTCACGGTGACGCCGCCAGCCGAAGCAGTGGCGGATGTCGGGCCGAACGAGGACTTCGAACTCTCATCGACAGCCAGCCACACCGGCATGCCCACCAGCCCCTCGCCATCCGGCTTCGGACTCATCGTGTGGGACGCATGCCCGGCATGAGTCAGCCGCGCCGGCGGGTCTAGGGCGGTGACCACGATGACCTGTACCCGTATGCCCGCCCGGCCGCTCCTACCGCGAGTTGGTGGGCGGTCCGCTCGATGGGCTGTTGCTCAATGTCACCGGCCAGAGTGAGGCAGAGTTGGCCGACGGCGCGGGCCTGATAACCGAGATCGGCCGGTTCGGACCCGGCGGCCGAGCCCTCTACAGCCCCCGCCCCACCATTTCCTTAAGTGGGACTGGGAAGGCGACACCCCCTGAAAAATTCCACGCCTGACAGAACATTTCCTGAGACAAAATCAGGAACTTTTTCCCCGGCCGATTTCCAGACCCGACAGACCGATTCCCGGGCACGCAAGGTG
>NZ_JBNJMI010000002.1:0-3743938 GCF_050936705.1 Streptomyces sp. CA-250714 | reverse complement strand
GCCGATCGTGCCCGTGGTGACCGGGATCGAGGTCCCCAGCTTGGCGGCGTCGGTGAACTGCGCGTCGTCCCACACCTGCGTGCGCTGCGCGGAGTTGATGAACAGTCCGGCGAACTCGGACGGGTCGAACTCGTCACCGAACAGGGCGGCGGCGTGGTTGATCACGCCCCATGAAAGGGCGGTCTCGGTGGCGGTGTACCGGTAGGGGTTGCCGCCGCCCTGGGCGGTCTCGTCGGCCGCAGCCTGCCCGATGAGGTCCGCGTCGACCTTCCGGGCGGCGAGGATGCCGAACTGCCGCTGCGCCTCCGACCGGGGGTCGCCGAGCGCGTTCAGCATGGCGTTGTCGCTGATCTCGACGGCCTTGCCGGCCTCCTTGATGGTGGCCTTGCTGCTGGTCTGCCCCATGACGGCGGTGGACATGGCGACGGCCTCGGTCAGCTCGTCGAGCTCGCCGAGCGCCCCCCACTTGGGGAAGTTGATGCTGTCGCCGGGCTGGCCGACGAGCGTGCTGTCGACCATGACGGCGGACGAGCCACCGACGCGCACGGCGCCGGCGAACTTCGCCTGCGCCATGTCGGCCCACACCTCGGGAACGATCAGGTTCGCGGCCTTGGTCTCGGCCATGACGGGTGCTCCTTCTCTCCGGCGCGGTGCCGGGCGGTTGGGGATGCCCGGCGGTGGGCGCCGGGGTCAGGAACCGGCCAGGCGCCGGTATGTGTCGGGGTCGGACTGGTACAGCTCGGCACGCTGGGCGTAGTCCATGGCGGCGAACTGCTGGGCGGTGACCCCCTGCGACGGGGGCCCGGAGAACTCGGCACCGGAGCGCGGCGGCCCTGCGGGCTGCTGGACGGCGAGCTTCGGATTCGCTGTCACCGCGGCCTCGACCGCGGCCTTAACGGCGGCGGTGTCGGTCGGGTCGAGCTCGGCGACAGCGGCGGCGAATGATCGGCTGTCGAGCAGCGCATCGGGGTCGCCCCCGGCCTCCCGCGCGGTGCGGTAGACGGCGAGCTCGACGGCGGTCTGTCGGGCCTGTTCCTGCGCGGCAGTGAGCTGCTGCGTCAGTTCCTCCGGGGTGGCCTGCTCTCCGGCCTTGGACGGGTCGAGGATGCCGAGCAGCTGCTGTGTGAGCTCGGCGCGTGCGTCGTCGGCAGCTTTCTGCTTCGCCGTGACGCGGGTCTTACCGGCCTCTTTGCGGGCGTCAGCGAGCTCGGTCTCAAGCCGTGCGATCTGCGCGGCGGTGTCCTCGCCCTGCTGCTGTCCCTCCCCGGTTGGCGGTGCCGCGGGCGGGGTCGGCTTCGGCGCGGTGCCGGTCGGGTCCTGCCCGCCCTCGCCTGCCGGTGCGCCCTGCTGCTGGCCGCCGGGGGTGCCGTTGTCGTCGCTCATGGGGTGCCCTCCTGGGGCTGGTGGGCCCGCTCCTGGCGGGCGTGTGGTCATAGCAGTGAGGGCCCGCACCTGGCGGGCCCTCGGGGTCGTGCTGTCAGGGGTGGTACTACTCGGCGCGGTCGCGCGTGGCGAGCGGCCGGGTCTCGGCGTAGCCGCGAATCCATGCGGTGCGCAGCAGGGAGTCACGGGGGTGTGGGCAGGCGGTCGGGCGGTCGCCGCGGCGGCCTGCCTCTCGGCCGGCGGTCACGGCCCGGACGATGTCCTCACGCGTACCCATCGGCGCTACCTCCGCTGCTGGTGTTCGGCCTCATTCTGCCGAGCCCGCTCGGCGGCTGCCGACCGTATGCCGGTGGCCTGCTCGATGAACTCGGCCTGCGTCATACGGCCGTGCTCAGCCCACCATGCCTTGAGTTCGTCGGACGCGCGCGCGTAGGCGATGCGCGCGGGACCGCTGAACAGACTGATCGGGTCGACGCCAGCCATCTCGGCGCGCTTGTTCAGCAGGTAGCCGCGGCAATCTTCCTCGGCCGCGAGGTACTGCGCGTACACGTACTCGTCGTACAGCTCCCGCGCCTCACGGCGCGTGATACGCCGCTCCTCCTGCTCGTCGTCGGACGTGTCCGACGCGTCATGCGTTGTGCTGTCGGACGTGGACGGCTCGGCGTCGGACGCCCACGCACCCCACTCATCCGGGCCGGGCGCGGGCGCCATGACTTCGGCGAGTGCGTCACGGTTGGCGAGCAGGTCGGCGACCGCGTCGGACGTGTCCGACGGGGCCGGGAGCGGCACGCCGTCGCGGCGGTCCATCTCGGCGGCGATGCGGGCGAGCTCGTCGGCGGTGGCGTACTGCATACACCATGCGAGCTCATCGTCGGACACGTCGACCAGCTCGGCGAGCAGGTGTCCGCCGGGAAACAACCGGGCGAGGGCGTCGCGTCGGGCGGCCTCGGCGGCGAGCAGCGCCAGCGTTGCCGGGTCGGCGTTGCGGGCGCGGGCGGCCAGCTGCGCGTCGGACAGTCCGACCAGTTCGGGCCGGACGCCGGGGAGGCTGGCGGCGCGGTCGCGCTGGTCCATCTCCGTCATGACGCGCAACGCGTCGGCGTCGGACAGGTGCCCGTACGCGCGGGCGAGCTCTTCGTCGCTGAGCGCGGCGAGGTCACCGTCGGCCAGGGCGGCGCGGGTGCGGGCGAGCAGTTCCTCGCGGTCGCGTCGGTCGGACTCGGCCTCGACGCGGGCGAGGGCCCGCTCGTCGAGCAGGTTCGAGCGTGCTGCGGCGGCGAGCTGGTCGTCGCTCATTTCCCGCGCGCTCTGCTCGTCGCCCGACCACAAGCGGGCGGCTTCGACCTGCTCGGCCGTGGCTTCGGTTCGCTTCGGCGGGAGGTTCGAGGCGCCGGGCTGCTCGCGGCGCCGCAGGCGGCGCAAGTCGGGGTGCGCGGTGAGGTGGTTGCGCATGGCGCCCTGCCACTGTCTGACCTTCGCCTCGGCGGCCTTCTTCGCTTCCGGGGTGACGGCTGCGGCGGCGCGGCGCTTGTATTTGCGGATGTGCCGCTCGATCTCGCGCTGACGCTGCCCGGCCTCGTAGCCGCTCGGGTCGCTGACGGCCTGCTCGGTGCGCGTGATACCGGGCGCGTACGCGCTCACGCTGTGGCGGCAGTTGGGATGCTGCAAGCCTGCGAGGCGCGCCTCGTCGAGCGCTCCGGCCACCTTCACGGGCACCATGCGCCCGTCCTCGATGGCGTGCTCGACCGTGCGCTTGCCGGTCGGTCCGTTGATGGCCAGTACGCGGCCCTCCCACGGGCGGCAGAGAGGGCACTCGCGCGGCGCGTCCGAGACGATGACCAGGTCGATACCGGCGTCGGACAGGGTCCGCATGTGGGCCTCTGTCGCGGCGCGCGCAACGGACGTACGGACGGCCATTTCCGCGTAGCTGGTGAGCTGCCATCGGCGGCCGGCCTTGTCGACGAACGCCCGGATTCCCTCGTCGGCGAACCGGCGCATGGCGTCCTGTGTGGCCTGTCGACGGGTGCCGGTGCCCAGTAGGGGCGTGGCGGTGACCTCGGCGACGATCGCCCGGAACCGGTCGACGACTGCCCGCAGAATCGAGCGGTGCGTCGAGGTCACCACGTCGACCGCTTCCTGTGCGAGGCGGTCGACGGCCTGAGCGTTCGGGGTCACGTCGTCGACCAGGGCGCGGGCGTCGTCGGACAGGGCGCCCAGTTCGGCGACCGCGGCGCGGTGCCCCGTGTTGTACGCCTCGGCGACCACGTCGAAAACCTCAAGGGTCACGGCCTTGCCCAGTTCATCGACCACGCCCTGTGAGGCGCGGCGCAGCTGGGCAATGGCGGCGAGCTTGCGCTCGGCCCACCCTGGGGCGTCGAGGCCGGCGGCGAGCTGCCGAGCGATGATGCCGAGTAGGCGTTCCTCGGCCCCGGCGTACAGGTCGCGCGTGCCGGCGGCGAGGTCTTCGACCATGCCGGGGTGAATGGGCATCTGTCACCCCCTCGCGTGATGATGGGGCCATGGCCTATCGCCCGTATCCCAACGTCGAACGCGCTCGCCGGCACATCGGGGGTGACTACGACGCGCCCGTGCCGGGCCGGCCGCATGACTGGCAACGGCCGGCCGACGGGTACGGGCGGGTCTGCACGCAGTGCCGCATGGCCCGTAAGTTCTGGGCGGGCGGTGCCTGCCCTGGTGTCCCTCTCGGGTCGGGTCAGTACGTCTGACCGATCACGCGGCCATGGGGAAGTTTCCGACGGGGTCGGGCGCGCCCGCGCCGGTCTCGGCGAGGATCGCGTCGACCTCGGCCTGTACATCGCTGTCGTCCCACTCCGGATGCAGCACCTTGACCTTGGTCTTGGTGGAGACAGCGCCTGCACGGTTGAGCAGGTCGAGCGTTGTGGCGGTCTGCTGCTCGGACTCGGCGACACCGTCTCCGAACTCGACGTTGGGGCGTTCGGGGGTGATGCGCTGCCCGAACTGCACCGCGTCGAGCTGCAACATGACGTGCAGCATGTCGGCCAACGGATGCCTGACGTACCCGGCCTTCTTCTTCCGGGTCACCATGCTCCGGGCGTCCCGACTGTCCGACTCCGTCGCGGTGATGGGCTGCCCGCCGCCATCGAGGCCGAAGGACTGGGCGCTGTAGCCGGCGGACTGGGCGGCCTGCCGCATGAGCGCTTCGGCGGTGCGCTGGTGCTCCTCGACGCGGATCTCGAACTGAGCGAGCGTGATGCCGTTGCCCTCGGTCGGGGGCATGCGCAGACTCGTCCACACTTCGCGGTCCTCGTCGAAGCTCGCGCCTTCTCCGGGGCCGTTGTCGCGCAGGTAGCCGTCCGGAACGATCAGCCGGGCGCGGGCGAGCCTGATGTCGCGCATCCAGCTCGACCACGTCTCGTCGAGGCTGGCGAACTGGTCGTAGATCGGCGCGGCGTAGTCGCTGCGCCCGAGCGGGGCGCCGCGGTGCCTGCGGTTGGGCAGCATGTTCGGCACGTAAGCGGCCGTGAGGTTGCGAATGCCGGTGCTGATGGACTGCCCGTCGCCGTCGGTGTCGAGGCTGTCGACCAGCTCGGCCGTGTCCGGGTGCTCCGTGAGCGGCACGGGCCGGCCGACGGTGTCGGCGGTGCCCTCGTACAGCGCGTGCGTGATGCGGCCCGGCTCATGCCGCTCGAAGTGGCGCAGCACGGTGTGCGCGTCGTCGGTCGTGAGCTCGCGCCAGAACGTGACGGCGCGCAGCATCCCATATCGAAACTCGGGCAGGGCTGCGTCGGGTTGCACCACGTCGAGTATCGGCCGGTCGACCAGCTCGCGGTCCCACGTTGCGCGCAGGTAGACGCTGCTGAGCGCGGCGGCCTGCTCGGCGCCAGAGATGAGCGTCTGCTGTACGCGGCCCTCGTCGAGCAGCACATCGAGCCGCGCTTGCGTGTTGGTATCTGTGACGGTGATTGCGGGCATGTCGGCGAACAGCAGGTCGGCTGACGTGCTGGCGATATCGCCGGGCAGGGGAACGTGCAGCCGGTTGTCTCGGCGCGGGTGGTGGTCGAGGGACTTGCGGCCCCACAGGCGGCGACGCTCGGCCGGGCGCGGGTGGGGCTCGTAGATGCGGGCGAGACGGCGCCGGTCACCGGAGTACCAGGCGTCGTCGAGGGCGATCTCGCGGTACACCTCTGCCCACTGCGGGGGCGGCCACGGGGCGCCGGTCTCAGGGAGTGGCATCCGGGGTCACCTCCTGGTCGTTGAGGATGTCGGCGGCGGCGCGGAGGAATCCGGCGACTGCGGGGCGCAGGGGCTCGCCGGGTTCGAGGGTGAGCTCTCCCGCGTCGACCGTGTGGTCGCCGACGGTGAGTCGTATGGGGAGGGTGAGTGGTGCGGTTGCGGCCATGGGGCGGCTCCTTACGCGGCGAGGCTGAGCAGGTGCCGCCATTCGTGAGCGGTGGAGTGGAGGGCGTACCGCAGCGCGTCGCATGAGTGGTCGTCCACCTTGAGCGGCTTGTCCTCGCCCTTTTCGGTGGCGGCGGGGTCCCAGCAGTAGCCGGCCATCTCACCGAGCAGGCCCTCACAGGAGCGGTGTACGAGCAGGCGGCCGGACGCGAGCAGTGCGGCCACGGACCGGATGCCGTCGGTCACGTCGTTCTGCGCGCGGGCGATACCCGGGAAGCCGTCGGCCCACATCTGCGTGATGAAGCTCGCGGCGCTGGGGTCGATGAACGTCCACTCGGGCGTCACGCCCGCAGGCGCGTCGGGGGCCGCGTCCGGATGACGCCACGTGGCGAGCCAGTTTCGCACGGCGGCGCTGTACTGGGCGTCGGTCATCTGCCGGTGCACGCGGCGGGAGTCGTGCCGCCACTCGCTACACACGTATAGGCGGCCGTCGACGCCCTCGCCGAGCAGCAGCGCGGCAAACGCGTTCGTGGTGCCGTAGTCGGTGCCGGCCCAGTAGCGGCGCATCTGCGGCAGCTCGTCGACGACGTGCTGTCCCTCGTCCCACATGTCGTAGATGGCGCCCTCGGCGACGACCCATGCGCCGTCGATCATGCGGCGTCGCCAGAGGCCGACGTACTCGGCGGCGAGCGCGTCGACGTAGGCGCGGGACAAGCTCGGGTTGTCGCGCAGCTTGAAGTGCCACGCGCGCATGTCGAGCTCGTGCGACCGGTCGAGGTAGCCGGTCTTGAGCCAGTGGCGGGGCGAGTCCGGGTTCGTGGTCGCGTACAGCCTCGCCCCGGGTACGGAGAGCCGGGCGAGTAGCTGCGTCCAAAAGCCCTCGGGCATGAGGGTGGCCTCGTCGACGTACGCGAGTTGCGCCGTCAACCCTCTGAGCCTGCCCTCGGCGCGGGCGTCTGCCGCGCCGATCAGGTGGACGGTGCGGCCGAGGATGGTGGCAGTGGTGGCGCCGCGGGTGTGCTGCACGTGCCGGGCGAGCGGCCCGAAGAGTGCCACGTCTTGCAGGGGGTCGAGGCAGTTGCGTTCGATCGTCTGGAGCGACCGGCCACAGATGATGATGAGCCCGGACGGGCCGGCGGTGGCGACGGCGATCACGAATGCGAGCAGGCTCGCGATGGTCTTGCCGCTGCGCACGCTGCCGTGCCAGAGGTTGATGCGGGCGCGGGCCTGCCCGATGCTGCGCAACTGCTTACGAGACAGGGGCAGAGAGTCGAGGTCGAGCACTGCGGCTCACCTCCTACTCGGCGCCCCCGTCGTCCGCGTCGTCATCGGCTGCGCGGGTCAGTGCCTCGCCGAGCGCGCCGAGCATGCTGCGCACCTGGTCGGCTCCCTCGCCTCCCTCGGCGGGGGCCAACTTGAGTGACTGCTGGATGGCGGTGCCGGTCGCGGCGATGATCTGCCGTTGGTCGGCGAATCGCGGTTTGTCGAGGTGCACCTCGTGCCATTCGCCATCGCGGCCGGCGAACTCGCCGTAGGTGGACGGCTCCCACAGTTGGGCGCGGAGTCGTTCGGCGTCCTGGTGCAGCGTTTCGGCGAGCTGGGCGCGGCGGGCGGCGAGGTCGATGCGGCGTGCCTCGGTGGCGGCGATGACCTCGGGTCCGCGGTCGAATGTGAGGTCGAGCTCGCGGGCGATCTTCGACACGGTCGAGGGGGAACGTTTCAGCTCGCGGGCGATCTCGTTGCGCGCCTTGCCCTGCGCGTGGAGGCGGCGCACCTGCTCGCGGTCGTCGTCTGTGATTGGGCGCGGCATGGGTGGTCACCTCCTCGCGCGGGCATGCGAAACGCCCCGCCACTCGGGGGTGTGGCGGGGCGCTGGTGTCTGTTTCCGGGCATGCCGGAGACGGCCCGATTAGATCACAGTCCGATAACGGCCTGCAAGGTCAGTAGCGCGGGGGCGGCTGCTGGCCGGGGTACGGGGCCTGCTGCTGGGGCTGGCCCCACGCGTACGGCTGCTGCGGCTGTGCGTACTGCTGAGGCGGTGCGGGTGCCGGCCCGGCTGGCGGGGCGTAGTAGCCGGGCGCGCCCTGGGCGCCGGGCACGGGACCGGAGTATCCGGGGGGTACGTCCATGACTGTGAGACGGCGTCGACGTGCGGCAAGGAAGATCGGTGTCCACAGGCCGACGGTGAAGAGCATCATCGTCCAGTGGAAGCCGATGGCCACCCACCCCATTTTCCGGCGCTGCTTGATTCTGGGCATGGTCCCCTCCCGTGACGACCGCGTGTGTGTGATGTGACTTTCTGGTGTGCCTGATGGTTGTACGGGCTGGGAGGGGAACGGCGGGTGCGGCTACTGGTGTTCGAGGGCGGCGCGCAGTGCGGTAACGCTCTCGTACGCGATCTCGGTGTTCATGTACTCGTGGTCGGCGTGCACGAGCCACGGGCCCCGGAGAGTGATCGTGTCGTTGTCGCGCTCGACGGTCCACTCTCCGGGGGGTGTCGGTGCGGACCCGTCCGGCGGGAGCAGCCACTCGGGGTCGAGGGGCGCGGGATTGGACTTCTGCCACTCCTGCCATGCCCGGTGACCGGTCACTTGGGCGAGGGTGGCGAGCAGGGCGGCCCGGTCGGCGCTGGGCAGGGTGACGGCGTACCGGTCGACGCGGTGGACGACTCCGTGTGCGTCGTTGTTGGCGCGGTTGAGGTAGAAGGACTCGCGTCGTACCTCGGTGCTGTACGGGCCCATCTCTGGGGTGGGCTGCTGGATCGCTCCCATGGCTGGTGCTCCTCTCGGTGGTGGTCAGCGTAGGGCGGGCGCTTCACGCGTTGCGCGGTTTCTGCGGGTGTGTGAGCGCCTGCCGTGCTGGCGTCTCGGCGACGCGGGGGTAGGCGGTGTGCGCCGGGTTGGGCACCTGTTCGGGCGTCCCGTCGGACAGTGCGTAGCGCACGCCGATGATGTGGGGCGCGGTGCCGCCGGGCGCCTCCTGGTGGTCCCATGCGCGGCGGTAGGCGTTGGCGAGCAGGTGCACGGCCAGGCGCACGGGGTCGGCCGCGTTGCCGTGGGCGCGCATGAGTACGGCGAGGTCGTCGCGCATGTCCTCGTCGAGCACGCGGACGGAGACGGCGCGGCCGACGGCGGGCGGGGTGGCGGTGCGGCGGCGGTTAGGGTTGGTGTCAGCCATGGCGGGGGTTGCTCCCGGTGTGGTGAGTCGGGCCCGTCCGGTGGTGGAGTCACCGTGTGCGGGCCCGCGCTGATTTCGGGCTCTCTACTTGCTGTCGTCCTGCTGCGCCTGGTGCCTGGCGACCGCCCCGCGCAGCGTTTCGAGGTACTGCTCGACGGCCTCGCGGTCCTGCTCGGGCACGTCTCCGAGCGCAGCGGAGTAGCGGGCGAGAGTTTTGCGCGGGTCGCCCCCTGCGTCCGCCTCGGCCTTGACGGCGTACTCGCACAGCTCCTTGACGCGCTTCTGTCGCTCCTCGCGGAGAATTTGGTACACGCGTGACTGCGTGAGGCCGAGCTCGTCGGCGATCCGCGCCGGCTTCATGCCGCGGTCCGCCTCGGCCATGACCACGCGGGGCGTGACGGCTTGGGCGGCTTCCCCGGCGAGGCGGAGCGACCGCACGTCGTCGAGGGTGAGCTGATCGGCGAGGCGGTCGAGGTAGTCGTCGAGGGTGTCGGCGGCGTCGGCGCTGTAGGCGGCTGCGATGTCCTTGACGTATTCGAGGGGGTCGGCGTCGGTCGGGTTGGGGTCGCCTGCCAGGGCGCGCGCTGCCACCGTCTTACGCTCGTACTCGTCGAACAGGGCGTACATGCGGGCCATCAGTTGAGCGCTGGGGGAGGTCTCCACGGGGATGCCTTCGGCGTTGAGCTGGGCGGCGATCCGCTCGTACCTGCGCCGGTTGTGGGCGGCGCTGGCCGGCCGGTCCTCGGGGAGCAACCCGCGGGCGGCGAGGTAGCGCTCGGCTTCGGCGCGCTGCTCGGGTTCCGTGGCTGGGTGCTCGGATGCGTCCGGGCCGGTCGGCTGGTCGTTGGTGTCCATGCGGTGCTGCTCCTGTCGATGGGCGAGGCCCGCCCCGGGCGGGGCGGGCCGGTGGGTGGCTACTGGGGCCGGTGGGCGAAGACGCACTGCGAGCTGCGGAGCATCGTCTCGACAGTCCAGCCGCGGCGGCGCAAGCGGTCGGCAAGGCAGTCGAGGGCCGGGCCGTGCGGCATCTGGTCGCGGCGGATGATCCGGCCTCCCTCCAGCCAGTAGACCGCGACGCGGTCGCCTTCGCGGGGGTCGACCATGTATCCGCGTACGTCGGTCTCGGCCTCGGTCGGCTCGGTCACGTCGTGGTGGTCCGTGAGTCGGGCGGCCTTGAGTCCGTCGAGGGCGGCGCGTGCGGCGCGCACGTTCGGGTGGGTGGAGTCGGCCGGGAGACTGCCCTCGGCGGTGCCGTCGTGCTCGACGATGACGCCCTCGACGACGCGGCGCTCGGCGGCCTGCTCGGTGCGGACGCCCGGGGCGAACAGCGCTCCCTGTTCGGCGTCCTGCTCGACGGTGAACAGCGCGTCGTCGGCCTGCTGCTCGCCGATCCACTCGCCGCGCCACGTGCCCGCTGCGGCGTCGGCCTGCTCAACGGCGGCGACCGTGTCGGCGAGTTCGGTGTCGACCGTGGCCCGGCGGATGAGGGTGGGAGCCTCAGCGGGCGCCGGGTCGCAGGTCTCCCATGGGGTGTCGATAGCGAGGTTCACGATCGGGCCCTCGTGGTCCTTGTAGATGGCGCACGCGGTGCAGCCGCATGCCGGGTTGTACGGCGCGGGGGCGGCGGTGTAGGGCTCGGCGTGGTACAGGGCGTGTGGCTCGGTGGCGGTGTCGGCGGTGAGATCATCGCCGAAGCAGGCGAGTACGGTGTCGCCGGGGCGCACCTCGTCGGCCCGCACGATGACCGGGGCCTCGACGGGGTCGGGCTGGCGGTCGGCGGGGAGGGCGTACCCGTGCTCGCGGGCGATGCGCTCGGCCGCCTCGACGCTCGCGGTGTACTTCCCGTCGTCAAGGGTGCGCGGGTCGCCGTCGACGCTGTGCAGTTCGCCGCGCTCGGTGGTGACGGCGGCGGGCCACGCGCGGTACAGGATCGCGACGACCTGCTCGGACTCGATGACCAGCACGTCGCCGTCGCGGATGTCGTCGCGGTTCTGCGAGGCGTCGTACGCCTTGCCGGTGGTCTCGAACCGGTGCGTGAGGATTGCTGGGGCGTGACCAGCGCGCTTGATCCACAGACGGGCGGCGGCGATCTGGGCGCGGCTGTAGGCGCCCCGAATGCTGAGGATGTGCTCGGCGTGGCGGCTGATGATGTGCAGTGGGCGGGTGCTGGTGGGCTCGATGACTAGCGTCCGGCCGCGCCCGCGGCGGGCGGCGTCGAGGGCTGCGGCGGTCTCGTCGTCGCCGATGTACTGGGCGGCGAGGTGGTCGGCGAGTGCGCCGGGGATCGTGACCGTGCGGCCGGTCCGGGGGGTGTCGTCGGTCCGCTCGGATGCTTCCTGCTCCTGGCCCTCCGGGGCGCAGGGGATCACGGCGGCGACCTTGAATCCCCGCTTTTCGGCCTCGCTGGCGCCCTTGCGGGCGTTGACCTCGCTGCCGGACCAGCGGTAGGCGAAGGTGCCGTTGCCGGTGGTGCTTGCGGCGATGACTACGTGTGTGTAGGTGCGGGTCTTGCTGGTGCGGGTGAAGGTCTGGCCGTCGTGGTGGGCGACGAACTTCGTTGCCATGGGGGTTGCTCCCTTGGGTTGTGGGTGCCGGGTGGAGTCCGGCGCCGCCGGGTGGAGTCCGGCGGGGGAGCCCCACTGTAGGCACTTGTGGAGTCGCTTGACAAGTGGCTACACAAGCGACTTCACGACAAGGGGGTGCCGGGCAACGTCGGCGCCCCCGTGGCCTGTTGGTACCTGTACCTGCTACTCCTCGGCGCGGCGGTCGGCGGCGTCGAGGGCGGCGTACAGGCCGACCAGCTCGGCGCCACGCCACACGCGCCGGCGCCGGAAGTCGAGCAGCACGGGCGCCCCGCACGCCTCGCCCGTCGCGCACGTGACCATGGGCGTACCTCCCGCTTGCGTGCGGCCGGTCAGCTCGCCACCGCACCACGGGCACGGCCGGTCAAGGGTGGTCGTGCGTCCGTCGCGGCCGAGGGCCCGCTCGACCCGCTCGCGGCAGCGGCGCGCCACGGCGGCGGCCTCATCGAGCAGGCGCAGCGGCATCGGGGCGAACAGGTCGCCCGACGGCTCGTCGAGTGCGCGGCCCTCGATCCAGACGGCGGCCCAGTGCAGCCCGTACGCCCGGGAGCCGGGATCGGTGGCTGAGGCGTAGTGCCAGCGGGCGGGGTCGTTGCGGTCGGCTCCGTCGACGACGGCCACCGTGCGGCCGGGGCCGGTCGGTTTCGGAGTGCGGCGTACGGGGCGCTGCACCTGCTCGGCGATCTGGTCGGCGAGGTCGAACAGATCGCGTTCGACAGCGAGGGTGGCGTCGAGGGCGTCGAGATTCACGGGCGCGGGGTGCTCGCGGAGTACGAGCGGGGCACGGCCGATCGTGGCAGTGGCCGGCACCTGGTCGAGCTCGGCGTCGCGGGCGGCGAGCTGGTGGAGGAAACCTTTCTGCTCGCGGGGCGGCCACTCGGCGGCCGGGGGGCGCTCGACCGCGAGCAGCAGGTCGCCCCACTGCTCGCGTATGGCGGCGAGGTCGACGGCGGCCCGGCGGGCCGGGGCGCTGGTGTCAAGGGCGGTCGTCATGGGCTGCTCCCTACTTGCGGCGGGTGTGGGCGGGTCCGTGTGGGGACTGCCAGGCGGGGCGGTCGCGCGGGGTGGCGGGCGGCGGGGCGAGGGCGTAGTCGTCGCGCCGGGCGGTGCGGGCGGTCTCGGCGGCGCGGGCGGCGGCGTGCAGGGCGGGCGTGATGGCCTCGACGTAGGCGCGCATGACGGCGCGCATCTGCTCGACGGCGACGCGCACGGCCTCGGGGTCGACGCGGGGCGGCGAGGGCTGCTCGGTCATGGGCGCGACTCCGGGGTCTCGTCGACGTGGCACGGGCCGTCGGTGCGGTGGGTCACGTCTGGGGTGCTGGGCTCCCCGCAGCAGCAGGGCGCGGCGGGTGGCTCAAATCCACGGCAGGGGCACGCGCCTCCGCGGCTGATGCAGCCGTGACTGTCGGTGTGCCAGCCGCGTAGGTGCTCGCAATCGGGGTTGCTGCACGGCTCGTCGTCGATGGCGTGCTCGATCTCGTCGGCGGTGAGGGTGGGGCCGTGGCGTCGTGCGGTCTCGCGTACGCGGTCGACGGCGGCCTCGGCCTGCTCGGCGCGCTGCTGCCACTCCGAGCGCTGTGCGGTCACGGCGCGGTAGGCCCTGAGCTGTTCCTCGGCGTCGACGGCGCGCTGTACGGCGCGGTCGGCGGCGCGGAGCTCGGTCTCGACGTGGGCGCGGAGTAGTCCGGCCTCGCTGGGCGTGAGGACTCCTCGCTGTGCGCGGGAGAGGAGCACGAGCAGGCTGTCGCGGCGGGCCTGCCGCTCCTCTGCGGTGAGCGCTGTCACTGCTGCTCCGGGGTCTCTTTGGGGCCGAGGACCTGCTCGCCGCGCGCGTCGAGGCGGGCGGCGCGGGCGAGGATGCTCGCGCGGTCGGGGCCTTCGGGCAGTGCGTCGGCGAGCTCGCGTGCGAGGGCGGCGAACAGCTCGGCGGCGTAGCCCGGGGCGAGGTGGCGAGGCGTGCCGGTCTCCTCGTACAGCTCGACCAGCCGCAGCAGGGGGTTTCCCGATGATGCCTCGGCGGTGCGCTGTGCGTCCGGCTGGTCGACGGGGGCCCACACGGTGTGTGCCTGCTCGACGTGGCCCGTGGCGTCGCCTCCTGAGCGGCGCATGTAGCTGCGCCAGAAGGACAGGCGCCCGCGGGCGTGGCCGGCCTTGCTGTAGGGGCCCTCGTACTCGGTCCACTGCTCGCCCGAGCGGCCGGTGAGAGTGAGGACGGCGCGGTACACGGTGCGGCCGTCGGCTCCGATGTTGCGGGCCATCAGTGGGCCCTCGCGGTCTTCTTGCAGCCGGGGCAGAAGTCGCCGTCAGCAGTGCACGACCAGCCCTCGTTGCGGCGTAGGTGGTCGCGGGCGACTTCGAGGCGGTCGCCCTTGGTCATCTGGTCGGTGACTATGTAGTCGCCGCGGTGCGTGATGCCGCACTGGTCGCAGAACACGGCGATGCCGCATGGGAACTTCTGGCCGGTCGGCTGCTCGCTGGCCGGGTAGGGGATCGGCTCGTCGCCCTCGGCCGAGGCGGCGGCGTCGAACTGGTCGGCGATGCTGCGAAGCGCGTAGGCGGTCGCGGCCTTGGACATGCCGCGTGCCGCTGCGTCGACGGTGATGTGTTCGGCGTCGTCGGTCTCGCCCGCGGGCCGGATGATGACGTACGCGAGGGCGTCGCGGCCGTCGACGAACGCGAGGCCGGTCTCGGCGTGGTCGGGGCACGGCTTCCCTGTGGCGGCGGCTCGACCGCAGGCGGGCGGCTGCTCCTGGTGCTCCTCGACGGGGCGCCACGCGGGGACGCTGCGCTCGTACTGCTCGACCTCGACCGCCTCGACCGTGCGGGCGTAGTCCCACGCGTCGGTGTCGTCCTGGTGCTCCGTGAGGCCCTGCTCGTAGGTAACGCGGTACGCCTTGCCGTCGTCGGGGGCGCGGAACACCAGCTCGTGCACGGACACCCATCGGCGGGTGTCGACCTGCTCGCGGTGCAATTCGACGGCGGCCTCGGGAAAGTCTGCGGCAGTGGTCTCGGTGGCGAGATCGTCGGGCAAGCCGAGAGTGTCGAGCTGTTCCCGGGTGAACGTGCGAGTGCGTGCCATGAGGCGGTGCTCCTATCTCGGTGGAGTCGAGGGGGTCGCGCGCGCGGCGCGGGCTGCGTCCGGACTCGGCGCCCGGTGGCGGTGGGTTAGAACGGGGGCTCGTCGCTGTATCCGCGGGGCTGCTGGTTGGCCCAGGGGTCGCCCTGCGGGGCGCCGTATCCGCTCTGCTGCTGGTTCCAGCCGCTTCCCTGCTGCGGTGCGTTCTGGCGCTGGCCGGTGGTCTTGGTGACTGCGGCGGTGGCATTGCGCAGGCTCGGGGCGACTTCCTCGGCGGTGATCTCGTAGGACGACCGCTTGTTGCCCTCGCGGTCTTCGTACTGGCGCTGCTGGAGTCGGCCGACGACAACGACGCGGGCGCCCTTCTGGATGGACTCGGCGACGTTCTCGCCGAGCTGGCGCCATGCGGAGACGCCAAGGAACAGCGGCTCGCCGTCTTTCCACTCGTTCGACTGCTTGTCGTAGTGGCGCGGGGTGCTGGCGATGCGGAAGTTCGCGACCGCGGCGCCGGACGGCGTGAAGCGAAGCTCGGGGTCGGCAACGACGTTGCCAATGACGGTGATCGTGGTCTCGCCGGACATCAGGCGGCCTGCCTCTCGGGGTTGGTGGTGCGGGTGCGAATGGGTGCGACGGTGGCGAGTTGCTGCTCGCGGGCTGCGGCGCGGGCGGCGCGGGCCTTCTCGCGCTTGCAGGCGCGGCACTTCCGGGTGCCGTTCGGGGCGCGGTAGGTGTTCGCCGCGTCGTAGGCGTGGCCGGCCGGGCAGGCGCGTACGGCGGCGCGGCGGGCGACGTGGTTCGAGCTGGCGAGCACGTTTTCGCGGTGGGTGATGGCGCGGAGGTGTGAGCGACGGACGCATGCGCGGTTGCGGCACTGGTGGTCGACGTCGAGGCCGTTGGGTACCGGCTGGCCGTCGGCGAGTTCTACGGCGTACCGGTGGGCCTTGACGGTGCGGCCGTCGGCCCAAAACGTGCCGTAGCCCTTCTCGTTGGTGGCGCCGGTCCAGATCCAGCACCGGCCGTGCACGTCGCGTACGAGTGGCGTGGGGCCGCCGCGGTCGACGTTTTGCTCGAACCGCTCGGCGGGTGTCGGGCGAGCCATCGCGTGCACCTCCGGATGTTCGGGGCCGGCTGGATGTGTCGTGCGTGAGCGATGCTGTTTCGCTCGTGCGTGGAACGTATCACGGAGGGGCGCCCCTTGGGGGTTGCTGTGGGGGCGCCCCTGCTGGGGGGCTATGCGGCGGTGGTGGTCGGCTGTGTGGCCGTCTGCGGGCCGCTCGGGGGGCTGGTCGGCTCGATGGTCCACCCGGCGGATTCGAGCGCGTGTGCGATGCGCTGGGAGGCTGCGCCGGGGCGGTTGAGCAGTTCGAGGGTGGTCGTGTCCTCAAGCGCGGCGCGGATGACGGCGAGGGCGGCGGGGGCGGTCATCGCTGCGCCCCGGTGATGTGGCGGGCACGCTGGCGGTGTTCGGGCCGGACGATGGCAGGCGGCTGCATGAGCGCGCGGGCATGGGTGCTGGCTTCGGCGGCGAGGCGGTGCTGGCGGCGCTGCTCGGCCGCGGCCTGCTGGGCGCGCTGCTCGGCCTCCTGGCGGGCGCGTTCGGCTGCCTCGGCGGCGGCCTGCTCGGCGGCCTGCCGCTCGGCGAGCAGCGCGGGCCCGTCGAGTTCGTACAGGGTCCGCCACTCGAACCCGCGGGCGGCCTGCACGATGACGTACGCGCCCTGCTGGGCGAACGTGTCGGCCAGGCGGCGGGCGGCGGCACGGTCGGGAGTGGTTCGGATCGCCGGGCGGTTGGGACGGGAGTCCCAACTGGCCTCGACGCGGAACAGTTTGCTGTTTCGGGTGCGGTCGCCACTGGTGGGCTTGCGGCGGTGCGGACGCTCGGGGTGCTTGCGGCGGTTCACGATGCCTCCTGGCGAGTGGTGTGGACGGCGAGGGCGTCGTCGAGGCGGGAGGGGTGCGGGGTAGTGCGCTGCTTGGCGCGGTTCTTGCCCATGCGGCACGGTTGGCCGACACGGGCCCGGCAGTAGCCGCACGGCACGTCGAGCGGGTCGGGCTGTCCGTGAGCGGCAAGGGACTCGCGTTCGGCGCGAACGGGCCGGTACGGGGCGAGCTGGGCGGCGGCCTCGGCCGGAATGCTGCGGCCGATGGCGGCCAGACGTTCGGCAACCTCCGGCGCGGGACCGCCCGTCAGCGCGGGCGGCGCGGTACCTGGGGCGCGGCCGACGGCCTGCGTCGCGGTCTGCGGGGCGATACGCCCGTCGGCCACGGCGCGCGTGAGGGCGCGACGGCGAGCGAGGTACTGCACGGGTGTCTCATCCGGGTGGCCGTCGTCAACGACGTTCGCCCGCTCGACACGCTCGGCCCGGATCTTCGCGCGCTGGGCCCGAACGTGCGCAGGGGTGAGCCATCGGTCGGTTTCGGCGTAGTGCCGGCCGACGGCGTCGCGGGCGTCCTGATCGAGCGGCATCGCGTGCAGTGCGGCAGCCCACGCGCGGGCGTCGGCCTCGCCGACGGTGCGCCGGTCGAACGCGGCGGCGAGGGTCAGCAGCTCGGCGGCGTCGGCGGGGGTCACTGGGCAGCCTCCTGGGCGCGGAGGCGGGCGGCGAGGTCCATTCCTGCGGCGACGCGCTGATCTGTGGTGGAGGGGCGGGCGCCGCGGTCGAGGGGGATCACATCGGCGCCGGGCGCGGTCTGCCAGGTACGCGGGTCGGCCCAGACCTTGAGCCAGTAGCGGGCTGGTTTCGGGTCGTCGCCCGGGGCGGTTCGGCGGGTGACGACCTCGGCGAGGGCGTCCGCGCCGTGTGTCTTCACCAGCTGGTGCACGTCGCGCTGTTCGCCGAGTCCGAGCGACCAGCGCACGCCGCACCCTGCGGCGGCGAGGGCGTCGGCGAGCGGGTGCAGTTCGGGTACCAGCCCGGACCGCTCGCGCGCGTGCTGCTGCTGTTGTACTTCCGAAGGAAGTACAAGGGGTCGGGTCGGGTCGGGTCGGGGGGACCGTGACGGGCCCGTACCGTCACGGTGTGACGACTCCTTCTGACCTGCAATGTCGTCCGGAAACTCGATCTGATTCGCGGACGGTTCGCGATTTTCGCCCGACGAATCGTCGTCGATTCGCGGACGATTCGCCGACGAATCCGGCGGATTACGCTCTTGGTTCCGCTGCTCGGCGGATCTCTCGCGGGCTCGCTGCTGGCGCTCGGCGGCGGCGGCGCGCTTCTGCTCGGTCTTCTCGCGCGTCGGGTTGTAGGTCAAAAAGTCGTGCATCTGGTAGTCGCCGGGGGCTGGCTGCGGGCAGCGCGGGCAGGTGTGGCCGTGCTCGTGCCAGAGGCCGGCGGTGACCAGCTTCCGGGCCTGCGGGGCGGTGCCGTAGAGCTGGGCGACGACGCCCGGTACGGCGCCTTCTGTGAGGTGCTGGGCGCAGTAGGCACCGACGCGCATCCAAAGGCCGAGGGCGGCGTTACCGGCCTTGAGCAGCTTGGGGTGCGCGTGCGCAGTGTCGTCAACCTTGAACCAAGGCAAGGGGGGTGCTCCTGTCTGGGGGCGCCGGGGGCGAGGGGCGCGGCGGCTCTCCCTCGCCCCCGGACGCGTCACGGGGTGGTGCGGTAGGGGTGGGTGCGGGCGGGCTGGTGCTCGGCGCACCGGTAGCCGCACGGGTACGGGCGCACGGGGACGGCTCCGCACCGGGGGTTGCCGTGCTCGCAGCGGGGCGGCTCGGCGTCGACGGCGAGCTGTCCGGGCACGGTCGGCGGGGGCGGGCCGTCGAGCAGACGGCGCGTGGCGTCGAGGCCGCTCACGGTGGCGCTCATCCGAGGGCCTGCGCGCGGTACTCGGCTGTCCGTACGGCGTCGATGTGGTCGAGCTCGGGCGCGATAGGGACTCCCGCGTGTTCGAGCTCGTACATCAGGTCGGACATCGACCAGTCGTCGCCTTCGTTGGCGTCGTAGACGACGCGGGCGACGGTTTGACGCGTGGTGGCGAGGTCGGTCTCGACGGCGAGGAGACGACGCAGCAGCGCCCCAACAGTGCGGCTCGGGAGGCGCACCTCGTCCGCGGTGCCGAGCTGGTCGGCGGTGGTGAGCACCAGCTCGGGCGCGGCCGGGTGGACGGTGCCGAGCTTGGCGGCGAGGGCGGCGAGTTGGTCGGGTGGTGTGCGCGTCACTGCTCGTCCTCCTCGCCCGCTGTGATGGCGGCGAGCTGTCCGGCGAGGGCGCCCGTGCGCCACGCGGCGGCCGTCGCGTTCTTCCCGCCCTTGCGCCACGTGATCCCGTGCGTGCGTGCGCGGGTGGGCTTGATCACGACGCCTGGCACGTCGAGCACTTCACCCGTGGTCTTGTCGACGACCTTCGTCGCGCCCGCGGCCTGCATCTCGCCGAGCAGTTCGGCGAGCTTCCACGGCTTGACGGTGCGCACGATGCGGGTCTCGGTCCACTGCTCGGCGGGCCACTGCTCGCGGAGCCAGCGGGCGAGGGCTTCCTCGTCGGTGACGACCGGGCCCGTCTCGCCCTTGCGGAGCCCGATCGTGGCGACTGCCTCGCCGGTTGGGAGCTCGGCGGTGATCCGCTCGGTACCGTCGCGCTCGGCCGCAGCGTCCAACGCGGCTTGTGTCCGCTTGCGCACGTCCGCCTGCGCTTGCTTGACGCGCTCGGAGAGCAGTTTCAACACGGCGGCCTGCGTGGCGAGGTCCCGCAGGGATTCGGCCTGCTGCTCGACGGTCTGCGTGGTGGCGGCCGTCGCGGCGGCGGCGACGGCGAACGCCTGCTCGCGCTCGGTGCTGTCGGTGGCGCTCACGCGGCGGTTCCCTTCGCGGCGTCGAGCAGGTCGTCGCGCATCTCGCGGAGCTGGGCGACGGTCGCGGCGGCGGGCTGGCACTGGAACCGGGCGGTAAACGCCTCGTCGGTCTCCTCGGGCGAGGCGAGTCCGGCGTCGCGGGCGGCGTCGTACATCTCGCCGAGCGCGGCGGCGTGCTCCTGCTTCGCGGGTTCGCCCTGCCAACTCGTCTCGCCTGCGGCGTCGGTCACCTCGTCGACGGCGGTCGGCTGGTGGCCCTTCGTCCACTGCATCGCGCGGCGTGGCGTGTCGGCGACGGCGCCGCGCTGCTGGCGCGGTTTGGCGCCGGGCTTGCTCGCGCCGATCTCGGCGAGTGCGGCGAGGTAGTCGGCCGGGGCCCCCTCGTCCTTGGCCTGCTTGTGCAGCGCACGGACGGCGCTCACGTTGTCGGCGGCGCGCGCTTCGGCGAGGTAGTCGCGCGAGGGCCCGGTCGGCTGCTGCGGGGGCGGGTCCTGCTCCCACGGGCCCGGCTCGGCGCGGCGACCGCGGCGCGGCTGCTGCTCGGCCTGCTGCGGCGCCTCGTTCTCCGGGTGGTGGCGGTCGCCGTCGTCGATGCTGCGGCCGTCCACGGGAAGCATGAACAGCGTGAACAACAGGTACTTGAGCGCCGCGCTCTGTGCCTTGTTGGTGGCCTTGTCGGCGTAGTCGGACGCCTCCCCCGGTACGTCCGCGATCAGGCAGTCACCAGCCGGACCGTAGATGCGGTATCGCATCCGGATGACGGTGTGCGTCATCTTCTCGCCCCGGCGTTCCTGCCGGTGCGTAACGATGCTCGGCAGGATGAACACCCCGTGCTTCCGCAGGGGGCCCGCCATGGCGCTCATCACGTCGTCGATGCCGCGGAACTTGTAGTTCTGCTGCTGGTTCCGCTGGTTCTTCGCGACGGGCATCGCGTCGCCCATCACGGCGGCGAGGGCGGTGAACACCCGGGGTGCGTCGGCGGGTGCGCCCTCGGGTGCAGGCTCGTAGGTGGTGCCTGCGGGGCCGACGGGCAGGGGGGCGGCCTCGGCCGTCGGGGTGTCGGTGGCGGTCGTCATGCGTGGTGCTCCTGGTTGGCGAGGTGTGCGCGGGCGGCGCGGGCGGTGAGTTCGTCGGCGAGGGCGACGGCCTCGGCCGGGTCGATGACGTGGTCGAGGACGGCCGGGGGCGGCAGCTCGCCGTACAGCCCGTCGCGGGTGCCGTCGGCCTCGGCGGCGCGCATGGCGCGGTCGTAGTCCGTGGCGCACGGGTTGCACTGGGCGTCATCGGCTGCCTCGACGGCGTCGGCGTGCGCGGCCAGCAGCGCGGCGACCGTCTCGGGGTCGCGGGCGTAGGCGGCGGCGAGCTCGTCGAGCAGCACGTCGGGCCGGTCGTCGGCCAACCGGATGGCGAGGCCGTCAGCGGTGAGCTGCGGCCGGATCACAGCAGCTCCTCGGGCATCGTCGGCGCGTCGTCGGTGAGCTCGCCCGTGATGGCGTCGTAGACGTGCGGACGCGACCAGTCGGCGTCCGGGAGCATCCGGCGCAGCAGGCCACGGGCGGCGCGGTGCGCGGCCCGGTCGGCCTCGATCGGTTGGCCGAGCGCGTCGTCGAGGGACACCCACACCTTGCGGCGCTGCTCGCCATCGAGGACGGCCGTCACGGGGACGGTGCGAACGCGGGCGGTACCGGGGGCGATCTGGTCGAGCTGGCGGGCGATGATGCCCGCGAGGGTGCGGCGCTTCTCGGCGTCGGTCGCCGGGGCGTCGGTAGGCTGGTGCATGGTCACGGCCTGTTGCCTTTCGTCGGGTAGGTCGTGCGGGCCGCCCCAGGTCGGATCTGGGGCGGCCGTTTTGCTGCGGCTGGTCCGAGTCGGATTCGGGCCAGCCGTCACGCTGCGGCGCGGTGCGCCGGGGCCTGCTGGGCGCGCTGCTCGCGCTCCAAACGGCGGAGGATGAGCTCGACCTCAGGGTCGAGGCGTCCGGCGGCGCGGTCGGCGTCGCGGCGGGCGCGGGCCCGGTCGAGCACAGCGCGGGCGTTTGCGAACGCCTGTTCGCGGGGAATCACGTCATTTCGCACGGGGCTGCCTCCCGGATCTTCACGAGCTGGGTGGCGGGCACTCCGTAGTGGCGCTCGACGGCGGCGGCCACGGCGGCGCTCGGCGCGGTCTTGCCGGTCCACAGGCGCCACGCGGTGTTTCGTGCAACCTTCAACCGTCGTGCGGTGTCGGACGGTGTGACATCACCCACGCCACGGGCGGCGGTCACGAGTAGAGAACGGTCGTACATGGGCGGTCCTTCACTCCGTGGGCGAACTTGTTTCGTCCACGAGTGGAACGCTAGCACAAGGATGAGCCGCGCGTGAACGGAGCAAACGGACGCCAATCTGCACAGGTCATCCACGAATAGGGGCGAATCTTCACAGGGCATATGCGGTTGACACACGCGTGTAGCGAGCACAAAATCGGACCCGTGTTCGACTGGTCACGTGAGGTAGTGAGATGACTGCGGGTGCACATGAACTGTGCGCCTCTCTGGCTGATTCGCGCCCGTGCGGAGTGATTCCGCGCGCGGTATGTTCCACGCATGGAACACACCGACGCGCCAGACCAGCGCGCCCAATTCGCCGAATGGCTCCGAGACCAGATCATCCGGCGGGGATTCGCCCTCGACGCGAGGGGCGAGCAGGCTCGCTTTGCTCGTTACGCGGGCATCCCAGGCGGCACCCTCAGCCGACTACTTGCCGGCACCGCGACCCCCGACATCGTCACTCTGCGCCGCATCGCCACCGCGCTCGACATCTCGCTCGGGCTCGTGCTCCTCCGCGCAGGCATCGCCACCGAGGCCGACCTCACCGTCACCAGCCGCACAGATGAGCCACCCCTCACACCCGAGAAGGCAGCCGACGAACTGGGCATCCATGAACCCGCTGCGCGCAGGGCTTTCATTGCCAGTGTCGAGGCGCTACGCACACCGCCCGCAGACGAGAGCGGGTGACTGATCTTTGGAGCCGCCCCATGGCACGCGTAACCGTCGCAACCACCGCCGCCGCCCTCGCCGTCACTGCCGCAGCCCTCGCGCGGCAGACACGGCAACGCGTCACCCGCGACGCGTACCGGGCCGGCTACCTCGACGCGCTGCGCGACGTACGCCGCGGACTCCTCGACACCCACAGCGAGCCGGAGAACTGACCGCGCCACCGACCACGGGCGACGCGATCCCGCGCGCCCGACATCCCTCATCCACACACGGGAGGAGTAGGAGCACGTGACCACTACGCAGGCATGGCCTGCAACATTCGACGGCCCGGAGGCACGCGAGCCGTTCGTCGGGTACATACGTGTCAGCACGTGGAAGGAGGAGAAAATCAGTCCGGCGCTCCAGCGCACGGCAATCCTCGATTGGGCACGCCGCACCGGCCGACGCATCACACGATGGGTCGAAGACCTCGATGCCAGCGGCCGGAACTTCAAACGCAAGATCATGACCGCGATCGACTACGTGGAACGCGGACCCGAAAAGGGCATAGCCGTCTGGCGCTACAGCCGATTCGGCCGCGACCGCGCAGGCAACGCGATCAACCTCGCACGCGTCGAAAGCATCGGCGGCCTACTGGAGTCCGCAACCGAACCAGTTGACGCGTCGACCGCCATTGGCCGCTTCCAACGCGGCATGATCCTGGAGTTCGCGGCATTCGAGTCCGACCGCATCGGCGAAGCGTGGGCGGAGACCCACCAGCACCGACGGAGCGTCGGACTTCCAGCCACCGGACGCCCCCGCTTCGGGTACATCTGGCACCCGCGTTGGAACACCAGGACGCAGACCCTTCAAGAGGAACGCTACGAGCCAGACGAGAGCGACACCGGGCCCGTCATGGCAGAGGCGTACCGACGCTATGTCGAACACACCGGGTTTGCCTCCCTGTGCGGCTGGCTCAACAGCAGCGGCTACCGCACCACCCGCGGCACGCTGTGGACCACACAGACACTCACCCGCTACATGGACAGCGGCTTCCCCGCCGGCCTGCTCCGCCTGCATGACCCCTCGTGCAACTGCGCCGGAAGGAAGACCAACGGCGGATGCCCAAACCACCTCCTTGTGCAGGGGGCACACGAAGAGATCATCGAATGGGATCTGTGGCAGGCGTACCAGCAGCGTCGGAAGGAGGTACGTGCCACCCCGCCCCGCGCGCGCAATGCCCTCTACGAGCTCACCGGCCTGAACCGGTGTGGGCAGTGCCGCGGTGGCACATCTGTGACAACGACTCTCAGGTCAGAAGACGGAAAGCCCGTCAACGTAAACGGCTGGGCGTACCGCTGTTCGCAGCGGGCAGTGTCCGGCGGTGCGAAGTGTGAGGGGGTGTGGATTCCGCGGCACGTGGTTGAAAGGACGGTGCGTAACTGGCTCACGCGTGAAGCCGCCCCGGGTATCGACGCAGCACCAGCCACACCCCAGCAGGAACCACCGGCCGTAGACGAACGGGCGCGTGCCCGCGAGAGCCGCCGCAAGCTGCAAGCCGAGGCCGAGCAGTACGACGCCGCTCTGCGTCGCCTTGCTGTCGACAACGCCATGAACCCTGAGAAGTACCCCGACGGCGTGTTCGAGGCCGCGAGGGACGAACTCCAGCAGAAGCGGGCCCGCGTCGACAAGGCCCTCGAACAGCTCGTCGAGGTTGAGGAGACCCCGCACCGGGCCGACTTCGTGCGGCTGGTCGTCGGCGCCGCCGAGGAGTGGCCGACCCTGAACACGGCAGAACGCAACCGCCTCTTGAAACAGCTCATCCGGCGTATCGCACTGGTCAGGCGCAGAGACCAGTACGGAGAGCCCATACCCGGTCAGGCCGGCGTCGAGGTGCAGATACACCCTGTGTGGGAGCCGGACCCGTGGGCCGAGGTACAGACGGATTCATGGGAAGAGGTGCCGTCGAGGTAGTGACATACCGCCGGGTATGCCCTGAGAATCGCGGCCATAGCTACCGCCGCGTAAGGGGAGGCCCCCAGTGCACAGCACAATGCAGGACGTCCCGCTACTGCTCTCGCGCATCCTGACTCACGGCGCGACAGTGCACGGCGGATCGCAGATCACCACATGGACAGGCGACGCGGAGCCGCACCGCACCACGTTCCGTGCGACCGGCGAGCGCGCCGCACAGCTCGCGCACGCCCTTGCTGACCTCGGAGTCGGCGAAGGGGATGTTTTGGGAACGTTGATGTGGAACAACGCGCAGCATATGGAGGCGTACTTCGCGATCCCCTCCATGGGCGCCGTGCTCCACACTCTCAACCTGCGGCTGCCCGCCGAGCAGCTCGTCTTCATCGTCAACCACGCGGCCGACCGCGTCATCCTCGTCAACGGCACCCTGCTGCCCCTGCTGGCGCCACTGCTGCCCCGCCTGGAGACGGTCGAGCACCTCGTCGTCGTCGGCCCGGGCGACACTTCGCTGCTGGCGGGCTGCTCCCCACAGGTGCACGACTACGAGCAGCTGCTGGCCGGGCGCCCCACCTCCTACGACTGGCCCGAGTTGGACGAGCGCACCGCGGCGGCCATGTGCTACACCTCCGGCACCACCGGTGACCCCAAGGGCGTCGTCTACTCGCACCGCTCGGTCTATCTGCACTCCATGCAGGTCAACATGACCGAGTCCATGGGCCTCACCACTGCCGACACCACCCTCCCCGTGGTGCCGATGTTCCACGTCAACGCCTGGGGGCTGCCCCACGCCGTGTTCATGACCGGCGTCGGCGTACTGATGCCGGACCGCTTCCTCCAGCCCGCGCCGCTCGCCGAGATGATCGAGGCCGAGCGGCCCACCCACGCGGCCGCGGTCCCGGTCATCTGGCAGGGCCTGCTGGACGAGCTCGCCGTCACCCCGCGCAACATCTCCAGCCTCAAGACCGTCACCATCGGCGGCTCCGCCTGTCCGCCGAGCATGATGCGGGCCTTCGAGGACCTGCACGGGGTACGGGTCTGCCACGCCTGGGGGATGACCGAGACCTCGCCGCTCGGCAGCCTCGCGCATCCGCCGGGCGGTCTCACCCCCGAGCAGGAGTGGCCGTACCGGGTCACCCAGGGCCGCTTCCCCGCGGGCGTGGAGGCGCGACTGGCAGCGCCGGACGGCAGCTTCGCGCCCTGGGACGGCAAGTCGCCGGGCGAGCTGGAGGTACGCGGCCCGTGGATAGCCGCCGCCTACTTCGGGGGCGTGGGCGAGCCACCGCTGCGCCCCGCGGAGAAGTTCAGCCCGGACGGCTGGCTGCGCACCGGAGACGTCGGCGTCATCAGCCCGGACGGCTATCTGACCCTCACCGACCGCGCCAAGGACGTCATCAAGTCCGGCGGCGAGTGGATCTCCTCCGTCGAGCTGGAGAACGCGCTGATGGCGCACGAGGCGATCGCGGAGGCCGCCGTCGTCGCCGTCACCGACGAGAAGTGGGGCGAGCGCCCGCTCGCCGGCGTCGTCTTCAAGGAGGGCCACGAACCCCTCCCCTACGAGGAACTGCGCACCTTCCTCGGCAAGACCATCGCCCGCTGGCAGCTCCCCGAGCGCTGGGTCACCCTCGACGCCGTACCGAAGACGAGCGTGGGGAAGTTCGACAAGAAGGTACTCCGTCGGCAGTACGCGGCGGGCGAGCTGGACGTGACCAAGCTGGGCTGAACGGACCGCCGGGCCGGGGGCTGCCTGGCCAGCCCCCGGTCGGTCAGTGGGCGCCGGCGGTCAGTGCGCGCCGATCTTCGTCAGCAGGTCGACGATCCGGGACTGCACCTCGGTGCTGGTCGAACGCTCCGCCAGGAACAGCACCGTCTCGCCCGAGGCCAGCCGGGGCAGCTCGGCCTGGTCCAGGTCCGCCGAGGTGTAGACGACGAACGGGGTGCGGCTGAGCATCCCGTTCACCCGCAGCCAGTCGATGATGCCCGCGCGCCGCCGCCGTACCTGCATCAGGTCCATCACGACGAGGTTCGGCCGGATCTGCGCGGCCACGTGCACCGCTTCGGAGTCCGTCGGCGCGAGCGCGACCTGCATACCGCGCCGTTCCAGGGTCGCCGCCAGCGCCGTGGCGATCGCCTGCTGTTCCTCGACCAGCAGCACCCGGGGCGGATGCTGCTCACTGTCGCGCGGTGCCAGCGCCTTCAGCAGGACAGCGGGGTCCGCGCCGTACGCTGCCTCGCGCGTGGCCTGCCCCAGCCCCGCCGTCACCAGTACGGGCACCTCGGCAGCCACTGCCGCGGTCCGCAGCGACTGGAGCGCCGTCCTGGTGATCGGCCCCGTCAGCGGGTCGACGAACAGCGCCGCGGGGTAGGCCGCGATCTGCGCGTCCACCTCCTCGCGCGAGTGCACCAGTACGGGGCGGTAGCCGCGGTCGGAGAGCGCCTGCTGGGTGGAGACGTCCGGCTCAGGCCAGACCAGCAGCCGCCGCGGGTTGTCGAGCGGTTCGGGCGGCAGCTCGTCGTCCATGGCGTGCGGCGGTACGCCGAAGCCGCGGCCGTCCGTCATCTCGACAGGACTGTCCGGCCCGTCCAGCGGCTCGGGCCCCTCCTCCGCTTCGGGGGCTCCGCCGGGCGTGCCGACGGCGAACTGCTGCGGGCCGCCGCTTCGGCCGGGGCCGGGGCCGTGACCGTGCTGGGCGGGTGTCGCGGGGCCTGTTCCGGGCTGCGGCATGGGCATCGGGCCCGGCATCGCGCCGGGCTGCCCCTGCCCTTGCCCCGGCGGCTGGCGCAGTGCGGGCGGCTGCGCCTGCGAACCGCCGCCCTGGGGCGTGCCCTGCGCCGATCCCTGCCCGGGCGCCTGCTGCGACTGGTCCACGGCAGCGCCCTGCTGGGCGCCGGCGTTTGGGCGGCCTGGCACGGCTGCCCAGGGCTGCGCCTGACCGGGTGCTCCCGCGCCGGGCTGCCCCGCGGGGAGCGCTCCGGGCTGGGCCTGCCCGTGGTCGGGTGCCCCGAGCTGGGGTTGGCCGTGACCGCCCGTGCCGGGTTCGGGCTGGCCGGGGTGGGCCGTCGCGGGCTGGGGATGTCCGGGGCCTGCGGCTGCCCAGGGCTGCGGCTGACCGGGGACGGAAGCTCCGTCCTGCGGACCGGGACCGCCCGAAACGGTCGCACCGTCCTGGTGCTGTTCGGGGTTCGGCGTACCCCACGGCTGGGCCGAGCCCGGCTGGGACCGGCCGATGGGTGCCGTTCCCGCTCCTGGCTGGGCGCCCTGCTCCACCGGGAGCGCCCCGCGCTCCGCCTGCTCGTGGTCGCTCGGCCCGGGCTGACCGGACGGACCCGGCTGACCGGACTGACCCGGCTCGGCTGCGGCGTGCGGAGGCTCGCCCGGCTGGCCGGGGCCGCCCTGGGACGACTCGGCAGGCCCGTTGCCCTGCGCGCGCTCCTCCGGCGTGGCCAGCTTCCGGCGGCGGCCGGAGCCGGGGGGCGGCCCGGGGGTGGAGGGGGTGGACGGTATGGCGGAGGCGGCCGACGGGGTCGAGGACTGCGCCGGGGGCCACTGCTGCTGGGCGGCGTTCTGCTGCTCGGCCATCCGCTCGGCGAACGGCATCCCCTGCCCCAGCGTCCGTACGCGGGGACCGTGGTCGGTGCCGTACGGGCTGCTCGCCGCACCCGGCTGCCCCTGCTCCGGCCTGGGCAGCCCGCGTTGCGGCTGGGCCTGCGGGTTCGGCTGTTGCGGCTGCTGTCCCTGTTGTGTCTGCTGCGGCTGCTGGAACGCTCCGCCGCCCAGGATCGGGCTGGCCGCGACGACCGAGTGCTCGCCCCGCTGCGGCCTGCCGCCGCTCTCCTGCTGCGTTTCCGGGGTGCCCGCGTCGGTGCTCGCGCCCTCGCCCGCGCCCCCGCTCGCGTCGTACGGGTCGTACGCCGGGCCCGCGACCGCGCCCGGCGGCGTCGCGGCAGCCCCCGAGTTACCCGACGCGGTCTCCGGGCCCGCGCCCGTGGGCGAGGCGGCGCCGGAGGGCGCCGTGAAGTCGGCGGAGCCCGCAGCGGCTGCCGGGGCCCCGGACGGTGCGGGGGCCGAGGCGTCCTCCGAGGGCGCGGGCGGGAGGGCGAACGGCGCGTGGTGCGGCCCCTGCTGGGCCTCGGCCGCTGCCTGCGCCCGCGCGCGGGCAGCCGCGATGCGCCGTGCCCGGCGCCCTCCGCCGGCCGGCGGAAGCTCCAGACCGCTGCCGGTCTCCCCGTCCGCGGCGGCGTCCACTTCCTGCGGGGCTGGCCCGTGTGCGGCTACGGCTTCCTGACCCGGCTCCGCGCCCTGCGGGGCCGGCGCGGAATCCACGCGCTCGCCCAGCGCACGCCGCGCACGCCGACCCGAACCCTGCGCGGGCACCGGCACGTTCGCGCCCCCGCCGCCCCCGCTCTCATCCGAGCTCCCCGACCCTCCCGAGGGGAGTTCGAGCGCCCCGGACGCGGTACGGGCAGCGCTCTGGGCCCCGAGCGGCGCCTGCTCGTGCTGCTCCTCGGCCGGACTCGGCCGGCCACGCCGCCGCCCGGTGGGCCGGGGCACGGCCGCAGCGTCCGCGTACAGGCCCTCCTGCTGCGCGCCCCCCTGGTACGGGACCGCCATGGGCGTCGCCGCCGGGGTCGCCGCCGGGTCCGGCTGCTCGCTCCCCGCGGAAGGCCGCGCGGGCCCCAACTCCGGCCGCCCCTGGCCGCCACCGGCGGCGGACGGCCCCGGCCCCAACTCGATGCTCTGCCGCGGATCGGGCACCGGAGCGAGCGCGCCGGCTCCCTGCCGCTGGTCCGCCACCGGCTCCAGGGCGGCTGCCGACGCGCCCTCGGCCGCGCCGCCCTGCCCGTGCTCCGTACCACCGAGCCCGGCCGGTTCCTGCACCCCGCTCTGGCCACCGGTCTCCTGCGGGTGCCCCGCCGACTCGGTCCCGGTTCCCCGTGCCGGAGCGGCCGGTACGGGCATCACCGTCGTCTCGCCGCGCTCCGTGCCGGGCACGACACTCGGCACCCCGAACGCCCCGCCCTGGCCACCCTGCGAGGCGCCTCCGCGCGCATGGCTGCCGCCCCGGGCGTGACTCCCGCTCCGCCCGCCACCGGTCGACCGTCCACCGCCCGTGGAGCGGCCCGCACCGGTCGAACCGTCCCGGTCGTGTCCCGTACCGCCGGTGCTCCGGCCACCGCCCGTACTGCCCGTACCGCTCGTGTCGTCAGGGCCGCCCTTGCGGGCCCGGCTGCCGGACTGCCGGGTGGTGTTGCCGACCGCCTTGACCGGGACCTCCAGCACATACGCGCTGCCGCCCGCCGAGCCCGGCACCTCATGGGTCTGGAGCACGCCGCCGTGCTGGTTGACGATGCCGCGCACCAGCGGCTCGTGCACCGGGCTGCCCCCGCTGTGCGGGCCGCGCACCTCGACGCGTACGACCTCGCCGCGCTGCGCGGCGGCGACCACGATCGTCGGATCGACGTTGGGCGACGGAGTGGCGAGCGCGCGGCCCGTCGCGTCCACGCCCGCCACGTCCGCGATCAGGTGCGCCAGTGCCACGGCGAGCCGTTCCGGATCCACCTCGGCCTCGATCGGCGGCGCGTGCACGGCGAACTGGGCGCGCCCCGGGCCGATCAGCTCCGTCGCCCCCTCGACGCCCGCGGAGACCACCGCGTCCATCGGCACCGGCTCGGTCCGCAGCCGCTCCTGGCCGGCGTCCAGCCGCTGGTAGCCGAGGACGTTGTCGACCAGCGTCGTCATCCGCGCGTAGCCCGCGGACAGATGGTGCAGGATCTGGTTCGCCTCCGGCCACAGCTGCGCGGCCGGATCGGAGGTCAGCCCCGACAACTCCTGGCGCAGCTGCTCCAGCGGTCCGCGCAGCGACTCCTCCAGCACGGCCCGCAACTGGGTCTGGCGTGCCGCGACGGCGTCGTAGGGGCGCCGGTCGGCGAACGTCAGCACCGCGCCGACCAGCTGTTCCCCGTCCCGTACCGGCGCCGTCGTCATGTCCACCGGCACCGCGCGCCCGTCCTTCGCCCACAGCACCTGTCCGGCCCGCACCCGGTGCTTGCGGCCCGAGCGCAAGGTGTCGGCCAGCGGGGTCTCCTCGTACGGGAGGGCGGAGCCGTCGGGGCGCGAGTGGTGCACCAGTGGGTGCAGTTCCCGGCCGCCCAGATCGCTGGCGCGGTAGCCGAGGATCTGCGCCGCCGCCGGGTTGACGAGCACCACCCGGCCCTCGGCGTCCACCCCCACGACCCCCTCGGAAGCGGCGCGCAGGATCATCTCGGTCTGACGCTGCTGGCGCGCCAGTTCGGCCTCGGTGTCGAGCGTGCCGGTGAGATCGCGTACGACGAGCATCAGCAGTTCGTCGCCCGTGTACCCGCCGCCGCCCGGATGGTCGGCGAAGGCGGCTTCGAACGCGGAGGCGTAGGGCGTCCGTCCGTCCTCGAGGTTCGCGCTGGTCACCTCGACCGGGAACTCGCTGCCGTCCGTACGCCGAGCCACCATCCGGGTCGGCTTCTGACGGCCCTGCGCCTGTGCCGCCTCCTCGGGGCGCCGCATCGAGCCCGGGATGCGCTTCGAGTCGAACTCGGGCAGCAGGTCGAGCAGTCCACGCCCCACGAGCGCCGTGCCGGGCGTCTCGAAGGTCTCCAACGCGATGGCGTTGGCGTTCACCACTGTGCCGTTGCAGTTCACCAGGAGCAGCGCGTCGGGCAGTGCGTCGAGTATGGCGGCGAGGCGAGCAGCGCCTCGGGATGGCCTGCTGCTCACGGCGACAATTCCCTCCTGCTGACCTCAGGTGCTCGTGACCTTCCGCCCGTTTCTTCCCTGTTGGTCTCGTTGATCCGGCCAGGCCACGGCTGCCAGTCTGCCGTTCACCCCGGGCGTGTCACTAGGGGGGAGTCTACGGGCCACACTCATGAGCGCGGCGGCGGATACGGGGGAGGCCGTTGCCGCGTCGCGGTAGGGAGTCGGGCCCCTGTGTACGCCGCGGGTCAACACGCGGCGTACAGCGGCGAGTAGGCGGACGCTGGCAGTCACCGACATCGCTGCCGCTTAGGTGCGGGCCGCCGTGGGAGGCGAAGGCCGCCGCGGGCCAGGCGCGGGACCCGCTCCAGGCTCAGAACGTGGCCGAGGTTCGGTAGGTGGTCCTGGCTCAGGCCGGCCCGGTCCGGGGCAGCGCCGGGACCAAGCTGTTCCAGCGCGCCACCTCGCACCCGTTGGTCCGCTTGAACCGGGCATCGACCTTCCGGCCGTGCCAGGTGCCGGTCACGCGGGCCGTCGCGGGACCGCCGTAGATCATCGTGCACGTCGCATCCGCCGGGACCGGCTTGAAGGGGTCCCGGCCCCCGGAGGTCGCCCGGTCGAGCGCCGCGCAGGCCCGGCTCGGCGCCGCGTGCCTGCCACCCGCGGGGTGACAACGGAGGGTGTACGACCCGTCGCTCGCCGCCCTCCCGGTGTGGGTGACGGTGAACCTGAGCTCGTCGGCGGGCCGCACGGTGGCCGCGGACCCACCGGCTGCGGCCGGCCGGCTGACGGCCGTCGCCTCCGGCGCCCCGACGAGGGAGAGCAGGCCCGCCGCCGCGGAGCTGACCGCGGTGAGGGTGAGGAGAGGGCGGACGCGGAACGGTACGGGAACGGTGCGACGCGGCATGGCTGGCTCCAGAGACTCGAGAGCGCGCTTCCGCCTGGCTGGACGGGGGCGGCCCTTCCCGGTGGGAGGGAGGTGGGGGCGCCGCGAGTACGCCCCCCTTCCCCTAACGCCCCGGGTCCCGCGCCGTTGCGCGGGCGGACCCGTCCGGACGCAGCCCGACCCCCGTCCGGAGGCACCGGCGCCGGTCCGCGAGGGGGTCGACCTCCCGGACCACCGCTTTAAGGCTTTGCCCAGGGGTCCGCGGACCGAGTACGGTAGGGGCCGATTGGAGACAGCCCCCCGGGCTGTGCCATCATCAGCACACACTTTGTCCGCCCCTCCGGGCGTCCCGAGTGTGTTTGGAGGCTTCGCCTAGTCTGGTCTATGGCGCCGCACTGCTAATGCGGTTTGGGGCTATCACCCCATCGAGGGTTCAAATCCCTCAGCCTCCGCTCACGATCTCCTGATCCCGGATCGCCAGATCTCAAGATCATGAAGAGATCACCGAAGCCCCGGCCCGCCCGGGGCTTCTTCCGTTTCCACCCCGCGCCACCCACCCGCCCCTGGCGTCATTTCCGCAGGTCAGCAGGGGTGCGCCTAATGGATTTCACCTGGGCGCGCAGGTCATGTAATGTTGTTCCCGCAACGCCGCCCGGCGGCAAAACCCGCCGGACAGTAAGCGCTCGTAGCTTAACGGATAGAGCATCTGACTACGGATCAGAAGGTTGCAGGTTCGAATCCTGCCGAGCGCGCAGCAGCTCAGAGGCCCCCGGGATAATCCGGGGGCCTCTTACGTTGAGGGCGTACAGCGGCGAATTACGGCAACGGCGTCAGTCGTCCGGTGTCCGCGCGGCCCACCGGACAGGAACGGGTCGGCTCCGTATGGTCGACGCGAGTGCCAGTGCCGCACAGCTGCCCGCAGGCCCAGGAGTCCGTCGCCTGTCACCGCATCTCCGCCGTCCCCGGAATACAGGTCCACCGCCGCCCTCGCCGAGACGTGCGGCAGGGGCGCGAGGTCCGGCTTCACGATCGACTCGAGCCAGTGGTCGAGGAGGGTCGCCGCCGGCGGTGCCGAGTGGGCATCGAGCCCTTCTTGGCGTCGGCGCGGAGCTTCCCTCACTTCTTGTGTGCGTCGGCGCAAGTTCTGCCGTCGACGTACGTGCGGCTGAGCCCCGGGCCGCCGGGTGATTCCCAAGGTCGGGCGGGAGCCCGCCAGTTGACCGGTCGCACCGTCGGGCCTTGTCCCGTCAGAGGTAGGTCCAGCGCCATGCATTCGAGCTGCGCGCGCACTTGATCTTCCTGCCGTCGGCGGTGGAGGTGGTGGCCCCGTGATCGCTGTTCCGGCAGAGCTGTCCCGCCGAGTAGCAGTTCCCCGAGTTCGAGACGATCGTGCAGGTGCCGGTGCTGTCCTCGCCTCCGTCGCTGTCGCTGCGGCTGCCGCTGTCGGCAGCCTTGGCGGTGGCGGTCTTGGTGACGGTGACCGTGGGGCCTGGCTTCCTCTTGGCTTTGACGGTCTCGGTGACGGCCGGGCTCGGCTTGGGCGTGGCGGTGGTGGTCGCGGTGATGGTCGTCGCGGGCTTGGCCTTGTTGTCGACGGGCTGTTGCCCGTCGTCGGTGGTGCCGATGATCACGCCCGCGAAGAACAGTGCCGAGCCTCCGACCCACACGAGTACCCGCTTGCGGAGCGGTCGGGCGTTGGGCGGTCGCGGTGTCGGCGGTATGGGCGTGGTGTACGGGTTGGTCATCTCGTCCCCCCCCAGGGTGTTTCGGGTGGAGTGACCGTAGTGCTCGGCAGGGCGAAGTGTGAGGGGTATAGGGAAGAGGCGGCCATTCTGTGACCATTTCTCGCTCCGTGCTCCCGCGCAGCGGCGGCGGAGACGGCTGGTCCAGCGTGGGGAGGGGCGGGATTCAGCCGTGGGACGGTCCGGCTGCCGCTGCCTCATGCGCTACCGGCCTTGTCAGCGTTCCCGTATGGCATCTACGCCGAGCTTGGCGCCCGGCGCGGTGGCGGGTGATCTCGGGGGTCAGTCGCGGATGCCCAGGTCTTCGCGCATCAGCTGGCGCATGGCGGCCAGTTGGGGGTCGCCTTCGGTGGTGAGGGTGTGGCGGACGGAGTCGGGGGTCTCGGTGGGGTGGGCGCGGCCGCGGTCGAGTCGTTTGACGGCGGCGTCGACACCGGCGAGGACGCGGTTGACGGCGCGGGAGGCTTCCATGATGTGCTCGGGGACGATCATCTGGGCCTCCGCGTAGCGGTCGCGGTAGTCGAGGCGGGCCTCTTCCAGGGCGGTGCGCTCCTGGTCGGTGTAGACCTCGTCGCGCAGCCGGTGCAGGGCGTCCTTGAGGAGGGTGCTGAACTGCCGGGAGGCGCGGTTCATCGCGGTGTAGGCGGCGCGGCGCTCCTCGAGGCGGCGCAGGCGGTCGGCCTCCGCCCGCTCTTCCTCGCGCTGCCGTGCGGCGACGCGTTGGGTGAGTACGGGAGCGAACAGGGTGCCCAGGACGCCGACGATGGCCGTGATCATCGCTGCTATGACTGCGCTCACCCACCCGACCCTAGGTCTTTCTCAGGCGATTCACAGGTGCCCGCAAGTCTTCTCTCACCCGGGCGTTCGAGGGTGGGCGCATGAGTGGGAGCAGTGGGAGCAGGAGTGGGACGGGCGCCCCGCGCGAATTCACCCCGCGCGAATTCACCCCGCCCGAGCGAACCCCGCGTGAGCGAACCCCGCGTGCGTGCGCGCACCGGACCGAACGGCTGCTCGTCGTCGGGGATCTGGTGCTGGACGAGGAGAGCCGCGAGGCGTGGCGGGGCGGGGACCGGATACGGCTGACCGCAACCGAGTTCGAGCTGCTGCGCTTTCTGATGCGTAATCCGCGCCGGGTGCTCAGCAAGGCGCAGATCCTCGACCGGGTGTGGAACTACGACGTGGGCCGGCACGCCAACCTGGTGGAGCTCTACATCTCGTATCTGCGGCGGAAGATCGATGCGGGCAGGGAGCGGATGATCCACACGCGGCGCGGCGCGGGTTACGTCTTCAAACCCGGGGAGGGCGCCACAAGTGCCGGTCGTCCCGGTCGTCCGGATCGTTCCGGCGAGTCCGTCATACCGGCGTTCGGGTCGCCGAAGGCGGATGAAGGGGCGGATACGGATTAGCATCGAGGGGTAACGGTCCGTAAGTCACCTCGGCCGTTGCCGCCCCGTTCCGTCTCTCCGACCGGCCTTCGGAGCCGGCCCCCGAAGGAGCGCGTGCCATGAGCGACGGCAGCCGCACCAGCCGGATGCGCAGAACCAGCGTGTGGCTGGAGGAGCGGACGGAGACCCGCCGCAGAGCGGCCGGGAACGGGCAGACCGAGGGGCTGGACCGGGAGAAGATCACGGCGGCTGCCGTACGGCTGCTGGACACCGAGGGGCTGGCGAAGTTCTCCATGCGCCGGCTGGCCGCCCGGCTGGGCGTGACGGCCATGTCGGTGTACTGGTACGTGGACCGCAAGGACGACCTGCTCGAACTCGCCCTGGACGCCGTCGAGGGCGAACTCGAGGTGCCCGACGCGGACGCCGAAGACATCGACTGGCGCGAGCAGTTGCGGCAGGCGGCGTACGAGCTGCGCGGGCTGCTGCGCCGTCACCCGTGGGCTTCCGGCACGCTGGGCAGCTTCCTGAACGTCGGGCCGAGCGCGATGTCCTTCCAGCTGGGCGTGCGCCGCGTGCTGCTGCGCTCCGGCCTCCCCGAGCAGCAGGCGGACGGTGCGCTGGCCGCGCTGTTCTCGTTCGTCTACGGGCACGCCGCCGTCGAGGCCAGCTGGCAGCGCCGGTGCAGCGAGGCGGGCGTCAGTTCGCAGGACTGTGTGGACGCGCTGCGTACGACGGTGGGGGCGCGCCCCGAGTACGCGGAGTGCGGCGGGGGCGTACACGGAGAGGCCGTACTCCCGGTGGAGCAGCGGGACTTCGGTGTCGCCCTGGACTGTGTCATCGCGGGCATCGAGGCCATGGCACGGTACGGGCGCGGCGCGGCCCCGCTGGACCGCGCCGCGCCCGTGATTCCGCCCCAGCCTCCGGCTCCCGAGGACCGCTGAGCAGCTGGGCCCCGATCGCGCGGGGCCCGGCGTCAGAACGGCAGTGACTCCCCCTGCACCGCCTGGATGTCCAGGTCCACCCTCAGCGTCGTACCGACGGCGGCGATCCCGGCGGCGACGACCTGGTTGTAGTTCATCGCGAAGTCCGAGCGCCGCAGTTCGGTGGTGGCGCGGAAGGAAGCCCGCAGCCCGCCCCAGGGGTCGGGACCGCTGCCCAGGTAGGTGAGGTCCAGGTCGACGTCGCGGACGACGCCGTGCATCCCCAGTTGGCCGCGCACCGTCCACCGGTCGGGCCCCGCCAGGTCGATGCCGGTGCTCCGGTAGGTGATGTCCGGGTAGGTCTCGGCGTTGAGGAAGTCGCCTGAGCGCAGGTGCTGATCGCGCATGTCGTTGCCGGTGTCGATGGACTCCGCCTTGATGACGGCCTCGACGGACGACTTCTCCGGGTCCTGCGCGATCTCGATCCCGCCGCCGAACTCGGTGAACCGGCCGTGCACGCTGGTCATTCCCAGGTGCTGTGCGGACGCGGCGACCGTGGAGTGCATCGGGTCGATCGTCCATGGGCCCGGCGGCGGCAGTTCGACGCCGCCCTGCCGGGCCAGCACCAGGGTGCCCAGCTCCGCGCGCCCGGCAGCGGTGACCATCGCCGTGGCGGCGGCCGGCGCATAGCCGACAGCCGTGGCGATGACCATGTACGCACCTGGGGGCAGCGGCTCCCCGCCGCGTGCGACACCCTCGTCATCGGCCTCGACGCGCAGTACCTGGGCGCCCGTCATATCGGTGAGGGTGAGCACGGCGTGCCGCACCGCCCAGCCGTCCCGGGTACGCACCCGCGCCCGCACGCCGTCTCCGGCGCCGCCGGCCGGGTCCGCTCCGCTTGCCCCGCCTGTCATCTCTTCCAGCTCCTTCTCACATACGACGGCCCCGGCCTCGCATACGACGGGCCCCGGCGCCCGGCGGCGGGCCGTCCCTTGCCCGCGCTCGCCAGTCGCGGTTCTCCGGGCCGCCGGGGCCCTTCCCCTGCCGGACCCGACGGCGCGCGCTCCGCTCGATTCACGCGCCGTCAGGACCGGGGGGTCACTCGTCCGGGTGGTGCAACTCGATGTCGTACGCGTCCACTCCGGGTCCGGTCACATGCAGGGCGTTCGCCTGGGGCGGGTAGCCGCTCGCTATGACCGAGTACTCGCCGGCGTCCAGATCGGTGAAGGCGTAGGCGCCGTCCTCACCGGTGGTGGACGTGGCGACGACGTTGCCGGCCGCGTCGACGAGGGTGACGCGTGCGTCCGGCAGCGGCCGGTGCTGCGCACCGGCCCGTACGGTGCCGGTCACCCGGGCGCCCGCCGCCAGGTCGACGTCGAGCCGGGTGGTGCCCTGGCCCTGTACCTCGACCGGGACGGCGGTGGGCCGGTAGCCGGTGGCGTTCACGGCGAGCGTGAAGCTGCCGGTGACCAGCTCGTCGAACCGGTAGTCGCCCGCGTCGCCGGTGACGCCGGTGGCCAGCACCTCGCCCCGTACATCGGTGACGACGACCATCGCGCCGCTCACCGGGGCGCCGTCCGCCAGCCCGCGCACCTGGCCCGCCAGGCCGCTGGTGCCGGAGAGCAGCAGGTCGTGGCTGAGGGGCTGCTCGCCGACCACGATGGTGGACGCCTGCGGCTGGTGGCCGTCGGCGGCCGCGATCAGGACGTAGGAGCCGGGCCCCGGCGCGTCCAGCCCGTAGGAGCCGTCCGCGTGGGCGACGGAGCGGCCGAGCTGGCGCCCGCTGAGCGAGATCAGCGTGACGGCCGCGCGGGCCACGCCGATGCCGTCGGCGTTGCGGACGGTGCCATGCACTCCATACTGGCTGGTCGGTATGGGGGCCGGGGGCTGGTCTGTGGCCATGGCTGCGTACTCCCTGAGCTGGGTGTCGTCCCCCGCGGGCGCGGCCACCGCGGCGGCCTGCTGCGTGTGGTCCTCGGCCGCCCAGGTCGTGGAGGCCGCGGAGGACGCCTCGTTCGCCTCGTTCACGGCAGTGGTCCGCAGTGGGACCTCCCGAATGAACAGCACGCACACCAGCGCCAGCAGCGCGACCGGCGCGGCGTACAGGTAGATGTCGCCGATGCCGTGCCCGTACGCGCTCTCCACGACGGTACGGACCGGTGGGGGCAGCTTGTCCAGGTCCGGCAGGGCGCTGCCGCCGCCGCCCGTGGCTCCGCCGCCGGGCTTGACGCCGAGCTTGGCGAAGCCGTCCTCCATGTAGTGGGTGATCCGGTTGGAGAGCACGGCACCGAGCGCCGAGACCCCGACCGCACCGCCCAGCGAACGGAAGAAGTTCACCGTCGAGCTGGCGGACCCGAGGTCGCTCGCCGCCACCTGGTTCTGGGTGGCGAGCACCAGGTTCTGCATCATCATGCCGACGCCGAGGCCGAGCAGCGCCATGTAGATCGACATGTGCCAGTACTCGGTGTCGTACCGGAGTGTCCCCAGCAGGCCCATGCCGGCGGCCATCAGCACACCGCCGGCGATGAGGAACTTCTTCCACTTGCCCGTGCGGGTGATGACCTGGCCGGAGACCGTGGTGGACAGGAAGAGCCCGGCGATCAGCGGGATCGTCATGACACCGGCCATCGTCGGCGACTTGCCGCGCGCCAACTGGAAGTACTGGCTCATGAACACCGTCGAGCCGAACATCGCGATTCCGACGAACAGCGAGGCGATCGACGCCAGTGTGATGGTGCCGTTGCGGAACAGCCGCAGCGGGATGATCGGTTCCTTGGCCTTCGACTCGACGAGCACGAAGATCAGCGCGAGTACGACGGCTCCGCCGACCATCGTGTAGGTCTGCCAGGACAGCCAGTCGTACTTGTCCCCCGCGAAGGTGACCCACAGCAGCAGGGTGCAGGCCGCGGCGGCGATGAAGAACGCGCCGGCCCAGTCGACCTTGACGCCCGGCCGCTTGACGACGGGCAGGTGCAGCGTCTTCTGGAGGACGATCAGCGCGATGACGGCGAACGGCACGCCGACGTAGAAGCACCAGCGCCAGCCGAGCCAGCTGGTGTCGGTGATCACGCCGCCGAGCAGCGGGCCGCCGACGGTGGCGATGGCGAACGTGGCACCGAGGTAGCCGCTGTACCTGCCGCGCTCCCTGGGGGAGATCATCGCGGCCATGATGATCTGGGCGAGCGCCGAGAGCCCGCCCATGCCTACGCCCTGGGCGACCCGGAAGGAGATCAGCATCCCCGGGTTCTGCGCGAGACCGGCACCCGCCGAGGCCAGCACGAAGACGATCAGGGATATCTGCACCAGCAACTTCTTGCTGATGAGGTCGGCCAGCTTGCCCCACAGCGGGGTGGAGGCGGTCATCGCCAGCAGCGAGGCCGTCACCACCCAGGTGTAGGAGCTCTGGCTGCCGTTGAGGTCGGAGATGATCTTGGGGAGCGCCGTGGAGACGATCGTCGACGACAGGATGGCGACGAACATGCCGAGCAGCAGCCCGGACAGCGCCTCCATGATCTGCCGGTGCGTCATCGGAGCCGCGCTCTCGGCTGCCGTCGCTGCGGCGGTGCCTACGCCCTGGGCAGCCTGGGCCCGGGCGTCGCTGGAGTGGCCTGACGACGCGGCGTGTGCCGCGTGCCGGGCCCCGCCGCCGGCCCCCTGCACGGCGTCGCGAGGCCCCCCAACCGGCGGCTGGGGTCGGGTTGTTGCCATTCGGCGTCCTTCTAACTCAGTGGTGCGGTCGGTTTCGTCTCGTGGGGCAGCCCGCCGCGGGCGCGGCAGTCCCCGAAGCTCGTACGGAGCCGGCTGAGCAGCGTGTTGAGCTGGGCGACGTCCTCGTCGCTCCAGTCGTGCAGGTGGGCGGCGAGCGCCTCGACGAGATGTGCCGAGAGCTCCGCCAGGAGCCGCTCACCGCTGTCGCTGATCCGCAGCAGCCGGGACCGGCCGTCCTGCGGGTCAGGGCGGCGCTCGATCCAGCCACGGTCGGCGACGTGGGTGACATGCCGGCTGGTGACCGACATGTCGATCGCCATCAGCTCGGCCAGTCGGCTGGTGCGCATCTCCCCGTGCTTCTCCAGAAGCGTCAGTACGGCCGCCGAGGCGGGCGGACACTCCGGGGGAAGACCACGCGCCATCTCTCGTTTGACGGCGCCGATGGCGCTGATCTGCCGGGCCAGCTCCTCGTACTGACTGCGTGCGGCCATCTGCACCCCATGAACTTGTTGCTTAAGGCAACCATAGGATGGTTGGTTGCTGTAGGCAAATTGATTTCGGGCAACCGAGGCAAACGCTTCGCAAAGAGTGCGCAAGGGCCAGGGTGGCCGTGTGAGCGAGCGCACAGCGCCTGACCGGGCGTGACTGTGCCATCCGGGGGACGGTTCGCTAGGGTCCTGGGACATGGCTCACAACCCGCAGGCGCCGCAGGGTCCGGACGGACAGGGACACCCCGACCCGGCAGGCAGCACCCAGATGTTCCGCGCCTTCGTCGACGAGGGGGCCTCCCGGCCCGGCAGCAGGCAGCCCGCCGCCCCGGCCCCGGCCGGACCCCGCGTCGGAGTGATCGTCGGCGTCGTCGTCGCGCTCGTCGTCCTGGCGGGCGTCGCCTGGCTCGCCTTCTCCTGAGGTATGGCTGGGACGGGGAGACGCGCCCCGAAGGGGCGCGGGGAACTGCTCGACCAGCCACAGACCACCCGCAGATTTGTACGTCGAGCAGGGGCAGCCCCTCACCACCACAGGTGAGGGGGAACAGAGGCGCCCGGACACGCCCTCAGGCGCGGGGCAACCCCTGGCGGGTCCCAGTTACTTCCAGCCGGAGAGCCGCACCTCGCGGGTCTCGATGTGCATACCCAGCGGCACCCGCCACGCGTCCACGCACACCGTCCAGGTCTTCTCCTTCTTCTCCCCGGCCTTGATCGGTACGGGCAGCGCACGCGTGCTCTCGCGGGTGTCCCAGTCCACGCCGAGCGCGCCGATGATGTGCGTACTGAAGGTGATCCTGCCGCCGGTCACCGCGCGGCCGCCGGAATTGCTGAGGCGGACGGTCACCTTCTCGCACCACCGGTCGTCCGTCTTCGCCCGCTCCGGCTCGCTCGCCGTCAGCACGGCCGGACCGCTCGGCGGGCGCGGGGAGTCCGGGGAGCCTGAGCCGGAGGAGCTGCCTCCGGATTGCGGGCCGCCGCCGCCCGTGCCGTTGCCCGGTGACGAGCCGTCGGAGCCGTCCGAGCCGGTCGAGCCCGCTGAGTCCGCCGAACCCGCTGCGCCCGGCGACGCGGAACCGGACGGTCCCGTACCGGACGCGCCCTCCCCCGCCTCGCCGGCGCCGTCGTCCGCGCCCTCGCCGGCGCCCGTACGCCCCTCGTCCGCGCCCCCGCTCCCGCGCGCACCTTTCGGGTCGCCGCCGCCGTCTCTCCCGGCGCCGTCGCTCTTCCGGTCACCGTCGCCCTCGCCGGGCAGCGGCACCAACCGCACCTTGTCGTCCGGCCGTACGGGACCGGTGCCGTCGCCGCTCCGTCCCGACGGGTCCGCCGCGCCGACCGCCACATAGCCGTCGTCCCCGCCTCCGCCGCACCCCGCGGCCAGCGGTGCCCCGAGACATACGAGAGCCGCCGAGGCGGCTATCCGGCTGCCCCGACGGCTTCGCGTGTTGCTCCCCTGGCTTCGCATGGCGCCAGTGTTACTGACGCCTCGTCAGAAGTGAACCCTCCGTCCGCGTCCTCAGATGTCCGGTTGGGTGTCCCAGTCGCTGTCCCCCGCCGCACTCCGCCCCCCGTCGTCGGTCAGTCCTCTGCGATCAGCCCCTCGCGCAACTGTGCGAGCGTGCGCGTCAGCAGCCGGGAGACGTGCATCTGGGAGATGCCGACCTCCTCGCCGATCTGCGACTGCGTCATGTTCGCGAAGAAGCGCAGCATGATGATCTGGCGCTCCCGCGGTGGCAGCTTGGCCAGCAGCGGCTTGAGGGACTCTCGGTACTCGACGCCCTCCAGCGCGCTGTCCTCGTAGCCGAGCCGGTCGGCGAGCGAGCCCTCGCCGCCGTCCTCCTCCAGCGCCGGGGAGTCCAGCGAGGAGGCGGTGTAGGCGTTGCCGACGGCCAGCCCGTCGACCACGTCCTCCTCGGAGACGCCGAGGCAGCCCGCGAGTTCGGTGACGGTCGGGGAGCGGTCCAGGGTCTGCGACAGCTCGTCGCTCGCCTTCGTCAGCGCCAGCCGCAGCTCCTGGAGGCGGCGCGGCACCCGCACCGACCAGGAGGTGTCGCGGAAGAAGCGCTTGATCTCGCCGACCACGGTCGGCATAGCGAACGTCGGGAACTCCACGCCGCGTTCGCAGTCGAAGCGGTCGATCGCCTTGATCAGCCCGATGGTGCCGACCTGGACGATGTCCTCCATCGGCTCGTTCCTGCTGCGGAAGCGGGCCGCGGCGTAGCGGACGAGCGGGAGGTTCAGCTCGATGAGAGTGTCCCGTACGTACATCCGCTCCGCGGTGTTGGCCGTTTCCGGGGATTCGGCCGCCGCCTTGTCGAGCGCGGCGAGCCGCAGGAAGAGCGAGCGGGAGAGCGTGCGGGTGTCGATCGTGTCGCTGTCGGGCACCGCGGCGACGACGCCGGCGAGCTCCGCCGGCTCCCCTCCCGCGAGGTCGTCCGGCGCGACCCCGTCGAGCACCGGGGACACACTGCCCGGCTCGGCGGGCCCTGGAGGTGCCCCCGGGGCCGGGGACGTGTTCTCGGCGAGCACCTTGGAGCTGCCCAGTTCTACGGACATGCCACCCCCTTGAGGTCGCGGACGGTCGCTGCGGCGCCCTCGGCTCAGAGGGAAGCACCTCCCCCTCCATACCGGGCACGCCACTGCGGCAAACGCAGCTCTTGCAGAATGTCACAAGTAGGCAACGCGACGTAGCCTCATGTCGATAAAACTGCACAGTTGAGGGCGGTGAGACGGAAGTTGAGGTCGCTCGAACCGGTTACGCGTCGATTCGATTTGCGGCCCGCAGCCGGGCGAAGCTGCGCGAGAGCAGCCGCGAGACATGCATCTGCGAGACGCCGAGCTCGGCGCTGATCTGGGACTGCGTCAGATTCCTGTAGTACCTCAGCAGCAGGATCCGCTGCTCGCGCTCGGGCAGTTGTACGAGCAGATGGCGTACGAGGTCACGGTGCTCGACCCCGTCCAGCTCGGGGTCTTCGTAGCCGAGCCGGTCCAGCAGCCCCGGCATTCCGTCCTCGCGCTCCTGTGCGGCCTCCAAGGAGGTGGCCCGATAGGCCCGTCCGGCCTCGATGCAGGCCAGCACCTCCTCCTCGGTGATCTTCAGCCGCTCGGCGATCTCGGCGGTGGTGGGGGACCGCCCGTGAAGTGTCGTCAGATCCTCGGTGGCGCCGCTGACCTGCACCCACATCTCGTGCAGCCGACGCGGGACGTGCACCGTGCGGACGTTGTCGCGGAAGTAGCGGCGGATCTCGCCGACGATGGTCGGCATTGCGAAGGTGGGGAACTGCACCCCGCGTTCCGCGTCGAAGCGGTCGATGGCATTGATCAGCCCGATGGTGCCGACCTGGACCACGTCCTCCATCGGCTCGTTCCTGCTGCGGAAGCGCGCCGCGACGTACCGCACGAGCGGCAGATTGGCCTCGATGAGGGCGGCGCGGATGCGCTCGTGCTCGGCGGAGCCGGGTTCGTGCCGGGCGAGCTGTTCGAAGAGGGACTGCGTCAGCGCCCGGGTCCGCGCGGCTCGTTCCCGCTGCGCCTCGGCGGGGGAGGAGGGTGTTTCGGCGTCGCCGGAGGAGGTCTGGGTGGGGGTACGGGTCCCGTCCACTCAGCCACCACCCCTTACGGTGCAGATCTGTCCTGATCGATCGCTTCGATCGCTTCGGGTGCTTCAGGTGTTTCGGGTGCTTCGCTTGCTCGGCCGGCCTTGAGCGTGCAGGCAGGATTCGTCAGCCAAAAAGCGGTCATAGCATCACAAGACATGTGCACCGTGCGCAAGCACCGTATAACTCCGTGTTGCTTGCCAGTTGCAGCCGGAAGCACCTGGTCGAAGAGGGGTGGGGAACCCGCGCGGAAGAGGCGGGACAGGTGTCTCAGTGGGGCGGAGCGGGGGTCTCAGTTGACGAGCGAGGTCATGAACCGGCCGACGCCCTGCGCGGCGCTGGAGATGCCCTCGAAACCTATCTGGACCAGATCGGCCGCGCGTTCGGGGGACGTGATGATCGTGTACAGCACGAAGACGACAAGCACATAGCCCGCGACCTTCTTCGTCTGCGCCATCGTGCTGTCCCTCCCCCGGGCCTTCGGCCCCCGGGCGTTCGATCATCGACACTCTGTACACCTGTGCGGCTGTGTGAGTGTAGCGGGAACGACGAGTCGCCAGCAGGCGAAGGGAGTCCAGCGTTCCGGGAGGGCAACGGGAGTCCGGGGCGGCGTGAGGTCCGGGGCGCGGGGGCAGGGTGGGCGGGGTCAGCGGCAGCGAGGGCCGAGGACTCAGTGGCGGGGAGTGCTGGGGCTCAGCGGCAGGGGGCGGCGAGGGCTCAGGGGAGGAGGACGGTCTTTCCGCGGGCGCCGCCCGCCCGGTTGCGGGCCACAGCGCCGGGCGCCTGGTCGAGCGGGACCTCCGCCTCGATGGGCACGGTCAGCGGGCCGCTGTCGATCTCCTCGCAGAGCCGCTCCAGCAGGTCGGCGGAGGCCGCGATGTGATAGTTGATGCCCTCGATGCCGCGCCCGTACAGCGCCTCCACCGACGCCGCGTCCAGCGTGGAGACGGCCACGCCACCGTCCCGTACCAGTGCGGCGTGCCGGGCGAACTCCTCCGGCTCGGCCGACCCCAGGTCCACCAGCGCGTCCACACCGTGCGGATACTCCTCCCGCACCGCGTCCGCCAGCTCCCGCTCCCGGGTGTCGATGGTCAGCGCCGCGCCGAAGGCGCCCATCCGGGCCTGGTCGTGCCCGTGCGTGGCGGCCACAACGCGCAGCCCGCGCGCGGCGGCGAGCTGGGTGAGGAACGTACCGACGCCGCCCGCAGCCCCGATGATCAGCAGGCTCTCGTACGAGCGCAGTGCGGCCGAGTCCATCAGCCCCAGCGCCGTCATCCCCGCCGTGGGAGCTCCCGCGGCGGCGGTCAGCGGAATGCTGGTCGGTGCGTGGGCGATGCTGCCCGCCTCGTTCACCACGACGTACTCCGCGTATGTCCCCCCGCCCACCGGCTCGCTCACCACGTGCCCGAACACCTGCTCGCCCAGGGCGAATCGGTATGTCTCCGGACCGCCGGCCTCCACGACGCCCGCGAAGTCCACCCCCATGACCAGCGGGAAGTCATACGGAACCAGGTCCTCCAGCATGCCCTCGGCGATCTTCCAGTCCAGCGGGTTCAGGCCGGCGGCCACGACCCGCACCAGCACCTCGCCCTCGCCCGGCTCAGGCCGCCGCGCCTGAAGAAGCTCGGGCCGCCCGTTCCGCTCCCGCACACCGACAGCACGCATCGACCCGCGCCTCCCTGCTCCCCCCTGGAACCAGCGGACGCTCTCAACGTACGACAGCCCGCGGCCCCGCGCAGATCGCCCGCACGGGCCGTCCCCCGCCGTCCGGCCGAAATACCGGGGGAATGCCGCCCGCGGTATTCGTCGTCTCCGCGAAGAGGAATAGCGGCGGCGCGCCTTCGATACCGGCGCTCCTGGTGCGGGACGGGTGAAAACAAACCCCTCCCGTGACGCCGCCGGAGGATCAACCAGGGCATCACAATGGGTATGGGCGCACCCGCAAAATCGGGGCGATCAATGCTAGTCTGCAAACAACAGCGCAATTGCTGCCGGTCCGCACGGCGCGGGCCCCGCGCCTCTGGTCGGACGAAGAGCGGGGCCGCGGGCGAGGACCTTTGATGGGCTCATCCCAGGCCCGGGGTGGGCCCATCAGCTCGTACGGGAGCTACCACAGCTGCTCCGTCCGGACGGCGTAGTAGACCGCCTGGAAGAAGCCGGCGATTGCCCGCGCGAGATCAGCGAACCGTTGAAGCGTCGTCCTCGCCGGTTCAGACTTACAGCCCGCACCGGCCATTTCTCCTCACCCCCTCTCAAAGGGAGAGTTGGGATGACGATACCGCAACGGTCAAGCACTTCCCGGAGAAAAACGCCATTATTGTTCCGGCGAATTTCTGCGGGGCAATCCCTGGATTCCCCCGAATTGCCTCACCGGACGGGTGGTGAGGGCTCGCGCCCGCTCGCGGGGCGCCGCCGGGTTCCGCCGGACGGAGTTCTCGGGGTGGGTGGTCGTGCTGCGGAGGGCTGCGCGGCCTGCGCGGCCTGCCCCTTGTGCGGCGGGCTCTAGTCGTCGAACGGGGGGCAGGGGCGCGGGGCCATGGTGGCTCCTTCTTATCCGGCCGACTGCATTCTCCGGCTGACTGCGGAAACGAGCGTTCTCCGGGCGTCGGCCGACCTGGAGAACGGTCGTTCTTGCCGACCCGGGTTCAGGCCGGCCGGTCCGCCGACGCGCCAGTGCCGGCCTGCTTCGCCGTGTACCGGCGGGCCTTGGCCCGGTTGCCGCAGACGCGCATCGAGCACCAGCGGCGGCTGCGGTTCTTGGACACGTCCCAGAAGACCCAGGCGCAGCCGTGCTCGGCGCAGCGCTTCAGCCTGGTGGCCTCCCCCGTGAGGGCCAGCTCGCTCCACGCGATCGCCAGCCCGGCCAGTGCCCTTCTGACCGGTGGCAGATGCGGCGCCGGGGACAGGACGCCCTCCCGGGTGCCACCCCGGACGGTGATGAGGACGGGCAGTTCGCGGAGCGCGTCGTCGGCCCCGGCGAGGAGCGTCGCGTCGGCGGTGTCACCGACGTTGACCCCCAGTTCCTCCCGGATGCCGATGCGCAGCCGCAGACAGAGGGCGTGGTCCTCGGCGCTGACCCGGCGGCTGCGGTCGAGCAGCCCTTGGTCGACCAGCCAGACGGCCAGTCCGCTCGTCGTGGCCAACTCGTCGGTGCCGAGCTCCACGTCGACGGTGTTGGCGAAGGCCTCGATCAGCCGGGCCGAAGCCGGGGCATCGCGCATCAGTCACCTCCTCGGAAGGCCGCCAGCCTACACCCGACTAACCGGCTAACGGTTTTACCGGTAGCGGAGGTGCCTGGTCCTGTGCCAGACTCCACCCCTCGCCAATAACCGGCAAAACTCGTTAGAGGGTTAGGGGGAGGATCTGGTGAGTGACGGACAGAAGCGAGACCACGCCGTCGCGGTGGTGGAGCCGTCGGCGGCGCTCGCGGAGCCCGGCGGGCGGACTGTCCCGGGGCCCGGTGGGAGGGCAGTCGCGGAGCCCGGTGGGAGGGCTGTCCCGGAGCCCGGCAGGCGCGCTGTCTCGGAGCCCGGCAGGCGGGCTGTTACGAAGCCCTGTACGGGGACCGTCCGGGAGCCCACCGGGGAGGCCGTCCCGAAGTCCCGTACGGGGACCGCCCCGGAGCTCACCGGGGAGGCCGTCCCGAAGTCCCGTACGGGGACCGCCCCGGGACCCACCGCGGAGTCCGCCGCGCAGTACGGCACGCGGAACACCGTCGTCCTCCTCGTCTTCACCGCGATCACCAATCTCGCCGACGGCGTCACCAAGATCGCCCTGCCGCTGCTCGCCACCCGCGCCTCGGGCTCCCCGGGCCAGGTCTCGGCGGTGTCGCTCGCCCTCTCCCTGCCCTGGCTGCTGGTGGCCCTCCATGTCGGAGTGCTGGTCGACCGCGTCGATCGCCGCCGTCTGCTGTGGGGCGCGGACGGCCTGCGGCTGCTCGCGCTCGGCGCGCTGATCCAGCGCGCGGCGACCGACAGCATCACCATCCCGGTGCTCTGTACCGTCGGCGCGGTGCTGGGCGTCGCCGAGGTCGTCGCGCTGACGGCGGCCGCGGCTCTGGTACCGGCCCTGACCCCGCCGGAGAGCCGGGAACGTGCGAACGCCTGGATCGCCGGGGCCGAGACGGTCTGCAACGAGTTCTGCGGCCCGTTCGTCGGCGGCCTCCTCCTGGCAGCCGGCACGGGCGTCGCCCTCGGCGCGACCTGGGTGTCGTACCTGACCGTCTCGTTCGTCCTGCTCCTGCTCGTGGGCCGCTTCCGCGCTGGTCGGGAGACGGCGGCAACGGCCGCCCCGGAGAACGGACCTGACGGCGCGCCCGGCGTGCCCGGCGGACCCGACCGCGGACACGACGACCGCGGATCCAACAGCGAGAGCGTCAACAAGCAGATAGCCATCGGCCTGCGCTATCTGTGGCGGCAGGTGCTGCTGCGCACCATGGCCCTGATCCTGACCGCCCTGTGCGCCTGTTGGGGTGCCTGGCTGGCACTCATGCCGCTGTTCGCCACCGACGTCATGGGGGTGAGCCCCGGGGAGTACGGCGCGATCCTGAGCGCTCTGGGCATCGGCGGCCTGGTCGGCGCCCTCACCGTCACTTGGGTGAACCGGCTCTTCGGTCGGCGCCGGGTGATGTTCGCCGACCTGGTCGGCACCTTCGCGATGATGGTCGTACCGGCGCTGACCACCAACGTCTGGGCGGTCGCCGCCGCGGCCTTCGCCGGTGGCCTGGGCGGCACGCTGTGGACGGTGAACTCCCGCACGATCGGGCAGCGCCTCGTGCCCGACGCCATGCTCGGCCGCTACAGCGCCGTGAGCCGCCTCTTCAGCTGGGGCGCCATGCCCATCGGCGCCGGACTGATGGGCCTGCTGGCCGAAGCACTCGGCATCCGCATCGCCTTCGCGCTCTTCGCCGTCTCGGTCGCCATCACCGTCCTCCCCTTCCTCCGCGTCCTGACCCGCCCCGCACTTGCGGAGGTCTTCGCCGAACAGCCCGCATGACGCGTCACACGACAAAGGGCCGGACCCCCACGGGGTCCGGCCCTCCATACATCCTGCTCACAAGCGGTAGCGGTGGGATTTGAACCCACGGAGGAGTTGCCCCCTCACTCGCTTTCGAGGCGAGCTCCTTCGGCCGCTCGGACACGCTACCGAGAGGAACTCTAGCCCAATGAGGGCCCGGGATCGAAATCGGTATCCGGTGGGGTGGGGGGTGGGGGGGAGGTGGTGCGGAAGAAGTCGGTGAGGAGGGCGGCGCACTCGTGTGCCAGTACGCCGTTGACGACCTCGGGGCGGTGGTTGAGGCGGCGGTCGCGCAGGGCGTCCCAGAGGGAACCCGCGGCGCCGGCCTTCGCGTCGAGGGCGCCGTAGACGACGCGGTCGACGCGGGCGAGCACCGCAGCGCCCGCGCACATCGTGCACGGCTCCAGGGTGACGACGAGGGTGCAGCCCGTCAGCCGCCAGTCGCCGCCGCCCAGGGTGCGGGCGGCGGCGCGCAGGGCGAGTATCTCGGCGTGCGCCGTCGGATCGCCGTACGCCTCACGGGCGTTGTGCCCCCGGCCGAGCACCGCGCCGTCCGGCCCCAGTACGACGGCACCGACCGGCACGTCCCCCGTCCCGGGCGCCTGTGCGGCTTCCATGAGCGCCAGCCGCATGGGCTCGCGCCAGGGGTCGCGTACGGGGTCGCCTTCCGGGGTGGGGGACGCGGCGGTCGGCCGGTCGTCGGCTGCGGGGGTCATGGGGACAGTGTCGCGCTTGTCGTACGGCGGCTCAGCGGACGGCCTCCAGTACGTCCGTGCAGCCCAGTGCGTCGGCGACCTCGGTCAGCGCGTCCTCGGGGGAGAGCGAGAGCAGTACCTTCTCGTCCATCCCGAGGTCGGAGAGGAGGTCGGCGTCGCCCAGCGGGCCCGCGGGGGCGGTCTCCGCCTCCGCTGCCGCGGCGCGTGCCGCCCCGTCGTCGTCCTCGCTGCCCTCCGGCTCCCCTTCCTCCGTGCCGTCCAGGTCCACGAGTTGGTCGAGGGCCGACGGGTCTTCCGGCTGGCGGCCGAGCAGCTCGTCCGAGAGCAGTATCTCGCCGTACGAACTCCGCATCGCCGCCGCGGCGTCCGAGACGAACACGCGCGGATCGTCCTCGCCGTCCACCCGGACGACGCCGAACCACAAACCGTCCTGCTCGATGCAGACCAGCACCGTCTCGTCGTCTGTCGTGGCCTCGCGGGCCAGGTCGGCCAGGTCGGCCAGGGTCTCCACATCGTCCAGCTCTGTGTCGCTCGCTTCCCACCCGTCTTCGGTGCGCGCGAGCAGCGCGGCGAAATACACCGTGACTCTCCCACTGATTCAAGATGTGCCCGAGTGCTGACGAGGACCGTGCCCCCGCCCCATCGGAATCGTGGCAGAAACCCGCGCCGTGCGAAGGGTCTTCGACAGTGCGTCGTCGCGCTGTTTGCCCGACTGTTGCCCGAACGTTTACCCGGGCGCTCGCCTGCGACGACTCACTGTGACAACTCGCGACTCAGAGCTGTGGGGAGGGGGAGCCGCTGTTGCGTGGACGGTGGCCGGCGAGCCCCTGTTCCGGGTCGTACCCGCAAGGCTTCGCAGGGACGGCCTCACCAGCGGAACGTACGCATCCGCAGCGCCTGCTGACGCATACGGGCCGCCCGCGAGCGGCGTGGGTGGACGCGCTCGCGCAGCTCACGCGCTTCGCTCAGCTCGCGGAGAAAGCGGGCACGGCGGCTCAGCCGCTCCGCGTCGGCGCCGCGGTCGGCGTCCGGGGAGCGGTCCGTGGAGCGGTCCGGGCGGCGGTCGGTTTCCGGACGGAAGTCCGATTCCTGGCGGGGCCGGGAGATCTTTCCCGGCTGCCGGTGCGACTGCTGCCCGGGCTCACGTGGCTCTGACATATGCACACCTCCGGTGTACTTGCCCACTTTCCCTGCTCCGCCCGGCGTACGCCAGTGCGCCCCGGCGTATCCCGGCGCGCCCTCCGCGAGCCTGGCGCATGCGCCCCGGCGCGTACGGGCGCGTACCGGTCCGGTACCGGCGGGATCGACCCCGCGCGGCCTCGGATACTGTCGAAGCATGCGGATCCACGTCGTCGACCACCCCTTGGTCGCGCACAAACTCACCACCCTGCGCGACGCGCGCACCGACTCACCGACCTTCCGCCGTCTCGCGGACGAGCTGGTGACGCTGCTGGCGTACGAGGCCACCCGCGATGTGCGGGTCGAGGAGGTCGGGATCACCACACCGGTGACCGCGACCACCGGTGTGCAGCTCTCCCGGCCCCGCCCGCTGGTGGTGCCGATCATCCGGGCCGGGCTCGGCATGCTGGAGGGCATGGTCCGGCTGCTGCCGACGGCCGAGGTCGGGTTCCTCGGGATGATCCGCGACGAACACACCTTGCAGGCTTCGACGTACGCGAACCGGATGCCCGACGATCTGTCCGGACGCCAGGTCTACGTCCTCGACCCGATGCTGGCCACCGGCGGCACGCTGGTCGCCGCGATCAAGGAACTGATCCGGCGCGGCGCCGACGACGTGACCGCGCTGTGCCTGCTCGCGGCGCCCGAGGGGGTCGCCGTCATGGAGCGGGATCTGGCCGGTACGCCGGTGACCGTGGTGACGGCCTCGGTGGACGAGCGCCTCAACGAGCAGGGCTTCATCGTGCCGGGCCTGGGCGACGCCGGGGACCGGATGTACGGCACCGCCGGGTAGGTCTGTACGGCACCGCCGGGTAGGGCTCAGCAGTCGGCGGGCACTGCTGGATAGAGGCTCAGCAGTCGGCAGGGGAGGCCGAGGCCGACTTGTCCGGCCGGGGCGAGCCGGTCAGCTGGGCCAGGGCGGCCGTGGCCGACTTCTTCTTCGTCAGGCGCTCGAAGCCCTTGCCGAGTACGAGGTCGACGTCCTTGCCGTTCCGCTCGTCGTACCGGGTCTCGGTGTTCTCGAGCTGGGTGCCCAGGACCTGCAGACGGTCCGAGGTGGTGGAGCCGGGGGCGCCGACGAGGATGCCCGCCTTCTTGACCTTCTCGTCGAACTCCGTGGGCGCGTTGCCGACCTTGCCGATCTTGAAGCCGCGCTTCTTCAGCTCGTCGGCGGTGTCCTTGGCCAGGCCGCTGCGCGAGGTGGCGTTGAGGACGTTGACGGTGATGTCGCCGGGCTCCGGGAGCTTGCTGTCGGCGGTGTCCTTCTTGCTGTCGTCCGCGTCGGCCGACTTGCTGCCGATGGCGGCTTTCCGGCCACCGGCGGTGGCCTTCTCGGCGCCGGCGGGCGAGGCGCACTTCGAGCGCTCCGCCGGGCGGCCGGTGGCTTCGGCGGGGTCGCCGCCGGAGAAGATGTCGACGAGCTGGAGCGTGCCCCATCCCAGTACCGCGACGGCCAGCGCGGCGGCGAGCGAGGCGGCGATGATCCGCCCCCGCCTTCGTGGCCTGCGCATCCGCGGGTAACGGTCTCCCTTGATGCGGTACTTCCCGCCCATGCCTGGGGGAGTGAGCATGCTCATGTGCGCAGGGTAGTGGCCGTATGCAGGACTGCCTACTAGATGATCAACGGCTCCTCGATACGCCTACAAACACGTACCCGAACGGGGGAATGTGTGTGCTCCCGCGCGGCGTGAAACCGCTCCGGTTCGCGGCGGGGCAGCCCGGTTCGGCGGGTCGGTCAGTCCAGTTCGAGGACGCGGGCGTGCAGCACCTGGCGCTGCTGGAGCGCGGCGCGGACCGCGCGGTGCAGCCCGTCCTCCAGATACAGATCGCCCTGCCACTTCACGACGTGGGCGAACAGGTCGCCGTAGAACGTCGAATCCTCCGCGAGCAGGGTCTCCAGGTCGAGCTGGCCTTTGGTGGTGACGAGCTGGTCAAGGCGCACCGGGCGCGGGGCCACATCCGCCCACTGACGGGTGCTCTCCCGGCCATGGTCGGGGTACGGCCGCCCGTTTCCGATTCGCTTGAAGATCACACGGAAAGCCTACCGGGCTACCGGTACCGGGCGCAGCCCTGTGCCGCTGGTGCAATCCGGGTGATCTTTCAATGAACCGGGTGAAAGGCGGGCAGACCGGAGGTGAAAGGCGAGCGGAAGGCGGACGCCGCTTCCGTGCCGGTTCTGTGGGAGCCGTGCACGATTCAAGGCTCAGAGCGGGGTGGCGCCCCGTTGTCCACAGGTTGTGGACAACGGGGCGTGTGGTTGCGCGGAGCGGCGGGTCAGCGGATGAGGTGTGCGCCCTTGTACGGGCCGGTGACCGGGGCGGCCGACTCCTCCGTCGAGAACGTACCGGCCGGTCGGTCGGTGCCGCGGGGTAGTCCGCTGGTGTCCCAGGCGTAGTGGCCGACCGCGTTGGCGATGGCCTTGACGTTGAGGTCGAAGGCGCGGGTGTTGATGTTCTTCAGCGTGTCGCAGGCCTGGTGGTAGCAGCCGTCGTACGCCGCTCCCGCCGTGCCGCCCCACAGCTTCTGCTGCTCGGCGGTCTTGATCCCCTCGGCTCCGGTGAACGTGCCACCTGCGGGGATGCCCGCCTCGATGAAGGGGCCGTAGTCGGAGCGGCCGGTGAAGTCGGTGCCCTGGGTCGCCGTACCGCGGGAGGTGAGGAAGTCCACCAGGTCCTTCTCCAGCGTCGCCGAACCCTCCGGTCCCGGGCCCGCGCCCGTGCCGTCGGAGTTGTCACCGTCGTAGGCGAACATCCCGTAGTTGGGGCTCGCGATCATGTCGAAGTTGAGGTAGAGCCCGATCTTCGCGCGTTCGGCGGCCGGCAGCTGCGTCACATAGTGCTCGGCGCCGAGCAGGCCCAGCTCCTCGGCGCTCCACAGCGCGAAGCGGACCTTGTTGGCGTGCTTGCCCTTGGGGTCGGCCTTGGCCAACTGGAGGGCGGTCTCCAGGATGCCCGCCGAGCCGGAGGCGTTGTCGTTGATGCCGGGGCCCTCGGGGACGGAGTCGAGGTGGGCGCCGAGCATCACCGTGTTGTCCGGATCGCCGCCGCGGGTCTCGGCGAGGACGTTGTGCGTGGTGCGCTGCTCCTGGTGCTCCCGCAGCTCCAGGTTGAGCGTGACCTCGCCCTTGGCGGCCTGCTCGGCGAGCGCCTCGCCGTCGGCCTTGGTGATGCCGCCGGTGGGGATGCGGGCGGCGTCCGGGCTGCCGAGGGTGCCGTTGAGCGCGCCGTCCACGTTGTTGTAGATCACCGCGCCGACCGCGCCCGCGTCGGCGGCGGCCGCCTGCTTCTGCGCGAACGCACAGCCGCCCCGCTTGATCAGTGCGATCTTCCCGTCGTACGCGCCCTGGGCGTAGTCGCCCGCCTCGCAGCCGTTGGAGCCGTCGGCGTCGACAGGCACGGCCGTGACGGGCGCCTTGATGCCGCCCTCCGGGGTGCTCTTGGTGTACGTCATCAGCGTGATCGGGACGTCACGCTGGTCCGGGCTCACGACGGAGAGCTTCTCCGCGAGGGTCTCGCGGAAGGTGAACTCGAACTTCTGGTAGGTGACCTTGTAGCCGGCCGCCTTGAGCAGGGTGCCCGCGTAGCGTGCGGAGCGGTCGTGGCCCTCGGAGCCCGCGCCCCGGTTGCCGTCGCTGTACTCGGCGATGGCGCTGAGTGCCTTCAGATGCTTCATGGCGCCGTCGCCACTGGTGCGTCGGACCAGCTTCTCGGCGAGCTTGTCGGCTTCTTTCGCCGACTGTCCGGCGGGGCGTTCGGCGGCGTCGGTGGCGGCGCCGGCGCTGGTCGTCGAGGCGAGGAGCAGCGGGGTGGCGAGGGCGGTGGCGGTCAGAGCCGCCATGGATCTCCTGCGCAGTGCGTGCAGGGAGCGGGCGGAGCGGAGCGGTACGGACACAGTCGTGATCCTTTCGGGGAACCGCTGTCGACGTGTGGTGCTCTGGTGCGCTCTGTGCTCTCTGGTGCGTCGGGTCCGGCAGTGTCCGGCATACGGACGCGCGGACTCGGTCAGAGGGAAGCTAGCGGGCGGCGGGCCGGGAGGGAACGGCTGTGCGCGCACTGCGGCCGTGTTGTGCCCCGTGCTGCCGCGGTGTGGTTTGGCTCGTACTGCCCGTCCCGGTGGCTCGGGAACGACCGGGGAGGGGAACCTCGTTGGTAGCGTGTAGCGTCCGACACCGCCCGCGTGTCGTCTCCGCGCCCTCCCCCGGCCACCGGCCGGGCGGCCGCACTCCAGACCCGCGCCCCTGATCAGGAGCCTTCCGTGACCAACCTCGCACTAGGACCCAGCTGGCTGGATCCGGACTTCCTGATCCAGACCTTCGGCCCTGTCGGGATCCTGGCGATCGTCTTCGCGGAGTCGGGCCTGCTCATCGGCTTCTTCCTGCCCGGCGACTCGCTGCTGTTCACCACGGGTCTGCTGATCGTGACCGACCAGCTGCACACGCCGCTGTGGCTGATGTGCCTGCTGATCGTGCTCTCCGCGGTGCTGGGTGACCAGGTCGGATACATGTTCGGCAAGAAGGTGGGGCCGACGCTCTTCAAGCGGCCCGACTCACGGTTCTTCAAGCAGGAGAACGTCGAGAAGGCGCACGAGTTCTTCGAGAAGCACGGGCCGAAGTCGCTGGTGCTGGCCAGGTTCGTGCCGATCGTGCGGACGTTCACGCCGATCATCGCCGGTGTCAGCCAGATGCGGTACCGGTCGTTCGTCATCTTCAACATCATCGGCGGCACCCTGTGGGGCGCCGGCGTCACCCTTCTGGGTGCCGCGCTGGGGCAGATCGACTTCGTGCACAAGCACATCGAGACGATTCTCATCGGCATCGTGCTGCTGTCGATCCTCCCGATCGTGATCGAGTATCTGCGGAGCCGCGGCAAGGGCGGCTCCGCCACGGCCGAGCCGGACGCCGCCGCTGCTCCCGCCAATTCGGAGAGCCACCCGCCGGCGCCGGGCGCGCCTTACGGCTCCGCGGGTTACGGCGCTCCGGGGCAGCACCCGGGTGCCCCGGGTACGCCGGGCGGCTATGGCCCTGGGCACGGTGCGGGTCCCGGCCCCTCCGGACCCGAGGGTGCGATGCCTCCCGGGGCTCCCTACGGCGACGGCTACCCGCTGCCCCCGGAGGTCCCGTACGGCCCCGGTCCCGGTGCGGCGCCGCAGGCTCCGCCGCCGTACCAGGAGGGCGGGGCGCCGCAGGGTCCCCCGGCTCCGCCGCAGGATCAGTCTGCTCCGCAGAACCGGCCTGGCGGCCGGGGTCGGCACGCCCGCCGGTAGGCCGTGTCCGGCGGCTCGTGCGCACCCGGCATTTCGTGCGCACCCGGCATGGGGGGCTGCGCTTGCCCACCCTGCGCCCCTGGCGCAGACTGCCCAAGCTTCGCAGGGGACCCGCGCGACCAGCCACAACGCAACCCGCAGCCCGCAAGCGGCCGCTGAGCTTCAGCTCTGGCGGGGCGGAAGTAGCCGTTTCACGAGGGGCCACAGGAGGAGGACGGCGATGATCGCGTAGACGGCGAGGGCGAACGGGGTGTTGACCAGGCCGGTGACGCTGCCGTCACTGATCTGGAGCGCCCTGCGCAACTGCTGCTCCGCGTTCGGACCGAGGATGACGCCGATGATCGCGGGCAGCACGGGCAGTCCGTAGCGCCGCATCATCAGGCCGAGGAGGCCGATGACGAGCAGGATCACCACATCGACGGCCTCGCCGCCCACCGCGTAGGCGCCGACCGCCGCGAAGAAGAGGATTCCCGCGTACAGATACGGCCGCGGTACGCGCAGCAGCTTCGACCAGACCGGTGCCAGTGGCAGGTTGAGGACGAGCAGCATCACCATGCCGACGAAGAGCGAGGCGATCAGGCCCCACACCAGTTCGGGTTCGCGCTCGAACAGCAGCGGGCCAGGCTGGATGCCGTACTGCTGGAACGCCGCGAGCATCACGGCCGCGACGGCGGTCGTCGGCAGCCCGAGGGTCAGCATCGAGACGAGTGTGCCGGCGGCCGAGGCGGAGGCGGCCGACTCCGGTCCGGCGACGCCCTCGATGGCGCCCTTGCCGAACTCCTTCCGGTGCTTCGAGAGCCGCTTCTCGGTGATGTACGACAGGAACGTGGGGATCTCCGCGCCGCCGGCCGGGACCGCGCCGAACGGGAACCCGATCAACGGCCCGCGCAGCCATGGCTTCCAGGTGCGCCGCAGCTCGTCGCGGCCCAGCCAGGGGCGGCCGACCGGAATGGAGGCGCCGGTTCCGCGCCGCAGATGTGCGGCCACCCACAGCGCCTCGCCGATGGCGAAGAGGCCGACGGCGACGATGACGACGTCGATGCCGTCCGAGAGTTGGAGGCTGCCGAACGTCAGCCGCTGCTGGCCCGTCATCTGGTCCAGGCCGACCAGTCCGAGGGTCAGGCCGATCAGCAGGGAGGCGAAGCCGCGGATGCGGGAGGAGCCGAGGACTGAGGTGACGGCGATGAAGGCCAGCACCATGATCGCGAAGTAGTCGGGGGCGCCGATGTCCACGGCCAGGCTCGCCACGGTAGGGGCGAGGACGACGAGCAGGACCGTGCCGATCATGCCGCCGGCGAAGTGCCCGACGGCCGCCGCGGCGAGCGCCTGGGAGCCGCGTCCCGCCTTGGCCATCGGGTTGCCTTCGATGGCGGCGATCACCGCCGCGCTCTCCCCCGGGGTGTTGAGCAGGATGGATGTCGTCGAGCCGCCGAACATACCGCCGTAGTAGATCCCCGCGAACATGATGAACGCGGCTGTCGGGTCGAGACCGTAGGTGACGGGCAGCAGCAGGGCGACGGCCATGGCCGGGCCGATGCCCGGCAGTACGCCGATGGCGGTGCCCAGCAGTACGCCGGTTGCGGCCCACAGCAGGTTGAGGGGCGTCAGGGCGGTACCGAAGCCGTCGATCAGGGAGTTGACGGAGTCCATCGGTTACATCACTCCCATCAGTGGTCCGCCCGGCAGCTGGACGCCGAGGAGGAGGTGGAAGACCGCATAGGTGATCAGGGACAGCCCGGCGGCGATCAGCGGATCGCGGGTGAGGGCATGGGTGCGGCTGCCCAGCGCGAAGGCCGAGCCCCAGAACAGCAGCGCGCCCGCGAGCGGGAAGCCGAGCGGGTCGATCAGCGCGGCGAAGGCGAGAAAGACGCCCGCGAGCAGCGCGACCGTACGCCAGTCGCCCGGCTCGCTGAGATCGACGTCCTCGCCGCTCTCCGCCTCGCCTCGTCCGCCGCGCAGTACGTCGACGGCGAGCAGGACCGAGACGACGAGCAGTGCCGTCCCGACGATGAGCGGGACCGTACGGGGCCCGACCGGGCCGCGTGCCCCGGCGACGGTGTCCATGGTCAGCGCGTCGGTGAGGACGAGGACGCCGACGGCCAGCAGCAGGGCGCATACGCCCAGTTCGGAGTAGGCGCGCAGGCCGGTGGGGGCCGGTTTTGTGTCCGGTGCTTGCGTTGCGCTCACTGTCCCAGCTCCTTCAGGACGGAGTCCACGCGCTTGTCCTCGCGCTTCAGGAAGCGGCCGTACTTGTCGCCGGGGAGCCAGGCGTCGTCCCAGCCGTTGGTACGCAACGACTCACGCCACTCCTTCGAGCGACGCAGCTCGCGCATGAAGCGGATCAGCTTGTCCCGCTGGGCTTCGGTCAGGCCGGGCGGCGCCATCATGCCGCGCCAGTTGGTGAACTCCACGTCCACGCCTGACTCCTTGAGGGTGGGCGCGTCGAAGCCGTCGACCCGCTCGGGCCCGGTGACGGCGAGCAGCCTGAGCTCGCCGGACTTGATCTGGTCGCGGTACTCGCCGAGGCCCGAGATGCCGAACTTCACCTTGCCGCCCAGTACGGAGGCCAGCAGCTCGCCGCCGCCGTCGAACGGCACGTAGTTGACCGATTTCGGCTCGATACCGGCCGCGCGGGCCATCAGCATCGGCGCAAGATGGTCGGGGCCGCCCGGCGAGGAGCCGCCGCCGACCGGTACCGACCGCGGGTGCTTCTTCCAGTCGGCGAGGAGCTGTTCGAACGTCTTGTACTTGGAGTTCTTGGCGACGACCACGATGTCGGGCTCCTCCGTCAGCCGGGCGATGGGTGTCGCGTCGGCGAGCGTGGAGGGCGAGTGGTTGGTGTGCACGGCGCCGACCACGCCCAGCCCCATGGACATCGCCAGCTTGCCGTTGCCGCGCTCGTTGACGAGCCGGCTGAGGCCGACGGTGCCGCCGGCGCCGGGCAGGTTGAAGACCTCGATGTTGTGGTTGAGCCCGGCGTCCTCGGCGTTCTTGGCGGCCGTACGTGCGGTGATGTCGTAGCCGCCGCCGGGGGTGTTGGGCACCATGAAGCGCAGGCCGGGGATGTTCGTACCGCCTGCGCTGCCGCTGCCGGAGGTGATCAGCGGCGGTACGAGCAGCACGACCACCGCGGCTGCCAGGGGGGAGAGAAGGGCGCGCGTACGCACGCGGAACACCGCCTTTCCAGGGGCAGTCCGGGGGACGGGGGTGGGGAGGCCCACATGCTGCCCGGGTGGCGGGGCGGTGTCTGCCCTCGTACGGCAAGAAAAGTATTGGTCGTTGTGTTCGTTGTGGTCGCGGCGGCCGGCTGACCGTAATGGTGGCGGTATGGGGGTGTTCAGTTGGTGTCTTCGGCCGGGACCAGAGCCGCGTCGAGGGCGTCGAGGGAGGGGTAGTGCGGCAGGCGGTGCTCCAATTCCAGCCGCCGCAGCAGCCTGCCGACCGGTACGTGCCCGCACACCAGAGCCAGCCAGCCGTCCTGGGAGAGCGCTGTCGTACGGGCCCGCAGCAGCACGCGGACCACCGAGCAGTCCAGGAATGTCACGTCCCGCATGTCCAGTGCGACGCGGGGCGGCGAGGCGTCGGACAGTGCCCGGACGAGATCGGACTCCAGCCCGGGCAGCGTCGCGATGTCCAGTTCGCCCCTCGCGCGTACGGTCCGGAACCGGGCCGGGCCCGGGGTGTCGGAGCGCGGGACGGCGACCATGGAAGACCCCTTCCACTGACGAGCGGTACGGCGGGTGCGGTAGTTGCGGCGGGTGCCGGGGTGCCGGGGTGCGGCGGGTGCGGGTTGCGGCGGTGGTGCGGCGGGTGCGGTTGTGCGGTGGAGCGGTTGAGCGTGTGGTGCGGTGGAGCGTGTGTGCGGTCGTGACGTGGTGGTGCGTGGTGGTGCGTGCGGTTTGGTGGTGTGTGGGGTGTGGTGGTGCGGGTGATGGAGAGTGGGGGTGCGGCGTTTCGGCTCGGCGGCCTACGGCTTACGGCGGTGCTGCGTTACGGCATGCCGCTGATCGGGCGTGCGCGTTCGCCGGCAGTCCGGTGGTCCGTCGCGGGCCGGGTACGGCCGTTCGGCCGGGGTCCGGGGCCGAACATGTGCACTCTAAGCACGTACTGAGGGCGCTGAGGCGTGAGTGCGGACACCGAACCCCTCAGTGCCTCGATCTCACCCGTCCGAGTGATGGCGGGATCCGGTGGTGCGGGTGGGGGCGCATACGGGGCGCATGGCGTGTGCGGTGTGAGGGCAGGGCTGAAGAATGCGACGTGAGGTGGGAGATGAGGCCCGCGCTACGGCTGAGGCATTGGCCGCGCACTTCGGACTGGAGCCGCTGCCCCGCGAGGGCGGCCGGTTCCGGCGGCTGTGGGCGGGGCCCGAACGGAGTGACGGCCGGCCGGAGGGCTCCGCGATCGTGATGCTGCTGACCGACGAGCCCGATGACTACTGCGCGCTCCACCGACTGCCGAACGACGAGGTCTGGCACTACTACTTGGGCGCGCCGCTGCAACTGCTGCTGCTCGCCCCGCGCGAGGAGCGTACGGCTGTCAGTACTCCCGTGCTCGGTCCCGATGTGCTCGGCGCGGGGCACCAGGTGCAGCTCACCGTGCCGGCCGGAACGTGGGTGGGCGCCCGGGTCGCGGCGGGGGGCGTGAACGGTACGGGAGGGGTGGGCGGTGCGTGGACGCTGTTCGGCTGCACGATGGCGCCCGGCTACACCGACGCGGGGTATGAGCACGGGGACGCGGATGTGCTCGCCGGGGCGTATCCGGAGCATGAGCGGATCATCAGGGAGCTGGCTCGATGAGCCCGGCGGAGCCGCTGCCTGAGCCGTCGCCTGGGCCGTCGACAATGCCGCCGTCCGAGCCGTCGACAGTGCCGTCGCCCGCGCCGCCCACCGAGCCCCGGACCGTGCTGGTCACCGGCGCCTCCGGCGGCATCGGTCGTGGTATCGCGCTCCGGTTCGCCGCGGCGGGCGCCCGGGTGGTGGTGCACTACCGCAGTGACGCCGCGGGGGCGCAGCGGACGGTGGAGCTGATCCGGCGGGAGGGCGGCGCGGCCCTCGCCGTGCACGGGGAGCTGGGCACGGAGGACGGCTGCCGTGCCGTGGTCACCGAGGCCGCCCGGTGGTGCCCCGCGGGGCTGGGTTCGCTGGTCAACAACGCGGGCGTGCAGCCCGTACGGGAACTGCGCGGGATGACGGCGGAGGAGTGGCGTGCCGTCGTCGACACCAATCTGTCGAGCGTCTTCGGCTGTACGCAGGCGGCGGCGCCGCTGCTGGCGGAGGGCGGTGGCGGCAGCATTACGCACGTCGCCTCCATCGAGGCGGCGCAGCCCGCGCCGGGGCACGCGCACTACGCCGTCTCCAAGGCCGCGATCGTTACGCACGCCCGGGCCGCCGCGCTGGAGTACGGGCCGCTCGGGGTGCGGGTGAACACCGTCTCGCCCGGGCTGGTGGAGCGGGACGGCATCGAGGAGCAGTGGCCCGAGGGCGTACGGCGATGGCGCGCCGCCGCCCCCGACGGCCGGCTGGGGACGGCGGAGGACGTGGGTGACGCCTGCGTCTTTCTCGCCTCGCCGCAGGCACGCTGGATCAACGGCCATGACCTGGTGCTGGACGGCGGGGTGTCGGCACGGCCCTCGTGGTGACGGCGCCGCTGCCCTCAGGCCCCCGGCTGGTCCCCCTACGCCCCCGGTTGCTCGGCTTATGCCCCCGGCTGCCCGGCGCCCTTCCCCACGTACTCGCGCAGATGCTGCGCCGTCAATGTGTCGGTGGAGGTGATGAGTTCGGCCGGTGGACCCGTGAACAGCACCTCGCCACCGTCGTGGCCGCCACCCGGGCCCAGGTCGATGATCCAGTCCGCGTGGGCCATCACCGCCTGGTGGTGCTCGATGACGACGACCGAGTTGCCGTCCTCGACCAGCCGGTCCAGCAGCGCCAGCAGTTGGTCGACGTCGGCCATGTGCAGTCCGGTCGTCGGCTCGTCCAGGACGTAGGTGGCCGCCTTCTCCGCCATGTGGATGGCCAGCTTGAGCCGCTGGCGCTCGCCGCCCGAGAGGGTGTTCAGCGGCTGGCCCAGGCGCAGATAGCCCAGGCCCACGTCGGCGAGGCGGCCGAGGATCGCGGCTGCCTGGCCGGTGGTGAAGAACTCGCGGGCCTCGGCCACCGACATGGCCAGCACCTCACTGATGTTCTTTCCGCGCAGCGTGTACTTCAGCACCTCGGGCGTGAAGCGTTTGCCGTCGCACTCCTCGCACACCGAGGCGACCCCGGCCATCATCGCCAGATCCGTGTAGACGAGCCCTATCCCGTTGCAGTTCGGGCAGGCGCCCGCCGAGTTGGCGGAGAACAGCGCCGCCTTGACGCCGTTGGCCTTGGCGAACGCCGTACGGACGGGGCCCAGCAGCCCGGTGTAGGTCGCCGGGTTGCTGCGGCGTGATCCGCGAATCGGTGACTGGTCGGCCACCAGTACGTCGTCCCGGCCGGACAGATAGCCGTGGATCAGGGAGCTCTTGCCGGAGCCCGCCACGCCTGTGACGACCGTGAGGACACCGAGCGGGATGTCCACATCGACGTCCTTGAGGTTGTGCAGGTTCGCGCCTCTGATCTCGACGGCGCCCTTGGGCTCCCGGACCGTCTCGCGCAGCCGGGCGCGGTGGCCCAGATGGCGGCCCGTGAGGGTGCCGGAGGCGCGTAGCCCCGCGACATCGCCCTCGTAGCAGATCTGCCCACCACCGGTGCCCGCGCCGGGGCCGAGGTCGACCACATGGTCGGCGATGGCGATGACCTCCGGCTTGTGCTCGACCACCAGCACCGTGTTGCCCTTGTCGCGCAGGAGCAGCAGCAGTTCGTTCATCCGCTGGATGTCGTGCGGGTGCAGGCCGATGGTGGGTTCGTCGAAGACGTAGGTGACGTCGGTGATGCTGGAGCCGAGGTGGCGGACCATTTTGACGCGCTGTGCCTCGCCGCCGGAGAGCGTGCCCGCGGGCCGGTCCAGGCTCAGATAGCCAAGGCCGATGTCGACCAGCGAGTCGAGCGTCTGGCAGAGCGTGTCGCGCAGCGGCGCCACGGAGGCGTCCGACAGCCCCCGGACGAACGGGGCGAGGTCGCTGATCTGCATACGGGCGCAGTCCGCGATGTTCACCCCGTCGATCTTCGAGGAGAGCGCCGCCTGGCTGAGTCGGCTGCCGCCGCACGCCGGGCAGCTGGTGTAGACGACGGCCCGGTCGGTGAACTCCCGGATGTGGGCCTGCATCGCGTCCCGGTCCTTGGACAGGTAGGTGCGCTGGATGCGGGTGATCACGCCGTCGTACGTGAGGTTCGAGGTGCCGACCTTCACCTTCGTCGTCGGCTGGTACAGCAGCGCGTCCCACTCCTGCTGGGTGAAGTCGCGGACCTTCTTGTCCGGGTCGAAGAAGCCGCAGTTGACCAGCACTTGCCAGAACCAGCTGTCCACCGCGAACCCCGGTGCGGTGACGGCGCCCTCGCGCACGGACAGGTCACGGTCGACGATCTGGTCGATGTCGATGGTCGTGGTCTGGCCCAGCCCCTCGCACTCGGCACACATGCCCTCCGTGCTGTTGAAGCTGAACGCGGTCGAGGTGCCGATGTGCGGGGTGCCCAGGCGGCTGTAGATGATCCGCAGCATTGTGTAGGCGTCGGTCGCGGTGCCCACGGTGGAGCGGGAGTTGGCGCCCATCCGCTCCTGGTCGACGACGATCGCCGCGCTCAGGTTGCGCAGGCTGTCCACGTCGGGGCGGCCCAGGCTCGGCATGAACGACTGGATGAACGCCGTGTACGTCTCGTTGATCAGCCGCTGGGACTCGGCCGCGACCGTCCCGAAGACCAGCGACGACTTGCCCGAGCCCGACACCCCGGTGAAGACCGTCAGCCTGCGCTTTGGAATGTCGAGGGAGACGTTCGCGAGGTTGTTCTCCCGCGCGCCCCGCACCTCGATGACGTTGTGACTGTCCGCAGGCGTCAGTGGCGTGTTCTGGGCTGGCATGGTGGCTCTCCTCGGTCCCTGACCAGGTGCCCCGCACCCGGTCAGTCCTGCTGAAGCGACTGAGCGGCCAGCCTAGGTGGAGGGTCTGACAATCGGGAGTTCATTCGGGTGTCCACGACGTCTCCAACTCATGGCAGGCGCCAGGTAGTTGGTGATGGGACGCGCCGTTGGCTTCGCCCCACCGGGCGCGTCCGTCACCAGCCGGTCAGCAGGAGGTGGTTGACCGCCAGCGCGGTTGCCGCCTGGGCAGCCAGCCAGTACCGCGCTCCCCGGCGGGGCAGCAGTGCCGCCGCGGGCAGCAGCCAGGTGAGGAAGGGCAGCCAGATCCGTTCGGTCTCGGCCTTGCTCATGCCGGACAGGTCGGCGACGGCGATCGTGAGCAGAGCGGCCATCACCAGGAGGGCGAGGCGTTCGCGGTCGGTGAGGGGGTCGGGGTCGACCGTTCGTGCTTCCCGCAGTTGCGGTCGTGGTCGCAGTCGTGCCCATGCCCGGCGTCCCACTGCTGCACCGGTCAGGGCTGCCCGCCGTACGCCGGCCACGGCGCCCGGTCCCACGGCTGTCACCGCGCAGGCGAGGTTCGCCCACACCCAGTAGCTGTACGGCCGGATGCGGGCGGCGCCCTCGTAGTAGCGCTCGGTCAGCAGTTGGTAGCCCTCCCACCAGTTGAAGCCCGCGAGGGTGAAGGCGGCGGCCACTACGGCGACGCCCGCCAGCACCCAGGGGAGCGGCCGCAGAGTGCGGGACAGGGCGAGGACGGTGAGGCCGAGCAGCGCGCACAGGGTGAGTCCGTACGACAGATAGCAGGTGAGCCCGAACAGCAGCCCGGCGCCGAGCGCGGCAGTGCGCCGGAGGCGGAGCGGCTCGGTGACCGTGTGCTTGTCCGTCCGCGCGGACAGCGCGAGCAGGGCGAGTGCCCAGGCGGCCACTGCTGTGAAGTACCCGTCGGCCGACACGCCCACCCAGACGGCGGTCGGCGCCAGTACGAGGAACGGCGCTGCCCTGCGGGCCTGTTCCTCGCCCGTCAGGGCCCGCAGCGTCACCAGTACGGCGGCGACTGCCGACGAGCCGACGGTGATGACCCATACGGACGCCCATGGGCCGCCCCCCAGCCCCACCCGGTCGAGCCCGACGAAGGTGAGCACTGCTGCGGGCGGATGGCCCGCCACATGTGGGACCCAGTTGTCCGGGGAGTGCAGCAGGATGTGGTCGGTGAAGGTGCGCAGCGCGGCGGGGACGTTCCCGAACCGGTGCACCTCCTGGAGGTACTCGTAGGCGGAGGTCAGCTGGTTCGCCACGCCCCGGTGCCAGCCGTCGACCAGGGCGAGCGACCAGATCCACGCCATGCCGGCGGCCCAGGAGGCCGCCAGTAGTCGGCGCCACGGCAGTCGTGCGGCCAGGGTGGGGCCGTAGCCGAGGACGGTTGCCGCGATCAGGAGTGCGAGCGGTGTGCCGGGGCCCAGGTGCGGGGTGAGCTCCGCGTAGTACGGGGGGTAGTGGACTCGTAGTGTGCCGTGTTCGCGTTCGATGGCGGCGCCGAGGACGACGGCTGCGGTCACCAGTGTCGCGGCGGTAGCGACAGCTGTCAGGTCCGGCAGGAGGGTGCCCCTGTTTGCCGTCTGCCGGCTGCGGGTGGGTTGTGGCTGGTGGGGGCACCTCCCGGCCGGAGGCTGGGGGAGCAGTTCCCCGCGCCCCTTCGGGGCGCGTTCCTGCGGGGGATTCGGGTTGGGGGGCACAGGGGCACGTTAGGCCGCGTGGGGTCGTGCGGGGGGCTCCGGTGGAGGACGTCAGCGTTTTGTCATGGGTTGCAGCCCTCTTCTGGGCCGTGTCCGCGCATACGGTCACCGCATGGGCGACCACCGCACCTTTCTCCGGGACCGGTCGATGCGGCTCCCGTCGGAGCCCGGGTTCTGGCGCAGTCCGCTGCGCGGTCCGTGGCTGACGGCGCTGCTCGGTGCCGTACTGCTGGCCGGTATCACCGTGCTGTTCGTCACCGGTCTGCTGTCGTACGCGGCGTACAACCCGGAGCTGCGGGCCAACGACCGGACGGCGGACCATGGGCTGTTCGGCTTCTATCTGTTCGCCTGGCCGACCGATCCGTACTGGCTCTACCGGCTCACCCAGGGGCTGCACACCACGGTCGGTGTGGTCCTGGTGCCGGTGCTGCTGGCGAAGCTCTGGTCCGTCATCCCCAAGCTGTTCACCATGCCGCCCGCCCGCTCGGCGGCGCACGCGCTGGAGCGGATCTCGCTGCTGCTGCTCGTCGGCGGTGTGCTGTTCGAGTTTGTGACGGGACTGCTGAACATCCAGCTCGACTACCTGTTCCCCGGCTCGTTCTACCGGCTGCACCTCTACGGCGCGTGGGTGTTCATCGCCGCGTTCCTGGTGCACGTCGCGCTGCGGCTGCCCAAGGCCGTACGGGTACTGCGGGACGGGCCGCCGGACGACCTCGCATCAGGGCGCCGAAAACGCCGGGAACGCGGGGCACAGGGACACGGTCGTGCGGAGCCCGCTGACGAGGGGGAGCGGGAGCCGGATCTCGGCACCGGGCTGGTCGCGCCTCGTCCTGCCCCACCCACGCTGACCCGGCGCGGGGCGCTCGGCGCGGTGGGCGGCGGCTCGGTGCTGCTGCTGGGTGTGACGATCGGCCAGAACTTCGACGGGCCGCTGCGCCGCACCGCGCTGCTGGCACCGCACGGCGGCCCCGATCCGGGCACCGGGGCGAACGCCTTCCAGATCAACAAGACGGCCGCTGCCGTCGGCGTCACACGCGAGGAGGCCGGCGACGGCTGGCGACTGATCGTCGAGGGCGCGCACGGGCGGAAGCTGCGGTTCTCCCGGGCCGACCTGCTGAAGATGCGGCAGCACTCCGCCGCGCTGCCGATCGCCTGCGTGGAGGGGTGGTCGACCTCCGACCAGCACTGGAGCGGCGTACGGCTGCGTGATCTGGCGGAGCTGGCCGGGTTCGACCCACGAGACGGGCTGCCCGGCGTCTTCGTGGCGTCTCTGCAGCGCTCCGGCGCGTTCCGGCATGCCTCCCTGCGGGACAACCAGGTGCGCGATCCGCGGTCCCTGCTGGCGCTGCGGGTGGGGGGCGAGGATCTCTCCCTCGACCACGGCTACCCGGCCCGCGTCATCGTCCCGGCGGCACCCGGGGTGCACAACACCAAATGGGTCACCCGGCTGGAGTTCGGAGGGGACCGATGAAGGGCCGGGCGCAGGGGCCCGCGGCGGGCGGCCGGATGGAGGCCGGTCCCGCACAGGGCGCCGGCCGGATGCGCCGCTCGGTGGGCAGCCCGCTTCAGATCGTCCTGCTGCTGGCCTCTTTCGTCATCACCGGCTATGCCGGTGTGCGGTTGCTGGCGGACGACTGGCTGGGTGTCGCCGTGTGGTTCGTGGGGGCGGCACTGCTGCACGATCTGGTGTTGCTGCCGTTGTACTCGCTGGCGGACCGGGTCCCCGGACTGGCCGGTCGGTATGTGAACCACCTGCGGATCCCCGCCCTGCTGTCCCTGCTGCTGTTGTTGGTCTGGCTGCCCCTGATCGTCGGTCCGGCCGACCGGTACCCGAAGCTCACCGGGCGGCCGGAGGGTAACAACGGCTATGCGCTGCACTGGCTGTGGCTGACGGTCGCACTGTTCGTCGTTTCGGGGCTCTGGCTGGCCGTACGGACAGTGCTCAGCAGACGGTCCATGCGCGGAGCGCGTCAGGTGCGCCGCAGTGCGACGAAAGACCGCCCGCCGGACTCCCACTGACCCGCCGTCGACCACCCGGCGGGCAGTGCGTAGCGCAGCAGTGCACCCGTACCCAACCGGGCCCATGGGAACAACTGCCCACTGCCGGCATGGGGGTGCGTGCCCCGCCCGTCGTCGAGGCGCACCTCGGCCCGCTCGTCCACGTCCAGGGGCGCCGTCTCGGCCAGCAGCAGTCCGCGCGGCGCGAGGATCCGGGTGCAGCGTTCCAACAGTGCTTCGGGATCGCCGCCTATACCGACGTTGCCGTCCAACAGCAGCACACTTCCCCACCGGCCCTCCCCGGGCAGCGGGTCGAAGACCGAACGGCACAGGGCCGTACCGCCGAGGCCGACGGTACGGGCGACAGCCGCCGGGCTCACGTCGATGCCCAGCACCCGGTGGCCGAGCGAGGACAGGGCCGCCACCAGCCTGCCGGGTCCACAGCCGACGTCCAGCACCGCTCCCTCGCAGCGGCGCAGCACCGACATATCGGCAGAGTCCGCGCTCGCGCACCAGCGCTCCACCTCCAGCGGCAGCAACCAGCCGTCACTACGACGCAGGAACAGCGGCCCACGCCCGCTGCGCAGCGCCTCGGCGTACGGATCGGCATGCCACGGCACCGCGCGAGTGCGGACGCCGGTGGAGGCCCCGGCAGCTGGTCGGTCGATGGCTTCGGTGACGGTTTCGGGGGCTCTTCCGGTGGTCGTCATGGGGCGGTCGTCCAGCGGGCGTCGAGGCCTTGCGGGGTCCGGCTGCCGGGGATGGCGAGGGTGGCCAGTCCGGGGCGGAGATCAGGGAGGGTGGCGGCGGTTGCCGCGAACCGGCTGCCGGGTGTCTCGGCGGCGACCCGTACGGCGTCCTCGGCGGTGTCCACGTCGCGCAGCGGCGGCAGTTGGCGGACCCGCAGTCCCTTCCGCGCCAGGCGGGCGAGTTGCGCCTGTCCGGTCGTCGGAGTGGACATCGGAACTCCGCGCAGCAGTGCGGGATCGGGGTCGGCCAGTCCCAGTGCCCAGAAACCGCCGTCAAGGGCGGGCCCGAACCAGGCGTCGCACTCCCGCCAGCCGTCCGGGCCGAGGGCGGGAGCCAGCAGTGCGGGGGTCAGTTGCGGGGTGTCCATCCCGACGAGCAGCGCCGGTCCGGTGCCCGCTTCGGCGAAGGCCGCGGCGAGCCGTTCGTCCAGCCCTCCGGCGCACTGCGGGACGACGTCGAAACCGGGCGGCAGCCACTCGCCGGGCCGCCCGGACAGCACCAGCACCCGACGCCTGGCGGGCATGGCCCGTACGGCCTCCAGGGTGTCGTGCAGCGCGGCGGCTGCCAGCAGCGCGGCCTGGTGCGGCGTACACGGCGGACACAGCCGCGTCTTGACCCTCCCCGGCATCGGCTCTTTGGCGACGACGAGCAGTGTGGTGGTTCCTTCCGGCGCACGGGAGCGCTCCGTCATCGGGCAGCCCTCTGTCCGGCGAGAGGCGGCTCCTGAAGCACCGCCCGCATGTCGCGGACCGCGTGCCAGGTGCCGCGCCAGGTGCCGGTGACCTTGGACTTGCCGGTGCGGGGGCGGTACGGCACATCGCGCTCCTCGATCCGCCAGCCGGCGTCGGCGGCCCGTACGACCATCTGGAGCGGGTATCCGCTGCGCCGGTCGGTCAGCCCGAGGCCCAGCAGCCCCTCGCGGCGGGTGGCCCGCAGCGGGCCCAGGTCGTGCAGCCGTACGCCCGTGCGCGCGTGCAGCATGCGGGAGAGGGCGAGATTTCCCGCGCGGGCGTGCGCGGGCCAGGCGCCGCGCGTCTGCGGGCGCCTGCGGCCCAGTACGAGGTCGCTGCGGCCCGCTCGTACCGCGTCGACGAACGGCTCCAGGAGCGACGGGTCGAGGGAGGCGTCACAGTCGCAGAAGCAGACGATGTCCGCCTCGGCGGCCGTCAGTCCCGCGTGGCAGGCGGCGCCGAAGCCGCGCCGGGGCTCGGACACGACGGTCGCACCCAGTTCGCGTGCCCTCTCAGCGGAGCCGTCCGTCGAGCCGTTGTCCACGACGATCGCCCGCCAGCCCGGCGGGATCCGCTCCAGCACCCAGGGCAGGGCCTGCTCCTCGTCGAGGCAGGGGAGTACGACATCGACACCGGGCACGGGCGTGGCCTCCTTCGAGTGAGGTTCGATCACGTTCCGCACACCCTACGGAAACAAAACTGGCATTCCGGACTTCGCGTTCTTACGAAACACGGACATCGCCCGTGCCGCCGTCGGCTCGCCTCCCGCGCCCACCCGCGTGGTGCCACTCTGAAGCCATGCAGCCACCATCCACCGGTCGGATCCTGGTCGTCGACGACGACCCCACCGTCGCCGAAGTCGTCACCGGCTATCTGCACCGCGCCGGGTACGCCGTCGACCGTGCGGAGACGGGGCCCGGCGCCCTGGAGCGTGCAGGGGCGCACTGGCCGGACCTCGTGGTGCTCGATCTGATGCTCCCCGAGATGGACGGCCTGGAGGTGTGCCGCCGGCTGCGCGGGAAAGGGCCCGTGCCCGTCATCATGCTGACCGCGCTCGGCGACGAGGGCGACCGCGTGCTGGGCCTGGAGGTGGGCGCCGACGACTACGTCACCAAGCCGTTCAGCCCGCGCGAACTGGTGCTGCGCGTCGAGTCCGTACTGCGCCGCAGCCGCCGGGCTCAGGACGTACCGCCGCCGGAGGCGCCGTTGCGCGCCGCCGGGCTGACCGTCGACCCGCGGGCCCGGCTCGCCACCAGGAACGGCGCCGAGCTCTCCCTCACTGTGCGGGAGTTCGACCTGCTGGCCCATCTGCTGCGGCACCCGGCGAGAGCGTTCTCCCGTGAGGAGCTGATGCGTGAAGTCTGGGGCTGGGACTTCGGCGACCTCTCGACGGTGACCGTCCATGTCCGCCGGCTGCGCGCGAAGGTCGAGGACGATCCCGCGCGCCCCCGGCTGATCCAGACCGTATGGGGCGTCGGTTACCGGTTCGATCCGGACGCCATCGCGCAGGAGGGCTGAACCACCGTGCAGGACATGCTGCTGATCGCCCTGTTCGCCTTCCTCGGCGCCGCCGTGGCCGGACTGCTGGGCGCCTTGGCGCTGCGGGCGCTGCGGCACCGCTCACTCGCCGTCTCGCTGACGGTCGTCTCGACAGTCGCCGTGACGGCCATGTTCACCGGGACACTCGCCGTCGCCTGGGCCATGTTCCTCTCTCGGCACGACCTGTTCGTCGTCACCACAGTCGTCGCCATGGCGGCCGTCGTCTCACTGGCCACCGCGCTGCTGCTGGGCCGCTGGGTGGCGGCCCGCAGCAACGCCCTCACCCAGGCAGCGCGGTCCTTCGGGGACGGCGGCAGCTTCCCGGCACCCGGCGCGGCCGAGGCGGGCGATCCGGCCGAGTTCGCCGCGCTCACCCGTGAACTCGCCGCCACCAGCGAGAAGCTGGCCGCCTCCCGGGACCGCGAGCGGGCACTGGAGAGCTCACGGCGCGAACTGATCGCCTGGATCTCGCACGATCTGCGCACCCCGCTGGCCGGACTGCGCGCCATGTCCGAGGCGCTGGAGGACGGCATGGTGGAGGACACCGGGCGCACTCTGCGGCAGATCCGTACCGAGGTCGAACGGCTCAACTCCATGGTCGGCGACCTGTTCGAGCTCTCCCGCATCCACGCGGGCACACTGGCCCTGACCACGCACCAGGTGTCCCTGTCCGAACTCGTCGAGGAGGCACTGGCGGGCGCCGACCCGCTCGCCCGGCAGAACGGCGTCCGCCTGGTCGGCGACGCGGTGGCCGCCGTTCCCGTCGAGGTGGACCCCCGCGAGATGACCAGAGTGCTCGGCAATCTCCTCGTCAACGCCATCCGGCGCACCCCGGCGGACGGCACCGTCGCCGTGCACGCGCGCAGCGCGGAGGAGGGCGAGAAGGTCGTACTGTCCGTCACGGACGGCTGCGGCGGCATCCCCGAGGAGGACCTGCCTCGCGTCTTCGACACCGGCTGGCGCGGCACACACGCCCGTACGCCCCCGGGCGCGGGCCTCGGGCTGGCCATCGTCCGCGGCATCGTCGAGGCCCACCAGGGCACGGCTGCGGTCCGCAATGTGACCGGCGGCTGCTGCTTCGAACTGACGCTGCCGAGGGCGGTGCCGGGCCGGAGAGCCGGCGCGGAGGCGGGCTGAGCGGTGCGGCTCCACTCCCCTCACCGCAATGCCGTTGCTACGACTACTGCAACGCCCTCGCTACGCCTGTTGCAACGGCGCCCTCATGCCGGACGCCCTCATATCGGCCGCCGCGAACTCCTTCATGCCCGCCGCGAAGCCGATGTGCGCCCGCCACCCCAGTTCGCGTGCGGCCCGCTGGGAGGACGCCGTGATGTGCCGTACGTCGCCCAGCCGGTACTCGCCCGTCACGACCGGGTCGGGGCCGCCGTGGAACTCGGCCAGTGCGACGGCCATCTCGCCGACGGTGTGCGGGTCGCCGCTGCCGGTGTTGTAGGCCGTGAAGGAGCCGGGCCGGTGCGCCGCCGCTCCGGTGTGCACGGCCTCCAGGGCGATGAGGTTGGCTGCCGCGATGTCCCGTACATGGACGAAGTCCCGTCGCTGTGCGCCGTCCTCGTAGACGGTGGGTGCCGCGCCGCGGGCGAGGGCGGAGCGGAAGAACGAGGCGACGCCCGCGTACGGGGTGTCGCTGGGCATTCCGGGGCCGTAGACGTTGTGGTAGCGCAGCGATACGGCACGTCCTTCGACGGCCCGCGCCCACGCCGCGGCCAGATGCTCCTGGGCGAGCTTGGTGGTGGCGTAGGTGTTGCGGGGGTCGAGCGGCGCGTCCTCGTCGACCAGGCCGGGGCGGAGCGGGGCGCCGCAGTCGGGGCAGGGCGGCTCGAACTGTCCGGCGCGCAGGTCCGGCACGGCGCGCGGCCCCGGGCGGACGACACCGTGCCGCGGGCACTCGTAGCGCCCTTCGCCGTAGACGACCATCGACCCGGCGAGCACCAGTGCACGCACTCCGGTGCGTTCCATCGCGGTCAGCAGCACTGCTGTGCCGAGGTCGTTGCAGCTGACGTACTCGGGTGCGTCGGAGAAGTTCTTGCCCAGGCCGACCATCGCCGCCTGGTGGCACACCGCGTCCACACCGCGCAGCGCGTCGGCGACGGCGTCCTGGTCGCGTACGTCACCGTGCAGCTGCCGCACCCCCGACGCAGCGGCCGGAGGTGCGGCATCCGCACCGTGTGCCGAGGGCAGCAGGGCGTCCAGGACGACCGCCTCGTGGCCCGCTGCGGTCAGGGCCTCCACGACATGGGAACCGATGAACCCGGCACCGCCGGTGACAAGAACGCGCATACGGCCACGCTAGGCGCGCTGTCGCGCCGCGTACCGGCACGCGGCGCCCGTGTCACCGCTCCGTAAGAACCACGGATTCGGCACCGGGTGCGCTTCCCGCCACCGGCTGCTGTGCCACTGTGCGCCGCCCGCGCAGTCCGAACGCCGCAACGGTTGCGGCCAGCAGCGCCGCGGCCAGGGGCACCAGGAGTCCCGCCCGGTAGCCGTCCAGCAGTGCTGCGGGGGTGTCCGCATGGGTGGCCGCCATGTTGGCGGCCGCCGCACCGGAGAGGCCGAGCGCGGCACCGAACTGGACGGAGGCGAACAGCAGCGCGCCTGCCACACCCTGCTCCTCCTCGGCGACGCCGTCGGTCGCCAGGATGGTCAGCGGCCCGTACGCCAGCGCGAAGGCGACCCCGACCAGGGTCAGGCTCGGCAGCATCGCCAGATACGACCACTCAGCCCCGACGGGCAGGAACAGGGCGTAGGCCAGCGCGGCGGCCAGCACTCCGGCGAGGACCACCCGCGAACTCCCGAAGCGGTTGACCAGCCGCGGCACGACCGTCGGAGAGAGCACCGCGTCCACACCGGCCACCAGCATCGCCAGGCTCGTCTCCAGCGTCGACCAGCCGCGCAGCTCCTGGAGGTACAGGACGACGAGGAACTGGAAGCCGAAGAAGGCACCGGCGAACAGCAGCGCCGCCGCGTTGGCGCGTACGAGGGGTCCCGAACGCAACATGCCCAGCCGGATCAACGGTGCAGCAGTGCGACGTTCGATCAGTACGAAGACACCGAGGAGGACCGCCCCGGCAGCCAGTACGGTCAGCGTCCGTGGCCAACTGCTGTGCGTGGCCCGCTCGATGCCGAGGACCAGCAGAACGAGAGCTGCCGTGATCGTCACTCCGCCCGCCAGGTCGAAGCTGCGGCACGGTTCCGCGTCCGTGCCGGGTTCGGCCCGGAGCTCGGCTCGGGGTTCGCGCGGCACCAGCACCAGCGCGGCGGCCAGGATCAGCGCGGAGAGCGCGACAGGGGCGAAGAACACCCAGCGCCAGCCGAGCACGGTCAGCAGACCGCCGAAGACCAGCCCGGTGGAGAACCCCGCCGCACCGGTGCCGGAGTAGATGAGCAGCGCCTTGTTCCGCTGTCTGCCCTCGCTGAAGCTCGTGGTGATCAGCGACAGCCCGGCAGGGGTCATGAACGCCGCCGCGACGCCGGTGACGAAGCGGGCCGCGATCAGCGTCCAGCCCTCGCTCGCCAGCCCGGCGAGCCCGGAGAAGGCGAGGAAGACGGCGAGCGACAGCACGAACATCCGGCGCCGCCCGTACAGGTCGGCCGCGCGGCCGCCCAGCAGCATGAAGCCGCCGTAGCCGAGCACGTAGGAGCTCATGACCCATTGCAACTCGCCGACCGGCATGCCGAGATCGGCGCGGATGGCGGGCAGTGCCACGTTGAGCATGCCGATGTCGATGCCTTCGAGGAAGACGGCACCGCAGAGGACCAGCAATACGCCCCTTTCGCGGGCGGACATTCGGAGATGCGGGTAATTCCGGGGGTTGAGGTGAGTTGCCACGCTCTCACCCTCCGCCGGGCGGGCGCGGGGAACAACGGCGAACAAGGCAACGTTGCGTTCAGCCAGACTGAACGATGCAGGGGGTGCGGCGGCGGTATGGAACGCGACGAGGTGACGTGCCTGCTGATACTGGCCGAGGAGTTGCACTTCGGGCGCACCGCGGCGCGCATGCATCTCTCCCGCGCCCGCGTCAGCCAGCTCGTACAGCGGCTCGAAAGACGGGTCGGCGCGCCGCTGTTCCACCGTACGAGCCGCACGGTGACGCTCACCGAGCTGGGGCGGCAGCTCCGCGACGACCTCGCGCCGCACCAGCGCGCCATGGACGAGGCGCTGACCCGCGCGGCGGCCACCGCAGCGCGGCGCGCGGGGGAGCCGCGGGGCGTGCTGCATGTGGGCTTCTCCGGACCGCTGGCCGGCGAGGTCGTGATGCGCGCGGCGAAAGCACTGGCCGAGCGGTGGCCGGGGCTCGTGGTCGAGCCATGCGAGATTCCGCTGGCCGACCCGTTCGGAAAGCTCCGCGCCGGCGCCTACGACGTACAGCTCGCGGAACTCCCCGCCGGGGAGGCCGATCTGGTGGAGGGGCCCGAACTGTTCAGCGAACCACGGGTGCTGGCGGTGCGGAACGGGCATCCGCTGGCGCTGCGCGGGGTCGCTTCCCCGGAGGATCTGGCCGACCTGGGGGAGACGCCCCTGCTGACCATGCGGGAGGGGCTGCCGGTGCTGTGCCGTGAGCAGTTGGCCCCCGCGCGGACGCCCGCGGGGCGCTCCATCCCGCCGGGGCTGCCGGTCACCAGCGTGCAGGAAGCCCTCGTTCTGGTGGCGGCGGGCAAGGGCGCCCTGCTGTCGGGCGCGCACGCGGAGACGTACTTCCCCCACCCCGGGGTCAGCTACGTCCCCCTCCCCGAGGCGGCGTCACTGGCGTACGGACTGGTGCGCCGCCGAGGCCCCCTGACGCCGCAGGTCCAGGCGTTCACGGAAGCGATAGCGGGGAGCGCCCCGCGGACGGCTCAGCCCGACGGGCGGCCGTAGGGGGAGCTGGGACTCCAGGAAGTCTCACCGCTCGCGGCGGAAGGCGCCCGCGCGGGCCGCTTCGTACGCCGCGCGCGCCGCGCGCTCGGCGGCGGGCCGGTCGAGCGGGGTGCCGGTGGTCAGCAGCTGGTAGTAGAGCGGCGCGGAGACGGCGCGGATGACCTGTTCGGGGTCGGTGTCCGCCGGTACCTCGCCCCGGTCCGCGGCCTGCTGGACGCAGGGTGCCCACTCCGCGACCCGGGCCGCGTAGAACCGGTGCAGTGCCTCGGCGGCGAGCGGGTCGCACGTCGCGGCGGCGATGACGGCCTTGAACAGCGCGCCCTGCCGGGGATCCGTCAGCGTGCGCCGTACGAGCGTGGCGTTGGCCTCCAGGTCGTCCAGCAGGGAGCCCGTCTCGGTGCGTGGCTCCGACTGCTCGGCCATGTCGTCGAGCAGGTCGGCCAGCAGTGCGGTTACCGTTCCCCAGCGTCGGTAGACGGTCGTCTTGCCGACCCCGGCGCGACGGGCGACCTCCGCGAGGTCGAGGTGCGCGAATCCATGCTCGGCGAGTGCGTCGCCGGCGGCGCGCAGCACTGCTTCGCGCACCCGCGCCGTGCGCCCCCCGGGGCGCACCGTGCCGGGTACGGCGACGGTGTCCGGCGCGGTCGTATTCCGCCGGGTTCCCGGCTCGGGTCTCACAACGGGTCTCCAGTTCCCTTAACGGCTCGCACCTGTTACGGTACTGGCTCAGCTAACGGGACGCTGGTTCCGTTAAGCACTCATCGAGGCGTGCAGAAGCGCATGCCGAGGCGCCTGTAAAGAGGGACGCCGGTAAAGAGGAAAGCGAGAACGAGCCATGGAATACCGACAGTTGGGTGCCTCCGGGCTACGGGTCCCGGCGCTGAGCCTGGGGACCGGCACCTTCGGCGGCCGGGGACCGCTCTTCGGGGACTGGGGCGACACCGACGCCCGCGCCGCGCGCCGATTGGTGGACATCGCGCTCGACGCCGGAATCACGATGTTCGACACCGCCGACGTCTACTCGGCCGGAGCCTCCGAGGAAGTGCTGGGCCAGGCCGTCAAGGGCCGCCGCGACCAGGTGCTCATCTCCACCAAGGCGGGCCTGCCCATGGGCGAGGGGCCGGGCGACCACGGCACCTCACGGGCCCGCCTCGTCAAGGCGACCGAGGACGCGCTGCGCCGCCTCGGCACCGACCGCATCGACCTCTTCCAACTCCACGCGTACGACGCCGCGACCCCGCAGGAAGAGGTCCTCGCCACCCTCGACCAGCTCGTACGCGAAGGGAAGATCCGCTACACGGGGGTGTCGAACCACTCGGGCTGGCAGCTGATGAAGTCCCTGGCCACGGCGGACAAGTACGGCTATCCCCGGCATGTGGCCCACCAGGTCTACTACTCGCTCATCGGCCGCGACTACGAGTGGGAGCTGATGCCCCTGGGGCTCGACCAAGGGGTCGGCGCGGTCGTGTGGAGCCCACTGGGCTGGGGACGGCTGACCGGGAAGATACGGCGCGGGCAGCCGCTGCCCGAGCAGAGCCGCCTGCACCGCACCGCCGCGTTCGGTCCGCCCGTCGACGACGAACTCCTCCACCGCGTGGTCGACGCGCTGGACGCCGTGGCCGAGGAGACCGGTCGGACGGTTCCGCAGGTCGCGCTCAACTGGCTGCTGCGCCGCCCGACCGTCTCCTCCGTCATCGTCGGCGCCCGCGACGAGGAGCAACTGCGCCAGAACATCGGCGCGGTCGGCTGGAGCCTCACCCCGGAGCAGGCCGCCAGGCTGGACGAGGCGAGCGCCAAGGACGCGGCGTACCCCTACTTCCCGTACCAGCGCCAGGAGGGCTTCGCCCGGCTCAGCCCACCACCCGTCACCCTCAACCAGCCCGCCGCCGGGGACTAAGCCGTGTCCGGCGGATCTTGACTGGCCCTCTCCGTTGTTCGATGAGGGGATGCCCCTGCCCGACGCCGGCGGGCTACGGGTGCGTTGTGGCTGGTCGCGCAGTTCCCCGCGCCCCTTCGGGGCGCGTCCCCCTGCTGCGCTTGGGCAGGCTGCTCCCCCAGACTCCGTCCGGGAGGTACCCCCAAGGCGCAGGGTGGGCAAGCGCAGCCCTCCATTGCCGGGTACGCAAGATCCGCCGGACACGACCTAGTCCGCTGTCCGGGACGCCAGGAACTCGGCGAAGGTGACCTTTCCGGTGGCGTGGTCCGGGGCGAGGTTGCCGCCGCGGCGGAAGGCGCGGGCCGTGCGGCCGGGGAGGGGGAGGCCGACGACGCGGCGGGAGAGTCCGGTCGACCGGAGGGTCTCCTCGATGAGCTCGCGCGCGGTGTGCACCCGCGGCCCTCCCATGTCCGGCACCCGGCCCGCTGCCTCGCCGCGTACCAGTTCGGCGAGGCGGTGGGCGACCTCGGTGACCTCCACCGGCTGGAAGCGGAAACCGGACGGCGTGAGGGCGAACGGCAGCCGTCGCTGCGCGGTGGCCATCGCGGCCACCAGATTGTGGAATTGTGTGGCCCGCAGGATCGTGTACGGAAGCCCCGACGTCTCCAGCAGCCGTTCGGCCGCGAACTTGCCCTTGTAGTACGGGAACGGCACCCGGTCGACGCCCACGATGGAGATGTAGACGAGGTGCCCGACGCCCGCCTCCCGCGCCGCCTCGACCACCCGGGAGAGCACCATCGCCTCCCGCCACGGGTCGGTGGCACAGTGCACGATGGCCCGTACGCCGGAGACGGCGGCGGCCAGCCCGACGCCTTTGGTGAGATCGCAGACCGCCCACTCGCAGGGCCGGTCGTCGTCCGGTCGGCGGGGCCGTCTGCTCATGACGCGTACGGGGACGCCGTCCGCCAGCAGCTCGGCCACGAGGGGGCGGCCGAGGGTCCCGGTGCCGCCGGTCACCAGCACGGGCCCGTCGCCCGGGGCGGGGCCGGCGGGAGCGGTGGAGTCGTTCGAGGGGGCCATGGAACTCGTTCCTCCGGATCGGTGTGGCACTGTCACCTGGAGAACCGGATGGCGGCCCCGGACGTGACAGCCCTTACCCGACCGGCCGACATACGGCGAGCTGCCGGGCCGCGTACGCGAGCTTGTCCGGGTTCACCGAGATCCGCAGCTCGGCGATGCGCCCGTCGGCCACCTCCAGCGACACCACTCCCAGCAACTGCCCCTCGGCGAGAGCCAGCAGCGCGGGCCCGCCGTTCACCTCGTACGGCACCAGATCCACACCGGCCGCGAACTTGGTCAGCCCACCGGCCAGATACCGCGCGACCTTCGACGGGCCCAGGATCGGGCGGCGCGCGGTGCCGACCTGGCCGCCACCGTCCGCGTACGAGACCACATCGTCGGCCAGCAGCCGCTCCAGCCGGGCGAGATCGCCCTCACGGGCGGCCGTCACGAAGGTCTCCACCAGCCCGACCCAGCGTTCCCGCTCCCGCTCCGGCTGCTGGTCGCTGCCGCTGCGGCCGTCGACGGCGGCGGTCGGTGCTGCGGCTGCGGTCGGTGCGGCGGACGCGGTGGGTGTGGTCCGTGCGGTCGGCCCGGCGGATGCGGTCCGCGCGGCAAGCGCGCTCCCGTGCACCGCCTGCTTGGCCCGTCGGTAGAGCTGGCGCGAATTCGCCTCCGAGACCTCCAGCACTTCGGCGATCTCACGGTGCGGATAGGCGAACGCCTCACGGAGGACGAACACCGCACGCTCGGGCGGAGTGAGCCGCTCCAGCAGGACCAGCAGCGCGAACGAGACGGAGTCGCGCTGCTCGGCGGTCTCCAGCGGACCCAGCGGCGGGGTTGCCCCGGCCGCCCCGCCGACTCCCGCGCCCGCCCGCCCGTCGGCGCCGCTTGTCGCCGTCAGTACGGGCTCGGGCAGCCACTGGCCCACGTACCGTTCGCGCCGTACGCGCGCCGAGGTCAGCTCGTTGAGGCTGAGATTGGTGACCACTTTCGCCAGCCACGGGCCTGGAGCCAGCATCGCGCTTCGGTCGGCGCGCTCCCAGCGCAGATACGCCTCCTGGACGATGTCCTCCGCCTCGGACGCCGAGCCCAGCATCCGGTAGGCGATCCCGAAGAGCCGCGCCCTGTGCGCCTCGAACTCCGCCACCGCCGTCTCCGCCATGGGATCAGTGCATCACGCGGACATCCGCCCCAGGCGACGGCTGTGGCTCACAGCTCCTGTGAGCTCAGCCACGGCCTGATCTGCCTGCGGGCGTGGTGCAGCCGGGACTTGACGGTGCCCAGCGGGATGCCGAGCCGGTCGACGATCTCGGCGTAGTCCATCTGGCACAGATCCCGGTAGACCAACGGCGCCACCAGGTGCGGGCTCTCCTGCTCCAGCCGCTCCAGCGCCTCCAGGAGGTCCACCCGGGAGCCGGCGATCACGCTCGTCGTACGCGGATCGGGGCGGGTCTCCGGCCCTCCCGTCTGGTTCGGGAGCACCGGCTGCTCGGCGGACCGGCGCTTCAGCTCGCGGTACTTCTGACGTGAACAGTTCGCAACGATCGTGTGCAGCCAGGTACTGAAGCGGCTACGGCCCTGGAAGCGCTCGATGTGCCGGGCCACTTGGAGCAGTACGTCCTGCGCGGCCTCCTCGGCGTCCTCGCGGAAGAGGAGGAACCGGCCACAGTGTCGTACTACGTCCGGTCGGATGGCGCGCAACAGTGCGTCGAGAGCCGCACTGTCGCCGCCCGCCGCCCGCGCGGCGAGTGCTTCGGTGTCGGAGGCCGACGGCGATTCGCCGGAGCCCGCCGACTCAGGCCGTCCGGATGGCTGGTTCACGGCGTGGGGGGAGGACGGTGGGCACATCCAGGCATCATAAGGGGCATGCCTTCACCTGATCTGATCGGCCGCTACCGGGTCGAACGTCGTCTCGGTTCCGGCGCGTTCGCAGTTGTGTGGCTCGCACACGACGACCGATTGGAAGCGCCTGTCGCAGTCAAGGTGATGGCCGACAACTGGGCACACCGGATGGACATCCGGGAGCGCTTCCTGGCCGAGGCGCGGCTGCTGCGCAGGGCGTCGTCGGGCGGTGTCGTGCAGGTCTTCGACGTGGGTGAACTGGACGACGAACGGCCGTACTTCGTCATGGAGCACGCGGACCGGGGCACGGTCGCCGACCGGATGACGGCCGGACCGCTGCCGGTGCCCGAGGCGCTGCGGCTCACCTCGGAGGCGGCGCACGGCGTGGAGGCACTGCACGAGTCCGGGGTGGTGCACCGCGATATCAAGCCGTCCAACGTGCTGTTGACCAGCGGCGGAGCGCAGGGCCGCGAGCGCGTGCTGGTCGCCGATCTGGGCCTGGCCAAGAACCTCGCGCAGGCCTCGGGACTCACGGTGGTCGCCGGGTCGGTCGGCTACATGGCCCCCGAACAGGCCGAACCCTTTGAGGGCATCGACGCGCGTGCGGACATCTACAGCTTGGGCGCGGTGCTCTACCACCTGGTGACCGGCGCGGTTCCGGGCACGCCGGAACGGGTGATGCCGCTGGACGAGCTTCGTCCGGGGCTGCCGCCCGAGATGGCGCGGGCCGTCGCACGTGCGATGGAGCCCGACCGCGAGCGCCGCTGGCCGACCGCCGCCGCGTTCGCGGACGAACTCGACCGGATCGCGACGGAACTCGACCGGAACCCGCCACCTGAGGGCGGACCGGACGAGTTCGCGGCGGAGCCGGGCCGGGGCGGCGACGGGCGCGGCAGCTTCGCGTCGTCGGCGTCGCAGGTGTCCTTTTTGGCCGTACGACCGGTTTCCCAGGTGCCCGGTCAGCCGTCGACGGTCGCGACGGATCCGCCGTCGCGGGGGGCGCGGAAGCCGGTGGGTGGGGGATCTGAGGGTGGGAGTTCCGCTTCTGAGCCGGCTGCGTCGGCTGGGTCAGCTGCGTCCGAGTCGTCCCTCGCCCAGGAATCCGCGCCCGAGAAGTCCCGTCTCGGGGCAGCTGGTTCGAAGTCATTCGCGTCCGAGTCGTCCGCCGCTGAGCCAGCTGCGTCCGAGAGCGCCGTCTCCGGGGCGTCCGACCCGCAGACGCCGGGCCCGCAGGCGTCCGTTGCCGGACCACGCGGTGCGCCCGGTGCGACCGCTCGGGCGACGCCTCGTCGCGGTCGGCGGCGTGCCGTCGCCATCGGGTCGGCCGCCGTCGTGCTGGCCGGCGCCGGTGTGGCCAGTTCGCTGCTGATGCCGAAAGACCCCGGGAAGGCGCCCTCATCGGTGCGGGTGCATGACGCGAGCGGGCAGATCAGCGTGCGGATTCCGGGAGTGTGGGCGGACGAGATGAAGGACTCCGGCTGGCGCCCCTCCTCGCTGGGGCTGTCGGCGAAGCGCGCCCCCGGGCTGCTCGTGACGGAGGACGTGGGCAGCTGGCACGACCTCACCTCGGGAACGAACGGGGTCTTCGTGGGGCTCGGTTCCTCGGCCGACGAGGCCGAAGGCGCCGACGGCGCCGACAAGGGCACCCCGAGCTCCCAGGGGGCCGCCGACTCCCAGTCGGCGCTGCCCGACAAGGTGGCCGAACTCGAGCACAAGGGCTGTCAGTACACAGGGAGCCGTAATTTCAAGGGCGGGGGCTGGCAGGGGCAGGTCCGTACCTGGTCGGCCTGCGGCGCTCCCCGGTTCTCGCTCGAAGAGATCGGCCTGTCCCCTCAGCAGAAGGGCAAGCCTCCGGTGTATGTGCAGATCCGCTGCAACGAGGACTGTTCGGCCAGGACGGACCGGGTGCTGAGCAGCTTGCGCGTCAACGAGTCGGCGTCGTAGCACCGGTCCACGGGCGCCGGGCGCCGGGGTCCGGCCCCGGGCGCCGACGTACGGACGTCCGGGTACGGCGCCGAGATACGGGCTCGGCTCGGCGTACAACCCCGGCGCGCAGGGCCCCTCGTCCGCCGTACGCCGCCGTGCTGCCCCCGCCCGGGCTGCCTCTCACCCACCCTTCCCGCCCCTCCCGTCCCCTCCGAACCCACCCGTCACGGCGCGGTCCCGCCCACCTCGCCGTACCGCGAAAAAACTCCCGACTGCCGTGAACCTTGCCGAAAAGTCGGCCATCGAAGGCTGTGTACGGCCCACAAGCCCGAGGGCAGGCTGGAGACGAGGACGAGCCAGCGCGTGCTGCCGCGGGAGGCCGGACGACCGCAGCCAGGACGACCAGGGGACGGCAACCATGACGAAGCGACAGGACCCGACGAACACCCCCCTCTCACAACCCCTGTACGACACCGAGGCGTTGGCGGCCCGCCGACCTGCCGCAGCCCCGTACCGCTCCCATCGCCGTGCGGCCCGTATCGCGGCCGCCTCGACGGCGGTGCTGGCGGCGGGCGCGCTGCTGATCGGCTGCAACAAGGATGCGGAGGGGCCGCAGAAGGTCGACGGCCAAGCCGCGCCCGCCGAGGGCGAGTCCGACGGCGGCTCCGACAAGGGCGGCAGCGGCAGTGGCGACAACGGAACCGGCGGGAGCAGCTCGCAGGACGGCAACTCGGGCGGCTCGGGCTCTTCGGGTTCGGGCGGCGGGGATTCCTCCGGGGGCTCCTCGGGCGACGAGAGCGGCTCGGGCGACGAGAGCAGCTCGGGCGGCAGCGGAGGGCCGGGCTCCGGCTCCCGGTGTCACACCTCCGATCTGAAGGCGTCGTTCGGCCCCAACCACCCGGGTGCCGGGCAGGAGAACTTCGCCCTGGTCCTGACCAACCGGTCGGGCAGCAGCTGCACCGTGCGCGGCTACCCCGGGCTCGCCTTCGTCAACAGCAGCGGCGAGCAGGTGTCCTTCGACCCGAACCGTACGGGTGGCGAGATCCGGACCGTCACGCTTGCGCCCGGCAAGAGCGCGTGGGCGCCGCTCTCGTACACCAACCCGGAGGTGACGAACGTCACCACGGTCACGCCGAGCGCCGTGCGGGTCACCCCGCCCGACGAGCGGACCTCTCTCCGTACGCCCTGGTCCGGCGGGCCGGTCACCAACACCGGCAAGGCCTCCGTCCCCAAGATCGGCCCGCTGGCCCCCGGTACCGGCGGCTGAGCTGAGGCACCGTCAGCCTTTGGCGGCACCACCCGCCTGCCTGCGGCCGCACCAATTACAGGGAACGGCTTGGAATCAAGGCCCCTGTTCTATTACCGTCCGATAACGCAGCACGGTCGTCACTGTCGTCACGGAAGACGGCACCGTGCGCCGTCGCCGAATCCCGCATACGGGGCACCAGCAGCGCCCAACTGGCTGGACCGCACCGTGGGAACCGGGGAACCACCCCTTCTCGTCAGCCGGACGAGGAGGATGGGGTGAATCGGACGCCCTTGCGAGAGGACGCCCGTAGGAGACCTTCCTGCTCCGAACCCGTCAGCTAACCCGGTAGGCGAGAAGGAAGGAAAGGAGAGCGCCCCCGTGGCGTCCAGATCCCAGGGCTTTGCCGGTCCCGCGCCCGAGACCGTCGGGTACGACCCGCATGTCGACCAGGCCGGCTCCTCCGCCCCCTACGGCTTCGCTCCCTCCAACGCCGTTCCCCACGGCTCCGAACCGGGTTCTTACGGCTCCGCGCCGACTCCTTACGGCTCCGAACCGGCTCCTTACGGCTCCGCGCCGGGACGGCTCACAGCCCCCATCCGGTCCGCCGCACCCCACGTCACCGCCGCCCCCCAAGCCTCCTCGGCGCCTCACATCCGTTCCGCATCGCACGTCACTTCCGAACTGCCCGTCGTCTCCGAACAGCCGCAAGGCGCCGAACCGTGGGACGAGTGGAACCCCACCGAGGAGTCGACCCGCCCGCTGCGCGGCAAGCACCGGATCGCCAAGCAGCGGGCCGGCGGTGTGGCGCGCGGCGGTGCCGTACTCGGCGTCGGCATGATCGCGGCGGTCGGCGCCGGCGGCATGGCGACCGCCCAGGACAAGGACCCCGGCGCGATATCCGTGCCGGACCTGGACACCGCGGCCGACACGGTCCGGAGCATCCCCGACCAGCTGCCCGATGCCGAGGACCTCCCCGGCATCGGCTCCCTCATCTCCGACGACGCGGACGACCCGGGTTCCCCGGACGGCGCTGACGGCTCCGGCGATACGGAGAACGCGGCCACAGGCGGGACCAACGCCGGCGAGGCACTGCGGGCCCGCATCCTCGCGCAGGCCGAACAGCACCGCTCGACGCAGGACACGGAAGCCCGCGAGGAGGCCGCCCGGCAGGCGGCGAACGCGGCGGCGGAGGAAGCCGCGAAGCGGGCCGCCGCCGAGGAGAAGCAGGCCAAGGCCGAACGCGCGCGCGAGGCCGCCGAGGCCAAGCGCAAGGCGGAGGCCGAGCAGAAGCGCAAGGCCGAGGCCGAACGCCGCGCCAAGCTCGCCCGCAGCTACACCGCCCCGCTGGCCTCCTTCCAGCTCACCGCCGGCTTCGGCCAGGCAGGCGGCATGTGGCAGAACGACCACACCGGCCAGGACTTCGCCGCCCCCAACGGCACCCCCGTCAAGGCCGTCCACAGCGGCACCATCAAGGAAGCGGGCTGGGCCGGTTCGTACGGCTATCGCGTCGTGCTGAAGCTGGAGGACGGCACCGAACTCTGGTTCTGCCACCTCTCGTCCATGACCAAATCGGCGGGCGACAAGGTCGGCACGGGCGATGTCATCGGCCGCGTCGGCTCGACCGGCAACTCCTCGGGACCGCACCTGCACGTCGAGGTCCGCCCCGACGGCGGCGACCCGGTGGACCCGCTGCCCTGGCTCCGCGCCAAGGGCGTCGACATCTGAGCCCTGAGGGCCGACGTCTGAGCCCTGAGGGCTGATGGGGGCGGTGTCCGGTGTGCGGTGACATGCCACCGCCCGCCCCCGCGTTACGGTCGCGGCATGCAGATGAATGCCGACAAGAAGATCGGTCAGCTGTCCGTCTCGCCGCTCGTGCTCGGCGGCAACGTCTTCGGCTGGACGGCCGACACCCCCACGTCCTTCGCCGTACTCGACGCCTACACCGACGCCGGCGGCAACGCCATCGACACGGCCGACGCGTATTCGGCCTGGGTGGAGGGCAACAAGGGCGGCGAGTCCGAGACCGTCATCGGCGAATGGCTCGCCGCACGCGGCTCGTCCGTACGGGACAACGTCGTCATCGCCACCAAGGTCGCCCGCCACCCCGACCACATGGGCCTCGCCCCGGCCACCATCAAGGCCGCCTGCGAGGACTCGCTGCGCCGCCTGCGGACGGACCGCATCGACCTGTACTACACGCACTTCGACGACGAGTCGGTCGAGGTCTCCGACATCATCGGCGCACTCGACGACCTCGTCAGGGAGGGCAAGGTCCGTGAGATCGCCGCGTCGAACATCTCGCCGTCCCGCCTCGCCGAGTCGCTCGCCTTCAGCGACCGGGAGGGCGCCGCCCGGTACGTGGCGCTCCAGCCGCACTACAACCTCGTCTCGCGCGACACGTACGAGGGCGAGCTGGCGGAGCTCGCCGGGCGCGAATCCCTCGCCGTACTGCCGTACTACGCGCTGGCGTCGGGCTTTCTGACCGGCAAGTACCGTCCGGGCGAGACCGCGCCCGAGGGGGCGCGCACCGATAAGGCGGCCCGGTACCTCGCCACCGAGCGCGGCCAGCGCGTCCTCGCCGCGCTCACCACCGTGGCCAACGCCCACCAGGTCTCCGAGGCCACTGTCGCCCTCGCCTGGCTCGCCGCCCAGCCGACCGTCACAGCGCCCATCGCCAGTGCCCGCACCGTCGAGCAACTCCCCGCGCTGCTGGCGCTCGCCGATCTCCGCCTCACCAACGACGAACTCCGCCTGCTGACCGACGCCTCGGCATAGCCCTGGCCGGGCGGCTCAGCGTCGCCGCGTCACTGCGGCTGTCCGTACACGTGCGTGACGCTGAGCCGCACCACCTGCCGCCGCTCCGCCACCATGGCGGCCCGGTACTCGTCCCAGTCCGGATGCTCACCCCGGATCGCCCGGTAGACCTCGACCAACTCCTCGACGGTCTCATCCCGCGGCTCCCGCGCAACAGGCGTCAACTCCGCCACCCCATCCACCACCGTCCACGCCCACCCATCCCCACTGGTCACGTGATAACTGGCCCGCGCATCCCGCCCCAAATTCCGCGCCTTCGCCCGATCCGCGGTGACAGAGATCCGCAGTAGCCGCTTGTCCGGGTCAAAGGTGTGATTGACATTCGAAAGCTGCGGCCTCCCATCCCGCCGCAGCGTGACGAGCACTCCGCGGTTGTACTCCGTCAAGAGCTTGAGCAAAGCGGACTCATCACCGCTGGTCCTGTTCATGGGGTCCTCCTGAAGCTGTCTGACTTCAAAGACACGGGCAAGCCCATACTCCATGACGCCGCTTGAGGACGCGGTCATCTGCGATCCACCCCGCCGCTTCCAGGAAACACGGCACAGGCGATCAACAACGCTCGTCGGCCGGGGCCGAGCATCGCGATGGCCGCACGTCAGCCGGCATGTCGGGCCAACAGGTTTTCCGGGATGTCGGACAGGATTGCGGGCTCCTGGGGGCCACGGTGGGCGAGGTGGAGCTCCTCGCGGGCACGGGTGCAGAGCACGAAGAGGCGAAGGCGCGCGGCCACGCCGGTCGGGTCCTCCGTGTACGCGTCCAGGTCGGGCACGAAAACGCTGTCGAATTCCAGCCCCTTCATGCTGTTCGTGCTGACGATGCGGATGGGGCGGGTGGAGAAGTCGATGGCGTTCCGATACCGATCGTTGTGTACATAGGCTTGGGTGTGCGCGGCCAGCCCGAGTTCCGTGAACCGGCTCTGGATCTCCCGTTGCAAATGCGTCGACCGGCAGATGATCCCGATACTTCGCTCCGGATGCGCAGAGAAATATTGAGAAATTCCAGTGACCAGATGATCCAAGGTTGGCACTTTGAGGACCGTCGGTGTACGCCCCGCGCGTTTCGGCGGTAGGGGTGCCTCATCGCCCGCGCCCTCATGGAACTCGGATGCCAGCATCGCGATTTCCCGGCTGTTCCGGTGATTCCCCCGCAGGACGAGAGGAGGAGCCTGTGCGGCGATTTCCCTGTGAATCTCTGAGACGGTGCTCTGGTCGTCACCGATCTCCTGCTTCTCGTCCGCGAAAACTGTGACCTCGACACCGAGTATGCGGCACCACCGGTAGAAATCGACAGGAAGCCTCTGGCCTTCGTCGATCACCAAGTGCGCTGCCGAAGTGACCCTTTGGTTGATGCAGGATTGCTGCATCTCGACCCACGCGTGGTACCACCCTTCATCATCGATCTTCGGCGGGTCGGAACCGAAGTGCTCGTTCCAGAAGTCCCGGATCCACCGGTAGGCGGTCGTGACCTGGACGGCTTCCGTGAGGTCGGGTGCCATTTGGGCGAGATACTGATGCAGCAGATTGGAGTGCGTGAGGAGCGCGACCTCGCGTCCGATTGTTGCCAGCGCCCAGGCGCGGTAGACGGCCGTCACGGTTTTCCCCGAACCGGGATCCCCGGTGATGACATGGCTTCCGCGGAATGGCAGATCGATGACGGAGTGCTGCTCGGTTCCGAGATCGAGCAGAGAGGGAGTCTTCATGAGAGATCGACGGCTTCCGCCGATTCCTCCAATGCCGCACGGACGACTCCGGCGAAGAAACCGGGGACGGCTCCGTCGCCGATCAACAGCGTCCTGTCCAAAAGAGAGTTGTCGATCTCGCAGCTCGTCTCGGGGAGAAGTGTGCACGCATGGCAGGCGGCACGGTTGAGGTTCGCCAGAGACCTGCCGGTCGAGTCGGCGCAGAGGGGATCCTGGGAACACCACTGTGCCGACTCGAGCAGCCGAATCAATGTCTCGACGAGGTTCGGCGGCTTCCCCTGTCGGACGAGTCCGCCCAGCGTCCCCTCGGCATCCCCGGCGGCCGTGTAGATGAACACCCCTGCCTGGGGCGGATGGCCACTTCCCGGAGCGTGGCTTCTCGCGTAGACGCGTTCGCGCAGCGAGGCCGCGTTGTAGCCGCTGTCATAGGAGAGTTGGCGAATGAAATGATGCGCCAGGGTGTGGAGCATGACAAAGCGGGGCAGGAGTTTCGGGCCGGTCTTCCCTCTCAGCCAATCGACCTTGAGCGATGCCTCGAGATTCTTCTCGATCCCCAGCGTTCTGTCGCGGACCGACGGAATGCTCTCCCACGTCCTGAGACGTTCCTCTTCGACTGCGATGAAGATCCCTTCGCCGTAGATCTCAATGGCCGGCAACCATTGGGCCGGCGCATGCGTGTTGACGGACACGACACGCCCGCCCTCGCCCTCCTCGCCATCACCGGAACTGGGCTCGTACCGCGAAAACCCTTCGAGTGCACGGACCTCGCGTACGCGATCGGCGACGACAACTGCCGAGATCCGCGCCGCCAACTCCCTTATGGAGGTGGGGTCCTCGTCAACGACCCCGAGGTCGGTCCGGCGTACGGAGAAGGTCTTCGAATCGGCGACGGATTCGGGCTCGGAAAAGGCTTCCCACTCGGCGATGCTGAGATCGTCGTCGGCGTCCGCCACGAAAGACACCGACGCGGTCTCGGCGGCATGGCGACGTTCCAGGGACTTCACCACGTCCTCCGAAACTTCGCAGGACGTGGCGATCAGCTTCCGGTATTGGTCCGCCAGGGGGTCGTTTTCCGCGCCTATGAGGATTGGCCAAAGCTTGTCGTTGATGACCTTCTGGGCCAATTCGTCGTCCTCGGAGAATCCCGAGGGCGATGGGATGTCGATCGCCGAGTGTGTGATCGGGAAGTAGACATTCGAGGCTCCGCGCTGCACCGCCTGCGGCGTCTCCTCGCAGGCTTCCGCCTCATCGGACTCCGATTCCCAGGGATGGGTTCCCGGGCACCGGAAACCTGACTTTCCGAGGATGTCCTTCTGGCTGAGTCCGGCCAGGCTGCGACCCGCTCCGCAGACGGCGCAGCGAACACGCAGGGCTTCCAGTCCGGACGATTCCGGGGTCGCGACGAATCGGAGTCGATTGACTTGGCACTGGCGCTGAGAATGGCCCTCGCTCCTGGAATGGGCCCACCGGCGCCAGTCGATGTCCGCCATATGTCCCGCCCTGCACACCTGGATGAAACGCATCGGAGCCAACTGCGGGTTGCCCGCGCACCGGCGGCATGCCGGCTGCTTGCCCCGTACCTCGTAGTCCGAACGCCAACGCAGCATGTTTCTGCACTGGGGGCAGAACAGCCACTTGGGAAACCGTACGTACACGGGCCCCGAGCGGGTCACATGAGCGGCCTTGCCGGAGGGGATCACAGGGGCCGAACGGAGGCCGGCGACACGCAGCTTGGCGATGAGCCGGGGCGCTTCGACTGTTTCGGCTGTCGCCGCCCACCCCCGAGTGTCCGCGGCTACGAACGATTCGCCTCTCAGGTCGATGATCCCGCCGACGCCGAATGGAACGAGGGTCTGTGACCTGCGGACTTTATGCCGAACGTCCTTCATTGCTGTCACGTTCCCTTCACGACGACAAGGCACTCGCGGTCGACATTGCGCATCGACTGAGGCGTCGGCCACATGCCGTCTTGTCTGCCGAAGTCGGTGAGAAGCGCTTCGTACGACCTTCCCTGGGACTGGTAGTAGAGACGGGTGCCGTCGCCGCGCGCGATCTCGGCCTGCTGCTCCCAGTCTTCGATCAGCGTGTCCAGCTGTTCCGCCGCGGCACCGGCCTCGTCGGGATCGGCTCGGCGCACATGATCCACCAACAGATCGCGAATCCGCCGGACGTCGTCCATGTGACCGAGGATCTCCCCGGCCTTGTTCTCCGAGTTGAGGCCCTTGATCCCGTGTCGTACGAGAATGGTGAGCACCGCGTGCAGGGCACGTTTGCGCGAGGGCATGGACCACGGTGTGACGCTGGTGGGCTCGACGTGCCGGTAGAGCGAGCTGTGGTAGACGCCGAACGACTCGTAGTGGGACCGGTCGCGCGGTTTGGACGAGCGGAAGAGCGTGACGATCAGGCCAGGGACATGGCGACGGCCGACGCGGCTGGTCGCCTGGATGTACTCCGACGTCGTCTTGGGCTGGCCGTTCATGAGCATGAGGCCGAGCCGTGGGACGTCGACCCCGACGGAGAGCATGTTGGTCGTGGCGAGGAAGGAGATGCTGCCGCGTTCCTTGAAGCCCTTGCCGAGACGTTCGAGAAGCCGTGGCTGCTCGGCCCGCGCGATGTTGCTGGTGAGTTCGACAACCGAGTCGTCGTCCAGCTTGCGTCGCAGGGAGTCGTCCTTCGTCAGATGCTCGAGGCGGGCGGGAATGTCGTCCCGAGCGATCGTGACGGTACGTCCCAGCTCACGCAGACTGTTGTGGTAGGCGACCGCGGTCCAATAGGCGTCGCGCGTGGTGTCGTCGTCGCAGATCTCCTGCGGTGCCTGCAAGGCCGCGGCTCCCACATGAACCGTCGAGGTCGAAGCGGTGTGGCCTTGTGCCATGACACCGACATACAGACGTCCGGGCTTGTCCGTGTCGGGCGAGGCGAAGTAGGAGTGGCCGGCCTTGATGCCGGGCGGCGGGAAGAGCTGTGCGGGGCGACCGTAGAGGCTGCGGATCTGGTCCTGCGAGCGGCGGATTGTCGCCGTCGATGCGATGACCTTCGGCGCGGTGCCGTTCCGGGTGCACAGTTCGAGAATGGCCGATTCGTACAGGCCGACCGTCGTTCCCAGGGGGCCGGCCAACAAGTGCAACTCGTCCTGGATCACCAGCGAGGGAGGGCGCTTGCCGTCCCTTCTGCCGAAGAGGCTTCCGGCCTCCGATTCCCACGCCAGCCGCGCGAACTTGTCCACGGTGCCGAGCACGAAGGTGGGCGGCTCCCGGTAGATCTCCTCGTCCACGACGGACACCGGCAACCGCTTGTGGAACACACAGGTGTCGCGCGGACAGAAGAATCCCGTGGTCACGCCGTCCGCCACGATCCCGAAATCCTTCTCCGAGCCCTGCCGTTCCGGGACGATCTCGGTTCCGCACCAGGGACAACGTTCCAGTAGGAACCGGTCGTCGGGCGAGTTCAACTGCTTCAGGCTGGAAAGCTCGTTCTGCGCCTCGGAGATCCTGTTCGGTGTCGTCTCCTTGCCCACCCAGAGCCCGATGGAGATGGGCTCCTCCCCCAAGCTGTGGGCGAGCGGTCCGTCGTATCCCTGCCTCATGTATTCCAGCGCGCAGACGGCGGTCGCCGTGCGCTGGAACTGTTGCGTGGTGAGCAGACTCAGCGTGTAGCGACTCAGTACGGCTGTGCCGCCACCTTCCGCTCCGAACCGCAGCCGGCGCCAGAGGATCTCGAAGCACGCGGTGAGGAGGTATGCCTCCGTCTTGCCGCCGCCGGTGGGGAACCAGATGAGATCGACCGTCTCCCGGTCCTCGTGTTCGGGGTTCATCAGGCCCTCGACCACGAGCAGGAAATATGCGAGCTGGAAAGGATGCCAGGCGTAGTCGTCAGGAGGCTCGCTCAGTTCGACGACATCGCTCTTCCTGGTCCGTCGGCTGCCCGCCAGCTCCGGGCGGCTGTGCAGCATCTGGAGTGCCATCGCGCGGTTGGCGAGGCGGAATGCTTCGCGTGCCTTGGCGCCTGCGGGGGTCGATGCCGTGAGGGCATCGATGCCGGACGTCATGCGGTCGACCGCGCTCTCGATCCGGTCGAGGATGCGTGCGGCGGGCGCGGCGGCCCACGGCTTGAGGGAGGCCGCCTCCAGGCGCTGGGCGTCGTACCAGGTGCGATAGCCGTCGACGAACGAGCGCAGTTCGGCGCCGAGCTGGTCCGCGGGGAGGTCCGACCGCGAGAGGTGGGCGAGCCGGAGCACGGGGAGATTCCGGGGCCCGTCCGGCTTGATGTGCTCGACCACTTGCCGGGGCATGACCTGGGCTCGCACGGTGGTGACCGGCGCGGGCGCGTCTTCCCACTCGACAGCGCATCCGTGTCCCACGGCCCTGGTCACGATGTGCCGGTATTGGACGCGGAGTTCCTGCTCCTCCTCGTCACGGCTGTTGAGACGCGTGCTCGGATATTCGAGGATCGTCCCACCGACGGTCCTGGCGCTCAGGTCGGCCTGGAAGAGCATCAGGTCGCGGTCCTTGCGCGTGCTCTCCTCCTCGTCGTGCGCGTTCGCCAGTACGCACGTCACAAGATGCCCCGCACCGTAAGGACGCCATCGGACGTGGAGACGACCGTGCCCCTCCAGCACGGGGATCGGGCTTGTGCTGTCCTTCTCGACAGCCTTCTTCGAGGCGAGCCGCGGCTGCCTGCGCCAACTGCGCCGCCCTCCCTCACGGTGAGTGAGATAGCGGGATGCCTCGCACGTCACCTCGATCTGCTGGGCGTCGGTGAAGAAGGAGAAGCCGAGAGACGACGGGAGCCACGCGTTCGCCTCGGCCACGGGATCGTCCGCGAAGGCGTCCTCCTCCCCGCTTCCGGCCGCCGCCTCGTGGAAATCCTCCTCACCCTCCTCCTGCGAGTGCGCCGGCAGGGAGGCACCTCGGGGATACAGCGTGCCCATCAGGTAGCGACGGTCCGGGGGGTCGACGAGGATTTCGTCCTCGCCGCCGGCAGGACCCACCAACTGGTCGCGGAGGTAGGTCACGAACTCGTCGCGGTGATCGGAGAGCAGTTTGTCCGCGTCGTTCATACGGGCTCTGCCTCCCCCTTCAGCACGGCGATGCCCAGGTGCTTCAGCACGTCGCGGGTGCCGGGGCGGCAGGCGACCCACAGCTGGGACCGCGCTCGCGTCCAGGCGACATAGATCGCGTCGAGGCGACCTTCGAGATGGGCGGGTTCGAGATCGATCAAACAGACGATGTGGTTCTCGTGGCCCTTGAAGTCGGCGACGGAGGACCAGATGAGCCGTCGCTTCTTGTTGTCGGTCCCGACCACGTCGGTGAATCGCTGGATCTTGGAGGCCCTTCCGGACAGCCGAGCCGAGCTCGTGTCCCAGTCGCCGGAGACGGACAGCAGCGTGATCTCCTCCGGGGAGACACCCTCGGCCAGGAGGTCGTCGACGTAGGCATCGAGAGCTGCTGCCTCGCCCTGCGGGTCCTGCACGGTGGGAAAGCGAACCTTTTCCCCCTCGCCCGCCGATGCGATGCCCAGGTCGGCACCGGTGTAGGAGCGGACCTGATGGACGATCTGCGTGGTGTTGCGGCAGTTGCGCTTCAAGGGGCCGACGACGAAACCCAGATCGGACACGTACTCCCAGGCCTCGGGATCGTAGGCGTCCGGGGTCAGTACCTGGTTGTTCGGGTCCAGCATGAAGATCCAACGCCCCTTGGCGAGGCCACCCGAGACCAAGGGCTCGAGAGTGCCGAGGAGAGAATCGAGGTTCATCAGATCCTGCGCCTCGTCCACGATCAGTTGATCGAAGACGCGCCCCCGAACTTCGTCCAGCCGCTCGTAGGGCAGGACGGCTATTGCCTTGTCGGCGAGGATGCGCTCCATGTGGGTGGCCAACGTGGTGCTGGCGCAGGTGAACAGAACGCTGCCGTGGGCGGATCCGCGGCGCGCCGCCTCGGCGGCCAGGAACGTTTTGCCCGTTCCCGCGCCACCGGTGAGGATGAGTCGTTTGTTGGCCTCGAACTCGTCGAGCTTTTCGAGCTGTTCACTGGTGAGACGTTCGAAGGTGACTTCGAGGTCCGTCAACCGGGCTCGAACGTTCGGCACCAGGTCGAAGTCCGGTCGAATGGCCTCCAGCATCTTCTTGCGAAGGGAGGAGGGGATGGGGCCGGCCCACTTGTTCTGCGACCGCCAGTGGCGGGTGGCTCTTTCGATCCCTCGAGCCAAGCCGCGCCCGCCGTCCCACGCGGTGCTGCCCAGATACTGCTCGGGCTCGTAGTGGGTCATACGGGGAATGTCCACATCCGGCGTGATCACCAGGTACCCGCCGAGGACGCCCTGGCTTCTCAGGTTGCCGACCAGGTTGCCGATCTCCCTCTCGAACTCGTGCATGCCCCCGTTGGCCTGCTCCCAGGGGCTCTCCTCCTTACGGTCCTCCCGACCGGGCGGCCCGTAATACCACTTGCCGTCGCGCTGGACGACCCGGCCGCCCTTGACCTCGATGAAGAGCAGCATGTCGGGCGTGATGAGCACGAAGTCGATCTCGCCGACCCGCTTCTTGTGGTGTTTGGGGAGGTGGACCGTGTGCAGGGCGACGCTCTGGTCGTCGGGGATCGCCTTCAACGCGGCGAACACATCGCGCTCCGCCTTGCTCTTGGTCTTGCTCGAGATCTCGCTCGGAATGATGCGCATCCACTCTCCCCACGGCCACGCCAACGTGCCCTCAAAATACAAAGTTCCGGTGTCCGCCGGCGCGCCTCCTGGCGGGGAAGCGCTGGCAGGGACGGCTCACCAATGATGGACTTACCGGTGGACCAAGTAGCGGTGCGGGGGCGGGAGATCGATGACAACGGAGCAGGGCGATACGGCCGGGGGACGGATGACGGAGGCCGGTCGCGAGCTGCTCGTACGGCTCATACGTCGATTCACCGACGAAGGGCTCGACCGTCGCACGGCTGTCAGACAGGTGATGAGGGCCGCACGTCTCGACGATCAGCAGACGCAGGCCCTGTGCGAAGCCGTGGCCGCGTCGGAGGTGCACGACGAACGGGTCGAGGCCGAGGATGAGTTCGCATCGAGCCAGGACATCGACCTCGACCTTCGGACGGAACCCGACGAGCTTCCCGACTGGTCGGACTTCCCCGAGGAGGAAGCGGAAGTCCTGGACCGGAAGCGGCAGGGAGGAACGCCGGACGTCGATGCCTCGGAGAGCGCTCGCCGCGCCGCTCGGGCTCTGCTCGAGGTCGACCGGAGGAGGTTGAACCAACAGCGGGTGTTGAAGGCCGAAGAGGAAGTGGGGCTCTGCCTGCTGTTCCGAGGGTCGAGAGAGGTCTCGGAGCCGATACCCGAAGGGTATTTGGCGACGCTGTCACCGGACAGTGAGGCGTATCGGGCCATGAGCGCGATGGTTGCCCACAACCAGCGGCTCGTTCACAAGATTGTGCTCGGCATGGGGCACCCGCAGGGAAGCCCCATGCACGACGATCTCGCGCAGTGGGGCGTGATCGGAGTAATGCGTGCCGTGGAGAAATTCGACGTATCAATGGGGTACAAATTCTCCACCTACGCGACCTGGTGGATTCGGCAAAGTATTTCTCGAGCGATCGCGAACGAAGGCTCGCTCATCCGACTCCCGGTCCACGTCTGGGAAGACGTGAACAGATTGCGAAAAGCGGAGCGGGCTCGTCTTGAGAAGGGTGAGACCCCCAACCTGGACGATCTGGCTCTGGCGTGCGAGCTGGAGCCCAAAAAGGTGAAGCGGTACCTTCCCTTGATGCATCGGCCGGTTCTTTCGCTGGAACACCCGGTGGGGGAGGACATCACGCTCGGGGACCTGGTCGTCGACGAGTCACACCCGGTGCCGGGGCCTGAACAGGTGCTGCGGCAGGAATTCGAGCGCGAGGAATTGTTTCAGCTGTTCGATGCGTGTGCTTTCACGGAGCGAACCCGAGAAATCTTGCGGCTGCGTTATGGATTCGTCGACGGAACGAACTGGACGTTGGATGAAATCGGCAGGAAGTTCGGGCTCACGCGTGAGCGTATTCGTCAGTTGGAGAAGCGCGCGCTGGAGCAACTCCGTTCCTGTGTGTGTGAGCAGCCTCAGGAGGGCGGTGCCCCACGGCATGACGTGAAGGTCGTGCGAAGAGGCAAGGAGATGGTCGTCGTGAGGTCCGGACCTCACAGTCGCCCGGGGAGGCGTGGAAAAACGGGAATGGACAAGCCGAGGCCTGCCAGGAATGTCAACGCACCGGATACAGCCAGCAGTTCCGACGGAAGAGAGGAAAGGGTGGCCTCGAACGAGACGGAGTTCGGCCGGTGGTTGGCCGAGCGGATGCAGGCACACGAGATGGACGAAGCCGAACTCGCACGCCGGCTGGGAGTGACACGGGCTCCGGTCGAAGCCTGGCTCGCCCACCGCGCCGAGCCCCGTGATGAACTTTTGGTCGAGCTCCGGCAGATGTTCGGCGAGGCGGACGAAACCGGACAAGGTTCCCCAGTGGGTACGGAGCGGCAGAGCGAAAACGGGAAGACCGCAGCCGTCTGGTACCACCGTCCCGCACACGACGACGGAGGCCGCGAGTTCGGAAACGCGGCGGCCTTCGCCTTCGAGGCCGATCTCGAGGTGCTGGCCCGTGAGGCGACGCAGAACAGCCTCGACGAGCGGAACAGGACGAACGACCGTCCCGTCCGAGTCCGTTACACCCTGCACGAACTCACCGGCGAAGCTCTTGCCCGGTTCCGTGAGGCGATCCGCTGGGCCGATCTCCAACCGCACTTCGAGGCGGCTGCCGCGCAGGACCAGAAGGTCGGACGAGTGATCGGCGCCGGCCTGCGGGAGATGTACGAGCGGGATCGACTGGTGCTGCTTCGCGTCGACGACTACAACGCCAACGGGCTGACCGGCGACGACTACGAGGACGGTCGATTCGCCGCTGTGGTGCGGCGACAACTGGACAGCCGCAAGTCCGATGCGTCGGCCGGGGGATCCTACGGCCTCGGAAAGGCCACGCTGTGGGCCACCAGCCGACTCGGCCTCGTCCTCATGAATTCCAAGCTCTCCCGCCCCCACGAGGGGCGGACGGAGCGCCGGGTGATCGGGCGCCTCGATCTGCCGTGGCGGGAAGTGGGCGGCAGGAGGTACGCAGGCCCCGCCTGGCTGGGGCGGCCGGACGACGAGGCGGAGAACACGGAAGTCGTCCGCTCGTGGTGGGCTGACGAGGAGACGGTCGCGAGCCTGCACCTCACCCGTGAGGACGGTGATCCCGGCACTTCCTTCCTGATCGTCGGAGCGCACGACGTGGCCAGCCTGGAGGCCGGCCGAACCCACGAGGGCGACGTCGGTGACGACGAGGACAGCCTGGAGCGCATGCACCACAGGCTGGTTCGGGCGCTGGGTCGCAACTTCTGGGCCGCGATGACAGCCGGAGGCGAGCGGGAGCCCCTGCTGGAGGCATCGGTGCGGACGCTGCGCAACGGCGTGGAGCACATCGCGGAGGAGCGGGTCGATCCGCATGTCCATCAACCCGCCCGCTCGCGTGCTCTTGAGGCATTCCTGAGCGGCACCACGGTGGATCGGCTCAAGGAGGCCGGCCAGGTGGCGTGCGTGACCGTGCCGTTGAAGTTGCCCGCGAGGGACGGTCTCACGGACACAGCCGGCGAGCACCGGGCGGTTCTCCTGGTCACCGAGGCCACGGACGCGGACGGCAGGATCAATCAGGTGACCGCCATGCGAGGCAACCGTATGACGGTCAAGACGAGTTTGGTGCCCAACCTCCCGGTGGGGACCAACCCGTTCCAAGCGGTGCTGCTCGCGGGCCGCGCGGCCGGGGACGACGCGCCGTTCGCGGACGAGGCCGAGGAATTCCTGCGATCCTCCGAGCCACCCGAGCACAACAAGTGGGGCCAGACCGAGGAGTTGAGGATGCGCTACACGCCCTCGGCCCATCGGCGCATCTCGGCCCTGACGGCGGAGACGAACAGAGCCGTGCACGCGCTGGTGGCGCTGCCCAAGGAGAAGAAGCCGAGCGGCACGAAGAAGGTCAGCAACCGGCTCAAGCTGTCGGGCAAGGGCAAGCGAACCGGCAAGGTCAGGGGCACAATGACGCCTCCGGAACTGGACGACTTGGAGGCGGTGATCGCTTCCTCGGGCGCATGGCAGGTCACCGGCGAGGTCAAGGTGCCCTCCATGGGCGGGCCGTGGCACATGAACCCCGTCGCCAAGCTGGAGGTCCGGTCCGGTCCTCGTCCGGTGGTCAAGTGGGCCGAACTCGTCGCCGTCAGCAACTGTGAACTGGTCGACGGCGTGCTGCGCTTCGCGCCGGGAGCCCGTCGTGCCGTCTTCAAAGGGGTCACCGATGTGTCCACCCATTCCACGCGGGCCTCGATGACCAGCCTCGTTGTCGAACTCCAGGAGAGCAAGGAGAACATCGCGTGAGGGCGTATCCCTACCCTCGGCCGACTGGTGAGGTGACGGCACGAGTCACGGCGGTGCGGCTCCGTGGTCCCGGTGACTCGCGCGAACAGCTGGACTCCAAGGGGTACTCGGTTGTCGATCAGGTCGTGGCGCTCGGCATGGCCGAACGCCACGACTGGCAGACCGCACGGCTGTCCCTGGCGGCGACTCTTCCCATCCGTGAGATCGAGAAGAAGGGCCACTGGTCCGACATCTCGGTCGTCGCCGTACTGACCGAGGGTGCCACCAACGCACGCACGGTCGCCTGGTTGGAACCGGCCGCGGAAGCCGGCCGTGGGGAATGGCTCGGGGAGATCGAACTCGACCGGAACGATCACATGGATCGCGCCTCACTCGTTGTGTACGTGGTCGCCACGGTCGGAGGGGTGCCCGGGCGGATCATCGCCTTCACCGAGCGTGAATGGCTGATCGATGTGACAGCCGACGCTCCACGCAGGGATCGCGAACTCGACGTCACCACGGTGAGTTTCGCCCGTGGTGCCGAGTGGTTGCGCGACTTCCGGGACGCACCGTGGGTCGTGGACACCTCGGGGCGGCTTCCTGCCGTCCGTCTGAATTCGGACTTCGAGGGCCTCGTGGGGCTCGTGGAAGCCGAGGGCACGGAAACCGAGAAGGTCGTCGGCAAATTGTTGATGGCCCAGATGTGTGCCGATGTGTGGGTCGCGGTCTTCCACACGGCAATCGGCGACCTGGAGATCGAGGAGGACGGGACGCCGCTCTTCCCGGCCGACTGGCGCGGTGCCGTACTCCGGGAGATGCTCCCGGACATCTTTCCCGGACGGTCGGAGGACGACGCGCTCCGGGAAGTGCACTTCCGCCGTATCGGCGAGGGGAGTTGGACGGACCTGCAACCGCGTATTCAGTACGCGGCGGCCCGCCGTGCCGAGCTCCCGAAAGAGTTGGCCGACACCGTCCGTGACATCGCACGACTCGACCAGGAGAATCCCGCGTGACTTCCCGCCCCGAGCACCTGCCGGAACAGCTTGCTCTGCTCTCCGACGTGCAGGCCGCCGAATACCTCACCACAGGAGTGCTCGAAGGACGTGAGGACGTCCCTTCCATCGCGCTGAACAAAGTCGCCGAGCCGATGCTGGGCGACGATGCGCGATGGCAGCTGCACCGGGTCCGGGATCTGATAGACGACGCGTTGACCAGGTTCCGGGCCGAGCGCCCCACCGCAGCGGACGCGTGGCTGGCCCCACGCCTGCACGAGACTCTGCGATTGACCCGCAAGGAAGCAGCCGACAAGCGGTTCTGGACGTACCTCGCCCTCGGCGTGGCCCCGGACTATGTCGTCTGGCGGCACCTGTCCGAACCGAACAAGAGCGGTTCCCCGGCGCGTGTCGCCCGCGACAGGTTCGTCGGATCGCACTACAAGCAGGCGTTCGCCCGACTCTGGTGGGCGGCCGAACTCTTCCGGGACGGCTCGGACTACCGACCTGCCGTGGTGACCTGCGGCAGCCAGGACATGCTCAACTCCGCACTTCGGCTGGATGTCATCGATCACCGCCCCACCGCGTTGGCTCTCGTCAGGCTGATGGAGCGAGGGATGGTGCGCACTGGGCGGGAGGTGAATGCGCTGACATCCGCAGTCAACGCCGCTGCGGCGACCCTGATGTACGACGTCCTCGCTCCCGATGTGGAGCGCGACGGGGAGCCGCTGCGCGACTGGATCGCGGGAGCCGAATCAGCCCTGCCGTCGCCCAGGAACCAGCTACCGGAAGGGCCGGAGGAGGAGCCCGCGCGGCCGGAGTCGGTCGAGAGGTTGGTCGGTCACTTCGTGGAGCTTTTCGCGGATGCGCCGGTCAGGGGCCGGACTCCCCACGAGGCCGAATGACCTTGTGGGAATCCGGAGGGCACTGACTCCGATCGCCGCACCCGAGTCGGCGCAGTTCTTCCGTGGTGGCCCGGGGCACGCTCGGCCAAGTGCTCGCGGCTGCCAACTCGTCGTCCGAGGGCGCCATCCCGCGCAATGCCCGGCCGAGCACATGCATGCCAAGACGTGGGGGCACGGCATTGCCGACCTGCTGGGCCTGGTCGTTTCCGGACCACGGGAAATTGTGCGGGAAGGTCTGAAGCACTCCCGACTCGGGGATGGTGAAACGGTCCGAGTTCTCCGCCTCGTACTCCGCGAGACTCTTGTACACCTTGTTTCGGGAGATCTTCCCGGTGACCGTGAAGGCGGGCTCGCAGGACAGGCGTCGGCCCCGGTTCTTCGGATCGCCTCCGGAGCCGTAGTTGGAGACGACGAAGAAATCCAGGCTGCCGTTCGTGCGGAGCCGCGACACGTCCACCGGCGAACCCTCCATCCGGCTCGCCGTATCGAGGGCTTCCCCCATGGAGATCCAGCGCTTCTGAGGGCCGGAACTCACCGTTTCCGTCGGCAACATGTCCGGCTGAACGGCACTGCGTTTGCCGCGAAGCAGATCAAAGGGCAGGTGAGTTGCTTCCGGAGGTCGAATGGCTCCGTGCCCGGGTAGTCGGGCGACGAGTACGGCGCGTTTCCGGGTCTGTGGCACGCCGAACTGCTCGGTCTTCAACTTCCAGCACTCTGCCTCGTATTTGACGCCCCTGAGCCTTCCCTCGCCGCCGCGGAGAAGTTTCGCGTAGACCTCCCAGAGGGGCAGGACCTCTGGGACCTGCTCCAGGACGATCACCTTGTACGGGTCACGACCGTCCGTCTCAATGGCTTTGAGGAGCCAGCGCAAAGGCTCCAGGACCAAGGCGGTGCGTGAATCGCCGAGGGCGTGCAGATCCCTGTCGATCTCGGCTTCGTCCTCCCCGTCCACAAGGCGGTGGATGAATTCCTTCACCGTTTCCAGTGCGCGACGGCCGGCACCGTTGCCCGCGACCGAGAAGGACTGACAAGGCGGTCCCCCGGCGAGCACATCGACCGAGGTGGGGATCTCGTCGAATCGGGTCTCGCGCATGACGCTCACATCGGCGTGGATCGTCGGCAAGCCCGCCGCGTAGCGCGTCTCGCACGCATTGTGGTCCCACTCGATGCCGATGCTCTTGTAGCCCAGGAAGTGTGCGGCCACGTCGAGTCCACCGGGGCCGGCGAAGAGGTCCAGAATGCGTACTTCGTCGAGGTGGTGAACGTGCGTTCCTGGGCTGTTCATGAGGCTGGAGTGTATCCGTCGACGGGGGGTTCGGATGCCGTCAAAGCGGCCCGGATCGCCAGCCCGAGCGCCCGGCCGACCGGTGGCGGGGAAGCGTGTCCTATCTGGCGATAGCGGGCCGTCTTCTTCCCGGCGAATGTCCAGTCGGTCGGAAAGCCTTGCAGGATGGCGGCTTGTTCGGTGGTGATCCGGACCATCCCGTCCCGGCCCTGCCCCGGATCCCAGACGAAGTCCGGGCCGGGAACGTCGTCGGCAACGGTGCCTCCGTCGACTCCCATCCTGGCCCAGGCCTTCTTCGTCCCCTTCAACCCCAGATCCGCGCCTCCTCGCCTGTCCGACCCGCCGACCAAAGTCGGTGCAACGTCGAGAGCTTGGGCTGCCCACCGGTCGGCGTCCCGCCAGCCGCGCGTGGCCATCGAGCGGCGCAGCGCCTGTCCGACCGAGAGATGTTCGGCGACTGTCCGCCTCGGCGGATGGAAGGCATCGAAGTGTCGCCTCTTGAGCGCGACGAGCAGTCCTTGCCTACGGTTCTGCGGCACCCCGAAATCGGCCGCATTCAGGACGAACCACCTGAGCCGGTAGCCGAGATGATCCAGTTCCTTGCGGATGAAGTCGCGTATGGGCTCGAAGGCGGAGGCGTCCACCAGCTCCGGTACGTTCTCGATGACCAGGATCCGGGGCTGGACGGCATGCGCCAGATAGACGGTCGCCTCCAGCAAGCGCAGTTCGGCGTCGGAATCGGACCGGGCCACGGTCGCGCTGGACTTCACACGGGGCAGTCCGGCCGACAGCAGGTCGACGTCATAGACCTCCTGGTGCCGCGAAGGCGAGAAGTCCAGCAGATCCATCTCCAGAACCTGCCACCCAGGGCGGTTCGTTCGCAGCGTTTCGCATGCCACCGGCTTCTTGTCCAGAAGCAGCACGGGCTCGAAGCCGGCCTGCTCCAGTCCCAGGGACAATCCACCCGCCCCCGCGCACACGTCGACGAATCGCAACCCGCTCATCGGCCCCCGCCCCTTTGCAGTCGTGTCCGTCTGCTTGCCTTTTCCCGCTCGACGGCTGCGGCCACCTGACGCATGACGGCTTCTGGCGACTCGTGTTCCCAGAAGCGCAGCACAGTCCACCCCTGTGACATCAGGTGTGCGTTCGTCTCCTGGTCCCGCTCCATGTTGCGATCGAGCTTCTGTCGCCACCATTCCGCGTTCGCCCTGGGGCTGGTGGCGTGCTCCGGACAGCCGTGCCAGAAGCACCCGTCGATGAGGACGGCCAACCTCGCGCGCGTGAACGCGATGTCGATCTTGCGCCTGCGCATACCAGGAACCGGATAGTGGGTCCGGTAGCGGTATCCGGACGCGTGGAGGAGCTTCCGTACCGCCCGCTCGGCACTCGTGTCCTCGTTGGCCTGTCGGCTCATCCGGGCCGAGACGTCGTCGCTGGAGGGGATTGCGGAACGCATTGCCCCATTGTCCTACTCCTCGGTGACATCACGTTCCGTCCTCGATGACATCACGTTCCGCTGATCGGTACCTTGCGCTGAGTGGTCATATCCGACAGACATCTGCGCGCCGGCACGAAAGGCACTCGGAAGGCGCTCACCGCCCCGGATACCCCGCCCAGCGCGGCGTCGACGGGCGGCTCAGGGCCAGGGCGGCGCTGGTGGTGGGGGGTGCGGCCAGGGGGCGGTTGGTCCAGAGGTGTTGTAGGAGCTCGTGCTCGCGGGCGGCGAAGTCGGGGGCGGTGGCGCCGTTGTCGGCGCGGGCGCGGAGGAGGGCGAGGGCGGTGGCGTCGTGCTGGTAGGCGGCGACGGTGCGGGCCGCCTCCGGGCCGTGGCTGCGGCGGGCCATCGCGCGGGCCATGGAACGGGCCCGCATCGAGGAGAGGGACCAGGGTTCCGGTTCGCTGAACCAGCCCGCGGCGGCGTACGCGGGCAGGGTGTCCCGTACGACGCGCAGCTCGTACAGCCGTGACCAGATGGCCAGCCATGTCAGCGCGCCGAACACCGGGATCATGAAGAGGCCGTACACGGCGAGGAAGGTGTAGTTGGCGAAGGACGCCGAGCCGTTCCATATCGCGTGCAGCAGCACAGCGGTGAACCAGCCCAGCAGCGGCAGCACCCAGCGCAGGACGCGCCGTCGCCGCGACAGGCCCGCGAGCATGCCGAACGCTATCCCCGTCATCGCGGTGAACAGCGGATGCGCGAAGGGCGCGAGGATGATGCGGATGAGGAACGTGCCGACCGTCGCCGAGCCGGAGAGGCTCTCCGGATCCAGCACCGTGTCCTCCCCGTACGCGGTGCCGAGATAGAGGATGTTCTCCGTGAACGCGAAGCCGGCGGCGGTGATACCGGCCGCGGCTATCCCGGAGACGACGCTGTCGAGGTGTCGGCGGCGGAAGAGGAAGAGCAGCAGGATCGCCCCCGCCTTGGTCGTCTCCTCGACGACGGGGGCGATGACGGTGGCGCCCAGCGTGTCCGCCTGGTCCGGTGAGTCGACGACGACGGACGAGGCCAGCCAGTTGGTGGCAAAGCCGTTGGCGAGCAGCGCCACCAGCGTCGCCGCACACGCCCCCCACGCGAAGGCGAACAGATGGGAGCGCCAGGGTATGGGCAGCGGCGCCGTCAGCCAGCGGAACGCGGCCAGCAGCAGCGGTACCGGAAAGAGTGCCAGCCCGAATCCGACCAGCAGGCCCTGCGTACCCGTCTGTTCGCGTACGAGCGCCAGAATCATCAGCCCGCACAGCGCGAGCAGCACGATCACCGCTGCGGCGCGCAGGGTTCGCTGGTTGCGCTGCCACCAGGACGGCACCGGATGCGTCGGCACACCCTCCTGCCCGGCGGGCCCAGCACCCTTCACCGGGGCGCGCCACCCTTCCGCCGAGGGCGGCTGGACCCGGGCCGACTGTGCCGATACGGCACCCACCTCCGGGTAGTGCGGAGCCGCCGAAGGAACGGCCCCGGGCCCGGGCGGTCGCGGGGTGCCCGCAGGTGCCTGGCGATGAGGCGTGAAGCCGTACGGCGGTGGGGGCGTGGACGGCGGCGTGGACGCATACGGAGACGCGTCCACTGATGCGCCCTGTGGCTGGGGCGTTTGCGCGTACGGATCCGTGTGTGCGTTCGGGCTCGCGGGTGCGTACGAGTTCGCGGGCACGCTGGGCGTCGCGGGTGCGCTCGGATCCGCCGGCGCATAGGGATTCGCGGATGCGTACGGGTTCGCCGGTGCCGGATCCTGCGTGGGCGCGGGCATCACCGGTTCGTGTATGGGCGCCGGCATCGCCTGGCCGTGCATGGGGGCCGGGATCGGCGGGGGCGTTCGTCCGGGCTCGGGCTGGGCTGCCGACTGCGGGTCGCCCTGGGGGTGCGGAGCACCCCGTTCCGTCTCCGGTACCCGGTCCTGGGGGCTCTCCGGCCGACCGGAAGGCGCGGGCGGGACGGGCGCGGGGCCGCTGTAGGGCCCGGGCGTCCTCGGGTTCGGTGGCGCGCCGGGGGCGCCGGTTGCCTCGTCATGCACCCATCGACAGTAACCAGTGTGGGTGACGCATGCTGCGTCACCGGCACAACCGCCGCCGGGCGGCCGTCGCCCCTCGGCCACCGGGGACCGCGCGCCCCAGCGCCGCCTGAGGAGGCGGTCCCGGCGCCGCGTGAAGCGACCGCCTCAGCGCAACCTGGGGAGGCGGCCCCGCGCCGTATGAAGCGACCCCCTCAGCGCCGCCTGAAGAGCAGGTCCCGCACCTTGTGCCCCTTGTCCAGGCCCTGCTCCTCGAACCGGGTCAGCGGACGGTTCTCGGGACGGGGCGCGAAACCGCCGTCCGGCTGGGTGTTCTCGTACGCCGGGTGTGCGCTGAGCACCTCCAGCATCTGCTCCGCGTAGTCCTCCCAGTCCGTGGCGCAGTGCACGAGCGCGCCCGACCGCAGCGGCCCGGCCGCCAGGTCGAGGAACTCGGGCTGGAGCAGCCGCCGCTTGTGGTGGCGGGCCTTCGGCCACGGGTCGGGGAAGTAGATCCGCAGCCCGGAGAGCGAGTCGGGGGCGAGCATCTCCCGCAGCAGGATGATCGCGTCACCGTTGCCCACCCGTACGTTGGTGAGGCCCTGCTCGTCGGCGAGGCGCAGCAGATTGCCCTGGCCGGGAGTGTGGACGTCCACGGCGAGTACGCCGGTGGCCGGGTCGGCGGCTGCCATCCGGGCCGTGGCCTCGCCCATGCCGAAGCCGATCTCCAGCACGACGGGCAGCTCCGGGTCGCCGAACAGCTCGCCGAGGTCGAGCTTGCGCAGCCCGTCCACGTCGAACCCCCAGCGGGGCCACAGCCGCTCCAGCGCCGCACGCTGGCCCTTGGTGACCCGGCTGCGACGGGGCTGGAAGCTGCGGATACGGCGCTCGTGGTGCGATCCGGCCGGGTCGGGCGAGGGCCCGGACCCCGGCGGGAACATCCGCGCCATCATCCGCGGAGCCGGCCCTTGTCCGACATGGGCGTCATCAACTCGCTGCGGGCCGTCATCAGCGTCCTTCCGGTCGTCGCCGGGTCCTGCCAGGCCGACCGCGTCGCGGGTGGGATCGTCACTCTGAGGGAAGTCTTTGCTTTCGGACACGATGCTTCAATTTTACGGGGGACGTTGCGGGCGGCGGTGTGCGGCGTCGTCCGCCTCACCGTAAGGGGACGGCCCCCATCAGCGGCCGACCCCGCAAGTCGCGAACCGCCCGTCAGCCCTCTCCCAGCGCTCCCGCCGCCCTCCGCGCGATCTCCCTCCCGATGGGCAGCGACGCCGTCGCCGCCGGCGAGGGTGCGTTGAGGACATGGATGGTGTGCGGCCCCTCGGCGAAGAGGAAGTCGTCCACGAGCGTCCCGTCCCGCAGTACGGCCTGGGCCCGTACCCCGGCGGGCGCGGGGCGCAGGTCGGCGGCCGTCACCTCGGGCAGCAGGCGCTGTACGGCGGCGGTGAACGCCGGGCGGGAGAGCGAGCGCCGCACCTCGCCCGCTCCGTAGCGCCAGTGGCGCCCGGCTATCCGCCAGGTCCCCGGATGGGTGAGGAGCCTGGCCAGCTCGGCGGGGCGTACGGTCCGCCACGCGTAGCCCTCCCGCGCCAGCGCCGGGACGGCGTTCGGGCCGACGTGCACGCCGCCGTGTACGCCGCGGGTCAGATGGACGCCCAGGAAGGGGAACGCCGGATCGGGTACGGGATAGACGAGCCCCCGCACCAGCTGTTCCCGCTCCGGCGCCAGTTCGGAATATTCCCCGCGGAACGGAAAAATGCGGGCCTGTGGGGTGTCTCCGGCAAGTCGGGCGATGCTGTCGCAGTGCAGCCCGGCGCAGTTGACCAGGGCGCGCGCCCGCACCACCGCCCCGTCCGCCGTACGGACGGCGACCCCGCGCCCCGGGCGGCGGTCGATCGCGGTGACCCGGCCCGCGGCGCCGTACCGCACCTCGGCACCCGCGTCCTGCGCCAGCTCGGCGAGCCGGTCGGCGACGGCGACGAAGTCGGCCACGCCCGTCGTCCCCACATGGATGGCCGCGAGGCCCCGTACATGCGGCTCATGCTCCGCGATCTGTGCGGGGCCCAGTTCCCGCACCGGGATGCCGTGCTGTCTGCCGCGTTGGATGAGGGCGTGCAGACGGGGCAGCTCCTGGTGCTCGGTGGCGACGATCAGCTTTCCGGTGACCTGGTGCGGAATGCCATATTCCGCACAGAACTTCACCATCTCGGCCGCGCCCTTGAGCGCGAACCGGGCCTTGAGGGAGCCGGGCGGATAGTAGATGCCGCTGTGGATCACGCCGCTGTTCCGCCCGGTCTGGTGGCGCGCCGGGCCGGGCTCCTTCTCCAGGACGGTGACCCGGGTGCCGGGCGCCCGGCGGGTGAGGGCATGGGCGGTGGACAGGCCGACGATGCCCGCGCCGATCACGAGCACGTCGCAGTCGAGTCTTCCGGACGTCGAGGACACGTCCCCCATCATGAACTGCCTTCGCCTCCCGGACTCAGCTGCCTCCCGACTCATACCTCACCGAGCTGCCCTGCTCACGGCCCGTCCGCCCCGCTCACGACCCACCGGCCTCCCTCAGCCCTCACGACCTACCGGCACCTCTCGCGACCAACCGGCACCCCTCACGCCGGGGCCACCAGCAGCGGCCGGGCGCGCTCGCGCAGCTCGGCGACGCGAGGCTCGTCCCCGTACGGCTCCAGGCGGTGCAGCAGATCGCGGACGTACTCCGTGGTGCGCGCGGAGGAGATACGGCCGGCGACTTCCACGGCGCGGACCCCGGCGGCGCAGGCCGCGTCCAGATTGCCCGACTCCAGTTCGGCGACGGCGGAGACGACCAGCCGCAGCCCGTGCGAGCGGACGAACTCCTCCTTCGGCTGGGACAGCGCCTTCTCGGTGAACCGGCGCACCTGGCGCGGCGCCTTCAGATCGCGGTAGCACTCGGCGGCGTCGGCCGCGAGCCGGTCGTAGGAGTAGAAGTCGAGCCACGAGGGGTCGGCGTCGCCCTCCCGTGCACGCTCCAGCCAGCTCTCGGCCGCCGACAGCGCGGCGGCGCACGCCTGTGCGTCGTTCGCCTTGGCGTGGGCCCGGGCCTCGACGAGCTGGAAGAAGCTCATCGTCCTGGCGGTGGCCAGCCCCCGGTTCCGCTCCAGCGCGGCCTGCGCGAGATCGACGCCCTCGTCGGCGAAGCCCCGGTAGGTCGCCTGGAGCGACATCGAGGCGAGGACGTAACCGCCCAGGGGTACATCGGCGGCGGCGCGGGCCAACCGCAGCGCCTGGATGTAGTACCGCTGCGCGGCCTCCTGCTGCCCGGTGTCGAACGCCATCCATCCGGCGAGCCGGGTCAGTTCGGCTGTCGCGCCGAAGAGGGAGCGGCCCACCTCGTCGGTGTAGGCGCCCAGCAGCAGCGGCGCGGCGTCCACCCGCAGGCACTCGGGGACCATGGACGAACGCCAGTCCCCGCCGCCGTACTTGGAGTCCCAGCGGCGTGCCTCGTCCGCGGCCTCGCGCAGCTTGGACACATCGGTGTGCCCGACGCGCAGCGGGGTGCCGACCCCGTCCGCTTCCGCGTCCCGCCCGTCCCGGCCCTCGCGCAGCCGCCCTTCGGCGAACGCGGCGAGCGCGCCGTTGGCCCCGAGTTCCGCTCTGGCCCCGTCGGCGGACGGGTTCGCCCCCTCGAGATACTCGACATGGCGGGCGACCGAACTGTCGGCCGGGGTTATGAGCCAGCGCGACGCCGGGGTGGCATAGGCGCTCACCGCGAACGAGCCGGCGAGGGACTGCCAGATGCTGCCGCCGCCGCGCCGCCCGGCCAGATCGAGGCGGTAGAGGTCGGTGGCCGACTTGACGGCGGCCCCGACGTCACGCGGGAAGGCCAGCCCGACCTCGGGGGTCGGATCGGCGTCCGCGAGGCCGATCTCGTGCAGCGGCACCGGACGGCCGAGCTTGCTGCCGATGGCAGCCGCGATGAGGTGGGGCGCCGCTCCTTGCGGCACCATCCCCTTCGACACCCAGCGGGCCACCGACGTCTTGTCGTACCGAAGAGTGAGGCCGCGTTGGGCCCCCAGATCGTTGACCCGTCGGGCGAGTCCGGCGTTGCTGATTCCTGCGAGGGCGAGGACGGTGCCGAGCTTCTCATTCGGCCCGCGTGACTCCCTGGACATGCGCACCCCTGACCACACCGACGACCGCCCCGCGGCTCTGGCGCGGGGCCCCCTCCCGTCACTGCGCACTGCGCGGCGCGGAAAGCACTGCGAACACAGCGTAGTTCGCCGCATCCCGACCGTTAAGAGGTGTCATGCCGGATGGCGGGATCTATGTCCGTACGCCTGTACGTGCGGGGGTCACGTGCCACCCCCATACTGCCCCGCGCGGGGCGGCTGGAATCGTGCGCGACGTCCGCGGGACGTACGACTTCTCCCGAGCCGGTCGCTGTGCCCCGGGTGTGTGGCCGTGCGCCCACCCATGCGCCTGCCCGACACGAAGGGGGGAGGGGTTCGATGGGAGTCGCGTGGGTCGGCCCGCTGCTCAGGATCAGTGGGCTGGGGGACACCGCCGTCTCATTCCCCGCGGGCGGCGGTCTGGGCCGGGAGGTGCGCAACGCCCCTCCCGGCCCGGCAACGAGGCGGGGCCGGAACGAGATTCGAGGCGCGGCACCCCCCGTCGGGTGTGCTGCGCGGACGTGTCGCGGGCGTCCCTCGTGGAGCCCGCGCGACAGAGCGCGGAAGGGCCGCGGCACCGGGGCGGACGTGGCCTTTCCGTCGGTAACGGCAAAGGTACGGAGATCGCCGGCGAGCGCCCGCGCGGCAGCCGTACCGCCGTAACTCGCCGTCCCGGTATGGGGAGCTGCGCAGCACGATGCGTGCCGCGCCCAAGTGCTGCCGACCCGGCGCCGCGCCCTGCCCGTGCCCGGGGAGGGCCGCACTGGAGCGCCGCGGCTGCGGCCGTGCTGCCGGCGTCGGACGCGGCCACGTCCGGAACGCCGCTTGCCGTGTGCTCCCTCCCATGCTTCTGTGCCCCGCGTGTGCGACGCCGCCGCGCGCTCCGCTCGCACGGCCCGTGCGGATCGTGCCCGGCTGTCGCGCTCGCCCCGGTTGCCTTCGGTACGCCGCCCGTTCGCCGTTGCGTGGCGAGGGGTCAAGACAGCTGTCACGGAGCCGCGAAGGCCGTTCATATTTGGCCGAATGACATCGGTCGCGTGTGCGGTGCCGGGTGCGGACGCCAGTGGTATATGCCGCTGCCGATCCGGCAACTCCAGGGCCTCGCAACCGAGTCCCAGGGGCGCTGGCCGGTGCGAAGGGGGCGGCGTACCGAGCTGAGGTATGCGCCCCTTACACGCCTCCTGCGCGCCACTCTCGTGGCACCATAGCCGCAACGGCAGCGGTTTCCGGGGCGGCAGGCCCCGCCGCCCCGGGCGCCCGCCTGGTGCGGCAGACAGCGGCGGAGTGACGCGAAGGCAGGCGGCGATGCGTTGGTTGGTGGGGTGGAGCAGCGCCGCGGCAACGCCCGACCGCCGCCGCGGACCCACCCGCAGCACCGCCAACGGAAGCCGCACGGCGGCCGGTTCCGCCGACGCCTACGGCGACTCGTACAACGCCCGGCGCGACTCCCATGACCCGCACCGCCCGTACGACCACCCTCATGACGCGTACAGCTCCCGGGACTCGTACAACTCAGGGGGCGCCTCCCGGGACCCGTACAACTCCGGGAACGCGTACACCTCTCACGACCCGCGGGACTCCTACGGCCCCTACGGCCACGCCCCGCACACCGCGCACATCCCCGACGGGAGTGCCGGTGTCCTGCAGCCCGTCGGCGCGCAGGTGCTGTGGAGCGGTCCCGATCCGCTGTGGGCTGTCGGCGACTGGCGGCCCGACGAGATCCGTGTCGTCGAGGCCCAACCGGGTAACAGGCTCGCGGTGCTCGGCTGTTGCGGTGCCAGCGACGACGAGCTGCGCCTCGGGCTGGTCGCCGCGCGTGGCGGAGCGTTTCGCCATCTGACCGCGTGGCCCGGCAGCTACACCGCGGTCGCCTGTGTGGGCCGCCGTATCACCATCGCCGCCGACCTCGCGGGTGCCCGGCCCGTTTTCCACGCCCCCTGGGCGGGCGGTACCGCCTATGCGACCGCCGCGCTGCCGCTCGCCGATCTCATCGAGGCCGAACTGGACTTCGGGCACCTGGCCGCGCTGCTGGCCTGCCCGGATGCGGCCGAAGCGCTCGGCGAGGGCACTCCCTACCGCGGGGTGCGGCGGGTGCCGCCGGGGCACGCGCTGATCGTGCGGGACGGCGGCAGCCGGGAGGTCGCCAGCTATGAGTCGTCCGCCTCGCTCGTCGTCGGCGCCCCGCCCGTCGACCCGGAGGCGGCGGTCGCGGGCGTGCGGGACGCGCTCGTGGACGCCGTACGGGCCCGGCTCACCGCGCCCCGCCATGCGGCCGAACACGATTTCGACGTACGCGATCCGGGCCCGGTGCCCGGCATGGGCCCCGCCGACCGGCAGCGGGCGCGTGGCGGTCCGGCGCCCGGCGTCGGTTCCGACCTGTCCGGCGGGCCCGCGTCCGGCACCCTCGCGCTGCTGGCCGCCGGGCTGCCCGGCACGCCCGGCACCGTCTTCGGCTCCGGCGCGGCAAGCGCGGGCGAGCGGCTGCTGGCGGTCACCTACAACGACCTCACCCTCAGCAGCGCCGCGAACCCAGCCGGCACCGCGGCCGACCCGCACGGCACCGCGGGCGCCGACAGCCATCTCGCGGAGCTGGAGCGGGCGCACACCATCGCGGAGAACCCGCGGCTGCGCCATGTCGTGGTGACCGGCAGCGAGGAGACGCTGCCCTACGCGGACCTGGAGAACGGCCCCCTCACGGACGAGCCCGGCCCTTCCCTGGTGACCGCGGAACGCCACCGGCACCGCCTCTCGGCAGGCAGCGCCGACCATTTCCTCGGGTCGGGCGCCCGCCAGGTCATCGACGCGCATCCGGCCCGGCTGGCCGACCTGCTGCTGGACCGGCGCCGCCGCCATCTGGTGCGGCCCGTCGCCGCGTTGGCCCGCGCCGAGGGGCAGTCCGGCGGCCAGGTCGCAGGGCGCTCACTGCTGGTGCCCGTCACCATCTACCGGGCGGCGCGCAGGCTGGCCCGTACGCCCTACCGCGACGGAGTGGTGGAGACGGCGGCGCAGTTGCGGGACAGCTCGTTCACGGCTGCCGCCTTCGCGCCGTATCCGGAGGGCGGCGAAAGCGCGGTGGACGCCTCCGTCGCCGCGCTCACTTGGTGCCGTCCAGGACCGGCGGCGCGCTGGCTGACGGGGGAGGCGCTGGCGGAGGTCTCGCTGCGGCTGGAGGCAGCAGCACAGGCCCGGCCGTCCGTCGAACGCCCGGGCGAACGGCGGGCACGGGCAGCGCTCGCCCGGGCCGCCACCGACCACCGCGTCTTCGAACAGGCCGCGGAGATTCGCAACCAGCGGCTGCACGCCCCGTTCTTCGACAACCAAGTTGTCCGTGCCGCACGGGAGCTGCCCGAAGCACTCCGCGTACGCCCAGGGGCGCGCGCCTCCATACTGCGCGCGGCACTCGCCGGTGCGGGCGTGCACGAGCTCCCTCCCGGCTGGGGCGCCCCCACCCATGCCACCCAGCACGCCGCCCTCCGCGCGGGCGTTCGGCTGGCCGCCGAACAGCTGCTGGAGCTCTTCCGTGCGCCGCTGCTGGCCGAGGCCGGACTGGTGGAGGCCCGCGTCGTACGCCAGGCCATCCAGCGGGTGGCCAGGGGCGAGCAGCTGCCCGTCGAGGGCATCGCCGATCTGGTCTCCATGGAGCTGTGGCTGGGCCGCCTGCTCGCCCGGCGCGGCACGTGCTGGACCGGCTCGGCCGCGCCCCGCCACCGCGCCGCCGCGGCGGGCGTGCACCCGGACGCCCGCTACGAGCGGATCCTCCCGCCTACTGGGGGGTGATTCGGGGGGCGCGGTTGCGGGGTTACTCGGGGGTGCTTGTGGGGTGATTCGGCGGGGCGCTCGTGGGGGACCGCAAGAGGCGCTCGCCGGGGGCAGGCCGGGGCGTTTGCGGAGTGACTGCGCGGGGCGTTCTCCGAGGTCAGGCAGGGGGACTTCCCGGGGCAGGCAGGGCGGCTTGCCGGGGTCAGGCCGGAGCGATTGCCGGGGGGCGGTCCGGGGTGGTTGCCGGGGAAGGCCGAGGCGCTCGCGGGGGAAGGCCCGGGCGTTCTCCGGGGTCAGGCCGGGGCGCTCGTGGGGGAACGGCGTTACGCCCGGCGAAAAAGCGCGCGGCGGTGTCAGCGGCTACGGGGACAATGGGTCCGTGCGGTATCTGATCCTGGGGGCGAGCGAGGCCCATGACGAGGCGGGACGGCCGCTCCCGCTGGGCGGGCAGCGGCTGCGTGCGCTGCTCGCCGCCCTCGCGCTGCGCTCCCACAACCGCGCCCCCACCTCCCCGGACACACTGATCGACGAGGTGTGGGGGGACGTGGAGCCCGACAGCATGCCGGAGAACGCCCCGGCCGCGCTGCAAGCACTCGTGGGCAGGCTGCGCCGAGCCCTCGGCAAGGACGCCGTCGAGTCGCTGCCCGGCGGCTACCGGCTGCGGGTCGACCCGGAGCGGGACGAGGTCGATCTGATCCGCTTCGAACGGCTGGCCACCGAGGGCGAGCGTGCCCTGGAGGCCGGGGACGCCGAACGGGCCGCCTCCGTACTCCGCGAGGGCCTCGCACTCTGGCGCGGCCCGGCCCTCGCCGACCTGCCCGACCGCACCCGTGTCGCGGCTCGCGCCGAAGCGCTGCGGCACACCGCGCTGCAACGCCGCCTCACCGCCGACCTCGCCCTCGGCCGCGCCGCCCGCGTGCTGCCGGAGCTGCGCGAACTGGCGCCCGAACGCCCACTCGACGAGCCGTTGCAGACGCTGTATCTGCGCGCCCTGCACGAGAGCGGTCGTACGGCGGAGGCGCTGGCCGTCTACGAGTCCGTACGCCGTGACATAGCCGCCCGCCTGGGCGCCGACCCCGGCCCCGAACTGCGCGCCCTGCACGCCGAACTGCTGGCTGCCGGCGCCCCGACGGGCGCGCCCGGTGCCGTGCCAGGTGCGGACCAGCCCGGATCCGGCGCTGGGCCTGATGGGGCCGACGCCGCGTCATGGGGCTCTGGCTCCGTGCCTCCGGGGGTTGGTGCCGCGCCCCCGGGGGTTGGTGCGGCGTCCTATAGGTCCGGCGCTGCGCTTCCGGGCTCCGGCCCGGTGCCCCCGGAGTCCTCCGGCCGGGCGGCGTCGGGTTCCGGCGCTGTCCGGCCGGACCCGCGTGCCGCGCCGCCGGGTTCCGGCACGGCCCCGCCGGGTTCCGGCGGCGCCTTTCCAGGGCCCGATGCCGCTTCGCCGGGCTCCTACGCGGCGGGCTCCAACTCAAGTGCCGAGCCTTCCGGTTCTGGCTCCGCCGGTGCTGACGCCGGGGCCGCGTCGCCGGGCTCCCACGCGGCGGGCTCCAACTCAGGCGCCGCACCTCCCCGTTCTGGCTCCGCCGGTGCCGGCCCCGGCGCCGCTTCGCCGGGCTCCCACGCCGCAGGCTCCAACCCCAACACCGCACCCCCCAGCCCTGCCACCCGTCCCGGCCCCGGCGCCGCAACGCCGGGCTCTGGCGCCGCAACGCCAGGCCCCAGCTCCACCCCGCCGGGCTCCCACTCCACCCCGCCAGGCACCCCACCCGCACCTCCGCGCTCCCATAGCGCGCCGCCCTCCCCCGGCGCACCGCCCTCCGCCGTCGGATCCGCCGTACCGCCGCACGCCGGCGACGACAGTGTCCGCCGTCCGCTGGGCAACCTCCGGGCGCGGCTGACCAGCTTCGTCGGCAGGGAGACGGACATCGCGGCCATCGGCGCCGACCTCGGTTCCTCCCGGCTGGTCACCCTGATCGGGCCTGGTGGCTCGGGCAAGACCAGGCTCGCCGAGCAGGTCGCCGCGACGTCGGCAGCGGCCGACCCCTCGCCGTATCCCGACGGCACCTGGCTGGTGGAGCTCGCACCGCTCGATCACCCCGCCGCCGTGCCGGGTGCCGTGCTCAGCGCTCTCGGCCGCCGGGTGACGTCGCTGTCCACGGCGGCCACCGAGGGCACCCGGTCGCTGGGCGGCGAGGCGGATCCCACCGCGCTGCTGGTCGAACATCTGGAGCAGCGCGGCCTGTTGCTGGTGCTCGACAACTGCGAGCACGTCGTGCATGCCGCCGCCACCCTCGCCGAGACGCTGCTGGCGCACTGTCCCGGGCTCACCGTGCTGGCCACCAGCCGCGAACGGCTCGGGGTGCCGGGCGAGACGGTGCGCCCTGTCGAACCGCTGCCGCCCGCGCCCGCGCACCGCCTGTTCGCCGACCGCGCCGCCGCGGCCCGCCCCGGGTTCCGTACGAGCGAGGACCCGGAGGCCGTGGCCGAGATCTGCCGCCGCCTCGACGGACTGCCCCTCGCGATCGAACTCGCGGCAGCGCGGCTGCGGTCGCTCACCCCGCGCCAGATCGCCGACCGGCTCGACGACCGCTTCCGCCTGCTGACCAGCGGCAGCCGTACCGTACTGCCGCGCCAGCAGACCCTGCGGGCCGTCGTGGACTGGTCCTGGGACCTGCTGGACGAGCGGGAACGTACCGTCGTTCGCAGGCTGTCCGTCTTCGCCGGCGGCTGCACCCTCTCCGCCGCCGAACACGTGTGCGCGGACGGCTCACCGCAGGACACCGGACAGCCGCCACCGGACCCCGAGCAGTCGCCACCGGACACCAACCTGGAGCAGATCCACCCGGACGACGTACTCGATCTGCTCTCCGCGCTCGTGGACAAGTCCATCCTCGTCGCCGACCAGCCGCCCGCCCTCACCGGCACCGGCGTGCGCTACCGCATGCTGGAGACGATCCACGACTACGCCCGCGAGCGTGCTGCCGAACACCCGGCCGACCGGGAGGCTGCCGAGGCGCGGCACACAGCCCAGATCCTCCGCTTCGCCAACGCGGCCGAACCCCGCCTTCGCTCCGGCGAACAGCTCTCCTGGCTGCCGAGAGTCGAGGCCGATCTGGACAACATCCGTGCCGCTTTGCACCGTTCGCTGCGCAACGGGGAGCGTGACACGGTCGTCTCCCTCGTCCGCGTGGCCGGCTGGTTCTGGTGGCTGCGCAACTATCGCGACGAGGGCGCGCACTGGGTCGAGGCCGTCCTGTCGATGCTTCCTTCCACTGCCGAGGAGCGCGACCGTGAAGAGGAGCTGCTCTTCCGGGAGTTCCAGCTGCTGGACTACTTCTTGCTGTCCGAGCAGTACAGCCAGGAGTTCCTCACCGACCCGCACCACCGTGCCGTCGCCAAAGAACTGGTGGCTGTCTTCCGCGAGCCCGGGCCGGTCACCGCCCGCTTCCCCGGCATGCTCTGGCCCTTTACCGGCTATCTGATCGACGGCAGCAAGGGCGTGGCGCCGCTGATGGACCTGTCAGTCGCCAACTGCCGCCGCTACGGCGGCCCGTGGGAACTGGCCGTGGCGCTGCTGTTCCGCGCCCACGTGCAGATGGACCTGCCCGGCGGCCTGTCCGTAACCAAGGACGATCTCCCCGAGATCAGCACTCTCGCCGAGAGCACCGGCGACCGCTGGCTGCTGAGCCAGACGTGCGGACTGCGCGCCGAGGTCGCCCTCCAGGAGGGCCGCTACGACGATGCGCGTGCCGAGTGCGAGACCGCCCTCCGCTACGCCCAGCAACTCGGCGCCCTCACCGAGATGCCGGTGCTGGTCGCCCGTATCGCCGACATCTGGTATCGCCGCGGTGATACGGAACAGGCCGACCAGCTGGCCCAGCGCGCCATCCAGGACGCCGAGCGGCTCGGCATCAGAGACGCGCTGACCATCGCGGTCTTCGTACGCGCGGTCGCGGCGACCGAGGCAGGCGACATCGCACGGGCCCGCGAACTCCACAGCCAGAGCAGGAAGAACGCGTCCGTCGGTACGCCGCCCGCGATGTTCGACGTGATGATGCGCGTGCTGGACGCCCGTATCACCGCCTCCGAGGGGCCCGACCTGCTCCCCGAAGCCATCCGCAAGATCCGTGCAGCGCTCCGCATCGGGCTGGAGATCGGCATCCCGGAGAGCCTCGTCGGCCAGACGCTGCTGACCGCGGGCTACGTCCTGCACCTGGACGGCCGGCACGCCCTGGCCGTCCAGTTCGCCGACGCGGCCCAGCAACTGCGGGGTGCCCTGCCCGCGAGCGTGCCCGAACTCCGGCTCGACGGCACGATCCGCGCCTACTCCGCCGCCGACGGGGTCGACGGGGCCGACACGGACGGGGTCGACGGGGCCGACGCCGGCCCGGCCGGACGTCCGTCGCTCACCGCCGTCGAGGCCGTCGAGCGCCTGGACGAGCTGTGCGCCCAGTTCGCCGCCGACATCTCCACGGAGGACGCTCCGCCCGCCGACGAGGGGTGACGTTCCACCACCAGCCGTACGTCGCGGTCGCCGGTATTGGAGCTGAGCATCACCGTGTCCCGCGTGACCTCGACGAGGTGGCGCTCGGCCCGCGGGGGCGAGGGTGAAGACGGAGGCGGTGGCTCAGGACTAGGGCTCGGCGGCGGGGGGAGCGGCCTGGGCGCCGGAGGCTCCGGCCGCGGCGGTTCGGGCCGCGGCGGGGGCTCGGCCGCATCGGCCGGTTCCGGCTCCGGCGCCGAGCCCGGCTCCGCCTGTGGCGGCGCCGGATCGGGCTGCTCGGGGGCGGGCTCCGGTTCTTCAGGCCGCGGCTCGGGCCGGGGCGCGGGGTCCGGCTTCGTCGGCGGCTGTCCGGGCGTGGAGGGCGGGGCGGGATGCCGTGCCTCCGGTTTCTTGGCCGGCTCGCCGTCGCCTCCGGACAGCGCGTACGCGATCACCGCACCGGCCGCCGCGGCCACCCCGAGCCCAATACCGGCCTTCGCGGGCGCACCGAGCCCCTCCGACGCGGCACCACCCGCCCCGGCACCCGCACTTCCACTTCCGGCGCCACCACTCGCCCCGGCACCCGCACTTCCGCTCCCGGCGCCACCGGCGGCAGCGCCTCCCGTAGCGCCGCCCGCACCGCCCGCCGCCGCACCTCCCGCGCTTCCGGCCCCGGCACCGCCCGCCGCGGCACCTCCCGCAGCCGCCGTCGTCGCGCCGCCACCAATCAGCGCCGCGAACGCCTTCGCGCCGCTCGCCGTCCCGAACCAGCCGACCAGGGCCAGCGGGACCAGCAGCCTGATGTGCTCGTTGAGGTCCTTGACCTCCGACGCCGCCTGGCGGCACGCCGGACACTCCTCCAGATGCCGGGCCAGCCCGCGTTCGGCACGCATCCGCAGCCCACCGCGCGCATAGGCGCCGAGCCGGTCCGCATACCGGGCGCACTCCCCGCCCTCCGTCAGCGCCTGGTTCACATGTGCCTGGAGGTACGCCTGCTTGAGGTGCTCCCGCGCCCGGTGCGCCGCCGTCGCCGTGGCCCCACGGGACTTGCCCAGCAGCGGCGCCACCTCCTGCGGCGGTACGCCCTCGACGGCCGTGTGCCACAGCAGCATCCGGTCGTACTCGGACAGACTCCGGAACGCCCGCACCACCAGTCGCTGTTCGGCCTCCCGCATCGCCCGCACCTCGGCACCCAGCTCCAGGGTGTCCTCGTCACACGCCGCGGAGGCGGCGGCCGACTGCGCGAAAGCGGCGAAGTCGTCCACCAGCCGCTCCCGCCGCCGGGTCCGCGCCCAGTGCGCCGCCACATGCCGTACGGAGGCCAGCAGATAGGCCCGCACCGACGCCTCGGGGCCCTTGCCGCCGCGTACCGCCTGCAAGGTGCGCGCGAAGACCTCGCCCGTCAGGTCCTCCGCCGTATCCGCGTCCCGGCAGCACGTCCGGGCATAGCGGCGCACCGGCTCGGCGTGCCGCCGGTACAGCTCCTCGTACGCCCCGTCGTCGCCCTCCCGCATCCGGGAGAGCAACTCCATGTCGGAGACGCCGTGCCTGCCGCGCCGACCACGATGCCTGCCGTGCCCGCCGCCACGGACGCCGTGCCCGTCATGCCCCCGTGAGGTGTTCTGCCGACTGCGCTGCTCCGGCACCTGGCGCGAGACCGACCGCTCGGGCTCCTTGTCACCACCCATAGCCGCGACTTCCGTACCCACCCCGCGTGCTGTACATCGCGTCAGCGTGGCACAGCACTGCTGGATGGGAACCCGACAAGCAGACCAACCACCCGTTCGGGTAATACCGCACAGTTCGGCGAATGCCGAGCCCCCGCGGCTGGCTGCTCAGCGCGCCACGGGAGGCCTCAATGCGCCACAGGTGGCTCCTCAGCGCGCGCTACGGGAGCGCAGCCCCTCCAGCAGGATGTCCAGCAACCGCGTCGAGGCCGCGGCCTGCTGCGCCGCATCCGGCAGTGAGGGAGCGGCAGTCGCTATCACCAGCAGCACATCGCCCACGGTCACGTCCGGGCGCAGCTCGCCCGCCTCCCGCGCCCGATCGACCAGCTGCCCGACGACCTCGAGCAGTTCGGCCGCTCCCGGATCCTCCTCCAGCCCGTCGTACGCGGCACCGGACGCGGTCGCGGAAGTGTGGCGCTCCACCAGCCGCAGTTCCGGTTGCGACCCCTCGACGGGCGTCGGCACCTCGGCGTATCCGCTCTGCACGGAGGTGCGCTGCTGGGGTACCCGCAAGGCGCTGTCGGGCCGGTTCTCCGCCCGGAGTATCCGCGGCGGCAGCAGCCGCCCCGCTCCTGAGGCGACAGAGGTGCGCAGGAACCGGGAGAGTGCCGACCAGGGCTCCTCCTCCTGGCCCAGCGCGGCCCGCGCCTGCTCGGTCAGCCGCGCCGTCTCTTCCTCTGCTATCCGCCTGACCAGCACGTCCTTGCTCGGGAAGCGGCGATAGACCGTCCCGACCCCCACCCGTGCCCGACGCGCGACGTCCTCCATCGGCGCGCCGTAGCCCAACTCGCCGAAGACCTCGCGCGCGGCACGCAGTACGTGCTCGAGGTTCCGCTGCGCGTCCACCCGCAGCGGCGTCGTCCGCGACGCTGCCGCGGCAGCTGTGGCGTGCGCGGTGGTCTGGCCCTCCGCAACGGCCGAGACAGCGGTCTGCGCCACCCCGGCATGAGAGCCGTGAATACCCTGAATGTGCATCGTTGTTCCCCCGGTAAATCCATGTCTCCCCCCGGAGACCCCCGCGTCCGCGGGGTCGGAATGCAGCGCACTGGTCCATTGGCCGCACCCGCTGGGATACGAACATAGTTGAGCCCACCCTGAGAGAGAAGAGGGCGTCCCGGCACGGCCGTTTGGCCCTGCGACACCCGTACCGGCCGTAGCCTGCCCTTACGCCCCGCGCGCCCCCTGCGCCCCAGCCGTGACCTGCAAGGACCACACCCCGTACGACGTCGGCGGTACAACGAGCGCCCGGCGCACACCGGTCACATGATTGACGTGTCCTGTGGACAAACGAGGGGCCGAGGGTGCGTCATGGTCGGGTGACGAAGGCCACTAAGGAACCTGCGAAACCCGCGCGCATCCTCGTTGTCGGCGGCGGCTACGTCGGCATGTACACAGCGCTGCGCCTCCAGCGCAGACTCAAGCAGCGACTCCGGCAGACCGCCCGCCCCGGCGAGGCCCCCGCGCCGGACGCATCGGCCGCGCCCGGCGCACCTGCTGTGCCGTACACGCCGGATGCGCCGGGGGCGCCCGTCGCCGATTCGCTGGAGTCCGCCGACGGGGTCACCATCACGATCCTGGACCCCGACCCGTATATGACGTACCAGCCGTTCCTGCCCGAGGCCGCCGCCGGGTCGATCTCCCCGCGGCACGTCGTCGTACCGCTGCGCCGGGTGCTGTCGAACTGCCAGGTCATCGTCGGTGAGGCCCGCAGCATCGACCACGACCGCCGGGTCGCCCACATCTCCACCCTCGCCACGGTGGAGGCCGACGCCGCCCGCGCGGCCCACGCGGCGCCCGGGGAACGGCCCGAGCCGCAGACCCTCGAACTGCCCTACACCGAACTCGTCCTGGCGCCGGGCTCCGTCTCCCGCACCCTCCCGGTGCCCGGCCTCGCCGAGCACGGCATCGGCTTCAAGACCGTCGAGGAAGCCATCGGCCTCCGCAACCACGTGCTCGAACAGCTCGACATCGCCTCCTCCACCCGCGACCCCGCCCTCCGCGACGCAGCCCTCACCTTCGTCTTCGTCGGCGGCGGCTACGCGGGCGTCGAAGCGCTGGCCGAACTGGAGGACATGGCGCGCTACGCCTGCCGCTACTACCACAACATCTCCGCGGACGACCTGCGGTTCCTCTTGGTGGAGGCCAGCGACCGGATCCTGCCCGAGGTCGGCGAGGAGATGGGCGGCTACGCGCTGCGCGAGCTGCGCGCCCGCAACATCGACGTACGCCTCGGTACCCGTCTGGACTCGTGCGAGAACAGGGTGGCCGTCCTCAGCGACGGCTCCCGCCATCCCTCCCGCACTCTGGTGTGGACGGCCGGTGTCAAGCCCCACCCCCTGCTGGCCCGTACCGGACTGCCCCTCACCGCGCGCGGCAAGCTCAAGTGCGAGCCCACGCTGCGCGTCGAGGGAACCGAACACGCCTGGTCGGCGGGCGACGCCGCAGCCGTCCCCGACCTGACCGCGGCACCGGCCCCGGACACGGCAGCCGGTGCGGCACCGGGTAAGACGGCGGCCACCGACGGTGCGGAACCGCCGTTGTGCGCCCCCAACGCGCAGCACGCCGTACGTCAGGCACGCCGCCTGGCCGACAACCTCGCCGCGGTGTGCGAAGGCCAGGACCCCACCCCCTACCGGCACTCCTACGCGGGCTCCGTCGCCTCCCTCGGACTGCACAAGGGCGTCGCGCACGTGTACGGACGGAAACTCAAGGGCTACCCTGCCTGGTTCGTGCACCGCGCCTATCACCTCAGCCGGGTGCCGACCTTCAACAGGAAGGCACGCGTGCTGGCGGAATGGGTGCTCTCCGGCCTGTTCAAGAGGGAGATCGTCTCCCTCGGCTCGCTGGAGCACCCCCGTGCCGAGTTCGAACTCGCGGCGGGCGCCGAACGGCGCCGCGACGAGAACTGAGGGTTCCACCGGCACGGTGGGCCACACTGGACATGTGACCATGGGTGGGCCCGCGTCTGCGAAGCGTGACCCCGAAGCGGCCCCCCAGCGACCCGAGCGAACACAGCGAACCACACAAGGAATCGGACGACGTGAACTTCACGCGCTGGAGCGCCCGACTGCCCGGCACACAGCGGCGCACCGCTGCCGCCCAGGCCGCGATAAAGGCGCGAGCGCAGTCGACCGATACCTCCGGCGGCAGCACGGACGACAACAGCACGGACGACGCCGGTCAGGACACCGGCCAAGGCACCGGCGACAAGCGCACCAGTGACAAGCGCACCGGCAGTGCGGACAAGGACGACGCCGGTACGAGCAGCGAAGGCACCGACAGCGGCACCGACGCCGGCGGCACAGCCCTCGACAGCGGCGCACAGCCGGCCGCAACGGACGCCGCACCAGCAGCCGGAACGACGGTGCCCGACCAGGCGTTGCCCGGTCAGCCCGTGCCCGACCAGTCCGCGCCCGCACCCGACCCGTCCGTACCCGATCAGACGGTGCCCGGCCAACCGGCGCATCCGTACGAGGACGGCACGGACACCCCCACCGTCCCCGCGGCCCGCAGCCGCCCGCACGCCGAGAGCGACGCGGCGGCGAACACCACCCAGGACACCCAAGGCACTCCGGAGCCCCAACCCGCCCCGGAACCCGAAAGTGTGGCGTGGCAGCGCAGACGCGCCATCGACGCGCTCCCCATTCGCGCACTGCTCGGCCAGGTTCCCGCGCTGGCAGCCGTCGTCTACGGCTCTGAGCACCGCATCGCGTTCGTCAACGACGCCTACACCCAGGTCTTCGGCCCCCGCCCCACCGGCGCGGCGGCCCGGGAGGCGCTGCCCGAACTGGTGGAGCTGGGCCTGCTCCCGCTGATGGACCAGGTCAGGCGCAGCGGTCGGCCCCGTACGGTCAAGTCCCGCCGGGTACCCCCGCAGCCGGGTGCGGCGAGCACCAGACGACGCGCGGGCTACTACACCTTCACCTGCACCCCCATCACCACATCGGGTGACAGCGGCGTGCTGATCTTCGCCGCCGACGTCACCGACCAGGTGGAGGCGGTTGAACGGCTCCGCGCCAGCGAACGACGGCAGCGCGAGGCCGCCGTCACCCTCCAGCGCAGCCTGCTGCCCCAGGAGTTGGAGCAGCCCGACGATCTGCGCGTCGCCGCCACCTACCAGCCGGGCGGCACGGACGCGGCTGTCGGTGGCGACTGGTACGACGTCATCACGCTCGGCGCGGGCCGCACAGCGCTGGTCATCGGCGACGTGATGGGCCGAGGCGTGCGCGCCGCCGCCGTCATGGGCCAGCTCCGCACGGCCGTACGCGCCTACGCGCGGCTCGACCTGCCGCCGCACGAGGTGCTGCAGCTCCTCGACGGGCTCGCCGCCGAGATCGACGCCTCCCAGATCGCCACCTGCGTCTACGCCGTCCACGACCCGAACGAAGGCCGCCTCGACTACGCCTCCGCCGGGCACGTACCCATCCTCGTACGCGACGCCGACGGCACCGTCCACCGCGCCACCGAGCACACCGGCCCGCCGCTGGGCACCGGTGGCTGGCTGCACACCTCGGGCAGCCTGCCGCTGCCCGAGGGCGCCACCGCCGTCCTCTACACCGACGGCCTGATCGAACGCAGGGACGCCGACATCGACGAGGGCGTGGCCGCGTTGGAAGGTGCCTTCGCCGGCGCCACCGGCTCCCCCGACATCATCTGCGACAGGCTGCTGCGCGCCCTGGGCATCAGCGAGGACCACGACGACGACGTGGCGCTCCTCGTCTTCCAGCGGCCGGTAAGGACCGGGCCCGACGCCGAACTTTTCCACAACGCCGCGCTCGACCTGCTCGGCGGCACCGAAGCCGCCCCGCGCGCCCGCGCCTTCGCCTCCGGCGTACTGGCCTCCTGGCGCTTCCCCACCGAACTCCGCGACCTGGGCGTACTGGCCGCGAGCGAACTGGTCGCCAACTCCCTGCAGCACGGCACCCCGCCCATGCGGCTGCTGCTGCGCCGCACCGACCGCCGCCTGATCATCGAGGTCACCGACGGCGACGAACACCTCCCCCGCCGCTGCCGGGCCGAACCGGCCGACGAAACCGGGCGCGGCATCTCGATCATCGCCACCATCGCCTCGGCATGGGGGAGCCGCCGCACCCAGGGCGGCGGCAAGTCGGTCTGGTGCGAGTTCGCCCTGCCGGGCAAGTAGCCGTCATACGGCGCGGCGGGGCCGATGACCGTCCATACGGATCGTTCCCCGCCGCCCCCGGCTACCTGGCCGCCGCCCCGGCTACCGCGCCGCGCCGACGCGCTCGTCCTCGACCGCCGGACGCGCCGGCCGGTCCCCCCGCGCCACGATGACCGACCCGGGCCGGTCCTCGCGCTCGGAGAGCCGCCGCCCCAGCAGCAAGGCCAGCCCCGTCATGCCCAAGCAGCACACCACCAGCGCCACGATGTACGCCGACCACGCCCCGGCCGCGGCGAGCGCCCCGCCCACAGCCGGACCCACGGCCAGCGCCAACTGCTTCACCAGCGCGAAAGCCGAGTTGTACTGCCCCACGAGACGCGCCGGAGCCAGGTCCGCGACCAGTGGCGCCACCGTCGGCGAGAGCATCGTCTCGCCGACCCCGAACAGCGCATACGTACCGATGAGCAGCGCAGTGGCCACGGCCTGCGCCCCATGCACAAGCCCGGAAGCCCCCGCAGCCAACCACGCGACCGTCCAGATCAGGCCCACAAGCGCCACCACCCGGCTGCGCCGCCGCCCCTCCACCAGCCGCAGCACCACGAACTGCGCCAGCACGATCATCGCCGTGTTGGCGGCCAGCGCGATCCCCAGCGTGGAGGTCGAGATCCGCGTGACGTCCACGGCGTACGCCGACAGCCCGGACTCGAACTGCCCGTAGCACGCGAAGAAGATCACGAACCCCAGCACACACAGCAGCACCATCGACCGGTCCCGCAGCAGCACCCCCCAACCGGAGCCCTCCGCGCCGGAGCCACCCTCGACCCCGGCAGCCGCCACCGCGGGGCGCCCCACCCGCACCGTCACCAGCACGGCGAGCAGCACGAGGAACATCGTCGCCTCGATGACGAACAGCAGGGTGAAGCTGGCCGGATCGTGCTCGTTCACGAGCATTCCGCCCAGCAGCCCGCCGATGCCCAGGCCCAGGTTGTTGAGGAAGAACTGGGTGGCGAAGGCGCGCGACCGCGATCCCGCCGTCGAGCACCACACGATCAACGTCGCCAGCGCGGGCTGGAGCACGGCGATACCGGCACCCATCACCGCCGACGCGGCCAACACGGCGGGCGCGCTGGTCGACAGCCCGAACCCCAACGCCCCCACGGCAGCCGAAACCGCACCGACGACAACCACCACCAGTGGTCCGCTCCGGTCGATCACGCGCCCCGTGAACGGCAGCACCAGCAGCGCGGCGGCGGCGAACGCGGCGAGCACCGCACCCGCGGTGCCCTCACCGAGCTCCCGCACCCGCGCTACGTACACAAAGAGGAACGGCACCGTGAAGCCGTTGCCGAAAGCTGCCAGCGCGTTACCGAGCTGGATCCGCCGCAGAGCGGCGGCCGTCGCCGTGGTCACACTCACCTGCCTGAGTCGAGAGACGTACAAGGGATACAGCTACGAAGACTTCGAAGCTAAAGTTCGATGCTAAAGAATACACAGGGCAAGCGTTTAGGGCGAACGAGTCACCGTGCGATACTGCGCACATGCCGGACCGACAACCGACGCTCGACGAGCAGATCGCCATCTACCAGCGGGAGTACCGCGACCTCGACCCCCAGGTGGAGAAGGTGGTCAACGCCCTGAGCAGGCTCGACCGCCGGATGAGCGTCGCCTACGGCCGCCAGCTCGCGACCCTCGGTCTCAGCAGCCCGGAGTGGGAGGTCCTCAAGGAGCTCGTCATGGCGGGCAGCCCCTACCAGCTCTGGCCCGGCACCATCGCCAGACGCCTCGGCCTCACCCCCGCGGCAATGACCCACCGCATCGACCGGATGCTCACCCAGGACCTGGTCACCCGCGAGCGCGACCCCGACAACCGGGTCCGCGTGATCATCGGCCTCACCGACACCGGCCGCGAGAAGTGGCTCGAGGTCATGCGCATGGCGTCAGCCTTCGAGGAAGATCTCCTCCAGGACCTCTCCACGGACGAGCGCGTACAACTCGGCGAGCTCCTCACCCGTCTCCTGCGCCGCGTCGAACACGCCCAGCCCGACGCCGGCGGCCGCCTGACCGACCTCGACTGACCCTGTACCAGGGCGAGTTGGACCGACCTCGACCCCAGTTGACAGTACGACCGGTGATCCGTAAGGTTCCTCGGGTTGTCAGCGGGCCGTCACGCCTTCTGATGACTCCTCTCCGCCGCTCCGGTGGAAACCACTACTCAGCACCATCTCCCTTCGCAGGGGTCTGTTCGGCATGCCGAATTGCTTTTGCGGGTCGGCTCAATTTGGAGCCGGGCGGGGAAAGGCTCTAAAGTAGCGGTCAGCCGGAAGGCGCCCCGCCGACAGGGGAAATCCGATTCGGAAGACGGCACGGAAACGGGCAGGAAAACGGATCTGATAGAGTCGGAAACACCGAAAGGGCAAACGTCCGGAGGAAACCCGCGAGGGAATCCAAAGGAAGCGTCCGTTCCTTGAGAACTCAACAGCGTGCCAAAAGTCAACGCCAGATATGTTGATACCCCGACTCGCCGAAGGCGAGTTGAGGTTCCTTTGAAGAAAATTACAGCGAGGACGCTGTGGACAGTGCCGGACTATTCCTCTGGTTACTGTTCCGCTCTTCTGCGAATGATGCATTCACGGAGAGTTTGATCCTGGCTCAGGACGAACGCTGGCGGCGTGCTTAACACATGCAAGTCGAACGATGAACCGGCTTCGGTCGGGGATTAGTGGCGAACGGGTGAGTAACACGTGGGCAATCTGCCCTGCACTCTGGGACAAGCCCTGGAAACGGGGTCTAATACCGGATATGACACGGGATCGCATGATCTCCGTGTGGAAAGCTCCGGCGGTGTAGGATGAGCCCGCGGCCTATCAGCTTGTTGGTGGGGTGATGGCCTACCAAGGCGACGACGGGTAGCCGGCCTGAGAGGGCGACCGGCCACACTGGGACTGAGACACGGCCCAGACTCCTACGGGAGGCAGCAGTGGGGAATATTGCACAATGGGCGAAAGCCTGATGCAGCGACGCCGCGTGAGGGATGACGGCCTTCGGGTTGTAAACCTCTTTCAGCAGGGAAGAAGCGTAAGTGACGGTACCTGCAGAAGAAGCACCGGCTAACTACGTGCCAGCAGCCGCGGTAATACGTAGGGTGCGAGCGTTGTCCGGAATTATTGGGCGTAAAGAGCTCGTAGGCGGCTTGTCGCGTCGGATGTGAAAGCCCGGGGCTTAACCCCGGGTCTGCATTCGATACGGGCAGGCTGGAGTTCGGCAGGGGAGATCGGAATTCCTGGTGTAGCGGTGAAATGCGCAGATATCAGGAGGAACACCGGTGGCGAAGGCGGATCTCTGGGCCGATACTGACGCTGAGGAGCGAAAGCGTGGGGAGCGAACAGGATTAGATACCCTGGTAGTCCACGCCGTAAACGTTGGGCACTAGGTGTGGGCCGCATTCCACGTGGTCCGTGCCGCAGCTAACGCATTAAGTGCCCCGCCTGGGGAGTACGGCCGCAAGGCTAAAACTCAAAGGAATTGACGGGGGCCCGCACAAGCGGCGGAGCATGTGGCTTAATTCGACGCAACGCGAAGAACCTTACCAAGGCTTGACATACACCGGAAACCTCTGGAGACAGGGGCCCCCTTGTGGTCGGTGTACAGGTGGTGCATGGCTGTCGTCAGCTCGTGTCGTGAGATGTTGGGTTAAGTCCCGCAACGAGCGCAACCCTTGTCCTGTGTTGCCAGCAACTCCTTCGGGAGGTTGGGGACTCACGGGAGACTGCCGGGGTCAACTCGGAGGAAGGTGGGGACGACGTCAAGTCATCATGCCCCTTATGTCTTGGGCTGCACACGTGCTACAATGGCCGGTACAATGAGCTGCGATGCCGTGAGGTGGAGCGAATCTCAAAAAGCCGGTCTCAGTTCGGATTGGGGTCTGCAACTCGACCCCATGAAGTCGGAGTCGCTAGTAATCGCAGATCAGCATTGCTGCGGTGAATACGTTCCCGGGCCTTGTACACACCGCCCGTCACGTCACGAAAGTCGGTAACACCCGAAGCCGGTGGCCCAACCCCCTTGTGGGGAGGGAATCGTCGAAGGTGGGACTGGCGATTGGGACGAAGTCGTAACAAGGTAGCCGTACCGGAAGGTGCGGCTGGATCACCTCCTTTCTAAGGAGCATCTTTGGCCGCTTCGGCGGTCCAGAGGCCCACTACGCGAGCGAACGACTCGCGGTGGGTTGCTCATGGGTGGAACGTTGACTATTCGGCACTCTCGGTTGGTCTTGGGCTAGTACTGCTCTTCGGAGCGTGGAACGCGTAAGGCGGACTGGGGGTGTCGGGCGCGCTGTTGGGTGTCTGAGGGCACGGCCGTTGAAGGTTGTGGCTCTTGGTTGCCGGTCCCAGTGAACTCGCTCTTCGGGGTGGGGTGGTGGGTGGCTGGTTGTTGTTTGAGAACTGCACAGTGGACGCGAGCATCTGTGGCCAAGTTTTTAAGGGCGCACGGTGGATGCCTTGGCACCAGGAACCGATGAAGGACGTGGGAGGCCGCGATAGGCCCCGGGGAGCTGTCAACCGAGCTGTGATCCGGGGGTGTCCGAATGGGGGAACCCGGCAGTCGTCATGGGCTGTCACCTGCCGCTGAATGTATAGGCGGTGTGGAGGGAACGCGGGGAAGTGAAACATCTCAGTACCCGTAGGAAGAGAAAACAACCGTGATTCCGGGAGTAGTGGTGAGCGAAACCGGAGGAGGCTAAACCGTATGTGTGTGAGACCCGGCAGGGGTTGCGCATGCGGGGTTGTGGGATTCCACTTCAGTGGTCTGCCGGCTGCTGGACGAGTAAGAAATTGTCGATGTAGGCGAAGGGCATGCGAAAGGCCCGGCGTAGAGGGTAAGACCCCCGTAGCTGAAATGTTGGCAACTCGTTTGTGGGACTCCCAAGTAGCATGGGGCCCGAGAAATCCTGTGTGAATCTGGCGGGACCACCCGTCAAGCCTAAATATTCCCTGGTGACCGATAGCGGATAGTACCGTGAGGGAATGGTGAAAAGTACCGCGGGAGCGGAGTGAAAGAGTACCTGAAACCGTGTGCCTACAAGCCGTGGGAGCGTCGCATCAAGTGTTTGCACTTGGTGTCGTGACTGCGTGCCTTTTGAAGAATGAGCCTGCGAGTTTGCGGCATGTTGCGAGGTTAACCCGTGTGGGGGAGCCGTAGCGAAAGCGAGTCCGAAGAGGGCGACCCAGTAGCGTGTTCAAGACCCGAAGCGGAGTGATCTAGCCATGGGCAGGGTGAAGCGCGGGTAAGACCGTGTGGAGGCCCGAACCCACCAGGGTTGAAAACCTGGGGGATGACCTGTGGTTAGGGGTGAAAGGCCAATCAAACTCCGTGATAGCTGGTTCTCCCCGAAATGCATTTAGGTGCAGCGTCGTGTGTTTCTTGCCGGAGGTAGAGCACTGGATAGGCGATGGGCCCTACCGGGTTACTGACCTTAGCCAAACTCCGAATGCCGGTAAGTGAGAGCGCGGCAGTGAGACTGTGGGGGATAAGCTCCATGGTCGAGAGGGAAACAGCCCAGAGCATCGACTAAGGCCCCTAAGCGTGTGCTAAGTGGGAAAGGATGTGGAGTCGCAGGGACAACCAGGAGGTTGGCTTAGAAGCAGCCATCCTTGAAAGAGTGCGTAATAGCTCACTGGTCAAGTGATTCCGCGCCGATAATGTAGCGGGGCTCAAGTACACCGCCGAAGTCGTGTCACTGCAACGTGAAGGGCTAACGCCTGTTGTGGTGGGTAGGGGAGCGTCGTGTGCCGGGTGAAGCAGCCGTGGAAGCGAGTTGTGGATGGTTCACGAGTGAGAATGCAGGCATGAGTAGCGATACATGCGTGAGAAACGTGTGCGCCGATTGACTAAGGGTTCCTGGGTCAAGCTGATCTGCCCAGGGTAAGTCGGGACCTAAGGCGAGGCCGACAGGCGTAGTCGATGGAGAACCGGTTGATATTCCGGTACCCGCTATGCAGCGTCAAACATCGAATCAGGTGATGCTAAGTCCGTGAAGCCGCTCTGGATCCTTCGGGTGAAGGAGTTGTGGTGGAGCCGACGGCCCGAGCTTGTAGTAGGTGAGTGATGGGGTGACGCAGTGAGGTAGTCCAGCCCGGGCGATGGTTGTCCCGGGGTAAGGGTGTAGCCCGTCGGGTAGGGAAATCCGCCTGGCATGAGGGGTGAGACCTGATGCCGAGCCGTTTGTGGTGAAGTGGGTGATCCTGTGCTGTCGAGAAAAGCCTCTAGCGAGTTGTGTGGCGGCCCGTACCCTAAACCGACTCAGGTGGTCTGGTAGAGAATACCGAGGCGTTCGGGTGAACTATGGTTAAGGAACTCGGCAAAATGCCCCCGTAACTTCGGGAGAAGGGGGGCCATTTCTGGTGATCACCCGTGCGGTGTGAGCTGGGGGTGGCCGCAGAGACCAGCGAGAAGCGACTGTTTACTAAAAACACAGGTCCGTGCGAAGCCGTAAGGCGATGTATACGGACTGACGCCTGCCCGGTGCTGGAACGTTAAGGGGACCGGTTAGTCAGGGTTTCGATCCTGGTGAAGCTGAGAACTTAAGCGCCAGTAAACGGCGGTGGTAACTATAACCATCCTAAGGTAGCGAAATTCCTTGTCGGGTAAGTTCCGACCTGCACGAATGGCGTAACGACTTCTTGACTGTCTCAACCATAGGCCCGGTGAAATTGCAGTACGAGTAAAGATGCTCGTTTCGCGCAGCAGGACGGAAAGACCCCGGGACCTTTACTACAGCTTGATATTGGTGTTCGGTTCGGCTTGTGTAGGATAGGTGGGAGACTGTGAAGCGGCCACGCCAGTGGTTGTGGAGTCGTTGTTGAAATACCACTCTGGTCGTGCTGGATGTCTAACCTGGGTCCGTGATCCGGATCGGGGACAGTGTCTGGTGGGTAGTTTAACTGGGGCGGTTGCCTCCTAAAGGGTAACGGAGGCGCCCAAAGGTTCCCTCAGCCTGGTTGGTCATCAGGTGGTGAGTGTAAGTGCACAAGGGAGCTTGACTGTGAGACTGACGGGTCGAGCAGGGACGAAAGTCGGGACTAGTGATCCGGCGGTGGCTTGTGGAAGCGCCGTCGCTCAACGGATAAAAGGTACCCCGGGGATAACAGGCTGATCTTCCCCAAGAGTCCATATCGACGGGATGGTTTGGCACCTCGATGTCGGCTCGTCGCATCCTGGGGCTGGAGTCGGTCCCAAGGGTTGGGCTGTTCGCCCATTAAAGCGGTACGCGAGCTGGGTTTAGAACGTCGTGAGACAGTTCGGTCCCTATCCGCTGCGCGCGTAGGAGTCTTGAGAAGGGCTGTCCCTAGTACGAGAGGACCGGGACGGACGGACCTCTGGTGTGCCAGTTGTTCTGCCAAGGGCATGGCTGGTTGGCTACGTTCGGGAAGGATAACCGCTGAAAGCATCTAAGCGGGAAGCCTGCTTCGAGATGAGGACTCCCACCCCCTTGGAGGGGTTAAGGCTCCCTGGAGATGACGGGGTTGATAGGCCGGATCTGGAAGCCCAGTAATGGGTGGAGGTGACCGGTACTAATAGGCCGAGGGCTTGTCCGTAGATGCTCGCGTCCACTGTGTTGGTTCTGAGACAACAACCCCAGACACATTTGAATCAAGTGTGTTGCTGGTTGTGTGTTTCGCCGTGTTTCGGTGGTCATAGCGTGAGGGAAACGCCCGGTTACATTCCGAACCCGGAAGCTAAGCCTTTCAGCGCCGATGGTACTGCATGCGGGAGTGTGTGGGAGAGTAGGACACCGCCGAACTCATTGTGAGAATAGCCCCGTTGGCTCACGCCAACGGGGCTATTTTTCTGTGCCGGAACGTCTGGACTCACACTGCGGACTGAGCCCTGGCGGGTCAGTCGTAGTAGTGCACGGCGATCGCCCGGGAAAGGTTGGTCCTTATGTAGAATTCCGCTCGGTTGTCGTCACCATCAACGAAAGAGTCGAGATTGGGCACCGTGGCGCAGCCATCAGGCCCGGCGTCCACATTTTTGACCCTCTCGCTGCTTCCGTCGGCGTCTTCCTCCCTGAGCTGGTGGAGCCCCAGGTGCTCGCTGGTGCTCGTGCGGATGCAGAACCGGAAGTCCCCGCCGTCGGAGGAAATCGTTGCTGCCCGCCACGGGTAGTAGAGCGAGCCGGTGCCGGTGTAGAAGTTGTGCTCCCCCAGATCCTTCCACTCGCCCTGATCCGGTGGTGGCGCCGCCGAAGCAGGAGCCTGCATGAGCAAGGCCGACAACACCGCCGCAAACGCCACCGTGATCACTCTCAGCTGCCGCATTTGTTGCTCCTTTCGGGACCAGGACCCGGCGCCACTCCATAGCAGCGTCGGCTCGCCATGATCCGGCGGAACCCTCAACGGCGCCTCCCTGCCCCCTATAGGCCAGGGCCGCCGAACTGATGCGGACGCCCTGTTGCCGTTCGCGGGTTGGACGCTCAGTGGTCGGGCGTTCGGCGTGGACGAAGTCCTCAGCCAGTGCGGCTACCCATCGAGCCCAGCCCGACGACGGTTACGGAAGTGTGGTGATGCCCGGTAGGGCGTCAAAGTCGCGTGGGCAAGTAGCTGTTGAGCGCCCGCGCTGCAGCTGCCTACGGCTTCGCCGACAGGTGGAGGATCGTCGTCAGTGGTGGGTCGAGCCGACCGTCAGATGACCGTGCGGCCATGCGGCGGCCGTGCTCGACCACGCTCTGGGTGAGCGCGTTGAGGATCGGAAGTACGTCCGGGTCCTCGCCCACTACGTAGAGCGTGCCCGCTTCGGCGATGAAGGATTCCAACGCGAGACGATCGGCTCGCTCCGCGGAACACGCGTTGCGGACATGCAGTTGGCCCAGCGGTGCCAGTGCGCGGCGGATCAGGGCGACCGCGTCGGCGCGGAGTTGGGGATGGCCCGCGAGGGCGGACTCCAGCTCGCCGGCGGCGCCGGAGGTGGCCTTGGGGTGGGTCCGCAGGATGCGTACGGCGTCGGCGGTCTGTCCCGTGGCGAGTGCCCAGCGGTGTACTTCGCGGAACGGGCGCTTCTCCAGGGCCGCAGCGTGCAGCCAGCAGCGTAGGACGGTCTCCGCGGTGGTGTGCGTCGTCGCGTCGATGGGGCGCGGGGAGCGCAGGGGGGCCAGGAGGGCTGTGGCGCGGGACGCGGCCGTGGTGCGGTCGGCGCAGCCGTGGTGCGGGGACCAGCGAAGCCGGTCGGGGGTGTCGCAGGCGTGCGTCGGGTCGAAGAGGTGGACGGGACCCAGTTTGGCGCGAGCCGTCTTGGTGGCGGCCCACAGGTCGGGGGTGGCGGCGCTGACGAGTACGGCGCCGGGAGCCTCCAGGATCTGTGTCACGGGGTCGTGGTCGTCGTCGCCTGCTGTGCTGCCGGCCGTTCCGCTGCCGAGCGTTGGGCCGTTCGCGTCCTGGCCGTCGGTGGGTGTCGCGCCCCCGGTGGTCGCGGCTGTGCCGGGGAGGGTTGGGGCGAGCGGGCTGGGTTGGGCGGCGGACGGTGACTGCGATGTTGGTGCGGCGGGCTCTTGGGGTGGGGGAGGTTGCTCTTCCGGGGCCGGGGCCGGGGCCGGGGCCGGGCTCGGAGGCGGAGTTGGGGCCGGGGCGGGCCGGGGTGCCGTCTCCGCCGGCGCGAGTGAGGCATCGGCGGGCTGCCCGGTGTGGCCAGCGGGCCCTGCGGACCCCGCGTCCTTGCGCTCCGGGATCTCCTCCGCCTGCTCCTGCCGGATGCGCCTGGCCTTCCGTACGGCGCGGGCGCGGGCGATGGTGCCCAGGACGAAGATGGTGAGCACCATCAGCACCAGCAGCTGGCTGACGAAGATGCCCCAGAACAGGCCGTAGCCCGACAGTTGGCCGCGGGGGGTGGAGGGCCAGGCGCCGGGGATGTCGTGCGGTTCGGTGATCAGTTCCCGTACGGCGAGCGGGGTCCTGGCGAAGGTGACGTCGTCCGGCCAGGCGCCGTGGGTGAGGAGGCCCGCGAGTCCCGTCGCCGTCCAGACGAAGATGGTCAGGCCCAGCAGGAAGCCGAGGACACCCACCAGGAGGCCGTCGGGGATGCCTCCGCCGCCCCCACCGGCTGCGCGGCGCGGCCAGTGCGGGTCATGGTGCGGAGGGCGGCCCGGGTGGTACCCCGGGTGGCGGTGACGCTCGCGGTCGTCGTATCGCATCGGTACCGATATTCAAGCGGGGCCGGTGGGTTGCGGCAAGATCCCCGCGGCGGCTTCACCGGCGGGGATGCCCTCGGTGTCTTCAGGCGACACCCGAGCCGGGTGCGGCGGGGCCGGACGGGGTGCGTTCCATGGCCATGGCCCGTGCCTCGGTCTCCGCCTCCAGGTCGGCCTCCAGCGCGGCCTCGAACGAGGCGGCTTCCGCGGCTTCTGCGGCTTCGGCTTCCTCGGCGCTCTCCGTCATGGCGCGGTCGGTGAAGACGAGCGGGCGTTCGGCCTCGGTGACCAGGTGTTTGACGACCTGCACATTGCCGTTTACGTCCCAGACGGCGATGCCGGGCGAGAGCGTGGGGATGATCTCCACGGCCCAGCGTGGCAGGCCCAGGACCTTGCCGGTGGCGCGGGCCTCGTCGGCTTTCTGGGCGTAAATCGTCCTGGTGGAGGCCATTTTGAGGATGGCGGCGGCTTCGCGGGCCGCGGCTCCGTCGACCACGTCGGACAGGTGGTGGACGACGGCGACGAAGGAGAGGCCGAGGCGGCGGCCGAACTTCAGCAGGCGCTGGAAGAGCTGGGCGACGAAGGGGCTGTTGATGATGTGCCACGCCTCTTCGACGAGGAAGATTCGCTTGCGCCGGTCGGGGCGGATCCAGGTGTGCTCCAGCCAGACTCCGACCATCGCCATCAGGATCGGCATGGCGATGGAGTTGCGGTCGATGTGGGAGAGGTCGAAGACAATCAGTGGCGCGTCCAGGTCGATACCGACCGTCGTCGGGCCGTCGAACATGCCGCGCAGGTCACCGTCGACCAGCCGGTCGAGGACGAGGGCGACATCCAGGCCCCAGTCGCGTACGTCGTCCAGGGCGACGTTCATCGCCTCGGCCGACTCCGGCTTGGGGTGGCGCAGTTGCTCCACGATGTCGGTGAGCTGCGGCTGGCGGTCGACGATGGTGGAGTTGACGTAGGAGTGCGCGACCTTGAGGGCGAAGCCGGAGCGCTCGTCGAGGCCGTGGCCCATGGCGACCTCGATGATGGTGCGCAGCAGTGCCAGCTGGCCGGTGGTGGTGATGGCCGGGTCCAGCGGGTTGAGCCGGATGCCCTGGTCGAGTGCCGCGGTGGGGTCGAGGCGGATCGGGGTTATGCCCATCTCCTCGGCGATCAGGTTCCACTCGCCGACGCCGTCCTCACCCTGTGCGTCCAGGACCACCACCTGGCGGTCCCGGAAGCGCAGCTGGCGCAGTACGTACGTCTTCTCCAGCGCCGACTTGCCGTTTCCCGACTCGCCCAGCACCAGCCAGTGCGGGGCCGGCAGTTGCTGTCCGTACAGCTGGAAGGGGTCGTAGATGTAGCCCTTGCCGCTGTAGACCTCGCGGCCGATGATGACGCCGGAGTCGCCAAGGCCGGGTGCGGCCGTCGGCAGGTAGACGGCCTGCGCCTGGCCCGTGGACGTACGGACGGGCAGGCGGGTCGTCTCCGTCTTGCCGAACAGGAAGCTGGTGAACGCTTCGGTGATGGCGGACAGGGGATCGAGCGCGGCCATGCTGGCTACCTCCGGCCTGGAGCTGCGGTGCGGGGGGAGAGCGGTCGGGCGGCGGAGCGGGTGGGGGTCATATGGAGGCTCCTCAGCGCCGGATACCGGTGGCGAAGGGGAGGGTGTTGACGAAGGCTCGGTGGTGTTCCCTGTCGCACCACTCCAGCTTCAGGTAGCTCTTGCCCGCCGAGGCGCGGATCGTGCGCTTGTCCCGGGCCAGCGCCTCCGGTGAGCGGGAGGAGACGGTGATGTAGCCGACGAGGTTGACGCCGGCCGCGCCCGATGCCAGGTCCTCGCCGCGCTGGTCGACGCGGCCGTGCGCGGCGATGTCGCGCGGGTCGACGGTGCGGTTCATCTTCGCCGAACGGCTGGCCTCCGCCTCGTCGTTCGTCTTCTCCGTCAGCATGCGTTCGATGGCCAGCTCGGTCGGCTCCAGGTCCATCACCACCGCGACGGTACGGATCACGTCCGGGGTGTGCACCAGCAGCGGCGCCAGGAAGTTGACGCCGACCGGGGTCATCGGCCACTCCTTCACCCATGCCGTGGCGTGGCACCAGGGCTCGCGGGTGGCCGACTCGCGGGTCTTGGCCTGGAGGTACGTCGGCTCGACGGCGTCCAGCTCGGCCGGCCAGGCGTTGCGCTTGGACATGGCCTGAATGTGGTCGATGGGGTGGTCCGGGTCGTACATCGAGTGGATGAGCGAGGCCAGCCGGGCCTGCCCGAGCGGCTGCCGTACCCGGATGTCGGCTTCGGTGAGCCGGGCGCAGATGTCGGTGAGTTCGCGGGCCATCACTATGGCCAGCCCCTCGTCCCTGGTCAGCTTGCGGCCCGCCGTGCGCCGGGCGGCCTTGGCGATGGTGGCGCCCTCGGTGGCCAGTTCGCGGCCGTAGGGCATGCAGGCGACCAGGTAGGCGCGGTGCTGCTCGCTGGAGGTGGAGACCATGGACAGCAGCTGCTCGTAGGAGGAGCGCAGCCATCCGGCGGACCGCTCGTTGCCGCGCTGGGCGACGTCCTTGGCGTGTGCGTCGGGGTCGGCGGGCAGCGTACGGGCCAGCATTTGGAGCCGCGTCACATAGCCGTCGCCGTTGGCCACATGCTTCAGGAGGGTGCCGAAGCGCTCGACCAGGGCCTCCTGGTCCTCGCTGTCGCGCAGGCCGACGCCGGGGCCCTCGATCTCGATGGCGGCGGTCACGGTGCGGCGGTCGGCGTGCAGCAGTACGGCGATCTCGTCGGGCCCGAACGGCGCCGACAGCCAGTTGATGCGGCCCACGCCGGGCGGCGGGCCGATCTCCACCTCACGGCCGTCGAGCATGGTGCCCGCCTCGACGGCGTCCGAACGATATGTCGTACCGCGGCGCAGCAGCCGCTTGTAGGAGCGGTTGATCTCGAACCACCTGTAGAACGTACGGCCCTTGTACGGCACGTAGACGGCCGCCAGCGCGAGGGCCGGGAAACCGATCAGAGCGGGGATACGGAACGAGAGGACGGGGATGAGCAGGCCGCTCATCATGCCGAGGAAGGCACCGACGACGATCAGGCCGATCTCGCCCGTCTCGCGGTTCTTCCCGACGATGGCGTTGGGCCGGGCCTTGCCGATCATGTACGTACGGCGTGGCGAGCCCAGCGAGGACCCTGCCGTGTGGGACGGGGTCGTCATCCGCGGTCACCTCCCGAACTGCGCGGCCGGCTGGGTTGGGAGCGGCCCGTGCCCGGAGGGCTCTGCCGGGGTGGGCGGGCCGAGTGGGGGGTGGTGGTGGCGGGCGCGGGGGCCTGCTGGCGGGGTGGCGGTGCCTCTTCGGCGCCGCCGCCCGCGCGGGAGCTGTGGGCGGCCACGCCGCCGGACACGGTCGATCCGGAGGGCTTGCCGCTGCCGGTGGAGGAGGCGGTTGCGGCAGTGCCCTGGCCGCCGCCTCGGCCGCCGTGGGTGTTGATGCCCTGCCGGACGAGCGCGGCCGGCGAGGCCACCACCGCGGCGGCGCCACGGGAGGCGGAGCGGGCCGCGCTGCGGTGGGCGGCGATGTCGTCGCCGAAGCTGGGTACGAAGCGGTAGATCATCGCGCTGGCGAAGATCGCGAGCAGGATGATGGACAGCCCGGACACGATCGCTGAGACCGAGTCGGGCCCGTCCCCGCCGGCGAGCGCGCCCGCGAGGCCGAGCACGATGACGATCACGGGCTTCACGAGGATCACAGCGATCATGATGCCCGCCCAGCGGCGGACATGGCCCCACATGTTCTTGTCGACCAGTCCCGCGTAGACGGCGGTGCCCAGCAGTGCGCCGACGTACAGCAGCGCCGCGCGGACCACCAGTTCGAGATACAGGATGCCCGCCGCCAGGACCGACACCAGCGAGACGACGATCAGCATGATCGGGCCGCCGCCGATGTCGTCGCCCTCCTTGAGCGCTTTGGAGAACGTGCCGAAGAAGGCGTCGGTCTCGTCGGACGTGCCCGAGGCGAGGACTTGCGTGACCGAGTCGGTCGCCGAGACCACCGTGTAGAGGATCAGCGGGGTGAAGGCCGAGGCCAGCACCGTCAGCCAGAGGAAGCCGATCGCCTCCGTGATCGCCTCGGTGAACGGCACACCGCGTACGGCCCGCTTGGCCACCGCCAGCAGCCACAGGGTGAGGGTCAGAATCGTCGACGCGGCGAAGACCACGGCGTACTGGCGCAGGAACTCCGTGTTGGTGAAGTCGACCTTCGTCGTCGAATCCACCAGCTTCGCCAACTTGCTGACCGTCCAACTCGCCGCCTCGGCACATCCTTTGGCGAGGGAGCCGAGGGGGTCGGTGGCGGAGGTGGGGTCGGTGGTGGGGGTGGAGGGGGAGCCGCCGCCGTCGCTCTCTTTACAGTTCTCCTGCCATGGGCCGAGGACGTCGTCGCATTCGTCCTTCGGCTCGGCCCAGGCTCGGGTAGCGAGCAGTACGGTGGCGGTTTGAAGCCCGGCCAGTGCTGCCCCGATCCCGACGACGCGGCCGCGAGTATTAGCGGGCATACGTGAAGCCTCCGAACTTGTCCACAGCGGCGGCGATCTCGTCCGCGCTCGAGGCTGTGTTGTCGCCGTTCACGGGGGCGGGACCCTCCTTCTGCGAGAACTTCCGAATCTTCCAGTCCCCGTCCGTCCACGTGAGCTCAAGGGTGAGGGTGAACCAGTCGCTCGTGACCGGATTCGTGGACGTCTTCCCGGCGTTGCCGAACACGCCCGTGCACCACACGTCGAGTCTCGCTGTGTCGCCCTTGTACTTGCGGACGGTCGTCCCCACAGGAGCGGTCCGAGAGACGTACTTGGCGTCCTTCTTGGCAACCCCGTTCTCATCCAGCCCCATTCTCGCCAGCAGCTTCGGCGAGTAGGCCTTGTCCATCTTGCGCTGGGTTTCGCTGACCTGGTCGGGAGCGAAGAGCTGTTGGATGATTTCATCCCGCTCTTTCGGCTTCACGATGTCCGCGGACACCAACGCGACAGCGTAATTCGCCGCTGCGCTCTGTGCCCCCTTCTCGCTGTGGGGGAAGCCCGAGGCGAGGGTGTCGGGGGAGGTCTTCACAGGCTTTTCACCGGAGGGGGCGGTGGGTTGGGCCTCGGGGGCGGAGCCGTTCTTGTCGTCGGAGGAGGCGTTCTCGCCGCCGCCCTCGCCGCCGCCTCGGTTGGCGAAGGCGATGGCGGCGATCAGGAGGACGACCACGGCGACGACCGTCACCAGGCTCCGCCCGGGGCGGGTGGGCGGGCGGTTGCCGCCGCCCTCGCTGCCCGGTAGGCGTGTTCGAGTCGTTGTCCGTGCGCCATCACGGGCGCCGGGCACGCCTTCGCTGGTGCGAGTACGTGCGTCGTACTCGTCGCCGCCGCCGATGTTCATGCCGGCCTGGCCCCCTCGACCTCTGTCGCTCAACTGCCGTCACTGCATTGTCTCCTCAGATGACGGTAGCGGGGTCACACCGCGCATGTGCCGTGTGCAAGCCAGGTGAACGGCATCATTTCGAACACCGCGACGGTGCGCCGTCTGTGTTCTTGCCGCTGAGGGTGCGATTACGCGCGTGGTACGGGGTCGGCCGCGCACCGGTGCGCCCCCGGTGCTCGGGCAGGCCCCCAGGGGGCCGGGCGGAGTTGGAGGGCGGTTTGAGTATCCGTACCCATGTGCGGAGGGCCGGGACGGGCCAGGCTGCGATGTATGACTGATGTGACTCCTTCTGTGCAGAGACCCACCACCGCGGCGTTCTTCGTGCAGTCGGCGATTGCCTTCGGGGTGTCGCTGCTCGCGCTGCTCGTCGGGATCGCCCGGCTGCCGGTCGGCCCGTGGGAGCGCGGGTACCTCGGGCTGGGGCTCGTCTTCGTGGTCTCCTCCGCGTTCACGCTGGCCAAGTGCGTACGGGACCGGCAGGAGGTGTCGGAGGTGACGAACCGGGTGGACAAGGCGCGGATCGACAAGCTGCTGACCGAGGTCGATCCGTTCGGTCAGAGCAAGGTGTGAGTGCCGCCGGCCTTCGGGGGAGTTCGCGCGGGAGGCCGGTACGAGCCCTGTGCCGCCCTCCGCGCCGGGATGGGCGGGGAGGGCGCCAGGCGGGCGGGAGGCGCCCCTGGGGGGCCTACGCGCGCTTGCGGGCCAGTGTGACGCCGTCCCGGAGGGGCAGCATGACGGAGTCCACGCGGTCGTCCGCGGTGATGGTGTCGTTGATGCGGCGGATGGCGACGTCCGCCTCGTCCTGCGCGGCCGGGTCCACGACGCGGCCCGCGCGCAGCACGTTGTCCAGCACGATCAGGCCGCCGGGGCGGATCCGGGGCACCAGCGCCTCGTAGTACGCCGGGTAGCCGGACTTGTCCGCGTCGATGAACGCGAAGTCCACGAACGGTTCCTGCGGCAGCGCGCTCAGCGTCTCGAGGGCGGGCGCGAGGTGCAGTTCGATGCGGTCGGTGAGGTCGGCGCGCTCCCAGTAGCGGCGGGCGATGGACGTCCACTCCTCCGAGACGTCGCAGGCGATCAGCCGGCCGTCCGCGGGCAGGCCGCGGGCGATGCAGATGGAGGAGTAGCCGGTGAACACGCCGACCTCGACGGCGGTCCTGGCACCCGTCAGCCGCACCAGCATCGTGAGGAACTCGCCCTCGTCGTGCGTGATCTGCATGGTGGGGTAATCCGGCACGCGCTCATGGGTCTCCTCGACCAGGTCGCGGAGGACCTCGTCGGCCGGCGTGCAGTGGGCCAGCAGATAGTCCTCGAGGGCGGGGTTCACGATGTCCATGGAGCTCCTCGTGCGCGGGGGCGGACGGGCGCAGGGCACGCCGCTGTGTCGTCTGTGGCGTTCGGCGGAGCGACTTTGCGGGCGCTGCGCCGTGGCGGAGCTAGACCGCCATGCCGTAGACGATGGTGAACAGGGTGCCGAGCGAGCCGATGATGAACACGCCGGTCAGCCCGGCGACGATCAACCCCTTCCCCTGCTCGGCGCTGAAGGTGTCGCGGAGGGCCGTGGCGCCGATCCGCTGCTTGGCCGCGCCCCAGATGGCGATGCCGAGGCAGAGCAGGATGGCCACGGCCATGATGACCTCGATCATGATCCGGGCCTCTTGCCCGAGGGAGCCGAACGGGCCCCAGTCCGGTGCGATCCCGCCGATGATGGTGGTGATATCGCCTTTGTCAGCCGCCAGGAACATGGTGAACTCACCGCCTAGTTTCAAGGTTTGTCTCTGACGGATTGTGCCACGACCCGGTGACATGGGGACGCGTCGAGCATGCCGAAGTGGCCCGCCGATGTGGTTGCTTCGGGTAGTCGGCGAGGCGTCGGCGGGTCCGGAAGGAGCGTGGGTCGCTTCGCGGTCGGCGTGGGGCGTGCCCTGACGGGGCATCGGGCGTTCGGTCGTACTTCTGTGCGCCCCCGGTGAGCCTGGCGCGGGTCGGGGCCGGAGGCCTCGTTCACCTCCGCGCCCGTCGTCCGCCGTTCCGCTCGTGGGGTCGGCCTGGAATGATGAGCGGCATGGTCGGCGTCGACGAACTGGTGTCCTGTGGGGGAGGGTTGGGGAGTGCGCCGTAGAAGAGCGTGGCTGCTGGCGATCGGTGGCGGTGTGGGAGCGCTGTCCCTGTTCGTCACGCTGCTCGTGGTGGGCACCTATGTGGCCTCCGCCGGCCTGATGGGCGCGGCGGGTGGCGCTGTCGGGCTCGCCAAGGGCTCCGTGCCGGCCGCCTACGCGGGGCTCGTGCAGAAGTGGGGCAACCTGTGCAAGGCGCTCAATCCCGCGCTGCTGGCCGCGCAGCTCAACCAGGAGAGCGGCTGGAACCCCAAGGCGCAGAGCCCCGCGAAGGCGCAGGGCATAGCGCAGTTCATCCCCGGCACCTGGGCCACCCACGGCATGGACGCCAATGGTGACGGCAAGAAGGACGTGCACGACCCGGAGGACGCCATTCCGTCCGCGGCGAGTTACGACTGCAAGCTGGCCGCCAACGTCAAGGACGTGCCGGGCGACGCCTCGGACAACATGCTCGCCGCGTACAACGCGGGTCCGTACGCCGTCATCAAGTACCGCGGGGTGCCGCCCTACAGCGAGACCAAGAACTATGTGTCCACCATCCGCAAGATGGAGCAGAGCTTCGCGGCCCCCACCGGCCGGCTCAGCCCCACCAAGCAGGGTGCCGGTGCCATCGCCTTCGCACAGAGCAAGCTGGGCACCCCGTATCTGTGGGGCGGTAACGGTACGCCGGAGCAGGGCGGCAGGTTCGACTGCTCGGGCCTGACGAAGGCGGCGTACGCGAAGGTCGGCGTCGAGCTGCCCCGGGTGGCGAACGACCAGTACAACACCGGGCCGCACCCCAAGCGGAATGAGCTCCTCCCCGGTGATCTGGTCTTCTTCGCCCACGACCTGGGCAACTCCCGGTCCATCCACCATGTGGGCATCTACGTCGGCGGTGGCAAAATGATCAACGCCCCCTACACGGGAGCGAAGATCCGCTACGACCCGATCGACTCCCCGGACTACTTCGGGGCCACCCGGCCGAGTGCCAAGTGACCTGATGGCCCGGCTCGGGGTGCGCGGTGCACAGCCCGGGGTCATGCTTGTGTGCGCAGCGCAGGGATTGCGTCAACAATCCGTGAGGCATAGGCCCTGAGCTGCGCCTATGGGTCACCCTTGGGTAACGTCCTGGTGATCGTTCGGTAAGAACGGAACGGTCCACCTGCCGCAGCGCGTTTTCTCCACGGAACGGGACTTCCGCACAGCGACCACGGGGGGTCGTCAGCGCAGATCCAGCGATGAGCACACAGCCGAAGTGAGGGGCCGCACCGCGATGGCACTCTGGGACAACCCTGATGTCGAACTGCTTTACGAGATCAACGGGCTGGCCAAGGACGCACCCACCTGGGCCGACCGGATCATGGAGTACATCGGGGAGTACGGGATCGCCGCGGGCCTGGTCGTACTGGTGCTGTGGGCCTGGTGGGGCGTGACGCGGAAGCGCGAGAGCCGGGACGAGGCGCTGAGCGGTTTCGCCGGGTTGCTCTGGGCCCCGCTGGCGGCGTTGATCGCGGTCGCCGTCAACTTCCCCATCCGGGGCTTCGTGGAGCGACCGCGTCCCTTCATGGAGCACAAGGGCGTGGAGGTTCTCGTCCAGGGCAAGACGGACTTCTCGTTCGTCAGCGACCACGCCACCCTCACCATGGCGATCGCCGTCGGCATCTTCATGGTGCAGCGCAAGCCCGGCCTCGTCGCCATCGCGCTGGCTCTCCTGGAGGGCTTCTGCCGCGTCTACATGGGGGTGCACTACCCGACCGACGTCATCGGCGGGCTCGCGCTGGGTACCGCTGTCGCGCTGCTGCTGGCCCCTGTCGCCATGTGGGCGCTGACGCCGCTGGTGCGGGCCGTGGCCGGAAACGCACGCCTGGAGCTGCTGCTGTGGGCGGGTGCAGCTGCCGCCGCCGTCGGTGCCGCCGCCGCGGGGCGCCGGACCGTGGGCCGACCCGGTGAGGGCGAGCCGCGCCGTGCCGGGGACCGCGATCTGGCGGCCTGACGCACGGTTCCGCGGAGTTGCCGGGCGAGGCTAGGCGCCTTGGGTGGGAACCCCGTGGGCCTGCTGGTGGGTGCGGGCATCCGCGCGGGCACGGTCGCGGGCTCGGCGGGCGGGGCCGCGCCAGCCGCAGCTGCATGACGCGGAGCAGAACGAGCCCCGTTCGTTCAACGTCGTCCCGTGCGGGGCCGCCTGGGCCGCCGGGAGGGTCGGGTGCGCCGGGTCCGGCTGGTGTTCGGGAGCTCGCTCTCGCACGTGACCACCGTACTCGGGCCGTGACGGCCTTCCCAGGGGCCTCGTTGAACCGTCGAATCCGGACCTGCCCTCAAGGCGGTACGGCGGCGACCGGAGCGAGAGGTCGGCAGGAAATGGCGGTGCGGCGGCAGTACCGGGGCGGCACGGTGCCCCTCCCGCTGGTGGCGGTGGCGCTCGCCACGGTGCTGCTCTCGACCGGCTGCTCCGGGGACGGCGCTGTGGCGACGGCGGGGCCGCCCACCGCCGCCGGCCCCTCCCGTCCCGGCCGGGCGGCCGTGCGGGCGGCGGTCGACGAGTTGGCCCGGGCCGGGACGGCGCGGGTGCGGACGGCCATGGAGATGGTCAGCGGGCACACCCGCGTCACCATCGAGGGCCGCGGCGCCTTCGATCTGGCGCGCCGCACCGGGCAGCTGCGGGTCACGCTGCCGCCGGGCGCCGATGGGGCGCCGCCCGGGGAGCGCAGGCTGGTGCGCGAGCTGGTCACGCCGGGCGCGCTCTACATGCGTAACCGCGCGGGGGTGCCGGGCGACAAGTGGGTGCGGGTGGACACCACGTCGCTGCCGGACGGGAACCTGGTGACGGGCGGCGCCACCGACCCGGTCACCGCCGCCCAACTGCTGCGCGGCGCACACCGGATGGCGTACGCGGGCGCCACCGAGCTGGACGGCGTCCGGGTGTGGCGCTACAGCGGCGTGGTCGACATCGAGCGCGCGGCGGCGGGGGCGCCGCCGTTGGCGCGACGTCAGCTGAAGGCCGCGGAGAAAGGGTTCTCCGGCCATATGGTGCCGTTCGACGCCTACCTGGACGAGCAGGGGCGGCTGCGGATGGTCCAGCACCGCTTCACCTTCGCCGCGGATCCGGACAGCCCGCCGGACGCGGACTACGCGGTCTCCTCGACGACGAGGCTGCACGCCTTCGGCACCCGGGTGCGGATCGCGATGCCGGAGACCGGCGACATCTGGACCGGGCGGATCGCCGCGCCGTAGGGCCCGTACGGCGGCCGTGCAGCCGCGGGACCGGCCCCGTGTCGGGCCGGTAAATGATTCGGAAGTGCCATGCGCCCGGGCGGCGGTCTCCTTAGGCTGGGAGGCTGGGCCCCGGCCCGGCCGCGGCGCTCCGCCCGGTGGATCCGTGCAGCACGGGAGGTGATACGTGTGCCCGTACCGAAGCGTGACAGGGACGACGGCCGTGGGAGCCGTGGCCGACGGCGTTCGCTGATGCAGGACCACGTGGCTCTCGCCGAGATCGAGCTGTGCGGCGAGTTGATGATCGCCGCGTCCGCCGCCGAGGGGCCGCTGAGCGTGGCCCGTATCGACGAGGTGCTGCGGCGCGCGGCGGACGAGCTGGACGACTTCCCCCGGTCCTCCGCCTGCTGAGGGCCCCGGCAGATCGCCTGCCGAGAGCCCCGGCGGGTCAGGTGCGCAGCAGGCGGGCGATGGCGGCGGTGGCTTCCTCGACCTTGGCGTCCATCTCGGCGCCGCCGTCCTGCGCGGCGTGGGCCACACAGTGCCGCAGGTGCTCCTCCAGGAGCTGGAGGGCGAAGGACTGGAGGGCCTTGGTGGAGGCGGATACCTGGGTGAGTATGTCGATGCAGTAGACGTCCTCGTCCACCATCCGCTGGAGGCCGCGGATCTGGCCCTCGATGCGGCGCAGTCGCTTGACGTGAGCGTCCTTGTTCTTGGTGTAACCGTGCTCCCCGGTGGCCGCGTGTGCCGCGCAGCTCTCCGAAGTGGCTTCGGCCACTGTCTGCGGTGTGTCCGAGGTGGTCTGCGGCGACGTCATACGGTCCTCCCGGGATGGTGGTGAGGGGCTGTCGGGACCGTGATTGCGGGCCCTTGATACCCCTAGAGGGTATATGATACCGGCCTTCTCGTAGCCCACTTCAGTAGGCGAGTCTCCATGGGTGACACTGGGGGACGCCGGTTCGCTGTGGCCGGATGATGCGCCTAGCATCAACGAGACCGTCATCGATGCACCCCGAGGACCCCCAGTGCGCTTTCGTCTGACCCCCAGGGAGACGAGCTTCTACGACATGTTCGCGGCCTCCGCGGACAACATCGTGACCGGCTCCAAGCTCCTCATGGAACTGCTCGGGGCGGAATCCTCCGCGCGGACCGAGATCTCCGAACGGATGCGCGCGGCGGAGCACGCGGGAGACGACGCGACGCACGCGATCTTCCACCAGCTCAACTCCTCGTTCATCACGCCGTTCGACCGCGAGGACATCTACAACCTGGCGTCCTCCCTCGACGACATCATGGACTTCATGGAGGAGGCCGTCGACCTCGTCGTCCTCTACCAGATCGAGGAGCTCCCCAAGGGCGTCGAGCAGCAGATCGAGGTGCTGTCGCGGGCTGCCGAGCTGACCGCCGAGGCCATGCCGAATCTGCGGACCATGGACCATCTCACCGAGTACTGGATCGAGGTCAACCGGCTGGAGAACCAGGCCGACCAGATCCACCGCAAGCTGCTGGCCCACTTGTTCAACGGCAAGTACGACGCCATCGAGGTCATGAAGCTCAAGCAGGTCGTGGACGTGCTGGAGGAGGCCGCCGACGCGTTCGAGCATGTGGCGAACACCATCGAGACCATCACGGTCAAGGAGTCCTGACGCTCCGTGGACACCTTCGCGCTGATCGTGACCGTCGGTGTCGCGCTCTTCTTCACGTATACGAACGGCTTCCACGACTCCGCGAACGCCATCGCGACGTCGGTCTCCACCCGGGCGCTGACCCCGCGGGCGGCGCTGGCCATGGCGGCGGTGATGAACCTCGCGGGTGCCTTCCTCGGCAGCGGGGTCGCCAAGACCGTGAGCGAGGGGCTGATCGAGACCCCGCACGGCGACGCCGGCATGGCCATCCTGTTCGCGGCGCTGGTCGGTGCCATCGTCTGGAACCTCATCACCTGGTACTTCGGACTGCCCTCGTCCTCCAGCCACGCACTGTTCGGCGGCCTGGTGGGCGCGGCGCTGGCGGGCAGCATCGCCGTCCACTGGTGGGGCGTGCTCGAGAAGATCGTCGTGCCGATGTTCCTCTCGCCGCTGGTCGGGATGTTGTTCGGCTATCTCGTGATGTGCGGCATCATGTGGATCTTCCGCAAGTCGAATCCGCACCGTGCCAAGCGGGGCTTCCGGATCGCCCAGACCGTCTCGGCGGCCGGGATGGCGCTCGGTCACGGTCTCCAGGACGCGCAGAAGACCATGGGTGTCGTCGTCATGGCGCTCACCATCGCCGATGTGCAGCAGCACAACGAGATCCCGATCTGGGTCAAGGTCGCCAGCGCGGCCATGCTGTCGCTGGGCACGTACGCGGGCGGCTGGCGCATCATGCGCACCCTGGGGCGGCGCATCATCGAACTGGACCCGCCGCAGGGGTTCGCGGCGGAGACCACCGCGGCCTCCGTGATGTACACCGCGTCCTTCATGTTTCACGCGCCCATCTCGACCACCCATGTGATCACTTCCGCGATCATGGGCGTGGGGGCGACGAAGCGGGTCAGCGCGGTGCGTTGGGGCGTGGCGAAGAACATCGTGCTGGGCTGGTTCATCACCATGCCGGCCGCGGCGCTTGTCGCTGCGCTCATCTACGGGGCGATCAAGCTGGTCTTCGGCTGACCCGGTGTGAGGGGCTGCCCCCGCCGCAGCCCCTCACGGACAAGAAAGATGCCCGCGGTGGCACCGCCATGCAGCACCGCGGGCGGTCAAAGGCCGGCCCGGCCCGAGGGCCTAGCCGAAGCGGCCGGAGATGTAGTCCTCGGTGGCCTGGACCGACGGGTTGGAGAAGATCCGCTCCGTGTCATCGATCTCGATGAGCTTCCCGGGAGCGCCCACCTCGGCGAGGTTGAAGAAGGCGGTGCGGTCGGAAACCCGCGCCGCCTGCTGCATGTTGTGCGTCACGATCACGATGGTGAAGCGCGACTTCAGCTCGCCGATCAGGTCCTCGATCGCGAGGGTGGAGATCGGGTCGAGCGCCGAGCAGGGCTCGTCCATCAGCAGCACCTGCGGCTCGACGGCTATGGCCCGGGCGATGCACAGCCGCTGCTGCTGACCGCCGGAGAGCCCGGAGCCGGGCCGGTTCAGCCGGTCCTTGACCTCGTTCCACAGGTTGGCGCCCTTGAGGGAGCGCTCGACGATCTCGTCGAGGTCCTTCTTCTTGGCCTCGCCGTTCAGCCGCAGCCCCGCCGCGACGTTGTCGTAGATCGACATGGTCGGGAAGGGGTTGGGCCGCTGGAAGACCATGCCGATGGTGCGGCGTACGGAGACGGGGTCGACCCCGGGGCCGTACAGGTCCTCGTCGTCCAGCATCACCTTGCCGTCGACGCGCCCGCCGACCGTCACCTCGTGCATGCGGTTGAGGGTGCGCAGGAAGGTGGACTTGCCGCAGCCGGAGGGGCCGATGAAGGCGGTCACGGAGCGGGGCTCGACGGTCATGGAGATGTCGTCGATGGCACGGAAGTTGCCGTAGTAGGCGGAGAGGCCGCTGACGTCGATGCGCTTGGCCATGGGAATCACCGTCTTAGTGCTTGGGGGCCTTCCAGCGGGCGATGCCGCGGGCGACCAGGTTGAGGATCATGACGAAGGCGATCAGCACGAGGGCGGCTGCCCAGGCGCGGTCGTAGGACGGCTCGTTGCCGAGGGCCCACTGCTCGTAGATGTAGTACGGGAGCGAGGACTGCGCGCCTTCGAAGGGGTTGTTGTTGATCTCGGCGGAGCCGAAGACCAGCAGCAGGATGGGGGCCGACTCACCCGCGATGCGGGCGACGGCCAGCATGATGCCGGTGGTGATACCGCCAACGGCGGTCGGCAGGACGACCTTGAGGATCGTCTTCCACTTCGGCACACCCAGCGCCAGCGACGCCTCACGCAGCTCGTTCGGGACGAGCTTGAGCATCTCCTCCGTCGAGCGGACGACGATCGGCATCATCAGGATCGCCAGCGCCATCGCGCCCGCGAAGCCGGAGTAGCCGAAGTCGAGAATGATGATCCAGAACGAGAGGATGAACAGGCCGGCGACGATCGAGGGGATGCCGGTCATGACGTCCACGAAGAACGTGATGGCCTTGGCCAGCCGCCCGGTGCCGTACTCGACCAGGTAGATCGCCGTCAGCAGCCCGATGGGCGCCGCGATCACGGTGGCCAGGCCGACCTGTTGCAGGGTGCCGACCAGCGCGTGGTTGATACCGCCGCCCGGCTCGAGCGTGATGACTCCGCTCATGGAGTGGGTCAGGAAGTAGCCGTCCAGGACCTTCACCCCGCGGGCGACCGTCTCCCACAGCAGGGAGGCCAGCGGTACGACGGCGACCAGGAAGCAGACCCAGATCACGCTGGTCGCCAGCCGGTCCTTGGCCTGCCTGGCGCCCTCGACGGCGCCGGCGATGCCCGCGGTCAGTACGAGGTAGAGCAGGGCGGCGATCAGGCCCCACTGGATGCGGCTTTCCAGCCCGCCCACCATGCCGATACCGACACCGAGCGCGGCCGCGAGTGCGGCGAGGCCGACCGGGGCCCAGCGCGGCAGCCGGGGCTGGCGCAGCTTGGGCAGCGGCAGCGGCGCGCCGTCGACGGGGGCGTCGGCCACAGCTGTCTGGCTCATGCGTTCGCTCCCGAGTACTCCTTGCGGCGCGCGATGATCAGTCGGGCCGCGCCGTTGACCAGCAGGGTGATGACGAAGAGGACCAGACCGGAGGCGATCAGCGCGTCCCGGCCCATGGATCCGGCCTCCTTGAAGCCCGCGGCGATGTTCTGCGCGAACGTGCCGCCACCCGGCTCCAGCAGGCTGGTCTTGATCAGGAAGCTGGGGGAGAGGACCGTGGCGACGGCCATCGTCTCGCCCAGCGCGCGGCCCAGGCCCAGCATGGAGGCGCTGATGACGCCGGAGCGGCCGAAGGGCAGCACCGACATGCGGATGACCTCCCACCGGGTGGCACCCAGTGCGAGGGCCGCCTCCTCCTGCATCTTCGGCGACTGCCGGAAGACCTCGCGGGAGACGTTGGTGACGATCGGCAGAATCATGATCGCGAGCAGGATGCCGACCGTGAACAGGGAGCGGGCCGCGCCGCCTTCGTAGGTGAAGATCCCCGTCCAGCCGAGGTACTGGTCCAGCCACTCGTAGAGGCCGGTCAGATGTGGCACGAGGAAGAGCGCGCCCCACAGGCCGTAGACGATGGAGGGGACGGCTGCCAGCAGGTCGATGACGTAGCCGAGCGGGGTCGCGAGCCTGCGCGGCGCGTAGTGCGAGATGAACAGCGCGATGCCGACGGCGACCGGCACCGCGAGGACCATCGCGATGATCGAGCTGACGACGGTGCCGAAGGCGAGGACCGCGATGCCGAAGCGGGGCGGGGTCGCGTTGGCGTCCCACTCGAAGCTGGTGAGGAAGTTGACCTCGTCGGCGTTGATGGCGAGCGCCGCTCGCCAGGTGAGGAAGACGGCGATTGCCGCCATGATCACCAGAAGGGCGATCCCCGAGCCCCGGGAGAGCCCGAGGAATATTCGGTCACCCTTGCGCGTGGCGCCCTTCGCGGGCGGCGCCGCCGTCGCGGGGCCCGCTGTCACGGGAGGGGTTTCGGTAGCCATGGTTTCTCCGGTCTGACGGTGCGGGCCGCTGCGCGCTTGGCGTTGGTTCGCGGGCGGCCCTTTGGCGGTGCACCGGATCGTTCGCACCCTGGCGAATGGTGATCTTCAGGGCGCTGCTTGCGTACGGGGAGTGAGTGGGCGGCGGTGCGCCGGGCACCGCCGGCCCATCTCGTCTCGTGCTTCCGGCGGAAGCCCGGGTCAGCTCAGGCCGCTGACCGTGGTGCGGACCTTGGAGATGATCTCGTCGGGGATCGGGGCGTAGCCCTTGTCCTCGAGGGCCTTCTGGCCGTCCTCACTGGCGGTGTACTTCAGGAAGGACTTCGTCGCGTCCAGCGACTCCTTCTTGTTGCCCTTGTCGCAGGCGATCTCGTACGTCACCAGGGTGATCGGGTAGGCGCCCTCGGCCTTGGTCTTGTAGTTCAGCTCCAGGGCGAGGTCCTTGCCCTGGCCGACGACCTTGGCGTCCGCGATGGCCTTCGAGGCGTTCTCCGTGGTGGCCTCGACCGGCTCCTTGGCGCCGGTGTCCAGCTTGACCGTGCTCAGGTCGTTGCCAGTGGCGTAGGAGAGCTCGACGTAGCCGATGGAGCCGTCGTTCTGCTTGACGTTCGTGGCGATGCCGGACGAGCCGTCGGCGCCCTGGCCGCCCTTGCCGGCCCACGCCTTGGCGGGCTCGTGCTTCCAGGAGGCGGGCGCGGCGGTGTTGAGGTACTTGGTGAAGTTGTCCGTGGTGCCCGACTCGTCGGAGCGGTGGAACGCCTGGATCTTCTTGCTCGGGAGCTTCGCGTCCGGGTTGAGCTTCTTGATCGCGGGGTCGTTCCACTTGGTGATCTTCGAGTCGAAGATCTTGCCCAGCGTGTCCGCGTCCAGCACCAGGTCCTCGACGCCGCTGAGGTTGTACGTGATGGCGACGGGGCCGCCGACCATGGGCAGGTTGATGCCCTGGCCGCCCTTGCAGACCTTCTTGGTCTGGGCGACCTCTTCCGGCTTGAGCGCCGAGTCGGAGCCGGCGAAGGCCGTCTTGCCCTGGAGGAACTCCTGGATGCCCGCGCCCGAGCCGGTGGGCTTGTAGTTGATCTGGGTGCTGCTACATGCCGACTGGTAGGTCTGCGTCCAGATGTCCATGGCGTTCTTCTGCGCGCTGGAGCCGGACGCGAGGAGCTTGCCCTCACCGTCGCACTTGATCTTGCTGGCGGCCTTGGTCGTGTCCCCGCCGGAGCCGCCGGAGTTGTCGTCGGAGCCGCAGGCGCTCAGGGCCAGGGCGCCACAGACCGTGAGAGCGCCGACAGCAGCGGTGCGGAGCCGGAGCGTGCGCTGAAGCTTCACTTTCGTTCAGTTCCTTCCTGGGCCCGGGAGCGACGACCGGCCGGCCGTCGGATTCTCTGGCTACGGGGCGCAGTCCATGTCTCGGGGGGTGCCGCGCTCTTGGTAGGGCCGAAATTAGACAGATCAAGTGAAGCGGCCGACGGAGCTGGGTGAACACAGAGTGAACCTCGGCGGTCAGCCCGGTGCCGACCCCCGGATTGCACGTCAGGGGCGGCGCTCATTGATACTCGTCAGTACATTCCTCTGTTGTCTTCCGGGCCGGCATGGCACCATCCGCCCGTTGGCCAAAGTTGACCATAACCAGGGGGTGGCCCGGGTGAAACGGCAGACCAGCTCGACCCTACCGCCCGGTCGGTACGGCACACTCGTGCTGGCCTGCACCATGGCGCTCGCGGGGCCCTCGCTCGGCACCGCGTACGCCGCACCGGCGCAGCCGGGCCCGGGCGGCGCCGACAAGCCGGGCCTGGAGCAGATCCGTCGGCAGATCGAGCGGCTGCACGACAAAGCCGGCTCGGCGACGGACGCGTACAACGCGGCCGAGGACGCCGCGAAGAAGCAGCAGAAGCACATCGTCAAGCTCGCCAAACGCATCGACAGGACCCAGGGCAAGCTGGACGAACTCAACAAGACGGCGGGCGCCATGGCCCGCGCGCAGTACCGCGGTGGCGGCATGCCGGACGAGGCCAAGCTGATGCTCGGCGACGACCCGGCGAAGTTCCTGCACGGCGTCTCCCTGGCCCGCAAGGGCCAGCGGGCAACCCGCGGTTTCATCGGCACTCTCACCAAGACCCGCGGCACGCTGCGGAGATACGCCGAGGACGCCACGGACGAATGGAAGAAACTGGAGCAGACCCGCAAGAAGAAGGCCGCCGCGAAAAAGAAGATCACCGCGCAGCTGAAGCAGGCCAAAAAGATCGAATCCGGCCTCGAGAAGGCGGACCGCGAGCGGCTGCGGAAGCTGGAGGACCAGGCGGCGAAGGCGCGGCAGGCGAAGTGGCTGAAATCCGGCGTACTGAAGGGGCTCAACGGTAAGGCGTCCCCGGCCGGCCGACGTGCCATCGCATGGGCCACCAAGCAGCTCGGCAAGGACTACGTCTGGGGCGCCGAGGGCCCCAGCACCTTCGACTGCTCGGGCCTGACGATGCGCGCCTGGGAGGCGGCGGGTGTGCACATTCCGCGTACCTCGCAGGAGCAGTGGAAACAGCTGCCGCATGTGCCGGTGGAGAAGATGCGCCCCGGCGACCTGATCATCTACAAGAAGGACGCCAGCCACGTGGGGATCTACGTCGGCGACGGAGCCCTGCTGCACGCGCCGCGCACCGGTCGGCAGATCACCGTCGAGGGAGCCGGCACCATGCCGATCCTCGGCGTCGTACGCCCGGACAAATAGCGCATACGGATCGATGAGGGAGACGGTGAAGGGAATTCCGGGCGGATTTTCCCGGCGTGCGCGATTTACGGTTTTCAGCGCGTGAGCTTGGTCATGTGAGGGTCGGCGAAAACGGCTGTATCGCGGCGTGAACTCCCATTCTGATGTGGGCATATGACAGAGGCGGATTATCGTCAGCCATTCCGTCCATCTGTACGAGGGCGCTATGGTCCTGTCCGATAGCCCGGGACCGACGAGCGCCCGACCACCGCACGCCGTACCGGGCTCAGTCACGGTGCCGCCGCTCGGCGCGTGCACCACGCCCTCGGGGGAGGGAGAGGTTTTCAGCATGCCCGTAAGCGCGCCCCTGGCCGGGGCGGCGGCACAGACCGCCGGCGCGCCGGCCCGGCAGGCCGCGCCGGGACCCGGCGGCAGCCTGACCCTGCTGGTCATCGAGGATGATCCAGCCGGTGCGCTCAGCGTGCCCCGCATGCTCGACGCGTACGGCAGGCCCGTACGGGTCCGTACGGCCCGCAACCTCACCGAGGCCGCACGGCTGCTCACGGACGATGTCCACTGCATCCTGCTGGACCTGGCGCTGCCCTGCGAGGCGCGCGGCGACGCGGACGAGACACCGGTCGAGGGCCTCCCGGCCGAGCTCCCGGAGATCGCGCCGGGCGGCGCCATACCCGGTATCGGCGGTGTGCCGGGCAGCGCGGCTCCCGGGGTGGGCGGGGCTGCCGGGGTCGGTGGTGCTTCTGGGGTTTCCGCTTCGGGCGCTTCGGGTACTTCCGGCGTTTCCCGCACTTCGGGTGCTTCAGGTGTTTCGGGCACGAGTGGCGGTGCGGGTGCGGCTTCCGGCGGCCCGACTGCTGGTGCCGCGTCCGAGACCGGCTCCCCCACCGGTTCGGGCTCCGGCCCCGGCTCCCGCTCGGCGACGGAGCCCGACGAGTTGCACATCCTCCGCCGGGTCCTGCGGATGGCCCCGCGGCACGCCGTACTGGCGCTCACGGACGGCAGCGACGCGGAGCGGGCCGCCGAGGCCGTACGGGTCGGTGCCCAGGACTACCTCTTCCGCGACGAGCTGGACGGCAGACTGCTGATGCGGGCCATCCGCTACGCCGTGGAGCGTAAACGGGCCGACCTGGCCCAGCGCCAGCTCACCGAGACCCGGCTGCGGGCCCAGGAGAACGCCCGGCTGGAACGCGGACTGCTGCCCCGGCCGCTGCTGGAGGGCAGCGACCTGCGGTTCGCCGCGCGCTACCGCCCCGGCCGGTCCCGCGCGCTGCTGGGCGGCGACTTCTACGACACGGTCCGCACTCCGGACGGCGTCGTCCACGCCATGATCGGCGATGTGTGCGGACACGGTCCCGACGAGGCGGCACTCGGTGTCGAACTGCGGATCGCCTGGCGCGCCCTGACCTTCGCCGGGCTGTGCGGCGATGAGCTGCTGAGCACGTTGCAGAAGGTGCTGGAGAACGAGCGGGCCAGCGAGGAGATCTTCGCGACGCTGTGCACAGTCGACATCGCCGCCGACGGCCGCAGCGCCGGGGTCTATCTGGCCGGGCACCCCTCACCGCTGTTCGCTGGCGACGGTGCGGGCGCGGCGCCGGTGCCCCGGCTGCTGCCGGAGGACGGGAGCGGGCCCGCGCTCGGGCTGCTGCCGAACGCGCGCTGGCCGCGCCGCGAGGTCAGGCTGGGACGCTCCTGGAGCCTGATGATGTACACGGACGGGTTGATCGAGGGCCGTGTGGACGAGGGCCGTGTGGACGAGGCTCGTACGGACATACGGACCGAGACGGGCGCGAGGGAGGGCCGTGCGCCGAGCCGGGAGCGGCTCGGTCAGCAGGGGATGCTCGACATCGTGGCCCAGCGGCTGGCCGCGGGCGCGCGGGGGCAGGGACTGCTGGACGCGACGATGGACGAGGTACGCCGCCTCAACGGAGGCGAGCTGACCGACGACGTGGCGGTCCTGCTGCTGGACCGTGGCCGGTGAAAGCGTAGGAGCCCGGCTCCGTGCCCGGCTCCGCACTCGACGGCCGCGCGGTCGTCAATCGTTGATCGTCGTCACCGGCCGTTGATCGTCGTCACCGTTCGCCGATCGTCGTCACCTGCCGTTGAACGGTCCGTACGGGCCGTCGCTGCTGCTTCCGCCGCGCGGGCGGCGGCCGCGGCCGTTGCCCATGACCTGCTTGAGTGCCGGTCGGACGTCGACGATGTAGACGATCGTGGCGATCAGCCCGATGATCTTCAGCAGGAACATCGGCACCAGCAGGTTCACCAGGACCGTGAGGCCCAGGATGATCAGCCAGAACTGCTTGTTCTGCTTGTCGGTGGCCCGGTAGGCATCCTCCCGCCGGAAGGCGGCGTCCGCGAAGGCGAACACGGACAGGGCGAGCAGCACAACGGTGATCAGCCCGATGACTGTGGCCTGAAAGCCCGCGAACAGCATGGTGCTCACACTCCCGGTCGGTGTCGGTCCCTGGCGCGATCGCCTCGGTCGGACGGATCGCCTTGGTTGACGCGGTCTCGAAGGGGCTTTGCCGCAACCGTACCCCAGCAGTCATGGAACGAGCCGGGCCCGTGAAGGGTGCCCGGCCCGTTCCGCGCTCTGCCTCCGCGGCGTCCCACGGGGGTCAGGACTCGGTCTTGGGAGTCGACTTCCGGGGGGAGGGTGTGGTGGTGTCGCCGGTCGTCTTACGGGCGGTGCTCGACTTCTTGGCGGTGGCGGACTTGGTGCCGTTGCCGCTGCTGCTCTTGGCGGTGCCCGTGGTCTTGCCGCTGCCGGCGGTGCTGCTCTTGGCGGCCGTGCTGGTACCAGCCGTCTTGCTGCCGGTGTCCGCTGCTGAGGTCTCCTCGGCCGGCGGCTCGGCGATCTTCACCGACTGGACGGGCTCGCGCTCGACGGTCACCTCGGGGGTCTCGTCGCCCTCGCCGCGCCAGTTCTTGACCGCCTCGCGGCCGCGGACCGAGAGCTCCTCGTAGGTCTCCCGGGCCTTGACGGCGTACTCCGCCGCGACGCCGACACCCTGCAGCGCGAGGTGCTGGGCCTGCTCACGGAGCTTCTTGAGGTCGGTGTCCAGCCCGCTGAGGGTCTCGCTCACCTTGGCCTGGGTCTCCTTGGCCTGCTGGGTGAGCTTCGCCTGGACCTCCTTGGGGTCCGTCTCCCGGACCGCCGCGAGGGCCTGCGGCGCCTCTTCGCGGATCTTGTCGACGACGCCGGCGGCGAAGTAGAGGGGCGTCGGGTCGGTGAGGGTCTTGCGCAGATCGTTCGCGATGGGCATGAGGGTACGCCTTTCGTGGCTCAACTCGCCTGACAGGGCCGTCCGTCCCGCGCTGTTGCGTGACGTCCGGTGCCGGTGGCCCGCACCGTTGCGGCCCCTTTGGTGTCTTGCTCCGCTGTTGTCCTTACTCCGGCTGCCGAGACCCCTCGGCGGGCGGGTCCGCCACGTCGTGGACGGTCGCCCGCTGCTGTGCGTTCTCCTTGCGGAACGACTCGTAGATCTGGAGCAGCGCCTGTTTCTGCTGCTCGTTTATCGAGGAGTCCGCGAGGATCGCGGCGGGGACTTGCAGCAGGTCCTGCCGGTCCCGCTCGTCGAGAATCCCGGCCTGCACATAGAGCGTCTCCGCCGAGATCCGCAACGCCTTGGCCAGCTGTTGCAGGATCTCCGCGCTCGGCTTGCGCAGGCCGCGCTCGATCTGGCTCAGATACGGGTTCGAGACCCCGGCGGCCTCCGCGAGCTGCCGCAACGACAGCTTCGCGGTCCGCCGTTGTTCCCGCAGGAACTCGCCGAGGTTCCCGACATTGAGCGAGGCCATGTCCCCAGAGTGCACCCGAACGCTAACTATTGCAAGCACGTCGCTTGCAAGTGTGTCGCTGCGCGGGCGGTGCCCGGCGTGGGGACTGCGCCTCGTCAGGGGCGCGGGGCTGTGTTCATGTGCGGCTCCGCCGCGTTGGGGGTCCCCCCTGTTCGAGCGAAGCCGAGAACTTGGGGGAGCGACCAGCCCGACCTACCCGCAGCCCGCGAACGTCGGGCAGGGGCACCCCCTTACCGGAACCGGGCGCGGGGCGTCGGCAACTGGAACTGGAACGGTTGGTCGCCACGCTGATGCGGCGTTCCGTCACGCGTTCCCCCTGGCCACCTTTTTGTGGGTACTTGGCACCGGCCGGGCGTCGCGCGAGTCTGGTGGTGGTCGGTCGGCGACCGACCGGCCCGGAGGGGCGAGGAGACAGACAGCCGGGGAGGTGGCTATTCGGTGACGCGGTGTCAGGAGACCGGCGTCGGGGATGCCGTGGCCCCGGTGAGCTTCGCCAGGCGGCGGTGGCCCCAGTCGGACAAGGGGGCCAGCGCCTCGGCGAGGTCGCGGCCGAACGGGGTCAGCGAGTATTCGGTCTTCAGCGGCAGTACGTCGTACACCTCGCGGTGCACGAGGCCGTCGGTCTCCATCTCGCGGAGCGCCTGAGTCAGCACCTTCTCGGTGAGCCCCGGCAGGTCTCTGCGGAGTTCGCCGGGGCGGCGCGGGCCCGACTCCAGCAGCCAGAGCAGGGCGGTCTTCCACTTGCCGTCGATCACGGCGATCGCGGCGGTCACCCCGCACACGTTCGGGTCCTGGGCACGGCTGCGCGTCTTCATCGTCCCCTTTGTCGTCAATTGCCACTGCTTGTTGCTGTTCACTTTATGCGTACGGGAGTTGAGTCATGCCTTCGTCCAACGAACAACCCACCGCCCCCCTGTCTTCCGGGGCCCCGTCCGCCGTCACGGTGCTCGGGCTCGGGCCGATGGGACGGGCACTGGCCGACGCGTTCCTGGCTGCCGGGATACGGACCACCGTCTGGAACCGGACCCCCGGCAAGGACCGGGAGCTGGTCACACGGGGCGCACTGAGCGCGGCGGCCGCCGAGGAGGCGGTCGCGGCGGCCGAGTTGATCGTCGTCTGCGTGGTCAACTACGACGCGGTGGACGCGGTGCTGCGGCGGGACGCCGTCACCGAGGCGCTCAAGGGCCGTACGGTCGTGAACCTGACCGCCGACACCCCGGCCCGCGCCCGGGAGGCTGCCGACTGGGCTGACCGGCACGGCATCCGCTATCTGGACGGCGCGATCATGACGCCGACCACCACCATCGGCACCCCCGACGCGGTCTTCCTGCACAGCGGCCCGCGCGAGCTGTACGAGCAGCACCTGCCCGTACTGGAGGCGTTGGGCGGCACCCACACCCACCTCGGTACGGAGATCAGTCGCGCGGCGGCCCACGACATCGCCCTGCTCGACATCTTCTGGACCGCGATGGCGGGCTACGCGCACGCCCTCGCGGTGGCCCGCGCGGAGGGCATCAGCGGACGGGAACTGGCGCCGTTCGCCAAGGGCATCGCCGCGATCCTGCCGCCGATCTTCGAGGAGACGGCGGCTGAGATGGACGACGGCACCTTCTCCGGCGAGGGCAACCCCCTCACCTCGGCGGCCTCCACCATGACGCACATCGTGCACGCCTCGGAGGAGCACGGCATCGACGCGGGCGTGATGCGCGCAGCCGAGGGCTGGGCCCGCCGCACCATCGGACTGGGGCACGGGACGGAGGGGTTCACGCGGATCGCGGAGGTGCTGGGGCGGCATTGAGGCTTCACTGAGACGTCATTGACCGGGCGCCGAGGGCACAGCGGCGGTGAGGCCGGGAGCGGCGCTCCGTATCTGAGTCCCGCGCCGCGTCCCGGTTCCGCGTGCGCCCCTGCTTCGGTCCCGCGCCGGAACTCAGTCCACCGGTCCGCCCGCCACGTAGATGACCTGCCCCGAGACGAAACCGGCTGCCGGGCTTGCCAGGAAGGACGCCGTATGCGCGATGTCCTCCGGGGTGCCGACCCGGCCGACCGGGGCCGATTCGGCGGCCCTGCGCTGGAATTCCTCGAAGGTGAGGCCGAGCCTGCGCGCCGAGGCGCGGGTCATGTCGCTGACGACGAAGCCGGGCGCGATGGCGTTGGCGGTGACGCCGTGCGGGCCCAGTTCGAGGGCCAGCGTCTTGGTGAAGCCGAGCAGCCCGGCCTTCGCGCTGGCGTAGCCGATACGGCCCGCGTCGCCGAGCGCGGAGATGCTGGAGATGTTGACGACGCGGCCCCACTCCGCCGACTTCATATGGGGAACGACGGCACGGGTGGCGAAGAAGGCGCCGTACAGATTGACGCCGAGGACCGCGTCCCACTGCGCAGTCGTCATCTCCCCGACGCTCGCGGCCCGGGCGAACCCCGCGTTGTTGACGAGGACGGTCGGCGGCCCGAGGAGGTCGGCGACGTGCCGCACGGCCGCGCCGACCGCCCTCTCGTCCGAGACATCCGCGGCGACCGCCGTCGCGGATCCGCCCTCGGCCGTGATCGCCCCGACGGTACCGGCGCAGGCGTCCTCGGCCAGGTCGAGCACTCCGACCGCGAACCCGTCCCGCGCCAGCCGTACGGCCACGGCGGCGCCGATACCTCCCGCCGCGCCGGTCACCAGTGCCGTCCGCCGCGTGGCGACCTGTGTGCTGTCCTGCTCGCTCTGTGTCATGCACCGCAGTCGAACAGGTAGGCGGCGGGGGGAGGAAGTGATTTAGCTTCGGTATCAATGATCCGGATGCACCCGCCTGACTGACGACGTTCAGTCCGGTATCGGCTGCAGCTTCGCCGCTGGCAACGGCATCTGTGGGACGGACGCCGGTGCGGTGGTGCCCGCTGTGGTTCTCGACCAGCAACTCGACTGCCTGGGCGGAGTCCTGCAGGGCCTCTGCCAGGCGGCGTGCGCCCTCCGGTGAGTCGGCGGCCAGGCGCAGGGCCACCGTCTACTTCCGGTGTCGGAACACCCTCAAGGGATCACGGTCCGCACCTGTCCCCTCCCCCGGCGACCCGGTGCGGGTGGCTCAGCTCATGGGCTGATCATGGGCTGATCTCCCTTGCTGCGGCCCGGATTTCGTCCAGCAGGACGGTGAGGTCGGCCTCGGTGGTGTCCGGGTGGAGGACGCAGGCGCGCAGGGCTGCCGTGTCCGACAGCCGAGTGCCGGTGAGAAAGGCCCGCCCGCGCCGCTGTACGGCGGCCGGTATGGCCTCGTTCAGTGCCTCCGTCGTGCCGGGGTCGAGTGCCTTGGGTCGGTGGCGGAAGGCGACGACGGAAGTGACGGCCGGGGCGAGCAGGTCGAAGTCGTCGGAGGCTTCGATCATGTCGGCGAGGGCACGGGCGAGTTGGGTGGTTCGCCGCACCAGGTGGGCGATGCCGTCGCGGCCGAGGTGCGCGATCGTGGCCCAGACACGCAGCGCGCGGAACGGACGGGTCTGTTCGGGGCCGTATTCGGAGAACCAGCCCAGGTCGTCGGCCTCGTCGTCGCGGAGGTAGGGCGGTACGAGGCTGAAAGTGTCGCGCGGGCCGACGGGGTCGCGGAAGAGGACACATCCGGCATCGACGGGTACGCCGAGCCATTTGTGCGGGTCCAGCGCGAGGGAGTCCGCCTGTTCCAGGCCGGCATAGGCGGGGCGGGTTCCTTCATCGAGAACCCCGAGTGCGCCGTATGCGCCGTCGACGTGGAACCACAGCTCGTGCTCACGGGCGGTCTCCGCGATTTCCTCCAGAGGGTCGACGGCGCCGGTGTTGACCGTTCCGGCGCCGGCCGCGACGAGCATCGGACGTACGCCCGCCTCCCGGTCCGCAGCGACCAGGCGGCGCAGTGCGCCGGTGTCCATGCGATATGCGCCGTCGACCGGGACGGTGCGGAGGTAATGGCTGCCCAGGCCGAGGAGTTCCGCTGCCTTGCGCAGACAGCTGTGCCCCTCGGCTGACAGGTAGACCGCCAGTGGAGGCTGTCCGTACAGGCCCGTCTCGCGCACGTTGTGGCCCTGTTGCCGGATCGCCCGCTGCCGGGCAGTGGCCAGCGCGATGACGGTTGCCATGGAGGCGCCGCTGGTCAGCAGCCCGGCACCGGGCGGGTGCGGGAAGCCGACCAACTCCGCGAGCCACCGCACGGCGGTGCGCTCCAGCAGGACTCCGGCGTGGTCTCCTCCGGCGCAGCTCGGATTCATGGCTGCGGCCAGCGGGGCGACCAGGACTCCGGCCGGCGAGGGCGGTGAGTTGACCCAGCCGAAGAATCTGGGGTGCCCGTTGCCCATCGGATAGGGCAGCATCCGGTCCCGTACGTCGTGCAGCAGTTCCGCCACAGGGCGCCCCGCCCCGGGCAGCGGCTGCTGGGCGAGCCACAAGCGGTCCGCGTCGGCCACCGGTCGCCACACCGGACCGTCGGCTACGGCGGCCAGGTGACCGACTGCCATGTCAGCGGCCGATCGGCCCGCTCGTCGCAGCTCATTCATCGGGGCCTCCGGACATGTGAAGGTGGTGCGGGTCGGCTGCATGGCCCAGCGCCATGGCCAGGTAGTAGACGCACACGTCAGCGGAGTCGTTGGCGAAGGCATGCCGACGGTTGGCGGGGAAGTAGGCGGCGTCCCCGGACGCCAGACGGTGCGGGACACCGTCGACGGTCAGGCGCAGTTCCCCCGTCTCCACCGCCACGTACTCGTGCGAACCCGGGGCGTGCGGCGAGAACTCCCCCGCGTCCACGCCCGGTTCCAGGGTCGTGCGCATGAACTCGAACTCGACGCCCGGGAGGACGGGAGACAGGATCCGCCGCTCCCACCCGGAAGGATCCCGTATCACTTGCTGCTGAGCGCCGTGCATGACCACCACACCGGGGCGTACGGGTTCGTCGAGAAGCCGAGCGATCGAGGTGCCCAACGCGGTCGCCAGCCGGTCGAGAACCAGCACGCTCGGCGTCTTGGCCCCGCGCTCCACCTCGGACACCATGCTCCGGCTCACCCCGCTCAACTCGGCGAGCCGCTCCACAGCCATGTCCCGCGCCCGCCGCTCGGCTCGGATCCTGGCCCCCAGCTCGGTCATGGACAGACCACTGGAGAGAGAGTTTCGGTCACTCATGGCTCCACTATAGCGATTGCCCTCCCCTTTAGGGGAGCCTGTGGATAACTCCTGCTGGCTCGGGCTGCCGAGGCCCGGGAGAAGGACGTTCTCGCTTGCCCTGCCCCCGACGCCAACGAGCCGATCACGGTCGGCGAGCGCGAGGTCGATGCGCAGGCTGACCTGCGCCTTCCGTGATTGCTTGACCTTCACCTCGGGGGAAGCCGCAGCATCGGCAGGGCCGGGCGCGGAGCCCGGTGACGAGGGAGGACGGGATGGACATGGGTACCGGCCGGCTCACCATCGGGGCCTTCGCGAAGGCGTCGCGGCTCTCCCCGAAGGCCCTGCGGCTGTACGACGAGCTCGGTCTGCTGGCCCCCGCCCGCGTCGACCCGGTGAGCGGCTACCGCTACTACGCCCCCGAACAGCTGGAGCGCGCCCGACTGGTGGCCTGGCTTCGCCGCCTGGGCATGCCGCTGGCCCGCATCCGGCACGTGTGCGACTTGGCGGCGGCAGCCGATGCGACGGTCGCGGACGCGGCGACTGCGGACGCGACGGCGACGGTCGCGGATGCGACGGCTGAGGGCTCGGCGACGGCCACGAACTCGGCGGCCGCCGCGGAAGTACAGGCGTACTGGGCGGAGACCGAGGCGGAGATCGCTGCGCGCCGGGAGCTGGCCGCCTTCCTCGTCAACCATCTGTCACAGAAGGACGTGGTTCCTGTGCACCGGACGAACGAAGCCCCACTGAACATCCGCTATGCCGCCCTCTCGGACACCGGGCGCGTACGGGAGAGCAACCAGGACACGGCGTACGCGGGCGCTCGGTTGCTGGCCGTCGCGGACGGGTTCGGGAGCGGGGGAGGGGAGGCGAGCGAGGTGGCGGTCGCGGCGCTCCGGCGGCTGGAGCAAGACGCCGTTTCGGCGGGTGATCTCCTCAACGCCCTGGAGGACGCCGTCGAGGAGGCGGGCCGCGCCGTGCGCGGTGTCGCGGCAGAGGAGGTCGGTACCACCCTCACGGCACTGCTGTGGTCCGGCTCCCGGCTCGCCCTCGTCCACATCGGCGACTCCCGCGCCTATCTGCTGCGGGACGGTGAGTTCTTCCAGCTCACCGACGACCACACGCTGGTGCGGAAACTGCTGGACGAGGGGCGGCTGAGCCCCGAGGAAGCCGCCTCCTCGCCACAACCCGCGCTGCTGGCCCGCGCGTTGGTCGGTGGCGAGGCGGAAGCCCGCGCGAAGGCGGGTGACGCGGTCGATATGAAACTCCGCGACGCCCAGGTCGGGGACCGATATCTGCTGTGCTCGGACGGCCTGTCCGCGGTCGTGCCTGCGGCGGACATCCGGGCCATCGTCACCACGGTCGCCGACCCGGCACAGGCGGTACGCGCACTGGTCGATTCGGCCAACCGCGCCGGCGGACCTGACAACGTGAGCTGTGTGGTCGCCGATGTGGTGGGTGCTGAAGGCGCTCCGCGCTGAACCGCATTGCTGTCGGCCAGGGGCAATGACGGGGGAGGCGGCGGAGCAGCACGGGCGCGCGCGGTCGTCGCCGCTCGGCGCGCTCGGTCACCCGGAACGAGATCGCAAGCGGCCGTCGCCCTTCTCGCCTCCGGCACCCCGGCGTACATCACCGCTCAGGACCTGACCGTGGACGGCGGCCCGGTCAGGTCAGTGCCGGCGGCCGTCTGACGGTCGCCCCCGCGCAGCAGCCGGGCGGCGTGGTCGCGGAGGGCCTGGGTGGCCGGGTGGGTGGGGGTGTGCGGCCAGACCAGATGGACGGTGATCAAGTCCGCGTCGGCGAGCGGCAGATAGCGCACGCCCGGGTGCGGATAGCTGTGCAGGGTGCTCTCGGCGGTCACCCCGACGGACTCCCCGGTGGCGATGGCGGTGAGCCACTCGTCCACGTTGGCCACTTCGAAGGTCTCGGGACGTGCCTCCTCCGGCCACAGTTCGGCGCTGGTCGTCGCGGCGGTGGCGCAGATTGCGACCGGACGCTGCGCCAGATCGGCCAGCCGCACCGTGCCGCGCTCGGCGAGCGGATCGCCGTCCGGTACGGCCGCCAGCCGGGACTCCCGGTAGAGGGCGAGCGCTTCCAGCCCCGCGCCGGGCGCGGGACGCGTCCGTAGGAAGGCCGCGTCGATCTCGCCCCGGCGCAGCTCGGCCTCGGGGTCGTCGCAGCGGCGTACGAGCAGGCGGGTGCCCGGGTGTTCCGTCCGCCAGGAGCGCAGCAGCGGCACGGTGTGGCGGCCGAGCGCGCCCCAGGGGAAGCCGATCCGCAGCGGGCGGGGCCCTGTTGCGACCTCCGCCAGCGCGTCGTCCAGCTCCCGCAGCACCCGGTGCGCCCGCTCCCACAGCCGCCGCCCCGGCTCGGTCAGCTCCAGCCGCCGGGTGGTCCGCTCGACGAGCCGGGTGCCCAGCCTCGCCTCCAACTGGTCGAGGGTGCGGGAGAGCGCGGGCTGGGTGAGGTGCAGCGCGTGGGCCGCGCCCGTGATGGTGCCCTCGTCGCCGATGGCGGCCAGTGCCCGCAGATGGCGCAGCTCCACATTCATAACCACCGAGCATAAGTGCTGCACGATCGGCATTTCCCTGCGCTGAGGACGGGACCCTAGCGTCCTCGGTATGAACATTCTTCTGATCGGCGCCACCGGCAGGCTCGGCGCGGCCGTGCACACGGCTCTGGCCGAGCGCGGCCACAAGCTCCTCACCGTCGGCCGCACCGGCGGTGACCTGCGCTATGACGTCTCCGATCCCGAGCAGGTCACGGCCCTGTACGAAGCGGCGGCGCGCGCGGCAGGCGAGGCGCGCGCGGCGGGCGGGCAGTTGGACGCCGTGGTCAGCGCGGCCGGCGACGTGCCGTACAAGCCGGTGGCCGAGATGACGGCCGACGACTACACCGCGGCCTTCCGCGGCAAGGCCCTCAGCCAGCTCGAACTGGTCCGGCAGGGCATCACGCGGATCGCCGAGCGCGGCTCGTTCACGCTGATCACCGGCGTGCTGACCCGCGAGCCCATCCCCGCGGGCAGCGCGGCCTCCATGGCCAACGGCGCCGTGGAAGCCTTCGTACGCGCCGCGGCCGTCGAGATCGCGCCGCAACGCGTCAACGCCGTCAGCCCCACGATCTTCACCGAGAGCGTCCCGGACTACGGCGACTTCTTCCCCGGCTTCCCCCCGGTGGATCTCGCGGACGTCGCCCAGGCATACGTCCGCTCCGTCGAAGGCAGCCATACGGGACGGATCTACGAACTGGGCTGATCTCTTGGGCACTTGTGGGGCCTCCTAGGCACTCGTGGGCTCCTTGGTACTTGTTGGCTCCTCGGCACTCGTGGGCTCAGTGGTACTCGTGGGCTCGTCGGCACTCGTGGGTGCTGCGCCGGCGAATGCCCCGGCCCGCGCGGCGAGCGCAGCCGCGTGGGCCGCCTCCGCGGGCAGCCCGGGGTCCGGTTCGGCGTGCAGCAGCACGCGCTGGTGGTAGACGGGGGCCGTCGAACTCACCACCAGCCTCCGCGCGTCGACCGGAGGGCTCAGCTCCCCGCGCGCCACCGCCCGCTCCACGACCACCTCGCAGCGCGCGTACCGTTCCTCCCAGAACCGTCTCAGCGCCCGCGCCGCCTCTTCCGAGCGGAAGGAGGCAGCGATCAGGGCCAGCGCGACGGACGGCTCCTGGGTCAGTGCCTCGTGCACCTCCTCGTTCAGCTCCCGCAGGTCACCTTCCAGTGAGCCGGTGTCGGCCGGGCGCCAGCCGTCGTCGCCCGCCGCGTCGAGTACGTCGGCGAGGAGCCCGCCGACATCGCGCCAGCGGCGGTAGACCGTCGCGCGGTGCACGCCCGAGCGCGCGGCGACGGCGTCGACGGTCAGACCGTCGAACCCCTGCTCCACCAACAGTGGGCCGACGGCCTCCAGCACCCGCTCGCGGACCCGCGCCGTACGCCCGCCGGGCCGCCGCGAACCGGGCGGCGGAGGCTCCTCGGAGCCGGGCGGCGGAGCCTTCTCGGCCTCGCCGTCGCTGCCTTCTCCGGACTTTTCCACGGTCACTTCACGCTCATCTCCGCTCCCTGTACCTGCGCCTTTTCCCCGCGCCGCACGCTCCGTGCCGGGCCCTCCCGTGCCCGGCTCCTCCCGTGCACCGCTCCCGCCCCGCCGGGAATTCCCTCTTGCCGTGGCGGGATCACCGTGTCACTATCTTAACGCGACAGGCGTCGCTGTAAAGAGTCGCCGGTCGCACGCCGAGATTTATTCGTCACGTTCATCGCGTTCGTCGCGCGTGCCGTGACACGGAAGAGGAGTTGCCGATGCTCAGCCAGAGCGTTCACCCGGTCCCGCGGTCCCCACTGGCCGCCTCCACATCGATCGCTTTGGAGAGCACGTATGCCCACCCAGATCACGGCCTCGGCCGTCACGAAGTCGTACGAAGGCCGGACCGTTCTGGACGGAGTGAGCTGCGCGCTCTCGGCGGGTGAGCGCGCGGGGATCGTCGGCGAGAACGGCTCCGGTAAGACCACGCTGCTCCGCTTGTTCGCGGGCGAGGAGAAGCCGGACGCGGGAGAGATCGTCCTGCACGCCGAGGGCGGCGTCGGCTACCTCCCCCAGGAAGAGGCGCTCGCTCCGGAGTTGACCGTGCAGCAGGTCGTCGACCGCGCGATGAGCGAGCTGCGCACCATGGAACAGCGCCTGCGCACGCTGGAAGCGGCGATGTCGCAGGGCGACGAATCGGCTCTAGGAGAGTACGGAGAGCTGCTGACCGTCTTCGAACTGCGCGGGGGCTACGACGCCGAGGCCCGCGTCGAGCGCGCCCTGCACGGGCTCGGGTTGGGTCTGCTTCCCCGCGACCGCACCGTGGGCGGACTCTCCGGCGGCGAACGGGTGCGGCTCCGGCTGGCCGCCCTGCTGGCCGCGAGCCCGGAAGTGCTGCTGCTGGACGAGCCGACCAACCACCTGGACGACGCCGCGCTGCGCTGGCTGGAGGAGCATCTGCGGGCCCGCCGTGGCACCACGATCGCCGTCTCGCACGATCGCACCTTCCTGGAGCGCGTTGCGACGACGCTGCTGGAGGTGGACGCCGACCGCCGCCAGGTCGTCCGCTACGGCAACGGATACGCGGGCTATCTGGCCGGGAAGGCCGCCGCCCGGCGCCGTTGGGCGGAGGCGCACGAGCGCTGGCGGACCGAGACGGAGCGGCTGCGCGAGACAGCCGCCACCACAGCCCGCAGAGTGGCCCCGGGCAGGGCGATGAAGGACGGCAACAAGATGGCCTACGACCGGGCCGCCGGTCGCGTCCAGCAGTCCCTGGCCAGCCGGGTCCGCAACGCGGAGGAACGGCTGCGCCGGCTGTTGGGGGAACCGGTCCCACCCCCACCGGCACCACTGCGCTTCGCCACAACGGCCCTACGCGGCGCCGGGCTGCGCGGCACGGTGCTGGACGCCGAGGAGGTCGGAGTCCGCGGCAGACTGGCTCCCACGGGTCTGACCCTGGCCGCCGGTGAGCGGCTGTTGGTGACGGGGCCGAACGGCGCGGGCAAGAGCACCCTGCTGAGCGTCCTGGCCGGAGAGCTGGTGCCTGACACCGGCCGGATCTCGCGCAGGGGCCGCATCGGGTACCTGCCCCAGGAGCCGGAAATCGCCGTCGACTCCGGGCTGACGTTGCTGGAGGCGTACGCACATGGCCGCCCCGGTCCGCCAGAGGAGCATGCTCAACGGCTGCTCTCGCTGGGCCTGTTCGATGCTGAACGGCTGGCGGTGCCCGTTGCCCGGCTGTCCACGGGCCAGCGGCAACGCCTCGCCTTGGCCCGGCTGGTGACCGAACCGGCCGACGTCCTGCTGCTGGACGAGCCGACCAATCACCTCTCGCCCGCGCTGGTCGAGGAGTTGGAAGCGGCTCTTGATGCCTACGACGGCGCGCTGGTCGTCGTCAGTCACGACCGCAGGCTGCGGCAGCGCTGGCGAGGTGCGCAGCTTGCCCTGGAAGAACCGAGCGCGTCGCTCCCCGAGGGAACGACCGAGGAGAGGAGCCGCTTGTGAACCCGGACCGACAGCACCCCACCCCACCCGAGTCCGTGCCGGCGATGTCCGCACCCGCAACGGCGATCGCCGTGACCACCGCGGCGGCGTTCGGCCCCGAAGCCGGGCCGTACGACGTCATCACCGGTCCCGACGAGGCGCTGTGGGTCACGCTTGTGGCCGCGGGCGCCATCGCCCGCGTCACCCCGGAGGGCCGGGTGACGACGTTCCCGCTCGACGCCGCCGACTGCGGCCCGACGGTGATCACTCCGGGCCCCGACGGCGCCCTGTGGTTCACCCGCACCAAGGACCACCGCATCGGCCGGATCACGGTGGACGGGCAGGCCGAGTCCTTCGCGCTGCCGACCCCGGAGTGCGGCCCGTTCGGCATCGCGGCGGGTGCGGACGGCGCGCTCTGGTTCACGGAGACGAGCGCCCACCGCATCGGCCGCATCACCACCGACGGCGAGATCACCGAGTTCCCGCTGCCCGTCAGCGGTTGCTTTCCCTCCGCACTGGTGGCGGGTCCGGACGGTGCGCTGTGGTGCACGCTCAACCAGGCGGACGCGATCGGTCGTATCGCGCTCGACGGCAGCGTCACCCTGTACGAGCTGCCCACCAAGGGCGCCGCGCCGGTGGGGATCGCCGCCGGCACGGGGGAGGAGCTGTGGTTCGTGGAGATCGGTGCCGGACAGCTGGGCCGGATCGGCACGGACGGCCGCATCGACGAGTTCCCGCTGCCCGACCGCGAGTCCAGGCCGCACGCGGTGACCGTCGACCCGGACGGCACCTGCTGGATCACTGAGTGGGCGGCCAATCGGGTGGCCGCCCGCACCCCGTCCGGCCACCTCGTGGAGCACCCGCTGCCCACCCCGGAATCCGAGCCGCACGGCCTCACCCTCGGCCCGGACGGCGCCCTCTATGTCGCGCTGGAGCTCGGGGAGGTGGTCCGTATCAGCACGGTGACCTCATGACCGGCCCGATCACGCGGAAGACCTGCCGCCGGTCAGGGAGTTGAGCGCCCAGCCACGGGGCCCGACCCGGGCGGCCCCGGCCCACCTGCCCCGGCTGCCGCCGGTTCCCCTCGGATAGCCGACGGCCGCCGAGCCGGTCGCCGCTGGGCCGAGCGGCTCGGCGGCCGATGCCGGGCAACCGGGAGTGGGACCTCGGTCGCGGCCGCCGCGACGCGACTGCGGTTGCCGCTGCGGCTCTGCGATGCGGGTGCGGCTCTGGTCGGCGGAGCTGTGGCTCGGCGGTTCGGGTGTGGTGCCCCGCGCGGCACCGCCTCTGCTCCAGACACCGTCGCGGCTCCGCGACACCGTCGCTGCTCCCCGACAAACCCGTTGGTCAGGGTGGGGCAGGGGCGTGACGATGGGGGCATGGCGCGTTCGTTCGATGACTTGGTGGCGGAGGCCGGTGCCGTTTCCGTGGATGGCTGGGACTTCTCCTGGTTGGAGGGGCGGGCGACTGAGGAGCGGCCCTCGTGGGGGTATCAGCGGCGGATGAGCGCGCGGCTTGCGACTGCGTCTGCCGCGTTGGACATCCAGACCGGCGGCGGTGAGGTGCTCGCGGGGGCGGAGAAGTTGCCGGCCACGATGGCTGCCACCGAGTCGTGGCCGCCGAACGTGGCCAAGGCGACCGCACTGCTGCGGCCGCGTGGAGTGGTCGTCGTCGCGGATCAGGACGAGCCGCCGCTGCCGTTCGCGGACGGCGCGTTCGACCTGGTGGTCAGCCGTCACCCGGTGCGGGCCCGGTGGGCGGAGATCGCCCGGGTGCTGGAGCCGGGCGGCAGCTATCTGGCCCAGCATGTGGGCCCGGCGTCGGTGTTCGAGCTGGTGGAGTTCTTCCTCGGCCCGCAGCCCGAGGGCCGCAGGGCGCGGCGGCCCGAGGACGAGCGGGCGGCAGCCGAGGCGGCGGGGCTCGAGGTGGTGGACCTGCGGTCCGAGCGGCTGCGGATGGAGTTCTTCGACATCGGCGCGGTCGTCTACTTCCTGCGCAAGGTCGTATGGATGGTCCCGGGCTTCACCGTGGAGCGGTACCGCGACCGGCTTCGGGAGCTGCACGATCGGATCGAGGCGGAGGGCCCGTTCGTCGCTCACTCGGCCCGCTTCCTCATCGAGGCCCGCAAGCCCGACTGAGCCCGCCTGAGCCCGACCACGAGGGTTGCCCGACCAGTCCGGAATGCGTCCGACGGCTACGCCGGGGCTCCCCCAACTGTTCGACAGGCGGCGTGGATCGGCCGCTCACCATGCGATACGGCAACCCGGTGCGGCCAGCTGGCGTCCCGCCTGCCGTAACGACCAGTACAACGGGGGGACATATATGACCGAGTCCATCGACTCTGTCGAGCACATCGAAACGAAAACGATCGAGCACGTTTTAGGCGGCGACGGGAACGGGGACGGGGCGGCAACCCACACAAAGCCCGCACCCCCGTCGGCACCAGCCCCCACGCCCGCACCAGCACCCGCACCCACGCCGGCACCAGCTCCCACGCCCGCACCAGCACCCACACCCACGCCCGCACCAGCATCAGCCCGCACGTTCGCACCCACGCCTGCACTCGCGCCCACGCCCACGCCCGCCCCCGTATCCAGCGAGCTCACTCCCTACCTCGACCCCCTCCGCGTACCGCCCACCCTGTGCCCCGAGCCGACGAGTGATCCGCGCGGTGGCCAGGTGGAGATCGAGCTGACCGAGACCTGGACGCGGCTGCACTCCGAGCTGCCGCCCACCCGGGTGTGGGCGTACAACGGCCATTTCCCCGGGCCCACGTTCGAGGTACGGCGCGGTCAGCGCCTCCGGGTGGCGTGGACGAACCGGCTGACCGGGCCGTTCCCCGTCACTGCCGTCGCCGTCCCGCGCGGCGAGCCGACCGATCCGAACACGAACCACCCGGGCCGGGACGGGGTCAAGCCGGACCCCGATGTGGCGGCGCTGCCCGGCTGGATCGTGACGCATCTGCACGGTGCCGTCACCAACGGCGGCAACGACGGCTGGGCGGAGAACGCGGTCGGCCACGGCGACGCGCAGCTGTGCGAGTACCCGAACGACCACCCGGCGACCCAGTGGTGGTACCACGACCACGGGATGAACATCACCCGGTGGAACGTCTACGCCGGGCTGGTCGGTACGTATCTGATCCGCGACGCGGAGGAGGACGCACTGCGGCTGCCCCGCGCGCCGTACGAGCTGCCGCTGATCCTGGCCGACCGCAACCTCGACCGGGACGAGGCGCACCAGTCGAACGACCAGAACGGGAACAGCGGGCAGGGCGAGGGCCCATTGAACGGCCGGCTGCTGCACAAGGTGCTCAGCCTCGGCCCGAACCCGGAGTCGGGCAAGGACGTCACCCTCCCGTTCGCCGGCCCGTACACCACGGTCAACGGCACCATCTGGCCGTATCTGGAGGTGGAGCCGCGCTGGTATCGCTTCCGGCTGCTGAACGCGTCCAACGCACGGACCTACTCCCTCGCGCTCGTGGACGAGGAGGGTGTGCCGGTGCCCGACGGCACGGTCAAGCAGATCGGCAGCGACGGCGGTCTGCTGCCGCGCCCGGTGGATCTCGGCTTCACCGACGACCCCGACCCCGCACGGCGCCGGGTGCTGTCGGCCGCGCCCGCCGAACGGTTCGACCTGCTGGTCGACTTCCGTGCGCTATGCGGCAGGACGCTGCGCCTGGTCAACGTGGGTACGACCGGCTTCGGCGTGCCCGATCCGGCGGGCAACATCCCCTATCCGCACGTCATGGAGTTCCGGGTGGGCGCGGAGCCCGTCGCGGACCCGTTCGTGCTGCCTGCGACGCTCTCCCCCTCGTTCCAGAAGCTCACCCATGACATCCCGCATCACCACCGCCTCATCGTGCTCACCCCGCCCGGCACCGTGGGCGGCGGCGGGCACCCGGAGATATGGGAGATGGCCGACATCACCGAGGAGGTGGGCCACTGCGCGGTCCCGCAGGAGGACGGCGTCATCCAGGTGCGGGCCCGCGACGGCAAACTCAGGACGTACCGGCGTCGCGCCCGTACGTTCGACGACACGCTGGGCTTCAAGGTCGCGCATGACGACTACGAGCAGTGGAGCTTCCTCAACCTCGGTGGCCCCAGCCATCCCATGCACATCCATCTGGCGGACTTCCAGATTCTCTCCCGCGACGGCTTCGACGTCTCGGGCTTCGACCGCGCCCTCGGCCGCACGGGCGAGGGCCGCCCGGTCACCTTCGACCCGGACAGGTCCGTGCCGGTCGCGCCGAACGAGGCCGGATGGAAGGACGTCTTCCAGGTGCCGGCGGGCCAGATGGTCAATGTCCTCGGCCGCTTCGACGGCGCACACGGCCGTTTCATGTACCACTGCCATCTGCTGGAACACGAGGACATGGGCATGATGCGGCCGTTCACCGTGATGCCGCGCGAGGTACTGAAGTTCGACCACGGCGCCGGAGGCGGACACGGCGGCGGGCACCACTGAGCGGCTGAGATCCGGCGAGCGGCAGGCGGCCGCCGGGCAGGCAGCCAGGCAGGTCCGGGGCAGGTCAGGCAGATCCGGGTCCAGGCAGATCCGGGGAGGGCCTACTGCTCGCCGAAGAGGTCGAGCAGCTCCCGCTTCTCGAACATCCGTGCCGTCTCCACGGCGGACGGTGTCCCGGCGTGCGGGTCCGCGCCTGCCTCGAAGAGGATCCGCACGACCTCGTCCTCACCCTTGAACACCGCACCGGCGAGCGGGGACTGCCCCCGGTCGTTGGTGCGGTTGGGGTCGGAGCCCTGCGCGAGGAGGGCGCGGACGGTCTCCGGGTGGCCGTGGTAGGCGGCCAGCATCAGCAGGGTGTCGCCCTTGTCGTTGCTCAGGTTCGCCGGGACGCCCGCCTTGACGTAGGCGGCGACGGTGTCGGTGTCGCCGTGCCTGGCCAGGTCGAAGACCTTCTGCGCCAGTTCGAGGACCTCGGGGTCGTGTGCGGGCTCGTCGCTCGCGGGGGTGGGTGCGTCACTCATGGGGCCAGCGTACGGATCATCGCGGGTCACGAGGGGTTTCGCCCCAGCTCCGCACGCAGCAGCCGGTCATACATGGGCCAGTGGGTCGACCGTCAGGAGTACATCGCGCAGCGAGGCCACCACCCACTCGGCACCGGCCCCGCGCAGCTCCCGCTCCTTGCGCTCGTTGCGGGCGTAGCCCACGAAGCCGACCCCGGCGGCCCGCGCGGCGGCGACGTCCTGCGCGGAGTCCCCGATCATCACCGTCTTCGCCGCGTCGGCGCCCGTCGACTCCAGGGCCCGCAGCACGCAGTCCGGGTCGGGCTTCAGCCGGAGCGGCCCGGCGCCGTCGCAGACCCGGCCGCACACCTGGGCGGGGGTACCGTCGCCCGGCCGCATACCGGGGGAGAAGGCTTCCAGCAGTGAGCGTCCGGCGAGATAACGTGCCACCGCGTCGGCGGAGTTGTCCGTGGCGACGGCCACCGTACGGCCCGTGGCGCACAGGGTCCGTACGAGGGCGTCGGCGTACCCGGTTGGGAAGGCCAGCTTCGCCGCGGCGACCTCCTCGAGCGTGAGGGACTGCTCCATCTCGCGTGGGCTCTGCTGCGACAGCAGCGTGGGGTCGTCGAAGGCAGCGGTCAGCAGCCGCAGCGGGTCGGTGGTCTCGGGCCACGTTCCGGCGGAGCCGTCGGCGTCGGTTGCGTACGTCTCGCGCAGCCGGCCGGCGACCGAGGCGGCGGTGCGCCGCGCGAAGAGGTGGCACAGCGGGCCGTCGAAGTCGAATATCACGCACTGCGCCGAGCTGATCGCATGCTCCACTGCCGCCACCATCCCTGTGTCCCCGTTCGTGGCGCCCCGGTTCGGGGCCTGCCTTGGCCAGGCAAGCAGCGATTGTCGCAGGTGCGCCCGCGCGGGGTCAGTGGCCGTTGGTCCGCGGTTGCCCCGCGCCCGGCGCCGCGCAGAACTCGGCGTACGCCAGCTCGACGGCGCCCGGGCTCGGCACATCGGCCAGCTCCAGGGGCTCGGCGGCCCGTACCAGGACGTCGTGCACGAGTTTGGCCGCCTGTCCCAGCTGGGCGGCGAAGGCAGCCGAGCCCACGGCGTCGGCGAGTACGACGGCCTGCCGTACCACGTCGGTGAACACGGACTGGGCCCGCTTGTAGTCGAGCCAGCGCGGCAGGTCCTCCGCCAGCTGGGCGTCGGCTCCGGGCAGCAGCGGGGTGACGGTCCGCCGCCACTGCTCCACGACTTCCGCGCGCTGCCGGTCCGGGTAGTCCATCAGATACAGATGGGTGGCCAGGTCGTACAGCGGATCGCCGAACGAGGCCAGCTCCCAGTCGATGGTCCACAGCGCGCCTGCCGGGTCGACGATGAAGTTGGCCCGGTGCAGATCCCCATGCAGTAGACATACTGGCCGGTCGGTCTGGCGCGCGGCCTCGGCCGCCAGCCTGGAGCGGGGTCCCAGCGCGTCGAGCGGCACACCGAGCCGCTCGAAGAGCGGACCGAAGCGCGGCAGGTGCGCGTGGTAGGCGCGCTCGCGGGTGAATTCCAGCATCCCGCGCGGAAAGCCGGAGCCGGCACCGTCGTCGGACCCCAGCCGACGGGCATGTACGTCACCGGGGCGAAGCCGGCACAGCGAGGCGAACCGGTCCATGATCTGCCGCAGTTGGTCGGGCGCGAGGGGGTGGCCGCGGGGGGAGAGCTCCGCGAGGGTCCGGCCCTCGATGAATCCGTGGAAGACGGTCCCGGCCGAGCGCACCCGGTGGACGGGGGGTACGCGCGGTACGCCGAGCCGGGCGAGCTCCAGCAGCAGTTCGTCCTCGGAGGCGAAGTACCGCCGGTCGAACCACAGGGCCCCCTCCCGCGGTTCGCCGATCTTGACGCGTCCGAGCCGGGTCAGTTCGCCCTCCGGCCGTACGACGTACCACTCGCGGTGGTAGCCCGCCAGTGGTCCGTCCACGGCGCCGATCGCTTCGGCCTGCTGGAGGGCGGGTGAGGTCATCGGCGCTGTCCTCGGGGGCGGTCGGGCTGGGCCACGGAGATCACCGGGGTGCCGGAACTTTACCGGGCTCTTCGTCCCTGCCTCTCGCGGCTCCCTCGCCGCTCACCCGAAGGGTGCGGCGATGGTGTTCCACAGGGAGTCGAAGAACTCCTGTGACTCCTCCACGAAGCTGGCCTCCTGCTCGTCCCGTGCGTCAGGGCCACGGACGGAGCGGAAGAGCTTGGCGGTCAGGCCGAGTACGTCGTAGAGGGCCAGCTGTTCGCCCTGGAAGGCGGCGTCCTCGTTCCTGACCACCTGGTAGTAGCCGATGAGCGCTTCGCCGCCGTTGAGCAGGTAGAGCTTGTGGGTGGGGGTGAGCGGCACGGTACGGACGGTCAGTGCCACCTCGATGCCGAACTGGGAGAGCGAGTTCAGGGAGTTGCTGAGGGCGTTGACGTAGGTGGTCTGTATCTGGTGCAGCCGTTCGCGGGGCTTGGGGTTCTCCGGGTCGTCGATGAGGCGGGGGAGGGCGAGCCGGGCCTCCAGGCTGGGGATGAGCACCCGGGCGGTGACCGAGCGGGGGGTCAGCTGCATGTCCATGACCTGGCGGATGGGCCAGGCCAGGGCGTTGTTGAGGGTCTCAGTGGTGAGGGAGAAGGCGTCGATGGTGACGTCCTCGGCCTGAAATGCCTCGTGGAGGCGGTCCGTCAGCTCGACTCCGGCGCTGCGCGGGGCGTCCGCGTGGTGCGTGGGCTCGGCTACGGTCGGTGAGGCGCCGCGGCCCACGTTCTCCAGCAGGCCCTCCTGGGTGAGGGCGGCCAGGGCCTCTCGTACGGCGCTTCGGCCTACGGAGAACTCGGCTTCCAGCTCTCGTTGGGTGGGAAGGCGGGTGCCGGGCCGGAGCTGCCCGGTCCGGATCCGCTCACGGAGGGTGTCGGCGACCACATCGCGCGGGCGGTGGCCGCTGGCGGGGGTCGGCTTCCTGGTCACAGCGATGACCATACAACTTCCGGTCACCGGGCGTCAGTTGTCTGACAGATGTTTTCAGATGGCGGACAAGCGGGAATGTAGTTAGTGAGTTGGTCGCCAACTTCCTTACCTGGCAGACAACATCGCCGACGCGTCACACACAGCACCATCTCTCGCTCTTCTGGTCGGCCCCGAGCCATCCGCCCGTCCGATGTCGCATGGGCGAACTCCGTACTCCCAGCACAGCCGTTCCTCTCGTGCCTGAGAAGGAGGGACCGCCATGCCACTCCTCGCGCTCGCCGTAGCCACCGCAGTCGTCGCCTTCGAACAGCTCGTCCAGGTGCGCTACGGGGTCCTGGGCCTCGTGGGTTCCCTGCTGCTGAGTGTCGGCCTCAAGGCCCGGCACACCGGATGCAGCACCGCCGGAGCCCTCGTGCTCGCCACACTGCTGCTCCATCCCTGACCGCCCGCCCCTCCGGCCGACGGCCGCCGTCATGCCGCCTTCCCCTCCCATCAACCCACGCCACGGGGAAGGCGGCTTGACGACGGCGCGCCGCGCCCCGCCAGGGGCGCGGGGAACTGCGCGAGCAACCACCCGCAACCCGCAGCCCGCGAACGACGGACAGGGGCACCCCCTCCCCGGAAACAGCGGCGCTAAAAAACGTCCTGGCACCACGGCCGACGTGCCGTACGGAACAGCACCTCCGCCCACTCCGCCGCACCCTCCCGATGCTCGGCCAGCCGTCCCAACGCCGCCAGCCGCACAGCCGACTCGCCGCCCAGAAAGAGCGAGCCGAGCTCGGAGACGTCCAGCGACAGCTCCGGCTCCTCCCGGCTGGCCGCACACCGCGCCCCGCCCAGCGGTCCGGCCGCCTCCAGCTTGAAGCGCCCGCCCGCGTAACCGTCCTTGTCGCGCACCTCCAGCACCAACGTGCCCTCGACCGCGTAAGTACGGGCCGCCATCATGCGCGGCACGTCCAGCGGCCGGATCCACAACCAGTCGGCGTGCGTGACGGTGCGCGCGGCGCGCGGATCCGGCAGCAGCAGCGGCAGCACGTCGTCCGGTGCGCGAAGGCCCGTCCGTATCCGCTGCACCCAGTCCATCGCCAGGACGTACCGCCACAGCGCCGCCTCACCCGCGACCGTCGTGGCGAACAGATCCCGTACCGACACGGTCAGCTCGGGCTGCTTGGCCTGCCACAGGTCCTCGGAGGCGTGGTAGGTCACACCGCCCTGCGGCTGCCCGTCGGCGTCGCGGTAGACGGCGTGGAAGGGGGGAGTGAAGCCGTCGTCCGGGAAGCGCAGATCCCCGGTCGCCGTCCGCCACCACTTCTCGTCGCGGTCGATGGCGCCCTGCCGCTGCGGCCCGGTACGGAACCGCTCGTGAACGGCCGGCATCCGCGCCCGGAACTCGGCGGCGTCCACCAGCTCCACCCGTCCGCCGTCCCCCAGATCGGCCGGGCCCGCGTAGCGCCGGTCCAGACCCGTACGGGCGATGAGGACCTCCCACTCGGTGGTCCAGGCCGCGGGCCCGAAGCCGTACCGCCCGTAGATCGGGTACTCGGCCGCGATTAGGGTCGCGCACGCATCGCCGCGCTCCTTGGCCGCGCCCAGCGCGTTCGCCATCATCCCGGTCAGCAGCCCGCGCCGCCGGTGCGTGGGTGAGACGGTGACACCGGAGACCGCGCAGGCGGGCAGCACCGCGCCTCCCGGGACGGTCAACGACTGCGGCAGCGTACGGAACGTGCCCACGCACCGTCCGCCGTCGTAGGCGCCCTGGATACGGTCGAGTTCCGTGCCCAGCGCGCGGACCGACACCTCTTTCTCGCCGACGGTGGGGCCGCGGAAGAAGCCGGTGGAGACGGCGCGGAGCCACTCCGGAAACTCGTCGGAGCTGGTCAGGGTACGGATCTCGACAGGGTTCGGCGTGCGCTCGACAGGGTTCGCCATGCGTTCACGCTAGGCACGCGCCCGCCAAGCCGCACCCGGATTTCCACCGCCCGGCAACCCGCGCGGTCCGCCCTCAGAACCTCAGAACGCCGCGCGGACCTCGCCGACCCGTACGCCGCCGCCCAGTATCGGCACCGTCCCGATCCGCTCCAGCACCGGCGAGCTCACCCCCATGTGGAGGGAGAGCGCCCGCGCCAGCACGGGCCCCAGCGCACGGGCCGCGCCGTCCTCCACCTTGAAGGCGAGGGCGCGGCCGTCCGGGAGGGCGAAGCCCTGCACGGCCTCGGCGCCCATCTTGCTGACGGCGCCCGGCAGTTCCCGCATCAGCCAGGTGTCGTGCCGCCGGGTGCCGCCCACGTACTCGGGGTGGGCGCGCATCGCCTCGGCGACCCGCCCCTCCGGAGTCGTCGCGGGGGCCAGCGCCAGCGCACGGAAGCCGCGGGCCAGCCCGGTCAGCGAGACGGCCAGCAGCGGGGCGCCGCAGCCGTCCACACCGGTGTGCGCCACCGGGTCGCCGGTGGCCTCCTCCAGCGTCTCGCGGACCAGCTTCTGCAGCGGGTGGTCGGGGTCCAGACAGCTGTCCACCGGCCAGCCGCCGGCCCGGCAAGCGGCGAGCATCGCGGCGTGCTTGCCCGAGCAGTCCATCGCCAGCGGCGTACGGGTGGAGCCGGCCGCCAGAAAGGCCTCGGCCTCCTCCTCGTCCAGCGGGAGGGAGGCGGGGCACTTCAGATCGGCCTCGGTCAGCCCGTGCTCGGCGAGCATCGTACGGACCAGATCGAGCTGGAACCCCTCCCCCGAGTGGCTCGCCGCGGCCAGCGCCAGCCGCTCGCCGGACAGCTCAAGACCGGAGCGCAGCACGGCGGAGGCCTGGAACGGCTTGTTCACGGAGCGCGGGAAGACCGGCGCCTCCGGGTCGCCCAGTGCGAACGTGACGCTCCCGTCGGCCGCCAGCACCACCAGCGAGCCCCGGTGCCGTCCCTCGGTGAAGCCGGACCTGACGACCTCGGCGAGCACGGGGGATATCTCGGGCATCTCGGGACCTTCCGGTGGTGAACGCCGTAGGACGGCAGGCGGGACAGACGGATATGTGGTCCTTCACCGTAACCGGACTCCGCGCGCCCCAGAACGGACACCCCTCCCTGCCCGCGCCCCGGCCTACGGCAGCAGGTCGTCCACCTGCGCCTCTCCCTCCCGGTACCGGCGGGCGATCTCCGTACTGCATTCGTCGGCGGTGCGCTGGAGCGACTGGCGGCGGCGCGAGACCTGTTGCTCGTAGCGGACGAGCCGGGCCATCGCGTCGTGCAGCTCGCTGTCCGTACGCGCTTGGAGATCGCTCAGCTCCACCTCGGCCAGCATCTCCTCGGCCAGCGCCCGGTACTCCTCGCTGCGCGGTGCGGCGAGCGTCACATGCCGGGCCGAGGAGCGGTGGCTGGGCGGGGCGTCGGCGAGGATCTGCGGCAGCACATCCAGCAGCGGCGAGCCCTCGGAGCTGCGCCGGGCCAGCTCGGCGCGGAGGATGTCGATACGCCCCTGGAGCAGTCTGCGCACATAGCTCAGATCCGCCTCGTCCTGCTGTGCCGAGCGTCGCAGGGCTCGCAGTTCGCGCAGGCAGAGCGCGTGCAGATCCGGCTGCTCCGGCTCACGCAGCGCCTCCAGGGCCCCGGACTGTCGCGGCGTCCGGGACCGGCCCGCTCCGGTTGTGCTCATGGGCTTGTGTCCCCTCATCCCCATTGCGCGGTACCTGCTGAACGCACCGCGTGTGCGCATCGTGCCACTCTGTGCCCCTTGTTCGCACCGCTCCACGCTCCCGGGGCGGCGGCTGTGCGACCGCCGAACGGCGGCACGGCATCATGGCGGCATGCGAGCAGTGGTGCAGAGGGTGGACGGCGCGAGCGTCACCGTGGACGGGGAAACCGTTGGTCAGATAGTCGGCGAAGGCCTGTGCGTGCTGGTCGGAGTCACGCACGACGACACCAAGGAGAAGGCGGCGCAGCTCGCGCGGAAGCTGTGGTCCGTGCGGATCCTGCACGAGGAGAAGTCGTGTTCGGACGTCGGAGCGCCGCTGCTGGTGATCAGCCAGTTCACTCTCTACGGTGACGCGCGCAAGGGGCGGCGGCCCACCTGGAACGGCGCTGCGCCCGGGGATGTCGCCGAACCGTTGGTCGACGAGGTGGTCGCCCAGCTGCGCTCGCTGGGCGCCACCGTCGCCACGGGCGTGTTCGGCGCCTCGATGAAGGTGTCCCTGACGAACGACGGCCCCTTCACGGTGCTGCTGGAGGTGTGAGGGATCACGCGCGCCCCGCAAGGGGCGCGGGGAACTGCGCGAGCGACCACAACGTGCCCGCAGCCTGCGACGAACAGCAAGGGGCAGCACCTGACCAGACCCGACGCGAGGGCGAACTACGGCGCGACGACCACTTCCTGCGCCGCAGCAGTCGCGTCGGGGCCGGCGATCAGCTCCGCCTCGGGGTCGACGTTCCGCTTCACCAGGGCCAGCGCGATCGGGCCCAGCTCGTGGTGGCGCGCGGAGGTGGTGATGAACCCGATCTGCCGCCCCTCCAGGCCCTCGGCGGCGAGCCGCACGGCGTCGCCGTGCACCGGCACCCGCACCTCGCTCCCGTCCAAGTGCAGAAAGACCAGCCGGCGCGGCGGTTTCCCCAGGTTGTGGACACGGGCCACCGTCTCCTGCCCGCGGTAGCAGCCCTTCTCCAGGTGCACGGCCGAGCCGATCCAGCCCACCTCGTGCGGAATCGTCCGGTGGTCGGTCTCCATACCGAGGCGCGGCCGCCGCGCCTCCACCCGCAGCGCCTCGTAGGCGAGCACCCCGACGGCCGGCCCGTGCGAGGCGGCGAAGCCGGTCAGCTCGCCGCGCGGCAGGAACAGATCGCGCCCGTACGAGGTCTCCCGTACGGCCAGAACACTGCCCGGCAACTCGGCGATGGAGCCGGCGGGCAGATGCACGACGGCGGCATCCGGCGTCCGGTCGGCGATCTCGACGCGGTAGAAGAACCGCATGCTCTCCAGATAGGCGATCAGCTCACCCTGCTTGCCGGGTTCGGTGTGCATCCACACCGTCGTCCCGTCGTCCACCAGCTGGAGCGCCTGCTCGATGTGTCCGTTGGCGGAGAGGATCAGCGCCTCGGTGGCCTGGCCCGGCGGCAGCTGCTCCACGTGCTGGGTGAGCAGCAGGTGCAGCCAGGGGAGCCGGTCCTCGCCGGAGACGGTGACCACGCCGCGGTGCGAGAGGTCCACGAAACCGGTGCCGTCGGCCAGGGCGCGCTGCTCCTTGAACAGATCGCCGTAGTGGGCCGCGACGCCCTCGTCGGGGGCTTCGGCCGCCACCGCGCCGGGGAGGGTCAGCAGGGGGCTGGGGGCGGGAGCGGCGGCGCTGTTGCTCGAACTGCTGGAGGACATACGCCCAGCCTACGACGGGCTACGCGGAGCTCTTGGGCTTGCTGCCCGTATCGGTCCCGCCCTCGTCGTCGGCTTGCGCGAGACATTTCGCGCACCGCCCGAAGATCGCGAAGTGCTTCATGTCCGTCTCGAAGCCGAAGCGCTCCCGCAGGGCTGCGGTGAAGGGCTCGGCGACGGACAGCTCGGCCTCGATCACGTCGGTGCAGTCCCGGCAGACCAGGTGCATGTGGTGGTGCCGGTCGGCCAGGTGATAGGTGGGTGCACCGTGTCCGAGGTGCGCGTGGGAGACCAGTCCCAGCTCCTCCAGGAGCTCCAGCGTGCGGTAGACCGTCGAGATGTTGACGCTGCCGGCCGTGCGGCGGACCTCGGCGAGGATGTCGTCCGGCGTGGAGTGCTCCAGCTTGTCCACGGCCTCCAGCACGAGCTGGCGCTGCGGAGTGAGCCGGTATCCGCGCGCCCGAAGGTCGCTCTGCCAGTCGGTGGTAGCCACGAGGTCCAGTGTAGAGAGGTCCCGCGCACAAGCGGCGCGGGTCCGGGTGCCCCCGTGGCACCCGGACCCGCGCTACCCGAAGGTCAGAACGATCAGCTCTGGCCGGCCTTCTTGCGCTTGGCCAGGAAGACCGCGGCGCCGCCGACCACGACGAGGGCACCCGCACCGCCGATGAGCATCGGGGTGTTGGAGCTGCTGCCGGTCTCGGCGAGGTCGCCCTTGCTGCCGTCGCCCTTGTCGGAACCGCCGGCGGGCGCCGGGGTGTTGGCGTCGGAGGCGTCGTCGCTGGGCTTCGACGGCTTGCCGGTGGGCTTGTCCGAGGGCTTCTCAGTCGGCTTCTGAGTGGGCTCGGGCTTCTCGGTGGGCTTCTGGGTCGGCTTCTCGGTGGGCTTCGGCTTGGGGTTCCAGTCCGGAGCGTCGACCGAGTAGTTCATGGTCTTGGTGTTGTTGCTCGGGTCCGGGTCGGTCGTGTCGCCCTTGATGCTGGTGCGCAGCGTCTGCTTCTTGCCGGAGATGTAGCCCGGGACGTCGACCTTCTCGATCTCGTCGCCGTTGCCCGCCAGGTCGACCGTCATGACGACCTGCTTCTCCGTGACGGACTTCACGGTGAAGTTGTGCTTGTCGTTCGCGGCGTCCTCGTCGAAGTCGGGCTTCTTCTTGGTGTCGAAGTGGATGTTCTTGACCGCGGTCACGGTGAGGGTGGCCGTGGTGGCGTCGGGGCCGTAGCTGCCCAGGTTGATCCCGAAGCCGCCCCGGACCTCGCCGGTGGCCTTGTTGTACATGAAGCCGGTCGCGGCGCCCGAGTTGAGGTCGGCGCCGCCGGCTGCGAACGCACTGCCGGCAGTGGCGAACTGAGTGACCGCCAGCCCGCCGACCAGCGCGACGGTGGCGGCTGCGGAAGAGATGCGAGAACGATTCACAGAAAGAGCCTTTACCCCGTTAGGGCAGCCGAGCGCAGGGGCGAGCAGGCGCGGGAACGCGCGACAGGGTCTCGCCGACGCTCGTGCCGGTGAATGGATTAACGCCATTCTTATCACTCGGGGGCACGCATTAGTTTCACAACTTTGCGTCACGAGTGGTGAGCGCAGAGTGGCAATACTTCTGTGACCTGGCCTTTTGTTGAGTTTCCGGGGCTGGAGGAGCGTTCCTGGGCCCCGCACCGACAATGCGCTATTTCACAGCTTTCACAATCGTGACACCGCCGAGACGTCCGATGACCAGTCAGTTTCCTTGCCGGTAGGCAGATTGTTCAGTAAGCAACAACCGGCAAACAGCGCTCAGCGAACGGGGCAGCTGTCGGCGGACAGCTGCCCCGGAAAGTCAGCGGAGCTGAAACCGTCAGTGGAGTTGAACTTCAGCGGAGCTGCGCTGTCAGCGGAGCTGTACTTCAGCGGAAAAAGGCGATTCCGTCGTCGGGAAGATCCACGACGTCCTTGGCCCATTCCTTGGGGTCGACGACCTTCTTCAAGTGCGCCGACATGTAGGGCCGTAGCGGCACCTGGGGCGTGGACTTCTCGCCCACCCACATCAGATCGCCGTTGACGTAGCCGTACAGCCGCTTGCCGCCGCTGTACTCGTCCGCGACGGCGGTCCTGGCCACCGCGTCGGTCGCCAGATCGATCTGCGGCTTCTTCTCGGCCAGCTCGCCGTACCAGACCTCCGCGATGCCCTGGTCACGGATCATGACGACCTCGACCTTGCGGTCCTTGTCGATCCGCCAGTACCCCGTCTCGGTCTCCAGGGGACGGACCTTCTTGCCCTCCGCGTCCAGCTCCCAGGAGTGCGAGATGTACTCCAGGAAGTCACGGCCGTCGTGGGTGAAGGTGACTTCCTGCCCGAAGTTGCACTTGTCCTGTCCCTCGAACTCCGCCACTCCCGCCCCGGTCCAGTTGCCGAGGAGGAAGGCGAGGGGGACGAGGTCCGGGTGGAGGTCGGACGGAATCTCGATCATGGAGCTGGTCGATCCCTAGGAGTGGGGGTGGCGAGGGTCAGCGCTGGCCCTGGTAGAGCTTCTTGAAGGTCAGCCCGGCGAAGCCCACGGTGCCGATGCAGACCAGGACCATCAGGGCGGTGAAGAATGCCTCAAGCACGGCGTGGCTCTCCTTGCGCGGTGTCGGTGACCCGGCCGAGTCTAATCGCCGGGGACGGGCACGGCCTCCCGAGGGGGCTCCCTCAGTACACGAGGGCCTGTACGCCCTCGGGCATGATCTCGCTCACGAAGAGCTGGGCGCCCGCGATGCGGACTCCCTCGATGACGTCCTTCTCCTCGATGCCCCTGCGGGCCGCGCACTGGGTGCACAGCGTGATCCGGCCGGTCGCCTGGACCGCGGCCATCAGATCGGGCAGGGGCGCCGCGTGCGGCAGCTCGAACTCCGCGGCGCGACCGGGGAGGGCGAACCAGGCGGACTCGCCGGTCAGCCACAGGCTGACCTCCGTGCCGCTCGCCGCTGCCACGGACGCCACCGTGAAGGCCTGCGAACACCTCTCGGGCGCGTCCGCGCCCGCGGTGACCTTGATGACGAGCTTGCTGCGAGTTGCCATACGTCAAGCATATGGGGGCTCCGCCGCTGGACCGCCCGTGCCGGGGGCCCAGGGGCGGAGCCCCCGGAGAAGACAAGGTCAGACCGCGATGGTGACCTCGGCCAGGCCGCCGTTCTGGGCGACCACGGTGCGGTCGGCGGTGCCGCCGGGCACCAGGGCGCGGACCGTCCAGGTGCCCTCGGCCGCGTAGAAGCGGAACTGGCCGGTGGCGGAGGTCGGGACCTCCGCGGTGAACTCGCCGGTCGAGTCCAGCAGCCGCACGTAGCCGGTGACGGGCTCGCCGTCACGGGTCACGTTGCCCTGGATGGTGGTCTCGCCGGGCTTGATGGTGGAGGCGTCGGGGCCGCCTGTCCGTGCTCCGCACATGAGGGTGTTTCCGTCCTGGTCGAAGGTGGGCGAAGGGTCAGTTGGAGCCGATCTCGACGGGCACGCCGACGAGGGAGCCGTACTCGGTCCAGGAGCCGTCGTAGTTCTTGACGTTCTGCTGGCCCAGCAGCTCGTGCAGTACGAACCAGGTGTGCGCGGAGCGCTCACCGATACGGCAGTAGGCGATGGTGTCCTTGCCCAGGTCGACGCCCTCGGCCTCGTAGAGCTCCTTGAGCTCGTCGTCGGACTTGAAGGTGCCGTCGTCGTTGGCCGACTTCGACCAGGGGATGTTGCGCGCGCTGGGCACGTGGCCGGGGCGCTGCGACTGCTCCTGCGGCAGGTGCGCGGGGGCCAGCAGCTTGCCGCTGAACTCGTCGGGGGAGCGGACGTCCACCAGGTTCTTGGCGCCGATGGCGTCGACGACCTCGTCGCGGAAGGCGCGGATGGAGGTGTCCTGCGGCTTGGCCCGGTACTCGGTGGCCGGGCGCTCGGACACCTCGGCGACCAGGTCGCGGGAGTCCAGCTCCCACTTCTTGCGGCCGCCGTCGAGGAGCTTGACGCCCTGGTGGCCGTAGAGCTTGAAGTACCAGTAGGCGTAGGCGGCGAACCAGTTGTTGTTGCCGCCGTAGAGCACGACGGTGTCGTCGTTGGCGATGCCCTTGGCGGACAGGAGCTTCTCGAAGCCCTCCTGATCCACGAAGTCGCGGCGCACCGGGTCCTGGAGGTCCTGCTTCCAGTCGATGCGGATCGCGTTCTTGATGTGGTTCTTGTCGTAGGCCGAGGTGTCCTCGTCGACCTCGACGATCACTACCTTCGGGTCGTCGATGTGGGCCTCGACCCAGTCGGCGTCGACCAGAACGTCGCTGCGGCTCATGCTGTCTCTCCTCGTGAGGTGGGTGGATGCGGCGGAGGGCGAACAGGGGTACGCGTACGGGGCGGCGCCGCTCGGGGCGCCGATACGGGTCGGGCGCACGGCGGAGTGCGGCCGTGCGCGGCGGTGCGCGGGGAGATGTACGCGGGGCACTGCTCTGCGGCGCGTGTGCGCTGCGGGTTCGCCGGGTGTTCCGGGGCGCCGGATACCGGCGGCGTCAGCGGACGCGCGGACGGTCGGCGGTCAGCGGGAGCCGCGACAGAGCATGGCGGCGATGCGGCACAGGTCCACTGCCCGGCGCTTCGTGAGGTCCGCCTGTCGCTTCATGTGCTCGATCGTAAGGAGGACGGCGGGGCTGTGTCACCGCCGATCCGCGATATGAGACGCGTTTGTCCGCGATGTGAGAGTGATCGCTTGGAGGGGGACGGGAGCCACGCGCTTCCAGCCCCGGCTGTCTCGGATGCCGGACGTAAGGTCTCGCCCTGCGCCCCGTCAGGGGCGCGGGGAACTGCGCGATCAGCCACGACCCACCCGCAGTCTGCAACGGACAGACAGGGGCAGCCCCTCCCCAGCAGGGTCAGCCGGCCAGGTCGACCCCGGTACCCGTCATGGAGAGGTCCACCCCATCCTCGGTGGCCTCCACCTTCTCCAGCTTCAGCCCCTCGGGCAGCCGGTCGATCTTGCGCTCGAAGTCGATCTTCTTACGGATCGCGTCCTCGACGCCGGGCAACTTGGAGCCGGGCACCTTGTCGGCATGCAGCCGCACCGTGTCACCGCCCGAGACACTGACAGTGCTGTAGACGCTGCGCTCGACGGCGCGGCCCACCAGCGGGAGGGCGACGCTGGCGGTGACCTTCACCTGGTCCTTGCCGGAGGTGCTCTTACCGCCGTAGCCGACCCGCACGCCGTCGTCCGCGGCCTTGGACAGATCGGCGTAGGAGAGATGGACGGTGCCGGTGGCCCGATCCGCGACGGCCGAGCTGTAGTCACCCGAGAGCTTCACGTTCTCGGCCGCCATGTTGACCTTGCTCAGCCGCACCTGGCGGCCGTCCGCCGTGGTGGTGACGCCCTCCACCTCGACGGTCACCTTGTCCAGGTCCTTGCTCGCGACCTGGGTCAGGAAGGGGAAGCCCTCGATGGAAACGGACGGCTCGCCGGAGGAGGCGGAACCCAGCTGGCCCTCGAGCTTCTTGGCCACCTCGTCCTCGGCGAGGTTCACCGCGATGCGGTCGGCCGCCACGAAGAGCCCGGCGAGTACCACCAGAATCACAAGCCCTATCCGTAGTGCGCGCATCGCGTCCGTATCCCCCCAAGAGTCGGCTGGCCACGAGTCGGCTGGCTAGCTGCGAGCGTAACCCGCAGGCCGCCGGGCACTCCTGGGGCGGTTGAGGTTGGTGGGGCGTTGTTACATCAGCGTGCGGCCCAGCAGATAGAGGGCCGGGGTGGCCAGGGTGAGGGGGAGGGCGACGCCCGCCGTCATATGGACGAACCGGGAGGGCCAGTCGTAGCTGGCCACCCGCAGACCCAGCAGCGCACACACACCGGCCCCCAGGCCCAACAGCGCGGCCGGCACCGGATCCACGCCGTTGAGCTGCCCCGTCGCCGTACCGGCCCCAGCTGCGGCGGCGAGCGCGAGCAGGACCGAGAGGGGTGCGGGAAGCGGTACGGCCCGCGCCAGTGCGGCCACCGCGACGGCGGCGGCTCCCACCGTCACGGCCTTCGGCTCGGTGGGGAGCAGCCCGGCGGCCAGCACCGTCAGGCCGATCGCGGCGAAGCCCGCCGTGAGCGCGTAGAGGCGCTCATCGGCGCTGGAGTTGTTGCGCAACTGCAGCACCAGGGAGAGGACGCACCAGACGCCCGCCGCGCCGAGCAGCACCGTCGGCGCGGCCTTGCCATCGGTCAGCAGCAGCCCGGCGTCGGCCGTCAGCCCCGCCACGAACGCGAGGGCGATGCCCTGCCGGGCCGGCCACATACCGTTGAGTCGGTACCAGCCGGCGGCCGTCAGCAACTGGAGCAGTACGAGCGCGCCGGTGAGCGCCCAGTGCCCCAACGGCGCGGTCCCCGCGAGCAGGGCCGCCAGCACCGTGGTGACGGCGGCGGGCCGGAACCCCGGCGCGATGATCGGCGACCCGGTGCGTTCGCGTGCTCCCCGCGGGGCCGAGGGGGCGGTGGCGGCAGGCGGGGGCTGTTCCGCCTGCGCGGGGGCTGGAGCGCCGTAAGGCTGCGGCTGTGGCTGGGGGTGGGCCTGAACGCCGTAGGGCTGTGGCTGCGGCTGAGGGCCGGGGTGCGGCTGGGCTTGGGGCTGAGGCATCGGCTGTGGTGACGAGTGGTCTTCCGGCGGCAACGGGCCGGGCGCTCCGGGCCAGGGCGCTCCGGAGGGTTCGGGGAGGGGCTGGTGCGCCTGCGGCGCCTCGTGGGGGAGCGCCGCATCGGTGCCCCAGGGCGCCTCGTACGCGGCTCCCGACGAGACCCCGTACGACGGCTGCGGAGCCTGCGGGTGAGGGGGTGCGTCGGCCCGGGTCACCTCGTACGTCACGTCGTACGGGCCCTGGTACGGCGCCTCGTACTCGGGCAGCGGCTGCACCTCGGCGTGCTGCACCTCGGCGTGCGGGACGGGGCGGCCGTACTCGTCGTACGCGCCGCGGTAGGGGTCCTCGTACCGGCCGTCGTTCATCGGGCGCCCCCGGCGAACGGGGGGAGGACCTCGACGGTGCCGCCCTCGCTGAGCCGGACGGTCTCGTGGGCACGGGTGCCGACCGGGTCGCCGTCGACCAGGAAGGAGCAGCGCAGCAGTACGCGGGCGAACTCGGGCTGCTCGGCGTGTGCCTCGCGGGCGCGCCCGAGCGCGTCCGCCAGGGTGCCGGCGTCGTACGGCTCCTCGGCGGTGCCTGCCGCGGCCTTCGCCGCCGCCCAGTAGCGGATCGTGCCGCTGGCCATGGTGGAGTCCCTCTCAGCCGTCCGTGCCCTCTGTGGCGTCCTGTTTGTCGCGGCTCCCATGATGCGGCCTCGCGGCGGGTGCTTGTAGCCGGGTGGCGGCCCAGTCGCCGATCCGGTCCAGCAGCGCGGGGTCGGCGGAGTTCTCCGCGTGTCCGAAACCGGGCACCAGCCACAGCTCGGACGCTTCCGGGTCCGCCGCCTCGGCGAGCGCGAGGGGGTGGTCGACGGGGAAGAACGGGTCCTGGTCGCCATGGACGACCAGCAGCGGCACCGGAGCGATCAGCGGGGCCGCGGCGATGGGGGAGAGGGGCACCGGGTCCCAGTCCCGGTGGTGGACCCGGGTGCGGAGGCCGTACCGCGAGAAGAGCCGGCCGACGGGATGCTGGATCGCCCAGTGCAGCCACCGCATGGGCGCCGTACCCCGGTAGTACCAGCGGGCCGGTGCGCTGACGGCGACCACGGCGTCGGCGTACGCATCGCCTTGTGAGTCCCCCGCGCCCTGTGCGCCGCCCCTGTCGGCCGTGCGCGCGACCGTGCGCCCCCTGTGCATCACCGGATCGGAGGTTGACGATGCGTGACCGTCGCCGTGCTCCGCGCGGTGCAGCGCCCCGTGCCGCAGGACCACCGCGCCGCCCATCGAGAAGCCGACGGTCGCCACCCGGCGGTGCCCCAGGGAGCGGGCCCACGCCACGGCCGCCGCCAGATCCAGCACTTCCAGGTCGCCCACCGTCGAGCGCCCGCCCGAGCGGCCGTGCCCGCGGAACGAGAAGGTCACGACGGCCGCGTGCGCGGTGAACGCGGTGGCCGCGCGGCGCAGCGGGGCCCGGCCCAGCGCGCCGGTGAAGCCGTGCGCGAGCACGATCGCGCCCGGGTCCGCGCCCGTACCGGCGGCCCGCCCGCCGTCGGCCGGACCCGCGTACGGCTCGTATCCGGCCTCGATCCGCACCCCGTCCGCTGTCCGCAACTCCCGACGAACCGCCCCCATAGGACTACTCCCCGTGACGATCTGCTGGTGATCGCGAGCGAAGTCACATGCCGCTCGGTCTCTCATGCGGGTATTCTGCTTGGCAAGCAGGATCCGGGCAGCGTCGCCCCCGGGTCCTTTTGTGCTTTCTGGGGGCCGGGGCCGGTGGGACAGGCCGTGGCCCGGCCCTCGGGCAGTGCCGTACGAAGCAGTGCCGCCATATTCCCCCGGGCGACAGCCCGGGTGGCGCCCCGGCGCAGGGCGCCAGGAGGGAACTCGACGTCATGGGCAAGCGAACCGTGCAGAACCGAGACCGGAACCGAGGCCGTTCGAAAGCGCACCAACCACGTGCCACGTGGGCCCTCTCCGCGAGGGAGGGTGACACCGCATGAGTTCACTGCTTCTCCTCACCAACGCGCTCCAGCCGTCCTCCGAGGTGCTGCCGGCGCTGGGACTGCTCCTGCACAACGTGCGCGTCGCCCCCGCGGAGGGGCCCGCGCTGGTGGACGCGCCGTCCGCCGACGTGATCCTCGTCGACGGCCGCCGCGATCTGCCGCAGGTGCGGTCGCTGTGCCAGCTGCTGCGCTCCACCGGGCCCGGCTGCCCGCTGATGCTGATCGTGACGGAGGGCGGGCTCGCCGCCGTCACGGCGGAGTGGGGCGTGGACGACGTCCTGCTGGAGACCGCGGGACCTGCCGAGGTGGAGGCCCGGCTGCGGCTGGCCACCGGCCGTCAGCAGATCGCCGCCGACGACAGCCCGATGGAGATCCGCAACGGTGATCTGTCGGTCGACGAGGCGACCTACAGCGCGAAGCTGAAGGGCCGGGTCCTCGACCTGACCTTCAAGGAGTTCGAGCTGCTGAAGTTCCTCGCGCAGCACCCCGGCCGGGTGTTCACCCGCGCCCAGCTGCTCCAGGAGGTGTGGGGCTACGACTACTTCGGCGGCACCCGCACCGTGGACGTACACGTGCGGCGCCTGCGCGCCAAGCTGGGTCCGGAGCATGAGGCGCTGATCGGCACCGTGCGAAATGTCGGCTACCGCTTTGTCTCTCCCGAGAAGGCGCCGGAGAAGAGTGAGGGCTCGGCTCCTGAGTCGTCCGTCGCGGACGAGGCGGAGCGCGTCGCGAGGGAGGCGGCGGCCTCCGGGCGCGGCGGCGACTAGAGGGCGTCCCCTCCTCGGTGCTGGGGAGGGGGTGCCCCTGCCCGATGCCCGCAGGCTGCGGGTGAGCTGTGGCTGGGCGCGCAGTTCCCCGCGCCCCTTCGGGGCGCGGGGAATGGGCGGCGGAAAAGATGCTCATCCCGCGTAGACTCTCGGGCGTGGCCAAGGTGACGCGGGACGACGTGGCGAGGGTGGCGGGGACCTCGACAGCCGTTGTCAGCTATGTGATCAACAACGGCCCCCGCCCGGTCGCCCCGGCGACCCGGGAGCGGGTGCTCGCCGCCATCAAGGAGCTGGGGTACCGGCCCGACCGCGTGGCGCAGGCCATGGCCTCGCGGCGTACGGACCTCATAGGGCTGGTCGTCCCGGACGCCCGCCAGCCGTTCTTCGCGGAGATGGCGCACGCCGTCGAACGCGCGGCGGCCGAGCGCGGGAAAATGGTCCTGGTCGGCAACTCGGACTATCTGGACGCCCGCGAGGTGCACTATCTGCGTGCGTTCCTGGGAATGCGCGTCTCCGGCCTCATCCTCATCAGCGCGGGCCCCAGCGAGCACGCGGCGGCGGAGATCGACGCGTGGGACGCCCGCGTCGTCCTGATGCACCGGCGGCCCGAGGCCATCGACGACGTCGCCGTCGTCCTCGACGATGTGGGCGGCGCCCAGCTGGCGACCCGGCATCTGCTGGAGCACGGTCACGAGTACGTGGCCTGCCTCGGCGGGATGGAGTCCACGCCGGAGCAGGGCGACCCCGTCACCGACCACATCGAGGGCTGGTCCCGGGCGATGCGGGAGGCGGGCAAGTCCGTCGAGGGCCGGCTCTTCCAGGCCCCGTACAACCGGTACGACACCTACCGGATCGCGCTGGACCTGCTGCGCGGCCCCGACCGGCCCACCGCGCTGTTCTGCGCCACCGACGACCAGGCCATCGGCGTGCTGCGCGCCGCCCGCGAGCTGGACATCGACGTGCCCGGCGAACTGGCGGTCGCGGGGTTCGACGACGTGAAGGAGGCGGGGCTGACCGATCCCCCGCTGACCACCGTCGGCTCGGACCGCGAGGCGATGGCGAAGGCTGCCGTGGACCTGGTGCTGGACGACTCGCTGCGGATCCCCGGCACCCGCAACGGCGGTGTGCCCGGCAGCAAGGGCAGGGTGCGGCAGTTCCCCTCCGGGCTGGTCATCCGGCGCTCGTGCGGGTGCGACCCGGCATAACTCGGAGGTTTCTCAGGGCCTCTTCAGCAAGCTCTCATTTTGCCGACGCACTCTCGGTGGCATGGAAAGCTTCGAGCGGGAGACCCCGCGAAACCAGCAGAGCACAGCATCCTTCGGCGCCGTGCCCCCGCCGCCGGCCGAGCCGCCGTACGCCACGTTCCCCGCGGATCCGGGCGGCCGGGCAGCGCCCGACGACCCCGCGGCGACCGGCCGCCGGGCGCGGCGCCGGATGCGGCGGCCCGCCGCGCTGCTGACCGCCGTCGCCGTAGCCGCAGCAGTGATCGGCGGGGGCACCGCGTACGGGATGGAGCAACTGCTCGGCGGTGACGGCGGGTCGAGCGCGGCGGCGCCCATCGCCGGCGGCAGCAACGCGACCGCGAAGGGCGCGGTGTCCAAGGTGGTGGAAGGCGTCCAGGACAGCGTGGTGGAGATCAAGGCGACCGGCGGTTCGGGACAGTCGACCGGTTCCGGCGTCGTCATCACCAAGGACGGCGAGATCGTCACCAACAACCATGTCGTCTCCGGCGCCGACATCGTGAAGGTCACCTTCAGCAGCGGCAGGACAGCGCAGGCGGAGGTCGTGGGAACCGACGCGGACAAGGATCTGGCGCTGCTCAAGGTGGACGGGCAGGACGATCTCGAGCCCGCCGCGCTCGGCGACTCCGACGCGGTGGGCGTCGGCGACCAGGTCGTCGCCATCGGCTCGCCCGAGGGCCTGTCCGGGACCGTGACCAGCGGTATCGTCTCCGCCAAGGACCGCGAGGTGAAGGTCCCCAAGGAGGACGGCGACCAGAACGAGCTCCCCAGCCAGGGCAGCGGGGGCAGCGAGTGGCCGTTCGAGTCCGGCGGCGGTCAGTACAACGGCGGGGTCCAGGGGGAGACCACCACCTACAAAGCCATCCAGACCGACGCCTCCCTCAACCCCGGGAACTCCGGCGGACCGCTGTTCAACATGTCCGGGCAGGTCATCGGCATCAACTCCGCCATCTTCTCGGCCGGTTCAGGGCAGGGCGAGGCGTCCCAGGCCAGCGCGGGCAGCGTCGGTCTCGGCTTCGCCATCCCGGTCAACGACGTGAAGCAGGACCTGGACGCGCTGCGTGACGGCGGTGCATGACCCGCACGCTGGTCAGGACGGTGCCAAGCTGGTGGCCATGCCCTCCGAGATCACACCCTCCCCGTCGGGACCGGCGTCCGAGAAGCAGACCATCCTCGTCGTCGACGACGAGCCCGCCGTCCGGGACGCGCTCCGCCGCAGCCTGAGCTTCGAGGGGTACGAGACGCAGCTGGCCGCCGACGGTGCCGAGGCCCTGGAGAAGGTGGCCGAGCACCGGCCCGACCTGGTCGTCCTCGACGTGCTGATGCCCCGTATGGACGGGCTGACCGCCGCGCGCCGGCTGCGGGCCACCGGAGTGCGGGTGCCCATCCTGATGCTGACCGCGCGCGACACCGTCGGCGACCGCGTCACCGGGCTGGACGCGGGCGCCGACGACTACCTCGTCAAACCGTTCGAACTGGACGAACTCCTCGCCCGCGTCCGGGCGCTGCTGCGGCGCAGCTCGTACGCGCGTGCCCAGGCGCAGGCCGAGGCGGCCCAGGAGCCCGAGACGCTGTCGTTCGCCGATCTGCGGATGGACCTGCGGACGCGCGAGGTCACCAGGGGCGGGCGGCCGGTGGAGCTGACGCGTACCGAGTACACGCTGCTGGAGATGTTCCTCGCCCACCCGCGACAGGTGCTCACCCGGGAGCAGATCCTCAAGGCCGTCTGGGGCTTCGACTTCGAGCCGTCGTCCAACTCGCTGGATGTGTATGTGATGTATCTGCGCCGCAAGACCGAGGCGGGTGGGGAACCGCGCCTGGTGCATACGGTGCGCGGGGTGGGCTATGTGCTCAGGGACGACGCGTGAGCTCTCCGCACAGCGACTCCACGGGCGGCGCCGACTCCGTGGGCGGTGCGGACTTCCCCAATGCCGCCGAGTCGCCCAACGGCGCCGAATCCCCCAACGGCGTCGGCGGCGTCGGCGATACCCGTGGTGCCGACGGCGCCCGTAGGGCCCGGAGTGCGCTGTTCCGGCTGCGTCGGCAGGGTGCCAGGGCCGTCTCCATGCCGTTGCGCGGGCGTCTGGCGCTGCTGGCGGCGGCGACGGTGGCGCTGGCGGTCGCCGCGTGCGCGGTGGCCTGCTGGTTCCTCGTACGCGCACAGCTGCTCGGCTCGCTGGACGACTCGCTGCGGGACAACTCGGTCTCGCCCAGCACCGTCGTCGACCGGGTGCAGTCCGGCCAGTGCGCCCCGCCCGACCAGCCCGCACCCAACCCCTTCGGCGCCACCGTGCAGGTGGTGGACACCTCCGGCAGCAGCTGTGTGATCGTCGGCCGGAAGCTGGATGTGACCGACTCCGACGTACGGGTGGCCGATCAGCGGCGCGGCGAGTCCCTGCACACGGCCCGCGCCGCCAACGGCACCGAGTACCGGGTACGCACCACGCCGGTGGCGGGCACCGGGCTCGCGGTGTCGGTGGCCCGGCCGATGGCCGAGATCGAGGAGTCGCTGCGCAACCTCGCGCTGATCCTCACACTGGTCGGCGGGGCAGGCGTGCTGGGGGCCGCGGGCGCCGGTGTCGCGCTGGCCCGCGCCGGGCTGCGGCCCGTTGACCGGCTCACCGAGGCCGTCGAGCACATTGCCCGCACCGAGGACCTGGCAGTACGCATCCCCACCGACGGCCACGACGAGATCGCCCGGCTGTCCCGCTCCTTCAACGCCATGACCGAGGCGCTCGCCTCCTCGCGCGAGCTCCAGCAGCAGCTCATCGCCGACGCGGGCCACGAACTGCGCACCCCGCTGACTTCTCTCCGTACCAACATCGATCTGCTGGTGCGCAGCGAGGAGACCGGGCGGGCGCTGCCCGAGAAGGACCGCAGGGAGCTGCTGTCGTCGGTGCAGGCCCAGATGGCAGAGCTGGCCGAGCTGATCGGCGACCTCCAGGAGCTGTCGCGTCCGCAGGCGATGCCGGAGGGCGCGGAAGGCCCCCAGGAGCCGGGTGCTCCCGCCCGTACGGAGGTCGTCGGGCTGCACGTGATCGCCGAGCGCGCCGTGGAACGGGTCCGCCCGCGCGGGCCGCGGCTGACCCTGACGACCGAGCTCGCGCCCTGGTACGTACGGGCCGAGCCCGCGGCGCTGGAGCGGTCGGTGGTCAATCTGCTGGACAACGCGATCAAGTTCAGCCCCGAGAACGGCACCGTGCACACGGTGCTGCGGAACGGCGAGCTGACGGTACGCGACGAGGGGCCCGGCGTTCCCGCCGACGAACTCCCGCACGTCTTCGACCGCTTCTGGCGCTCCCCCTCGGCGCGGAGCCTGCCCGGCTCGGGGCTCGGGCTGTCGATCGTCGCCCGCACCGTACGGCAGAGCGGCGGCGAAGTCCGGCTCCAGCAGCCCGCGGACGGCGGCCCGGGGACCGAGGCGGTACTGCGGCTGCCCGGGGCACCCACGCCACCGCCGGCCGAGCCGCCCGGCTGACGACTGCCGGCTGACGACTGTCGGCTGACCGCTTACGGCAGCAGGCACCGGTCCGCTCGCCCGCGTTCGGCCGTAGGGTCGTTCCCATGAGTGACGTGGATGTTGTGGACGAGGTGTCCGCGGAAGGCGTACGAGAGGTCCAGGCGCTGATCGACGCCGCCGCACGGGAAGACGGTCAGGCCGCCGTCTCCGAGCAGGGCAGGCTCCAACTGCGCGGCGGCGCGCGCCCGGGCGTACGCCATCTGCTGCTGCGTGACGGCGACGGGGCCCTCGCCGGCTACGCGCAGCTGGAGGACACCGACCCGGTGGAGGCCCCCGCCGGAGAGCTCGTCGTCGCACCCACACGCCGGGGCAACGGCTACGGCAGGCGGCTGGGCCAGGTCCTGCTGGAGCAGTCCGGGCGACGGCTGCGGGTCTGGGCGCACGGCGGCCACCCCGCGGCCCGGCATCTTGCCCAGAGCCTGGGCATGACCCTCTTCCGCGAGCTGCGGCAGCTGCGCCGCCCGCTCGCCGGTCTCGACCTGCCCGACCCGGTGCTGCCCGCGGGGGTGACCGTGCGGACGTTCCGCCCCGGCGAGGACGACGCCGCGTGGCTGGCCCTCAACGCCGCCGCCTTCGCCCACCACCCCGAGCAGGGCAACCTCACCCAGCGCGACCTCGACGACCGCAAGGCGGAACCCTGGTTCGACCCGGTCGGCTTCTTCCTCGCCGAACGGGAGGGACGGCTGGTCGGCTTCCACTGGACGAAGGTGCACTCCGCTGAGGAACTGGGCGAGGTCTACGTCCTCGGCGTCAGCCCCGAAGCCCAGGGTCTCGGCCTCGGCAAGGCCCTCACCACCATCGGCCTCCGCTACCTCTCCCACGAACGCGGCCTCCCGACGGCCATGCTCTACGTAGACGCCGACAACACCGCCGCCGTCCGCGTCTACGAAAACCTCGGCTTCCGCACCCACGAAACCGACCTCATGTACCGCACGGAAACCTGACGGGGGCGCTTTGTGCGGGGGCGCACAAAGCGCCTCCGCCCAACCGCCCACCGGCGCGCACAAGCGGAGCGAGAAGACGAACCCGCAACCCAGACCGACCGGCTGGTCGGTCACGAACCCCCAACCCCGCGACGGCGGCGGTACGGCGCGCAACCCTCCACTCACCCGCACCTTGCAACTCGCTGTGGGAGCAAGTGCTGACCGTCGTTCCTGAGACGGCCAGGAGAGACCGAGGTGTCTACCTCGCCCGACAGGCGACGGCGGCAGCCGCGGCGCAGGAACCGGATCAGGACGTCGAGTCGCGAGAGAGGCAGCGGATCGCTGGAGACACCGGCTCGGCGAGTCATGCGCCCGTGGCAGGATGCGGCCATCGGCCGGGAGCTCAACGAAGTTCTGGCTCCCGTGGACGGAGGGGGATGACGTGGGCGACGCGCCGCAGCCACTGTCCGATCAGGAAATCACCGAGCGCTTGGAACAGCTGCCGGGCTGGGAGCGTTCCGGAGACGAGATCACCCGCAGCTACGGCATCCGTTACCACGGCGGCGTCGCAATGATCGTGCACGTCGCGGACGTTGAGCGGCTGATCGGCCACCACGCGGACATCGACCTGCGCTGGGATCACCTGCGGTTCGGCATCACGACACACGATGCCGGATACAAGCTCACCGCCGCCGACTTCGACCTCGCCGCCCGCATCGACCACATCGCGGCATCCCACGGGGCTCAGCCGCGCTGATGGACCACCTCGCCAAGTTGCGGGCCTGGCTTGAGCGGTACTCCCGACTTCCGGCGCCGCACCACAGGAGGTTGCGCGGCCGTCCGTCGTACGTCTGGTCGGGCAACTCCTGGAGCTAGTGCCGTCTCCCGGGCCGGAGTTGCGGGGCCTCGCGCAGCGATGTGGACTCCCCGCATGACACAGCCTGTGCTCTACCTGATCGCCTGCGCGGCAGGGCCCGCCCAGCACATCGATGACGGTGTCCGAGCCGCGCAAGCTGCCGGGTGGGATACCTGCCTCATCTTTTCGCCTACCGCAGCGACATGGTGGGAATCCCGCATGGGCGAGCTGGAAGCGTTGACCGGGCATCCGGTGCGCCATCGCTACACCCTCCCCGGCGAATCGGGCGGCCTGCCCAAGGCGGACGCGATGCTCGTCGCACCGTTGACGACGACGAGTGCGTGCAAGTGGGCCGCCGGGATCACCGACACTGTCGCGCTGGGGATTCCCGCGGAGGCCGTACACCTGGGCGTGCCGGTCGCAGCGGCACCGTTCTGGTCGACAGCGCTAGGGGCACAGCCCGCCGTGGACCGCGCCGTGGCGACACTGCGCGAGCAGGGTGTGCGGGTGGTATTCGTTCCCGGTGAGCCGCACCGGCCGAAGCAGGGGGATGGCGCGGCGTTCCCATGGGAGCGGCTACTCGAAGCGATCACTCCATGATCCTGGGAAGGCCGCATGTCGCGAGCGGCGGGCGTGACCGTCTCCGCCCTCTGCCGGCCAACCGATGAAGGACGTACCGATGACCACTCTCGCCATGACAGGGCACATGGATCTCACGGACTCGACGGTTCCGCTGGTCCGCGAGGCGCTGGAGAAGCTCCTCGCGGACTATGAGCCGGCTGACCTGGTCGGTGTCTCGTGCATCGCGGAACGCGCGGACTCCTTGTTCGCCGAGGCTGTGCCGGCGGTGGGTGGCCGTCTCGTCGTCGTGTTGCCCAGCAGGGATTACCGGGAAGCGAAGGTGAAGCCCTCGCACGCGGCCACTTTCGATCGGCTTCGCGCGGCTGCGTCGGACGTGGTGGTGATGCCGCACGAGACAGCGAACCGGACGGCATACGAGGCCGCCAATGCGGAGCTGCTGCGCCGTGCGGACCGGCTGGTGGCCGTATGGGATGGTCAGCCGCCATCCGGGAAGGGCGGCGGCACCGCAGACACCGTGCAGCAAGCGCGGGCCGAGGGATTGGGCGTCACCGTGGTGTGGCCGCAGGGGGCTGCGCGGAAGGGCTGATCCCTGGGGTCCCCGCGGGGACTGGGGGAGGGCCCTCAGGGGTAGGCCCCACGGGAAGTGACCCGGGGCGCTACCGGGGGCACCCCGCGATGCCATGTCGGCGTAACCGTTGATTCAAACTCTCGTGCGAGCCTCGCGGAATGGCCCGGTCCTCCCTGGCAGAGAGCCTCGCAGCGCACAGCACGGACAATGGCGGTATGAGCCAGCCCGGAAATGTCCACGGCAATGTCCCCGGCAACGTTTCCAGCAATGTGCCCGGGGCGGGCCCCGACCTGGGCCTGGACCCGGACCTCGACTCCGACGCCGATGTGTACGAGGCGGACCGGGAGCACCCGGACGGCGAAGCGGCGGCCACCGACCTGCCCGCAGACCGCTTCCTGGACCGCGAACGCAGCTGGCTGGCCTTCAACGAGCGCGTGCTCGAACTCGCGGAGGACCCCGAGACGCCGCTCCTGGAGCGGGCCAACTTCCTGGCGATCTTCGCGGGCAATCTGGACGAGTTCTTCATGGTCCGCGTCGCGGGCCTCAAGCGCCGGATAGCGACCGGTGTGGCGACCCGCAGCGCCTCCGGGCTCAAGCCGCGCGAGGTGCTGGAGGGGATCTGGAACCGTTCGCGGGAGCTCATGGCCCGGCACGCCACCTGCTACCAGCAGGACATCGCCCCCGCGCTCGCGGCGGAGGGGCTGCATCTGATCCGCTGGGCGGAGCTGACGGAGGCCGAGCAGGCCCGGCTCTTCACCCTCTTCCGGCGGCAGATCTACCCGGTCCTCACCCCGCTCGCGGTCGACCCGGCCCATCCGTTCCCGTACATCTCGGGGCTGTCGCTGAACCTGGCGGTGGTCGTCCGCAATCCCGTCAGCGGGCACAACCACTTCGCGCGTGTGAAGGTGCCGCCGCTGCTGCCGCGCTTCCTGGAGGCGTCGCCGCACCGCTACGTCCCGCTGGAGGACGTGATCGCCGCGCATCTGGAGGAGCTGTTCCCCGGCATGGAGGTGCTGGCGCACCACATGTTCCGGGTGACGCGGAACGAGGACCTGGAGGTCGAGGAGGACGACGCGGAGAACCTGCTCCAGGCGCTGGAGAAGGAGCTGATGCGGCGCCGGTTCGGCCCTCCCGTACGGCTGGAGGTCGAGGAGTCCATCGACCCGTACGTCCTCGACCTGCTGATCCGCGAACTCAAGGTGAGCGAGGCGGAGGTCTATCCGCTGCCGGGGCCGCTCGATCTGACCGGGCTGTCCGGGATCGCGTCCGCCATGGACCGGCCCGAGCTGAAGTACCCGAAGTTCGTGGCCGGCACCCACCGGGACCTGGCCGAGGTCGAGTCCGCCTCGCCGCCCGACATCTTCGCGGCGCTGCGCCAGCGCGACGTACTGCTGCACCACCCCTACGACTCGTTCTCCACCTCCGTACAGGCGTTCCTGGAGCAGGCGGCGGCCGATCCGGACGTACTGGCGATCAAGCAGACGCTGTACCGCACCTCGGGCGACTCGCCGATCGTGGACGCGCTGATCGACGCCGCCGAGTCCGGCAAGCAGGTGCTCGTGCTGGTCGAGATCAAGGCCCGCTTCGACGAGCAGGCCAACATCAAGTGGGCGCGGAAGCTGGAGGAGGCGGGCTGCCACGTCGTCTACGGGCTGGTCGGGCTGAAGACCCACTGCAAGCTGTCGCTGGTGGTGCGGCAGGAGGGCGAGGTGCTGCGCCGGTACGCGCATGTGGGCACCGGCAACTACCACCCCAAGACGGCCCGGCTGTACGAGGACCTGGGGCTGCTGACCGCCGACCAGCAGGTCGGCGCGGATCTGTCCGACCTGTTCAACCGGCTGTCGGGGTACTCACGGCGGGAGATCTACCGCCGGCTGCTGGTCGCCCCCCGCTCGCTGCGGGACGGGCTGGTCTCCCGGATCCAGAAGGAGATCACCCACCACCGTGCCGGACGCGAGGCGTACATCCGGATCAAGGTCAACTCGATCGTGGACGAGACGGTGTGCGACGCCCTCTACCGCGCCTCCATGGCGGGTGTGCCGGTTCAGGTGTGGGTGCGCGGGATCTGCGCGCTGCGGCCCGGGGTGCCGGGGCTGAGCGAGAACATCACCGTGCGCAGTGTGCTGGGCCGGTTCCTGGAGCACTCGCGGGTCTTCTGTTTCGGCAACGGCGGTGAGCCCGAGGTGTGGCTGGGCAGCGCCGACATGATGCACCGCAACCTCGACCGGCGGATCGAGGCACTGGTGCGGGTCACCGACCCCGGGCACCGCGTCTCCCTCAACCGGCTGCTGGAGACGGGCATGTCGGACAGTACGGCCTCCTGGCATCTGGGGCCGGACGGCGAGTGGACGCGGCACTCCCATGACGAGAACGGGCAGCAGCTGACCAACGTGCAGGAAATGCTGATCGAGGGGCGGCGACGCAAGCGTGGTCCGGCGACGACGTGACGTGCGGGGCCGCGCGGCTGTTGGGGGGCTGAGATCGATGCGACGACAGCGACGTGGGTGCGGTTCGGCACGCGCGCGTGGTGCGGGGTACGCACCCGGTGCGCGGAAGGGGACGTGAACGTGATGGGACGGAGCCGGGACGTGGTCGTCGGGTCCGGACACGGCACGCGGGAGCCCGCGCAGCCGGCCGCCGGGACGGGCACGGCAGGGGGCACGGCGACGGATCCGGCCACGGGTACGGCGACGAGCGCGGCCGCGGGGACAGCCGCGGGTACGGCTGCCGAGGTGCTCGGCGGCTATCTGCACGAGCGCGCCGCGGAGTTTCTGCGCGGGCTGCGTGCACACGCGCAGGGCACCGGCGGAGGGGGCGGCTCGGGTGCCGGGTCAGGCCCCGGTGGGAGCGGCGCGGCGGATCCCGCGCGGACCGCGGCGTCGGTCGACGTACTCCGCTCCGCCGCGCGCCGGCTGAACGGGGCGCTGGTCACCTACCGCTCGCTGCTCGACCCGGTCTGGGCCGACAACCTGCGTACGGAACTGAGCTGGCTGGCGGGCGTGGTGGCCCGCGAGTACGCCTACGCGGCCCGGCTGGAGCGGCTGCTGAGCGCTCTGCACCGGCTGGCGAGCGGTGCGGGGACGGGTCGCGAGGGCGCCGAGGCGCTGTCGGCTGAGGCGGGCACCCGGCCGGTGGCTGCCCCGGCTGCCGCCCCCGGACGGCAGCAGGCCGGTGGCGGCGGACGGGGCGGCGCGGCGGCGCGCGAGCGGGGCGCACTGCCGGTGGGCGCGGCCCGCGCCGGCGCGCTGCTGGAGCGCCAGCTCACCCTCTCCCGTACCCGCGCTCATTCGGCCGCGCTCCAGGCGCTGGGCTCGGCCCGTTTCCACGCGGTCGCCGACGCGGTGGCACTGCTCGCCTCCGAGGCCCCGTTCCGCCCGGGCGGCGAGAGCGCCGACCAGCCCGCCGGTGCCGTGCTCCCGCCGCTGGCCGACCAAGCCCGCCGCCAGCTCACCGAGGCCGTCGCCGCGCTGCCGCTCTCCCGCGCCGGAGCCCCGTACAACGCCGACGGACTCTCCCGTTCGCTGGCCACCGAGGCCCGGCAGGACGCGGCCTGGGATCACGTACGGGTGCTGTTGCGGTTGCACCGGTACGCGCAGGAGGTGCTGGGCTCCCACGCGGAGCCCGAACCGCGATTGCGGCCTGCGGGGGAGGCGTTGGAGCGGCACCGGGAGGCCGCCGCGGCGGCTGCTGCTGCGGCTTCGGCCGCTGCGACGCCGCGTATTGCGCCCGCCACCGCGTATGCGCTCGGCGTGCTGCACGCCGATCAGCGCCTTGAGGTCGAAGCGGCGCGCTTCACCTTCGGCCACCACTGGATGGAGGGCGGGCCCCTCTAGTTTGCGTGCCCCGCAAAGGGGCTGCGCTTGCCCACCCTGCGCCTTGGGGGTACCTCCCGGACGGAGTCTGGGGGAGCAGACTGCCCAAGCGCAGTGGGGGGGACGCGCCCCGAAGGGGCGCGGGGAACTGCGCGACCAGCCAGAACGCGCCCGCAGCCCGCGGATGGCAGCAAGGGGCACCCCCTCACCGTGGGGCCAGGGGGCTCCAGCGAACTGTCACCTCGCCCTGACGCCACCGCCGGGGCCCATCGGCCAGCGGCCAATCCGCGGCGAGGCCGCGCACCGCGCGCATCCATCGCTGTCGTGCGCTGAGCGCCCCGTACGGCGCAGCCGCCGCCCAGGCACGGTCGAAGTCGGCGAGGAAGGCATGCACCCCCTCGCCGGGCACATTGCGGTGGATCAACGCCTTCGGCAACCGTTCGGCCAGGTCGGAGGGGGTTTGCAGGGTGGCGAGGCGGGCCGCGAAGGTGACCGTTCGGGGGCCCTCGGGGCCGAGCGCCACCCACACGTGCCGTCTGCCGATCTCGTCGCAGGTGCCCTCGACCAGCAGCCCCTCCGGCGCCAGCCGCGCACACAGCCGCTGCCACGCCGGGAGGACCTCCTCCTCCGGGTACTGGCGCAGCACGTTCGCCGCCCTGATCAGCGTCAGCCCACGGGCGTCCGGGACAGGGAGCTCGAAGCCGCCGCGTACGAAGCCGAGCCCCGTACGCTCGTACGGGCGCGCGGCCGCGACCCGCTCCGGGTCGATCTCGACGCCGTACACCCGCGCGTCCGCCCGCACTTTGCGCAGCCGTTCCAGCAGTTCGACGGCGGTCCAGGGCGCGGCCCCGTAGCCGAGGTCGACGGCGACGGGCGGGCTGGGGGAGCGGCGTAGCGCGGCGCCGTGCGTGGCGGCGATCCAGCGGTCCATCCGCCGCAGCCGGTTCGGGTTCGTCGTGCCGCGCGTGACCGTACCGACCGGCCGGTCGGGTGGACGGGACGGTGCGGGGGTACGCGGCATGAGTCGAGGATACGCAGCGGCGTTCGACCGGGGCCGCGTCCCAAGAGGTGGGCAGCGGCGCCGTCGATTGTCACAGTTCGGCAAAATGGCGGGCGAGAAGGGAAGAGGAGGCAACCTTTTCGCTGTTCCCCGTCGAGGGCCGCGCACGGCCCGGTCCCGTATCGCACCGTCCGTCCCGTATCGCACGTCCGCAACGGAGGAGGCATCGGAACCGTGAGCCACTATGTGTCCCGGCTCGACGTGTCCCGGCTCGGTCAGCGGCGCGGCGGACGCGCCGCGCTCCCGCACCCGCCCAGGACCCCGTTGCTGCGCTTCCCCGGCTCCCGCCGCGCCCGCCGGGTGGCGATGCTCAGCGTCCACACCTCCCCCCTCCACCAGCCGGGGACGGGCGACGCGGGCGGCATGAACGTCTACATCGTGGAACTGGCGCGGCAGCTCGCCGCACAGGGCACCGAGGTCGAGATCTTCACCCGTGCCACGACCGGCGCGCTCGCCCCCACGGTCGAGCTGGCCCCCGGCGTCCTCGTCCGGCACATCGACGCGGGCCCCTACGAGGGCCTGTCCAAGGAGGAGCTGCCCGCGCAGCTGTGCGCCTTCACGCACGGAGTGATGCAGGTGTGGGCAGGGCAGCGGCCCGGCTACTACGACCTGGTGCACTCCCACTACTGGCTCTCCGGGCACGTCGGCTGGCTCGCCTCGCAGCGCTGGGGGGTCCCGCTGGTGCACGCCATGCACACGATGGCGAAGGTCAAGAACGCGGCGCTCGCCGAGGGCGACACCCCCGAGCCGGCAGCCCGTGTCATCGGCGAGACGCAGATCGTGCGCGCCGCCGACCGGCTCATCGCGAACACGGCGGAGGAGGCGGGCGAGCTCGTTCACCACTACGAGGCTCCCGCCGACCGCACGGCCGTCGTGCACCCCGGCGTCAACCTCGACCGCTTCCGCCCGGGTGACGGCCGGGCCGCGGCCCGCGCCCGCCTCGGTCTGCCCCAGGACGCGCTGATCCCCCTCTTCGCCGGACGCATCCAGCCGCTGAAGGCCCCCGATGTGCTGCTGCGCGCCGTCGCCCTGCTGGTGGACGAGGATCCCTCGCTACGGCACCGGATGGTCGTCCCCGTGGTGGGCGGGCCCAGTGGCAGCGGTCTGGCCAAGCCGGAGGGGCTGCAGAAGCTCGCAGCGCGGCTGGGCATAGCCGACCTGGTGATGTTCCGGCCACCGGTCGGCCAGGAACAGCTCGCCGACTGGTACCGGGCCGCGTCCGTGCTGGTGATGCCGTCCTACAGCGAGTCCTTCGGGCTGGTCGCCGTGGAGGCGCAGGCGTGCGGCACCCCCGTGGTGGCCGCCGCCGTGGGCGGGCTGCCGGTCGCCGTACGGGACGGGGTCAGCGGCAGTCTGATCGCCGGGCACGACCCCGCCGAGTACGCCCGCGCCCTGCGCCGCTTCTGTGTCGACCCGGGCCTGGCCGAGCGGCAGGGCGCCGCTGCGGCCCGGCACGCGGAGGGCTTCGGCTGGGGCGCCGCTGCACAGGCCACCGCTGAGGTGTACGCCGCCGCGTTGCAGGAACGGCGCCGTCGCCTACGATCGCCGCATGGGTGACGTTGACGTTGCCGCCGCAGCGCGGGCGGCGATCGAGCAGACGCTGAAGGACGCCGAGCTGGAGTGGGAGAGCCCCGCGGACGGCACGTACGTCGTCACGCTCCCCGGCACCCGCAAGCTCCAGACGACCTGCTCACTTGCGGTCGGCGCACACTCCCTCTCGGTCAACGCCTTCGTCGTCCGCAACCCCGACGAGAACCACGCCGCCGTGCACCGCTGGCTGCTGGAACGCAACACCAAGCTGTACGGCGTCAGTTACGCCGTCGACTCGCACGGCGACATCTATCTGGTGGGCCGCCTCCCGCTGGCCGCCGTCACCCCGGAGGAGATCGACCGGCTGCTCGGCAGCGTGCTGGAGAACGCGGACGGCTCCTTCAACACCCTGCTGGAGATGGGCTTCGCCACCGCCATCCGCAAGGAGTACGCCTGGCGCACCTCCCGCGGCGAATCCACCCGGAACCTGGACGCGTTCACGCATCTGACGGAGCGGAAGCAGTGACCGCGAGGCGGTGACCGGCAACCGGCGGTGAGCCAGGGCCCTCAACTGGGCCAGGTGCCGGTCAGGCGGTGGACCGTGGTGGCGCCGCCGCGGTCGACGGCGGCCTTGACCGCGGCGAAGATCGCGCCTTGCAGGGCGGCCGCCAGCAGCACCTCGCGCCAGCGGCGGTCCTGGTCGGTGGCGTCGGGGGCGTCCTCGTCATGGCCGGTGGCCTTCCAGACCCGCTTGAACGCCGCGCCCGCCAAGGCGCCGCCGCCGGCACCCAGCAGCATGCCGACGGGCTTATAGGCGATCTTCACCGCGTTCATCGATGCCTCCACCGGGTGAGCCGGCTGTGCGACTGCTGCCGCTTGCGCCGGATGAAGAGGGCGAGAGCGAGCAGCGCTGCCATGCCCGCGGCGACGGGCACGGACGGGTTGTCGCGGGTCCGTATCGCTGCCTGCTGCGCCTTGGCCCGGGTCTGCGCCTTGAGGTCGGCCCGCGCCGCCAGCGCCTCGACGGTCTCGCCGAGCTCCCGGCGCGTCTCCTCCACCTGGGCGCGCAGCTCTTCCGTGCTGGGGGCGGCACCGTGGCCGTCGGGGTTGTTCGTCATCGGTGCGACCTCGCCTTCACCTCGGCAACATCGGCTTTGACGCTCTGTACGGCGCGTTCGGGGGTCGGCGGTGTGGCCTTCTTGAGCTGGCCCTTGCCGACGGCTGCCAGCGTGCCCGCGATCACCGCCAGTGCGGCGGTCACCACCAGGGCCGCCAGCCACAGCGGCAGCACCAGGTCGAGGGCGACGATGGCGGTGGCGGCGAGCGCCTGAAGCGCGATGAAGCCCATCACTCCCGCGCCGCCGAACATGCCGCCGCCGAGGCCGAAGCGCTTGCCCTTCTGCTGCATCTCGGTCTGTGCCAGCCGCAGCTCCTGCCGCATGAGCTGGGAGATCTGCCCCGACGCCTGCTGTACCAGGTGGCGCACCGACTCGTCGGCGACCGCCTGCTTGTGCGGCGTGGCCGTGTCCGTGCGGGGCGGGGCTTCATGGGTCGTGGTCATGGCCGACTCCGTTCGACTTGGTCCGTCGGTCTGGTGTGGTGTCACCCAGCCCCCGGCGGTACCCCCACCCTCCCTGCCTATGCGCTGCGCTCCGCGAATGCGGGGGACGCGCCCCGAAGGGGCGCGGGGAACTGCGCGAGCAACCACAACGCATCCGCAGTCCGCGCGCGTCGGACAGGGGCACCCCCTCCCCGTAGCAACGGAGAGCGCTCGTTCACCCGGGGCCCGGTCGCGTTGCGAGCCCCCGAGGCCGGTGCGACGGTGTGAGGGGGGACCCAATGGCCGCGGCCCGGCGACAGAAAGCGGGAAACCCATGGCGAACGGATCTATGGACAGGCGTGCCTTCGGCGGGCAGCCTGGTCGGCCCAACGGCCACCTCACGGGCCAGGGAACGGAGTACACCGGTCGGTACGTGGTCCTGCTCGACCCGAGCGACCAGGAGGGCGGCCTGAACGCGCTGCGTTCGTCCGCCGGTATCGCGTCCGTCGAGCGCGTACGGGGAACCGAGACCGCGAACGTCTCCGAGCTCCTCGAACGCCCCGACGTCTCGGTGCTGTTCGAGGAAATCGGGGCCGCGGTGGTGGAGGTGCGGCCCGAGCAGCGTCACGCGCTGGTGGCCACGGCCGAGGCGGAGTCCTCGATCATCGCGGCAGAACCGGAACGCAGGGTCTACGCCCTGCCGATCACCGCCCCGCAGCAGGCGCCGACCGAGTTCTTCCCGGCGTACCGCAGCGACGAGGACGTGGTCGACCGCCACACCAGGGCCGAAATGGCCGCTGTCCACGGCCCGGCCTTCGACGAGCGGACCTGGACCTGGGGCCAGCAAGCGATCCGGACCAACAGGTCCAGCCTGACCGGCCGTGATGTGAAGATCGCCGTCATCGACACCGGCGTCGACACCCGCCACCCGGACCTGGCGGGGCGTATCGAGGCGATGGCCTCCTTCATACCCGGCGAGACCGTCGAGGACGGCCACGGCCACGGCACGCACTGCATCGGCACCGCCGCCGGCCCGGCGGAGCCCAAGCAGGGCCCCCGCTACGGCGTGGCCTGCGACGCCAGGATCCTCGCGGCGAAGGGGCTCGACAACGCGGGCGACGGCAGCGACGGTCCCATCCTGGCGGCCGTGGCATGGGCCGTGGCCCACGGCGCGCGGGTGATCTCCATGTCGCTCGGTGCCCGGGTCCGACGCGGAGAGCTCTTCCCGCAGACGTACGAGAAGCTGGCCCAACGGGCCCTCAGGCGCGGGACGTTGATCGTCGCCGCCGCGGGCAACGACAGCGAACGGCCCCCGCACATCGAGCCCGTCAACCGGCCGGCCAACTGCCCCTCCATCCTCGCGGTGGGCTCGCTCGACCGGGGACTCACCCCGTCGTTCTTCTCCAACGGCGGCACCAACGGCCCGGGCGGCGAGGTCAACATCGCCGCGCCGGGCAGTGACATCCGCTCGGCCGCTCCCGGCGGCGGGTACGACACCCTGAGCGGCACCAGCATGGCCACCCCGCATGTCGCGGGCGTCATCGCGCTGCTCGCCCAGGCGAACCCGGACGCTTCCGTGGCCGATCTCAAGGAGACCCTGCTGTCCAGCGCGTTCCCACTGACGCAGCCCGCCAGGGACGTGGGCTCGGGCCTGCTCCAGGCACCATGAGCGAGCCATCGCAGACCGAACCGGTCGGGGTCATCCTCGCGGTCGACCCCGACCGGTTCGCGGAAGTGGTCGACGCGTTGCGGCAGGCCGGCCTGACGGTCACGAGCGAGCAGCCGGCCCTCGGCACCCTCTCCGGCACCGTCGCCCAGGACCGGATACCAACCCTGAAAGCCATCGACGGCGTCGACTCCCTCGACCGCGACCGCCCCACCCACCTCCCCCCACCCGACTCCCCGATCCAGTGAGGCCCGAGCGCATCCGCCACGGCGAGCGCACCGGCCGCCCATGACTGTGACTCGGCGATGACGGTGCCGAAGTCGGCGCTGCTCAGGCCACGTTGGCCCATGGATTGCCCGACCCGAGTAAGCCCAGCGCCCCCGTGCGTGGTCGATGGGCGCGCTGCTCGTCGTTGCCGGGAGCTTACGTGCCTGCGGGAAGGTCCCAGCGCGTGCCGTCGGGGATGTGCCAGACGTAGGCGCTTCCGTCCGCTTCACGGGCGTACCCGAACCGGTCTTGCGGCGGTTGGCCGGCGTCGTTCCACCAGCGCCATGCCGCCTCGACTTGTTGCCAGAGGTCCGAGTCCCCGCCGTAGGTGACAGCGGCGGAATTGTCGCCGCCGAGGGGCGCGCGGGCCCATGAGCCGTCGGCGTGCTGGAGCTGGAGCGCCATGGTTCCGGCATCGTCGACGTGATAGACGAGCTGCGCGCCGGGCAGGTGGAAGGCGAGCAGCAGGCGGAAGGGGTAGTTGGCTCGGATGTCTGCGGCTGTGACTGTAGTCGGGCGCGTGGCGGTGGCGGGCGCGCGTTCGGGCTGCTGTGGTGTGTCGTAGGTGGTCGCGTCAGTGCGGGCGGCCATGAATCGGCCGGTGGTGCTGGTGAAGTGGCCGACAGCGCGGGCTTGTCCGGCAGCGGTGAGGCGGACGAGCCCGCCCTCGATGCCGAGGTCCACATCGGTGATGAGGAGAGCGCCGGGCTTGCACTGGGCGAGCCACGCGTCGGGGATGGAAGGTACGGAACAGGTGGCGATGATCCGGTCGAACGGCTCGTCGGTCGGGTAGCCGTGAGTTCCGTCGCCTACGGCGAGCTGGGGCATGTGGCCGGCGTCGGCGAGGCGCTGCCGCGCGGCCTCGACGAGCAAGGGGTCGACGTCGACGGTGTGCACCAGTTGCTCACCGAGTCGGGCGCAGAGGAGAGCGGCGTTGTACCCGGTACCGGTACCGATTTCGAGGGTGCTGTGTCCGTCCTCGACGGTGAGGTCTTCGAGCATGTCGGCCATCAGGCGGGGCAGTGTGCTGGACGAGGTGGGGACGCCGGTCCATGCCGTGTCGTCGACCTGTTCGGCGGTGGCCGGGTCGAGCGCGGTCACGAGGGTCTGATCGCGGTAGGCCGCGGCGAGGTCGTCGTCAGTGTCGGTGGCCCGCCGTTCACGCCATACGGCGATGCCCTTGTCGTTGGTCTCCTGCTCGAACCAGCGGGGCACGAAGAGATGCCGTGGGACGGCTGCGAACGCCTCGGCCCATGGGCGGGTGCGGATGGCGCCTGCTTTGGTGAGTTCGTCGGCGAGGGCCGTCATGTACGGGCGGACACGGTCGAGAGCGTCAGTCATAAGGCTCCTTGGAGTTCGTCGGCGATTGCCTGGGAGATGCCGAGTCCGGTTGCGTGCTCGATCCAGTCCCATTGCCCGCACGGGTTCGCCTCCAGGAACGTCCACTCGCCGTCAGGGCTGACGACGAAGTCCAGGGCTGCGAAGCGCAGGCCGAGGCGGCGCATGTAGCGTCGCACGCCCTCGGCGATGTGGGTCGGGGGCGTCGTGCTCCGGTACGTGACCGAGGCGTAGTCGCTGCGCCAGTCGATGTGTGCGTCGCTGCTGGCTGCGTGGATCTCCGCGGCGAACAGCCGGTCGCCAACGGCGGTGAGTCGCACCTCGTGCGCTTTCTCGACCCATGCTTGAAAGAGGTGCGCGGTGGTGTCGATGCCGCGAAGGTCGGCGAGGTCCTCCTCGGAGAGGCGGCGGGTGTAGACGGTCTTGAGTTGGTCGTCCTCGATGAACACGGGAGTTGCTACCGGCTTGCAGACGGCCCGGCCTCCGACATCGCCGACGAACGTGCGTACAGCGTCGGGGCTGTTGGTGATGAGCGTGGTCGGCACGGTGAGGCCGCAGGCGCGTGCGGTGGCGAGCTGGAGTGGCTTGTACTCGGCGCGGGACATGGCGGCGGGGTGGTTGACCCACCGGCAGCCAACCGCGCTGATGATGCCGCCGAGTCCGGCGCGGGCCTGCGCTGCGGCGAATCGCCGCTCGGGCTCGGACATGGTCGCGGGCAGGTTGAAGGGGTTCGGGGCGCGGTAGTAGACGGCGGAGATGTGGGCCAGGTCGACGGCGCGGTGGGCGGTGGTGAGTCCGCCGGACCACCCTTGCCGGGCGTCGATGCGCCCGGCAAGGGTGAGCTGTTGCGGAAACTCGCTGGTGTCCATGCGGAACACCTCCGCACCACCGTCCGTGAGGGCTTTGACGACGCGGTCGGTCGGCCAGTCGTCGTGTGCTGCGATCACGAGAACGGTGGGCATGAGGGCATCAGTCCTTCGGGCCCTCGTCGAGCGGCGGGGGGTTCTCCGGGTCGCCGTCCGGGATGGTGGGGGTGTGGGTCTGCATGTACGGGAGCGGGCCGTCGTACAGGCCGCGTGACATCTGCAACTCGTTGTCGTAGACGGTCGGTGGTTTCACGATCGCTTGTGCGGCATCGGGGACGCGGGCGAAGCGGAGGACCCACGGGCGGGTGTCCGGTCCGCTGGGCGGTGCGCTGCTGTGCGGGGTGCGGCCCTCATCGGGTGTGAGCGGGAAGGCTTCCCGTGGGTGGGTGAGCGTCAGTTCGTGCATATCTCCTGCCTTCGGTTGGTGTGGTGCGACCCTGGCCCTTCGGTCGCCATGGGTGGTGCGATGGTGTGCCCCGGTCCACGGCGGTACGTCAGGAAACAGCCGTCGACCGGGAGCGGCTCCCTATGCCGGGACCGAGGCGGGGGTCTCCGGCGCGGGCGGGAGTCAAGGGGTGGCGCCGAGCGCGAATGCGATCAAGAAGCCGGTGCCGAAGCCGATCGCAAGCAACAAGCACGGCCCGGCGATTCCGCACGTAGCCATGAGGTGGTGGTGGATGCTGCGGATCACTGGGCCTGCTCCTCTCGCGCGCGCCACAGGCGCGTTACCTCCTCCGCGAGCCCTGGAGGGGCGTAGCGGGTCACGGCGTACTGACTCGCATGCGGGATACACATGCGCAGGCCGTGCGGAGGGCCGGAACCGCGCTCGATGACGGCAACTTGCACGGTCTCGTCGTGTTCCGCCGCGCAGTAAGCGCACCAGCCCGGCAAGACGCTCAGCGCGGCGCGGGGCGTCATTGGTGGGCCCCTTCGGCAAGAGCGCGCGCCGCGCCGTTGGCGGCGATGCCTGCCGCGCGGCGCTCCGCTTCCGTGGCGAGCCGCGCCTTGCTGGGCGGGCAGTCCCACTCGGTGCCGCCGCGTGGGGGGGCGCAATAGAAGGTGGGGCCCATCGTGGCCCATGACGCGGCCGAGTTCGCTTTTGCGCCGGTCGATGACGTATGAGCCGATGCGGTAGCTCATGGGGTACCTCTCCGCAGTGTTGTGCGAGGTCTCGCGGGCGGTCGGTACTTATGGCGCCGCGCATGCGGCGGCACCAACACGCCGTGTGGGGACGGCAGTTGCCCGCGCAGGCTCCAAGCGCCTACCCGCTTCCTGTGAATCTGCAAGACTTCATTTCGAGAATCCGAGAAGTCGCCTCAAATTGATGACACCCATCGCGAAAGGGGCCCAAAGAGCCTTTCATTTGGGGTGTCGGAGGTCCTTCATAATGAGCTCAGGGGAGGGTGTGGGATGCGGGATGCCGGAGAGATCAACAGGCAGCACGGTGCCGCGGCGGCAACTCGGGCGGTACCTACGTGATCTGAGGAATCAGGCGAGACTCACGGTGCGTGCCGCAGCACAAGAGCTGGAGTGGTCCGAGGCGAAAATGTGGCGCATCGAGACCGGACAGACGAGCCTGCGAAGCCACGACGCAGAGACCATGTGCAGGGTCTACGGGGCATCGCCCGAGTGGACCGAAGCCCTCGAGGGGCTCGCAAAGGAGACCAAAGCACGCGGATGGTGGCACAGCTACGGCGACGTGATCCCCGAACGCTTCGACATCTTCATCGGCCTGGAGGAAGCCGCTGCCCGCATCGACTGGTACGAGAGCGAGCTCGTGCCCGGCCTCCTGCAAACCGAAGACTACGCCCGCATGATTATCAGCACCGACAACCCCGACGATGACGAGGAGGAGATCACCCGCCGCGTAAACCTGCGCATCGCGCGGCAAGCCCTGCTGACACGCCGCTCGGCACCCCCAACTCTGCGCGTCGTTCTCAACGAGGCTGTAGTACGGCGGCCCGTCGGAGGGCATCACCAAATGGCGGGGCAACTTCGCCACCTGTTGCAGGCCGCCCAGCTGCCAACCGTCACACTCCGAGTAGTCCCGTTCAACGCGGGGTTGCACCGCGGCGTCATGACTGGACAGTTCGGGATCTTGCGGTTCCCGCAGACAGGCGACGGCACCGACACAGAGCCGCCGACCGTCTACGCGGACGGCTTCACAGGAGACTTGTACCTGGACAAGCCCGACGAGGTCGCTCGCTACGACACGGCGTTCGACGACATCTGGAAACGTTCACTCACCGAAGAGGCAACACAGCGCCTCTTGATGGAGGTTGCGGAGCAATATGAACACCACTGAGATTCTGGCATGGCGCAAGTCCAGCTACAGCAACGGGCAGAGCGCCTGCGTCGAGTTGGCGCCTACCGCCGAGGGCGTTGCCGCTCGTGACAGTAAGTGCACTGACGGCCCGGTCCTCACCTTCGGCGCTCAGCAGTGGGCCGCATTCGTAGCGGGCGTCGCTGACCGCCGGCTCGGCCGGTAGCCCACCCACAGAAAGGCCCCTGCCCCGGCAGCGCCGGAGCGGGGGCGTTTCACTGTGCGGCCGTATGCCGGGGAGACGGGCAGTCCGGCGACGGCGATCAGGGCGGCCACCGACGGCAGGGCCACCGTGACCGTTCATGCTGGGCGCACAGGCGGTCGATACCGGCGTACGGTACCGCTCGGGCCGCATCATCGAACGGGCGCGCGCATTGCGTCGTTCTTTCAAATCCTCGTCGCTGCCGCGGGTGGTCCGGGCAACCAAGTGCAGCAGTATCCCAGCGATGACCTGGTCGGAATCTCCTGTCTGGCCGATGGACCCGACGCCTGGTTCGCCGAGGCCATTCTCGATCACGGCGGCAAGCTTGAAGCCGTGGTGCCTGCAACGGAATACCGCGATGGATTGCCCGACTGGCCACATACGACCAGTTGAAGCGTCGGGCGAGCGAAGTACACGAGACGGGGCTCACTACGTCCGACGAGGATGCGCACATGGCGGGAAGCGAGATCCTTGTCGGCCTCGCCGATCACCTGCTCGCAGTGTGGGACCAACAGCCCGCCCGCGGCTTCGGCGGGACGGCCGACGTCGTGGCCTACGCGAAGCGAAACGGAACACGTGTCACGATCGTGTGGCCGGACGGCGCAACGCGCGACTAGACGATGAAGGGCCCGCTACGGCGTGGCCTGGGAGGCCAGGATCCTCGCGGCGAAGGGGCTCGACAACGCGGGCGATGGCAGCGACGGTCCCATCCTGGCGGCCGTGGCATGGGCCGTGGCGCACGGCGCGCGGGTGATCTCCATGTCGCTCGGTGCCCGGGTCCGATGCGAGGAGCTCTTCCCGCAGACGTACGAGAAGCTGGACCGCAAGCGGTGCCAGGCGCTTGCCGATCACGCAGCCGGACACGTACCGGGCGAGGGCGGTGTACCGACCCACGCGAAGAAGGTGGAGCAGTTCCGCGTCGTGATCTACCTGTGCGCGGCGCCGAACGCCGACACCACGGAACCGCGCCGCGAGTGCATTGAATACGCATCCGTGTCCGGGTGGGACATCGTCGAGACGATCGAGGACCGCGCCGGTCTGCTCCCTCCGGAAGGACGCGAAGGGCTCTCCCGCGCGGTCGAGATGGTCGAGCAGAAGAAGGCCGACACCGTACTCACCGCTCGGCGGACGATGATCTCGACTATCCCCCAGAAGTACGACGAGGTCGCGCGCGAGGCCGAGAAGGCGGGCGGCTTCCTGCACGTGATGGACCCGACCGCCGGAGCACAACCCACAGCAAGGAGGTACACGATGGAATCTCTGCCGTGGATCACGCGGGCCGAGGGCGGCAACCCGCAGGATGACAGCGACAGCGGCAACAAGCACGGGGGCGGCGGCTCCGACGAGGGCGGCAACACCAGCGACGGCCAAGGCCCGGCGGACGGCCAGTGACCGAGGTGGAGCCGAACACGGACGAGGCCGGCCCGGGAGGGTTGGCCTCCGTGCTGCTGGAAAAGGGCGCCTTGTCCTCCGACTGGTTGCCCGCGTACAAGGCGGTGCCGCGCGATGCGTTCGTTCCCGACCGGCTGTGGCCGGGAACACCAGGCGGCAACCGTCAGGGCGAAGTCATCGACCGGAACACCGACCCGGCGCAGTGGTGGGCGAAGGTCTACAGCGACGTACCTCTCACCACGCAGTGGGACGACGGCGCGCACACGGGCAGCGGTAAGGGCCGTACTCCGACCTCGTCCAATTCCATGCCGAAGATGGTGTTCGCGATGCTCGACGCCTTGAGCGTGGAGCGCGGAGACCGGGTGTTGGAGATCGGCACGGGCACGGGCTGGAATGCCGCGCTGCTCACGTACCGGCTCGGCCAGGACAACGTCGTGACCATCGAGGTCGACCCGGCCGTCGCGGAGGAGGCTCAGCGCCGGTTCGCCGCGACCGGCCTCACCCCGTTGTCCGTTGTCGGGGACGGCGCGCGGGGCTACCCGGACGGGGCGCCGTACGACCGGGTCATCACCACGTGCGGTGTCTCCCGGGTGCCGTACGCATGGGTCGAGCAGACCCGAACCGGTGGTGTGATCGTGGCGCCGTGGGGCCCGCCGTACGGCGGGCAGGCGGTGGCGCGGCTCACGGTCGGCGAGGGCGGCGCTTCGGGGCCGTTCGTGATGTCGTCGGCGTTCATGCGGCTACGCGACCAGCGCGACCGGTTCCCGGCGACGGACGCGTTCCCCGGCGCCGCTGAGGGGCTGGGTGTGCGGCGCACGTCTCCCCTCTCCCCCGACGAGATGGGCGACTGGCATCACATGTTCACGCTCGGAGTTCAGGTGCCCGACCTGTTCTGCCGCGTCGAGTGGGGAGAGCGAGGCGCGTACCGGCTGTGGCTGCTGGAGATGTCCGGACGGTCATGGGCGACGGCTGATTACGAGCACGGCCGTACCGAGTACGAGGTCGTCGAGTCCGGGCCGCGCCGGTTGTGGGCGGAAGCCGAGGCGGTCATGGAGTGGTGGCGTGAGCAGGGCGAGCCGCGGTTCGAGCGGTACGGGCTGACGGTCACACCGCGGGGACACCGGGTGTGGCTCGATACCCCGGACAACTCGGTGCCCGTGCGGGTGCCGTAATCCGGTCGGCGTCGGTCGCGGTCAGTCCCGCGCGGGACTCACCGCCGCCCCCTCAGCTGACCCGCTCCGCGCGGGCCCCGAGTCAGGCTCCGGCTCCCCTTCCCGTGGTTGCTCCCCCGCCTCGCTCTCCTTCCGTTCCCCCTCCCTCTCGTCCTGCTGCTCCGCCCGCATGCTGCGGAGCAGCAGGCCGTAGCCCAGGGCGGCGATGGTGCCGACGATGGCGCTGGCGGCCCAGAGGGTGTGGGAGCCGAAGTGGTCGATGACGGTGCCGCCCAGCAGGGGGGCGCCGAGGGAGGCGACGGACCAGGAGAGGGTGTACATGCCCTGGTAGCGGCCGCGGCCGTGGGTGGGGGAGAGGCGGACGACCAGGCCCATCTGGGTGGGGGAGTTGATCATCTCGCCGAGCGTCCACACCACCACGGCGAACGCGTAGAGGACCGCCGAGGACCCGGCGAACGCGTTCAGGCCGAACCCGTACCCCGTCAGCAGCGCGGAGACGATCAGCAGCTTGGCGGGGTCGCGGTGTTCGATGAAGCGGGTGAGGGGCAGCTGGAGCAGCACGATCAGTACGCCGTTGACGGCGATGACGGTGCCGAAGTCGGTGCTGTCCAGGCCGTGTTGGCCCATGGAGATGGGGAGCGAGACGAACGCCTGCTGGATGAGGGTGGCCAGCAGCAGGTTCAGCGCGACGACGACCATGAAGCGCTTGTCCCGCAGCACCGTCCACATGGAGATGTCCGCCTCGCGGCCGGCGCCGGCTTCCCGTTCGGTGGCGGCGGCGGGGCGGGACTCCGACAGCTTCCAGAAGGTGATCAGCGCGGTGGCCAGCACCATCGCGGCCTCGCCGAAGAACAGCAGGTGATAGCTGTACTGGGCGATGAGCCCCGCGCCGGCGGAGGAGACCGCGAAACCGAGGTTGATCGCCCAGTAGTTGAGGGAGAAGGCCCGCACCCGGTCCTCGGGGCGGACGATATCGGCCATCATCGCCTGCACGGCGGGCCGCGAGGCGTTGGTGGCCATACCGACGAGGCCCGCGACCACCGCGATCGCCACCGGATGGGTGACCAGGCCGAGCGAGGCGACGGACACGGCGGTCGCCACCTGGGCGACCAGCAGCGTCGGCCGCCGCCCGATACGGTCGGTCAGCACACCCGCGCCGATGGACGAGACGACCCCGCCGAGACCGTAGAGCGCGCCGACGAGGCCCGCGTACGAGGCGGAATAGCCGCGCTCGACCGTCAGATACAGCGCGAGGAACGTCGCGACAAAGGCGCCGAGCCGGTTGACGAGGGTGCCGATCCACAGCCACCAGAACTGCCGGGGCAGCCCGCCCACGCTCTCGGCCGCGGCCCGTCTGAGCCTGCTGAACGACAGTTTCCCGCCCACGACCGCTCCCCCTTGGAAAACCCGCCCACCCGGTGAGGGTGTAAGTGGCCTACCCGCGGGTGCACGTTATGCGCGGCGCTCGTACGGCCGCCAGCGAATTGACGGACCTCGTCAAGTGGCGCCCGCGCCGCCCGGCTGCTGGCCACCGTGGCGGAGGCGGAGGCGCAGGCGCGCGGCGCGGGCGCGGTCACGTTCGAGGGGGAGATGGTGACGAGGCGATGGCGGCGACAGCACGCTCGCTGCTGGAGCGGCACGGCGGTACACAGGCGGACCACGTTTCAGGCTTGCCGCGGCCCGGGAGCAGCCGGGCCGCGGCGAGTAGGTGACCTGCGGGAGGGGCTCAGCTCCCGGTGAGGGAGATGGCCAGGTCCGTGATGTCCAGGGGGAACTTGGACTTGGAGGCATCGGCCACGAGCGTGGCCTCGCCGGTGAAGGGGTTGACGCTGTAGAGAGAAGGCCTGTTGGCGCCGGAGGCGGTGAGAGTGGCGAAGGCGGCGTTGCTGACCGTCTTGCCGCCCGACAGGGTGCTGAAGATGTCCACGCCGGCGTTGGTCTGCGCGTCGATGCCGAGGCTGCCGGTCGATGCCAGCGTGCCGTTGTTGGCCGGGGACTGGATGGCTACCTGGTCGCTGGTCGTGTTGATGTCGAACAGAGTGGTCCCGGTGGCCCCGTTGAGGTCGTTGTTCGTGTAGGCGGCGGCGGAGACGCCCTTGGTCGTGCCCTCGATCGGCGGGGTGGTGAGGTTCAGGTCCTGGACGGTCGTGTTGTCGTTGAGGTTGTGCCGCAGATTCTGGCCGTTGTCGCTGATCACACGCAGCCGGTCGGCGGCCGGGTTGAAGTCGACGCCGAAGTTCGTGCCGTGCAGCGTGTACTGGAGCTGGGACACCTTGGTGATCTCGACGTCCGTGGTGGTCGGCGGGGTCTTGATCGTGTAGATGCCGCCCTTGTTGCCGACGCCGTACATCAGGCCGTTCTGCACCCGGAAGTCGATGCCGATCAGAGCCGTGTCGCCACTGAGCCCGACGACATCCCTGACCCAGTCGAGCACGTTCGGCCGGTCGGTGGTGAACGTGGCCATCTGGGTGCCGTCACCTGTGATCCCGAACGCGCGCAGGCTGGGAGTGGCGGCGGGAGCGGCCGAGACACTGCCCGGCGCGCTCAGCATGAGCGCTGTCGACGTGGCCATGACCGCTAACGCCGCCGCGATTCTCTTTCTCTTTCCTGCTTTCATCGGTGTTTCCCCTCCCGTTTGAACAAGCACCATTGAGTGACGCGCAGATGAGAGATTCCCGTACCGATTCCCGCGCTGATCCGGAGCGGTGGCCGGAATGATTGCTGTGGTGTTCCCCCACGGGCTGGTACGCGGTTCCCATTAAGGCCTGTTCACAGTGTCTCCACAAGGGAACAAGCGATAAGAATGTCCCGATCCGGCAATTTTGCGCACTGTGACAAAGTGCCTCAAAGACGATCATCTCCGATGTGCGCAGAGTGATAAATGCCGTCCTGATTTGCCCTGTCGGCTTCTTCGACCGGAATGGCATGCTCGCGCCCATGGGGAGCTTCTTCGCCGAGTTGGCCCGGCAGGCGTCGGCCAACGCGCGCCGGGAGGTCGAGGCGTACGCGCGCGAGATTCCGGAGTTCGGGTACCTGGACACGAACTCCCGGGCGCGGGCCGAGACGCTGGAGTACGCGTTGTGGCTGCGGCGACGTACAGTCGAACTGTCCCCGGACAACAGCGGATTGAGCGACGACGACCTCGGGTACATCGCGGCGATCGGCGAGTTGCGGGCTGCGGCGGGGATGTCGCTCGATGCACGGCAGCGGGTCCTGCGACTGCACACCTCACTCATGCTGCGCGAGATCAACGAAGCGACCGAAGCTCAGCGCGGCGTCGGCGTCGACGAACTCATGCGGATGATGAACTGGTTCGCCCCGCAGGGAGAACGCGGTATCCGTGCCTACAGTCAGGGATTCGTGACGGCGCTGCGACACCGTGTGCCGTACGTCGAGCAGGCCGCGCTGCTGGCCAGGTCGTTGCTGAACGGAGATCCCATATCGGCGGAACTCGCTTCGGCACTGGGCATGGAACTGCCCGAGCGCTGCGCGGTGACGGTGATCCGGGTGCCGGACCGTCCCGTCGGCGATCGCGACCTGGAAACCGAGATCGAGGCGCTGGTGAAAACCCACCACGCGCCGATCACGTGGTGCCCGGGCAGTGGAAGCAGGGGCGGTGAGCTGATTGCCCTGATTCCCTTGCATCCCCCCACGCCCCAGGCGTCCGAGGGGCCCGGTACAGCCGAGACCGTACAGCCGCACTCCGTACCCGACCTTGCCCCCGACCTCTTGCCCGACCTCGTATCCGATCTCGTACGGGACTTCGCTCAGGCTCTCGGTCGCCCCTGCGCCGCCGGCACCGCCACCTCACCGCTGTCCGAGGTTGCCGACGCCCTCGGCCTGGCCCGGCGGATCAGCAGGGCGGCACCGCTGCGACGGGCGTCCGCCCGGCTGCGGCCGCACACCGTGTCGGACGTGTTCGTCGAACTCGCCGTTGCGGACGCGCCGTTCGTCGGCGAATGGCTCCACGCCGTGGGCCGGAGCCTGCAGGCCGGTCCGGACCTCCTGGTCACGCTTGACGCGTACTATCGCCACGACATGCACCGCGGCGCCACGGCGGCAGCCCTCAACGTCCACCCCCGCACCCTGGACTATCGCCTCCGCCGGGTGCGGGAGCTCACCGGCATCAATCCCGGCTCGACGCGCGGCGTACGCATCTTCAGCTCGGTCGTCACACGGCGCCTGTCGGAAGCGTGGCAGTGAACCAGTGATCATCCAGTGCCGAGACGGGCAGCTGGAGGGTCCGTGCCGAGCGTGCGAAGTGCCACAAGGGCGACCCCGCGCAGCACAGCGAAGAGGCTCCTCATGGGAAGCTGAGGTCGCAGCGGTACCGGGATCGGGGGTCGACGGGTGGCCGAGCGCGAGAGTGGGGAACCGCCGGAGGACCTGTCAGCGGCGGAGCTGGGGCTGTGGCAGGCCTACCGGAACGGCAGCATGTACGACCTCCGCACAGGGGACGCCGTGCAGGACGATGTGCGCGGCGAGGCGCGGTGGGGCCCCGAACGCACCGTACGGGCCCGGGTGATCGCGCTGCTGCTGCTCGACGGGCCGCCCGCGCTGCCCGGCAGGGCGCCCGCGCTGAAGCTGACCGGCTGCCGGATCGACGGCCCGCTGGAGCTGTCCAACTCGGAGATCACCGTCCCCTTCGAGCTGAGGCAGTGCCGCCTGGACCAGCCGGTACGGCTCATCGACTGCCGGGCGGGCACGGTGATCCTGCACCAGTGCTGGGCGCCGCATCTGGAGGCCACGCGGCTGACCGTCGAGGGCGATCTGCGGCTGAGCGAGAGCGAACTGCTGAACGGCTTGGTGCTGGCGCAGGCCAACATCGGTACGGACCTCACCCTGGAGGGCTCGGTGCTGCGATCTGTCCCGCGGGGCAAGGCGCTGGACGCCGACGGGCTGAACGTCGCCCAGGATGTGAACGCCGACCAGCTGGAGGCCAGGGGCGAACTCTCACTGCGGGGAGCCCGCGTGGGCGGTTCGCTGAGCATGCGTGGCTGCCGGCTGAGACACCTCAACGGCAGGTCGGTGCTCACCGCGACCCGGCTCACCGTCGAGGAGGACTTCGTGATGGCCCCCTCCGCGATTCTCCCGGACTTCAGCGCCGGTTCCATGACAAGGGCTGATGTCGCCCGGATGCAGCGCACCGTCATCCAAGGCGGCGTCCACCTCGACGGTTCGACCCTCGGGGGCGCCCTGATTCTGGAGCGGGTCCGGCTGGAGATGACGGCGGAGCAGGAGTTCTCGCTGCGCGGCGTGCAGGCCACGCAGCTGACGTTCACCCCCGAGCGCCCGGAACGCGGGCTCGTCGTGCTCCAGGACGCCGTCGTGAGCCGTCTGATCGACAGGTCCGAGAGCTGGCCGGGGCCCGGCCGGCTGCAGTTGCGCGGCTTCACCTATGAAGTCCTGGCGCCGGAAGGGCGCTTTCCGCTGCCCCGCCGCCTGGAGTGGGTGCACGCGGCGACGCCGGAGTTCAACCCCGAGCCGTACGACCGCCTCGCCGCCTGTCTCCAGGCCGGCGGCGAGGAGGCCGACGCGCACACCGTCCTCCTCGCCAAGCTCCGGCGACGGCGGGAGTTGCTGCCCCTGCCGCTCAGGATCTGGGACCACATCCAGGACCTCGCCCTGGGCTACGGATACCGCCCCGGACGCGCGGTCCTGTGGCTGGTCCTGCTGCTGACGGGCGGATCGCTGTGGTTCGCCGCGAACCCGCCCCCGGCCCTCAAACCCGACGAGGCGCCGCACTGGGAGCCCTTCATCTACACCCTGGATCTGCTGCTCCCCGTGCTGGACCTTGGCCAGGAGGCAGCCTGGCGGACCACGGGGGCCTCCCAGTGGATAGCCCTGTCCCTGGTCATCCTGGGCTGGCTGCTCGCCACGATCGTCACGGCCGGAGCGGCGGCTGTAATTTTGCGCCGGAATTAGGCCGTCCCCCCTCCTGCGCTTGGGCAGTCTGCGCCAGGGGCGCAGGGTGGGCAAGCGCAGCCCCCGTTGCGGGGTACGCCCTAGGACCCGCTCAGCCCCCAGTCCCGCGCCAGATACGCCGTCGAGCAGACGGTGTCCAGGAAGTGCGCGCCCGCCTTACCGCAGCCCTCGCCGGGTTTGACGGGCGTGCCGTGGCCCATTCCGTCGACCAGGTAGCTGCGTACCGCAACGTCGCCGGAGGCGCCCTGGTAGTCGGACTGGGTGGTGCCGCCAGGCAGTTGGTGGGTGGCGTCGGCGTTCTGGTCGGCGCCCAGGACGTTCGTCCACTGCTTGACGGACTCGGTGGCGTTGCGCGGCGCGACGGTGGTGTCGGCCGTTCCGTGCCAGACCGAGACCTGGGGTCGTCGCCCGGTGTATTCGGGGTGCGCAGCGCGGGCCAGGTCGCCCCATTGGGCCGGGGTCTTGCTGACGCCGGGGTTCATACAAGTGAACGCGGAGGGCAGCGAGTCCGCGCAGCCGTGCGGCAGCCCCGCGATGACGCCGCCGCCCGCGAAGGTGTCCGGGTAGGCCGCGAGCAGCGCGGAGGTCATCCCGCCGCCGGCCGACAGCCCGGTGACGTACACCCGCGCGGGATCCGCGTCCAGGTCCCGTACGGTGCGCTCCACCATCTGCTGGACGGACTGCGCCTCGCCGCTGCCCCGCGCGGTGTCGCCGGGCTGGAACCAGTTGAAGCACCGGTTGGCGTTGTTGGCCTTCTCCTGCTGCGGTGCGACGACGGAGAAGCCGTGCTTGTCGGCGGCCTGCTGCCAGCCCGCGCCGTCGAAGTACGTCGCCGCGTCCTGAGTGCAGCCGTGCAGTACGACGACAACGGGGCGGCCGGCGCCGAGCCCATCGGGCGTGTAGCGGTACATGGACAGGGCGCCGGGGTTGGAGCCGAAGTCGGTGACGCGTTCGAGGGCGGCGGCGTCGGCGCGCTGCTGCCCGTCGGTCGCGGAGGACGTACCGGAGACGCCCAGCGCGGAGAGGGTGAGGGCGGCCAGCAGCGCTGCCGTGGTGCGCACGGAGGTTCGCATGAGGGGTTCCTTCCGTGGTGCCTGTGTGGGGGATACGGGCACGTGGCCCGGTCAGCCGCACCGTAGGGCGGGGGCCGTGCCGGGCGAACGTGCCGGTCCGCCAGCCGTCCCGGCCCGCCACTGTGGGGCAGCCACATTGCCGACCCCGGACCGCACCGGATGTGCGCGCGGCACATATGAGCCGGGGAAAGTGCGGTCAGCCACCACATCCGGGCGTCCGCGGAGCGGCCCTAGGCTGCGGCCATGACGCCTCAGTCGCCCCGGTCCGATGCCCCGAAGTCGCCCCGGTCCGATGCCCCGGCCGCCGAGCCCCCCGGGCCCGCCGCTTCCCGTTCCGTCGACCTGGACCTCACCGGCCGTACGGCGCTGGTCACCGGCGCGGCCGGCGGGATCGGGCGGGCCTGCGCGGTGCGGTTGGTGGCGGCGGGTGCCCGGCTGCGTGCGGTGGACCTGGACCCGGAGGGGCTCAAATCGCTCGCAGCGGAGGTGGCGCGCGGCCCCGCGGGGGAGGAGTCCGTCGAGATCCACCCCCTCGATCTGACGGCCCCCGCGGGGCTGGACGCGGCCGAGCGGGCGGCGGACGGCGCGGACGTGCTCGTCAACGCGGCCGGCACGCAGCTCGTACGGCCCATCGAGGAGTTCCCGCCCGAGGCGTTCCGCCGGATGCTCACCCTCATGCTGGAGGCGCCGTTCCGTACCACCCGGGGCGCGCTCCCCGGGATGTACGCGCAGGGGTGGGGCCGGATCGTGCACATCTCCTCCGTGCACGGGCTGCGCGCCTCCGCGTACAAATCGGCGTATGTGGCGGCCAAGCACGGGCTGGAGGGGCTGTCCAAGACGACGGCGCTGGAGGCGGCGGCACACGGGGTCACCGCCAACTGCGTCAACCCGGCCTATGTGCGCACCCCGCTGGTGGAGCGGCAGATCGCGGACCAGGCCGAGGCGCACGGCATACCGGCGGAGCGGGTCGTCACCGACATCATGCTCGCGGACTCCGCGGTCAAGCGGCTGCTGGAGCCGTACGAGGTCGCCGAGGCGGTCGCATATCTGTGCACTCCCGCCGCGGCGTTCCTCACGGGATCCGCCCTGCCCCTCGACGGCGCATGGACCGCTCACTGACCCTGTGGCCATGCACAGCCCCACCGACAACAGCCCTGACCCCCTCGGCAGCGACACCGAAGCCGCCTGCCTCGGCTACCTCGAACTGCTGACCCGCGGCGCCCCGGCCGAGGCGTACGACGACCCGGCGGCGCACACCACCACGCCGCACGCCCAGTCCGACACCGTCCCCGACCCCGTCCCCGCCGCCGAGCGCGGCAGACAGCTGGCCCTGCGCATCCGCGCCGAACTGGAGGGCAGGCGGCGGCGGGAGGCCGAGCTGACGGCGCTGTTCGAGACGGTGCACGACCTTGCGGGGCTGCGCGACCTGGACGACGTACTCCAGGCGATCGTGCAGCGCGCCCGCCGCCTGCTGGGCACCGAGGTCGCCTATATGACGCTCACCGACCCCGAGCGCGGCGACACCTATATGCGGGTCACCGAGGGCTCCGTCTCGGCCCGCTTCCAGCAGTTGCGGCTCGGCATGGGGGAAGGGCTCGGAGGGCTCGTGGCGCAGACCGCGCGCCCCTACGCGACCCAGGACTACCCGCGCGATGCCCGCTTCCAGCACACCGACTCCATCGACGGGGCCGTCGGCGAGGAAGGGCTGATCGCCATCCTCGGGGTGCCGCTGCTGCTCGGCGGGCGGGAGGTCATAGGCGTGCTGTACGCGGCGGACCGGCGGGAGCGGGTCTTCGAGCCCGAACAGATCGCCCTGCTGCGCTCGTTCGCCGCCCATGCGGCGGTGGCGCTCGACAACACTCGGCTGCTGACCGAGACGACCCAGGCACTGGCCGGGCTGCGCGCGGTCAACGAGACCATCCGCCGCGCCTCCGACATCCACGACCGGCTGACCGAACTGGTGCTGCGCGGCGGCGGCGTGGACGAGGTGACCCGGGCGCTGGCGGAAGTGCTGGGCGGCCGCGTGGAGTTCCGCGAACGTGTCGAGCTCGGCGGTTCGGGCGAGCACGGCCGGCGGGCGGACGCGGCGTGGGCGTCGGCCGTCGAGCGCTCCCGCCGGGACGGGCACGCCGTACGCGAGGGCGACACCTGGGTGGCCGCCGTCACCGCGGGCGGCGAACTGCTGGGCGCGCTGCTGCTGCACGGGTACGCGGAGCTCGCGCCCGTCGACCAGCGCACCCTGGAGCGCGCCGCGATGGTGACGTCACTGCTGCAACTCGCCCGCCGCTCGGCAGGCGAGGCCGAACAGCGTGTACGGGGCGAGCTGCTGGACGACCTGCTGGACGCCGCACACCGAGACCCCCATCTGCTGCGCGACCGTGCGGCGCGGGTCCACGCGGACCTGGACGTGCCGCACACCGTGCTGGCCGCCCGCCTCGACCCGGCCGACGAGGAGGCCTGCGCGCCCGATGAGGCCTGTGCGCCCGACGAGGCGGACCGGCAGCGCCTCTGGTCGGCGGCCACCCACCTCGCCGCCACCCGGCACGGCCTGGCCGCCACCCGCGACGGCGGCCCCGTCCTGCTGCTGCCCCTGACAGGCACGGCCGGCGGCGACGGGGGCGTCTCCCGTACGGCCCGGCAGGTCGCCGCCGAGCTGGGCCGCGCGGCCGGCGGGCCCGTCACCGTCGGCGCCTCCCCGCCCGTGCCGTCCCCGGCCACCCGCCCCGGCGCCGTGGCCGCCGCCTACCCGGAGGCCCGCCGCTGCCTGGAGGCGCTCAGCCTGCTCGGCCGCCGCGGTGAGGGCGCGGCGGCCGAGGACCTCGGTTTCCTCGGGCTGCTGCTGACGGACACCCGGGACGTCGCGGGGTTCGTACGCCGCACCCTCGGCCCCGCGCTCGACTACGACGAGCGGCGCGGCACCGAGCTGGTGGCCACCCTGGACGCGTACTTCGCCAGCGGCATGAGCCCCGTACGGGCCAAGGACGTGCTGCACGTCCACGTCAACACCGTCGCCCAGCGGCTGGAGCGGGTGGGCCGGCTGCTGGGCGACGACTGGCAGGCACCGCACCGCGCGCTGGAGATCCAGCTCGCGCTACGGCTCCACCGGATGACGGGAGCCCTCGGCTGACGGTGCCGCCTCCAGGGGAGCGCCGCCCGGCGGGGTGGTCTCGCCGACCGTCGCCAGGTCCCGGTCGCGGGTCTCGGCCGCGCACGCCACCGCGACGACGGTGAGCAGCACGGCCGCGATGACGTACATCGACACCATCGCCGACCCGTCGTACTCCGCCAGCAGCGCCGTCGCGATCATCGGCGCCGGCGCCCCGGCCGCCACCGACGAGAACTGCGCCCCGATCGAGGCACCCGAGTACCGCATCCGGGTGGCGAACAGCTCGGAGAAGAACGCCGCCTGCGGCGCGTACATGGCCCCGTGCAGCACCAGCCCGACCGTCACCGCGAGCGCGATCAGCCCGAACTTCCCGGTGTCCAGCAGCGCGAAGAACGGGAAGATCCACGCTCCGACGCCGATGGCGCCCAGGAAGTAGACGGGCCGGCGCCCCACCCGGTCGGAGAGGGCTCCCCACAGCGGGATGACGGCGAAGTGCACGGCGGAGGCGATCAGCACCGCGTTCAGCCCGGTCTGCTGGGACAGGTCGAGGTGATCGGTGAGGTAGACGAGGATGAAGGCCGTCAGTACGTAGAAGCTGATGTTCTCCGCCATCCGGGCGCCCATCGCCACCAGCACATCCCGCCAGTGGTGCCGCAGCACCGCCAGCAGCGGCAGCTCCTCGACAGTGCTCGTACCGGCCTTGCGGTCCGCCGCCTTACGGGCCTCCGCGCGGGCGCGGGCCTCCTTGAAGACCGGCGACTCGTCCACGGCCAGCCGCACCCACAGGCCCACCAGCACCAGCACCCCGGAGAGCAGGAACGGCACCCGCCAGCCCCAGCTCTCGAACGCGCCGTCCGACAGCAGCGCCGTCAGCGCCGCCAGCACCCCGGTCGCCAGCAGCTGGCCCGCGGGCGCCCCGGTCTGCGGCCAGGAGGCCCAGAAGCCGCGCCGCCGCGGATCCCCGTGCTCGGAGACCAGCAGCACCGCGCCGCCCCACTCGCCGCCCAGCGCGAAGCCCTGCACCAGCCGTAGCGCCGTCAGCAGGACCGGGGCGAGCGCGCCCACCGTCGCGTGGGTGGGCAGCAACCCGATGGCGAACGTGGCACCACCCATCAGCAGCAAACTGATGACCAGCAGTTTCTTCCGGCCGACCCGGTCTCCGTAGTGGCCGAAGACCAGCGCCCCGATAGGGCGGGCCACGAAGCCGACCGCGTAGGTGAGGAACGCCAGCAGCGTGCCGACCAGCGGATCGGAGTCCGGGAAGAACAGCTTGTTGAAGACCAGCGCGGCGGCCGAGCCGTAGAGGAAGAAGTCGTACCACTCGATGGTGGTACCGACCAGGCTGGCCGCGACGATCCGGCGCAGCGACCGGGCCTCGGCAGCGGCGCCGCCGGGCGGCTCTGGGGACGAAGAACGGGACGAAGAAGGGGAGACCATGCCGCCGCACGCTAGGGAAACCCGCCCTCGCCCCCCATGTGGCGGCCCCCCACACTTCACCGCCCGGCTGTGCGGTGGGGCCCCACCTTGGTCGGGGCCCGCAGGGGGGCGGCTAGGCTCTCGGGTATGGCCGACGCACCGTACAAGCTGATCCTGCTCCGCCATGGCGAGAGCGAGTGGAACGCCAAGAACCTGTTCACCGGCTGGGTGGACGTGAACCTCACCGCGAAGGGCGAGAAGGAGGCGGTCCGCGGCGGCGAGCTGCTCAAGGACGCCGGCCTGCTCCCCGATGTACTGCACACCTCCGTGCAGAAGCGCGCCATCCGCACCGCGCAGCTGGCCCTGGAGTCCGCCGACCGCCTCTGGATCCCCGTACGCCGCTCCTGGCGGCTGAACGAGCGCCACTACGGGGCACTGCAGGGCAAGGACAAGGCGCAGATCCGCGACGAGTTCGGCGAGGAGCAGTTCATGCTCTGGCGCCGCTCCTACGACACCCCGCCGCCGGTCCTGGAGGATGGCGCCGAGTTCTCGCAGAGCGACGACCCGCGCTACGCGGGCGTCCCCAGCGAGCTGCGGCCCCGCACCGAGTGCCTCAAGGACGTCGTCGAGCGGATGCTGCCGTACTGGTTCGACGGCATCATCCCGGACCTGATGGCCGGCCACACCGTCCTGGTCGCCGCGCACGGCAACTCGCTGCGCGGCCTGGTCAAGCACCTGGACGGCATCTCCGACGAGGACATCTCCGGCCTCAACATCCCCACCGGCATCCCGCTCGCCTACGACCTGGACGCCGACTTCCACCCGGTCAAGAAGGGCGGCACCTACCTCGACCCGGATGCCGCCAAGGCCGCCATCGAAGCCGTCAAGAACCAGGGCAAGAAGTAGCACCCGGACCACCCGGACACATACCTAAGCCCTCTGCCCGCGGCCGCGCCGCGAGCAGGGGGCTTTGTGCTGCCCGCCCGGCCTGCGGATGCGATCACGGGCCTGGCACCGGACGATGGCCAGGACCGAGATCCGACACCCAGCCGGCGAAGGAGAGCGCGCCATGGCGGGACTCGTACACAAGAGCTTCAACGCGCCGGAGGAAGTCCGGCCCTTCGAACAGGGCACGGGACAGCTCGAAGTCCTGCATGTGAAGGACAAGGAGCTGGGCCGGGCCACGTTCCAGCCGGGCTGGCAGTGGTCCAAGCACGTCAAACCCATCGCCAAGACCGAGAGCTGCCAGGCGGCCCACGCGGGCTACGTCGTCTCCGGTCGGCTGAAGGTCCAGATGGACGACGGCGAGGAGGACGAGGTCGGCCCCGGCGACATCGTCGACATCCAGCCGGGCCACGACGCCTGGGTCGTCGGCCAGGAACCCTGCGTCATGATCGACTGGCAGGGCTACGAGGGCTACGCCAAACGCTGACGCCGGGTACGCGAGAACCGCCGCACACGCTCTGGCAGCCGCCCCGCATACGCTCAACAGCATGACCACTCATCCCACCTCCGCGCTGGCCCGGCGGCTGCTGCCCGGCGAGCTGACCGCCGGGGGGCCGCCGAATCCGGGGCGGGTACGGCGGAGCGCGCGGGACTGGGTTGTCGACGTACTGCTGTTCGCGTGGGCCGTGGCGTGTTGGGCGGCGCTCCTCGAACAGGCCGAGTCGAAGACGTATCTGCCCGGGTGGCTGGTGGCGCTCGACCCGCCGCTGGGCGCGATCGCGTGTCTGTCGCTGTGGCTGCGGCGGCGCTGGCCGCTGGGGGTGGCGCTGGCGGCGGTGCCGGCCGCGGCGCTGACGGACACCGTGATCGGCGCGCTCGCCGTCATCATCTTCAATCTGGCGCTGCGCATCCCGCCGCGTACGGCAGCGCTGGTGCTGCTGCTGCATCTGGCGGCCACGCTCCCGTACGTGGTGCTCTACGGGGTGCCGCACGACGAGCGCTGGATCGTCGCCGCGTTCGTACTCATCTTCTACCTGCTCTTCTTCACCTGGGGCAGTGCTACCAGGGCCCGGCGGCAGCTGGTGCTCAAGCTGCGGGAGGACGCGGTACGCGCCCAGGTGGACCATGAGCGGCGGCTGGCGGACGTACGGCGGGCCGAGCGGCGGGCCATCGCACGGGAGATGCACGACGTGCTCGCACACCGCGTCTCGCTGCTGTCCGTGCACGCGGGCGCCCTCGCCTACCGCACGCAGCGCACCGCGGCGGGCGAGGGCTCCGCGCTGAACGACACGGAGATCGCCGAGAGCGCCACCGTCATCCGCGACAACGCGCACCTGGCACTGGAGGAACTGCGCGACGTGCTGCACGTACTGCGCGAGGACGAAAAGGAGGAAGCGGCTCCGCTCGGCGCTCCCCGGGTGCCGGGCGCCCCGGACGGTGCGCGGCCGCAGCCGGATCTGTCCCGGCTCGGTGAGCTCGTCGACGAGGCGCGCGCCGCGGGCCAGACCGTACGTTTCGACCAGGACCTGCCGGAGCCGCTCGACGGTGAGGGCGGCTACCCCCTCCGCCCGCAGTTGCAGCGCACCGCCTACCGCGCGGTCCAGGAGGGGCTGACCAACGCCCGCAAGCACGCGCCCGGCCAGCCGGTGGAGGTGCGGGTGGCGGGCACCGTGGGGGAGGAGCTGACGGTACGGGTCAGCAATCCGCTGCCCGAGGGGCATGAGCCCGGGCGCGCCCGGCCGCCGATTCCGGGCGCCGGTGCCGGGCTGACCGGGCTGCGGGAGCGGCTGGAGATCGAGGGCGGCACCCTCGCCTACGGCCCGGAGAACGGGGCGTTCACACTGACCGCCCGGCTGCCGTGGCCCGCTCCGGAGCCCGGATACGACGCGGGGCCCTGACCCGCCGAACAGGTCAGGGCCCCGCCCCGTGCCCCGCAGGGCTGATACGCGCGGGCCGTCGGGCCCACACGTGGTCGGTCAGCCGCAGGAACCCCCGCAGCTGCACGGGCCGCCCGACTGGCAGCCGCATCCGCAGCCCGGTCCGCATCCGCACGCCCCCAGCAGGGGCAGGTGCCGCGCTTCCCGTGGTGCCGTCGGCGGCTGCTCGGCCGTGGTGTTGAGCGGTTCGGGGGAGTCAGCCATCGTGCCCTCCTCGGCAGGGACAGTCATGGACAGGCATGACACAGCCCCATTGCAAGCCGCGCCCGCACGGGCGCATCAAGGGCGCGCGGTTGCACGCCTCAGCGGCCCTCGCCCGAGGCCGCCGCCTCGCCGGACGCGGCGCCCTCACCCGACGCTCCACCCTCACCCGCACCGTCGGCCGTACCGGTCGCCGCCGCCAGCGCGGGGTCGATCTCGTCCGCGTAGTCGCCGGTCACCAGGTAGACGACCCGGCGCGCCACCGACACCGCGTGGTCGGCGAACCGCTCGTAGTAGCGGCCCAGCAGGGTGACGTCCACGGCGGTCTCGATGCCGTGCTTCCAACGGTCGTCCATCAGGTGCTGGAAGAGGGTGCGGTGCAGCAGGTCCATGGCGTCGTCGTCCTGCTCCAGCTGCATCGCCAGGTCGACGTCCTTGGTGATGATGACCTCGGCGGCCTTCGCCATCAGCCGCTGCGCCAGCTGCCCCATCTCCAGCAGCGTCGCCTGGAGGTCCTGGGGGACGGCCGACTCGGGGAAGCGCAGCCTGGCGACCTTCGCCACATGCTGCGCCAGGTCGCCCGAGCGCTCCAGATCGGCGCTCATCCTCAGCGAGGTGACGACGATCCGCAGATCGGTGGCGACCGGCTGCTGCCGGGCCAGCAGCTGTATCGCCCTGGTCTCCAGATCGCGCTGGAGATCGTCGACCTTCTCGTCGGCGGCGATGACGCTCTCGGCGAGCTTCAGGTCCGCGTCCAGCATCGCCGTGGTGGCGCGCCCGATCGCGGAGCCGACGAGCCTGGCCATTTCGACCAGGCTGTCCCCGATCGAGTCCAGCTCCTCGTGGTACGCGTCCCGCATGGCTGTCCTTCCCTCGCACGAATGTTCTCGGGGGGCGCTGGGCCCCGGCCGTTCTCCGGGGCCGCTCGGACCCCTGTCGGGGTCACTCGGGCCCCTACGCTCCCAACGATGCGCCCGAAATGCGACCGGTTCAGCCCCCCTCGGTGAACCGAAGGAGCCCTGAGGGTTAACACTGGGCGACAGCTCTTTCGGTCGGCCCCCTCAGGACTGGGGCACTGTCGTAAGAGGCGCATAACCTGGCTGTATGGACGTTAATGCGGCGGTCGCCGCGGCAGCTGCGATCGCCGGTGTGTGTACCGGCGTGATCGCGATGCTGGCGTTCCGGTGGAGCGAGCGGGAGCAGGCCCGCCCCACCCGCACCTCCCTGCACACCGAGCCGGGGCTGCCCCCGGGCGTCGACACCGTTCTGTCCGTGCTCCGCTCCTCGGCCGTGGTGCTGGACGAGAGCGATGCCGTCGTCAAGGCGAGCTCCGCCGCCTACGCGCTGGGTCTGGTGCGCGGCGGCAAGCTCGCCGTGGAGCCTATGCTCCAGATGGCCAGGGACACCAGGCGCGACGGCGAGATACGCCAGGTCGAGTTGGATCTGCCCCGGCGCGGTACCGGAAAGGGTGATGCCCTCGCGGTCTCCGCACGGGTGGCTCCGCTCGGCTCCCGGCTGGTGCTCCTGCTGGTGGAGGACCTGACGGAGGCCCGCAGGATCGAGGCGGTGCGGCGCGACTTCGTCGCCAACGTCAGCCATGAGCTCAAGACCCCCGTCGGCGCCCTCTCGCTCCTCTCGGAGGCGGTGCTGGACGCCTCCGAGGATCCGGAGGCCGTGGAGCGCTTCGCCGGACGGATGCAGAACGAGGCCACGCGGTTGACCAATCTCGTCCAGGAACTGATCGACCTCTCCCGGGTGCAGAACGACGACCCGCTGGAGGACTCCGAGTCGGTCCGGGTGGACGAGCTGGTGACCGAGGCCATAGAACGCAGTCGGCAGAGCGCCGACAACAAGCAGATCACCCTCCTCGCGGGGGGCACCGAAGGACTGCACGTATGGGGCAACCGCGGCCAGCTCGCCGCGGCCCTCGGCAACCTCGTGGAGAACGCCGTCAACTACTCACCCGCACGCACCCGCGTCAAGGTCGCGGGGCGCCGCACCCAGTCCCCCGGCGGCGACCTGATAGAGATCTCGGTCACCGACCAGGGCATCGGCATCTCCGACCGCGACAAGGAGCGCATCTTCGAGCGGTTCTACCGCGTCGATCCGGCCAGGTCCCGGGCCACCGGCGGCACCGGGCTCGGCCTGTCCATCGTCAAACACGTGGCCGCCTCGCACGGCGGGGAGGTCACCGTATGGAGCGCCGAGGGACAGGGCTCCACCTTCACCCTGCGGCTGCCCGAGGCGGGCAGCGCGCGGGAGCAGGCCGAAGCGGACCGGCTCGGCCGGAACCGCCTGTCCGGCGCACTGCAGGAACCGGCCGCCTTCGACGAGGAGGAGCGGCCGTATGTCGATCAGGCTGATGAACAACTTTCCGCCCCGGAGGTCCTCCCGTGACCCGAGTGCTCGTCGTCGAGGACGAGGAATCGTTCAGCGACGCACTGTCGTACATGCTCCGTAAGGAAGGCTTCGAGGTCGCTGTCGCGGCCACGGGTCCCGACGGGCTTGACGAGTTCGAACGCAACGGCGCCGATCTGGTGCTGCTCGATCTGATGCTGCCGGGGCTGCCCGGCACGGAGGTCTGCCGCCAGCTGCGCGGCCGCTCCAACGTCCCAGTGATCATGGTGACGGCCAAGGACAGCGAGATCGACAAGGTCGTCGGCCTGGAGATAGGCGCGGATGACTACGTCACCAAGCCGTTCTCCTCCCGTGAGCTGGTCGCCCGCGTCCGCGCGGTGCTGCGCCGCCGCGGCGAGCCGGAGGAGGTCGTCCCCGCGGCACTGGAGGCGGGCCCCGTCCGGATGGACGTGGACCGGCACGTGGTCACCGTCGGCGGGGGCAAGGTCGATCTGCCGCTCAAGGAGTTCGACCTGCTGGAGATGCTGCTGCGCAACGCGGGCCGGGTGCTGACCCGGATGCAGCTGATCGACCGGGTGTGGGGCGCCGACTACGTGGGCGACACCAAGACCCTCGACGTCCACGTCAAGCGCCTCCGCGCCAAAATCGAACCCGACCCCGGCGCCCCCCGCTACCTGGTAACGGTCCGCGGCCTGGGCTACAAGTTCGAACCGTAAACCGGGGGCGCGCCCCGAAGGGGCAGGGGCCCCGACATGTGCGGCTCCGCCCCACGCGTGCCGCGCCCCGAAGGGGCGCGGGGAACTGCGCGACCAGCCACAACGCACCGGCACCCGGCGCTGCACACGAACCCCTACGGCGAGAGGCCGCACCCCGCGCGGGGATGCGGCCTCTCGCCGTACGTACGCCTCAGTGCCCGGCGTGCTCCCCCTGGCCCTGCTGCTGCTCCCCCTGCGCACCCCGCGTCGCCGACGCGGACGGCTTCCCGGAGCGCTCACCCGGCTCGGCGGAACCGCTCGGCTCGGCGGAGCCGCTCGGCTCAGCGGAGCCACCAGGCTTCGCGGACTCACTCGCACCCGGCTTGCCCGCCCCGGAGGGCCCATTCTCGGGCGTCCGCGGGGACGGCGACGAACTCGGCCCCACCGTCTCGTACGCGTCCTCCGCCGGCACCACCGTCGCCCGCAGCTTGACCGCTCCGGTACGGCTCAGATCAAACGTGAGCGCCTGCGCGTTGCCGTCCCTGACGCCCACCTTCTCCGCCTTGGTGAACAGCGCGGACGCCTCGCCCCTGCCGCCCAGCATCAGCGAGCCGCCAGCCGGCACGACCAGCCTCTTCTCGCCCTTGGCGGGGCTCAGTTCGGCGCGGGCGCCCTTGACGTAGACGCCCTTGAGGGTCTGGTCCCTCTCACCGTCGTTGAAGATCCGCGCCGTGACGGTCGCCTCGCCCGAACCCTTGGTGTCGGTGACGAGGTTGGCGTTCTGGACCTTGATGACCCCGACGTGCGTCGCCGCGTTGTCGGGCTTGACCTCCAGCGTCTGCGCGTCGTTCCCCGCGCCGCAGGCGGTCAGCGAGACGGCGGCGAGCGCGAGGGCGGTGGCGGCGAGGGTGCCGCGACGAAGGCTGCTGCTCACGGCGGCGGCAACTCCTAGGCGATCTTTGGCGGCGGGCACGCTCCTCGAGCGCGTGCCGGTCGCATACGGATGGGCTTTCGCGTGCGCGCTCAGGTTACCGACAGCCTGTGGACGCCCCGCACCCGACCCTCCGACCCGGGCCGCCGGCGGCGGGCGGCACCCCGCGCCGTACGCCGTCGAATAGCAGTGGGCCGATGCGCGGGTGACTCCGTACGGGCGATTCCAGGGGAATGCGAGAGGATGATGAAGAATTGATCAACAGGCTCTTACACGGCCATTGATCAATTCTTGGGAAAGCCGGATGGTGTGGCGAAGATGCCACTCCCTACAGTCGGACAAATCGGTCACCGCGCACGTGTCGCGAGCCTCTTCAGTGGGGCGCCCGGGTCCGTTTCCGCGAGTGCGCAGAACCGCTCTCACCTGCGAATACCCGCTTGCATTGACCGGTCGATGCACGATAGAGGGTCGCTTGTCAAGCCCCGAGATATGCCCTGACCTGCGAAAACGCCATTCAGAAGACGTCGTTCCCGTGTTACCCTGGATAGCCACGGAAGGGGTACCTGACACATGACGTTCAAGGTTGGCGACACCGTGGTCTATCCCCATCACGGGGCCGCGCTGATCGAGGCTATCGAAACTCGCCAGATCAAAGGCGTGGACAAGACCTACTTGGTTCTGAAGGTCGCGCAGGGCGATTTGACCGTTCGCGTACCGGCGGACAATGCGGAGTTCGTAGGCGTGCGCGACGTCGTTGGTTCGGATGGGCTGGACAGGGTCTTCGAGGTGCTGCGCGCGCCGTATGCCGAGGAGCCGACCAACTGGTCCCGCCGCTACAAGGCAAACCTCGAGAAGCTTGCGTCCGGTGACGTGATCAAGGTCGCCGAGGTGGTGCGTGACCTGTGGCGCCGTGAGCGTGAGCGCGGTCTGTCCGCCGGTGAGAAGCGGATGCTGGCCAAGGCCCGTCAGATCCTGGTGAGCGAACTGGCTCTGGCGGAGAACACGAACGAGGACAAGGCCGAGGCGCTGCTCGACGAGGTTCTCGCTTCCTGACACTCGATCTGCCCCACGATGCCGCGGTGCCCGGATGACATGGTCGTCACCGGGCGCTGCGGCATGTTCGGGCCTGGTCTTGTTCACGCACGCAGACTTGTTCAGCCATGCAGTCCTGTTCAGGCATGCTGCGACAGGTTCAAGCAGGTCGCGCGCACGCGCGGACGTGCCGCCGTACGGCGAAAGAGTCGGCGTGCCGGGCCCGGGCAGCCGGCTCGACCGATGTTCACGGAAGGGCTCGGTCGAGCGGTCGCGCCCGGCACTGCCCCCAACCTATGGCCGGGGGTACCCCCAGGCCATACCCACCCCGGCTGAGGACACAAACCCTGAACGCGCTACCGATGTCAATCGATTCCACAGACTTCGCCCCTTCCGGGGACCTGCCGCCCGACGATGACGCCGGGCCCCGTACCGCCGTCGTCATCCCCGCCGCGGGCAAGGGCGTACGGCTCGGCCCGGGGGCGCCCAAGGCGCTGCGCGAGCTGGGCGGCACCCCGATGCTCATCCACGCGGTACGGGCGACCACGCGGGCGCGCGCCGTCGAGCTCGTCGTCGTGGTCGCACCGCCCGACGGCGCACCCGCCGTCCGTACGCTGCTGGACGAGCACGGGCTGCCCGAGGTCGCCGTCGTACCCGGCGGCGAGACCCGCCAGGACTCCGTACGCCTCGGCCTGGCCGCGCTGCCCGGCACCGTCGAGACGGTGCTGGTGCACGACGCGGCCCGGCCGCTCGTCCCGGACGAGACGGTGGACGCCGTCGCGCGGGCCGTCCGCGAGGGCGCGCCCGCGGTGGTGCCCGCGCTGCCCGTCACGGACACCGTCAAGCAGGTCGATCCCCGTACGGACGGCGAGCCCGAGCCGGTCACCGGCACCCCCGACCGCAGCCGACTGCGTGCAGTGCAGACCCCGCAGGGCTTCGCCCGCAAGGTGCTGGCCGAGGCGCACTCCCGGCTGGCGCCGGAGGGCGAGGGCGCCACGGACGACGCGGGGATGGTCGAGCGGCTCGGCGTCGAGGTGGTCGTCGTCCCCGGCCACGAGGAGGCGTTCAAGGTGACCCGCCCCCTCGACATGGTTCTCGCGGAGGCGGTCCTGGCCAGGAGGAGGGCGCACGATGCGTTCTGAGAGCACTGCCCGGCCGGCCGCGCCCGTCGCGGCCCTGCCTCTGGTCGGTATCGGCACCGATGTGCACGCCTTCGAGGAGGGGCGCGAACTCTGGTGCGGCGGGCTGCTGTGGGAGGGCGAGCCGTACGGACTCGCCGGGCACTCCGACGGTGACGTGGCGGCGCACGCGGCGTGCGACGCGCTCTTCTCCGCCGCCGGGATCGGTGACCTCGGCGCCCATTTCGGCACGGACCGCCCCGAGTGGTCCGGCGCCTCCGGCGTCGCGCTGCTCACGGAGGCGGCGCGCATCGTACGCGCGGCGGGGTACGAGATCGGCAATGTGGCCGTCCAGGTCATCGGCGTCCGCCCCAAGATCGGCAAACGGCGTGCGGAGGCCATGAAGGCGCTGTCCGACGCCGCGGGCGCCCCCGTCTCCCTCTCCGGCACCACCACCGACGGGCTCGGTCTGACCGGCCGTGGCGAGGGCCTGGCGGCCGTCGCGACGGCGCTGATCCTGCGACGCGCGTAAAGCTCCGCGACTGACGGTGCGTGAGATACGGTCCCAGGAGCCCAGACCTCCGCAGCGAGAGAATAGGGAGCCGTTTCCGTGGCCCAGCAGGTGCTCTCCGACCAACTCAAGAAGGTCCTCGACAGCAAGGTCTTCGTCGCCGTCGCCACCATCCAGCCCGACGGCAGCCCGCAGGTGTCGCCGGTGTGGGTGAAGCGCGACGGCGAGGACCTGCTGATCTCCACCACCGTCGACCGCCGCAAGACGAAGAACCTCAAGCGCGACCCCCGCGTGACGGTCCTGGTGCAGCCCGCCGAGGAGCCGTACACCTACGCCGAGCTGCGCGGCACCGCGACCCTCAGCACCGAGGGCGGCCAGGAGCTCATCGACGAGCTGGCGCACAAGTACGCCGGGAAGAGCTACGCCGAGTTCAACCCCGCCGCGGGCCAGGACGCCGAACGCGTCGTCGTACGCGTCACCGTCAACAAGGTCGTCGGCTGGCTCTGAGCCATCCCGGCCCCGGGCCCTGCCGTCCCTCTCCCGGGAGGCGCACGGCGGGGCCCGCCGGGCTACTACCCTTGACCCCGTGACTCTTCGCCTGTACGACACCAGCGCCCGGCAGATCCGCGATTTCAGCCCGCTCTCGCCCGGCTGTGTCTCGATCTACCTGTGCGGTGCCACCGTGCAGGCGCCCCCGCACATCGGGCACATCCGCTCGGGGCTGAACTTCGACATCATGCGCCGCTGGTTCAGCTACCGCGGCTACGAGGTGACGTTCATCCGCAACGTCACCGACATCGACGACAAGATCATCACCAAGTCCGCCGAGCAGGGCCGCCCCTGGTGGTCGATCGGCTACGAGAACGAGCGGGCCTTCAACGCCGCCTACGACGCGCTCGGTTGCCTGCCGCCCACCAACGAACCGCGCGCCACCGGCCACATCCCCGAGATGGTCGAGATGATGCGGGTGCTCATCGACCGCGGCCACGCCTACGCCGCCGACGGCAACGTCTACTTCGACGTCCGCTCCTTCGGCGACTACCTCTCCCTCTCCAACCAGGAGCTCGACAACCTCCTCCAGCCCGCGGGCGAGGGCGAGACCGGCAAGCGGGACCCCCGCGACTTCGCGATGTGGAAGGCCGCCAAGCCCGGCGAGCCCTACTGGGAGACCCCCTTCGGTCCCGGCCGCCCCGGCTGGCACCTGGAGTGCTCCGCGATGGCGCACAAGTACCTCGGCCGCGCCTTCGACATCCACGGTGGCGGCGTCGACCTCGTCTTCCCGCACCACGAGAACGAGATCGCCCAGTCCCGCGCCTTCGGTGACGACTTCGCCCACTACTGGGCGCACAACGCCTGGGTCACCATGAGCGGCGAGAAGATGAGCAAGTCGCTGGGCAACTCGGTGCTCGTCAGCGAGATGGTCAAGCAGTGGCGCCCCCTTGTGCTGCGCTACTACCTGGGCGGCCCGCACTACCGCTCCACCATCGAGTACAGCACCGAGTCGCTGCGCGAGGCCGAGTCCGCGTTCGGCCGGATCGAGGGCTTCCTCCAGCGCGGCACCGAGCTCGTGGGGCAGGTGGCGCCCGCGGAGCGGGTGCCGGACGCGTTCGCCGAGGCCATGGACGACGACTTCGCGGTGCCGCAGGCGCTGGCCGTGGTCCATACGACGGTCCGGCAGGGGAACGCCGCACTGGGCGAAGGCGACAAGGCGGCCGTCGCGACCGCGGTCGCCGAGGTCCGCGCCATGCTCGGCGTCCTGGGCATGGACCCCCTGGACGCCACCTGGTCAGGCGGCGCCTCCGGCAGCGGCGCCGATCTGCACTCCGTGGTGGACTCGCTGGTCGGGCTGGTGCTGGAGCAGCGGCAGGCGGCCCGCGCTCGCAAGGACTACGCGACGGCGGACGCCATCCGCGACGAGCTGGGGCGCGCGGGCCTGACGATCGAGGACACCCCCGCGGGCCCGCGCTGGGAACTCAGCGGGGAGTGAGCGGGGAGTGACCGCCCCTCCGGTACCGGTACCGTTGTAAAGCCGTACGTACATCCGATCGCGCGTACTCGACGCGCAGGCCGCTAAGAGCAAGGTAGGTGCCCCAGCATGCCCGGGAAGAAGAAGGGGCCGCAGGTCGGCAGCGGCGGCTACCGCCGCCGTGGCCTGGAGGGCAAGGGCCCGACCCCGCCCGCCGAGATGCGCAAGGGCCACGCCAAGCAGCGCGCGGCACAGGCCAGGGCGCGCCGTGCCCAGGGCCGCCAGCAGCGCGGCAAGGGCGTCTCCGAGCTGGTCGTGGGCCGTAACTCCGTGGTGGAGGCACTGCGCGAGGGGGTGCCGGCCAACGCCCTCTACGTGCAGCAGTTCATCGACAACGACGAGCGCGTCCGTGAGGCCGTCCGCTTCGCGGGTGAACGCGGCGGCATCCGCCTGGTCGAGGCCCCCAGGCCCGAGCTGGACCGGATGACCAACGGCCTCAACCACCAGGGCCTGGTCCTCCAGGTCCCGCCGTACGAGTACGCGCACCCCGAGGATCTGGCGGCCGCCGCCTTCGACCGCGGCGAGGACCCGCTGATCGTCGCGCTGGACGGGGTGACCGACCCGCGGAACCTGGGCGCCGTCGTCCGCTCCGTCTCCGCGTTCGGCGGGCACGGCGTGGTCGTTCCCGAGCGGCGGGCGGCCGGGATGACCGCCGGCGCGTGGAAGACCTCCGCGGGTACGGCGGCGCGCACGCCCGTCGCGCGCGCCACCAACCTCACCCGTGCGCTGGAGGGCTACCAGAAGGCGGGTCTGACGGTGATCGGGCTCGCCGCGGACGGTGAGGTGGAGCTCGGTGATGTCGCCGCGCTCGACGGCCCGCTCGTGGTGGTCGTCGGCAGCGAGGGCAAGGGCCTGTCGCGGCTGGTCGGCGAGACGTGCGACCTGAGGGTGCGGATCCCGATGCCGGGTGGCGCCGAGTCGCTGAACGCGGGCGTCGCGGCGGGCGTCGTGCTGTACGAGGCGGCGCGGCGACGCGGCTGAGGTGTGGCCGGGGCCCGGGCCGCGTCGGCGCCGGGCCTCGCTTCCGGTTGGTGATCTCTTGACGGGTCTCGGACAGATCGGGGCGGTCAAGGCAGTGTCCTAAGCGTCCGTCACTCGGTTAGATGAGTGTGGACACCAGAACACCCCGCGCACCCGGCGCTTCGGGCCGCGGCTCCGGGCACAGCCCAGCGGGAAGCCCACGCGGTTTCCTCGACGACGAACCGGTGCTGAGCACGGTCAAGGTCCCGTCGGACCCCGCTGAGGTGGTCGTCAATCACGCGAGTTTCCGAGTGCGGCTCGGCGCGGCGTCCGCCGCATCGGCCACGTCGGCCGTGCCGTCCGCGCCGTCCGCCGCATCGGCCACGTCGGCCGTGCCGTCCGCGCCGTCCGCCGCCTCCTCGTCCGTAAGCGCGCGCGGCGCCCTGTCACCGGCGGCCACCAGCACCGCGGCCGCACCGCCGACGGCCACCTGGCAGGTGTCCCAGGCCGGAGTGGCAGCAGGGGCCCCGGGTGCCGGCGCAGCCGCCGGGACGTCCCCGTCCGCCGGGCGTGAGGCGGCGGCGTTCGAGGACACCGAGCCCATCCCCGTCGCCACCGGCGGCGCCGCGCAGACCGGTGCCCACCGCCCCGGCTCCGCGCGGGCCGGGCGCCGCGCACCCGTGGTGTGGAGCGGCGGCGCCGAGCCTGACGACACGGGCGCCACGAAGCTGATCCAGGCCGCCCGCACGGCGGGCCTCGTCGGCCTCGACCCCGCCGCCGGGGAGTCGGACCCCTCCGCCACCCAGACCCTGCCCCGCGTCAAGGGCCCCGGCGGGCCCGGCCGTTCCGGGAGCGGCGTCACCGCGGGCGGCCCCGCCACCGTGGTCGGCCCGCCCCGTGGCCCGCAGCCGTCCGAGAGCGGGCGGCCGGTGCGGCAGCAGCCCGAGCCACCGCGCCCCGAACCGCTGTTGAAGGGCGTACGCCCGGCGCGCGGCGCCTTCGACGAGGACACCGGCGAGATCGAAGCGCCCGAGCAGGACACCGGAGAATTGCCGCCGGTCGGCTACCGGGGCGACCGCTACCGGGGCGAAGACGGCTACGGCGGCTACGACAGCTATGGCCGTCATGAGGGCTACGACGGCTACGAGGACGCGGAGGATCACCGCAGCGACGGCGGCCCGGTGGACGCCGAGGGCCGGCGTCGCCGCGACGCCGTGCGGCACGCGTACTACCCGGGCCGCCGGATGAACCTGGGAGTCGTCCTGCTCCCGCTGCGGCTCTTCCTCGGCCTCATCACCGTCTACGCCGGGATGGGCAAGCTGTGCGACCCCGTCTACTTCGACGGCGGGGAGCGCGGCTCCATGGTCGCCTGGCTGCGCTCCCTCGACCCGTGGACGATCGCCTCCCCGCTGCGGGACTTCGCCCTCGCCCACCCCGTCGGGGCCGGACTCACGGTGGCCTTCCTCCAGGTCATCGTCGGCGTACTGACCATGTTCGGGCTGTGGCAGCGGGTCGCCGCGGGCGTCGGCGCGCTGCTGTCGGCGGCGCTGCTGATGACGGTCAGCTGGAGCAGCGTCCCCGCCTACGAGGCGCCGGACATCATCTACCTCGCCGCCTGGAGTCCGCTGATCATCGCGGGCGCTCCCGTCTTCTCCGTCGACGGGCGACTGGCGAGCGAGGCCTGGCGGAAGCTCGGCCCCCGCGTCGAGCTGCGCGATCTGCGGCGTCGGGTATTGCGCAGGGGCACCGTCATCGCCACCGTCGTCGTCGGTCTCGCCCTGCTCATCGGCTCGCTGCTGGGCAGCGCCGTCCGCTCCTCGCAGCCGGTCACCGCCCCCGAGCGCGGCAAGACGCCCACGAATCGGCTGCCGGGCTCCCCGATGCCCCAGTCGCCGGGCGGACAGTCCACCGCCGGGGCGACCCAGGGCCCGGCCGGCGCCGACGGGCGCCGCGGCGAGCTGGACCGGCGGCACAAGGATGGCCGCCCCTCCGCGAACGAGACCAGGCCGGGCGAGCGCCGGGCCAGCAGCGGCCCCGAGTCCACCCCCAGCCAGGGCCAGACGCAGGGCGCGAACGAGGGCGGCCCACAGGGCGCCACGACTCCTGGCCGGCAGGGCACCACAGCACCGCCGGCCCAGCAGCAGCCGTCGCAGGCCACCACCACCGGCGGCTCCGGCGCCCGCTCGGGCCTGTCCCGCGAGTCCGCCACCTCGGGTGGCAGCTCGTCGTCGGGCTCCGGTGGTGGTACGTCCTCCTCGGGCGGCAGCAGTGGTGGACGGGGCGCGTTGGGTGGGCTGTTGGGGCACTGAGCTGCGCGGGGCGCGCGTTTGCGGGGCGGGGCGCGCGGTGTCGGTGGCGCCGGCAGCGCCGGGCGTACGGAGAAGGGCCTTCGGCTCTCCCTGGGGGAGCCGAAGGCCCTTCCGTATGGCCGTATGGCCGTATGGCGGGGATGGCGTATGGCGGCGTGTGGGTGTGGGTGGCCGATAGGTGAGCAAGGCTGGTCAGTTCGGGGTGCCGTCCGCCAGTTCCTTGGCGGCCTCGCGCAGGTCCTTGGCGGTGTCGATGGCCCGCCAGTACGAGCCCTGGGGGAGCGGGAAGCCGGCGAGGGCGCGTTCGCGGGCGAGACGGGGGAAGGTGGTGCGCTCATGGTCGCCGCGCTCGGGCAGCAGCGCGGTGAAGCGGGGCGAGAAGACGTAGACGCCCGCGTTGATCAGATACGGGGAGGGCGGCGCCTCGATGAAGTCGAGGACGTGGCCGAACTGGTCGGTTTCCACGGCTCCCCACGGGATGCGCGGGCGGGCGAGCGCGAGCGTCGCGGTGGCGTCGCGCTCGGTGTGGAAGGCGGCCATCTCACGCAGTGAGAAACGGGTCCAGATGTCGCCGTTCGTCGCGTACCACGGCTCCTCGGGCCGCGGCAGTGAGCGTGCCGCGAACTTCAGTCCGCCGCCGCGCCCCAGCGGCTCGCGCTCGATCACCGTCGTGACGCGGCAGGGGAGTTCGGCCTTGGCGAGCCACTCCTCGAGCACCTCCGCGAGGTGTCCGCAGGAGACGACGGCGTCGGTGACGCCCTCCGCCGCGAGCCAGGCCAGTTGGTGGCCGATGATCGGGACGCCCGTACCGGGGATCTCCACCATCGGCTTGGGACGGTCGTCGGTGTACGGCCGCAGCCGTGATCCCTGTCCACCGGCAAGGATCACGGCCTGGGTCGGGTGCTGGGTCATGTGCCGCAGCCTATGCGCGCGGGGCGCGTGCCGGGTGCCGTACCCACGGCTCGGGCTGCCTCGGCTATGCGGGGTGTGCCGGCCGCGGGGGTGCCCCGGCCGTGGGGTGGCGCCGGTCGCGGGGGGTGCCACGACTGCGCGGGGTCCCCCGGCTTCGGGGGTTGCCTCGGCCGCGGGGTGCTCCGGCCGCAGGGCGCGCCGGTCGTTGGGTGCCCCGCAGCGGGCCGGCTCAGTTCAGCTGGGCGACGCCGGAGGCGAAGGACGTGTCGCAGACGGGCCGCGCGAAGCGCTGGGCGCGCTGGGGGCCGTACTTGTGGACGGCGGCCTTGCCGAGCGCCCGCGCGATCGAGGTGCAGTGGCGGGCCAGGGACGGCTTGCGGTTGATCGCGCGCTGAAGACCGCTCAGCGCCGCTCCTGGGTTCTGCTCCTGAAGTTCGGCGATGAGCCGGTCACGGAGCACGTCCTGCGGGGCGCGCTGCGGTGTCGTCGGCCCGGCCGACGTCGAGGCGCTGCGCGCCGACGCCTTGTGTGCCGAGGAAGTGAGGACCGGCGAGTCCGCGGGCGCTGGCGCCCATGGGACATGGGTGACGGCGAGGGTCCCGGACAGGACGAGCACGACCGGGAGTACGAGGGCGAGGGATCGGCCGATACGGCGGGCTGCGTGGTTCACGACCGTGATGGTAGCGAGCGGTAGTGATTTGGCGACATTTTGTCACCACATCGAGCGACGAGGAATGTGGGTTGTTCGAGCGGGGCCGTACGGGAGGGGGCGGGTGTGGGCGGCGCGGCGAAGGGCCGTGACGGGGATGCCGTCACGGCCCTTCACTCGTACTTGCGCACTCGTACTTGCGCGGCAGGCCGCGAGGACTGCGTAACCGGCCGGCCCGGCCCGCCCGTCAGTCGCTGAGGCGCTCGCCGGAGGAGGTGGAGAACACGTGGGTCTCGCCACCCTGCGGCACCACGTGGATCGTGGTGCCCTTCTCCGGAACGGCACGGCCCGGAACGCGGACCACCAGGTCACGCTTCTCGCCGCCGATCTCGGCGGTGCCGTAGACGTAGCCGTCGGCACCGAGCTCCTCGACGACGTTCACGGTGACCGGAACGCCGGCCTTCTCGTCCTTGGACAGGGCCTTGCCGTTGCCGTCCCCGTTCACGAGGTCGAAGTGCTCCGGGCGGACGCCGACCGTGACCGTCTTGTCGCCCTTGTTCGAGGCGGCGGTGAGGGCCTCACGCTCGACCGGCACCACGCTGTTGCCGAACTTGACGCCGCCGTCGGTGATCGGGACCTCGACCAGGTTCATGGCCGGGGAGCCGATGAAGCCCGCGACGAACAGGTTGTTGGGGCGGTCGTACATGTTGCGCGGGCTGTCGACCTGCTGGAGCAGACCGTCCTTGAGCACCGCCACGCGGTCGCCCATCGTCAGGGCCTCGACCTGGTCGTGGGTGACGTACACGGTGGTGATGCCGAGGCGGCGCTGGAGGCTCGCGATCTCCGTACGGGTCTGGACGCGGAGCTTGGCGTCCAGGTTGGAGAGCGGCTCGTCCATCAGGAAGACCTGCGGCTCACGGACGATGGCCCGGCCCATCGCGACGCGCTGCCGCTGACCGCCGGAGAGCGCCTTGGGCTTGCGGTCCAGGTACTTGGTCAGGTCGAGGATCTTGGCCGCGTCCTCGACCTTCTTCCGGATCTCGGTCTTCGGCACACCCGCGATCTTGAGCGCGAAGCCCATGTTGTCGGCCACGGTCATGTGCGGGTACAGCGCGTAGTTCTGGAAGACCATCGCGATGTCCCGGTCCTTCGGCGGAAGGTGGGTCACGTCGCGGTCACCGATACGTATGTTGCCCTCGTTCACGTCCTCCAGCCCCGCGAGCATCCGCAGTGACGTGGACTTACCGCAACCGGAGGGACCGACGAGAACGAGGAACTCCCCGTCCGCGATCTCGATGTCGAGCTTGTCGACGGCGGGGGTGTCGGCGCCGGGGTACACCCGGGTCGCCTGGTCATAGGTGACCGTGGCCATGTTCTTTTCTCCTTCACCGGCAGGTACGTGCCGGACGATCCGTCGTAAAGGGAGGTGTAGTCCACCGCGTGGACCTGGCGAGACGCTAGCCCCTCACCGCGCTTTTGTCAGTAGCCCCAAACATCACGATCCCGCTCCCGGGTACACTGCACGAGCGACGACACCCGCCGCCTTAGCTCAGCTGGTTAGAGCATCTGTCTTGTAAACAGAAGGTCGTCGGTTCGAATCCGACAGGCGGCTCCGCAGGTGAGAGGCCCCGTCCAAAATTTTGGACGGGGCCTCTGACGTTGCCGTGACATCAGTTCTGACATCAACGGCTGCGGGGAAGATCAGGTGCGGGCGGGAACGCCGCTCGCTCCGTCATCGTCATCGCCCTCATAGATGTCACGAAGGGCGTCGCCCACGCGGTCGAAGGCGGTCCGCTGGGAGTCGAGCCGGACGAAGGTGTAGATGTCCATCGTCACGCGGATCGAACTGTGCCCCCAGGACTTCCATGATCATGCGAGCGTCGAGTGAGGCACAGGTGTGCCGGAGATCACGGAAGCGGACGCGGCGGACCTTGGCCCGGTCGCACAGCGCCGTGAAAGACCGGTTGAGGTTGCGCGGCTCGACGGGGTCCCCTTCTTGGTCGTGAAGACCAGATCGTTTCCGGTGTCCTTCCACTTGTCGCCAGCCGCACGCCGGTCGACCGGACCTACCCTTCCCGGCCAAGGACTGAGGGGTGGTCCGGTTTCGTATGCGGTTGTTGGGGGGCGCGGCTCAGGCGTCGGCCGTCGACGAGGAGTTCGCGACTTCGGGTTCTTCGTCAGTCGCAGCCAGCCCGGAGTTCCTCAGAAGAAACCGAAGCGTGTAGCCCAGGCTCCTCACATGGGCCTCAGCAGTCAGCAGCCCAGTGCCGAGCACCTGGGCCACCTCGTACGGAATCGTGTCGAGCGTCGAGCGCTTCCGGTACCACTCCCGGGGAGCCGTGCCACAGACCATCGATCTGCTTTGCCGCTAAGGGCATCAGCGCATGATGTGCGCCACCAAGTCCTTGTGCAGCTCGCACAGTTCCTCGTACCGGGGCAAAGCCTTCCGCTCGGCCAGAGCGGCGCTGATCGTCGCGGTGACGTCCCCGGTGTCCACGTCCGTACGAAGGCTGGGTGCGTGTCGGTGCCCATGAACGGGAGCTTCCGGCAGGTGACCGGGACGTGGGAACCACCGACAAACCCCACTTCGGGACGTCCCGCGTCGTGTAGAACGTCCCTAATGCCGTCCCCGGACCAGGGAGAGGCTCAGATGCCGAACGAGAGGCTACGCGCTGCCATGGCGGCCGGAGGCTGGACGTACGCGTCCCTTGCGCACAAGGTCGAAGTCGATCCCAAGTCCGCTGAGCGCTAGGTCAAACTTGGGCGCACTCCCCGCCGTTCCACGGCCGTAGTAGCAGCCGAGACGTTAGGAGAAGACGTGCATGCTCTATGGCCGGCGTTGCGCCAGGCGCGTCCCGCTCGCGCTGTCAGCCCGGAACTGGTGGCGCTGTACGACCGGCGGGCGGCCATCCCTGTGTCCGCCATCGTGGACATGCTGAAACAGGCACGCGAGCGCATCGAGGTCCTGGTGTATGCCGCCGTCTTTCTGCATGAGGCGTACCCACGTCTCAACGACCTGTTGCGGGAGCGCGCCGCCGAGGGCTGCGCGGTGCGCATCGCAGTCGGCGACGCGGACAGCACGAACGTCCAGCAGCGCGGCGAGGAAGAGCGGTTCGGCCATGGGATCGAGTCCCGCTGCCGCCTGGCGCTCATGCACTACCGGCCACTCGTCGGGGCACCTGGCATCGAGGTGCGGACCCATGCCACCACGCTCTACAACTCGATCTACCGCGCGGACGATGAAGCGCTGGTCAATGCCCACGTGTGGGGTGTGAACGCCTACGGCGCCCCCGTGTGGCATCTTCGGCGTAGGGGCAAGGGCGGCATGTTCGACACCTACGCCGAGAGCTTTGACGCGGTTTGGGAGACCGCGACGCCAGTACGAGAGGGGTGATCATGGCGCGAACCGAGTACTACGACGATCCGGCAGGACCGGAGCCGAACAGCTTGGTGGTTGCCGCGTCCGCCGTGGTCACCGACGACGAGGGGCGCATTCTGCTTCAGCGTCGCCGGGACAACGACCTGTGGGCGTTGCCCGGCGGCGGCATGGAGATGACCGACTCGCTCCCGGGGGCAGCTGTCCGGGAAGTGAAGGAAGAGACCGGCCTGGATGTGGAGATCACCGGTCTTGTGGGCACCTACACAGATCCCCGCCATGTCATCGCGTACACGGACGGCGAGGTGCGCAGGCAGTTCAACGTCTGCTTCACGGCCCGCGTCGTTGGTGGACGCCTCGCGATCTCGGATGAATCGAGGGAGTTGCGGTTTGTCCCGGTGGGGGAGATCGATCAATTGCCCATGCACCATACGCAGCGGCTCAGGATCGGGCACTTCTTGGAGCATCGGGAGCGGCCCTATCTGGGCTGACTCTCGTCATGCCTGATAAGGGCTACGAGCAGCGGATGACCGGGCCACGGGTGGCCGCAGGCGCGCTGTTCTTCGACGCCCAGGTCTGGGACCTATTCGTCCGGCACTCGTAGAAGCCGATGTGGGAGATCTCCGGCGGGTACGTCGAGATGGGGGAATCCCCTTGTCTTCCGGTGGATCGCCAAGAGGACGACCAGGCAGCGAAGAATGGCCCTCGTGAGTGAGGGGGCCGTAGTTTGGCAGCGTCGGATCAGTCTCCGCCGCCTCCTCCGCCCCCGCCGTCTCCTCCCCCTCCGCCGTCGACAAAGGTGATGCTCCAGGTGGTGGAGTGGCGGCGGTTGGGGGGACTGGGGAACCACGGGATTCGCGGTGGTGGGGTGGCTCGTCCGGGCTGGCCGTAGGGGATACGGGCTATGCATACCGCAGCTGTCGCCACGGAGCCCGTCAGGGCCATCAGAAGGATGCCGGCATCGAACTTCCGGTCCAGGAAGCAGGCAATCGTTGCGAGAAGGAAGAGCGCTGCGACCTGCGACAGGAGGACCGCGCAAGTCCAGCAGGCGACCTTGGCCGCAGTGCTGTCTCGTCTCATCTGCATCACCCCTTACGGGGACGGCAGAACGGAGCCCAGGGTTGCTGCCTTGGGGTACTGGAATGGGACCAGAACGAGTAGTTGGCCGTATTTCCGCTCACACCTCATGCGGAAGGGAAGGTGGGGCCTCGCCTTTAAGGATCCGCTCGATGCCCTCTCTCTGGCCGCAGCGAGTACGGGTGGGCCCTGTGCCAAGAGGTTGGCAACAGAAGGTCGTCGGTCTCCGCCTGCAGATCCTTTACGGCGAATCCAAGTGGCTCGGCCGTCTGTCGATACTGCGGTCCCAGGTGGGAAAAGTCCGGCCCCCTCGGCATCGGGGGAAGTCTCCGTTTTGACCGCACTACGCATATTCGGCGGGAACGCTTCAAGAGCCGGGGCCGGCACCTCGGGTCCATGCCGCAAAGGTGGACAGGTGGACCCGAGGTGACATCACTGGCGTGGCGGTTTTTCAGGATTGGCGGTGGATGAGGTTCGGCTCGGCCGTTGAATCGGGCGGCGGCCCCTCCGTGCGGATCAGGCGCCGTTGGCCTGTTCTTCGTTGAACTCTTCCACCCACTTCTTGTGCTGCTCGTAGTCGTTCGTGAAGCGGGTGTCGCCCGGCTTTACGGTGACGAAGTAGAGCCAGTTGCCGGGCGCGGGGTGCTGGGCCGCTTTGAGGGCGTCGGCGCCGGGGTTGCCGATGGGGGATGGCGGAAGGCCCTTGTGGCGGTAGGTGTTGTAGGGGGAATTGACGCGGGTGTCGGCGTGGCTGGTGTTGAGAGTGGAGCGCTTGAGGGCGTAGTTGATGGTGGAGTCCATCTGGAGCGGCATGTCTCGATCGAGGCGGTTCTGTATGACGCGGGAGACCTTGGCCATGTCCTCGGGGTTGTCCGCCTCGGCCTGGATGAGGCTGGCGATGGTGAGGGTTTCGTAGTCAGGTGTGCCTGCCGCGGCGTAGCGCTCACGGGCGGTTCTGGTCATGGACTTGACCAGCGCGGTCGGCGTCGTTTCGGGCTTTACGGTGTATGTGGAGGGGTAGAGGTATCCCTCAGGGTTGCCCTTCGCTGACGCGGGCAGCTTGAGCTGGCCCTTGCGCCCGGCGCGCAGCGCGGCCTTCTCCGTCGTCCCTTCGGGTACGGAGAGCGCCTCGTCGGCCGCCGCGTACACCTGAGAGGCGCGCCAGCCGGCCTGCACGTCGAGGGTCGTGGTCTGCCACTCGCGCTGGAGCTGCCGGATCAGTACCACGGCTGCCGCCACGGCTACGGCACACAGCAGGGCCACCCCGACGAGCCATCGCTTCCGCTTCCCGGTCCTGGTGGTCATGGGGAGAACGCTAGGCCAGCGCACCGGCTCGTCGGGACCGGATGCCGGTTATGGGGCGGCCCGGAGGGTGGTTATGGGACCAGTACCACCTTTCCTGCCGTTCCGCGGGTCTCCAGCGCGCGGTGCGCGGCCGCCGCCTCGGCGAGGGGGAACGGGTCCACGAGCGGCGTCAGCACCCCCTTGGCGGCCAGCGTCAGCGCCTCGTCCTCCAGCTCGCGCTTGTGCTCCAGCATGAAGGCGGGGTTCAGTGAACGGACGGTGATGCCCCGGGACCGCAGCTCCTCGGGGGTGAGAGCTTCCGTGGCCGGCGGCCGGTCGTCGTCGCCCGTCAGCAGTGTGGACGAGCCGCCGTACGCGTAGTGCGTGCCACCCGGGCCCACCAGGTTCAGCGCCGTACGGGAGAGCGTGCCGCCGGGGCCGTCGAACAGGTGGTGTACGGGGCGTTCGCCGTACACCGTACGGATGCGGTCGGCCCAGTCGGGGAGCGTGTAGTCGACGGCGAGATCGGCGCCCAGCTCGCGTATGGTCGCGGTCTTGGCCGGGCCGCCTGCCGCGCCGATGACGCGGGCGCCACGGTGCCTGGCGTACTGCGTCAACAGTGCGCCCATGCCGCCGGCGGCGCTCAGTACGAGCACGGTGTCCTCGGGGCCGATCGCGGTTCCGCGCAGTACGCCCATGACGGTGCGCCCGGTGCCGACCATGGCGACGGCCTGCGGTGCGGAGAGCGCGTCGGGGACGGGCTGGAGGGCGGCGGCGTCGGCGACGGCCAGCTCGGCGTAGCCGCCGGGCGCCGTGCCGAGGTGCACGGTGACGTGGCGGCCGAGCCAGTGTTCGGGGGTGCCCTCACCCAGCGCCTCGACGGTCCCTGCGACCTCGCGGCCGGGAGTGGTGGGCAGCTCGGGGAGGGGGAGCGGGCCGGCCTGGGTCCCCGCGCGCAGCGTGGTGTCGATCAGGTGCACCCCCGCCGCCCGGACGGCTATCCGCACCTGGCCAGGGCCCGGGAGGGGGTCGGGCACCTCCTCGTACGTCAGGTTCTCGGCGGGCCCGAAGGCGTGCAGGCGTACGGCGTGCATGGGCGTTCGCTCCTTCGTGGACGGTGCGGCCGGGGGCCGAACCGGCTCGGACGTCGGCTCGGTCGGCCGGCTCGCCCAAGGTTCCGACTTGAAGTGTGGTTCAAGTCAACCGATGTCGACGGGAAGCGGCGGGTCGGCGGCCAACTGAGGCCGGTGGGTGGATGGCTGGATGTCGACCGTCGTTGTCAGTGGCCGGGGGCAGCATGAGGACATGGCGACATCGGCAGTACGCGAAGCACAGCGTCCGGAGATCTCCCTGCCCGAGCTGCGGCCCTTCGAGGACCGGGGTCTGGAGCCCGACGGGGACTACGACGGGGTGCGGTTCGAGGGGCTCGACCTGAGCGGGACCGACGGGGGCGGGGCCACGTTTCTGGACGTGGGGATGTACCGGTGTGCGCTCGACGAGGCCCGGCTGGAGCGGCTGCGGGTGATCGACTCGGTGCTGGAGGGGGTCTGGGGGGTCGGTACGCGGCTGGCCGGGGCCGAGCTGCGCGATGTGGAGCTACGGGACGCGCGCCTGGGCGGCATCCAGATGCACGGAGCGCGGCTGAACCGGGTGCTGGTGCGGGGTGGGAAGATCGATTACCTGAACCTGCGTCAGGCCCGGCTGAGAGACGTGACGTTCGAGGGCTGCGTACTGAATGAGCCGGATTTCGGCGGGGCTTCGCTCGAACGGGTGGCGTTCCGCGACTGCGTACTGCGCCGTGCCGAGCTCAACCAGGTACGGCTCAAGGATGTGGACCTGCGCGGGGTGACGGAGCTGGACCTCGCCACGGGGGTGGACCGGCTGGCGGGCGCCACTATCAGTCCGGGGCAACTACTGGAACTGGCCCCGGCGTTCGCGGCACAGATCGGGGTGCGGGTGGAGCCCTGAGGGAGGAGCACGGGCCCGGCCTTCACGGCACCCGGGGGAAGCGGGCCGTCAGGGTCCAGATGACCGGGTTGTCGGCCAGGCCCTCATGCATATCGGCGAGGTCCGCGACGAGGTCGTGCAGGAAGTCGCGGGCCTCCCGGCGCAGCTCGCTGTGGGAGAAGGAGAGCGGCCCCTCGTCGTCCGCCGACCAGTCGGCGGTGATCTCCACCCAGCCGAAGCGGCGGGTGAAGTGGAGCAGATCGGCGGACTCGGTGAAGTCCAGCGTGGCGTGGTGCGGGCCGGGAGATCTGCTGCCCTCCGGGGCCCGGTCGAGTTCCTCGACGATGTCGCACAGCGCCCACGCGAAGTCGAGGACCGGCACCCATCCCCAGGCTGTGGACAGTTCCCGGTCGGTTGCGGTGTCCGCGAGATAGACGTCCCCGCAGAAGAGATCGTGCCGCAACGCGTGTACGTCGGCACTGCAGTAGTTCGTCTGTGGCGGGTCGGGAAAGCGGCGGGAGAGGGCGTAACCGATGTCGAGCACGGCGCGATCGTGTCACGGCAGCCCGGCAGCCCGGCAGCCCGCCGGGGTGGTGGGCGCCGAGTGGCGGGGTGGCGCTCCCGGTGCGGGAGCGCCACCCGCGTCGCGTGCTGGGACGTCAGACGTTGACGCCGAAGTCCTGGGCGATGCCCACCAGGCCGGAGGCGTAGCCCTGGCCGACGGCGCGGAACTTCCACTCCGCACCGTTGCGGTAGAGCTCGCCGAAGACCATGGCGGTCTCGGTGGCGGCGTCCTCGCTCAGGTCGTAACGGGCGATCTCGGTCCCGCCGGCCTGGTTGATGATGCGGATGAAAGCATTCCGCACCTGGCCGAAGTTCTGGCTGCGGCTTTCCGCGTCGTAGATCGAGACCGGGAAGACGATCTTGTCGATCTCGCCGGGCAGCGCGGCCAGGTTGACGTTGATCTGCTCGTCGTCGCCCTCGCCCTCACCGGTGACGTTGTCACCGGTGTGCACGATGGACTGGTCCGGCGTCGACTTGTTGTTGAAGAAGATGAAGTGCTGGTCCGAGTAGACCTTGCCCTCGGCAGTCACCGCGATGGCGCTCGCGTCGAGGTCGAAGTCCGTGCCGGTGGTGGTACGCACGTCCCAGCCGAGGCCGACCGTGACGGCGGTCAGGCCCGGTGCCTCCTTGGTGAGCGAGACGTTGCCGCCTTTGGACAGGCTTACAGCCATGGGGTGCCCTTCTTTCGTGTCTGGCTCTGGTGGTGACCTCTGAGGAAATCACCGGCGCCGGAACGGAACCACACCGGGGTCCGCGGCCGCACGCCTCACACCCTTCACAACGCAGTCGGGGGACGAGCGGGTTCCAGCTTTCCGCCCGTACTTTGCTTTCTTTACCTTCGCGGCCGTCCGGAAGGCCCGCGCCGTCCGAAAAAGCACCGCAGTCGTCAGGGGAACCCCGCGGCCGTCCGGAAACAGAACCGCGGCCGTCCTGGAAGCCCTCGTCCGGAAAAGCGGATGACGGCCGCGCCGGGAGGCCGGACCATGGAACCCATGTCCGGTCCCTACTACATCCGAGGCGCGGTCGCCCTGCCCGAGGCCGAGCTGACGTGGCGCTTCACGCGTTCGTCGGGGCCGGGCGGCCAGCATGTGAACACCAGCGACAGTCAGGCGGAGGTGCGCTTCGACCTGGCGCGCACCCAGTCGCTGCCCGAGGTGTGGAAGCGCCGCGCGCTGGAGCGCCTGGCGAACCGCCTGGTGGACGGCACCGTGCTGGTCGTACGCGCGAGTGAGCACCGTTCGCAGTGGCGTAACCGGGAGACGGCGGCGGTGCGGATGGCCTCGCTGCTCGCGGAGGCGACGGAACCTCCGCCACCGCCACGCCGCAAGAAGAAGATGCCGCGCGGGATCAACGAGCGAAGGCTGCGCCAGAAGAAGCAGCGCAGCGAACTGAAGCGGGGCCGCACACGCAATGGCTGGGACTGACCCAGAGTGCACAGTCGGGGGACGCGCCCGAAGGGGCGCGGGGAACTGCGCGAGCGACCACAGCTCACCGGCAGTCCGCGAACGTCGGGTAGGGGCAGAACAGAACCGGCCCCGCGAGGGGTCACCGCAGCGACCGGTACCGCCCGCTGTAGTACAGCAGCGGCCCACCCTCGCCGGAGGCGACCCGCGTGGCCAGGACGCGTCCGACGACCAGGGTGTGGTCGCCCGCGGCCACCCGCTGTTCCGTACGGCACTCGACGGCTGCCAGCGCGCCGTCCACCAGGGGTGCGCCGCTGGCGGTGCCGCGGGTGTGGGGGAGGTCCTGGAAGAGGAGCCGGTCGCTGAGCCGCGCCTTCATGGCGAAGCGACCGGCGGTCTTGTGCTGGGCCTCCGTGAGCAGGGAGACGGCCCAGTGGTCCTGGCGGGAGAGCAGCTCGGCCATCCGGGAGTCCTCGCGCACGCTGACCAGGACCAGCGGCGGGTCCAGCGAGACGGACATGAACGCGGTGGCCGTCATACCGACGTCCTCACCGCGGGCTCCCTCCTCGGGGTCGTGCGCGGTGACCAGCACCACACCGGCCGCCAGCCGCGCCATCGCCGCGCGGAACTCCTCGTCACTCACCCCATCAGCATGGGGCATCTGATGGGCACCGGGCACGGGGGTCGTTTGCTGCTGCACTGCGTGGGACACGCTGGCTACGCTAACCGTCGTCCTTCCGGCGCGGCATCGGGCTCCGGTACCAGGTGGGGACTAGGACCATCGACGCCCTCCCGAGGCGGGCCCGACGCGAGCCCGAGGCACACGTTGCGCAATCAACTAATCGCGGACTGTTGTGACTTGAGTCACAGAGGGCATTAATTGTTGACCCTGTGTACCGGGTGAACAGCTCGCTGTGATTCAGTGGCCGTGGCAGCCGAAAACGCAGCCGAGACGCTGAGGCAGTGAGGCCCCGAAGCGACGCCACGAGCACCTGGAGTTGACGAGCAAGGCTCAGGGGGAGGGCTATGGAAACCGAGTCGGAGCCCTACGTCCGCCTCGCCAGTCTGCGCCAGCTGCACCGCGTCGTGGCGCAGCTCAACACCGCCCGCAGCCTCGCCGACACCTTGCAGACGGTCGCCGACGGGGTGGTCGAGGGCCTCGGCTTCGAAATCGCCTCGGTCAATCTGGTGCGCGCCGATGGAGACCTCGTCGTTGCCGCCGTCGCGGGCAGTGCCGCCGCCGAGTCGATGATGGCCGGCCGGGTCGGTTCCCGCGCCTCCTGGGAGCGGCGGCTGGCGATGGGCGAGCAGTGGGGGGCGCTCCGCTTCATCCCGTACACCGAGGGCTGGGTGCTGGACGACGACGAGGTGCCGGAGTGGCACGCGCCCTCCCCGGTGCGGGACACACCTGACGCCTGGCACCCCATGGACCGCCTCTTCGCGCCGCTGCACGCCTCCGACGGCGAGCTGCTGGGCGTGCTCTCCGTCGACCGGCCCCGCAACGGCCGCCGCCCCGGCGCGTGGGGCTGCGAGGCGTTGCAGATGTACGCGTCGCAGGCCGCGATCGCCATCAGCAACGCCCGGCTCCGCTCGAACATGCAGCGGGCGCTGGTGCGGCTGGAGCGCGAGCAGCAGGCGCTGCGGGCCAGCGAGGAAAGCTTCCGGCAGGCGTTCGAGTACGCGCCCAGCGGGATGGCCGTCGCCGAGATGGGCGGCGACCAGCAGGGGCGGCTGCTGCGGATCAACGACGCGCTGTGCCGGCTGCTGGGCCGCCCCGCGGCCGCCATGCGCCGCTACTCCTTCTCCGACCTGGTCCACCCCGAGGACATCCGTACGCTGCTGCGCACCTCGGCCGAGGGCGGCCGGGCCGAGCTGCGGCTGCAGCGGCGCGACGGCAGCTATGTGTGGGTGTCGCTGCGCAACTCGGTGGTCGCCGACACCGCCGACGGGCCGCGCTATCTGCTCACCCACGTCGAGGACATCGAGGAGCGCAAGCGGCACGAGCTCCAGCTCGCGCACCGTGCCAGCCATGACTCGCTGACCGGGCTGCCCAACAGTGCCGAGCTGCGCGCCCGGCTGGCCGGCAGGCTGTGCTCGATGCCGGGCCGCCCGGTGGCCCAGGCCGGCGCCGTACCCGGCGCCGACCCCACCGCAGGGCACGCGGGCGGCGGGCCCGGATATGTGTACGGGCACGGGGACGGCTTCTGGGACCTGGACGGGCTGGGCGGGATATCCGGCGCCGGGGAGGGACCCGGCACGGAGACCGCACCGGGCTCGGCGGCAGGCCCGGGGGGCGGGAGCTCGGACCCGCACCATGTGCATGCGGTGCCGCCGAAGGGCGACGGGCCAGGTGAGAAGGGGCTCGCCGTCCTCTTCTGCGATCTGGACGGTTTCAAGTCCATCAACGACCGCTACGGCCACCACTGCGGCGACGCGGTGCTCATCGCGGTGGCCCGCCGCCTGGAGGCCGGGGTGCGGGACGACGACACGGTCGCCCGGCTGGGCGGCGACGAGTTCGTGGTGCTGGCCGACGGACTGGGCCCCGCGGAGGCCCAGGATCTGGCCGTACGGCTGCGGAATGCGATCATCCCCCCGATTCAGGTTGACGGGCGTGCGGTGCGGGTAGGCGCCAGCTTCGGCATCGGCTGGGCGGGCTGCGGAATGACTGCCGAAGAGGTCCTGCAATCCGCTGACCAGCGCATGTACGTGGAGAAGCGGTCCCGGTCCAAGGGACAGCGCCGGGCGGGCTAGTACAGCCCGGGCCTTCGGCCATCAACCGTGCCAAGGGGTTCACCCAGGAGAGGTAGGCTCGCCCGGATACCTGACGCAGTAGGGAGTGAGGGGATGACCGCCGAGAACAACGGCACGGGGGCTGCGCCGGAAGGGGGCGACGAGGACCCGTTCGCGTATCTGTACCGGCAGGAGGGCGGCGACCAGCAGTCCGCCGCACCCGGCCAGCAACCCGGCGTTCCCCGTCGCTCCTTCAACCAGGTCCGCGCCGTCGGCGAGCGGCAGTACGGCTACGGCTACCCGCAGCAACAGCAGCGCTCGGGCTACGGCTACCCGCAGCAGCGCTCCGGCTACGGCTACCCCCAACAGCCCCCGCCCCCGGAGAGCCGGCCCAGCCCGCACTACGCCGCACCCGAGACGGTGCCCGGCGGGCGGGCGGCGGCGCGGCAGCAGGGCGCCGCGGGCGGCAACGGCCGGGGCAGCCGGACCGGCCTGCTGGTGGGCGCGATAGCCGTGGTGGCCGCGGTCGTCATCGGCATCGGTGCCGCCATCGTCTTCAACGACGACAGCACCGACGACCCGCAGGCCAGGGAGACCGGCAGCTCGCAGCAGGACGAGCAGGGCCAGGGCGACGACCAGGGCGACAAGGACAAGAACGACAAGAAGCCCGTGTCGAAGTCGCTGCCCAAGGAGGACGCGGTCAGCCTCAACCTCGACGGCGCCATCGCCGGAAAGACGGTGCCGGGCGCGGAGGGCCGGGGCGGCGCGTATGTCGAGATGAACCATCCGGGTGCCGCGGCGACCTGGGAGATGCAGGACCTGCCCGCCGGCGGAAAGTACACCCTGCACGTCCGCTACACCGTGCCCGGCAAGGACGCGGAAGCCGACCTCACCGTCAACGGCAAGCCCGAGAGCCGGCCGCTGCGGATGAAGAACTTCTCCGGCGTCAAGGAAGGCGACTGGGAGCACGGCTGGCAGAACTCCTGGTCGAACATCCTGCTCCAGAAGGGCCAGAACTCGATCAGGATCGCCTGCGACTCCGGGTGTGAGGCCAACCTGGACAAGGTCTGGCTCACCAAGGGCTGGAAGTAGGGGTAGCCCTCCCGGGCGGTGGTCCGCCGGGTGCGACCACCGCGTTCCGCCGCTCCCTCACGGGGTCTCCGCCTTGCGGACCCGTACCGACGGGAGCATCCGCGCATAGGTCGGCTCGTCGAACTCGCCGGCCACCGGGGAGCGCACGGTCGCGGCCGACAGCGCGACGGCGCGGGCCAGCCGGTCCGGCCAGGGCAGCTCCTCGGCGAGCCCGGACAGCAACCCGGCGACCGCGGAGTCGCCCGCGCCGGTCGGGTTGCCGGTCAGCCGCTCGGGGACGGCGGCGCTCCAGGCACCGTCCTGGGTGACCAGCAGCATCCCGTCGGCCCCCAGCGAAGCCGCCACCGCATGGGCGCCGCGCCGCTGGGCGGCGCGGGCCGCGCGCAGCGGTTCGGCGGTGCCGGTGATCCCGGCGAGCTCCTCCGCGTTGGGTTTGACGATGTCGGGCCGGGCGGCCAGGCCACGGCGCAGCGGCTCCCCGTCGGTGTCCAGCAGTACGGGGATCCCCGCCGTACGCGCCTCGCGGACCAGCGTCGCGTACGCACCGACCGGGACGCCCGGCGGCAGGCTGCCGCACAGCGCTACGGCCTCGGCGCCGCGGCCGAGCAGCTCGCGGTAGGCGGTGAGGAAGCCGTCCCACTCCTCGGGGGTGATGTGCGGCCCTGGCTCGTTGAGCTGGGTGGTGTCGCCGGTGGTCTCGTCGACGATCCCGACGGTGCGCCGGGTGCGCCCGGCGACCTGGAACAGCGCGTCGGTGACGGAGCCCGGACCGGCGTCCGCGGCGTCGGCCGCCAGCAGGGTCCGCAGGACGCGGCCCGTCTCGCCACCGACGAAACCGGTGACGGTGGTACGGAAGCCGAGCGCGCCGAGCACCCGGGCGACGTTCAGCCCCTTGCCGCCGGGGCGCTCGGTCACCTCCCGTACCCGGTGCGAGGCGTGCGGGACGAGGTGGGGCACCCGGTAGGTGAGGTCGAGCGCGGCGTTGAGCGTGACAGTCAGGATCATCTGCTCGCACCACCCTCACCCGTCTCACGACGGTTCATGACATACAACCCACGACATACAGGCCACGACATACGACACTTCGGCGGCGAACGACCGCGCGAGCGGTTCCGGGAACCGCGTACGATCCCCGACCGCGCGAGCGATCATGCCTCCCCCAGCCTACGGCCGGGAGGTGCCCCCAGAACCCCCGCCGAGCGACCCCTCGGTGCCCCCGCCGAGCGACTCCTCGGTGCCGGCTCAACGGGTGTGCGGGGGCACCACCCAACTGCCCTGGCGCATGACTCCGGCCAGCGTGAACTCCTCGTCCAGCACCACCAGGTCCGCCAGCTTCCCGGTCTCGATCGAGCCCACCCGGTCGGCCATGCCCAGCAGCCGCGCCGGGGTGGTGGACAGCGCTGTGACGGCGTCGGTGACCGGCAGCCCGTCGACGGTGACCGCTCGCTTGAACGCCTGATCGAGCGTCAGTGTGGAGCCGGCGATGGAGCCGCCCTCCACCAGCCGGGCCACGCCGTCCCGTACGTCGACCTCCAGGTTGCCCAGCGGGTAGCGGCCGTCGCCCATGCCCGCGGCGCCCATCGCGTCGGTGATGAAGGCGACCCGGTCGGCGCCCGCCGCGTCGAACGCCAGCCGCAGGACGGCAGGGTGCAGATGGATGCCGTCGTCGATCAGTTCGACGGTGACCCGCTCGTCCTCCAGCAGCGCGGCGATCGGTCCCGGCTGCCGGTGGCCGAGCGGTGGCATCGCGTTGAACAGGTGCGTGGCGACCGTGGCTCCGGCGTCGACGGCTTCCCTGGTGCCCTCGTAGCTGCCGTCGGTGTGGCCGACGGCGGCGATCACACCGTTCTCGGCCAGCAGCCGAACGGAGTCCAGCCCACCGGTCCTTTCGGGTGCGAGCGTCATCATCACCGCTCGGCCGCGCGCCGCGTCCAGCAGCTTGCGTACGTCGCCGGGGTCGGGGTCGCGCAGCAGCGACTCCTCGTGCGCGCCGCGCCGCTCGCAGGAGATGAACGGGCCCTCGAAGTGGATGCCCGCCAGGTCGCCCTGTTCGACCAGTTCGCTCAGCGAGCCCGCCTGCCGGGAGAGGTCGTCCAGGTCGCCGGTGACCGTGGAGGCGGCCATGGTGGTGGTGCCGTGCCTGCGGTGGGTGTCGATGGCGGTCAGCGACTCCTCGTGGCTGCCGGCCGAGAACGAGGCGCCCCCGCCGCCGTGCACATGGATGTCCACGAAGCCGGGCACGATCCAGTGCCCCGTCAGATCGAGCGTCTCGGCGCCCGGTTCGGGCGCCTCGGTCGCCGGGCCGGTTGCGGGGCCGACGGCGGCGAGGGTGCGGCCCTCGACCGTCAGCCTGCCGTCCTCCCGCACCCCTTCGGGCAGCACCACCCGAGCACCGGTCAGCACCGTTCGCTTGCTCATCGGCTCGCAACCTCCGCGGAGAGTAGATCCCAGGCGAGGAGCCCCGCGCCCAGGCAGCCCGCGGCGTCCCCGAGGGCCGCGGGCACGATGGCCGGGAGTGGCTGAAAGGTGACCTTCTCGCGCACCGCCTCCCGGAGCGGAACGAAGAGGGTGTCGCCCGCCTCGGCGAGACCGCCGCCGATGATCAGTGTGCGGGGGTCGAGCAGGGTGAGTCCCGTGACCAGGCCGGAGGCCAGCGCGTCGATGGCGTCGGCCCATACGCGCAGGGCACGCGGGTCGCCCGCCTCGACGGCCTTCGCCGCGTCGGCCGCCGTCGCCTGCGGGTCCCCGCTCGCCTCGGCCCACGCCGCGCCGACCGCGGACGCCGAGGCGAGCCGTTCCAGACAGCCGCGCTGTCCGCAGCCGCAGGGCGGCCCGTCGGCGCGTACGACGATGTGCCCGATCTCGCCCGCGCTGCCGTGCGCGCCCGGTTCGACCCGGTCGCCGATGCCGATGGCGCCCGCGATGCCGGTGCCCAGCGGCACGAAGAGGTAGCGGTCCACGCCTTCGCCTGCGCCGATGCGTCCCTCGGCGAGCCCGCCGGTGCGCACATCGTGCCCGAGTGCGACCGGCAGCGGCGGCAGTTGCGGGTCGCGCCCCCGGCCGAGGCGTTCGCTCAGCAGGGCCCGCATGGGGATGTCGCGCCAGCCGAGGTTGGCGGAGAAGACGGCGATGCCGCGCTCCTCGTCGATGGTGCCGGGGACGGCGACGCCCGCGGCGGCCGGCTCGGTGCCGTACCGCTCCAGGCCCGCGGCGCGCAGTTCGGCGGCGAAGTCGAGGATTCCGGCCACCACGGCCTCGGGTCCGCGCTCGCGCCCGGTGGCCCGGCGCGCCTCGTGCAGCAGTTCGTTGCCGGTGCCGATGAGGGCGGCCTTCATTCCGGTGCCGCCGACGTCGAGGGCGATGACGTACTGCTCGGCGGATGGGCCGGGGGCCTTGTCACGGGTGCTCACGGGGACAGTTTCCCGTGCGGGTACCCAAAAGGTCTAGTCCACTCCAGGAGGTTCCGGCTCCGGATCACCGAATGGAAGCCAAGCTGATTTCGTACCGGTATCCGGTTTCGGTAGACGCTCGGGCCCTCCTGGGGGGAGACTCCGGCCCATCGGGCCGGGGGCCGATGGTGCCAGGGGGGAGAGAGTGGGCATCGGGGCCTGTGGCACCTTCTGAGGTCTCAGGGTTGAGGGGTAGTAGAGAATGGATCGGCGTCGTTTCCTGGGGATGGCCGCGACCGGAGTGGCCGGAGCGGCCGGGATGACCGCACTGTCCGGCTGTGGCGGTGGCCCGGGATCGGGCGAGGTGAAGCTGAAGTTCGTCGCTGCCGACTACGGCAACCCCGGGGCGGAGAACAGCTCGAAGATCTACTGGCGGAAACTGGCGGACGCGTTCACCAAGAAGAACCCCGACATAACCGTCGATGTCACCGTCCACAGCTGGAACGACATCGGCAAGAAGCTCACCGAGATGGTCGAGGCGGGCGACCCGCCGGACATCGCGCAGGTCGACTCGTACGCCAACTGGGCAGCCGAGGGGAAGCTCTACAAGGTCAGCGAGCTCCTTCCGATACCGGCGCAGGCCGAGTTCCTGGTCTCGCTCGCCGAGGCCGGAGAGGTACGGCGCGTCCAGTACGGTCTGCCGTTCGTCGCCAGCACCCGGGTGCTCTTCTACAACAAGGACCTCTTCAAGAAGGCCGGGCTCGACCCCGACGAGCCCCCGGAGAGCTGGCAGGACATCAAGTCCGCGGCACGCGCCCTCAAATCGGCCGGCGTCAAGATCCCCTACGGTCTGCCGCTCGGCCCCGAGGAGGCGCAGGGCGAGTCCCTGATGTGGATGCTCGGCAACGGCGGCACCTACGTCGACAGCGTCGGCAACTACACCATCAACTCCCCCGAGAACATCGAGACGTTCCAGTGGCTGCGGGACAACCTCGTCGCGCCCGGCTACACCGAGCCCAACCCGCAGCGCGTCGACCGGCAGAAGCTGTTCCAGGCGTTCACCGAGGGCGAGGTGGGCATCCTCAACGGCCACCCCACCCTGATGCAGCAGGCCGACAAGAAGAATCTCTCCTACGGCACCGGCAAGCTGCCCGGCAGCAACGGACCCGCCGACGGCACCCTCGGTGTCGCCGACTGGATGATGGCGTTCAACAAGAACGGAAACCGCGAGGCCTGCGGAAAGTTCCTGGCCTACGTCTTCGAGCTGAAGAACCACTACGAGTTCGTCTCCCAGTACGGGCTGCTGCCCGTCACCACCAGCGCCTCCGAGCGGATGCGCAAGGACAAGAAGCAGAAGAAGCTCTGGCCCTTCCTCGACCAGCTCGCCGGCGCCGAGTTCTACCCGGTGGGCAAGGTCTCCTGGGCGGGCACCACGGCGGTCATCAAGAAGACCATCGGCCAGGCGGCCATGAAGGGCGGCGACCCGAAGGGCATCCTCACCGCGCTCCAGCAGAAGGCGGAGGCCGAGGATGAGGCGGCGCCGTCCTGACGCGCCGCTCGCCTGCGCGCCGCTCGCCACCTGCCGCCCGCCGCTCGCCGTCACCCCTCCCGCGTACGGTGGAGGGGTGAGCGATACGGAACGCGACGGCGAGGCAGCTGCAGCGGCGGGGCTCTCGGCCGAGGACCGTGCCGTGCTCGCCTTCGCCGCCCGCGGCTGGTCCTCCCCCGGCGAGAAGGAGCGCGCCGTCCGGGAACGGCTCGGCATGTCGCCCGTGCGCTACTACCAGTACCTCAACGCGCTGCTCGACGATCCCCGGGCGCTCGCGTTCGATCCCGTGACGGTCAACCGGCTGCGGCGCGTCCGGCAGGCCAACCGGGACCGCACCCACTAGCGGCAACCTTCGCTGGTTATGGTGCGGCCATGCCGCTTCCCCCCTCGCTTCCCGAACCGGAGACGGAGGCAGGGCGCGCCGGGCTCGCCGCCCTGCTCGCCGACCCCGCGCGCGCCGTGCTCGCGCTCGACTTCGACGGGACGCTCGCGCCCATCGTCACCGACCCGCAGGACGCGCGGGCCCACCCCGAAGCCGTACTCGCGCTGGGGCGGCTCGCCCCGCGGCTGGCCGGCGTCGCCGTCATCACCGGCCGTCCCGCCGCGGACGCCGTACGGTACGGCGGCTTCGAAGGTGCCGCAGGGCTCGCGGGACTGACGGTGCTCGGCGCCTACGGTGCCGAACGGTGGGACGCCGCCGACCCGGTGGTGCGGGCGCCCGAGCCCCCCGCCGGGGTCGCGGCCGTACGGGCCGAACTGCCCGCCGTGCTCGCGGAGTCGGGGGCGCGGGAGGGCACCTGGACGGAGGACAAGGGCCGGGCGCTCGCCGTACACACCCGGCGCGCGGCCTCGCCCGACGCGGCCCTCGAACAGCTGCGCGCCCCGCTGTACGCCCTCGCCGAGCGGCACGGACTGATGGTGGAGCCCGGCCGTATGGTGCTCGAACTCCGTCCGCCGGGCGCCGACAAGGGTGCGGCGCTCGCCGGCTTCGTCCGCGAACGGGCTGCCACCGCTGTCGCATACGCCGGCGACGACCTGGGCGACCTCCCCGCGTACGCCACCGTCGCGGCCCTCCGCCACGAAGGCGTACCCGGCCTGCTCCTCTACAGCGCCCCCGAGACCCCCACCGAGTCGGTCGAGCGACTCCACGCCTGCGCGGACGTCCGCGTCGCGGGGCCGCCGGGCCTGGCGGCTTGGCTGCGTGCCGTGGCGGACGCGCTGTAGCTGCCGACCGTCAGCCGAGGGCGTCCAGTTGGTCCCTCAGCCAGCGGGTGGGCGGATGCGCGGTGGCGGTCTCCGCCAGCCGGCGGGTCCGCTCCGCGCGGGTGGCGGGGTCCAGCTCCAGGGCGGTCCGAAGGGCGGTGGCCGTCTCCCGCACATCGAAGGGGTGCACGGAAATGGCGTCGGGCGCCAGTTCCTCGTACGCTCCGGCCTCCCGGGAGAGCACGAGGGCGCAGCCGGCCTCCGAGACGACGGGCACCTCCTTCGCGACCAGATTCATCCCGTCGCGGATGGGATTCACCAGCGCGACGTCCGCCATCCGGTACGCGGCGAGCGACCGCGCGAAGTCGTCCTTCACATGCAGCACGACCGGCGTCCAGTCACCGGTGCCGAAGTCCTTGTTGATCTCGTCGGCGACCCGGCCGACCTCGGCCGTGTAGTCGCGGTAGACGGCGAGATCCTGCCGCGAGGGGTAGGCGAACGCCAGGTGGACGACGCGGTCATGCCACTCGGGATGGTCGACGAGCAGCCGCCGGAACGCGTACAGGCCGCGCACGATGTTCTTGGACAGCTCGGTCCTGTCCACCCGGACGATGGTCCGGCGGGGGCGCCCGTCCGGGCCCGTACCCACCTGCTGGCGCAGCTGCGTCAGCCGCTCGGCGACGTCGGCGCGGTGCGCCCGCTCCCGCAGGAAGCCGCCGTCAGCGCCGAGCGGGTGCACCCCGATCCGCGTCGTACGGCCCTCGTACGTCACCGAGAGACCACCGTCCTCATTCCCGGAATCCCCGGCCTGGACGCCCACGGTGACCGTCGCGCCGAGCACCCGTTCGCAGCACTCGGCGAACAGCCGGGCCCAGCGAGCGGTCAGGAACGCGGTGCGGTCGGCGCCCAGCATGCCGCGCAGCACCTGCGTGGCGACGTCGTCCGGCAGCAGCCGGAAGTAGTCGGCCGGCGCCCAGGGGGTGTGCGAGAAGTGGCCGATCCGCAGATCGGGGCGGCGGTCGCGGAGCATGCCGGGAACGAGCGTGAGGTGGTAGTCCTGCACCAGCACCGTGGCGCCCTGCCCGGCCTCCTGCGCCAGCGCCTCGGCGAAGGCGGCGTTGTACGCCTCGTACTGTGCCCACTCCCGGCTGAAGTCCTGGTCGAAGGCGGGCTCCAGCGGCGTCTGGTACAGCATGTGGTGGGTGAACCACAGCACGGAGTTGGCGACGCCGTGGTAGGCCGCCTCGAAGGTGTCGGCCGGGATGTCGAGCATCCGTACGGTCTGCCCGCCGGTGTCCCCACTGTCCAGGTGACCCCCAGCGCGCCGGGCCGCCGCCCGGTCGCCCTCGCCGAGCGCCGCGCACACCCACACCGCGCCGGCCTCGGGGCCGATGGCCGACAGCCCGGAGACCAGCCCGCCGCCGCCGCGCCTGGCGGTGAGCGTGCCGTCGTCGCCCAGCGTGTAGGACACCGGCCCGCGGTTTGACGCGACGAGCACCTGTGCCGACGACGCCTGTGATGTTGCTGCTCCAGCGACCATGCGGCGAGCCTAGCCCCCACCGAAACCGCTCAAACGTACGCGTCGTCGGTGAAGACGGACAGCCGGGTCAGCCCCTCACGCCGCCACCCGCTGCCCGTACTCGGGCACCGTGCACATCGGAGGACGCTCCTCCGCGTCCACCTGATGGCCGCGGGGGACGAAACAGCCCGCCTCGTCCCGCTCGAACTGGGTCAGCGCCGTCCCGCCGGACCGGCCCTCGAACACGCTCCGCGCACCGTGCACCACCGTCGGGCCGCCCCGGCCGATCCGGCGCTCGGCCGCCGCGTAGATGGCGGTGGCCATCCGGCCGAGGGCCTGCCCGTCCTGGTTGCGGTGCAGCCGTACGCCCACGTCGACCTGGGCCAGCGCATCCAGCCCCACCAGCTCCAGCGCGTCGATCAGCAGCGCCAGTTCCACCCCGTAGCCGACCGGGAAGGGCAGCCGCTCCAGCAGCGAGCGGCGTGCCGCGTACTCGCCGCCCAGCGGCTGGACCAGTCCGGCCAGCCGGGGCCAGTGCAGATTGAGCAGCGGCCGCGCCACCAGCTCGGTCACCCGGCCGCCGCCCGCCGGGCTGTCCCGCAGCGGGCGGTCGTACATCGCCTTGACCAGCTGCACGTCCGGCTCCGTCAGCAGCGGCCCGACGATGCCGGTGACGAAGTCGGGCGAGAACTCCCGCAGGTCGGCGTCGACGAAGCAGACGATGTCACCCCTGGTCGCCAGCAGGGAGCGCCACAGCACCTCGCCCTTGCCAGGACGGGTCGGCAGCCTGGGCAGCACCTCGTCCCGGTGGATCACCTTGGCCCCGGCGGCCGCCGCGACCTCGGCGGTGCGGTCGGTGGAGCCCGAGTTCATCACGATCAGCTCGTCCACCAGCGGAGTCCCGCTGCCGAGCCGGGGCGCGGCCAGCTCGCGGCGGATCACCGAGACGATCTCGCCGACGGTGGCCTCCTCGTTGAGCGCGGGCAGCACCACGCTGACGGTGGCGCCGGTGCGGCGCTTGGTCGCCAGCAGCGCCTCCAGTGGCCGGTCGGCGACCCGCCAGGAGCGGCGCCGCAGCCATTGGCCCACTTCATCGAGCACGTGCGCGCCTTCCTGTAGTCGGGTCCCGGTGGCCGGGCTGAGGTACAACGGTGCTGCGGTGTCCCGGCCCCGGGCCGGGTCCCAGGCCCGGTGGAGGTGAGCGACGGGTGATCCATCTCGCGGTTCGGACGTCCCTCTCAAGCGTGACCGCCGTCGGTTACAGTCTTGAACAACGCAGGTGACCTCCGCATCTCGGGGTCGCCGCGACAAACGCCCGAGTGGCCCCTGGCCGCCCGGCGCCATAGTGCAGCTCATCCAGAGGGGCAGAGGGAACGGCCCGTTGAAGCCCCGGCAACCATCCCGCGATCCGCGCGTACGCGGACCCTCCAGGCGAGACCGCCTCGTGGGGACGGTGCCAATTCCGGCCCGTGACGAGATACGCCACGGGGAAGATGAGGAGAAAGGGCCTCGCCTCCATGGCTGTGCAGACAGTTGCAGCGAACAGCACCACCTCTTCCGCCGACGCCGCCGGTACCTCCGGCTCCCCCCACGACTTGGGCGCCGCTGTGGCCCTCTCCTGTCGCGAGTGCGGCACCCGCACCGAGCTGGGGCCCAGTTTCGTCTGTCTGGAGTGTTTCGGCCCGCTGGAAGTCGCCTACGAGCTGCCCACCGGTGACCCGGAGGGCCTGCGGAAGCGCATCGAGGCCGGACCCGCCTCGATGTGGCGTTACGCGCCGCTGCTGCCGGTGCCGGCCGACGTCGCCGAGAAGCCGAATCTGAACCCGGGCTTCACCCAGCTGGTGAAGGCCGACCGGCTGGCCGCCGAGCTGGGGGTGACCGGCGGTCTGTACGTCAAGGACGACTCCGGCAACCCCACCCACTCCTTCAAGGACCGCCCGGTCGCCATCGCCCTGGAGGCAGCCCGCGCCTTCGGGTTCACCACCCTCTCCTGCTCCTCGACCGGCAATCTGGCCGGTGCGGTGGGCGCCGCGGCCTCCCGGGCCGGGCTCCGCTCGTGCGTGTTCATCCCGGACGGTCTGGAGCAGTCCAAGGTGGTGATGGCCGCGATCTACGGCGGCGACCTCGTCGCGATCGACGGCACCTACGACGACGTGAACCGCTTCTGCTCCGAGCTCATCGGCGACCCGCTGGGCGAGGGCTGGGGCTTCACCAACGTCAACCTGCGGCCGTTCTACGCCGAGGGCTCGAAGTCGCTGGCGTACGAGATCTGCGAGCAGCTCGGCTGGCGGCTGCCCGACCAGCTCGTCATCCCCGTCGCCTCCGGCTGCCAGCTGGTGAAGATCGACAAGGGGCTGCGGGAGCTGATCCAGCTCGGGCTGGTCGAGGACAAGCCGTTCCGGATCTACGCCGCGCAGGCCGAGGGGTGTTCGCCGGTCTCCCGCGCGTACAAGGAGGGCACCAATGCCGTCCGCCCGGTCAAGCAGCCCGACACGATCGCCAAGTCCCTCGCCATCGGCGACCCGGCGGACGGGCCGTACGTCATCGACATCTGCCGGCGCACCGGTGGAGCCGTCGAGGATGTGAACGACGCCGAGATCGTGGACGCGATGAAGCTGCTCGCGCGGACCGAGGGGGTGTTCGCGGAGACGGCCGGCGGCGTCACGCTGGGCGTGACTCGCAAGCTGATCGAGTCCGGCGCCATCGACCCGAGCCTGACGACTGTTGTCCTGAACACGGGTGACGGCCTCAAGACCCTCGACGCCGTGGCCCCCACGGCGCGGCCCACCGCCGTGATCCGCCCCAACCTGCCCGCCTTCCGCGAGGCCGGCCTGGCCTGACCCGAGGCGCCCCGGGCCTCCTGGGGTGCCGGAGGCGCCGCAGGTTGCCGGAGCGGCCTCGGACGGCTGAAATCCGCCCCCCGGTGTTTAACGGGTGGGAATGCCGGAGCGGGGCCCTGGGGTGCTTTCCCTCTTACGTTAGGAAGATCGACATGAGCGTCAACGTCCGGATCCCGACCATCCTCCGTACCTACACGGGCGGTCAGGCCGAGGTCACCGCCGAGGGCGGCACCCTCGCCGAGGTGCTGGCGGACCTGGAGAAGAACCACACCGGCATCAGCGCCCGCGTCCTGGACGACGCGGGCAAGCTCCGCCGCTTCGTCAACGTCTACGTCAACGACGACGACGTCCGTTTCGAGCAGGGCCTGGAGACGCCGACCCCGGACGGCGCGGGCATCTCCATCATCCCGGCGGTGGCCGGCGGCTGACCCGCCCACCAGCGCTTCGTCTGCGTGATCGCCCCTTCCGAAGAAAACGGAGGGGGCGATTCCATGTGACGAGAGGTGGCTTGAGAGGCGGTAGAGTGACGGCAGTTCCCTCTCCCGGCGGTTTCCGGACGTATATGGGAACGCGCCAGGGGCGGATCAACACCGCGATAACAACGGGACAAGTTGCGGTCGAAAACCGGACGGCAATTGTCGCGGAAGGCCCCGTATGTCTGGCCCGACTTGCCCTGCTCCGACGGCAGTTGAGGCTTATTTCCGATCAGCCGTGCCCAGAATTCTCGTCCGATTGACCTGTTGCACAGGGCGTCCGTACAGATACATTCAGCGGCGGTCGACGCGTTCCGGCGCACGCCCCCGCTTGCTCGTGGGGGTGAGGTCTGACCCGGGTTCGCGAAGTGCGGACCCGTGCAAGGGCCAGTAATAGGGGAGTTAGGAATGGCTCAGGGCACCGTCAAGTGGTTCAACGCGGAGAAGGGGTACGGCTTCATCGCGGTCGACGGTGGTGCGGACGTGTTCGTCCACTACAGCGCGATCCAGATGGACGGTTACCGCACCCTGGACGAAGGGCAGCGGGTCGAGTTCGAGATCTCGCAGGGTCAGAAGGGGCCGCAGGCGGACATGGTCCGCGTGACCGGCTGAGTGTCGCCGGACTGCGCAGAGTTTGTAGACACAGCAGAGAAGGGGCCGCACCCGAGGGTGCGGCCCCTTCTTGATGCCCCGAGGGGTGCGGGGAACTGCGTGCGTGAGCGACCACGACCCACCCGCAGCCCGCGACCATCCGACAGGGGCAGCCCCTCCCCGGAGAGCCCTCGGCATAGCTTGCGCCCACCCTCCCCCAGCCTCCGGCCGGGAGGTGCCCCCACCGACCACCACCCCTCAACCAGACGCCTTCGGCATAGCTTGCACTCTCTATGCCCGAGTGCTAATCATTGGGTTAGCACTCTGCGAGTGAGAGTGACAAAGAAGGACCGGGTCGGTGAGGCCGTGGGCCGGGTGGGGAAGGAACCGCCGGGTCGCAGGCCGTCCGTCGCGGGCGCCACGCGGTCCGGAGAAATCCAACCCTCCCCTTGCGCTCGGCGCATGGGGGAATCCAGGGAGGACCAACCCACATGGCCAAGATCATCGCCTTTGACGAGGAGGCGCGGCGCGGTCTTGAGCGTGGCATGAACCAGCTTGCCGACGCCGTCAAGGTCACGCTCGGCCCGAAGGGCCGCAACGTCGTTCTGGAGAAGAAGTGGGGCGCCCCCACGATCACCAACGACGGTGTCTCCATCGCCAAGGAGATCGAGCTCGAGGACTCCTACGAGAAGATCGGCGCCGAGCTGGTCAAGGAGGTCGCCAAGAAGACGGACGACGTCGCCGGTGACGGCACGACGACCGCCACCGTGCTGGCCCAGGCTCTCGTACGCGAGGGTCTGCGCAACGTTGCCGCGGGTGCCAACCCGATGGCGCTCAAGCGCGGTATCGAGCAGGCCACCGAGGCCGTCTCCGCCGCTCTGCTGGAGCAGGCGAAGGACGTGGAGACCAAGGAGCAGATCGCTTCGACCGCCTCCATCTCCGCTGCCGACACCCAGATCGGCGAGCTGATCGCCGAGGCCATGGACAAGGTCGGCAAGGAAGGCGTCATCACCGTCGAGGAGTCGCAGACCTTCGGGCTCGAGCTCGAGCTCACCGAGGGCATGCGCTTCGACAAGGGCTACATCTCCGCCTACTTCGCCACCGACATGGAGCGTATGGAGGCGGAGCTCGAGGACCCGTACATCCTCATCGTCAACTCCAAGATCAGCAACGTGAAGGACCTCCTTCCGCTGCTGGAGAAGGTCATGCAGTCGGGCAAGCCGCTGCTGATCATCGCGGAGGACGTCGAGGGCGAGGCGCTGTCCACGCTGGTCGTCAACAAGATCCGTGGCACCTTCAAGTCCGTCGCCGTCAAGGCTCCGGGCTTCGGTGACCGCCGTAAGGCCATGCTCGGCGACATCGCCATCCTCACCGGCGGCCAGGTCATCTCCGAGGAGGTCGGCCTCAAGCTGGAGAACGCCACCCTCGACCTGCTGGGCCGGGCGCGCAAGGTCCAGATCACCAAGGACGAGACCACCATCGTCGACGGTGCGGGCGACAGCGAGCAGGTCGCGGGCCGGGTCAACCAGATCCGCGCCGAGATCGAGAACAGCGACTCGGACTACGACCGCGAGAAGCTCCAGGAGCGGCTGGCGAAGCTGGCCGGCGGCGTGGCCGTCATCAAGGCCGGTGCCGCCACCGAGGTCGAGCTCAAGGAGCGCAAGCACCGCATCGAGGACGCCGTCCGCAACGCGAAGGCGGCCGTCGAGGAGGGCATCGTCGCCGGCGGTGGCGTGGCCCTGCTGCAGGCCTCCTCGGTCTTCGAGAAGCTGGAGCTGGAGGGCGACGAGGCCACCGGTGCCGCCGCCGTCAAGCTGGCCCTGGAGGCCCCGCTCAAGCAGATCGCGGTCAACGCCGGTCTCGAGGGCGGCGTCATCGTGGAGAAGGTGCGCAACCTGACACCGGGCCACGGCCTGAACGCGGCCACCGGCGAGTACGTCGACATGATCGCCGAGGGCATCCTCGACCCGGCCAAGGTGACGCGCTCCGCGCTGCAGAACGCCGCCTCCATCGCGGCGCTCTTCCTCACCACCGAGGCCGTCATCGCCGACAAGCCGGAGAAGGCCGCCGCGGGCGCCGACGCGGCTGCCGGCGGTGGCATGGGCGGCATGGACTTCTGATGAGTCCGAGCCGTTCGCACGGCTCCGCCGCCTGCTGAGGCAGCACGAGGGCGGGTACCCCTGCGGGGTGCCCGCCCTTCGCCGTTCCCGTGGACGGTGGGTGCTTCAGCCGACCTCGACGTCCGCGAAGCAGAAGTGCCCCTTGATCTCGGACACTTGATCGAAGGGCTCGGGATAGGACCAGGCGATGTCCTGGGCCGTCCCGTCGGCCAGCGACCAGTAGCTCGCGGTGCCCTTGAAGGGGCAGCGGGTACGGGTGTCGGAGAGCGTGAGCAGGTCGGTGCGTACGTCTTCGGGTGGCAGGTAGTACCGCACCGGATAGCCGGTCTCGCTCAGCAGTACGGGCCGGCGGCTGTCCGCCAGCACGCGGCCGTCACGCGTGACCACTCGCACGCGCTCGGTGCCTTCCTCGATGGTGATCGTGTGGCTTTGGCCTTTGCCGTGGCCGTGTGCGGTCATGGCGGGGTCCTTCCGTCGGGGGTCCCAGGACAGCTTCGGTCATCGGGCCGTCCGGCCGGTAGCTCAGTTTCTGGGAGGCAGCCCGGTTTCTGGGACACCGCCGCGAGCGTGCGTTGTCCGTCAGCGCGGCGGAGGTCATGCTGCGCGCGCCACGCTGTCGAGTACGGAGGCGAGGCCCATCTCGAACAGTTCGTCCAGGCGGAGGTCATAGCCGTCCTCGCCGAGTGCCTCGACCAGACGGGTGAAGGTCGGGTAGGCACCGGAGGCGGTGAGCGCCGCGAGAGTCTCCTGCTGCTGTGCCATCCAGGCGTCCTCCGTGAGACCGGTGCTGCTCTCGGCCGCGGACTCACGCTCCCACTGGATGGCCAGGCCCTGGATATGGCTGTAGAGCAGCACGTTGAGGTTGAGCGCGGTTGTCGGCGGGACGCCGCGGTCGTCCAGTGCGCGGAGCATCCACTCCGAGTACGTCAGCAGATTGGGCAGCAGCAGTGGACGGGTGAGCGGACCGATCTGGGCCAGCCAGGGGTGTGCTCGGTGCAGTTGCCACAGGGAGCGGGCGCCAAGTTCCAGCCGGGCCCGCCAGTCTGCGGGGGCGTCAGGTGCGTCAGCCGGTGGGAGTCGCAGTTCGCCCAGGACGGTGTCCGCCATCAGCAGCACCAGTTCGTCCTTGCTGTGCACATAGCGGTAGGCCGCCATCGTCGCCGCGCCCAGCCGCGCCGCGACGCTCCGCATGGACAGCGCGGCCAGCCCCTCGGCGTCGGCGATCCCGATGGCGACGCGGACGACGCGCTCCCGGGTCAACTCCCGGTCGGCGGGCGGGCCCGCGGCAGATGTCGTACGGCGGCGTCGGTGCGCGACCACGGTGCCCACGCGCGGCCGGGCCTCGACCAATCCGTCCTGGCGCAGGGTGGTCAGCGCCCTGGTCGCGGTCGCCAGCGCGACGTTCCACTCACGGGCGAGCTGCCGCGTGGAGGGCACCCGGTCACCGGGGGCGAGCTCGCCGTCGGCGATACGCCGCCGCAGCTCGGCCGCGATGCGCGCGTACGGCGGTGTGAAGTGCGCCACAGCAGTTCCCTCCTGGTGTCTGTACTAGCACAGAGGCTAGCAGCGCGAAGGGGCGCGGTGGTTACTTCTGTACTAGATCAGGTGCGAGAAAAGGCCAGTTGGCGGCGGTCTGTGTACGCCGTACATTCAGTCGTACGTGCACAGGGCACGGCTCGGCGCCGCGTACGACGTACGAGGTGTGAGTACGAGGCGCGAACGCGCCGGAACAAGGGAGACCCCATGCAGACCGTCCTCATCTCCGGCGCGAGCGTTGCCGGGCTCGCTCTCGCCCACTGGCTCCGCCGACGGGGCTGCGTGCCGACCGTCGTGGAGCGGGCCCCTGCCGTACGGCCCGGCGGGCAGGCCATCGACGTACGCGGCGTCGCCCTCGACGTCCTCGACCGGATGGACCTCCTCGACGAAGCACGCCAGGCCAGGACCCGGATGCGCGGCATGTCGATGCACGACGGCGAAGGCAACGAACTGTGGCGCTCCACCGAGATGACGTACAGCAGCGGCCGCCTGGACAGCGACGACATCGAACTGCTGCGGGAGGATCTGACGGAGCTGCTGCACCGCCGGGTCCGGGCGGGGCGGGAGGCCGAGTTCCTGTTCGGTGACTCGATCTCGGCGCTCGACCAGGGGGACGACGGCGTCCATGTCACCCTCGCGAGCGGCGCCCGTCGCACGTTCGACTACGTGGTGGGAGCCGACGGGCTGCACTCCGCAGTGCGCCGGCTGGCTTTCGGCCCCGATTCCGACCACCTCCGCCACCTCGGCTCCCACCTGGGCGTCTTCAGCACGGACAACTTCCTGGGCCTCGACAACTGGCAACTGTGGGTGCAGAGCGAGAGCGCGAGCTACTGCCTCTATCCGGTACGCGACAACACCCAGCTCCGGGCCACGCTGGGTTTTATGTCGCAGTCGCTCGACTACGACCACCGCGACATCGAGCAGCAGAAGAAGCTTCTCGCCGAGAACATGGCGTCCCTCGGCGGTGACACCCCCAAGCTGCTGGTGGCCATGCGGAGCGCGCCCGACTTCTACTTCGCCGCCATGGCGCAGGTCCATATGGACAGCTGGACGCGGGGCCGGGTCGCGCTGGTCGGCGACGCGGGCTACTGCCCTTCGCCGCTGTCCGGTCAGGGCACCAGCCTGGCCCTGGTGGGTGCGTACGTCCTCGCCGAGGAGCTGGGCACCTCCGCCGACCCCGCCACAGCGCTGCCCCGCTACGAGGAGCGCATGCGGCCCTACGTCACCCTCAACCAGGCCCTCGCCACCGAGAACCCGGGCCAGGGTGCCTCCGAGGAGTCCCTCACCCGGGCGAAGAACGCCATCACCCTGGGTGAGATGGAGGGGAGTGGATTGTGAGGGCGCCCATAGGGTCCAGATCACATACGAGGCGGCTTCGTATGTCCAAATTGCCCTGACCCTGAGCGGGGCGGGGAGTGATCGGGCCCGTCGGGGGTTTGCGACGATTCTGGATCGTACGTCACATATTTGCGGGGCCGGGGAGCCGGTTTCCAGGGTGGGTGCCAGGTCGCGACGAGACCGGGGCACAGCCCCCGGGGGCGCGTGGCCGGAACGTCCCCCCACGAAAGGCTCTCCGCTCGCATGCGTAACGCCCTGCGTACCCTCAAGCCCACCCGCCGCCTGACCACCACCGCCCTGACCGTCCTCGGCACCGCCGGTATCGCCGCCACCACGCTGGCCGGCACCGCCCACGCCGAGGCCCCGGCCAAGCCGACGGCCAAGCCCGCCGCCATCGAGAGCGCCGCCTCCACCGCGCAGCACGTCAGCGCGCAGGCCGCGCACGCTCAGAAGGCTCAGGCCGCCAAGGCCGAGGACGAGGCCGGTGGCCAGAAGTACGCGGACAATCTGGACGGCTGGATCCGTGAGGCCCGCGCGATCATGGCCAAGCACGACATCCCCGGCTCGTATGAGGGCATCAAGCGGAACATCATCCGTGAGTCGGCCGGTGACCCCAACGCGGTCAACGACTGGGACATCAACGCCAAGAAGGGCACGCCCTCCAAGGGCCTGCTCCAGGTGATCCAGCCGACCTTCGACGCCTACCACGTCGAGGGCACCCCGGATGAGCTGACCGACCCGGTGGCCAACATCGTCGCGGCCTGCAACTACGCCGCCGACCGCTACGGCTCCATGGACAACGTCGACTCCGCCTACTAAAGGCACCGCGACACCACACACCCCCGCGCATGCGAACAGGAGCGGGTGGGAGGCACACACCTCCCACCCGCTCCTTCGCTGTTCCCGGGCCCCGCTGCTCCGCCGTACCGCTTCATCCCTCCCAGGGGCCGGGCCCGGGGTAGTGCTAGGTACACCTCGGATGCGGGTTCCAGCGGTATGGGATCGGGCTCGTGGCCCGGCGACAGTGGACACATGACAACGACGACAACGCACGTGCAGCCGGCCCCGCACTCCCTTACGGTTTCCGGCCCGATGGCCTCCGACAGCCGTCGCCGGGGGCGCTTCGGCCGGGAGGTGGGCTACCTGCTTTCCGGACTGCCGGTGGGCATCGCCGCGTTCACCTTGATGGTGACGGGGTTCGCGCTGGGCGTCTCGACGCTCGTCCTGGTCATCGGCCTGCCGGTGCTGGCAGGAACGCTGTCCGTGGCCCGGTATCTGGCTCGCCTGGAGGCCGACCACATCGCGGCCGTCACGGGCCGCCCGCTCCCGTCCCGCCCGCAGCGGGAGGCAGCAGCTGAAGCGCTGAGCGACAGCGGCGGTGGGCGGTGGAAGGCGGTGCGGGATCCGCAGGCGTGGCGGGAGCTGGCGCACGCGGTGCTGGCCTTCCCCGTGCGGGTGGTGACCTTCTCCCTCACGCTGGTGTGGCTGGTCGGCGGGCTCGGCGAACTGACCTACGGGCTGTGGTCGTGGTCGCTACCCCGCGACGGGCACGACGGTCTGATGGACCTGGCCTTCGGGGTGACAGGGCGTGGCCCCGACATCGCCTTCAACACCGCGATCGGGGTGTTCCTGCTGGCCACGGCGGTGCCGGTGGTGCGCGGGCTCACGGTGACGCAGGCGAGCCTGGGACGGGTGCTGCTGCGTCGCGGCGAGCTGTGACCGGGCTCCCGGCGGCCGTGCGGGGGCGGGCCTGACGGCAGGGGGCGGGCTTCCGAGCGGCGAGCCGGCCGAACTGCTGCCATCCTGAGGCGGCGGGCAGCTGCGAAACAACGCCACGTCTCGCAGCGCCGGACGCACACTCTGCTAGCAGGTAGCAGGTAGCAGGTAGCAGGTAGCAGGTAGCAGGTAGCAGGTAGCAGGTAGCAGGCAACGCAACCCAGCAGGTGCGCGCAAAGCACCAACACCCAGCACGCAGCACACAGCCCCGTCTGCCGGAGGATCCGCATGCTGACGACCAACTTCGTTCCCGGCACCCCGAACTGGCTCGATCTCGGCGCGCCCGATGTCGACGCCGCAGTCGCCTTCTACACCAGCGTCTTCGACTGGCAGTACCAGTCGGCGGGCCCGGAAGCCGGGGGGTACGGGTTCTTCCAGCGCGGCGGCAGGACCGTCGCCGCGATCGGACCACTGATGGACGAGGGGGCGAGCCCCGCGTGGACGACGTACTTCCACACGGGGGACGCGGACACCACGCGCGCCCAGGTGGAGGGCGCGGGCGGCACCGTACGGGTCGAGCCGATGGATGTGTTCACGGCGGGCCGCCTGGCGCAGTTCACCGATCCGACCGGCGCCGACTTCGCCGTGTGGCAGCCGAGGGACACGGGCGGCCTGGACGTGGTGATGGAGCCGGAGACGCTGTGCTGGACGGAGCTGTACACGACCGACGCGGCGAGGGCGAAGGACTTCTACAGAGCGGTGTTCGCGTGGACCTACGAGGACATGTCGATGGGCGACGACCTGGTCTACACGGTCGCCTCGGCGCCCGGTGGCGGTACGGAGGAGGACACCGGGCACGGCGGCATCATGCAGTTGCCGCAGGAGAATCTGAGCGCCGGGTCGACCTCGGAGTGGCACCCGTACTTCGCCACGGAGGACTGTGACGCCACGTGCACCCGGGCCACGGGTGCCGGGGCGAAGGTGCTGATCCCGCCGACGGACGCGCCCGGTGTGGGCCGGCTCGCCATGCTCCGGGACCCGGCGGGTGCGCCGTTCGCCTTGATCAAGGGAGACCCGAACATGGGGTGAACCGGCATGCGGCGGGCGGGGGTTGACCCTCACACTGTGTGAGGCCGTGGAGTGGGGGAGTCATGTTCACCATCGGAGACTTCGCGACCCACGGCAGGGTGTCGGTGCGGATGCTGCGTCATTACGACGCGGTCGGTCTGCTGCGGCCCGCCCGTACGGACCCGTACACCGGTTACCGCTACTACGCGGCAGCACAGCTGTCCCGGCTGAACCGGATCATCGCGCTGAAAGATCTCGGCTTCACGCTGGAGCAGGTGCGGGAGATCCTCGACGAGCGGATCAGCGCAGCGGAGCTGCGGGGCATGCTGCGACTGCGGCAGGCCGAGCTGCGGGCGGCGCTGGAGGCCGACGCCGCTCGGCTCGCGCAGGTGGGGGCGCGTCTTCGGTTGATCGAGAGGGAAGGACACATGGGGTCCGAAGATGTGGTGATCAAGCGGTTGCCCAAGGTGCGGGTGGCCGAGCTGTCGGGGGTGGCCGACCAGGCCGGGCCGGAGTCGATCGGCCCGGTGATCAAGCCGCTGTACGGGGAGCTGTTCCCGCGCCTGGAGCGGGCGGGAGTCGAGCCGGCGGGGTTCGGGCTGGCGTACTACGAGCAGGGGCCGGGCGGCGAGGACAGCGTTCTGGTGCACGCCGCGGTGCAGGTGGCGCCGGACGTCGACGCGGCCGGTGCGGAGGACTTCCAGGTGGTGGACCTCCCGGAGGTGGAGACGGCCGCAACCCTCGTCCACCACGGCTCGATGGACGACGTCATGCCGGCGCTCCAGACCTTGGCGGCCTGGATCGAGGCCAACGGCTACCGCTCCGCCGGCTACCCCAGGGAACTGCTGCTCTCCTGCGAGGGCGGTCCGGACAACTGGGTGACGGAGCTCCAGGAGCCGGTGGTACGGGCGACCGACTGAGCTGAGGGGCTCAGGGACGCTTCCTGAGCTGACGGGCTCCGGGACGCTTCGGCCGAGGCCGAAGCGTCCCGGGCCTAGCGTTGGCTGCATGTCGCGAACCGTGCACGAACTGGACCGAAGCGAGGACCTGCGGGCGGCGCCGGCCGACCCCCACCCACCGGAGCCGCCACCCGCGGCCGAGGGACCGGCGGGCGTCCCGGCGCCTGGGCCGCGCACTTCCTTCGCGCGGCTGCATGACAGGGACGCGCCGCTGTTGCTGCCCAATGCCTGGGACTACGCGTCGGCGGCTGCGCTGGTGGCCGACGGTTTCGAGGCGGTCGGCACCACCAGTCTGGGGGTCGCGGCGGCGGCAGGCTTGCCGGACGGTTCCGCCGCCACCGCGGAAGCCACGCTGGCGCTGGCGCGGCAACTCGGCGGTGTGGGCTTCCTGTTCAGCGTCGACGCCGAGGGAGGCTTCAGCGACGATCCGGCGCGGGTGGCGGAGGTGGCTCGACAGCTGTGGGCCGCGGGTGCCGCCGGTATCAACATCGAGGACGGCCGCGGCGACGGCACGCTGGCGCCCGTCGAGCTGCACATGGCGAAGATCGCGGCGGTGAAGGCGGCCGTGCCGGAGCTGTTCGTCAATGCGCGTACGGATACGTACTGGCTGGGCTGTCGGCAGGACGAGACGGAGGCCCGTCTCGCGGCGTATCAACGGGCGGGTGCGAACGGAGTGTTCGTGCCAGGGCTGGCCGACCCTGCCATCATCGGTGTGCTGACCGCCCGGCTCGACGTGCCGGTGAACATCCTGCACACCCCCACAGGGCCCGGCCTGGCCGAGCTGGCCGTGCTGGGCGTACGCCGGGTCAGCCTCGGCTCGTTGCTGTACCGCACGGCGCTGGGCGCGGCCGTGGCGGCGGCCCGAGCCGTACGGGACGGCCAACAGCCGGTGGGCAACGGCAGTGTCCCGTCCTACGCGGAGGTGCAGGCGCTGAGCGCGCCCCGGGCTCGGGTCACCTCCGCCGGTCCGCCCGCAGGAGGTTGAGCACGGCCTGCCGGTAGACGGCGTGGACCCGGGGCAGCTCGGCGAGGTCGGCACGTTCGTCGAAGCCGTGCAGCCCCTCGTACGGCACGCCGAAACCGGCGGTCGCCGGGATGCCCTCGCCCGCCAGGAAGTTGCCGATGTTCGACGGCCCCGCGATTTTCGCCCGTACGGTGAGCCCGGCGTCGGCGGCGGCGTGCAGCAGTGCGCGGGCAGGCTGCTCGTCCTCGGTGAGCCGGAAGGGCGGCCACGCGGCGACGGGGACGACGTCCGTAGGGCGGGGGCCGGGCAGTTCCGCGTCGAGCCGGGCGACGGCCTCGCGGACGAGGGCTTCCGCAGCGTGGGCTTCGAAGCCGGGGGTGGTGCGGATGTCGACGTTCAGTTCGCACCGATCGGGGGTTATGGAGAAGCCCTGGCCGCCGTGCAGGGCGGTCACCGTCAGCTTCGGCGGCAGCGGGAAGCCGGAGTCGCTGTCCGTGGCGGGCAGTTCGGCCGCGTCGAGCAGGCGTACCAGGTGGGCGGCGCGGGAGATCGCCCCGACCACCGTCCGCCGTGAACCGGAGTGGCCGGAGGCGGCGTGCACGGCGAGGGTGGCCCGCCACAGTCCGCGTCCCCCGACCACCACCTCGTCCAGGCCCGGGTAGCCGATCAGCACTCCGGCGGGGCGGGCCGCGGCGGGGTCGGCGAGGTAGGCGCGGGCGCCGCCGAAGCGGCCGGTGTGCTCGTCGACGTCCAGCAGTACGGCCAGCCCGCCGTGCAGGGCATCGGCGTGGGGCTTCAGCTCGGCGGCGATGTGGCAGAACATCGCCGCCGCCAGCTTCGAGTCCGCCGCGCCGCGTCCCAGCAGCCGGCCGTCGGTGATGTCGCCGCAGGCCGGCGGGAAGGACCAGGCGGTCTCGTCGCCGTATGGGGCGGTGTCCACACAGGCGTCCAGCGTCCACCATGGGCCCGGCCGGCCTCCGGACAGCTCCACGAGCAGCCCCACCGGCTCCTCCGTCGCGTCGTACAGCCGGCGATGCGGCAGATCGTGGCCGGACAGCCAGTCCTCCAGTACGGCGAGGAGGGGTCCGTAGTCGTCGATCCCGGCCCGGCTGGGGCACCAGATCAGCTTCTGGGCCAGCTCGACCACGGAGGCGGCGTGGGCCCCGGCCGCCTGTCGCGCGTTCTCGCTCATCCGCACATGGTGCGGTACCGGACCATGGCGCGGGACCGGATCCGGCGTACGGGGAGGGCCGCGGAAGCTATTGGAACGTTCAGTTCATAACTGTTACTGTGCTGCACATGGCCCGGCCGAGACTGTTCGACGAGGAGCGGGCCCTGGACGCGGCGATGCGGGCGTTTTGGGAGAAGGGGTACGAAGCCACCTCGACCCAGGATCTGTGCGAGGCGACCGGTCTGGGGCGCAGCAGCATCTACAACACCTTCAGCAGCAAACATGACCTGTTCCAGCGGGCGTTGGTGCGTTACGTCGACACCATGACCGCGCGTCAGCTGGAGATCCTGGAGGACGCCGAGCGGCCTCCACTGGAGCGGATCAGAGCGCTGTTCCAGCGCATTGTCGACCAGGAATTCGAGGAGCGGCGTGCCGGGCGGAGCATCGGCTGCCTGTCCGTCAACACCACGGTGGAGCTGGCAGCACGGGACCCGGAGGCCGACCGGGTGCTGGCCCGCGATCTGCGGGTGCGGCTCGACGCGCTGCGTACGGTCATCGAGGCGGGGCAGCGGGCCGGTGAGATCGCGGCCGACCGCGACCCCGAGGCGCTCGCCCGTTTCGTGAACGCCGTCATCGGCGGAATGCGGGTCTCCGCGCAGGGCGGCGCCGACCGCCCGACGCTGGAGGGCATCGCGACCACGGCGGTGGACGCCCTCAAGGGGTGACCGCCGCCGAGAAGTGCTGAGGGCCGCGGGGGCGGGCATCCCTGCTCCCGTGCCCTCTGCTGAGCAAGTTCTGTACTGATCTATCCATAACCGCTGTCCACGACTGCTGGTCCACAACTGCTGGTCCATAACCACTGTCCATAGCTGTAACTGTGCTCGGGGAGTCACGGATGCCACTGACCGTCTATCTCATGGCCGCGGGGATTTTCTCCATGGTCACCAGCGAGTTCCTCGTCGCGGGGCTGATGCCGCAGATCGGGGACGGGCTGGATGTCACCGTTTCGCAGGTCGGCTACCTCGTCACCGCGTTCGCCGCCGCGATGACCGTCGGCGGGCCGTTCCTCGCCGCCGGGGTGCTCCGGCTGCGGCCCAAGCAGGCGCTGATGCTGTTGTTCGGGATCTTCCTGGCCGGAAACGTGCTGGCCGCCGTCGCCTCGAACTATGCGGTGATGCTCGTCGCACGGGTCGTCACCGGCACCGCCTCCGCCGCGTTCCTGGGCGCGGCGATCTCGCTCAGCGTGCGGCTCGTACGGCCCGAACAGGCCGGACGCGCCGTGGGCGTGGCGCTCAACGGGCTGATGCTCGGCACGCTGCTCGGACTGCCGATCTCCACCTTCATCGGCGAACGGTACGGCTGGCGCAGCGCGTTCTGGGCCGTCACCGTCATGACGGTCCTCGCCGCCGTGGCCACGCTGGTGTGGGCGCCGCGGGTGGACCGTCAGCAGAGCGGTGACAGCGGCGCGGGCGGTGGTCTCCGCCGGGAGCTGGGCGTCTTCCGCAACCCGAAGCTGTGGCTGGTGCTGTCCACCAGCACGCTGGTGATCGGCGCGACGTTCTCGGCGTTCAGCTACTTCAACCCGATCCTGACCGAGATCTCCGGCTTCTCGACCGGCAGCGTGCCGCTGCTGCTCATCGCTTACGGCGCCGCCAACCTGATCGGCAACATGGTCGTCGGCCGGCTCGCCGACCGGTACACCATCCCGGTCCTGCTGACCGGGCTGATCAGCCTCGGCGTCTTCCTCGCCGCCTTCGCACTGCTGGCCGAAGCTCCCGTCGGCGCCGTCGTCTTCATGCTGGCCATCGGCCTGGTCGGCGTCACCATGAACCCCGCCATGGCCGCCCGCGTCCAGCGCACGGGCAACACCGGCCCGCTGGTCAACACCGTCCACTCGTCCTTCATCACCCTCGGCATCATCATCGGCTCAGCCCTCGGCGGCCTCGCCATCCCCCACTTCGGCCTGGTCTCCCCGGTGTGGATCGGCGTGGGAATGGCAGCGCTGGGCGTCCTCACCCTGCTGCCGGACCTGCGCCGGTCGCGGCGGAGCCGCCACCACGTGCCGGAGGGGGCTGCCGAAGAGCGGGCCGGGGTGGCGGCCGAGCACCGGGTGCCGGGAGAGAAGGAGGAGGCCAACGCCCCCGCTGCGCCCGTGAGCTGAGGCGGGAAGCGGCCCGGCGTCCCACACGGCTCGGCGTCCCACACGACTCGGCGTCCCACAGGCCCGGCGTCCCACAGCCTGGCCGCACGGCGAAGGCCCCGGCGTGGCCGGGGCCTTCGGCATGGGTTCCCGTAGGGGTTCCCGTCAGACGAGTGAGCCGGAGCCGCCCGCGGGGGCCGGGGCGGGGCTGGGGTCGGGGCTCCCCGACGGCGGGGGCTCGGGTGAGGGGCCCTCGGGCGCGGGGGTCGCACCTTCCGTCGGGGCGTTCAGTTCGTTCAGCATCTGCTTGCTGAAGCCGAAGAAGTACGTGGCCACGAAGCCGACCAGATAGCCCGCGGCCAGGCCGAGGGCGTAGATGGCGGCGATGGCGCCGAGGCCGTGGTTGCCCTTGAGGAGCGGGAAGAGCGCCCAGCCGGAGGGGCCGATGGCGGTGGAGCCGACAGAGGTGCCCAGCTGGTAGAAGAGGCCCACGACGCCGCCGCCGAAGGCACCGCCCACGCACGCGGTGATGAAGGGGCGGCCCAGCGGCAGCGAGACGCCGTAGATCAGCGGCTCGCCCACGCCGAGGAAGCCCGCGGGCAGCGCGGAACGGATGGTCTTGCGGACGGAGGTGTTCCGGCGCAGCCGCAGATAGATGGCGACGGCCGCGCCGACCTGGCCCGCGCCCGCCATCGCGAGGATGGGCAGCAGCACCGTATAGCCGCTCTGCTCGATCAGGGTCGTATGGATGGGGATCAGCGCCTGGTGCAGCCCCAGCATCACCAGCGGCAGGAACAGCCCGCCCAGGACGAACCCGGCCGCGGCGCCGCCGTGCTGGAGCAGCCAGTCGGCGAGGTGTCCGATGCCGGTGGCGATCTCGCCGCACACGTACATCAGCCCGAACAGCGTGACGAGCCCCGCGACCAGCACCGTCACCGTGGGCGTGACCAGGACGTCGACGGCGGACGGCACGAAGCGGCGGCACGCCTTCTCCACGTACACCGCCAGCAGCGCCGCCAGCAGCGCACCCAGCACACCGCCCTGCCCCGGGGCCAGTTTCTGGCCGAACGCGGAGACATCGGCGACCCCGGGGAACACGATGACGGCCGCGGCGGCACCGCCCAGCACCGGCGTCCCGCCGAACTCCCGTGCGGTGTTCAGCCCGACGAAGACCGCGATCAGCGACATGAAACCGTTCGCGATCGCCGTCAGCGCCGGGGTGAGCGCCGGGAGCCAGCCCGCGTTGGTGAACAGGCCGTTGATGCCCGCGACGATGCCGCAGCCGATCAGCGCGGGGATCAGCGGGACGAAGATGTTGGCGATACGGCGCAGCAGCAGCTTCACCGGCGTCGCGTTCTTCTCCTTGCGGGCCGCGCGGATCGCCGCGCCCTCGGCTGCCAGGTCGTCGGCGGTCTTGGCGGCGGTGCCGGCGCTGCCGGAGTCGTCCCCTGCTGCGGCCTGCTCGGGTGCGGCCTGGACCAGTGCTTCGAACTCCGGTGTGATCCGGGCGACTTTCCCCGGGCCGAGCACGATCTGGTACGTGTCGTCCTCCACCACGCCCATCACGCCCGGCAGGGCCTTGAGGGGCTCGTCCTGGACGAGGGAGCGGTCGGCCAGGCCGAGCCGCATCCGGGTCATGCAGTGGCTGACGGAGGTGACGTTCGCGGCGCCGCCCACCAGGGGGAGGATCGCCTCGGCGAGCTTTCTGTTCGGGTTGCCCTCAGGGCCTTCTCTGGTGCTGTCTGTGCTCATGGTGCAGTCGCTCTTCTTCGAGTGGTGCCATGGTGCGGTGGGTGGGGTTGCTGAGGATTCCGGCGGTCGTGCGGCTCACGCCTCGTGGGTGACGGACCGCAGCGCGGCCCGCAGATGTCCGTGCGAGGCGGTGAGCAGCCGTTCCGCCGTCGGTCCTTCGACGCCGCCGAGGATGGTGAGGATCGCTGCCTTGACCTCGCCGTCGGTGGCCGCCAGCGCCGCCTCGATCTCCTCGTCCGGCGCGCCGGTCGCCAGCGAGACGATCCGCCGCGAGCGTGCCCGCAGCTTCTCGTTCGAGGCGCGCAGATCCACCATCAGGTTTCCGTAGGTCTTGCCGAGCCGGATCATCGTGATGGTGGAGAGCATGTTGAGCACGAGCTTCTGCGCCGTGCCCGCCTTGAGCCGGGTGGAGCCGGTCAGCAGCTCAGGGCCGACGACGACCTCGATGCCGTGCTCGGCGGCCGCGCCGAGCGCCGAGCCCTCGTTGCAGGCCAGCCCCACCGTGAGCGCCCCGCGGGAGCGCGCGTACTCGACGGCGCCGACGGCGAAGGGCGTACGGCCGGAAGCGGAGATGCCGACCACGGTGTCGTCCGGCGTCAGGCCGAGCGCCGCCAGGTCGGCCGCCGCCGCCTCGGCGCTGTCCTCGGCGCCCTCGACCGAGTCCACCATCGCGCTGGGCCCGCCCGCGATCACCCCGGTGACCTGGCCCGGAGCCGTGTTGAAGGTGGGCGGGCACTCGCTGGCGTCGAGCACCCCCAGCCGGCCTGCCGTGCCGGCGCCCGCGTACAGGAGCCGGCCGCCGCGTGCCATCCGCTCCGCGATGGCGTCGATCGCGGCGGCGATGGCGGGCAGTTGCGCGGCGACGGCCGTGGGCACGGTGCTGTCCTCGTCGTTCATGATCTCGGCGATCTCCAGCGTGGGCAGCTGGTCGATCTCGGCCAGCTCGCTGCGGAACGCCTCGGTGGTGAGCGTGTCCAACTGCCGGCGCAGGTCGTCATAGCGGGAGTTCCCGGGGTCCGGATCGAGACGCGCGCCGGACCGCGAGTCGGCGGACTGCGAGTCGCCGGACCGCGAGGCCGTCGGCTTCGGCGTGGCGGTCTGCCCAGCGGTGGTCTGCCCGGCGGCGGCCTGTGGGGTGGCTGCCTGTGAGGTGGGGGACTGTGAGGTGGTCATCGAGGCGCGGCTTTCTGTGGCTCGGGGCGGCGGGGACCGGTGGCCCGGCGTGGCGCGTACGCCCGTGGGGACGTACGGCGCGCGGGCGGCGGAGACTCAGCGGGTACCCGGCTGCCGGCGGGTGCGCGGCAGCCGGCCGAGGCTCAGCGGTTGCGCGGACGCGGGGAGTGGCGGTGTGCCAGTGCCTCGTAGGAGGCGGACAGCGCGGGCGCCGCCGTCTCGTACGTGCGCTGGGCCACCCCTATGAACAGGCAGTCCACCACGAGGAGCTGGCTCGTCCGGCTGGACATCGCCGCCGGACGCAGCTCGCTCTCCCGCGCCGTCGAGGTCGTCAGCACGTGGTCGGCGTACTGGGCGACCTCGCCGTCCGGGCGTCCGGTGATCGCGATGGTCGTCGCGCCCCTGTCGAAGGCGACCCGCAGCGGCTCGATGACGTCGACCGTCCGCCCCGAATGGGTGATGGCGACGGCGACATCGCCCGCCCGCATCTGCACGGCGTTGGTGACGGCCAGATGGGGGTCCACATGGCTGTGCGCCACCATGCCGATGCGCAGCAGCTTCTGCGCCAGGTCCTGGCTGACGAGCCCCGAGGCGCCGACGCCGTACACATCGATACGCCGGGCCGTCGCCATCGCCGCGACCGCCGCCTCGACCTGTGCGACATCGAGTGCGGCCGCGGTGTCCGCGAGGGTCTGCTGCTCGTCGAGCGCCAGCTTGGCGACGACGTCGGCGATCGGGTCGTCGACGACGATGTCGGCGGTGACGGCCGGGGCCGCGCCGGATTCCTGCTGCGCCGCGAGCCCGGCGAGGGCGAGCCGCAGATCGCGGTAGCCCGGGTAGCCGAGCAGCCGGGAGGTGCGTACGACGGTGGCCTCGCTGGTGCCCGTACGCTCGGCGAGCCCCGTGACGGTGAGCTGGGCGCACCCCGCGGGGTCGTTCGCGACGGCTTCGGCCACGCGCTGCATCGAGCGGGTCATCGAGGGGGCCATCGTGCGGACCTTGGCCGCGAGCGCGGTGGGCCCCGGGCGGTTGGCGGTGGAGGGGGCGCTGTTGCCGCTCCCGCCGCCGCGGGCCTCGCCCGCGCTGCGGGGGGCCGGGGGCTGGGTGCCCGGCCCTGTCGTCCGGCGCCCCGGACGGAAGGCGAAATTTTCCTTCAGATCGCTGCTCACGGGTGGAAGATATTTTCGAATCGGTCCCTCGTCAATGCCCGACGCGGCGCGAGCTGTGATCGTTGCGGGGCCGCAGTGGTGCAATGGAGGTATGGAACCGAAGGAATCCGCACCCGGCTCGGGTCCCCCGACAAGGGCCCCCATGACGAGGGCCGCCAGAACGCGCTGGAGCGGGCGCTGCACGCGGCCCGTGCGCTGATCCTCGCCGACCTGGAGGCGAGCGACGTCGCACGCGCCGACATCGTTTCGCTGGTCGAGGAAGCCGTCACCCACCGCCGCTGGTGGGTCGGCCAGTGGCCGGAGGGCATGGCCTTCGTGGACGGCCTGGTGGCGCAGGACGTACAGGACGCGCTGCTCGAACGGTACGGACGCTGGCCCGTCTGCCCCGTGTGCGTCGGCTCCGACCCGCACGCGCTCGACGTCGAACCCGAACTCGGCGAGGAGCCGCACTGGGTCTGCGGCAAGACCTCCACGGTGGTGGCCCGGGTGGGCTATCTGGGCAGCAAACTGTGAGCCCGGAGCCCACGGGGTGACCCTCTATATCGACCCGCCCATGTGGCCGGGGCACGGCCGCATGTGGTCGCACCTGGTGAGCGACGTCTCGTACGACGAGCTCCACGAGTTCGCGGCGCGTATCGGCTCGCCGCCGCGGGCTTTTGACGGGGACCACTACGACGTGCCCTCGACGCTGTACGACACCGCAGTGAGGGCCGGCGCCGTCCCCGTCGACTCAAAGGAACTCCTCCACCGCCTAGTTGCCGCGGGCCTTCGCCGCCGGAAGAACGCTCCGTAAGGGGGTGCCCCTGTCCGTTGTATGCGGGCTGCGGGTCGCGTTGTGGCTGGTCGCGCAGTTCCCCGCGCCCCTGGGGGTACCTCCCGGCCGGAGGCTGGGGGAGGGGCGCGTCCCCCTGCTGCGCTGGGCAGCCCTCATTGCCGGTCCGTCTCGTACGGTGCGCTCCGCGCGGCGAGGGGAGGGTGCCCCGCCAAGGGGGACCCGGCGACGACCCGCGACCGCGCATGGACCCGCGCGGAGACCGCCGTCGCCAGCACCGCGGCGGCCGCCATGACCGCGCCGACCCAGGCCACCGCCGCATAGCCCCAGCCCGCGGAGATGGCCAGGCCGCCGAGCCAGGGCCCCACCGTGTTGCCGATGTTGAACGATGCCGTGGTCGTGGCCCCCGCCAGGGTCGGCGCCGCGTCGGCGGCGTTGAACATCCGGGCGTTCAGCGCGGGCGCCGTGGTGAACGCCGTCACGCCGAGCATCAGCGCCAGCGCGACCGCCACCGAGCGGTACTCGGCGAGCAGCGCCAGCAGGGCCAGTACGGCGGTCGACGCCGCGATGCCCCCGTACATCGTGCCGAACAGATGCGCGTCCGCGATCCGCCCGCCGATCATCGTGCCGATCAGCCCGCCGACCCCGAACAGCGCGAGCACGCTGGGCACCCAGCTCTCGGGCAGCCCGGCCACGTCGGTGAGCAGCGGCGCGAGGTAGGAGAACAGCGCGAAGACGGCGCCCGCGTTCAGCGCGATGGTCAGCAGCGCGAGCCACACCTGCTTGTCGCGGTAGATCCGCAGCTCACGCCGGAGGTTGGGGGCATCGGCGCCGGTCGGCACGGCCGTACGCGGCACCAGCGCCACCACCCCGACCAGCCCCACGGCCGCCAGCGCGGCGACCGCCCAGAACGCCGACCGCCAGCCGGCCTGCTGCCCCAGGAAGGACCCCGCGGGCACCCCGGCGATGTTGGCGATGCTCAGCCCGCCCACCATGATCGCCATGGCGCGGGCCCGTGCGTTCTCCGGCACCAGCGAGACGGCGACGGCCGCGCCCACCGCCCAGAACCCGGCGCACGCCAGCGCGCTCACCACGCGGGAGACGAACAGCACCTCGTACGTGGGCGCGAGCGCCCCCGCGACCTGCCCCAGCATGAACGCGGCCAGCAGTGCGATCAGCGTCGTCCGGCGCGGCAGCTTCAGCGTCGCCGCCGCCAGCACCGGCGCCCCCACCACCATCCCCACCGCGAACGCCGACACCAACAGCCCCGCCTTCGGAATCGACACCCCCAGATCCCGGGCCAGCGGCTGAAGAATCCCCGAAAGCATGAACTCCGAGGTCCCCAACGCGAAGACGGACAGCCCCAGCACATAGACGGACAGCGGAATGCGGACGGCAGCCGACTTGCCACTTACGAGATCCCCAGGCATGCCTCCCCCAACCAGCGCTCCGACCTCAGCATTCCCACCCGCCCCTGAGACCTCAGGCCTCCAGCAGTTGCAACTCCGTCGTCAGGTTGTGGCGGGCGGTGGGTTCCCAGTGGGTGCGGGCGTAGCGGGTACGGAAGAGGTGGGGGAGGCCGAGGAGTTGGCGGAGCACGGTGCCGCGGCCCTCGCGGAAGGCGGCGTCTGGGACGAAGGCGTACTCCTGGCGGATCTCGGCGGCGTAGTGGGCGTAGCTCTCGGGGGAGCCGGCCAGGACGGCGAGGTCCGCGTCGCACAGCAGTTCCCCATTGATGTCGCCGGGGGCCGGGTCGTGGCTGACGGTGAGCCGGACGAGACGTGCGACCTCGGCGACGCGCGCCGCGGGGACGCCGGCTTCGGGCAGCGCGCGTTCGGCGAGCCGGGCACTGCGCTCCTCGTTCTCGCTGCGGTCGGGCCGGTAGACGGCGTCGTGGAACCAGGCGGCGAGGCGTACGGCGTCGAGATCGCCGCCCGGGACGGTGCGCGGCGTGGTGCGCACATGGGCGTCCGGGCCGGTGTCCGGTTCGGCGCCGGGGACCGTGTTGGCAGCTGCGTCGTCGCCGTCGGGGGACAGGTGCGCGGCGAGCTCGTCGACGCGGTCGAGCACGGTGCGCAGATGGGCCGTGGCGTGGTAGCGGCGGTGGGGTTCGGCCCAGCGGCCGAGGAGATCTTCGCCGTACGGCGCCGGATCGGGGCCCTCGGCACCCTCACGGGCCCGGAGCAGCAGCGCGTTCCAGCGTTCGAGCAGGGCACGGTGCGCCGCGTCCGCCGCCTCGCCCTCCGGGGAAGGCTCTGTTGTCGACATCGGGCAATTGTGGTCCGAAGGGAGCGCCGTCTTCCAGCGCACCCCGCCGTATGGCAATCTGTTCGGCATGTCTAGACCAATTCTCGAGGTGGTCGCACTCAGCGCGGAAGACGCTGCTGCCGCGGAGGCCGGCGGAGCGGACCGCCTGGAGGTGGTCACCGACATGGCCGCCGACGGGCTCACGCCGTCCCTGGAGACCTTCGCCGCCGTCCAGGAGGCCGTCAGCATTCCCCTTCGGGTGATGCTGCGGCTCGCCGACGGCTTCAGCGCCGGGGGCGACGCCGGGATCGAGGAGCTGTGCGCCCGGGCCAGCGCGCTGCGTGCGGAGGGCGCCGAGGAGTTCGTCCTCGGGTTCCTCGACGATGCCGGGCAGGCGGACCTGCGTGCGGTCGAGGCCGTCACGGCCGCCGTCGCGGGCTGCCGGTGGACCTTCCACCGCGCCCTCGACCGCGCCGCCGACCGCGACGCCCTCCGCAAGCAACTCGCCGACATGCCCGGCCTCGACACCTACCTCACGGCGGGCTCCCCGGACGGGGTCGCCGAGGGGTACCGGACGCTGCTGGCCGAAGCCGCCCGCACCGCGGCGCGCGAGCCCGGCTACGCCCCCCGGCTCCTGGTCGGCGGCGGCCTCACCCTCGACCACGTCCCCGGCCTGCGCCGGGCCGGCATCGACGCCTTCCACATCGGCAGCGCGGCCCGCCCCCAGGGCTGGTCAGCCCCGGTCGCCCCGTCAGCTGTCCGGACTTGGCGCCGGGCCCTCGACGGCGACTGAGGCTTGGGGGAGCCAGGGGTGGGCGGGTGGGTGGCACAACCGCAACCACGATGGCGGGGCACCGGGCCACCGCCCGCAACAACCACTCAGCGCACACCCGACCCCGAGGCCCGCACAGCTGAGGGAAGCCGCACCCGCCGCGCCCGGACGACAACACCTCGCGGCCCGCCATCACCATCTCCCTCATCCCTCCCGCGGAGCCCCGCAACCGCCACCGCCCCCGCGAGGGAAAGCGCAGCAACAGTGGCGCCGAACACAGCAGCCGCCGTATTCAGCGAAGTGGCATCACTGAGCGCCCCGGCGGCTACCGGAAGCGCCCCGGCCAGCAGATAACCGCCCGCGGTGAGCGCCGCGTTGGCCTCGGCGAGCCGTCCGGCCGGGACACCGGCGCTGAGCATGGTCAGCGCGCCGAGCTGGGTCAGTCCCTGGCCGAGTCCGGCGAGTACCGCGGAGGCGACGAGCGCGGGTACCGACGTGGCGCGGACCGCGAGCACGAGGGTGATCATGCTCGTCACGGTCAGCCCGGCGCCCGTCAGCAGATCCGTCCGCACCCGCAGCCGACGTGCGGCGAACTGGATCCCCGTCGCGGCGGCGAACAGGACGAAGATGGTGGCGCCGGAGAGCGTGCGGCTGCTGGTGTGCAGCAGGTCGGCGAGCAGGGTGGGGCCGAGCGACAGCACGAACCCGGTGGCCGCGATCGCGGGTGCGAAGACGGCGAGGCCGAGCAGCAGCTGCCGCCGGTTGGCACGCGGCGCCGACGGGATGCGGAACAGGCGCCGCGAACCCGAAGGGACGGCCCCGGCGGCCCGGCGCGGCAGCGGCATCCGCAGGACGACGACGAGCGCGGCGAGCAGCAGGCCGAGCTGCACCAGGAAGACCGTCACGGAAGGGCCGGGCACCAGTTCGGACAGCAGCCCCGCCAGCAGCGGGCCCACAGCCGCGCCGCCGACCATCGAGGACGAAGCGATGAGCCCCGCGGTTCGCTTCTGGGTACGGTCCGCGAGGTCGGAGACGGCCGCCATTCCGGCGGAGAGGAACGCGCCGACCGCGATACCGCTCAGCAGCCGCGCGATGAGGAGTACGGGCACGGAGTGCGCGGTCGCGAACATCGCGGAGGCGACCAGGGCGAGCGCCAGCCCGGGCAGCAGCACCGGCTTGCGGCCGAAGCGGTCGGAGAGGATGCCCGCGACGGTGAGGGTGCCCAGTAGCCCGGCGATGTAGAAGGCGTAGATCGCCGTCAGCGTGGCGGCGGAGAAGCCGATCCGGTCCTGCCAGAGGACGTAGAGCGGCGCGGGTTCGTTGGAGAGGGCGAGTACGGCGACGACGGGCCAGGCGGCCAGCCACATCCAGCGGGGAGAGGGCGCGGACATACGGAGCTCCTGAGCAGGGGAGGGCACGGAGGGCTGTACGAGTAGACTCGTACAAGTAGTACGAGAGAAGTCGTACCAGTGGTGACTAGTACGATGCAACTCGTACTACCCTGCAATCGCTGCCCCGCCGTACCGTCCGCCGTCGAAGGAGGCCCCATGAGCGACGCGGCCCTCGCCCGGGACTTCCGTATTCCGCCGCCCCCGCCGGGTGCCGAGCTTCCCGAGCCGCTGCCCGAGCCCGCCCGGGACGAGATCCGGCTGGAGGCGGTGATGGCGGCGCTCAGCGATCCGCTGCGGATCGGCATAGTGCGCAAACTCCTGCTGGAGTCGGTCGACTTCGATCACACCTGCACCTGGTTCGAGCTGGACCGCCCCAAGTCCTCGCTCACCCACCACTTCCGCACCCTGCGCGAGGCGGGGCTCATCCGGCAGCGGCAGTACGGGCCCTCCCGCCGTAATCAGGTCCGTATCGAGGACCTGGAGGCTCGCTTTCCTGGCCTTCTCGCGCTTGTCGCCGACTGGACGCCGGCCGGCTGAGCCGGTAGGTCCGCACCGTTGACAGTCCTCAACTGCCCCCTCTAGCTTGCCTTTTGAATCGTTTCACGAGCGAAGGAAGCGCATGCCCTCCTCGTCCCACCACCCCGCCGTTGACGCTCTCCTCCGGCGCGCCCACACGCTCGGCGCCGATCCGCGCAACACCAACTACGCGGGAGGGAACGCCTCCGCGAAAGGGGAGGCGGTCGACCCCGTCGCCGGGCAGCCCGTCGAGCTGATGTGGGTCAAGGGGTCGGGCGGGGATCTGGGCACGCTCACCGAGCAGGGGCTGGCCGTGCTGCGGCTGGACCGGCTGCGGGCGCTCACCACCGGCTACCCCGGCGTGGAGCGCGAGGACGAGATGGTGGGCGCTTTCGACTACTGCCTGCACGGCAAGGGCGGTGCGGCGCCGTCCATCGACACGGCCATGCACGGGCTGCTGGACGCGGCGCACGTCGATCACCTCCACCCGGACTCCGGCATCGCCCTCGCCTGCGCGGCCGACGGCGAGAAGCTGACCCGGGAGTGCTTCGGCGAGGCCGTCGTATGGGTGCCCTGGCGGCGCCCCGGCTTCCAGCTAGGGCTGGACATCGCCGCCGTCAAGGAGGCCAACCCGCAGGCGGTCGGCGTCGTACTCGGCGGGCACGGGATCACCGCGTGGGGCGACACGTCCGAGGAGTGCGAGCGCAACTCGCTGTGGATGATCCGTACGGCGGAGGAGTTCCTGGCCCGGCACGGCGCCCCGGAACCGTTCGGTCCGCTTCTCGGTGACGGCTACCGGCCGCTGCCAGAGCCCGAACGCCGGGCGCGCGCCGCCGCGTTGGCGCCCGTACTGCGCGGGCTGGCCTCCACGGACGCACACGAGGCCGCTGGGCGGCTCGTCGGGCACTTCACCGACGCCGAGCCCGTGCTGGATTTCCTCTCCCGGGCCGAGCACCCGAGGCTCGCCGCGCTCGGCACCTCCTGCCCCGACCACTTCCTGCGCACCAAGGTCCGCCCCCTCGTTCTCGACCTGCCCGCCACCGCGCCGCTGGACGAGGCCGTCGCGCGGCTGCGCGAGCTGCATGCCGCGTACCGCGAGGAGTACGCCGCGTACTACGCCCGGCACGCCACCGCCGACGCGCCCCCGATGCGCGGTGCCGACCCCGCGATCGTCCTCGTACCAGGTGTCGGCATGTTCTCGTTCGGCAAGGACAAGCAGACGGCGCGGGTGGCGGGCGAGTTCTATCTGAACGCCATCAATGTGATGCGGGGTGCGGAGGCCGTCTCGTCGTACGCGCCGATCGAGGAGTCGGAGAAGTTCCGGATCGAGTACTGGGAGCTGGAGGAGGCGAAGCTGCGGCGCATGCCGGAGCCCAGTCCGCTGGCGGGGCGGATCGCGCTGGTGACCGGGGCCGCCTCGGGCATCGGCAAGGCGATTGCGCGGCGGCTGTCGGCCGAGGGTGCCTGTGTGGTGGTCGCGGACCGCAACGGCGCCGACGCGGGCGCGGTCGCCGAGGAGTTGGGCGGTACCGACAAGGCCGCCCCCGTCACCGTCGACGTCACCGACGAGGGGCAGATCGAGGCCGCGTTCGCGGCGGCCGCCCTCGCGTTCGGCGGCGTCGATCTCGTCGTCAACAACGCGGGAATCTCCCTCTCCAAGCCCCTCCTGGAGACCACCGCCGCCGACTGGGACCTCCAGCACGACATCATGGCCCGCGGCTCCTTCCTCGTCTCCCGCGAGGCGGCCCGGCTGATGCGGGTGCAGGGTCTTGGCGGTGACATCGTCTACATCGCCTCGAAGAACGCGGTCTTCGCCGGCCCCCACAACATCGCCTACGCCGCGACCAAGGCCGACCAGTCCCACCAGGTGCGGCTGCTCGCCGCCGAACTGGGGGAGCACGGCATCCGCGTCAACGGCGTCAATCCGGACGGTGTCGTCCGCGGCTCCGGCATCTTCGCCGGCGGCTGGGGCGCCCAACGCGCCGCCGTCTATGGAGTGGAGGAGGACAAACTGGGTGAGTTCTACGCGCAGCGGACGCTGTTGAAGCGCGAGGTCCTGCCCGAGCATGTCGCGGCCGCCGTCTTCGCCCTCACCGGCGGCGATCTGCCCCACACCACGGGGCTGCACGTTCCGGTTGACGCGGGGGTGGCGGCGGCGTTCCTGCGGTGAAGCGCCTCCGGCGGTGAAGCCACTCCTGCGGGGAGGACTCAGAGCCTCCTGCGGGGAGGACTCAGAGCATCCCGAAGAAGGAGAGGACGATGAACCCGACGACGAAGACGGTGAAGCCGAGCCGGGTACGACCACGCCGCCCGAGCTCGATCATGAGGACCGACAGTGCTGTGGCGGCCACGAGTACGCCGATGATCAGCGCGGACTTGTCCTCCTGCACCGCCTTGACCGTCTGGCCGATCCCGCCGAGCAGATACACGGCACCGGCCAGCATCAGGGCCCGCCGTGCGTTGACCGGAGTGTTCCGCCGCTGCCGGAGGAACTCCCTCCGCTCGGCCGGGGAGGATGTCCGCATCCGCAGGACATCCTGCTGGAGTCTCTCGTAATCGTTGCTTCCTGGGGCGCTCATGCCCGCACGATAGCGGCGCACTGCGCTGCGTACCCTGGCCGGGTGGCCGACCAGGGTGAGAGGTTCGTGAAGGTGGCGATGGGCCCGCTGCTGAGCCACGAGGACCGGTACGGGGGCGACGCGGTGGCCGGCGCGGCCCGGCGGATATGGGTCGCTGAACGGGCACGCCTGGGCCCGAGCGCCGACAAGGGGCGGACGGCCGATGTCGCGGAGCTCGCCCAGATCGCCGGCTGGCTCCTCTTCGACGCGGGCCGCAAGCACGCCGCGCGGCTGGCCTTCGCGGACTCCCACGCGCTGGCCGTACGCGCCGGAGACCGCCCTCGCGAGTGGTTCGCCCTCGACATGCTCGCCATGCACGCCGTCGCCACCGCCGACCCGCGCCAAGCCCTCGCGCTCTCCGAGGAGTTGCTGACCCGCCCCGGCATCCCGCCGCGGGTCGCCCTGCTGGCCCGCGTACGACAGGCCCGCGCCCTGGCGCAGACGGGCGAACGCGCCCGCGCCCTCGAAGCGATGCGCTGGGCACAGGGCGGCCTCCAGGACTCCCTGACCCCGCGCGACCCCGCCTGGACCTGGTGGGTGGACGAAACGGAAGTCCTCGGCCACGAGGCGCAGATGCTGCTGGCCATGGGCGAGCCGGCTGCCGCCGTCCCGCTCTTCCACCGCGTCAACGAGACGCTCCCGGCAGGCCGTGCCGCCCTCTACCACTCCGTCGCCGAGCTCACCGCCCAGACCCATGCCGCTGCCTGGCCGGAGGCCGCCACGACCCTGACCCGCACGGCGCACCTCCTCACCACCGTCTCCTCCACCCGCAGCACCACCCACCTCCACCACACCCTGCGCACCCTGGCCCGCAAGGCCCCCCGCTGGCTCTCGGACCACATGCGGGACACACTTCGCGCCGCTGCGAAGGGAGGCCAATGGCCGACGTGTTCGCGGACGTGTTCACCTGCGCGCGATGCGGCACCACGCTGACCGCCGCCGTGTCGCGGGTCGCGCTCCCCGTCCACGCCCATCAGTCGTATGGGCACGAACTGCTCCCCGCACTCCTCGAATCCGGGACGTACGCCGTCGACCCGGAGCCTTCCGGGCCGCCATGGCGGCTGTGGGGCGAGATCGGTCCCGAGGAGGCGGAAGCCCGCGGGGTGTTCGCGCCGGTCCCCGCCCTCTCCTTCGGCGCGCCCGGGGCTGTCGTCGTCGCCCCGGGCGACACCCGCGGTACGGTCCCGATCCCGGAACGCTGCGACGGCTACTGCATCGGGCTGGACGGGAGGGACGGCCCGAACCTGGCCTGCGCCCAGTGCGGGCAGCCGGTGGCGACCCGTATCGACGACTGCTCGCTGTGGCAGGCGGTGCGGCTCGCGCCCGACGCCGTACGGCGCCGTGCCGCCGACGTTCCTGCCCGCCCCATCGCCGACTGGGCGGCACTCGTGGCGGAGGGGCGGAGCACACCACCGGACGATCCGCCGCCGATGCATCCCTGGAGCGTCTTCCGCCCCGACCCCGACGTCTTCCTCCACACCCTCGCCCGCCTCCCCACCGGCCGCGAGCCGTGGCTGCGCCGCCTCTACGACCACGTGCGGGCCCGGCCCTATGGGTGGCCGTTCTAGTGACCTGAGTCGGAGATCCGCTGCCTACTGCCGGCGAATCTCCGACTCGGGTCACCAGGGAGCTGTTGAGGAGTACGCCTCCGGTGCGTTCAGTCGTGTTCGCGCAGGGCAGCCAGCAGCGGGCGGCTCTCGCGGGTGCGGTGGCGGACCAGCGAGGCTGCTGTGGTGTGGAGCTCGTTCCAGGAGTGGGGGCGTCCGATCTCGGCGGCGTCGGGCACAGCGGCCAGGGCGGTGTTCAGGGCTTGTTCCGCCTCGCCCGCCTCGGCGTACGCGTGGGCGAGGCAGGCGCGGTACCACGTCTTGTCGCGGCGGTAGGTGTCGGGCATCGAGCGCAGACCACGGGTCAGGTGGCTCGCCGCGGTACGCCACTCGCGCAGGTGGAGGCAGGCCATGCCCCGTTGCAGGGTGAACCAGTTCTCGTCGTAGAAGTACATCCAGGCCGGGCGCTCGGCGGCACGGCTCACCAGCTGTTGGGCCTGGTCCAAGAGGCGGTGGGCCGCGTCGGCCTCACCCATGAGCGCGTATCCGCGACCGGCCATCTGTGCCGCCATGCCCTGGACGTTCAGCGACGATCCCGGCGCCGACCACCGGGAAGCCTCCGCAAGCCGCACACACCTGAGTGCCCGCCCCTTGGACCACGCCATGTGCGCCTTCATATTGAGGGTCGTGGCCGCCATGTCGGCGTCACCGGCCTCCAGGGCCCACTCGTGGGAGCGGTCGAACCAGGCGAGCGCGGCGGCGGTGTCGTCCTGGTCCTGGGCCATCCAGGCGAGGAACTGTGCGTGCTCGGCGGCCAGTCGCACCACGCGGTCCGCCAGCTCGCCACGCGCGCCCGCGTGCAGGCTGACGACCGTCCGCAACTGTTCGCGCATCACCGACACGAGGGGCCTGGAGCCGATGAAGTCCTCGGCGCGGCGGTGTTCGGCCAGCAACCGGTCCAGCCAGTCGAGCGTTGCGGCGTCGACCCGGTGCACGGCGTCCACGACGCCGGTGATGCGCCTCAGCAGATCCTCGTCGGGCATCGTGCCCGGAAGTCCCAGCCCCGCGACCGGCAGCGCGCTCGCCGACCCGCCCTCCTGTGCGTGCGACGGGACGCCGAGCCCTTCGACGACACGTTGCCGCACCTCGGCGGAGGTCATCTTGCGGCGCCCCCGCTCGATCTCGGAGACGTCCGACTGCGCGAGCCCCACCCGCTCCCCGAGCTTCGTCTGGCTGATGCCGGTGAGCCGCCGGTACGTACGGAAGACGGCGCCCCAGTCCGCCTGTCGAAGGGCATCCGCGAGCTGCGGATGAGACCACAAGTCCTGGTACGGGTCGCCCATTCCTCCAATATAGGACGCTCCTATAGGCCGCCGGGATGGGAACAACCCACCAGCCCAGCAAGGATCTTGGCCGTCGTACTCCAGCAACGAAAGGGAGCTGAACCGATGGCCGACCAGCACGATCCGAACAGCATGCGGTTGCTGCCGTGGGTGAGTGATACAGGCAAGCCGTGCTATTTGGTCGGCGAGCCTGACGGGGTGGTGGCGACTTTCGCCGACCGCGTCGAGGAGCGCCAGCTCGCCGCCGCACAGGCGGCCCTCGAGGAAGCGCACTCCGCGCTGGCCGACTCCGCAGCCGGGGCCCTCGCATTGCGGCTGGCGCTCAAGAATGCCGCGACGAGCCTCGCGAAGGTGCTCCGTATCGCGGAGAGCCGGAGTGCGGAGGCCCGATGAGGGTGCGCCGGATCGGAAGGGTCGGGCGGCTACAAGGCATCGAGCCAGTGCAGTAGGCGGGTGCCTTCGCGGGTCATGATGTCTGGATCGCGGAGGGCGTTGGCCAGGAGGGACATGCCCTGGTAGGCGGAGACGAGGGTGACCGCGAGGTCGTCGGGGTCGGGCAGGCCAAGGGCGCGGAACTGGTGTGCCGTCCAGTCCAGTAGTTGCCGTAGCACCGTGCCGACTGCGGCGTCGAGGGTGCCGTCCGCGCGTTTGTCGAGCTCGACGGCCAGGGTGCCGGTGGGGCAGCCGTGCCGGGCGGCGACATCGCGCTGCTCGATCCAGGCTTCGACCAGACCCTTGAGACGCTCCCGCGGATCCCCCAACTCCTCCAACCGACCAGTCAGTATGTCCAACTGCGCACTGTGCTCGGACAGCGCCGCCTGTACCAGCTCGTCCTTGGTCTTGAAGTAGTAGTAGACGTTCCCGACGGGCACATCGGCCGCCCGCGCGATGTCGCCGAGGGTGGTGCGCTCGACGCCCCGCTCATGCAAGACCCGGGCCGCCGCCGCCGTGAGCCGTCGCCGCTTCTCCGAGGCCCGCGCCCGCGGCTTCGGCTTCGGCTTTGCTGAGTCAGTCACCCAACTCACTATAGACGGCCCCCGGTGGGGCTGTGCTACGGTCTGCTCATCGAAGTAAGTCAGTCAACTAACTCACTTGGGGACCCGCATGATCGTGGTGACAGGCGCAACCGGCAACATCGGACGGACACTGGTACCGCTGCTGGCCGAGGCGGGGGAGGAGGTCGTCGCCGTCTCCCGGCAGACACAGCCCGAGGGCCTGCCGGCCGGAGTCCGGCACGCCCGGGCCGACCTGGCGGACTCGGCGAGCATGCGGCCGGTCCTCGAAGGCTCCGACGCCCTCTTCCTCCTGCTGGGCGGCGACCTCAACGGCCCCGGCGAAAGCGCGAGCGCCCTGCTGGACGTGGCCGTCGAAGCAGGCGTCAAACGCGTCGTCCTGCTCTCCTCGCAGATCAACTCCACCCGCCCCGAAGCCCCCTCGCACGCCCGACTCCGCGAGTTCGAGGCCGCGGTGCGTGCGTCAGAAGCGGACTTCACGATTCTCCGCCCGGGCGGCTTCGCCTCCAACGCCTACGCCTGGGCCGAGGCCGTCCGTACGAAGCGCACGGTCTTCGCGCCGTTCGGAGACGTGGCGCTGCCGGTCGTCGACCCGGCGGACATCGCCGAGGTCGCCGCGGCAGCGTTGCGGGAGGACGGGCACGCGGGACGTACGTACGAGCTGACCGGCCCGGAGGCGATCAGCCCACGGCGCCAGGCCGCGGCGATCTCGGAGGCCCTGGGCGAGGAGGTGGCCTTCGTGGAGCTGTCCCGCGAGGAAGCCCACGCCCAACTGGCACAGTTCATGCCGGAGGAGGCCATCGCCGGCACCCTGGACATCCTCGGCACCCCCCTCCCGGCCGAGCAACGCATCAGCCCCGACATCGAGCACGTCCTCCACCGCCCGGCCAGCCCCTTCACCGAATGGGCCGCCCGCAACCTCCCCGCCTTCCGCTAGGGAGTGTCCGGCGCCTCTCCCGTACCCGGCATGGAGGGCTGCGCTTGCCCACCCTGCGCCCTGGGGGTACCCCCTGCTCGAAGAGCTTGTGGGAGCAGACTGCCCAAGCACAGCGGGGAGAGGCGCAAACGGGCTTGAGCTCAGCCCTTCAACGCAACGCCGACACCGTCGATCCAGCCATCCAACGACTTGAGGAAACCGGCCGGATCGTCCCGGTGGATGCAGTGTCCGCTTTCCGGCACCACCCGCACCTCGAATCCCCGCTCCCTCAGCAACGCCGCGCCCTTCGCGTCGATGCACAGGCTCGGATCGGAGAGCTGCACGAGGGAGGGCACGACAGCGGTCTCGGGCAGATAGTCGCTGTCGAACTGCGCCACCCCGTCCAGAAATGCGACGTCGAACAGCGCGAATCCGGCCACTTCCGCCGCCACATCCTCCGGCGACCAGCGCGGATTCCGCTCCCGTATGCTCTCGGCGGTCGAGGAGATGACCATCTCCCGCATGGCCGCCGTCGCGGCCGCCGGAACGTTCCCCAGTAAGAACCCGGGATCGGAGTACACGGCCCGTGCGGGCCGCAACCGGTCGACGGCCAACGCCAACGCCAGCCCTCCGAGCGAGTGCCCGATCGCCACTTGGGCGCCGGCCGGCAGATTTTCCACCAGGTCGTCGGCGAGCAGTTCGGCTCGGTACTCACCACGCGGACTACGCCCGTGCCCCCGCAGATCCGGCGCGACGACGCGGTAACCGAGCCCGAGCAGATGATCCTCGACGGCATGCCAGGTGCGGTGGTCGGCCATACCCCCGTGAATGAGCAGCGCGACCTTGTCGCCGGTGCCTCGCTCGTGCACGTTCAGCTTCATCGGGGCCTCCCGCGGCCGGGTGGTGAACGACCTGATGGCACGTATAACCAGCCAGTCTCAGTCCGCCCGCACCCAACAACAAGAGGTCGCCGCCCGGGGGCGCACAACGCGCTCCCGCACAATTTTCAAAAAGAAAGACCCCCACCCCCGGCCAACCGACCACCGGCGTGCCACGAGCGGAGCGAGAAGACGAAACCGTAACTACAACGCGGCAGCAGCCAGCTCCCCCGCAACCCATACCGACCGGCTGGTCGGCTCACGAACCCCCAACCCCGCGACGGCGGCGGCACGGCGCGCAACCCAAACGAACCCGCACAGCTCCCAGAACGAACCGCAACCCACGACCCCTCCCCCCGTAGCCAGCCATCAAGGCGCGTTCGCACGAACCAAAAACCCGGCAACCAACGCCAAATTTACGCATCCCAGCGCAGCCGCCACCCCAGCGCAGCCATCCCCCAGGGCGCCCCCAGGGCGAACCCCCTCAGCCCCCGAGCTCCCCCGGATCCGCATTGCCCCCGCACAACACCACAACCACCCTCTCCCCAGCGGAAGGCACATAAGCCGCGCCCTCGACACCGGCAACCGCGGTAGCCGCCGCGTTCTCCACCGCCAGCCGATACCGCTCCCACAACCCCCGCCGCGCCGCGACCACCGCCTCATCACTCACCAACACCGACCGCACATTCCGATGCCCCGCAGCCGACAACGCCATCGGCGTCGCCCTCCGCGCCCCCAACGCATCGGCGGCAACGGAGTCGACCGTCACATTGACCACGCGCCCCGCCTCCAACGCGGCGTTCAGCGCCCGGCACCGCTCTGGCTCGACAGCCACCACCCGGATCCCGTGGTGCTCCGCGGCAGCGGCGACCCCGGCGAACAGACCTCCCCCGCCCACCGACACCACCACCGTGTCGACGAGCGGCACCTGGGACCGGATCTCCTCCACCAACGTCCCCGCCCCCGCCGCGATCAGCGGATGGTCGTACGCGTGCGAAGGCAGCGCGCCGGTGTCGGCCGCGAATGCCTCGCACGCCGCCGCGGCGTCGGCGTACTCCACACCCGCGAGCCGTACCTCGGCCCCGTACGAACGCAGCCGGTCGATCTTCAACTGCGGTGCGGTCTCCGGCAGGAACACCGTCGCGGGCACCCCCAGCCCCCGCGCGGCCCACGCGCACGCGAGCCCCGCGTTGCCGCCGGAGGCGATGGTGACGCCCGCTTCGGGGAGTTCTCCGCGCTCGCGGTGCGCGACCAGGAAATTGACCGCGCCCCGCGCCTTGAAGCTCCCGGTGTGCTGCATGAACTCCAGCGCGAAGAACAGCTCGTACTCCGCGGCCGCCGGGCCCGCTGCCACCCCCGCCCCGACGTCCGCGTCCGCCCCCGAGTCCGCGCCCGCGACGTCGGCGCGCACAACCGCGACAGGACGAACGCGGTCGGCGACCCGATCAGCGGCGGTTTTGACATCTCCGTAAGAAAGATGATGCACGGCGCGACTCCTGGACGTGCTCGGACGTGCTCGGACGTGAAGGGACAAAGATCTACGTTACGGCTACGTTACGGCCTCGCACCGACCGCCCCGTTGCTCCGTCAACACTTCCGTCGACAGCGCCCCCGGAAGGGGTTCCGCGTGCACGACGACGAGTCCCGAGACCGCTCGGGTCAGCGAGACGTACAGCCGCCGCAGTCCCGTTCGCTCGTCGGGCTCGCCGGCCACGATCGCGGCGGGCTCGTCCAGCACCACGTAGTCGTACTCCAGACCCTTGGCCAGCGTGGCCGGTACGAGCGTCAACCGCGCCTGAGCGCTGGTCTCCTCCCCGGGCGACAGACAGTCGAGCCCGGCGGCGTCCAGTGCGGTGCGCAGCGCGGCGATCCGCGAGTCGGCGGCGATCAGGCCGACCGACCCCTCCCTCTCCAGCGCCTCCCGGCACGCGTCGACGACCATCCGATCGAGCGCTTCGCCCGCGGGAGCGGACCCGGGACCGCCGCTCGAAGCCCTCCCGGGAGCGCCGTCCGCAGCGTCACCCGGAACCCGCCGTACCGCGAAGTCCCCCGGCGACTCCCGCACCGACGTCGCCGGACGCAGCCCCGGCGCGATGGCGGGCAGCAACCGTGACGCGTACGCGATCACCTCCCGCGGCACACGGAACCCCTCCGTCAACTCCTCCACCACAGCGCCAGGTTTTCCCAGATGCTCCAGCGCTGACTCCCAACTCTCGGTTGCCCACGGCGTGGTGCCCTGCGCCAGGTCGCCCAGCACGGTCGCCGAGCCGGTCGAGCAGCGCCGCCCCACCGCGCGGTACTGCATCGCGGAGAGGTCCTGCGCCTCGTCCAGCACCACATGCCCCAGGGAGGGGGTGCGCTGCACCAGGTCGGCGGCCTCGTCCACCAGCACCGCGTCGGCGGCCGACCACTTGGCGCTCTTGACCCCGCGCGGCGCCTTCTCCCACAGGATCGCCCGCTGCTCCTCGGGACTGAGCACGCCCTCGGCCTGCTCCGCGAGGAACTCCGCGTCGGACAGCAGCCGCAGCACCAGCTTCGCCGGGTCGACGACCGGCCACACCTGACGCACCACGGCCTTCACCGCCGCGTTGCGTGCGACCGCGTCCTGTACGCGGTCGTCGGGCGCTTCGCCCGCCTGCTCCATCCGCACCAGCACGGCGTGCGCGATCCGCTGCGGCAGCGCCTCACGCCCCGCCCCGTACCGCATGTCGCGCGCCAGCAACTCCCGTACCAGCTCCTCGATCTCGTACGCGGGAATCCGCCACCGGCGCGAGCCCCGTACCACCACACACGGCTCCTCCGGCAGCGGCCGTACCCCGGCGCGTACGGCACGGCGCAGCACCTCCGCCATCCGCGCGTCGCCCTTGATCCGGGCCGCCTGGGCGCTGTCCACCGCGCGTACGGGCACGTCGGGCCGGGCCACCAGCGCTTCGACGGTCGTCTGCCGTACCGCCACCTCGCCCAGCGCGGGCAGGACTTGCTCGATGTAGCGGAGGAAGGAGTCGTTCGGTCCGATGACGAGCGTGCCCGTGCGGGTCAGCCGCTCCCGGTGCGCGTACAGCAGATACGCCACCCGGTGCAGGCCGACAGCCGTCTTCCCCGTCCCCGGCGCCCCCTGGACGCACACGGTGCCGTCGATCCCGGCACGGACGATCTCGTCCTGCTCGGGCTGGATCGTGGCGACGATGTCCCGCATCGGACCGACGCGGGGGCGCTCGATCTCCGCCTGGAGCAGCGCGCTGGTGCGACGCGGGGCGCCCGGGGCCCGCTCCCGGTCGGCGTCCGCGGCGGGGCCGGTCAGATGCTCGTCCTCGTACGCGGTCAGCTCGCCGCCCGTGTAGCCGAACCGCCGTCGCAGCGCCACTCCCTGTGGGTCCTTCGGGGAGGCGCGGTAGAACGGCTGCGAGACCGGGGCACGCCAGTCGATGACCATGGGGTCGCCGTCCGCGTCGTGGACATGCCGCCGGCCGATGTAGAACGAATGCCCGCCGCGGCTGTGGTCCTCGGCCGGGCGCGGATCGTCCCCGAACGCGTCCAGATAGTCGAGGCGGCCGAAGAACAGCGGCGCGTGCGCGAGATCGGCCAGCGCCGCGATACGGGCCTCGATGCCGCCGGCGAGAACTTCCGCGTTGACCCAGTTCGCCGTCACATCGCGGATGTCGAGCGCCTCGGCGTCGGCGCGCATGGCACGCAGGGCGGCTCGTGAGGCCGCGAGGTGGGCGCGTTCGCGGCTGAGAGGGTCGGCGGGAGGGTTGCCGAGAGGGCCGCCGGGAGGGTCGGCGTCGGGGGTGGGCCGGTCGGTCGATTCGGGGGAGGACCGGTGGGTCGGGTCGGGGGAGGGGCGATCGGTCGGGTCCGGGGAGGGGCGATCGGTTGGATCGGGTGCGGGTCGAGTGGTCACCAGGCTGCCTCCGGCGTGCACGGTACGAGCACCTGTGTGCCGCATACGGGCATGCGGGCGGGCACACCGCGTCCAGGGCATGCGGATCCGCGGACGCAGGGCAACGCAGCACGCGGGTGCGGGCGTACAGATGGATGGACAGGTCTACGCAGATCTACGTACTGGTCTGCGAACGGGCCCGGCCGGTTTCCGTGCGGCGGGCGCCTCGCGCCAGGGAGGGGCGGCGAGGGGGCAAGTCGGCGATTGTAGCCATCTCTCGGGAGGTGGGCGAGGTGTTTTCGGGGCCGCCACAGCCCGCCCCGGGCGCACTCGCGGGGCGGTCCGGTGCGGTTGCGGGAAGGTGCCGTTTCGATGTCCGGGCGATGACTCGATTAAGGTCGTCGCCCAGCGGCAAGCAACGGTGATCCCGGACGGTCCGCCCGCCCGGGGACGAGGAGGCGGCACGGGTGACTGGCAGCGGCGCCGCGCACCCCGGCCCCACACACGTCGCGAACCGTCAGCCGCCGACCGCCCCCGCCCCGCCCGGCCGGCCCTCCCGGAGCCCGGCCCGACAGCCGCCATCCGGCGTGCGGGCGGCGTACACGTCGGCGATGTACCGCCACGTCCCGCTGACACCGCGCGTTCCGCGGGCAAGAATCAGCAGGGACGGCCAGGCCGACAATCCGGCTACCCACCCGGAGACGACGGACCCGAGGACGGCCCCGGCAACCGACCACGCCGGGAAGGCCGACCCCGGGAACGACCGACCCGAGAACGACGGCTCCGGGGCGACCGATCCGGAGACCGATTCGGGGACGGATCCCGGGACGAGGGAAGAGACGGGTAGGACGGACAGGACGGACCGACACCCGGCCGCTCCCGCCGACAGGCGCCGCCGAGAGGCACGCGCCTACCGGCATCGCCGACCGGCAGCCGCCGGCAGGCACCCGCCTGTCGGCACCGCCGACAGGTATCAGGACGGCCGACGACCAGAGTGTGAAGAGGCCCGAGGAGGCCGGTGTGCGAAGCACAATGCAGGACATCCCGCTGACCGTGACCCGGCTCCTCGTACACGGGGCGTTCGCGCACGGAACCGCCCAGGTGACCACCTGGGCGGGAACGGCAGGCGGGGCCGAACCCGACCGTCGTACGTTCCTCGACACGGGCGTCCGCGCCACCCAGCTCGCCGGCGCCCTGCACGACGACTTCGGGGTGACGGCCGGGGACACCGTCGCCACCCTCATGGCCAACACCGCCGACCATCTTGAGGCGTATCTGGCCGTCCCCGCCATGGGCGCCGTACTGCACACCCTCGACCCATGGCTCCCGGCCGACCAGCTCGTCGCGGCGGCGGTACGCGGCGGCGCCGAGGTGCTGATCACCGACCCGACGGGGCTCGCCCCGCTCGCCTCCGTACTGCCTCGCCTCAAACATCTGCGGCATGTGGTCGTCGCGGGCGGCAGTGATTCGGCGGCCGTGGTCAGCGGCACCGCCTACGGCGCCGAGGTGTACGACTACGAGGAGCTGATCACCGACCGCCGCAAGCGCTACGACTGGCCCGAGATCGACGAGCGCGACGCGGCGGTGCTCTGCCACGCCGCGTCCACCGACGGCACCGCCCCGCGCGGGGTCGCCTACAGCCACCGCGCGCTCTATCTGCACGCCCTCCAGGCGCAGACCCCGCAGGCGTACGGCATCGGCGAGGACGATCTCGTCCTGCCTGTCGTACCGATGTCCCGGATGCTCGCCTGGGGACTGCCGTACGCCGCGTTCGCAGGCGGCGCCTCGCTGCTGCTGCCCGGCGCCTACGACCAGGCCGCGCCGCTGACCGAGATGGCCGAACGGGAGCGGCCCACCCTCGCCGTCGCCGACCCGGCCGTGTGGGACGGCGTACTGGAGGAGCTGGCGGCCCACCCCCGGGATCTGTCCTCGCTCCGGGAGGCCGTCGTGGTGGGCGGGCCCGGCGAGGAACCCGGCGGTCCGCTGCTGGCGCAGGAGCTGGGCTGGCGGCACGGCATCAGTACGGCGGCGGCCTGGGGAGCGCCCGAGACGCTCTCCCCGGCGTGCGTGGCCCGCCCGGAGTCCGGGCACTACCGCTTCCCCGCCTCGGTCGAGTACGGCGTCACCGGGCCCGACCTGGTGCCGCTGCCCTGGGACGGCCAGTCCCAGGGCGAGCTGCTGCTGCGCGGGCCGTGGATCACCGCCTCTTACGTGGAGGACGAGGCGCCGTTGCATGAGGGCTGGCTGCGTACCGGCGAGACGGCAACCATCACCCCGGATGGCCGCGTCGCCATGAAACCGCCGAAGACCTCGTCCCAGGAGGGTCGCTGAGGGGGCGCCCCGTCAGGGGCGCGGGGAACTGCGCGACAAGCCACAATCAACCCGCAGTCCGCATGCGCCCGACAGGGGCACCCCCTCCCCGGAACCGCCGGAGCGCCTACACCTCGTCGGGCTCCGGGTCCGCACTCCCGGCGCTGTCAGAACCGCTCGCCAGCAGATCTCCCGAGTCCACGATCCGATACGCATACCCCTGCTCCGCGAGAAACCGCTGGCGGTGGGCCGCGAAGTCCTGGTCGATGGTGTCCCGCGCGACAACGGAGTAGAACCGCGCCTCGTGGCCGTCGGCCTTCGGCCGCAACACCCGCCCGAGGCGCTGCGCCTCCTCCTGTCGGGAACCGAAGGTTCCCGACACCTGTATCGCGACGGTGGCTTCCGGCAGGTCGATGGAGAAGTTGGCCACCTTGGAGACGACCAGACAGGTCAGCTCGCCCGCGCGGAAGGCGTCGAACAGCTTCTCGCGCTGCGCGTTGCTGGTGTCGCCCTTGATGACGGGGGCTCCGATGTGCTCGCCCAACTCGTCGAGCTGGTCGATGTACTGGCCGATGACCAGCGTCTGCTCGCCCGCGTGGCGGCGCACCAGCGCCTCGGTGACCCGCCGCTTGCTGTCGGTGGTCGCACAGAAGCGGTACTTCTCCTCCGGCTCGGCCGTGGCGTAGGCGAGCCGCTCGGAGTCGGTGAGGCTGACGCGGACCTCGACGCAGTCGGCGGGCGCGATGTAGCCCTGGTTCTCGATCTCCTTCCAGGGCGCGTCGAACCGCTTGGGGCCGATGAGGGAGAACACGTCGGACTCGCGGCCGTCCTCCCGCACCAGGGTCGCCGTCAGCCCGAGGCGGCGGCGGGCCTGGAGATCGGCGGTGAACTTGAAGACCGGCGCGGGCAGCAGATGCACCTCGTCGTAGACGATCAGGCCCCAGTCCCGGGAGTCGAACAGCTCCAGATGCGGGTAGATGCCCTTCCGCTTCACCGTGACGACCTGGTACGTCGCGATGGTGACGGGGCGGATCTCCTTCTTCGTCCCGCTGTACTCGCCGATCTCGTCCTCGGTCAGCGAGGTGCGCCGCACGAGTTCGTGCTTCCACTGGCGGGCCGAGACGGTGTTGGTGACCAGGATCAGCGTCGTCGCCTGCGCCTTGGCCATCGCACCGGCGCCGACCAGCGTCTTTCCGGCGCCGCACGGCAGTACGACGACGCCGGAGCCGCCGTGCCAGAAGCCCTCGACGGCCTGCTGCTGGTAGGGGCGCAGTGCCCAGCCGTTCTCGTCCAGCGCGATCCGGTGCGCCTCGCCGTCCACGTATCCGGCCAGGTCCTCGGCGGGCCAGCCCAGTTTCAGCAGCGCCTGCTTGATCTGGCCGCGTTCGGAGGGGTGCACGACCACGGTGTCCGGGTCGATCCGCTCACCCACCAGGGGCTGGATCTTCTTCGACCGCAGCACCTCCTCCAGCACCGGCCGGTCGCTGCATTCCAGCACCAGCCCGTGGGTGGGGTGCTTGCTGAGCGTGAGCCGCCCGTACCGCGCCATCGTCTCCGCGATGTCCACGAGCAGCGCGTGCGGCACCGGATACCGCGCGTACTCCACCAGCGCGTCCACCACCTGCTCCGCGTCGTGCCCGGCGGCCCGCGCGTTCCACAGCCCCAGCGGCGTCACCCGGTAGGTGTGCATGTGCTCCGGAGCCCGCTCCAGCTCCGCGAACGGCGCGATGGCCCTCCGGCACGCCTCGGCCAGCTCGTGATCGACCTCGAGCAGCAGCGTCTTGTCGCTCTGCACGATCAGGGGGCCACCGTTCACGCGTCACCCTTTCGACGTTCGGGTTCGGGGGACCAAACGTCCAGTGTGCCCTATTCGGGCGACGACCTGATCCGCTATGGCGCAGGGGGCGGCACCCGGCGGACGGGCGAAGCTCCTACGACGGGAGTCCGCCGCCCTGTCACCCCTCCGCCACCTCTGCCACCCCCGTGATCCGGTGCAGTGGATACGTGCGGACCTCTTCCGCAGTGTGGTCGTACGCGGTGACAAAGCCGCCCTCCACCTTGACCGGGGCGATCACGCGCTGCGAGGCCGCGCCGTCGGCGTTGACGTAGCCGATCCACACCGGGGTGCCGGAGAGGGTGGCGGACTGCATGGTGGCGAGGGTCTCGGCCATGACGGTTCGGGGGAGGCCGCCCGCGGGCGGCGGGGCGGTGGGCGGCTTGGGCTTGTGGGGGAGGGTGGCGGCGTGGTCGCCGGCGCGGATGGCGCGGACGGCGGCGGTCAGCAGCGCGGCGTCCGGTGCGGGCGGGCCCTCCGGTACCGGCTCCGGCGCGGTACGCGGCGGGGTGCGGTGCGCGTCGGACCGCGCCAGCAGCACATCGCCCTCGGCGGACTCGGCGGTGGGCGCGTACCCCATCTCCCGCAGCCGGGCCAGCAACTGGTCCGGCGGGGCGGGCGAGGCGAGGACGGTGGGGGCGAGCTTCCGCAGCCGCAGCGGCGCCGAGCGGCGGTCGGCGAGGATCCCGGCGAGCAGAGTGTCGTCGTCGCAGCGCACATACGAGGAGGCGGCACCCACCCGCACCTGCCCGTGCCTGCGCGCCATGTCGTCGATCAGATACGTCAGCGGCTGCGGCACCGGCGTACTGGAGTGCGCGGCCAGGAAAGCGTGCAGGTCGGCGGCGGTACGGCCGGTGTCGAGGGCGCGGCGTACGGAATCGGGCGTGAAGCGGTAGACGGTCGCGCCGCCCTTGGACTCCACATCGGCCAGTACGGCGAGGAACGCGGCCAGGTCGCGTTCCAGCGGGCCCGGCGCCACCGCGGTCAGGTCCGCCTGGAGCAGCACCTCGGAGAGGGGTTCGGGGAGGTGGGGAGCGAGTGCCTTGGCGACCGCCTTGGCGACAGCGGCGGCGCGGGCGCCATCGGTGGCGCGGGCAGCGTCGTCGGCGGCCCTCCCCGCGGCCAGCAGGGGGCGTACGTAGGTGGCGAGGGCGCCCCGGCCCGTAATGCCCAGCGTCTCCGCCTCGTCCAGCGCCCAGTCGAGGAGCCGGGACCGCAGTTCCTGCCCCGCGGTGGCCTCGCCCTGCCCGGCCGGCCGGCCCGCCGCCTGACCCGTCGCCTGCCCCGCGGCACGTGCCGCCGCCCGGTTGCCGAGCAACGGCCGCTCCCAGCGCAGCCGTTCCCGCAGCGCGTCCCGCTCCGGCGCCGAGCCGGGCGCCAGCTCGGCGAGCAGGCCGAGCGCGCGCTGCCGCACCTCGGGGGCCGGACTGCGATCGAGGCCGGGCCCCAGCGGCACAAAACCGCGGCCCCGCGCATCGCTCCCCCACCCCGTCAGCCCGGGTGTGCGGGTCGTTTCGTACCAGGCCAGGGCCAGCGTCGCCCACCGCTCGGCGGGCGCGGCGCGCAGCCAGTCGTCGTACCCGGGCGTCGGTGCGTACGCCTCGTCGACCTCGCCGTCGGAGGCCACCAGCCCCGCCACATAGGCGAGTTCGATCCAGAATGCGGCGGCGGGCTCGGGGAGATCCAGGGCGACGGCGGTCCGCTTGAGATCGCGTACCCCCAGCCCGCCCGCGCGCAGCACCGGCGGCGGCTCGGCCTCCCAGCGGCCCAGCAGCTCCTCGACGGTCGCCACCGCCGTCATCGCCTGCCCGGCCGCCGTGGCGTCCACCATCGCGCTCTCGTACGTACGCGCCACGGCGACCTGCGGCGCTGTCGGCTCCAGTACGCGGTGGGCGCGGCCGCCGCGCAGATGCAGCGCCACCTCGCGGGGCAGTACGACACTGCCGGGCGCGCTCTGGCCACCGCCCGGCTCCGCGGCGCCGGTGGGGACCAGCAGCGCCCGGTCCAGCAGCCAGCCGACCGGCGGTGAGGGTGCCTCCAGATCGACGGTGCCGTAGGGCGGTCCCCACTCCAGCTTCCGCAGCACCGCCTCGGCACCCTCCGGTGCCCCGGCGAGCAGCGCGGCCATCCGCTCGGGGTCGCTGAACAGTGCGGTCAACGCCGACAGCGCGCTGACCGGGTCGTGCGTACCGGGCAGCCCCACCCGCGCCAGCGTCTCCTGCAGCCGCGAGGGCGAGGGCTTGGCGGGCCCGGCCGCCGCGACCGCCTCCACGAGCGTGGGCCCCAGGCCGGTGGGGGACGGCGAGGTGAGCAGCTCCCGCGCCGTGCGGACCAGCCGCGGCTGCCCCTCCGGGCCCCAGACCAGAGCCCTGGCGCGCAGCTCGGCGAGCGCATGCGGCAGCCGCTCGGCGGCCTCCTCGCCCGGCAGCAGTCTGCCGAGGGCGTCCCCGACAGCCGGAGCACTCTCCTGCGGCCCCGCACCGGGGGAGGGCACAGCGCCGGGGGCCACCGCCAGCGCTTCCGCTGTCTGCAGGGTGAACTGGTCCAGGTGTTCCAGCGCCCGTACGACGGACGCCCGGGTCCCCGCGCGGGTGGCGAGCTGGGTGAGGTCGCCAGGGACGGGGGAGAGGAGGTCGGGACGGGCACGCAGCAGCGCGGCGAGCGCACTGTCGTCCCGGGCGCGGAGATCCTCCGCGAGAGTGCGGGGGCCGGACGCCGGTGCCTCCGGCGGTGCGTCCGGCTGAGAGGGAGAGCCCCCGTTCTGCTCACTGCTCATCCTCCCAACGGTAGCCGCCCTCGGCCCCGCCACCTGCCGCCCTGAGCCCTCGCCCGTCGCCGCAGCCGCTGCCGGTCCGGTGTGCCCGCCCCTTGGGCGTCACTCCCTCTCGGGAGGGTTCGCGCGGTACGGTCTTCGCGGAGGGCTTGAAGGGCTAGCGGGCTGCGGGGACTTGGTGGGGATCGAGAGCGATCAGCTTGTCTTCGACTATCTGAGCCGGGTCGGGGATCTGGCGCACAGTACGCGGATGAGCGCTGCCGAACGGGCCCGGCTCGTCGGTGGCTTGCGTGGCGAGATCGACCGGGCACGGGCCGCGGAGGGCGGCGCGGTGACCAAGGCTGCCGTGCAGAAGATCCTCAACCGGATCGGCCGCCCCGAGGAGGTGGTGGCCTCCGCGAACGGTGGGGAGAGCCCCCGCCCCGCGACCCCGATGCCCTCTTCCGAGGCTCCCGCGAAAGACGGCGGCCGAGACGCGGGCACCCGGAAGGCGCCGCGGGCGTCCGAGCCGGGGCCGGCTGTTCCGTCCCTGCCCACCCAGCGCACCGAGACCCCTACCGCTGCTTTCGGCGCCTCCTCCCCGCATCTGGCGAGCCTCGACGAACTCGGGGACGAGGACTCCGACCCGGACTGGTGGCGCGTCGACCCCAGCCCGTTCGGCACCGGGCCCGGCGGCACCAACGCCGTGGCGGCCGGGGAACCGGTACCGGGCTTCGTCGGCGGCATCGAACTGCCGGAGGTCCTCAAACCGCCGCCCACCGACGAGGACGGCAACCCGCAGACCCCCACCGCGCCTGGCACCCCAGCCGCGCCGCAGGGCACCGGACAGACTCCGACCGCCCCGGGCGCGGCCCCCGCTGCCGAGGCCGCTCCCGTCCCTGCCGCGGCACCCGGTCTCGGTGCGGCTCTCCTGCTGCGCCGACTGCTGCGCGGCAAGGGCAACGGTCAAGGAGAGGGGGTCAGCCGACGGGGCGGTGTGGTCGAGTGGACCGCGGCTGTGCTGCTGGTGGCGGGCTCCGTCATGGGCTCGCTCATCCCGCTGGCCCTCGGCTGGCTGGCCGCCTGGTGGTCGCCGAAGCTGAGCCGCACCGAGGCCAAGTGGGCGGCTCTGGGTATGCCCGGCGTGGTGGTCGGCGGCATGGCCGTCTGGCTGTGGGGCCGCGCGAACGACCGATGGGGCGAACCCCTCGCCCAGGGCAGCGACGCCCTCCGCGAGGCGATGAGCGACGCCTTCCCGGTCCTCCTCCGCGTAGCGGCCATAGCGAGCGCCCTCTACCTGATCTGGCGCGCCAGACGCCCCTCCCAGGGCTGAGCGAGGACCGGGCAGCGAGCTCACTCGGTGCTCGGGCTCCCCCAAGCACAGCAGGGGGGACGCGCCCCGTCAGGGGCGCGGGGAACGGCGCGACCAGCCTGGGGGCACCTCCCTGCTCGAAGAGCTTGGGGGAGCACCCGCAGTCCGCGAGCAACGGGCAGGGGCACCCCGTCATCGGGAACGGCCCTCCGAGGGCTCAGCGGCGCTTGCCGGTGATGCTCGCCATGCCGAAGGTACCGGCGCCGGCGACGGCGAGACCGAGAAGTGCGATGCCGCCCTTGAGGCCCTTCCACCAGAACTCGGCCGGAGCCCCGGGCTCGTGCTCCATCATCGCTTCGAAGGCCTCGCTCCCGCCGGCGTCGAGCAGCACGAACACGAAGCCGTTGCAGACGCCCATGAAGACGGCGAGCATGGCCAGCAGCGCGGGGGCGATGTACGCGCCGGGGTTGGGCCCGCCCATCCGGCCCGCCACCGCGCCCACGGTCAGGGCGAGAACGATGCCGAAGACCACATACATGACCCGCAGCCCGATCTTCGACAGATCCTCGTAGCTGGCCAGCAGCAGCCCCGCGAACACCGTGGCGCCGACGCCCGAGATGAGCCAGCCGAGCAGGAACGCCTTCGCCCCGCTGCCGCTGCGCTGCGGCGGGAAGCCGGGCTGGTACGGATAGCCCGGCCGCATCATGGGCGGCGCGGGCGGCATCGGTTGCATGGGCTGCTGCGGCTGCCATGGCTGACTCATCGTTCCCCCGTATGTGAAGCGTCTGCCGAGTTTCTCAGGGCCTAAGGTACCCAAGGTGGCCAGGTGCGGAAGACGTCGCGGTACCCAGGATCGTGCACGTTCCGCGTCGGTTACTCTGCCGGTCCAGTGCTTCGAGACTGTCATGACCCGGCAACTACCGTGACAGCAGCACAGCGTTCCAGTACAAGTTTGTACAAGCTTCCAGTAGTAGCTACCCAAGCATTCCAGCAGCACAACGGGGGATCACATGCGTATACGTCGCGCGGTTGGCGCCGCGGGTCTCGTCCTTGCCGCCACGGCCGTCCTCTCCGGATGCGCCGACGATCCGAAGGACAAGGCTTTCGGCGGCCTGGGGGACGTCGACGATCTGCCCACGGCCCCCTCCGGCCCTTCGATCCCCTCGGCTTCGCCGACCAGCCCGGAGCTCAGCTCGGGTGGCAGCTACGGAGGTTCCACCAGCGGCAGCAGCGACCTGCCGACGCCCTCCTCGCCGCCCACGTACAACCCCAGCGCGGTCGGCGAGGTCGACGGTGAGCAGTGCCGCTACAGCCGCTCGCTCGGGCAGATCAGCTACGACGTGGAGATCCAGAACGCCTCCACCGACCAGGCGTTCCAGTACAGCATCACCGTCACGTTCAAGGTCGGCTCGTCGCCCGACTCCTCGATCGCGACCCGGACCGTCGGCACCCGCTTCAAGACGGTGACGGTCGCCCCTGGCGCCACCCGCAACTTCACCGTGGACGTCTCGCACTCCACCAACGACCGGCTGGTCTACTCCTGCCAGGTCACCACCGCCAGCAAGTCCCCGTCCTCGTAAGCCGCGTCCCGGCGGCCCCACCCGACGGGCGGGGCCACGCCCTCACTTCGTCAGGTGCGCGCCCTCACTTCGTCAGGTCCGCCTCCAGCTCGTCCAGGATCTTGTGGGCAGCCGTGTAGCCGATGCCCTGGATCCACAGTTCGTCCTCGACGTGGAAGGCGCGGTCCGCCTTGACGGCGCGCATGTTCTTCCACAGCGGGCTCTTGACGGACTTGGTCTCGCCCGACTTCTTCGGGTCGCCGTAGGAGGTGTAGAAGACGGCGTCGGCGTCGCCCTTGTCGACCTGCTCGGGGCTGACGTCCATGGCGAGACCGCCGTAATCCTTGGCCTGCGCGGCCACCGGCGGGCGGGAGAGGCCGACGTCATCGAGGAGGGTGGCGATGTATGCCTTCTTGCCGTAGATGCGGGTGTCCGCGCCTTCCTGGAAGCGGATGACGCTGGTCTCGATCCCGGCGGCCTTCTTCTTGCCGCCGAGCGCCTTGGTGACCTTCTTGGTGTGGGCCGCGTAGTCGGCCAGCACCTTCTCGGCCTCGGCCTTCTTGCCGAGCGCTGCCGCGTGCACCTGGAAGTTCTCCTTCCAGGGGTAGCCGGTCGTCTTCGTCATCACCGTCGGCGCGATCTTCGACAGTTCGTCGTAACGGCCGGCGTCGCGTTCCTTGTTGGTGAGGATCAGATCCGGCTTCAGGGAGAGGATCTTCTCCATGCTGGGCTGTGCGATGACGCCGACGTTCTTGACGCCCTTCAGCTTGTCCTCGGGCAGATAGCCGAGGAAGGGCTTGCCGGGCTGCGCCGTCGTCGCACCGACCGGCTTGACGCCCAATGTGATCGCCGAGTCGAGCTCCGCCGTGTCCAGTACGACGACGCGCTTGGGGTTGTCCGGCACCTTCACCGGCCCGTTGGCGGTCTGCACGGTGTGCGTGCCGCCCTTCGCGCCCTTGTCCGAGGAGTCGGAGCCGGCGCCGCAGCCGGAGAGCGAGAGCGCCGAGGCGAGGGCGAGCGCCGTGCCCACGGCGGTTGTGGTGACCTTCACAGGAGGGCCTACTTTCTTGTCGACGATTCGAACGTGCCATCCGCGAGGCTCGCGCTGCCGGCCCGCTGCTGCGGCGGCTGCGGCTGCCGGGGCGCGCCGGGGACGACGAGCGGGTCGCCGGTGACGGGGCAGGGCACGACGACGGCCTCCAGCCCGAACACCTCGCGGACGAGCGCCGCGTCGACGATCTGCTCGGGCCGCCCCCGGGCGACGACATGGCCGTCCTTCATGGCGACGAGGTGATCGGCGTACCGGGCCGCCTGGTTGAGGTCGTGCAGCACCATCACGACAGTGCGGCCGCGCGCCCCCTCGGCAGTGGGTGCGGCGAGCTGCCGTACCAGGTCCAGCACCTCCACCTGGTGCGCGATGTCCAGGTACGTCGTCGGTTCGTCCAGCAGCAGCAGATCCGTCTCCTGCGCGAGCGCCATCGCGAGCCACACCCGTTGCCGCTGGCCGCCCGAGAGTTCGTCCACCGGACGGTCCGACAGCGCGGTGACATCGGTGCGTTCCATCGCCTCGGTGACGGCACGCTCGTCGTCCTTGGACCACTGCTGCCACCACCTCTGGTGCGGCTGCCGTCCCCGTGCGACGAGGTCCGAGACGGTGATCGCCTCGGGCGCCGCGGGGGACTGCGGCAGCAGTCCGAGGGACTGCGCGATGGTGCGGGTGGGAATGCGTGCCAGGTCCTCGCCGTCCAGCAGCACCGCTCCCGCGCGAGGGCGCAGCAGTCGGCCGAGTGCGCGCAGTGTCGTCGACTTGCCGCACGCGTTCGGTCCGACGACGACGGTGACTTCGCCGTCCGGGATCTCCAGATCCAGCCCGTCCACGACAGTGCGGTCCTCGTAGCCGAGCGACAGCCCGCGCGCGGCCAGCCGACCAGTGGCGGATGTGTTCATTCCGCGGCCCCCTTCGGCCCTTTCGTGCTGAGCTTCTTCAGCCACGTACCGCCGCGCGGGCGGCCCCCGCTCGTACGGATGATCAGCCAGATCAGATACGGCGCGCCCACCGCCGCCGTCAGTACGCCGACCGGCAGCTCCGTCGGCGCGAACAGCTTGCGCGCCAGCAGGTCCCCCAGAGTCACCACGAAAGCGCCCAGCAGTGCCGAGGACAGCAGCGGAATCTGCGCCGTACGTGTCAGCCGGCGTGCGATCTGCGGTGCCAGCAGTGCGACGAAATCGATGGGCCCTGCCGCACCTGTCGCGACGGAGGCGAGGACGACTCCGGTGACCGCGAGCACCAGCCGGTTACGGGACAGCCGTACGCCGAGCGCTGTAGCCGTGTCGTCGTCCAGCGTCACGGTGCGCATGGCGCGTGCCGACCACACCAGGCACGGCAGCATGACCAGCAGTGCCACGCTCAGCGGTGTCGCCTGGTCCCAGCCGCGGCCGTTCAGCGAGCCGGTCATCCACACCTTCGCCTGCTGCGCCACCAGGTAGTCGCCCTTGGTGAGGAACAGTTGGGTGAGCGAGCGCAGGGCGACCGAGATGCCGATGCCGATGAGGATGAAGCGGGTGGGGCCTGCTCCCGGACGCGAGCCCGCCGAGCGACTGCCGCGCCAGGCGAACAGATACACCAGCGCGGCGGCGGTCAGGCCACCGGCGGTGGACAGGTACGGCAGGACGGCGTAGGAGGTCAGACCGAACGTCATGGCGCCGACGGTCAGCGCGGACGCGCCGTGCGTCACGCCGATGATCTCGGGGCTGGCCAGCGGGTTGCGGGCGACGGTCTGGATGAGCGCGCCCGCGACGCCGAGAGCCGCACCCGCCAGCAGCCCGACGGTCAGCCGCGGCATGCGCAGGGTGCCGACGACCAGTTCGTCGGGCGATGGCCGGCCGAACAGCACCTTGACGACCTCGGTCACCGGGACGGTGGTCTCCCCGAGGGTGAGATTGGCGACGACTGCGGCGAACAGCGCGACCGCGAGCGCAAACGCGACAACAGTGGCCCGGCGGTGCAGCAGCCACGAGGTTCCGCGGCCCCGGACGAGGCCGTAACCGGCGGGCCGTACGGGCCTGGTGGTGCGGCGCGCGCGTGTGGAGAGGGTGCTCATGTCCACACCCCTGTGGACAGCGCGGCAGCCGCCGCCCGATGCCCCGTCTCGCTCATGCGGCAACCGCCTTCCGCCGTACCAGGGCCACCAGGAACGGCGCCCCCACAAGTGCCGTCATCACGCCTGCCGGAACCTCCCCGGGGCGCATCACGAGCCGCCCCGCCACATCGGACACCAGCAGTACGACAGGTCCCAGCAGGGCCGCCATCGGCAGCAGCCAGCGGTGTCCTGTGCCCACCAGTGCGCGCGCCATGTGCGGGACGGCGAGCCCGACGAAGGCGATCGGCCCGGCCGCAGCGACCCCGGCGCCCGTCAGCACGGTGGCACCGAGCCCGCCGACCACCCGTACGGCCGCGACCCGTTGCCCGAGCCCGCGTGCCATGTCCTCGCCCAGCGCCAGCGCGTCCAGCCCGCGCGCAACGGAGAACACCAGCAGGGCGCCCACCACCAGGAACGGCCACACCTGCCCGGCGATGGCCGCGTCCCGGTCCGAGAGGGAGCCGACCTGCCAGAACCGGAACTCGTCCAGCGCCGCCGCACGGGTCGTCAGAACGCCTGAGACGAGGGCGACGAGCAGCGCGTTGACGGCCGCTCCGGACAGCGCGAGCTTGACCGGACTCGCCCCACCGCGGCCCCGCGCGGCGACGGCGTACACCGCGACCGCCGCCACACCCGCGCCCACGAAGCCGAACCACACATAGCCGCTCAGCGAGTGCACCCCCGCGAAGGCGATGGCACACACGACACCGGCCGCGGCCCCCTGACTGATGCCGAGGATGCCGGGCTCGGCGATCGGGTTGCGGGTGAGGCCCTGCATGACGGTGCCCGCGAGACCCAGCGCGGCGCCGACCATGACGCCGACCAGGGTGCGGGGCACCCGCAGGGTGCGGACGACCTCGGCGGCGTTGCTGTGTCCGCCGTGCAGCAGTGCGTCCCACACCGCGGAGAGCGGGATGGCGCGGCTGCCGAGGGCGAGGCTCAGCAGTGCCGCCAGTGCCAGTGCGACAGCGCCCGCCAGCAGCCAGGCCGACCTCCGGGCGACGAGGGTCCGACGAGGGCGCTCCGGCGCGGCTCGGCCGCCACCGCCGGTCGGCGCCCCGAGGGGCGTGCTGCGGGATGCGGGAGCGGCAGGCATCGGTCCCTTTCTCAGGGGTCGGACAGGTGAAGTTAGGTAGACCTAAGTGCTAGGGCAGACCACAGTGTAAGGCGTAGGCCCAGGCACAATGACCGGCATGGATTCGCACGTTCCGTCCCCTGCCACGGCCGCCGCGCCGCCGCTCGCCACGGCCGCCGCGTCGGCCCGCGCCGCGGAGCCGGCGTCGAGCACTCCGGCCGGCCCCACCGTCGGCTTCGATCTCGACATGACGCTGATCGACTCCCGTCCCGGAATCCACGCCACCTGGCGGCGGTTGGCGGCGGAGACGGGCGTGCCCATCGACGCGGACCTGGTCGTCAGCCGGCTCGGCCCGCCGCTCGTACAGGAGATGGCGTACTGGTTCCCCGAGGAGGAGATCCCGGCGATGGCCGAGCGCTACCGCGCCCTCTACCCGGACTACGCAATCGAACCGACCACCGCGCTGCCGGGCGCCCGCGAGGCACTGGACGCCGTACGGGCCGCGGGCGGGCGCACGATGGTCGTCACCGCCAAGCACGGGCCGAGCGCCCGGCTGCACCTGGACCACCTCGGCCTCGACCCCGACGTGCTGGTCGGTGAACTGTGGGCGGAGGGCAAGGCGGAGGCGCTGACCGCACACGGCGCCACCGTCTACGTCGGGGACCACGTGGGCGATGTACGGGGCGCCCGGATGGCCGGAGCGAGCTCGGTGGCCGTCGCCACGGGCCCCTGCGATGAGGGGGAGCTGACCGAGGCGGGCGCCGATGTGGTGCTGCCGGACTTGACGGCTTTCCCGTCCTGGCTGGCCGAGTTCACGCGCGGCTAGGGCGCGTCCGGTGGAGCTTGCTTACCCCGCAATGGGGGCTGCGCTTGCCCACCCTGCGCCCTGGGGGTACCTCCCGGCCGGAGGCTGGGGGAGCAGACTGCCCAAGCGCAGCCGGGGGGACGCGCGGCGTCAAACCCCGCGTGCTTGCCGCCGCTGCGCCATCGCCGTCCGTACGACACCGGCCGCCGCCAGCAGGAACCCGAGACCCATCAGCATGCAGACGAAGTACGCGGGCGCCGGGAACGGGTCCGTGCCAAGGAACAGCGGCGCGACCGTGACGAGCGTCGCCACGGCGCCGACGAGAAAGACGATTCCACCGATTCGCACAAGAAGATCACCGGCGGACGGAGTTTCAGTGTTCACCCACACAGGGTAGATCCGGGGTCGAGTGCTCACTCAGTGGGCACTCGGGCCGCCCGGAGACCGTTCGGCCGGGAACCATCGACGGCACCCCGCCCTCGGTGGCACCTTGCCACGGCGCCCCGGGCCATTAACCTTGGTGGTGGCGGGTCATGCGGCCCGCCCGACTGCTATTCCGGGGGATCGGGGGTCGGGGTTCGAGGAGAAGTCTCGGGGCCTCCCCCGCCCCGGCGCAGCAGAGTCAGCCAGTTTCCAGCAGCCGCAGCCCGGTGCATCCGGACGAGTACGAGGACGAGGACAGACGTGCCTACCGGCAAGGTCAAGTGGTTCAACAGCGAGAAGGGCTTCGGCTTTCTCTCCCGCGACGACGGCGGTGACGTCTTCGTGCACTCGTCGGTGCTCCCGGACGGCGTGGACGCGCTCAAGCCGGGCCAGCGTGTGGAGTTCGGCGTCGTCGCCGGACAGCGCGGCGACCAGGCGCTCTCCGTCACGCTGCTGGACCCGGCTCCGTCCGTCGCGGCAGCCCAGCGCCGCAAGCCGGACGAGCTGGCCTCCATCGTGCAGGACCTGACGACGCTGCTGGACGGCGTCTCCCAGTCCCTGGAGCGCGGCCGCTACCCCGACAAACAGCACGGCCGCAAGATCGCCGGCATGCTCCGCGCAGTCGCCGACCAACTGGACGTGTAAGAGCCCCCCGCGCCCCGTCAGGGGCGCGGGGAACTGCGCGCTCAGCCGAGAAGCACGGCCACCCGGGCAACAACCCGAGCAACCAACGGCGCGACTCCGCCGCAGGGCAGGGCTACGGAAAAGCGAGCGCCTCTGGGGCGAGGGGCGGCACAAGCCCCTCCTCAGCGGCCCGCCCGAGCAACCCGCGCACGGCGGCATACCCGTCCGCGCCCAGCCCCTCGGTGAACTCGTTGACGTACAGGGCGATGTGCTGCTCGGCCACCGCCGGATCCATCTCCTGGGCGTGCTCCAGCACATACGGCCTGGAGACCGACGGGTCGTCCCACGCCATCCGCACGGAGGTGCTGATGGTGTCGGCGAGCCCGCGCAGCACCTCAGCGCCGAGCGACCGCTTGGCGATGATCGCGCCCAGCGGGATCGGCAGGCCTGTGGTGGCCTCCCAGTGCTCACCCATGTCGGCGAGGCTGTGCAGCCCGTAGTTCTGGTAGGTGAACCGGGCCTCGTGGATGACGAGCCCCGCGTCCACCGCGCCGTCCCGTACCGCGGGCATGATCTCGTGGAACGGCAGCACCACGATCTCGCCCACCCCGCCGGGCACCTCGGCGGCGGCCCACAGCCGGAACAGCAGATACGCGGTCGAACGCTCGCTCGGCACCGCCACCCGCTTGCCGCTCAGCGCCGCCGGCTCGCCGGCCTCCCTGGTGAGCACCAGCGGCCCGCAGCCCCGGCCCAGCGCCCCGCCGCACGGCAGCAGCGCGTACTCGTCCAACACCCATGGCAGTACCGCGTACGACACCTTCAGTACGTCCAGCTCGCCACGTTCGGCCATGCCGTTGGTGACGTCGATGTCCGCGAACGTCACCTCGGGCGGAGCCGCGTCGGGCACCCGCCCGTGCGCCCACGCGTCGAAGACGAAGGTGTCGTTGGGGCAGGGCGAGTAGGCGATGGAGAGGGGCGGCGTTATGTCCATGACGGGTCCTTCGTCTGTGCTGGGGAGGGGGTGCCCCTGTCGGTCGTTCGCAGGCTGCGGGGGGCTGGTGGCTGGTCGCGCCGTTCCCCGCGCCCCTTCGGGGCGCTAGGGCACCAGTTTGCCGAAGGCGGTTGTGAGAGCCGCCAAGGCTTGGGGGATGCGCCAGGCTGCCCGGTCCCTCGGGCCGACGGCGTTGGAGACGGTACGCAGCTCCAGGACCGGCAACTCCTCGCCGCGTGCCGCGGCGTGCGCTGCCGCGGCCTCCGCGACGCCGAAGCCCTCCATCGCCTCCGCCGCCGCGCGTGGATGCCGGGCCAGCAGTTGCTCGGCGCGCTCCTGGGAGCCGGTGGTCGTGGAGACGGTCAGGACCGGGCCCGTGTGGGCGCCGGTCGCCTCGGCCGCTTCCCGTACGAGCCGGGGCGGCGGTGTGTGGTCGGCGGTGCCGAAGCCCAGCTCCGTGACGGAGGCGAAGCCGGCCGGGGTCTCGGCGCCAAGATCGGCGGCGACGATGCTGTCGGCGAGCACCGTGTCACCGGCCCGCACGCCGTTCGCGGCGAAGCCGCCGCTGATGCCGCAGGCCACGACCAGGTCGTAGGGGCGTGCCTGGTGGGCGGCGGTCACCAGCGCTGTGGCGGTCGCCGCAGCGGCAGCGGCCGGGCCCACGCCGCCGGCGATCACCTGGAGATACGGGGCGTGCTCGCCGGTGGCGGCGACGACGGCCTCACGTTCGGCGGGGACCGCCGCGACGACGAGCACGCGCCTGTACGCCGACAGCACCGTGCCGCCTCCTCTCCGAGCGGAACCCGCCGGGCCCGCCCCTCGCCGGGGCGGGTGGCGGTGATGGCGGGCTACTCGCCTGCGGTGTTCTTCAGGTTGATGTGCCAGATGCCGTTGAAGTCGCCGCCCTTGGTCTGTACGACCGTCAGCTGGACGCTCTTCTTCGGCGCCGAGGGCTGCTGCCCGGGCGCGGACTCCTCCTGGAAGAAGACTTCGCCGGGGAAGGAGTAGTAGGTCTTCTTCATCGGCTCGGAGAGCGCGGGCTTGCCGTCGACGAGGACGAGCCAGCCGTCGTCCGCCGTCTTCGGGTCGACGCCGAGCCGCAGCTTGTCACCCGTACCGACGGAGATCGTCTTGTCGGCCTTCTTGCCGAGGCACTTGCGTACCTCTTTCTGCGGGATGGCCTTTCCGTCCTCGTAGCAGGATGCCTCGGTGGAGACCGAGTCCCCGCCCACCGTCGCGGTGACCACCGGGCTCGGCTGCTCGCACGCCGAGAGGGCGACGAGGCCGAGCGAGGCGGCACCGAGGGCGGTGGCGGTGCGCACGCCCCGCCGCGACTGTGACGACATGCGGCCCTGCCGCGCGAGCTTGCTCATGCGGGCAGGCTATCGGGCCCCCAGCGCTACACGGCGCGGGGGTGGGGCGTGCCGCGACGCGCGGCGCCCACCAGGCCGCGTACAGCGGTCAGCATCCCCGCGGCCACCACCGCGGCCGCGACCGCCATGCCCAGCCAGCCGATCAGCGGCAGTGCCATGGCGATGGCGCCGCCGACGACCCAGGACATCTGCATCAGCGTCTCCGAGCGCGCGAAGGCGGAGGTGCGCACCTCCTCGGGGACGTCGCGCTGGATGAGCGCGTCCAGCGACAGCTTGCCGAGGGCCTGCACGATCCCGGCCGTGGCGGCGACGGCCGTGACGGTGATGGTGCCGTACAGCAGCGCGGCGGCGATCGTCGCGCCGAGCGCGCAGAACAGCACGCAGATGATGATCACCTCCGGGCCGCGGGCCCGCAGCCAGGCACCGATCGCGGTGCCCAGCGCGTTGCCCGCGCCCGCCGCCACCCCGGCCAGGCCCAGCGAGACGGCGGCGCCCAGCCCGGGGAAGGGGTGCTCGCGCAGCAGGAAGGCGAGGAAGAAGGTGAGGAAACCGGAGAGCCCGCGCAGCGCGGAGTTCGCGAACAGCGCGCTGAGTACGGAGATCCCGACAGTACGCAGCCCAGGCCGGGGGCCGGCCGGCTGCTCGGTCTGCTGTGCCCCTCGCTGCTCCGTCTGCTGAGCACCCTGCGGCACAGCACCCTGCTGCGCCGTCGTCTGCTGTGCGGGCTGCCCCACCGGGACCAGCCGTGCCGGGCGCTCCCCCTTCGCGGAGTCGACCTTGTGGTCGAGGGAGAAGGAGAGGAACGTCCCGACGATGAAGACCGCGACAGCGCCGTACAGCGGCCACTGCTCACCCAGCAGATGCAGTCCGGCTCCGGCGGGCGCGGCAGCGCCGGTGGCCAGCAGCCCGGCGAGGGTGACCCGGGAGTTGGCCTTGACCAGCGAGATCCGTGGCGGCAGCAGGCGCGGCACCACAGCGGAGCGCACCACTCCGTACGCCTTGGAGGAGACCAGCACCCCCAGCGCCGCCGGATACAGCTCCAGCCCGCCCGTCGCCACGGCGCCAGCCATGGTCAGCGCGAGCAGCGCGCGGGCCAGCATCGCGGCGGCCATCGCGGCGCGCCGCCCGTGCGGGATGCGGTCCAGCAGTGGGCCGATCACGGGCGCCAGGATCGCGAACGGCGCCATCGTCACGGCCAGGTACAGCGCGACCCGGCCGCGGGCCTCGCCGGTGGGGACGGAGAAGAAGACGGTGGAGGCGAGCGCCACCGTGATGAGCATGTCGCCCGCCGAGTTGACGGCATGCAGTTCGATCAGCTTGCCGAGCCCGGACTCGCCCGCGCCCTCCGCGTGCGTGGCCCGCCGGATGCGGCGCCCCAGTGCGACAGGCGGGCGGCGCAGCGCGGCCGCGGCGCGTCCCACGCCGCGGAGTCTGCCGCGTGTGCTGCGTTTGCCGGGCTTGTCGACAGGCACGCCGTCAGTGTGCCCCGAAACACGCCGTTCAGTTCCCCCCTTCTCCCGCCCTCCCCTGTCCGGTCTCCGCGCCCCGGGCCGGCCGGGACGGCTGGCTGCGGATTCCTCGGGTGACCCCGTGGGGTAGCGTGGGTGAACGGTGCGCACCGTATGGCCTTTGAGCGCGGGCGCGGACGTCGTAGCGGCCACCCGGTCCCGCTCCGTCCCCGACCCCGCCCCTCCACTCGTGGCCGTACGGGCAGCGCACGCCGACAACGGCGCGACGGCGTAGGAGAGACGATTCTTGTGAGTGCTGCATGAGTGCCGCGACGCGGAGTACGAGCCGTGGCGCGCGGAGTCGGCGCGCCCCCGACAGACTGTGTGCCGAGGCCGTCGAGCTTGCTCGTGCCGCGGCCGAGGAAGCGGCGGCGCCCGGCACTGTCGGCGCGTGGCTCGAAGCCGTCGCCGACGCCCACGCGGACCGTGTGGTCACCCACTACTTCGAGGCGCACGAGCCCGGGTACCGGGGCTGGCGCTGGGCGGTGACCGTGGCGCGGGCCTCCCGCGCCAAGAACGTCACCGTCGACGAGTCCGTACTGGTACCGGGCCCCGACGCGCTGCTGGCCCCCGAGTGGGTGCCCTGGAGCGAGCGGCTGCGCCCCGGCGATCTGGGCCCGGGCGATCTGCTGCCGACCGACGCGGACGATCTGCGGCTGGAGCCCGGTTACTCGGGTGCGGACCTGCCGCCGCCCGACTCGGCCCTCGCCGAGGAGCAGCCCGAGACGCAGGGCCCCTCCCGCGCCGCCATCGGCGCCGTCGCCGAGGAGCTCGGCATGGGCCGGCCCCGGGTGCTCTCCCGGTACGGGCTGCACGCTGCCGCGGACCGCTGGGAGGAGTCACACGGCCCCAAGACGCCGATGGCCCAGGCAGCCCCGGCCAGCTGTATGAGCTGCGGCTTCCTGGTACCGCTCGCGGGGTCGCTGCGGCAGGCGTTCGGGGTGTGCGCCAACGAGTACAGCCCCGCCGACGGCCATGTGGTCTCCCTCGCCTTCGGCTGCGGCGGCCACTCGGAGGCCGCGGTCATGCCGCGTACGCCCCAGCCTCCGCCGCCGGTGATCGACGAAACGGTCGCGGATCCGTTCGGCGACTAGGTCTGGTCCGGCGGGTTTCGCGTACTCGGCGTGGGGGGCTGCGCTTGCCCACCCTGCGCCTTGGGGGTACCTCCCGGCCGGAGGCTGGGGGAGCAGACTGCCCAAGCTTCGGGGACGAGTTGCGCCCCGTAAGCAACGGGGGCAAGGGGACGGGATGCACATGCCGAGGAGGCCATTGCCGTGAGGGACACGTTCGGGACCGAGCGATTGCGGCGAAGCGTGCTGGACGCCTGGCAGGCGTCCAGCGCCCGGTTCCGCGAGGACGCCAACGCCGAGCAGGACCTGGCGCTGGGCGGCTACCGCGACCGGCTGGTGGTGGAGCTGGCCCAGAACGCCTCGGACGCCGCGGCCCGCGCGGGTGTGCCGGGGCGGCTCCGGCTCACACTTACCGGCACCACGCTGACCGCCGCCAACACGGGTGAGCCGCTGGACGCCGCGGGTGTGGAGTCGCTGTCCACGCTGCGCGCCTCCGCGAAGCGCGCCGACTCCGACCGGGGCGCGGTGGGCCGGTTCGGCGTCGGCTTCTCCGCGGTGCTGGCCGTCACCGACGAGCCCGCTGTCGCCACCAGGGACGGCGACGGCGTGCGCTGGTCACTGGCCGAGGCACGCGAGCTGACCCGGCAGGCCGCCGCCGCCAACCCGGAGCTGGCGGCCGAACTCGACCGCCGCCAGCAGCACGTACCGCTGCTGCGGCTGCCGTTCCCCGCGCCGTACGACGCGTCGGTCGTGCCCGCCGGGTACGACACCGCCGTGCTGCTCCCGCTGCGCGACGAGGCGGCGGTCTCACTGACGGAGCGGCTGCTGGCGGCCGTGGACGACGCGCTGCTGCTCGCGCTGCCCGGACTCGCCGAGGTCGTCATCGAGACCGGCGAAGGGCCGGCGCGCACCCTCACCCGGTACGAGGAGGGCCCGTACGTCCGGATCGAGGACTCCGCGACGGGCGCCACCAGGTGGCGGCTGGCCGGAGACAGCGGTATCGCCGAGCCGGAGCTGCTCGCCGACCGCCCGGTCGAGGAGCGGGCCCGGCCCACCTGGTCGGTGACGTGGGCGGTGCCGGTGGACGCCGAGGGCGCGCCCAGCAAGCCGCGTACGGCAGCGTGTCTGCACGCGCCGACGCCCACCGACGAGCCGCTGGGCTTCCCCGCGCTGCTGCTGGCCTCCTTCCCGTTGGAGCCCACCCGCCGCCATGTGGCGCCAGGACCGCTGACCCGCTTCCTGCTGGCCCGGGCCGCCGACGCCTACGCCGCGCTGCTGCGCGACTGGCGGCCGGTGTCCACCAGCACCGTCGATCTGGTGCCCGGGCCGCTCGGGGCGGGCGAGCTCGACGCCGAGCTGCGCGCCCTGGTGCTGGAGCGGCTTGTGGACGTCCCGTTCCTGGCGAGCGCGGCCCGGGGGGAGGCCGAGGGCGAGGACGGCGAGCCGTACGCGCTCCGCCCCCGGGACGCCGAGATCGTCGAGGGCGCGGGCGCCGCGACGGTCGCCGTGCTGGCCGAGCTCTTCCCCAGCCTGCTGCCCGCCGGGCTGGAGCGCCGCACCGAGCTGCGCGTACTGGAGGTGCCCCGCGTCCCGCTGGGCGAGGCCGTGGACCGGCTGACCGGCGTCGAGCGGGAGCCGGGCTGGTGGTGGCGGCTGTACGACTCCCTCGCGGGCGTCGACCCCGAACGGCTGACCGGGCTGCCGGTGCCGCTGGCCGACGGCCGTACCGCGGTCGGGCCGCGGCATGTGCTGCTGCCGCTGCCCGACGGTGCCGTTCCGCCCGAGTCGCTGGCCCGCCTCGGGCTGAAGGCCGCTCACCCGGACGCCGTTCATCCGCTGCTGGAGAAGCTGGGCGCCACCCCCGCCACTCCGCGTGCCGTGCTGACGACCCCGCAGGTGCGTGCCGCGGTCGCCGCCTCGCTGGACGCGGAGGAGGCATGGGACGACGGTGTGGACGGCGACGGCGCCGGACTCGACCCGGACGAACTGACCGAGACCGTCCTCGGCCTGGTCCGTGACGCGCACCTCGGGCCCGGGGACGAGCCGTGGCTGGGCGCCCTGGCGCTGCCCGACGAGGACGGCGAGCCCGCACCCGCCGCCGAACTGGTCTACCCCGGCTCCCCCTTCGCGCGCGTGCTCCGCGAGGGCGAACTGGCCACGTGCGACCCGCAACTGGCCGAACGCTGGGGCGAGCAGCCGCTGACGGCAGTCGGCGTACAGGCGGACTTCGCGCTGGTACGCGCCGAGGACGTGGTGCTCGACCCGGACGGTTTCGAGCCCCGCGACGGCGACTACCCCGAGCCTGACGACCCGGGCCTGCTGGACGCGGTGGACGTGTGGTGCGAGGACGTGCTGGACCAGCTGACGGCGGACGGCGACGATGCCGTCTCCGTGCCGCCGGTGGCGCTCGAACTCCTGGCCGTACGCGACCTCGACCTGGTCGACGACGAGCACTGGCCCGAGGCCCTGGCGATGCTGGCGCGACCGCCGCTGAGGGACGCGCTCACCGCGCCGGTGCGGGTACGGCTGGGCGACGGCACGGTCACCGACGTACGCCCGTACACCGCCTGGTGGCTGCGCGGCCATCCGGTGCTCGACGGCCGCCGCCCGGCGGGGCTGCGCGCTGCCGGGGGCGATCCGCTGCTGCGCGGCCTGTACGAGGAGGCCGATCCGGGGCAGGTCACCGACGAGCGGGTGCTGCGCGCGCTCGGTGTCCGTACGACGGCCGCCGCGCTGCTCGCGGAGCCGGGCGGTCCCGCGGAACTGCTGGGCAGGCTGGCCGACCCCGCGCTGTCCGTCGACCCCGCCCAGCTGCACGGGCTGCACACCCTGCTGGCCACGGCCGGGCTCGACCCCGCCGAGGTCACGCTGCCCGACGAGCTGCGCGCGGTGCGGGAGGGTACGACGGTCGTGGTGGACGCGGCCGAGGCGCTGGTCGCCGACGCCCCCGACGCCCTCGCCCTGGTGGGGGACCGCGCGCTGCTGCCGGTGGCTCCGCCGTACGCGGAGGAGCTGGCCGCGCTGCTGGAGGTACGGCGCGCGAGTGAGGCGGTCGCCCATCTGGTCCCCGAGTCGCCGGGCACGGAACGCGAGGTGCCGGCCGTCGTACGAGAGCTGCTGTCGGCGGTCCCCGGCCACTACCGCGAGCACGAGGAGCTGCGCATCGGCGGCGTCGACCTCGACTGGCGCCGCACCCCCGACGGCACCCTGCACGCCGCCACCCTCGAAGGGCTGGCCTCGGCACTCGCCTGGTCGGCCGGCGCCTGGCCCCGCCGCTTCGAGGTCACAGCTCTCCTGGAGGACCCTGCGCGGGCGGCGGAACTGGCCGCTGCGCGCTGGTTCGACTGATTGCCTTTTCGCCGGGAATCTCTTTCCAGCGGGACGGCGAGAACCACGACGGCGAGGGTCCGGCGGATCGAAGACGGCCGTAACCACCGAGCGTTGGTTACGGCCGTCGAAAGACCGACCCTCACCGTCGTGGCGTGCCGCCGCTGCGGCGGGAAGTGCGAAGCGGCAACCGCCGGGCGCGGCTAGCCCTTCGTGCTGTAGATCGCGACCAACGGGTTGGGCCCGTTCGTGGCGCGCGCGCTCACATCGTCCTGGCCCAGGTACAGCCGCCCCGCGGAGTACAGCTCTCGGGAGTCGCCGATCTCGAACGCTTCCTCCGTCTCACTGGCGGAGCCCGCGTTCTGCATGAGCTGCTTCTTCTTCATGCTGCGGGGGTCGATCTGCCACACCCCGCCGCCCTGTTCGTCGAGGGTGTCGGCCTTGTTGTACGCCAGCACGTTGCCGCTCTTGTCGAGCCCGATCGGCCACATCTCGCCGACGTCGGAGCCCTCGACGTGCCCCTTCTGCTTGCCCGTCCGCAGGTCGAGCGCCACCAGGTCGTTGTCCGCATCGGAGTCTGCCTTCAGCGGCTTGTCCGTACCCACGAACAGGGCGTTGGCCTGCTTGCTGACCGCGACGTTCTGGCAGTCGGTCGAATTGGTGGCCGGGCAGTCCACGTTGTACTTGCCGTACTTCCCGCCCTTGACCGGCATGGTGGCAAGCACCCGGCCGCGTGCTGCGCTGTCGTCCACGGACAGGAACTTCGAGACGCCGGAGCCGCCCTGTGCCTTGCCGTCGTCGACAGCCAGCACCAGCGGGTCGGCGGAGACCACGACTGCGTTCTCCGACCCCGCCGGCAGCGCGAGGGTGGAGGTGGCGGCCCGGGTGCGGGGGTTGATGGTCTGCACCCTGAGCTTGGGATTGTTGGTCGTGCCGCAGTCGCGGACCGCAATGAGCTTGGTCTCGCTTCCGGCGTACCCGTCGGCCGGACAGCGTTCGTCGGACGACGGGGTCCACAGCGGCTTGCCGCCGATGGTCCAGCCCGCGCTGACGTTGGTGCCGGATGCCGCGACGGTGCCGTTGCCGATGGCCACCTCGTCGAACATCTCGGCGGAGCCGTCCTCCATCGCCTGCCGGTGCCAGCGCATCTTGCCCTGGTTCAGATCGACGACGCCGACGTTCTTGCAGAGTTCCTCGCTGTCCTGATAGATGACGGCTATCAAGCCGTCCTTCGTCGGCTCGGGGGAAGTCCAGCAGGTCTCGCCGGTCAGGGGGACCGTCCAGGTGGGCTTTCCGCCTTCGACCGGATAGCCGACGATCTTCTTCAGATCGGCCTTGGCGAAATTCTTGTCGGTCAGCCACATCCCTTTGGCGTGGGCCATGTCGGACACCTTGGCCATCGGCACCTTGTGCGCCAGCTTGGCCTCGGGAGCGGAGTCGGCGGCCGAGGCGTCGCCGCCCCCGTCGCCGGTGTCGTCCGAACCGCAGCCGGTGACCGCCAGTGCGATCGAGAGGGCTGCGGCGGCAAGGACCGCAGTACGGGAGCGGGACATCTTAATTCTCCTCGGGGGGAATCACGGAATCGGTGCCGCGAATTCTTGCCGCATCGCGCGTAGATTTTCAACTCGGCTTTTCTTTCCGCTGGTTCAGTTCAATTGTCCGGGAGATAATTTGGAGAATTCCGGGGCGGGAATTCTGGGATGGCGCTCTTCGGACGCCCCGTCAGGTCCCCCTCCAACGGGTGCGCCCGGCTGGCTGAGCCCGGGTCCGCGGCAGGGCGCGCGGGGTAACGATGTGCTCGCTCGCTCAGCACCCGACGCGTGCCGGCTCGGCACCGATCCAAGGAGAGTCCATGCCCGTCTGCGAGGTCTGCGACAACGACTACCCCCACACCTTCGAGGTCCGCGCCGCGGGACAGGTGCACGTCTTCGACTGCCTGGAGTGCGCGGCGCACAAGATGGCGCCCGTGTGCGAGAACTGCGGCTGCCGCATTCTGGGGCACGGCATGGAGTCGGGAGGCCACTACTACTGCTGCGCGCACTGTGCCCGCGCCCAGGGCCGCACCGAGTTGGCGGACAGCGCGCCGTAAGCACTCCCGCGAACGCCTCCCGTCGGCGCCCCCGTGAGCACGGCGCGGGGCCGGGAAGCCAAGCGGGGAGCTTCCCGGCCGCCCGGCGCCATGCCACCTCCAGCAGTACGCCTGCCACGGCTGCCACCCCCACCGCCGTCCACGGCAGCACCGCCGCGCAGCTCGGAGTGGACGAGGGAGAACCGGCCGGCCTCTCTCCGTGACCCTGCCTGACGTCCCCGGGCTGCGGGTGCGTGGTGGTTGCGGGGGCACCTCCCGGCCGGAGTCCCCCAGCCTCCGGCCGGGAGGTGCCCCCAGGGGAGCAGTTCCCCGCGCCCCTTCGGGGCGCGTCCCTCCTGCTGTGCTTGGGCAGTCTGTGCCAGGGGCGCAGGGTGGGCAATCGCACGCCCCCATGCCGGGTACGGGGGATCGAGGGCAGGCCCTAGTCGTCCTGCTGTGCCTTTCGGATCGCCTTGTCCCGGGCCCGCACGTACCAGATGCCAACACAGCCGAGGGCCGCGCCCGCGGCGCAGGTCCAGAGCCACCAGGTGTGGCCGTGGTCGGCGAACCAGTTGTAGAAGGGGAGTTGGACCAGCAGGAGTACGAGCCAGACGAGCGTCCCGGTGACGACGGTGGCGACGACGTTGCCCTCCAGCGGCTCTGGTGCCTCGCGCTCGCCGTTGGTCCATCTGTCCATGAGGCTCATCGCCGCGGCTCCCTCGTCTGTGACCTGTTCCCCGGCTCCAGCCTAGCGAGGCGGTGCGGGCGAAGCCGCAGGGCAGCCGGGGGGCGGCCGGGGACGGAGTTGGCGATCAACCCGTTCGGTTGTTCATACTGAGCCGGGCTGGATATGGCCGGATTCTTTCGTCGGATGATCCAAGTTGATCCAGTCGCTCCTGCCGCAGCCTGCTCCGGCAGGTACCAGTACCAGCGCGTATCCGCACGTTCCCCGCGTAGCGGTACGCACCCGCACGTATCCGAGGTCACGCATGTCCGCTTCGGCCGGCCCGGTCGATTCCGAGGGAGCCCCGCAGGGGACCCCGCCCGCTTCCCGTTCCGCACTGGACCGCTTCTTCCAGATCTCGGAGCGCGGCTCGACCGTGAGCCGCGAGCTCAGGGGCGGACTGGCCACGTTCTTTGCGATGGCCTACATCATCGTGCTGAACCCGATCATCCTCGGAGCTGGCGAGGACAAGTTCCATCACCAACTCGACAATGCCGAGCTGGTGACGGCCACCGCGCTGATGGCCGGGCTCACCACCCTGCTGATGGGCGTCATCGGCAACGTGCCGATCGCGCTCGCCGCCGGACTGGGCATCAACGCCGTCGTCGCGCTCCAGCTCGCCCCCAGGATGAGTTGGCCGGACGCGATGGGCATGGTGGTGCTCGCGGGGATCGTGCTGATGATCCTGGTCGCCTCCGGTCTGCGGCAGCGGGTGATGGACGCGATCCCGAACGGGCTGCGCCGAGCCATCGCCATCGGCATCGGCCTGTTCATCTCGCTGATCGGCCTGGTCGACTCGGGCTTCGTCACCCGCAACCCGGACAAGGCGCACACCAGCGTCCCGCTCGGCCTCGGGGTGGACGGCCGGCTGCACGGCTGGCCCGTGCTGGTGTTCGTGCTCGGGCTGATCCTGATGTACGTGCTGACGGTGCGGAAGACCCGCGGCGCCATCCTCATCGGCATCGTCGTGATGGCCGCCGTCGCCATCGTGATCAACGCCGTGGCGGAGATCCCCGACGCCGCCTGGGGTCTGTCGGTCCCCGAGGTGCCGGACTCGGTGGTGGGCAGCCCGGACTTCGGGCTCATCGGCGACATCAGTCTGTTCGGTGGCTTCCACGAGGTGGGGTGGCTGACCGGCTGTCTGTTCGTCTTCACGGTGCTGCTGTCGGGCTTCTTCGACGCGATGGGCACGATCATCGGCGTCGGTGAGGAGAGCGGGCTCGCCGACGACCGGGCGCACGGTCAGCTGCCGCGGATGGGCCGCATCCTGTTCCTGGACGGCGTCGGGGTGGCGGCCGGCGGGGCCGGCTCCTGCTCGGCCAACACCTGCTTCGTGGAATCCACCGCCGGGGTCGGCGAGGGCGCGCGCACCGGACTGGCCAATCTGCTGACGGGCGGGCTCTTCCTGCTCGCGCTGATCTTCACCCCCCTCGCGAAGGTGGTGCCCTCCCAGGCGGCGACCCCCGCGCTGCTGGTCGTCGGATTCCTGATCATGGCGTCGAATGTGCGGGAGATCGACTGGGCCGATTCCACCGTCGCCATCCCGGCCTTTCTCACCATCATTTCGATGCCGTTCACCTACAGCATCACCAACGGCATCGGCATGGGCGTGATCGCCTTCATCGTGCTGCGGGCCGCCACCGGGCGGGCGCGGGAGACGCCCTGGCTGCTCAACGTGGTCGGGCTGTGCTTCCTCGTCTACTTCCTGCTCGACCCGATCGAGCAGGTGCTCGGCGTCAAATGAGACACCGGCGTCAGGTGAGGCCGCCGGTGCCCTGGGCCGAGCGGCCGTAGAACCGCTCGGTCCGTTCGACGGACGCCTTGAAGCGCTCGTCGAAGTCGTCGCGAACGAGCGTCCGGACCACATAGTCCTGGACGCTCATTCCGCGTTTGGCGGCGTGGCCGTTCAGCCGCTCGAACAGGGCGGCCTCTATCCGCAGGCTGAGCACCTGCGACTCGGGCTGCTCGTGGTGGTCGTGGTGGTCGTTGTCGCACGGCGGAGTCAGGCTGGTCATACGACAACGGTCGCGAACGCCCCCCGGCTGCTGTCCGGCGAACGTGTCCTGTCTCACTCGTACGTGTGAGCCCCTCGCTCCGTAAACCCAGCTGTAATCCCGTGGTCTTTAGGTCAGGTAATGAGTTAGGCTAAGGACTATGTCGGAACAGCTCCCCGCCCCGCGGCTCGTGGACGGGCCTCCTCCGGGTGCGCTCGATCAGCTCGAGCATGCCGGCCGGCCCGACCGGGCCGGCGAGGCCGACGCGGTCGAACAAGACCTCGCCGAGCTCGACAAGGAAGCCGTCAACGCGCTCCGGGCCGCGGTGATGCGCCTCTCCCGGCGGCTGAAGCACCAGCGCGTCGACGAGTCGCTGAGCCCAACGGAGATGTCCGTGCTCGGCACCCTCGCCCGCTGCGGCTCCGCCACCCCCAGCGAGCTGGCCCGCAAGGAACATGTGCAGCCGCCGTCGATGACGCGCATCGTCGCGATGCTGGAGGCCAAGGGGCTGGTCCGGCTGGACGCACACCCCGAGGACCGCCGGCAGAAGGTGGTCACCCAGACCGAACAGGCCGAATCCATGCTGGCCGCGGCCCGCGCCAAGCGGAACGCCTGGCTGACCGAGCTGGTCCAGGAGCTGGACGAGGACGAGTGGGCGACGCTGCGCGCCGCCGCGCCGGTGCTGGAGAAGCTGGCACATCTGTAAGGAGCACGACCAAGAACAGGAGGCGACGCCGCTTTGAGTACGGGCCACGGAGCAGACTCCGCACCCGCACCATCCACAGCCGACGAAACCAAGCCGCACGACCAGGGGCCTCACGACCAGGGACCGACCGGCCAGGACGCAGGGCCCGGCACCGCCACGAAGCCCTCCATGTTCAGCTCCCTGAAGATCCGCAACTACCGCCTCTTCGCGATGGGCCAGGCCGTCTCCAACACCGGTACCTGGATGCAGCGCATCGCGCAGGACTGGCTGGTGCACAGCCTCACCGGGTCCTCCACCGCCGTCGGGATCACCACGGCGCTGCAGTTTCTCCCCATGCTGCTGTTCGGGCTGTACGGCGGCGTCATCGCCGACCGCTGCTCCAAGCGCAAGCTGCTCTTCGTCACCCAGTCGACCATGGGCGTCATCGGGCTGGTGCTGGCAGCGCTCACGCTGAGCGGAAACGTGCAGGTCGCGCATGTCTACGCGCTCGCCTTCGCGCTCGGCCTGGCCACCGTCGTGGACAACCCGACCCGGCAGACCTTCGTCTCCGAGATGGTCGGTCCTGCGCAGATACGCAACGCCGTGTCGCTCAACTCCGCGAACTTCCAGAGCGCCCGGCTGGTCGGTCCGGCCGCCGCGGGCGTGCTGATCTCCGCGGTCGGCGGCGGCTGGGCGTTCCTGATCAACGGCCTGTCCTTCGGTGCGCCTCTCATCGGCCTGCTGCTGATGCGCACCTCCGAACTGCACACCAGTGAGCGGGTGGAACGCGGCAAGGGCCAGCTCCGCGAGGGCCTGCGCTATGTCGGCGGGCACCCCGAGCTGCTGTGGCCGATCGTGCTGGTCGGCTTCATCGGCACCTTCGGCTTCAACTTCCCCATCTGGCTCACGGCCTTCACCAGCGATGTCTTCGACGCGGGCGCCGGCACCTACGGCACCCTCAACTTCCTGATGGCCGTCGGCTCGGTGGCAGGTGCGCTGCTGGCGGCGCGACGTGGACAGTCGCGGATGCGGCTGATGGTGGGCGCCGCGCTGGCCTTCGGCGTACTGGAGATCGCCGCCGCGCTCTCGCCCTCGTACTGGCTGTTCGCCGCGCTCATGGCGCCGATCGGGCTGGCGGGGCTGACGTTCAACGTCATCGCCAACTCCAGCGTCCAGCTCGCCTCCGACCCGGCGATGCGGGGCCGGGTGATGAGCCTGTTCATGATGGTCTTCGTCGGCGGCACGCCCATCGGCGGCCCCATCATGGGCTGGATCACCGACACCTGGGGAGCGCGGACCGGATTTGTCGCCGGCGGGCTGATCTCCGCGGTGGCCGCCGTGGCCGTCGCCCTCGTCCTCGCCCGCCTCGCCGGCCTCCGGCCGTCGCTGAGCCTCCGGCCCGGCCGCCCGCCGATCCGCTTCGTCCCCCGCGAAAAGGTGAGGGAAGCCGCGTAGGGAGGGCCCCGCGGATCTTGCGTACCCCGCAATCGGGGCTGCGCTTGCCCACCCTGCGCCCTGGGGGCACCTCCCGGCCGGAGGCTGGGGGAGCAGACTGCCCAAGCGCAGCAGGGGGGACGCGCCCCGTAAGGGGCGCGGGGAACTGCGCGACAAGCCACGTCGAACCCGCAGCCGCAGACGGCGACGTACCCACCCATGGCAGGCTGCGCAGCATGAGACTGTTCGCAGCGCTGTGGCCGCCACAGCAGGCGGTACGGGAATTGGACCGGGCCACCATGCCGCTCCGCAACATCCCCGGCGCGGAAGCGCTCCGTTGGACGCAGCCCGAGAGCTGGCACTTCACGCTGAGCTTCTACGGCGAGGTCACCGAGGACCAGGCGGCGGACCTAGGAGCGCGGCTGGCCCGCGCGGCGCAGCGCGCGGAGGGCCCCGTCCCGGTACGCCTCGCGGGGGCGGGCCGCTTCGGTGACCGCACCCTGTGGGCGGGCCTCGACAAGGAGGACACCGACCGCGAAGCCCTCAAGAAACTGGCGGCGGCCACCACCGCGGCGGGCCGCCGCGCGGGGCTGCTCCCTCCCGACGAGCACCCCTCGTTCCACGCGCACCTCACACTGGCCCGCGCCAGGGGCCGGGGCCGCGGCAGCTCCGGGGTCGATCTGCGCCCGTATGTGACCCAGCTGGAGCCGTTCCAGGGCTCCAGCTGGACCGCCCGGGAGCTGCTGCTGGTCCGCAGCGCGCCGCCGAGGAGCGCGGTGCCGGGGGAGCAGCCCCGCTACGAGCCGCTGGACCGCTGGCCGCTGGGCCCGTGACAGAGCGGCTTGCGGCCCCGGCTACCGTTGTCGGTGTGAACGCTAAGACCAGAATGCGCATTGTGACGGGTGTGCTGGTGGTGCTCTTCCTCGTCGTCGTCCTGGCCTCGGCCCTCGGCGGCAGCTGAGCCGGTCGCCGGGCGACCACCCGCCACCGGCTACCAGGACCCGCGACCGGCTACCAGGCGAAGGCCTCCGGGGAGGGCCCGGGTCCGGGGAAGACCTCGTCCAGCGAGGCGAGCAGTTCGTCGCCGAGCTCCAGCTCGACGGCGCGCAGCGCGGAGTCGAGCTGGCCGGCCGTCCGCGGCCCGACGATCGGTCCCGTAACACCCGGCCTGGACAGCAGCCAGGCGAGGGCCACCTCGCCGGGCTCCAGCCCGTGCTCGGCGACGAGCTTCTCGTACGCCTCCACCTGTGCGCGTACCGCCGGGTCCTCCAGCGCGGTGGCCGCGCGCCCCGAGGCCGTACGGCTGCTGCCGCCCTCGCGGGCCTTGCGCAGCGCGCCGCCCAGCAGCCCGCCGTGCAGCGGGGACCAGGGGATGACCCCGAGCCCGTACGACTCCGCGGCCGGGACGACCTCCATCTCGGCGCGCCGCTCGGCGAGGTTGTAGAGGCACTGCTCGCTCACCAGCCCCAGCGAGCCGCGCCGCGCCGCGGTCTCGTTGGCCTGGGCTATGTGCCAGCCGGCGTGGTTGCTGGAGCCGACGTAGAGCACCTTGCCCTGCTGGACGAGGACGTCCATCGCCTGCCAGATCTCGTCCCAGGGCGTGGCCCGGTCGATGTGGTGGAACTGGTACAGGTCGATACGGTCGGTGCCCAGGCGGCGCAGGCTGGCCTCGACGGACCGGCGGATGTTGAGCGCGGAGAGTTTGTCGTGGTTGGGCCAGGGGGTTTCGCCGTCGGGGGCCATGTTGGCGTAGACCTTGGTGGCCAGGACGGTCTTGTCGCGCCGCCCCTCGCCCTTGGCGAACCAGCTGCCGATGATCTCCTCGGTGCGGCCCTTGTTGCGGCCCCAGCCGTAGGCGTTCGCGGTGTCGAAGAAGTTGACCCCTGCCGCCAGCGCGGCGTCCATGATCGCGTGGCTGTCCGTCTCGTCCGTCTGTGGCCCGAAGTTCATCGTGCCGAGGACGAGCCTGCTGACCTTCAGTCCTGTGCGTCCGAGCTGCGTGTACTCCATGTCGGCCACGCTAGGCGGCTGGAGTGCACTCGAAGCAAGTGCGTAGGCGAGGCGGGGACGGCCGGCTATTCCGCCTCCGTCCCCGTGTCGCTCTCCCGGCTGCGGAAGACGCCCTCGACAGCGGCGAGGTAGGCGGACTCGGCGCTGATGCGGGCGAGTTCCGTATCGATGGGGCGGCGGGTGATCAGCAGCCGGTAGTAGAACGGTGCGCCGATGGCCGCGATGACTTCCTCCGCGTCGGTGCCGACGGGGATCTCGCCCCGTTCGACGGCCCGGTCCAGCAGTACGGAGACCCGCTTGATGCGGTTCTGGAAGACGGCGCGCATCACCTCCGCCGCTCCCGGCTCGCGCGCCGCCGAGGTGACGACGGCCTCGACCAGCCGCCGGTTGCGCGGAGAGCTGTAGAACTCGGCGATGGACCGCGTCACGGTGTGCAGGTCCTCGCGCAGACTGCCGGTGTCGGGGATCGGGATCCTGCCGCTGTGCTGGCCCAGCATGTCGGTGATGACGCCCTCGACCGTGCGCCAGCGGCGCCGGATGGTGGCGGCGTGCACGCCTGAGCGCTGCGCGATCCGGTCGATGGTGATGGCGGCGAACTCCTGGTTGCCCAGTTCCTCCCAGGCGGCTTTGAGCACTGCGGCACGGGTACGTGCGGTGCGCCCGCCGGGGCGGGTCGATCCGTGCGGTCGGGACGATCCGTGCGGTCGGTCGGATCCGTGCGGTCGTGGGGCAGTCATGGGTTCCACGTTGCGTCGAGGCTCAGGTTCCGATTACTGTTCCCGCACTTAGTGCGCGCATACGCGCATTAGTCGGGGGATGCCGCGAGCACCCCGCAGTGCGGTACCTGAACCGCCGCGCTCGGGGTGTTCGCGGCACACAACGCGTCAGTCTGGCCCAGGGACACCATTGGTGACGCCCTTAGCCGCAGCCGGTGCGAGGTTCCGACGCGAAAGGTACGTCACCTGGCTGGATTTTGCCGAACTTGACAGTGGTTGACGGTATCTGACGGCCTTTACGGGGACTTGACGGGAATCGGCGCGTCCCTGGTGCGGTCGGCGGCGCGGTGCCGTCGGGGTGCGGTGCCGTGCCGTCGGCGGTGCGACCGTACCGGCGGCGACGTAGGTGGCGGTTAAACCGCCTATGCCCTGACGTACGGGCCGCCCACGTCCCACGCCTGGTGCATGGCTTCGGCGAACGCGGCGGCAATCCGGTGCTCGCCCTCGGCCGAGGGGTGGGTGCCGTCGTAGGTGTCCCGCTCCGGTGACCAGTCGTGCGGCACCGAGGCGAGCAGCAGCGGCGAACGGGGCTCGGACAGCTCCGCGACCGCCTTGGCCAGCAGGGTGTTGAACCGTACGCACGCGGTGGCGAACCCGGGATCGTTGGCCGCGCGGATGTTGGGGATGACGGGCAACAGCACAGCGCGCACCGTGGGGTTGGCGGCTCGTGCCTCCGCCAGGAAGAGCTCCACGTTCGCCAGCGTCTGCTCGGGGTCGGTGTAGAAGCCGAGATCTATCAGCCCGAGCGAGACCAGCAGCGTGTCCGCCCGGTATGCCGCGACCGTCTCCTTGATGAGCGGCGTCATGTGCAGCCACCCCGCACCCCAGCCCGCGAGGTGGGCCCGCGCGTGGACGGGGAAGTGCGGGTCGGCGTAGTCCTGGCTGCCCTCGTGGAGTGCGGTGCGGGGGCCGACGATCGCGCACGTCCCGTACGGGGTGGTCCGGGCGAGGTGCTGCCACATCCGGTGGCGCCAGGTGTGATCTCCCCCGGCTCCGATCGTCATGGAGTCGCCGACGAAGAGAACGCGCATTCGCACATCCTCTCCGGATCGTGCGCTGAGCTGCACCGTGATGCTGGACACTGGGCATCATGTCTGTGCGTTTGCGTGTGCGTGGGATCGGGGCTGTGGCGGTGCTGGGGTTGCTGCTGGGAGCGGTGGCGACAGCACCGGGGGCTGCGGCTGCGGCTGCGGCCTCGGACGAACCCGAGGGGTTCACCATCCGCGACTCCCGGATCACCGAGTCCAGCGGCCTGGCCGCCAGCCGCGCCCACCGGGGCATCTACTGGACGCACAACGACTCCGACGACGGCCCGTATGTGTATGCCGTCGACAGCCGCACCGGCAAGACGGTCTCCCGCGTCACGCTGAGCGGCATCAAGCCCAGGGACGTGGAGGCGATCTCCGTCGGTCCGGACGGCAATGTGTACGTCGGCGACATCGGTGACAATCTGGACGGCTCCTGGTCGGAAGTGTGGATCTACCGTTTCCGCGAGCCCGAGCGGCTGCGCGGCGATGTGACCGTGACTCCCACCCGCTACACCGTCCGCTACGCCGACGGCCCGCGGAACGCCGAGTCGCTGATGGTGCACCCCAGGACCGGCCGCGTCTACATCGCCAGCAAGAACGACAAGGGCAAGGGCGGCGTCTACGCGGCCCCCGCGAAGTTGAACCCCGGCGGCGTCAACACCTTCTCGCGGGTCGCGAAGATCGACTTCGAGGCGACCGACGGCGCGTTCTCGCCGGACGGCTCCCGGCTCGTACTGCGTGGCTACTTCAGCGCGTTCGGATACAAGTGGCGGGACGGCAAGCCCGAGAAGATCGGCTCCGTCCCGGTGCCGCTGGCCCGGCAGGGCGAGTCGGTGACGTTCGCCCCCGACGGCCGCACCCTGATGTACGGCTCGGAGGGCGAGGGCAGTGGCGTGGATCCCGCGCGGCTGAACGGTGAGGCGGCGCCGCCCGCAGCGCAGGACGAGGGCTCGGGCTCGTCGGACTCCAAGTCCCCCCGGGGCGGCGACGGCAACGGCTCGTCCGGCGGTGACGACAACCGCACCCTCACCCTCGGCGCCGGCACCTTCGTCGCAGCGCTGATCGCCTGGTTCGGCCTCCGCCGCCTCTTCACGCGTCGCCGGGACTGATCTCGTCGTCGTAGCGCCGGCGGGCCGCCAGCACCTCGTCCATGTTCTCCTCGGCCCAGTTCTTGATGGCCTGCATCACGGGGATCAGGCCCTCGCCCAGCGGCGTCAGGGCGTAGTCGACGCGGACCGGGACCGAGGGGGTGACGGTGCGTGTGACGAGCCCGTCGCGTTCGAGGGCCCTGAGCGTCTGCGTCAGCATCTTCTGGCTGACGCTGGCGAGTTGCCGGGACAGATCGCTGTAGCGCTGCGGGCCTTCGGCGAGCGCGTTGACGACCAGGCTCACCCACTTGTTGCTGATCCGGTCGAGCAGTTGCCGCGCGGGGCACTCGGCCAGGTACGCGTCGTAGGCGGCACGCGCTCGGGGCGGGGACGTTACTGCCATGCGTGGCTCTCCTTCGCGTTCGATACGCACTCCGAAGTGCGTACTTCCCAGCAGAGAGTAGCTCTCCCTAGGGTCGTCGGCAGTAGGAACCCTTGACGATCGGACGAGGAGCGACGATGCGTGCTGTTGTGGTGAGGTCCTTCGGCGGACCGGAAGCCCTGGAGATCACCGAGGTGCCGATACCGGAACCCGGTCCGGGCCAGGTGCTGATCCGGGTGGAGGCGGCCGCCGTGAACCCGGTGGATGCGGCCACCCGCTCGGGACTTCTGGTCGACCTGGGGCTGCTGGCGCCGCGCGAGGTCACCGGCATCGGATGGGATGTGGCGGGACGTGTCGACGGGGTGGGTGACGGCGTCAGCGCTTTCGCTCCCGGCGACAGGGTGATCGGCCTGCGGGACCGGCTCGATGTCCCCCTGGGCGGCTATGCCGAGTACGTCGTACTCGACGCCGACGCCGTCGCGGCAGCGCCCGAGGGGGCTTCAGCGGCCGAGGCCGCCACGCTGCCGCTGAACGCCCTGACCGCCCTGCAAGCGCTGGACCTGCTCGCTCTGCCGCCGGGCGGCACCTTGCTGGTCACCGGCGCGGCAGGCGCGGTGGGCGGCTATGCCGTGGAGCTGGCCGCGCTGCGCGGGCTGCGTGTGGTCGCGACCGCGGGCGCCGAGGACGAGCCCGCCGTCCGCGCGGCGGGTGCCCGGTGGTTCGTCCCCCGTACCGCCGACGATCTTGCCGCCGCCGTCCGCGCCCATGTCCCCGGCGGGGTCGACGGCGCCCTGGATGCTGCCGTACTGGGCATCCGGGCCCTCGGGGCGGTGCGCAACCGGGGCTCCTTCGCGTCGGTCATCGGCGGCGCCGCACCGGTGCCGCTGCGCGGTATCGAGGTGTCCGACGTATGGGTCGCCGCCGACGGTGCGGCGCTCGCGTGGCTGTCCTCGCTCGCCGAACGCGGCACCTTGTCGCTGCGCGTCGCCGACACCCTGCCCTTGGAGCGGGCCGCCCACGCACATGAGTTGCTCGCCAAGGGCGGTCTGCGGGGGCGGCTGGTCCTCACCCCCTGACGAGTTGCCGGTGCCGGGTGCCGGTGCCGGGGGCACCGGCCGGGGGCGAGATCAGGACGCCGGTCCGCGCTCATCCAGGAGGCGTTGGAAGCCGTCCAGGAGGGCGCGTACGGCGAAGCGCAGGGTTTCGGTGGCGGTCGCGGCGAACGCGTCGTCGGACAGTGACGCGATGCGGGTGTACCCCTGTTCCTCCATGGCGCGCACCAGGTACGGCTCTTGGGTACGCCAGAACTCCTCGTCGCTGACCCCGGTCTGCTGTGCTGCCTGCTGGTGCAGCACGTGCGAGCGGGCAGAGCCCAGTACGAGGTTGTCGAGGGCGATGAACACGTTGACTTTCTCCTGGCCGCTGAGCGGCAGTCCGTCGAGTGCGGCCAGGGCGAAGTCGAAGTCGGCCATCGAGTTGGGGCCGAGGACGGGGCGGGCCTGGTTGATCTGGAGGAGCCAGGTGTGCGCGGTGTAGAGCTCCCACGACTGTTCGGCGATCAGCTCCAGCCTCTCCCGCCAACCTTTTGAGTGCCACTCCTCGGACTGGTCCGGTGCGCCCTGCACATGATCGAACATCAGGGCCACCAGTTCGTCCTTGCCGGGCACATAGCGGTACAGCGACATGGTGCCGACGCCCAGTTCGGTGGCGACCCGGCGCATGGACAGGGCGGTCAGCCCCTCGCGGTCGGCGAGTTCGACGGCGGTGGTCACGATCTGCGTCAGCGTCAGCCCGGGCTTGGGGCCGCGCGCGGGGCGGTCCCGCCCGGTGCGGCCCCACAGCAGGTCGAGGCTGCGGACCAGCCGGGCGTGGCCGTCGTCGCCGTGACCGCCCTGGTCGGCGCGGTCCGCGGGGTGCTTGGTCGTCATGGTGTGGCCATCCTAGGAAATCCCCTTGCGCTCCTCTGCGTAGGCTGTACGCTTTTTCATCTGGGTACAGCGTACCCAGTTATTCGGAGGGGATGAATGTCCGCAACACCGGCACCAGAACCGGCACCCGTACCGACAACGAAAGCGGCCGCCGCCGACTCGCCGTACTCCGTCGTCGCCGAGGGGCTGCGCAAGACCTACGGCGACAAACACGCGCTCGACGGCCTCGATCTGGCCGTGCCCCGTGGCACCGTCTTCGGACTGCTGGGCCCGAACGGCGCGGGCAAGACCACCGCCGTGCGCGCCCTGTCCACCCTCGTCCGGCTCGACGGGGGCCGCGCCACCGTCGGTGGGTACGACGTGAGCCGCGATCCGCGCGCGGTGCGCCGGAGGATCGGGCTCACCGGGCAGCACGCCGCGGTGGACCAGATCATCACCGCCCGGCAGAACCTGGAGATGTTCGGCCGCCTCTTCCACCTCGGCGCCGCCCGCGCCCGGCGCAGGGCAGCCGAACTGCTCGACCAGTTCGGGCTCACCGAGGCGGCCGACAAGCAGCCGCAGCACTTCAGCGGAGGCATGCGGCGCCGGCTCGATCTGGCCTCCAGCATGATCCTGGCGCCCGAGGTGCTCTTCCTGGACGAGCCGACCACAGGGCTCGACCCGCGCGGCCGCAGCGAGGTGTGGGACGCGGTGCGCGGGCTGACGGAGCAGGGCACCACCGTCGTACTGACGACCCATTACCTGGACGAGGCCGACAAGCTCTCCGACCGGATCGCCGTCATCGACCAGGGCCGCAACGTCACCGAGGACACCCCGGCCGGGCTCAAACGGGCGATCGGCGGCGACCGGATCGAGGTCGTCGCCGCCGAGGCTCGCGATCTGCCCGCCGTCGTGGCCGCCGTGGCGCGGGTCGCGATCCCGGACGCCGAGCCGGAGACCGACGCCGCCGAACTGCGCGTCCACGCACCCGTCTCCGCGGGCGTGCCCGCCCTCACCGAGGTGGCGCGCCGACTACAGGACGAGGGCGTGGTGGTGGCCGACATCGGACTGCGCCGCCCCACGCTGGACGAGGTCTTCCTGGCCCTGACCGGCAGCCGCGGCGACAGCCGTACGGAGCAGCGAGCGGACAGCGAGCACGAGGAGGTCGCCGTATGAGCGCCGTACAGATCGCGGAGGAACAGGGCGCGGGGCAGCGGCTGTACTGGGCGGTCGCCGACTGCTGGACGATCGTCCGCCGGGACCTGACCCACCTGGTGAAGCAGCCCTCCCTCATCGCCTGGCAGCTCGGCTTCCCGATCGTGTCCGTCCTGCTGTTCGTCTATGTCTTCGGCAGCGCCATGGACGTCGGCAAGGGGGTGGACTACAAGGACTACGCGATGCCCGGGATGTTCGCCATGACCATGGCGTTCGGCTTCATGAACACGGCGATGGCCGTCGTCGTGGACAAGGAGCGCGGCGTCACCGACCGCTTCCGCTCCATGCCGATGGCGCCCTCCGCTGTGGTCACCGGACGAGGCGTGTCCGACGTACTGCACGCGGCGCTCGATCTGGCCGTACTGGCGGGGATCGCGCTCGTCGTCGGCTGGCGCTCGGACGGCAGTCCGCTCGCCACGCTGTGGGCGTTCGCGCTGCTGCTCCTGCTGCGGTTCGCGCTGATCTGGATCGGCGTACTGCTCGGCCTGCTCGCCAAGAACCAGGAGGCGGCGGGCAATCTGTTCGCCGTCGCCTTCCCGTTCGGCATGGTCTCCAGCGTCTTCACCCCGCCCTCGGCGATGCCGGACTGGCTGGGCACCATCGCCATGTGGAACCCCGTCTCGGCCACCGCGAACGCGATCCGCGAGCTGTACGGCAACCCGCTGCCGACCGGGGACAGCTGGATCGAGCAGCACTCCGCGCTGATGGCTGTGGTGTGGCCGCTGGTGCTTACGGCGCTCTTTCTGCCGCTGGCGGTGCGCAAGTTCCAGCGCCTCAGCGCGTAGGTGTGACCCCTGCCGTGGTGCTGGGCAGGGGCTGCCCCTCGCTGTTTCGCCGCAGGCTGCGGGTGCGTTGTGCTCGCTCGCGCAGTTCCCCGCGCCCCTTAAGGGGCGCGGGGAACTGCGCGAGCAACGCACGGCGGCGGGAAAGCCGAACGATCAGAGGCGCTCGATCACATAGTCGATGCAAGACGTGAGCGCCTCGACATCGTCGGGCTCCACGGCGGGGAACATCGCGACCCGCAACTGGTTCCGGCCCAGCTTGCGGTAGGGATCGGTGTCCACGACACCGTTCGCCCGCAGCACCTTGGCCACCGCGGCAGCGTCCACGCCGTCGGCGAAGTCGATGGTGCCCACGACCTGGGAGCGCTGCTCGGGGTCGGTGACGAACGGCGACGCGTAGGCCGCCTTCTCCGCCCAGCCGTAGAGCCGGGAGGAGGAGTCGGCGGTACGGGAGACCGCCCACTCCAGGCCACCCTGCCCGTTGAGCCACTCCAGTTGGTCGTTGAGCAGGAAGAGGGTGGCCAGGGCCGGGGTGTTGTACGTCTGGTTCTTGCGCGAGTTGTCGATCGCCGTGTGCAGGTCGAAGAACGCCGGGATGTGCCGGTCCGAGGCGGCGATGCGCTCGGCACGTTCGATGGCGGCGGGGGAGAAGACCGCGATCCACAGCCCGCCGTCGGCCGCGAAGGACTTCTGCGGCGCGAAGTAGTAGACGTCCGTCTCGGTGATGTCGACCGGCAGCCCGCCGGCGCCCGAGGTGGCGTCGACCACGACGAGGGAGCCGTCGTCGGCGCCCGGCACCCGCCGCAGCGGCATGGCGACACCGGTCGAGGTCTCGTTGTGGGTCAGCGCGTACACATCGACGCCCTGCTCGCCGCGCGCCTCCGGGTGGGTGCCCGGGTCGCTCTTGATGACGCTGGGCTCGCCCAGCCACGGCGCCTGCTCGGCCGCCTTGGCGAACTTGGAGGAGAACTCGCCGAACGACAGATGCTGCGACTTGTTCTCGATCAGGCCGTGGGTCGCCACGTCCCAGAACGCGGTGGAGCCGCCGTTGCCGAGTACGACCTCGTACCCCTCGGGCAGCGAGAAGAGGCTCCGTACGCCTTCGCGCACCTTTCCGACCAGGTTTTTGACGGGCGCCTGCCGGTGGGAGGTGCCCATGAGGGAGGTACCGGTCGCAGCCAGGGCGCTGAGCGCCTCCGGACGCACCTTGCTGGGGCCCGAGCCGAAGCGACCGTCGGCGGGCTTGAGGTCAGCGGGAATCTGGAGATCAGCCACGGGGGCAGCCTAGTGCCGGGGCCTCGTGCGTTCCCGCAGTTGTCCAGCGCATGAGACGAACGGTGGACCCCCGGTGGACGGTGCGGACCGGTCCTCGGCCCATAAGCTGGGCATATGACAGCAGGTCGCAGACCCGGACCCGCCGATGTACGGCGGCTCGCCCTCGCTCTCCCCGAGACCAAGGAGGTGGAGGCCTGGGCCATGCCCACCTTTCGGGTGGCGGGAAAGATGTTCCTCACCATGCCGGACGACCAGTCCTCGTTCGCGGTGCGCTGCCCGCGCCTGGAGCGGGGGGAGCTGATCGCCGCCGAGCCGGAGAAGTTCTGGGTGCCGCCGCACGAGGCGGGCTCGAACTGGGTACGGGCGCGGCTGGCGGCGCTCGAGGACATGACGGAGCTCCGCGACATCGTCGTCGACTCCTGGCAGCAGGCCGCGCCGCCCCGGCTGATGGAGACGTTCACGGCGCCCGACCCGTACGCGGAGTGAGCCGCGCAGTGAAGCCGTACGCGGAGTGAGCCGCGCAGTGCGCCGCACGCCACCGGCAATGGACAAGCTGGACAGCTCCGCAGGCGGCACCGGGCCAGATCGGCGGGCTGACAAAAGACGGGCTTTGCGCAGGTAGGAAGCCTGATAGCAGCGTGATGCGGACCACAGACACGAAAGATCCCGCAGGGGCAGCGGACGGCCCGGGTGAGCGTGCACGCTGTGCGCATGGGAGACGCACGTAGGGCAGACGCGGCGGACGCACGGGAGCTGGAACGGGCACTGCGCGCCGCAGTGCGCGGCGGCGAGGTGGAGTTCGGCGCCCAGGACCGAGCACTGATGACGATGGACGCCTCCAACTACCGGCGGGTCCCGCTGGGTGTGGTGGCGCCGAAGGACGACGACGATGTGGCGGCCGTGCTGGCCGTCTGCCGCGAGCGGGGCGTCCCCGTGGTGGCGCGCGGGGCCGGGACCTCCATCGCGGGGCAGGCCACCGGCCTGGGCGTGGTGCTGGACTTCACCCGGCACCAGCGCACCATCGAGTATCTGGACCCCGAGAGCCGTACCGCCGTCGTACGCCCCGGCGTCATCCTGGACGACCTGCGCAACGCGGCCGGCGCCTTCGGGCTCACCTTCGGGCCCGACCCCTCCACCCATGCCCGCTGCACCATCGGCGGGATGATCGGCAACAACTCCTGCGGCTCCCACTCGGTTGCCTGGGGCACCACAGCCGACAACGTGCACGAGCTGGAAGTCCTCACCTACGGCGGCGAGCGGGCCCGGCTCGCGCGGGGCGGCGCGGGCGTCCCCGAGCGGCTGCGTACCGGCGCCTCCGCCCTCGTCCAGGGCGAACTGGCCCGGCTGCGCACCGGGTTCCCCGAACTGCCCCGCCGTATCTCCGGCTACGCGCTCGACGAACTCCTCCCCGAGAAGGGCGAGGACTGGGCGCGCGTCTTCACCGGCAGCGAGGGCACCCTCGGCGTGCTCACCCGCGCCACCGTCAAGCTGGTGCCCACCCCGGGCGCGCGGGTGCTGGCCGTACTCGGATACGCGGACGAGTCAGCGGCGGCCGAGGCGGCGGCCGGGCTGCTCCAGTACCACCCGCTGACCGTCGAGGGCATGGCCAACGACCTGGTCGGCGACGCCGCGCGGGCCTCCCTCCCCAAGGGCGGAGCCTGGCTGTTCGTGGAGGTCGGCGGCGACGACGCGGCGCAGGCCAGGGCCAACGCCGAGGCGCTGTGCCGCGCTGCCCGCGAGGGCACCACCGACCACGCTCTGGTCACCGAACCGGCCGGGCAGCGCGCCCTGTGGCGGGTCCGCGAGGACGCCTCGGGCACGGCGACCCGGATGCCGGACGGGGCCGAGGCGTGGCCCGGCTGGGAGGACTGCGCCGTACCCCCGCCCCGGCTCGGCGCCTATCTGCGGGACTTCCGCAAGCTGCTGCGCGAGTACGGGCTGCGCGGGCTCCCGTACGGGCACTTCGGGGACGGCTGCATCCACGTACGGATCGACTTCGACCTGCTGGGCGAGGCGGGCATCGCGAAGTTCCGGGACTTCTCCGTGGCGCTCGCCGATGTCGTCGTCGCGCACGGGGGCTCCCTGTCCGGCGAACACGGCGACGGCCTGGCCCGCGCCGAGCTGCTGACGCGGATGTACGGCGAGGAAATGGTCGGCCTCTTCGGCCGGTTCAAGGACCTGTGGGACCCGGCCGAGGGCCTCAACCCCGGCGTACTCGTGCGGCCCGACCCGCTGGACGCCAACCTGCGCTTCGCGCCACTGCCGCGCAAGCCGGTCGACGTCGAGTTCGGCTACCCGCACGACGGCGGTGACTTCTCCGCAGCCGTACGCCGTTGCGTGGGCGTCGCCAAGTGCCGCAACGAGACGGCCGGGGCGAACGTCATGTGCCCGTCCTTCCGCGCCACCGGCGAGGAGAAGCACTCCACGCGCGGGCGCGCCCGGCTGCTGCACGAGATGCTCGCCGGAGAGGTCGTCACCGACGGCTGGCAGTCGGACGAGGTGCACGACGCACTGGACCTGTGCCTGTCGTGCAAGGGCTGCCGCAGCGACTGCCCGGTCGGGGTGGACATGGCCACCTACAAGGCGGAGTTCATGCACCACTACTACGAGGGCGACGCCGACAACCCGGGCAAGCGCCGCCCGATGGCGCACTACTCGATGGGCTGGCTGCCGCGCTGGCTGCGGCTGGCCGCCGCCACCCGTACGGTGCCGCTGCTGAACGCGGGCGCGAAGGTGCCCCCGCTGGCCGCGATCGCCAAGCGGCTGGGCGGACTGGCGCCCGAACGGGATATCCCGGCGCTGCCCCGTACCCCGTTCACCCACTGGTGGCGCAAGCAGCCGGGCCGCGCCGGGGCACCGGGCAAGCCGGTCGTGCTGTGGCCGGACACCTTCACCAACTACCTCTCCCCGGAGGCCGGTTCGGCGGCGGTGCGGGTCTTCCAGGACGCGGGCCTGCGTCCCGTCGTACCGCCGAAGCAGGTGTGCTGCGGTCTCACCTATGTCTCCACGGGCCAGCTCGACCGGGCCCGCGCGGTGATGCGCCGCACCCTCGATGTGATGGAGCCCGCGCTGGACGCGGGGCTGCCCGTCTCCGTCCTCGAACCCCCGTGCGCCGCGGCCCTCCAGACGGATGTGCCGGAACTGCTCAGCGACGACCCGCGGGCCGCGCGGCTCGCCAAGGCCGTCCGCACCTTCGCGCAGACCCTGGAGGAGCAGGCCCCCGACTGGGAGCCGCCCCGCATCGACCGCCCCGTCGCCGGGCAGACCCACTGCCACCAGCACGCCGTCATCGGGGACGCCGCCGAACGCCGGCTGCGCGACCGGGCCGGACTCACCGGCACCCTCAGCGGCGGCTGCTGCGGCCTGGCCGGCAACTTCGGCTTCGAGAAGGGCCATTACGAGGTCTCCGCCGCCTGCGCCGAGGACCAGCTCCTCCCCTCCCTGCGCGCCGCCGAACCCGGCACGGAGATCCTCGCGGACGGCTACTCCTGCCGCACGCAGATGGAACAACTCGGCGGCTACCAGAGCCGCCACCTGGCGGAGGTGCTGGCCGAGGGGCTGGGTAGGAGCGGCCTATGATCCGAGTCACTGTGGAGCAGACCGTACGGTGCACCCCCGAGGCGTTCCTGGCTCTGGTGATGGACCCGGAGCGATACGCCCGGGTCGACGCCAAGCTGGGGCGTATCGACTGGGTGCGGCACCAGGAGAACGTCACCGAGTTCAAGTTCCGTTCGCGGCTGCCAGGCCTTCCGGGCCCGGCGCCGAAGGTCGTCTCGCGGATGCGGCTCACCCCGGGGGAGGCCGTCCACGTCCGCTATGCGCCCGCGCCGCACAACCGCCTTGTGCGGCGCGTGTCCACCTTCGCGGCGAGCTTCGTCTGCACGTCGGAGGACGACGACACCACGCGGGTGGTACGGACCATCGAGATGGGCTTCGCCCCGCCCCTCCGCCACCTGGCCGAGCCGGTCCTCCGCCGCACCCTGCGGCCCGACATGGAACGCGAGATCCGCGGCGCCAAGGCCCTGTTGGAGGGCGCCGACGCGCCCCGTAAGGGGCGCGGGGAACGGCGCGACTAGCCATGGGGGTACCTCCCTGCTCGAAGAGCTCGGGGAACACCCGCACCCGCAAGCGTCGGGCAGGGGCACCCCCTACCGGAACACCGCAGCGAGCCGGACGCGACCTGGGCCGCGGCTACCGGACCTCCCCCTCAAGCACATCCCCGCGCCATGCGGCCAGCCGCTCGTCAAAAGATCCGGCCCCATCCAGCACCTGCCGACTGAACGCGTCCCGCTCATGCGCCAGCACCGCCGCCTCCCACACGCACGGCGCCAGCCCCGACCGGCCGGGCCGCAGCTGGTCGGGGTCACCGGCGGGCCCGGTGAACACGGCGAGGTCGGACATGTAGCCCTCGATCCAGGTGTGCACCAGCACGTAGTCACCGTCCCCGCCGGCATGCATCAGCACAACGGAAAGTCCCAGCGACCCCCGCAGCTGTGCCGAGGCCAGATGGTCCCCCGCGATCCGCAGTGCGGTCCGCGCATCCTGCTCCGTCACCGTCCGCCCCGGCGCCTCGATCGCGTACGCCTTCACCGAGTGGTCGGCGATTTCTGAACTGCCCAACGGCCGTACGACACGGGCATGGTGCCCCTCGGCCAGCGCCTGCAACGCCTTCTGGACCCCAGGTCTGCTCATACGGCCATGATCCCCGCTCCTCGGCCGGGCAGGAAGTAATGCAAGCACGCTTGCTTGTTTTTGCCGAGCCTGTCAGTCTCGGTGCCACGCACGGTGGTTGGGCGAGCACGGCACCGCACACAGGCACACAGGAAGGCGGATCGGATCGTGACCGCATCACAGGATGTGCTCGGCGAGGTGCTCGCGGATCTGCGGGCCGAGAGCGCGGAGCTGGACGGGCTGGTCGCCGGGCTGCCGCCCACCGGATGGGCCGCGCCAACGCCCGCGACCGGGTGGACCGTCGCGCATCAGATCGCCCACCTGGCCTGGACGGACCAGCGGGCGCTGCTCGCCGCGAACGACCCCGAGGAGTTCCGGAGGGAAGCCACGAAGTATCTGGCAGGCCCTGACGCGGCGAGCTTCATCGACGACGGAGCGGAAGAGGGGGCGCGGCTCCCGCAGGGCGAGTTGCTGGCGCACTGGCGGACCGGCCGCGCGGCGCTGGAGGAAGCGCTGGCCGCACTGGCGCGCGGCGTCCGGCTGCCCTGGTACGGGACGTCGATGAGCGCGGCGAGCATGGCCACGGCACGGATCATGGAGACCTGGGCACACGGCACGGATGTCGCCGACACCCTCGGGGTCGTACGGGAGCCGACGGACCGGCTGCGGCATGTCGTACGGATCGGGGTCCGGGCCCGTGACTTCGCGTACGCAGCGCATGGACTGGAGCCGCCCGCCGAGCCCTTCCGGGTTGAGGTGACGGGGCCCGGCGGCCAGGTGTGGGCCCATGGCCCCGAGGACGCGGGCTGCAAGGTGACCGGGAGCGCGCTGGACTTCTGCCTGCTGGTGACCCAACGCCTTCACCGCGACGACGCGCGCGTACGGGCCGAAGGCGCTGAAGCCGAGCGGTGGTTGGGCATCGCGCAGGCGTTCGCGGGGCCGCCGGGCGGCGGACGGGAACGCAGGGGGGCCCCGGCACCGGAGGGCGACGGGTGAGCGCGTCGGCCCAGCCGTTGCGGATCGGCAACGCCTCCGGCTTCTACGGCGACCGCTTCGCCGCGCTCACCGAGATGCTGACCGGCGGCCCACTGGACGTACTGACCGGCGATTATCTCGCCGAGCTCACCATGCTCATCCTCGGCCGCGACCGGCTGAAGGACCCCGCGCGCGGCTACGCCAGGACGTTCCTGCGGCAGCTGGAGGACGGGCTGGGGCTGGCCCGCGAACGGGGAGTCGCCCTCGTCACCAACGCGGGCGGCCTCAATCCGGCCGGGCTCGCCGACGCCGTACGGGAGTTGAGCGAGCGGGTCGGTGTGCCCGTGCGTGTCGCCCATGTCGAGGGTGACGACCTGCTCGGAGGCCGGGACTGGGGCGAGGGGGTGCTGACCGCCAACGCGTATCTGGGCGGCGCCGGAATCGCCGCGTGCCTGCGGGCCGGTGCCGATGTCGTGGTCACCGGGCGGGTGGCCGACGCCGCGCTGGTCAGCGGCTGCGCCGCCGCGCACTTCGGCTGGGCCGACGACGACTGGGACCGGCTCGCCGGCGCCGTCGTCGCCGGGCATGTGCTGGAGTGCGGAACCCAGGCCACCGGCGGCAACTACGCCTTCTTCGTACGGGACGGGATCGATGTGCGGCACCCGGGGTTCCCGCTGGCCGAGATCGCCGCGGACGGTTCGTCGGTGGTGACCAAGCACCCGGGGACGGGCGGCGCGGTGACCGTCGGCACCGTCACGGCGCAGCTCCTCTACGAGACCGCCGGGCCGCGCTATGCGGGCCCGGATGTGACCGCCCGGCTGGATTCCGTACGGCTCAGCCAGGCCGGCCCCGACCGGGTCCGTATCGAGGGGGTCAGGGGAGAGCCGCGCCCCGACACCCTCAAGGTCGGGCTGACCCGGCTCGGTGGCTTCCGCAACGAGGTCACCTTCGTACTGACCGGGCTCGACGTGTCGGCCAAGGCCGCGCTCGTACGGGAGCAGATGGAGGCGGCCCTCGCCGGGCCCCGGCGGCCCCGCGAGGTGAGGTGGAGCCTCGCCCGCACCGGCCGCGTCGACGCCGACGTCCAGGAGGAGGCCGGCGCGCTGCTGCGGCTGGTGGTCCGCGACGCGGATGAAAGTGCTGTGGGGCGCGCTGTGTCCGCCCCCGCCATTGAGCTGGCCCTTGCGTCGTACCCGGGCTTCCATGTGACGGCTCCGCCGTCGCGGGGGGCGCCTTACGGGGTGTTCGAGGCCGCATACGTTCCGGCCGACGGGGTGCCCCATGTAGCCGTGCTGCCGGACGGTGCGCGGGTGGACGTGTCCTTCCCCGACCCCGCCCCTTCCCGAAACTCCTCAGTCTCCCCCAGCCTTCGGCCGGGAGGTGCCCCCAGAGAGGCTCGGCTGACTTTTCCCGCCCACCCGCCCCTGGAAAGGGGCGGGTGGGCGGGGAATGGAGCCCGTCCGGCGATTGAGGACAAGGGGGGTGGGCGCTCCCACAAGAAACGGGAAGGGGCGGGGCAGGGGCCAAAAACGAGGCGTGCCCCCCTCGGCGCCGTAGCAGGAGCCCGCAGTGGCGACAAAGGCGGCAGCGCCAACATCGGCGTATGGGCCAGGGACGCGGACCCCGCGATCCATGCGTGGCTCAGCGAGACACTCACCGTCGACAGACTCCGCGAACTGCTCCCCGAAACAGCGGAGTTGCCCGTCGCCCGCCATGAGCTCCCCAACCTCGCAGCGCTCAACTTCGTGATCGACGGCATCCTCGGCGCGGGCGTGGCCTCCCAGCACCGTTTCGACCCGCAGGCCAAGGCGCTGGGCGAATGGCTGCGCGCGCGCAAGCTCGACATACCGGAGGAGTTCCTGGCATGAGCGCCCTCACCAGCGCCCTCGATGTGCAGGCCCCGGAGTACCGGGACAACCGCGACGTCATGCTCGGCAAGCTGGCGGAGCTGGACGCCGAGCACGCCAAGGCACTGGCGGGCGGCGGCGAGAAGTACATGGCGCGGCACCGGGAGCGCGGCAAGCTGCCGGCCCGCGAACGGATCGAGCTCCTCCTCGATCCGGACACCCCGTTCCTGGAGCTTTCCCCGCTCGTCGCGTGGGGCAGCGACTACACCACCGGCGCCTCGCTGGTGGCCGGGATCGGCGTCATCGAGGGCGTCGAATGCATGGTCACGGCGAACGATCCGACCGTACGCGGCGGCGCCAGCAACCCGTGGACGCTGAAGAAGGCGCTGCGTGCCAACGAGATCGCGTACGCGAACCGGCTGCCCTGCGTCAGCCTGGTGGAGAGCGGCGGCGCCGACCTGCCCAGCCAGAAGGAGGTCTTCATCCCGGGCGGCGCCCTCTTCCGGGACATCACCCGGCTCTCGGAGGCGGGCATTCCGACCGTCGCCGTCGTGTTCGGAAACTCAACAGCCGGCGGCGCGTACATACCCGGCATGTCGGACCACGTGATCATGGTGAAGGAGCAGGCCAAGGTGTTCCTCGGCGGGCCGCCGCTGGTGAAGATGGCCACCGGCGAGGAGGCCGACGACGAGGAGCTGGGCGGCGCCGACATGCACGCCCGCACCTCGGGGCTGGCCGACCACTACGCGCTGGACGAACCCGACGCGCTGCGCCAGGCCCGCCGGGTCATCGCCCACCTCAACTGGCGCAAGGCCCACCCCGACCCGGACCCGGAGACCGTACGGGAGCCGCTGTACGACGCCGAGGAGTTGCTGGGCATCGTCCCCGGCGAGCTGAAGGTGCCGTTCGACCCGCGCGAAGTGATCGCCCGGATCGTCGACGGTTCGCAGTTCGACGAGTTCAAGCCGCTGTACGGGGCCAGCCTGGTGACCGGCTGGGCGCGACTGCACGGCTATCCGGTCGGCATCCTCGCCAACGCACAGGGCGTGCTCTTCAGTGAGGAGTCGCAGAAAGCCACCCAGTTCATCCAGCTCGCCAACCAGCGCGACATCCCCCTCCTCTTCCTGCACAACACCACCGGCTACATGGTCGGCAAGGAGTACGAGCAGGGCGGCATCGTCAAACACGGCTCGATGATGATCAACGCGGTCTCCAACTCGAAGGTGCCGCATCTGTCGGTGCTGCTGGGCGCCAGCTACGGCGCCGGCCACTACGGGATGTGCGGCCGCGCCTACGAGCCGCGGTTCCTGTTCGCCTGGCCCAGCGCCAAGTCCGCCGTCATGGGCCCGCAGCAGCTCGCGGGCGTGCTGTCGATCGTGATGCGCGAGTCGGCCGCCGCCAAGGGCAAGCCGTTCGACGAGGAGGCGGACGCCGGGCTGCGGGCCATGGTCGAGCAGCAGATCGAGAGCGAGTCGCTGCCGATGTTCCTGTCGGGACGGCTCTACGACGACGGCGTCATCGACCCGCGCGACACCCGCACCGTCCTCGGCATCTGCCTGTCCGCCATCCACACCGCGCCGGTGACCGGAGCCCGCGGCGGCTTCGGCATCTTCCGGATGTGACCCGCGCACAGCCGATGGCCCAGCGGGGACCGCACAGCCGGAGAGGGAGCCCGGAGAGGGAGCAGCGAATGATCCGATCCATCCTGGTCGCCAACCGCGGAGAGATCGCCCGGCGTATCTTCCGCACCTGCCGCGAACTGGGTATCGCCACCGTCGCCGTGCACTCCGACGCCGACGCGGGGGCGCCGCATGTGCGCGAGGCCGACGCCGCCGTACGGCTGCCGGGCAGCGCACCCGGCGACACCTATCTGCGCGGCGACCTCGTCGTCGAGGCAGCGCTCGCCGCCGGGGCCGACGCCGTACACCCCGGCTACGGCTTCCTCTCCGAGAACGCCGAATTCGCCCGCGCCGTCCAGGACGCCGGGCTGGTGTGGATCGGCCCGCCGCCCGCCGCGGTCGAGACCATGGCATCCAAGACAGCCGCCAAGAAACTGCTCGCCGAGGCCGGGGTGCCGCTGCCGGCGGCCCTGGACCCGGAGGAGATCCGCGAGACCGACCTGCCCGTCCTGGTCAAGGCCGCGGCGGGCGGCGGCGGACGTGGCATGCGTGTCGTACGCGAACTCGCCGCGCTGGAGGGCGAACTCGCCGCGGCACGCGCCGAGGCCGCCGCCGCATTCGGGGACGGCGAGGTCTTCATCGAGCCGTACATCGAGCGCGGCCGGCACGTCGAGGTGCAGGTGCTCGCCGACGCGCACGGCACCGTATGGGCGCTGGGCACCCGGGACTGCTCCCTCCAGCGGCGCCACCAGAAGGTCGTCGAGGAGGCCCCGGCGCCGGGGCTGAGCGGCGAGGTGCTGCGCACCCTGGAGGACGCCGCCGTGGCCGCGGCCCGTGCCGTCGACTACGAGGGCGCGGGCACCGTCGAGTTCCTCGTCACGGCCGAGGGCCGGCCCTTCTTCCTGGAGATGAACACCCGCCTCCAGGTCGAGCACCCGGTGACCGAGTGCGTGTACGGCGTGGATCTGGTCGCGCACCAGATCTCGATTGCCGAGGGCGCCCCGCTGCCCTCCGGTGGCCCGCCGCCCGCGAGCGGCCACGCCGTGGAGGCCCGCCTCTACGCGGAGGACCCGGCACGCGACTGGCAGCCGCAGACGGGGCGGCTGTGGCGGCTCGACGTACCCGGCGACGTCCGGGTGGACGCCGGGGTCGCGGACGGCAGCGAGATCGGGATCCACTACGACCCGATGCTCGCCAAGGTCATCGCCTGGGCGCCGACGCGGGACGCCGCCGTACGGAAGCTGGCCCGCGCCCTGGAACTGGCCTCGGTGCACGGGCCGGTCACCAATCGGGACCTGCTGGTGCGGTCGCTGCGCCACCCCGACTTCCGCGGGGCCCGCCTGGACACCGGGTTCTACGAGCGGAACCTCGCGGAGCTGACCGCCCCCGACCCCGCCGGGTCACCGGACGGCGCCGGCTACGCGGCGCTGGCCGCCGCACTGGCCGCGGCGGTACGGGACGCGCCGCGACGGCCGCGGGTCGCAGCGCGGGTGGGCGGCTGGCGCAACGTGCCTTCGGCGCCTGCGAGTCGCCGGTACATCGATGAGCGTGGGGCCGCGCACGAGGTGCGGTACGTGTGGGGGCGGGACGGCGTTGCTCCCGAGCCCTCCGCGTATCCCGGGGTGCGGGCCGTCGCCGTCCGGGCGGACGGGGTCGTGCTGGAGGTGGGAGGGGTACGGCGGCGATTTCCGGTCGCCGCCTATGGCGACCGCGTCTTCGCCGATCGCCATGGTTTCACGGCGCAGCCGCGGTTGGTGGAGCCCGGCCGCGCCGCCACCCCCGGATCGCTGCTCGCTCCCATGCCGGGCACCGTCGTCCGGCTGGGGGAGGGCGTCAGCGAGGGCGCCGAAGTCGTCGCGGGGCAGCCGCTGTTGTGGCTGGAGGCCATGAAGATGGAGCACCGCGTGGTGGCTCCCGTCGATGGAAAGGTCGCCGCCTTGCCCGTTGTCGTGGGGCAACAGGTCGACGTCGGCACCCTGCTCGCGGTGGTCACCCCATGAGGGCGCCCACAACCAATCACAGGGAGACGGACATGACCGCGGAAACCGAAGAACAGACCGCACTCCGCACCTCAGTGGCCGCCCTCGGCAAACGCTACGGCCGCGAATACTTCGCAGAGGTGGTGAGCGAGGGCCGGCACACGGACGCGCTCTGGGCGGAAGCCGCGGAACTCGGCTACCTCGGCGTCAACCTCCCCGAGGAGTACGGCGGCGGCGGTGCCGGAATCCAGGAACTCTCCATCGTGCTGGAAGAGCTCGGCGCAGTCGGCTGCCCCCTCCTCATGCTGGTCGTCTCACCGGCGATCTGCGGCACGGTCATAGCCCGCTTCGGCACGGAGCAGCAGAAACAGGCTTGGCTCCCCGGGCTGGCGAACGGCACCCGCAAGATGGCGTTCGGCATCACGGAACCGGACGCCGGCTCCAACTCGCACCGCATCACGACGACGGCCCGGCGGGACCCGGCCACCGGCGAGTGGCTGCTGACCGGCCGGAAGGTCTTCATCTCGGGCGTCGACATCGCGGACGCGACCCTGATCGTGGGCCGCACGGAGGACGCCCGCACCGGGAAACTCAAACCGTGCCTGTTCATCGTCCCCCGCGACGCGGACGGCTTCTCCCGCAACCGGATCGACATGGAGATCAACGCGCCGGAGAAGCAGTTCGAACTCGTACTGGACGAGGTACGCCTCCCTCCCGACGCACTCGTCGGCGACGAGGACGCGGGGCTCCTCCAACTCTTCGCGGGGCTCAACCCGGAACGCATCATGACGGCGGCGTTCGCACTCGGAATGGCGCGCTACGCGATCGGGCAGGCGCTGGACTACGCGCGAACCCGGCAGGTGTGGAAGGAACCGATCGGCGCGCATCAGGCAATCGCACACCCGCTCGCGCAGGCGCACATCGAGGTGGAATGCGCCCGGCTGATGACACAGAAGGCGGCCCGGCTGTACGACGCGGGCGACGACGTCGGCGCGGGTGAGGCGGCGAACATGGCCAAATACGCGGCGGGGGAGGCGTGTGTACGCGCCGTCGACCAGTCGGTGCACACACTCGGCGGCAACGGCCTCACCCGCGAGTACGGGCTGGCGGGGCTGATCACCGCGTCACGGGTGGCGCGTATCGCCCCGGTGAGCAGGGAGATGATCCTCAACTACATCTCCCACCAGACCCTCGGTCTCCCGAAGTCCTACTGATGGCGGCCCCGGAGAAAGTGCTCGCCACCGACACCGCGGCCGGCATCCGGACCCTCACCCTCGATTCCCCGCACAACCGCAACGCGCTGTCCGCGCGGATGGTCGACGACCTGTACGCAGCGCTGGCCCGGGCCGAGACGGACGACTCCGTACGCGCGGTGTTGCTCACGCATACGGGCAACACGTTCTGCGCCGGAGCGGATTTGAGTGAGGCCGGCGCAGCTACTGGCCACGGGGCTGCCCCTGGCCGACGTTCGCAGGCTGCGGGTTCGTCGCGGTTGCGCGCGCAGTTCCCCGCGCCCCTGAAACGGAACCCGCGAAGCTTGGGCAGTCTGCGCTTGGGGGTACCCCCTGCTCGAAGAGCTTGGGGGAGCAGGGTGGGCAAGCGCAGCCCTCGCGCGGGGTACGCAGGAGCTGAGGGGCAAGCCCTCGCCCTCGCACAACTGTTGCGCCGCATCGTCGCCCTCCCCAAGCCAGTCGTCGCCCGCGTCACCGGGCACGTCCGCGCGGGCGGCACCGGACTACTGGCGGCCTGCGACATCTCCATCGCGGGCCCAGGGGCAACGTTCGCGTTCACGGAGGCCAGAATCGGCGTGGCTCCGGCCGTCATCTCCATGCCGGTGCTGCCCCGCACGGACCCCCGCGCGATGGCGCGCTACTACCTCACCGGCGAGCGGTTCGGCCCTCAGGAGGCGGCCCGTATCGGCCTGGTGACGCTGGCCGCCGACGACCTGGACGAGGCCCTGGCCCCCGTACTCGACGGGCTGCGCCAGGGCTCCCCGCAGGGGCTGGCGGAGTCGAAGCGGCTGGTCACCCGGGAGGTGCTGGCCGCGTTCGACCGCGACACCGATACGCTCGCCGAACTGTCCGCGCGGCTGTTCGCGTCGGACGAGGCCCGCGAGGGCATGACGGCCTTCCTCGAACGACGGGAGCCCGAATGGGCAGTGCGGCAGTAACCCGCGGCAGCGCGGCAGGCACCGGCGGCGGCGCGGGAGCAACCCGCGGCAGCGCGGCAGGCACCGGCGGCGGCTCGGCAGCAACGCGCGGCGGCGCGGCCGGAACCCGCAACGGCTCGGCAGCAACGCGCGGCGGCGCGGCCGGCACCCGTGGCGCGGCCCCCAAGCAGGACCGCAGCCGGGCCACCCGGCAGCGCCTGCTGGAGTCCGCGGTGACGTGCCTGGCCGAGCACGGCTGGTCGGGCAGCACGGTGACGGTGGTCGCCGAGCACGCGGGTGTCTCGCGGGGCGCGGCCCAGCACCATTTCCCCACCCGCGAGGACCTGTTCACGGCTGCGGTCGAGTACGTCGCGGAGGAGCGCTCACGGGCCCTGCGCGAGCTGCCGACACCGGCCTCCACGCATGCCGCCGTCGAGACGCTGGTCGGGCTGTACACCGGCCCGCTCTTCCGGGCCGCCCTGCATCTGTGGGTCGCCGCGTCCAACGAGCCGCAGCTGGGCCCCCGGGTGACCGCGTTGGAGGCCCGGATCGGTCGGGAGACACACCGGATGGCGGTCGAGCTGCTGGGCGTCGACGAACGCGGGCCCGGCGTACGGGAGACCGTGCAGGGCCTGCTGGACATGGCGCGCGGCCTCGGCCTCGCCAATCTGCTGACCGACGACAGCGCGCGGCGCGAGCGGGTCGTCGCGCAGTGGGCCCGACTGCTGGAGGGCACGCTGCGCGACTGACGTTCGCCGCGACTGAATGTCCGGCCGCGCCAACGGCACTTGGGCCGCGACGGCACTTCGGCCGCGACGGAACTTCTCTCTGTCAGCCCCGCTGATTCACATTCATCGACATGGATGTGAACTGGCGGGGCTCTGCTACGCGTTCGGCCGTGTCCGCAGTCTTGACGCTCCTATAGGCCACTTCTAGGGTGACGCTCGTTCAGCGATCTGGCACGTGTTCATCTACATGAATTGATTGAACGAACCGAACCAGGGAGCCGCCATGTCCGGACTGGACTGGGGAGTTGTCGGTGCGTACTTCTTCGTGATGCTGGCGATCGGCCTGTACTCCACCCGCCGGATCGACAACGTCGCCGACTTCTTCACCGCGCGCGGCCGTATCCCCTGGTGGCTGTCGGGGATCTCGCACCACATGTCCGGCTACAGCGCCATCATGTTCGTCACCTTCGCCGCCGTCGCCTACGACTACGGCGTCACCGTCTACTTCTGGTGGCCGCTGACCATCGGGATCGGCGTCGGCGTCGGTGCCTTCCTGTTCGCACCCCGCTGGAACCGGCTGCGTGCCAAGCACGGCGTCAACTCCCCGCTGGAGTATCTGGCGGTGCGCTACAACCTGCCCACCCAGCAGGTGCTCGCCTACAGCGGCGCCGCGCTCAAGGTCGTCGACATCGCGGCCAAGTGGGTCGCCATCGCCGTACTGTTGCAGGGCTTCGCCGACATACCGCTCGCCTGGGGCATCACCCTCACCGGCGTCTGCACCATGATCTACATGGCCTTCGGCGGGCTGTGGGCAGACGTCCTCACCGACTTCGGTCAGTTCGTCATCCAGTTCGTGGCGGGCATCGCCATGCTGGTGGCCGTCATGGCGCAGCTGGACGGCGTCTCGACGCTGTGGACCATGTGGGGCGATCTGCCGGCCGGACACTCCGACCCGGTGGCGGGCCCGGTCACCACGACCCTGATCCTGGCGTTCCTGCTGGTCAAAACGTTCGAGTACAACGGCGGCATGTGGAACCTCGCCCAGCGCTACATGGCCGCGCCCTCCGGTTCCCGGGCGAAGAAGTCCGCGCTGCTCTCCAGCGCACTGTGGCTGGTCTGGCCGTTGGTCCTCTTCCTCCCGATGATCGCCGCGCCGCTGATCGTGCCGGACATCGCGAACGGCGAGGAGTCCTACATCCGGCTCGCCCAGGAACTTCTGCCGACCGGCATGATCGGACTGCTGATGGCCGGGTTCTTCTCCCACACCATGGCCATGGTCGCCTCCGACTCCAACGTCATCACCGCGGTCATCACCCGCGACCTGGCCCCGGTACTGGTGCGCCGGGTACGCACCCTGGGCGAGAGCGCTCAGCTCCTCTTCGCCCGCATCACGACGGTCGCCTTCGTCACCTTCAGCATGGGCTTCGCCCTCTTCTCCGACCCCGACGGCTTCATCATGACCGTCGTCGTCAGCATCGTCGCCGCCACCATGGGCCCCATCTCCATCCCCCTGATGCTCGGCCTCCTCCCCTGGTTCAAACGCCACGGCTCCCTCGCCGCGATCGCCTCCTGGGCGGGCGGCATCACCGTCTGGTCCATCCTCTACTGGGGCGTCGACGACGCCACCGAACCCATGACGGTAGGCCTCCCCCTCCTCACCTCCCTCGCGCTCTACATCACCATCGGCCTCCTCCACCCCGTGGAAACGACCGCGAGCAACGCCCTGGTCGACTCCCTAGCCGAAGACCCCCAGGCGGAGGTCCAGCCGACGACGCCCGAAGCCCCCACCCTGCCCCCGCTGGAACTCCGTTGACATACGCGGGCGGGGAGGCGGCCGCCGCCAAGTCGAGCCTCCGGCCCTTCACACAGGCAGATCCAGCTCCGCCCACAGCGTCTTGGTGATGCGGTCGTTCACACGGTTTCCCCAGCGGTCGGCCAGGGCGTCCACCAGCAGTAGTCCGCGGCCTGACTCCTCATCGGTGGCCGACGGCCGGGGCGGTCCCGGCGGCAGGGGCTTGTCCGCCCGGGCGTCGGTGACCTCCACCCGCAGTCGCCTGCAGGGCGCCGGCCCGCTCAGCGTCAGGCACAGCTGGAAGTCGCGGCCGATGTTGCCGCAGTGTCGTACGGCGTTCGCCGCGAGCTCCGCCACGATCAGCGCTGCCGTGTGCGAGGGGGTGCTGCGGTACGGCACAGCGCGCTCGTCCAGCCATTGCGTCGCGAGCAGCCGCGCGAGCCGTGCCCCGCGCCGGGTGGAACTGAGCTGCACCGTGAACGTGGCCACCGGCGCCTGGGGTGGCTCGGGTTGGCGAATTTCCTGCGTTTGCGGATTCATAGCGTGACCGTCGCGCTACGCGCATACCGTGGCCAGGTCAGGAGCGCGTTCCCCGGCCACGGGTACGGCGGAGTACGCCTCCTGCGCGGGGATGTACGGGCCGCACGCCGTGACCACGCCACGGCGAACGGCGTTGAGGCAGAGACCCGTTGAGGGCGCACAAGGACGTGAAGCGTATGACCAGCGCGAACGGAAACCAACCGACCGATCGCAAGAAGGACGGCCGTGCCGTCCCCTCCCCCCGCACGGCGGACACCGCCCACCAGCGCAAACGCGAGGACGACCGCCCCGGCATCTGGGTCGGCTACGGCAAGTTGCTGCGCAAGTTCCGCCTCGCGGCGGGGTATTCGCAGGAAGCCCTTGCCCCGCTCCTCGGCTACTCGGCGGAACAGGTCGCCTCCGTCGAGCAGGGCCGCCGCCCCGCGAAGGCCCCCTTCACGGAAGCCGCGGAGCGCGTCCTGGACGCGGGCGACGTCCTGTCCACCCTCCAGGAGGAGGTCGACTTCGCGAAGCTGCCCGCGTTCTTCCGGGACTTCGTGCTGTTGGAGATGGAGGCTGTCAGTCGGTTCGATTACGACCCGCTGCTGATTCCGGGCTTGTTGCAGACGGAGGGGTATGCGCGGGCTGTGTTCGAGGGGCACGTTCCGGTGCTCGACGAGGAAGCCATCGAGGACAGCGTCGATGCTCGACTGAGCAGGCAGAAGATTCTCACCAAGAACCCGCCGGTGGACTTCTCCTTCTTGATCGGAGAAGCGGCGCTACGCCAGGAGCTGGGCGGACCGGAGACGATGAGGGAGCAGTGCCGACACCTGCTGGCCACCGGCAAGCTCCGCAACGTGGCGATTCAGGTCGTGCCGACCGGCGGCGGATTCCACACCGGCCTGAACGGCGGCTTTGTGCTCGTGGAGACCTCCGAGCACCAGCAGTACGGCTACTTCGAATCGCAGGGAATCGGTCATGTCGTCAGTGACGCCAAACATGTGAGCACCTTCGCTCTGCGGTATGGCAAGCTGCGATCACAGGCGCTGAACATTGAGGATTCAGCGGCCTTCATCCGGCAGTTGGCAGGGGAACGATGACGAACGAGCAGGAGGCAGCCCGGCTCCACGAGCTGCCCTGGCACAAGAGCAGCTACAGCGGCTCGGACGGCGGCAACTGTGTGGAGGTCGCGCACACCGTCGCCACCGTTCATGTCCGCGACTCGAAGGACCAGCGCGGCCCCATCCTCTCCGTACCGACCGGTCGGTGGGCGGACTTCATCGCGTTCGCCGGGCGCTCCTGGCGCTGAGCCCGCGAAGAGGGCGGGGCAATCTTGCCCCGCCCTCCCGTCTGTTCTGGCCAGGAGGCTGCCCCTGCCTGGTGACTGCAGACTGCGGGTGTGTCTTGGCTGAGCGCGCAGTTCCCCGCGCCCCAGACGGGGCGCGTCTCCCGTTGGCGCTTGCCCGTCAGCCCGTGTAGCCGTCCACCTCGCGGGGGTTGCGCGGGCCGGGGCCCACATAGCGGGCCGAGGGGCGGACCAGGCGGCCCGTTCGCTTCTGCTCCAGGATGTGGGCCGACCAGCCCGCGGTACGGGCACACGTGAACATCGAGGTGAACATGTGGGCCGGGACCTCGGCGAAGTCCAGGACGATGGCGGCCCAGAACTCGACGTTGGTCTCCAGCACCCGGTCGGGCCGCCGGGCACGCAGCTCCGCGAGGGCGGCCTTCTCCAGCGCCAGGGCGACCTCGTAACGGGGGGCGCCCAGCTCCTTGGCCGTACGACGAAGAACGCGGGCGCGCGGGTCCTCGGCGCGGTAGACGCGGTGGCCGAAGCCCATCAGCCGCTCTCCGCGGTCGAGCTGGCGCTTCACGTACGCGTCGGCGTCGCCGGTGCGCTCGATCTCCTCGATCATGCCGAGGACCCGGGAGGGGGCGCCGCCGTGCAGCGGGCCCGACATGGCACCCACCGCGCCGGAGAGCGCCGCCGCGACGTCCGCGCCGGTGGAGGCGATGACCCGGGCTGTGAAGGTGGAGGCGTTCATGCCGTGCTCGGCGGCGGAGGTCCAGTACGCGTCGACGGCGGCCACGTGCTTGGGGTCGGGCTCGCCCCGCCAGCGGCGCATGAAGCGCTCGACCACGGTGTCGGCCTTGTCGATCTCCTTCTGCGGCACCATCGGCAGCCCCTGGCCGCGGGCGGACTGCGCGACGTACGACAGGGCCATGACGGCGGCCCGGGCCAGATCGTCACGGGCGGTCTGCTCGTCGATGTCGAGCAGGGGTTTGAGGCCCCAGACGGGCGCGAGCATCGCGAGCGCCGATTGGACGTCTACCCGGATGTCCCCGGAGTGCACCGGGATGGGGAACGGTTCGGCGGGCGGCAGTCCGGGGTTGAAGCCGCCGTCCACCAGCAGGCCCCACACGCTGCCGAACGACACCTGGCCGACCAGGTCCTCGATGTCCACGCCGCGGTAGCGGAGCGAGCCGCCTTCCTTGTCGGGTTCGGCGATCTCCGTCTCGAACGCGACGACTCCCTCGAGTCCGGGTACGAAGTCGGACATCTGGCGGCTCCCTCGTAAAGCGTCGTCAGAGCTGTGCTGACGGCGGAACGACCTGCTGGCGTGGGCTGCGCGGGGCAGCGTGGTCTGCGGTGCATGCTGCGCATGCGGTGTGAGCGCGGCGAACGGTTCCGCTGCCGGCTTCTCGCGGCTCACGGACCGGGCCGTCACCTCGGTCATGCCCGCCCCGGTCGGTGGTCACGCTCCGCTGCCTGTGGCCTGGAGCACGCTGTCGGGCGGAGCGGCAACGATAGCTGTTGGTGTGCGGCTGCCACAGCTCCCGGGGCAGGATTCTGGCGGTTCCAGCACCTGCGCGGGAAGGTGAGATGAGGCACAGCGGCCGATTCCGGGCCCTCAGGTGTGCCGGGGGTGTCCACCGGGCAGACTGTCCGACCGCGGCCCGGGCGGATGCTGCAAGATAGCGGCGTGCCTCACGCTGATGACGTTGACGACGCTGCTGCCGCCCCTGCCGGAACCGCCAACGCCGGCGATGCCGCCGACGCGACCGACACCACGGCCTCGACCACCCTCGACCCCGCCGCGATGCGGGCCCACTACCGGGACGAAGGACTCAGCGAGAGCGAACTGGCGCCCGACCCGTTCGCCCAGTTCGCGCTCTGGTTCGCCCAGGCGACCGCCAGCGGGCTGCACGAGCCCAACGCCATGGTCTGCTCCACCGCCGACGAGCGAGGCCGTCCCAGCTCCCGCACCGTACTGCTCAAGCGCTACGACGAGCGCGGCTTCGTCTTCTTCACCAACTACGGCTCCCGCAAGGGCCGGGAGATCGAGGCGAACCCGTACGTCTCGCTGCTCTTCCCCTGGCACGGCATCGCCCGCCAAGTGATCATCTCCGGCACAGCGGAACGCACCGGGCGCGACGAGACGGCCGCCTACTTCCGCACCCGCCCGCACGGCTCGCAGCTCGGCGCCTGGGCGAGCGAGCAGTCCTCGCGGGTTGCCTCCAGGGAAGAGCTGGACCGGCTGTACGCACAGCTGGCGGAGCGCTATCCGGAGGGCGAGGACGTCCCGGCCCCTGCCCAGTGGGGCGGCTACCGGGTCCGCCCGGAGACGGTCGAGTTCTGGCAGGGCCGCGAGAACCGCCTCCACGACCGGCTTCGCTACCGCCGCACGGACAGCGGCCGCTGGGAAATCGAGCGCCTCTGCCCGTAGGGGGAGACGCGCCCCGTTAGGGGCGCGGGGAACTGCTCCCCCAGCCTCCGGCCGGGAGGTGCCCCCAGCAACCACAAAGCACCCGCAGCCCGGAAACAAAGAGCAACCCAACAGAACGGCCCGTGGGCGACTCCCTCCGCAAAGGCGGACGGCGTCGGTCGGACGAGTCCGACGAGCCCACGGGCCGGGTGACTGCTGTGGATTGGCCGGCGAACCGGCGTCACGCTAGTGGCGTCGGCCTCAGGCCGCAGCCACCTCACACGTCCGGTGATTGATCATCAGCCGGATCACCTCCCTTCCTGTGTGCCCCACACCGTAGGCACCGCTCTGGTGGGCGGCAAACGAATTTCGGGGCGACAACGATTTCGGGGAACTCGCTGTGGGGTGTGTCACGTTCGAGTTGAATGATCCGTACACACGTCGTGGCGCTGAGCGACGGGCACGGCAACAGACGGGCGCAGCAACAAGGGGGTGCCGAGGTGGCGGCTCGATCCGAGACTCACTCCGCGTCGTCCTCGGACGGTGACGGCGGTCCTGACGACGAACTCCTGCTGGCCGCGCTGCTCGACGGCATGGACGCCGCGTTGTGCGCCTTCGACGCCGACGGCGTGGTCACCCACTGGAACCGCGAGGCCGAGCGGATGCTGGGCTGGACGCAGGAGGAGGCCGTCGGCCGCAAGGGACTGGCGGGCTGGGCGGTGCGCCCTGCCGACGCCGAAGAGGTCGAGGGCCGGCTGTTCGACGCCATGCGTGCGCCCGGCCGCCAGGTCCACGAGTTCGCGCTGCTGACCAAGGACGGCGGGCGGGTGCTGGTGCGTATCCAGTCCTCCGGCGTCAGCGGCGCCGACGGCCGTCCGCAGGGTGTCTACTGCGCGTTCAGCGAGGTGCACGCACAGATCGACCTGGAGCGCTGCATCGCGCTGAGTGAGGCGCTGCTGGAGGACGCCTCCTGGGGCGTCGTCCTGGTGGACGCCGATCTGCGGCCCACCGTCACCAACGCGTACGCGGCGCGGGCCTTCCGCGTCCCCGCCCGCGCCGCCATGCTCGGCCGTCCCCTGGGCGAACTGCTGGAGCAGGGCATGGAGGAGCTGGAAGGCGCGCTCCAGCACGTACTCGGCGAGGGAGCGCCACCCGCGCCCGCCGAGCTCTGGGTCACCCTGCGCCGGCAGGGCGACCGTATGACCGCGGGCCGGGACAGCACCGAAGCGGGCCGGAGCGGCGCCGACCGGGCGGGGGCCAGGGCGGGCGCCGACCGCGCGGACGCAGCCGCGGACAGGACCGAGGCGGCGGCTGACCCCACCGACTCGGCACGCCGCCGCTGCTGGCGCAGCGGCTTCCTGCGGCTGTCCTCGCCGCTGGCCGAGGAACCCGTGCCGCTGGGCGTCGCCTGGCTCTTCCAGGACGTCACGGCGGAGAAGCAGGCCGAGCGGGAAGCGGCCCGGCTGCGCTTCCGCGACGGCCAGCTGCACCGCGCGGCGCGTGCCGCGGCCGAGTGCGCCGACCCGATGGAGGCCGCCTGCCTCCACCTGGAGTTCGCGCTGGCCGGGTTCGCCGACCACGCGCTGCTGGACCTGGTCGCCGAGCCGGGGCCCGAGCCCTCGCGCACCCGTGACACCTCGCTGGACGCGCTGCCGCCCCGCGACCCGCGGCTGGTGCGGGCCGCGCTGGCCCCCGCCGCCGACCGCGGCCGGCCGCCGTTCATCGAGCCGGGCACCGCCAGCGGCATCCCCGTCGCCTACCCGGAGGGGCATCCGGCGCTCCAGGCCTACCAGCGCTGCACCTCCGTACGGGCCAGCGGCGGCGAGCAGCGCGGCCCGGAGGCCGTGGAGTGGGCGCGGACCCGCAAGTGGCCGCAGGGCACCGTGCACGGGCTGTGCACGGTGCTGCGCTCCCGGGGCCGTTCGCTCGGCGTCGTCACCTTCCTGCGGGACGCGGGCCGCCGCCCCTTCGACCGCGAGGACGCGGACTACGCGGAGCAGATCGCCGCCCATGTCGCGGCGGCGGCCGACCTGGCGGGCGCGCTGGAGAAGGAGCAGCCGTAGCCGGTGGCGACGGCACCGGGCGGTGCGGTCAGCGGTAGAAGATCCGGTCCGCGTACTCGTCCATGACGCGCGCGTTCCAGTCGTGCCCCCCGTCCACGTTCCCCGAGCGCAGCATGGGGGGCTCGACCCCCCGGCGGGCCAACTCGCCCGTGGCGGTGGCGACGATCGCCTGCATCACCGCGCTGGTCACCACCGTGGACGCGGGCGCGAACGGCGCTCCCACACCCTCGGCGGTCAGTTCGGCGTCACCGACGGCGATACGGCTGTCGACGACGATGTCGCAGTGGTCCTTGAGGAAGGTGCCGGTGGTGTGCCGCGAGCTGGTCTGTGCGGCGTACGCGACCGAGGTGATGCCGACGACCTTGACGCCGCGAGCCCGGGCGTTGAGCGCGAGCTCCACGGGAAGCTCGTTGCGGCCGGAGAGGGAGATGATGATCAGCACGTCGCCCGCGCGGACCGGGCTGGAGTCGAGCGCGGCCGCCGCCAGCCCGGAGACCCGCTCCAGCGCGCTGCCGAGCGTTGCGGGACGGACATTGACTCCGACGGCGCCGGGGACGTTGAGGAGGTTCATCACCGCGAGCCCGCCCGCCCGGTAGACGGTGTCCTGCGCCGGGAGGGAGGAGTGGCCCGCGCCGAAGGCGAAGATCCGGCCGCCCTCGCTGATCGTCTCGGCGAGCAGCTTGCCCGCCGCCTCGATCGCGGCCGCCTCACCGTCCCTGACCTCCTCCAGCAGCCGGACGGCCGCGTCGAAGAAGTCCTCGGCCGGCGTCCTCTCCGCCTTCTCGGCCCCTTCGGCCTTCTCCTCGGCTCTTTCCACGGCCTGCTCGCCCATCGCGCGCCCTTCGCGTCCGTCACTGGGGATCCGGGGTTCCGCCCCGGTTCCGTTCCGTAGTCCGGCGCTCACGTTGAGGTCTGGACCATTCCGCTGTCAACCGTCAGGTGACCGCCGCCGACAGCGGCTCGCGGCCTGGGCGGCGCGGTTGTCAGCGGGATGCGTCAGAATTGCATCCAGGGCCACCGCACGAGCTGACTAGGGGCTACGCAATGTCAGGACTCATCGACACCACGGAGATGTATCTCCGCACCATCCTGGAGCTCGAGGAAGAAGGTGTGGTCCCGATGCGTGCCCGCATCGCCGAGCGCCTGGACCAGAGCGGACCGACGGTCAGCCAGACCGTGGCCCGGATGGAGCGGGACGGGCTGGTGACGGTCGCCGGGGACCGCCACCTGGAGCTGACGGAAGAGGGCAGGCAGCTGGCCACGCGCGTGATGCGCAAGCACAGGCTGGCCGAGTGTCTGCTGGTCGACGTCATCGGCCTGGAGTGGGAGCAGGTGCACGCGGAGGCGTGCCGCTGGGAGCATGTGATGAGCGAGGCGGTCGAGCGCCGCGTGCTGGATCTGCTGCGGCACCCCACCGAGTCGCCCTACGGCAACCCGATCCCGGGCCTGGAGGAGCTGGGCGAGAAGGCGGAGGCCGACCCGTTCCTGGACGAGGGCCTCGTCAGCCTCAACGACCTGGAGACCGGCGGCGACGGCAAGACGGTCGTGGTCCGCAGGATCGGCGAGCCGATCCAGATGGACGCCCAGCTGATGTACACGCTGCGCCGCGCGGGCGTACAGCCGGGCGCAGTCGTCAGCGTCAACGCGGGCTCCGCAGGCGGCGTCCAGGTGGGCAGCAGCGGCGAGGCCGCGGAACTGGGCACGGAGGTCGCCGCCCACGTCTTCGTCGCCAAGCGCTGACGCCCGCGTACGTGGGGGAGCGGGCGCCCCGAAGGGGCGCGGGGAACTGCGCGAGAAGTCACGACGCGCCCGCGCCCGGGCAACTCGCGCACCCCAACGGCCGGCTGCCGTCACCGCAAGTGGCTGCCGCACTGCAAGAGCCAAGTGGCTGGCCGCACCGCAAGAGAGGCGGAGCTTCCGCACGCGGGGGCCGCAACACGCGGGGCCCGCAACACGCGGCTGGGCCGCGAAGGGCGGCCGGCCCGCAAAGGGCGCACGCGGCGCATGAGGGGGAACGCTCCCGGCGCTACAAGAACGCACCGCGCCCATCGCCGACCGCCCCAGCGGGTGGGCATCTTCCCAAATTCTTCCGGTCGTACCAGAGTTGCCCGAACATGAGCGGCCGTGTGTGTGCCGTGCGACGCTGTCGCTGGCGGAAGGGGAGCCATCGATGCTGTGTTCCGCGGGCCCCGCGCCGCCCCGGGCGGGGCGGTTGAGCAGCCGGGGCTCCGGTGCCTTCGGCCGCCGGAGCCCCGCCTCCCCATGTCCCCCCGCGGCAACCCGGAGCCCCGAGCTCTCAGGGTCTGCCGCCCTCCCGGTTCCTGTCTCCCCCGAGGGACGACAGGCAACCCCGCAGCCGTGTCACTCGAAGGTGGGGTATTCGCCGTGAGGCCCGGCTGTTCGAATAAAGGTTCGATAGTCTGACGCGGCGGTCACAGGAGTGGGGGTGTCACGACGCATGGTGCGACGGATCGATGTGACGGGGGCGGACGGAATCCGGCTGGCGGCCTGGGAGTTCGCCGACCCGCCCAAGGCCGGCCCCGAGGCCCTGGCCGGTGCCGCCGCGCCGGGCGTGACGGGCGGGGTGGGTGGGAAGCGCCGGGCCCCTGGCGCCGGCCAGGACCCGGAGACGCCGCGCCGCAAACCGCCGGGCGTGCTTTTACTGCACGGACTGATGGGCCGCGCCTCGCACTGGGCGGGCACGGCCCGTTGGCTCACCGACCGCTACCGCGCTGTCGCCCTCGACCAGCGCGGCCACGGCCGCAGCGGCAAACCGGGCGAGGGCCGCTATGACCGGGAGGCGTACGTCGCCGACGCGGAGGCCGCGCTCGAACAGCTGGAGTTGGCCCCGGTGGCGCTGGTCGGCCACGCCATGGGCGCGCTGACCGCCTGGCAACTCGCCGCCAAGCGCCCCGATCTCGTCCAGGCCCTGGTGATCAGCGATATGCGGGCCTCGGCGCTCGGCGAGCAGTCGCAGCGTGAGTGGGAGGAGTGGTTCAAGTCCTGGCCCGTCCCTTTCGCGACCCTCGCGGACGTCCGTAGATGGTTCGGTGAGGACGACCCCTCGCTGGAGCGTTCCCGGCCCTCGCGCGGTGAGTTCTTCGCCGAGGTGATGACCGAGGGGGAGGACGGCTGGCGGCCCGTGTTCTCGCCGGAGGTGATGATGCGGGTCCGCGAGGGGTGGGTGTACGACGCGCACTGGGACGAGTTGGCCCAGGTCCGCTGCCCCACTCTCGTGGTCCGCGGCCTCGACGGCGAGTTGGGCCGCGCCGAGGCCCAGGAGATGGTGCGGGTGCTGCCACGCGGTATCTACGCGGAAGTGACCGAGGCCGGACACCTGATCCACTACGACCAGCCCGAGGACTGGCGCCGCGTCGTGGAACCTTTCCTCCAAGCCGCGCTCCCCGCCGGCACCTGACCTGGGGGCGCGCCCCGTAAGGGGCGCGGGGAACTGCGCGACCAGCCACAACAAACCCGCAGCCCGCGGGCGCCGGACAGGGGCACCCCCTCACCGGAACAACGGAGAAGGCGCGTCAACATCCGCCGGACACGCCCTGGTTCGCCGCCCATCAACTGCCCGCTCACCGCCCCGTTCGTGGCGCCCGCCGTACCGTCCCGGCTGCTCCGCGCGGGCTTCCAGGCACACCCTGTGCCGGCCTTCCCGGGCCGGGGGCCCTGCTCACCGGCGGCATCCGGCCGGGGCCCGCCCCGGGGCCCGGCCCTGGCACCGGCGCGGCGGGCGCCGCCGGGGTGCGCGGGGCGCTCGTCGCGGCGCGTGGGCCGATGGCGGCTTCGCGGCCGCAGGCGTAGGCGAGGGTGGGGAGCAGTTCGTCGGCGTCCGGGAGCCAGCGGTTGGCGGCGTTGGGCTCACGCGCCCATTGGACGGCTCCGCGGGTGCCCAGCCGGGTGGGCGGGGCGGCCACCCAGTCGCCCGCGCCCTTGGTCCGCAGGTCCAGTGTGGTGGGGGACCAGCCCAGGCGGCGCAGGGTGGCGGGAACCTTGGTGGCGACGCCGGGGAGGACGAAGAAGAGCATCCGGCCGTCCGGGGTGCAGGTGACCGGGCCCAGCGGCTGGTCCATCCGCTCCAGCCGGGCGAGCGCCAGACAGCCCACGGCCTCCGAGACCTCCAGCGCGTCGAAGGCCCGGCCGGTCGGCAGCAGGACGGCGGCGCGCGGCTCGGTCGCCCACAACTGGCGCACAGTCGTCGCGCTCCCCGTCGTCTCGTCCGCCCAGCGTGCGCGGGCGGGGTGTGCGCCGGGCGCGGGGCAGGCGGGCTCGCCGCAGGCGCAGCGCGGGACGCCGTCCACCGTCTCCAGCCAGGTGCCGGGAAAGACGTCCCAGGCCCGCTCCTGGGTGTAGCGCACCGCGTGTTCGAGGGGCGGTGCGGATGGCGCGGCCGGTGTCGTCCGCTGTCGGGGAAGGCGCGTGTTCGTGGTCGCTCCAGAGGTAAAGGTGATGGTCTCTTCCACGACCATCACAACTTTCGTCCCTCGGAGGGGTTACGGGGGCGGAACGGGGCGGGTCGAGGCGCGACGGCGCATGCGACGGCCGTGCCCTCGCTGTTCCCGCAGCCCAGGGGTCAGCCCGCGCTCGGAACGGCGCATGGGGGCATGTGTAGGGGCGCGTGCACAGAAGAGCGGTCTTGGGTGGGTAGTCCCTCTCCGGTGCATTGCGCGGTGAAGGGAGGGGTTTGCCGGGGATCACGGGCATATGCACCGATCAAGGAGCAGTGATCAAGCCGGGTCCGCACCACGGAAACCACTGAGGGGGATCGCATGGCCGCCAGGCCGCTCGTCGCGAGGCAGCCCAACGAAAGGCTGCAAGCGCTCATCCAGGAAGCCGGGTGCTCCAACGCGGGTCTCGCCCGCCGTGTCAACATGTGCGGCGCCGAGCACGGACTGGATCTGCGCTACGACAAGACCTCCGTCGCGCGCTGGCTGCGCGGGCAGCAGCCGCGCGGGCGTGCCCCCGGCATCATCGCCGAGGCCCTCGGCCGCAAGCTGGGCCGTACGGTGACGATCGACGAGATCGGCATGGCCAACGGCAAGAACCTGGCCTCCGGGGTGGGCCTCCAGTTCGCCCCCACCGTCGTCGGCGCCGTCGAGCAGGTCTGCGAACTGTGGCGCAGCGACGTCGGCCGCAGGGACTTCCTGACCGGCTCGACCGTGGCCGCCTCAGCGCTGGTCGAGCCGAGCCGGGACTGGCTGATCACCCAGCCCGACCACCAGGTCGCCCGCTCCTCCGGAGCCCGGGTGGGCACCGCGGACGTGGCGGCCGTACAGGCGATGACCGAGGCGCTCTCCGAGCTCGACCACCGCTACGGCAGCGGCCACATCCGGCCCGTGGTGGTGCACTACCTCAACAGCGTCGTCTCCGGACTGCTCGCCGGCTCCTACCAGGAGGCGGTCGGCCGGTCGCTGTTCGCCACCGTCGCCCGGCTGACGGAACTGGCGGGCTACATGGCCGTGGACACCGGCCAGCACGGGCTGGCCCAGCGCTACTACATCCAGTCCCTGCGGCTGGCCCAGGCGGCCGGGGACCGTGCGTACGGCGGCTATGTGCTCGCCGCCGGGATGAGCCATCTGGCCGCTTCGCTGGGAAACCCGCGCGAGATCGCACAGTTGGCGCGTGCCGCGCAGGAGGGGGCGCGCGGGCGGGTGACACCGCGTGTGGAGGCGATGTTCCACGCCGCGGAGGCGCGCGGGCACGCGCTGATGGGGGACGCGCGCGCCTGTCAGGGCGCCGTCAGCCGGGCCACGACGGCGATGGACGGCGCCGACGCGGCAGCCGACTCGGGTGACGACCCGCCCTGGATCGCCCACTTCGACCGTGCCTACCTCGCGGATGAGTTCGCCCACTGCCACCGCGACCTGGGCCAGGCCGAGAGCGCGGCAGCACGCGCGGAGGAAGCCGTCACAGGGCATCCGGAGGGACGGGCGCGACGGCGTGCGATCGGACTGTTCCTGCTGGCGGACGCACAGGTGCAGCAGCGCGAGGTGGAACGTGCCTGCCATACCGCCGGGCAGGCGGCGCAGCTGCTCGCCGGGCTGCGCTCGGACCGGGGTGCGGAGTATCTGGACGACTTCCGGCAGCGGCTGGAGCCCTACCGGGACGAGCCCGTGGTGCGTGAGTTCCACGAGAGTCTGGAGCCGGCCGCGGTGGCGTGAGGTGCCTGAGCTGTCACCTGTGTGCTGTCGATGCGCTGCCGCGTGTGATGGCTGCGAGGGCTGTGTGAGTGGCTGTGCGATGTGCGGCGTACGCCCCCTTCTGGGCGCTTCATGGCGACATCAGGTGAAGGAAGGGTGTCCGCACATCTGGGTGCGTGGTCCCCCGTTGGTGTGACCCGGTAGCGTGAGCCGACGCTTCCGCTAGCCATGCGAACGAGGAGTCTCGGTGACAACGCACAACGGACGCGGACAGGACGGGACTTCCGGCTCCGCCGGTGACCCCCTGCCCGCCTCCACGACCCCGTACGAGGGTGTCGTGCTGCCTGCCAACGGCGACCCTTGGACTCCTCAGCAGCAGCGCCAGGCCGAACGCGAGCGCGTACGGCCGCCCGCCGGGCAGCCATGGGGCGAGCCCTGGGGCCCCGGCTCCGAGGCGGCCCGCGGCACCCCGGAGAGTGGCGCCCCGGAGGGTTCCCCCGGCTACTGGGGTGCCCCGCCGGAGGAGGCCCCCGGCGGATCGCTGCCCCTGCCGCCGGAGGGCGCCCCGGCCCTCCCCCGGACTCCGCCCGGGGGGACCTCCCCGCATCCGCCGTCACCGCCCGACGCGGGACCGCTGCCCCCGGCCACCCCTCCGGGCGCGATGCCGCTTCCCGACAGCCCCGGCGCTCAGCAGCGTCCGGGGGCGATGCCGCTGCCGGACGGTCCGGGCGCGATGCCGTCCGGCAGTCCTGGGTACGGGCAGCCGGGCGGGGGTCTGCCGGAGCCGTACGGGACGTCCTCGGCGGGCGGCTCCCACGCGCTGCCGCCACAGCAGCCGCAGCCGTCGTCAGGTGCCTCGGGTGGTTCCGGGCGGCACGCGATGCCGGCCCCACCTGCTGCGCCGCCCGCCCCACCCGCTGCCCCGCCCGTGCCGCCCGCCGCCCCGCCGCAGGGGGCGGCGCCGGGCGGGGTCGGTGACAGCGACGCCACCCAGATGCTGCCGCCTTTCCCGACGAGTCAGCCGTCCTCCGGTGGCTCCGTCGGCGCGGAGGACGGCACTCAGATGTTGCCGCCGCAGCAGCCCGCCGGGCCGACGGGCGGTGGTGCGGACAGCGAGGCCACGCAGTATCTGCCTCCCGTCGCGGGCGGTGTGGACAGCGACTCCGAGGCGACCCAGATGCTTCCGCCCATGACCGGCGCGGGCGGCGCGACCGGTGCCGCCGCACCCGGCGTCGCCGGTACCGGAGGGCCGGGCGCCGGGGAGCCGGGTGCGCGGCGCCCGCTGCCGGAGTTCGACAACCTCTTCAGGTCCGATTCCCCGCGTCCCACGGGCCCCGGGCAGCGCGCGGCGGGCAGCGACGAACCGGGCTCCACACAGAGCCTGCCGATATTCGACCAGGCCGCGCAGCAGCAGGCCCCGCCGCGCGGCTACGGCTATCCGCAGCCCGGCGCCCAGCGTGGCGGCTACGGCTACCCCCAGCCCGGCGCCCAGCCCGGTGGCTACGGCTACCCGCAGCAGCCGCCGGGGCCCCAGAGCGGCGCCGGAGGCTATGGCTATCCGCAGCAGGGCTCCCAGCAGTACGAGCCGCGACCGGGCGGCCGGGCAGCGCGGCGCGATGCCGGCCGGGGGCGGCGCAAGACGCCTCCGTGGCTGCTGATCGGGGGCGGCATGGTGGGCGTCGCGTTGATCGGCCTCGTCGTCGGCCTCCTGCTCGCGAACGGCGGCGGCGAGGATTCCGACGGCGGCAAGCCGAAGGCGTCCAGCGCTCCCGCGGGGGAGAAGTCCTCCGCGGCGCCCGACCCGGCAGAGGGGCAGGCCAAGAAGCTGGACGCGCTGTTGGCCGACAGCAACAACAGCCGCTCCACGGTCGTCCGTTCCGTGCAGAACATCAGGGCCTGCAAAGCGCTGGGCAAGGCGGCGACCGACCTGCGGGCCGCGGCCAAGCAGCGCTCCGGGCTGGTGCGGCGGCTCGGCGAGCTGAAGACGGACCGGATCCCGCAGAGCGCGGCACTGAACTCCGCGCTCAAGAGTGCCTGGCGGTCCTCGGCCGCCGCGGACAGCCACTACGCGGCCTGGGCGGACCAGGTGGCGCGGAAGAAGGGCTGCCACAAGGGCAAGGCCAAGCACACTCAGCGGCTCGCCGCGGGCAACAGTGCCAGCGGCAAGGCGACCACCGCGAAGAAGAAGGCGGCGGCGCTGTGGAACCCGACGGCGAAGAAGTACGGCCTCACGGAGCGGCAGTTCAGCGCGCTGTGAGCGGGCCCCGCGTCAGGCTGTGAGCGGGCTCCGCGTCGGAGCGAGGCCCCACGCCGGGCACCCGGTGTGGGGAACGTATGGTCGGTAACCATGCAGCAAGCAGGTTCCGTGAAGTCTTCCCGACGTGGCCGTCGTTCCACCACCATAGGCGGCATGCCTGTCAACGACGTGCCTTGGTGGCGCTGGCGCAGCAATGTGCGCTCGGCGCTGCACATGCTCTCCGACCAGACCTTCCAGCACGAGTGCTGGCTGGCCGGACGCCCCGGATACGGCGATGTCACGGATGCCGTCTACCGTCTGGTCGAGGACACCTGGCTGGACAACTGGTCGGCGGAGAAGTACGTCGGAACGATCTTCCGGGACGCGCAGGAAGCCCAGCTCGTGGACGCGGCCGTGCTGCGGGTGCTGCGCATCATGCACCAGGTCGGCGCCGACGCCCCGGTCGCCTCGTACCTGGAACACCCGGCGTGGCCCGAGGCCGTACAGGCGGCGCGGGAGGCGCACGTACTGCTCGCCGGCAACGACGGGGAGGACCCGGACGAGCCGCCGCGCTCGCTGGAGGTCCTGGCGATCATGCTCAGGACGGTGTGACCGGGAGCACTGCGTGCGAGGCATCCGCCGCGATGTGCCAGTCTTGAGGCCATGAGCCAGTCGCACCCCGTCACCGACAGCCCTGCCGAAACCGCTGAAAAGGCTGAAAAAGAGCAGGCGGGTCAGTTCGTCCTCACCCTCTCGTGCCCGGACAACCAGGGCATCGTGCATGCCGTCTCCAGTTATCTGTTCATGACGGGCTGCAACATCGAGGACAGCCAGCAGTTCGGGGACCGCGACACCGGGCTCTTCTTCATGCGCGTCCACTTCACCGGCAACACCACCGTGGAGAAGCTGCGGGCGAGCTTCTCCGCCGTCGGCGACTCCTTCCGGATGGACTGGCAGATCCACCGGGCCGAGGAGAAGATGCGGGTCGTCCTCATGGTGAGCAAGTTCGGGCACTGCCTGAACGACCTGCTCTTCCGCTCCCGGATCGGCGCGCTCCCCATCGAGATCGTCGCCGTGGTCTCCAACCACACCGACTTCGCCGAGCTGGTCGCCTCCTACGACATCCCCTTCCATCACATCCCTGTGACGAAGGACACCAAGGCGGCGGCGGAGGAGCGGCTGCTGGAGCTGGTCGAGGCGGAGCAGGTCGAACTTGTCGTCCTCGCCCGCTATATGCAGGTCCTCTCCGACAATCTGTGCAAGCAGCTGTCCGGGCGGATCATCAACATCCACCACTCCTTCCTGCCGAGCTTCAAGGGCGCCAAGCCGTACCACCAGGCGCACGCGCGCGGCGTCAAGCTGATCGGCGCCACGGCGCACTATGTGACGGCCGACCTCGACGAGGGCCCGATCATCGAGCAGGAGGTCGAACGGGTCGGCCACGAGGTCACCCCCGAGCAGTTGGTCGCCGTCGGCCGGGACGTGGAGTGCCAGGCGCTGGCCCGCGCGGTGAAGTGGCACAGCGAGCACCGCGTGCTGCTCAACGGCCACCGCACCGTGGTGTTCGCCTGACCGAACGGGCGGGCCGAGCCCCGTCGTCGAATGGGTGGGCCGCCCTTGCGTTCGGCTACAGCCGCGAGAGCGAGGCCGTGGCGTAGAGGACGTCCTGGATGGCCTGCGGATCGCCGTCCTGTCCGGCGGCGGCTTCGAGCGGCGGCACATGACCGGCCGCGAGCTGGCAGAACTCCAGCCCGTCCAGGGCGATATGGGCGACCTTGCTCTCGGGTGAGGCGCGGGCACCGGGAGAGTCCAGCGGGATGTACCAGTCGCCGCCACCGTTGCCCTCGACCTCCAGGTGCAGGGTTCGGCCGGGCGCACCGGCCGTGGCCAGCCCGTGGGGCGGCGGCGCGAGCCCCCTACGGCGGCGGGCGGCGATCGCGCTGGGCAACTGCCGGGCCGCCAGATCGACGATTAGGTTGAGATGGGCGGGGCCCGGCGGCGCGTACGGATAGTCGACGGCTTCCGCGATGTCCTCGGCGTGCATCCAGCACTCGAAGGCGCGGTCCAGGAACGCGTCGCGCAGCGGGAGCGAGAAGTTGCCGTAGGAGACGAGCCGCCCGCGTGCGGTGTGCTCTCCCGACGCGCTGCCGTCGTCCGCGGCGAGGAACGACACGTCGCGGATCATGGCGTGGCTCTGCTCCCGCCACGGTTCGCGGGCTGCCGGGGTGGGGTGACCGGCGTCGCCCAGCGCCCAGTAGGCCTCCGTACGGGTCTGCGGATCCGCGCCGCGTGGGGAGGAGAGGGCGTCGGCGGGCAGCGGATCGGGCAGGCCGATGCCGGCCGCGACCAGTCCGTCGACCGCGAGCAGGTGACCGAGGACGCCGGCCACGGTCGTCTCGCGGGTGGTCTGCCGTTCGCCGTCGAACCAGCGCAGCTGTACCGGCGCCCGCCACTCCTCCTCGGCCATGTCGCGCAACAGCGCGTCCAGTCTGGCCGTCTCCGCGTCGTAGGGAGCCGCCCAGGTCGGCATCGGTATCCGGGCGGGGCGGCGGTCCAGGCAGCCTTCGAGGACCCGGGAGCGCAGCATCGGGTCGAGATCGAGGCTGTCCTCGGAGTGCAGCAGTCCGACCGCGTCGCGCAGCCGCAGCGCTTCCTCGGCGCAGGGCGCGCAGTCGGTCAGATGCGCTTCGACGGCGGCGGTCTCCTCCGGCGAGCAGGCTGCCAGCGCCCAGGCACCGAGGAGCGAGGTGAGGACCCGGTGGTCCCGTAGCTCACCTTCCGGCGCTGCTTCGGCGGTCCCGGTGGCGGGGGACGGCTCGTTCGGTCCGGGCCCGGCAGGCTGCCCCGGGCCCGGTGGCGTCGGTGGAGTCGGCGGCGCGCTCATGGCCGTTGTCCCGCGCCGGGCGGCGCCATCGCCGGCTTCGTCATGGCGGAGGACAGGAGTTGCAGCCCGAGCCGCAGCCGGCGGCGGGCCTCGTCCTCGGTGACGCCGAGCGTGCGCGCAGTTTGCCGGTAGTCGTGGCGCTCGAAGTACGCCAGTTCGAGCGCGGCGCGCAGCGAGGACGGCATGGAGGTGACGATGTAGTCGGCACGCGCCGCCGTGGCGGCAGTACGCACCTGCTCCTCGAACCGCTCGGCCTCCTCAGGGGAGCAGGGCCCGGCGCTGCGCTGCTGCTGCCGCAGCCTGCCGGTCGCGATCCGCTGGGTCAGTTCCGCTATCCAGGACCGCATGGGGCCTTCACGCGGGTCGAATGTGTGCGGGTTCTCCCAGATGTGGGCGAAGACGTCCCGGGTGGCGCTGTCGGCGGCCTCCTCGTCGTCCAGCACCCGGTGGGCGAGGCCGTGCACGAGGGAGGCGAAGCGGTCGTAGAGCTCGCCGAGCGCCGCGGCCTCGCCGCGCGCCAGCCGCTGCTGCATCTTCCGGTCCCAGCGCGGTGGTGTGTCGTTCGCCATGATGGCCCCCAGCCCTCGGTTCCGCCGTCCCGATTCCCGTCCGCTTCCGTTCCGTTCCGTTCTCCGTGTGGGTCCGCTCCGTTCTCCGGGTGCGCTCCGTCCGCCCCGGTCCGCGTCCGGCGGTGCCGCCTTCGCGTTCTCTTCCGCCTCTTGTGATGCTCGTCGACCCCTCGAATGTAGTCCGAGCAACTGACAGCGCACGCCTCTTTTGCGGCAACGCACGCCCCAGGAAGATTGCCGAGGGTGCGCTTTTCGTCACGGAGAGCTTGGGTAGAGCGGAAATTGACGGGAACCGAGAGGCGGAAGTGGCGGATGCTGCCGAGCGTTATGTGTGCGTGACCACAAGTTCTCGCAGGTTCCCATGGGTAATACCGCATGACCGCATAGGGTCGTTTCCCTGGGACCAGTTTTGGAGGGGTAGGCCAGGGCAGCCGACTGTTGTAGGCGATCGACGAAGGGGTTGCGGGGAGTGTCGTTGAAGGTGCTGGAGGAGGAGCGGGGCGGGTGGGCCGTGCTCCGGGTCTCCGGTGAGCTTGACCTGGTCACCTCACCCGCGGTACGGCAACATGTGCACGATGCCGTGGCGGAGGGGCGCAGAAGCCTGGTGCTCGACCTGTCCGACGTCCTCTTCTGCGATTCCAGCGGAGTGGGCGTCCTGATCGCCTCGCGGCGGCTGATGCGGTCCTGTGCGGGACGGCTGCGGCTGATCCTGCCCGCACGTGGCGCAGAGGACGGTTCCCATGTGAACCGGGTGCTCGCGGCGCTGGGGGTGCGGCGGCTGTTCGACTGTTACCCGGACCTGGCCACGGCCACCGAAGCGCACACCGCCACAGGCCCGCTCACGGCGTGAGAGGGCGGTAGCGGGCCGTCGGGGTCCGGGCGTTGGCCGCAGGGTCGTTGCGGGGTCTGAACGTTGGCCGCGGGGCCTTGTGGGGCCCTGACGTTGGCCGCGGGGCCGTTGTGGGGCCCGGACGTTGGCCCGCGTGCGGCCCGGACGCTGGCCGTGTGCCGTCGGCCCGCGTGCCAGTGGTCAGCCGAACATCTCCCGCAGCTTGTACTTGAGCACCTTGCGCAGCGTGCCGTTGCGCGGCAGCTCCGCCAGTACCTCCAGCTGCTCGGGCAGTTTGTAGGTCGCCAGGCCCTCGCCCCGTAGATACGCGGTCAGTTCGGCGAGCGTGACCGGCGGCGCCCCGTCCGGCTGCTCGACGACGGCGCAGACGCGCTCACCCCGCTCCGGGTCGGGCAGCCCGATAACGGCCGCGTCGGCGACCGCGGGGTGTTCGTAGAGGAGTTGCTCGATCTCCTTGGCCGAGATGTTCTCGCCCTTGCGGATGATGATGTCCTTGGTACGGCCGGTGAGCACCAGGTGCCCGCTCTCCAGGACCCGGCCCAGATCGCCGGTGATCAGGAAGCCGTCCGCGTCGAACGCCTCCGCGGTCCGGTCGGGGTCCAGATAGCCCTGGCACACCGCCTCGCCGCGCAGCCGGACCTCTCCCTCGTGCCCCGGCGGCAGCACTTCGCCGTCCGGCGCGGTGATCCGGATCTCCATCCCGGCGGGTGGGCGCCCCTCGGTGGTGGCGAGCTGTTCCGGGGTGTCGTCGGGAGCGCCCATCGTGATCATCGGCGCTTCGGTCATGCCGTATCCGTGGGTGAGTTGGCAGCCCAGTTCGGCGACCACCTCGTGGTAGAGCTCGGGGGGTTTGGGTGCGCCGCCGCCCGCGAGCAGCCGCAGCGCTGGGAGCAGCTTCTCGCCGGGCTGCTTGCGCTGTTCGGCCAGGAACATCGAGTAGAACGCCGTCGAGCCGCCCGCTGTCGTCACCCCGTGGCGCCGGTAGCCCGCCAGTGCGCCGGGCATCGCGAACTTCTCGAACAGTACTGCCGGGAACCCGTACAGCAGCAGCATCACCAGATAGTCGGGACCGCCGATGTGCGCGTACGGGAAGGCGATCGAGCCGACGTCGCCGGGGCGCAGCCGCAGCGCGTGCGCCAGACAGGAGCCACCCGCGATGAGGCTGCGGTCGGTGTGGAGTACGCCGCGCGGCTCGGAGGTGGTGCCGGAGGTCCAGTAGATCCAGCGCACTGCTGTGCCGTCGGTGGGAGGTTCCGGGAGAGCGGCCACGGAACCGGGGCCGGCGTCCGGGAGGGTGTTGTAGGCGGTCAGCGTGCGCGGGGCGGGTCCGTGCTGCTCGCGGATGCCGTCGGCCAGTGCGGCGTAATCGGTGCCGCGCCACTGACCGGGGTGGATGTACCAGGCGGCGCCGGTCGCCCGTAGCGCGAGGGCCACTTCGCGCTCCCGGTGGCCCGGGATGAGCGGCGTCTGCCGTACGCCGAGCCGGGCCAGGGCGAGGGAGAGCACGACGGTCTCGATGCGGGTGGGCAGCTGCCAGGCGACGGTGTGCGTGGGGCGCACTCCCTGTTCGTACAGCCCGGCAGCGGTGCGCTCGGCGCGGGTGCGCAGTTCGCCGAAGGTGAGGGAGGGATCGTCAACCTTGTTGTCGTCAACCCGGTTGTCGTCAACGCCGTTGTCGTCATCGTCAACGCGGTTGTCGTCAACGTGGTTGTCGGTCGCCTGGATGAGTGCGGTTGTTTCGGGGCTGAGCTCGGCCCGCCGTACGACCAGTTCCCACAAGGTGCGCGAGGCGCTGAGTTCGTGTGCGACAGCGGACATGCCGCCCCCTCGGTCTGAAGCTGACGCTCCGTCAGGTTGTGCCGGAAGCGTAGGGCCAGACGCCTTGTCGGTCCAGAGTCCGCGGGGCTAGCCTCTTGCTGATTCCAGTTTTCTGACGGGGCATCAGAAACCGCAGCCGGTATGGCGAGGGGGCCACGCCCGTGACCGAACTACCGCGCATCATCAGCGTCGACGACCATGTGATCGAGCCCGCGCACCTCTTCGAGACCTGGCTGCCGGCCAAGTACCGGGACCGCGGTCCGAAGCCGCTCACCGCCGGTATCGGCGAGCTGGAGTACGTCGGCGGCAAGTACCGGATCAGCATGGACCCGGACGGGCCGCCCACCGACTGGTGGATCTACGAGGACCTGAAGTTCCCGTACAAGCGCAACATCGCCGCTGTGGGTTTCGACCGGGACGAGATGACGCTGGAGGGCATCACCCGCGAGCAGATGCGGCCCGGCTGCTGGGACCCGGCCGAACGCCTCAAGGACATGGACCTCAACCATGTGGAGGCGTCGCTGTGCTTCCCGACCTTCCCCCGCTTCTGCGGCCAGACCTTCGCCGAGGCGCACGACAAGGAGGTCGCCCTGGCCTGCGTGCGCGCCTACAACGACTGGATGGTCGAGGAGTGGTGCGGCGACAGCGGCGGCCGGCTCGTCCCGCTCTGCCTCATCCCGCTGTGGGACATCGAGCTGGCCGTCGCAGAGATACGCCGCAACGCGGCGCGGGGGGTGCGGGCTGTGACCTTCAGTGAGATCCCCACCTACCTGGGCCTGCCCAGCATCCACAGCGGCTACTGGGACCCCTTCTTCGCCGTCTGCGAGGACACCGGCACCGTCGTCAACATGCACATCGGCTCTTCCTCGCAGATGCCCGCAGCCTCCCCCGACGCGCCTCCGGCCGTGCAGGCGGCGCTCTCCTTCAACAACGCCATGGCCTCGATGATGGACTTCCTCTTCAGCGGCGTGCTCGTCAAGTACCCGCGGCTGAAGCTCGCCTACAGCGAGGGCCAGATGGGCTGGATCCCGTACGCACTGGAGCGTGCCGACGACGTGTGGGCCGAGCACCGCGCCTGGGGCGGCGTCCGTGATCTGATCCCCGAGCCGCCCTCCACCTACTACTACCGGCAGGTCTTCTGCTGCTTCTTCCGCGACAAACACGGCGTCACCGCACTGGACACGGTCGGCCGCGACAACGCCACCTTCGAGACCGACTATCCGCACGTCGACTCCACCTTCCCGCACACCAAACAGGTCGCCCTGGAACACGTGGCGGGCCTCGACGACGAGACCGTCTACAAGCTGATGCGCGGCAACGCCATCCGGATGCTCGAACTCGACCTGGTGTGAGGGACTTCGGCGCGGCGTGAGGGATCTCGGCCCGGTGTGAGGGAGCGGCCATGGAGCTGGCGTACACGGAGGAGGAAGAGGCGTTCCGGGCGCGGCTGCGTGCCTGGCTGGACCGGGTACTGCCCACCCTGCCGCCCCGCCCCGACCCGCTGGACTGGCCGGCGCGGCGCGCTTACGACATGGACTGGCAGCGCAGGCTGTACGACGCCGGCTACGCGGGTCTGCACTGGCCCGAGGACGCCGGCGGCCAAGGCGCGACGCCCACCCAGCACCTGATCTTCCTGGAGGAGACGGAAGCGGCCGGGGCGCCGTACGTCGGTGCCGGATTCGTCGGCCTGCTGCACGCCGGGCCGACGATCGCGGCCGAGGGCAGCCCTCAGCAGCGCGCCCGCTGGCTGCCGCCGATCCTGCGCGGCGAGGAGGTGTGGTGCCAGGGGTTCTCCGAGCCGGACGCCGGCTCCGATCTGGCCTCGCTGCGCACCCGGGCGGTACGGGACGGTGATGCCTATGTGGTGACCGGCGCCAAGATCTGGACCTCGCACGCCGAGGTCGCCGACTGGTGCGAACTCCTCGTCCGCACCGACCCGGAAGCCCCCCGGCACCGGGGCATCAGCTGGCTCGCCCTGCCCATGGACGCGCCGGGTGTCACCGTACGGCCGCTGCGCACCCTCGCCGGATCGCGGGAGTTCGCCGAGGTGTTCCTGGACGAGGTGCGGGTGCCCGTCTGCAACCGGGTGGGGGCTGAGAACGACGGCTGGAGCGTCACCATGGTGACGCTCTCCTTCGAGCGGGGCACCGCGTTCGTGGGCGAGGTGGTGGCCTGCCGTCGCACCCTGCGGCTGCTCGCGCGGCGTGCGCGACAGAACGGCTGTTGGGACGACGCAGCAGTACGCCGTCGACTGGGCCGGCTGAACGCCGAATTCACCGCACTGTGGCGACTCATCCAGTGGAACGTCAGCGAAGCCGCACACGGACTGCGTCAGGGCGGCACCGGCGTTCCAGGAGTGGGCGGCTCGGTGTTCAAACTGCGCTACTCGCACGCGCGGCAGGAACTGTACGAGGCCGCGGCGGCGGTGCTCGGCCCCGGGTCGCTCGATCTGGCCGAGGAGTGGGCACTGGAGCGGCTCTCCTCCCTCTCGTACACGATCGCCGCCGGTACCTCGCAGATCCAGCACAACATCGTCGCCGAGCGCATCCTCGGCCTCCCGAAGGGACGGTGACGGCGCGGATGGACTTCCGGCTGACGGAGGACCAGGAGGCGCTGCGGCGCGGCATGCGTGAACTGCTGGAGACGCGGTTCGACCGTGCGGCGCTGAGGGGAGCGGTGGACGGGGCCGAGCAGGGAGCGTCGCTCGATGCTGCCCTGTGGCGCGAATTGGGGGAGTCGGGGCTGTTCGCGCTGCGGGCGCCGGAGAGTGCGGGCGGCGTCGGGCTGGGCCTGCCGGAGGCGGTGCTGGTGTTCGAGGAGGCCGGGCGGGCGCTGCTGCCCGGCCCGCTGGTCGCCAGCCATCTGGCGGGCAGCGCGGGACTGGTGGCTGGTGCCGCGGACGGCTCGGTCGTGGTGACGGCGGCGGAGCAGGGGGTGCGGTGTCCGGGACGAGACGGCGACTCGGCCCCGCTGGTCGAACATCTGGAGGCCGCGGGCGCCGTGCTGCTGCTGGGGGAGGGCAAGGAGGTGGGGGTGCTGGCGCCAGGCGAGCTGACAGCGGCACCGATCCGGTCGGTGGATCCGCTTACACCGTTGCATCGGATAGATGGCTGGGCGGGGGAGGACACGGACGCCGCGGAAGCGGCTGAGGGCACGGATGCCGCGGACGTTGTCGAAGCTGCGGAGGGCATGGACGCCGCAGACGTTGCCGAAGCCGCGGAGGGCATGGGCGCCACCGTCACCGGGGCGCGGTCGGCGGTTGACTCAGCGGCATTACGGCGGGAGGCGGTGCTGCTCACCGCGGCGCAGCAGTTGGGCAGCGCCTGCCGGACGCTGGAGCTGGCCGTCGGGTACGCGCGGGAGCGCGAGCAGTTCGGCCGTCCGATCGGTGCCTTCCAGGCGGTGCAGCAGCTGTGCGCGGGAATGCTGGTCCGTTCGGAAACGGCCAGAAGTGTGGTTTACGCGGCGGCCGTCACCGCGGACGACGAGGAGGTCTGCGCGGCGAAACTCCTCGCCGACGCCGCCGCCGTGGGCAACGCCCGCGACTGTCTGCAGATACACGGAGGAATGGGGTTCACCTGGGAGGCCGATGTCCATCTGCACCTGAAACGTGCGTGGTTGCGTACCGAACAGTGGCGAACAGCTGTGACTTCTGAGGAGCAATTGGCCTCAGCGCTGCTCCGTCCTATGTGTCGGTGAAAGCCGTATTCATCCGGGAAATTCGATGAGAGTGATTACGCAGGGTTATGGGGGTCTTGTATTCGCCGAGTGACCACCGCGAGCGGAAGATCGGATTCCACTCCGGTACGCTCCCTGGGCGCGAGCACGGCGGCCGCCGGTGGCGGCAGGCCGTCGACGGAAGGCGCGGGTCACGCCGCCAGGCGGTGACGACCCCGATGACCAAGGAACAAAAGGGTGTCCACGAGATTCAGACCGGCTCGTTCGAGTCCCCGCGCTCGGCGTCGCACAGTATGCCGTGCGTCTACTCCTTTGCGCCGGAATATGCCTGAAGCGCTTGTTGGCATCACTATGAGTCAACCATGCTGTTCTCGCTGGAGTCACAATCCGTGACTACTTGGAGACGCGAGGCGATGTGTCCGCCAGTTCGGATGGTGTGAGCGGTGCAGGTGCTTCTGGAGCAGTTGGAGATCGGATCCGATCCGACGGAGGTGGGGCGCGCCCGGAGGTGGGCCAGGGCCCGGCTGGCGGGAGCAGGAGTGGACGCCGACGAGTCCCTTGCCGAGACGCTGATTCTGCTGATCTCGGAACTCGTCACCAACGCGGTGGTGCACACCGGCTGTCCGGCCGTGCTGTGCATGCTGCTGCCTCGGCGGTGCGGCGGTGGTCCGGCGCACAGTGCCGTGGGCTCGGTGCGGGTCGAGGTGGCCGACGCGAGCAGCCGTGCGCCGCGTCGCCGCCAGGCGGAGGGCGAGGACACCGGTGGCCGCGGTCTCGAACTCGTCTCGGGCCTCGCCGACCGCTGGGGCTGGGAGCACGAGCCGGGCGGCAAGCGGGTGTGGTGCGAACTGGACACCGCGCCGCTGGAGTCCGCCGCTGAGCCCGCGCCGACTGCCGACCGGGAGGCGAGCGCGGGTCCGGGTGCCGGTGTCCGTAGTGAGGGGGCCCGCGCGAAGGACGACGTACGCGCTACCGCGAACGCGCGTGCGCGAGTCAACGTGGCAGGGGCCGGTGCTGGCGCGTTCGGCTGAACACGCGCCGGGACAATACGGGCAAACTCCCCAAAGTCCAGACCAGGTGTTGACGTGTCGTGTCGGTTTGATCACCCTTGGGTGGAGCGATTCGTCGTGAGGGGACGACGAGGTACCTGAGGTTCCTCGACGAGTACGGGTCGCGGTCCGGCGCCAACCTCCGTCCGAGGGCAGGGCCCCGAGCGCCGGAGTCGGGTGGCGGTACGCCGTGCCGTGCTCGGGGCGCGCAAAGGCGCACCGCCACCCGGCTTGCCCAACGCGGTGGCACGACGACGGACTTGCCCGGTCACAGCACCGCGACCGGCGCCACCGGAGCGCCCGTTCCGCCCATGAAGGGCTCGGGCTGGGCGGCCAGCAGGAAGGTGTGACGGCCTTCTTCGGCGCAGGTTTCCGAGAGTTCCTCCAGATTCCAGTTCTGGCCTTGGAGCATGCCCATCTCCACGAGGTGGAGCGCGTGGACGGGAAGCCAGAGGCCCTCGATCTCCGGGGGGACGATCTCGAATGTGAGGGTGTCGTTGGCGACGGCGGCCACGTCGCGGGCGTGGAACCACTCGGGCGTACGCAGCGACAGCCCGGGGGACGGATAGGCGTAGCCGTTCTTGTCGCCGGTGAGGTAGCGGCGCAGCTGTCCGGTACGGACGAGCACGATGTCGCCGGCTCGTACGCGTGTGCCCGCGAACTCCTCGGCGACGTCGAGATCTTCGGGTGACACCGCGTGGCCGTCCGCCAGCTGCTCCTCGCCGCGGGCGCGTGCCACATCGAGCAGTACGCCCCGGGAGACCAGAGGGCGGCTCTTCTCGATGCCACTGAACGCCGCGCCGCCGTGCGCGGTGACGGTGCGGGCGGGGCGCCCGTTGTAGAGCCGGCCGCCGTGCGAAACGTGGGCGAGGCCGTCCCAGTGGGTGGCGGCCTGGAGGCCCATGGTGACGGCGTCGTCGTTGGTGGCGACGGTTCCGGGGCCGAACATCTCCAGATTGAGCGCGACCATGGTGTGCAGCGGGTTCACCCGTCCGGGGATCAGCCCGGTCTGCACCCCGTCCTGCTGGAGGGGCAGCGCGAGCGGGACGCGGCGTCCCCGGCGGACGGTGGCCGCCGCCTCCCGTACCACCTCGTCCGTCACGAGGTTGAGTGTGCCGATCTCGTCGTCGGCACCCCAGCGGCCCCAGTTGTTGACGCGCTCGGCGATCTCGGCGAACTCGGGGCACTGCGCCGGCACGGTCATCTGTCCTCCGTGGTCGGTCCGTGGGGAGCGGGGCGGTGCGGCGGGGGCAGTACGGGTCTTGTATTCGGGCGGTGGCTGCTCAAGAATCTAACGGTCCGTCAGATAACCCGGGAGGGGCCGGACGTGGGCAACGAACGGAACTTTTTGGCCGGGAAGGTCGTCGCCGTCACCGGAGCCGGCCGCGGCATCGGCCGCGCGGTGGCGCTGGCCTGCGCGAGCGAGGGGGCCAAGGTCGTGGTCAACGACTACGGCGTCTCCGTCGACGGCGGTGAACCGCGCAGTGAGATAGCCGAAGCCGTCGTGAAGGAGATCGCGTCGGCGGGCGGCCAGGCCGTGGCGGTCGCCGACGACATCTCCACCATGGCCGGCGGACAGCGCGTCGTGGACACCGCCCTCGCCCGGTACGGCCGCCTCGACGGGGCCGTCTGCGTGGCCGGAATCCTGCGCGAACGCATGCTCTTCAACATGACCGAGGAGGAGTGGGACCCCGTCGTCGCCACCCACCTCAAGGGCACCTTCACCGTCTTCCGCGCCGCGAGCGCCGTGATGCGCACCCAGCGCAGCGGCGCCCTCATCGGCTTCACCAGCGGCAACCATCAAGGCTCCGTCTCCCAGGCCAACTACGCGGCGGCCAAGGGCGGCATCATCTCCCTCGTCCGCAGCGCGGCACTCGGCCTGCACAAATACGGCGTCACCGCGAACGCCGTCGCGCCCGTGGCCCGCACCCGGATGTCCGCCAACGTGCCCATGGAGCTGACGGAGATCGGCGAGCCGGAGGACGTGGCCCCCCTCGTCGTCTACCTGCTCAGCGACCACGCGAAGGAGCAGCAGATCACCGGGCAGGTCTACACCGTCGCCGGACCCAAGATCGCCGTATGGGCACAGCCCCGCGAACTCCGGGCCGCCTACGCCGACGGTTCCTGGACGCCCCGGCAACTCGCCGACCATCTGCCCGGCACCGTCGGACAGGACCCGATGCCCATGCTGGAGCGGCTCAAGGAGATGGCCGCAGCCGCTGCCCGCAAGGACCGCCCCAACGCCTGAGCCGACCCGGAGGCGTGGCGCCGACCACGCCCTTACCCGCCTGCGAGAGGGGGACGCGTGGACTTCGCCTTCACCCGCGAGGACGAGGAGTTCAGAGCGCGGGCCCGCGAGTGGCTGCACGACCACCTGGTCGGCGACTACGCGTCCGCCGCCGGGCAGGGCGGACCCGGCAGCGAGCACGAGGCCACCGCCGTCCGCCGCCGCTGGGAGCGTGAGCTGGGCGGCGCGGGCTGGATCGGCATCGGCTGGGACCGCACCCACGGCGGTTACGGCAACCGCGCCGCCACCCTCACCCAACAGGTCGTCTGGGCCGAGGAGTACGCCCGCGCGGGCGCACCCGCCCGCGTCGGCCACATCGGCGAGAACCTGCTGGCCCCCACCCTCCTCGCCCACGGCACGGACGAGCAGCGCAAACGCTTCCTGCCCGCCATCGCCCGCGGCGAGGAACTGTGGTGCCAGGGCTACAGCGAACCGGACGCCGGCTCCGACCTGGCAGCCGTTCGCACCACAGCTGTCCGCACGACCGCCGCACGGGACCCCGGCGCACGGGGCTCCGGCGCGGGCGGCGGTGCCGTCTGCTACCGCGTCACCGGCCAGAAGATCTGGACGTCACTCGCCCATGAGGCCGACTGGTGTTTCGTCCTGGCACGCACCGAAGAGGGCACAAGCGGACACCAAGGGCTCTCCTTCCTGTTGGTACCGATGGACCAGCCGGGCCGCATCGAGGTCCGGCCGATCCGGCAGATGTCGGGGACGGAGGAGTTCAACGAGGTCTTCTTCGACGGCGCGCTCGCCGAAGCCGACCACCGGGTCGGTGCCGAGGGAGACGGCTGGCGGGTCGCCACCGCCCTCCTGGCCCTGGAGCGCGGCGTCTCCACGCTCGCCCAGCAGATCGGCTTCGCAGCCGAACTCGACCGCGTACTCCGCCTCGCCCTGCGCACCGGCGCCGCCGACCGGGACCCCGTGCTCCGCGACCGGCTCGTCGGAGCATGGGCCGAACTGCGGACGATGCGCTGGAACGCCCTGCGCACCCTCGGCGCCAACGGCAACGCCAACGCGAACAGCAACGGCGTCGTGCCGGGCGCGCCCAGCGTCGCCAAGCTGCTGTGGGGGCGCTGGCACCAGCGGCTCGGTGAACTGGCGATGCAGGTGCGCGGAGCCGCCGCCGCCCTCGGCCCGCACGACTGGGCGCCGCACCGGCCCTACGAACTCGACGCGCTGCAACGCCTGTTCCTCTTCACCCGCGCCGACACCATCTACGGCGGCTCCGACGAGATTCAGCGCGACATCCTCGCCCAGCGGGTGCTGGGCCTGCCGAGAGAGGCACGCATGTGACGACGGAACCCAGCACCGGACCGGCGACCTCCACAGCCGCAGCAGACCCCGCACGGAAGCCCAGGGCCTACCCGCACTGGATCGGCGGCGGCTGGCACCAGCCGGCACGCGGCCACTACCCGATCACCGACCCGGCCACGGAGCAGCTGGTCGGCGAGGCTCCCGAAGGGGACGCGGCGGATGTGGACACCGCTGTCCGCGCGGCGCGTGCCGCTCAGGAAGCGTGGGCCGCCACCGACCCCCGCGAGCGCTCCCGGGTGCTGGAGCGGATCGCGGAACTCCTCACCGAGCGCGCCCCCGCACTCGTACCGCTCCTCCAGGCCGAGACCGGCGCCACCCTCAAGGTCGCGCGCGGTATGCAGCTGCCCACTGCCGCCGACCGCTTCCGCCGGTACGCGCGCGGCGCACTGGAGCCGGACACCGTGCCGCTGCCCCCGCAGCCCGTGGGACCCAGCGCACTGGCCCCGGGCGGGCTGATCGGTGCCGCCGCCGTACGTCGCCCCGTCGGCGTGGTCGGGTGCATCACCTCCTACAACTTCCCCGTGGTCAACCTCGCGGGCAAGGTCGCGCCCGCGCTGGCCATGGGGAACGCCGTCGTCTGCAAGCCGGCGCCGCAGGATCCGCTGAGCTGCCTGGAGCTGGGCCCGCTGCTGAAGGAGGCGGGGCTCCCGGACGGGCTCTACAACGTGGTGACCGGCTCGGGGCCGGGGCCCGGGGAGGCCCTGGTCGCACATCCGGACATCGACATGATCAGCTTCACTGGCTCCACCTCCGTGGGAAAGGAAATCGCTGGGAACGCGGGACGTGGAATGAAGCGCACCCTCATGGAACTGGGCGGCAAGGGTGCGGCATTGGTGCTGGACGACGCGGTTGGCAGGACCCGCGAGGCAGCACTGGGCTCGGTCGCCTCGACCTGGGCGTTTCACAGCGGCCAGATCTGCACGGCACCGACGCGTGTGCTCGTACACGACTCGCTCCACGACGAGTTCGTGACTGCCCTTTCACGGTACGCCTCCGCACTGACGCTCGGCTATCCCACGAATGAGCGAACCGTGGTCGGCCCGGTGATCTCCGCGGCGCAGCGCGACCGCGTCGAGGCGCACATCGCCGGAGCCCGTGAACAGGGCGCCACCGTCCTGGTCGGGGGCGAACGGCCCACCGAACCCCCGACGGGTTTCTACGTCGCGCCGACATTGATCACCGGCGTCACGCCGAAGATGACCGTCGCCCGCGAGGAGCTGTTCGGACCCGTGGTCGTGGTCCTTCCGTTCGCGGACGACGACGAGGCCGTACACATCGCGAACAGCACCCCCTACGGCCTCTACGACTACGTGTTCAGCGGTGACGCGGGCCGTGCCTGGCGGCTGGCAGGGAGGCTGCGGAGCGGCAACGTCGGCATCAACACCGTCCAGCGGCACCCGGAGACACCGTTCGGCGGCTTCAAGGAGTCCGGAGTGGGCCGTGACGGCGGGTCTTTCGGGCTGCACGCCTACAGCGAGCTCCAGTCGATCGTCTGGCCGTCGTGACGTGTGAGGTGAGGGGAGCGGGAGCCATGCGAGGCGTGATCCTGGAGGGGGCGCGGGCCGAGGTCGTCGACGACCTGGAGCTGCGGGCGCCCGGCCCCGGCGAGGTGCTCGTCGGCATCCGCGCGGCGGGACTGTGCCACAGCGATCTGTCCGTCATCGACGGGACGATCCCCTTCCCGCGGCCCGTCGTACTCGGTCACGAGGGCGCCGGTGTGGTGGAGGCCGTCGGGGAGAGCGTGGTGCATGTGGCGCCCGGAGACCATGTGGCGCTGTCCACCATCGCCAACTGCGGTGCGTGCCCCCAGTGTGCGCGGGGCCGGCCCACCATGTGCCGCCGGGCCATCGGCAGGCCCGAACAGCCCTTCAGCCGCGGGGGTGAGCCGCTTTACAATTTCGCCGCCAACTCGGCCTTCGCCGAACGCACCCTCGTCAAGGCCGTCCAGGCCACCCCCATCCCCCGCGACATCCCCCTCACCTCGGCGGCGCTCATCGGCTGCGCCGTCCTCACCGGTGTCGGAGCCGTGCTCAACAGGGCGAAGGTCGGACAGGGCGAGTCCGTGGTGGTGATCGGCGTCGGCGGTGTCGGACTCAACGTGCTGCAGGGCGCCCGGATCGCGGGCGCGGCCCCGATCGTCGCGGTGGACGCCAACCCCGAGAAGGCGGCGGCAGCACGGCAGTTCGGCGCCACCCACTTCGTGGACGCCTCGCAGCAGACGCGAGGGGGCGGCGAAGGGGGAACGGTTGCCGCCGTCAAGGAGATCCTGCCGGACGGTGCCGCTCACACCTTCGAGTGCGTCGGCAGCACCGCGCTCGTGCGGCAGGCCGTCGACCTCCTCGACCGGCGCGGTCAGGCCGTGCTGCTGGGCATGCCACCCGCCGATGCCGAGGCCGTTTTCCTGCCCGCCGCGCTGTTCCTGGACAAGTCGATCCTCGGCTGCCGCTACGGCTCCTCCCGCCCACCGCGCGACATCGCGCTCTACGCGAACCTGTACCGGCAGGGCCGGCTGCTGCTGGACGAACTGGTCACCCGTACCTACCCGGTCGAGGAGTTCGCGGCAGCAGCCGACGACGCCCACCACGGCCGGGTGGCCCGCGCGGTCCTCACGTTCTAGGGGCGGGCGCTGCGCTCCTGGCGCAGGAGGGACGCGCCCCGTCAGGGGCGCGGGGAACTGCGCGACAAGCCACGATGCACCCGCAGCCCGCGAGCGCCGGGCAGGGGCACCCCCGTACCGGAACAACGGAGAGGGGCCAGCCAAGACCCGCCGGACCCGCCCTAGGCGCACACCGCGGCAACCGCCGCAGTGTCCCAGTAGAACGGATGCACCTCGGAGATCCGCCCATCCCTGACGGTGATCGTCTGCAGGATGGGGAACGTGATCTCCCGGCCGGTGGCACGCGCGCGTGCGTGGATCCGGCTGTGCACGACCAGCGTCGCACCAGTGGCGAGGAATTCCTGTTGCGTGATGTCGAACGACTCCCAGACGCGGCTCATCTCGAGGAAGAACCGCTCCATGCCCGCATGCCCATGCCAGCTGCCGCCGTAGGGCAGCCCGTCGGCCTGGTGGAGGACGACATCAGGAGCGAAGAAGGGGGCGAGCGGGGCGAACGAAGCCGTTCCCGGACCGCCTGCGGCCAGATACTCCGCCTCGGCCGCGTACATGCCGGTGAGCACCGTCTTCGGGTCCACCCGGGAAGAAGCCGCCTGGTCCGGCGGCGAGGAAGGGGAAGCAGCGTGGTGTGTCATGCCGACAGCGTCGCCTGCGTACGGCGGAAGGGCTGGCGGTTGTCGGACGTCGCGCTGAGGGCGTGAGCCGGCCTGCTCGCCGGCCGCGTCCCTACGCCGCCGCGCCCGCGCCTCCGCGGCGACCGCGTCCTACGCCGCCGCCCCCGCCGCCTCCGCGCGGAACGTACGGCGGTACGCGCGCGGGGAGACGCCCAGTGCCGCCTGGAAGTGCTGGCGGAGGGAGGCGGCCGTGCCGAAGCCCGCCTGGGCGGCGATGCGTTCGACCGGGAGGTCCGTTTCCTCCAGCAGGTGCCGGGCGCGTTCGATGCGCTGCTGGGTGAGCCAGCGCAGCGGAGTGACGCCGACTTCTTCGCGGAAGCGGCGGGTGAAGGTGCGGACGCTCATGGATTCGCGTTCGGCGAGTTCGCGGAGGGTGAGGGGGCGGTCGAGATGGCGGAGCGCCCAGTTGCGCGCTGTTCCGGTGGAGGAGAGGCGGGGTTCGGGGACGGGGCGGCGGATGAACTGTGCCTGTCCTCCGTCGCGGTGCGGCGGTACGACAGTGCGCCGGGCCACCTCGTTGGCGACAGCAGCGCCGTGGTCCTCCCGCACGATGTGCAGGCACAGATCGATTCCGGCCGCCTCGCCCGCGGAGGTCAATACCGATCCCTCGTCCACATAGAGCACATCGGGATCGAGCCGCACAGCCGGATACAGGGTCCTGAAGTTGTCGGTGGACATCCAGTGGGTCGTTGCCCGTTTGCCGTCCAGCAGTCCGGCAGCGGCCAGTACGAAGGCGCCCGTGCAGATGGACGCGACACGGGCGTCGGGACGGACACGGGCGAACGCCTGCCGGAGCGGTTCGGGCAGAGTGCCCTCGGTCTCCGTCGCGTCCAGTTCGTGAGTGGCCGGAACCACCACCGTGTCGGCCTCCGCCAGCGCCTCGGCGCCGTGCGTGACGTGGATGGGGAAGTCGGCGTCCGTACGGACAGGGCCCGGCGCGACGGCGCAGGTGACCACCTCGTACAGCGGCTCTCCCTCCTCAGTCGCCGCGCGGCCGAACACCTGGTGCACCAGGCCGAGCTCCATCGGCAGCACTCCGTGCCTGACCAGCACCGCGACCCGATGCCGCCCTGGGTGCGCGAAAACCCGCCCTCTGGTGGCCATCTCCGCCTCCTTCATCCTCGTTCTCCCGCACTTGTGCCCACTGCTGCACCTGGGGCGTCGTCCGGTGCGGCCCCCACGCGGAACGTACGGCGGTAGGCGCTCGGTGAGACGCCCAATGCTGCCTGGAAGTGCATCCGCAGTGTCGACGCGGAACCGAAGCCCGCCCGGGCGGCGATCTGCTCGATGGGCAGATCGCTCTCCTCCAGCAGCTGGCGGACGCGTTCGATGCGCTGCTGGGTGAGCCACTGCTGGGGACTCACCCCGACCTCTTCGCGGAAGCGGCGGGTGAAGGTGCGCACGCTCATGGATTCGCGTTCGGCGAGTTCGCGGAGGGTGAGGGGGCGGTCCAGGTGGCGGAGTGCCCAGTTGCGCGCTGTTCCGGTGGAGGAGAGGCGGGGTTCGGGGACGGGGCGGCGGATGAACTGTGCCTGTCCTCCGTCGCGGTGCGGCGGTACGACAGTGCGCCGGGCCACCTCGTTGGCGACAGCAGCGCCGTGGTCCCGGCGGATCATGTGCAGACACAGGTCGACACCGGACGCGATGCCCGCCGAGGTGAGGACGGAGCCCTCGTCGACATAGAGCACGTCCGAATCGAGCTCGACGGCCGGGAAGAGGCGCTCGAAGCGCTCCACGGCGCTCCAGTGGGTGGTGGCCCGCTTGCCGTCCAGCAGCCCGGCGGAGGCCAGTACGAAGGCGCCTGTGCAGATGGACGCCACCCGGGTACCGGGACGGATACGGGCGAACGCCTCGGCGAGCCCGGGGCTCATCGCCCCCCGCTCGAAGGGCTCGTCGCGGGAGTGTGCGGCCGGGACGATCACGGTGTCCGCCTCGGCCAGCGCCTCGGTGCCGTGGTCCACATTGATCGTGAAGTCGCCCTCCGTGCGAATCGCACCAGGCGTGACGGCGCAGGTGACCACCTCGTACAGCCGCTCGCCCGTGGCCGACCGCGCCCTGCCCATCAGCGCGTGCGGAATGCCCAGCTCGATCGGCAGCAAGCCGTGCCGCACCAGGACAGCGACCCTGTGCAGCCCCGGGCGGGTGAAAACAGCCATGGCCCGATCCTCGCACATGGTGTCCCTCTGGCCACTCGATCCGTTCGTCCCCGCACCGCAGGCTGGTCCGCGTGACTGAGACCCTCTCCCCGAGGCCGTCCGGGAAGGGCGGCGCCGATCCTGCTGAAAGCCCTCCCGGACCGCGATCTGGCGGACCGCGTTCCGGACCGCTGGTGCACCGTGCCTGGTGGGTCGCCCTGGTGTGCTTCGTCGCGCTGGTGGGCGCTGCCGGGTTCCGGGCGACACCCAGCGTCTTCATCGACCCGCTGCACGAGGAGTTCGGCTGGTCGCACGGCACCATCTCGTTCGCCGTCGGGTTGAACGTGCTGCTGTACGGGCTGACCGCACCGTTCGCCTCGGCACTGATGGAGCGCTACGGCATACGCCAGGTCGTCACAGCAGCACTGCTGTTGATCTCGACGGGCAGTGGCCTGACGGTCTTCATGCGGGCCGAGTGGCAACTGGTGCTCTGCTGGGGCTTGCTGGTGGGCATCGGTTCGGGCTCCATGGCGCTCGCATTCGCCGCAACAGTGGCCAACCGCTGGTTCGTCGCACGGCGTGGCCTGGTGACCGGCATCCTGACCGCCGGAAGCGCCACCGGGCAGCTGGTCTTCCTGCCTCTGGTGGCACTGCTGGTGGAAGGGCCCGGCTGGCGTACCGCCTCACTGGTGGTGTGCGGTGCGGCGCTCGCTGTCGTGCCGCTCGTGGTGTGGCTGCTGCGCGACCGTCCCGAGGACGTGGGGCTGCGCCCGTACGGTGCAGGGTCCGACTATGTGACGCCTGAGGCGGATACGACGGGTGCACTGCGGCGCACCCTGTCGGTGCTGCGGGACGCCGCCCGTACGAGGGTCTTCTGGCTGCTGGCCGGGTCGTTCGCGATCTGCGGCGCGTCCTCGAACGGCCTCATGAGCACGCACTTCGTACCTGCTGCGCACGACCACGGGATGGCCGTACCGGTTGCCGCTTCCCTGCTGGCCACCATAGGACTGCTGGACCTGGTCGGCACGGTCTGCTCCGGCTGGCTGACCGACCGCTTCGACGCGCGCCGGCTGCTGGCGGTCTACTACGGGCTGCGCGGTCTGTCGCTGCTGGTGCTGCCGATGCTGTTCGCCGCAAGTGTGCAGCCGCCGATGCTCTTCTTCATCGTCTTCTACGGGCTCGATTGGGTCGCCACCGTGCCGCCGACCATGGCGCTGTGCCGGGAGCACTTCGGTGCGGACGGTGCGGTGGTCTTCGGCTGGGTGCTCGCCTCGCACCAGGCCGGTGCCTCGCTGATCGCCTTCCTGGCAGGGCTCGTACGTGACGCGACGGGGACGTACGACCTGGCGTGGACCGGGACAGGTGTGCTGTGTGCGATGGCGGCGCTGATGGCGCTGGTGGTCCAGCGCGGTAGCCGGCAACCGGCCGCACTGTAGGGCGCCCGGACCCGACGGTGCGGGTGGCCAGAATCTTGCACTAGCCGTCCATCGGGCCACTCGTTTCGGCTGCCAGCCGGACGCATGCTCAGTGGCATGAAAACGATGAAGGCACTGTGGATTTTCGCCCACCCGGAAACCCGCTCCTTGAACGCCGCACTGCGCGACACCGGTGTCGCCGCTCTGCGGGAAGCCGGTCACGAGGTGCAGGAGTCCGATCTGTACGCGATGGGCTGGAAGCCGGTCGTCGACGGCGCGGACTTCCCCGCCCGGGAGCGGCCGGGAGAGCGGCTGCTGGTCGGGGACGCGCAGGAGCACGGGTACGTCACAGGCGGGCTCAGCCCGGACATCCGGGCCGAGCAGGAGAAGATCGAGTGGGCCGACACCCTGGTCTTCCATTTCCCGCTGTGGTGGTTCGGTCCGCCCGCCATCCTCAAGGGCTGGTTCGACCGGGTGCTGGTGCAGGGCTTCGCGTTCGGTGTGCAGGACGCGCAGGGCCGTACCCGGCGCTATGGGGACGGCGGTCTGGCGGGCAAGCGGGCCATGGTCCTCACCTCGGTCGGGGCGCGGCCCTCCAGCTTCGGGCCGCGCGGCATCCACGGGTACGTCAACGACGTGCTCTTCCCAGTGCACCACGGCACGTTCTGGTACACCGGCATGGCGGCGCTGCCCCCGTTCGTCGTCTACGGCGCCGACCGCGCCACCGAGGCGGACGTCAAGGAGCGCAAGGAGGAGCTGCGCGAGCGGCTGCGCAACCTGGACGAGCTCGCCCCACTGCCGTTCCGCTACGAGGCGGGCGGCGACTACGACGCCGATCTGGTGCTGCGCCCGGAACTCGCCCCCGGCCGTACGGGGTTGGAGGTGCATTCCGCGTGACTGCCGCACCGGTCCGGCAGCGGCTTCAGCCGGCGGGGTCCGCCGGGGTGAACGTGCCCAGTCGGCCCCGGTGGAAGACCAGCGGCTCGGGGTCGCCCTCGACAGCGTCCAGTGCGCGTACCCGGCCGACGACGATGAGGTGGTCGCCACCCGTGTGCACGGCGTGGATCTCGCAGTCGATCCACGCCGCCACACCCTCCAGCAGCGGCGAACCGGTGACCGGCGCGGGGGAGTAGGAGACGCCCGCGAACTTGTCGGCACCGCTCACCGCGAAGGCACGGCAGAGTTCGCCCTGGTCAGCCGTGAGGACGTTCACGCAGAAAACGCCCGCGCGTGCGATGCGGGGCCAACTGGTGGATGTGCGCCCCACCATGAACGAGATCAGCGGTGGCTCCAGCGAGAGGGACGCGAAGGACTGGCAGGCGAATCCCGCGGGGCCCGGCTCCCCCTCCGCCGCAGGTGCGGTCACCACGGTCACGCCGGAGGCGAATCCGCCCAGCACCCGGCGGAAGTGGGCCGGGTCGACGGGGGCGCGCTCGTCCTCGCGTACGGCGCGCAACTCGGGCTTGGGGAGCGCGCCCGGCTCCGCGGTCTGCTCGGTGCCGAGCCGCGCATCCCGTGCGGTGCCGTGCGCCGCGTGGGCGGACGGTGCGCCGGCAGTACGCAGATAGCGCACCGCGGTGGCTGCCATTCCAGCGTGTCCCATCATGGGTTCATTGCACCCGCTGCTTCGTCGGTTCGGAAGGTCCGGACGGTACAGGGTCCCTGCTGCCGTTGTGAGTTCGGCAACTCCAGAGTAACCATGGCGCTCTATCGTCCCTCGAAGTCCGGTCTGCGCCGCTCGGTGAAGGAGGCAACGCCCTCCCGCGCGTCCCGGGTGGTCATGTTGATCTCCTGGGCCCATGCCTCGGCGGAGAAGGCGGCCGTACGGTCCGCGTCCAGGGAGGAGTTGACCAGCCGCTTGGTGAGCGCCAGTGCGCGGGTCGGCCCGGCTGCCAGCCGCTCCGCCCAGTCCCGCGCCGTCTTCTCCAGCGCTTCGGCGGGCACGACCCGGTTGACCAGGCCGAGCCGTTTGGCGTCCGCCGCGGGCAGCGCGTCCCCGAAGAACAACAGCTCCTTCGCCCGCTGCGGCCCGACCAGCCTGGGCAGCAGATAGGCCCCGCCCCCGTCCGGCACCAGGCCGCGGCGTACGAAGACCTCCACGAACGACGCCTCCTGCGCGGCCAGTACGAGATCGCAGGCGAGCGCGAGATGGCAGCCGAGCCCCGCCGCAGTGCCGTTGACCGCCGCGAGCACCGGCTTCTCGCAGTCCAGCACGGCTGCGATCAGCCGCTGCGCACCCCGTTCGAGCGTACGGGCCACATCGCCCGCGACCCGTTCCCCGCCGCCTTGGGCGCCCTTGAGATCGGCGCCCGCGCAGAAGCCGCGGCCTCGCCCGGTGAGTACGACGGCCCGTATGTGCGGGTCGGCGGAGGCGTCGGCGAGCAGCGCGATAAGCCGCTCGCGCTGCTCCCAGGTAAGTGCGTTCATGGCGCGCGGCCGGTCGAGGGTGATCCACGAGACGGCGTTGTCAGTGGCCTGCGCTACAACTTTTTCCAGGGGTTCGTCCTGGGTCACCAGGGGGTGACCGGACGACATGTCACGGGGGGAGGACGTCACGTGCAGCTCCTTTCACGGGCGCCGCTGCGCCGGTCGGTGGTGGGCTCAGCGGCAGACGGCCAGCGCGTCGAGCGCCACCGCGCCCTGCCCGCGCGGGAGGACGACCAACGGGTTGATGTCCAGCTCCGCCAGCCCACCACCGCTGTCCGAGCCGGGCCTGTTCCTGCCCAGCTCCAGGGCCATCCGCTGCACCCGCAGAACGACCTCCACCAGCGCGTCGGTGTCCGCGGGCGGTCTGCCGCGTACGCCGTCCAGCAGTGCCGCGCCCCGCAGTTCGCCGAGCATCGCGCGGGCTTGTTCCTCGCCGAACGGCGGGACCCGCACGGCGACATCCCGCAGAACCTCGATCAGCACGCCGCCCAGCCCCACCGTCACCGTCGGACCGAACAGCTCGTCGTGGGTGATGCCGACCGCCATCTCCACACCCGGGTCGACCAGCTGGCACACCAGCACCCCGTCCAGCTCGATGTCCTCGGCACGTGCGATCTCCGTCAGTTCGCGGTAGGTGTCCCGCACCTGGCTGGCGGAGGTGAGCTGGAGGCGGACGAGGCCGTACTCGCTCTTGTGCGCGAGCTGCGGCGCCGACGCCTTCATCACGACCGGGTAGCCGACCTGTGCTGCTGCCCGCACCGCACCCGCCGCACTGGTGCACAGCTGCTCGCGGGGGACGCGGATCCCGTAGGCGCGCAGCAGTTGCTTGCCCGCGTGCTCGCTCAGCTGCTCTCCGGGGCGCAGCAGTGCCTCGGCTTTGCGCAGCGAGGGGGATGGGGTGCGGGGTGCGTCGTCGAACGGGGAGTGGTAGGCGCGGGTGAAGCGGTGGTGGTCGAGGTAGGCGCGGACGGCGCGCACGCAGTTGCCGAACGTACGGAAGGTCGCCACCCGCGAGGAGCCCAGCAGCGTGTGCCGGTAGGCGTCCTCGGTGCCGACCGGAGAGCCCCATACGACGCACACCAGCTTGTCCGTCTCCTCGGCGGCGGCCACCAGGTCCCGGGCCAGCTTGTCGCTCATAGGGGGGAAGGGGCCGGTGATGGGGCAGACGAGTACGCCGACATCAGGATCGGCCAGGATCGCGTCGATGATCTTCCGGCCGCGCCAGTCGCCCACCGGGTGGCCGCCGTTGTCGACCGGGTTGGCTACGGAGAGGTACTCGGGGATCCACTGGTGCAGTTCGGCCTGCTTCTCGGCGGAGAGCGTGGGCAGGTCCAGCCCTTCGGCGGTCGCCAGGTCGGCGAAGTGCGCGCCCGTGCCGCCGGATATCGCGTAGACGGCCACGCCCTCGGCTCGCGGCGGCCGGGCGCGGGCCAGCAGTGCGGCAGTGTCCTGCAGTTCGTCCAGGCCGGACACCCGGATGACGCCGAACTGCCGCATCGCCGCATCCACCGTGGCGTCAGCGCCGGTGAGCTTCCCGGTGTGCGAGGCGGCGGTACGGGCACCGGCCTCGGTGCGGCCCACCTTCACGGCGACGACGGGCACGCCGGCGCGGGCAGCACGGTCGGCCGCCAGCAGAAAGCCGCGGCCGTCCTTGAGCCCCTCGAGATATGCGGCGACGGCGCCGACCTCGGGCAGGGTGGCGAAGTAGGAGAGGAAGTCGGCCGTCTCCAGGTCCGCCTCGTTGCCGGTCGGTGCCCAGTGCGAGAGCCGGATGCCCAGCTCCTGGAGGGCGAAGAGGGGCCGCCCTTGGTGCCCTGACTGTGTGATCAGCGCGATGGCGGGGCCCTTGAGGTCGTCGCGGAACTGCTCGAAGGCGTTGAGGTTGGTGTTCGGGCCCAGCAGCCGCACCCCGGAGCGCGCGGCGGCCTCGGCGAGCCGGGCCTGCGCGGCTGCGCCCTCCTCGCCGGTCTCGGCGAAACCGGAGGCGAAGGCGACGGCGAATCTGGTCTTGGTGTCGGCCAGTTGCTCGACCACGGGCAGCGGATCGGCGACGAGCAGTACGGCCACGTCCACCGGCTCGGGCAGCGCGGTGACGGTGGGGACGCAGGGCACTCCGTAGACCTCGCGTCGGCTGGGGTGCACCGGGTGCAGGCGCGCGCCGACCCGCTCGGCCCACGCCATCAGTTGGCGCGTGATGCCCGCGTTCGGCCGCCCCTCGGCGTCCGAGGCGCCGACGACGGCCACGGCCTCCGGGCGGAAGAACCGGTCCAGGTCCGGCACCGGCGCGTGCAGCGGCCGCCCGCTGACGTCGAGCTCGACAGCGGCGGCCTCGTCGGCTCTGCCGTGCACGGCGCCGCCGCCGGTCCGCTCGCCGCAGGCCAGCACCCGGGCCGAGCGGGGGGTCATGGTGAGGGTCCCGTGAGTCGATCCGAGCATGTTCTCTCGCCCACTCCCGTGTGGTGGCCTGCCGCGGACTGGCGCCTCGCGCCGATGCTGGAACTGACGCCCTGTCAGATTACTGAACTGACAGGGCGTCAGGAAGACTGCGGCCCGGATCGCCGCCGCGAACCTGTTTCCGTCGCGGTCTTGCTTTGCGGCGCACTTCTTTCCGCCGCGGTCGGGCGCTGCCGCGCACCTGTCTCCGCCGCGGTCCGGCTTCGCCGCGCACCTTTTCCCGCCGCAACGGCGCTTAGGTGGCACGAACGTAATCGGCGGTGCCGAACTCACCGGCTGAGGCCGGTTCGGCACCGCCGGTCACGTCCGATTCGCGCCCCGCCGTTGCGGCGGGGAAGAGGGACGGCGGGGAAGAGGGACGGCGGGGAGGAGGGACGGCGGGGAGGAGCGAGACGGTGGGAAGAGGAGAGACGGCGGCGGAGAAGAGAGCGCCGGGAGGGAGGGGTGGCGGGTGAAGAAGGGGGCCGGGAGAAGGAGACGGCGGGAGGGAGAGAGGCGGCGGGGAGGAGAGGGGCTGCGGGAAGAGGGGAGGTGAGGGGCGGTGGGTCACAGGGTGGCTTGGGCCAGTGTCTTGGCGATGCGGCGGGCGTCGAGGGACAGTTCGCGGAGGTTGCCGCTGAGGGGGTTGGAGAAGCCGGTGAAGTAGAGGGCGGGGGCGGCGGGGTGGGTGCGGCGGCCGTGTGCGCGGGGCAGGCCGCGGGGGTCGAGGACGCCAAGGTGGCCGACCAGGTCCTCCAGGCCGCGCCGGTATCCGGTGGCGGCGATGACGACTTCGGGGGTCACCGTGTCCCCGTCCGCCAGCAGCACCTTGCCGTCGTCGAAGGATTCGACGGCGGCCACCGGCTCGACCTTCCCCTGCCGCACCGCGTCCACCAGCCCTGCGTCCAGCACTGGGATGGCGCCCTGGCGGGCCCGGGTGTACAGGCCCGCCTCCGGGCGCGGCAGCCCGTAGGAAGTCAGGTCGGGGACGGAAAGCTTGGTGAGTTGCGCGGCCATCCGGTCCACCAGCCGCACCGGCAGCCTCCGGCACAGGATCGCGCTGCGCTGCGAGGGCCAGCCGAGGGTGGAGCGGCGCAGGATGTGCGGGGGCGTCCGTACGGCGAGGCGGACGCGCCCGGCCCCGCCCTCCGTCAGGTCCGCGGCGATCTCCGTCCCGGTGTTGCCCGCGCCCACCACCAGTACGTCGCGGCCTGCGAAGGGGGCGGGGGAGCGGTAGCGGGAGGCGTGCAGCAGTTCGCCGGTGAAGTCGTCGCGCCCGGGCCAGGAGGGCAGATAGGGCGTGTGGTTGTAGCCGGTGGCGACGACGACGGCGGGTGCGGTCAGCCGCCGCCCTCCGTTGGCGTGAAGCACCCAGCGCGCGCCCTCGGGGGCCTCCGCGCCCTCCTCGTCGTCGGCACGGTCCAGCCTGTGCACCTCGACGCCCGTCGCCACCTCGATCCGGTGGTGCGCCGCGTACTGCTCGAGGTACCGCACGACATCGTCCCTGGCGACCCAGCGCCCGTACGCGCGCGGAAGGGGCAGGCCGGGGAGGGATGAATGGGTCCGGGCAGTGTGCAGGCGCAGTCGGTCGTAGTGGTTGCGCCAGGAGGAGCCGACGGTGTCGGTCCGCTCCAGTACGACCGCGCTGATGCCGCGCTCCCGCAGGGCCGCGGCTGTGGCCAGGCCCACGGGTCCGGCCCCGAGAATGTGGACGGGTGTGCCGCTTTCGGACGTGGGCATGACGACAATCCTAGGGCTGGGCGCCCACCCTTGCGGGCGTACGCGGTAACGCCTAGAACTGACTCACCGTCAGCTCGGCACTGACCGACTGACCGACCTACTGACCGACCGACCGGCCGGTACGGCCGACCGACCGCCGACCGGGCATCCGGTGCGCGGCGGCACCAGCGTGAGGGGGCTCCGTGAGCGGAACGGCGGCACAGGTGGCACAGGCAGTACAGGCGGCGCAGCAGCGGTTCGATCTGCCGGACATCGACGCGTTCACCGCGCCCTACTGGCAGGCGGCGGCCGAGGGTCGACTGCTGCTCCGCCGCTGCCGTGCACAAGGCTGCGGTCTCGCGCACCACTACCCGCGCGAGTTCTGTCCGCACTGCTGGAGCGAGGACGTCGTCTGGGAGGAGGCCGACGGGTACGCCACGCTCTACACCTGGTCCGTCGTGCACCGTAACGATCTGCCACCGTTCGGAACGCGAGTGCCGTACGTTGCTGCCGTGGTGGAGCTCGCGGAAGGGCCGCGCATGATGACGGAGATCACGGACTGTGCGCCGGAGGCGCTGCGGGTTGGGATGGAGCTCCGTGTCGCGTTCCGGGCGGTGGGCGACGCGGACGACACGGAGAGCGCCCAGCAGTTGGCCGTACCGGTCTTCCGGCCTGCCCGGAACTAGGGCTGGCTTGCCCGGCGGGTCTTGCCGATTGACCCTCTCCGTTGTTCTGGGAGGGGTGCCCCTGCCCGTCGTCCGCGGGCTGCGGCTGCGTTGTGGCTTGTCGCGCAGTTCCCCGCGCCCCTTCGGGGCGCGTCCCCCTGCTGTGCTTGGCAGTCTGCCCCCTGCTCGAAGAGCTTGGGGGAGCAGGGGGCAAGCACGGCCCCGATACCGGATACTCGCCCCTTTCCGTAATGGAAACTCGCCGCTACTCTTTCCGTCATGGAAACTCACGGGGTACGGCTGACACCCGAGCAGGCCCGTTCCGCGCTGGCGGACACCGAGCACATCCGGGCCTCCACCGGCGCACTGTCGGCCACGCCATGGCCGAACTGGTTCTTCATCACGCTCACGCTCTACATCGCCGCACTCCCGATCACCTACGGAGGCGTCACGGCCGACTCGGACTGGCTGCTGCCGCGTCCGGCCTGGATGGGCATCATGCTGGCGATCACCGCGGTGTATATGGCGCTGTTCGTCGTCGCGGGCAAGGCTTGGCGGAACAAGACCGGGGTGGCGTTGCGGTTGGACGTGCTGCCGAAGCGGGCCACCGTGCCGCTCATGGTGGGCATGCCCGTGCTGCTGGTGGGGGCGGGGGTCGCGTTCCGCGTCACGGGGTGGCCTGTGTGGCTGTTCGCGGCCTCGCTGATCAGCGCCGCCGTGTCCGTGGGCTTCCACCTCGCCTTCGTCCGTCTGCACCGGAAGACCGCGTGAGCGCCGACACCCACGGACTGATGGAGGGTTTCGACGCCACCGTCCACGCCCCGAACCGGCTGCGCATCTGCGCACTGCTGGACGCGGCGGGCGAGGCGGAGTTCGGCCTGGTGCAACAGCAACTCGACGTTTCCGCCTCCGTGCTGAGCAAGCACGTGACCGTGCTGATGGACGCCGGATACGTCGAGCAGCGCAAGGCCGTCCGTGACACCCGGCAGCGTGTGTGGCTCCGCCTGACCCGGCGAGGACGGGATGCCTACCGGGGGCACCTTGCGGCGCTGCGGGCGATCGTGGGGGCGTCGGATCCGGCTCTCTGATCACGATCGGAGCCGGCTGAGGAGCGTGTGATCGGCCGCACATGTCCTCCGTCGAACGTTCCCGAAGCGCATGTGTCCTCCGCCCGCTACCGTTCCCGGGTGACCGAACTCCAGACCTTGCGTGCCACCCGTGAGTCCTACGACGCCATCGCACCCACCTACGCGCAGATGTTCCACGACTCCCTGCGCGACCGTCCGCTGGAGCGCGCCCACCTGAGCGCCTTCGCGGAACTGGTGCAGGCCAATGGTGGCGGTGAGGTCGCGGACCTCGGCTGTGGGCCGGGGTACATCACAGCTCACTTGAGCGGGCTGGGGCTGAACGCCTTCGGTGTCGACGCCTCCCCGGCGATGGTCGAGCTCGCTCGCGAGGCGTACCCCGGACTTCGGTTCGAGGTCGGCTCGATGGCCGCGCTGGACATCGAGGACGGTGTGCTGGGCGGGGTGCTCTCGCGGTGGTCCGTCATCCATACGCCGCCGCAGGACGTGCCCGCCGTCTTGGCCGAGATCGCCCGGGTCCTGGCTCCCGGCGGGCATCTGTTGATCGGCTTCTCCGCCACCGACGGCCCTCACCACGAGACGCAGGCCTACGATCACGCGGTGGTAACGGCCTACCGCTGGTCCCCCGACCGTCTCGCCGCGCTCCTGCGCGACCACGGATTGACCGAGGAAGCCCGTACGGTGCTCCAGCCGAAGCCCACTGACCGGCGGCAGTTCGAAGAGGTCCTGCTCCTCGCCTGCAAGGCGTAGATCGGGCGAGGAGAGCGGCCTGGCGAGGCACATGATCGCCCTGGACAGTTCTTGGTCGCTGGCAGCACACGGATCATGTGCCGCATGCTGGGCCCGTGCAGATACGAGAAGCCACCGAAGCCGACTGGCCGGCCGTCTGGCCCTTCTTCCAGCGCATCGTCGCGGCGGGAGAGACCTACACCTATCCCCGCGACATGGATGAGCCCACCGCTCGGCAGAGCTGGATGCTCCAGCCGCCCGGCCGCACCGTCGTGGCCGTGGACGAGAACGGCACCGTGCTCGGCTCCGCCAAGATGAACCCCAACCACATGGGCGGTGCGTCGCACATCGCCAGTGCGAGTTTCATGGTCGATCCGGACAGCAGCGGCAAGGGCGTCGGCCGGGCACTGGGCGAGCATGTGCTGGACTGGGCGAAGCGGGAGGGCTACCGGGCGATGCAGTTCAACGCCGTCGTGGAGGCCAACACCCGTGCGGTGGCGCTGTGGAAGTCGCTCGGCTTTGAGATCGTCGCCACCTTGGAGGAGGGCTTCTTGCACCCGGAGCACGGGTATGTGGGGCTGCACATCATGTACCAGCGGTTGTAGGCGTGTCCGGCGGATCTTGCCCGGCCCGCTCCGTTGTCCCGGTAGGGGGGTGCCGGTAGGGGGTTGCCCCTGCCCGGCGCTTGCGGACTGCGGGTGTGTTGTGGTTGCTGGGGGTACCTCCCGGCGGAGGCTGGGGGAGCAGTTCCCCGCGCCCCTTACGGGGCGCGTCCCAGCACCACCGTTCCCGACGAGCAGAACCAGCCGCCTGTCCCGGAGGCGACGGCCAGTTCGGGCAGTGTTCCGTCGCGTCGGCGCACCTGCCGGCCCTCGCCGGCCTCGCCGCGTAGCTGCCGTACCGCCTCGACCAGGAGGAACAGGCCGCGCATTCCCGGGTGGCAGGCGGACAGGCCGCCGCCGTCGGTGTTCACCGGCAGTGCGCCGTCCCGCAGCAGTCGCCCCTCCTCGACGAACGCGCCGCCCTCGCCCTTGGCGCAGAAGCCGAGGTCTTCCAGCGTGACAAGGGTCATATAGGTGAAGGCGTCGTAGATCTGGGCGAGATCGATGTCGTGCGGCTCGACTCCGGCGCGTGCGAAGGCCGTACGTCCCGAGACGGCGGCCGGGGTGACGGTGAAGTCCTCCCACTCGGACATCGTCGTATGGGAGACCGCCGTACCCGAGCCGAGGATCCACACCGGCCGGCCGGCCAGGTCCGGCACCAGGTCCTCGGCGACGAGCAGTACGGCGCAGCCGCCGTCCGAGCGGATGCAGCAGTGCAGTTTGGTGAACGGGTCGGCGATCAGCGGCCCGGACAGTACGTCGTCCACCGTGATCGGTTCGCGGTAGAGGGCTTCGGGGTTGGCCGCGGCGTTGGCGCGGGCCTGGACGGCGACCTGGGCGAGCTGTTCGAGGGTGGTGCCGTACTGGTGCATGTGCCTGCGGGCGGCCATCGCGTACTTGGCGATGAGCGTGTGCCCGTACGGAGCCTCGAACTGGAGAGGGCCGCGGGTGCCGAAGGACAGATTGGCGGTGCGGCGGCCGGCCTTGAGGTCGGCGCGGGGGGTCGAGCCGTAGACGAGCAGTACGGCGTCGGCACGGCGCTGTGCGATGGCATCGGCCGCGTGTGCTGCCATCACCTCCCAGGTGGCCCCGCCGACGGAGGTCGAGTCCACCCAGGTGGGCCGCAGCCCCAGGTACTCGGCGACCTCCACCGGCGCCAGGGTGCCCAGTCCGGCCGAGGCGAGCCCGTCCACCCGGGACCGGTCGAGCCCCGCGTCGGCCAGGGCACGGCGGGCGGCCTGCGCGTGCAGCGCGTACGGTGTCGCCGCTTCGGCACTCGCCGCCTCGCCGTTCCCGGCGTCACACAGCGCGACCCCGCCGACCGCGACGCGGCGTTCGGAGCGACCGGAGGCGGAGCGACCAGAGGTGGAGTGGCTTTCAGCTGAGCGGTGCGGTCCCGAGGCAACCGGCATGGAGCTGACGGTACATCAGCTCCGGTCGACGGCGGCAGAGGGCGGCATGGGTGCGCGACTCTGGGCATCTCGACCAGTACTCCGTAATATGACGCTCCGTCAGTTTGCCGAGCCCGTGAGGGGGCGCTGCCGATGGACACCGCGTTCACCGAGGAGCAGGACGAGATGCGGCGTACCGTGCGGGACCTGCTCGCGCGGCGCTGTGGGCCCGACGTGGTGAAGGCAGCCGTGCGCACCCCCGAGGGATATGACACCGCCCTGTGGCAGACCCTCGCGCGGCAGCTCGGCCTGTCAGGGCTGGCACTGCCCGAGACGTACGGCGGGGCAGGCTGCGGCACTCTCGAACTCGCCCTCGTCTTCGAGGAGGCGGGCCGCGTCCTGCTGCCCTCGCCGCTGCTGCCCACGGCCGTGCTCGTGGCCCCGCTCATTGACGCGCTCGGCTCCCCGGAGCAGCGCGCCCTGCTGCTGCCGCGCCTCGCCTCCGGTGAGCTGACCGCCGCCCTCGCCGTGCCGGGCAGCGCCCTGGTCCCGGCGCTCGGTCTCACCGGTTCCGGCCACGGCTGGGCCGGCGGCGGGCGCGCGGGCGGCGTGCAGGCGTCGTACCGCACAGGCGGCGCGGGGGAGGGGTGGCGGCTGTACGGGGAGGCGGACCAGGTGCTCGGCGGCCACAGCGCCGGGCTGCTGCTCGTCGCCGCGCACACGGGCGGCTACACGCGCAGCCGTACGCTGCTGTTCCTCGTCGACTGCGCTGACGGGGGCGCGAGCGGCCTGGTGCGCGCCCGGCAGACCGCGCTGGACGAGACGCGCACGGTGGCGCGAACGCAACTACGGGACGTGAGTGCGACGTTGCTCGGCGAAAGCAGCGACGACATCTGCCCCGCACTCGCGGCGGCCGGGCCGCGGGCTGCCGCCGTGCTGGCCGCCGAGGCCGTGGGAGCGGCGGACGGCGCGCTGGCACGGACCGTCGAGTACGTCAAGGTGCGGGAACAGTTCGGGCGGCCCATCGGCTCGTTCCAGGCGGTACGGCACCGGCTGGCGGATGTGTACGTACAGGTGCAGGCGGCGCGCTCGGCGGCGTACTACGCGGCATGGGCAGCAGACCGACCGGCCGGTCTGTCCGACGGGGAGGCCGCCACGGCAGGCGGGCTGGCGCTCGCGCAGGGGCTGGAGGCGTTGCGGTCGGCCGCCGCCGAGACGGTGCAGCTGCACGGCGGGGTGGGTTTCACCTGGGAGCACGAAGCGCACCTGTACTTCAAACGAGCGGCAGGCGACGAGCTGCTGTTCGGTCCCGTGCACCGGCTGCGGGCGCGTGCCGCGGAGCGCGCGGCGCTGTTCGGGCCGGCTGAGGGAGAGCGAGAGGCGGTCGCCGTCTGATGGCTGGGAGGAGCGGTGTGAAGCTGGTCCAGAAGATCTCGTCCACCAGGGCTTTCGCGCGCATCGCACCGTATGTGATCCCCGTTCTCGACCGGGTCGTGCACCGGCTGTCGGGCGGGCGGACGATGCTCAGCAACCAGCTGTTGCCCGGAGTCGTACTGACGTCGACGGGCGCGAGGAGCGGGCAGCAGCGGCGTACGCCACTGGCGTGCATGCCCGAGGAGGAGCGGGGGACTTGGCTGCTGGTGGGCAGCAACTTCGGCAGGCCGGGCCACCCTGCGTGGACCGTCAATCTGCGCAGGAACCCGGAGGCGTGGATCAGTTACCGAGGACGGGATATTCCCGTACGGGCACGACAGTTGGAAGGGCACGAGCGGGAGGAGGCGTGGCGGGAACTGCTGCGGTTCTGGCCGCCGTACGCCGTCTATCAGGCGCGGATCGAACGGCAGATCCGTATCTTCCGCCTCGGACGCCGGGAAAGAGACTGACGGTCGGCTACTTGGCGGGCTTCTTGCCGGTCACGCCGAGGTGGACCAGCAGCGCGAGGCTCGGCTTCAGGTCCGACTGCTTGACGCCCCAGGTCTGGAAGCCCTTCTGGTGGCCTGCCACGGAGGCCAGCATGGCGACCAGGGAGCCCGCGACAGCCGCGGCGTTGATGTCCTTGTCGACCCGGCCCCGAGCCTGGAGGTCCTTGATCGCATCGGCTAGGGAGTTGTTGACCGAGTTGAGGATCTTCATGCGGATCTTGTAGAACCGCTTGTCGCCCTCCGCGGCGCCGAGATCGACCACGCGCAGGATCGCGTCGTTCTTGCGCCAGAAGGTCAGAAAGCCCTCCACCAGGTCCTCGGCCGTCTGCCTGCCCGCTTTGCCGGCCCAGGAGCGCCCGGCCACCAGTTCGGTGAGGCCCGCACCCTCCTTGGCCATGGCTTCCGCGATCTCCAGGACGGCGCCCTCGACATCGGGGAAGTACTGGTAGAAGGTCGCCGGAGAGGTGCCCGCTCTCCGTGCCACGTCGATGACTTTGACGTCGCGGTAGGGCGACGTGCTGAGCATCTCGCTGAGGCAGTCGAGCAGCTTCTGCCGCGTCGCCTGACCGCGGCGTCCGGCCACCCGGCCGTCGACGGTTCGCACTTGTCCTGTCATGCCGTCAGCTTACCGAGGGGTGATCGGCTCGCGATTCGTCAGCGGGCAAACGGGGTGTGCTCGGATTGCTGACCGGGTTGAGGGCAATTGGGGTGATGCGCAGCCAACGGGGCGTGCCGGATTCTCCGGGTCATCCCGGGCTATGTCGGGCCACGAAGACACTTACGTGCCGCCCCCGGGTTCGCAACCAACGCGTTCGCCAGGAAGAATCGGCGTCCGGACCGCCAGGTCCGGCACGGCAGTGAGAGGCTGCACGGGGCGGGAACGGGCAGAGTTTACGGCCCCTACGGGGAGGTGGCAGGACAAGTGGTGGAGCAGCTTACACAGCACGATCCGCGGCGGATCGGCCCGTTCGAGGTGCTGGGCCGTCTCGGTTCCGGCGGTATGGGGCTGGTCTACCTCGCACGCTCGGCATCCGGCCGCCGGGTCGCGATCAAGACGGTGCGCACCGAGCTGGCCGAAGACCAGCTCTTCCGGGTGCGCTTCACCCGAGAGGTCGAGGCGGCCCGCGCAGTCAGCGGTTTCTACACCGCCGCCGTCGTGGACGCGGACCCCCGCGCCGCCGTGCCGTGGCTGGCCACCGCCTATGTGCCCGCACCCTCCCTGGAGGAAATAGTCACCGAGTGCGGACCGCTGCCCGTACAGGCCGTGCGCTGGCTGGCGGCGGGCGTCGCCGAGGCGCTCCAGTCCATCCACGGGGCCGGTCTGGTGCACCGCGACCTCAAGCCGTCCAATGTGCTCGTCCTCGAGGACGGCCCCCGCGTCATCGACTTCGGTATCGCCTCGGGTGTCTCCAACACCCGGCTGACCATGACCAACGTCGCCGTCGGTACGCCCGCCTATATGTCGCCCGAGCAGGCGCGGGACTCCCGCAGCGTCACCGGGGCCAGCGATGTGTTCTCGCTCGCCTCGACGCTGGTCTTCGCCGCCACCGGTCATGCGCCGTTCCACGGGGCCAACCCGGTGGAGACGGTCTTCATGCTGCTGCGCGAGGGCCCCGATCTGGAAGGGCTGCCGGACGAGCTGCGGCCGCTGATCGAGTCCTGTATGCGGATGAACGCCGAGGAGCGGCCCACGCCCGCCGACCTCCAGGCACAGCTGGCGCCGCATCTGTTCGGCGCCGGCAGCGACGACAGCGGCACCGTGTCGGCGTGGCTGCCGTCCACGGCCGTCTCGCTGATCGAGCGCCGCAGGGGCGGGCGTGCGATGCGGCGGCAGAACGCGGCTGCCGCGGCGGCTGCGGGCGCCCCGGCGGGTGGTGAGGGCGCCGAGGACGCGGGGAACGGTGCGAGTGCCTCCGGCAACGCGGGCGCCTCCGGCAACGCGGGCGGCTTCCCGGAGGCGGCCGGTGCCGGTGCCGGTGGCGCTGGCGCTGGCGAGGGTGGCTCGGCGCTGGGGTCCGTTGGGCCAGGTGGGCCCCCGGCCGCAGGGCGCGCGGCAGCGGGCCAGGCTCAGGCGGCGTCCGGAGCCGCGGCTTCCGGGGCCGCGGCCGGGGCTGCCGGTGGACCGGGTGCTGCCGTCGCCGAGTGGGACCAGGGCATCCCGCCGGGGCCGCGCGCTGTCGGCAGCTCCCTCGGTGCTTCCGGCGCCCCGGGCGGCTCCGGCGGCGCCGAGGCGGGCGGCCAGGGCTCCGGCGGCGCCGGTCCCGTCGTCTCGCGGCCCGCGTCCCAGCCGGGCAACCCCGATGGGGAGTCCGTGCAGCTGCCCGGCGCACAGGTGCCGATCGGTCCTGGCCCGCGGCGCCCGGACGAGACCGGCCGGGAGGCCGAGGCCGCCGGGACCTCCGGCTGGGTGCGCCCGCCTGGCGGGGGCCAGGAAGGCACTCCGCAGTCCTCCGTCCCGCCGCCATACACGCAGCCGCCTCCGCAGCCCGCGCCCTCCGCAGCGCCGGGAGCGTCGGCTGCCGCGTCGGCCTCCGCACCCCCCGCAGCGTCCCCCGCGGCCGCTCATGCCGCGCCGGCCGCGCATCCGCTGGCCCGCCCGTACGGCGCTCCGGGGCCGCGGCATGCCGGGGCCTCCGACCATGGACCCGGGCAGCCGGCATCCGCCGCGTCGCCCGCTGCACCACCGCTGCAGAAGCCGCCCACCGGGTCGCCGTCGCCGTCGTCGCCGTCGCCGTCCGCGGGGCCCGGGCAAGCGGGTGGCGGCGAGCCGCAGCGCTGGCGGCCCTGGCGGTTCCGGATGTCGAACGATGTGTGGGGCTCGCCCGTCGTTGCCGACGACCTGGTGTACGTGACGTCGTTCGAGGTGCACGCACTGGACGTGGCAAGCGGGCGCAGGCAGTTCAAGACGCGCGAGGTCGCCTGGTCGATGGCGGTCTCCGGCGGCCGGGTGCACGCCTCGGACGGGCCCAGCCTGTACGCGCTCGATGCCACCGACGGCTCCGAGCGCTGGCGGCTGGCCACCGACGGCTGGGTGTACTCGCTCCAGGTCGACCGGGGCACCGTGGTCACCGGCACCCGTGGCGGCGGCGTACAGGCGTGGGAGGCCGCCAGCGGCGAGAAGCTATGGGAACTGACCGGCGCACAGGCCGACTTCGAGACCCCCGAGGCGGGGCCCGTCATCGTCGACGGCGCCGTCTACACCTGGGCGGACGGGCGGCTGTACGTGCTGGAGGCGCGGACCGGCGACGAACGCTGGACGTACCCGGTCGGCGACGCCTCCGCCACCGGCGGTGTTCCCGTGCGGGTGACCCCCGCCGAGGACGGGACGGTGTATGTGTGCGCGGGCTCCCGGGTGTTCGCGCTGGACGCCGCGACGGGGCAGGAGCGGTGGCGGTTCGACGCTCCGGCCGCCTTCCTGAGCCCGCCCGCCTTCGTCCCGGGCCCCGGGGTGACGGGCGGGGGCGTCTACCTCGCCGACTACCTCGGCACCGTGTACGCGCTCGACTCCGGCAACGGCCACGACCGCTGGCGCATCGCCACCGAGGCGCGGCACTCGACCGAACCGGTCGTCACCGCCGACGGACTGGTGCATCTCGGCAGCGGCAGTGCCCTGTACACCCTCGACGCGGTCAGCGGAACGCCCCGCTGGCGCTTCGCGACGGGCGCCGATGTGGTGGGCGCACCTGTCGTCGCGGACGGCCGGGTCCACTTCGGTTCGGCCGACCACTGCCTGTACACCGTGGACGCGGTGGGCGGCCAGCTGCGCTGGAAACTGGCCACCGGCGGGGAGATCACCGGCTCGCCGGTGGCCGTCGGGGGCGTGGTCTACGCGTGCAGCAAGGACCGTTGCGTCTACGCGTTGGACGCGACGAAAGGCACCGGCCAGGCCCGGCACTCCGGCTGAGCCCGCGCCGGGCCCGCCGCCGCTCGGGGCGGTGGCGGCCGCTGCCCGCGGTCAGGCCGCGTCGCGCCCGCGGTGCGGCCAGGTGTCCTCGTCCTCGGGGCGCTGCTCCTCAGGGGGAGGCGGCGCAGTGGGGAACCGGCGGGTGTTGTCGGGCGGTTCGCCCTCGGCTTCCGGGCGCGGTTCGCCCTCGGCCTCGGGGCGTGGTGCGCCTTCGGCCTCGGGGCGCGGTTCGTACGGCTCGTCCAGCGGCGCTCCCTGGGTGCCGGGCTGCGGCTCGTACGGTTCGCGTTCCTCGGGGGCGGCCTGCGGCCGTGCGTACTGCTGTTCCGGCCCCTTGAACGGCTGTCCCGGTGGCGGGGCCCCGGGTTCGGGGGGCGGCGGTCCAGGCGGGTACGGCTCCTGCGGGGGCGCCCCACGCATCCCGGGCTGCCCCGGATACGGCTGCTGCTCCGGGTACGGCTGTTGCGGCGGCGGGGGACCCGCGTACGGCTGCTCCAGTGTGTCCTCGTCCCAGCCCGGCTCCCCGCGGAAGGGCCCTCCGGCAACGGCGCCCCCTCCCACGCCCGCCCCCGCGGCAGCCGCACCCGCGGCGCCTGGCTCCGCGACGCGCCGCCGGGCCATGGCACGGCGGCCCGGCAGCACGGCGCCGGCGAGCAGCAGCAGGAACGCCCCGCCGAGCGCGAGCCAGGCACCCGAGGCGAGCCCTCCGGTGTTGCCGGCGGAGAGACTGCCGGCGGCCTGGCCCTGCCGCACCATCCACAGGATGGTGAACCCCAGGCACAGCACGCCCGCGGACACCACGGTCAGCCGTGATTGCAGCAGTACGCCGAGTACGGCCACCGCCGCCGCGACCACCATCAGCACGAACATCCCAGTGAGCAGGGCCGCGTCGGCGCCGGTGATACCTCCGCCCTGGAAGAGCTCGTCGAGGCGGAAATCACGCCCGAGGCGGCCGTCGTACCACGGTCGGAAGGGGCTGTATACGGCGGCCGCCGCTCCGATGAGGGCGAGCAGCGACCCGAGCAGATTCCGGATCATGGTCTCGCCTCGCTTTCCGGCGCCACGCCCGGCGCCGCACGGGTGCGTGATCCGCAATCGACGCTACGCCGCCGGGAACCCCCTCGCCACTGCGGGCGTCTTGGGCCGGTGACAAGAGTTGTACTGCACGCGACAAGCGCCGCCCGGGGCGTCGGCTCCGGCGCCTGCGTCGCGGCACCTGTACTCATCGGGGGAGTCTTATGAAGCGGATGCGTCACCTCAAGCTGCTCGCCGCCGTCGCCATCGTGCTGGTGGCGCTGAGCGGTTTCAGCCCGGCCCGTTCGTCGAGCGGGGGCGGCGGCAAGAGCCGCAGCAGTGGCGGGGACGGTGGCGGTGGGTGCAGCAGCGAGAAGTCCAACAGCCACAGCTCCAGCCGCTACGACAACGACTCCACCTCCGGCAGCACCTCCAGCACCACCACCGGCGGCTCCGGCCGCAGCCAGGCCAGCGGGTCCGGCACGGTCACCGAGTGTGCCGCGGCCAAGGGCAAGAAGCTGAGGGGCAAGAACGAGCCCGGTGCCACCGTCCGGGTCCGCAACTCCGGCGGCCGGACCGGCACCTTCACCGTCGACGTCACCTTCCGCGACGCGGACGGCGCAGTCGTCGACACGGGCTCCGCGATTGCCACTGTGCGGGCCGGCCGCAGCAGTTCGGTCGAGGTGCCGATGGAGCGCCCTGAGGTGGTGCGGAAGGTCACCCAGTGCGAGGTCACGTCCGTTCGGTAGGCCGGACGCGGTGGTTGGGGCATCGACAATTCCGCCGGACCCTCGCCGCTGTGGCTGACCGCCGCGTCGGCGGGAAAGTTGTGCGGGGGAGGGGCGCGCTCCGCGTGGTTACCGGGTGCGGAACGGGGTGCCCCGCGCTCGGAAGAGCTCCGTCTGTTGTTCCGGTGGCAGGTTGCCGAGGGTGATCAGGGGTGGGGCCAGGGTCATGGCTTGGGTGCGGGCGGCTTCTTTGGTGGCCCATAGGGCGCGGACTGTGCCTTGTACGGGGCCGGGCGGATAGGAGGCCAGGGTGCGGGCGCAGTGCAGGGCGGCGTCCAGGGCGCCGCCTGCGGGGGTGAGTTCGGAGACCAGGCCCGTCTCGTAGGCGCGGCGGCCCGAGATCCTTTCGGCGGCTCCCATCAGGGACATGCGTGCGACTTCGCCGAACGGCATCCGCTGCGCCATCCCCATTGCCTCGTAGGCGCTGACCATGCCGTAGCTGGTGTGTGGATCGAAGAAGGCGGACTCCTCGGTGGCGACGAGGAACTCAACCTCGCTCAGCAGATAGAACGCACCGCCGCAGGCCATGCCCTCGACGGCGGCGATGACGGGGATCCACAGGTCGTTGCTCTTCGGGCCGATAGAAAGCAACGGATCCTCGATGGCGAAGGGCGCGTGCGGCTGCGGGACGGAGCCCTCCTCCGCGACCGCGGCCCGGTCAATGCCCGTACAGAAGGCCCGGCCGCCCGCCCCGGTGACCACTGCCGCACGTACTGAACGGTCGGTACGCAGACCTCGCCAGACGGCGGCGAGGGCCTGCGCGTCGGCCAGGTCGAGCGCGTTGTGCTTCTCCGGCCGGTCCAGTGTCACTGTCGCGACGCCGTCCTGCCGCTCGATCCGGATGGTCATGGGCGCTCCAGCACCCAGCGGGGCACTGTTGTGCGCTGTTCGCCCTCGCCGACCTGCCGGAAGACGGCCCGTACCGGTGCTCCTATGCGCAGCTTGTCGGCGGCCACCGAGCCCAGTGGGGCGTCCGGTGCGGCGACCAGGTTGCCCACCAGCCGGATCGACGGGTCGTCGGCCAGCTCGACCACCAGGACGTTGTAGGGGGCTGCTTCGGCGTAGCCGGGGAGCAGTGGCGGATGGGCCACCACATAGGACCAGATACGTCCGCGCCCGCTCATCCGCTGCCACTCGCACTCGAACGACCGGCAGTGCGGACAGCACGGCCGCGGGGGGAAGCGACGCACCCCGCAGCCGGCGCACGCCTGTACGCGCAGTTCGCCCTCGGCGGCGTACGACCAGAAGGGGGCTCCGTCGTCATCGGGCACCGGCAGCAGCATCCCGGTTTCCTTCGACTCGGTGGTCATGGCTCTCAACTCCTCAGCAGCAGCGCGGAGGTGGGCACGCCCTCGCCCGCCGTCACCAGGCAGGTGGCGGCGTCGGGCACCTGGGCGGTGGAGGTGCCGCGCAGCTGGCGGACTCCCTCGGTGATCAGGTTGAAACCGTGTACGTACGCCTCGCTGAGCCCGCCCCCGGAGGTGTTGAGCGGCAGCCGCCCGCCGATCTCCAGCGCGCCGCCCTCGGTGAAGGCCGCGCCCTCGCCGCGCCCGCAGAAGCCGTACCCCTCCAGGGAGAGCGGGACGAGCGCGGTGAAGGCGTCGTAGATCTGGGCGACATCCACATCCTGTGGACACAGATCGGCGTGCTTCCAAAGCTGTTGCGCCGCCGTCCAGGCGGGGCCGCGCAGCGGGTCCTCGGTCCAGTAGTTGACCATTCCGTGGTGCTGCGCGGGCAGGCCCTGTGCGACGGAGTGCACATAGACGGGCTTGCTGCGGCAGTCGCGCGCCCGGTCGGCGGAGACGAGGACGCACGCCAGTGCGCCGTCGGTCTCCAGACAGTTGTCGAACAGGCACAGCGGTTCGCTGATCCAGCGGGAGGTCATGTACATCTCGCGGGTCAGCGGCCGCTCGTACATCATCGCGGCGGGGTTCTGGTTGGCGCGGTTACGGCACGCCAGTGCGACGTTGAACAGGTGGTCGCGGGTGGCGCCGTACTCGTGCATATAGCGCCGGGTGAGCATGCCGATCTCGTCGGCGGGGCGTAGCAGTCCGAAGGGGCGCGTCCACTGTGCGGGGGTGGGCAGTTGCACGGTGGTGTTGCGCCAGGGCCGGCCGCCGGAGCCGCGCTTGCGGGAGCGCCAGGCGACACCGACGGTGGCCTGTCCGGTGGCGATCGCGGCGGCCAGGTGCGCGACAGTCGCACAGGAACCGCCGCCGCCGTAGCCGACCTTGGAGAAGAACGTCACATCGCCCGCGCCGATCGACTTGGCCACCTCGACCTCGTCGGTCTCCTCCATCGTGTACGAGGCGAAACCGTCCACCTCGGCGGGCGCGATCCCCGCGTCGTCCAGTGCCCGCAGGATCGCGCGACAGGCGAGCGCCTTCTCGGATTCGGGGAGCCGTTTGGCGAACGGCGTCTGGCCTATGCCGACGATCGCCGTGGCGTCCTTCATGGCGTCCTCCCGGACGTGCTCTGGGCGTGCTCCGGTGCTGACAGTGCGGGAGGCTACCGCTAACCTGACGGTGTGTCAGGTGTCCGGCGTCAGCCAGTGACGCCCATCGGCCCGGCAAAGGGAGGCGCACGGTGAGCGGTACGGACTCCTCGCCCGCGTACGGGACCGCCCAGCGGACCCCCTCGCGGAGCATCCCGCGGACCGTTCCCCAACTGGTGCGGGCCGCCGCCGAGCGGTACGGGCCGCGCGAGGCCGTCGTCGAGGGGCGCACCCGGATCACGTACGAGGAGCTGGGGGAGCGGATCGAGCAGGCCGCCGTCGGCTGTCTGGCCCGAGGTCTCGAGCCGGGCGACCGGGTGGCCGTCTGGGCGCCCAACACGCTGGAGTGGATCGTCGCCGCGCTGGGTGCCGTCACCGCGGGCGGCGTCCTCGTACCGCTCAACACCCGCTTCAAGGGCGCCGAGGCCGCCTATGTGCTGGAGAGGACCCGCGCCCGGCTGCTGTTCGTCACCGGCACGTTCCTGGGCACCTCGTACGTCGCCTCGCTGCGCCGTGCGACCGCCGAGGGGCTGGGCGCGGGCCCGCTGCCGGGGTTGCCGCACCTGCGCGAGGTCGTGGTGCTGGCCCAGGACGCGCCGGAGAACTTCCGCACCTGGGGGGAGTTCCTGGCCGGCGGTGCCACGGTGCCCCGCAGTGCGGTCCGGGAGCGCGCGGAGCAGGTCAGTCCCAGCTCGCCGTCCGACATCACCTTCACCTCGGGCACCACCGGGCACCCCAAGGGCGTCGTCATCACCCATGAGCAGACGCTGCGGGTCTACGACTGCTGGAGCGAGCTGGCTGGACTGACGGAGGGCGACCGCTATCTGATCGTCAACCCGTTCTTCCACACCTTCGGTTACAAGGCGGGCATCATCGCCTGTCTGCTGCGCGGTGCGACGATGATTCCGCAGCCGGTCTTCAGCGTGGAGACGGCACTGGCGCATATCGCCACCGAGCGGGTCAGCGTGCTGCCCGGGCCGCCGACGCTGCACCAGTCGCTGCTCGACCACCCGGCCCGCCACAAGCACGATCTGTCGGCACTCCGCCTGGTGGTCACCGGCGCGGCCGTCGTACCGCTGCAACTGGTCGAGCGGCTGCGTGCCGAGCTCAAGGTCGGCACCGTACTGACCGCCTACGGGCTGACCGAGGCGTCCGGCACCGTGACCATGTGCCGGCGCGGCGACCCGCCCGAGGTCGTCGCCGGGACCTCGGGGCGGGCCATACCGGATACGGAGGTGAAGGTTGTGGCCCCCTCCGGTGCTGAGCAGCCGCCCGGCACACCCGGCGAGGTGCTGGTGCGCGGCTACCACGTGATGTCCGGCTACTTCGAGGAGCCGCACGAGACGGCCGAGGTCCTCACCCCGGACGGCTGGCTGCGCACCGGCGATGTCGGCGTCCTGGACGCCGACGGCAATCTGCGTATCACCGACCGGATCAAGGACATGTTCATCGTCGGCGGGTTCAACGCCTATCCCGCCGAGATCGAGCAACTCCTCGCCCGCCACCCCGACATCGCCGAGGCCGCAGTCATCGGCATCCCCGACCCCCGGCTGGGCGAGGTCGCCAAGGCCTTCGCCGTACGCCATCCCGGCGCGACGGTCACCGCCGACGATCTGATCGCCTGGTCCCGCCGGGAAATGGCCAACTACAAGGTCCCCCGCGAGGTCGAGTTCGTCGCGGAGCTGCCCCGTAATGCGAGCGGAAAGGTCATCAAGACGCGGTTGCGGAGCCGGTGTTGAGGGTGGGTGCGCCGGTAGTGGCCGGCAGTATCGTGGTGTTGCGCTCCAGAATGGAGATGGTCTGCACGCGGTCGTCGGTGCCGGCCGACGAGTGATCGCCCGCCAGTGCCGGGGCGGTCGACGCACCTGCGGCGGCGAAGGCGAGGGCGCAAACGGCGAGAATCTTCTTGGGGCGGGTCATGGGGAGCACCTCCGGGAACGAATGGGCGTTCTACTCATTTCTTTGACGCTGCGGCGCTCCGGGAAACGAGCGCGCATGCGTCGAGGGCCGCAGCCGACGACTCCCCCTCCGTGTCGTCGGCCGCGACCCTCGCATTTCCCCCGTGGGACAGCCCGCCTGGTCCCCCTCCGGGTGGGCAGCCCCCGCTTGATGGTCGTGCGCTCTCCGGGGGGTCTCCCCCGAACCCCCTGCGTCCCCCGGAGAGCGAGCCTCAGTTGGCGGGCTTGATGGTCTGGTTGCGTTCAGTGGTGCTCATCTGACCGGAGCCGCCCTCTGCGGTCTTCTTCCGCTTGATGGTCTGGTTGCGCTCCTTGGTGGTCATTTCGCCGCTCTCGGGCGTGACCTTCTCTTCGTGGTCGCTCATGGTGGCTTTCCCCTCTTGGGTTGTGGGCAGATGCCCGCCCAGCGACTCCCCCGTGGGCCGCCGGGCGGACGGGTCAGGGCCGTTCACCCTATCGGGGGGTTGGTCGGTTCCCCCTGTTCGATCCGCCTGCCCCCCGAGGCGCCGGATCGACTGCTTAAAGCATGCCGGGAGGCGATAAACGATCGATGAACGTCTCGTTGGTGAAGGCGTTGCGCGACTGACCTAGACCGGGGCTGCCTCGCCCAGCAGCTCGCGTACGGTCGCCGCCTCGGGGGTGCCCAGGCTCTCGTACTGCTCCAGAGCCTCGCGCCAGCACGCCTGTGCGCGACGGTCGTGCCCGAACGCCTCCAGCGCACGTCCCAGCAGCGTCAGCGCGTTGGCCCGGCGCCACGGGCCACCGACGTTGCGGAGGATCGACATGGCCTGTTCGGCCAACTCGGCTGCCTGCGCCGGGCGGTGAGCCGCCAGCTGCACCTCGCCGAGCCGGAAGTACGCCATCCCCTCCCACAGCCGCTGCCGGCTCTGCTGGAAGATGCCCAGGGCCTCCCGGAAGCGCTGCTCGGCCTCCGGCAGCCGTTGCGCGGTGGTGAGGGCGATACCGAGCGCGTACAGCGTCGTCGCCCGGCGCATGGAGACGCTCAAGTGGTCATGGATGGCGAGCGCCTGCTCCGCGAGTGAGATGGCGGTCTCGGTCTTGCCCAGCTCGGTGTGGACTCGCGAAAGGTTGCACAGCGCGCTGGCCTCGGCGGGCCGGTTGCCGTACGAGCGGAAGGCTTCCAGTGCACTGCTCAGGAAGCGCTCGGCCTCCAGGGGGCGGGTTTGGTAGTTGGCCACCAGGCCGCGGTCGTTGAGTGCGTAGGACCAGGAGATGGGGTCGTCCGCCTGCTCGGCCAGCCGTTCCGCCTGCTCGGCTTCCTTGTCCGCCTCGTCGAAGCGCCCCGTTGCCAGGTGCATGCCGGTGAGGACCGAACGGGCCCGCGCCTCCGCGTGCGCGTCACCCGCCTCCTGCGCCGCCCGCTTGAGCGCGGTGGCACCCTGCTCGTACTGCCGCCCGTAACTGCCCGCCTCCGCCAGGGCGCTCGTGGCCATCAGCAGGTCCACCGCCCGGCGCAGCGTCGCCCCTGTGGCCATCTGAGCGGCGCAGGCGAGGAAGCAGTCCGATTCGGCGAAGAGCCATTCGATCGCCGCACCGTGGTCGGGGAATTGGAGGCCGTCCTGCGCGGTGACCTCCAGATGGTCGACGAGCTTTTCGGCTGGACGCTCCAACACGTAGTAGTTCCGCGCCGTCGCCAAGTAGAAGTCCAGCAGCCGCCCCAAGGCGGCCTCGCACTCGCTCGGGGGCTGCTCGTCGCGTTCCGCGCAGGCCCGGGCGAAGAGGCGCACCAGGTCGTGGAAGCGGTAGCGGCGGGGTGCGGCGGACTCCAGGAGGGAGGTGTCGACCAGCGACTCCAGTACGTCCTCGGTGTCCTCCGGGGTGCGGTCCAGCAGTGCCGCGGCGGCGTCCAGCGAGATGTCCGGACCCTCGGCGAGGCCCAGCAGGCGGAAGGCGCGGGCCTGTTCGCGGTCGAGCTGGCCGTAGCCGAGTTCGAAGGTGGCCTTGACCGCCTGGTCGCCGGCCTGGAGCTCGTCCAGCCGGCGCCGTTCGTCACCGAGCTTGGCGGCGAGTGTGGAGACCGTCCAGGTGCGGCGGGCCGAGAGCCGGGCGGCCGCGATCCGGATGGCCAGCGGCAGGAACCCGCAGGCGGCCACCACGTCCATGGCGGCCTCACGCTCCGAGAGCACCCGCTCCTCGCCCACAATGCGGGTAAACAGGGCGATGGCCTCTTCGGGGCTCATCACATCGAGGTCCACCAGATGCGCCCCGGCCAGGTCGACCATCCGTACCCGGCTGGTGACCAGGGCCGCGCAGCCCGACGTACCGGGCAGCAGCGGCCGCACCTGTGCGGCGTCCCGCGCGTTGTCCAGCAGTGCCAGCACGCGGCGGCCCGCCAGCAGCGAGCGGTACAGCGCGGCGCGGTCCTGGACGCCGCCGGGGATGTCGGAGTCGGCGACGCCCAGCGCGCGCAGGAACGAGCCGAGGACCGCTTCGGGGTCGGCGGGGGAGGCCCCGGCGCCCTGCAGGTCCACGTAGAGCTGGCCGTCGGGGAAGCGGTCGGCGGCGGCGTGTGCGACATGGATGGCAAGCGTCGTCTTGCCGACGCCGCCGATGCCGGCGACGGCTGAGACGGCCATCACCGTGCCCTCGGCCTGGGCGAGCTGGTCGCCGAGTTCGGCGACGAAGGACGCGCGCCCCGTGAAGTCGGCCACGGTCGCGGGCAGCTGTGCGGGCTTGGTGACGGTGGTGGCCGCGGAGGGCGAGCGGGTGTCGTTCTGGTGGGCCAGCTCGTCGTCGGCCTCCAGGATGCGCTGCCGGAGCTCGGTCAGCTCGGGGCGGGGGTCGACGCCGAGTTCCTCGGCCAGCAGCCGCCGGGTGTCGGCGTAGACGGCCAGCGCCTCGGCCTGCCGTCCGCTGCGGTAGAGGGCGAGCATCAGCAGCTCGCGGAGGCGCTCGCGCAGCGGGTGCGCCGCAGTCAGCGCCGTCAGTTCGCTGACGGTCTCGGCGTGGCAGCCGACCTGGAGGTCGAGATCGAGCCGCAGCTCCAGCAGGCTCAGCCGCCACTCCTCCAGCCGGACGCGCTGCTGTTCGGCGAACGGCCCGGGAAGGTGGGCCAGTGGTTCGCCGTCCCAGTGGGCGAGGGCCGCGCCGTACAGCTCGCGGGCCTGGGCGCGGTCGCCGCCCGAGGCGGCCTTCTCGGCGCGTACGGCCAGCTCGTGTGCAGTTTCTACGTCAAGGGCGGCCTCGGTTCCGGTACGTATGGCGTAGCCACCCGACTCGCTGACCAGCAGCTCGGCATCGGCGCCGAGAGCCTTGCGGATGCGGGAGGCGTAGGTGCGCAGCGCCGCCTTGGCCTGCTCGGGCGGCTCCTCGCCCCAGATGTTGTCGATCAGTTCCTCGGCGGTTGCGGTGTGCCCGCCACGCAGCAGCAGCGCCGCGAGCAGGGCTTTCTGCTGGGGCGAGCCCATGCCGATCGGCTGGTTGCCACGCCAGGCGCGGACGGGACCGAGCACAGCGAAGCGAAGCTGGTGCTCCTGGTGCTCCGTTCCGACTCGCGTATGGTCCCCGGCGCCCATTGGTGTGCTCCCCTGCAGCTCCGCACTCCTCCGTTCCCCGCAGAGGTCAGTCTGCCTTGTTCATGGCAATTACGTCAGCTCAGGTACCAGCCTCTCTACGAAGCCTTTGAATTCGGCCCGCACCTGCCTTCGAATGCGGGTCGCGACGCCGGGTGTCCGGACGAACCGGCGGGCGGCCCGGAAGAAGGCGCCGCACGGGAGCTGACGGCCCGTCAGGTCAGCGCTACCGTGGCCGCATGGAGACCTTCCCCAGGATCATCTCGGTGGACGACCACACGGTCGAACCCCCGCACGTGTGGCGGGACCGGCTGCCGTCCCGATATCGCGAGGTCGGACCCCGTATCGTCCGTGCGCCACTGAAGGAGATGACCTTCGTCGGCGGGAAGTTCGCACCGAAGATGGGCGAGCCCGGCGACGACGGCCCGATCGCCGACTGGTGGGTGTACGAGGAGCTGCACCGCCCGCTGACCAGGCTGGACACGGCCGTCGGCTACGACAGGGACGAGGTGCGGCTGGAGGCGATCACCTACGAGCAGATGCGCCCCGGCTCCTACGACGTGCGCGAACGGCTGGCGGACATGGACGTCAACCACGTCCAGTCGGCCCTGTGCTTCCCCACCTTCCCCCGCTTCTGCGGCCAGACCTTCACCGAGGCGAAGGACCGCGAACTGGGCCTGCTGGGAGTGCGGGCCTACAACGACTGGATGGTGGAGGAGTGGTGCGGCCCGGACGCGCAGGGACGCCTGATACCGCTCACCCTCATACCGCTGTGGGACGCCGAGCTGGCCGCCGAGGAGGTACGGCGCAACGCGGCGCGCGGCGTACGAGCCGTCTGCTTCTCCGAGATCCCGCCGCGCCTGGGGCTGCCGTCCGTGCACACCGACGCGTGGGACCCGTTCCTGCGGGCCTGCGACGAGACCGGCACCGTCATCGCCATGCACATCGGCTCCTCCAGCCGGATGCCCTCCACCTCGGCCGACGCACCGCCCGCCGTCGGCTCCACCATCACCTTCGCCAACTGCTGCTTCTCGATGGTCGACTGGCTGATGAGCGGAATCTTCGACCGCTTCCCCAACCTGAGGATCATGTACGCGGAGGGCCAGATCGGCTGGATTCCGTACATCCTTGAACGAGCCGATGTGGTGTGGGAGGAGAACCGGGGCTGGGGAGGCGTGGCGGACAAGGTGCTGCGCCCGCCCTCCGAACTGTTCGCCGAGCACGTCTACGGCTGCTTCTTCGACGACGCGTTCGGGCTGAGGAACGTGGAGTCCATCGGCGTGCCCAACGTCCTGTACGAGACCGACTACCCGCACTCGGACTCGACCTGGCCCAAGTCCAAGGAGGTCGGCGAGGCGCAGATGGGGCACCTGCCCGCCGAGCTGGTCGAGCGCATCGTACGCGGCAACGCCATCGACCTGCTCGGGCTGACGGACGACGGGCTGTGGGCGGGGCCCTGAGGGCGCGGGAGCGGCGGGGAAGCGGCGGGGAGCGGCTGCCCGGCCCTGTCCTCCGGGCCGTCCGCTCCCCGCCGCCTCCGGCTCAGGGGCGCCGAGGCGGTCAGCCCAGCGGCCGCACCGGCAGCTCCGCATAACCGAAGGCGATGGCCGAGGGGACCTGCGGCGGCTCCTCGGCCGGCTGAGCCAGTGACAGCTTCGGGAACCGGTCGAAGAGCGCGGGCAGTGCCGTACGCGCCTCCATCCGGGCCAGCGGCGCGCCCAGACAGAAGTGCACGCCGTGCCCGAAGGAGAGGTGCTCGCCGTCGGTACGCAGAATGTCGAACTCGGCGGCTGTGTCGCCGTATTTGGCCGGGTCACGGTTGGCCGAGGCGATCGTGGAGACGATGGCATCGCCCTGCCGGATGGTGGTGCCGTCCGGCAGCTCGATCTGCTCGACGGCGAAGCGCAGCGGCAGATTGGCGATGCTGGGCGCCCAGCGCAGGGTCTCCTCGACCGCGTCGTCCCAGGAGGCCCTGCCCTCCCGCACCAGCTGGAGCTGGTCGGGGTGGGTGAGCAGGGCGTGCACCGCGTTGCCGATGAGGTTGACGGTGGTCTCGTGCCCCGCGCCGATCATCAGCAGCAGGGTGTCCAGCAGTTCCTTCTCGGAGAGCGCGTCGCCCTCCTCGTCCCGGGCCGAGACCAGCACGCTGGTCAGATCCTCGCCCGGCTCGGCGCGCTTGGCCTCGGCCAGCGCGGTGAAGGCCGCCATCATGTCCACCGCCGTCTGCCCGGCCTGCTCGGCCGTCAGCGTGGTGTCCATGATCAGGTCCATCAGCCGCTTCATCTCGGGCCGCTGGTCCTCCGGCACCCCGAACAGCTCGCAGATGACGTTCATCGGCAGCGGGTGGGCGAAGGCCGAGCGAAGATCGAGCGTGCCGTCCCGCTCGGCGTCCCGCTCCATCGCGTCCAGCAGCTCGCCGGTGATCCGCTCCACCCGGGGCAGCATGGCCGCCGTACGCCGGGCGGTGAACGCGGGGGCGACCAGCTTGCGGAGCCGCTTGTGGTCCTCCCCGTAGGAGCACAGCATGTTCTCGCGGTCCAGCCAGGTGAGCAGCCAGCTGTCGCGGAACTCGCCGCGCTGCCAGGCTGGCCAGTGCCGGCGGGGATCCTTGGAGACCCGCGGATCCCGCAGCAGCTGCTTGAGTACGTCGAACTCGCTGACGTACCAGGCGCGCACCCCTGCCGGCAGCTCGACCAGTGTCGCGCTCGCGCCTAAGCGGCGGATCTGCTCGGCCTCGCCGTGGATGTCGCGGCCGAGTGGGTCTAGGCGGACCGTGTCCTGCTGTGCTTCCACGGAGCTCCTCCTGCGGTGTCGGGGCTGACGGGGCTGAACCGTGCGGGCAGCGAGACCAGTCCGCGCTGGAACGGGCCGGGCCGCCACTTCAGTTGGTCGTAACGCACCGACAGCTCGATGTCCGACAGCCAGGCGGTGAGCCGTTCGATGGCGGTCGTGGCGATCAGCAGTGCGGGCTGCTGCGCGGGGCAGGTGTGCGGACCGGCCGCCCACGCCAGGTGCGCCCCGCCTCCGGAGCCCGCCGCGCCGGTGCTCTCACCCGGTGCCGCCCGGCCGCTCTGGGTGGAGGCCGCCGCGTAGGAGACCAGCACGAGCTGGCCGGCCCGCATCCAGACACCGTGGAAGTAGATGTCCCGGCGGGGGTAGTGCGCCGAGTAGTTGGCCATCGGCGGCTCGTTGCGCAGCACGTCGTGCAGCGCGTCGCGGGCCGTCAGGGCACCACCGGAGAGGTTGCCGTAGTAGCGGTCGTCGACCAGCATCCGGCTGAGCGCGTTGCCGATGAGGTTGGACAGCGGCTCGTAGCTGGCGCCCAGCGTCACCACGATCTGCTGGACGACCTCCTCGGCGGTCAGCCCCGCGGGGTGCTGCATGATCCAGGACGTCAGATCCTGCCCCGGCTCCCGCTGCTTGAGCTGGGTCAGCTCGGTGATGTAGCGGGTGTAGGCGGCGTCGGCGGCCGCTGCTTCCTCGGGTGTCTTGCCGTCGAACATCCCGGCGATGCCCTGGATCAGCAGCTCACTGCTCTCGTCGGGCAGACCGAAGGCCCGGTTGAAGTAGAGCAGCGGCAGCACGCGTGCGAACTGGCCGACCAGATCGGCCTGGCCGTCCTGGGCGAAGCTCGCGATCAGGGAGTCGGCGACCTCCCGGACGTCCTGCCGCATCTCGTGCGGCTCCTGCCGCGCGAAGCTGTCGGAGATGACCTTCCGGTAGCGGGCGTGCGTCTCGCCGTCGGTGAACAGCGCGTTGGGCCTGCCCCGCAGCATCGGCATCACGGCCGAGTCCTCCGGCACGCTGTCCAGCCAGATGCTGGAGTCCTTCGACCAGGTGGCCGGGTCGTGCAACAGGTCGAGCGCGGCGCGGTAGTCGATCACGAGCATCGCGCCCACCCCGGGGGCGATCTCCACGGGGGCGACGGCACCGTACTTGCGCAGCCGCTCGTAGACGGCGTACGGGTCGGCCGCGAACTCCTCCCCGTACAGCGGGGTGACCTCGTGGTTCGGCCGGGACAGCGGCGGCGGCATCTGGCCGGAAGGCTGGTGACCCGGCGCTGGGGCGGTGCTCAAGAGGGCTCCTGGGGCTGCTGCTGCGACTGGCTGTGCGGCTGGGCGGATTGCTGCTGCTGTTGCTTGTCGAGGGCGTCGAGGACATGGCCGACGAGCGCGATCAGCGCGTCAGCCGACTGGTCACGATCGCGCGCGTCACACACCACCAGCGGTGTGTCCGGCGCCAGATCGAGATGGTCCCGCAGGGTGTCGGGGTGGTGCTGGGGGGAGTCGGGGAAGGAGTTGACGGCCACCGCGTACCGCAGCCCCGCCTCCTCGATCATGTCCATCACCTCGAAGGAGTCGGCGAGGCGACGGGTGTCCGCCAGCACCAGGGCGCCCAGCGCGCCCCGCGCGATGTCCTGCCACAGCGGGCGGAACCGTCGCTGCCCCGGGGTGCCGAACATGTACAGCACCAGATCCCCCGGCAGCGTCAGCCGCCCGAAGTCGATGGCGACCGTGGTGGTGGTCTTGTCGCGCACCCCGGCCAGATCGTCCACCAGCGCACCGGTACGCGTCATCACCTCCTCGGTGTGCAGCGGCTGCGTCTCGGACAGCGAGCGGATGAAGGTGGTCTTGCCCACCCCGAACGGCCCCGCGACCAGCAGCTTCACCAGCGTCTGCGGCCTGTCGTCCAGATACATGGAGCCGCCTTGCGCCCCGGAGCCCGACGGGGCGTCCGGACTAGGAGGACTTGAGAGTGCGGAGTCCATTGAGAACTTTCTCCAGAATCTGCCGCTCCGGCAGTTCGGCGTCGGGGATCGGGGCGCGGGCCATCAGACGGCCCGCGTCCACCAGGTCGGCCACCAGGACCTTGACCACACTGACCGGAAGCCGCAGATGCGCGGCGGCCTCGGCGAGCGACAGCGCACCACCGCGCAGCAGCTCCAACAGCCGGATCTCCTCCGGGCGCAGCCCGGAGACCGTCGACGGGTCCGCCGCGCCGTGCAGCACGGTGAGGCGGTCGAGCGTGTTACGGCTGGGCCGGGCTCGTCCGGTCGTCGCCAGATACGCAGGCACCAGGCGCCTGCTGTCACGGGGCGGCGGAGTCATATCGCCGTGTCGTTCCTCGCCGGGGTGCTCATGGTCTTCGCTCCCAGCGACGCGACCTGTACCTGCATCTGGTGGGTGACCACGCCCATGTTCACGTCGGGCCCCGCGAACACGGCCAGCGTGGTGTTCTCACCCGCGGGGATCGCGAAGACCCAGCCGTGGTCGGACTCCACCACGGTCTGCCGCAGCCGCGCCTCGTACGTACCGGCGAACGCCGCCGTGGTCGTACGCGCGGCGCCCTGGAGCGCGGAGAGCATCGCGGCGACGCCCTCTGCCGCGTCCCGCTCCAGATTGGGCGAGCGCCCCTCGATGAGGCCGTCGCCGGAGATGACGGCCGCGTGGATGACGTGCGGGAGCTCCAGGAGGGGACCGAGCACCCATGAGGTGTCGTCCCGGAGTGACCTGCGTGCGGGGATTGTCATTCCTGCGGATTCCCTTCAGCGGAACGAGGATCGGCGTAGTGGTCGTCGGGGACCGCGTTGCCGTGATCGAGGCCCTGGCTCGCCGCCGGGGGCGCCGCCACCTGCGGGTACTCACCCGTGTCGACGGCCTCGTCGACGGCCGCACGGCCCGAGTTGGTACCGCGCTGGAAGGCTGCCCAGCGCTCCGCGCTCTCCTCCGGCGAAGTCTCCGGGGCCTGGGCCTGCGCGGCCGGGGCGGGCTGCCCGGCCGGTTCGGCGTCGGGGGCCGCCGCTTCCGGAGCGGTGCCCAGTGTGGCCTCCGGCACCGGCCTCCGGCGCCTGCGCCGCGGCAGCTCGTCCTCGGACGGCTGCGCCTGCGGCTCGGCCGGGCCGCCCTGCTCCTGGCCGTACGGCCGCGTGCGTGAGGGCGTACGGCTCGCGGAGCGGTTCAGGTGGACGGTCGCGGTGTGCTCGGGCTCGGGCTGGGCCGGACGCTGGGCGGCCTGGTCGGGCCGCGCCGAGGGGACCGACGCTCCGGCACTCGTGCCGGAGCGCGGCACCGGGGCCATGGGGGACATCGGCTGCTCCTCCTCGTCGAGCAGCGTCAGCAGCGGTTCGCCGGGGATGTGCACGATGGCCCGTACGCCGCCGTACGGGGACGCCTCGACGGACGCCGTGAAGCCGTACTGCCGGGCGAGCTGTCCCACCGTCGCGAAGCCCGTCTTGGGCGGGTCGCCCAGCTCGGTCAGGAGCACGTTCTCCTGGCCCGCCATCATCCGCTGGGCGCGTTCCATCTCCTCTGCGTGCATGCCGACACCGGCATCATCGATGATCACCGAGGCGCCGCGGTTGCCCTGCTGGATCGTCACGGCCACGGGAAGTTCGGGGTGCGAGTAGTGCAGTGCGTTGGCGAGCAGTTCGGTGAGCACCACGGCCGCGGGCTCCACGGCCCGCGCCACCACGCCCACCGGGTCCCGCAGCTGGTTGGTGACCTGGACGCGCTCGTAGCCGCTGAGCCGCGACATCGCACCGACGACGATGTCGCCCAGGTGCGAGTTCTGCCGGGTCAGCCCAGGCCAGGCACCACAGACGATCGCGGTGGACTGGATACGGCGCAGCGCCTGCTCGTTGAGGAAGTCGGCGGCCAGCAGATCCTCCGCCACGAACGGGTCGTCGTAGCGTTCCTGCATCGTCTGCAACCGCGTCTGCAACTGGTAGAGCAGCGCCTGGATGGTGGTCGTCGCACCGCGCATGGAGGCCTGCGCAGCGCCGTCCACCCGCAGCCGCTCCTTGGTGACGGCGTCGCTGACCTGCTCCATGACCGTGGTCAGCGCACGGTCCAGATCCGTGCCCTGGAACGTGGCGTCGAGCAGTCCGCGTACGGGGACGTTGGGGTGGGCGAGCGCCGCGGTCAGGTCGGGGATGCGGGCGCCCGCCAGATGCCGGACCTCGGCCTCCGTCGCCTGTGCGCGCCGGGCGAGGACCGCCTGGTGGTGCCGGGCTTCCTGCAGGTCCTTCTCCGCGGTGGCGGAGCGCTGCCGCAGCCGCTTGGCCTCCCGCGCCGAACGCGCCAGCAGGAGGGCGAGTGCCACGGCGGCCGCCGTCCCCACGGACAGGATGACGGTCAGCGCCACCGGTATCTCGGTCATCGGCGTCCTTGAGCGATTGGATTGTCGTGCGGGCCGGGCCAGTCCGCGATCTGATCACAACTGAACGCGAACTGATCAGGAAACAGCAGTGCCGCCATGTTCCCTCAGTGGCGCTGTGCGCGCAGCAGGATGCGGAACCCGCACTCCTGGTTGCCGACAGCAAACGCGCGCAGCGCGCGGCGCACGAGGCTAGCACTCCTGAGCGACGCTCAGTCGAGCGGTCCGCGGCCGGGGCAGCCCTCTTGCCTGACGGGCCGTCAGGTATCAGCATGGCCGGGTGCTGACTTTCCCTCCCGGACAGCTGGCGTTCGGAATCCAGCTGCCGGTCCAGTCGCAGAGCACCCTCTACGCCGAATCCTGGGAGGCCGCCGCCGGCCCCGCCGAACTGCTGGCCGTGGCCCGCGCGGCCGACCAGCACGGATACGCCTACATCGGCTGCTGTGACCACATCGCCGTGCCACGCAGGCTGGCCGGCGCCATGAGCACCGTGTGGTACGACCCGGTGGCCACGCTCTCCTTCCTGGCGGCCGCCACCGAACGCGTCGCGCTGCTCAGCCATGTCGCCGTCGTCGGCCTGCGGCATCCGCTGGCGAGCGCCAAGCAGTACGCCACGCTCGACCATCTCTCCGGCGGGCGCCTCCTCCTGGGCGTGGGAGCCGGGCACGTACGGGAGGAATTCGACGCTCTCGGCGTGGATTTCGAGGCACGTGGCGCGGTGCTGGACGAGACCGTCGACGCGCTGAAGGCCGCCCTGGGCGAGGAGGAGTTCCCCGTCTTCGCGGGGGAGCGGTTCTCCTTCGCCGACCTGGGGCAGCAACCGCGCCCCGCGCAGCGGCCCCGCCCCCCGGTGTGGGTCGGCGGCTCCTCGCCCCCCGCGGTACGCCGTGCGGCGCTGCGCGGCGACGGCTGGCTCCCCCAGGGCGACCCCCGCGAGGATCTGCCGCCCAAGATCGCGCGGATCCGCCGCCTCCGGGAGTCGGCGGGACTCGCGGAGCACCCCTTCACCGTCGGCGCCATCGCCGAGCCCCTCTATGTGGGCCGCCCCGCCTGGGACGTGGGACGCCGCACCCGTCACGGCTCCCCGGCCTCCCTCGCCGACACCCTCCGGCCCTATCGCGACATGGGCGTCACGCAGCTCCAACTCCGCTTCCGCTCCAGATCCCTCGACGAACTCCTCGACCAGCTCGCCCTGTTCGCGGAGCAGGTCGCCCCGCGGCTGGCATGAGGAAGACGTGCCCCGAAGGAGCGCGGGGAACTGCTCCCCCAGCCTCCGGCCGGGAGGTGCCCCCACCAGCCATGGGGGTACCTCCCTGCTCGAAGAGCTTGGGGGAGGACTCGCACCCCGCGTACCACGGGCTGGGGCAGCCCGTTGCCGGGCCAAGGGAGGGGCCGGGGGGCGGGCGGGGGCGGCTCCGGCGAAGAAGTGCCGTACCAACCCAAGGAGGCACCAATGGGGAAACTGACCGGCAGAGTCGTCCTCATCAGCGGAGCAGCACGCGGCCAAGGCGCGGAGGAAGCCCGGCTGTTCGCCGCCGAAGGCGGCAAGGTGGTGCTCGGCGACGTACTGGACGACGAGGGCGAACGGGTGGCCGCGGAGCTGGGTCCGCAGCGGGCCCGCTACGTACACCTGGACGTCCGCGAAGAGGCCGACTGGCAATCCGCGGCGGACACCGCCGAAGGCGCCTTCGGCAAAGTCGACGGCCTCATCAACAACGCGGGCATCCTCCGCTTCAACGAGCTGGCCGCGACACCCGTCGCCGAGTTCCGCGAGGTGGTCGACGTCAACCAGACCGGCTGCTTCCTTGGCATGAAGACCCTCGCCCCGCGCATCGAGCGGGCGGGCGGCGGCACCATCGTCAACACGGCCTCCTACGCCGCGCTGACCGGCATGGCCTTTCTGACCGCGTACGCGGCGACCAAGGCCGCGATCGTCGGCATGACCCGCGTCGCCTCGATGGAACTCGCGGGCCGGGGCGTGCGCGTCAACGCCATGTGCCCCGGCGCGATCGACACCCCGATGACGAACCCGGCGAAGGCGGCGGAGAACGGCCTCCACCTCGACGCCGCCGGGGCACAGGACAACGGCAGCACGGCAGCCTTCTACGCCAAGCTGATCCCCCAGGGCCGGATGGGCCGCCCTGAGGAAGTCGCGCGGCTGGCCCTCTTCCTCAGCTGTGCGGACTCCTCGTACGTCACGGGCCAGCCGTTCGTCATCGACGGCGGCTGGCTGGCGGGCGTCTCGGTGCTCTGAGGCCTGCCCGGCCGCTCGGCACAACCCCTCGCCGGACCAGCGCATTTGCTCCTTCGCTTGTGGAATGGCTGTGCCGGTGCGCGGGAGGGTGCGTCGGTTTCCGTCAGGAAGACTTCGCAAGTCCTTCAGCATTTCATGATCACTTCTTCACTTTTCCGTCACTTGCGCACTGGCCGCTCCCTATCCACAGAGAGGGCCGGTGCGCGATCCGCAGAGAGGGCCGGTGCGCGTCCGTGCAGGCGGGCCGTCCGCGTCGGCGGCGGGTGCCCCTGGCCCGCAGTGGGGCTCTCCGTCGTATTGACGGTCCCACCCGGCGGTGCCACAGTCGGTCCCATCGCAATCTGACGGAACGTCAGAAACGGCGGCCGTCCAAGGACCGTCTAAGGAGATGACACCGTGGAGTTCGGTCTCTTTGTTCAGGGGTATGTGCCCGCCGCGCGGGCCCAGGCCGATCCGCAGGCCGAGCACAAGGCGCTGGTCGAGGAGACCGAATACGTCATCCAGGCGGACAAGTCCGGCTTCAAGTACGCCTGGGCCTCCGAGCACCACTTCCTGGAGGAGTACAGCCACCTGTCGGCCAACGACGTCTTCCTCGGCTACCTGGCGCACGCCACCGACCGCATCCACCTCGGCTCCGGGATCTTCAACCCGTTGCCGCAGGTCAACCACCCGGTGAAGGTGGCGGAGAAGGTCGCCATGCTCGACCATCTGACGGGCGGCCGTTTCGAGTTCGGCTCCGGACGGGGCGCCGGCTCGCACGAGATCCTCGGGTTCCTGCCGGGCGTCACCGACATGAACCACACCAAGGAGATCTGGGAGGAGACCATCGCCGAGTTCCCCAGGATGTGGCTCCAGGACGAGTACCAGGGGTTTCAGGGGAAGCATTGGTCGTTGCCCCCACGCAAGATCCTGCCCAAGCCGTACGGGGGTTCACACCCCGCCATGTGGTACGCGGCCGGCTCGCCTTCTTCGTACGCGATGGCCGCGAAGAAGGGGCTGGGGGTGCTCGGTTTCAGCGTGCAGAAGGTCTCCGACATGGAGTGGGTGCTGGAGTCCTACAAGGGAGCCGTCAAGGACGCCCGGCCCATCGGCGGCTATGTCAACGACAACGTCATGGTGACGTCCACCGCGATCTGCGCCGAGACGACCGAGAAGGCCAAGCGGATCGCCGTCGACGGCGGCCTCAACTACCTACAGTCGCTGCTCTTCCGCTACCACGACACCTTCCCCCGGCCCGAGGGCATCCCGCAGTGGCCGGAGCTGATCCCGGACTACACCGAGGAGGTCGTCGAGCTGCTCATCGCCGAGGAGCTGATGATCTGCGGCAACCCCGAAGAGGTGCTGCGGCAGTGCAAGCGCTGGGAGCAGGCCGGCGCCGACCAGCTCTCCTTCGGACTGCCCATCGGGATCCCGTACGAGGACACGTTGAACACGATCAAGCTCATAGGCGAGCACGTGATCCCGCAGATCGACACCGACCCGGTGCACCGCACCACCCGCTTCCGCGACGCGGCGCGCAACAGCTGACACCCCACTTGGCGCGCAACAGCTGACACACCACTCGGCGCGGCACAACAGCTGACACCCCGCTCGGCGCGCGACAGCCGACCACCCGCGCCCGGCGCGCGACAGCCGACCCGCCCGCGCTCGGCGCCGCGGAGACGGCAGGACGACCGAAGGAGGACCCCGCAGCATGCTTGACCACCTCATCACGGGCGCCACCGTCGTCGACGGCACCGGGGCGCCCTCCTACCGGGCCGACATCGGCATCCGGGACGGCCGGATCGCCTACGTCGCCGAGCCAGGGACGCTCCGCGAGGAGGCCCGCAGCAGCCAGGACGCCACCGGGCTGGTGCTCGCCCCCGGGTTCGTCGACCCGCATACGCACTACGACGCGCAGCTGTTCTGGGACCCGTACGCCACCCCCTCCATGAACCACGGCGTCACCACGGTCGCCGGCGGCAACTGCGGCTTCACGCTGGCCCCGCTCAACCCCGAGCGCCCCGAGGATGCCGACTACACACGGCGGATGATGTCCAAGGTGGAGGGCATGTCCCTGGTCGCCCTGGAGGAAGGCGCGCCTTGGAACTGGCACTCCTTCGGCGACTACCTGGACGCGCTGGAGGGCCGCACGGCGGTCAACGCGGGCTTCATGGTGGGCCACTGCGCGCTGCGGCGGCATGTGATGGGCCAGGACGCCATCGGCGGACAGCCCGACGAGGCGCAGTTGGCGCAGCTGCTGCGGCTCTTCCACGAGGCGATGGAGGCGGGCGCCTGGGGCCTGTCCACGACCCAGTCGTCCACCCACTCCGACGGCGACGGCAACCCCGTCGCCTCCCGGCACGCCAAGCCGGATGAACTGCTGGCGCTCTCCCGCGCGGTCGCCGACCACGAGGGCACCCAGATCGAGGCCATCGTCGCCGGCTGCCTCGACCAGTTCTCCGACGACGAGATCGACCTGTTCGCCCGGATGTCAGCCGCTGCCGGACGGCCGCTGAACTGGAACGTGCTCACCATCGACGCCGCCGTCCCCGAACGGGTGCCACGGCAACTGGCCGCCGCCGAGCACGCCCGCAAGGAGGGCGGCCGAGTCGTCGCGCTCACCATGCCCATTCTGACCCCCATGAACATGTCGCTGGGCACCTTCTGCGCGCTCAACCTCATCCCCGGCTGGGGCGACATCCTCGGGCTGCCCGTCCCGGAACGCATCGCGAAACTACGCGACGCGGGCGTACGGGCCGAAATGCTGCGCCGTGCGGACAGCAAGGAGGCAGGCGTCTTCCGGCGACTGGCCCGCTTCGACCGGTACGTCATCGGCGACACCTACTCGGCCGCCAACGAGGGGCTGACAGGACGTGTGGTGGCCGACATCGCCGCCGAGCGCGGTCAGGACCCGTTCGGCTGCCTGGTGGACATCTGCGCCAACGACGAGCTGCGTACGGTGCTGTGGCCGATGCCCACCGACAACGACCCGGCGAGCTGGGAACTGCGCAGGCAGACCTGGGAGCACGAGGACGTCATGCTGGGCGGCTCGGACGCCGGAGCCCATCTGGACCGTATGTGCGGGGCCCCGTACACGACGCGCTTTCTGGGTGACTGTCTGCGCGGCCGGAAGCTGGTCGGCCTGGAGCGCGCCGTGCAGATGCTCACCGACGAACCCGCCCGGCTGTTCGGCCTGCGGGAGCGCGGTCAGGTGCGCGAGGGCTGGCACGCCGACCTGGTGCTCTTCGACCCCGAACGGATCGACGCCGGCCAGGCGACCCTCGTCCACGACCTGCCCGGCGACAGCCCCCGGCTCGACTCGCGCGCTGTCGGTGTCGTCGGCGTATGGGTCAACGGTGTGGAGACCATCCGCGACGACAAGGTGACCGGCGCCGTGCCGGGCAAGGTCCTGCGCTCGGGACGCGACACCGAGACCGTCAGTACGAGGTGAGCACCGGGCAGTCCGCAGCGGCGGTCATGACGTCGTGGTGCACGTGGTGTTGAGGGTGTAGCCGGGCTTGTTCTTCTTCAGCTCCTCGGCCTTGACCTCGCCGTCGACAAGGATCTGGCAGCCGATCTCCTTCTTCGGCTCCTTCGAGGCGACCTGGAGCGAGAGCGACCTGCCCGGCTCGAACTTGAACTTCTTCGACCACGGCGTCTTGACGCTGTCCAGGTCGAGGTCGTGGTCGCCGCTGGGATCGTCACCGGCCTGGTACTTGATACCCGGGATGTAGAGGCTGGCAGGCGAGTCGCCGGTGACCCGCAGCTCGACGGTGACCTGGGAATCCTCCTGCTCGGGAGCGGCCTGAGAGCGGGAGGAGCCGCCACCGGCCGCGTCGCTGTCGTCCTCGCTGTCGGAGCAGCCCGCGACCAGCAGCAGGGTCGCGGCGGCAAGGCAGACGGCTGCCCGGTGTGTGCGCATCGTGAGTGTCTCCAGGGCTGTTCGGTGGCCGACCGCCCCCGCGGTCGGTCAGGCGTACGATCGTCACACGCGGACGGTCGGCGCAACCACTGGAACCGTGAACAAATCCGCGGCACACCCCCACTGGCCCCGCGAGCAGTTCAGCGCCGCCGCAGCGCCGCGTCCGCCAGCGCGGGCGGCGTGTAGTAGCTGTCCTCCGGGTTCAGATCCGTGCCCGGCGGCACGATCTCGTCGATCCGGTCCAGCACATCCGCGCTCAGCGTCACCTCGGTGCCCGGCAGCAGCGTCTCCAGGTGCTCCATCGTGCGCGGCCCCAGCAGCACCGAGGTGACGGCCGGGTGGCTGCGGACGAACGCGGTGGCCATGTGCCGCAGCTCGATGCCCGCCTCCTCCGCCAGCTCGGCCAGTGCGTGCACCGCCTCCAGCTTCCGCGCGTTGGCAGGCCGGCTCACATCGAACTTGTGCCGCTCGATGGCCGTACGGCCCGCGCGCAGATCGATGTCGTCGGCCGAGCGGATACGTCCCGACAGCCAGCCGCCGGACAGCGGCCCCCACACCAGCACGCCGAGCCGGTAGCGCTGCGCGGTCGGCAGCAGCGCGGCCTCGGCACCGCGCGCCAGGATCGAGTACGGCGGCTGCTCGGTACGCGGCCGCACATGACCGCCCCGCTGTGCCGCCCACTGCGCCTCCACCTGGAGTTCGGCGGGGAACGTGGAGGTGCCGACAGCACGCACCTTGCCCGCGCGGACGAAGTCGGTCAGCGCGCCCAGCGTCTCCTCGATGTCGGTGTGCGGGTCCGGGCGGTGCAACTGGTAGAGATCCACATGGTCGGTGCCCAGTCGGCGCAGGCTGTCGTCCAGCGCGCGGGTCAGCCAGCGGCGGCTGTTGCCACTGTGGTTGGGCTCGTCACCCATCGGCAGGTGGCCCTTGGTGGCCAGGACGACCTCGTCCCTGCGGCCCTTGAGGGCCCGGCCGACGACCTCCTCGCTGGCGCCGTTGCCGTACACGTCGGCGGTGTCCACGAGATTGATGCCGCTGTCGAGAGCACGGTGGATGATGCGGACGCAGTCGTCCTGGTCGGTGTTGGCGGTACCCAGCATCATGGCGCCGAGGGCGTGGTCACTGACCGAGATGCCCGTACCGCCGAGAATGCGCCGTTGCACAGTTGCACTCCTGTTTGTCGTGTCTGCTTGTCGAATCCCCTGTGTTCGGGTTCCTGGCAAGCGTCGGCCAGGCCGCACACCCCAGCCAGATCAAGCCCAGCCTGGGTCCGGCAGTACCACCCTCGGCGGATACTGGACGTATGACGGCCACGGAGAAGAAGGAGACGCTGGAGATCGGCGCCTTCCTCAAGTCCCGCAGGGCAGCGCTCGACCCGGAGGAACTGGGCCTGCCACCCATCCACAACCGGCGCCGCGTACCCGGGCTCCGCCGCGAGGAGGTCGCCCAGCTCGCGGGCATCAGCGTCGACTACTACATCCGCATCGAGCAGGGCCGCGCACAGGGCATCTCGGACCCGGTGCTCGACGGGCTGGCGCGTGCCCTGCGGCTGACCGACGACGAGCACACCTATCTGCGCAACCTCGCCGACCCCCGGTTCGCCGACGGCGCGCAGGCCCGGCCCGTCGTACGGCCCGAGATCCAGCGACTGCTGGACGCCATGGGACCGTATGTGCCCGCCTCTGTGCACGGCCCCGGTATCGACTATCTGGCCTGGAACGCGCTGGGCGCCCGCATCGCCTTCGATCTGGAAGCCCTGCCGCCGCAGCAGCGCAACGCCCCGCTGCTGGTCTTCCTCCACCCCGACAGCCGTGCTCTGCACCCCGACTGGGACACCGTTGCCGCCGAGACGGTGGCGGCCCTGCGCTCCGAATGCGCGCGCTACCCGTGCCACCCGCGGGTCAAGGAGGTGCTGACGCAGCTGCTCGACTCCAGTGCCGAGTTCCGCGCACGGTGGGAGGACCAGCAGGTGCGCGAAAAGCTCTCAGGCCGCAAGCGCATCCGCCACCCGAAGGTGGGCGAGCTGGAGCTGACCTATGAGACGTTCCAGCTCGCTGTCGACCCCCACCAGACGCTGTGCACCTACACCGCCGAGCCCGGCTCCCCCTCGGAGGCCGCACTGCGGTGGCTCGCGGGCCGGACGAGCGAGGAATCACTCACTCACTGACTCACTCGACCCTCCGGGACCTTCCCAGCCATACCGGGTTCGTCATCGCCGCCATGGCGCCGGGCAGCCCGGACCCCTCCTTCGCGGGGTGCCGCACCTCGGCCCGTACGTAGGTGGCGAGCGAGGGTGTCGTCCGCCAGCCGAGCTGCGTGCCGCCGCCGGTGCGCATGGTGCCCTCGTCCGTGACCAGGTGCAGCGTGGCGCCCTCGGGTGCGCCCCGCACGGTGAGGGTGACGTTCACCTCGGTGTCCGGCTCCGCGCGTAGCGTTTCCCCGAGTGTGGCGTGTGCCCCCTTTGTAGTGGTCGCCTTCAGCTCGACGGAAATCTTCGACGACTCGGCCAGATACGACCGCCCCGCCCGGATCGCCGCCAGCAGCGGGCCGCGCGCCAGATCGTCCGCGTGGACGACGGTCTGCGGCACACCCACGTCCTGGCCCTCCCGGTGCGCATCGCTGTTCCCCATGGCGGGCAGCCAGGTGTCGCGGCTGACGAGCATGTTGTCCCAGGCGGCCAGCGCGAGTTCGTCGTCGGCCGTCCACGGCCCGTTCCACACCTCCACCGCGTCCGCGTGCTCGTAGCCGAACTTCCACTGGCAGCCCACGAACGGACAGTTCGGATGCGCCGGAACCACCAGGCCGCTCGCCCGGTGCACGGCCCGTGCGAACCGCGGGAAGGCGTCGTCCCGGGCCCGGTAGCGCCAGTCGAGAAAGGTGCCCGGGTCGGTGCCGAGTGCCAGATAGTGACCGTTACGAGTGGTGATCTCCTCGCCGCACAGCACCAGCAGATCGTCTCCCCACAGTCCCTGCCACGCGGCGTGCCCTGAGGTCGTGTTGTGCTCGGTGGTGGTGAGGAAGTCCAGCCCGGCGGCGCGTGCCGCGGCCGCCACCTCCTCCGGCGTACGGCGCCCGTCCGAGTGCACCGTGTGCAGGTGGCAGTCGCCCCGGTACCAGGCCCGGCCCCGCCCCCTGGCACGCTCGGGTGGATACGCGGGCCGCGGCGTGTGCCCCGGCTCGCCGTGCCGCAGGGTGACCGTCACCTCGTAGTCCATGCCCTGCGGCGCCACCGTGTAGGGGCCGAGCGCCACATGCCAGGTGCCCGCCCGGACCGGGCCCGCCAGATAGCCGGGCGTCGCCTTCTCGGCGCTGATCGCGAAGGAGTCCCGGAAACCGCCGGACCAGCCGCGGAAACCCCGTCCCCCCAGCGCCGTGCCGCGCTGGTCGAAGATGCCGATGTCGAGCGCGTTGCCGGGCGTGCCCTGCGGCACCTCCGGTTTGTCGTAGCGGTAGGAGACCGCGATCTCACGCACCCCCTCGGGGATCTCCACCGGCAGGTACACGAAATCGGGAGCCCCTGTCGGCAGATGCCCGCGCAGCGTACGGCGCACTGTCGCACCGTCGTCAGCGCGCGCGAAGCTCGCCCCGGAAAGCGTCACTGCTTTCGCGGCCCCGGCGGCGAGAGAGAACCGGAGGGCGTCACGTCTGCCCATATGCGTGTCCGTGGGAGTGTCCATCGGGGTGTCCATGGGGGAGTTGTACGCGCGGTCGGTGAGGGGGAGAAGTCCTCGGAGTGGCCGAAACGCCAACTGCTGCACCGGGACCAAAGGCCCTGCGGGGGCATGGAGTTCACCACCGCCCCCCGGCACAGTGACGGGATGCGGATCTCGACGACCATCCTGCTCACCGACGAGACCATCCGGCCCGCCCGGCTCGCCCGCGAACTGGAACAGCGGGGCTTCGGCGGGCTGTACCTGCCCGAGCACACCCACATCCCCGTCAGCAGGCAGACACCGGCCCCGATGGGCGACCCTCTGCCCCGCCCCTACGGCCGCACTCTCGATCCCCTGGTCGCCCTGTCCGCCGCCGCGACCGCCACCGAACGGCTCGCCCTGGGCACCAGCATCACGCTGGTCGCCCAGCACGACCCCATCGTGCTGGCCAAGCAGATCGCCACCCTCGACTGGATGTGCGGCGGCCGGTTCACACTGGGTGTGGGCTTCGGCTGGAACGTGGAGGAGGCCGCCGACCACGGGGTCATCTGGCGCCGCCGCCGCGACCTGGTACGCGACCGCATCGCGCTGATGCGGGCACTGTGGGCGCCCGAGCCGACGCCCTACGAGGGTGAGTTCGGCTCCGTACGCGCCTCCCTCGCGCACCCGAAACCAGTACGCCCGGGCGGCCCACGGCTGCTGGTCGGCGGCGCCGCGGGGCCCACGCTCTTCGCGCACATCGCCGAGTACGCCGACGGCTGGCTGCCCATAGGCGGCAGCGGCCTGAAGGACACCATCGCCACCCTCCAGGCCGCCTGGCGCTCCGCCGGCCGCGCCGGCGCCCCGGCCGTCGTCCCCGGCTCCGTCCTTCCCTCCCCCGGCAAACTGCGGCACTACCGCGACCTGGGCGCCGAAGAGGTCCTGCTGCAACTCCCCTCAGGACCCGAGCCGGAGGTCCTGCGCACCCTCGACGACTACGCGCAGTACCTGTGAAGCCGCGGACCGAGCAGCGCCTCGCGCCACCGCCGCAGATCAGGCCTCCGCAGGTCAGGTCCTCCCGCCGCCTGCGGCCGTGTCGGAGGGCGGGGCTACGCTCGGGGGATGACCTCACACGGACAGACGCCGACGGCCAACGCGATGCGCCGGGCCCTCAAGCGGGCGCGGGACGGGGTCGCGCTCGACCGGACGGAAGCCGCCGTGCTCCTCCAGGCGCGGGGCGAGGATCTGGCGGACCTCACCGCGTCGGCGGCCCGCGTCAGAGACGCGGGCCTGGCCGCGGCCGGGCGGCCCGGTGTCATCACGTACTCCAAGAGCGTCTTCCTCCCCCTCACCCGGCTGTGCCGCGACAAGTGCCACTACTGCACGTTCGTGACCGTCCCCGGCAAACTGCGGCGCGAGGGCCACGGGATGTACATGTCGATGGACGAGGTCCTCGACATCGCCCGCCGCGGCGCGGAGCTCGGCTGCAAGGAAGCCCTGATCACCCTGGGGGACAAGCCCGAGGACCGCTGGCCCGAGGCGCGCGCCTGGCTCGACGCCGAGGGGTACGACGACACGCTCGCCTATGTGAGGGCCGTCGCCATCCGCATCCTGGAGGAGACCGGCCTGCTGCCGCACCTCAACCCGGGAGTGCTCTCCTGGACCGACTTCCAGCGGCTGAAGCCAGTCGCCCCCTCCATGGGCATGATGCTGGAGACCACCGCCGAGCGGCTGTGGAGCGAGCCGGGCGCCCCGCACTACGGCTCTCCCGACAAGGAGCCGGCAGTACGGCTGCGGGTGCTGGAGGACGCCGGCCGGTCCAACGTCCCGTTCACCAGCGGCCTGCTGATCGGCATCGGTGAGACATACGAGGAGCGCGCCGACTCGCTGTTCGCGCTGCGCCGCGTACAGCGCGCCTACCACGGCATCCAGGAACTGATCATCCAGAACTTCCGCGCCAAGCCGGACACGGCCATGCGCGGGATGCCCGACGCCGAACTGGACGACCTGGTCGCCACGGTCGCCGTCGCGCGGCACATTCTCGGCCCGTCCGGCTGTCTCCAGGCACCGCCGAACCTGGTGGACGCCGAGTACGTACGGCTGATCGAGGCGGGGATCGACGACTGGGGCGGCGTCTCCCCGCTGACCCCCGACCACGTCAATCCGGAGCGCCCCTGGCCGCACATCGACGAACTGGCGGACAAGAGCCTGGCGGCAGGGTTCGAGCTGCGCGAGCGGCTCGCCGTCTACCCGGAGTTCGTCCAGCGCGGAGAGCCGTGGCTGGACCCGCGCATCCTGCCGCACGTACAGGCGCTGGCCGACCCGGAGACGGGCCTCGCGCGCGCCGACGTACGCCCCCAGGGGCGGCCCTGGCAGGAGCCGGACGAGGAGTTCGCGGGGCTCGCCCCCAGCGGCCGTACCGACCTGCACCGCACCATCGACACCGAGGGCCGCACCGCCGAGAAGCGGGACGACTTCGACGAGGTGTACGGCGACTGGGAGGAGCTGCGCGAGCGCGCGGCACCGGGGATGGCGCCCCAGCGCGTCGACTCCGACGTACGCGAGGCGCTCACCCAGGCCGCCGACGATCCGGTGAAGCTCACCGACGAGCAGGCCCTCGCCCTGCTGCACGCCGACGGACCCGCGCTGGACGCACTGTGCCGCACAGCGGACGACGTACGCCGGGACGCGGTCGGCGACGATGTGACGTACATCGTCACCCGCAACATCAACTTCACCAACGTCTGCTACACCGGCTGCCGCTTCTGCGCGTTCGCGCAGCGCCGTACCGACGCCGACGCCTTCACGCTCTCCCTGGAGCAGGTCGCCGACCGCGCACAGCAGGCGTGGGACGTGGGCGCTGTCGAGGTGTGCATGCAGGGCGGCATCCACCCGGATCTGCCGGGCACCGCCTACTTCGACATCGCACGTGCAGTCAAGGAACGCGTCCCCGGCATCCATGTGCACGCCTTCTCGCCCATGGAGGTCGTCAACGGCGCCACCCGTACAGGTATGTCGATCCGCGAGTGGCTGACAGCCGCCAAGGAGGCCGGGCTGGACTCCATCCCCGGCACCGCTGCCGAGATCCTGGACGACGAGGTCCGCTGGATCCTCACCAAGGGCAAGCTGCCGACCGCCACCTGGGTCGAGGTCGTCAAGACGGCGCACGAGGTGGGCCTGGGCTCGACGTCCACGATGATGTACGGGCACGTGGACCAGCCCCGCCACTGGCTGGGCCATCTGCGGCTGGTGGCCGACATCCAGCGCTCGGCGCAGGAGAAGGGGCTGTCCGGTTTCAGCGAGTTCGTGACGTTGCCGTTCATCCACACCAACGCCCCCGTCTATCTCGCCGGTATCGCCCGCCCGGGCCCCACAGCACGTGAGAACCGCGCAGTCACCGCCATGGCCCGGCTGCTGCTCCACCCATGGATCCCCAACATCCAGACGAGCTGGGTGAAACTGGGCACCGAAGGCGCCGCCGAAATGCTCCGCTCCGGCGCCAACGACCTGGGCGGCACCCTCATGGAGGAGACGATCTCCCGCATGGCGGGCTCCTCCTACGGCTCCTACCGCTCCATCAAGGACCTGGTCGCCATCGCGGAAGCAGCGGGCCGCCCGGCCCGGCCGCGTACCACCGGCTACGGCGAGGTGCCGGCGGAGCGCGTCAAGGCAGCGCACGCCTCGGACGGACATCTCCCGGAGCTGCTGCCGGTGGTATGACGCCACCCGCTGCCGGTGGCAGGGCGCCGGACGGCTCCCGACAGACCCCCTCCGTCCGGCCGGATCTTTAATAAAGTGCGGGAGCCACGAGCTTCAGGAGGGCTGGCGAATCGTGACAGGTGCGGGTGGCGGGGACGGTGGCGCGACGGCCATATGGGGGCGTGCCGAGCAGCAGGACTTCCGCAGCAGGGTGCGCGGCTGTCTGCTGGGCGGCGCGATCGGCGACGCGCTGGGCGCGGGTGTCGAATTCGACTCGCTGGCCGCCATCCGGGAGAAGTGGGGCCCGCAGGGCGTCACCGACTATGTGCCCGCCTACGGTCGCAGGGGTGCCGTCACCGACGACACCCAGATGGCGCTGTTCACCGTCGACGGCCTCATCCGCGCCCATGTACGCCGCGACACCGGCGCCTGGCACCCGCCCACCGATGTGCACGCCGCCTACCGCCGCTGGGCGGTCACCCAGCGGGACTGGGGCCCCGACGAGCGCCGCGCCGACGACGGCTGGCTCGCCCGCGAAGAGTGGCTCTACGCCCGCCGCGCACCCGGCAACGCCTGCCTCAGCGGGCTGGCCGACCCCCGGATGGGCACCCTGGAGCAGCCGAAGAACGCCGACTCCAAGGGCTGCGGAACGGTCATGCGGTCGGCGCCGTTCGGGCTGCTGGTGGGCTGGGAGCCCGCACTGGTCTTCCAGCTCGCCGTCGAGTGCGCCGCGCAGACGCACGGCCATCCCACCGGGTATCTGGCCGCTGGCGCGTTCGCCGCGATCGTCCATACGCTCGCCCGGGGCGACGATCTGGACACCGCCGTCCAGCGCGCCCTGGTGCACCTCGCCGCCCGCCCGGGGCACCAGGAGACCACCGAGGCGCTCAAACGTGCCCTGGGCGCCGTCCGCCAGGGCATGCCGTCCCCGGAGCGGGTGGCGGCGCTGGGTGAGGGCTGGACGGCGGAGGAAGCGCTGTCCATCGGCGTCTACTGCGCGCTGGTCGCCGAGGACGTCCGGCACGGCCTGCTGCTGGCCGTCAACCACAGCGGGGACAGCGACTCGACCGGCTCCATCTGCGGCAACCTGCTGGGCGCCATGCACGGTGAGACCTCCCTGCCGCCCGGCTGGGTGGCCGAGTTGGAGGGCCGCGCGACGATTCTGGAGCTGGCCGACGACTTCGCCATGGAGATGACCCAGGGCCCCGCGCTGCACGGCCCTGGCGAGGCCTCCCCGGCCTGGCTGGCCCGCTATCCGCGCGCTTGACCGAGGTTTTCCACAGGCGCCGACGGCTGTCGGTGGCGGTGCGTAGTGTTGTCTCAAGATCCCCGTACGGCAGATCGCTCAGGGAACACCTGTGCCCTGACGGCGGGCGGACGGGGACGAACGGGGACAACGGGGTAAGCGGGGAAGGCGGCAGCACATGGCGGCGAGCGTCGAGAAGGACGGCTACACGGCGGAGTTGACGAACGACGGTCTGGAGATCGTCTACCGCAATCCGCGGGGCCGGAAGCTGAAGACGGTACCCGCCCAGCTCGCCGGCGACCCCGGCCTGCTTTCCCTGATCGCCGTACGGAAAGCGCTGAGCGCGCACCGTACGACGTGCGAGGCGCAGGCCGGTGCGTGGGCGAAGGCGGGCACCCGCGTCCCGCGCGAGCTGGCCGAGACCGACCCGGAGTGGCGGCGCGCGCTGGAGGACGCGGGGGTGCCGCTGACCGAGGAGCACGGCGAGGAGGGCCTGTTCGCCGGCACCTACACGGGCCCGCACGGGCTGACCCTTACCCAGCTGCTGCCTGAGGACGTGGTGCCCTACCGCGATCTGCTGATGGGCGAGGACGGCTGGCTGCCCGACCGCCTCTTCGCCACCGGTCTGCCGGAGGAGTCCCCGGATCCGGACGGCCGGCTGCCCTTCCCCGAGCGGGTGCTGGCGGCCCACCCGCAACAGCAGCGCCTCGCCATGGAGAAGATCCGCGCCCTCCAGTACGAGACCAGCGACTGGGAATACGTCTTCAAGAAGGACATGGACCGCGTCCTGTCCGGGCTTGAGGAGTCCGCGCCCGCGCTGGCGGTCACACTGCTGGACGAGATGGCCGACTTCGCCCTCGGCAAGGATTTCGAAGCCGAGGCAGCGGCCTGGTTCGGCCGGGCCCGCAAGACCGAGCGCAACTCCGGCCGCACTCCCGACCACACCTGGCTGTACTCCCGCTTTCTGCGCTACGCCGAGGCGGGCGCCCTCTCCGCGACGGTGCTGCGCGCGTGGGTGAACGAACTGGCTGCCGAGGGCACCGCGAGCGCACAGCAGTCGGCCCGTTTCCGTGCGGTGGTGCGCGCCAGGCGCCGCGGCCACGGCGAACTGCACCCGCAGCTGGCGGCCGACATCCGCAAGCTCGCCAAGGCGGCCGGACAGGACCCGGACGAGGAGCTGGCCACCATGATGGCCGAGCTGATCGAGGACGGCGCGCTCTCGCTGGGCGACACCGAGTTCTGGATCCGCTGCTGCAAAGGGCGCGCCCTCGACCTGCTGGTCGAGCGCTGCGGGGAGACGGTCCGCGCGGCAGTCCGGGATCTGCGCCCCCGCGGTTACGCGTCCAAGGGACAGCCGGAGCTGTGGCGTGCCCTGCTGGAGCGAACCGGAGCGCTCGCCCAGCTCACCGGCGAGCGCCCCGGGCTGCCCCACGGAGCGACCGCGGCCTGGCTGACGGACTGCGTCAACGTGCGGAGGGGCATGGACGGCGTTCCATGGCCGGAAATGTACGAGTTGACGGAGCGCGTCGCCCCCAAAGCGGCCGCCGACGGCGTACCGGTCGAGTTCCGGCAGTGGACGTACCGGGACTGGAGAGAACGTCAGCGCATCCCCCTCGACCTGATGGATCTGCTCCTGGAGTACGGCGTCCCGGTCAGCGACCCACCGGAGCGGCTGGCCACCGCCTCCCCGTACAACCTGCTGGTCTCGCGCCGCCCCGAGCTGCGCCACCTGCTGGCCGACGAACGCTTCCAGCGCGAGGTGCGCGCATGGATGCGCGCCGACCTCGACATGACGGTGGGGCCGAACGGCACGGCGACCGACGGCATGTCCTCCAACCGCTGGTACAACCCGCACCAGACCAAGGGCTGGGGCGGGATCGGCCATCTGTACGCCACCTGGGTCGGCCACGAGGAGCTGCGTGCCTGGTGCGCCCGCGAGCGGGAGCGGCTGCGCGCCGGGGTGGACTTTGACGGACTGGTGCTGATCTTGGGCCGCTTCGTCCACGTCGGAGGCGCGGTCGACCAGCTGCTCAAGGACGCCGAGGCGGCCCGCGAGTTCGCGGCGGTCGACGTCATCGGGCTGCTGATGCGGGAGCTGCCGCCCCAGCTGGACCGGGAGCGGGTGGAGAAGACCGTCGCAAAGCTGAAGACGGAACACCTCAGCCCGGGCGACGGGGCCAGGGGCGACAACTTCGTGCTGCTCCGCGACGAACTGCCCGAGCTCACCCATGGCGCCACCTGGCAGGAGGCGGGTGCCGGCTTCCACCGGATCAGCCACCTCCTGGTGATGGCGGCCAACTGCCTCGAAGGACAGGCCCGGCTGGTGCGCCGCTTCACGCCGGACGCCGAGCGGGCCCCGGCACCTGCGCCCGCCCCCGAGCAGGACAACTCCTGGCAGGCGCTCGCCCGTCGGCTGATGCGGCTGGCGGCCTCCGACACCCCGCCCTGGGACGGCGACCTGAGGCAGGGCAGCGAGCAGCAGGACAACGCCTGGCAGCGGCTCAGCATCGGGCACCTCCACGGCCACGCCTTCCTGGAAGCCCTGCGCGTCTCGATGGGCACCACCCGGGACCCCAAGAACATCGTGGCGGAACTGGCTCAGTACGCGGGCTGGCCGTTCGCGGCGGATGCCCCGGGCGAGTGGCGGATCGTCGAGTACGCGCTGGCACCGTCCACGGTCATGAAGTTGAACGCGCTGTTCAACCAGCCGATCCGCACCGAGACCTCGGCCGCTGTGGTGGTCCGGGAGCGCAGGCGGGTACCGCCGGGCCGGAACGTCGTTCCGCTGCGGATGCTGGAGTACGCGCCCGCGGGCGACTTCCCCGCAGCCGGCCCGCTCGCCGCCGCGGGCCTCGAACCGGTGTGGGCCCGGGTGCTGGAACCCGCGCGGCCGCTCAGCTGGTTGGCACGCTTCACCGAGCTGTACGAGAAGCACGGCCCGGCCCCGGCCCGCCCAGAACTGGCCGCCGACTTCGCCGACCGGCTCGGTCTCTCCGTCCCGGAGGCAGCAGCGCTGCTGCGCGGAGCGCTGCCCTCCGCACCGCACCAGGGCGTCGGACAGCCCACCTTCAGTGTCACGGCGGCCTACGGAGCCCAGCGGTGGAAGGTGCCGGCACGGGAGAACGAGAGGGCGCTGGACGCACTCGCCCACTTCCTCAGCCCCGAACACCTTGCGGTGCTCTACGACAGGCTGCTGCCCGACGACCCCGAACAGCTGTGGACCGAGGGCCCGGACGTGCGGCGCGGCGCCGAATGGTGGCTGAGCGAGATCGGCAGGCCGCTGCCCCCACCGCGTGCCCTGATGCCGCTGGCCGAGAAAGAACTCGCCGCCCCCACGGGCGAGTCCGCCACCCGCCGCCGGATCACCGAAGCGGAACCCCGGACCGACGGCACCGGCCAGTCCCCTGAAAGCCCTGCGTCCGCCACCCCGTCGTCCGTCGGCACTTCTTCGTCCGCCAGCGCCTCTTCGCCCGTCGGCGCCCCTGCGTCCACCACCCCTGCGCCCGCCAGCGCCTCTTCGTCCCCCGGCATCTCCTCGTCCGCCGCCAGCTCGTCGTCCGCCAGCGCCTCTTCGTCCGCCGCCACCCCCTCGTCCCCCAGCGCCCCTCTGCCCCCCAGCACCCCTCCGACCCACGACGCCGACAGCCCGTGGTGGCCGCCGCTGCGGCGCTCTGCGCTGCTGGGCCGGATCGCCGCCGGTGCGGACTGCCTCGCCACCGGCGTACCTCTCAGCCCCAAGCCCGAACTGCTCGCGCTGCCGCGCCTCGCCACCTGGCTCGCCTACCGCACCCCCGCGGGTGATCCGCTGCGCCCGGCGGTCGGAGCGGCCATATCCCGGCTCCGCGAGGAGCTGTCGGCGGGCCCGGGCCCGCTTCGGGTCTTCTCCGTACAGAGCAACTACCTGATGGGCGACCCGCCGCCCACCGACGGGCTCACCGCGCACCCTGCCGTGACGGAGGCGGAGGACAGGACGCACGATGTCCGTCATCTGTATGTGGATCCGGCACAGCTGTCAGGCGCCGACGATCCGGTGCTCGAAGCGCTGGACAGCTACCTGGACGCCGTCCTGCCCTCCCAGTGGCTGCCGACCCCCTCTGGGCTGCCGGCCCTGGCGGACCTCAGGCTGCTGCTGAGCGAGGACTTCGCGGCGCTGGGCGAGCATCTGGCCGCTGATGCCGACCTGCCCGTCGGCTGGGAGCAGCATCCGGCCCGCTCCGTCCCGCGGTTGGTGACCCGGTGTGCGGAGCAGCACGGTCTGAGCGAGGACGCGGCGGCCCTGCACCTGATGCTGCTGGCCCTCCCGGATCCGACGGACCGAAATGTGAAGGCGTGGACAGGCTGGAAGCCGACCCGCTTCAAGGAGGCGGTGGCGGAGCTGGCCGCGACCCCGCTGGTGCTCCGGGCCACCCGCCCCAGAGCGGGCCGCAGCCTCTTCGTGCCGGGCCTCTGGCACGAGCGCAAGTCACCCCGCCTCCCCCTGGAAGCGGCGAAACTGCCCAGTCTCCCGCAGGCCGCGAACCACCGCTCCACCAGCCATCTGGCGGTAGTTCCCTCCATGCCCGTACCGCTGCTGTTCGAGCGGCGGTACGGGCATCAAGGGAGCGAGTGAGCGGTGCGTCATTGATCAACCGGTGACCGGTACGGCGTGGCCGGAGACGCGCACCCGTGCGTCCTCCGGCCCCGCCTGGACGGTGAGATCGCTGGGCCGTCCCATGTCCTCGCCCTGGCGGATGGCGACCACGCCCGATGCGGGCAGCAGGCCGAGCGTGCGCAGATAGCCTCCGAACGCGGCGGCTGCGGCTCCGGTGGCCGGGTCCTCGACGACACCGCCGACGGGGAACGGGTCACGTGCGTGGAAGCGGTCGTCGCTCTCGCGCCACACCAGGTGCACCGTCGTCCAGCCGTACTGCCGCATGACATCGGCCAGCGCCTCGAAGTCGTAGCCCAGCTCGGCCAGTCGGGCACGGGAGCCGGCCGCGAGCACAAGATGCTCGTTGCCGCCGAAGGCGACGTGCGGCGGCAGTGCCGCGTCGAGGTCGGCCCTCGCCCACCCCAGCGCCGCGAGTGTGGCATCCACCTCGGCGTCCAGAGCGGGGCGGGACCGGGTGGGGACGCTGGTGAGCGTCGCCCGCACGGCACCGTTGCCGTCGGCCACGGTCCCCACCCTGATCTCCCCGGCAGGAGTGTCGAAGACCAGCTCGCCGGTGCCGATCCGCTCGGCGAGCTCCACCGATACGGCGACGGTGGCGTGCCCGCAGAAGGCGACCTCGGCCAGCGGGCTGAAGTAGCGGAGCGTGAATCGGCGTTGCCGGGTGTCCCAGGCGGTGACGAAAGCGGTCTCCGAATAACCGACCTCGGCGGCGATCGCCAGCATCTGCTGCTCGTCGAGTCCCGCGGCGTCGAGAACGACTCCGGCCGGATTCCCGCCGCTGGGGTCGGAGGTGAACGCGGTATAGCGAAGGACATCGGTATCCGCGGTAGCAGGAGTGGCTGCTGTGGGCGTTGTCGCCGCTGAGGAAGTCATGACCTCACCTTTCCACCTGCGCCGCATTATTGCCAACGATAGATATGCATAAAAGCGATCGAAGTCTCCGATGGCTTGTTAGGGTCCGGCCATGGACACCCGGCTGCTCCAGACTTTCACCGCGCTCGCCAGGACGGAAAGCTTCACCGGCGCCGCTGCCGAGCTGCAGCTCGCCCAGTCCACGGTGACCGTGCAGATCAGAGCCCTGGAGAAGGCGTTGGGCACCCGGCTCTTCGACCGGCTGCCCACAGGCGCGCTGCTCACCGAGGCGGGACGGCGGCTGCTCACCCTGGCCGAAGAGGTGCTGGAGGCCGAGTCACGGTTGTTCGCCGCGGCCACCGAGGGCGGCCCGGTCAGCGGGACGGTGGTGGTGGGCGCGGGCGAGACCCTCTGCTCGGCCCATCTGCCGGGCGTGATCACCGCGCTGCGCGGACTCCATCCCGAGGTGGAAGTGCATCTGGAACCGTGCGGGACGACCACTGCCGTGGAAGGACTCCGGGCGGGACGACTGGACTGTGCGCTGCTGCTGGAGGAGCAGGTCGACTTCCCTGGCATCGCGGCCGAGCGTGTTGCCGGCCAGTCCCTGGCTCTGCTGTGCGCCCCGGACCACCCCCTCGCCGGCCGCGCACGGCCGGTGACATGGCACGAACTGGCGCGGGAGCACTTCTTCCTCCATGAGCAGGGCTGTTCCTACAGCGACTGGCTGGCCGAACGGCTCCAGGCGGTCGCCGGTGCCCGGCCTCGGCTGACCCGGTTCGGCAGCATCGAAGCCGCCCGCTCCTGCGTCGCAGCGGGGCTCGGTCTGACGGTCCTCCCGCAGGCCAACGTGGCCGGATCGCTGGACGGCGGCCGGCTCACCGCAGTGCGCGGCCCCGCCCTCCCGGACATCTCCGTCCACCTGGCACGCCACGGACGCCGCCGGCCCTCCCGCGCGGCACGTGCGGTCGCGGCACAGGTCGTACGGCACTTCCGTGAGCCGGCGGGCACGCCGGCTACCGCATGAGTTCTCCCGCGTTCACCAGCAGGCACTGTCCGGTGATCCCGCGCGCCCGCCCGGAAGCGAAGAACACCGCGGCCTCGGCGACATCCCCGTCCTCCGCCATCCTCGGCAACGCCATCCGCTCCTCCAGCCGCCCCCGCACCACCTCGGGCGCCACCCCTTCCGACTCGGCCGTCCACGCCACGTACCCCTCCACCATCGGGCCCCACATCCAGCCGGGCTGCACGGTGTTGACCCGCACCCCGTGCGGGCCCAGTTCGCGGGCGAGGGAGTACATGGCCGAGACGAGGGCGCCCTTGGAGGCGGCGTAGGCGGCCTGCTGCACCTGCGTGGGCGGGGCGACGGAGGACTGGGTGCCGATCATCACGACGGAGCCGTCACCTCGCTCGGCCCCGGCCGCCTTCAGCGCGGGCAGGCAGGCCCGGGTCATCCGCAGCGTCCCCAGCAGATTGACGTCCAGCACGCGCTGCCACTCCGCGAGGTCGGCGCCGTCGAGCCCGCCCATGACGGTGTCGAGTGCCGCGACATGCACAACAGCGTCGATACCGCCGAAGCGCTCCCGGGCCAGCGCGGCGAGCGCCGCGCACTGCTCCTCGTCCCGGATATCCACGGTCCGGTAGGCGCTGTGCGCGCCGTCGGGGTCGACGGCGGCGGCGCAGGCCGCCAGGTTCGCCTCCGTACGGGCGCCGAGCACAACGCGGGCACCCTCCCGTACACAGGCGGCGGCCACCTCATGCCCGAGCCCGGCGCCGACTCCCGACACCACCACGGTCCTGTCCGCAAGCAGCACGCCGGATCGCCTCCCGCTCAGCTCCATACGAGGTGGGTCCCGGCCTGCCGGGGTCTCGGATTCTGACGCCCAGTCAGGTAGACCGGTCGGAGACACCGTACGGGAGCCGACGAGCCGGAGGAACCCCGATGGAGACCCCGACCGACCCAGCGACCGACCCAGCGACCGAGCCGACGACCGGAACACCTGCCGAACCACCCGCTGACACCCACGCCGGCTACGCCGAACTGGCCTCCGTCGGCCCCTACGGAGTGCGCCCCGGGCACGCCCTCATCACGATGGTGGAACCGCACCCGGGCCATGAGTACGCGTACAACCGCTGGTACGAGGACGACCACTACATCGCGGGCGCCATGGCCATGCCCTGGATCTACGCGGGCCGCCGCTGGGTGGCCACCCGGGACCTCCAACTGCTGCGCTATCCGGCCGAGTCCGCTGTCGCGCAGCCGGTCACCACGGGGTGCTATCTGTCGACGTACTGGATCACCGAGGGGCGCTACGGCGAACACATGCGGTGGACCGTCGCCATCAACAAGCGTCTCAACCGCGACGGGCGCGTCTACCGCGACCGCACCCATGTCTTTACAAGCTTCCAGGACCACCAGACCACCGTCTACCGCGACGGCGCCGCCGGTCCCCGCGACCACCACGCACTCGACCACCCCTACCAGGGCCTGGTGCTCCAGGTCGTCGACGCGGCCGGCCCCGGCGAGCGGGCCGAATTACTGGAGTGGCTGCGAGCCCGCCACCTCCCGTCCCGTCTCAAGGACTCTCCGGCCGCCATGGTCACCGTCTTCCGTCCCACCCCGCTGCCCGTCGACCGGATGTCGTACGTGAAGCAGGTGGAGGGAACCGGCACCCGGCTGACCCTGCTGTGGTTTCTCCAAGAGGACCCGCGCGAGAGCTGGGAGGCATGTTTCACGGGCCTGGACGAAGCCGTCGCCGACTCCGGGCTGGGGAGGACGGAACTGGTCGCGCCCTTCATCCCGACGATCCCGGGCACGGACACCTATGTGGACCAGCTCCGCTGAGACGACCGGCTGCACTGAGCGTTGGCGGCAGAGCCGAGCCCCCTCGGCCGGGACGGCGGACCAGTCGAGAGGGCTCTTGTGTCACTGGTGCGTCACCGGGCGGCACTTCGGGGGCGTGCCACCGCCGACGCCATACGGATTTCCGGCGCGCGGCCTCAGGCCTGACGGATACCGGACTCCCCGGCGCCGACCTGGGTCACGAACGCGCCCCATGCCTCCGGCCGGAAGCTGAGCGCGGGACCCTGCGGCTCTTTCGAGTCACGCACCGCCACCGTGCGCACTGCCGGTGATTTCACCTCCACGCAGGCACCGTTGCCGGTCGAGTAGCTGGACTTGGTCCACGCGTGGGTGTTTCCCTGCTGAATCGGCATGTCTGCTCCGGTTGTTCCGGGTTGTCTCCTGACGTGTGAACGACATTACGCGGCGATTCGGGCGCACGAAGGAGCCGTTCACTCAACCGGATGGCATATTCCAAGCAGCTCTTCACATCGCGGTGTGCTGCGGTGTAACCTTCCCGCCTTTTTCGGCATCCTCTTCCGGCACATGCCAGACGGCCCGGCGATTGCCGGGCCGTCACAGTTCCGCGGTGCTTTCTTCCCAGCCCCGGCGTCTCAGCCGCGGGCGTACTCCTTGGCCACGGTCTCGATGAACTCCCGGGTCTGGTCCGGGTTCAGCGCCTGCGCCCGCAGATGCTCATACATGACGCTGTAGTTCTGCACGTCGTTGGCCTTCTCCAGATAGAGGTCGCTGGTGACCCCCTCCAGGTAGATGACGGTCGAGTCCGTGGCCTCCGGGAACTCGAGAATGGCGTACTGCCCGTTCACCCCCGGGTGCGCGCCCATCGAGAACGGCATCACCTGGAGCGTCACATGGGGCTGCTGCGACATCTCGTTGAGGTATTCGAGCTGCTCGGCCATCGTGTGCTTACCGCCCACCTCGCGGCGCAGCACCGACTCGTCCAGCACCGCCCACAGCCGCAGCGGGTTGCGTTCGTCCTTGATGCGTTCCTGGCGGCGCATACGCACCTGTACCCGCCGCTCGATGTCCGCCGCCGTGGCCTCCGGCAGCGCGCCGGCGACGACGGCTTCCGCGTACGGCTGCGTCTGCAAAAGCCCCGGCACGACCTGGGGTTCGTAGACGCGCAGCGAGGCGGCGTCGGTCTCCAGGCCGATGTAGACGCTGTAGGGGATGTCGCCGAACGCGTGCCACCACCCCTGCTGGCGCGATTCCTTCGCCATCTGCATCAGGGAGTCGACTATCCGCCGGTCCTCGACCTCGTAGACCCCGCACAGATCGCGTACGTCCCGCTGGCTGATGCTGCGCCTGCCGTTCTCCAGCCTGCTGATCTTCGACTGGGACACCAGCAGCCGGTCCGCGACCTCCTCGGCCGTCATGTTCCGTTGCTCGCGCAGGCGGCGCAATTCCTGGCCCAGTCGGCGACGCCGGACTGTGGGGTTGACGTTCGACGCCACGGGACCGCACCTCCGTGTAAGTACGACTACTCCAGCAGATTGCCACCAACATGTGCGCTCGCGCTGGAAAATGGCAACAGAGAGTGCGGGGTTGAGTACAGCAGTTGCCAAAAACCGCACGCGCGGGATGCGAATCCGGCCGTTGTTCCCAACGGCCGGATTCGCATCCCGCCCATGCGTTCCGCTTCCTGCCCGGCGACCCGACGGCACTCCCGGCAGTCGACGCACGCCGCCGCTCAGCCACGCGCGTAGTGCTCTGCGCGTACGTGCCGAGCGTGGGGCGCGGCCCGTACTCGCGTGGTGCGCGGTGTCCGTGTGTGCTGCCGGGAACCGTGCGGGACGGTCAGCGTGCTCCTGCCCGGACCATGCCGCCCGCCATGTGCCGCGTCTGCTCCGACACGTGCCGTGCCGGACCGGTAGCGGACGCCGTCGCCCGAGTTGCCGAACGTCCCGAAGAGGGTCCGCTCGGCGCACCCGCCTGGGCCCGCCGCGGCTGCGCACCGACACCGTTCTGCACGTCCATCACCGCGTGTGCGACGAGGCCGCCCATCGGGTCGTGCCTGATCAGGTCCCGCAGCCGGGAACGGCACGACCGTCCCTCGTTACCGGGGTAGAGATGCTTGCCGAGACCGACCGCATGGGCCAGCGCGGCGAGCGCCGCAGTCCGCGGGTCCGGTGGTACGCCGGTGCGGATCGCGGTGTCGAGCCGGGCCCTGATCTCCCGGCTGATGGCCGTCTCCGTCGCCTGGTAGCGCGTCGTCGGCAGTACTCCGCACATCTGGCCGGAAACGGCGTGCACCATGCCGCACCGCTCCAGATGTGTGAGATAGGTTTGGCGCAGCCCCAATCGGGGCCCGCCGATCCAGTGGACAGCGCGCACCGGACTGCCGCGCCTGCGCAGCAGTTCCAATGCGGAGTCCAGGGTCGGATCTCCGGTCGGCCGTGGCAGTACCACGGCGATACGATCCCCATCAGGGGCTATCCGTCCTGCCAGAGCCAGCTCCACTAGCTGTGCTCCGGCCAGGCCGAGGTCAAGCGACTGCGGCTGCGCCGTGGTACCCGTGGCCGGGTCCAGGGCGAGCAACAGAAGCTCCTCGGGAATTGTTCTGCGGCTCCTGCCCATCCATGCCTCCCCGCGTGGATGAATGACAGGGTGACCCCTCTCACAATGGTCTGTCGAGAGTGCACGGTCGTTATGGGCGGGAACCAGTAGGTATGTCGTTCTCGTCTGCCGCTGGGGAGGCCGCTGAGGCAGCCCTCCGGGGGAGCGCCGCCACGCCGGTGGCGCCCTCGGTGCAAGGACACTGTTAACTGGTATGGCGAGCGGCGAGCAGCAGCATCAGGAGGCATTGGTGGCGGGCGAATCCCCCGACAGGTCGGAGCGGGAGAGGTCGTCGGGGGAGACGACGGGGAGCGGCGGGACGGTTGCACGCCCCGACGAGACGGCCGAAAAGGAAGGGTCGAACACCTCCGGGACCCGGAACGGCCAGAACGGCTCCGGTACGGCGACCCAGGACGCGAAGTCCTCGAAGATCCCCGCTCCCGCGTCCCCCGCGGGCGAGCCGGACGAGCCGGCGGACCCGGACGAGACGGCAGACGCGGCAGAGATGTCGGACGAGGCAGCGGCGGACGAGGCACCCGAGAGCGACCGGCGCGAGTCGGGCGAGGGCGGCGAGGAACGGGCCGAGGGCGACGACGGTGACGAGCGGCTGAAGTCGGCCGTGGCCGCCTGGGTCGCGGGCGACGGCACCCCGGCGGGCCCTGAGGGCGTCGACGGCGCCGAGGACGCGAAGACCCCTGAGAGTGACGGCAAGAGCGACGGCGACGGCAAGAGCGCGGGCGAGGACGCCGGAGGGACCAGCATGGGCGCTGCCTCCACGGACCTCCCCGTCCGGCCGAAGCCGGCGGAGGCCGGGGCCGACTCCGACTCCGACGCGGACTCCGACGCCGGTGCCGGTGCCGAGTCCGACAGCGGGTCCGGCAAGGACGCGGGGAAGGGCGCAGAGAGGGGCGCCGAGCCGGCCCCGCAGGGTGACGCGCCCACCGCGATGTTCGGGGTCGTACGGCGCGAGAGCGACCGTTCGGGCAAGGACGACGACACCGCGGCGGCCGACCGCGCCGAGCGCCTGACCTCGGCGTTCTTCGGTGCGCCCAAGGACACCAAGGACGCCAAGGGCACCGACGAGGACGAGAAGTCCGACCCGGACAGCAGCGCCGGTTCCGGCACCAAGGCGAAGCCCGCCGTCGATCAGCCGACAGCGGTCTTCCGCACCACCGACGTCAAGCGGGACGCCGGCGGCACGGGCAAGGACGGTGCGAGCGGGAAGTCGGCGAAGCCCGAAGAGGGCGAGAAGCCGGAAGCGCCCGAAAAGTCAGAAAAGAGCGAGAAGCAGAAGAAGTCGGAAGAGCCCGGGAGAAAGGGTTCAGCCACTCCCTCCGGCGCTCCCGACCCCCGGAAGCTGGACGACCTGGGCGGCCAGAAGGGCAGCCGGGGCGGCCAGAAGGACGACCGAAGCGCTCCCAAGGGCGGCTCCGGCCCGGACAAGGGCAGCAGCGCGGAGTCGGACGCCGAGCGGACCAGCCAGTTCGTCCCCCTCCGGTCCGCCGACGAGCCGCGTACCCCTGCCAAGTCGGGCACACCGGCAGCGGCAGCGCCCACGGCACCCGACAAGCCCGCGTCGGCGCCCTCGGCGCCGCCCGCGAACCCGTGGTCGTCGGCCCCGCCGCGCCCCACGGGTGCCCCACAGGCCCCGCCGGAGGCGCCCGGTGCCGCCGAGAGCGAGCCGGAGCGTACGCGGCAGCAGCCGATGCCGGGCAGTCCGGAGGCGGACGGCGCCGGTCAGCAGCCGCAGCCGCTGGATCTGCTGGCGCAGCTCACCAACAGCCCGCCGCCGCCCGAGACACCGCTGCGGACGATCACCCGACGGGTGAAGATCTGGACGCCGCTGGTGCTCCTGCTCGCGGTGGTCTTCGTCGTCGTGCAGGCGGTGCGTCCGCTGCCGAACCCCGAGCTGTCGATGACGGCTGCCGGAACGTACACGTTCGAGGGCTCCAAGCCGTCGATGCCCTGGCCCTCGGAGGGGCAGGCCGTGATCGACGTGGCCGGGCTGGGGTCGTTCGGCTCGTACGGCAAGCAGAAGCCGGTGCCGATCGCCAGCGTTGCGAAGGTGATGACGGCCTACGTCATCCTGCGTGACCACCCGGTGAAGAAGGGGTCGAAGGGCAAGATGATCCCCGTCGACCAGAAGGCCGAGGAAGAGGCCGGGCTGAGCGCGCAGAACGAGTCGACCGTGAACGTCAAGGCGGGTCAGAAGATCTCGCAGCGGGAAGCGATGGATGCGATCATGATCGCATCCGCGAACAACGTGGCGCGGCTGCTGGCGCGTTGGGACGCGGGCTCGGAGAAGGCGTTCGTGAAGAAGATGAACGCCGCCGCCAAGGATCTGGGCATGACCAACTCCCACTACACCGACCCCAGCGGTCTGACGGCTTCGACGGTCAGCACCGCGGCCGACCAGGTCAAGCTGGGCAAGAAGGTGATGGAGAGCCCGCTGTTCCGCGAGGTCGTGCGGCAGCCGCAGTACGAGGACACCAACGGCAAGACGCAGCCGAACTGGAACCGGCTGGTCCCGATGGACGGCGTCGTCGGCATCAAGACGGGCACGACGACCAAGGCGGGCGGCAATCTGCTGTTCGCGGCCGAGAAGGAGATCGGCGGCACCAAGCAGCTGATCATCGGCGCCGTGCTCGGGCAGTACGAGCCATCGATCCTGGACACCGTGCTGGCCGCCAGCAAGAAGCTGATCGACGCCGGTCAGGACGCGCTGACGGCCAAGAAGGTGGTCAAGAAGGGCCAGGTCGTCGGCTATGTCGACGACCAGCTGGGCGGCAAGACCCCCGTCGTGGCCACGAAGGACGTGACGGCCGTGGGCTGGCCGGGCCTGAAGGTCGAGCTGGAGCTGACCGACAACGGCAAGGCCATTCCGCACAAGGCCGGTCCCGGCACCAAGGTCGGCACCCTCACCGCAGGGGACGGGCCGGGCCAGGTGAAGGTCCCCGTCGCCGTCCAGGACGACCTCACCGAGCCCGGGTTCGGGGACAAGCTGACCCGCGTCGGCTGAACCTTTCGGCCCCGCGCCGCGTCCCCCGTTCCGTCGGCATGTCCGGCTCACGGCTCGCCCGAGCGCCCCGCGCCCCCCGCTCGCCCAACGGCGAGCTGCGGGGCGCGGGGCGGCGGCGAGCTCGGGGGTGTCGTCCGGTAACGTCATGCGGATCCTGAGCCGCACATCCGTACGGGAGGACGGGGAGAGAGCGCAGTGGCCACTGTGCACCCACCGCGGACGCCGGAGTCGGATCCTGACCCCGGCGCCGGTGAGATAGCCGGAAGCCCGGGCGACAACGCCACGGGCCCCGTTCGCGCACCCCTGCCCGGCCAACGCCAGGGGAGGAAGCGGCCGAGGACGGACGTTTCGGCGGACGATGCGGCTGAAGCGGATGCCGACGCAGCAGAAGACGCTATGGAAGCAGACGCCGCAGCGGACGGTGCCGCCGACGCCGAAGGTCTCGTCGGATCCGGCGTTGCCGCCGAAGGTGCCGGACCGGCAGTCGGCGAAGGTGCCGACAAGACAGGGCGCCGGGGCGTGGTGTCCTCGCCGCTGATCGTCGTCGGCATCACGCTGGCGGTCGCGGGGGTCCTGCATCTGCTGTGGCTCTGGCTGCTGGCCAGCGGGGGCGGGGATCTGGCCGCGCAGGACGCCTGGGCCGAGTTCGCGGGGCAGCACCCGGGTTCCGCGTACAACCTCGCCTGGTACGGCGGGCTGCATCCGTTCTCGTACAGCGCCATCTCGCCCTACCTGATGGCCGTGATCGGTGTCCGTACGACGCTGATCATCTCCGGGGTGCTCTCGGCGGGACTGCTGTCGCTGCTTCTCGCACGGACGGTGCCCAAGCCGCTGCTGCCCTCGCTGTGGGGCGCCTTCGCCTTCGCGTGCAACGCTGCCTCCGGGCGGGTCACCTTCGCGCTGGGCGTGCTGTTCGGGCTGGGTGCCGTCGCCGTGGTGTGGACGTGGCCCGCGCGCTGGCGGGGTGGGCGCGCCAGCCGGCTCGCGCGCTATCTGCGGGCGGCGCTCGCTGTGCTGCTGGCGGCGCTCGCCACCGCGGCCAGTCCTGTCGCCGGGCTGTTCCTCGAAGTTGTGGCGGCTTCGCTGCTGCTGGCGCGCAGGCCCGCTGCTATGTTCGCGGTCGCTCTGCCGCCGCCGGCCGTCGTGGCCTGCTCGGCGCTGCTCTTCCCGTTCACGGGTGTGCAGCCGATGCCGTTCGTATCGCTGATCTTCCCCGTGCTGGGCGCCGTCGCGGTCGCACTGCTCGTCCCCAAGACGTGGATGGCCGTGCGGGTGGGCGGTGCCATATACGCCCTGGGGATTGTGCTGACCTGGGCGATACCTTCGCAGGTCGGCTCGAACGTGGAACGGCTCGGGCTGTTGTTCGGCGGGGTGGCGCTGCTGGCTGCGGTGCCGATCGTGGTGGGGACCGGGTGGCGGCCCTGGAAGTCCCGCCGCGGGCTGGCCATGGCGCTGGCACTGCTGGTGACCTTCGGCTGGCAGATCGGCAAGCCCACCTGGGACGTGCTCTACACGACGCCGGACACCGACTGGTCCCGCGAGTTGAAGCCGCTGCTCGCCCAGCTCCGCAAGGCCGACGCGGACCGGGCGCGGGTCGAGGTCGTCCCCGTCAACAGCCACCGGGAGGCCTCGGCGCTGGCTCCGTACGTCAATCTCGCCCGCGGCTGGAACCGGCAGGCCGACCTGGAGCGCAACCCGCTCTTCTACGAGGAGAACCTCAGCTCCGAGCGCTACTACGCGTGGCTGCGCCGCTGGGCCGTGCACTACGTCGTCCTCCCCGCCGACCCGCCCGACATACCGGGCGGCGTTGCCGAGGCGAAGCTGGTGGGGGAGGGCCAGCCGTATCTGAAGGAGGTCTGGTCCGACGACAGCTGGCGGCTCTTCCGGGTCAAGGACCCGGTGCCGATGGTCGACGCCTCGGCGTCCGTGCAGCGCGCCGACGCGGAGAGCGTGACCGTGCGCGTACGGGAGAGCGGGCGGGTGCTGGTGCGGGTGCCGTACTCGCCGTGGCTCGGGCTGGTCGACAAGGACGGGGAGCGGCTGGCGCCGCCCACCCAGTACGGCGGCAACGTCAACGGCTGTCTGCGCAAGGCCGAACCGACGTTCGGAGGCCCGCCGCCGGAGGGCAAGGACAAGCCGGTGCTGGACACCTGGACGGAGCTGGACGCGCCGCGCCCGGGCGTCTACCGCATCGCGGCCCCCTACAAGCTGCCGCGCGGCACACCGTGCCCCGAAGGGCCGGACGACGGCGGCAAGGGGGACTGAGGGACTGCGGCGAGGACTCCTTGTGAGGGCTGTGAGGGCTCGCCGCGAGGGTGCTCAGGAGGGCTCTTCGCCGCCGTAGTGGCGGGTGATGATCTCCAGCACATGCCCGTCAGGGTCCGTCCAGTAGACGCCGCGGCCCCCGTCGTTGTGGTTGATCTCGCCGGGGCGGGTGCGCCCGGGGTCGGCGTAGTAGGTGAGTCCCGCCTCCTTGATCCGGCCGAAGACGGCGTCGAACTCCTCCTCTGAGACGAGGAAGGCGTAGTGCTGCGGCGTGACCGGATTCTCCCCGGCGTCGGCGAAATCCAGAGCCACGTCGTTGGCGGTGACGACCGGCAGGAACGGTCCGTACTGCGGTCGCACCTGAAGCCCCAGCAGACCGGCGAGGAACTCCGCGGAGCGCCTCTTGTCGCTGGCGTACACGATCGTGTGGTTCAGCTGGATCGACATGGGTGCCTCCTCTGCCGGGACGGATTAGTGCCTCCTCTGGCCCGGTTCAACGGTGGCAGTGGACGGTGTCTTCCCCGTGTCGTCGTCTTCCGCGTGTCGTCGGGAGTGTCCTCTCAGCCGAGGCGGCGGACGATCCGGCGCAGCTGTTCGGTGTAGAACTCCCGGAATTCGGGCGACTGCGGGTCCATGCCCACGACCGAGCGGACCAGGTGCGGCGTCACCACAGGTGCGGCGACCGCGCCCATCAGCAGCAGGAGGACGGCGCCCGTGTCGAGCTCCTCCGCGATTTCTCCGGCGGCCTTGCGGCGGTCGAGGTCCGACAGGTCCTCGCGTCCGGTCTCCGGACCACTGCCGGTCAGCCCCACCCAGGCGTTCAGCCGGGAGCCGCGGGGGTCGTCGAGGGCTTCGTGCAGATAGTGCGCCATCACCTCGTCCAGCGGGGCGTCCGGCTTGTTGAACGACTCCTCGCGCTCGGTCCAGCGTCGGCTCAGCTCGTTCCAGAGCCCTTCCTTGCCGCCGAAGTAGTAGGCGATCAGCTGCTTGTTGAGCCCTGCCCGGTCGGCGATGTCCTGCACCCGTGCCCCGGCGAACCCTTTGGCGGCGAACTCGTCCAGCGCCGCTTCCAGCAGCCGTCGGCAGGAGCGCTCCGGGTCGAGTTTGCGGGCTTCCGGGCGGGGCGTACGGCGCGGGGAGCGCGCATCGGCGGACGCGGGGCGCGCGTCGGAAGCCTCGTCGGAAGTCGCGTCGGGAGAGGGGCCGGGGTTGTCGCTCACGGCGTCCAGCGTAACGGCTGCTCGCGCATCTTCATCTATCTGGTTGACTTCTTCATCCGGCTGGTTGAAAGTTGCCATCCTGAGCGTGCCGGCGCAGTGGGCGCCGCCGCGCCAAAACCATCACGCACTCGCACGTGAACCCGCGTGCCAGGAAGCAACGTTGCAATGGAGAACAGCATGATTCTGGTGACCGGAGCGACCGGGAACGTCGGCCGTCCGCTCGTCGCCCGTCTGACCGCCGAGGGACACAAGGTCCGCGGACTGACGAGGAACCCGGACCGCGCCCGGCTGCCCGACGGTGCGACACCGGTGGCGGCCGACGATCTGAACGCCGCGCTGGACGGTGTCTCCGCCGTCTTCCTGAACCCCGCCGCCTTCTGGGGCGGCGCCGGTGAACTGCTGCGGATCGCGGCCGAGCGGGGGGTGGGCCGGGTGGTGACCCTCTCGTCGTCCTCGGTCGTCGCCTCGTCCCTGCCCATGAACCCGGACAACCCCATCGCGGAGCATCACCGGGCACTGGAGGGCGAGGTGGAGGCCGCGGCGGCGGCAGCCGGTATGGAGTGCACGCATGTGCGGCCCGGCATGTTCGCCACCAACACCCTCGCGTGGGCGGACGCACTGCGGCGGGACGGCGTGCTGCGGGCCGCCCACGCCCGTGCGCACGCTGCGCCCATCCATGAGGACGACATCGCGGACGTCGCCGCCCTCGCGCTGACCGGGGCACTGGGGGCAGGTCCCACCCCCGTACTGACGGGCCCCGAGTCGCTGACCCAGGCCGATCAGCTGAGCCTCATCGCGGAGGCCACAGGGCGGGAGTTGCGGTTCGACGAGATCCCGCAGGAGGAGGCCCGCGCGGACATGATCGCTGCCGGTACTCCCGCGGGGATCGCCGATGCGCTGCTCGACCTCGCTGCTGTCTCGGTCGACGTTCCCGCCGAGGTCTCCCCGGGCGTCGAGCAGCTCACCGGCAGGCCCGGGCGCACCTTCGCGCAGTGGGCCCGGGACCATGCGGAGGACTTCCGCTGAGGCGGTGACGGCGGGAGCCGCACCGGCGGCCTCCGGCCGGCCGACAGCCGTGGGCGGCAGCGGCTGCCGGCGGGCCGGTCAGCCCTCGAGGGCCGCCGGGTCCATCCACATGACCTCCCAGATGTGGCCGTCCGGGTCGGTGAAGGAGCGCCCGTACATCGGGCCCTCCTCCTGCGGATCGCCGTGCGCCCCGCCGCCCGCGGCCAGCGCGGCGTCCACCAGCTGGTCGACGTCCTCACGGCTGTCGCCCGACAGCGCGACCAGCACCTCACTGGACTGCGCGGTGTCGGGGATCTCCCGCTTCGAGAAGGACTTGAAGAACGGCTCGACCAGCAGCATCACGAAGATGTCCTCGCTGACGACCATGCAGGTGGCGTTCTCGTCCGTGAACTGCGGGTTGAACGAGAAGCCGCACTTGGTGAAGAAGTCGACGCTGCGGTCCAGGTCCTTCACCGGCAGGTTGACGAAGATCTTCCGGGACATGAGGTCCTCTTCTCTGCGCTCTGCTGCGCGTACTGACGGTCGGTCTATGTCATGGGTTATGGGCTTTCGCTTTCTTACAGGGGGCGAAAGGCTCCACGCAGTAGTAGACCGGACCCGTTGCCAGAACTCATCGCTTGTACGGAAAGATTTCTTGCCACTTCTGCACGGTGACGCCTCAGTACGTCACCGCGTCAGCTCCGCCAGCTCCGCGGGTTTGCCCGTCACTGTGGAAGCGATCAGCCGGTTGACCCCGGGCAGTCCACGGTCACCCCGCGTCGTCGAGGCGGGGTGCCCGCGCCTCTCCGGCGCCCTCTCCGGCGTCCTCCGCGGCGGCTTCCCTGGCGTCTGCCACGGCTTCGGCCGTGGCCCGCAGTGCTTGCCCCCATGGGAAGGCGTCAGGGCGGCCCTCGCCCGGGGCGTTCGGCACGAAGCCGCCCTCGCCGTACAGCACCCGTACGTCGGACCGGCGCAGCGTCTCCAGGGAGTGCGCGAACTGGGGGTGGCGGGCGTAGGCGGCGTTCACGCACGGCATCGTCACCAGTGGGATGCCCTTGCCGATCGCCTCGGCGGCGAAACCGACGATGAACTTCTCCGTGATTCCGAGCGCCCACTGGTTGACGGTGTTGAACGTGGCGGGTGCCATCAGTGCCGCTGTTGCGGGTGGCCAGGCGTCGGACTGTCCGGGCAGCTTGTAGCGGGACCGGACCGGGTGCCCGGACTGCTGCTCCAGTGCGGGCAGTTGGTCCGCCAGCCAGTGCGCGGCGGTGGGGGTGAGCCCCAGACACACGTCCCAGCCCGCGCGTTGGGCGTCGTCGACGACATCGGCAATCCGCAGCACAGGTGGTGCCGCGCAACCGAGCAGATACAGGACGGATGAGGCCATACGCGCATCCCACCACGAAGCCTGCGGCTGCCGCGTCTTCGCTTCTCACACCGCGCTGCGCCCCTTTTCACACCGTGCCGCGCCTGTGCAACTCGATGGAACCCGATCGGGTGGTGCTCCCGTCCGAAAAGCATCGCTGCCGCACGCCGTGCGTACGGTGCCGGGCATCGAGGAACGGAGTCGCGGATGCGCGGGCTGCAAGAGGAACACGCGGGCGTCCGCATCGCCCACCAACGCAAGCTGGCCGGACTGACCCAGCGCGGTCTTGCCGCCCGGCTGCCCTACTCCTACAGCCTGTTACGACAGGTGGAGGAGGGCCGCAAGAACGCCTCGCCCGATCTGGTCTCGGCCGTGGCGCGGGTGCTGCGTATCGATGTGACAGTGCTGACGGGCCAGCCCTACGTCACCGAGCTCCAGCAGGACCGGCTCGCCGCTCTCATCCGTCCCATCCGCGAATCACTCGATCTGTACGACCTGCACGACCCTCACGAGCCGCACAGGGGGCACGCGGGTCCGTACGGAGGGCAGGAGGGCCCGCACGATCCGCACGACGGCCCACGCGGCGCAAGGACGCCTGCCGAACTCGCCGCACAGGCCGACGATCTGTGCCGGATGGTGCGCGCCACCCAGCTCAGCAAGGCGGCGCACGCGCTGCCCTCCCTCATCGCCGAGGTCACCGTAGCCGTGCACCGCAGCCCCAGCACCGCGCTGTGGCAGACGCTCGGTTCGGCGTACCGCACGGCTCACGACATCGCCACCAAGCTCGGTTTCTATGACCTGGCGACCATCGCTCTCGACCGGCTCGGCTGGGCCGCCGAACGCGGTTCCGATCCGCTGCTGGCCGCCGTACGGCAGTACATGCGCGCACTCACCTATTTCCGGGAGGGCGAGCACACCATCGGTCTTCGTCTCATCGACGCCGGCCACAGGGCACTCTCCCGCGTCGACAGTGCCGACCGGGAGGCCCGAGAAACTCTCGTCGTACAGGGACAGTTGCACCTGGGCGCCAGCGTCATCGCGGCCCGTGCGCACGATGCGGATGCTGTGGAGAGTCATCTGCGGGATGCCGCCTCCTACGCGGAGCGCACCGGTGAGGCGGAACGGGTGTACTGGCTGAGCTTCGGACCGGCCAATGTGGCGGTGCACGAGGTGTCCGCACAGGTCGAGATGCGGCGCTACGGCAAGGCGCTGGAGAAGTCCCGTAGTGTCCGCCTTCCGAACGGCTGGCCGATGTCCCGCAGAGCGCACTTCTATGTGGACCGCGCACGGGCCGAGATGGAGACCGGGCGCTGCGACGCCGCGCTGGAGTCCGTGGTCACGGCTCGCAAACTGGCGCCGGAGCAGACCCGTTACCACCCCGGAGCGCGCGAGACCATCAACGGCCTGGTGGCGCAGCGCCGCCGTACGCCCGACACGCTGGACAACATGGCGGCGTGGCTCTGCCGGTGACGGGCACGCAGCCGGCACTACGGGAGTGCACAGCAAGGTGGCCACGGTGCGCGACCGGGGTGTCACACATTGGTGACACTTTCCTGTTGCCGCTGTCGGCAGGGTGGGTCGCGTCCCAACACGTGAAGACATCTGTGACGTGCGCGAGGAAGCGTGAGATGCGACCGACAGCGCGGGGACGCGTCACCCCCAGAAGCGACGGTGCCGGAGCGGGCGAAGTCGCTGAAGAAGCACAGGAGAAGCCGTGACCGTGTGGTGGCCACTGCCGAAGGGCCTGGATGCCGTGCTGTTACCCGCAGGGGAGTGGTGGGACGCGGTACGCGTACCCGCCTACCTCGGAGAGGGCGTACTGGCCCGGCTCGGCACCTCGTCCGGGGCGGTCATCCGCGACCCGTACGGCAGCAGGCTCTACTGGCTCGTCGAGCCGGGCAGCGCGCGGGAGTGGTCGTTCTGCGAGTTCGCCGCCGTCCAGGTGCTGGGTACGGCGAGCTGGGTGACCGTACCGCCCAGCAGCCGCCTGCACCCTCCGGGCCCGCACTGGGCCGTGCCGTGCACCCCTGCCGGCTGCCTGACCCCGGCAGCCACCTTGCAGGCCGCCCTGCACACCACGATCAACCAGAACCTCGGCCCCCGCCCCCGGTACACCATGCCTCCGAAAGAAAGACACTGACCTTTCGGACACCGGCCCGGCCGCCGGGCGGCGGGCGATCCGGCGAGCGGTACGAACAGCGGCAGCAGCGCCCCGCCGCAGACTTGTTGCCGTCAGGGGTGCGGGTGTGGGTGTGCGGCAGTGGCAGGGCTGCCTGTGACGCGTAGAAGGTCGAGCTTGCCCGCGTCGCTGCTTCCGGTCGCTGCTGTGTAGGTCACCATGCGCAGGTCCGCGCCCGGGACGAGGAGGACGTCGCAGTCGAGGAGAATGTCGCCGATCTCGGGATGCCGGATCGTCTTCTGCTCGGTCGTGTGCTGGGCTGCGACCGTCTCCGTATCCCAGTAGTGCGCGAAAGCGCCGGAGGTTTCCCGGAGTTCTCGTACGAGGCGGTCGAGTTGGGCGTCCGAAGGATAGCGGGACACGGCGTCCCTGAGGTCGGCGACGATCGACGCCGCGAAGGCCTCCTCGCCTCGTTCGGACCGGACGGGACGGAGCGCGGCGTGGGCGGCTCCGGTGCCGAACAGTGCGCGGGCGAGATTCCGTTCGGCTGCCGGAAACGCGGAGGGGTCGCCGTGCAAGGCACTCCACATGGTGTTCCACCACACGAGCGTCCAGTCGGCGGTGAACACGCCGATCGGAACGTCCCGGAGGCGCGCGCCGAGCCGTTGGACACCAGGGGGCACATGCGTGCTGATCGTTCCGTCCTGCGGCGGCAGCAGACCGGCGCTCCGGTAGAGCTGGTCGCGTTCCGTACGGGAGAGCTGGAGGGCACGGGCGAGTGCGCCGACGACCTGGGCCGACGGGTTGTTCGCGCGTCCCTGCTCAAGGCGCAGTACGTAGTCGACGGACAGCCCTGCCAGCTGCGCGAGCTCCTCGCGGCGCAGTCCCGGGGCGCGGCGGCCTGGCGTCGCGGTGAAGCCGGCGTCGGCCGGGGAGAGACGATCGCGCCAGGCACGCAGGAGCGCGGCGAAAGCGGAGCGGAAGGCAGCCATGCAGCCATTGTCGCTGCTCGGGCGCCTGATGAGGCTGGGTACTGCTGGTCCTAGTGACGGGGACGGCACTGGTCGGCGGTGGCGGGAGAGGCAAGCGTTGGCGTGCGCCAGCGGGCGCCCGCCGACCGCTCAATGAAGGGCCTCTCATGCAGTCCACCATCGTGATGACCGGCGCGAGCCGCGGGATAGGCCGCGCCGCCGCGGAGCGCATTCTGAGCCGGTCGCCGAATGTGCATCTCCTCGTCGTCGCCCGCGGAAACTCAGGCCCCCGGCTCGCCGCGGAGCTCGGCGCGGGCGGGCACGCCGTGTCGTACGTCGCGGCGGACCTCGGCTCGCTCAGCAGCGTCCGGTCGGCCATCGCGGAGATCGGTGACCGGCTGGAGCACGGCGAACTGCCGCCACTGCGCGGTTTCGTGGGCAACGCGGGTACGCAGTACACCAACGCGCTCACCGAGGGGCCCGACGGCTTCGAGTCCACCTTCGCCGTCAACGTGCTCGCCAACCATCTGTTCATCCGCCTGCTCCAGGACCGCTTCACCCGGCCGGCGCGGATCGTGATCACCACCAGCGACACGCACTTCGGGGACATGAAGCACAACATGGGCATGGTTCCCGGCCCGGTCTGGCACTCCCCGGACGTCCTCGCCCGCACAGGCGCGTTCTCCAAACCGGGCTCCACGGCCGCCGGGCGTACCGCGTACTCGACCAGCAAGCTGGCCACCATCTACCTCGTGCACGAGTACGCACGCCGCCTGCCGGCCGGCATCGACGCCATCGCCTACAACCCCGGGTTCGTTCCCGGCACCGGCCTCGCCCGGAAGGCGGATCCCCTCTCCCGGTTCGCCATGCGGCGCCTCCTGCCCGCGCTGGCCCTCACCCCGCTCGCCACCACCCGCACCACCGCCGGGCGTCACCTCGCCGGCCTCGCCCTCGGCACCACCCAGGCACCGACCGGAGCCTACGTCGACCGCAACCGCGTGGCCCACTCGTCGGAGGAGTCCTACAACCCCCAACGCGAACGCCAACTCTGGGAAACCGCCGAACGCCTCACCGCCATCTGACCCCCGCCCATCTCTCTCCCGTGCCAGCGGTGATGTCGCTTTCCCTCGATTGGCAGCGGTGGTTTCGCTCGTTCAGCCGGAAAGCCCCGAAAGCCACGCATTTCTTGGTGGACTGGAACAACTCGAAACGGGATTTCACCTGGGCACTCAGGAAGATCAAGGTCGACATCCGCTTGCACAGCGGCAACGACACGGTGCGCACCGTCACCTACACAAACCCCAAGCCGAGCTCGGCTTTCCGCTGGCATGGATTCCTCCGCTTCCCCTTCGACGGCTCCAAATAGCGTGACCTGATCCGGCTTCCTGTCGGGGGTCGTCGTTCGCTCCGGGGGTCCGTACGAACCGACGCGTTCGGCAAGTCGCAGCGGCGGGCCAGGGCGTTCGCGGTGGAGGTCCGGTCCGATGCCGGCTCCGCCGCCCGGTCGGCCCTGTCACGTGGGGGCCTGTTCCGTCAGCGCGATGATTCGATGTGCCTGACGTCAGAACTCCCAGCTGGGCCGGAGGCCTCAGTTGTTGGTCAGGGTGCGGTCGAGGAGGGGGAGCAGGCGGTCCCAGTGGAGCTGTAGTCCGGAGGGGTCGAAGGCGTCGGTGTCGGACATGGTGAAGCCGTGGACGGTGCCGGGGTAGATCTCGGAGGTGTAGTCGACACCTGCCGCGTCCAGGGCCTGGTTGAGCTCGCCGAGGGCCTCGGGCGTCATATCGGTTTCGGCGTGGCCGAGGTGAACCTCGGCGGTGAGCTGGGAGAGAAGGCGGTGCAGGCTGTCGGGCCCGTCGGCGCCCACAGGGCCGTGGAATCCGGCGACGGCGGCCACCTGGCCGGGGTGGGCCGCGGCGGTGCGCATCGCCAGCAGGCCGCCTATGCAGTAGCCGGTCACCGCGACCGGCCCGGCGCTGACCTCGGGCTGAGCGGTGAGGAATCCGAGGTAGGCATCCGCGTCGCTCACGATGCGTTCGTCGGTGTGCGCCTCGATCAACGGCATCAGCTGGGCGATGACCGCGGGCCGGACCTCTTCTCCGATGTGCTCGGGCAGGTCGATCACCGGTGCCGGGCCGTGCCGGTAGAAGAAGTTGGGGACGAGTACGTAATACCCGTGCCCGGCCAGTTCGCGGGCCATCTCCCGCAGTACGGGCCGGATGCCGAAGGCGTCCCCGTACATCAGCACCCCCGGGTGCCGCTCGCCACGATCGGGGAAGGCGGCGAAGGCGTCGGCCTGGCCGTCCGTGGTGGGAATCCGCACTGTTTTGGTGGGCAAGAGCTTCCTTCCTAGGAGTTCACCCCATTAGCGTTAGCCGCACTAATGATTTCGGGCCCGAGTGAACGTACATCGTTAGTCGGACTAACGCAACGGATAGGGTTGGTGCCGTGATCAGAGCCGATTCTGCGGACGTGCCCGACGACGCCGCCCTCAAGACACCCGACAGGCTGCGTCGGCGGGCCAGCCGCCTGCTGTCACAGCTGACCATGTGGTCGGACCGGCTGATCAACGAGGGGCTGGCCCGGGCCGACGCCCGCAAGTGGCACTACGCCGTGCTCGCCTCACTCCAGGAGTACGGACCGGCCAGCCAGGCGGAGCTGAGCAGGCGCTCCGGCATCTACCGCAGCGACATGGTCAGCGTGCTCAACGAACTCGCCGAGCGCGACCTCGTCGAACGGGCACCGGATCCCGACGACCGACGCCGCAACATCATCACCATCTCCGCCCGAGGCCGCCGCCAACTGCGCCTCCTCGACAAGGTCCTGGACGACCTCCACGACGAACTGCTCGCCCCGCTGAGCCCGGCCGAACGCGACCAGTTGGTGCGGTTGCTCACTCGCTTGCTGGACCATCACGCTCGGATCCCCTGAGCGGCGCAGGCAGTCCGCGTGGGGGCAACCGGCTGCGCCCCGAGACGCCGCCGATCAACGGGAACGCCTCCCCCCCCCACTCGTGCACGTCCCCCGGCCGTCTGCCGCACTCCCTCCCGAGCGGCGAACTCGCCCGGACGGCACTTGGCTTCCTGCCCGTCGGGGCCACGCGGCGCCGCCACGCCACGGACTGCGCGACGGGCGGTGGTCACAGCGCAGGCGCCCGGCACGGTCCTGACCGTGGCTGACCGCCCGCGTCGATGTCGGGTCCGGATGTCAAAGGCCCCGGACCATGATCGGTCCGGGGCCTTCTCGCTGGTGCCCCCGGCAGGGCACACCACAGATGGGAAACGAAAGATCCAGTACGGGTCTGGGGCCCTCATCGTAATTGAAGAGGCCTACAGGCTTGCAGGCCCTTGACTGCGCAGCGTAGGCATCGGACATCCAACTCGAAGTGGATCTCGACGCCCGCAGCATGCTCGCCGGGAAAGAGACTGGTTCCCCGGCCACGCCGCAGCCGGGCGACCGTTCTACGAACCGTTTGGTGGCCGGTGAGTCACCTGGGTTCAAGCGAGTAGACCCCCGGTCTCGCTGGGCGCTGACCACCTGCGCCCGGAGGGGCGTACTCCGCATGGCCCCTGGAAGGGCGCGAGTTGGGGCAGTGGCGCAAGGTGCGGGCAGCGGGGCGGTTCCTCGACTCGTCGGCAGTATGGAGCGCTTTCTCTACAACGGCGCGGTCAACAAGGCAATCAACAAAGCTGAATCGAACTGCACTCTTTCGGGGGCATGTTCGCCAGGGTTGATCCACGTACCCTTGCATGGACGGCGACACCGATTCCCATATGGGAATCGTGTGCACCGGGGTCCGATCGTTACGACCAGAAGTGAGTGAGGGTGGCAATGACGATCATGAACGGTGTCCCGGCGGGCGAAATCATGGGCGTTACCTGGCTGAAGGCGCAGGCGAGCGTGGGGGCCGGCGAATGCATCGAAGTAGCGGGCTTGCCGGACGGGGATGTCGCCATGAGGAACTCGCGGCACCCTGAGGGGCCAGCCCTGGTCTTCACCAAGGCTGAGCTGCTGGCGTTCCTGGAAGGCGCGAAGGGGTCGGAGTTCGACCACCTCACCGCCTAGTGGCGAGACTCATGGTCACGCTTTGGCCATAGCTTGTGGCGGCGGGTCAGCTCCCGGCATTCTGGGGTGAAATTACTGGTTCTCCCTGTCCCTTCGGAGTGTTATATGCCCGCCGCTCGCAAGGCCCGGCTGGAGATCGACGCGTCAGTCGTCCGCATGCAGGCCTCGGACGAGCAGCGACCCGCCGGTCGGCTGCTGGGGGATGAGCTGCGGTTGCACCGCGAGCGTCTCGGATACACCCTTGCTGACGCTGCGCACGTGATCCGGGCCTCCACATCGAAGGTGAGCCGCCTGGAGCGAGGCGAGAGCCCTGCGAAACCTCGGGATGTTCACGACCTTGCGGCGTTCTACGGTCTTTCCCGCGAGCAGCAGAGCCAGTTGGACCAGCTTCTGGCCCAGGCCGGCAATGCGGACCTCTACGCTCGCTTCGCCGACGTGACACCCAACTTCCTCAAGCGTCTCATCCGTCTGGAAGGGTCCGCAGAGAGCATCTCCGTCTTCGAGCCCCGGGTGGTGCCGGGGCTGCTGCAGACCGAGGCATACGCGCGGGCGCTTGTTCGGATGATGGAAGTCGGCCTCTCGGATCCTGAGGTCGACCGTGTCGTCGCCCTTCGGATGCAGCGGCAGGTCATCCTTGACAAGGGTGTTCCCACCTTGGCGGCGCTCATAGCCGAGGAGGTTCTCTACCGGCCGTACGGCACTGCCGGCGTGATGGCCGAGCAGATGAAGTTCCTGCTCAAAGCGACGCTGACGAACCGCGTCAATGTTCGGATCGTTCGCAAGCAGGCCATGGTGCCCCCCTATCCGATCTTTCACCTGAAGTTGCCCGACGTCGACTGTCAGGAGCTGGCCTACGTCGAACACCTTGACGGGGCCAACTACGTCACGCAGAAGCGCCAGCTCGACAAGTACCGCAAGCTGCTGGTCAACGTGCGCGCGAATGCTTACAACCGCGAGGAAAGCACTACATCGCTGGACCGAGCGATCGATCACTGGGAGGCACTGGCCTCTGCGGAGTAGTCCGCTGAAGGGCCGCAGGCGGCCCTTGCAGGGCGGCTTCGTCGCCGTGATTCACCCGGGGACGCGGCCGACGCCACCCCATTCAACCCAATCCGTGGGCCGAAGGTGAGCGGGGGGCGGCGGGGAGTCCGGCCGCCAGTCGATCACATCAACCAATCCTGGTGGTTCGATCTCCAGGTGGTCGAAGTGCCGACGTACATCGCGGGTTTCGCGTACCCTCCCCCAGTTGCCGTTTGTGGCCTCTGCCATGAGCTGGGTGACGCCCTGGCGTACAGCGGGGTCGTCACTGACCAGCTGGCAGATCACCATGTAGCTGCCAGGCGCGAGATGATCGGCGAGGGCTCTTGTCAGGGCGGCCGGGTCGCGTTCGTCGTCAGTGTCGGGCAGGCAGTGCAGCACGGATACGAACAGGGCCGCGATGGGCCGGTCCCAGTCCAAGAACCCCTCGGTGGCCCGCCTGATGTCGCGCGTGCGTCGCATGTCGTAGTCGAGAACCATGGTGTTCTGGTTGTCGTCTAGGGTGGTGCGGGCGTGGGCAAGGACCATGGGGTCGTTGTCCACGTAGACGACTTTGGCGCCGGGGCGGGCCCGCTGCGCAACCTCGTGCACATTGTCCTGAGTGGGCAGGCCGGATCCGTGGTCGAGGAACTGGCTGATCCTCTTCTCAGAGGCCAGGATGCGCACCACACGCCTGAGAAAGTCTCTGTTGGTGCGGGCCAGTTGCTGGCTGCTGGGCGCGATCTTCAGAAGCTGACTGCATGCATCCCGGTCGACCTCATAGTTTTCCGTCCCTCCTAAAAGCCAGTCGTACATGCGCGCGGCACTGGCTTCGTTGGTGTCGATGAAGTGAGTTTGGGGTTTCTCCCCGTAGGCCATGCACGCTCCCGTGAGCCCTGGCGTGGGCTAGCTGTCCTGGATGGAAGGGCTCATCCTAGGAGTCCGCGAAGCGGTCAGCTAGTCGCTCAAAAGGGCGCACACGGGGGCTGTTACCCTGCTCAGTGAGTGTGTTTGCCCGCCGGCGCACACCCGGTCAGGCAGGTGTGCGCCAGGTCGCTCAGGCGTCTTCAGCACTCCAGCAGGCTGGCGAGCTCCCGCTCGGCGCCTCTCAGCAGGGCGCGGGCATCGTGGTCCGCAAGACCCATAAGGCTTGCAGCATGACCGACGGGCAGTCTGAGGTGGCGGTGTAAGACCATGATGTCGGCCTGGTCCTCCCTCAGGACAGCGTGGAACTTGCCTGCACGCCCCGCTGCACCGCTCTCACGGTAACCGGCTTCGGTGCGCAAGTCCCCCCAGACTCGAGCAGCCAGACATTCGCTGCGTAGCACTGCGATCCAGCGCGCGCCGAGGGCATCGAACACCGCATCCACACAGCGCTTCGCTTCCGCCGGGTCCTCGATGCGTACCTGCGCGTAGCGCAGATACGCATCCCGGTTCGCTTCGCAGAAGGCCGCGAACTCCAGCCGGAACGAGGGCGGGCAGGACGCACAGTCGTAGTTCTCGCCCACGGTCATTGCTCTCCTTCCCGTACGGCACGCTGTGCGGTTCGTGCAGCCACCCACAAAGGCTCGAACCTCGATGGGTCCGCCCTTAGTTCCACAAGGAGTTCCCTGAACACGGGCCAGTCCGGTACCGCTTGTCCCTCAAAGGCAGCCCGCACCTCGGCCGCGTCCAGGTGCGCAGGGCAGCTCGCGTTGAGATCAGGAAGCCCCGCCGCCAGCCGGGCACCGCGTAGTGCCGCGCCCAGCTGCCCGGCCCTGTCCCTCATGTCGCTGGGTGCCTGGTCACCCCGGGCGTACTGCCACAGCAGCCGCACATCCTGCGGCTCACCTCCCAGAGCGTGAGACAGCATGTAAGTCTCAGGCCAGGAGGCCACCATGCGGCCCTCGATCATGGAGGTAATCACCGGGAGCGGCAATCCAGTGACGGCCGAGACACGCCGGAGGCCGATACCGGACTGCTCAAGGAGCGTGCGCAGAGCACTACCGAGCTCTTGAGCGGCGCCGAGCGCCTCCTGTAGTGCGAGTTGCAGGCTGGGCTCGGTGCACACGGCTGGCAGCAACTGGCCGCAGGATGCCGGTCGGGCGGAGGACGGCGGTACGCGGACGGCCACTAGGCGGGAGGCGCGCCCACCACCCCACCGGGCGCGGGCGGATGCTTCGCTCAGCCCGGCCGCGGACGCGATCTCCGTCCAGGCCCATCCGTCCTGTCGCACCGTGTCGACCGCCACTGCAGCGAGGCAGTCCGCATCCTCATGCAGACGTGCGGCCCACTCCAGCACCACCGCTAGCGGCATCTGATCGCAGCTGACAGCATGCAACTGCTGAGCGCGGACAGACAGGTCGTGGGTGATCACCTTCCAAGAAGTCCGCGGAGACCAGGATGCGCGCCGTTGACGGTCGCGCAGGCGCTGTGCCCGGCGCCGGCATGTCGGATTGCAGTAGTCCTTCGGGCGCCCGCCCCGTTTTGATCGCTCGATGTCCTTCCCGCAGAAGGCGCATCGTGGTTGTGGTGATGGCACTGCCATCGGAGGTTCCCTTCGCCAACCCCGGGTGTGGTCGCCCACTTCCCGGGGCGCCATCAGTCGCGATCCTGGGTGGACGCATTGCGATGGCGTCCACCCAGGGGTGGGGGCTCAGCCCCGGCGGAAGCGGACGATGCGGAGGTAGCTGCGGCAGGAGAGACCGACCAGGCTCAGCCCCGCGGAGAGAACCGCCGCCCATGTGCCAGGGATGTTCTCCCCTGACGGCGACGCCGCAGGCAGGAGGACAATGGCGGCCACCAGGATGATGACGACGATCAGCAGGCTCGCACACAGTCGCATATCGACCAGTGCAGCGTTACGGGTTTCACCAGCGCTCAGGGCAGGGATAATCCCGAGGGGAAGTTCCGGGGGAGTAAACGCCAGCTCCCGGTTTTCTCTGAGGGTCACGTTCCAACCTTCCTTTGGTTGTCGATGGCCTTACAGGTGGCTCCGGGGATGCGGCCCGGAGCCACCGCTATGACAGCCCGCCATCGGTCGGCTGCATGCGGTCACGACACCATATCGTCAGACCAGACCCATTCGCTTTGCATCCTCACATTTTCCCTCCATGCAAGCCGGTCTCGCCTTGCAAATCGGCAGGCGGGGATAAAGCCTGGCCATCCACTTCCTCTTGGCGACCAACTTCCTCTTTTCTTATTCTTTTTTGATCGAGGTTGAACGATGTCTCGACCACAGCGTGCCTCTCGATGGCAAGGCTCCAGGTGGAACGGCGTCTGATGCCGCCCCGGCGAGCCCTCGACGGGTGCATACAAATGGAATCGTCACGTCCAACCCATAAGCACGTGCAGATGGGAAGAAAGCAAAGCCGCAGGAGCAAATATCGTTGGCATCTGCTGGTAAAAACCTGCACCCGGCGATCGGTGAACACCTGCGTCGGCAAGCGGTGGCAGGCTTCACTCGGCAAAGAAGCAGATTGGGCTTCGGGAGACGGGCGCCCAAGACCCGCTAGTGGCGTGGCACCCAATTCGGTCGTTTGAGCGACCGGATCGCTACGGGTAAACCACGCCGTTGACTTCCGAGACTGGGCCGTACTTCAAGGTCCGCCGGTCACGCGGTGAACTGATCGGGGCGTACTCTCCACTCCGTAGGCGGAGAGGGCCCTGACCTGGATCAGTACCCTGGTCAGGGTCAATCCGGGGCTGGCTGGACTTCCCGCGTGTACCTGCGGGTTTCCCAGGATTTCCGTGTGGTTGTGCACGCGGAAGCCTGGCCGTCCGTACCAGGGGCATGCCAATCGATCGTCCAGCTGACAGTCTCAGGGCCGCTTAGCCAGGCAGCCTGACCGCTGCCCTGTAGGCGCCTCTTTCTCCCGGCCCGGGGCCAGGTGATGGTCTCAGCGCCGTCGCCGCAGGTTCGAGTCCCCGGCAGGAGCAACAAAACATGGCTGGTCGCGCACATGGTGCTGAGCTGCGTATTTGCGCCGTAGCGGCGGGTGGAGGGGCGGACCCGGCTGGTGCCGCGTGCTCAAAACTGAACAAATGATCGCATCCCGCCATCAAGTCGTTGGTGCCCCTCGCAGGGGCAATGAGGGCGCCCTTCCATCTGCATTTTCGGGAGGACCGGCCACAGGTTGGTACCCCTCGCAGGGGCGATGAGTCTCAAAGAGCAAGACCACGGCCACCGGCCCTGATGCCCGGCTGTGGCGATCTAACGCTGATGGAGACGGGCTGGCTGCCGATGCGATCCGCACGCTTCGCTGTTCAGGGCTGGAGACTCGCGTGAGCCGTCCGTGTGGCCCTCGCCATACGCGACGACGGGTATACCGTCCCATGTCCGGTCTCCCGTGGGAGTGTGCAAACATCGAGCCGTTACTGACTGTCCCGACCCCGCTCTCGCGCCACGACGTTTGTCCAGGCGAAGCACGTTACGCCCACTCGGGAACGCCCTCCCTGTCAACTGCGGGTCTCTTCCTCCACTAGGGCAATGTGCTCCTCCAGCTCTCTCACAATGCTGGATAGGTCGCCGGTCGGCGGAACAGTTCGCACATCTTCCACTCCGTTTTCCAGCGCCAACCCGATGATAACCTCGATCGGAGCGGAGGGAGGAACATAAGCATCCCGTAGCCATTTAGCAAACGCAGCACCTTGAACTGGTGTTGCCAGTTCAAGCACGACTGACCCGGTCTGCGGAAAAGGCGTACTTACTATGCCCTCCAGCCACTCATTGGGCATGAGTTCCAACTCGAAGCTGAGTGACTGAGCTCGTCGAGGGCCCAAGGCGCCTTCTTCCTGTGAACTCGAGGAGTCAGGGAACGTCTCGTTCAGTGCTTGGGAGAAAGATTGCAGGTTCAGGTTCCAGCAACCGGCATCCTCTTCGGGTGGGGTGAAAATAAAGGTGTAACGCTGGGGTTCTTCGCTCATGCCTCTTGCCTCACGGTACGTATCGAGAATCACCTTTTACCCCGCTCATGGCCATCATGCTCTGCCAGTAAGCGGCAGCTTTCCTGTCGTTTGTAACGACCTCCAGCCCTCGGATCTCCTTGTTGCGTGGGTCCTCCATCGCCGCGTGATATCTCCGCAGCTCCTTTTCATCACCCGGGTACATTGAATCTATGCGTGGGTTGAAACGCATCCGTCCCTTGTCATCGAAACGCGGTTCGGTGGCCAATGTCTCGTCGACGGAGTCAAGGGTCCGAGGGTTGGTGCGGCAGTTAGGGTTACGCACGTGTTTCGCCTCGACAGCATAGCCGTCTGCAGGGCGCAGGCCGTCCACCATCAATCCCCTACCACTCGCGCCCATGGCGTGTGCGGGCAGGGGTACCTCACGTTCGGGGTAGCCGGAAATCCTCAACTGGTAGGCATTGTCTGGTTTCGTTAGCCCGCCGCCACCTGCAAAACCCCCGGCAGGAAGAGAGGACATCCATGATCGGAACCTATTCTCCTCCCCGGGGGTCAGCAAGCGGTGGCCCGAATTTGGATCGGGCGGGATGGGATCCCGAGCAGCAATGTTCGGATCCACACCATTGAAGCTTGCCAACTGCATTGCCGGTATGCGAATGCGGGGAATAGGCAGGGGAACGAACGGAAAAGGGAACCCGAGAGACCCGTCTGGCTTCGGGAGGTGAACTCGCTTCTTCGAATCATCAAGAGCCTGAGCTACGTCTCCCAATTGATGTATGTGCGGGTCGCCCAACACCGCGTCATTGAGACCCCCATCATTGCCGTTGCCACCCCACCTGGGATTATCAAAAGGGTTGTCAACATGGAAGACGTTGGAGTTATCTGCGCTGATTTGCTGGTACGCCTTGTCGACGTGTCCCGCGTATTTATCGCATGCCTTCGCCAATTGATGGCAGGCCGCAACCAGATTTGCAACGAGCGTCTCCTCGGCCTGTGCCCTGTCCGGCGGCGCTGTGAAACCAACACATCGTTTGAAATAGCGGTCGAAAGCGTCTGCCGCCTCACCGCCATGGGCTTTGTTGGACGCCTTGGCGCAGCTCTGCGCTGCGTCGAGGAGGCGATCAAGCATCTGGCCGGCCTTTCGCCAAGAGGTGGCCACATCTCTCGCTTTATCCGCGTCACCCCTAAAGCGCTGGGAAGCGAGATATTGATGGTGCCAGGCTGTGTTGCCGACCACGTCAGGGAGCTCTTGTCCGCGATTGAGGAATTCCTCGTCACATCCGTCGCTAGGATCAGCCATACCCGCCGTCAGGTCCTGTTGTTTACCCAGGATAGCGGCGACAAATTTATCCTCCTGAGCCATGAACTCTCTGGCTGTGCGCATGAGGCCAGCGCCAGTCTGACCTACCACGTAGGCGCTGAAACCCAATTGATCCAGGGTCGTCTTTGCCGCTGGCATGTAGACCTTGGAAAAATGATGGCCAGCATCATCGTCACCGGCCATTCCTTTCTGGCGCCCCCCGATTTCGGAAGACAGCGCGATCGTGGTGTCGCGAACTCCTCTCATTACGTCAATAAGCCCCAGAGAGCCTTTAATCATATTGGTGGCATACAAATGCATGCCGCCGTGGTCGCCCATAGGTCTTCCCCCAGCCGCGGTCGAGGCGCTCTACCAGACGTATCGCATCGAGCGCTCGCCGTCGACACGGCACCTGATCAGCAGCCTTTGACGTCGGCCGCGCGTGTCGAGGTGAACGGACGATGCCGCAGTCTTGCGTTGCATGCGGGGCCAGGGACTTCTCCACGCGGGCCCTGTCCTGGCCCCTGTGGGAGCACGACTCTTCCGTGTGCGCCGGGGCAGAGCTGCCACCCGCATGCGCGGGGACCACAGGGGTGTGGGGGCGGCTGATTGGCTTCATTGGGGAACAGCCCCGCATGCGCGCGGAGACCACAGACTGAGCGGGAAGGCTGAACGGAGGGTCGCGGGAACAGCGCCGCATGCGCGGGGACCACACGCGCAGGCACTCCGCCATCAGCTCGGCGTTGGGAACAGCCCCGCATGCGGGGGGGGGGGGGGGGGGGGGACCACCGCAGCGCGGTCGGTCGGCACGGAGGAGACGAGGGAACAGCCCTGCATGCGCGGGGACCACCTCACTACGTCCCTCGGAGGGTGGGGTCTCGGGGGAACAGCCCCGCATGCGCGGGGACCACGCGAGGGCACGCCAACCAGGGCCGTCGACCCAGGGAACAGCCCCGCATGCGCGGGGACCCCCCAGCAGCGTCGACGGATCGTGGCCGTCTACGAGGGAACAGCCCTGCATGCGCAGGGACCACGCCATTTGAACTTAAAGCCCGCGATAATCACGGGGAACAGCCCCGCATGCGCGGGGACCACTTTTCGCCGTTCGGCGTCGAGGGGGAGAGCTGGGGAACAGCCCCGCATGCGCGGGGACCACCAGTACGCCATCGTGTTCGCGGCGGCGTCCGTGGGAACAGCCCCGCATGCGCGGGGACCACATGGCAAGGGCGGGCAACCTCAAGCCCGAACAGGGAACAGCCCCGCATGCGCGGGGACCACAGGCCGCGACCAGGGGCTTCACATCGCCGAGCGTCGATTTTTACCCACTACAGCGAATTCCGACATAGTCAATCTTCCTACTCAAAGCCATCAGCTCTTTCCGAAGCGGCGGCGTTTGGCGGCCTTGCTCCAGCCCAGTTTCGGGGGCTTGGAGGTGGGGGCGGTTGCAGGGGATTGGATGGGGTTTGGGCGGCGTAGGAGTGTTAGTCCCTCGTGGTCGATGGGGCGCCAGCTGTGGTCGTGGGTCTTGAAGGTGAAGCCCTGCTCGTTGTTGGTCTGGTAGGCGAGCAGGGCGCGGCCTTGGCCGGAGTATTGGCATACCTCGGCCCACAGCATCTCCCGTACGCGTGCTGAGGGGGATCCCAGGAAGACGCCGGGGGAGAGCTCCAGTAGCCAGCGGGTCAGGAAGCCTCGGAGCCCGGCGGGGCAGTTGGCCAGGACGATGACGGTCACCAGATCGGGTCTTCCCCGTAGTTCCGCCCGCCTGCCACGTGAAGGTCCCCGTCGGTCTGCAAGGTGACGCTGTCCTGGCCTTCTGCGGTGTCGTCGGCTCGGGCCTCGTCGCAGCGCAGGAGTTGCTTGATGTCCCGCACACAGCGGTCCAACAGCGATGTCTCGTTAATGCGGTCGCGTAGAGCCCGTCGCGTCCGTGTGGCCACGTCGTCGGGACCGTACGCTGCTGCGTCGAATGCAGCCGGGATGGCGATATCGGTCTTGTAGAGGTCGGCGATGTCCAGCACGAAGGAGCGTTCGTGGCCGGAGTGGACGAAGCCCAGTGCTGGGGAGCAGCCGAGGGCGGTGACGACTGCGTGCGCGATGCCGTACATGCATTGCGCGGCAGCAGTCACGGCCTGGTTGGGCGCGTCGCCTGCGGAGAAGTCCCCGTGGTGGTACTCGCGGCGCCGCCAGGGAACGCCGGTTCGGGTGGATTCACGGCGGTAGCACTCCTTGAGGCGGCGGCCTTCCATGCGCAGCAGCTCATCGCGGGTGCGTCCGGCCGGGTTCTCCTCCGGGAAGCGCAGACGGTACATGTCCCGGGCCACTTCCAATCGTCTCCGGCGGTTGGCCCAGGCGGTCGCGTGTGCTTCGGCCAGCGCGGAGGAGCGGGTCAGTGCTCGGCCGCCGGCGTAGAAGCGCACGCCGTGCTCGCCGACCCAGGCCACCGCGGCGCCGCATTCGCCGAGGACGGACATGGCCTGGTGGGTGACGCGGGTGCCAGGTCCGAGCAGGAGTGTTCCGATGGTCGCTGCGGGGATGTGGGTGACACCGTCGGTGTCCGTGGCGGTGATCGCGTTGTCGTCGCGGTGGACGGTGCACCGCTCCAGGTAGATGAAGGAGAGCCGGTCTCTGACCCTGTACAGCTGGTGAGGGGTGGAGGTGGCCCGGCGGCTGACGGTGCCGCTCACCGCAGGGGGGCCAGGGTCATCAGGCCGCAACCGTAGGCTTTGGCCTTGCCCAGGCCGTGGGTGAGGGTGCGGCGGAACACGTCGAGGTCGGTGATCCGCAGCCGGCCGTCGAAGGTGACGCTCACGAAGCGGACTTCGCTTCGTGAGCGCGTGTTGCGTTTGCGGAACTGGTACGGCACCTGATTGTGCACGATCACCTCGTACTTGTCGCCGGGATCGTCATCGTGTCCGGGCAGCAGGCGGCGTGCCTCGGGCGTACGCGTGACTTCGAACCCGGCGCTCTGCTGCCGTTGGAGGAGCCACTGGAGCTGGTGTTTGGGGGTCAGGTGGGCGGTCCGCTTGGTGGGGGCGTCCTTGGCGCTGCCCGGTTTGCGGATGTGGTGCACGGGGTTGGCGGTGAGACGGAAGCCCCAGGTGTCTCCTTGTTTGAGGGTGGCGAGGAATTCCTCGTAGGCGAAGATGGACCACCCCGGCTCTTGGAGGGTGGGCCAACCCATCTGCTCGACGAGGTGGGTCAGGTCCGGTCTGCTGGGGCTGACGATGAACAGGTCGGGTCGGCCGGAGGGGGTGTGGTCGAGGCGCCACAGCACGCGTGGTCCGTGTTCGTCCCGGGGTGGCGCGTCGGGGAAGGCCATGTTCACCGCGCCGTGCATGAAGTGCGGTGAGCCCAGCAGCCGCCGGGCTTCGGTGCGGGCAGTGTTGATGCGGAAGCGCGTCAGGTACATCAGATGGTCCTCGGGAGGCTCTCCGTGGTGCCCTCGTCAGAAGGGCCCACCGGGCGCAGGCCGGTGGTCGGGTCGTGGGACGCGGCGGTGGTCCGGTCGGTGATCAATCCGCGCAGTTCGTAGCGCCTGTGGCGGGGGTCGAAGCTGGCCGGCGTATCGCGCAGGGACAGGTGGGGAGTCTCTCCGGGTGGGCAGTCCAGCAGGAGATCCAGCGCTTCCGTGCCGGATGAGCTGCCGCTGGCTCGGGCAGTGCGCTCCAGATGCCGGATGTACCAGTCGGATGCCTGCCAGGGGGCGCCGCGCAGCGCTTCTTCCAGGGAGGTGTCGACGGGCGGCCCCATCTCGACGGGCCGTGAGGGCGGGCAGGATCGGCGCCCGAGGTAGGGAAGGTAGTACGGCGCCAGGAGGGCGCGATGCAGACGGTGGAGCAGCGCGGCGTCGCCCTCGACCCCGGCGATGAACACCGCGTCGGTGAGGTAGTACCGCTCTGAGAGAGGCATGGCCTTGCCGGAGTCGGCGTGGTGAGCGGTGTGGAAGTCCCGCATGCGGGAACCGGGCTGATCGATCCGCACGCCGAACCGCAGCGCGGCCAGGTCGGACAGGTCCGCGGCACGGGACCGGCCCTGCGCGGCGGCGAGCAGGCCGAGCACGCCGCTCTTGGTGGGGGCGTTCTCCGTGGTGCGGCGGGCGAAGCGGGCGGCTGCACCCCAGGACTGCATGGGGCCCGCCAGCCGGAGCAGCAGCGCGGTCATACGCTGGTCTCCAGCCGCTGGCCCACCGCCTCGCAGACCTCGCGCACGAGCTCTGTCAGTGACACCTCCGTGCCGAGTTCGCCAAGGGCGCTCGTCTCCTCGCCCACGCGGAATACCCAGCTCTGCTCCTTGTCGGCGATGCCGTACTGCCGCTCCAGGTCGGGCACGAACGTGGCGAGCTTCCGGCAGCTCTCCCGCACGTATCCACCCGTCGAGGTTTTGGGGACCGGTTCTTCGAAGGCCCCCACGAAGCTGACGGGCCAGCGGTTGCGCAGCTTGACGATCACCGCTGAGGGAAGCGTGTGGTTGCCGAAGGTGTTGATCTTTCCGGTCGGCAGGGAGGTGACAAAGGCTTCCAGAAAGGCTCCCACTGCCTTCTCCACCGGGGTGGTCGGCGACTCGTTCTCGCGCAGCCCGTCTCCGAGGTTGCGTCGCAGCTGATCGACGTCCACGGCGGCGTAGCGGTAGAGCGTGGCTGAGTTGAAGTCGATGGTTCCGATCATTCCCGCACCGGTCTCGTCTTCCCGGCTGAGATCGTCCACCGCCGTGTAGTAGTCGGACTCGATGTCCGACTTGTGCACGCTGAGGGCATGGGCCACCTGTGTGGCCGCGTCCACGTTGAGGTCGGCGGAATCGGCGACCATACGGCCGAAGAGGGCGATGTCGACAGAGTGCCGAGTGTCGACGGCCTGCCTGGCGTGGGCCTTGTTCTCCTTCAGGAACTTCTTGAGTTCCTTGGGGTCTCCATCCTCGCCGCTTCCGGTGACGGCCAGCTCGGCGAGGGCATCCAACTGCCGCGCACTCAAGAACATCAGGTACGAGGATTCAGGGGCCTGGACTCCCTCCTCCCCCTCAACGGTCTTCGACTTGCGCTTCGGCACGTCGATGGTCGAGCCCGTCGCGGCTTTGAGCACGTCGGTGGCAAGCTGCACGGACACCGGTTGCAGATGCGTGTTCCGGGCGACGATCCGTTCGGCAAGCGCGGCTGCCACCTTCTTGGTCCGCACGCCCAGGTCTGCCGGGGGCAGGAGGTCCTCGAACGCCCGGCGCGTGGCGCGCTTCCACGCTTGGCTTGAGACGCGCGCTCGCCGCACCCCGCCGAAATGAGCCGACTTGGGGGTGCCTGTGTCGTCGCGGTTGAGATTGCTCGGCGGGACGGTCTGGAGGATGTGGATGTCGAGGATGGTTCGGGTCACCGTAGATCCATTTCTGCTCGGGCCCTGCTCGTGGGCCGTCGAAGTGCGCGTAGATGGTTGGTTGTGCGGGTTGTGGCGGGGTGTCACTCGGCCTGGGCGTCCTCGGCCGAGGGCTGCCTCGCGTACGCGAGGTGGAACTCGCGCCCCCATGCACGCCGTACGCCGTCCTGGAGAGGTTCGCTCTGCCAGAGCAGGAACTGGCCCGCGAGGTATCCGTAGTCCAAGGGGATGCGCGCGGCCCGCAGCAGTAGCACCATCTGGCGCAGACGCCCGCTGAGGGTGTCGAAGTCCGTCGATGTGCCGATCCGCACGAAACGCTTGCGGATGGTCTCGCTGGCTTCTTCGACGGGGTGCCGCTCGCCTCCGGAGCCGCCCTTGCCGGTGTCGGCAGCCTCAAGCTGATCCTGGGTCCCGGTCATGCCGTGGGCGAGCCGCCGGACCGCGCGTCCCAGCGGCCAGTTGCTCTGGTGCATCGGGGCGTCGCGGATGGACTGTTGGTGCAGGGCCCAGAGGGTCACCGCCAGGTGCACAGCCCGTTCCTCTTGAGTCTGTCGCTCTTCCACCCATTGCCTGGCGCGGGCCGAGAAGTGCTGCGGCGCGGCCAGGTCGCCCCTGCGGTCTTGTTCCGTCTCCTGCTCCGCGTCCCTGAGAAACGAGAGGTCCTCCAAGTCGTCGAGCCCCCACGCGGTGGGGGAGACGTGTGGGTCGCGGCCTGCTTCTCGGCGCAACCGCGCCACTGCGGCCACTGCGGAGGCGACGTCCTGGCGGTAGCCGCCCTGGAGACGGCCGACCGTACGGCGGGTGGCGCTTTGCACCAGGGCGACGCTGCGGTCGGTGGCGTCCGTGCCCGGTGTGGAGAAGGTCTGGTTCGTGCTGGTGGTCATGAGGCGCCCTAAGAATGTTGGCGGTCCGGGAGGACCGGGTGTGGCTGATGAGGCGTTGCCGTTGATGGCTCAGGGAGAATGGCCGCCCGGTCCTCCGGGATGCTCCGACCACTGATTGAGAACTGCGGTCATCGCTGGTCAGGGACCTGTCGGCGGAGTGTTCTCCGGGCCACGAAGATGCTGGTCATGGTGGAACGGAGCGACGGGCTTGAGCACGTCTTGTGAGCGGATATGGGTCGGCGTCGATGCCGGCAAGGGACACCACTGGGCGGTGGCCATCGATGGCGACGGCGAGACGCTGTTCTCGACGAAGGTGATCAACGATGAGGCCCAGATCCTTGCCCTCATCGGGACTGCCCGCGAGCGGGCCGGCGAGGTGCGGTGGGCGGTGGACATCTCCGGCCGGGCCTCGACCCTGTTGCTGGCCCTGCTCATCGCACACGGCCAGCAAGTCGTCCACGTGCCCGGCCGGACGGTCAACCGGATGTCCGGCGCCTACAAGGGCGAGGGCAAGACCGACGCCAAGGACGCGCGTGTCATCGCCGACCAGGCCCGCATGCGTCGGGACTTCGCTCCGCTCAGTACTCCTCCGGAGCTGGTCACCACGCTCCAGGTCCTGACGAACCACCGGGCCGACCTGATCGCCGACCGGGTGAGACTGGTCAACCGGCTCCGTGACCTCCTGGTTGGCATCTGCCCTGCTCTGGAACGGGCCTTCGACTACTCCGCGGCCAAGGGCCCGGTCGTCATGCTGACCGAGTACCAGACCCCGGCCGCCCTTCGCCGGATCGGCGTCAAGCGGCTGACGACCTGGCTGGAACGGCGCAAGGTCCGCGGCGCCGCCGACGTCGCCGCCAAGGCCGTGGAGGCCGCTCAGTCGCAGATGACCGCCCTGCCCGGGGAGAAGCGGGCGGCGAAGCTGGTCTGCGACCTCGCCCACCAGCTGCTCACCCTGGACGAGCGGATCAAGGACAACGACCGGGAGATCCGCGAGACCTTCCGCACCGACAACCGCGCCGAGATCATCGAGTCCATGCCCGGCATGGGACCGATCCTGGGCGCCGAGTTCATCGCCATCGTCGGCGACCTGAGCGGCTACAAGGACGCCGGCCGCCTCGCCTCCCACGCCGGCCTCGCCCCGGTCGCCCGGGACTCCGGCCGCCGGACCGGCAACTACCACCGGCCCAAACGCTACAACCGACGCCTGCGGCACATCTTCTACCTGGCCGCCCAGACCGCGATGATGCGCCCCGGGCCGTCCCGGGACTACTACCTCAGAAAGCGCGCTGAAGGGCTGCTGCACACCCAGGCGCTGCTCGCGCTGGCCCGGCGCCGGGTCGACGTGCTGTGGGCGATGCTGCGTGACAAGAGGCTGTTCACCTCCGCTCCACCGGTCACGCAGACGGCTTGACACGATCATTGAGATTCCCTGAGGTCCTGGGGCATGTCGGTGGCCGGGCCGAGGACCTTGTTCAGGCGTCCCGCGAACCACATGTTGGCGCGGCCGGCGTCCATCCACCGGGGCCCCAGGCCGGGGAGTTCGACCATCCGCCCCTCGTCCGCGGCCGGTCCGGCGGAGGCGAGGATCTGGCGGCCGAGGCTGGTCATGTGCCGGCGCACAGTGGACTTCCAGGCCCGTCGCGCCGCCTCCAAGTCGGAGAAGGACAGCAGGTCCGTCAGCCACGCTCGGTAGGGACCGTCCAGCGCGCCGAACCCAGCGTCCCGCGCGGTGCCGGTGGCCGGTGCCGGATCGCTTCCGGCAGCCCTCGCGAGGTTCCCGGCAAGATGCCCCAACGCCTCGACGGCGTCCTCGGCCCACTGGACGGCGTCCAAGGCCGCGGCGCCGTACACCGGGTTCTTCTCGTGCAAGGTGATCACCGGGAGGACCACGGAGTCGTCCACTACCTCGTCCACCACAGACTGCTGTGTGCCGTAGACGGCACCGACGAGACGCAGCCGGACGAGTTTGCCCGGATCGACCTCTCCTTCGGTGATCACTTGGGTGAACCAGCGACTGATGGCCGAGCGCAGGGCCTGGGGGGCCTCCCCCTTCTTCCCGACGTCCCTCGTGCTCTGGCGCGCGGGAAGAAGAGAGGCCAGGCCGCGCCAGGCTGTCCTGCCGGGGTCGTGGCGCCGCGGTGCGTACACCGGCTCGCGCTGCTGCTGCTTTTCCAGAGCAGGGCTGCGGCGCCAGGCCGTCATCGGCTCCAGCTTCCAGGGGGAGGCGATGGCGAGCTGGTCCCCATACCCGAGGACGACGCCTGTCACTGCTCCGTTCTCCGGGTGCAGTCGGAGCCTCCTGGACTGCCAGGTGTACAAATCGCGCAATCCGGCTGGCCGTTGGCTATCACGAGGCGCGGCTCCGGTCGGCGCACGTCGCCACGCGGGGCGGTCGTCCTCGGCCCCGTCCTGGGCGAGGTCCAGCTCATTGGGGACCAGCAAGTTCAGCAGCAGCGTCTCGCGCAGGGTGTCGCCCTCGGCGAAGACGCCGCCCAGATTCCCCAGCGAGCCCACCCCCAACGGATACACCTTTCCTGCCTTCGACCGTTCCTCATCGCCGACCAGGGCGGACTTGATGCCTGAGGTGTCGAATGCGTGCGCGTGCACCAGCCAGCGGGCTGCCTCCGCGTAGGAGAGAGTGTCGACGCCGGGCCTGCGCATGCTGAAGAACACCGAGCCGACGGGCACATCGGTGACGATGCGGCTGAGCGGAGCCAGGTCGTCTCTGGCCGTGCGCAGCCCGGCCACCTGGTAGAAGGGCTTCTCGGGATGGAACAGGTCGAAGCGGTCACGGTGCCGGTCGAGGTAGGCAGGGACCTCGGCGAACGGGTCGTCGGAGAGCCAGAGCTCCTCCCAGTCCTCCAACGCCTCAGGGAACGTCGCGCCATGCGCGTCCGCCAACGCGTCGCACACGATGGCCAGGAGCAGTCGCAGCACAGCTATCTCCTGCGTCGGCAGGTCCCCCACCATCCGTCGAAACTGCCCGGCCCCCCTGAACAGCTGTGACAGAGAGACCTCCTGCACCGTGCCGTCCTTGCGCTGCACCGGCACCCACGGTGCGGAGACCAGGTTGAAAGAGGGAGGCCCGGAGTCCACAGGCCGTTCCTCGCTCACCGCACCGCCCTCCGTAACCGACCGGGAGGAGCCGAACTGCTCTCCGGCGCCCTCACTGCCCGCTTGCTCATTCCGACCGTCCTCTCCGGCAACCCTGTGCTCGGCCGCAGTGGTCCGCCCGCCTTTCGGGAACGGGCCATCATCGGCCCGTGACGGCCCCATGACCCGTAGCCCGTCGGCAGGGCTGTACTCCAGAAGGAAGCCTGACAGGCGGGTCTGACAATTCTCGTCCAGAACGAGCAGCAACTCCCCTGCCAACCACGGGCATTCCTTCACCTGCCAGGCCGGAACCAGCAGCCCCTCCAGTTCGGCGATGGTGCGGTCGATCACCCACGGTTTGCTGAAGAGCGCGGGCAGCGTGAGGGAACTGGCCGCCACCGCTTGTGCCGCACGACGGCTGGGCGGAAAGTCCGTGGGCAGAACGAGAGCACCGAGCGGCCCTTCCTTATCGTCAGCCACCCACGGGACCGTGGTCAGGCTCCCGTCCGCCCGCCGCTGGATGACCAGGACCTCCAAGGACTCCTCGGCGTCGCGCACCTGCGCGCGGCCCGCACCGGTGTCGTCGGTGTCCCCGGCCTGGGCCTCCAGCCACCCGTACACCGGCCTTCCGGGGCGCCGCACCGGCCCCAGGAGATAGCTCTCCGCCTTCTCCCTCTTCGCGGCAAGCAACTCCTGGTGCTCCACCCGGGCCTCGTCCATGGCTTCCGCCCATGCCTGCGGCACCGCCGGATTAGCGTCGTACGCCTGCTGCACCAGCGGGCTGATCCTGTCAGGCATACTCAAGGGGGAGCCGTCCAAGTGGGGGCCGAGCACGGCGAGTGAAGCCAGCAGCGTGTAGTCGCCCCCGTAGATCGCCCGCGATCCTTCGACGGGGCGAGGCGGGGTGGCCTGCCAGTCCACTCCCGTGATCAGGCACCGGGGCCTACGCAGCCGAGCCGGTCTTGGCCGTACATGCCGGTGCAGGCGTCCCATTCGTTGCAACACCAAGTCGACCGGTGCCAGGTCGGTGGCCATCACATCGAAGTCGATATCGAGTGACTGTTCGACCACCTGGCTGGCAACCACCACGTGCCTGGCGGGACGTTGGTCGCTTCCCGGCCCGAACCGCCGGACCAGCTCCGCGTCCTTCGCCGCTCGGTCTGTGGCCAGGAAGCGGGAGTGCGCGACTGTCACCGCCTCCTCGCCGAACCTCTCGCGCAGCACCTGCGCCGCTTCCAGCACCCGAGCCACGGTGTTCCGGACGACCAGCGCGCAGCCGCCATCGGCCAGCTCCTCGGCCAGCCGCTCGGCCAGGACGGACACGTCGTCATCGCAGCGCTCGACCACCACCTCCGCCCGGCGCCCCGAAGCCGCGCCAGGACGGACACTCACGGCCCGGCAGCCCGGCGATACCGCACTGACCAGGGGGTAGGCATCCGCCGCCGATTCGATCTCCGCAGCACCCGACTCCCCGGCGTACGCGGCAGCCAGAGCCCGCCGACGCGCGGATGGAAGCGTCGCGGACAGCAGAACAACCGGCACCCTGTATGCCGCCAGCCACTCCAGCACCCGGTCCAGATACCTGCTCATATACGCGTCGTAGGCATGAACCTCGTCGATGAGAACGACCTTCCCCGCCACCGCCAGATGCCGAAGCGCCAGGTGCCGGCTCTTCAGCCCGGCGAACAGCACCTGATCGATCGTCCCCACCGCGAACGACGCCAGAAGCTGCTTCTTCCGCCCCCGCAGCCACTGATGCGCATGCAGCCCCGCAGGACGCGCACCCACCTCCACGCTCTCGCTCGCGCCGTCCGGATCAACCGCGGCGACAGCCCGTCGCCCCTGCCTCAACATGCCGGCCCACGTCCCGTTCAGCGCCGCCTTGGCGTGAGCGAGCACGACCGCCAACGACGCGCCCTCGTCATGCGGCAAGTGCTCCAGCCACTTCGTCAAGCGGCCGAACATCGCATCGCTCGTGGCACGCGTCGGCAACGCGACCAGAACCCCGCCCGCCCCCGAACGCGCGGCAAGCACCTCCGTTGCAGCAAGGGCCCCCTCAGTCTTGCCCTCGCCCATGGGCGCTTCGATCATCACCAGGCCGGGCTCCGGCATGGAGCGCGCCACGCGTACGGCCTCGGCCTGCACCGGACGCACCTCACAGCCCCGCAACTGAGGAAAACGCGCCGCGAACAGCTCCGATACCCGCCCTTGCGGCACCTTTGGCGTCCACGGTCCCGGCAGGTCCAACCCCGCCCAGGCAGCCTGCAACCGACGCTGCTCACCTACCGCTCCGGCAGGCCGCCATGACTCCGGGTCGTACGGGAACAGCTCAGGAGCACTGGCGATCCAGTCCGCGACGATCACCACCGAGGACAGCATCACCTGCGCCGTCTGCGGCAGCCGTACTCCCCTCCACTCCGTGAACCGCTCCGTTACTCCTGCCGCCTGTGCGCATGCGTCCATCAATGCGAACTGCACGTCACGCCAGACCCCTTCTGCTGACCCGGGGTGCCGGAGCAGGTGAGGCCGAAGCTGGAGGTCGTGAATGTGCTGGTGCTCAGGGGGCACCCCGTGATGCCCGCCCACCACGACCGCGAACTGCCCGGACACCCGTCCAGCGAGCCCGAACCGCTCTCCCAGCCACTCTTGAAGCAGCAATTGCCCAGCCAGCCCGTGCGGAGCCAGCCGCCGGTCCGACCCATACTCCCTGGCGGTCAACATGTCCAATCCGGCATCCCTCATGCCCACGGCAAGAGGTTCAACCTGGCAGGCAAAGGCAGGAGCGGCCTTCCCGATGTCATGAACACCGCCAAGGAACCGCACCAGCCGAAGAGCATCACCGTCCCCGCCAGGCAACGTCTCAGTCACCACCCCCCTGACTGAACGCGGAACCCAGCGCTCCCACAGCTCCCCGGCGACCGCCATGCTGTCGGCCATATGCCGCCACAGCGGAAGCCAACCCTCCGTCGTGCGATCGTGCTTGGCCCAGGCCACTCGCGCTGCCGGGGGCAACTCCTGAAACGCCGCAGAACGCGCCGCAGCCGTCATGGTCATGGATGCATCAAACATGCCGAAATACCTCGCAGGACGGATACAGCGAAATCCCCCACCACACCTCGCACCTGGTGTAAGGGCGCGACACGAAATAGGCTGCCCGGCCCCTTCCGGGCCGGACAGCCTGCGCTCTCCATCAAGCTCGACGCTTGGCCGCCACCAGCCGGATCGTCGCAACCAACACGATCACCACTACGACGAGGCCCCACAGTCCTGGCGCGTACGGCGAGGGCGTGGCTGGAGCGGCGGCGATCGTCGCGGTGACTAAGCCGTACGCACAAGCGCATGACGTGGAATCAGAGGGGTGGGCAGACGGGCAGCCAAGGTTCGGCTTTAACATTGATTACTCCTTCAGCATTTGCACAGTGCTCTGGGATATGCCGGGCCCGCCCCTTCTCGCGTCAACGAGGAGCGGCGGGCCCGCGCGCGTTGGCACGGTCCCGCCTGCGAGGGAGGGCTGCCGGGGAGCCTAGCAGCCTGAACGCCCGCTGCTCGCAAGCTCGTTGAGGATCAAAGGTTGAATACGCCTCCCCAGTTGCGGCGCAAGAGAAAGATTGCTCCAGGGGGTCGCTCCTGAACTGACAGGCCCACGGGAGGCTTACGTACGCTCACGCGGACAGGTCGCCGCAGCCCGGACAGCCGACTACCGGCGGGGCCCGCGTATACGGGCATCGTCGCGTACGTGTGCCCGCCCAGAGTGGGAGGCCCGGGGCCGCCCGTGCAGAGGCGGGACCACATGATCCGCGGAGGCCACTAACACTCTCTTCAGGGGGCCAGCCCCGCATCCGCGGGGATCACCTTTGAATCGCGCCTCCCCAGGGGACAACCCCGCATGCGCGGGGACCACGAGGGTACGGCCGAGGCCGGCGCGTTGTGGGCACCCCCGCTCGCGCGGGGACCATACTTCCAGACGTGCTCCATTAGCGCAGCTTTGCCAATTCTTGCTGCCGTAGCTTCTCGTTATCGGCGCATGGTGGCAGACCCGATGCCACAGTGTTTCCGTAGGCATGTTCGGCCAGGTGTCTTTGGGAACACCTTGGGGGCATGGCGGCCACCAAGGTCCGCAGGTCGGTGCAGTGGCCTGTTGCTGCGGACCGTGCGGGTGGCAAGCCGACGGGCGCGGTGGTTCCTGCGCCGACGGGAGGTGTTCAGTCGTGAACCAATGTGTGGTCCGGCAGCGCATGGTGGTATCCGCGCTCCCTCGGCGTCGCGGTCGTGTAGGAACTACCTGCCTCGAGCAGTGAGGACCCGGAGGCTGAGCACTGGCCCCGCGTCGAGCCGTGTGCGGATCGGCTGGACTGGCTGCCTGCTGTGCTTGCCGCATGGGATCGTCCTCTTCGCCTTTCAAATGCCGAGATTGGGGTCAAGTGATCTGCGGCCCGGGTTTCGGGCAGTACCGTCGACCGTTGCTGGTTATGCGCTGGTTACTGTCCCGCAGCGGCGCGTTTCCGCAGGTGACTGCGGTTTCGTCGACGTTCCGGTTCAATGTGTAGTGCCTGCCGTAGCAGTTGATCGCTGACCTGGTAAATGTGTAGGTCAGCCGGGGTCGGCTCGATTTCGGGTCGGCCCCGTTTCCGTTGCGGTGCTGGATCAGTGCTGGACGGGGGAAGCGCGAGGCCGGACGAGACGAGTGGCGACGACCTGTGGGCGAGGCCGCGTTCCTTGTGGTCCTAGCCGCCCAGTTTGAGCGTATGAGCGTCACATACGTCACGCCGCGCAGTTACCGGGTGTCTCATCTCAACTCGGGCACCTCGGCCAGACCGCCCTGGGCCTCGGCCCGGCCTAGACCGCAGCTGCAGGCGCGACGCCGGTAGGGCCAGCGGCTGCCGACCAACCGACGGGGTGCGCTCAGGCGCAGGCATGCGCCTCGTCCTCGCCCGCGACGGCGACGAAGTCGTGGGCTTCTTCACATACGGCTACCTCCTGCCAGCCGCCACCAGCTGGTGGAACAGCGTTCTGGAACCGCTCCCGGTGGACCCTGAGTAGTTCCTCGCTGACTCTGACGCACAGATCTCGGCAGTGACCAGGCTGCACAGGCGCCCCCGCCAACCGAAGATGACGGGGTGCTGCCCATGCCACACCTGTCCGGTCGGCGTACGGCCAAGGCCCCGTGCGGACCGTCTTGCTTTCGGGCTGGTTCAGTTTGCGGCGATGTCGGTGTTGACGCGGGTGGTGGGGCACCTGGCAGCCCGGTCCGTGAGCGCCTTCTTCTCGGCCTCGTCGATGGTGAGCTTCCACCGGGTTTTCGTCGCGACCCAGTCGGCCAGGTACATGCAGGATGCTGACTTGGCCGACACCCACCATTCGGCCGGGTCCTTGTCGGCTTTCTGCCGGTTCTCCTTCGCGGTTACGGCCACCAGCGACTGCGGGCTGCCGAGGTCGTTGGCGTAGCGCTCCCGCGTCTTCGCGTCCCAGCCGGCTGCGCCGCTGTCCCAGGCTTCGGCGAGCGGGACCATGTGATCGATATCAAGGTCGCGAGGATTGTCGGTGGTCTTGCCGTCGTAGTAGCTGAGCCACTGGCCGTCCGTCAGGGTGCAACCCGGGCCGACCTTGGGCTCTTCGGTGGCTTCCTGGACGAGGACTTCCTGCCGGGTGTTGCAGCCGTCCCTGTCGGCGTCGATCCAGTGCTTGAACTTCGTGCGCTTGTAGCCAGCGCGATTCTCCTTGCCAACGGGCAGCGCGTCGATCGCTGAGCTGACCGCCATGCTCACCCGCTCTTTCACCGGTGCGGGCTCGGCCACCGCGGGGGCGGCAGCCATCAGGGGGATCGTCAGTGCGGCGGCCGCGAGGCCGCGAACGAAGGTGTTCACGGCTGGAGTTGTAGCGGCTCGACAGGCGGCACGCCCACGGCGAGGGCTACGGTTCACCCGACCGAGGGGCTGCGCAGGCGACGGCGGGCCAGGCGGACCCGCGCCCGTGATTCCGCTCCCATGCCGCGCAGGCCATCCAGTGCGCTCAGGTCCGCGGCGAGAAGGGAAGCGGGGTCGCCGAAGCCTTCTCGTTTCATAAGGTTTGAGAGCCGGTGCCCGGGCTTGTCGTGGCCGAACGCGTTCCGGAACCGGGCCTCGTCCCTGCCACGGTCTCGACAGCTTCGGCACGGGCTGGTGGCGGGCATCGGTTCTGCGCCCTCGACGTGTGCTTGCAACGCGGCTGCTGCCTCTGTGGCGTTCGGGGCCGTCATGACGCGGAGGACCGGCAGAAGGCCGTCTGTGGACGGCGTCAGCGGGGTCGCGGTCACATCCCCCGGAAAGACAGCCGCGACGTGCAGAGTGGCGTCGTCCTGGTCGAAGAGCCCGATCACCGTCCAGTCGCTCATGGTGCCCATACTGGCACCGTCAGTAGAGGAGGCGCAGTAGAACGGACTGCAGTTGCTGCGGCTGCGGGGGCAGGGCACACCGCAGATGGGAAACGGCGGAACCCGTACAGCACAGGGGTGCTCGTCAAGACTGAGCAGACCTACCAACTCGGGTGTACGTGGACGCTTCCGGAGCGTCAGGCGTGCCGCAGTTAGGCCGCGAGCCGCAGCTTGCGGAGACCAGTCTGTGATCCCCCCGATGGTGCAGGCACACCAGCGCCATAATGTAGCCGCAGGCCGAGCCTGCGGGGAGTGTGAGCTGGGACAACGAGACTGTCTACCAAATCGGGCCGCCGCGGCGGCTTCCTCCGCTGGTTCAGGGGCGACCGTTCCATGGACGCGTCCCTGGCGGTCTAGGCAAGTGCCGGCAGGGCTCGTCACAGTGCCTCTGAAGGACTCCTCCCGACGTTGTGTCACTGGGGGAGGTCAGGAAGCGCTGGATTGCCGTGTGACAGGCGCGATCAAAGGCGAGTCGATGTCGATCGATGTCGGTTAAGTGTGTGGGTTGCTTAGGTGGTGCTTCGGAACCTCAGGTACGCATGCAACACGCGACTTCCACATAAGCAGAATATCGGAGATATCACTGTTGGGCCCGAGTCACGCGTAGTTGCTGCTGCCCGCCTACAATCAATCCGCTGGTCAATCAGCGTGGCGGTCGCCCTCCGGGACGACCGAGGATCGCAACTCCGGCTTGTCCTTCCACGGGCCGACCCCGGCGGGCGGGTGGCGGTCGCCCTTCGGGCGACCGAGGATCGGAACGCGTTGGAAGAGCATCTGTCCACCGACAACCGGGTAGTGGCGCCCGACGTCACTTCATTCCATGCTGCTACCGGAGAAGCCCATACTCGGTTTCATCGTCCCAACGGGTGGCTGAGGCGGTGATCCGTACGCAGTTGCTGGGGTGTAGGAGCGTCGTCAGCGAGACCGACCAGGGCGTGGACGGCCCCCAGCTGCACGGTGGGCGCGTCGTTGCCGAACTGGGCGACGGGGGTGGCCTTTCCCGTGACCCTTCAGCTCGTCGAGCCGTTGATCGGCTATCGATGAGGGAGGGACGCATGCAGCGTGCACAACAACGAGTACTCGCGCAACGCGCAGCGGTAACAGCTGGCGCTCTCGCCCTGGCCGCGACCGCCACGCTGACGGTTGCACCCCCGGCCACGGCCGTAGGAGCCCGTGGATGCAACAGCGATCACGCCGCGGGAACCTGGAAGATCGCAGACAGCCACGTGCATCTGCGCAGCGGGCCGGGCAAGCGGTACCGGTCCAAGGGACTGCTCTCCCAAGGCACCCGCATCACGATGCGCTGCACATGGTCGAGCAAGAAAGCGCTCTGGCGCTACGGCAAAGTCCGCACAGGCCCGCATGCAGGTACCTGGGGCTGGACGTGGTGGCAGCACGCACATGCCTGATGCCGTGTCCGGCAGCCGCCAGGTCTCTGCCCGCTGGAGGCATGACTCAGTGCTGGGCCCAGCCGGTGGAGAAGGATGAGGGCGATGAGGTGATGAGTGTGACGGCATTGACGCTTGTGCGCCGCCATCCGTAGCGGGCGGTCAGACCTCGTGTTCCTCGACCCGGGAGAAGAGCCGGTGACCGAGTTCATCGGCTATTCGGCCCAGTTGTGGGTGCTCGGCGACCAGGCTGAGGAGCGTGGACACGGCAGCCGATTCGCCCTTGGTGAGGACGGCCAGACGTGGACCGGGGCGATCGAGGTCTTCGCGGAGGTCGGCAACCAGCTGATCCTGGACCTCGGGTTCCGTGGTGGCGCGGACGGCCCGGCCGTTGATGGTGACGTTCGTGCCGTCGGAGGAGAGGTCGACACTGGACAAGTCGCCGCCTTGGATCGTCACTCCGTGGTGGACGCCTCCGCTGATGCTGTTAGTGACGTGCATGGTGGCTCATTCCTTCGCTGCTCTGCGCGTGGGCGGTCTGACACACGGGTGCCTAGCGGTTGCTTTCCATGCGCCCCGGTTGGTTGTGAGCCTACGCAGAGGGGCCATATTCAGCCAGAGAACGGCCGATCTTCAGGCTGCTGGAGGAAGCAAGCCGACGGTGGCGCGACGTTTCGATGCTGAGCGAGCTGCCCTTCAGCAGGCCGGGACATCCAGCATGGCGCGATTGCCAACGGCAGCTGCTGACGGCCTACCCCTGTAGTGCACGGCGCAGGCTGAAGCAGTCGGGAGCCCACTTGGCCCGGCGCGCGTGGGAGCTTGAGCATATCGATCAAGTGTCGTGTGCGATTTGGGCCTGCCGATCCCGTACGGGTGCGGCAGGCCCAAGGTGATGCCGCTGGTGGCGGGCGAACCACGATTCACGGCAGTGGTCGATGCGCTGCTGGGCGAGCTGAAGATCGAAGGGGCGCTGGCCGCTGCGAGGGGCGGGATGGGAACCTGCGCGTCGTGGAGTTCCTGTCCGGATGGCCCCAGGGCCTGGACCTGGTACCGCACGAGGAACTCAACGAGCGCGTGCTGGGGGCGCGGCTGGTGGTGCGCGCACCAGGGAGGCTACGCCGTACGCGAACGTGATCCTGCGGTGCGGCGTACCGTTCTGAGGATCTGCTGATCGCCAGTGTTACGAGCCCTGACGGAGGTGAGCGAGCACATCAGCGAGGGGCAGATCGTACTGGTCCTTGTCCTTCTCCCAGCGCGTCATCACAGAGGCAGTGGCTTCGGCGATCTCGGTCGGCAGTCCAGCGGCCCGCAGTGCTTCCGCGATCTCCAACATCTCCGGCGCCCACCGCCAAGCGCGCGCAGCAACGCTCGGAAGGTAGTCGGGGTCGGAAAGGATCTCGGAGACCATGGTCTTGGCCTCCGAAATCAGGAGATCGCCCACTCCATGGGTATCAGCGAGGGCATGTGAGACGCCGGCGAGAGTACGAGCGGCCTTCTGGAAGCCCGCGAAGGACGCTTTGAGCGCCGACGCTGAGCCAATCCGATCACCTGCGCTGCGCGCCTCGACGGCGGTCTCGTTGAACAGGTCGTGAATCGGTTCCAGGGCCTGTTCAGCCCCCGCCAAGTAGAGACGGCACGTTCGTTGCGCTGTCGGTGGGGGGCCAAAGATCGCTCCGTCGAGCACTACGGGAGCAGGCCGAATGTCGCTGGCGATACGTTGCATACGCTGAGGACTGATTGCGTTGGCGTCGATGTAAAGGCCATTGAACGAATATTTGGAGACGGCGGCAGCAACCTCTTCGGCGGCGTGCGGTGGACACACAGACAGAACCACATCACTCGCGTCGAGGGCTTCCCCGAGTGATGCGCACGCCGTCAGGCTGGCATCCTCCGCGCGCTGCTGAGTGACTCGGCTACGGCCTTGGGAAACCCACAGGCCGCTGTGACCGGCACCCACCACCTGGGCGGCGACCGCCGCTCCCATCGAGCCGGGGTGGAGAACGGTCACCGTGGTCACTGTGTGCCTCCTGGCGGTAGCTCAGCCGAACTGTGTTCTTGGTGGGCGACGATAGCCTCACGCATAGCGACTGCCGATGGGGCAGTGCTGGCTGGGTGTACTGCCAGGTCACGGCGGAACTGACCCAGGCGCTTTCGCACACTTTCTGTGGCTCGGCGTGCGTTGACGCCGAGGACGTCGTAGAGCTGAACGGCCGCGCCGTCGAGGTCACCGCGGCTCAAGCGGGCCGTCGCCAGGTCCATGCGGGCCAGGGACATCTCCCCGAGACGCTGGCGCTCCGGCGCGGCAGCCTCGTACATGTTCACCGCCTCCTCCGCGCGTGCCTCTGCCTCGCCCAGGTGTTGGCCGCCTCCCAGCCACAGGTGCGCACTGCTTGCGTAGAAGAACTGCTTCTCAACTGGGAAGGCCATCATTCCGCCGGGGACGTCGTCACCATTGAGGAGCTGGTCGCGCATGTTGTCGGCACTGCGTAGTGCGGCGACGGCATCGCCTTCGAGTTGCAGTTGGCCGTAAGCACGCGCCTGGATGCTCGCCAGGCGGATATGCGCCGTCCCTTGCTCTGGCACAAAGTCGGCACCTGCCTCAGCCAAACGCACTGCGTCGTGAGGGCGGCCATCCCAGTAGGCGATAAGGGCTTGAAGTCCACGCACCCACGCTCGAAGGCCGTTGTGACCAGCCAGTTCGCCGCACATGAAAGCGGTACGAGCCTGCGTTTCCGCCGCGTCGTATCGGCCGAGATCGAAGCTGGCGTTAGCCAGGACACCACACAGTACACCTGCCGCAACGTACAAGTCCCGGGTGTATTGGGGAGGCTGGCGGCCTTCAAGGCGATTAAAGGCCAGATTGCGAAGCTCTCGGACCTCGCGGAAAAGCGGCCCTACCGGGCGATTAGGGTAGTTAGTCACGATTCGATGAATATCAGCTTCGAATTGCTCTATCGTGTGTGGACCGACGTTGCTGCTCTCCGCCCTGGCGGCGAACCGCGCTGATTCACTGGCGGCTGCCATCACCACATCCTCAGTACCGCAATCGAACGAGCTTTCCGAACCGGAATCTGTCTGACAGGGTGGTTCGGGGAGCCCGGCTGCTGTAGTGGCAGGGGCGAACAGTCGGCCCACAGAAATGCCCGGGAACATGAATTGTAGGACTCGGCGGGCCTCAGTCCGCGGTGCCGTCTTCACCTCTCCGTGCATCCACCTGACGAATTGACGCTTCTCCGGTGGTGGCGCGGTCGCGAGCGAGGACGGCCCCTCCTGCTCGGCTACGTGTCGCGCGGCTTCCTGGTACCGCCTCTTGAAGACCTCGTAGTCCTGCCAGCCCTTCTGATTGATGAGGACCTGAAAGAGGGGTGGTTCCGACTCCATGCCTCTCCTCGGGGCTCGTACCTGTACCTCGCTCCACGCTAAGCACCAACTGCTTGCGACAACAGGGCACTTCGATACGAGACCGGCCGGACCAGCTACATGACAGCGGTGTGACACCAGACGACTCAAGACGACACCGTTAAGGCACTCGTTAAGGCATTGCCTCCGCACCAGACTGCCGCTTCCACGAACGTCACGGGAGCCGAATCGAGCTGTCACGCTCCGTTGCCCCCGAGGCGGCTGGCGAGGGAACCACAGTGAGCCGGGCTACAGCGCGATTCACGGTGGCCGTTCACTACGCACCAGTACGGCACTGGAGGTGCCATGAGTGTCATGGCGGAGGCAGGAACCGCGCAGTTCAAGCAAGAACTCGACGTACGAGCGTCCGCGTTGGGCTGCGTGCGGACCATCGTCAAGGCACACATGTGTCTGTGGGGCTTCGCGCCGTTAGCGGAGACCGTCGCGCTGTGCCTCCACGAGCTGCTGGCCAATGTGCCCAGACACACCGGTTCCCCGAAGTGCAAACTCACCCTCGACCGCAGCCCTGACCGCCTCCGCGTCACCGTCAGTGACACCAGCCAGACCCTCCCGGTGAAACGCGAGCCGGACTGGACCAAGGAGACCGGGCGCGGCCTGGTCCTCCTCGACGAAATGACCGACGCCTGGGGAGCCGAACCGAACCCTGATGGCGGGAAGAGCGTGTGGTTCGAGATTCGGGCGACGCCGCAGCGGGAGGCAGCATGACTACGCCGCGTCCCGTCCTCCCTCGGCGAGAGCGCAGCAAACTCGACGTCGAGCCTGCCGGGAAGGCGCCCGTCACCAAGCTGCGCACCTGCATCGACGTCATGCACGACTGGTTCATCGAGGACGAAGAGATCGATGACGCGCTGGACGCTGTGATGGGCAAGGAGTCGGCGCTCCTGACTCGGGAAGAGCTGGACGAGTTGTTGCCCCGTATTCGCAAGCACCTTCGCCAGCTTGTTCACATCGCCACCACCCGGGTCAGCGGCGACTGGAGTCCGGAGCTGACCGCGGTCGTCACCCGCTCTCAGCGACTCGACGCAGCCCCAGTACCCGACGACTTCCCCGGCGCCCGGGGATACGTCCGCCGCCTGGCCTTCGTCGTCGGGGACGTCCTCGAGGTCTTGGCCGTCGAGCAAGAAGCAGCGCAGGTGGAGGAGCGGTGGTCGGCGTGACGCTCCCCCGCACCTACTGGTGCCACATGGACTACACCAACCCCCACGGTTCCCGTGTCTCCCTCCGTGGGACGATGACGCCGGACCCTGCTCAGGCGGTCACCTGGCTCCGGGAGACGGCGCGGGACATTGTCTGGATGCTCGATCGCGCCGTGTTCGCCCAGGTCTGGGCATGGCTCGGCGACCATCCCGGCGCCGCAGCAGCCGTGAGCGAGCTTCGCTCCGGCAGGCTCTACGACTTCCAGTTCGGCCTCGGCCGGCACCAGTGGACGCTCTTGGCCCACCCGGTCTCCCGGCTCCCTCTTCTTGCGGCCTGTCCCCGCGCCGACCAGACCGAGGCGATGTCAGCCGCAGCTTGCGGCGCTGGCCCGTGAAAAGAGCACCCACACAAGCCAACCACTCGCACACCCGCGCGCTGACGTAGCACCAACACGCAGGCCGACGCCACCCACGACGCGGAGCGGTGACGCCGCAAATCCTCGTTCGAATGCCTAGCAGCAGGAGTCCTCAATGCCCCAGCAGCTCTACCAACAAGGACTTCGCGTCCCATACATCGCACCGTGGACGCACGAGGTCCCGACAATCGGCCCTGTTAAGCGCCACAGAGGTCGGGGAGGCGAGGGGCTGGGATACACGGACGAAGCCCCTAGGGCCGACCGGTGGTATGGCGCGCTGTGGATGCGGGTACCGATCGCCCGCGGCAAGGGGCGGGCCCGTCTCGGTAGCGTGCACGCGCTGCGTCAGCGGCAGTGCATGAAGTACTTGCGCTGCCAGATCTGCGGGCATGAGACGTTCGGCCGCGCTGACGAGCGGCATCTGTGGCTGGTAGCCGGCAGTGAGCCCATCGGGGAGGGCGAAGAGAGCTCGTCTCCTCCTGTCCACGAGAGCTGCGCGGCCGAGGCCGTACGCGACTGCCCCCGCCTGCGGAAGAGCCACGTCGCCTCGCTCGTGGACACGCCGTTGTTGTGGGGAGTTGCTGGCCTGGTGTACGACCCCGAGACTCTCGAACCCCTTCCCAGCGAAGCCGATGACGGGCTCACGCACGTCTCCTTCGCCGACCCTCAGCTGCGCTGGACCGTAGCAGCACGCCTGGTGGTCACACTGCACAACTGCACAGCCGTCGACCTGGACGACCTCGTAGCCGCGGCAGCCTAGCCGGGTCTCCGATCCGTATCCGGCGGCTCGCTGCGATCCGACGGACGTCCTCTTACCTTCCCTCGACGACGATCACCGGGAGAGCTATGACCAGATCCTCGACACCCAGCCCCACGCCTGTATCGGCCAGTCGGCCGAGGCCAGATACTCCCGACCTGGCCACCGCGATGGGCACCGTGCGCAGCGTGATGAAGAGCGGGTACCCGAACTCGCCAGCCGCATGGGAGCGCGGAGCGGACCGGCTGCATGCTCTCGCGGCGGACCTGCTGTCCTGCGCCGGTACCGCAGCGAAGACCAACCGACAGATCGACCACGTCGTCGTGGCTCTCAGGGCGACACTGCGCGCCCGCCCGCAGCCAGCTGGGCTCCAGCACGTTGTCGTTCTGGCGGGTCAGCTCCGCACGTTGATCTGGCTGCTGCGACAGGGCTCCGATGCCCAGCTTGCGGAGACAGTGGCCCGCGCCATCGCCTCTGGCGCCTACGCGCCCGGCAGCTACCTGCCCCGAACCGGGTTGAGCAAGGACTTCGGTGCGTCGCCTGACGTGGTGCGGCGGGCAGTGGTCCTGCTCGTGGACACAGGGGTGCTGGAACAGGTTGGCAGGCGGCTGCGGGTCCCCGGGCCGGGGAAGCCGTATCGCAACATGCCCGAGCACATTGCCCAGCGGCTTCGGCAGCGGATTGCCTCCGGCGTGTACCGCGACGGGCAAGCCCTGCCGTCCCAGCAGAAGCTGGCCAAAGAATTCGGCTCCTCCACTACGTCTGTCTCCAGAGCTGTCGCTGATCTGCGTGCCGAAGGACTGGTGGCCGTGTCGAGGGGGCGGCCGGTCACGGTCATCAATCCTCCTCGTCCACCGCACCGGCGTGCTCTCACCGCCCCCGCCGCGAACGTCGCGGCTTCACGCCCGGTGCAGGACCTCCCTCTGCCCGAGCCACAGACCGTTCCTGCTGAGTCCGCATGAGACCCCGGAGTGGCCAGTCCGCTGCCGTGGGCCCGCATCCCCGAAGCGGCTGAGGCGTGACCGCCTGCTGCTCGCGCTCCCGATACGGGGTGTTGGCCCGTCTCTTAAGGAGGTCTTCTTGAACCGTTTACGTGTCGCTGCCTGCAACTTCCTGCGCAACGGCGGAGGTGACCGCGACTGCCGCCAGAAGATGTACGCCCTGCTGAGGTCCTTGCGGATCGACTTTCTGGGTCGCATGGAACTGCTCGGCTGCGAAGACCCGAGCACCGGGCTGTGGGACGAGTCGAGAAAAGCGCTCGGCATGGAAGGTGTTCTCGCCCCACGCATGGGAGCGACAGCCGTCTATTGGAACCCCGAAACGCTCATGTTCTCGCCGACCCCGGACGCGAGGTGGAAGGGGATCGATCATTGGCCGGACTGGTGGCTGCATCCGGCAGCCGTGACGTTGCGCCTGCTCAAAACGTCTGAGCCGGTCGACTTCATCGCTGCCAGCACACATCTCCGTTTCGACTCGTCCACCCAACGGCTTGCCGAAGCGGAGTGCACCACCCGGTTCGGGGATCGCCGCATCGGCGGCCGTCCGAGGCCCCTTCCGGCCATCATCACCGGCGACTGGAACTCCTACTGCGCCGGCGATCCCGTCGAAGGCGAGCCGCCGACGCCCCGGCCGGAGGAGATCACCGACCGGCGGCACTTGGTACACCGCAGCTACCTGCTCCCCTCCGGCGAGCGGGTGATGGACGACCGTCCCGACCGGACGCTGAAGCAGGCGGGATGGGTGGACGCGGCGCGACACTTTGCCCGCAACGCGACAGGGGAGACCCGGCGGTGCGCAGTCGCGGCCACCTCCCCCACGCCCCAGTTCGCTCGCCCCGAGCAGGCCCGCCGAGACGCATCATCCGCACCTACGTGCCCAAGGAGCTAGGACCCGCTATCAGCCACGTAGAGGTGATCGACGTCGGCGGGCTCTCCGACCACCGCATCGTCGTGGTCGACCTGGACCTGAACGTCCTTGTAGGCATCAACCGACGCGAGTTCCTTCTGCGCTCCTGACCGCGCCGGACCGCACGCAGGGCAGAGCCACCATCCACCAGTCCCCGGAACCTCCGGGCTGAGCCAGCAGAAAGGCACCCAGTGAAAAAGGGCTACAGCGTCACCGCCATCGTCAGCGGCCTTAACAAGGCAGGAGGAGCGACGGAGGTGAAGGTCCTGGCCGACGACGAGGAAGACGCCAAGCGACAGGCCAAGAACAAGATCCAATGGGGAGGATCCTCGCGCGACCGTGAGGATCGGCCGCGTCCGCGAATGACCGCCTGCCCCGTCGTCACGCCTCACTGACGGATCGCCATGTCGTTCCCGCCCCGCACGGCCTGGCCCAGGCTTGCCGTACCGAGGGAGGAAAGCCCATGCACACTGACCACAACAACCAGCAGCCCGGACATCGCCGCGTCGGCGCCCTGCTCTTGATCCGCAACCTTGAAGGCGACGTGCTGCTGGTCAAGCCGAGCTACCGCACGCACTGGCAGCTCGTCGGCGGAGGCGTCCGATCCAATGAACTGGTGCCGCACGCGGCGCTTCGCGAAGGGATCGAGGAGACCGGGCTCTCGGACCTGGAAGTGGGTGATCTGCTGGTGGTGGATCACATCGCAGCCAATCCGGACAGCGGCGCTGTCGAAGGCCTGAATTTCGTCTTTGATGGCGGAATGCTCCCTGGCAATGCACCTATCACCCTGCCCGACCCGGCACCGGGCGAAGAACCCGAACTGACCGATTGGAAATTCGTTTCGGGTAACCAGCTCAGGCACTACTGCAACCCCGTCCAGCACCGCCGAATTTGCGAAGCTCTCGCTGCGCTTGCCGACCCATCCCAGCGCGCCTACCTGGCCGAGGGCCAACCAGTGACGCCATACCCGAACCCCTCCGCGCCTGACCGGTCGAGCCCCCATACCCCCCTCAGGCTTCCTTTCCCGCGTGGCCTAGCGTGCCGGGTGCGGGCCGCCCTCCGGGCCCGAAGGCACGGAATCTCAACGAACTTCATGGCTATCGCATTTACGAGGAAGCCGAACGGTGAATAGCCCTGTTGCCGAGTACGGAGCGGCCCTCGAACTCACTCTGTAGGCGCCCCGGAGCGACTTCCCGACATGAGAAAAGCGGCCCGCGAACGACGTCTGGGCACGGCCCTCGTGTCGGGGCTGGCCAGGAACCGACCGTTGAGCGTAGTGATGTGATTACGCTCCGCGCGGCCCCTGGTCGGAGCACCACCTGTACCAGGTAACACACCTACCACTAGGAGGAATTGCCGTGACAGTTGCACAGCAAAGTGCTGGCGCCCAGGACGTGACGCAGCCGGACGGCTTCGAGCTGGACGTCACGCTGCTAGAGATGAGCGACAGCGCCAGCCTGACAAACCTGACCGATGACAACTGCGGCGAGACCTGCGGCGCCTGCACCACCAACGTGGCCTGACCCAAGGCGCACGTCATCCCCCGGCCGGTGCCTTTACGCATGCGGGGGCACCGGCCGTCCGCCCTCGGCCACGGAGGCCACTATGGTTTCGAGCACCGCATACCGCGCCGGTTCGACCGCGCTCGTCCGCGTTGTCGCCCGGTCAACGCTTTCCGTTTCTCCGTGCCCTGACCTCGATGACCCTTCGCCGCCTAGCGCGGCTGCTCGCCTCGCGTGGTTGCGGGGGGTATGGGCTGAGGGCGATGTTGCTGACGCGGTGAGACACGCCAGCCCCGCCCTCGCCTCCCGGGTGCATGCTCTTTGCTCATCCCGGGCGCCGTCCGCGCGCGATGTCCGCCGGGCGGTCAGCTCAGTGGTGCGCTACATCCTGCGCGCCGAGCACCGGGCGACGCCGTTCGGACTGTTTGCTGGCGTGGCCCCGGCCACTTTCGGAGCATGCACCCGCGCGACATGGGGCGCGGACCATGTGGTCATCGGCCGGGCGAGTGCTGAATGGCTGGAGTCCATTGTCGAGTGGTTGCAATCGTGCCCTGAACTGCTGGACCGGCTTTCGGTGGTCGTCAACAACACCGTCGCGATCCGTGGTGACCGACTCATCGTGCCGTACACGGCCGACACCCACAGCGACCGCAGGCGCGCGTTCGAGGCATCAATTGGCCTGACCGACCCCGTGCGGGCGGTGCTGAACGCAGCCCGAGCACCGATTCGCGTTGGAGTGCTCACCGACAAGATCACCGCCGATTTCCCTGCGGCGGGCCCTGAGACGGTACGGCGAATGATGGTGGGGTTGATCCGGCACCAAGTGCTGATCACGAGCCTCCACGCACCGAGCACTGAGACCGACGCGCTGGCACACTTGCTACGCCAGCTCGACGCCGTGGACGCGCATGCCTTGACTCCGATTGCGGAAACCGTTCGCGAGCTGCGAGGCGTGCAGATCAGCATGCGGGATTGTGGCACCCGCGACGGCCGGGAACGAGTCACAGCGCGGATGCGCTCCCTGGTCCCCGACCTCCGGCACCACCCCCTCGCACTTGATCTTCGCCTGGACGCCCAGGTCGAACTGACCGAAGCCGTCGCACGTGAAGTCGAGCGCGCTGCCCAGGTCCTGACCCGCGTCAGCGCCCTGCCGTACGGGACCGCGGCATGGAAGGCGTACCAGCGGCGGTTCTACGAGCGGTACGGCATCGGCACGATGGTGCCGCTCAAGGACGTCATCGCGGACAGCGGCACCGGCTTCCCCGACGGGTATCCGGGCACCCCCGCGGACACGCGCCGTCGCCGTCTCTCCGAGCGGGACGACGCCTTGGTACGCCTCGCACAAACGGCCGTGCTCGACAGCCGGGACGAGGTGGTCCTCACCGATGACCTGATCGCCGCGATAGACATAGGGCCCGAGAGGCCCCGGGTACCGCCGCACCTGGAGATCGGTGTCCGGGTCCACGCGCCCAGCGCCGACGAGCTGGACAGCGGGCGCTTCCAGTTAGAGGTCATGAGTGTGTCCCGTGGCGTCGGCGTCACCATGGGCCGGTTCCTCGGCGTATTGGCTCCCCAGGACCGCGAGGTGCTGGCAGCAGAGCTGTCCGAGTTGCCGACCGCAGATGCCCGCACTCTCCCTGCACAGCTCTCGTTCCCGCCGCTGCTGCCCTCAAGCGCCCATGTCACGCGCGCTCCGCAGGTCCTGCCCACCGTGATCAGCGTGCAGGAGCACCGCGATCCTGAGGGCAGCTTGCTCACGCCCGAGGACCTGGCGGTGGCCTGCGACGGGCGCCGCATGTACCTGGCCGCTCCCGAGCACGGACACCGCGTTGAGGCCGTGGGGATGAACGCGCTGAACCTCAAGGAGCACACCCCGCCGCTCGTGCGGTTCCTCACCGAGTTGTCCCGTGCCCAGTGCGCGCAGATCACCACGTTCGACTGGGGCGCCGCAAGCGCGATGCCGTTCCTGCCACGGCTCCGCTATGGCCGCACGGTGCTCGCCCCGGCACGGTGGCGACTGGATGCACCCGAGCTTCCGAGCCGCCACCGCCCCCGGCCCGAGTGGGACGCCGCGCTCGATGACTGGCGTGGCCGGCGGCGGCTGCCGCAGCGGATCTTCCTGGTCGAAGGCGATCGTCACCTTCTCCTCGACTTGGACCAGGCCGGCCACCGGACGCTGCTGCGCCAGCACTTGGCCCACGCCGGCAGGGCTGTCTTCGTCGAGGCCCCGTCGGAGGAGGCGTACGGATGGTGCGACGGCCGCGCGCACGAGGTCGTTGTGCCGCTCAAGGCGACGCGGCCACCTGCGTGGCCGACCCTGCCCGACCCCACCCCAGCCCGCTCCTTCTCCCCGGCGCAGATCCAGACCCCCGGCGTCTCCTCTGCACTGCTGGCCACCCTGTACGGGGACCCACGACGCCAAGACACCCTGCTCACCCAGCATCTCCCGGAACTCCTTAACCGACTCGGCAATCCCCCCTGGTGGTTCATCCGCTTTCGCGACCCCCACCAGCACCTCCGGGTGCGCATCGCCCTGCCCGAGCCAGCCACCTTCGCCGAGGCTGCGCGCACCGTAAGCACCTGGGCCGACGACCTGCGCGCCGCCAGTCTCCTGTCTGACCTGCGCTTCCCCACCTCGTACCGCGAGATGGGACGTTGGGGCTCCGGCGCCGCATGGGATGCCGCCGAGGAAGTCTTCCGCGCGGACTCGCGTGCCGTCGTCGCTCAGCTCTCCCAGCCCCGGCGCCCGGCCCAGCGCGCGTTGGTGGCCGCCCACACGGTTGCTATCGCCACCATGTTCCTCGGCAGCACCGAAGCGGGCATGCGCTGGTTGGTCGACCACCTCCCACGCACCGCGCCAATGCCTGCGCCGCGCCCGGAGTTCACCGAGACCGTGCGGCTGGCCGATCCGTCCAACGGCTGGCAGGCGCTGCGCGGCGCGCCCGGCGGGCAGCCCATCGTGGAGGCGTGGGCCGACCGAGACAACACGCTCGCCGCCTACCGGCCCCACTTCCCCGGCCCGGACACCCAAGGCATCGCTCTGGACGACGTCCTCTCCTCGCTGCTGCACGTCCACTTCGTACGGCACGTCGGAATCGACTTCGACGAGGAAGCGATCTGCCACTACCTCGCACGCGCCACCGCCTTGGCCTGGATGTCCCGGAGGACCCGGTGACCCGCCATCTCGCGCTCACGGTGACGGACGCCGTTGCCGACCTGCTGGCCACCCCCGACACCGCTCCCCTAAGTCCCCGAACGACAACCGCGGACAGGCAACAACTTGCGTATGGACCAACGGGTATCGCACTGCTGCACATCGAGCGGGCCGCCTCCGGTCTGGGGCCGTGGCAACGCGTCCACGACTGGCTCGCTGCCGCCACTCGGCAACCGTTCACCAGCGGGCCCGACAGCCACCCCTTCTACGGGGCGCCCGCCCTCGCTCACGCTGTGGCCCGCGCCGCAGAGCACTTGCCCGGCCCCTACCAACGAGTCCTCGACGCCCTGGACGTCCAGGTCGCCGCCGACGTCCGTCGGCGCCTTGATGCCGCGCACCGCCGCATCGACAGCGGACTGCTGGCCGAGCTCGCGGAGTTCGACGTGATCCGGGGCCTGAGCGGCTACGGCACCTACCTCCTGCACCGCCACCCCGGCAGCGTCACTTTACGGGCCGTGCTCGACTACTGCGTACGGCTCACCGACCCGATTACCGATCGGGGCGAAGAGCTGCCGGGCTGGTGGACGGCTAGCGGGCCCTCGGGCAGACCGGACAAGAAGTTCCCTGGCGGGCACGCCAACATGGGCATCGCGCATGGCATCGGGGGCGTGCTCGCTCTGCTGGCCCTCGCCGCCCGGCACGGCACTCTGGCCGACGGCCACCATGACGCCATGCGCACCATCCTCACGTGGCTGGACCGCTGGCAGCAGGAGGCCGGTCGTGGCCCCGTGTGGCCGTACTGGGTCACCCGCACCGAGCTGGGGGCCGGGCACCTGGCCCCGTCCTCGTCGCGGCGGCCGTCGTGGTGCTACGGCACTGCGGGCCTCGCGCGTGCCCAGCAGCTCGCAGCCCTCGCTTTGGGCGACACCGGCCGTCAGATCAACGCGGAGATCGCGCTCGCGACAGCCCTCACTGATCCCGGACAGCTCAAGGCCATCACAGACAACGGTCTGTGCCACGGCTTTGCTGGCCTCGCCCACGTCGCCGCCCGAATGGCTCACGATGCCCACCCCTCGACCGCCGGACAGCTCAACGCTGCGATCCCGGGGCTCCTGTCCGCAGTGTGCCCGCCGGACACCGACCCGGCGGACACCGCCCTGGCGATGGTCCAGGACACGGAAGCCGGGCCCGGGTTCCTCAACGGCGCCGCAGGCATCGCCCTGGCGCTCCTGGCGTCCGCCACGGCCGAACCGCCCCGCTCCGCATGGGACACCTGCCTGCTGATCGCCTGACCGCCTCGAAACCGAAGGACTTTGTCATGCCCCCGGACTGGCACCAGCACTACGTCACCTTCGCCGACCGCGAGACAGCCAAGCGCGTCATCGCCGCACGACTCGGCCCCGCCCTGCTCGGGGCCGAAGACGCGGGGCAGCTCACCGGCTGGTGGTTCATGAACAAACAGCCCTGGCCGCTGCGATACCGGGCATCCGAGCCGTCCTTGCTGGTGGAGTCGACGCTCAGCGCCCTCGTTGCCGACGGCTCTGCTCTCTCGTGGACGTCAGGTATCTACGAACCGGAGACCACGGCGTTTGGCGGCACCAGGGCCATGGATGCCGCCCACGATCTGTTCCACGAGGACAGCCGCCACCTGCTCGCCTATGAGCCCGGCCCCAGGCGGCTGGGGGGCCGAGAGACTGCGGTTCTTTTGCTCAGCTGCATGATGCGCGCCGCGGGTTTGGACTGGTTCGAGCAGGGCGACGTCTGGTCCAAGGTCGCCGAGCTCCGCCGGGCCACCACCGAACCGCTCACCCGGGAGAAGACCACCGCTCATATCCCGGCCATGCGCAAGCTGATGACCACCGATGTCCACAGCCTGTGCCGCCCCGACGGCCCTCTCGACGGGCACGCAGAGTGGGTGGCGGCCTTCGATCGAGCCGGAACCACACTCGCCGACCTCGCCGCCCACGGCGGGCTCACCCGTGGTCTGCGAGCCGTTATCGCCCACCACGCCATCTTTCACGCCAATCGCGCCGGTCTCCATCGAGACGACCAGCACGCCATTTCCCACATTGCACGAGAGGTAGTCATGGGATCGAGTGACAGCACCGCGTCGCCCTCCGATGCCACGGCGGAGACCGATAGCGTCAGCGCGGTGCACACCGACACGCTCACCACCCACGAGGCCGACGCCGAACGCCTTCGCAACACCTTGGTCGACAAGATCCGCGAATCCGGGTACGCCCGCACCCCCGCTGTCGAGAACGCGCTGCGCAACGTCGAACGACACGTGTTCGTGCCCGACGCGACGCTTGAGGAGGCGTACGCCAACGCGCCGGTCAACATCAAGTACGACACCAACGGTACGTCCCTCTCGTGCGCATCCCAGCCGGGAGTCGTCGCCCTCATGCTGGATCAACTGGAGGTCCAGCCCGGCGAGCGCATCCTTGAACTCGGAGCCGGCACCGGTTACAACGCTGCCTTGCTCGCCTACCTGGTCGGCGAGACCGGTCACGTCACCACCATCGACGTCGACGATGACCTGGTGGAAGGCGCCCGCGCGCACCTCGCCGCAGCCGGAGTCACCAACGTCGAGGCCCTGACCCGCGACGGGGCGATCGGTCACACCGAGGGCGCCCTGTATCACCGGATCATCGCCACCGTTGGCGCACACGGCGTCCCGCACGCCTGGATGCAGCAACTGGCCCCCGGAGGACGGCTCCTGGTCCCGCAGCGCCTCAAGGGCAGCGTGGCCCGCTCCATCGCCTACGAGCACCACGACGGCCGGTGGGTGTCCATCAGCAGCAAGATGAACACTTTCATGCCGCTCAGGCATGGCATCGCCGACGACGACCGCCGCATCATCCCGCTCAGCTCCGACGGCACCGTACGACTCCAGGCCCCCGCAACGCAGCACATCGACGCTGACGCGCTGGCCGGCGTTCTGGACCAGCCGCGCACCGAAGAGTGGACCGGCATGATGGTCCGGGCGATGGAGTCCCCGGAGTGGATGGAGTTGTTCCTCTCCTGCTCCCTGCCCAGCGGTATGATCCGGATGCTGTTCCCGAAGGAAGCCAAAGGCACCGTCCTCACCGAGGACCCCTACCCCTCCTCCACCGTGGCCGTCGACAAGGGCGCCATCACCTACCTCGCCCGCCGCCTGTCGGAGAAGAAGACCCCCGAGGGCGGCAAACTCTGGGAATTCGGCGTCATCGGCCACGGGCCCGGCAGCGACGAGCTGGCCGCGAAGGTCGCCGACCTGATCCGCACCTGGGACCACGACTTCCGCGCACGGGAGGCCACGTTCGAGATCCAGCCTATCGACGCCCCGGCGATCGAGCAGCGCCCCGGCCTCTTCGCCATCGACACCCCGCTCAACCGCATCGTCGTTGACTGGCAGTGACCCCTACGGTGCCCGCCGGAGCACGAGCGGCGGGCACCACTTTCACCCTTCCTCCCACCACCGGGGGAACCATGGACCCGTACGGACCCATAGCCCAGCGATTCCCGCTCGTCGCCCGCTTCCGCCCCGCCTGCGTCCCGCTGCCCGAGCGCGTGCACGCGCTGGTCGACCTCGCCGACACCGCGGCGCGCAAGGAAGATCAAGGACTTGCCTCGGCCGTTTACAACCAGTCGGCGCTCATCGCATCCGACCTCAAACTCCCCGAACTCGCTCGCGAGATGTGCCACCAGCACGCCGACGCCTACCTCCACGCCTGCCCTCTGCCCGCCATGAGTGCCATCCGCGGACTGGAACCTGTCGTCAACCTGGCCCGCCTGCAAATCCGTGCCGGGAACACCGACGACGGCCGACAGCGCCTCCTCACCCTGTATCAAGCCGTCAGCACAGGCATGTCCGCGCAATTCGATGACGTTGTCGTTCCCGTACACCTCACCGCGACACGGGAAGACCGCAAGGAGGTCCGCGCCTGGCTATGGCGAGTCCTTCTCGCTGACGGCACGCGCACCCTCACCACCCAAGGCCGCTGGGACGAGGCGCTGGCGCACATCGAGGAACACCGCGGCGTGGGCAAGCGAATGCTCGACGGCCGACAAGTCGCCGTCCTCGCAGCCCTCGCCGCGGACGATCCGACCCACGCCGCAGCTCTCCTTGAGAACACCGACCCCGGCGAACCATGGGAGCAGGCCGTCACAGCATGCCTCACTGCTCTACGCCGTCGCATTGCCGGGCAACCGATCGACCGCCACCTCCACAGCCTGGCGGACACCTACACCGAACTGGAGCCCGAACGCGGCATGACCGTCTTCAACACTCGGCTCGGACTGGCGATCCTGGATGTCATCAACACCGCCGAGGAACCCGCCGCGCGCCGCGTCGTCAACGAACTGCACCATCGGGCGACCAAGCTCACCGACGGATACGCCGCCCGCGAGAACCTGACACACCCCTTGTTCACCTCTCTCGCCACCGATCAACAGCAGCAGAACTGCCGACACCTCGTAGAGGCATGCGCACTCGGAGCGGGGCAGCTCCCCAACGAGCTGCGCACCCAACTCGCTGCGGCACTACGTTTAAGCGACCACACGATTCGCAGGCAGGTAAGGAATTGGGGTGGCTGAGCCTCCAGCCCGAACGGTAGGTAAGGGCACCGTCCAAGGCGGGGCTCACCGGGGCTGTCCGACAGCCGATCTAGCGTCACTGGCATGGGCAGCAACCCGACCACGCATCGCGTACGGGTCACCGCCTAGTACTGCAACAGCGGATACGGCGGACCATCTCCGCGCACGCGGAGAGGACTTTGACAAGCGTCAAGATGAAGCACCGACGGACCCGCACTCCGCCCAAGCCGCCCCTGACTCGGGAGCACGACGAGGCCCCGCAACCCGACCGAGTGAACCCGGCCCCATGCGACCACTCGACCCTCCCGACCACGTCCGACGGGCGCAAATGGGCCCAGCCATACCTCCACCGGCCCACCACCCCGTCCGTGGCCAGCAGCCCGCCCAGGTGCCCCGACCACCCGGCAACCCCCATGCGGCGCATCCTTGGGGCGAGGTGGATCTGCCCACAGCGCATCCGGCAGACGCGCGGCTGACAGCATCACGAAAGCCCCCACCACGACGGTGAGGGCTTCGTCATCTCAGCTGCGGTTACTCCTCGCCCGCCGCCCGGCCAGCCAGCTCGATACCGCGCATCCTGCGCAGCCACCGAGCGAGCACAAACAACCCACCGCCCAGCAGCGCACACGGCTCCCAGCCATCCGTCACCAGGACGTGGAAGCCGTCAGTCGCTTGGATGTAGATCACCAAGCTGCCCACCGAACCGGTGATCAACGCGTTCGTGCGTGACTCTGTCGACAGCAGCCAATCCACCGGACGCCACGCGAAGCCCAGGAGGTCGTGCGTGCGCATCCGCAGGGCAGCGAGAAGGAACCCGGACACCAAACGGATCCGCCGACCGCGAGGAAGTCCTCGGCCGTCCTCACCAGCCAACAACGCCGCCCACTCATTTCGCAGGTGAAGCCGGTGACGACCAGCCAACCGAGCAGCAAACGAAGTGCTGCGTCGAGGGGGCACCCGGTTGACGCGGCCAGGCCGCTGAGTAGTAGCCCTCAGAATGCCGGGCTCTGAGGTTTCGATGTCCGCAGCAAGCCCCGCTGGGATGGTGAGGCTGAACTGGTCCAGCCGGTAGTTGTCCAACAGCGGCCCGAAATTCTCCAGAAGCCGCGCCGCCCGCTCAGGGTTGATCTCGAAGGTGTACTGAACCCGTCGATGACCGTCGGGCGAGTCACTGGCCTCGAGCAATTGCCGACACGTGGCCTTCTCCAGGAAGGTCCATGCCTCCCGGTCAAGGTCTCCTGCAAAAGGAAGCCGCGGAAGCCGATCGGTCACGCCGCACCTCCCGCCAGGCCGAACCGGCGCGCACGCCGAGCCTTCCGCTCCTGCACCGCCTGGAGCGCGCTCGCTCGACCAGCACCCGTCAGCTCGTAATACCGGCGTGCCGGCCGCCCCGGATGCGGCCCTGTCTCCTCCCTTGCTTCGATCCAGCCGTGCTCCGTCAGCCGGTCCAGGATCGGGTACACAGTGCCGGACCCCAGATCGGCCTGCTCACAGATCTTCAACCCCCATGCGGGGTCATCGTCAGTCGCCGCCAACAACACCTTGAGCACCTCAAGGGTCGGACGGGTGAGGCGAATTGATGCCATGGAAGCAGGGTGCCACGACACCGAAGCGTATGTCGAGAACGATAGATGCGCGAAAGGGCTTCGATGGGGCCACGCAACCAATGTGCTGAATAAGCGCTGGTCGGGAGGGGGGTTGGCTCAGGCGAATCCGGCGATAAGCTTGTACCTGCTCCACCTCCTCTACATCAACTTGCCGTCAAGGAACACAAGTTTGACGGCAAGTCGCAATGGCCAACGACGGCCAGCGGCAAGGGGGGAGGTGAGAGAAGGTGAACGACGACGAGCAGGACAAGAAGCTCAACCGCCGCCGCGACCGGTGGGAGATCTTCATCCTGGCCCTTGAGGCCATCGCCCGCGTCATCCTCACCGCAGTGAAGTAGTTCAGCGGCACACGCCGCAACGGGTCGGCCGCGACCGGAAACCGCTGCTAACGCAGCGGGCCCGGTCTCTTGCTATGCGACCGGGCCCGTGAACTGCTTCCGGGGTCCGCTTGGTGCTAGCCGGGCGGGCCCCTTTTTGTCAGTGCCAGGCGGGCGAACCACGAGATGCATACTGACTCTTAAGACTCTACGGACGGCCACCCGGCGTTGCAAGACACGACTTCGGCATGTACTTTCATCCGCCCTTACGGGCCCCAGGTCACTGCCGCGCACCACGGCATCGGACCGTTCCCAGGGGCTCAGCCGCCCCACGTGAGGCGGCTACTCCACGCCGGTCCGCCCACCCCACCCCACGGCACTCGTGAACACCCAGAAGACCCCACCGAGAGGCAGCAGGAACCCTCCTACGAGCGCTCGTAGCAAATGACCCTCGACCGCACCGGGACGCTCGTACATGCACGAGGGCAGCCCGGCGGCTTGGGGCGCTGTGGTGCATGAGTCGGCCCATGCCGCGCACTCGTGCTGGACACCGCCGTCCGCCCTGTGCGGCACCGAAGCGCCTCGTCGCGGTCACGGCTGCGGGCCGCCAGCAGCCAGCTTTGTTCCTCGCGGGTGGGGTTTGCGGGGCTGGTGGGAGTGACGACGGCGGCCAACATGGCCAAGAAGGTCTTCGCACCCGGCCAGAAGCCCCCCACGTCCCCGAAGGGGACCTTGAGGGACTCGCCACACTCGGGTACACCTCGCCCAGCCCGTGCAGTAGTTCTGGCTCCCGAACTCCCGCGGGCGCGCTGCGGAGTCGGTCTCGATAGAGGGGCGCGCGCCGGAAGCGCGCGGCATGGAGCGGGTGCCGACGGTGTTGCCGTTCGCGGTCTACCGGATTACGTCGAGCCGATGTCCGGTCGCAGGGCTCTGCGATGCCCCTCCTGGTAAACCCGTTTCTGCATACGCATGTACGTCCAGGAGTTCGGGCGTCGCCCCAGCTTGAAAGAGGTGGAGGGAAGGTAACCGGACGCCAAGCTCAGGGCAGCCAGCCGGTGTAAGTCCGGTCCCGGGAGGGGGCGCCACCGTGCCGTTAGCTGACTCCCGGAGTCGTTCGAGAGGGCGACGTCGAAATGGGGCGACAAGCACCCTTTGGGAGCGTGCGACTGACCGGTCCGCAACATCAAGTGAAGCCTGCAGGTCAAGCCGGGGGTCTTGAAGGGGCGCCGGGGAGGCGTGTCCCCCGTTCGGTGGGTTGCAATTCCGCTCTTGTACCGCTCGGCGGTGTCGTCGTCGTGACCCGATTGGCGATTCGCCGGGAGGTGCCCGATGTCGTCCCTGACCTTCACCGCCTGTCTACTGATCGCATTTGTCGCACTGGGAAGCGCGCCGTTCGCGTATGTGCCTGTGCGGACATGTTTGGAGCCTGGGCCTGGTCGACATCGGCGTGGCGGCGGTCGCCACGCAGCCCGATGGAGGGCGCGGTGAGTGCCCCGGCCCGCGGCATCGTGGTCTACCGCTGGAATGAGAGGACGCAGTTCCCTACCGCAGAAGCCCGTCTCGCGCTGGGCGAAGCACTAGCCCGTCTCGGCGTTGGGGAAGAGGCGCGGGAGGATGCGCAGCTTGCGCTGTCGGAGCTGGTGGCGAACGCGGCCGAGCATGCCTGCGGACCGTACGAGGTCCGGCTCCAACCCATCTTGTCGGAGTGGGTCTGTGAGGTTGAGGACAGCGATCCCCGGTTGCCAAAGCTCCCTCAGTTCCCGCCCAACCCTCTCTTTCTCCCCGAGGAGGAGAGCCGTGGCGGTGGGCTGGACTCGCTACTGAGCTTGCTGGGAGAGCGGGGCCGAGGGTTGCAGGTGGTTCACCAGCTGACCGGCGGTGGGTGGGGGTTTTGCCGGACGGGGGAGACGAAAGTTGCCTGGTTCGTAGTCGGCGCTATCGGCCCGTGAACCGCCCGGAGACGGTGAGTTCGGTGTCGCGCTCACCGTCCCCGGAAGCGCCGGTCACGTAGACCGATTCAGCCTCAAGGCCCTCTTCGTGTGCTGCGAAGAGGGCCCAACGCGTCGATACGGGACGGGACCCTGCCCAGCGATTCAGCCGGAGACGTTGTCCCGGGCGGGGAACGTAAGCACTTGGCCGATGTCTCGTCACGAGTGTGTGACAGGCCGGAATCGTTCGCTCCGTACCCGGTTGATTACAAAGAGTGGTCAAGTGTTGCCCGGTGTCGCTACAGTGCGTTCTTCGGCGGGCCCACAAAGTCATGAGGAGTGTGCGTGGCTCAGACACGTTCCCCGAGGCGCCGGATGGCGTTGGTTGTCGTGCTGGGCACGGCGTTGCTGACGGCTGGCTGTTCGGATGGCCCATCGGAGCCTGAGCCGCTGCCGGGACAGTCCGCATCGGAAACCGCGTCCCCTAGCGCGAATTCGGAGCACCGGGAAGCGCTGTCTGCCTACCGGGCGATGTGGGGGGACCTCACCCAGGCGTCGAAGACGTCGGACGCCTCCTCCAAACTCCTCGATGACCACGCCGAGGGCGGCGCTCTCCAGTTGATGAAGTACGGCCTCCGCAATGCCAAGAAGGCCAAACGTGTCGTCAAGGGGACCCCCCGACCGCACCCGGAGATCGTTTCTGCGAAGAGCGGCGAGGTCGTAATCCGGGATTGTGTCGACGGTACGCACTGGCTGAATTACAAGCTCAGCGGTGAGCCGGAGGACAACAACCCCGGAAGTCACTTCAAGGCCGATGCCACGGTCAAGCGCAGCGATGGTGCTTGGAAGGTGTCACGCCTTTACATGCATGAGGGTGGGTCGTGCTGACCGGGTACATGCGTCCCTGCGTGAGCCGGGGCGTGGCGCCCGTGCTCGCAGGTCTCTTGCTCGTCCCCCTTCTCGAAGAGCCTGCGAAGGCGGAGGAGGGGAATGGGTGGTTCGGCGGGGTGACCTGTGCTTCTGGGGGCTGTGCGGTCCGCGCGGGGAAGGCCGGCTCCCCAGCCAGGGGCGGTGAGAGCAAGCCGTCGGTGTCTGCCCCGAAACCTGTGCCTGCTCGCCCCGCTCGGGGGGCTGCTGGCGACCCAGGGTGGGAGATGCCAGACCTGAACTCCAGTCATGGCTTCGGCGGGATACGTGGCGGGATGGCGCCGTTCCATGTGCCTCCGGGTGCCGAGAAGCACCCGAGGACAAAGGAGGGCGAGGCGAAGCGGAAGGTGTCGGCGGCTGAGGTGGCGCAGGACGCGGTGGAGCAACTCCGGTTGCCGAGGCCGGTGATTCGGACGAGCCCGGATGAGGATTTCACGCAGGTGGTTCATGTGCCGACGTGGATGTGGGTGGGGGCGTCGTCGTGGGAGTCGGTGTCGGAGACAGCGTCCGTCGATGGGGTGACGGTGACGGCGACGGCGAGGCCGCGAAAGGCGGTGTGGTCCATGGGGGATGGCGCGTCGGTGGTGTGCCGTGGGCAGGGAACGCCGTATGCGGCTCGGTTCGGTGCGGAGTCGTCGTCGCCGGACTGTGGCCATACCTACAGGCGGGCATCGTTGTCCGAACCCGGCGGGAAATATCGCGTCAAGGTGCGGGTGACCTGGGATGTTTCCTGGCACGGGGCTGGGGAGTCCGGGGTGGTGCCCGGTATGGCGATGACCGCGGAGCGGTCGCTGTCGGTGGATGAGGTTCAGGCGGTCGTCACCGCCTGACTTCTTGAAGAGGCCCGCTCGGGAAGCCGTGCGGCGCTGGAATCAACTTTCTTTTTGTGAGGTGTGTTGTGGGTACCTCCTTGTCTTCTTCACCGCCTAAGCGCGCGGGGATGGGCATTCCCGGAGCGCGTTCAGGCGGGTTGGGGCAGAAGTCTGCGCCGGTGGCTGGTGCCCGGCGTCGGCGCATGGGCTGGGTGTGGGGTGGGGCCAGTGCGGTGCTGGTCTCGGCGGTTGGTTTCACCTGGATCGTGTCGGCTGTCGGTGAGCGCGCGGACGTATTGGTGCTGGCGAAGGATGTTCCGGCGGGCAAGGTGCTGACTGCGAAGGACCTGCGGATCGTGCAGGTCGCGGCTGATTCGGGTGTGATTCCGGTTGAGCGCCGCGCTGAAGCGTTGGGGAAGCAGGCGCGGGTGCCGTTGGTGGCTGGCTCGCTGTTGGCGCCGGGCATGGTCGGTGGCTCTGCCGCCTTCCCGCCGAAGGGAAGCTCCCAGGTCACGCTCGCGCTCGAAGCCGCAGCAGCGCCCTCGGACTTGGCGCGTGGCGACCGAGTCGCGGTCCTACCTGGGCCAAAGGACGAAGCACCAGCCGGTGACGAGGACGAGGAGTCCACCGAGGAGCTGCCGAGCGCGGTGGTGGGGACCGTGGCAGGAACGAGAGCTCCGAAAGCCGCCGGGGGAGTGCGCGAGGTCCGGGTGCTGGTCGCGACAGCGGCAGCTCGCCGCGCCACACAGATTGCGCACCCGCGGCTGGTGGTTCTCCCGGCGAACAGTAGGGAGGCACCCTGATGCGCCGGTTGATCGCCATGGCTTCGATCGCCGGTGCCCCCGGGGTGACGACCACGGCGCTGGCGCTGGCAGCCGCTTGGCCTCAGGAGGCCGACGGCGGGGTGCGGCCGGTAGTGGTTGAGACCGGTGTGTGGGGCGGCGATCTGGCCGCCCGTTTCGGGCTGCCGCACAGCCCGGGGCTGCTGGATGTGGCCGCTGTTGTGGGGCAGCCGCAGCCTGGGTCGCTGCTGGGGGCAGTGCGCGATCTGCCGGTCGGGGTGCGGGCGGTGCTGGCCCCCAGTGGGAGAGGGCCGTGTACAGAGGCTGTTCGGCTGCTCGGCGGTGACGGCGGGTTGCGGGTGCTGCGCGGTGAGGCGAAGGACTACGGCAGTGCCCTGCTCGACCTGGGACGCCTCACTCCCGAGTCGCAGGAGTTGGCCGGCGCGGCTGATGAGGTGCTGCTCGTCACCCGAGGGGGAGCCGATGCATTGGCCCATGTCTATGCCCAGGTGTCGGATCTGGCGCGGGTCGCGGGTCGGCTGACGCTGTGCGTGCTGGGGGAGTGCCCGTACGCGCCGAGCGAGGTGAGCGCGGCGTTGGAGGTCGAGAACGTGATGCGTCTCCCGTGGGATGCGAAGGGTGCCGGCGTGCTCGGCGGCACACGGCATGGGCGACTCCAGGCCGAGGGGTTCCGTACTTCCCCATTGCTCAGGACAGCGCGGGAGCTGGCCGAGCGGTTGGTCAAAGCAGGACAGGGCGGCCCCTCCCGCGCCGAGTCCCTGGCCGAGGTGCTGAGGGAGAGGAGCATCCGGTGACCGTCACCACCCGTACTGCTACGGACGCAGCAAACGTGTCAGGGCTCGCTGCTGCGGTACAGCAACGCGTCACTGCCCGCCTGGCCGAATACGCGCACGAGCGCGAAGCCGCCGGTCTGCCGCCTGAGAACGAACAACAACGCCAGCACACCATCAGCCAGCTACTTGCCGAAGAACTCGGGCAGCAGCGAAGGGAAGCACTCGCACGAGGCGGGCGCGCGATGGACCCCACAGTCGAGCGGGAGATCGTCCAGAGCGTCACCGACGCCCTCCTCGGCACAGGAGCTCTTGAGCGCCTGCTGTCCGACGAGAACGTGGAGAACATCTGCGTGAACGGCTGCGACACCGTCTGGGTCCGCGACGCACGCGGCACCTGGTATCGCTCTTCGCCCGTGGCGTCCTCGGACGCGGAGCTGATCGAGCGTCTGCGGACGCTGGCTGCCCGGACGGAGGGGGAGGAGCGGCGCTTCGACCGTGGTGTGCCGCGCCTGAATCTTCAGCTCGCCGATGGTTCGCGCCTGTTCGCGGTCATGGCGGTCACCGATCGGGTGTCGCTGTCGATCCGCAGGCATCGCCTCAAGCACGCCACCATGGCCGACTTGGTCCGGCTGGGCGTGTGTGACGAGGGCCTGGCCGGGTTTCTGGCGGCGCTGGTGAGGGCGCGCAAGAACATCATCGTCGGGGGAGGCACCAACGTCGGCAAGACCACGGTGCTCCGCGCCCTTGCTTCCGAGATCCCGCCGCATGAGCGGCTCGTGACCATCGAGGACACGTTCGAACTCGGCTTGGACGCTGATGCCGCCGCCCATCCGAACGTGGTCGCGATGCAGGCCCGCGAGCCGAATATCGAGGGTGCCGGTGCCGTCGATCAGGCGGAGCTGGTGCGCTGGGGTCTGCGGATGACTCCCGACAGGGTCATTGTCGGCGAGATCCGCGGCAGTGAGGTCATCCCGATGTGCAATGCGATGTCGCAGGGCAACGACGGCTCGCTCTCGACCATCCACGCCTCCACATCGCGCGGGGTGTTCACCAAGCTGGCCGCGTACGCGGCCCAGTCGCCGGAGCGTCTCTCTCTGGAAGCGACGAACTTGATGGTGGCCTCGGCCGTGCACTTCGTCGTCCATCTCGGCTGGGATGCCAGCGGGCGGCGCTGCGTGGACTCGGTGCGGGAGGTCGTGGATGCGGATGGCGCGCAGATCATCTCCAACGAGGTGTATCGGCCCGGCCCTGACCGGCGGGGTGTGCCTGCGGCCCCGCTCCGTGCGGAAACCGCTGCCGAGCTGGCCGCTGCCGGATGGGAGGCGCGGCGATGAACATTCTGCCGATGGACGCCACCCTCGGGGCCATGACCGCCGTGCTCGGGGCGGCGTTCGGAGTGGGAGCCGTCGCTATGGCACGTGGCATGCGGGCCCGGGCCGATGCGGTGGACGACGGCGGGAGGTCTGGCGGGTGGCGACAGGTCGCACGAGGGATCCCGGCAGGCTGGCGCAGTCGCCGCCGCCTCGTTCTGGCCGTGCTCGGCGGAACGGTGACCGCAGCGTTGACGGAATGGCCGGTCGCCGGGCTGCTTGTGGCCATTGGCGCGGTGACCCTGCCCGGACTCCTCGGCCCAGATGCTCAGGCCAGGCGCCGAACGGAGCGGCTTGAGGCGTTGGCGACGTGGACGGAGATGCTGCGTGACACGCTCTCGGCTGCGGCTGGGATGGAGCAGACCATCCTCGCGACCTGCGACATCCCGCCGACCGCGCTGGAAGGGGAATTGCGCGCACTTGCCTTGGCTGTCCGCGAGGGGCAACCGCTGCCCGAAGCCCTGGAAGGCTTTGCCCACCAGGTCGATGACCCGGTCGCCGATGTCGTGGTTACTGCCCTGGTGATGGCTGCGCGCAAGCAGGCCAGCCAGCTCGCCGCTCTGCTGGGAGAGTTGGCCGACTCGGTGCGCGAGCAGGTCGCGATGCGCCAGCGGATTGACGCCGGACGGGCCAGTATCCGCACCGGGGTGCGGGTGACCGTCACCGTCACTCTCGGCATGGCCGCGGGGCTCACGGTCTTCAACCGCCCCTACCTCGCCCCCTTCGACACCCTCACCGGACAGGCGGTGCTGGCCACGGTCGGTGCACTGTTCGCCCTGTCCTTCACCTGGATGAGCATGATCAGCCATATCGAAGAGCCCGTACGCCTCATCTCCCCCTCACGCGCCGTGGCGAACGCGGGAGGCGCCGAGTGATCATCCCCATTCTCGGGGCGCTGTTCGGCGCCGGAATCATCGCCCTCACCCTCGGCCTGCGCCCACCCCGCGTCGCCCTGACGCAGGTCTTGGCGACCATAGAAACCCCAGCAGCGGCCGAAACGACCCCGTCTACTGAGGAAGGGGAGTGGGCCACCCGGCTGGGCAAGCGAGCCGTCCCCCTGGTGCGCGCACTGGGATTCCCCACCGATGAGTTGCGCAGCGACCTCGCAGTCTGCGGGACGGACGTCGACGCGCACCTGGCAGGCAAGGCCACGTGCGCCATGGCAGGACTCCTCACGCCGTGGATGGTCGCCGCCCTGTTCACCCTCGGAGGAGGAGCACAGGCCGGCGGCTGGTGGATGCCCTTGTCCGGGTCCCTCGCCCTCGCGGTGCTGTTGTTCTTCACGCCCGACCTCACAGTGCGCAAGCAGGCAGAGGAACGACGTCGCGAGATGCGGCACGTCCTGGCCGTCATCCTCGATTTGACCGTGATCGGCCTGGCGGGCGGCGCAGGAGTCCAACAAGCCCTCGCACAAGCCGTTGCTGCACCGCAGGGCTGGGCCGCAAGCAAGGTGAGGCACGCCTTGCACGTCGCGGAGCTGACCCGTACCAACCCCTGGCCCCACCTGGCGGACCTCGGCCGGACCCTCGGCGTGACCGACCTCGTCGAGCTGGCCTCCACGCTGGATCTGGCCGGCAGCGAAGGGGCCAAGATCCGTGCCTCGCTGACGGCGAAAGCACGAGCAATGCGCAGGCGCCGCCTCAGCGAAGCCGACGGGACCGCGCAAGCGGCCACCGAGCAGATGTCCCTCCCCTTGGTCGGACTGTTCGCCGCCTTTCTCCTGCTGATCGGCTACCCGGCGCTCGCGCACGTCCTCGCCGTTACCTAACCGGCCAACGCCCCCATCCTTCCCACCTGCCGTACTGCACGACGAAAGAGCACCACATGCGCCACTTCACCCGCTTCTGCCGCCGCATCGCCTCCCGGGACCACGTTGCGACACTGCGCCATAAGATCCGCCGCGACGACGGCTACACCACGGAGACCATCGTGGTAACAGCGCTCCTGGCGCTTCTCGCTATCGGCGCGCTGGGTGTGATCACATCAAAGGTCCTGGGTCGGGCCAACGGCATCGACCTGGGCTGAGACGTGGACCGTCTTGCTCGCACCCTGCATGAGGACCGAGGCGCAGTCACCACGCAACTCGTGGTTTTTTTCCCGCTGTTGATTCTGACTGGGCTGCTGGCGGTGCAGTTCGCGCTGGCCTGGCACGCACAGCACATTGCGCAGTACATCGCGCAGGATGCCCTGGCAGCCGCCCGGCCCCAGCATGCCAGCGCCGCCATCGGCCAGGCACAGGCCAGGCACCGCATCAACACCCTGGCTGGGCGGATCCTCGCCAGCCCGCAGGTGAGCGTGACGCGTTCAGCGACCCGCGTCCGCGCTCGGGTGACCGGAGGCGTGTTGCAGGCCGTGCCCGTGCTGAAACTGCGCGCCTCCGGCGCCGCCGAGGGACCGGTCGAACGCGTCACCCAACCCGAGGACGACCAGCCGTGAAGCCGTCAGCTGGTCAGCACCGCGACACGAACCGACCCCAGACGTGGCGTCTGCTCGGCCCCGCGTCGGAAGGCGATGGGGGAACGAGCACGGTGGAATTTGTCCTGCTCGTTCCCCTGATCGTCCTGCTCGGGCTGGTCGCGGTCGGGTTGGGGCGCCTCGCCGACACGCGCCTGATCGTGGGCGACGCGGCGCACCAAGCCGCCCGCGCCGCCTCCATTCCCCGCACCGAGACGGCGGCCCGCAGCGCAGCGCAACGGGCCGCCGAAGCAGCTCTGCGCGATGCCCGGACCTCGTGCACTCACCCGCAGGTAACCGTGGCCACCGGAGGGCTGAAGCCCGGAAGGGCTGTCACTGTGAAGGTGACGTGCACTGCGGATCTCTCGGACCTTTCGAAGACCCGCATGCCCGGAAGCATCGAGCTTCGCGGAAACGCCGTCTCGCCTGTTGACGCATACCGGAGCACGACATGATCAAGCTCCCTCGCCGCTGCTCCACCGGGCTGCGCCGCCTTCGGGAAGGCGGGCGAGACGACCGGGGACAGGTGGTCGTCGCCGTGGCCGGTGGTGTGGTGGTGCTGTGGCTGTTCGCGGGCATCGTGATCGACGGCGGCCTGGCCCTGGCCGCCGCCGCGCGCGCCCAGGACGTCGCACAAGAAGCCGCCCGCACAGGAGCCCAACAGGTCGACGTCCACCATCTGCGCAACGGCGAGGTCCGACTGCGCACCGCCCAGGCCGAAGCCGACGCGCGACGCTACGTCGCCTCCAGCGGCGACAGCTGCACAGTGAGTGCACGACGGGACAAGGTCACCGTCCACATCACCCATCGCCAGCCCACCCAGATCCTCAAGCTCATCGGCAAGCAGACCCTGACCGCACGGGCGAGTGCGACCGCGCACGCCCAACGCGCCACCTCCCCCCACTAGCGAGCCGGACGAGACGGCGAGAAGGGCGAACCAGGCCATGAAACCAACCGCCCCACAGCGAAGGGCCTCCGCCGCCATCACCGCTCTGGCGACCGGAGCCGTGACGACTGCCCTCCTAGCCGGAGTGCCCCACGTGCTCTGGCACGCCAACGGCATCCCCTGGCCCTCCAGCGTGAACTCCCTGAGCGACTTGGCCGACAGACTGGGACAGCCGCTCACCGACCCCCTCGCACTCGACCTTCTGTCACTGGCCGGATGGGCATGCTGGGCCGCCTTCGCGATGAGCTTCATTCGCGAGTCCTGGTGGTATGCCACCCACCTGCCCCACCTCGTACGGGATCGGGCAGCGCACCACGAGCACCTGGCCAAGGTGTCGTTCAAGGGCTCCGTTGCCGCGCTGTGCGTCGGCACCCTGGTCGTGGCGCTGATGACCGTATGGCGCCCCCAGGCGGCCATGGCCCGGCAACACACTGCCGCAGAACATATGGGTACCCAGGCCGCCCTCAGCGCTCCGTACCATCCAGGGTCCCCAGCACCGGTACGGCTGACCGATGACGACCGCACTGATCGCAGCGGGCAGGAGGAGGCACGCACCGACCAGAAGTACATCGAGTACACGGTCGCCGAAGGCGATTGCTTGTGGGACGTCGCCCACAAGCACCTGGGGGACTCGGTGAAATGGCCGCGCATCTTCGCCGCCAATCGCGACCGCCTTCAACCAGACGGCCAACGCCTAACAGACCCCAACCGCCTTCAGCCCGGCTGGCTCCTGCGTATCCCTACGCCGACAGCCGACTCCTCGTCGTCCGGGGAGGCTTCGCCGCCGTCGAAGGCGACTCCTCCGGCAACCTCTGTGCCGGGCCCCGATGCCGAACCACAGGCCCACAAGCCGACGCTGGACGAGGACCACAGGCAGCACGAGAAGGCAGACGAGCACCAACGGGTGGATGTACGCCCGGCTCCTCACGGATCTGCGGCGATCAGCGTCGGGGAAGCCGGGGTCATCGGCATCACCACGGCAGCCGGACTCCTGGCCGCACTACGCCTGTACCGCCTTCATCAGCGCCGCCGCGCTCTCAGCGATCCAGAGGTCGCACATGAGGGGGCGGAGCAGCCGGAGAATCTCGCGACCGTCGTACAGCAGGCAACCCAGGCGGCACGAGAGGCTGACCTGGCCCGCACCCCGCCCGGTACAGACGATCTGCTCACCCGTCGCACCCCGCCCGGTACAGGCGATCTGCTCACCCGCCGCACCCCGCCTCCACCACCGCAGGCCAACCATGTCGTCGCCCTCGGCACCCGGGATGATGTAGAGGTCACGCTGGAGGAACTCGCCGCGGCCCGCCTCTGCACATGGACCGGACCGGGGGCCGAGCCCGCCCTTCGCGCCTTGCTGATCAGCATCCTCACAGCGGCCGAACGCCAGCGCCCGCAGCCACCCCGCGTCACAGCGGCCCTGCCCCGGAACCTCGCCGTCCGGCTCCTGCCCACCCTCCCGCCCGATGTTCGTGCCCTGATCCAGGCAGCGGACCTCGACGACGTGATCCAGGCAGGCCAGGAACACCTCCTCGCCCACGCCCGCCGGAACAACGGCCTTGATCCGCAGCAGGACCACCAAGGAGAGCACCACCCCCTGGCCGACGACTCGCCGACCTGTCAGTCCCATGGGCCGGGCACACTGCTTCTGATCACTGATCAGGTATCCGGGCAGGACGCCGCCGAGCTGGCAGCCCTGGCCGAACAAGCCTCCTCCGGGGCCCTGGGTATCCTCACCTTGGACGTTCCGCTTTCTCAAGCCGCCCGCTGGCACATCGACCACGACGGGACGGCAACCATCGCAGCAACCAGCAACGCACACGCCCGGAAGAGCCCACTGCGGATCTTCCGCCTGACCGAAGACGCTGGCCAAGAGATCTCGACGCTGCTTTCCGGAGCGCAGGGACGCCCACCTCGCCAGCAGAGCGAAGCGGGCCGGGAAGGCACCGCCAAAGGACCTGCCGAGCGCGATGGCGAGGATGCGGCTGAGGAGGACGACGGTGACAACGGCGAGGCGCCGGCTGACTCCTCGCACACGCCCGATAGCGGCGAAGCAGGCCAGGAGCAAGCGGAGCCCGTTCGCTCCGCACCCGGCGAGGCTGCTGAACAGCCCGGCCAGACAGCCCCGGTCCGGCTGCAACTCCTGGGCCCAGTCACCCTCTTCGCACGCGGGAGCGACGAGCCCATCGCCAGTCATCTACGGATGGAAGCACGGGAATTCCTCGCCCTGCTCGCCTCACATCCAGCCGGACTCCTCGCCCGCGACATCGCTGACAACCTGCGCCTGGCTGGCGGAGCCGAACAACACGCCAAGGAACTGAAGAACCTCCGCCGCTCTGTGCGCCGGACTCTCCGCGCAGCCACCGGGCTCCCCCATGCGGAATTCATCCACCTCAAGGGAGAATTCCACAGGCTCAACCCCGGATTTATTGAAACGGATATCGCGAACTTTCGGGCGAAAATTAGAAAATTGTCGACCGCTGACGGGGACGGCTGTATTATCGCTGTGCGGGATATTCTGGATGATTACCGCGGTCCATTCTGTCAGGGGATCGACCCGGTATGGGCAGACGGGATCCGGGAGAGCCTCGCCCGGCAGGCGGCGGACGCCGTGATCCGGGCAGCACGCCAAGCCGAGAGAAGCAATTCTCGGCACGACAGGCAAATCGTGCTCGATCTTCTGGACCGGCTGATCAGTCTGCACCCCGACACGGAAGCTCTGTATCAGCATTCCATCCGCCTCAATCAGGCAGCGGGGCGCAGGGAAGCCGCCCACCACGCATACCAAAGACTCACGCGCCACCTCGCCGAGCTGGGCCTGGAACCCGACGCAGCCACCCGCGCACTGATCACAGCCCGTCCCGAAGCGTCGCCTCCACGTACCAGAGCTGGTACAGCCGGTGCCCGCTCCCGTCCTCGCGCTACGCGCATCAGCGGCCGAGGCGATGAAACACCGCCCGAGGCGCCGCGACTGTCGAGACGGTGACCACATCGGGCGTCGAGACGGGCGTCGTCCTTGGAAACGACGCCCCTCCCCGCCCCCTTTGGGCAGGTCAGACCCCCAACGAGCCACCCCTGAGCGAGCCCGACTGTATATCGGTGCAGACAAGCATCCCGATCTCTCGGAACGGCGCACGCGCCGGCGCGGATTGCAGGCATGCCGCATCACCGCTCCGTTGCTTCTCCTTTTCCTGAAGGCCAGCTACCTCTCTCCGGTCCTCCGTCGTGCCTGTCACCGAGCCGGAGGCGGCACCACGGCGAAGCCGGGTGCCGTTGTGCTGCGCCGTTGTGCTGCGCCGTTGTGCTGCGCCGTTGTGCTGCGCCGTTGTGCTGCGCCGTTGTGCTGCGCCGTTGTGCTGCGCCGTTGTGCTGCGCCGTTGTGCTGCGCCGCATCAGCCGATCGTGTGACTCCAAAACAGCCGCGATTCCTTGGAAACTGTCGTGCCGGGCGCGTGGGACGACACTTCGAGTCGTAGACAGGTGAATTCCCCCAGCAAGGCGTCGTGAATTCGCAGAAATAGGAGCGATTCGCAGCCGGGGTATTGCTTGAGCGTGCGGCGGGGGCGAGTTACGGTCGTTGTGTTCCTGGAAAACAGGAAACGGAAATCCCCGTTAATTGACCGCGTGAAAAGCGGTGACGGGAGAAGTGTATCTGTGGGAGGTACTTCGATGAACACGCAGATTGCCGCAGCCACGCCGGGCACGGGCTTTGGTGCGCCGGACTACCGCGTTGACGGCTTCGAGCCGGAGTCGGAATCCGTGGGATGGGACTTCGTCGCCATCACGCTCAACGACGACATGTACGCAGTGTTGGCTGCGCACCACACCGCCAACGGCCGTGACACCTACCTGCTGTGCTACGACAGGGCGGCCATCTGGGAAGACGTCCCGGGCGCGGCTGAGTACGTGGCCATGCACATCGTGCGTGATCTCAGCGGGCGTACGTTCACCATCGACGTCAAGCGCCTGCCCACTGAGCCGCTGGCGCTGAACTGGCTGCTTTCGGAAGGCTGCCCCGCCGGTGCGGTCAAGCCGGACCAATTCCCGGGTGCACGCCCGGCGGATGCCCTGACATCACGGCTGGAAGACCAACTGCGCTACAGCCCGGTAGGCCGGTACACGCTGCTGGACCACTACACCGACAATCCTGGCAGCTTTCGGGACGGCGTCGAGGTCAGCGTCCTGATGCACGACGGCCACCCCGACTCGGCGGAACTGCCCTACCGGGTCTTTCTCGAACAGGTCGACCCGTCTTTCGAGTCGTACACAGTGCGCGAAGGCGCCTTCCCTACGGAGGAGGCGGCGGATGAGTGGCTGATGACACGGGAGTCGCCGCTGCCACTGGCCCCGGAGCCGTCGGGCCCGAGCACCACCGACAGCCGCATCGGCTGAGCCCCTTTCTACCGGGGGCAGTCCACTGCCCGGCCCTGGGCTGCCCCCGGCTGCAGCCGCCTCATCTGAGTTCCCTGGGGCGTGGGCGTCGAGCCGTACTGCTCCGCCGCGCTTCCCCCTGATCACCACTGGTTCGAAGTCCTGTTGCGCCGTACGGAGGTACCGCCATGCCGAAAACCGCCGCCCCTGCCCCTACTTCCGCCACTGCTTCCGCCGTTCCGGCCCCGAACGCAGGATCCGCCCCCGCCGGGAAGGCACGGCCCGGGGAACTGCGGGCCCGGGTGGCGCGAGTGCTGGCCGACGGTTCTCAACGGCACTTCACCGTAGGGGAGGTGGTTCGGACGTTGGGCAACTCCGGCGGTGCCATCGGGAATGCGCTGGAGAAGCTGGTGGCCCGGGGCGAGGCTGTGCGGGTCGCCACCGATCCCCGCACCTACCAGGCCAATGGCGCGACGGCCGCCGCAGCGCAGACAGCAACCGTCACCTCGTCCGCACAGCGTCAGCGCGGACGTTGCGGTACGGGCTCCAAGCCTGCCGCACCCCCGGCGGCCGACGCGGCGCAGCAGCGCAAGCCTTCGCCCCCTTCCGCTTCCGCACCTGCTCCGACCGGGGCCAAGAGCGGCAGGCCCGTGCCGATCACGCGGCCTAACGGGATGCAGTACCACCCGCGCGAGTTGGCTCAGATGCCGGATGTGGAGGCGCTGCGCAACCTGCGAAGGGCAGGGGTGCCGGTGCTGTTGTACGGGCCCCCGGGTACCGGCAAGACCTCGGTGATCGAGGCGGCCTTCCCCGATCTGATCACTCTGGCCGGAGACGGTGACACCGAAGTCGCCGACCTGATCGGCGAATACACCCAGCGCGAAGGCGGCGGATACGAGTTCGTCTACGGCCCTCTGGTCACTGCCATGCAGGAGGGGCGTGCGCTGCTGGTTGATGACGCGACGCTGATCTCGCCCAAGGTGCTGGCTGCCCTGTATCCCGCGATGGACGGGCGGCGGCAGATCCAGGTCAAGGCGCACAAGGGCGAGACGATCACCGCCGCCGAGGGGTTCTACGTGATTGCCGGGCACAACCCTGGCGTTCACGGTGCCGTGTTGACCGAGGCGCTGGCCTCCCGGTTTTCCGTGCAGATCCAGGTTGGTTCCGACTACGACCTCGCCGAAGCGCTCAAGATCCGCCCTAAGGCGGTGACCATCGCCCGGAACCTGGCTCGGCTTCAGGACAAGGGCGAGGTCGGATGGGCGCCCCAGCTGCGCGAACTGCTGGCCTTCCAGAAGGTCGAGGCCGTACTCGGGGCCGAGGCGGCGTTCGCCAACCTGATCGGCATCGCCCCCCTCGAAGACCGGGATGTGGTTGCTGACCTCGTCCGCAAGGTCACCGGACACCGCGCCGGACCACTGTCCCTGGGCCGCCAGCTCTAACCGCCTTCCCCCGATGGCCCGGCGGTGTTCCCGCCGTACGCACCGCCGGGCCCTTCATCCGCACACCTGATGGAAGGGATCGATGCGTCATGCCTGCGCACGCACACGTTCAGCACGGACCGCCTCCGCCCACCGAGGAGGAACTTGGTCTGGCCCGGTTCGAGGACGACGGCGCCCCCCTGCCGGTGCCGTCCCTGTCCGCCGCCGCCCGGGAAGCCGAATGGCTGCGGGTCGGAGCCGAACTGACCGCCCGTATCCCCGAGCTCGCCGCCCGGAAGGACGTGGTGGTCACCTGCCTGCCGCGCACCCGAGCGGGAGCCCAGGCACTGTTCCTCCCGGACATGGCCGCGATGGAGGTCGCAACCTCCGTGTTCGCGCCGCTCCGCCCGGCCGAGATCAGTCCAGCCCGTTCGGGCGATGAGGAGAAGTACCCGGCGGCGTGGGGCGCGGTGGTTCATGAGTCGGCGCATGCCGCGCATTCCCGCTGGAGTTCACCGGCCTGGCTGCGCGGTACAGCCGTTGATGCGGCGGGGGATTTGTTGGAAGAGTCGCGCGCGGAAGCTGCGCACCTGGCCCGCCGTCCGCACGACCGCCGTTGGCTGCGCGCGTGCGTGGCCAGGCTGGTCATGCCGGACTTTCCCACCTACACCCCGCCGACGCGGTGGGCCGCTGCCTACGCGTCGGGACTGATTCTCGCCCGCAGGGATGCCGGAATCCTCGATGACGACGAGACCCGGGCCCTTAACGCGGCGGTGAGCAACATCCTCGGCAGTGATCTGCTGGCCACACTGGCCGGAATCTGGCAGGCAGCTCACCGGACGGCCGACACCGATGGGGACACCATGCTCGACCACGCGCGTGCCTGGTGCACCGCGCTCGGGCAGGGTCCGAACCAGCCCGCGCCGAACCTCGGCAAGGATCAGGAGGCTGGGCGGGACAACGAGTCCGGCGGCTCCGGACCCGCCGGTGGTGAAGGGCTGGAGAAGGTGGTGGCCCGGGTCGTGCAGGGGGTCGCGGCCAGCGAGGCCGCCATTGCTGCCGCAACGGTAGCGGCCGAGGCGGCACAGCAGGCACGGGCCGCCACGAAGAAGGCCCAGGCCGCCCACAAGAGGCAAGCCGCCACTATGGCCAAGCAGGTCTTCGCACCCGGCCAGAAGACCCCCCACGTCCCCGACGGGGACCTTGAGGGACTTGCCGCACTCGGGTACACCCCGCCCAGCCCTCTTTCCGGAACCCGCTCACCCTTGGCGGCGGAGAAGTCGGCAGCCGGGCAACTGGCCCGTGCTCTGCGGAATGCGGCGCACCGGGAACGCGTCAGCACCCAGACCTCCTCGGCCGCGCCCCCTGGGCGGCTGAACATGCGCGGGGCACTGGCCCGGGATGCTCAAGCGGCGGCGGGCGCCACACCGACCGCGCGTCCGTGGCGCCGCACCCACCACCGGACTGTGCCCTCCCCGCCGCTGCGCGTAGGAATCGCCGTCGACGTGTCCGGCTCCATGCGGGCAGCTGAGGGCCCCATCGCCTCGGCTGCCTGGATTCTGGCCAGGGCCACCGCCTTGACTGACCCCGACTCTCGCGTCGCCGCAGTCGCCTTCGACCTTGGTATCACTGCCATCAACGCCCCCGGCCGCGCTTCCGGGCAGGTGACCAAGTTCCAGGCCACGGGCATCGGGCACAGCCTGGCCGAGGCCCTCGACATTCTCGACGCCGGGGTGGACCTCTCCCGGCCCGGAGCTGCCCGCCTGGCCGTGATCGCCTCCGACGGCGACTACGGCACACGCATCAGGCAACGGGCCGCCGAACGGATCGCCGCGCTGAGGAAGTCCGGATGCGCGGTGCTGTGGCTGACCTTCGCCCCCCGCGACCCCGACCGCCTGGAAGGGCCGTTGTCCGGCGCCACCCATGTGGAGCTGACCGATCCTGCTGACGCTGTGGCCGCGATCAGCAAAGCGGCAACGGCGGCCCTGACCGCCGCCCCCTGACCCCGACGACCCCAGCGGGGGGCGGCCCCAGCCGCCCCCATCGACCCACCGCAGGAAGGACGAAACACCATGTCTGAGCTCCAGTCGCTGACCGGCACCCACACACTACGAAATGCCCTTGGCCCGGATGCTGAGGAACTGCTGGCCACCCACCGGGCCACCGGCGGCGCGGTTGGCGCCTTGGCCGCAGATGTGCTGGAGGCAGCAGGGGAAGTCGACGGCCTCCACAACGAACTCCTCGACCTCATCGACGACCTGCAGGATGAGCTGTCCGAGGCGGAACTCGGCTCCCTCGACCTGCTCCTGCTCCTTCTCCAGCGCACCGGGACGGACCTCGAAGCTCTCGCTGACCGGTTCGACCAACAGCGGGACGAACTCGACCGCCTCCTGACCGGCTTGCGAAGCGAGCTGGACCGGCCCACCGGCCGGCGCGAAACGCTCACGCCGGACATCCCCTGACCCCCAGAGCCTTTGTCTCTGGGCCCCGCCGGGGGCGGGGCGGCTACCCCGCCCCCGGCGGCCACCGGGCGGACCGATGCCACGGCCCGTCCGGCAACACCGGAAAACCCCCATCACACAAGGAGTTGTTCCATGCAGCAGAAGACTCCCACACCCGAGGACCGTTGCGGGCCTGCCTCCTACCTGGTGTCACCGCGCTACCTTGCCGGGCCTGATGAGACCGTCCCGGTCCTGGGCCCCGACTGGACACCACCCCTTCCCGCAGGCACAGCCGCGCGGGAACCGCGAATGAAGCTGTACACCTTCCATCAGGAGGGGCACTACTACGAGGCCCTGCATGCCCCCGACGCGGACACAGCAGACACTCCCGAGGGGACATGCGGATGGCGGTTCAGCAGGCGCCCGCACCCGGCCGCAGACGAGGAGTGGTTCGCGATCTTCGGCCCCGGCACCCCACCCGAACTGCCCGCCGCACTCGCCGAAGCAGTCTGCTCACACCTCCCAACCGACCAGAAAAGCGTCCTCACCCCGGCCATCGAGGCTGTGATGGAGGCGGCCTGGTGGACCTTCGAGACGAACGAAGGCGGGGGCACTTGGTTCGCTCCCGGGCGGCGGGCGCTGGTAGGCACCCCCGACGGGAGCGGCACTACCTGGACGTTCGCCGCCGTCACAGACAGCGGTGACGTGCTGTGGTACGCCCTGGCCCACCGCGACACCCCACGCCACCTCATCCACGCCGTCTGCGTGGCCCTCACCGCCCCGGCGCCCGTTCCGCGCCAGCACCGGCCCCACCCCTGCCTCGGTCCCGTGAGCGTCACCCGCATCCACCCCTAAGACCGCCACCCGCCCGGGGGCCGTGGCGCACCAGCCCCCCGGGGGGCGCACCGAACCGCAACCAACTGCACCGTGAGGCGGAGAACCCGTATGCGCACGCATGCCGAACCCTCGTACCTGATCGCCCCTCTACACCTCGCCGGCCCCGACGTGACGGTCAAGGTCCTCAGCAACAGGTGGCAAGCTCGTCCCTACCGCGACACCTGCGTCTACGTCCATCGCAGCGAGGGCCAGCTCGTCGAGGCACTCCACAACCCCCACGGGGGGCGCCCAGCCTGTGAACATGGCCGCACCACCGGCCGAGAGCCGGAGGGGGGCTGGGAGTTCACCGCACGCCACGCTCCCGGCGCCCCCAGGACCTGGCGGGCACTGTTCGCACCCGCCACACCCCCGGAACTTCCCGCCGCGTTTGCTCACGCCGTCACCCGGCTCCCTACGATGCCGGGCCCCCTGATCCATGCTGAGCCGACTTCGCCACTGGGTGCTGCCGAATGGATCTGCGACCGGGGCACACGCGAGAACACCTGGTTCTCGACCGACGGTCAAGCCATCGTCATCACCCCACCACACAGCCACAAAGGCCGCCCCAACGCGGCAGTCCGCAGCGGTGGCCCCGCCCTGCCCGACACCGGGACGGCACCCGGCTGTGATGCGGGCGGGGATGCGTGCACCGAGCGCTGGTTGTTCGCTGCCCAGCACTCATGCGAGCAACAACTGCTGTGGTTCGCCCTCGTGGACGCGAGCACCCCTAACGCACTGCTCCGCGCACTGTGCAAGGAAATCGCGCGCGAAGAACCCGTGCCCCGCAACGAAATTCCCGGCCCCGACACCGGGCCGGTCCTCGTACACCGCCTGCGCTGACCTTTCTTCGCCGGGGAGGGACGCCCACCGGCCGGTGTCCCTCCCCGGCACCTCACCGGCCCATCACCCCGTAGCCAGCCGCCACGAACAGCAAGGAATCAAAGATGTCCGAATCCACCGCTCAGCAGCACCTGCCCACACGTGGGGACGCGCAACAGCCGCCGCCCCTGACGGGCACCCGCGCCGTACGGGACGCTCTTGGCCCGGACGCTGAGAAGGCGCTGGACACCCACCGTGCCACCGGCGGTGCTGTTGGCGATCTGGCCGCAGCCGTGCAGGAGGCAGCAGGGGAAGCCGACCGCCTCCATATCGAGCTCCGCGACCACATGGACGACGTTCGGCAGCAGTTGCCCGACCTGGCCGAAGCGGACTTCGGCTTCCTCGACCTGCTCCAGCACACCGGCACGCAACTCGCGGCTCTCGCTGCCCGGTGCGACCAGCAGTGGAGCGAACTCGACCGTCTTCTCGGCTACTTGTGCCGCGCGCTGGCCCGGCCCACCGGCCCGAGCTGACCTTCACGGAGCACAACCCCTGACCTTCAGGGCCCTTCGGCCCCTGGACCCGCCGGGGCGCGGCGGCTACCGCGCCCCGGCGGCCACCGGGCGGCCCGCTACCCACGGCCCCGCCCGGCCTCACGGAAACACCCCGACTGGCATGAAGGAGTTGTTCCATGGATTCGCAGAATCCCACACCCGCTGACCGCTGCGGGCCCGCACCGTACCTGGTCAAGCCCCGCTATCTGGCCGGGCCCTGCGACAAGGTGCCGGTGATCACAGGCAACTGGCAGCAGCAGCGGGTACCTGGGCTCGGCACCGCCTATAGCACCGCCTACCTGCGCCGCGACGAAGCCACCGGCAGCCACTACCTGGCCCTCCACACCCCCGGCCCCGAAGAACGCCCCGCCCGTCTGGCCCATGACGGCATGCCGATCGGCTGGGAGTTTCTCTCCTACCCGGCTTCCGGATACCTCCCCTCGTGGCAGGTGATCTTCTCACCGGGCACGCCTCCGGAGCTGCCTGCCGCCCTTGCCGGCCTCCTCTCCGCAGACGAGGAGCCGGTACCCCACGAGGTGACCGAAGCGGGCGAGGCGACCGCACCGCTGGAGATGGCCGGATGGAGCCGCGACCTGGGGCACGAATGCTCTGGTTCTCGCCCGGTGACCAGCGGGCCGCCGTCGTCACCCCCACCAGCCCTGCAAACCCCACCCGCGAGGAACAAAGCTGGCTACTGGCGGCCCGCAGCCGTGACCGCGGCGAGGCGCTCTGGCTCACCCCGGCCATCCCCCAAACCCCCACAGCCCTCATCCGCGCTCTGTGCGCGCAACTGGCCGACCCGACTCCCGTACCACGCCACCGCAAGCCCACCACCGGTCCGGTCACCGTCATCCACCCCTGAACCACCCGCCAGCCCGCCGGTGCCGGGCCCGCGCATAGGGCCCGGCGCCCCACAACCCTCAAGAGAGCTGCCCGCCCCTGTGCGGACATGCCAAGCCGATGACCAAGGAGGGGCCTGCGGGCCCAGTTCTTGGTCACACTCGAAGAACCCGTGCAGCCGTCGAATCGTCACGCCCGACGCCCTCAATCGCCATCGGCGCTGTTGGTGCGCACCAATCCGAGTGCACCTAAAGCTGCCGGGACGAGGGGCATCAGAGCGGCTGTGATGCTACGTCGCTGGGTGCGTCATAGCGGTCTTACCGTCTGAGCCTGCGGCCCCTTTTGCCCTTGGCCGATCTCGAACTCGACCCTCTGCTTCTCTTCCAGGGTTCGGTAGCCGTTGGTCTGGATCTCGCTGTAGTGCACGAAGACGTCTACCCCTCCGCTGTCAGGGGAGATGAATCCGAACCCCTTCTCGGCGTTATACCACTTCACCGTTCCTCGAACAGCCATCGACTCGCTCCGTCGCATCCGATGCCCACTGCCTCGCTCGGCACGTCTCGCGAGTCGAGTACCGCGGACAAGACTGCGATCAGGCATCCCCTGCCAGGTTGTCACGGAATCCGCCTGAATGAGTGAGCTGCGCTGCGGGAGGTGAACCAGGGTGCCTGTCCACCGGAGTGCGGTCGAGGATCTGTCCGCTCTCGTCCGCGACCTGTGCCCGGACGCCGAAGCACGGCTACCGTGCATCATCGCTGGCAACCCACCACAGCCCTGTGACACTCCGGCATCAATCGCCGACCACATCGTAAGTCCCCGAGGGGACTGACCCGCTGGTGGCGTGCTGCCCGCCACCAGCGGGCCTCATCCCGACCGCGACGGGCGTAGGCCGGACAGCGACCGCCACCCCTCGCTCTCGTTCCCGCTGTCAGACCGTATGGCAGCCGAAGACCGCCACTCACCTCTTCCCCTTGCATCACCTGTCCGAGGAAGGCCGGCATGAACTTCACCGAAGGCGACCGCATCGAGCTGGTTCACACCACCGACCCACACACCCGACTCGAACCGGGAGACCTGGGAACCGTTCGCCGCTACGACCCGACGCTCGACCACCTCTACGTCGACTGGGACAGCGGATCCCGCCTCACCCTGCTCCCCGGCGCGGGAGACCGCGCCCGCCACGCTCCAGGCCCACTGTCCGTTCAGGGTGGGTGTCGCTATCGCCGGTGAGGCGGGGCCGGAAGAAAGAAGCAGCCGAGGCGGGGATACGACAGATACCGCAAGATCACTCAATAAGGCGAGAAGCTCCCTTTTCGGATCAGGTGCAGGTTGCGGAGAGGCATCCTGATCGTCCTGTTTACGCAGATACCGTTTGAAGGGGACCTCTCGCCCATGCGCAAACGCAGCACCGCACTGTGTCTGTCGTCTTTCCTGGCCATCGCTGCCCTGTCAGCCGGTGCCGCCCCGGCTGCCGTGTCGGCTCCGGCAGGCGCCGCAGCCCCTGCTTCTGCGCTGAGCTCATCCTGCCGGGTCACGGCAAAAGCGGCGGTGGTGCGTGCCAAGCCGAGCAAGGGGTCGGCCAAGGTCGGTATTGCCCACCGGGGTGATCGCTGCGTCGAGTACGGCTACGACAAGTCGCTGCGCTGGGTCAAGGTGAGGATCAAGAAGAGCGGTGTCACAGGGTGGGTGCGTCACTCACTCGTGGACACCAACCAACACGCCGCTTCCCGCCCGCAGTAGGCGCCGACAGCCTCATCAGCCCATTGGCGTCTCTCAAGCTCGTTCGACCGTCGCCCGCCCCGGCTGAGGGGGCAGGCGACGGTCGGGATGGGCTACTGGGGCCGGTGGGCGAAGACCCACTGCGAGGAGTTGAGCATCTTCTCCACCGACCATCCGCTGCGGTGCAGACGGTCGGCGAGGCAGTCGAGCGCGGGGCCGTGCCATGCGTCGTCGCGCCGGATGATCCGGCCGCCTTCCAGCCAGTAGACGGCGACGCGGTTGCCCTCGCGGGGGACGACCATGTATCCGCGTACGCCGCGTTCGGTCTCGGTGGGTTCGTTCACGTCGTGGTGGTCGGTGAGGTGGGCGGGCTTGAGTCCGGCCAGCGCTTCGCGGGCGGCGCGCACGTTCGGGTGGGTGGCGTCGGCCGGGGTGCTGCCCTCAGTGGTCCCCTCATGTTCGACGATGACGCCCTCGATGACACGGGGCTCGGCGGCGGCCTGTTGCCCGCCGTAGCGGGCGCGTTCGGCGGCTTGGCGGGCGTCCATCTCGGCTCGGTAGGTGGCCCGGTCGGCATCGGCCTGGGCCTTGATGCGGGCGAGGGCGGCGGGCTCCGGGCTCATGCGGACCCGGACCGGCTCGACGGGTGCCTCGCGGGGGAACGAAGACCCCTGCTCGCCGATCCACTCGCCGCGCCACGTTCCGTCGCTGGCCTCGGCCTTGGACACCAACTCGGCGGCCTGCTGAGCCTCGGCCTCTTCGGCGGCCTGCTCAGCGGTGAGTTCTTCTGGCCGACTGCTGGCGATCACGCGCCAGGTCGTGGTTGCCCTTGCGGCACCCGGCGCGCGGACGTAGATGATCTCGATCATGTCGGTCCGGACGAGGTCCAGTTCGACGGCCGTCTCGACCATGCCCTCGCAGTAGTCCTTGGGGAGGGGGCTGGTCGCGGTGCCGTTGATGCACAAGGCGTAGTAGGTGTCCACTTCGGCGACCTGTTCGGTGCCGGTCTCCTCGACGGTCTCGGCGACCTCGACCGCGGTGGTGCAACTGCGGGCAGAGGCACGCTGCTCGGTGGTGGGGTCGGCGGCCTCGGCCTTGGCGCATGCCTTGCAGAGGCGGACGGCGATGCCGGTGTTGGGGGTGTGCTGGAGTTCGCGTCCGCAGTAGCTGGTGTGGGTGCCGGGCCGGGCGTAGTGGCCGGTGTTGCTGTAGCCGTGTGCGTAGGTGTCCAAGGGTGGTGCTCCCGTGTCGGTCGTGGGCGAGGTCCACGGCGGTTCGCTTGCCTGTCGTCGTTCCGCAAGCGGTGTGAAGCCGGTTGAGAAACAGGGGGTGCCGAACAACGTCGGCGCCCCCGGGTGCGGCCCTCGCTGTCTGCAGCCGGTCCGTGGCCGGGCAGAGCCGGGGGCCACGGCATGGCGGCGGTGGCACACACCGCGTGCGGACGCGGGCCACCGCTGCCAACTGAGGGGCGGTCAGTTGGGGGTACTGCTGGGGGTGTCGCTCTGGGGCGGGATGTACTGGTAGCGGCGGGGGCTCTCGCTGACCTGCTGGGCGATGCCGTCCTTGGTCAGCGTGACGAGGCTGTTGGCGATGGCGCCGGAACTCCGCTCGACGTGGCGGCTGATCGCGGTGGCGGTGAACGCCTCGTCGGGGCGGGCGGCCAGAAAGGCGATGACCATCTCCCGCAGGGCCCCCGGGCGCAGCCTGCCGCTGTCGGTGACGGTGTCGGACGGGCGCACGTGTCCGCACGTGGGGCAGGGCTTCCCCGGCTCAGGCGCGCTGCGTGTGATGTCCGCAGGCGGCTGGGGATCGCGTGCTACGGAGGCCGGTTCGCCGGTTGTCGCAACGGCCTCGGACGGGGGCTGCGGGCTCTGCGGCGCGGGTGCACCTTCCCCGGACTGGGGAGCGGTGGACTGGGCATCGCGCGGCGCCGCGTCGGAGTGCTCCTCGGGCGGATTGCCTGTCGGGTCAGGGTCCGGGTTCGAAGTGTGTGCTGGCTGGTCCTGCTGGGGTGCGGGTTCGGCGCACTCATCCGGCTGCACCTCGGGGTCCGAGGCTGGGCTCTGCGGTGCTCCCGCCTCCGCGTCGGTGGCAGGGTGCGCTTCCGCCGATGCGCCGCTGTCCGGGCTGGAGTCCGTCGACTTGGTCTTGGTCTCTTCCTCTTCCGCGCTGGCGGTCTCGGGCGCGGCGGTCTCCGGCTCGGGTGCGGTTGCCTGGTCGGGGAGCGGGTGCACCTGGCCGGGTGCGGTGTCGGGGTGCGGGTGCCAGAGGTCCGGGGTGGCCTTGCCGGGTGTGGGGTCGCCCTTTACGCGTAGGGCGATTCGCTGGCCTTCCAGCGTGGCGAGGGCCTTGCCTGCGGTTGAGCGGCCGAGTCCGGCGGCGACGGCGAGGGCGGCGGCGCTGGATCCGGGATGGTCGGTGAGGGCCTGGAAGATCTGGGCGCGGGTGCCTGTCAACGTGCTGGTGTCGGTGAGCGGGCGGGTGCGGTCGGTCTGCTTTGTGCTGTCTGTCATGAGGGAACCTCAATCGCTGCGTGTTGCGGTGGTTGGGGTCCCCGGCCGGGGTGCGGCCCCGGGTGCACGGTGGGTGCGGTGTGGGGTCGCGGGCGTGCGGGCCGCATGTGCGGTGCGGTTGGTCCCGCTTTGCCGACGACCATGGACGCTCGACACCCCGCACCCTGTCAAGCGGCATCACCCCAGGTCAGAAGAGTCCTGAGAAGGTCCTATGGGTGCAGTAGGGGGTGGGGTGGGTGCGGTCGGGTGCACTGTGTCCAGGTGGGTGCGCAGCGCGCGGGCGCGGTCTTGGCCCAGGTGCAGTGCCCGGCGCAGGTACCGGATGCTGGCCGGGCGGCCCGTGCGTTGCTGTACGGCTGCGTCTAGGGCGCGTGCGCGGGCGAACAGTTCGTCGCTGATGACGGGTGCACCCTGGTGGTGGCCGTCGACCGGGCCCGGGGCCGGGGGCGCGGTTTCGTCTCGCGCGGGTTCAGGGGCGGCGTCGGCGGGGTGCGTACCGGCCACAGGGGACCTTTGGGGCTGTTGTTGCGTTGTGGTGAGGATCTTGCGGTAGGCGGCGATGGTTTCGGCCAGGCCGGTCAGCAGGAGGCAGGGGGCGAGGTGGAGGAGGACGGCGGCTGGGTCGGCGTTGCTGGGCCAGCCGACCTTCCCGTTGGGCCATAGCGAGCCCCAGGTGTTCATGGCGGCGGCCGTGGTTCCGGCCCACCAGCGCAGGGCGGTGGACCAGGCGGGCGGGGTCAGTCCCCAGGAGGCGAGGCGTGCGTCGGCGTACAGCACGATGGCCAGGGTGAGGGCGAGCATCGGGTCGAGCAGGACGGCGATGCCTAGGGGTACGCCGCGGGCGGTGGCGAAGAGGGTGACGTTGACGGCGGTGAAGGCCAGTGCGAGCACCCCGACAGCGCACAGCGCCCTTGTGAGATCACGCAACAGCTGCTCGGCTTCTTCGGACAGCGTTGGTGGGGGAGTGGACGACCGGCGGCTCATCGATGGCCTCCGCCCAGGGCGGGTCGGGTGGCGGCGTAGAAGTCGTGGCCGGCGTATTTGTAGGACTCGAAACGTACGGTGGTGCCCGGCTTGGGCGCGTGGATCATCCGGCCGCCCTTGGCGTAGAGGCCAACGTGGTGGAGGTTCCCGGGACGCCCGTAGAAGACGAGGTCTCCGGGCCTCAGCGGGCTGCCCGAGGGCACTTTGCGGGTGGCCCGGTACTGCTCCTCGGCCGTACGAGGCAAAGTGATTCCGGCAGCCGCGTAGGCGGCTTTGGTCAGGCCCGAGCAGTCGAAGCCCCCGTCCCGTCTTCCGTCGCCGCCCCATACGTAGCGGACGCCGAGCTGTGAGCGTGCATAGGCGAGGGCCTTGCCCGCGGCTCCTCCACCAGCAGGGGAGGAACCGTACCGCCGGGCGGTGCGGAGGACTTTGCGTACGTACCAGTCGGCGTGGTTGTAGGCGAAGAGTGCACCGCGCAGGTCTTTCCCGTCCTTGGCGCCGTTCGCGCACAGCATCCTCGCGGCGGCGTAGACGGCATCGACCGGATCCCACGGTGTCGGTGGCTTCTCACCTCCGGGCGGTACGGGGCGGCTGTACTGGCGGAAGGTGGCCTGGAGAAACTGCATGGGGCCGAACGCGCCCGCGCTGGAGCGCATGGTGGGGTGCCGTCCGTGGTTGGACTCGACTTTTCCGATTGCCGCCAGGATGGTCCACGACAGGCCGGGGCATTCGGGAGCGGCTCTCTGGTAGAGGGCCAGGTAAGCCGGTGGGATGTCCTTCTTCGCGTACTTGCTGGGCAGCTCGAAGCCGGAGGCTGCTGCTGCGGCCCCTCCGTCGCCAAGTTCGGTGGTCAGTGCGGCGCCTCCCACGAGGGTGAGCAGGAGGAGGAAGAAGATGCCGCCGAGTGCGGCGCCGAGGGCTTTGGTCATTGGCGAGGTGCCGGATCGGTGGGCGGCAGTGGTGACACGGGGAGGGTGAGGGGGGAGTCGGCTTCGCTGGCTTCTGCTTTGTAGGCCGGCGTCAGGTCCGGCCAGCGGGAGGTGAGGGCGGCGAGTTCGGTGCGCCGGGCTGGTGGATCGAGGGGCAGCCACCATCGGCCCCAGGGGGTGTTGGTGGTGAAGTCGGCTGACGCGGTGGCGACGCGCAGGTTGAGGGTGCGGGCCGGTTCGGTGAGCCGTCGTCGCAGGGCTGTCTCTCGGGAGGCGGTGCGGGTGTGGATGAGCAGGGCTGGTCGGGCGCCGGTGGCGGCGGTAAATGCGGCGTAGGAGGCAAGTTTGGCCTCGACGCGGGACAGTTGTTCGCTGCCGGTGTCGTATTCGAGGAAGAAGGGCACCTCCCGCCAGCCGTCGTCGTACCAGTGGGCGTAGGCGTCGGGGTGGACGAGGTCGCCCCAGCGGCGGACGCACGAGCGTGCGGACAGCCAGAGCGTCAGGCGTGCCTGTGTCGTGTGGGCGTGTGCGGTGAGGAGGGTGAGGAGTTCGTTGGTGCCCAGGTCGTGGCCGAGGGTGGGGGAGTAGGCGATGCGGCCGGTGTGGGAGGGGCGCCATCCCATCTCGGCGGTGTCGCAGCCTGCTTGGGCGGCGAGGAGGGCGGCTCCGGCGGGGCCGAGGGTGTAGTGCTCGGGGCCTGAGCCGCTTTGTACCAGGGGGCGGAAGGAGTCCAGGAGCGCGTACTCGTAGAGGGTGCGCAGGCGGCGTTGGGCGGTGCGCGGGGAGGGGAAGGCGAGGCGCGTGATCTGTCGTGTGGTCAGTACGCGGTGTTCGTGCAGCATCCAGGCGAGCCACTGGTCGCGGTCGGTGATCCGGTGCACGAGGGGGGTCAGATTGACGTGGTGGGGCTGGCGGGTCGGCCGGGCGCGGGAGAACGCGGCGCGGGCGGTGTAGCGGGATCCGGGGCCGTGCGAGGAGCGGGGAAGCGCGGGCGACATACGGGGGTTCACCACCAGAAGGTCAGCGATCAAGTGCGAGGAAGAGGGCGGCGCTGGCTGTGCCGGGGGTGCGGAGGAACTGCGGCATGCGAGGCCGCGTGGGTCGGCAGGGCGCGTCAGGGGGCGGTGGGGGCGCGGCGTGGGGAACCGGTGCGGGTAGCGGCGGCAGTGCGGAGGTCGACTGCGCGGCCGGGGACGGGAGGTGAGAGGGGGCGGGTGGTGAGGGTGAAGGCGGCGGTTTCCGCGCCGTCGGTCAGCAGGCGTGCGGCGGCCTGGTAGGGGCCCAGGTGTGCGAGATCGTGGGCGGTGAGGGTGGGTGCGACGTGGCGTTCAAGGTGGTGGGCGTCTTCGGGTGAGGCGTTGAAGTAGATCTTGTTGCGGGCGTTGGCGGAGATGCCTTCGCGCAGGTCGCGGGGGAGCTGGGCGAGGTTTTGGTGGGCGAGAGTGAGGGCGAGGCGGTAGCCGCGGGCTTCAGCGAGCATGTCTTCGAGGGGGTAGGGGAGAGTGAGGAAGTTGTGGCACTCATCCATGTGCAGGGCGGCGTCGATGCGCTGGTGTTCGGGGGTTCGGGTGCGTGCTGCGGCGGCTTGCCAGACTCCGGCGACGAGGAAGGAGCCCAGCAGCCGTGCGGTCTCTTCTCCCAGGGCTCCTTTGGGCAGGCGGGCGAGGAGGATGCCGCCGTCCAGGACGTCATCGAGGTTGAAGGTGGAGGCGCCGGCGGCGATGGCACGCCGGGCGAAGTCGCGCAGCAGGAAGGCGCGGAGCTTGTTCTGGAGAGGGCCGATGACGGCGGCCCTGGAGGGTTCGGAGAGCTGTTCGTACCAGGCCCAGAAGCCGCGCAGGACGGGGTCTTTGAGCTGGGGGATCATCCGCAGCCGGTAGGCGGGCTCACCCAGGAGGCGGGGGATGTCGGCGAGGGTGACCAACTGTCGGCTTGTGCGGGCGTGCTTGAGCAGGGTCAGGCAGGCGGCGCGCATGACGTCATCGGTGCGCGGTCCCCAGAAGGCGGTGAAGATGCGGCGGAAGATGCCGGTGATGTTGTCGACGACGACGTCGATGTCGTCGCCGTCGAGCACGTTCAGGCACGGTGGGGCGTGGGAGTCGTCCGGGTCGATGAGGACGAGTCGGTCCGCGCAGGTATCGGGAAGCCGGGCCAGGAGATCGGTGACCAGATCACCCTTGGGGTCGATGACCAGCGCGCCTCGATGGTTGCGGACGTCATCGAGAACCAGGTTCGCGATCAGCGTCGACTTCCCCGAACCGGTTGCGCCCATCAGGTGCAGGTGCTGGCGGGCATCGGGTACCGCCAGGCCGACAGCGCGTCGCGCTCCGGCATCGGAGCGGCCCAGCGGCTTGACCCCCGCCCCGGGCTGCGGGCTCGGGATGGTGGGCGGCGGAAGGACGGAGCGGGCTCCGGCACGTTGGAGGCCGGGGGCGTCCGGGTCGGTGGGGAGGTGGGCGAGCGTGGCGAGTTCGGGGACGGACAGCAACCGGACTCGTCCCGGCGCGAAGTGGCGCGCGTTGAGCGGGGGTGCGGGCCGTGGCAGGCGGGTGCGGTTGAGCCAGTTGCGTTCCGCGAACAACCCGAACGCGGACGCCAGCGCGTGCGCGCGGCCCCGCGTTGATTCCTCCGACTTGTGGCTCTTCGGATGCGCGGTCGCCGCGTAGGCAACGCTGACGCACCACTGCGGACCGGCAGCCAGTTTCGCCCCGGCCTGACGTACAGCGGCCGGGTGGTCGGCGTCCTGCCGGTCCCCCGTGCCGTGCTGCGGGCGGTGGGCCAGCCACGCGGATGCGGCCGGAATGCGGGCCGGGCCGCCGTTTCCTGCCTTCATGCGTCGGGCGGTTCGCCGGGCCCGGCGCAGGGCGGCTCCGGTGGCGGGCCGGGCGAGGATTTGGACCGCTGCGCTTTCGTGTTCTCCCATGCCGGTTGCGGCTTGCAGGAGTGCGCGGAGCGGATCGCTGGCATGGCTGGTGCGTAGCGGAAGGACCTCGGGGCGTGCCAGGCGCAGCCGTCCGCCGGTGGCGATGTGATCAGTGGGAACGAGAGGGCCAGGTGGTGAGACGGTGGTGTGGGCGCCGGGCCAGGCGGCCTCGACTGCGTTGCGGACAAGGGCGAGCGGGATGCTGCCGGGGACCCAGAGGCGGACGGTCATCCCGGTGGCATTCCACATGTATTCGAAGCCCAGGTGCGGCTGGCCGTGCAGCAGCCGTTGCCACCACGGGCGCAGGAGCCCCGACAGCTGCGCCCACAGGACCTCGCCGCCCTTCTCGGGAACATGCGGCGGGGCGAGGACGGTGACGCAGTGAGCGTCTTCGGTGATCTGTCGTTGTCGGTGGCTCTGCCAGCGGTAGCGGGCGTGGACGGCCAGGGTGATGGTCAGAAGGATGGCGGGGAGAAGGACCGGGGCGTGGGCCTGCCACAGGCCGCTCACCGTGCTGGCCAGGGAAGACCAGGCGGAGGTGGGGTCGGTCAGGAAGTCAACGAGCGGGCCGTGGGGGTGCGGGGCGGGGGAGGTCACGCGTCTTCTTCCATTTCGGCAAGGGCCAGCTCTGCGGGGTTGGTGGTGATGACGTCGTGTTCTTCGGGGGCGGCCACGGACAGCAGCGCGACTTTGTGCCGCTCCCCGCTCTGGAGGAGGGCTTCGCCTTGCTGGGCGGAGAGCAGGAATTCGCGTTCGCCGTGGGAGAGGTGGAAGGTGGTGGCGATGCCGTCGATGGCCTGGGTGGACTGGCCGAGCAGGAGCTGGGTGGCGGCGTTGGAGACCACCGCGCGGCCGAGCTGGGTGGAAAGGACGTCCTCGACGTCCTGGGTGACGACGGCGAGTCCGGTCCAGTGTTTGCGGAAGGACTTGGCGGCGCGGTAGAGGAAGCGGGCGCCTTCGCCTTTCCGCATCAGCAGCCACGCCTCATCCACCACGACCAGTTGGCGGCACGGCAGCGTACGGCTGGTCACGCGGCGCCAGATGGCGTCGAGCGTGAGCATCATTGCTGGGGCGTGTACTTCGTCGGTGAGCTGGCGCAGGGCGAAGACCAGCAGGTGCCCGTCGGCCGGTGTGGTGGTGGGCCCGTTGAACAAGTCCGCGTGCGAGCCGGTGGTGTAGGGGACCAGTCGCGCAGCCAGGTCAGCGGCCGTCTCGCTGCCGTCTTCTTCAAGGACACTGGCCAGATCGCCGAGGATGGGTGCCGTTCGTTTCCACGTGCGCCGGTCATGGGTGATGCCCGCACGCCGGTACACGGCCAGTAGGGCCCGGTCCAGGGCGGCTTTTTGTGGTGCGGTCAGGTCGGTGGCGAAGAGCACGGACAGGAAGCTGTGCAGGAACAGCAGCCTGCGCGTGAGCACATCACCCCCCGTCTCCCGGTCAGCGGCGTTCCTGTCGGCTTCGTCGGTGTTGTTGTCGGTGGTGGGCAGGTCGAGGGGGTTGAGGCGGACGCCGTCTGCGCCCAGCCGGACGACACGTCCACCGACAGTGTCGGCCAGGCGCACGTACTCGTCCTCGGGGTCGATGACGGCGGCCTGCACGCCGGTGAACAGCAGCCGAAGCAGTTCGAGTTTGGTGGCGTAGGACTTACCTGCGCCGGAGCGCGCGAGGGTGATGGAGTTGTAGTTCTCCTGGGCGAAGCGGTCGTAGATGACCGGGGCGCCGGAGGCACAGTTGAGGCCGTAGAGCACGCCGGTGGGCGCGCTGCCATCGCGCGGGGCGGGCAGGTCGGGGCTGGTGAACGGGAAGCACGCGGCGAGCGATGCGGTATCGAAGGTGCGGCGGATACCGAGGGCGTCGATGCCGAAGGGGAGCGTTGCCAGCCAGGCCGGCAGCGCACGGAAGGTGGCCGGAGCGGTATGGAGCAGCAGCGAACTCGCGACTGCTTGAACGGCTGCGACCTCCTCCTCCAGAGCGGCCACGTCGGGGGCGTGGACGGTCAGGTAGAGCGCGACGCGGAAGAGCTTCCCCTGCCCACGAGCCACCACGTAGGCGAGTTCGGCGGCGTCCTGCGCGGCAGCCTCCGCCTCCGGGTCATCGATCTGGCCCTTGCCGAAGCTGGTGCGGCGGGAGGCTTCCAGCCGGGCCCGCTGCTTCTTCAGCCGCTCGGCTGCGACAGGGCCGGGGACCGGCTCGATGTGGAAGGCGGCATCGAGGCGGCCGGGGTAGTTCAGCAGCGGGTCGAGCCATCCCGGTGCCACCTCGGCCGGGTAGCCGGCCACCACCAGGGTGGCGGTCAGGTGGGAGCCGATGCCGAGCATCCGGGCGCGAACCTGGAGGGCATCGGGCCCGGGAATCTCCAGCAGGCCGCGGGCGGAAAGTTCAGGCGGACGGGAGCGCCAGCGCTTCAGCAAGAGACCGTCTCCTTGCGGTGGTGGGGCATGTCGGGGTTGCAGGCGTCGGCGAATTCCTCGACCACCCGGTCCGCATCGAGCGCCGTGACGTCGATTTCGGCCACGGCCAAGGCGCGCTGCGTCTCGTGCACGCGCTGGCACACCCGCCCGCCCGAAGTGGCATGAGGCTCCCGCGCGATGACTAGATGGCGGCGGGCGGTCAGATCCCGTGTCGCGGCGAGCTGTTCGAGGTAGTCGGCGTGGGCGCGGGCTGCCGTCTCCAGCGCCGGGTGCGGGAGCGTGGGAGCGCCCTCGCGGAGGGAGGCGGCCATGGGTGCCAGTTCGACGCGGTGGGTGGTGAGCAGGATCTGTACCGGCCCGGTCAGCGAGTTGAGCCAGCGGCCGAACCCGCTGGTGAGCGCGTTTTGCTCGGCGCCGGTCCGCAGCCCAAAGTTGACCGTGGAACAGGAGGCCAGTGCCGCACGCCCGTCAGCCCCAAGATCGACAATCCCCATCTCATCGACGCCTTCGGCAGGTACGGCGATCGGACAGGGCGCAGGACCGGCAGCGCGCCGGAGGCGACGCGGCACAAACTCCGGCAGGGAAGGGATTCCTTCCGGGGCGGGCACCTGCCGCTTGGGGGTACGGGCGAAGGCGAGCGCAGCGAGTAGGAACCGGTCAAGGCCGATTCCCTCCCGGCGGCCCGCCACAAGCGCGGTCACCACCCCGGCCACCGGGGTGGTCATCGCGAGGAAGGCGAGGGCAGTCATGTAGGGGCGCAGCAGCCACCACAGCCCGTACAACAGCAGGGCAACGGCTGCCAGCTGGGCCGTCTGCCTCGCGGTGAACGGCCCGAGGACGCGGTCGGGCCGCTCGACATCGGCGGGGATGCGTACCGCCTCGACGTGTTCGTCGTCGGTGGTGGGCATGGCCGGTCACGCTCCTTATGGGGGCTGGTGGTGGGGCGGTTCCAAAGGAAGCTGGAGGGGTATCGGCCGGCCAGGCGGCAGCGCACGACGAGGCGGAGCCGGAGGCAGCGGACGCGGGGTTACCGAAGAGCGAGGCGCGTTACGTTGTGGCGCTGGCGTGGGGGCCGAAGGCCCCGTCGAGCGGGTCGGCGACAGGGGCGGGCCAAGTGGCCCGGTTGCCGAAGCGGGCCGTCCCGCACCCGGGGACAGACCACTCGATGCCTGTCCCACCTTTCCGCTGCCGGACGTCCCGGCGGAGCGCGGGTTGCCTGTTGGCCTCGCGGCGTGCGGAGCCGGGTTGGGCGGTGTGCGCCGTGGGGTGCCCCACTGGAGCGTGACCTTCGGAGCACTCGGGCCAGCCCCCGCCCTGCCCGCACCCGGGTTCGCCCCCCGGCTCCCGGGTCCACGTGCGCTGCCAGCCCCGGGCCCCGGCCTGTGGCCCGTGCTTCCCGGGCCGGGTGCCCCGGGCCCGCTGCCACCGCCTGCACTTGGCCCGCCGCGAGGCCGTCCACCGGATGGTGAAGTCCTCGGCCCCGGAGGGCCACCGCCCGGAGGGGACGGGCCGCCCCATGGGGGTGGGACCGGTCCGGGGCCTCCGGGGCGGCCGGCACCTCCCGTAGGGCCGATTCCGGCTCGGGGGCGTAGCCCTCCCGGCCCGCCTGCGCGGGCGCCGCCGCGTGCCATGAGGCCGGGTGCGTACTGGCGCAGCAGCATCAGCATGGCGATGTTCCGCGCCATCCGCACCGGTGCGGGAGTGTGCGGGGGTGGGATGCCGAGTGCGCGGAAGGCGGCGCGCATGCACCATCCGGGCAGTTTGAACAGCACCCAGAACAGGGCGATGCCCGCCAGCATCGTCCCCAGCTTGTTGAGCTTCGGAAAGCCGAGAAGTGTCGAGTCGGGGGCGAAGAACAGCTTCAGCGAACTGATGAGAACCAGGGACTGGAGCACCTGGATGCCCAGGGCTGCGGCAAGGGCCCGCCACCACATCTTCGCCACAGGATCGGTTGTGGGGTGGGCGTGGCAGGCGAGCGCGAGGGGCGCACCCACGGTCAGCAGTGCGATGGCGCCGACCCGCAGCAGGTAGCCGATCAGCACTGCCAGGACCATGGCCAGGAAACACAGTTCCAGAATGACGACGTACAACGTCACATGGGCGGTACCGCCGTAGACCGCGAACGGGATCGCGCGCTCCACCAGCCCCTTGCCCGCGTCCGAGAGGTCTGTCTGCGCGATGGCGCGAGATAGCGCGTTGGCCAGCGCGATCGCTTTGCCCACCACGGGCAGGGAGATGGCTGCGGTGCTCAGGCCGAGCACGAGGCGCGGCGCGATCTGTTTGAGGGCGTGGCGTGTCTGCACCGTCTCGTGCCCCATGACGGTGACCCCGCCGAACAGGACGAACAGCACGTAGACCGCTGTCGCCGTTACGAGGGAGGAGCGCCACAGCCGCTTCACGTCCGGATGGGTAGTCATGTCCGGAGTGGCCAGCAGCGTGTCGGCGAGCAACTGCCGCACCGGCTTGAGGAGCTGCTCCACCAGGGAGCCCAGCAGTGAGGTGATCGCGTCGCTGATCATTCCGGGGAAGTCGAGCAGGTCGCCGAATTCCCAGTCCTTCTGCGGAGTGCACTCCCGTCCCTCGGCCTCGCACGCTGGCGGAGTCGGACCCGGAGTCGGTTCCGGCGGTTTGGGTTTTGGTACGACGCGGCCGGGCTCTAGTGGCGGCCGGGTGGGTGCCGGAGTGGGGCCCGGCTTCGGGTCCGGCCTGGAAGGCTTCGCATCGGGCGACGGCGCCACCGGCGCCGGAGCCGGTGCAGGGGCGGGCGCCGGGTCCTGTGGAGCTGCCGCAGCGGAGCTTCCCGGCCCGGCGCACAGCGCGAGCCCGCAGAATGCCAGGAGCAGCAGGCGGGGCAACCGTCGGTGGGGGTTCACTGTCAGATTCCCAGGATGCCCTTGAGGACCTCGACAATGACCGGCGCAAGAATCGCCAAGCCGTAGCCGCTGCCCGAAGCCTTCAGCGCCTTCTTAGCTGCCTCGACTTCGGCTGCATCCCCGCCGGCCATCAGGTACCGCAGGCCGCCCAGCGTCAGGAACAAGGTGGCAAGACCGGCGAGGATCCCCACGATCCAGTTCCGTAGATTGTCGACCACCGTCGGGATCGACGCCGGGTGAGGCGCCCTGCCCGCCGCAACCGCCTCCACAGTGAGCATCAGCCACACGGCAACCAGGACAGTGGCCAGCGTGGCCAACCGCGTGACGCGTTCCTGGAAGGCGAGCACTTCACCGCGAGAGAGGCGAACGCGAGGGTGTGGCCGGGGACGTTCGATCACATGCATGCAGGCGTACCTCCCTCGGGCATGAGCCGCCCGGGATGCTGTGGATGGACACAAACGGAGAAAAAGCGGCGGTGTTGCCGAAGTGCCGGGGCGGCCTTCGCCCCAGGCGCCGAACCCCCTTCAACGGCGGTCGGCGGACGGAGACTTCTCGGGTGTCAGCGCGAGACGTCCCGCCCCGGCACTTCAGCGGCTACCTCCCCGAACCTGCACAAGCCGGGCTCCGGGAGGGACGGCCATCACCTTTGGGTGGGCCAGGTGATGTGCCGTCATGGAGGGATAGAGCGCCCGGAGAACGTTGTTGCCGTCGCCGAGCCGGAGATCCCCCGTGCGGGCTATACCTCGTATGCCTGTTGCCGCAGATAGGCGGCGAGATGGGCCTCGGCTGCCGCGCGGTGCCGGTAGAGGGTGCGCCAGGCGAGCCCGCGTTGCTGGGCGATGTCCTTGACCGACTTCTTCCCCAAGCGGGTCAGCGCGATCAGCTGCGCTTCTTGCGCTTTGAGTGCTCCCGCCTGCACGGCTGCGGCCAGCACTGCGTACTCATCGCGCTCCTCACCGCCGTCAGGGATGTTGCGGTCTTCGATATCGGGCCTGGCAGGCGAGGGGGTGTCGGGGCGGATGGCCACAGGCCACTCGTGCCTCTCCTGCTTGCGGGCGGAGTAGATGAGCCGGTGGATCTCGCGGTCAGCAGCGTTGAAGAGCGCCCGTTGCGGTTCAGGGTGATCGTCTGTCAGCAAGGGCAGCGTGGTGGCGACTGCGGCCAGTGCCGTCTGCTCCAGGTCCGCTCGCTCCAGGCTCTGGGGAAGCTGCTGTCGGCGCAGCATCCGGCGCAGGACCGGGATGGTCATGCCCACCGCAACCAGCGGCCACGGCTCTGGCAGCTTCTGGGCCCGGCGCACCACCTCGAACCAGATGAGTGCCCGCTGACCTGCCGCTGTTCCTGGATGCGCGAGCCGGGCCCGCACCCGGTCCACCGGCCAGTTGCCCTTCGCCCGGCCGTCTTCCAACAGCACGGGCATGGTGAGCGGGCGAGCAGCCGCCGCCCCGAGTGCGAGGAATGTCTCGTCCAGTTCCCCGAGCGGTGAGCGGCTCTCATCAGCTTTCGCACCAGCAGGGGTTGGGAAGACGCGGTGCATGAGCACCTCCGTGAGTCGTGGGTTGGCTTGTGGCGCCACGACTCCCAGCCGCCCGGACCACTCGCGTGCCATGCCCGGTCAGGCGCCGAGCCACTGGCTCGGCTGTTGCCCGCCGTGTGCGAGGGCCGCACCATGGCCTGTCCCCTGAGCAGCCTCTGAGCGGTAACCCGCAGGGCGGAATCGAACACAAAGAAATCCACGACGACGTCACCGGCCTCCCCTGTGACGGAACCGGCTGGTCCGGTACTGGCTCGCAGGTGGCTTGCTACTGGCTCGCCTCCGCACCCACCTGCACAAACACTCCTCAGTGCAGGAAGGAGACCCGGGGATCCACCCGGGTATCCCCGGCGTGAACGGTGCATATCAACTCGCTCGAACGAGCCGCCACCGGTGGCAACAACGCGCCCGGAGTTGTCTTTCTCTTACGTCAGCACGAGAACGGAACCTTCGACCGGGCGCCGCTGCCCATGCGCCACCACACCAGGTCCACAGCACCCCAGCCAGCCGCCGACCGCACATCACCGCTTCCGGCCACGGTCTGGCTCCCACCCGCCGACGAACCCCACCCGGCCCCGGCCGACGACCAGGTCCTGCCGCCGTGGGCCATCGAAAGGATTTGCACCCAGATCATCCCCCGCCCCGGCGACCTCCCCAGCCCACTGCTCCGCGTCCGCATCAACGAAACAGGCGAGGTCGACAGCGGCCCCTCTCTGGACGCACGCGCCCGCATCACCAGCTACCCGCGTGAGGACGGAGCGGAGCTCCCGCTTCCGCCCCTGCTGCTCGCCGAATTCCACCCCGACACCCTCCGTGTGCCCGGAGACGCGGCCCTGGCTGCTCTCAGCGAGCCCCTGCCGGCCCCGCAGGATGCCTGGCCGGGCTTCTTCTACCGGGCTCACCGCCTCCTCCCCCCAGAGGGAATCCTGCTCGTCGCTACCCGCCAGCAGCGCGACGAGGGCCAGCTCACCGACCCACTCGGTGAACTGACCGCCAGCGCGCGTACCGCAGGGTTCTGCTACCTCCAGCACCTCGTCATCACCCACCTGCACCCCGACTCAGGGCGACTCCCCGCTCCCACAGACGACGACACAGCTGGCGGCCTCATCCACTCCGACCTCCTGCTCTTCTCCCCCAACACATCTGCCTGAACGGACCGGAGTCGTCACCATGCACCACCCCCACGGCCCGCACTATCAGCCCAAGCCGCTATCGGTGTGGTGGGACACCGCCCCCACCTCAGCCCCCGCCCAACGCAAAGCCCGCCACTACGTCCCCGGCAGCAACGCCCACCCCGCCAAGATGCTCCCCGCACTCGCCGCCCACGCCATCGCCACCTACACCAATCCCGGCGATCTCGTCCTCGACCCGATGTGCGGCATCGGCACCACCCTCGTCGAAGCCCAGCACCTTGGCCGCCAAGCAATCGGCATCGAGTACGAACCCCGCTGGGCACACCTGGCCGCACTCAACGCCGCTTCTGCCCAGCGGCAGGGCGCCACCGCTTCTGGCGAAGTGATCTGCGGAGACGCCCTACAGATGAGCCGCCTCATCCCCTCCGAGCACCATGGCCGCGTCGCCATGGTCCTGACCTCACCGCCTTACGGGCCGAGCGCACACGGTCGCGTGCGCGCAAGCCGGGAAAGCGGCAAACCAGGCGTCACTAAGTGGAATTACAGCTACAGCGAGGACCCCACCAACCTCGCACATAGCTCCACGGATCAGCTCCTCGCCGCCTTCACCCGCATCCTGCACGAATGCTGCGGCATCCTCCGCCCCGGCGGCACCGTGGTGGTCATCGTGCGCCCCTGGCGCGAACACGGCGAACTCATTGATCTTCCTGCCGCTGTACTACACGCCGGGAAGAAAGCAGGGCTCAACCCCGCCGAGCACAACATCGCACTCCTCGCAGGACTCCGCGACGGACAACTCATCCTGCGCCCGTCGTTCTTCCAAATGAAGAACACCCGGGATGCCCGCAGGCGCGGAGTCCCTCTCCACCTCATCGCCCACGAAGACGTCCTCGTCTTCCGCAAACCCAAGCCCCCGGACGCCGCTGCCCTGCCCGAAGCTCCTCAACCGCTCCGGCGTCAGCGCTGCTATGGCCGACGGCAACCCTCTCCGCACCGTGCCATGCGCAATGGGTACGCGTCGGGACGCCGACTGACAACTGCTCGTGCATTTCATCGCTCAGCACATAAGGGGTGGGTGCGTTGAATGCCCCGGTGAAGGTGTCCCGCACAAGGGTGCTTTCACCACCCGCTCCTTACCTGCCGCAGCGTTAGACCTCCCTCGGGATCATCCGCTCGGAAGGCCGCGGGCCTGGGCTCGAGCGCCCAGGCCCGACTCGGGAAGTTCACTCAGTCCATACCAGAGAGCCACTTCGTGCGCGTGCTCCGAAGGCTCACAGAGATCGCGGGTCCCGGTGGAAATGAACGGTGATGACATCAAAGTGTCGGCGACTGAGTCGAACGGACGTCGCCAGCTCCGCTCTTATCCGACTCGGAGCTACGGTCAGCGTGAATCCAGTAATTCGTCTGTTCCTGATGTGAAATTCGAAGTCATGCCCGCAAACGGGGAGGAGGCAGAAGCTCTTCGAAATCTTCAGGGGCAAGTCATGTTGGAGGTCATGCAATGGATCGTGCAGCGTCGTCGGGAACTCACCCAGCGCAACTCCTCTCAGCTTCGCAGAAGCCGCCTGACGCTGGAGCCGGAAACAAGGCAACACGATCCCCTGCACTGACTCGCCTGCTATTCCTTGGACGCACTTCCACAGAGGACAAGCAAGACCCCACAATTTCTCTGCCCCGGCAAGTGCGCTCGTGCCAGAACGTGCTGCCCCCCGGTGTCGTCATCATCGGCTTCTACTACGACGTCGAATCCGGGCGCAAGGATCTTGCCGCACGGGGACACGGCCGAGGTCACGAGCGTTTCGCCATCCCCGTTCCACGCGACGGTGGCATCCAAGACCTCCTTGCCTTGGCTGAATCGGGGACGCGGCACTTTGACGCGGTGATCTGCGAGTCCATCGAACGGGTAGCACGCCGGACGTACTTCGGCACCCTCATCGAGCATCGGCTTGAGGCGGTGGGTGTACCGCTGCTGGCCGCGGACGAGCCCATCAACTTCGGTGGCTCGCGCACCAAGAAGGCCACCCAGGTCCTGACGCGCCGTGTAAAGCAAGGCGTGGCTGAGTGGTACGTCCTGGAGATGCTTGAGAAGGCTTGGGGCGGTTTCGAGGAGCACACCGCCCAGGGCTACAACATCGGCAAACCTCCATACGGCTACCTTGCCGATCGCATTCCCCATCCAGTTCCTGCCCGCCGCAGCGAGGGTAAGACAAAGACCCGACTCATTCCCGACCCGCTACGCGCGCCAGTCGTCCGCAAGATCTTCGAATGGCGCGTGGTCGAACGGCTCAGCCGCGCGGCCATCGCTGACCGTCTCAATGAAGACTTGACGATCAACCCTCCGCCCGAACCACCAGACCCTTCACGAAGGGTCGGTCGGTGGACGGACTCCAGCGTGCGAGATGTCCTCACCAATCCGAAGCACACCGGACACATGGTGTGGAACCGGCGGGCCATGAAGACGCGAAGTGGTGCAGTCAATCCCGTCGAAGAGTGGGTATGGTCCCCCCAGTCAACCCACCCGGCGCTGGTGTCGCTGGACATGTTCGTCCGCGCCCAGTCAGCCGAACGAAAGCGCACACGCACAGGCTCCGGCGTAAATACAGCCCATCCCCAAGCCGCACGAACCTATGCGTTGCGCACCTATCTGTTCTGCACCCTCTGCGACCGCCGCATGTTCGGAAAAGCTCGGCGCAACCGTGAATTTTACGTCTGCGCCCCAAAGCCGGAAAACATTCCGCCAGAGCACCCTAAGAGCTTGTGGATCAAGGAGGCGTATCTCCTGGAGCCTCTCAGTGAATTCTTCGCTGAAAGAATCTTCGGCGTTGACCGCCGGGACGTACTGGTTAAGGCGCTGCCGGAAGCCGACAACAATGAGGCACGTCAGCACAAAGAGCGGGAGAAGGCTCTACATAACGTCTTGCAGAACCTCAGACAACGACGGGACCGCCAGTTCCACGCTCTCGAACTCGCAGACAACGCCGACCGTCGATTCGTCCAGGGAATCCAGGCACGGGTCGCCGAGCTCGATGACGAGATCCGCACCAAGGAGGCAGAGATCAACGCTCACCGGCGTGCGGCGCCTGTCACGCAGGACCCATACCTCGTCGATGCTCTCCCCGTGGGGCGGTGTGAGATCGCGACGCTGCCAGACGCGCTGCGCCGCCGGATGTTCGAAGCGTTCCGGTTGCAGATCCACTACGACCACCGCACCCGCACGGCCCGCTGCCGGGTGGTGCTCCACGCTGACACGATCGACGCAACGGCCCGCATCGCCGAACAAGCGATGCGGGCCGTTCGCGCAGACGGGACAGCGTTTCCCATCTGTGGCGTGCCCCCGGCAGGATTCGAACCTGCGACACCCGCTTTAGGAGAGCGGTGCTCTATCCCCTGAGCTACGGAGGCGCGCGGATGCTGGTGATCCGCGCGCCTAGCCTAGCGGATGGGGGATCGGCGTCGGCAACGTCGTTGTGGCGTCAGTAGCGCAGGCCGTGGCCGAAGGGGTAGAGGGAGCGGTCGGGGTTGTCGAGGGTGGGGATGGGGGCGGGGAGTTTGCCGCGGGGGGCGACCTCGCCGTAGAGGACGCGGGCGAGGGCCGTCATGGAGGGTGTGCCGTAGTTGTAGGTCGCCAGGTAGGCGGGGACGTCGGGGAAGCGGCGGATGTCGAAGGGCAGGCGGACGCCCGCCACGATCACCCGGCGGCCCGTGGCGACCAGGGAGTCGATCAGCTGGGCCTGGGCGACGCCGTCCTCCTTGCCTGCTGCGGCTGCATTGGCGAGGACGACTGTGACGTCGTGGGAGCGGGCTGCGTCCGTCGCCTCCTTGATCTTGGACGTGTCCGGTTTGCTGCCGGTCTCCAGCGTCGTCGTCCGCTGGCCGCGCCGTTCGCCGATGGCGCGCGCCAGGGCGGCGAGGGGGGCGGTGCCCCAGCCGGTGACGAGGACGGTGGCGGCGGTGCGGGGGAGCGGGAGAGCACCGTTCTCGTTCCGGATCAGGGTGACGGTCCGCTCGGTGATCTGCCGGGCCTGCGACAGGTGCCGTCCGCTGCCGACGATCCGCGCGGCACGCCGCTCGCTCACGTACGGCGAGGGGAACAGCCCTCGCCGCAGCTTGTGTTCGAGGATGCGGAGTACGGACGCGTCCAGCCGCTCCTGGGGGATCGCACCGGAGCGAACAGCGTCGCGCACGGCGCCGAACGCCACCTCCAGTTTCGGGGCCAGCACCAGTTGGTCGCAGCCGGCCTGGAAGGCGCGTACGGGTGCGACGTCGGGCGGGAAGTCCGCCGTGGCGCCACCCATGTCCAGGGCGTCGGTCGCGATGACGCCTGTGAAGCCCAGTTCGTCGCGCAGCAGTCCGGTCACGATCGGCCGCGACATGGTCGCGGGCACCCTGGAGGGGTCCAGAGACGGCACGACAATGTGCGCTGTCATGATCGTGTCGACTCCGTGCCGGATGGCCGCGCGGAACGGCGGCAGGTCGATACGGTCGAGCTCGGCCCGGGTGTGCGTGATCTCCGGGAGCCCGGTGTGACTGTCGACGTCCGTGTCGCCGTGCCCGGGGAAGTGCTTGGCCGCGCTGGCGACGCCGCCTCGGTGGTAGCCGCGTACGGCGGTGGAGACGAACCGGGCGCACAGCTGCGTGTCCGACCCGAACGAGCGAACGCCGATCACGGGGTTGGCCGGGTTGATGTTGACGTCCGCGACAGGCGCGTAGTTCTGGTTGATGCCGACAGCGGCAAGCTCCGTTCCGATGAGCTCGGCACTGTCGTAGACGTCGCGCGTGGAGCGCGTCGCGGCCAGCGCCATGTTGCCCGGCAGCTGGGTGGCGGGCTCCAGCATCCGGTAGACGACGCTGCCGCCCTCCTGGTCGATGGAGACGAGCAGCGGTACCCGCGCACCGGTGCGTACGGCGGCGCGCTGGAGCTCGTTGGACAGGCGCGCAATCTGCCGCGGCTCGCGGACGTTGTCAGGGCCCCGACGGGCGTCGAAGTAGATGACGCCGCCCGGACGGTACTTACGGACCACTTCGGCCGCTGTCGGAACGCCGTACAGCTTGCGGTTTCCGGCGTGCTCCGTATCCGCGGTCTGGCCGTAGATCTCGATGACGAACAGCTGCCCGACCTTCTCCTCGAGACTCATCCGGCGCAGCAGAGCCGCTGCCCGGGCACGGACGGCCGAGGAGGAGAGGCTCCTCGACGCGCCGGCCGGTGAGCCGGAGAGGCCGGAGACGGGAGCGGAAGGCGAGTCGGGCAGCTTGCCGGACAGCGAGTCGGACAGGGAGGGAGTCGCGGAGCGGACGGCGTGTGCGGCGGCCGACGCCGAGGAGGCCGTGATGCCGAGCGCTGCCGCGGTGCTCGCCGCCGCGGCGATGACGTGCCTGCGAGAGGTGGGCTGCTGGTGCATCGGAACGCTCCTCACATGTGTGGGTGGAGCACGTGGAGCACGTGGTCATGTGGGGGTCACCGCTGGATGCCACAGCATCGTCCCAGCGTGGCGGCGGATCGGACCAGACGCCGCGCGGGACTTCATGGGTCCAGTCCAGTGGCGCCCGGCACGCGCCTGCCAGGCGGGGCCTGCTCGCGGGCAGGCGCCCCCTCACTCCTCGGCAAGGCCCGCGTTGAGCGCACGTGTGAGCCGGACCACCCGCTCGGCCTGTACGCGGGCCGCCTTCAGGGCGGTGCCGTCGACCGGCTGTCGGCCCTGCGCGTCCGTGTGGGAGGTGCCGTAGGGGTTGCCGTCCTCGAACTTGGAGGCGTCGGTGTAGCCGGGCGGAACGATGATGCCGCCGAAGTGACAGGCGGAGTGGTACAGCGCCAGCAAGGTGCTCTCCTGCCCGCCGTGCGGGGTGGCGGACGAGGTGAATCCGCTGTAGACCTTGTCGGCCAGCCGCCCCTCCGCCCATAGCGGGCCGAGGGCGTCGAGGTACTGCTTCAGCTGCGAGGCGACGTTGCCGTAGCGGGTGGGAGTGCCCAGGAACGCCGCGTCCGCCCAGTCGATGTCGTCCGGAGCGGCCTCGGGGATGTCGGCGGTCTCGCGCGCGTTCGCGGCCCAGGCGGGGTTTGAGTCGATGGCCGACTGGGGGGCCAGTTCCCGTGCACGGCGCAACCGGACCTCGGCGCCGGCCTTCTCCGCCGTGTCGGCGATCTCCTTGGCGAGGGTGGCGACGGTCCCGGTCGCGGAGTAGTAGATGACCGCGACCTTCACGTGGGTGGCCTTGGCGGAATTGGACATTGCCGCTCCGTTCCTCTGCTGGGGCCGTGTGTCTCTGTGCGGGGTGCGTACGTGTCTGGTGCGGGGCCGTGCGTCTGCAGCCGTGCAGGGCTGTGTGTCTGTGTGACGACTGAGGTTTGTGAGGTGAGGTGAGTCACAGTCGTCAGGGGAAATAACCGGGGAGCGCGTCCCCGTTTACGTAGGCGTCTCCACCAAACGGGGACTCGGTCCCCGGATGGCGGACCACAGCACCACCTCTGGTGCCACCAAAGCACCGCCGTAATGCCACCCACATACGACGCACTGCACGACCGCACACGCACTCGCCGACACCGCTGTCGGCCCAGTACCCCGACAGCACACCGACTTTCACCCGAACCGAACGACACCAGCGGCCGCAGCAGCACACTTCGAGGAGGACTGATGGGCAGCGCAACCACTGCCACCAAGCGCGTCACCCCCGACTGTGTCGCGCCCAAGGGGCGTGCTGACGCGGCCCGTAACCGCGAGCGCATCCTCAACGCGGCCCGCGAGGCCTTCGTCGTCCACGGGGCGGACGCGTCCCTCGATGAAATCGCTCGCACTGCGGGGGTCGGAAATGCGACCCTCTACCGGCACTTCCCCGACCGGGACTCGCTCGTGCACGGGGTGATGCATGCCGTCACCGAGCGGATCGCGGAACGGGCGGAGCGGGCACTCGCCGAGGAGGAGAACACCTTCGAGGCACTGCGCCGCTTCGTGTTCGCCGCGATGGAAGAGCGCATCGGCGCGCTCTGTCCCATGCTTTCGGGCCGCTTCGACCCCGACGAGCCGCAGTGTCTGGCGGCACGCACCCGGGTCGAGGGACTGACCCACGAGCTCATCCGGCGGGCGCAGCAGGCGGGCGAGGTGCGTACCGACATCGGCGTCGGCGACGTGACCGTTGTGCTCAGCCAGCTCACCCGGCCACTGCCGGGCGTCGGCGGCCGGCGCATCGAGCGCTTCGTCGAACGCCACGTGCAGCTCTTCCTCGACGGGCTGCGCGCCCCCGGCAAGTCCCAACTACCCGGCCACCCCGCGACCCTGGAGGAACTGCGACAGGACACCTGATCTTCCCCGCCGCAGCAGCGAGCGGTTGCCGCACCGCTCAATTCTCCTCCCCTCCCGAGTCAGTCCTCCCAGCATCTGGATCCGTACGAGCGCGGGGGGCCCGTACGTCTCCGTAGCGGCACCTGTCCTGGACCTGCCGAGAGCCGCACTGAGCGCTCGGCAACGGCCCTCTTACGTCCCATTTTTCGTACTCCGCACCGTGAGGTAGGCACATCCATGCCAGAAACGCCATCTCCGGCCGATACACAGGCCGGGCTCGACCCCCGGCGATGGAAGGCGCTGACCTTCATCGCCATCGCGCAGCTCATGGTCGTCCTCGACGCGACGATCGTGAACATCGCGCTCCCCTCGGCCCAGACCGACCTGGGCATATCCGACGCCAACCGGCAGTGGGTCATCACCGCCTACGCCCTCGCGTTCGGCGGACTGCTGCTCTTCGGCGGCCGGATCGCCGACATGTGGGGCCGCAAGCGCTCCTTCGTGACCGGACTCATCGGCTTCGCGGCAGCCTCGGCCCTCGGCGGCGCCGCGACCGGAGAGGCCATGCTGCTGGCGGCGCGGGCGCTGCAGGGCGCGTTCGGCGCACTGCTCGCACCGGCTGCGCTGTCCCTGCTCGCGGTGATGTTCACCGACGGCAAGGAGCGCGCCAAGGCGTTCGGCATCTACGGCGCCATCGCGGGCGGTGGCGGCGCGATCGGCCTGATCCTGGGCGGTGTGCTGACCGAGTACCTGGACTGGCGCTGGACCTTCTACGTCAACGTCCCGTTCGCGGTCATCGCCGCACTCGGTGCGGCCAGCGTCATCCGTGAGCCGTCCGGCACCCGGAACCGCTCCGCGCTCGACATCCCCGGCGTCATCCTCTCCACGCTCGGCCTCGTCTCGCTGGTGTACGGGTTCACCCGTGCGGAGACCGACGGCTGGAGCGAGGGCGGCACCATCGCCATGTTCGTCGCGGCAGTTGTGCTGCTGGGCGCGTTCGCGCTGGTCGAGTCCAAGCTCCGGGCGCCGCTGCTGCCGCTGCGTGTGGTCACCGACCGCAACCGCGGCGGCGTCTACCTCTCGCTCGGTCTGGCCGTCATCGCGATGTTCGGTCTCTTCCTGTTCCTGACGTACTACCTCCAGGTGGTCAAGGGCTACTCGCCGGTGCGCACCGGTGTGGCCTTCCTGCCGATGGTCGCCGGCATGATCGCCGGCTCCACGCAGATCGGGGCGCGGCTGATGACCCGCGTACCGGCCCGCCTGCTGATGGCACCCGGCTTCCTGACCGCGGCGCTGGGCATGCTGATGCTGACCCAGCTCGAGGTGGACAGCTCCTACCCGGCGCTGATCCTCCCCGCCGAGGTGCTGCTGGGCCTCGGGCTCGGTACGGCGTTCATGCCCGCGATGTCCCTGTCCACGCACGGTGTACGGCCGAGTGACGCGGGTGTCGCCTCCGCCATGGTCAACACCTCGCAGCAGGTCGGTGGCGCCATCGGTACGGCGCTGCTGAACACCATCGCGGCCAGCGCGACCACCTCGTACGTCACCGGACACATGGCCGAGGCCACCAGCAAGCCGGCGCAGAAGATGCTGAAGCTGGAAGCCATGGTGCACGGCTACACCTCGGCGATCTGGTGGGCGGTGGGCATCCTGCTCGTCTCCGCCACGCTCGTGACGGTCCTGGTGAACGCCCGGGGCAACCAGGCTCCCGGCAAGACCCTCGACGGCGAGACCGAAGGCGACGGCCCCGGCGGCGAGCCGGAGCCGGTGCTGGCGGCCATGCACTGACGGTCATGCGCTGACAGCGGCACGCGCCGGCCAGCGGCCCCCGTATCCCTTGCGCAGGGGTACGGGGGCCGCGGTCGTGCTTCCTGCCTGCCGGAGCGGCCCGTGCCAGGGGGGCGGTGACGGACCGCAGCGGGGGAGTGCGAGGAGGGTCACGCAACCAAGAGGGAACACCAGCCGTCTACTCGGGTGAAGGGCGTCGACGACGAGGCCCGCCCGGCGGCCGCGGAGTGGTCCCGACAGCTTGCCCGGAGCAGCTCCACACCGCTCCGACCAGCACCTGAGTGCACTCTGTCACCGTCCTGCCCGCATGGGTAGCCGCGCAGTCTACTGCATGATCGGAAAAATGTTGCGCGGGTTGGGAATTTAGTCCGGATTCCAGCCGTTGACATCTACGCAAGGCGGGCACTCGTGAAGTGTCCGAGTCAGCCACCAGGCCAAAGTTTTCAGACCACTCGCAAGGGAGCACGCATGGCAACCCGTGCCGTCGCCCGTCGTCAGGAGAACACGACCGGTGTCTCCGACACGGCAAGCAGTGTTCGCGCCGCTGGCAGCGAAGTCGCGGACCGCGACCTGGTCGGCATGTATCTCGACGAGATCGCCCGTACGCCGCTGCTGGACGCTGCCAAGGAAGTCGAGCTGTCGCTCGCGATAGAAGCGGGCGTCTACGCCCAGCGTATCCTGGCCGGTCTCGAGAAGCCGGTTTCGAGCGACTCGCCCAGCGCGACCGCCAGCCGTGAGGAGCTGGAGGCCATCGTGGCCGAGGGCGAGCGGGCGAAGGACATCTTCATCCGCTCCAACCTGCGCCTTGTGGTGGCTGTGGCCCGCCGCTACCCGCGCAGCGGCCTGCCCCTGCTGGACCTGATCCAGGAGGGGAACGCCGGACTCGTGCGCGCGGTGGAAAAGTTCGACTACACCAAGGGCTTCAAGTTCTCCACATACGCGACGTGGTGGATCCGTCAGGCCATCACCCGCTCCATCGCCGACCAGTCCCGCACCATCCGGCTCCCCGTCCACCTGGTGGAGGAGCTGGGCCGGATTCGCCGGGTGCAGCGCGAGTTCAACCGCGAGCACGGCCGCGATCCGGAGCCGGAGGAGGTCGCAGCGGAGCTCAACTCCACCCCGGAGCGTGTCACCGACGTGCTCGACTGGGCCCGCGACCCGGTCAGCCTAAACATGTCGGTCGACGACGAGGGCGAGACCCAGTTCGGCGACCTGCTGGAGGACACCTCGGCGGCCTCCCCCGAGCAGTCCGTGCTCACGGTGCTGCGCCGGGAGGAGCTCGACGACCTCATCGGCAGGCTCGACGACCGCACGGCCTCGATCATCAAGGCCCGCTACGGCATGGTTGACGGGCGTGAGCGCACCCTCACCGAGGTCGGCAAGCAGCACGGCCTCACCCGGGAGCGCATCCGCCAGATCGAGAAGCATGCCCTTCTGGAACTGAAGAAGATGGCCCATGCCACGGGCTTCGACGAGGCGGCATAACCCTTCGCCGGGCGGCTCCCCGAGCCTCCCCCATCGTCGTCGGCCCCATAGACGAGCCCCGGTGCCTTCCCCCGAGCGCCGGGGCTCTTTGCTGCCACATCTCTCGTAGGGCCCCGCCCCGGCCCCCGCCCTCGCCCTTTCCCTTTCCGTTCCGTCCCCCCCGTTGTCCGTTCGCGCCCGAAGTGATGCCCGAACGTGTTTACTTTCCGGACACGCGGTCGTAGTCTCACGGAGAACCCACACAGCCGGGCACGGAACGGACCTGAACCCACATGTACGCACCGGAGCGACAGCAGGCCATCCTCCGCATTGCGGAAGAGCAAGGCCGCGTCGACGTGCCGTCCCTGGCGGCCGAGTTCGATGTCACCGCCGAGACGGTGCGCCGCGACCTCAAGGCCCTGGACCGCGCTGGACTGGTGCGCCGCGTCCACGGCGGTGCCATACCCGCAGGACGCCTCGACTTCGAGCCCGACCTGGCTGCCCGGGAGTCCGCGGCGACCGAGGAGAAGGACCGCATCGCGCAGGCCGCCCTCGCCGAACTGCCCCGAGAAGGCAGCGTCGTACTCGACGCCGGCAGCACCACGGCCCGGCTCGCGACGGCCATTCCCATCGACGCCACCCTGACGGTTGTCACCCACGCCCTGCCCACCGCAGCCCGGCTGGCCGACCACGCCGGAATCGAGCTGCACATAGTCGGCGGACGAGTACGACACCGCACCCGCGCAGCCGTCGACGCGTGGGCCCTGCGGACCTACGGCGAGATCAAGGCCGACGTCCTCTTCCTCGCCACCAACGGTTTCTCCGTCGACGGCGGGCTCACCACCCCCGACCTGGCCGAGGCGGCCGTCAAGCGCACGATCATGGCGGCAGCCCGGCATGTGGTCCTGCTCGCTGACTCCACCAAAGCGGGACAGGAGTACTTCGCCCGCTTCGGTGACCTCTCACAGGTCGACCTCCTCATCACCGACACCGGCCTGAGCTTGGACGAGGCGCGAGCCATCGAAGCCCAGGGGACCAACGTCAAACGCGTCTGACGCCCCTTCCCTTCGCCCCCCGGCCCCCCACCCCCGCCCCCACCCCCTCCCCTCCCGCCGTCGCTCCGGCGTACCGCAACGACTCCCTGGACCCGCCCATGACCGTCCTCACCGTCACCCCCAACCCCAGCCTCGACCGCACGTACGAGATCCCCGCCCTGGACCGCGGAGCTGTGCTGCGGGCCGGTGCCGACCGTGTCGATCCGGGCGGCAAGGGCGTCAACGTCTCCCGCGCGGTGGCAGCGGCGGGGCACCCCACGGTCGCGGTACTCCCCGTCGGTGGCCCCGAAGGTGCCCTCCTTTCGCAACTCCTCAGCGACCTCGGCATCGCGGTCGCCGGTGTACCGGTGCGGGGCTCGACCCGTGTCAACATCGCCCTGGCCGAACCGGACGGTGCCCTGACCAAGATCAATGCCGCTGGGCCCGATATCGGCGCCGCCGAGTCCCAGGCGCTCCTGGACACGCTCGCCGCAGAAGCAGCCAGGAGCCAGGCACGCTGGCTCGTGTGCTGCGGCAGCCTTCCGCGCGGCCTCTCCCACGAGTGGTACGCGGCAGTTGTCGCCCGGGCCCGCGAGAACGGTGTCCGGGTCGCACTTGACACCTCGGGACCCGCTCTCGCGGCAGCCCTCCCCGCGCAGCCCGACGTGGTCAAGCCCAACGCCGACGAGCTCGCCGAGGCCGTCGGCCGCCCCCTCACCACTGTCGGAGACGCCGTCAAGGCAGCCGACGAGGTACGGGCGGCGGGCGCGGGAGCGGTACTGGCCAGCCTCGGTGCCACGGGACAGCTCCTCGTGGACGACACCGGCACCTACTTCGCGACCGCCCCCGTCGCCACCGTCCGCAGCGATGTGGGCGCGGGCGACGCCTCGCTTGCGGGATTCCTGACGGCCGGCGGCGCCCGCGCCCAGGCGCTGGTCTCCGCCGTCGCACATGGCGCGGCCGCCGTCCAGCTTCCCGGCAGCCAGATGCCCACCCCGGACGACATCCGTCCGGAAGCGGTCACCGTGACCACCGACGTCCCCCTGGACCTCCCCCTTCTCCCCAATGTCAACGGAGCCGTCCGATGAGCCAGTTGATTACAGCGGAGCTGGTCGATCTCGATCTGTCCGCAACCACCAAGTCCGATGCCGCTCGCTCGCTCGCCGAGCGGATGGTGTCGCTGGGTCGTGTCACCGACCTCGAGGGTTTCCTCGCCGATGTCGAGGCCCGCGAGGCACAGATGCCGACAGGCCTCGAAGGAGGCATCGGCATACCCCACTGCCGCAGCACTCACGTCACCGAACCCACGCTGGCCTTCGGCCGTCCCCGCTCGCCCATCGACTTCGGTGCCGCGGACGGTCCGGCGGACCTCGTCTTCCTGATCGCGGCCCCCGACGGCGCGGACAGCGACCACTTGACCATCCTGTCCTCGCTCGCCCGCCACTTGGCCGACCCCGAGTTCACCGCCGCCCTCCGCACCGTGACGGACCCCGAGCGGGCGAGTGCGCTCATACGCGGGGACGCCGAGTCGGCCACCCCCTCGTCGGCCGAGCAGCCCGAAGCACCGAACGAGACGAGCGACGAGTCGGCGCCCAACGGGACGGGACCACAGCCGCCGGAGCCGGTGCGCACCCAGGCCCCGGCGCAGCCGCAGGAGCCCGGCGATCGGGGCGACGCGGCGCCGGCCTCCGAGCCCTTCCGGATCGTCGCTGTCACCTCCTGCCCCACCGGGATCGCCCACACCTACATGGCCGCCGAGTCCCTGGAGAGAGCAGCCGAGGAGAGCGGGTCCGGCACCGTGATCACGGTCGAGACCCAGGGCTCCGCCGGTTTCCAGCGGCTCGACCCCTCGGTGATCGCCTCCGCCGACGCCGTGATCTTCGCCCACGACGTCGAAGTACGGGAACGGGAGCGCTTCGCCGGCAAGCCCACCGTCGATGTGGGAGTCAAGGCCGCCATCAACCGTCCCGCCGAACTCATCGCAGAGGCGCGCAGCAAGGCCGAACGCGGTGAGACCGCGCCCAAGTCCGCTGCCGGCGCCCCCATGGACGAGGGGGCCGCCGAAGGGGACGGGTACGGAACCCGGCTGCGCACCTGGCTGATGACCGGCGTCAGCTACATGGTTCCGTTCGTCGCTGCGGGCGGACTCCTGATCGCCCTGTCGTTCGCCATCGGCGGCTACGAGGTCGCCGACGCCAAGTCCGTCGCCGACCACTTCGTGTGGAGCGAGGCCCACAGCTGGGCCGCCCTGCTCAACCAGATCGGCGGGCTCGCCTTCGGCTTCCTCGTGCCCGTACTCGCCGGGTACATCGCCTACGGCATGGCCGACCGGCCCGGCCTCGTGCCCGGTTTCGTGGGCGGCGCCGTCGCCGTCCAGATCGAGGCGGGCTTCCTCGGCGGTCTGGTGGCGGGTCTGCTCGCGGGCGGGCTCGTGATGGCCATCCAGAAGATCAACATTCCGGCCGTACTGCGCGGCATCATGCCCGTCGTCGTCATCCCACTGATCTCGTCGGCGATCGTCGGTGCGCTGATGTTCGTCGTCGTCGGCAAGCCGATCGCCACCGCGCAGAAGGCCATGACCGACTGGCTGAGCGGGCTGACCGGCACCAACGCCATTCTGCTCGGGCTGCTCATCGGCTTGATGATGTGCTTCGACCTGGGCGGGCCCGTCAACAAGGTCGCCTACACCTTCGCCACCGGCGGCATCGCCAGCGCCGACCCCAGCAATGGCAGCCTGATGGTGATGGCCGCCGCCATGGGCGCCGGCATGGTGCCGCCCCTGGGCATGGCGCTCGCCACGACCGTGCGCGGAAGCCTCTTCACCAAGACCGAACGGGAGAACGGCAAGGCCGCGTGGGTGCTCGGCGCCTCCTTCATCAGCGAGGGAGCCATTCCGTTCGCCGCCGCCGACCCGCTGCGGGTGATCCCGGCCTCTATGGCGGGCGGAGCCGTCACAGGTGCGCTCTCGATGGCCTTCGGGAGCACACTGCGGGCGCCCCACGGCGGCATCTTCGTCGTGCCGCTGATCGGCTCCCCGCTGCTCTACCTCGTCGCGATCGCGGCCGGGACCGTCGTCACCACAGGCCTGACGCTCATCCTGAAGGGCGCACGCAAGCAGGCACCGAAGGCGGAGAGCACCCCGGGGCAGAAGAGCTCGGAGGCTCGCGTTCCGGCGGGCGTCTGATCCGCTCGCACCCGGTGGTCCACCCGGCGGCGGAACCGTTCCACGGTCCGTCGCCGGGGCCGCCCCGGCCGGCGTCCTCTCCGTCTCGCGACGCCGGGCTCCCGTCGGCTGCCGGAACCACGCTCCCGTCGGCCTCCCGCGCCACGGCTCCGTCAGCTCCCGGCGCCGTGCTCCCGGTGCTCCTCCGGGGAACCGTCCTCCTCCGCTCCGGACAGCGCGGGACCGTAGAGGTCGGTGTACGAGGGAAAGACGCCGCCGGGTCCGTCCACACCACCTGCGGCCCGCACCGCCTTCACCACTGCCCGGGTCACCACGTCGGCGCCTGCGGCCAGTACCTCGTTGAACTCGCCGCCTCGCAGCTCGCGTGCGCTCGTGGCCAGCGCGAAGGCCGTGTCCCCGTCGTGCATCAGATGCACCGGACGCACCGCCCTGGCCAGCCCGTCGTGGGCACTGCCCGCCAGCCGTTGTGCCTGTGGACGGCTGAGACACGCGTCCGTCCCCAGCACCACGAGCGTGGTGTTCAGCGCCGGCCGCAGCGTCCCCGCGGCGCGTCTGGCCGTCTCCTCCTTCGCTTCCGAGCGCAGCATCTCGGCTTCGGCGTGCTCGTCCTCGGACGGGATGTGCGGCAGACCGTCGGCCAGTTCGCCGTAAAGGACGCCTGTCGCCGGGTCCGTCGCCGACCCCGCCGCGTTGAGGACCACCAGCGCGCCGACCACCACTCCCGAGGCCAGCCGGGTGCTCGCCGTGCCTATTCCGCCCTTCAGGCCGCCGACAACAGCTCCCGTCCCGGCACCGACACTGCCTTCCGCGATCTCCGCCCCCGGCTCCGTGGCCGCCGCGGCCTCCACCGCCTGGCGACCCAGCGCCGCGTCCGGCCGCGCCTGCCAGCGTCCCCCGCGGCCCAGGTCGAAGATGACCGCCGCCGGGACCACCGGCACCACCTGCGAGGGGTCGGAGCTCACCGGTACGCCCAGGCCCTGCTCCTCCAGCCAGCCCATCACGCCCGAGGCGGCGTCCAGGCCGAACGCGCTGCCGCCGCTGAGGACGACTGCGTGGATGCGCTCGACCAGGTTCCGCGGGTCCAGGGCGTCCGTCTCGCGCGTTCCCGGGGCCCCGCCCCGCGCTTCCACCCCCGCGACGGCGCCCTCCTGCGGAGCCAGCACCACGGTCGTACCGGTCAGCCAGCCGTCCTCGGTCCGCTGCGCGTGGCCCACGCGCAGGCCGGGCACGTCGGTCAGCGCGTCCCGCGTACCGGTCGGCGGCTCCTGCGGGGGCCGCGGCCCCTGGGCGTCGTGAGTGTCCATGAAGCATCAATACCAGCAGGCGCTTGCAGCGGCCGTACGCTTGAGCCATGAGCCCCGACCCGCAGCCCTCCGTCCGTCCGGATACGCCGCGTGACGCGGCAGCCTCGCTGGTCTTCGACGACCCGCTGAGCCGCCCGTCCTCCGACGACACCGACCGGGGCTGGGGCGAGGGGGCAGGCAGCGTCTCCGGGGGAGCGGACGGCGACCTCGCGCGCTTCCTCGACGAGAAGCCGCCCCACCACCTCTGAGCCCGCCCCAGCACAGCGCCCGACGCCCGTACACAGCTCCGGGCTGTCCGACCGTTTAGCGGTACTGCGCCCCCGAACCACTGCGCTACTTGTGCGTACTGACGCCACCGTCGCGCTGCGTCCCCACCGAACCGTCCAGGCCGACGGCCGAGCCGTCCGGGCCGACCGGTGCGGAACCGCCCTGGGCGCCGGGGAAGCCGTCCCCGGCCGCGCGCTGCGCGAGCAGCACGTCGCGGATCTCCGTGAGCAGCTCGACCTCGGTCTTGGGCACCTCCGCCGGACCGGCCTTGGCCAGCTGCCGCTCCTTGAACTTGTTCATCGGCAGGATCATCAGGAAGTAGACGACCGCCGCCGTGATCAGGAAGGTGAGGGTCGCGCTGAGCACCGGGCCCCAGTGGATCGTGATGCCCGTGGTGACCTCGCCGGTCGGGCTGATCTCGCAGGGACCCTTGAGGCAGGAGCGGTACTTGTCCAGGTCCTTGGTCCCGATGGCGCCCACCAGTGGGTTGATGAAGCCGTTGACGACTGCGTCGACGATCTTGCTGAAGGCTGCTCCGACGACCACGGCAACGGCCAGTTCGACCACGTTGCCGCGCATCAGGAATTCCTTGAAGCCGGCCAGGACGCCCTTCTTCTCGGGTGCGGGTGCGTCGTTGCTCAACGGACTTCCTCTTCCAGAACCAAGTGACGATGCTGACTGCGAGCGGGAGACCGAGGGCACACGGCACTGCGGACAGCGCCCACGGACGGGACCGGCGGCTCACCTGCCCCCGAACACGGTGGTCCATGCACATACGACCCCGGCGCCCACGGTGTGACAGGGGCAGCAGACGGCTCAGCACAGCGTCACCGCCAGCCGGGACTTCGCCGCGGCGCCCGCAAGTGCTGCCGCTGTGCGCCGAGGCACGACGACGACGATCAAAGCGCCCTCGGCTCCGCCGACCGAGACAGTGTCGCCGTACTTCGGCACATGGGCCACTCGGACATTTGCTGCCACCACCCGGGCGGAAGCGCTCTTGGACGTGCTCGCCAGCACATCGATCCGGTCGCCGGGGTGCAGGAGCCGGACCGTTGCCGGGTCGGCGATCCGTACGGGCGCGGAGACGGGAGCCGTCTGCGCACCCTGCTCCGTGACCGATCTCTCAGCGCCCTGCCGCTCCCCGGGGCTGCCGGACCCACCCCTGCCGTCGTCATCTGCCGCACCGCCGCCCGGGGCGGCGACCGCCAGGCCCGCCGCGGAGACGGCAAGCGCGGCGGCGAGGACCCTGCGGCGGCCGCCGGCTCCCCGCCGCCGACGGGCACCCCGTCCGGCACGCACGGGCGGGAAGTCGGGAACGGGGGCGCGCGGCCGCGTACGGGAAGGGGAATGCTCGGGAACCGGGTTCCGGGATCGGGGCACGACGCTCACCACCAGCCATCACAGGGAGAAGCACCGCCTGGTCACGGCCTTCGGTGACCACGGTGAACCCCTCACCGGAATCCCGCTGACGGCCCCGGAAATCTGTGGATGACTGGGCAGTTGTGGACAACTCCGTCACCCGGCAGGGGGACGGGCCCGGTCAGGGCAGCGTTATCCCGGGCTCCAGCCCGCCCAGCGCCGCCCCGCACTCGCACTTGCGCTCGTCCGCGGCGGGCAGTTCGCGTACCGCGTCGAAAAGAACCCCGCGCAGCCGCCCGATGTTCTCGCCGAAGACGCGCAGCACCTCCTCGTGGGAGACGCCGTCACCGGCCTCGGCGCCCGCGTCCAGGTCCGTGACCAGGGCCAAGGAGGAGTAGCACAGCTCCAGCTCACGGGCGAGGATCGCCTCGGGATGCCCGGTCATGCCCACGACGGCCCAGCCCTGTGCCGCATGCCAGCGGGACTCGGCGCGGGTGGAGAACCGCGGGCCCTCGATGACACACATCGTGCCGCCGTCCACCGCCTCCCAGCCCTGGCCGCGGGCAGCCCGCAGCGCGGCCTGCCGGCCGGCCTCGCAGTACGGGTCGGCGAAGGCGACGTGGACGACCTGGGGGATGGTGCCGTCGGTGAGGGTTTCTCCGTCGAAGAAGGTCTGCTGCCGCGACTTCGTACGGTCCACCAACTGGTCCGGCACCACGAGCGTGCCAGGGCCGTACTGCGGCTGGAGGCCGCCCACCGCACAGGGCGCGATGATCTGCCGTACGCCCACCGAACGCAGCGCCCAGATGTTGGCGCGGTAGTTGATGCGGTTCGGCGGCAGGTGGTGGCCGCGGCCGTGGCGCGGGAGGAAGGCGACCCGGCGGCCGCCGGTCTCCCCCAGGAAGAGCGAGTCACTCGGCGGCCCATAGGGCGTCTCGACGGTGACCTCGGTCACATCGTCGAGGAAGGAGTAGAAGCCGGAACCGCCGATGACGCCGATCTCTGCCTGTTCGCTCATGCGGTCACCCTAAGGGCGTACGCCTGGCGCTGGGCAGGGGGAGTGAGCGGGCCCGTTGCCAGGCCCGCGGAGCGGCGGCTCAGGCCGAAGTGCCCGCCTTGGCTGTGCTCTTGCTGTCGCTCTTGCCGGACGACTTCGACTCCGAGGAGGACGAGCCGGAGGACGACGAGTCCGAAGCGGAGGACGAGCTCTTGGAGTCGCCGTTCTTGGCGGACGAGTCCGAGGAGCCCTTGGCGGCGGTGCTGCTACTTGAGGAGGAGCTGCGGCTGTCGTTGCGGTAGAAGCCGGAGCCCTTGAAGACGATGCCGACCGCCGAGAAGACCTTTTTCAGGTTGCCCTGGCAGCTGGGGCATTCGGTCAGCGAGTCGTCCGTGAACTTCTGCACCACCTCGAGGCCCTCGCCGCACTCGGTGCACTGGTACTGGTACGTCGGCACGTTCTTCCTCCTGGCACTCTCACTTGTTGAGTGCTAACAACGCTCCATAGTGCAGCATTCCCGCGCGTCAGTCCACTGGGACCGTCGTTCGGTGACCCAGCCCACGTGCCGCGACCCGCCCATTGTGCGGCGGATGCAGCGCCTTCCTGAAGGCCAGCAGTACAAGCAGGGCCAGGCCGGTACCGGCCAGCGGGGTGAGGAAACCGACGCCGGCTCCCGAGTGGTCCGCGAGCTGACCCGCCACTGTCGAGCCCGCCGCCTGGCCCAGCGCGACCGCGCCCGTCAGCCAGGTGAACGCCTCCGTACGGGAGCCCGCCGGAACCAGCGTCTCGATCAGCGTGAAGCACGTGATCATGCACGGGGCCACACACAGCCCGATCAGCGTCCCCAGCGCGCCCAGCAGCACGGCCCACGGGCCCAGTTGCGCTGCCAGCGCCACCAGCGCAGCGGCAACCACCAAACCGGGGTAGGCGACCAGCAGCCGGGTCTGCGGACCGCGCTTCCATCGGATGGCACCCACGGCGACGGCCGCCAGCATGTTGCCCGCCGCGAAGACCCCGTACATCACGCCGTTGATGCCCGGCCGGCCGATCGACTCGGTGAACGCGGTGAGCGAGACCTGCATACCGCCGAAGACCATCCCGATGCCGAGCACTGCTGCGACCAGCACACGCGCTCCCGGCACGGACAGTGCGGAGGTCGGCCGCCCCGCGTGCTGCGGGGCGGTGGCGTGGCCCTGCTCGCCCGCGGCCGCGTGGACCGGCAGCGGCTGTGTACCGCGCTGCGCGGCGAAGACCAGCCCGCCCACCAGCGAGACACCCGCCTCGGCGGCGAGACCCGCGGCCGGATGCACCCCCGTGCACAGTGCCGTGGCGAGCACCGGGCCGACCACGAACGTGAACTCGTCCGCCACCGACTCGAAGGCAGCTGCCGTCGTCATCAGCGGTGACCCCTGCAACCGTGCCGCCCACCGGGCGCGCACCATGGGGCTGATCTGTGGCGCGGTGGCGCCCGCCGGCACTGCTGCGACGAACAGCGCCCACAGCGGCGCGTCCAGGAGAGCGGCGGAGACCAGCGCTCCGACAGTGAGCGCGTGCAGGAACACCTGGGGGACGAGGACGGCGCCCTGCCCGAACCGGTCGGCGAGCCTGCCGCTCTGCGGCGCGATGAGGGCCATGGCGATGCCCGCAGTCGCGGACACGGCGCCCGCCAGTCCGAACGATCCGGTGGTGTGCTGGACGAGCAGCACGATGCTGATGGTCAGCATCGCGTAGGGCTGGCGTGCCAGGAAGCCCGGCAGCAGGAAGGACCAGGCGCCTTCGGTGCGCAGCAGCTGCCCGTATCCGGGGCGCTCGGAGGAGCGACTGGAGCGCCGGTTCTCGCGTGCCTCGTCGGTCTGTGCGTGGTTGGTCTCGGTGGCCGGGGATTCCACGGCCGGGCCTTTCTGCCGCCTGGTAGCGCGTTCAGGGTGACGCGCCGAGAGCTGTCCTCTCGCGCAGGACCGGGGTAGATACCCGGTCCGGTGCAGGGGTGGGCTTTCCGGACCGTGGCCGCCGAGCGGTCGCGCCAGCTCTGCTTCAGGCAGAGACGGGGTGAATCTTTCCGACCTGAGGATACGGTCAGAAGCAGTTTTTCGTAAAACGTGCCACAAGCCCGGCGCGAAACCGGCCCGCAGCCCGGAGCAACGACCGGCCCTCGGTCCGGCAGCGAACCCGACCTCAGCCCGGAGCAACGAACCGCCTTCAATCCGGCAGCGAACCCGCACTCGGCCCGGCAACCGCGCACCAGCCGGCCCGCCCGCCGCACCGCCCGGCAATCAGCGGCGCACTGCTGTGCTCCCTCCCGAGCCCAGCCAGCCGGCGAGCTTGCCACCGCGGCTGACCGACAGCAGCCGCCGTTCGGTCGCGTCGCGCACCTGGTCGGTCGTCACCACCAGGAGCTCGTCACCGTGCCGCAGCACCGTGGAGGGCAGGGGCACGAAACTCGTGCCCTCGCGCACCACCAGGGTGACGGCGGCGCCCGCGGGGAGGCGCAGTTCGGTGACCTCCACGCCGTGCATCCGGGAGGAGGGCGGGATGGCGACGGACAGCAGGTGTCCGCGCAGCCGCTCCAGGGGCGCGGACTCGATGTCCAGGTCCGCCGCCTCGTCCCTCTCGTCCAGTCGCAGCTTCCGCGCCAGCCAGGGCAGTGTGGGCCCCTGGAGCACGGTGAAGACGACGACCAGCACGAAGACGATGTTGAAGATGCGCTGGCTGCCCTCGACCTCGGCGACCATCGGGATGGTCGCCAGCACAATGGGCACAGCGCCCCGCAGTCCGGCCCAGGAGAGCAGCGCCTTGTCCTGCCAGGGCATACGGAACCGGTCCAGGCACAGGAAGACCGACAGCGGGCGGGCGACCAGGCTGAGGGCCAGCCCGATCAGTATGGCGGGCCAGAAGTCCTTCCACAGGTCGTGCGGGGTCACCAGCAGTCCCAGCAGGACGAACAGACCGATCTGCGCCATCCAGGCCACGCCGTCGGCGAAGCCCCGTACAGCAGGACGGTGCGGCAGTTTGCCGTTTCCCAGGATCAGCGCCGCCACATAGACGGCGAGGAAGCCGGAACCGTGCGCAATCGCACCTCCCGCGTACGCCAGGAAGCACAGTGCCAGCACGGCGATGGGATACAGCCCGGACGCGGGCAGTGCCACATGGCGCATGCCCAGCTCGCCGAGCTTTCCGACGACAAGGCCCACCACCAGTCCGATGGCGAGCTCCAGAAGGATCTCGCCCAGCAGGAAGTACCAGGTGTGGTGCTCGGTGCCGAGTGAGGAGAAGGTGACGACAAGCAGCACGACAGGCGCGTCGTTGAACCCGGACTCGGCTTCGAGTATGCCGGTGAGCCGCTTGGGCAGCGGCACTCTGCGCAGGACGGAGAAGACGGCCGCGGCGTCGGTCGAGGAGACCACGGCACCCATCAGGAGCGACGCCTGCCAGTCGAGGCCGACCAGATAGTGTGCGGCCAGCGCCGTGACGGTCACACTGATGGCCACGCCGAATGTCGACAGTACGGCGGCCGCGGGGATGGCGGGGCGGATGTCGCGCCACTTCGTACCGAGCCCGCCCTCGGCGAGGATCACCACCAGGGCGGTGTATCCGAGGACTTGGGTCAGCGCGGCGTCGGAGAAGCCGAAGCCGATGCCGTCCTGCCCTATGGCGATGCCTATCCCCAGGTAGACGAGCAGGCTGGGCAGCCCGCTGCGCGAGGAGAGACGGACCGCCACGACGGCGATGAGCAGGACGAGGGCGCTGAAGAGCAGGAGCTGGTTGAGGCTGTGGACGGTCAGGGCACGGTCCTCTCTGGCCGGGGCTCTCTCCTTGAGTGCACGAGTCGGGTGCTCCGAGCGCGGGGAATCGGCGCAGGAGCGCGGTTTCTTGAGTGGGCGAGTTGCTGCGTGGGGTGGTTCTGACGGCCTCCTGACATTTTCCTGACGCGTTCTTAACGCCTCGCCCATGGCGAGGCGCGGCTCCCGGACGGTTGTCCGGCAACGACTAGTTCGTTTGGGTAGCTAACAATTTACCATTGCTTGAATATGCCCCCGGGAGAATTTCGTAGGGGGTGACTCGCTGTCCGGGCCCATCGGGGGTCGGCCTATGGTTGCTCCGTACGGACCGCGCCCGTCCGGTCCCCTCAGTCAAGGTCCACCCTGCCCCTCGAAGGACAGCGATGCCCGCCAAGAAGACCTCGCGACGCGCCCGCCTCATCGTGATCGTCGTCGTGCTGCTGCTCGTGGCAGGCATCGGCGGTGGCACCTACTGGGGCATCAGCACCGTCCGGGACTCCTTCCCGCAGACCACCGGAACGCTCAAACTCAAGGGACTGGCCGCCCCGGTGAGCGTGAAGCGGGACAGCAGCGGCATTCCGCAGATCTACGCCGACAACTCCAAGGACCTCTTCCTGGCCCAGGGGTATGTCCAGGCGCAGGACCGCTTCTGGGAGATGGACGTACGCCGCCACATGACCGCCGGGCGGCTCTCGGAGATGTTCGGTGACGGCCAGGTGCAGACCGACGCGTTTCTGCGCACCCTCGGCTGGCGCAAGGCGGCCGAGAAGGAGTACGCGCAACTCCCGCAGGAGACCAAGAAGTTCCTCAAGTCCTACTCCGCGGGCGTCAACGCCTACCTCAAGGACCACAAGGGCTCGGCGCTCTCCGTCGAGTACGCGGCTCTCGACCTCGCGGGCACGGACTACCAGCCCGCCGACTGGTCCCCGGTGGACTCCGTCGCCTGGCTCAAGGCCATGGCCTGGGACCTGCGCGGCAATCTGTCGGACGAGACCGACCGGGCGCTGATGACCAGCCGTCTGGACAAGGAGCAGATCGAGGACCTGTACCCGGAGTACCCGTTCGACAGGAACAAGCCCATACTCGACAAGGGTGCGGTCGACCCCACCACGAAGAAGTTCGACCCGAAGGCCGAGGGCGACGAGGCCGGTTCACAGGGCGGATCGGACGGCCCAGGAACCGGACAGCCCGGCACAGGCGGTGAGCAGCCCGTTGCGGGCTCCGGAGCGGGCGGGACGACTCCCGGCGCCTCCGGGGGTACGAACGGCGCTCAGGGGGCCGGTGAGGCGGCTCAGGGCGCCAGCACGCAGATGGGTGCCGTGGCCGAGAAGCTGGACGAGATCCCCGGACTGCTCGGCCCGAACGGCAGCGGCATCGGCTCCAACTCCTGGGTGGTCTCCGGGAAATACACGACCACCGGCAAGCCGCTGCTGGCCAACGACCCGCACCTGGCACCGCAACTGCCCTCCGTCTGGTACCAGATGGGCCTGCACTGCCGTTCGGTGGACAAGTCCTGCCCCTTCGACGTCTCCGGCTTCACCTTCTCCGGCATGCCCGGCGTCGTCATCGGCCACAACCAGCAGATCTCCTGGGGCATGACCAACCTCGGCGCCGACGTGACCGATCTCTACCTGGAGAAGGTCCGCGACGGGAAGTACCTCTACGACGGCAAGCAAGTGCCGTACCGCACCCGCGAGGAGACCATCAAGGTCGCCGGCGGCAAGGACCGCACCATCACCGTGCGCGAGACCAACAACGGGCCGATCATCTCCGACCGCGACAAGGAACTGCGCAAGGTCGGCGACAAGTCACCCGTCGGCAACGCCGCACCCGACCGCGGCGACGGCTACGCCGTCTCACTGCGGTGGACCGCGCTGGAGCCCTCCAAGACCATGGACGCGGTCTTCAAGCTCAACCGGGCCTCCAACTTCTCCGAATTCCGCTCGGCCGCCCGCGATTTCGCCGTCCCCTCGCAGAACCTCATCTACGCCGACACCAAGGGCAACATCGGCTACCAGGCACCCGGCCGCATCCCGGTGCGCGGCAAGGGCGACGGACGCTACCCCGCGCCCGGCTGGGACCCCGCCTACCGCTGGAAGGGCTACATCCCCCAGCGCGCCCTCCCATGGGAGTACAACCCCAAGCGCGGCTACATCGTGACCGCCAACCAGGCCGTCGTGGACCGCGAGAAATACCCCTACCTGCTCACCGACGACTGGGGCTACGGAGCACGCAGCCAGCGGATCAACGACCTCATCCAGTCGAAGATCAAGGACGGCGGGAAGATCTCCATGGCCGACATGGAGACGATGCAGATGGACAACAGCAGCGAGATCGCCAAGCTGCTGGTGCCCTATCTGCTGAAGATCGAGGTCGACGACAAGTACGTCCGCAACGCGCAGAAGCTGCTGGAGGGCTGGGACTACACCCAGGACTCCGACTCGGCGCCCGCCGCCTATTTCAACGCTGTCTGGCGCAACCTCCTCAAGCTCGCCTTCGGCGACAAGCTGCCCAAGGAACTGCGGGTCAAGGGCGACTGTCTGTACGTCGCGCCCTCCGACGACTCCGGCCCGGTCGACGACCTGAACGGAAACCAGCGACTGGTGCGCGAGTGCGGCCAGCGCGCCCCTGATGACGCACAGCCCGACGGCGGGGACCGCTGGTTCGAGGTCGTACGCAAACTGCTCAAGCAGCCCGACAGCGAGTGGTGGAAGACACGCGACACCTCGACCCGCAAGGGCGACAAGAACCGCGACGACCTGCTGGCGCACGCCATGAAGGACGCACGCTGGGAGCTCACCTCCAAGCTCGGCAAGGACATCAACACCTGGAGCTGGGGCAGGCTGCACCGGCTGATGCTCAAGAACCAGACGATCGGCACCGACGGACCTGGCTTCATGCAGTGGCTGCTCAACCGCGGCCCCTGGGACCTGGGCGGCGGTGAGGCAGCCGTCAACGCCACCGGCTGGAACGCGGCGGGCGGGTACGACGTGACCTGGGTGCCGTCCATGCGGATGGTCGTCGACCTGGACGACATGGACAACTCCCGGTGGATCAACCTCACCGGAGCGTCCGGACACGCCTACAACGCGCACTACACAGACCAGACCGACAAGTGGGCCAAGGGCGAGTTCCTGAAGTGGCCCTACAGCGAGAAGGCGGTCAACAAGGCCACCGAGGACCAGATGGCCCTCACACCCTGACCGCCCTCACGCCTGGCCGGCATCAGCCCTTGATGCCGGCCGGGGCACTGGTCGCCAGTCCCTTCCGGCGTCAGTTTCAGCTCTCCGTGACCCTGAAGCGGTGCACTCCGCTCGGGGTCACGGCCATCTGCACGCGACGGTCGTGCTCCTCACCCTCGATACGGTCGACCACCTCGCCGTCGTACAGCAGCACCGCACACGCCGGCTGCGCGCCGCGGTCCGCGAGCCGGGCGAGCACCCGGTCGTAGCAGCCCGCACCACGCCCCAGCCGCAGCCCGCTGCGGTCCACGGCCAGCCCCGGCAGCAGCACCGCGTCGGCCTGTGTGACCGCCTCCGGGTCGAGCCGGGCGCCGGACGGCTCGCGCAGCCCGCGCCCGGCCGGGACGAGCGCCTCAGGGCCCTCGTAGACCGCCCAGTCGAGGTCGTTGTCCTCCTGGAGCACCGGCAGCAGTACCCGTACGCCCCGCCCGCGCAGCTCCTCCAGCAGAGGGCCGGTTCCCGGCTCGCTGCCGACGGACACATAGGCGGCGACCGTGGTGACGCCGGTCAGCTCCGGCAGCTCCAGCACATGCCGGGCCAGGGAGCGCGCGGCTGCCTGGAGGTCGTCAGGAGTCAACGTTCTCCTCACCGACAGGACAGCACGGCGCAACTCGCGCTTACTACGGTTGCCGACGGCCTCCGGCTCGCCCATGGAATCCCCAGCCCCTTCCGCGCCGTAAAACGCAACAAGCCCAACAAACGCGATAAACGCCGTGGACGCTTATCTTCCACATCAAGTCAGCGGTTATGGTGCGGGACATGACTTCTCCTCGCGCACGGATCACCAAGGCAGTCATCCCCGCAGCCGGCCTCGGCACGCGCTTCCTGCCCGCGACAAAGGCCACACCCAAGGAGATGCTCCCGGTCGTCGACAAGCCCGCGATCCAGTATGTGGTCGAGGAAGCGGTGACCGCCGGGCTCTCGGACGTCCTCATGGTCACCGGCCGCAACAAGCGGCCCCTGGAGGACCACTTCGACCGCAACTACGAGCTGGAGCAGGTGCTCCGCGACAAGGGCGACGACGGAAAGCTCGCCCGGGTGCAGGAGTCCAGCGATCTGGCGACCATGCACTACGTACGGCAGGGCGACCCGCGCGGCCTGGGGCACGCCATCCTGTGCGCCGCGCCGCATGTGGGGGACCAGCCCTTCGCCGTACTGCTGGGCGACGACCTGATCGACCCTCGCGACCCCCTGCTCTCCCGCATGATCGAGGTGCAGGAGGAGCGCGGCGGCAGTGTCATCGCACTGCTGGAGGTCGACCCAGGCAGCATCCACCTGTACGGCGCCGCGGCGGCCGAACGCACCTCCGAAGGCGACGTGGTGCGGGTCTCCGACCTGGTGGAGAAGCCGTCGGCACAGGAGGCGCCCAGCAATCTGGCCATCATCGGCCGCTATGTACTCGACCCGGCCGTCTTCGAGGTACTCAGCAAGACCGAGCCCGGCAGGGGCGGCGAAATCCAGCTCACCGACGCCCTCCAGGCCCTCTCGGCGGACGAGTCCCTGGGCGGCCCCGTGCACGGCGTCGTCTTCAGCGGCCGTCGCTACGACACCGGGGACCGGGGAGACTACCTGCGTGCCATTGTCAGGCTCGCGTGCGAACGTGAGGACCTGGGCCCGGAGTTCCGGGACTGGCTGCGCGGTTACGTCACCGAGGAGATGTAAGTCTTGAGCAAGACCTGGTCGGTCGAGGAGCACCTGGAGGACATCCTCCGCAGCATCCGCCCACTGGACCCCATCGAGCTGAACCTGCTCGACGCGCAGGGCTGCACCCTGGTCGATGACGTCATCGTCCCCGCCGCCCTCCCGCCGTTCGACAACAGCTCCATGGACGGCTACGCCGTACGGACAGCCGACGTCGAGGGCGCCAGTGAGGAGTTCCCCGCGGTGCTCAGCGTCATCGGTGACATCGCGGCAGGCAGCTCCGGCCTGCCCACTGTCGCGTCGGGTGAGGCGGCTCGCATCATGACTGGTGCGCCTCTTCCGCCCGGGGCGGAGGCCGTCGTCCCTGTCGAGTGGACGGACGGCGGCACAGGCGAGGGCCCGGCGGACTCCATGCCCGCACACAGTGCCGCACCAGAGGGTGCCTCCGGCCAGGTCCGTGTGCACCGACCGGTCCTTCCCCGGCAGCATGTACGGGCCAAGGGCAGCGACGTGAAAGCGGGCACTGTCGCACTCAAGGCGGGCACGGTCCTCGGCCCCGCACAAGTGGGCCTGCTGGCGGCCATCGGATGCGGCGCCGTCACCGTCCGCCCGCGCCCCCGCGTGGTGGTCCTCTCCACTGGGAGCGAACTGGTCGCACCAGGGGAGCCGTTGGGCCCCGGACAGATCCACGACGCCAACAGCTATGTGCTGACCGCCGCGGCACGCGCAGCAGGAGCCATCCCCTACCGGGTTGGAGCGGTGGCAGACGACGCGGACACGTTGCGCGCCACCATCGAGGACCAGCTCATCCGGGCCGACCTGGTCGTCACCAGCGGCGGGGTCAGCGTCGGCGCCTACGACGTCGTCAAGGAAGCACTCTCCCGAGTGGACGCCTTCCGGGGCGGCGAGGAGGACGACCGTATGGACGCCGCCGGTGACGCGGTGGAGTTCCGCAGACTGGCGATGCAGCCGGGCAAGCCCCAGGGTTTCGGCCTCATCGGTCCGGACCGCACCCCCATCCTGACGCTCCCGGGCAACCCGGTGAGCGCCTACGTCTCCTTCGAACTGTTCGTCCGTCCGGCACTGCGCACCCTGATGGGCCAGGAGCCTGTCCGGCGCCGGTCCGTGCGTGCCCGGCTGGCCGGTGACGCCGCGCTGACCTCGCCGGAGGGCAAGCGGCAGTTCCTGCGGGGCGACTACGTCCCGCCCGGCGAGGAGGACGAGACAGGCACTGTACGGGCGGTCGGAGGAGCGGGCTCGCACCTGATCGCCGCCCTCGCACAGGCCAACGCACTGATCGACATCCCCGAGAAGACCGACCGGCTGGCCCCCGGGGACGAAGTGACGGTCGTGCCGCTCGACTGACGCACCGGGCCGCACTCTTGCCGCTGCCGGTACCGTGTCTGGGCACAGCACAGGACCGGGAGAACCATGACCAGCCCCCAGCAGCACCTCACTCACGTCGACGCGTCCGGGGCCGCGCGGATGGTCGACGTGTCCGAGAAGGACGTCACCGCCAGGACGGCCCGCGCCACCGGACGCGTGCTCGTCTCGCCGCAGGTGGTCGCGCTGCTCAGGGGCGAGGGCGTGCCCAAGGGAGACGCCCTGGCCACCGCCCGGATCGCGGGGATCATGGGCGCCAAGAAGACCCCGGAACTCATCCCCCTGTGCCACCCTCTCGCCGTCTCCGGCGTCAAGGTCGATCTGTCGGTCGCCGACGACGCTGTCGAGATCGCCGCCCAGGTGAAGACCACCGACCGCACCGGCGTCGAAATGGAAGCACTCACGGCGGTTACGGTCGCCGCCCTGACGGTCATCGACATGGTGAAGGCCGTCGACAAGTCGGCAGCCATCACCGATGTCAAGGTGGAGGAGAAGACCGGCGGCAAGTCAGGGGACTGGACGCGCCGGCCGCTCACCGACGAGGAGGGCGCATGAGTGGTCCCGAGCACCACCAGACCGGGCAGCACCCGCACAACCACGGAGCCGCGCCGTCCCCGCAGCCCCACAGCGTCCCCGGCTCCAGCCCCGGGCACAGCGCCCCCGGCCGCCCCGCGCAGCCCCACCGCGCCCTCGCCGTGACGGCGTCCAACCGCGCCTCCGCCGGGGTCTACGCCGACAAGGGCGGTCCGCTGCTCGTGGAGGGCCTCAAGGGCCTCGGATTCGCAGCAGACGGGCCGCGCGTGGTCCCGGACGGAGAGCCGGTCCGCAAGGCGCTGGAGGAAGCCGTGGAGGCGGGCTACGCCGTCGTCCTGACGACAGGCGGCACCGGCATCTCCCCGACCGACCGGACACCCGAGGTGACGCGGGACGTCCTGGACTACGAGATCCCGGGCATCGCCGAGGCCATCCGCGCCGAAGGGCTGACGAAGGTCCCCACAGCGGCGCTCTCGCGCGGTGTCGCCGGCGTCGCGGGCCGTACCTTGATCGTCAACCTTCCGGGCTCCACAGGCGGCGTCAAGGACGGACTGGCGGTTCTCGCCCGGCTGCTGCCGCACGCCGTCGACCAGATCCACGGCGGCGACCATCCCGCCGAGCCGGACACGTCCCAGCAGTCCGGCGTCCCCAGAGGGGAAGACCCCCGCTGAACGCACCGTGGCCGGCCGAGCTGGCGGACGGTCCCACGGCCCTCCGCCCCATAAAGCTGCGTGACCAGCGGGCCTGGCGCGAGGTCAACCAGCGCAACCGCGAGTGGCTGCGCCCTTGGGAGGCCACCATCCCGCCCGCGCCGCCCGGCCATCTGCCGCCGCGCCGTCCCACCTTCCGCCAGATGGTGCGCCATCTGCGCACCGAGGCACATGCCGGCCGGATGCTTCCTTTTGTCGTGGAGTACGAGGGAAGACTTGCCGGACAGCTGACCGTTGCGGGCATCACCTGGGGTTCCATGTGCTCCGGTCATATCGGCTACTGGATCGACCGCGCAGTAGCGGGACGCGGCGTGATGCCGACAGCTGTGGCGCTCGCGGTGGACCACTGTTTCCGTTCCGTGGGACTGCACCGCGTCGAAGTGTGCATCCGCCCGGAAAACCTCCCCAGCCGCCGCGTGGTGGAAAAGCTCGGCTTCCGGGAGGAAGGCACCCGCCCGCGCTATCTGCACATCGACGGTGCCTGGCGCGACCACCTGGTGTTCGCGCTGACAGCGGAGGAGGTCCCGGAAGGGCTGCTGACCCGCTGGCACCGGTCGCGGCCCGGCCGCTCGACAGAAATAAAATAGACGTTCGAATTGTGGCGTTCTTCCGGACGGCCAGCCCTCTCCCGGCCATTTATCGGCCATTTCCGCGTAGCCCGGACGAGCAGTCACAAAAAAAGTTCGAGGGATCAGCCAGATCGTGCGACACACCGGGCTATTTGGCAGATGGCCTCATGCGATCCCCTCTACCGTGTGAGGGTGAGCAGCAGTGGCCTCATCTACGCAGTCATCGTCGGGGCCTGGGCCGCCTACTTGGTGCCGATGTGGCTTCGCCGACAGGACGAGCTGAACGAAGCCCGTCCGACGGAACGCTTCAGCACCGCCATCCGGCTGCTGTCCGGCAAAGCCGGCATGGAGCGCCGCTACGCGAGGGAAGCGGAGCGGCGCCGGGCGCGCGAGGGGTGGGCAGCGGACGATCCGTACGCGCGGAAGGCGGGAGCCGAGCCCGGCCACCCAGGCGCGTACGGCGACGACGGCTACGTCGATGACGCGTACGAGAGCGACCCGGACGCCGTCACCGAGCAGGCGGTGGACGTCCGGGCCTTCGCCGACCCCAAGACCATGGTCAGTGCCGCCGCTTCGGAAGCGCTGACCGAAGTGCACGCTCACCGCACGCCTGACCGTGCCGCCCGGCCCGTCCCGCACGGCGGCCGCAACGGCCATGGGAGCCGGGACGGTCACGGAAGCCGGAACGGCAACGACCGCTCTGCCGCGCAGGACGGTGTGCACAGCGGCCCCGGCGGCGCGGAGCACCCCGGGCAGGCTCAGCCCGGTCAGCCCGAGACCGAGGAATCCGATTCCGCCCAGTCCGGACAGGACCCCTCCCGGGCGGCCGCGGGGGCCGGCGCGGGCGCGCCACGTGCGCAGACCGCCGAGGCGCGTGCTGCCGCACTGGAGGGCAGGCGCGCCAAGCAGGCCAAGCGAGCCAAGCTGCTGGCCCGACGGCGGCGTACGACGATGCTGCTGTTCCTCGCCTTCACTGTCGGCACGGTCATCGCAGCTGTCCGCGGTCTCGCCCTCCTGTGGGTGCCCGCAATTCCCGCCGTCCTGCTGAGCACCTACATCGTCTACCTGCGCGCCCAGGAGCGACGCCGCTTCGCCTTCACCATGGACCGGCGCCAGGCCGAGGCAGCAGCACGCAGCCTGCACGCCCAGCGGCCGCGCGGCGGTGCCACTGGTGCGTCCGGCCGTCGCCGGGGCGCGGCGCAGGAGGCGGACACCGAACCCCGTCTCGCCGCCCGTGTCGCGCAGGAGGCGGCCCGCGAAGGCCGACGCCCCCGCGCTTCCGTCTCCCCGGACGCCCCGGCGCCCGAGCGGGAGCGCAGCAGTGCCCACCCGGACGCGCACAGTGAGAACCGTACGGACGCCCGCCAGGAGGCCCGCGCCCAGGCGGAGCAGCAGGAGGCCGCCGAACGGCGCGCACTGGTCGAGCAGACCGACCACGCGGAATGGGTCGACCAGCAGCGCGCCCGGGACCGCGACTCCTCCGAGGGCGAGGGCTGGGACCCCGTACCGGTGCCGCTGCCCACCTATGTGAGCGCCCCCGTCGCACCCCGCGCGACGCGCGGCGTCGACCTCGAGGCCCCCGACGCGTGGAGCTCGGCCCGCTCCAGTACAGCGCCCGTCGCCGAGCCGCAGTCCACCGAGGGAGAGGCCGACCCGGCCTCCCGCCCCCACCGCCCCGGCGACCGGGACCGCACCCCCCTCTTCGACCAGTACGAAGACGAGGACCGCCCCCGCGCCGCCAACGAATGACCGCCCCGTGACCAGCGCAGCAACGGATTTCCTCCCGCCCCGACGAGGATGCTAAGGTTTCACCCGTCGCAAGGGCCTGTAGCGCAGTCCGGTAGCGCATCTCGTTCGCAACGAGAGGGTCAGGGGTTCAAATCCCCTCAGGTCCACCGCACGTCAGAGCCCCTGTCGGAGTCATCCGGCAGGGGCTCTGACGCGTCGTACAGCAGCGAAGTACAGCAACTACGGCGACTGTCCTTGATCACTGGCCGGGTTGTCGTCGGCCGAGCCGCCGAGGTGCTTGCCGAGCTTCCGCAGCGCCTTGCGCGTCTCCTCGGACGGCACGTGCGTGTAGACCTCCATTGTGATCGCGATCTTGCTGTGCCGGAGGATCTGCATGGCGATGCGCGGGTGCACGTCGAGGGCGGCGAGGAGCGACCCGCAGGTGTGCCGGGTGTCGTGCAGCCGGATCTTCCGCACCCCAGCCTTGACCGTCCGGGCGTCGAACACGCGGTTGAAGTTCCTCGGCTCGATCGGCGTCCCGTAGCGCGTCGTGAACACGAAGTCGGATTCCGTCCACAGCTCCCCCGCTGCCTTCCGGGCCGCCTCTTGCGTCTTGCGCCGGAGCTGGAGAGCGGTGATGCAGATCTGGGGGAGCGGCAGCGTTGCCGTAGACGCTTCGGTCTTCGTCTCGTCGTGCACCAAGCGCCGGCTGATGCGCTGGAGCTGGCGGCCCACCGTGACCGTGCCCGCCTCCAAATCCACGTCCTGCCAGCAGAGCCCCAGCACCTCACCCCGGCGGAAGCCGAGCACCAGGACCAGGACGTACGCCGGGTACAGCGGGTCGTACGCCAGCCGTGCCGCCTCCAGGAACGTACGCGCCTCTTCCACGGACCAGGGTTCGCGCCGCTGCTTGCGGCCGGACCGGACCTTGACCAGCGCGGCCACGTTCTTGGTGATCAGCTCTTCCGTCATGGCGTGGGTAAGCGCTGAACGGAGGACCGCCCGAGCGTCGTTCACCGTGCGACGGGAGGGCAGCCGCTTGCAGCACCGCCCGAGAGCGCAGCAGCGCTGCTCTTTGCGAGGGCGGGCAGCGTCGATGCCACGAGCGCAGCAGCGGCACTGTTCCATCGCGCGGTTCATCCAGGTGCGCACGTCGCGGACTGCGAGCTTGTCCAGTCGCTTGCTGCCTAGGCCAGGGATCAGGAACAGACGGGTGTGCAGTTCGTATGTCTCGTACGTCTTCGGCTTGAGGTCCGGCTTCACCACCTCCCGGAGCCAGTACGTGAGGAACTGGGCGACGGTGGGGGAGGCGGTGGCCACCGGGCCCTTACGGCTCTCGGCATGGAGCTTGAGCCACTTTTCGTGTACGGCGGTGCGGGTCTTGCCGTAGACATACTTGCGCTTGCGCTTGCCGTCCGGGGTGGTGACCCAGACGTATGCGGCGAAGCCGTTGCGGTAGGGGTAGATGGAGCCTTCGCCGTTTCCGCGCTTGCCACTCATGCGGACCACCTCTCGGCGCCGACGCCTTCGGCTTCCGCCGCACAGCGCTCGATGTACTCGTCCACCCAGGCGGGGAGGATGCGGCGGTTACGGCCGATCTTGACGGAGCGGATTTCTCCGGTGAGGACGAGCATTTTGGTTTTGGAGAGCCCGAAGCCGAGCATGGCGGCGACCTCGGCCGTGGTGTGCCACTTGGGCTTGATGGTGGTCGCGGGTGTGGTCATCGGGCGTCGTCTCCTTCCGGGGCGTGGGACGTTGGCGTGTAGGCGAGGGAGGCGGATAGCCATTGCTCGGTGGGGGTGAGGCCGGTTCCGGCGTAGGTCCAGTGGGCGAGGACGAGCGTTGTTTCCTCGCTGGCGGCCGGGGCGGTTTCTTCTCCGCGTGCGATGGCTGCTTGGAGGCGTTGCCATTCGGCTCGGGCGCTGCGGAGGGCGCCGAGGGTGGTGGAGTAGCGGCGGGTTTTGGTGGAGAAGTGGCCCCGGAAACCGAGCATGTGAGCCCAGGCGCGAAGCCGGAGGTGTTCCAGATCCTTGCGGGCGCCGAGGGCCCATGCGGTGCGGATGAGGCGTTCCGCGTGCGGGGGCAGGTCCATGCCCGCCAGCTCGGCGACGAAGCGCAGGCGGCGATCGAGGGTGCCGGTGGCTGTCTCGGCGCCCTTGGTGGCGTACTTGGCGATGTAGGCCGCAACGGCGCGGTCGGTCAGGGCTTGGCCGCCGTCGAGGTCGGGACCGTGGATCGTGCGGATGTCGAGCTGGCGGCCGAAGGCGAAGGTGTGGGTGCGGCCGTCGAGGACCGGGCCGGGGGCGACCGTGCGGGATGCTGCGGCGCGGATGGCATCGGTCAGCAGCTCGGCAGAGGCCCAGTGCGGGGGCCGGGATTCGCCGCCCGCCGGACCGTCGAGGCGGATGACGGCGTGGAAGTGGACCGCCCCACGCTTCTGGTACTCGGCAACCTTGGCGAAGGAGATGCGGGCACGTTCCGGGAGCTCTCGTTGAGTGAGTCCGGCGCGGTGAGCGATCTCCCGGCGGAGGTGGATGGTGAAGCGGCGCCAGAGCATGCCTGCGTGGGCGTTCCAGAGCACCGCGGATTCGTAGTCGTACCGGTCCGGGTTCAGCGGAGTTCCGAGCGCCGGATCGTCGGGGGCGTGGTGACGGCCGCAGCGGCAGCGACGAGTACCAGGACGGTTATGGACCGGGCCGAAGCTCGGGGCGGTGAACGTCGCGAAGACGCGCGGGTGAGTGGTGACCTCTTCCGGGGTGCCCTTGCCGCCGCGTAGCCCGGCGGTGATGAGGTGGAAGGTGTCGCGGCGGTAGGTCTCGGCGCAGGCGGCACAGCGGGTGGTGCGGCGGTTGCCGCAGCGGACCAAGAGGTCACCGGCCGGAAGCTCGGCGGAATCGAGTCGGCGCAGGGCCGGGCCGATCTCGCCGGTGGTGGTGTCGAGGTTGTGTTCGGTGCGGTGGCCGGCCAGGCGGATGGGGTGGGTGCAGCCGCCCAGGCCGGAGAGCTGGCGGAGGATACCGGGCAGGGAGCCGGTCGCGGCGAGGTTTGCCAGCTCTGCGAGCGGGGCGGGGTTCGTGCGCGCGATGATGGTGCTTCTCCTTCTCTGACTTACGAGTACGGGAAGGGGCCGGGCTGCCGGGGCGGCGGATGCTTGGCGGTATCGAGGCCGCCCCGGTGGCCGTTCAGCGGTGGTGGATGCCGCTGCGGGAGCTGAGGAGCGAGCGCAGGACGAGGGCGGCCACGGCGACGGACACGGCCGTCACGGCGACGGCGGCCAGGAGCGCGATGACGACCACACCGCCGACGATCACGGCGGCGACGACTCCCGAGCTGACCGAGGGCAGCGACCGCTGCGACGTGGCGAGGGGTGCGGAGGGTTGGCAGCCACAGACAGGGGCGTGCCCGTGTGGGGCCGTTGTCGGCAGGTTCGGGGTGTGGGTGTCGGGGAGCTGCGGGCGCAGGAACATCAGTTGTCCTCCTGTCAGTCGTGGGTGCCGTTGACGGTCTCGACTCCGGTGCGGGTGCCGTTGTCGATGGCGGGGGCAAGGAAGGTGTCGGCGAGGTAGAAGCCGAAGAGGGCGATCACGACGACGAGCCAGACGCGGACGCCGAGGAACTTCACAGCGCCCCACACGAGCAGACCGAGGACGACGACCAGGGGCAGGTTCACGGTCACGGGAAGCTCTCCTTCAGCGGACGGGGCAGCGGTGGGTGCGGGCAGCCAGCTCGGCGGCGGCGCGCGAGTCGTAGTCGGCGGAGAAGCCACAGCGCGGGGCGGTGCAGGCGGCGGTGTGCTTCTCCCGGCCACGGCCGTCATGGGCGGTGCCGACCTGTACGGGGCCGATGCGGATCACGGAGCGGAAGCGGCGGTTGAGCGGCATCAGCAGTCCTTCAGTCGTAGGGATGCGGGGGCGGGGAAGCGGCGAAGGATGCGGGCGGCTTCTTCGGGGTCGTCGGTGAGGGTGGCGGCTTCTTCTGCGAGCAGCCGGGCCAGGGTGGGGCGGCCGGTATTGGCCATCTCGTGGGCCGCGTCGAGGTAGTCGAAGCTGTCGGGCATGTGTCCGGGCATGGCGGATCTCCTCTCGGGTCAGGTGAGGTGGGCGGCGATCTGCTCGGCGAGCGGAGCGGGGACGCCGAGGCGGGCGCGGAGGGTCGGGGTATCGATGGGGGCGCCGGTGCGTTCCTCGTGAGCGGTGGCGATCTTGCGGGCGTGCTCGACAAGGGCGGCCGGAACGGCCGTGGTGGACGGCGCCGGGAGCTCCGGCGCGGCCGGTGCGGAGGGATCGGGTACTGGTTCTGCGCTCTCGGGTCCGGTCGGCTGCTCGGCGGTCGGCTCGACTGAGGGTCCGTGCGCGGTGTGGGCGAGGAGCGTTCCGCCGAGGAAGGCCAGCGCGGGCCAACCGGCGACGAGGATGCGGAGCCAGTCGGGAACGTCGCCCAGGTCGAGGAGCCCGGCGGTGGCGATGTTGGCGCCCAGGGAGGCCGCGAGTGCGACGAGGAACCAGCACCAGCCCGCAGCGCGGTCCCGTCCGGAGCGCAACCGACGCCAGGCAGCGACCAACAGCAGATCGACCGAGACCGGGTAGGCCCAGGCTTTCCAGCCGTCTTGCCCGGCGGCCGAGGCCAGGTCGTGCAGGTGGGCGAAGGACAGCGCGGCAGCGATGACGGCCTGTACGAGCACGGCGTCTACGCCGGAGAGTCGGGCGCGCATGGGTGGCACCTCCTTTCTGCTTTCGGCATGGGAGGGGTAGGGAGTTGGCGCGAGGCGGACGCGCCGGCCGGATCAGAGGGGCAGGGTCAGGCGGTAGTGGTGGGCCGGAAGGGCTTGAGCGCGGGCAGGTCGGGCACCAGGTGCGCGGTGCGCTCACAGCGAGCGGCAGCGTCGGCCAGGGACAGGTACGGGGTGCGGATGCGTGACCAGCCGCCGGAGGTGTCGCCGACGACGGCCAGGCCGGGGCGTTCGGGGGCGATGGTGCAGGCGGCGCCGACCGCTTCGGGGGTGATGTCGCCGAGCGCCATCTTGGCCGAGGGTTCGTCGTTCACCCGGTGGCAGACGCGGCCGGAGAGCTGGGCGCGGAGCATGGTGGCGCCCTTGCCCAGCTCGGCCCCGAAGCGCTGCCCGCACACCTCCAGGTAGATCCCGGCGGCGCGGCCGAGCTGTGCGAGCCGGATGAGCTGGGTGACCATCTCGTCCCGACGTTCCTCGTCCTTCTTCGTGGCGACGAGGAACAGTTCCGCGACCTCGTCCACGAACAGCACGATCGGCACAGGGCGTTCGCTCTCGGGCAGACCCCACACGTCCGAGGTGATCTCCTCGTCAGGCGTGGATGGGGCGATTCCCTGGCGAGCCCGGATCAGGTCGTATCGGTCCTCCATCTCCTGTACGAGTGCAGGCAGCAGCTCGGCAGACTCGGCCGGGTCCGTTGCCAGTGCGGACAGCCGGGAGGCGAACGGCGCCAGTTCCACACCCCGCTTGCAGTCGATACCGGCCAGCGCGACCCGCTGCCCAGCGAGCCCGGTGATCAGGTGCCGCAGGTACATGGACTTGCCCGACAGCGTGGCGCCGAGTACCAGTTCATGCGGGATGGCGCGGTAGTCGCGGACGAACGCGGTTGCGTCCTCCCGCAGCGCGACCGGTACCCGCAGGAACCCGGCTCCCGCCTTGCGCGGCATGCGTACGCGTCGCAGGACGTCGAAGCCGATCAGGCGCAGCTCGACCACGCCAGGCTTGACCGGCTCGACATACACGGAGTGCACACCCCACGCGTGCCGCAGCCGCTCCGCAGAGGCAGCTATGTCGGCAGGCTCCTGCCCCGGAGCGAGCCGCAGACGTATCCGCAATCCGGTCGAGGTCGGCCGCAGCATCCCCCGGCGAGGAGGCACCGGCCGCACCTCACGACGAGTGGTCGCCCGCACGGCCAGCGCCCGCAGGCGGGAGGGCTGCACGGTCAGTCCGCACGAGTCCATGACCGAGCCGTACGAGCCCACCAGGCGGGCAGCCGAAGCAGGCATGCCGACGGTGCACCAGTACGCGGCCGGATTCCGGGCCCGGAGGTAGGCGGCACCGGCACTGAGACCGGCCACGGGACCGCCTACCTTCATCAGCGTCGTCAGATCGGACATGGTCAGTTCTGCCCGCCGGTCGGGAGGGCGCCCGGGGCGACGGCGGCGGCGCGGTAGGCGATGCCGTGGCGCTGCTGCCCGTTGAACACCGAGTCCCAGGGGCGAGCCACGAGGCCCGGCAGGGAGACCGGGGAGCCGAGAGCAAGCCCGTCCGTCACGCCGCTTTCGGGAACGGTGACGTGAATCAGCGAGGACTCGCCCTCATCGATGTAGGCGACGCCGACCTTCATCAGCGTCTCGCCGCTCACCGCGTCCTTGGCGACTTCGCCGGTCTGGCGATCGCGGACCTTCGGCTCGGGCGCTTCGGTCAGGAGGATGGTGGCGGAAGTGGTCTCAACTCGAATGGTGCGCAAGGTCGTTTCTCCTTGTCCGTACACCGGAGCGATGAGAGCTAGTCGTCTAGACAAGCTCTCGGTTGATTTCGCCCCGGCCGATCTTGTTGGGGTGCGGACACTCTGTCACACGTCTTGGCCACTCGTCTATACGAGTATGCTTCTCGGTGTGTACGAGTCCGCGAGAAACGACCCAGCGCCGTCATCACGGGCCCGACATGCCCTAGTTGGCGGGGAGTTGGTAGGCGAGGACGTAGGCGTCGGCGGCCATGACGGTGTCGCAGACCTCGACCGCGCGCCCCTCGGTGTCGTAGGCGGTGCGGATCAGGCTGATCACGGGGACGCCGGAAGACAGGCGGAGCGTCTTGACCTCGGCCGGGGAGGGCATCCGGGCGCGGACCTCTTCGTCGAAGTGGTCCAGGCGGTGGCCGAGCTCTTCGAGGCGGGCGTAGATGCCGCCGGGCCCGGGGTTGGGTTCGGCGATCTGTGTCCCGCGCGCCAGGTCGAGGGGGAGGTACGAGACGGCGAACTCAACGGGCCGACCGTCGAGGAGATAGCGCCGACGCCGGGCCAGGACCTTACGGGGCGAGCCCAGGCGCGCGGAGATGTCCGGTGCCGGCTTCTCTTCCCGTACCTCCAGGCTGTCGACCTCGGGCTTGCTTCCCGCGGCTTCCGCTTCGACGGTGAAGGCCGACTTGCCCTGATCGCGATGCCGCCGGGCGAATCGGTCCGAGGCAAGGCGCCGGACCGGGGGCCGTGGTCGCACGAAGACGCCCTTGCCGTGCTCGGAGGAGACCAGCCCCTCACTCTGGAGGATCGCGAGAGCGTTCCGGACGGTCATCCGCGACACCCCGAAGTGCTCGACCAGTTCCGCCTCGGACGGCAGCTTGGCCCCCTCCTTGAAGCGCCCTTTGTCGATGGCCTCCCGGACCTGGTCCGCGATCTGCCGGAAGACGGCGCGGTCGCTGGTCGGGTCGAGCGTCCCGAGAACGCCGGAAGACAGTGCAGCCATAACGGGTACTCCTTTGGATATCTAGACGAGCTACCGAGTTCTGTTGCTACGGTGGAGAAGCCTAGCCATCGAGGGGACCGAGGAACGTGAGTACGGCAGAGCGCCCCCACTCCGTGAGCGTCGCAGGGGTCATCGTTGACGACGCGGGCCGAGCGCTGCTCATCCAGCGCCGTGACAACGGCCAGTGGGAGCCGCCCGGCGGTGTCCTGGAGCCCGGGGAGACCGTCCCGGACGCGCTTCAGCGCGAGGTTCTCGAAGAGACGGGTATGAAGATCGCCCTCCCGGCGACCCTCACGGGCATCTACAAGAACATGACCGGCTTGATCGTCTCCATGGTCTTCCGCTGCGAAGCGGTCGACGGCTCCCCGACCACCGGGGACGAGACCTACGCACTTCGCTGGGCCACCCGCGAAGAGGTCACCCAGCTCGCCGACGAGGCGTACGCGGTCCGCGTCCTGGACGCGCTCGATGGGGCATCCCCGCCGGCCATCCGGGCCCACGACGGCGTGCGACTCGTCTAGCACACACCCACTACCCATAGCGGCCACCAGCATGAAGGAACTTGTATGCACGAGTATATGAGTACGGAGCGGATCTGGGAACTCACCTGCCCAGGACTCCCCGAAGAGGTCGGCCGAGTCCGCCGCTGGACCCGCGACGTCCTGCACGACAGCCCCCACGCGGACGACGCCGCGCTGATCGTCAGCGAGCTGGGCTCCAACGCACTCGTCCACTCGGCCAGCGGCAGCCCCAACGGGAGCTTCCACGTCTCCCTGCACCGATCCCCCGGCACGGTCGTCCTGGCGGTCACCGACACCGGCGGAGGCGCAACCAAGCCCCACGTCGAGACCCCAGACCAGGACGAGACCCACGGCCGCGGCCTGGGTCTGGTCGCAGCACTGGCCAACCGCGTACGGGTCAGCGGAGACGACTACGGTCGAACCGTCACCGTCGAGATCAACGACCAGCACCAAACGCCGGCCAAGCCCACAGCGCGAGGCACCCGCGTCGCACTACCCGCCCCGAGGTCGATGGCATGAGCGAGCGACCGCAGCCGCCGGTACGGATCTACTACTGCGAGTGCTACGTCAACGAACGACGCATCGGCACCTACGACGCCTACAGCCCACGCGAAGCCCTGCGATGGATGCGCATCAGCCTCATGATGATCGCAACCACCCTGGACGAAGCGCCCTACCGGCGAGCCCGCACATGGCTCGACCACGGCCAACCAACAGCAGCCCACGACCTCGAACAGGGCAAGCCGCACACCCTCACGCTCAAGCAGCGCAGCACCCGGGCCACTTGGACAGTCAGCCCGATACCGTGCCCATCAGCACCCGAAGCGCGTGCGTAACAACTTTCTCTACGACTTCAAGGCGGCCCGCTGAAGCGGGCCGCGCGCGCTGAGCGGCCCGGGGCCGCCGCCCGCTCATGTCTCCGCCACGCTCAGCGCCGGCCCCGGGCCGCTCAGCGCGCAGCCCGGACCAGCAACCCCCCTGCTGGTGCAGAAGTCCGGGCCGCTTCATTCGGGCCGACAGGGTCATCAGTGGACGCCCGTCAGCATGAGCACGACCAGGTGTACGTGGCCGATAGCCGACAAGGTCCGTAGCGCGGCGCCCGGTCTCGTCGCGGCCTGCGGGCCGGTCCCGCCATCGCAAAGTGACCGGCCGGGGCTTCGCGGAGGCGCCTGCGGGTCAAAGATCAGACCCCGAGAGCGTGGCTGACGCTGGTGGGTGGCTGAGGGAACCACGTCAGGTGCTCGGGCATCCGTCCCGCCGTCGTGGCTGACTTTCCCCACGCGAGGCGGCAGCGACACATTCGAGAGAGCGCCATCCAGACAGCATCCGGGACGGCCAACACCCAGTAGGCACTCCCACGCGACACGCTTGCCGACTGGACCACAACCATCCGAAGGGGTTGGTTGTCTCGTCTACAACGCGGCCTAGTGGCGCCGCGCAGGGAGGGAAGCCGATGAGCACACCCAAGGTCTTAACTGTCACCCTCGAATTTGAGATGGGTGAACGAAAAATCCACACACCGCGTGTCAAAGCGGCTTACGAGGCGGCGGTCAGTGCAGCTATCGAAGCAGCCAAGAACGAGTTGCTGCCCGGCAGCGTGGCCGCTGTGAACAGCCGGATGACCTGGGCCTACAGGTGGGCGGACACGTCAGCCCAATACAAAGATGTTGACGCTGAGTGGGAGAACACCGAGGAAGCCCCAGAGCCCTAAGCCCCAGACGCTGGCAGGCTGCTTCTGACATCCGCTGCTGACATCAACGATGCCGGACAGGGACGTACAAGGGTACCCCTGTCCGGCTGTCGCCTAGTGGACCGCAGCAGTCGGAGCAAGCCCCGATCGAACTCCTAAAGCGAGTGACGCAAAGTGCGGACCCTGCCGGACGCAGTGCGGTAGCGGCAACGGCCTTCCAACCTCCACAGAGAGGCCGTTTGCTTCAGTCGGCTAATGGCCGCAGGGTTGGCAGCAGCTGCCCGTGATTCGATCAAGCTTGCTCGCTACCCGAGTGCCGCAGTCGGGTCGTCGAGGGCGAGGCGTGCCAGTCGGCGGAACTCACGCATATCTTCTCTAGCAGGTGACGTGGTTCCCCTTAGCGGAGGTGGCGGGGGTGGGGTACCTGGCCGGCGTGGATGTGGTTCGTGTCGATTCCGTGACTCGCTGACCCAGCGTTGCAGGGACCGTGTCAGCTTCGTTGCCACCGCGGCTATGTCTTCCGGGCCTTCGACCTCGACGACGGCAGCGGCCTTCGCGAGCGAGCTGTCGAGTTCCACCGCTTGGTCGAGCAGGCTCTGGAGTTCTTGGCTCCGCGGTCCGTCTGCCTGTGCAAGCACGGAAACCCGTGTGGCAATTGCGTCATAGTCCGTGGCAACACTCACAAATGCTCTATATGCCTCCCTCCGCCCATCCTGACGCCAGTGTTCGTGTTGGCTGCTGCGTTGTGCACGGCTGTTGTGTTTAGCTGCGCGCATAGCACCCCAGGCAGCAAGTGCGGCGGCAACTACGGTCCCGACAGCGGCGATTAGGGCCGTACCCCCAATATGCATGAAGTGCATTGTGTCAGGGTTGGCCTGCCGACTCTGGAGGACGGCTCCTCGTCGCAGTGGTCCTCAAGCGAGCTACTCGGTCCAGCCGCACATCCGGGAAGCTGGCTTGCACCACAGCCTTGGTGGTCAGCGAGGCTTTACAGCAGCCAGCGCGACTGCTGCTAGCTGTCAGCCCTTCCAGCAGACCCAGCAGGGGATCTCACCAACCGCCCCGCCCTGCAGCTCGCAACGATGAGGCCGGACCGCGCGCCACAGTCGTGCCAGAACGAACGGGGCCCCTGGGAGAGGAGCCCTTTGCGGTACAGCACCGAAGTACAGCAACCCCCACGACCGCGAACACCCCGCACCCGCTGCAGCAGCCCTGCCACAGGCCCCAACCGACCTCACCACCCACCCCGCCCGTAGTTCGCAACGAGAGGGTCAGGGTTCAAATCCCCTCAGGTCCACAGCCGACTGTTCTCGAGTTTGCTTGGGAATGGGTGACGAGATCCCGCCGATCATGGTGATCGGTCGGGATCTTTGTCGTTTCCGGGGTCCGGTCCAGGGCGGTTCGGGGTGGTGGAGGGCGGTCTTGAGGTCGTCGGAGGCGTCGGTGCGCATGGTGATGTCGGACTTGGCGCAGGCAGTGGGGAGTTCGTCGGCGAGTAGAGGGGTGAGTTGTTCGTCCTGGGGGAGTTGGGGCGCGGTGGGCTTGGAGGGGGCGGGTCGCCGTCGTCGTCCGGTTTTGCGTCGTCAGCCCATGAGCCGGCGTGGGCTTCCTCTGCCCCCTCCGCCAGCTTCGGGTTCGTGCACGAGGAGCTCCCCGCGATCTGGGGGCTACACGAGGGGTTTTCGTGGCCCCGTCGCGAAGTGCCGGTGCAGCAGTGGGGGGGGCGGTCTTGGCCGGGCGGGGCGAGGTGAAGGGTGTGGTGAGGTCGATGCGGGCGCTGGCTCCGGCGCCCTGGAGATTCTCGCCGCCGCCGACCAGGACGCGCTTGATCGAGTCCGACCGGTTCTGGAAGCGCTGGGCACCGTGCGCCGCCGCGCTCAAGCTGATCGCCGACAACAGCCTCGCCGGTGCCGTTGTCGTGCTGCGCGACGCACTGCGGCAAGCCGATGCCCTCGGACTGCCTCGTGCCCAGGTGCTGGACGCGCTCAAATTCGGTCAACTCGGCGGGCGCGTTGCCCGCAAACGCCCCTTCCTCACGGACCAAGCGGCCTCTGGCACAGCCGGATTCACGATCAGTGCGCTGCAAAGGACATGGCTCTGCTGGCCGCAGCGTCAGGCACCCCCTTGCGTAGCGCAGCCGGTTTGGCCGATACCCCTGTCGACCCTGAGGCCGACATCGCCGTTGCCGCCACGGTTCTCGCTGTGGAGGACGGTGTGCTCGAACCGCTCCGCGCTTACATCCGCGGACATGCCACCGGCGACCCCGCCCACTTCCGCGACGCGTTCCTGCCCACCGCCCACATCGAGGAATCCGGGACGGCGCGTTCGTCTCGTGGCCCCTGGACGAGTACTGCGCTCTCTTCCACGGCCGGGCGGCCCCGGACGAGGCGACCCGTTCCCGTCGCATCGACGCCGTCGACATCCACGGCACCGTCGCGACCGCAACTATGACGCTGTTGCACGGGGCGGACACGTTCACCGACATCTCCTGCTGGTGAGTGCCGACGACAGTTGGCGTATCGCCAACAAGGTTTACCACCGGCACTCCATGGCTTCCGTCGCGGTGTGGCGCCGGTTCCCGTGACGGCTCCCGTTCAGGCCGTGGTGCGGAAGAGACGTCGGTAGGCCGAGGGTGAGGTCTTCATGGCGCGGGCGAAGTGGTGCCGGAAGGTCACAGGGCTGTCGAAGCCGACAGCTGCGCCGATCTCCTCGATCGACATGGTGCTGTGCTCGAGTTGCGGCAGGCTGGCCATGATCCGCTGGGTGATGACCCAGCGGAGCGGGCTGGTCCCGGTCTGCCGGCTGAAGTGCCGGATGAAGGTACGGGGCGCGAGGTGGGCCTGGCGGGCCAGGTCGGCCACGGTGATCGGCTCGGCGAGGTGGTCGAGTGCCCAGGCCATTGCGCGGGCCACACCGTCGTCGGCCGTCGGCTCGCTCACGACAGCCTCCACGAACTGGGCCTGGCCGCCCTCCCGGTGCGGTGGTACGACCAGGCGTCGGGCCACCGAGTTGGCGACCCGGGCACCGTGGTCCTTGCGCACCAGGTGCAGGCACAGGTCGAGCCCGGCGGCGTTGCCGGCGCCGGTGAGCACGTCGTCGCCGTCCACGTACAGCACGTCGGGATTCACCCGGATCTGCGGATAGCGCCGTTGCAGCAGTTCCGCGTGCTGCCAGTGGGTCGTTGCCTCGCGGCCGTCCAGCAGCCCGGCCGCGGCCAGCGCGAACGCGCCCGAGCAGATCGACACGACCCGGGCGCCGCGCTCGTGCGCCTCCCGCAGCGCGGCCACCAGCTCCGGCGGTACCTCGCCCCGTACGTCCGGTACCGCGACGACCATCACGGTGTCGGCCCTCGCGAACACGTCCAAGCCGTTCTTGGTGGTCATCGTGAAACCCCCGACCGCCTGCATCGGCTCCCGTTCCAACGAGCAGACGCGCAGGTCGTACCAAGGGACCTCGGGTTCGGCCTGGGGCTGTCCGAAGACCTCGACCACCAAGCCGAGCTCGAAGGGGGCCATGCCGTCGAAGGCCAGCACCGAGACGGTGTGGCGGCTACCGGGGGGCGGGAGGGGCATGGCGGGCATGGCGGGATCTTAGCGGTAGCGGGCGTTCAGGCCACTGTCCGGGATGCCGCGTCAGCAGCCATGGTCTTGGTGTGGAACAGGAAGCGCCCTGGTCGCGGGAGTGCGCGATGACCGCCCTCGCCGCCGAGCGGCGCCCGGAGGACATCGCCGCGTCGGTGTGCGCGGTCTGCCCCCGTAGTCACCGTCACTGTCCGACGCACCCCTCCACGGGCGCGAAACGAGAGGAAACGTACTCCATGATCGTCCGTTCACTGAACGAGATCATCGGCACCGAGCGCGAAGTGAAGGGCCCCACCTGGACCAGCCGTCGCCTGGTGCTCGCCAAGGAGGAGGTCGGCTTCTCCTTGAACGACACCGTGGTGCAGGAGGGCGCCGAGATCAAGATGTGGTACGCCAACCACGTCGAGGCCGTCTACGTCATCGAGGGTCAGGGCGAGCTGGTCAACGAAGAGACGGGTGAGAAACACCGCCTCGGGCCCGGCGTGATGTACCTGGTCGACGCACACCAACGTCACACCCTGCGTGCCCACACCCGGTTCCGCGCGGTGTGCGTGTTCAACCCGCCCCTCACCGGCCGGGAGGTCCACGACGAGAACGGCGTCTTCCCGCTGCTGTCCGAGGAGGGTCAGTGAGCGACGCCGAGACGTATCTGATGACCGCCGGTCCCCTCGGAGATCTTGTGCTCCTGGTGCACCAACGACGCGCCTTGGACCAGCGCCAACTGTGCCTCTCCTGAACGGATGACGCCTTGACCTTCCCGAAGACTGAAAGTGTTCCCAAGCCCGGGAAACCTCCCCAGCCTGACCACGAGGGCGAGCCGGTGCGCGGTTTCGCCAGTGACAACAACGCCGCCGTACATCCGGACGTCATGGCGGCACTGGCCGCCGCCAACGAGGGCCATCAGCCGGCCTACGGCGCGGACGTGCACACCGCCCGGCTGCGCGAGCTGATCAAGGGCTGTTTCGGCGAGCGCGCCGAGGTCTATCCGGTGTTCGACGGCAGCGGCGCCAATGTGGTCGGGCTGCAGGCGATGTGCGACTGGTGGAGCGCGGTGGTCTGCCCGAAGTCCGCGCACATCAACGTGGACGAGTGCGGCGCCCCTGAGAAGGTGGCCGGGTTGAAGCTGGTCCCGGTGCCCACCCCGGACGGCAAGCTGACCCCGGAGCTGCTCGACCGGTACGCGCGGGGTTTCGGCGAACAGCACCACGCCCAGCCCAAGGTCGTCTCCCTCACCCAGAGCACCGAGCTGGGCACCCTCTATACGCCCGACGAGATCGCGGCGATCGGTGCGCCGGCGCGCGAGCGCGGCATGCTGCTGCACATGGACGGCGCCCGGCTGGCCAACGCCGCTGCCGCGCTCGACCTGCCGCCGCGCGCGTTCACCACCGACGCCGGGGTGGATGTGCTGTCGTTCGGCGGCACCAAGAACGGGCTGATGCTCGGCGAGGCGATCGTGGTGCTCAACCCGGACGCGGTACGCGGTGTGACGTACCTGCGCAAGGCCGCGCTGCAGCTGGCCTCCAAGATGCGGTACGTGTCGGCGCAGCTCGTCGCGCTGCTGGAGGATGACCTGTGGCTGCGCAACGCCCGGCACGCCAACGCGATGGCGGCCCGGCTGGCCACGGCCGTCGAGCGGGTGCCCGGCGTCGAGATCGTACGGCCGGTCCAGGTCAACGCCGTCTTCGCCATGCTGCCCCGGGACGTCACCGAGCGGCTGCAAAGGCGGTTCCGCTTCAACACCTGGGACGAGCGCACCGGTGAAGTCCGTTGGATGTGCTCGTTCGACACCACCGAGGCCGATGTGGACGCCTTCGCGGCTGCCATTGCCCAGGAGATGGCGGCTTATGGGCGTGTCCGGCGCCTTTGCGTACCCGGCATCGGGAGCTGCGCTTGCCCACCCTGCGCCCTGGGGATACCCCTGCTCGAAGCAGCCTGGGGGAGCCCCCGCAGCCCGCAAACGTCGGACAGGGGCAACACCCACCGCATATCAGAGCCCCCACCGGGGAGATCCGGTGCGGGCTCTGATGTGCGGGTAGGGGCTCAGTGGGTGCAGGAGCGGGCGGTGTGGACTGTGGTGGCTGTGAGGTAGAAGGCGTCGGGGCGCCAGAGGATGCCGGTGCAGGCGTCGCCGTGCAGGAGGCGGTCGAGGGTGGTGAGGTCCTCCTCGTCGAGGTAGGGGGCCAACTGCTGCCGCAGGCGGGTCAGATGGTCGTGCAGGTATTCGCGGGCGGGCAGGGAGAGCGGGGCCGGTTGGTCGGTGAGGAAGGTGCGGGTGCCGGTGGGGACGAGGCCGGCGCGGGAGAGCATGGCGGGCCAGTCCTCCACGGTGGACGTCGAGCCCGGTAGGGCGGCGCGCATCGCCGCGAAGCTCTCCTCGGCCGCCGCGTCCAGCCTTGCCTGGAGGCCCGGGCGGCCCAGGCCGATGTCGCGGGGCAGGAAGCGCGGGGTCAGCCCGCGCTCGGCGACGGCCAGTACACCGCCGGGGCGCAGCCGGGTGGCGAGGGCGTCCAGCGCCGCCTGTTGGTCGCCGAGGTGGTGGACCGCTTGGCTTGTCCAGATGAGTTCGGCCGAGCCCAGACTGTCCAGGTCTTCCGGCAGGTCCGCCTGGTGGGTGACGACTCTGCCGGTCAGCCCCTGTCCGGCCGCGCGGGCCCGCGTCCGTTCCAGAAGGCCGGCCGCCTGGTCGATGGCGACGACCTCGGCCCGGGGGAAGCGTTGGGCCAGCAGGCAGCTGATGACGCCCGGTCCGCTGCCGATGTCGAGGACGCGGGTGACGGCGGAGGCGGCGGCCGGTTGGGCTTCCGGTGCGCTGTTTGCTGGTTGGGCGCTCAGCGGGCCGCCCGACGGATGGACTTCCGGTGCGCTGTCTGCCGGTTCGGCTCCCAGCAAGTCGTCCGCCGGTTGTGCCTCCAGAGCGCCGTCTGCCGCTGCCGCGCCCCGCACATCCCTTGCCGGTTCGGCTCCCAGCAACCGGCGCAGCCAGTCCGCCGTCATCTCCAGTGCGGGGAGGTGGAGTTCGGCCTGGCGCTCCAGGGCGGTTCCGTGTGCTTCCCAGTCGATGTCTGTGGTGTGAGGGGTGGTCATACGGCGGCTCCCTTCGGGGTTGGGACGGCTGTGCGGTGTGCTTCGACGGCGCGTTCCACCTCTTCGTCCACCAGGTCATGGGTGAGAGCGAAGGCTGCCGCGGCGCCCACTCCCGCGGCGGTGACCACTTGGGCGCGGGGGTCGACGACGTTGCCGACGGCCCAGACGCCGAACACGCTGGTGCGGCCCGTGCGGTCGGTGGCGACCAGCCCCTGCTCGTCCTTGGCGCAGCCCAGCTCCGTCAACAGGGAGTCGTTCGACACCATTTGCGGGAACAGGAAGACCGCGCTGCGCTGCACGAGGCGGCCGTCACTCAGCTCGACGCCCCGCAGCCGGTCGTCGGCCACGGCCAGGGACTTGATCTCGCCTTCGGCGATGCGGACGCCGCGTGCGGTCAGCCGCTCGCGGTCCTGGTCGCTCAGCGGCCGGGTGTGCGGGAAGTAGACGACGTCGGGGGACCACTGGACGAGCAGCAGTGCCTGGTTCACCCCGGCCGGGTGGGTGCCCAGCACGCCGAGCGGCTCGTCCCGTACCTCGTAGCCGTGGCAGAACGGGCAGTGGAGCACATCGCGTCCCCACCGTTCGTGGACGCCGGGGATCTCGGGCAGCTGGTCGCGCAGTCCGGTGGCCACCACGATGCGACGTGCCTTCAGTACGGCACCGCCGGACAGGTGGACGAAAAAGCCGTGCCTGATCTCGTCAACCGGGTTGTCGAAGAAGTCGACGCCGTAGCCGGTGAGTTCCGCTCTGCCGGCCTCCAGGAGCGCTGCCGGGGACATGCCGTCCCGGGACAGGAAGCCGTGCATGTGCGCGGCGGGTGCGTTGCGGGGCCGACCGCTGTCGACCACGGCCACCGTACGGCGGGCCCGTGCCAGCACCAGGGCGGCGTTCAGGCCGCCCGCTCCCGCGCCGACCACGACCGCGTCGTACACCTTCTCGTCTGTTCCGGCCGCCTTCCCGGGCGCTTCGGCGCCGCGCCGGGGGGATCTTGTGTCGCTCATCGCGATCACCTCCTGGGCGCAGGCTGCGACCTCCCGTACTAGAGCGGCAATCTTTGTTGCCGTTTCCGGGAAAAGCGGGGTGCAATGGAGGTGTGGCAGATTCTTCCGCCGTCACACAGGCACTGGCCCAGGTCGGCCCGCGGCTCAAGCAGTTGCGTACCCGGCGCGGCGTCACCCTGACCGCGCTCGCGCGGGCGACCGGTATCTCCAAGAGCACCCTCTCCAGGCTGGAGTCCGGGCAGCGGCGCCCCAGTCTGGAGCTGCTGCTGCCCCTGGCGCAGGCCCATCAGGTGCCCCTGGACGAGCTGGTCGACGCGCCCGAGGTCGGCGATCCCCGGGTGCGCCTCAAACCACAGCGGGTCAACGGCAACACAGTGCTGCCGTTGACCCGCCAGCCGGGGCCGCAGCAGGCGTTCAAAATGGTGCTTCCGGCCAGCCGTTCGGAGCCCGAACTGTGCACGCACGAGGGCTACGAGTGGCTGTACGTCCTCTCGGGGCGGCTGCGGCTGCGGCTGGCCGAGCACGACCTGGTGCTGGGGCCGGGCGAGGTTGCCGAGTTCGACACGCGACTGCCGCACTGGTTCGGCAGTACGGGCCGCGGACCTGTCGAGATCCTCAGCCTTTTCGGCCGACAGGGCGAGCGCCTGCATGTCAGGGCGCAGCCCCGTCGTGACCGTCCGGACGAGCAGAGCGGTCAACCCGGTTGACCATCTGCCGGTCCTCCGGGGCAGCCGTTCGGCGTCAGCCCGCCGACCGGTGCCGGTTGGACCCGCGGTTCGGACGGGCGTGCCGGGAGGGGGCCGTGGGCACCGGCGGAAGGTCGAGCTGCCGCACGAGCTGGTGGAAGCAGAGCAGCGCCGTGATGGGCGGCAGACCGGCCACGGCGATGCCCGTGGGAGTGGGCGGCGCGTCGGCGACGCACAGCAGCGAGGCGACCGCGGCGAAGAACAGCACGACGAGCCAGGAGTGCACTGTGCGGCGGCGGTAGGCGCGGGTGCGCAGGATGGAGAGCGTGGCCGCGACCCAGGGTGCGTAGATCAGCAGCGGCCAGGCGTGTGCGACGCTCGGCGGCGCCGACTCCTGGGCCAGGTCGTACAGCGACGGGTAGGACGCCTTGGCACCCAGAAAGCTGACCAGCATCACGATCATGGCGGTGAGCGTGACCGAGAAGGCGCTGAGGATCCGCCGCCAGCTGAGTTCCTCCCGGGTCTTCTGCTTCACGCGCTCCAGGGGGCGTTCCTTGCGGTGCCTGGCCCGGGTGAGCGCACCAGCGGAGTCTGCGAATCTCTGCTGCTCGACCGTGTCGAGGAAGTGGGCGAGTTCCGCGTCCAGGTCCGGATGCTCCGTCTGCTCCGGGCGCTCGCCGCGCTCGGGATGCGGCGAGACGAAGCGGGTCAGTCCGAGGGTGTCGGTGGGGTCCGGGAGACCCAGGCGCGCAGCAGTGTCGTTCCTGAACGTCGAGGCGCCGCAGGCGTGGGCCGAGTGCACGTCCGGTTCGGCCGGGTATCTCGGCCCGGGAAGGCCGGTGTCCGGATCAGGGGGTGCGTAGGACGTGTACGTGTGCGACGTCTCGGTCAAGACTGAACTCTCTTCTCTGCGGGCAGGTTCAGACGACTGTGTCGAGACCGGTCCCGCACGCGCACGACGCTTCCGGTGGTGACCGACGGCGCGCAGCCCTGTGTCGTCCGCGATGACCAGCGCCAGGGGGCGGATGCCGGGGATGACCGTCTCGGGTACAACCCGTCAACGAATACTCCAGCCAGCGGAAACTCCCGTGCGCAGTACTCAGACTTATGAGCATGCGGTTTTCACGACGTATGTAACTCCTGCGTGAGACAGCGGGGATGCCGGTATGGTGTGTGGAATGTACTTCCACCAGATCTACGGCTGACACGCGCCGGGCGGCGCCCCGCCCACTCCCGCGCACCGGTTCGCTGAGTGTGTCTCTTTTCGCCGCAGATTTTCGGCCACAGTGGAAACCGTGATCTGGAGCGAGTAATCACTCAGGTCTCGTACATTCCGAACCGCATTTATGTCCCGCCCTGTTGACCGTCCCGCGCATTTCGCGATGGTCGGCATTCCCGTGATCAGTCATGTGCTGCCGAGCCTGAAATCCTCCGGGAACTGGTCGCCCATGCCCGGCCCTTATCGGGCCGCGGCGCCTCTCATCTGCGCCAGGGCAGGCTTTCGATCTGGTCGATCCGGCCTGCCGCCAGCAGTGTGAACAGTCGCAGCACCTCCTGACGGGGAACGTCACGCAGTACGCCGGGGACGGGGGCGTCGCCGTCACCGGCGTCCACGATCAGCTCCCACTGGAGCAGTCCGTCGCGGAAGGCGCTGAGCGTCCAGCCGGATTCGTTGGACAGCGCCACATCCGGGTGCTCCTCGTCGGCGTAGGTGTCGAGGCTGTCGAGGGCGTGGCGCATGGCCGCTTCGTCGGGCTCGTTGATGCTGTCGCCCATGACGGTGGTGAGGAAGTACGTCATGCGCCCCATTCACCCAGGGCGTCGCTGTCGTCGTCCTTCCGGGGTACGTCGAGGACGGCACGCAGGCGGGGCAGCAGGGCGCGGGCCGCGGGGCCGGCCGGGCCGCCGGTGCGCCAGGTGAGACCTATGCGTGCGCGCGGCTGAGGTGTCAGGCGCAGTGTCCGCAGCCCGAGAGCGGCGGCCGTCCGCTGCGGCATGGCCGGTACGACGGCGGCTCCCAGGCCGCGGGCCGCCAGCCGGGCGAGGAGCGGAGGGGCGGCGGCCTCGAAGGCGACGTGGGGGCGGAACCCCGCCTGTGCGCAGGAGCGTTCGAGTACGCCGCGCAGGCCGGTGCCGGGCGGCAGGCTGATCAGGGCGCGGTCGCGCAGTGCGTCGATCGGCAGCGGGCCGTCGCCGTGTGCCAGCAGCGGGTCGTCGGGGGCGACGGCGACGACGACCGGCTCGTCGATCACGATCTCGGCCGTGGTGCCCTCGGGCGGGTGCTCGTCCGCCAGGCCCAGTACCCCGATGTCGAGTTCGCCCCTGCGCAGTGCCTGGAGCATGCGCTCCGAGGTGTCCTCGGTGAGCGCGATCTCGACGTGCGGGTGCTCGCGGTGGAAGTCGGCCAGCACGGAGGCGATGTCGAACTGTCCGGTCGCGCCGGAGACCAGTCCGACAGCGACACGGCCGCGCAGCAGTCCCGTGAACGCGTCCGCCGTGTGCCGCACGTTCTCTGCGGCTTCCAGTGCCGCCCTGGCGTACGGCAGCACAGCAGCACCGACCTCGGTCGGTGTCACCGCACGCCCCGTACGGTCCAGGAGCGGGTGGCCCAGCTCCCGTTCGAGCTGCCGGAGGCGTGCGCTGACGCCGGGCTGGGCCAGGTGGAGGCGTTCGGCGGCCCTGGTGAAGCTGCGCTCCTCCACCACGGCGACGAACAACCGGAGTTGCCGCAGATCCATGTCCGGCAGCCTAGTCATCGCCATAACCACTGCTTCTGGCGGCCAGAAGAACCTGCTCTTGGACTTATGAACCGCTCCCCGGCCACTCTGGGAAGATCACCGCCGATGCTGCAGGGGGAGCGGGCATGGACATCAAGCAGGCGATCGCAGCCGAACGCACAGAGCTGGCCGAACTGTTGGACAGCCTGCCGGAAGCCGACTGGGACGTGCCCTCCCTGTGCGCGGGATGGCGGGTGCGGGAGGTCGCGGCACATATGTCGTCCGGGTTCCGCTCGTCCCGCTCCCAGGTGCTGCGCGAACTGCTGCGAGCCCGCGGCAGCCTGCACCGGATGACCGATCAGTGTGCGCGGCGGGACGCGGCCGCGATGAGCACAGCCGAGATTGCGGCTGCTCTGCGGGACAACGCGCACCACCCCTGGAAGCCCCCGGTGGGCGGTCTTCCGGCGGCGCTGGGGCACGACGTGGTGCACGGGCTGGACATCACCGTCGCGCTCCGCCACACGCGGCGTGTCCCGAAGGAGCGGATCCGCGTCCTGCTGGACGGTGTCACGCCCAGGAGCCTGAAGTTCTTCGGCGCCGACCTGGACGGTGTCGCACTGTGCGCGGAGGACCTCGACTGGTCGTACGGCACTGGTGCGCCGGTGTCAGGAGCGGCGCAGGATCTGCTGCTGGTCGCCTTCGGGCGCAGGCTGCCCGCCGGCCGGCTGCGCGGCGAGGCGGCGGACCGGTTCACCGCCGACCTGGCCAGGCCCGCCGCTCCGGAAGGCGGGGACGGGACGGCGCGACGGTAGCCTGGGGGCTCCCCTTTCGCCCTCCTGCCGCCTGAGGAAGCCGCCCCGTGTCCGAACCGCCCACCACGCGCCACGAGTCCGTACACCGCGCGCCGGTGCACCGTGGACCGTGGGAGGCGCTGACGAGGGTGGTGCGGTGTCCCGTCTGCCGGGACGCTCTCGAGGTGGCCGAGCGGTCGCTTCGCTGTCCGCAGCGGCACACCTTCGACGTCGCACGGCAGGGGTACGTCAGTCTGCTCTCGGGCGCCAAACGCACCATGAACGCCGACAGTGCGGCGATGGTGCAGGCTCGTACGGCGTTCCTGGAGGCGGGGCACTATGCGCCGCTGACCGAGGCGCTGGCCAGGATCACCTCCTCGCTGGGAGTGCCAGCAGACGACGAAGGCGGCACTGTGCTGGACGCCGGCGCGGGCACCGGGCACTACCTCGCCGCCGTACTGGAGGCGCGGCCGGGTGCTGTGGGGCTGGCGCTGGACGCGTCGGCGTACGCGCTGCGCCGCGCCGCGCGGGCGCACCCGCGTGCGGGTGCGGCCAGCTGGGACGTATGGCGGCCGTTTCCGGTACGGGACGGCTGTGTGGACGTCGTGCTCAACGTCTTCGCACCGCGCAACGGCGAGGAGTTCCACCGGGTGCTGAGGCCCGGTGGAGCGCTGCTGGTCGTCACACCGACCGAGCGGCATCTGCGTGAACTGCGCGACCGGCTCGGGCTGCTGGAGGTCGACCCGGACAAGGAGGAGCGTCTGGAGCGCACACTGTCCGGACACTTCGTACGGGAGCGGACCGAGGCACTGGAGTACACCGTCGAACTGTCACGACAGGACGTGGAAAACCTCGCCGCCATGGGTCCGGCCGCGCGGCACGTCGAACCGGAGGAGCTGCGGACGCGGGTTGCCGCGCTGGGCGCACCGGTGGGGGTGACGGTGTCCTTCGCCGTTTCGGTGTACCGGCCCGGCCCGAAGGCGGACGGGGTCTGACGGACTCCGGCCGGAGGGTCGCCTCTTGCTAGGCGGGCTGGGGCGCCGCGGGCCGGGTGGAGGGGGTTGCCGGCTGGTCGTGCTGGTCGGGCGTGGGGGCTTTGAGGTGGTCAGGGGTGGCGGCCAGAACGTTTTCGAGGAGGCCGCGCGAGGTGTGCAGGGCCTCGATCTCCGCGGTCATCCGGTCGCGCTGGTCGAGCAGCTGCGCGACCAGATCGGGGCAGGTCGGCACCAGCCGGTCTCCCTCGTCGCGCAGACACGGCAGGATCTGCGCGATCATCGTGGTCGACAGTCCGGCCGTCAGCAGACAGCGCACCCGGCGCACTGTGTCGACGTCCGCCTCGCTGTACTCGCGGTACCCACTGGGCAGCCGCTGCGGGCTCAGCAGTCCCTGCTTCTCGTAATAGCGCAGCAGTCGCTCGTGAACACCGGTGCGGCGCACCATCTCCTTCATGCGCATGTGGCTCGCCTCCCTGGGTGCCGCGCCGTGGTCGTGCTGTCTCCGGCGGCGGCTTGACTCTGACACTGATGTCGGAGTTTAGCTTCCGGTGCATGACCAAGACGCACACAGCGGCAGCCGCCGCATCATCGTTCCGTATCGACCCGTCCTCCCTCGATGTGCACATACAGGGCAGCGGACCGGCGCTGCTGCTCGCACACGGTGCCGGAGGAGGGATCGAGCCCAACTTCGGCCTCGTACTGGACGACCTGGCGGCCGACCACACACTGGTCGGACCGCACTATCCGGGCGCCGGTGCCTCGCCCCTCACGCCCGGCCCGATCGACCTCGACGCACTGGTGGACGCTGTCGTGGAGGCGGCCGTCTCGCGCGGACACGAGCGATTCACACTGCTGGGAGAGTCGCTGGGGACGGTGGTCTCCATACGGGCGGCCGCGCGGTACCCGGAGCGGGTGACGGGACTGGTGCTGACGGCCGGGTTCGCGGTGGCCGACCCGGTGCTCTCGTTCGCCTCCGAACTCATCACCCGGTTCGGACGGGCGGGGGAGTGGGACGCGGTGGCGCGGATCGCCACCCAGTCCGCCCTGCTGGACGGCGCCCCGCACGGGCTCACCGCCCAGGCGCTGGAGGCCGCTGTCGCGGCGACGCGCGAGGGCATGCCGCCGGGGACGGTGGACCACTTCGACCTGGTGCGCAGGGTCGACGTACGCGGCGACCTCGCGGGTCTCTCCGTGCCCACCCTGGTGGCCATGCCCACCGGTGACCGGCTCGTCCTCCCGGACAGCTCCCGCCGGCTCGCTGCGGCCATCCCCGGCGCCACCCTGCTGGAGATTCCGGGCGGCGCCCACATCCTCGGCGAGCGGGACCGCAAGCTGTGGCTCGGGCATGTGCGGGAGTTCCTGGCCGGGTTGCGGCCGGTCGCGCGCTCGGCTCAGCAGCCGCCGCAGTTGTAGTACGTGACGTCCCAGTGGTTGCCCTCGCGGTAGTAGACGTTGCCCGAGGGCGACTTCCACTTGGAGCCGCCGATGGAGGTGAACGTTCTGGTGACGTAGTTGTCCAGGCAGCTGGTGAGGGACATGTCGAGCTTGTAGCCGTTCCAGTGGCTGTAGGTACCGGAGGCGTGGCCCGTCTCCGTGCCGCCGGTCAGCCGGATGGCACAGCCGGACGCCTGCTTGAGCGTGATGGCGCCGTCCGCGGTCTCCGAACGGAGCTGCTCGAACGAGGTGCAGGAGGGGTTGTTGCGGTCAGAACAGCCGCCGCTGGACGTCCAGGTGATGCCCGCGGCACGGAACTTGGCCGTCGCCTGCGCGTGGGTGAGCTTCGCCAGGAGCCGCGGGCTTCCGGCGGCGCCTGAGGGGTTCTGGGAGGTGGCGGGATAGGTCACCGGGGCCGCCTGTGCTGTCCCCGACAGCGTCAGGGCGGCGGCAGCGGCAGCGCCGAGGAGTCCGGTCAGAGCGCGGGTGGGTCGTCTCATGGTCCTGCCTTCCGGAGTGGGGGGTGGGCCTGCCCGCGTGGGGCGGGCGGGGTGCGCGACTCGCGGAGCGGGGTGGTGGACTGCGGCCGGGCGTCAACGTAACGGCGCGACAGGGGCGTGTAAACAACAGGCAGGAATGGTCGGGCCATTGGCGGCCTGCCGCACTTCCGGCCGTCCCTCCCGGCCGGGGGTTTCAGCGGAAGAACTGTCCCGGAGTGAGCCCGACAGTGCGGCGGAACGTGGCGATGAAGGCACTCGCCGAGGCGTAGCCCACCCGGTGCGCGACGGACTCCACGGAGCGCCCCTGGGCCAGCAGCGGCATCGCCTCCTGCACCCGCAGCCGCTCCCGCCAGCGGCCGAAACCGAGCCCCGTCTCGGCCGTGAACAGCCGCGCCAGCGTACGGGCGCTGGCTCCGGCGACCTGACTCCAGGCGGCCAGCGGGCGGGAGTCGGTGAGGTCGGCGTGCAGCGCTTCGGCCACCGTGCGGGCCCGCGGGTCGGTCGGCCAGACCAGCCCGATGTCCCGCGCGGGCACCGGCTGGAGCAGGTCGAACAGCACTCCCTCGGCGCGTCGGCGGGCCGGCCGCGAAAGCCCGGGCCCCGCAAGGTGGTTGATGAGCTCGCGCAGCAGCGGCGGTACGGCCACCACTGTGGGCTCCGGCCAGGCCACCGGGCAGTGCGTGGGCACGATGTAGGGGCTGCACATCTCCGCCGCGCTGGTGGCGCCCGTCGCGTGCGGGGTGTGCGCGGGGATCCACAGTGCGACGGAAGGCGGCAGCAGCCAGGTGCCGCCCGGCGCGCGTACCGACAGCAGTCCACTGGTGCACCAGGCCAACTGGTGCGCCGGATGTTGGTGCTCCGCGAACCATGAGCCCCGCGACAGCGGGAAGCTGCGTACCACAAGGGCCTGCTGTCCGGACGGAACGTCGCACGGGGGCAGCGACTCGTGAGGCTGTCCGTATGGCGGCATCAGTTGGCAGCGTACGCCGTAGTGGACGACCGCCGGTCCGGCTTAGCTTCCCCGTATGCCGATGAACAGAGCGCACCGGAGACTGTGCAGTTCCGAGAAGTGGGCCACAGGCGTGCGGGAGCAACTGCTGCCCTGGGCACTGGAGGACGTCGAACTGGGCGAGGACATCGTCGAGATCGGGCCCGGATACGGGGCCAACCTGCGGGTCCTGATCGAGCGGGCGCCCCGGGTGACCGCTGTCGAGATCGACGGCGCGATGGCTGAGCAGCTGCGCGGTAAATGGGGCGACCGTGCGCGCATCCTGCACGCTGACGGGGCCGATATGCCGCTGCCTGACGCGGCGTTCTCCGCGGTGGTGTGCTTCACGATGCTGCACCATGTGCCCACCGAGGAGCAGCAGGACCGCATTTTCGCCGAGGCGTACCGCGTGCTGCGGCCCGGCGGGACGTTCGCGGGGGCCGACAGTCAGCCGAACTTCCGCTTCCGGCTGCTGCACATCGGGGACACCATGAACACCCTCGACCCCGGCGCGTTGCCGAAGAGGCTGTCCCGCGCGGGGTTCACCGACATCGCCGCGGACCGCCATCCCGAGAGCGGCGGACTGCGCTTCCGCGCCCGGCGCCCGGCGTCCGGCGGCTGAGCCGGCCGCTCCTCAGTGCAGCAGTTTCAGCCCCACCACCCCGCCGACGATCAGCAGCAGGCACAGCAGCCGGGCCGCAGTGACCGCGTCCCCCAGCACGGCCATTCCGTAGAGCGCCGTACCGACAGCGCCGATCCCCACCCACACCGCGTACGCCGTGCCCAGCGGAATCCGCGACACGGCGTACGACAGGCCCGCCATGCTGGCGGCAAGGGCGACCAGGAAAAGCACCGACGGCCACAGCCGGTGGAAGTTCTTCGACGCCTCCAGAGCGGTTGCCCATAGTGTCTCCAGGCAGCCGGAGATGATCAGTACGCCCCAAGCCGGTCCCATCGGGTGCTCCACCGCCCTACCGTCGCCACCAGTGCTCCTCGCGCCCGCTCGCCCGTTCCCGCTCGCCCTCGCCGTGGGGGCCGACCTCGTGGCCGGCGGTGGCGGGGCCGGTGGGGGCGTCCGAGGGGTTCGGCGTCGGCTGCGGGGTGGACAGGATGTCCTCCAGCTCCTGCCGCACCGTGGCGGCCAGATAGCGGCTGACGCCCGGGCCCAGCGCCGCGTCCGCCGGGTCGGTGGAGGTCTCCTTCACATCGGCCACCACGACCGTGCTGCCCGGCGGGATCTCCGCAGTCAGCTCCTCCAGCCCTTCGTTCGTCTCGATCACCCGACGGGCGTCGTGGCCACCGCCGATCAGCCCGCCCGTGCCGAACCCCAGCAGGGCCCCCTTCGGGCCGCCCACCAGGCCCAGCAGCGCACCCACGAGCCCGCCGACGGCGAAGCCGGTGGCGCCGCTGATGTGGTCCACCTCGCCGAGGACCTCGGCGTTCCCGTCCACGTCCCGGCCGATCACCCGCGCCTCGCGCAGTTCGAGCGCGCCCTGACGGTGTGCGCTGTCCAGCTCGTCCAGCGCGTGCAGTGCCGCTCCGGAGCCCCGTTCGGTGAAGTCGGCGCACAAGATGTTTTCCGTCATACGCCCACCATCGGTGCTCCCACGGGAGACGGCATCCGCAGTCCGGCACCGGCGCCGCGACCTGCTGCTTCGCCCCGGGACACCCGGGCGACCGACTGGCCGGTCGGTATGGGATGCGGGGTGCGACTGGCACGGCCGGGGTGCGGCGGGTGAGGGTGGCCCCATGAACGTCGCGTTCCTCTTCCCCGGGCTGGGCTCACTGCGAGCGGGCATGCTGCACCGGCTGCCGGACACTGCCGCCTCGGCCACCGTTCTCGCCGAGGCCGAGTGGGGCCACCCCGGTGGGATCGCACAGCTGGACACCGCCGAGGCACTGGCGGAGTCCGAGGTGGCGCGGCATGTGAGTCTGCTGGTCGCCGGGGTGGCGGGGGCCAGGGCACTGGTGGAGGACGAGGAGGTGCGGCCGGCCGTCGTGGCGGGGCACGGCCTCGGCAGCTTCGCCGCGGCCGTCGTCGCGGAGCTGCTGACCTTCCCCGAGGCGCTGCGGGCGGTACGGATCCGTGCCGAGCTGCTGGAACGGGCCGAGGAGCCGCCGCACGACATCGGCATCCGGATGGCACAGCACCTGGCGACGATCCCGCGCCGCGCGCACAAGCTGCCCTATGTGGCCTGCACGAGCGGTGCGTGTCTGCACGGTGACGCCAACGGTGTCTTCGACGATCTTGCCCGTTCCGTCGCACTGCCGGTGCGCTGGGCGGAGATGACGGCGGTCCTGCGGGAGACGGCCGCCGACCGGTGGGTGGAGCTGCCGCCGGGCCGTGCTCTGACCGCGCAGCTTGGGGGAGAGGGAGCCGACGCGGCGGGGCCCGGGCCCGGAGTGCGGGTGGTTTCGGTGGAGGAGTGGGGCATTGCCGAGGCCGCGGACCTCGCGCGGGGTGCGGAGGGTGACGCGGCGGGCGAGGGGCCTGCGTACGTGGGCTGAGAGGGCTTCTCAGCGGCGCTTGCGGAGTGGCTTGACGAGGAGACGTTGCGGAGCGGCTTCACGAGGAGACCTTGCGGAGCGGTTTCACGAAGCAGCGGCTCTCCTCGTGGAACCGGTAGAGGCCGAACTTCTCCTCAGCCGGCTCGTACCCCGCGGAGGTGTAGAGCGCGATGGCCTCCGGCTGCTCCATGCCCGTCTCCAGCACCATGCGTATTCGCCCCGCCTCCTGTGCGTCCTGTTCCAGCAGGGCGAGGATCCGCCGGGCGATGCCCTGGCCGCGCGCCTCGGGTATGACGAACATGCGCTTCAGCTCGGCGTCGCCGTCCGCATAGTTCTCGTCCTTCTCGTCCGGCCCTCGCGCGGCGTCCATCGAGCGCCAGCCGCCTGTGGCGACCGGCCGCATCTCGTCGTCGTTCGCCAGCAGGTACAGACCGCGCGGCGGCTGGAACATCGCGGGATCCAGCGGCGTCGCGTCACCTTCCGGGTCGCCGTAGCGCAGCGCGTACTCCTGGAGCACGAGCTCGTTGAGCTTCCGGGCGTCCGGGTGATCGAAATGGGCGGGAACGATCTGCATTCCGGCATCGTAAGGTGCGGGCTCTTTTCGCATGTGGTGCTTTTCCTGTCCCCGTGCTGGTCGCCCTCCGGTGGTGCTTGTCACCCCTCGGCCATGAGGCCGGGGAGGCCGCTGCCGCATAAGGTGCGGTCGTCCGCGTACCGATGGGGAGCATGTTTTGCGCAAGGTGAGCACGGTGAACGTCAATGGGCTGCGGGCAGCGGCCAAGAAGGGGTATGGGGAGTGGCTGGGGGCCACCGAAGCGGACGTGGTCTGTCTCCAGGAGGTCCGGGCTGAGCCCGAGCAGCTGCCTGAGGCGGTGCGGTATCCGGAGGGCTGGCACGCCTTCTGGGCGCCCTCCTCCGCGAAGGGCAGGGCCGGTGTCGCCCTGCTCACCCGTCGGGAGCCCGACAGTGTGCGGGTGGGGTTCGGCACGTCAGAGTTCGAGGAGTCCGGCCGCTATGTGGAGGCGGACCTGCCCGGCGTGACAGTGGCCAGCCTGTATCTGCCCTCCGGGGAGGTCGGTACGGAGCGGCAGGACGAGAAGGAGCGCTTTATGGCGGCCTTCCTGCCCTACCTGTGCGACCTGCGTGAGCGTGCGGCGGCGGCCGGGCGTGAGGTGCTCGTCTGCGGTGACTGGAACATCGCGCACCAGGAAGCCGATCTGAAGAACTGGCGCGGCAACAAGAAGAACTCCGGCTTCCTGCCAGAGGAGCGGGCCTGGCTGTCCCGCGTCCTCGACCCGGCCGAGGGCGGCTACACGGATGTCGTCCGCTCGCTCCACCCGGATGTGGCGGGCCCGTACTCGTGGTGGTCGTACCGGGGGCGGGCCTTCGACAACGACACGGGCTGGCGGATCGACTACCACGTGTCCACGCCCGGGCTGGCGGGCCGTGCGGTGAAGGCGTACGTCGAGCGGGCCGCCACCCACGCGGAGCGGTGGAGCGACCACGCGCCGGTGACCGTCGACTTCGGGCCCTGACCGTCGACTTCGGGCCCTGACGCGGGCGGAGGGAGTCCGGCGGCTGCCGTGGTCTTGTGCGGCCGGGAGGAGGCGGGTCACCGTGGAGCCGGGTGGGGCGTCGCCGTCCCAGGGGAGGTTGCCATGGACGCTGCCGCAGAGTCGGGAACCGATGACGGAGGAGTGGGAGCCGCGGGGAGAGCCGACGGCGGATCGGGTGCCGTCGTACTGCCCGCCGCGCGGATCGGTGACGGTGCGCACCATGTGATCGCGGTGCACGGCTGGTTCGCGGACCGGCAGGCGTATGCGCCGGTGTTCGATGTCCTGGACCGGGCCACGTTCAGCTACGCGGTCCCCGATCTGCGGGGCTACGGCGAGGCGCGGGACATCGCGGGAGCCTTTACGACCGATGAGGCAGCGAGGGACGTGCTGGCGCTGGCCGATGCGCTCGGCTGGGAACGGTTCTCGCTCGTGGGGCACTCGATGGGCGGCGCCGTCATCCAGCGAGTCGTGCTGGCCGCGCCGGAGCGGGTGCGCCGGATGGTGGGTATCGCGCCGGTGCCCGCGAGCGGGGTGCCGTTGCAGGGCGAACAGTGGGAGCTGTTCGCGCAGGCGGCACAGCGTCCGGCCAACCGCAGGGCGATCATCGACTTCAGTACGGGCAACCGCCGTCCGGACGCCTGGCTGGACCTCATGGTCGAGCGGTCGATGTCGTGCACCGATCCCGGTGCTTTCCGCGCCTGGCTGGACTCCTGGGCACTGGAGGACTTCCACGAGCGGGTGCGCGGCTGCCGGGTTCCGGTCCGGCTGGTGGTCGGTGACGGCGACCCGGTGCTGTCGGCGGAGGTGATGCGTACGACATGGCTGCGCTGGTACACGGCCGCCGAGTTGGTGGAGCTGCCCGCCGCCGGGCACTATCCGCTCGACGAGACGCCGCTGGAGACCGTCCGGGCGGTGGAGGACTTCCTGCGTGCGGACGACCTGTCCGCGGAGGATCTGCCCGCGGACGGCGGCGCGTGATGGACACCGCCCCCGGGACCGCGTCCGCCGCCGGGGCCGCGGCCGCCGCGTCCGCCGCCGAAGCGGATGCGGACGTGGACATGGACGTATTCGATCCCCGCCGCTACGCCTCCGGGCTGCCGCACGAGGCGTTCCGCGCGCTGCGGGACCGGGATCCGGTCGCGTGGCAGGAGGAGTACGAGGTGCTGGGCTGGCCCGCGGGGCCGGGGTTCTGGGCGGTGACGCGGCACGCGGACGTGCTGCGGGTGCTGCGCTCGCCCGCCGACTTCTCCTCCTACGAGGGAGCCACCCAGATCCGCGACCCGGACCCGGAGGATCTGCCGTTCATCCGGCGGATGATGCTCAACCAGGATCCGCCCGCGCACAACCGGCTGCGCACCCTTGTCAGCCGGGCGTTCACCCGGCGCCGGGTCGAGCGGTTCGAGGCGGAGGTACGGGCGCGGGCCCGGCGGTTGCTGACGGCGGCGGGCCGGGAGGCCCGGGAGCGGGGCAGCTGCGATCTGGTGGCCACGGTCACCGACGATTTCGCGCTGCTGAACCTCGCGGATCTGCTGGGCGTACCGGCCGGGGACCGTGGTCTGCTGCTGGAGTGGACCGAGCGGATCATCGGCTACCAGGACCCGGACCAGGCTCACACGGTGCTCGGTCCGGACGGCCGCCCGGCCAACCCGCGGTCGCCGGCGATGCTCCAGGAGATGTTCGACTACGCGGGCCGGCTCGCGGCGTACAAGCGCGCACACCCGGCGGACGACGTGATGACCGCGCTCGCCCACGAACTGACCGGCGCCGAGCTGGAGATGTTCTTCTTCCTGCTGACGGTGGCGGGCAACGACACAGTGCGCAGCGCGGCCCCCGGCGGACTGCTCGCACTGGCGGAAGACCGCGAGGCGCAGCGCAGCATGCGCCGACTGGTGTGGGCCGGGGAGGTGAAAGCGCAGGCTGTAGCTGTGGAGGAGCTGTTGCGCTGGCATACTCCCGTGCTCAGTTTCCGGCGCACAGCAGTGCGCGATCTCGAACTGTCGGGACGTCGCATCAGTGCCGGGGACAAGGTGGTTGTCTTCCACGCCTCGGCCAACTACGACGAGCGGGTCTTCACCGCGCCGCACACCCTGGACCTGGCCCGGATGCCGAACCCGCATCTGGCGTTCGGCGAGGGACCGCACGTCTGTCTGGGCGCACACTTCGCCCGCCTTCAGTTGCGCGTGCTGCACCAGGAGGCGGCCCGGCTGCTGCCGCCTTACGAGCTGCTGCCGCGCGAGTCGGAGCCCGGCGCCGCGGGGGGAGTGCGCCGGCTAGTCTCCAACTTCATCCACGGCGTCAAGTCGCTCCCCGTCCGGCTGTCCGCCGCTTAGCCACTCCTCCAGCTCCGCCCGCATCCGCCGGTCCAGGGCGAGGCCGAGCTCCGCCTCGACGATCTGTTTGGCGACCGGTGCCAGGCGGGCGAGCAGATTGTTGAGTTCGGCCGGATCGGTGGAGTTCTGCCGCGGCAGCAGGTGGGAGCGGAAGATCCGGGCGAAGGTGGCGGCGATCTCGTCCGTCTGGGCGCGCAGTTCCCGGCCCGCCTCCAGGACGTCGGCCAGCGGGATGCCCTTGGCGACCAGGTCGGCGGAGCCCTCCAGCAGGCGGCGGCTGGTGTGTACGAACTCGTCGCCGTCGATGGCGACATAGCCGAGGTCCAGGGAGGCGGCCAGGTTGTCGACGGTGACCTCGCCCTGGAAGTAGTCGGCGAGCTCTTCCGGGGTGAGCCGGACGGGGGTCTCGTCGGAGAACGGGGTGAACACGGTGCTGTCCAGTCCCATGACCTCGGCGGCGGAGCGTACGTCGCGGCCCTTCTCGAAGGCGTCGAGCAGATCGGCGATGCCGCCGAGGGTGTGGCCGCGGGCCAGCAGTGCGGTGATGCTGCGCAGCCGGGCCAGATGGTGCTCGTCGTACCAGGCGATACGGCCCTCGCGGCGGGGCGGCGGGAGGAGTTTGCGTTCGCGGTAGAAGCGCAGGGTGCGGGTGGTGATTCCGGCGGCCTCCGCCAGCTCGTGCGCGCGGAACTCCCGCTTCTCCACGGTCGGCTCACCGACCGGACCCTCGTCGGTTGCGCCTACCCGACCCCCGCCCGCGGCGTCGGCCGAGCCACCGTCCACTGCGCGGGCCCGGCCCCCGCCCGCTCCGTCGGCCGGGCCGCCCGCACGACCCCCGCCCGTCACCGGCCCGCGCCCGGTCGGCTCGCCCGGCCCGTCCGTCGTGTGTTGCTCGTTCGCGCTCGCCACGTCGTCCAGCGTAAGTGGCCGCCGTGGGCCGCCACCTCGGTGCAACCGCCGGTAACTTTCCTCGCGCCGACCCCTACCCATGGGTATCCCGCTGCCCTACTCTCTGATCGTGCCAGTGATTACTGGCACAGTTGTGGGTCCCCCACGAGAGCGCAGCACGCAGCACGCGACAGATCCCGGGAGGCGGCGGCATGGCGGCCGAGCACGAGCAGGAGCACGTACGGGTGGCGGTGATCGGAACCGGATTCGGCGGCCTGGGGGCCGCTGTCCGGCTGCGGCGCGCGGGGGTGACGGACTTCGTCGTCCTGGAGCGCAGGGAGGCCGTCGGCGGCACCTGGCACGACAACACATATCCCGGGTGCGCGTGCGACATCCCCTCGCACCTGTACTCGTTCTCCTTCGCGCCCAACGCGGAGTGGCCGCGCAGCTTCTCGCCCCAGCCGGACATCCGCGCCTACCTGGAGCAGGTCACCGACACCTTCGGACTGCGCCAGCACATCCGCTTCAACACCGAGGTACAGCAGCTGAGCTGGGACGCGGACGAGCTGCACTGGCGGGTGGAGACCTCGGCGGGCACGCTGACCGCCGACGTGGTGGTCTCGGCGACGGGGCCGCTGTCCGAGCCCAGGCTGCCGGACATCCCGGGGCTGGACTCGTTCGAGGGCAAGGTCTTCCACTCCGCCACCTGGGACCACGACTACGACCTGCGGGGCAAGCGGGTGGCCGTCATCGGCACCGGCGCCTCGGCCATCCAGATCATCCCCGCGATCCAGCCGGTCGTCGGCGAGCTGACCGTCTTCCAGCGCACCCCCGCCTGGGTGCTGCCGCGCAACGACCGCCGGATCAGCAAGGCCGAGCGGAAGCTGCACGCCCGTATCCCGGCCACCCAGAAGCTGCGCCGCTTCGCGCTGTGGGGTGTACGGGAGCTGGAGACGCAGGTTTTCGCCAACTACCCCAAGCTGCTGCCCGCCGTGGAGCAGGTCGCCAAGCTGCACATGCGGCGTGCCATCAAGGATCCGGGGCTGCGCCGCAAGCTGACTCCGGACTACCGCGTCGGCTGCAAGCGCTGCCTGCTGTCCGACGACTACTATCCGGCGCTCGCCCAGCCCAACACGCGGGTCATCGACTCCGGTCTCAAGGAGATCCGCGGGAACACGCTGGTCTCCGCGGACGGCCGTGAGGCGGAGGTCGACGCGGTGGTCTTCTGCAGCGGCTTCTACGTCTCCGACATGCCCGTCGCGCACCTCGTCAAGGGCGCCGACGGCGAGACGCTGGCCGAGTCCTGGGCCGAGGACGGGATGAACGCGCTGCGGGGGACGACCACCACCGGCTTCCCCAACTTCCTGTTCGTCATCGGCCCCAACACCGGTCTCGGCACCAGCTCGATGGTGCTGATCATCGAGGCGCAGCTCAACTACCTCGTCGACTACGTGCGCAAGCTGGACACCCTCGGCGGCGGCGACAAGGTCGCGCTGGACGTACGGCCCATCGCGCAGCACACCTACAACGCCAAACTGCGCGAACGCATCAAATCCAGCGTCTGGGACACCGGCTGTACGAGCTGGTACCTGGACGCGCAGGGCCGGCCCGTGGCCGTATGGCCGGGCACCACCGCCGAGTTCCGCAAGATCACCCGCGAGGTGTGGCTGGAGGAGTACGAGGTGCTGCGGGCGCCCCGTGATGGCGGCGGGGCCCGGGCGGGCGCCGCGGGCCGTAAGGCGCCGCTGCTCGCCGGGAGCGTCAGCAGTCGGGCCGCAACCGGTGCTTCCGTGCGGGACGATGTGCCGGAGGACGTGCGATGAGCCGTATCGCCGGCACGGACCGGCACGAGGGACTGACCGGTCGGTATGTACCGCCCATGCCCGCCCGCGAGCTGACCGCGCGCTCCGGGGACGGCGTACGGCTCCCCGTCGAGGTGCACGGCCGCGCCGACGACCCCGCCGTCGTCCTCGCCCACGGCTGGACCTGCTCGACGCTGTTCTGGGCGCCGGTCATCCGGGAGCTGACCGCGAGCGGCCACCGCGTCATCGTCTACGACCAGCGCGGGCACGGCCGCAGCCCCGCCGCCGCGCTCCCCGCGGCGTACAGCACCGCCATGCTCGCCGACGACCTGTGCGCCGTACTGGACGCCGCGCTGGAGCCGGGTGAACGGGCCGTCGTCGGCGGCCACTCGATGGGCGGTATGACCCTCATGGCCGCGGCCGGCAGAAGACAACTGCGCGAGCACGCCGCCGCGTTGCTGCTGTGCAGCACCGGCGCCGAACATCTGACGGGCCAGGCGCGGGTGCTGCCGTTCCGCTCTGAACGGATGCGCACCCTCGCGCACCGGGCACTGCTGGGCTCGGCCGCCCCGCTGGGCCCCGTCTCACCACTGACCCGTAAGGCCCTCGCGTACGGCACGCTCGGGCCCGCCCCGGACGCCGCGGCAGTCGAGGCGACGGCGCGCATCGTGCACGCCTGCCCGAGGCGCGTACGGTCCGCGTGGGGCGGGGTGCTGGCCGGGCTCGACCTGTCGGCCAAGGTGCCGCACCTGGACGTGCCCACCGCCGTCGTCATCGGCACCCACGACCGCCTCACCCCGCTGCCGCACGCCCACCGGCTGGCCGCGCTGCTGCCCCACTGCACGGGCGTGCACGAGTTGGAGCGGCGCGGGCACATGACGCCGCTGGAGGAGCCGGAGACGGTCAGCGCCGTACTCGCGGGACTCGCCCGGAAGCACCTCGCAACCAAGGACATGGAGGAGACGAGCGCATGAGCAGGGTCAGTCTTGAGGGCCAGGTCGCCGTCATCACGGGCGCGGCCCGCGGCGTGGGGGCGCTGCTCGCGCGGAAGATGGCGGCGCGTGGCGCGAAGATCGCGCTGGTCGGGCTGGAGCCGGACGAGCTGAAGCGGGTCGCCGCCTCGCTGCACACCGACTCGGCGCACTGGTACGCCGACGTGACCGACCACGAGGCCATGGCCGAGGTCGCCCGCGAGGTCAAGGAGCACTTCGGGAAGGTCGACATCACCGTCGCCAACGCCGGGGTGGCTGCCGGAGGACCGTTCATGGACTCCGACCCGGTCGCCTGGCGCCGGGTCATCGAGGTCAACCTTATCGGCGGCGCCGTCACGGCGCGCGCGTTCCTGCCCGTACTGGAGGAGTCCCGGGGCTACTTCCTGCAGATCGCCTCACTCGCCGCCATCACGCCGGCGCCCATGATGACCGCGTACTGCGCCTCCAAATCCGGTGTGGAGGCCTTCGCGCACAGCCTGCGCGCTGAGGTGGGCTACAAGGGTGTCGGCGTCGGCGTGGGCTATCTGAGCTGGACCGACACCGATATGGTGCGCGGTGCCGACGCGGACGAGGTGATGCGGGACGTACGGCAGCGGCTGCCGTACCCGACGAACAAGACCTACCCGCTCGGCCCGGCTGTCGACCGGCTCGTCGCGGGCATCGAACGGCGCTCCCCCCACGTCTACGGGCAGTGGTGGCTACGCGGTATGCAGGGCATACGCGGCTATCTTGCCCCCCTGATCGGCGGCCCACTGGGCCAACGCGAAATGAGGGCTGTCGCCCCTCGCCTGGAAGCCGCGGGCGGCGTCTCGACGGCCCTCGTCGGCGCGGGCGGCGAGGCAGACGAGAGGGCGCGCGCCGCATAGGGGCTGCGCTTGCCCACCCTGCGCCCCTGGCGCAGACTGCCCAAGCTTGCGGGGTAGCAATTCAGGGGCGCGGGGAACTGCGCGAGCAACCACAGCGCACCCGCAGTCCGCCGACGACGGACAGGGGCACCCTCTCAGCGGTTCTTGTTCTTCCAGTCCTGCGCCCGCCGCTGCGCCTTGTCCTTCAGCTCCTGCGCCCTCTCCCGAGCATCCTGGCCGCCAGGCTGCTTGCCGCCACGCTGACCCTTCTTCTCCCGCTTCTCCGTCTTCTCCGCGCCCTTGTGCCGAATCTGCTCAGCCTTGGACTTGAACCGGTCTGCGATGCCCATCGTCACTCCTTCGGACGTGTCGGATGTGTGTCCTCACGGGCACTTTCCACCCTGCCACGCCGGTGCAGAGCCCGCATTCCATGGCAAAACCGCCCGAAGGGCTCAAGCAAAACCGCCCGAAGGGCTCAGTGGCGCGGCGGGAGCTGCGGACGGGAGCGGTCCGGCACGTTCCGGTAGTCGGGCGGGGTCCGGGCGGGGTGCCGTTCCAGCAGGTCGAGGGCGGTGGCAACCGCCGTGCCCAGTACCGAGCTGCGCCCCTCGGCCCAGTCCAGCGGAGTGCGCAGCACCTCGATGTCCGGCTCCACGCCGTGGTTCTCCACCGACCATCCGTAGCCCTCGAACCACGCCGCGTTCATCGGCACCGTGATCACCGTGCCGTCGCCCAGCCGGTGCCTGCCCGTCATGCCGACGACCCCGCCCCAGGTGCGGGCGCCGACGACCGGGCCCAGGCCGAGCAGCCGGAACGCGGCGATGATCATGTCGCCGTCGGAGGCCGTTGCCTCGTCGGCGACGGCGACCACCGGCCCGCGCGGTGCGTTGCTGGTGTAGGTGACGGGCTGCGCGTTGCGTGTGAGGTCCCAGCCCAGGATGGTGCGGGTGAGCTTCTCCAGGACGAGCTCGCTGATGTGCCCGCCCGCGTTGCCCCGTACGTCCACGATCAGCGCGGGCCGGGAGACCTCCAGCCGCAGGTCGCGGTTGAACTGCGCCCAGCCCGAGCCGCCCATGTCGGGGATGTGCAGATAGCCGCACTTGCCGTCGCTCAGTTCGCGGACGACGTCCCGGCGGCGGGCCACCCAGTCCTGGTACCGCAGCGGCCGCTCGTCGATCAGCGGGACGGCGGCGACCCGGCGCGGCCCCGCCTGCTGGAGCGTCAGCTCGACGGTCGTCCCGCCCGCCGCGGCCAGCAGCGGCGCCGGGCCGCTGACCGGGTCGACGGGCCGGGCGTCGACATGGGTGAGCAGCGCGCCCTCCCGTACCGGCGAGCCGGCGAGCGGGGAACGGGCCCGGGAGTCGGAGGAGTTGCCCGGCAGGATCCGGGCGATCTGCCAGTCGCCCTCGGGGGTACGGATCAGATCGGCGCCGAGGAAACCGATGGGCCGCTGGTAGTGCGGCGGACCCTCGTCGCGCCGCGCGGGGGTGACGTAGGCGTGCGAGGTGCCGAGCTCGCCGAGCACCTCGCGTACCAGATCGGCGAACTCGTCCGGCGAGGCGACGCGTTCGACCAGCGGGCGGTACTGGTCCAGGACGGCCTGCCAGTCGATGCCGCTCATCCCCGGGTCCCAGAAGTACGCCTTGATCAGCCGCCCCGCCTCCTCGTAGGACTGCCGCCACTCGGCCGCCGGGTCGACGTCGTGCAGGATGCGGCGCAGGTCGATGTAGGTGGTGGTGTCGGAGTCGGCCTGCTGGTCGGCCGGGATCACCCGCAGCAGCCCCTCGTCGTTGACGACCAGCCGGGTGCCGTCGCCGCTGGGCGCGAACCAGTCGACGTCGCTGGTGAGTTCGGTGCGTTTGGCAGTCGTCAGATCGAAGTGTTCGAGCGTGGGGCGGCCCGAGGTGTCGGCCGGGTTGACGAACGTCTCGCCGAGCGCGCCGGAGATCGGGTACCGCAGCCAGATCAGTCCGCCCCCGGCGACCGGGCACAGTGCCGCGTACTTCGACGCCGTCACCGGGAACGGGGTGACCCGGTTCGCCAGCCCCTCCGCCTCCACCAGCACCGAGGCCTCGGGCCCTTCCTCCTCGCCGCCGGGCGGCTGGTCATGCGGGTCGAGCCCGCCCGCGGCCGGGCGCCCCTCCGGGGTCAGCGCGAACGGCGAGAGCGTCGCGGAGGACAGCGGCACCAGATACGGGCGGCAGCCCAGCGGGAAGGAGAGATCCCCGGTGTGCACGTCGTACACCGGGTCGAAGCCGCGCCAGGAGAGGAAGGCGAGATAGCGCCCGTCGCGGGTGAAGACGGGCTGCTCGTCCTCGAACCGCCCGTCCGTGACGTCCAGTACGGTCCGCTCGCCCTCCGGCGCGGAGACCTTCGCGATCTTGATGCAGGCCAGCGACCGGCCCACCCCGGGGTGCGCCCAGGCCAGCCAGCCCGAGTCGGGGGCGAAGGCCGGATCGTGCACCGGGCCGTTGGCCGACCGTACGACCTCGCTGATCGGCGCCGGTGGAGCCGTACCGTCCGCGTCGGGGGCCTCGGCGGCGTCGGGCACGTCGACCAGCAGCAGCCGGCCGTCGTGCGAGACGACGGCCAGCCGCTCGCCCGAGGGCGCGGCGACCAGCTCCAGCACCCGCCCCAGCCGCCCAGCGGCGATCCGGTAGGCGGGCCGGGGGCGGGAGGCGCGGGGCAGGTCCGCGATCTCGATGGCGTCCTCGCCCTCGGCGTCGGTGACGTAGGCGATCCGTCCCGTGTCGCCCAGCATGGTGGGCAGCCGCACCCGCACCCCCGGCGTGTCCGCCAGCGCCCGGGCCGGACCGTCGCGGTGGGTGAGCCAGTACAGGCTGCCGCGTACGCCGACCGCGCTGGCCCGCCCGGTGGGGTCGACGGCCAGCGCGTTCACATGCGCGGCGGCGGGCACCTGGTAGGGGCGCCGGCCCGCGCGCTGGCCGCCCAGCCGCACATCCAGGCGGCGGGGCCGGGCCACATGTGCGAAGTCGTCCACCAGCCAGATCTCGCCCGCGCACTGGTAGACCACGCGCCGCCCGTCGGTGGCCGCGTGCCGGGCGTAGAACGCGTCGTGGTCGGTGTGCCGACGCAGATCGCTGCCGTCCGGACAGCAGGAGTAGAGGTTGCCGACGCCCTCGTGGTCGGACAGGAAGGCGATCCGGTCGCCCACCAGCATCACCGAGTCCAGATGCCCCTCCAGCTCCGCCAGCAGCCGCTCCCCCTGGAGCCACATCCGCCCCATGGCGCCGCCCCGGTACCGCTTCCAGCTCGCGGGCTCGTGCGGCGGCGTTCCGGTCAGCAGCAGGGTGCGGCGCTCGCCCTCCTGTTCCGCCACCGCGATGTCCGACACCGGCCCCCACGGCAGCCTGCTGCCCGGGCACGAGACATCCGGACGGTTTCTGGGCGGACCGTCCGGGCCGTCGACCGGGACCCGGTACGCCCAGGCGCGGTGGGCGAACGGCTCCCCGTGCGAGGCCACCGCCAGTACATCGCCCTCCGGGGTCCAGCCGCGTACCCGGGTGTCGGTCGCGCCCCAGTACGTCAGCTGCCGTGCGGGACCGCCCTGTACGGAGACCAGATGGACCTCCGGGTCCAGGCTGCGCCAAGTGGTGAACGCGATGCGCTCTCCGTCCGGGGAGAAGCGGGGGTGACTGATCCGGGTGCGGTCCACGGTCAGCCGCCACGCCCGCCCCGAGGGCGCTCCGGCCTCCGGGACCGGGGCCACCCACAGATCGTCCTCGGCGGCGAAGCAGAGCAGATCGCCATGCAGGTGTGGAAAGCGGAGATACGCGCCGTCGTCGGTCACCTATCCCATGTTTCGCGGCGATATGCACCCAAGCAAGTTGTGACGTGTCCCTCATTTCCGGGCCTCCGCTCACCCCAAGGATGCGAGAAAGCGTCGATTGACATGAGCTCTCATTGCCGGGCCTGCGGCACCTCCCCGCCGTGCTCCCTCAGCTCACCAGCTGTAGCTGCTCTGCTCCACCGCACCGTCCGACTGTCCGACCTCGAGACCGGAGAACCTCTCTCGTGGCCACCTTCCTGTACAAGCTCGGCAGACTCGCCTTCCGGCGTCGCCGCATCGTCGCCCTGATATGGGTGGCGCTGCTGGTGGCGGCCGGGGTCGGCGCTTCCACTGCCTCCACCCCGCCCGACGACGATTTCGCGCTGCCCGGCACGCAGGCCCAGAAGGCCTTCGATGTACTGGAAGAGCGCTTCCCCGACGCCAACGCGGAGGGCGCGACGGCCCGTATGGTCTTCCGCGCGCCCACCGGTGAGAAGATCACCGCCTCCGACAACAAGGCCGCTGTCCAGGAGACCCGCAAGGAGCTGACCGGCGGCCAGGCCGCCGCCGTCTCCGACCCGTTCCTCAAGAACAGCGGGGCGATCAGCAAAGACGGCAGCATCGCCTACGCGTCGGTGACCTACAAGGTCCCGGCCCAGGAGATCACCGAGAAGACCCGCGAGAACATCAAGGACGCCGCACAGTCGGCCCGTGACAGCGGTCTGACCGTGGAGACCGGCGGAGACGCGCTCATCGTCGAACCCGAGATGGGCAACGCCGAGATCATCGGTATCGGCATCGCCGCCGTGGTGCTGATCCTCACCTTCGGCTCGCTCATCGCCGCGGGACTGCCGCTGATCACGGCGCTGATCGGCGTGATGATCGGTATCTCCTCGATCACCGCGCTCGGCGCCACCCTCGGCCTGTCCGCCAACACCACGACGCTGGCCATGATGATCGGCCTCGCGGTCGGCATCGACTACGCGCTCTTCATCGCCTCCCGCTACCGCGCGGAGCTGACCGAGGGCCGGGAGCGCGAGGAGGCGGCCGGACGCGCCGTCGGCACGGCGGGCTCCGCCGTCGTCTTCGCCGGACTGACCGTGGTGATCGCGCTGGTCGGGCTCTCCGTCGTCAACATCCCGGTCCTCACCAAGATGGGTATGGCCGCCGCCGGGACCGTCGTCATCGCCGTACTGATCGCGCTCACACTGGTGCCCGCGGCGCTCGGCATGGTCGGCAAGCGGATCTTCGGCCGCCGGGTGCGCAAGGCCTACCCGGAGACCGGGGTACCGCCCGCCGCCGACGCGGAGGGGCAGCGCCCCAAGGCCGGTGCCCGCTGGGCGAGCTTCGTCCTGCGCCGTCCGATCCTGGTGCTGGTCACCGCCGTACTGGCGCTCGGCACCCTGGCGCTGCCGGTCGGCGCCATGAAGCTGGGCCTGCCCGACGAGGGCAACCAGCCGGAGAAGACCACCCAGCGCAAGGCGTACGACCTGCTCTCCGACGGCTTCGGTGCGGGCTTCAACGGTCCGCTGATGGCCGTGGCGGACCTGAAGGACGCCGACAACCCCAAGGCCGCGGCCGCCGAGGTGCAGCAGCGGCTGAAGAAGGTGGACGGCGTGGTCGCCGTCTCGCCCCCGCAGCTCAACAAGAGCGGCGACACCGCGACCCTGACCGCCGTCCCCAAGTACGGCCCCAGTGACTCGCGCACCGAGGACATCGTGCGTGACATCCGGGACCAGTCGGGCGCGATCGAGAAGAAGACCGGCGCCACCTTGCTGGTCACCGGCTCCACAGCGGTCGCCATCGACTTCTCGCAGGTCATGAACGACGCCCTGGTGCCGTATCTGGCGCTGGTGGTGGGACTGGCCTTCGTACTGCTGATGCTGGTCTTCCGCTCGGTGCTGGTGCCGCTCAAGGCAGCGCTCGGCTTCCTGCTGTCGGTGCTGGCGGCGCTGGGCTCCGTGGTCGCCGTCTTCCAGTGGGGCTGGCTGGCCGGCCTCCTCGGCGTCGAACAGACCGGACCGATCATGAGCATGATGCCGATCTTCATGATCGGCGTGATCTTCGGACTCGCGATGGACTACGAGGTCTTCCTGGTGACGCGGATGCGCGAGGCATACGTGCACGGGGAGAACCCGGGCCAGGCCATCGTCAGCGGGTTCCGGCTGGGCGCACGCGTGGTGACCGCCGCCGGCGTCATCATGATCAGCGTGTTCGCCGGGTTCATCGGCTCCTCCGAATCCATGATCAAGATGATGGGCTTCGGGCTCGCCGTCGCCATCCTCTTCGACGCGTTCGTGGTGCGGATGGCCATCGTGCCCGCGGTGCTCGCCCTGTTGGGACGGCGTGCCTGGTGGCTGCCGCGCTGGCTGGACCGGCTGCTGCCCAACGTCGACGTCGAGGGCGAAGGCCTCCGCAAGGAGCTGCCCTCCGCCCAGACGCCTGCCATGGTTCCCCCGCCCCGCGAGCCGGAGCGCACGGGCGTGTGAGCCACTGAGTGTGAGGGGGCGGGCCCGATCCCGCCCCCTCACACTTCTTCCGGAGGTACCCCACCCCGGGGCCGGGCGCCTGTGGCGGGGTGTCCCTGGTGGGGTCGCCCCCGGTCGCCGAGTCGCTTGTGCGGTGGTGCGATGTCCGAGCTACGCGGGCAGGCGCCAGCTCGGCCCGTCCGGGGTGCCCAGCCAGACCCGCTGAGCGTCTGGGGCGACGCTGACCCCGAATTCGCTTGGAGCGGGGGAGTCAGCGGCGTGCCACAGAGCGAGCGCCTGTTCGACGTCGTCCCACAGCAGCGCCGGGCCGCCCTGCCGCACGGTCCAGCCCTCGCCGTTGGGGGTGAGAACGGCGAACGCGTCGTTCGTGGCGTCGAGTACGTACGTGCTCACCGTGCCGTCGTCAGCGAGCATGGAGAAGTAGCGGGCGTTCGGCATGGTGAGCTGAGCGACGAACCCGCTGTCCGGCATGGCCAACAGCTCGGGGCCGTACGAGGTTCGGCGAGTGTTGCCGCCGTCGGGTGCGGGGAGCATCCCGAGGCTTTCCGGTGCCTCCTGCTGCCGGGCGATCATGAAACTCGGATCGCTGGAGAGGAACCGGCCGTGTGCGGTGCCGTTGTCCTCGACCGTCAGCCGGACGAGTCCAAGTGAGCGCATCCAGCCGCGCAGTGTGGCGACGATCAGCCCGCCGGGGTGAGTCTGCTCGACCCATGCCGGGGGGATGCTGCGCACACCCATCGTGGCGATGGTGCGGTGCGCCCGTGTGGAGCCCGGGGCGCCGGTCAGGCCGTCGCCGATGTACAGCCGAGGCCGGTAGCCGCAGCGGACCAGTGCCGCGCGTGCCCGTGCGGCGACACGGGCGTCAGTCTCGATGGAGAGCACGCGCTCGTCGCCGAGCCGGTGACACAGGAGCGCGGTCGAGTAGCCGGTGCCGGTCCCGTACTCCGTCACCGTGTGGTCGTCCTCGACCTGCAGGTCTTCCAGCATTCGCACGACGAGGGAGGGAAGCGTCGAGGACGAGGTCGGGTGCGCGTTGCTGATGGGCTGCGGATCGGCCCAGTCGATTTCGCGGCTGTCGAACTGCGTGATCAGCGTCTCGTCGTCGTACACCTGCCGCAGCCATTCGTGGACGCCGACGAGTTCGGGTGTCACAGGCGCCCACGTGGTGAGTCCCGGGGCATCGGATTCGACGTAGAAGCGAGGGGCGAACTCGTGCCGGGGGACGGCCTCGACAGCATCCCGCCAGGCGGGAGAGAGCAGCCACCCGGCGGCGGTGAGCCGTTCGGCGAGCCGCTGCCGTAGCTCAGCGGCGACCGCGTCGACGTCAGCTTCGGTCATGGGTGCCTCGTTCCAGAAGATCAGCGAGAGCCGCAGTCATGGGCAGGCCGGTCGGCGGCTCCAGCCATGCCCATTGTCCGGACGGGTTGCATTCGATGAACGTCCACTCCCCGGACGCGGACAGGGTGAAGTCGAACGCGCCGAAGACGAGCCCGAAGTGCAGCAGGTACGCGCGGATCGCGCATGCCACGGTCGGTGGCGTCGGGATCGGCGTGTAGACGTGAGTGCTGTAGTCGGTGCGCCAGTCGAGCAGGTCGCAGTCGATACGGACGGCGAATATCTGCTCCCCGGTCACGGTCACGCGCACGTCGGCGGCCTTGTCCATCCTGGCTTGGAACAAGTGCATGGTGCCCGCGATGCTCTCGTCGATCTCCTCGACGGTGACCTCGGCGACGGGCACGGTCTGCGCCTTGTCGTCGGCCAGGTAGAGCGGCACAGCCAGCGGTTTGAAGATGACCGGCCCGTGTTCCTCGATGAAGGCGCGCGCATCCTCGGGCCGGTTCGTGATGAGTGTGGGCGGCAGTGTGAAGCCGCACGCAGCAGCGGCCTCGAGTCCGGCGGGCTTGTACTCGGCGTCGCCGATGCGGTTGGGGTGGTTGACGTACAGGCAGTCGGGCAGTGACGCGAGTACGCCGCCGAGACCGTAACGGGCCTGTGCGACGGCGAAACGGGCGTCCTGCGGGTCGAGGTGAGGGAAGGCGAACCCGGAGGGGCGCCGGTAGTACAGCGCCCGCACGCCACCGAGTTCGGCGACACGGCTGGGGGTTGCGACGCTTCCCCGCCACCGTGCCGCATCCCCGCCGATGGAGGCGGAGCACGACAGGGTCGCGGGGAAGTCTCCGGAGTCGAGCCGCACCACCGGGACACCCCGATCGTGCAGCTCGGCAATCACGAGATCCGCAGTTGGGTCATCGAGATTCGTGACGACCAGTACCGGACGGGAATCGGTGGTCACTGGTCGGTGTCGTTCCCCGTGTCGACGTCCGGTGCGTCACTGTTGCGGTCACCCTGCCCCGTGGTGCCGGTGGGCGGATTGGTGCCCGACGAGGTACCGTGCCCCGGCGCCATCACGACCGTGCCCTCGGCGTCGAGGTAGCGGGCGGTCTGCGTGGTGGCGTCCAGCTCGATGCGGGCGTACTGCGGTACCTCGACCGCCGGGTACGGGGCCAGCCTGCGCAGCCCCCACGGGACGGGGGTGAGGTGTCCCTGCGGCAGAGGGCTGCCGGATGGGAATCGGTCGGCGTGGTTGAACATCGCGTGCTTCCTCTCTGTGATCGGTCAAGTTGCGCGATGGGGCCCACTCGCGACTGCTTGATCGGTGCTGTTGGGTCGGGGGCCCGGGACGGAGCGAGGGCCGTCGTTGTACGGCGGTGGGTCAGAGCAGCCCGAGCTGTGCGCGCAGTGCTTCCTCTTCCGGGTCGGCCAGTGCCCAACTGTGCTCGCCCGCATGTTGGTTGAAGAGCACGCATGCCTCGTCGGGCTCGGTTGGATTGATGACGGCGCAGTCCGGGAGGTTGATCGCTCCGGAAGGCTGCTGGTCGCCGGGCCAGCAGGCCCAGACTTCACCGGGGTAGTCCATGGGCAGGCTCCGGGCGAGGCCGTAGTGCATGCCCATGTGGTGGGCTTCCAAGATGCAGCGCAAAGAGCTGTGCATCTCGCCGCCCTCAGCATCGGGCAGGTCGCCAGGGATCATCCGCAGAGCGGCCCTGTAGGCGGGGCGTAGTTCCATGCGTGCTCCGCAGATGCGGCGTTCCACGGCGCCTCTCCTTCCTGTTGTGATGGGGGTATGCCCGAAGCCGGGGTGGCTGGGCCGGGCGGCGCGGTCGCAGGCGCGCGCACTCGTTCGTGCTCACGATTTCCCGCTTCGCGCCGTGCCTCTTCGAGCCGGCGCCCCAACTCACACGAGCGCTCCGAGGTGCACTCCAGGCACTCCTGGCGATGCATCAGGTGCGCGGACGCAAGTTGGTTGACGTCCTGCGGGCGGGGCCACGGGGAGACCTCAGCATTCATGTGCTCACCTCCACTCCGTGGACGAGCCTCGGCCTGTGGAACGTGGTCGTGTGCCGATAACACCAAGGGCTTGGGCATTGTGTGCGGGCGGAGTCCACCGACCGGTGACGCCCAGCGGGCAGGAGTAGTGGCAGAGGCAGCGTGAGGAGTGCGGTTGTGGTTTTGGGCACCGTTGTGGACCCCCTTACCGGTTGGTGACCATGCCCCGGACGTGCGCCGCGTCGCGGGGAACCTTGCTGTCAGGCACAGAAGATGCCGTCGGAAGGGCTTCGCCTTGGCCTGCTGCTGTTCAGTCAACGGCCCAGCACAGCTCGGCGTACAGGTGAAAGAGTTCCGTCTCACCGCGCATGGACCCGGTGATTTTTACCTTCGCCAAGTGCCTGGGTGATCGCACACCGTTACCGTGGGGGCATGGCGCAGGAGAACTGCAAGCTCGCGGCACGGATCGCCGAACTCGGCTTCTCGCAAGCGGAGTTAGCACGCCAGATCAATGCTGAGATCGAACTCCTGACAGGCAAGCCGGGCAACGTCACCGATGCGGACATCCGGCGATGGTTGCGCGGCGAGACCAAGTGGCCGCAGGATCGCATCAGGCTGTGCGTTGAGAAGGTTCTTGATGCCGACGCTGAGGACCTGGGGTTCGTGCCTCGCAAGAAGCGCATCGCACCACCGGAGGGAGATCCCGTGCACCGACGCGCGCTCCTCACCGCCACAAGTGGTACAGCCCTGACCATCGCCGCTCCGTACGCGTCAGCTCATGGGCGCCTTGGCGTCCAGGACGTCCGGCGATTCCATCAGGACTACGTGGCCATCCTCCGACAGGATCAAGCCGTAGGAGGATCACGGAAGGTGGAAAACCTCGCGGTGGAACTGGCCTTCCGCATTCAGTCCACCCTTGCGGTTTCCTCGTCTTCAACTCGCGTGCGAGACATGCTCCACCGACTCGCCGCCGAAGTCATCAGTTCTGCGGCCTTCGCAGCCATCGACGCAAGCTCTCCGCAGCGGGCACGCGCTCATCTGGACAAGGCGCTGACCTTCGCCGGTCTATCTCGCGACAGCGAGACGATGTATCACGTCTGGAACCATCTGACCCTCACCTCCAGCCAGCGTGAGAACCACGCCGAAGCAGTCGCCGGATCAGAGGTGATGAAGCGCTCCCCCGTCGCTCGGAGAGATCCGTTGTACGCCTCTCTCGGACACATCCGGAACGCCAACGGACTTGCGCGACTCCGGCGTCGCTCAGAAGCTCTGCGAGCGCTTAGCGACGCGGAGCGTGCCTTCTCCCGTAGCGCCGACGAGCAACGCCCGGAGTGGGTCAAGTTCTTCGACGCAAGCGAGATGGACGCTCTGTCCTCGTTCATATGGTCCGCACTGGGTGATCACGGACGGGCCGAGTATTGCCTGCACCGCACGCTCGCTGCAATCCCTGATGGCATGACCCGTAACAGGGCTCTGTATACAGCCCACCTTTCGCTGGCCCAGGCCAGGCAAGGAGACCTGGAGTTGGCCTGTGCCACAGCTAGGAAGGCTCATGCATTCCTGCTGCCTTCTTCCGGATCGAGGAGAACTGCTCACACCCTGGCTGCGACACGAAAGGAGATCGTAGCCTCAGGCTCAAAGAGTCCCGAAGTCGTCGAGTGGGTCGAGGAGTCCAGCCAATGGATCTGAAGCGCTACACACATGCCGATGCACAGAACGTCAGGTCCCTGCTGCTCGACATCCACGACGAGGTGTACGCGAACGATCCGAACCCGTTTCACTCACGCGAACGCTTCTCGTACTTCGTCGATCTGTGGTCCTCGCGAGAGAACTGGCAGTGTGTCTGTGGTTGGGAAGAGGGCAACCCTGTCGGGTACGCGTACGGATCCATGCTCAAGCCCGGTGGATGGTGGAAAGGGCACCAGCGACCGGTTGGCACGAGGGGATCAGTCTTCGCGCTGTCGGAACTGATGGTGGTGCCCCAATGGCGCGGGACCGGCCGGGCAAAGCAGATTCATGACGCACTGCTCGCATCGGTCGAAGCCGATGTAGTAACGCTCCTGGTTGACTCCACCCACCCCCGGGTCCAAGCCTTGTATGAGAGTTGGAAGTACAACAAGGTGGGCGAAGCCAAGCCGTCAGACGACTCGCCGCTGTACGCCGTCATGGCTCAGAAGCTAAAGCGCGGCTGAACACAGATTCCGAGTTGCTATGTACTCGCGATCTGGCACCTCCATTCCGGACGTTAAGCGCGAAATGATCCGCGATTGGGAGAAATGTCCCACCGCGTGAGCCTGGGCGGCACGTTCAGTCAGGGTGCAGGAACCCGGGGTGACTGTCCCGCACCCCTGGGGGGACTGGGGGACGGAGCCCTGAGAAATCCCCCTCACACCCCCCGCAGCAGCGCCGCGAAGCCCTCTTCCAGGTCCAGGAGGGCGCCTTCGGTGCCGGACGGGACCAGTTCGTAAGTGTGGCGCAGGAAGGTGGCCAGGTCGGTGGCGCGGAACTCCAGTACCGCGACGCCCTCGCCCGCGTGCAGCTCGATCACCGTCCGCTCCTGCCCGCAGGGGCAGATGTGGACGTCGCCCTCGCCCGCGGGGCCGCGCAGGCCCTCGGCGAGCAGTTCGCGGGAGAAAGCCCAGGCGACCTCCTCGCCGTCAAGGGCGATCTCGGCGGGGAAGACGATCCGCACGGCCAGCGGATCGTCCGTCTCGTAGCGGAGAGCAGGTGCGAGAGGCCGGGTCGCCGGCGGCCGGGTGATCAGTTGAGCCTGCACGGTGCGGGTGATGACCTTGGACACTTCTGCTCCTCTGGGTCGGGGGGTTCCCGGTGCGCTCATCGCCCGGACCGGGTTGCCCCTTCGCCCTGACAGACGCTTGCGAAAGCAGCTCAGTCACCCGAGGAGCCTGGTGAGCTCCACCACAAGGCGAGGGACAGAGGTGTACGTCCCGTGCCGATTCCGGGCATACGAACCGCCCTCTTGCGAAGTCTTTGCATCTGGCCGGTATTCTCAAAAGGCTGGAGACGGCCGCTGCCAGGCCATTGCCGGGCCGTTGTGAGAAGCCGTGAGAAAGCGGAGCGCCTCGATGCACGTACCTGATGGATTCATCAACGCCCCCGTCTCGGCCGGTACCGCAGTCGTCGCCGCCGCTGCTGTCGCCGTCTCCCTGCGTGGCGCCCGGCGCGAACTGGGCGGCGGTCCTGGCGAGGCGGGGGAGCGGACGGCGCCGCTGGCCGGGCTGGTGGCCGCGTTCATCTTCGCCGTGCAGATGCTCAACTTCCCGGTGGCAGCCGGCACCAGCGGCCATCTGTTGGGCGGTGCACTGGCCGCGATACTCGTGGGGCCGTACACGGGCGTGCTGTGCGTCTCCGTCGTACTGCTCCTCCAGGGCGTGCTGTTCGCGGACGGCGGGCTGACCGCGCTGGGCACCAACATCACGGACATGGGTGTGGTGACCGTCCTGGTCGCCTACGCCGTCTTCCGTGCGCTGGTGCGGGTGCTGCCGCGCAGGCGCTCCATGGTGACCGGCGCCTCCTTCGTCGCCGCGCTCGTCTCCGTACCGGCGGCGGCGATCGCCTTCACCGGGATCTACGCGCTCGGTGGGACGACCGACGTCGCGCTGGGCAAGGTCTTCGGCGCGATGGTCGGGGTGCATGTGCTGATCGGCATCGGTGAGGCCGTGATCACCGCCGCGACCGTGGGCGCCGTGGTGGCCGTCCGCCCCGACCTGGTCCACGGGGCGCGCGACCGGCTCGCCGTCCGGCTTGAGCTGCGGCCCTCCCCGCTGGCGGCCGTCCCGGACGAGATGCCACGGCCCACCGACACGAACGCCACTCCGGCGACCGCCACTCCTGCGACCGCCGCCGACACGACTGCCGCTGACACGACCGCCGCCACCACGACCGCCGCCCCGGCGGCTGCCGCCGGGCCGCGCCGCTCCACCCGTGCGCTGTGGATCAGCGGCCTCGTCGTCACCCTGCTGTGCGCCGGAGGGCTCAGCTTCTACGCCTCCTCCAGCCCCGACGGACTGGAGAGGGTCGCTGCCGACAACGGCATCGACAAGAAGGAGGAGAAGCACGCCGCGGAGGACTCCCCGCTGGCGGACTACGGGGTGAAGGACATCGCCGACACCCGCCTGTCCGGCGGTCTGGCAGGCGTCATCGGCGTCGGCGCCACCCTCGTCGTGGGCTCCGGCGTCTTCTTCGTCGTACGCCGCCGCCGCGACAGGTCCCCGGCTCCGGCGGCCGAGGGCCGGGCGTCCGACCCGGTGACCGGCACCTCGGTGACCGCCACCGAGCGCTAGCGGAAGGCGAACCGCGATGGGTGCCGGACACGCGCACAAGCTCTACAAGCACGCCCACTCACCCGTGCACGCACTGCCCGCGCACTGCAAGCTGGCGGCGGTCTTCTGCTTCGTCCTCCTGGTCGTCGCCACCCCGCGCGAGGCCGTCTGGGCGTTCGGCGCGTACGCGGTGCTGCTGGCGGCCGTCGCCGCCGTCTCCCGGGTACCGGCGCGCCATCTGCTGACCAGGATGGCGATCGAGGTGCCGTTCGTGGCATTCGCGGTGCTGCTGCCGTTCGTCGCGGAGGGGGAGCGGATCACCGTCTGGGGCCTCTCGCTGTCCGAGTCCGGACTGTGGGGCGCGTGGAACGTACTGGCGAAGGGCACTCTCGGAGTGGCCGCATCGGTGCTGCTCGCCTCGACGACGGGGCTGAACGAACTCCTGCTGGGGCTGGCGCGGTTGCGGATGCCGCCGCTGCTGTGCCAGATCGCCACGTTCATGGTGCGCTACGCGGACGTCATCAGCGACGAGATGCGCCGCATGCGCACCGCCCGCCTCTCCCGCGGCTTCGAGGCGCGCGGGCCCCGGCACTGGGGGGTGCTGGCCAAGTCGGCCGGCTCGCTGTTCATCCGCTCCTACGAGCGCGGTGAACGGGTGCACCTGGCGATGCTCAGCCGCGGGTACACCGGCACCATGCCGCCCGCTCTCGGCGACGGGCCCGCCGGCCGGACGGAGTGGGCCCGTTCGGCAGCACTGCCGCTGACCGCCCTCGCGATCTGTCTGTTGGGATGGACCCTGTGATCTCCACCACCGATACCGCCGCCGATGTGCCCGCCGAGGTTCCCTCGCTCGAAGTGCGCGGCCTCGCCTACGCCTACCCCGACGGCCACCAGGCGCTGTTCGGCGTCGATCTGACCGTGCCGCGCGGCCAGCGGGTCGCGCTGCTCGGCCCCAACGGTGCGGGCAAGACCACGCTGGTGCTGCACTTGAACGGCATCCTGAAGCCGGGCGCCGGGTCGGTCACCGTCGCCGGATTGAAGGCCGAACGACCCAACCTGGCGGAGATCAGGCGCCGGGTCGGCATCGTCTTCCAGGACCCGGACGACCAGCTGTTCATGCCGACGGTCCGCGAGGACGTGGCCTTCGGGCCCGCCGCCGCCGGGCTGCGCGGCGCGGAGCTGGAGTCGCGGGTACGGGAGGCGCTGGAGCGGGTCGGGATGGCGGAGCACGCGGACCGGGCGCCGCACCATCTCTCGTTCGGCCAGCGGCGCCGGGTCGCGGTCGCCACCGTGCTGGCGGGCCGCCCGGAGATCCTCGTACTGGACGAGCCGTCGTCCAACCTCGACCCGGCGGCCCGCCGCGAGCTCGCGGATCTGATCCGCTCACTCGATCTGACGGTGCTGATGGTCACCCATGATCTGCCGTACGCGCTGGAGCTGTGCCCGCGGTCTGTTGTGCTCAGCGACGGGGTGCTGGTTGCTGACGGTACGACGCAGGAGTTGCTCTCCGACGCGGAGCTGATGCGGGCCCATCGGCTGGAGCTCCCGTTCGGGTTCGACCCCCGGTCTGTGACGGCGCCAGTTGCCTGAGGGGGTGCCCCTGCCTGTCGTCCGGCGGCTGCGGGTGTGTGGTGGTTGCTCGCGCAGTTCCCCGCGCCCCTTACGTGGCGCGGCCCCCGATGCCGGATGCCCTCTCGTCGCGTAGGACCATGGAGGGCGCGCGGAGTGACAAATGCGCCCTCATGGCGACAGGAGCGAAGGAATCGTGGTGCACGGCACGGTGGCGGACGGGTACGAGCCCGTCCGGGACGCCTTCATACGCAACTTCGAGCAGCGCGGCGAGCAGGGCGCGGCGCTGGCCGTGCACCGGGACGGCCGCAAGGTCGTCGACCTGTGGGGCGGCAGCACCGACCCGGCGGACCCTGACGCCGCGCGCTGGAGCGAGGACACCGCAGTCGTCATCCGCTCCGCGACCAAGGGCGCCGCGGCGGCCGTACCGCATCTGCTGCACCAGCGCGGCCAACTCGACCTGGACGCGCCCGTCGGCTCGTACTGGCCGGAGTTCAAGACAGCCGGCAAGGAGCGCATCCTGGTCCGCCATCTGCTGGCGCACCGCGCCGGGCTGCCCGCGCTGGAGGTACCGCTCACCCCGGAGGAGGTGCTGGAGCCGGGCCGGGCAGCGCGGGCGCTCGCCGCGCAGACCCCCGAATGGCAGCCCGGTACGGCGCACGGCTACCACCCGCACACCTTCGGCTGGCTGTTGGGCGAACTGGTGGTACGCGCCAGCGGCGGCCGGAGCCTGGGGCGCTGGTTCGCCGACGAGGTGGCCGCCCCGCTCGGGCTCGACCTGTGGATCGGACTGCCCGACGAGATCGCGGCCGACGGCCGGGTGGCCAGGGTCGCCGCACGGGAGGCGCCCGCCCCTCAGCCGGGCGCGCTGCGCACCCGCCCCAAGCGCTCGGTGACCGAGGCCTACGCCGACCCTGGCTCGCTCACCCGCCGGGCCTTCGGCGCCGTCGTGCCGAAGCCCGACGAGAACGATCCGGCCTACCGCGCCGCCGAACTCCCCGCCGCGAACGGCATCGCCACGGCCCGCTCGCTCTCCGCGTTCTACGCTGCGCTGCTTGGGCCGTTGGGGGCTGCCCGGCGGTTGTTCACCCCCGCGACGCTGACGCAGGCCCGGTCCCTGGAGTCGGACGGGGCGGACCGGGTGCTGATCGTGGGTACCCGGTTCGGCCTCGGTTATATGCTGCACGGTTCGGCGTGCCCGTTGCTGGGTCCCGGCTCTTTCGGCCACCCAGGGCGGGGTGGCTCCCTCGGCTTCGCCGATCCGGAGACGGGGGTTTCTTTCGGCTATGTCACTGGTGCGCTGCACCGTTCGGTGACCAGTGATCCGCGCCCGCAGGCTGTGATCCGCGCGTTGCGCTCCGTCGTCTGCTGAGGAGGGGCTGCCTCTGTCTGCCGTCCGCAGGCTGCGAACGCGTTGTGGTTGCTCGCGCAGTTCCCCGCGCCCCTGGGGGTACCTCCCGGCCGGAGGCTGGGGGAGGGGCGCGCCCCGTCACACCACCGTCGCGCCCGGTGCCGGGCTCGTCGTCGCGCGAGCGGCGCGGCAGGTGCCGGACGCCGTGAGAGTGTGCGCCGTACGGGCCGCCGAGTCGGCGTCGGCCGCGAGGAATGCGCAGGTGGGCCCGGAGCCGGAGACCAGGGCCGCCAACGCGCCCGCGGCCAGCCCGGTGTTGAGGGTCTCGGCGAGGGAGGGCCGCAGTGAGAGCGCGGCGGGCTGGAGGTCGTTGCGCAGCGCACCGGCCAGCGCCTGCGCGTCGCCCGCGCGCAGCGCGGCCAACAGCGCTTCGGAGGCCACCGGTTCGGGTACGTCGTCGTCGGCGCGCAGCCGGTCGCACTCGCGGTAGACGTCCGGTGTGGACAGACCGCCGTCCGCGACGGCGAACACCCAGTGGAAGGCGCCGCCCACCTCCAGCGGAGTCAGCACCTCGCCCCGGCCCTCGCCGAGCGCCGCACCGCCCGCGAAGCTGAACGGCACGTCCGAGCCCAGCTCGGCGCAGAGCGCCAGCAGCTCCTCGCGCGGGGTGTTCAGGCCCCACAGCCGGTCGCAGGCCAGTAGCGCACCGGCGGCGTCCGCGCTGCCGCCCGCCATGCCGCCCGCGACGGGAATGTCCTTGGCGATGTGCAGATGCACATCGGGCGCCAGCCCGTGCCGCTCGGCCAGCAGTTCGGCGGCGCGCGCCGCCAGATTGGTGCGGTCCTGCGGCACCAGCGCGGCGTCGGGCCCTGAGACGGTCAGCCGGGGCTCCTCGGCACGGGTGGCGCTGACGGAGTCGTACAGCCCGACGGCGAGGAAGACGTTGGCCAGCCCGTGGAAGCCGTCGGGGCGCAGCCCGCCGACCGAGAGCTGCACATTGACCTTGGCGGGGACGCGGACCGTGACCGTCCCGGTGGGAGTGGCGGCTGCTGGCTGGGTCACGCGGTGCGCTCCTCGTCTCCGTTCCTGTTGTCGTCCACCGGTGCGCCGGTACGGCCCGGGCGGTGTTCCGCGATCGCGGCGAACTCGGCGACGGTCAGCGACTCCCCGCGTGCCTGCGGGGAGACCCCGGCCGCGCGCAGTGCCTCTTCAGCGGCGGCGCCCGAGCCCGCCCATCCGGACAGCGCGGCCCGCAGCGTCTTGCGCCGCTGGGCGAACGCGGCGTCGACGACGGCGAACACCTCCTCGCGGCTCGCACCCGTCGCGGGCGGGTGCGCGCGTCGTACGAGCGAGACCAGCCCGGAGTCGACGTTGGGCGCCGGCCAGAACACGTTCCGCCCGATCGCCCCGGCGCGCTTGACCTCGCAGTACCAGGCGGCCTTCACCGACGGCACCCCGTACACCTTCGAGCCCGGCGGCGCCGCCAGCCGGTCGGCGACCTCGGACTGCACCATCACCAGCGTCCGCTCGATGCCGGGGAACGTCGCCAGCAGGTGCAGCAGCACCGGGACTGCCACGTTGTAGGGGAGGTTGGCGACCAGCGCGGTCGGTGCGGGTCCCGGCAGTTCGGTGACCCGCAGCGCGTCCTCGTGCACGAGGGAGAAGCGTCCGGCACGCTCGGGCAGCCTGGCCCGTACCGTCGCGGGCAGGGCCGCGGCCAGTACGTCGTCGACCTCCACGGCGGTGACATGTGCCGCCGTCTCCAGCAGTGCCAGGGTGAGCGAGCCGAGTCCCGGGCCGACCTCCAGGACCACGTCGTCGTCGCGGACCTCGGCGGTGCGCACGATACGGCGCACCGTGTTCGGGTCGATCACGAAGTTCTGCCCGCGCTGCTTGGTGGGCCGCACCCCCAGCGCTTCCGCCAGCTCCCGCACCTCGGCGGGGCCGAGCAGCACGCCGCCGCCGGAGGGGTCGGGCGTGGCGGACGAATCGGAAGGGGCAGCGCTCACCGCGTCAGTTTACGGCCGCCCGAGGGGCGCGCCGACCGCCGCCCGTGGCCCGGCCCTCAGTAGCCGAAGGCCAGCGCCGTGTTCGCCGCGATGTGCCGGGCCAGCCGCTCCTCGTCCATGCCCTTGGTGCGGGCCATCGCGCGCAGTGTGAGGGGGATCAGATACGGCGCGTTGGGGCGGCCCCGGTACGGCGCGGGGGTCAGGAACGGCGCATCCGTCTCCACCAGCAGCAGCTCGGGCGGCGCCACAGCGAGCGCGTCACGCAGCGGCTGCGCGTTCTTGAACGTGATGTTCCCGGCGAAGGACATGAAGTAGCCCTTGTCGGCGCACAGCTTCGCCATCTCGGCGTCACCGGAGTAGCAGTGGAAGACGGTCCGCTCGGGTGCGCCCTCCTCGTCCAGGACGCGCAGCACGTCCGCGTGGGCCTCGCGGTCGTGGATGACCAGCGCCTTGTCCAGCCGCTTGGCCAGCTCGATGTGAGCGCGGAACGAGCGCTGCTGCGCCGCGATGCCCTCGGGTCCTGTGCGGTAGTAGTCCAGGCCGGTTTCGCCGACGGCCGGCACATGGGGGAGGGCGGCGAGCTTCTCGATGCCGGCCAGCGCCTCGTCCAGCGCCTCCTCGCCGCCCTCGGCGGCCAGCCGGGGCGCCTCGTTCGGGTGCAGCGCGACGGCGGCCCAGACGTTCTTCCACTCGGCGGCCGTCTCGGCGGCCCACCGGGAGCGCTCCAGATCGCAGCCGACCTGGATGACCGTCGTCACACCGACGGCGGCGGCCGCGGTGAGCGCGTCGGCGACCGCGGCATCCTGCATGTCCAGGTGGGTGTGGGAGTCCGCGACCGGGAAGGCGAGCGGCTCGGGCGGCGGCGGGGGTGCCTGCGCCGCCCGAGCCTTCGCGGCGTTCGTCGCTGCGCTGTTCGGGGCCGGGGAGGTGGACATACCGGCGATGATAAAGCGCGGCCGTGTCACTGCTCTCCTGGCGGGGAGGGGCCCCTCAGCGGTGCGCTTCAGCGGTGGCGCTTCAGCGATGCGCTTCAGTGGTGCGGAAGCGCAGCCTCCGCCTTCGAGACGCGACCCGACCGCATGATGCGGACGAGATGCCCGTCACAGAACCGGCACGTGGGCCTGGTGAGCGGCGAGGGAACGCGTTCTCCGTCCTCGTAGTACACGATCAAAGGCTTGCCGTCCGCGTATTCGAGGTGCTGGATCTCGTAGTCCTGCTCCCAGCCGTGCCCGCACTTCATGCAGGCGAACGAATACGCCTCGTGCACCGTCTCCGGGGCGGTGTGGGACGCGCCGGCTATGTCCTTGCCGATGCCGCTCTCGTCCTTCATGGCAGCTCCCTTCCCTGGGGGTACCCCCGGCCGGAGGCTGGGGGATTGTGCGCCCACAGCCAGTGCACTCCTCGGATGAGCGCACTGGAAGGAAGCTCAGTAGTGCTTTTCCTTCGTTTGGGGAAATTTGGGCCAAGCGTCAAGGTAAAGGGCGTCCATGGACCTTCCCTTTGCTCTACCGCGCAAGTCCTTTACCCGGCGGCCCCGCCCTCGCGGCCTCCCCCGGCGGTCTTCGCGGCGACCACCGCGTCGAAGACCTCCCGCTTCGGCACCCCAGCCTCGCGGGCCACCTCGGCGATCGCCTCCTTGCGCTGCTGGCCCGCCCGTTCCCGCTCCGCGACCCTGCGGGCCAGCTCCGCGGCGTCCGCCCCGCCCGCGGTCGCCTCGGCGCCCCGTACGACGATGGTGATCTCGCCGCGCACACCCTCGGCGGCCCACTGCGCCAGCTCGCCCAGCGGCCCGCGCCGCACCTGCTCGTAGGTCTTGGTCAGCTCCCGGCACACGGCTGCCTGCCGCTCCGCGCCGAAGACCTCGGCCATGGCGGCGAGGGTGGCCTCCAGCCGGTGCGGCGCCTCGAAGTACACCAGTGTGCGCCGCTCTTCGGCCGCCTCCCGCAGCCTGCTGCGCCGCTCGCCCTGCTTGCGGGGCAGGAATCCCTCGAAGCAGAACCGGTCCACCGGCAGCCCGGAGACCGCCAGCGCCGTCAGCACGGCCGAGGGGCCGGGGACGGCGGTGACCCGTACTCCGCGCTCCACGGCCGCGGCCACCAGCCGGTAGCCCGGGTCCGAGACCGAGGGCATGCCCGCGTCCGTCACAAGCACCACCCGCGCCCCGTTCACCAGCGCCTCGGCCAGCTCGGGCGTCCGGGCGGCCTCGTTGCCCTCGAAGTAGGAGACGATCCGGCCCGCCGGTGTGATGCCCAGCGCCTGCGTCAGCTTGCGCAGCCGCCGGGTGTCCTCCGCGGCGACGACATCGGCGGCGGCCAGCTCGGCCGCGAGCCGCGGCGGGGCGTCGGAGGGGTCGCCGATGGGGGTTCCGGCGAGTACGAGGGTTCCAGTCACCCGTCCATCCTCGCAGCGTCCACCGGGCCTCCTCACCGCGTCACCCGTCCCGCCCCGGGCACGTCACCCGCCCCGTCCTCGTGGCGGCGGCGACGCGGGCGCGCACGACGCCCCCGCGATCCCTACGATGGCCCGCGTGACGACCAGTGACACCGTGGGGGACGCCGACCGCAAGCAGGCTGGGCCCGGCAGCCCGGACTGCGAGGGCAGCACCGGGAGCGGGGACGGCCCCCCGGGACTCCCCAGGTGGCAGGCGCGGCTGCGCCGGTTCGGCTATGCGGCCCGGCCCCGTGCCGGTGTCCGCGAACGGCTCACCCCGCCGTTCCCCGAGCCCGATCCGCGGCTGGGGGCGGTCTTCGGGCTGGCCCCCGAGGTGTCGCTGCGGCTGGCGCGCTGGGCGGCCTGGGGCGGTCCTGTGCTGGTCGCGCTGTTCGCGGGGGTGCTGCGCTTCTGGCAGCTGGGCTCCCCGCACGCCGTCATATTCGACGAGACGTACTACGCCAAGGACGCCTGGTCGCTGATCCACCACGGATACGAGGGGACCTGGCCGGACAACGCCAACGACCAGATCCTGGGCGATCCGCAGCGCATTCCGCTCTCCTCCCGGGGCTCGTACGTCGTCCATCCGCCGCTGGGCAAGTGGATGATCGGGCTCGGCGAGGCGCTGTTCGGGCTGGACCCGTTCGGCTGGCGGTTCATGATGGCGGTGCTCGGCACCCTCTCGGTGCTGATGCTGTGCCGTATCGGGCGCCGGCTGTTCCGCTCGACGACGCTGGGGTGCCTGGCGGGTGCCCTGATGGCGGTGGACGGGCTGCACTTCGTGATGAGCCGCGCCGCGCTGCTGGACCTGGTGGTGATGTTCTGGGTGCTGGCCGCGTTCGGCTGTCTGCTCGTCGACCGGGACAGGACCAGGGAACGGCTCGCGGCCCGGCTGCCGCGCGGCGGCACCGACGACGGACCCGACACCGGAGTGCCGCTGCCGGACGCCTTCGTGGGGGACCGGGCCGGTCTGGGCCTGCGGCCCTGGCGACTGGCGGCCGGGGTGTGCCTCGGGCTGGCCTGCGCCACCAAGTGGAACGGGCTGTACGTACTGGCCGCGTTCGGCATCCTGACCGTCCTGTGGGACATGGGCGCGCGCCGTACCGCGGGTGCCTCCCGGCCCCTCGTGGCGATGCTCCGCAAGGACGCGCTGCCCGCCTTCGTCTCGCTGCCGGTGGTCGCGGTGGTCACCTACATCGCCTCCTGGTCGGGCTGGTTCGCCACCTCCGGGGGCTACTTCCGCGACTGGGCGGACAAGCAGGGCGCCGCCGGCCCCTGGGGCTGGCTGCCCGGGCCGCTGCGCAGCCTGTGGCACTACGAGAGCGAGGTCTACGACTTCCACGTCAACCTCACCTCCGGGCACACCTACCAGTCGAACCCGTGGAGCTGGCTGGTCCTGGGCCGTCCCGTCTCCTACTTCTACGAGTCGCCCAAGGCGGGCACCGACGGCTGTACGGACAAGGCCGAGGGCTGTGCCCGCGAGGTTCTCGCGCTGGGCACCCCGGTGCTGTGGTGGGCCGCCTGCGTCGCCCTCTGCTACGTCTTCTACCGCTGGTTCTTCCGCCGCGACTGGCGGGCGGGCGCGATCCTGTGCGGCGTCGTGGGCGGCTATCTGCCCTGGTTCGCCTACCAGGAGCGGACCATCTTCCTCTTCTACGCCGTGGTGTTCCTCCCCTTCCTGTGCCTCGCCCTGGCCATGGCGGCCGGAGCGCTGGCCGTGCCACCGGGAACGGACGACAGACGGCGCACCTTCGGCGTGGTCGCGGTGGGCGTCGTGGGGCTGCTCATCGTGTGGAACTTCATCTATTTCTGGCCGATCTACACCGGAGAGACGATTCCGCTCGGGGAGTGGCGGCACCGGATGTGGCTGGATTCGTGGATCTGACCGCAGCTCCCCGGGGCTGACCGGAACCGGCCCGTTCCGGATGGAAACGGGCGTGATCGCACCTGGCAGATCACGAAAACGCTCAGCGAAGATCGCGATTCGGACACATGGCCGTGATCTGGAACCGATCGCCCCGCGCTGCTCGTCTGCCCCACGGGTCGCGGGAACGCGGCCGCCGCGGGGCGGTGGTTCCGCTCCGCGCCTCGGTTTCCCGGAATCGGTGAATCCTGGAAACCAGATCTCCCGAAGATGGGGCCGAACGGGCATACCGGGACACGTTCTGTCATGGACGTGCTCTAGGGTGCCTCGCGTCAGGACTTCGGCCGCACAAGGCCAAGGCGGGGTGGAGGGGCAGAACTCGGATGCGCGACACACAGAAGATGGCCGTGATCGGCGGGGTCGCCGCCGCCGTCGTCGGGCTCACCGGCGTCGGCGTCTACGCCCTGGTCGACAGCGACGGTGAGGAGAAGAGCAGCACCGTCGCCGCCGACGACGAGGGCAAGGCGCCCGGCAAGATCAAGAAGGGCCCGCTGAGCGCGCAGGAAGTGCGCACCGCCGCCAAGGCGTTCCTCGGCGCCTGGGCCGGCGGCGACACCAAGAAGGCCGCCGCGCTGACCGACGACTCCGCAGCGGCCACCAAGGCGCTGGCCGGCTTCCGCAGCAAGGCCCATGTCTCCAAGATGGCCGTCACCCCGAAGGCGGCCGACGGCGAGAAGGTGCCATTCGATGTCGCGGCGCGGGTCGCCTACGGCGCCAAGCGTTCGGCCTGGACGTACGACTCCGCGCTGGAGATCGTCCGCTCTTCCCGCACCGGCGAGCCCGTCGTCGACTGGAAGCCGTCCGTGCTGCACCCCAAGCTCAAGGACGGCCAGACCATCAGGACCGACGCGTCGGGCACCCCGCCCGTCACCGCCGTCGACCGCGACGGCTCGCCGCTCAGCGCCGGCCGGCACCCCACCCTCGCCGACGTGGTCAGCGACATCGGCAAGCGCTACGGCGACAAGACCGACGGCTCGCCGGGTGCGCAGGTCCGCATCGTGGACGGCAAGGGCAAGACGAAGTCCGTGCTGCGGCAGCTGTCCAAGCCCACCCCGGGCAAGCTGAAGACGACCCTCGACGCCAAGGTGCAGCGCGCGGCCGAGGCCGCGGTACGCGGCAAGCCGAAGGCGTCCGTCGTCGCCGTCAAGCCCAGCACCGGCGAGATCCTGGCCGTCGCCAACTCCCCCGCCAAGGGCTTCAACAGCGCCCTGCGCGGCTCGCTGGCCCCCGGCTCCACCATGAAGGTCGTCACCAGCGCGATGCTGCTCGACAAGGGCATCACCTCGCCGGGCAAGCCGCACCCGTGCCCCAAGTACTCGACGTACGGCGGCTGGAAGTTCCAGAACCTCGACAAGTTCCAGATCAAGAACGGCACCTTCGCGCAGAGCTTCGCCCGCTCCTGCAACACCGCCTTCATCACCCAGGCGCCCAAGCTGAAGGACGACGACCTCACCAAGGAGGCCCGCGACGTCTTCGGCATCGGCCTCAACTGGAAGACCGGCACCGGCACCTTCGACGGCAGCGTCCCCGTGCAGTCCGACGCCCAGATGGCGTCCTCCCTCATCGGCCAGGGCGGCGTGCGGATGAACCCGCTCACCATGGCGTCCGTCTCCGCCACCGTGCAGAACGGCACCTTCAAGCAGCCGTATCTGGTGTCCGCCTCCCTCGACAAGCGGACCCTCGCCAAGGCGCCGCGCGCCATGAAGCCCGGCGTCCAGAAGGACCTCAAGGCGCTGATGAAGCTCACCGCCACCAGCGGCACCGCCGCCAAGGCCATGTCGGGGCTCAGCGGTGACGTGGGCGGCAAGACCGGCTCCGCCGAGGTCGACGGGCAGAAGAAGCCCAACGCCTGGTTCACGGCGTACTCCGGCGACATCGCCGCCGCGGCGGTCGTGCCCGCCTCGGGGCACGGCGGCGACAACGCGGGCCCCGTCGTCCGCAAGGTCCTCCAGTCCGCGGGCGGCTGACCCGACCCCGCGTACCAGAAGCGCTTCAGCTGCCGCTGTCCCGGCTCCGTCCGGGGCAGCGGCAGCGGCCTGTTCACCTCGCGGTACCGTCCCTTTCATGACCCAGCCAGTCACCGCGCACCCCCGCTTCAGCCAGGCCCTCACAGCCCTCGGCCTCGACCATGTAGAGGTCCGCGCCTTCCCCGAGGCCACCCGCACGGCGGCCGAGGCCGCCGCCGCGATCGGCTGCGACCTCAGCCAGATCGTCAAGTCCCTGGTCTTCGAGGCGGCCGGTACCCCTGTGCTGGTGCTGATGGACGGCGCCTCCCGCGTCGACGTCGCCCTCGTGCGGGAGATCCTCGGCGGTGCCACCGTCAAGCGCGCCGACGCCGGCACCGTCCGCGCCGCGACCGGCTACGCGATCGGCGGCGTACCGCCCTTCGGACACCTCACCGAGATGCGGGTGCTGGCCGACCGTGGACTGCTCGCCCATGAGACGGTCTGGGCCGCCGCCGGCACCCCGCACACCGTCTTCCCGCTCGACCCGAAGACGCTGATCGAGCACGCGGGCGGCACCCTGGTCGACGTACGCGAAGGAGCCGGGCGCGCGTCCGCCGCGGACGACGCCGAGTGACGCCGATAGTCGTCGCCGCGGTGCTGGCCGCGGCGCTCATCCACGCCACCTGGAACGCCCTGGCGCACGGCATCCGCGACCAGTTGCTCGCCTTCACCCTGGTCGGCGGCGGCGGTTCGGTGTGCGGTGCCGTACTGGCCTGCTTCACCCCGCTGCCGGCCGCCGGAGCCTGGCCGGCGCTGATCGTCTCGGCGGTGCTGCACGTCGTCTACCAGGCACTGCTGATGCGCTCCTTCCGGATGGGGGAGTTCGGGCAGATGTACCCCATCGCGCGGGGTACGGCGCCGCTGGTGGTCACCGTGCTCGCGGCGGTGTTCGTGCACGAGATGCCCGACCCCTGGCAGCTCGCCGGGGTGCTGCTGGCCTCGGCGGGACTGGTCGGGGTCGCGCTGTGGGGACTGCGCGGCAAGGGCCGCGACGACGGCGAGCCAGGCGCGGCGGCGCCGCAGTGGCCGGCGCTGACGGCCGCCGTGTGCACGGGGCTCGCCATCGCCGCGTACACCGTCGTGGACGGGGTGGGCGTCCGGGCCTCGGGCACCTCGCTGGGCTATATCGCGTGGCTGATGATCCTGGAGGGGCTGGCGATCCCCGCCTGGGCGATCGCCACCCGCCGCCGGGAGCTGCTCGTACAGCTGCGCCCCATCGCGCTGCGCGGGCTGCTGGGCGGCGCGCTGTCGGTGGTGGCGTACGGGCTGGTGCTGTGGGCGCAGACGCGGGCGCCGCTGGCACCGGTGGCGGCGCTGCGGGAGTCGTCGATCATCGCCGGGGCCGCGATCGGAGCCGTCTTCTTCAAGGAGCGCTTCGGCTGGCCCCGTACCGCGGCGAGCGTGCTGATGGTGGGCGGCATAGCGCTGATGCTGCACGGCAGCTGAGCCCAGCCCCGGGCGCTGCCGGGCACCCGGCCACGGCCGCTGCCCGGCGGCACCCCGCACGGGACTACCCTTGGGGGCTGGTCCCCAACAGGAGTGAGATGGCTGGCAACCGCGGCACCCCCGTGAACCTCGTCAACATGGAAGCCGTCGACAAGGTGCACGGCACACGCACCCTCCTCGACGCCGTCTCCCTGGGCGTCAGCGAGGCCGACAAGATCGGTGTCGTGGGCCGCAACGGCGACGGCAAGACCACCCTCATCAAGGTGCTGGCCCGCGAGGAGGCGCCGGACGCGGGCCGGGTCACGCACTCGGGCGGGCTCCGCATCGGCGTGCTGACCCAGCACGACTCCCTCGATCCGCTGGCCACCGTCCGGCACGAGGTGGTCGGCGACATGGCCGACCACGAGTGGGCGGGCGTCGCCCGCGTCCGCGACGTGCTCACCGGGCTGTTCGGCGGCCTGGACCTGCCGGGCTTCCCGCAGGGCCTGGACACCGTGATCGGCCCGCTCTCCGGCGGCGAGCGCCGCCGGATCGCGCTCGCCAAGCTGCTCATCGCCGAGCAGGATCTGATCGTGCTGGACGAGCCGACCAACCACCTCGACGTGGAGGGCATCTCCTGGCTCGCCGGTCATCTGCGGGCCCGCCGCTCCGCGCTGGTGTGCGTCACGCACGACCGCTGGTTCCTCGACCAGGTGGCCAACCGGATGTGGGACGTGCAGCGCGGTGCGGTGCACGAGTACGAGGGCGGCTACTCCGACTATGTCTTCGCCCGCGCGGAGCGGGAGCGTATCGCCGCGCAGGAGGAGACCAAGCGGCAGAACCTGATGCGCAAGGAGCTGGCCTGGCTGCGGCGCGGCGCTCCGGCCCGTACCAGCAAGCCCCGCTTCCGGGTCGAGGCGGCGAACGCGCTGATCGAGGGCGAGCCGCCGCCGCGGGACAGCCAGGAACTGATGCGGTTCGCCAACTCGCGGCTGGGCAAGACCGTCCTCGAACTGGAGGACGTGACCGTACAGGCCGGTCCGAAGGTGCTGCTCAAGCATCTGACGTGGCAGCTGGGGCCCGGCGACCGGATCGGTCTGGTCGGGGTCAACGGCGCGGGCAAGACCTCGCTGCTGCGGGCTCTCGCCGACACCGCGTACACCGGCGGTGAGCAGACGTCCCCGCTGGTGACCGAGGGCCGGATCAAGGTCGGCAAGACGGTGAAGCTGGCGTATCTCTCCCAGGAGGTCGCCGAGCTGGACCCGGCGCTGCGCGTCCTGGAGGCGGTGGAGGCCGTACGCTCCCGGATCGACCTCGGCAAGGGGCGGGAGATGACGGCCTCGCAGCTGTGCGAGCGGTTCGGCTTCGCCAAGGAGAAGCAGTGGACGCCGGTGGGCGACCTCTCCGGCGGCGAGCGGCGGCGGCTGCAGATCCTGCGGCTGCTGATGGAAGAGCCCAACGTCCTCTTCCTGGACGAGCCGACCAACGACCTGGACATCGAGACCCTTACCCAGCTGGAGGACCTGCTGGACGGCTGGGCGGGTTCCCTCGTCGTCATCTCGCACGACCGGTACTTCATCGAGCGCACCACGGACCGCGTGCACGCCCTGCTCGGCGACGCGACGCTGCGGATGCTGCCGCGCGGTATCGACGAGTATCTGGAGCGCCGGGCCCGGATGGAGGCCAGGGCCGCGGCGGCGGCCCCCGCGGCGGCACCGGAGGCGAGCGGTGCCGCGGCCAAGGCGCCCGCCGCGTCGGCCGGGACGCCCGCCAAGCCCGCCGCGCTCTCCCGTGCCGCGCAGAAGGAGATGCAGCGGATCGAGCGCCAGCTGGAGAAGGCCGAGCAGCGCGAGGCGGCCCTGCACGGCGAGATGGCCGAGCACGCCACCGACTTCGAGCGGATCGCGGGCCTGGACGCCGAACTGCGCGAGGTGCGCGAGAAGCGCGAGGAGCTGGAGATGCGCTGGCTGGAACTGGCGGAGTCGGAAGGCGCCTGACGGCCACGACAGGGCACGGCGGGAGCGGTGCGGCGGCCTCCGGTGCGTTCCGACTCGGTCCCGAGGTGATTGCGACTCGGTGTCACGCGCCCGGTGGCCGGGAACCGGCGCGGTGGCCGGTTCGTGTCCGATGGTAGAAAGAACTTCCGCTCTGAAGTCTGCCATTGGCAGGCCACTTGTCCGATTCGCTCGGCCCTACGGGGGTTTGCCCGACAGGGGTTGAAGGTCCGGCGCCGGTCTGCCCGTAACGAGGGATTGTTCATGTCGCAGCCGCCTCCGCCGCCTAGCCAGCCGCCATCCGGAGGCTTCGGCGCACCGCAGGAACCGCCGCGTGACCCGCAGGGTCAGCCGTCCTACGGCTACCCGCAGCAGCCGGACTCCGGCCAGTCCTACGGCTATCCGCAGCAGCCCCCGCAGCCTCCGCAGTCGCCGCTCTCGAAGTCGTCGGAGCCGCCCACACCCGCGGCGCCGCCCGGCTACGGCTACCCCCAGCAGGACCCGCAGCAGAACCCCCAGCAGAACGCGCACGCGGCGCCCACCCAGGCCGCCTTCGGCGCCGTGCCCCCGCCGACGGGGCCGCCCGGGCCGCCCGGACCGCCGCCCGGCACGCCCGCGCCCCCCGGTCCGCCGCCCGGCGGCTACGGGCAGCAGCCTCCGGGCGCCTACCCGTACGCCAACACCTCGGGCGGCATGCCCGGCGGCGGTGGCGGCAACAACAACTCCAAGATCATCGCCGTGGTGGCCGGTGTTGTCGTCGTCGCGCTGATAGCCGTCGCCGGTGTCTTCTTCCTGACCAAGGACGACGAGAAGAAGGACGAGTCCAAGGGCGGCGGGGGCTCCTCGCAGCAGAAGGACCCCAACTCGCCGCCGAAGGACCCGCAGGCCAAGCAGGTCGTCGACATGAAGGCGCCCGAGGTCAAGGACGTCACCAGCGTCGCCGGTGCCTGGGCCACCGACAAGGTGTTCGCCAAGTCCTCGGTCCGGCAGCTGCTCGTCCAGGACCTCAAGTCGGGCAACGAGACGAAGGTCCCGCTCAAGGGCAACGTCTGCGCGGCCTCCAACGAGGTGACCAAGGACAACAAGGTCGCCCTCATCGTCCAGGAGACCATCTCCAACAGCGCCGACTGCACCCGTATGGTCGTCGTCGACCTGGAGGCGAAGAAGATCGCCTGGGACAAGACGATGCCCAACTCGGACACCAGGTCCATCGACAACGTCGCCATCAGCGGTGACACCGTCGCCTCGGCGTGGATCGGCGGCTCGGTCGGCTACGAGATCTCCTCGGGGAAGCGGCTGTGGAAGGCCAAGCCCAGCAACTGCCGTGACGTCGGCTACCAGGGCGGCAAGTCGCTGGTCGCCGTCGTGGAGTGCGGCAACGACTTCGACAAGCCGCAGGTCTCCGTGCAGAAGCTGAACCCGAAGAACGGCGAGTCCAAGTGGAAGTACGAGCCGCCCAAGGGCGTCAAGAACGTCCGGGTCGCCTCCACGGACCCGCTGGTGCTGGTCGCCGGCGCGGGTGACGAGCTGACCAGCGATGTGTTCACCATCGGTGAGGACAAGAAGCTCAAGGCCAAGATCTCGCTGGGCGAGCGCTACAACAAGCCCTGCGAGCTGGAGGTCAACGGCTGCTACGGCATGGCTGTCGGCCCCGACACGGTCTACCTCTCGTCGGCCGAGCACGACGGCGAGAGCGGCGACCTGTCCGACACCAACGAGATCATGGCCTTCGACTTCAACACGGGCAAGCCGAAGTGGAAGTCGGGCGCCGGCGCCGACCGCAACATCATCCCGTTCAAGATGCAGGGCGACCACGTGCTGGGCTACAAGACGCCCAGCCTGGGCAAGGGCGGCGAGATCGTCAGCGTCGAGCCGAAGAAGGGCAAGCAGACGACGCTGCTGAAGATGCCGGCCTCCGACTTCGACGAGGGCGAGCAGGCGTTCTCCGTGGACGCCTACTCGGTGGACGCCCCGCTGATCTTCGAGGACAACAGGTTCTTCATCCAGGACAAGCTGATCTCCGAGCGCTCGTCCATCAGCGACTCGGCGCCGCGGCTGGCGGTCGGGTTCGCGCCGACCAGCGGTTGAGCACGCGGGCCGGCGAGCGGTTGAACAGATAGCCGAACCGCGCCGGCGCACAGCAGGTCCGAGCGGCCGCATCGGCCCGTCACGGTACGCCGTGGCGGGCCGTCGGCCGTCTTCAGGCGCTCGGTTCAAGCCCTCCCTTGGGGATTTCAGCCCGTAAGGGGCGCGGAACGGCGAGTGAGCGTGTAGCTTCCCGGAGAACAAAGAGGGGCTGCGTCCGGGGGTACGGGGCCATCGGGAGTGTTGTGGGGGGAGCGAGCTTGATGAGCGTGCGGCTCATGGTGGTGGACGACCATCGCCTGCTGGCCGAGGCTCTTGCCTCGGCGCTGAAGCTGCGCGGGCACCGCGTGCTCGCGGCGGCCGCGCCCAGCGCCGGCGCGGCCGAGCTGGTGATCAGCAGAGCACCGGAGGTGTGCCTGCTGGGTACGGCGACGCCCGCCGAACCAGGCGTCTTCGATCCGGTGGTACGGATCAAGAGAGAGAAACCGCAGATCGCGGTGGTGGTGCTCGGTCCGGTGCCGAGCCCGCGCGGGATCGCCTCCGCCTTCGCGGCGGGGGCGTCCGGCTATGTACGGCACGACGAGCGGATCGAGGGCGTCGAACGGGCCATGGTCAAGGCGCGGGCCGGGGAGGCGGCCGTCGCGCCGCAGTTACTGACGCAGTCGTTCGCCGAGCTCCTGAACCCGGCCGCCGAGCCGGACGACGAGGGCGCCCGGCTGTTGCAGATGCTGACGCCGCGGGAGGTGGAGGTGCTGGTGCGGGTCGCCGAGGGCGAGGACACCCGGCTGATCGCCGCCGGGATGGGCATCGCCCCGTCGACGGCACGTACCCATGTGCAGCGCGTGCTGATGAAGTTGGGGGTCGGCTCCCGGCTGGAGGCCGCAGCCCTCGCCGCCCGCACGGGCCTGCTGGAACGAGCGGGCGGCGCTGCGGGCGCGTGACCGGTCGCGCAGCCCCGCGCCCCGAAAGGGGCGCGGGGCTGCGCGAGCAACCACGACGGGGCCCGCAGCCCGCGGACGGCGGAAAGGGGCAACCCCTACTCGTCGTCCTGCGCCGGAGGCGGAATCGTCGGGCTCAGCCGGAGCCACACCAGGAACGCCAGGCCCAGGGCCAGCATGGCGAGCCCGGTCCACAGGTTGATGTTGATGTCCTGTGCCTTCTTCAGATCCTCTTCCGAGGCGAAGATCCCGGCGATGGTGACGATCACGCCGTAGACCACGAACAGACCGCCGATGATGCGCCGTACGTCGAAGAGCCGCGCCGCGGTCTGGGAGCGCCGCTCCAGTTCCTCGACGTCCTTGGCCACCTTCTGGGCGGCGGGCTTTGGAGTGCTGTTGTCGCTCATTGCGCTTCGGTGTCCTTCGCGTCGGAGCTCAGAAGGAGAACGGGATGTAGCAGATGGCGGCGAGGATCAGCGCGCCCCAGCCCAGCAGTGCGGGCTTGCGGTACCACGCGTCGTCGCCCTCGCCGGGCGGTTCCGGCTCGCCGGGCGAGCTGGTGCCGTAGACGAGGCCGGCGAGTTCCTCCGCGGGCTTGGGCTTGGTGAACAGCGTGACGGCCACCATCACCACCGCGCCCACCACGAAGGCCACGATCGAGGAGACGAAGTTGGCGCCCTGGTCGCTGGGGATGTCGATGACGCCCTGCTTGTAGAACCAGAAGTAGTTCACCATCGCGCCGGCGGTGCCGGTCAACAGCCCCCAGAAACCGGCGGCAGGCGTGGTCTTCTTCCAGAACATGCCGATGATGAAGACGACGAACAGCGGCACGTTGAAGAAGGAGAACAGCGTCTGGAGGTAGTTCATGATGTTGCTGAACGAGGAGGCGATGAACGCCGTCCCCATGCCGACCAGCACGCCGACGACGGTGACCCAGCGCGCCGTGGCCACGTAGTGCTCGTCGGGCCGGTCCTTCTTCAGATACGCCGCGTAGATGTCGTTGGTGAAGACGGTGTTGAAGGAGGAGATGTTGGCCGCCATACCGGCCATGAACGCCGCCAGCAGACCGGTGACCGCGATGCCGAGCACGCCGTTGGGCAGCAGATCGCGCATCAGGACCGGGATGGCATCGTTGTACTGCAGCCCGTCCTTGGTCTTGCCCAGCGTCGGCTCCATGACGAGCGCGATCAGACCGGGTATGACCACGACCATCGGGATGAAGATCTTGGGGAAGGCCGCGATCAGCGGGGTGCGCTGGGCCGCGGAGAGGTTCTTGGCGGACAGCGCGCGCTGCACCTCGGCGAAGTTGGTCGTCCAGTAGCCGAAGCTCATCACGAAGCCGAGACCCAGCACGATGGTCAGCCAGTTGGCGCCCAGCGGGTTGGCGGAGCCGATCCCGGTGCCGTCCCAGGCGGTCATGAAGGCACCGCCCTTCTCACCGGAGAGGGTGTCGGTGATCCCGCCCCAGCCGCCGACGCGCTTGAGGCCCACGACGGTGAGCGGGATCAGCGCGGCGAGGATCACGAAGAACTGGAGCACCTCGGTGTAGATCGCCGAGGAGAGGCCGCCGAGTGTGATGTACGCGAGCACGAAGAAGCCCGCGACGACGATGGAGATCCACAGCTCCCAGCCCAGCAGCGCCTTCAGTACGAGCGCGAGCGCGTAGAGGTTGACGCCCGCGATCAGCACCGAGGAGACCGCGAAGATGATCGAGCTGAGCAGATGGGAGGAGGGCCCGAACCGGTGCAGCAGGAACTCGGGCACCGAGCGGACCTTGGAGCCGTAGTAGAACGGCATCATCACCAGGCCGAGGAAGACCATGGCGGGGATGGCGCCGATCCAGTACCAGTGCACGGTGTAGACGCCGTACTGGGCGCCGTTGGCGGCCATGCCGAGGATCTCGGTGGCGCCCAGGTTGGCGGCCACGAAGGCGAGGCCGGTGATCCAGGCGGGCAGCGACCGGCCGGAGAGGAAGAAGTCGAGGCTGGTCTTCACACTGCGCCGGGCGGCGAAGCCGATCCCGAGTACCACGGCGAAGTAGATGCCGAGAAGTGTGTAATCGAGTCCGTTGGTGGGGAGCCGTAGCCCTTCGGCCAGGTGCAACATGGGTCACTCGCTTCATTGCGCGATCGGAACGGACGCGAACGTACCGCCGATGTTTCAACTTTTGAAAGGTCATGTTGCAAGAGTTTGTTTGATTGTGATGATTCCCGGAGGGGCTCGGACGCAGGGGTGGCGCAGCGGGGCCGCAGGGGCGGAATCGGCGTCTGTTGGCTCGTGGTTCCTTGTGTGCGATTATGTTTGAGGTCCAGGAACGAGGAGCCATCCGGTGAAGAAGACCTCAGGCCGTCTGGCCGACGGCCGCGAGATCGTTTACTACGACCTGAGCGACGATGCTGTCCGTACCGCCGTCGACCGGCGTCCGATGCCCGCCATCGAGGCGCTCTCCGAGATCCGGCACGACCCGCTGCTGGACGAGTGGGTCGGCGTCACCGCGCACCGCAACGCCCGCACCTACCACCCGCCGGCCGACGAGTGCCCGCTGTGCCCCTCCCGCGAGGGGCGGATGAGCGAGATCCCGGAGTCCGACTACGACGTCGCCGTCTTCGAGAACCGCTTCCCCTCCTTCCGCGGCGCACCCGGCAAGGAGGAGAGCGAGGGCCCCTCCGGGCTCTTCCGGCACGCGCCAGGGGCCGGGCGCTGCGAGGTGGTCAGCTTCACCTCCGACCACCACGCCTCCTTCGCCGACCTCGACGAGGAGCAGGCCCGCCTCGTCCTGGACGTATGGACCGACCGGACCGCCGAGCTGTCCAGGTCGCCAGGCGTCGAGCAGGTGTACTGCTTCGAGAACCGCGGCGAGGAGATCGGGGTGACCCTCTCCCATCCGCACGGCCAGATCTACGGCTATCCGTTCACCACCCCGCGCACCACCCGCGTGCTGCGCTCGCTGGCCGAGTACGCCGGCGGGCCCGGCGGCGGCAACCTCTTCGACGACCTCGTCGCGGCCGAACGCGCCGCCGGGGACCGGGTCGTCATCGACGGCGAACACTGGACGGCGTTCGTCCCTTACGCCGCGCACTGGCCGTACGAGGTGCACCTGTACCCCACGGCCCGGGTGCCCGACCTGCCGTCGCTCGGCGAGGCGGCCCGCGCCGAGTTCCCCGGGATCTACCTGGAACTGCTGCGCCGCTTCGACCGCGTCTTCGGCGAGCACGAGCCCCCCACCCCCTACATCGCCGCCTGGCACCAGGCGCCGTTCGCCGCCGAACCCGCCCCCGGCCTCGCGGACCGTGCGGAGTTCGCGCTGCATCTGGAGCTTTTCACCATCCGACGGGCTCCCGGCAAGCTGAAGTTCCTCGCGGGTTCCGAATCCGGCATGAACGTGTTCATCAACGATGTGCCGCCGGAAGCCGCGGCGAGGCGCCTGCGTGAGGTCGCTTCGTGAATCACACAGAATCAGGTGGTTTCGTGGGCTCCGTGGCCGGAGAAGCGACCCGAGCAAAGGACAGGCGCAATGGCTAAGTACCTGGTGACCGGCGGGGCCGGATATGTGGGCAGCGTCGTGGCGGCGCACCTGCTCGAGGCGGGGCACACCGTCACGGTGCTCGACGACCTCGACACCGGCTTCCCCCAGGGCGTACCGGCCGGCGCCGAGTTTGTCGACGGCCGCATCCAGGACGCCGGGCGCGTGCTGGACGCCTCGTACGACGGCGTACTGCACTTCGCCGCGCACTCCAAGGTCGGCGAGTCCGTCGAGCAGCCCGAGAAGTACTGGCGCAACAACGTCGGCGGCACCATCGAGCTGCTGGCCGCCATGCGCCGGGCGGGCGTGCGCAAGCTGGTCTTCTCCTCCACGGCCGCCGTCTACGGCGAGCCCGAGCGCACCCCCATCACCGAGACCGACCCCGCCGCGCCCACCAGCCCCTACGGGGCCTCGAAGCTGGCCGTCGACCACATGATCAGCGGCGAGTGCCGGGCACACGGCCTGGCCGCCGCCTCGCTGCGCTACTTCAACGTCGCGGGCGCCTACTTCACCGCCGACGGCACCGCCTACGGCGAGCGTCACGACCCCGAGTCGCATCTGATCCCGCTGGTCCTCCAGGTCGCCCAGGGGCGGCGGGAGGCGATCTCCGTCTACGGCGACGACTACCCGACCCCCGACGGCACCTGCGTACGCGACTACATCCACGTCGCCGACCTCGCCAAGGCACATCTGCTCGCCCTCGACCACGCCGCGCCGGGCGAGCATCTGATCTGCAACCTCGGCAACGGCAACGGCTTCTCCGTACGGGAGGTCATCGAGACCGTCCGCAAGGTCACAGGCCATGAGGTGCCCGAAAAGGTCGCCCCGCGCCGGGGCGGCGACCCGGCCGTCCTCGTCGCCTCCGCCGACCGGGCCCGCAAGGAGCTGGGCTGGCAGCCGGAGCGCAGCGGGCTGGCGGAGATCGTCGCCGACGCCTGGCGGTTCGCGCAGCACGCCTCGGGCACACCGGAACGGACGCCGGAGGGCACAGCGTGAGCCAGGACGCCCGGGAGGGGTTCCGGGAGATCTACGGCGCCGAGCCGGAGGGTGTCTGGGCGGCGCCCGGCCGGGTCAACCTCATCGGCGAACACACGGACTACAACGACGGTTTCGTGATGCCCCTCGCCCTCCCGCACACCGTGCACGCCGCCGCCGCACGGCGCGACGACGGCGTACTGCGGCTGCACTCGGCCGATGTGCCGGGCGCCGCCTACCAGTTGCGGCTCGACGAGCTGACGCCGGGCGCGGATGGCGGCTGGGCCGCGTACCCGTCCGGTGTCGTCTGGGCGCTGCGCGAGGCGGGGCTGCCGGTCGGCGGCGCGGATGTGCAGATCACCAGCACCGTGCCCACCGGCGCCGGGCTCTCCTCGTCGGCCGCGCTGGAGGTCGCCACCGGCCTCGCGCTGTCCGAGCTGTACGAGCTGGGGCTGTCCAGGCCGCAGTTGGCGCGGCTGTGCCAGCGGGCCGAGAACGACTTCGTCGGCATGCCCTGCGGGATCATGGACCAGATGGCCTCCGCCTGCTGCACCGAGGGCCACGTCCTCCACCTGGACACCCGCGATCTGACCCAGCGGCAGGTCCCGTTCGACCTGGCCGCCGAGGGGCTGCGGATGCTCGTCGTCGACACCCGCGTCAAGCACACACTGGCCGACGGCGCCTACGCGGGACGCCGCCGGGCGTGCGAGGCGGGCGCGGCGGCACTCGGGATTCCGGCGCTGCGCGATGTGGAGTACGAGGAGCTGGATGCCGCCCTCGCCCGCCTGGACGCCCGGCTTGACGATCCCGAAGTACGCGGCTGTGTACGGCACATCGTCACCGAGAACCGCCGGGTCGAGGAGATCATCGCGCTGCTGGACGCCGGTGATCCGCGCGCGGTGGGCGCGGTGCTGACCGCGGGGCACGCCTCCCTGCGGGACGACTTCCGCGTCTCCTGCGCGGAGCTGGACCTGGTGGTCGAGGTGGCGCTGGCCGCCGGCGCGCTCGGCGCCAGGATGACCGGCGGCGGCTTCGGCGGCTCGGCGATCGTGCTGGCCGAGGAGACCGAGACCGAGAAGATCGGTGAGGCGGTGACCTCGGCGTTCGAGGCGGCGGGCCACCTGGCCCCGCACGTGTTCGAGGCGGTACCGAGCGCGGGCGCGCGGCGCTTGTGAGACCGTGCGCCGGGCGGTGGACGGCGGCTGCGGGGCGGACGCCGGGTCGGCCGGACGGCGGCCGGACAGCGCACGCGTTGCGGTCGCACATGTGCGCTCCCGACGCGCCCTGGCGCGCCCCCGTGGGGTCACGAGTAGAACGACTTTTGTGATTAGCCTTCCGTTGTCACAGCTCGTCCGTACTCTGAACCTTGTGCACAGCATCGGTGGGGGCCGGTGCTGATCAGGGGGCGAGACAGCCGGGTACGACGCCCAGGGGCGGGGTAGACAGCGAACACGGCGGCGGCCGTGTCGATAGCGCGCTTTCCCGCGCATGGGCGCCGTGCCCGCACTGCCAGGGGGTGCCATGCAACGTATTCGTGTGCTGGTGGTCGACGACCACCGCATTTTCGCCGAGTCCTTGGCGGCCGCGCTCGCGGCCGAACAGGACGTCGAAGTAGGAGCCGCGGGCAGCGGCGCGGCAGCGCTGCGCCATCTGGAGCGCGGCGCGGCCGAGGGCCGCCGGTTCGACGTCCTGCTCGTGGACGCGGACCTGGGCGCACCGTTGAACGGAGCAGCACCGCCCCTCCAGGCCGCTCCCGCCCAGACCGGTCCGCCCCACCAGGCGCCGGTGCCCGCCCAGGGCGGACCGCCGCACACGGCCGCGGTGCGGTCGAACGGCGAGAAGCCCGCGCCCGCCCCCGGCAAGCCGCTCGGCGCACCCGACAGCGACACCGCGGTGGGCGCGAGCGCCGCCGGTCCCGTCGGCGCCGCGGCAGTGGCCGACTCCCCGCCCGCCATGGCAGCCGCGGGAGGGTTACCGCTGGTGGCGCGGGTACGCGCCGACTATCCGGCGGTGCGCACCGTCGTTCTCGCCGAGCGCGACGACCCCCGGCACGCCGCCGCTGCGCTCCAGGCCGGCGCCGGCGGCTGGGTCGCCAAGGACTGCTCCCTCTCCCGCCTCCTCCAGGTGATCCGCGGCGTCCTCAAGGACGAGACGCATCTGCCGCCCGCCCTGCTCACCGGCGTACTCAAGGAGTTGACCGCCAGCCGCAAGCACCGCACCGAGAGCGAACGCCTCGTGGAGTCGCTGACCCCGCGCGAGCGGGAGGTGCTGCGGTGCATGGTGGCCGGGCTGGGCCGCAAGGCGGTCGCGGAGCGGCTGTATCTGTCGCCCCACACGGTGCGGACCCATATGCAGAACGTCCTGGGGAAGCTGGGCGTCCACTCCACGCTGCAAGCCGTCGCCCTGGCCCGGCGTGCCGGGGTGGGCCCGGCGGAGCTGGAGCCGGCCGTAGCACGCTGAAGTGCCCCGAAGGGGCACGCGGAACTGCTCCCCTGGGGGCACCCCCGGCCGGAGACTGGGGGACTTCGGCCGGGAGGTGCCCCCACCGGCCACGAACGACCCGCAGCCTGCAACCGCCACGCAGGGGCAGCCCCTGATCCGGACATCCGGGAGGGCAGGGGCAAGATGGTGGGATCACCTTCTGAGCGTGGAGATGTGGCATGCAGCAGATGACCGAAGCCCAGTGGCGCGACTTCGTCCTGACGGGCACCCGCACCGGCAAGCTGGCGACCACCCGCAAGGACGGGCGCCCCCATGTCACCCCGGTGTGGTTCCTGCTGGACGACGAGGGCCGGCTCCTCTTCAACACGGGCGGCAACTCGCTGAAGTACCACGCCCTGCGCCGCGATCCGCGCTTCGCCCTGTGCGTGGACGACCAGGAGCCGCCCTTCAGCTTTGTGATGCTGGAGTGCGTCGCGGCGGAGTTCCTCGACGATCTGGACCTGATGCGCGAGTGGGCCACCCGCATCGGCGGCCGCTACATGGGCGCGGACCGCGCCGACGAGTACGGGCAGCGGAACGCCGCCCCGGGCGAGTATCTGGTGCGGGCCCGCGTCGAACGGGCCGTCGCCTACGCCGACATGGCCGACTGAGGAGGATGGGGCGCCGGGCCCGGCTCACACCGAGTTCTTGAAGACGCTCCAGCCCCCGTCCACCACCAGCCCGGCGCCCGTCACGAAGGAGGCGTCCTCCGAGAGCAGGAAGGCGATGGCGGCGGCGACCTCGTCGGGGCGCCCATGGCGGCCGATCACGGTCTCCGCCGCGGCCTGCCGCCGGTCCTCCTCCTCGACCCCGTCCCAGGCGGGCGTCATGATCGGGCCGGGCAGTACGGAGTTGACCCGTACCCGGGGGCCGAAGTCCGCGGCGAGCTGGCGGCCGAGCCCGGTCAGCCCCGCCTTGCCGGCGGCGTACGCGGGCCGCCCCGGCAGTCCGACCAGGGCGTGCACGGAGGAGGTCAGCACCACGGCGCCGCCGCGTTCGCGCAGGTCGGGCACGCAGGCGCGGACTCCGAGAAAGGCGCCGGTCAGATTCACCCCGAGCTGCGCCTCCCAGTCGGAGACGGAGATCTCGTCGGCGGCGCCGCCTCGGACCATCGCCGCGTTGCAGACCAGCCCGTCCACCGGGCCGAACCCCTGACGTGCCGTCTCCACCGCGCGGGTCCACGCCGGTTCGTCGGTGACGTCGCCGAGGACGAACGCCGCCCTTCCACCGGATGCCGTGATCTCCCGCGCGGTGCGGTGCGCCCCGGCCTCCTCCTTGTCGAGGAGGACGACTGCCGCTCCCTCGTCGGCGAGCCGGTGCGCCGTCGCGGCACCGATGCCGGAGCCGCCACCGGAGATGACGACCGTACGTCCCTCGAACCGCGCGCCCATGGCCATGCGCGTGATCGTACGGCCCGGAGCGGGCGCCGGGGTAGGCACTCGGCCGGACCGGGCGCGGCCGGATCCCGGCCGGTGCCCGTGGCCCGGACGAGGGGCTCAGATGGGGATGTTGTCGAACGGCGCCGTCAGCTGCCGCAGCAGCGAGGCGAGTTCGCCGCGCTGCACGGGGGAGAGCTCGGCGAGGATGGAGCGCTCCTGGTCGAGCAGTCCGGCCAGCGCGCTGTCCGCGCGGTCCCGCCCCTCGGCGGTGAGCCGGACCAGGACGCCGCGCCGGTCGCTGGGGTCGGGCAGCCGTTCGACGAGGCCCTTCTTGGCGAGGCGGTCGATGCGGTTGGTCATCGTCCCGGAGGTGACCAGCGTCTGGGTGAGCAGCTGGCCGGGAGAGAGCTGGTAGGGGGTGCCCGCGCGGCGCAGCGCGGTCAGTACGTCGAACTCCCACGGCTCCAGGCCGTGCTCGGAGAACGCGATGCGGCGGGCGCGGTCCAGATGCCGGGCCAGTCTGCTGACCCGGCTGAGCACCTCGAGCGGTTCGACGTCGAGGTCAGGGCGCTCCCGGCGCCAAGCTGCCACCAAACGGTCGACCTCGTCCTCCATGGGATCAGTGTAGAGGTTGTGTCGACGTGAAGTCTCTTGACGTCAAGAGAGCGTCCGTTGCACCCTGCTGCCATGTGGGACCCCCAGCAGTATCTCCGGCACTCCGGCCCTCGGCTGCGCCCCGTCCTCGATCTTCTCGCACAGGTACCCGACCGGCTGCCCGGTCATCCCCGCGTCCGGATCGCCGATCTCGGCTGCGGTCCCGGCGGCCCCAGCGCGCCCCTCGCCGAACGCTGGCCCGAGGCGCACATCACCGGATACGACAGCTCGCCGGAGATGCTCCGCGAGGCCGCCGAGCACACCCGGCCAGGCCGCCTCGACTTCGTCCACGCCGACCTCGCCCACTGGCGCCCCGACCCCGCCGAGCACTTCGGCCTGCTCTTCTCCAACGCGGCGCTCCACTGGGTGCCCGGCCACCAGCACGCCTTCCCCGACTGGCTCGCGGCCCTGCCGGCCGGCGGCACCCTCGCCTTCCAGGTGCCCGGCAACTTCTCGGCGCCGAGCCACACCCTGCTGGCCGAACTGCGCGACTCCCCGCGCTGGGGGCACCTCCCTGTTCGAGCGAAGCCGAGAACTCGGGGGAGGGACCGCCTCGGCGCCCCGTCCCGGACCGCCTCCGTACTCACCCCCGCCGAGTACGCGGACATCCTCGCCCCGCTCGGCCCGAACGGCTGCGCCGTCGAGGCCTGGGAGACCACCTATCTCCACCGGCTGACCGGCCCCGACCCCGTCCTCGAATGGGTCAAGGGCACCACACTGCGCCCCGTACTGGCCCACCTCGCCGACGACCCCGCCGCCCGCGACGGCTTCCTCGCCGAGTACGCGGAGGCGCTACGCGAGGCGTATCCGCCCGGCGCGGACGGCACCACGGCCTTTCCCTTCCGCCGCGTGTTCGTCGTCGCGGTGAAGCGGTGAGGGGGTGCCCCTGTCCGTCGTACGCGGACTGCGGGTGAGTTGTGGTTTGTCGCGCAGTTCCCCGCGCCCCTTCGGGGCGCGGGGACGCAAGACCTACGGCTGCTGCTTCGCGGCCCGCCACTCCGGGGCGAGGACGGACCAGATCTCCATGTCGGCCCGCTTGCCCCGGTAGAAGAAGCTCTCCCTCAGTACGCCGTCCCTGGTCATGCCGAGACGGCGGGCCACGGCGATGCTGGGCTCGTTCGACGAGGAGACGTGCCACTCGACGCGGTGGATGCCGCGCTCTTCGACGGCCCAGTCGATGATGCGGTGTGCCGCCCGGGTCACCAGGCCCTTGCCCACCGCCGACGGCTCCAGCCAGCAGCCCGCCTCGGCAGTGCCCTGGGCCAGGTCCATCGTCCGGAAGAGCACCCCGCCGACGAGCTTGTCGTCCGCCGTCCAGATGCCGTAGATCCGCCCGGTGTCGGTGGCGGCCTTCTCCGCGTACGACTGGAGGAAGGCGCGGGCCGACTCCAGGTCCTTGTTGGCGTCCGGCAGCCCCACGTGCTGCCCGATGAACTCCCGCCCGCGCTCGATGTGGGCCAGGAACTCCTCGGCCTGCCACGGTTCGAGCGGCCGCAGTTCGGCGCCGTCGTCACCCAGGGATATCGCGAACATCCTCGTCCTCCGCGGTCGAACGTGCGCACACCTCGGCACACTGCGAGGGGAGCTTCGCACACGTTCTGCGCGCGGACCGAGGGATTTTCCGCACGGCTGCGGACCAGCCGCCGTGCGCCGATCAGCCCTCCGTGCGGCCCTGCGCCTCTTCCAACCGGCGTGGCCGCGGGGCGATTTCGCGGGCGATGCCGTCCAGTACCAGCTTCAGCCCGTGCTCGAAGTCGCCCTCGGTGAGGCGGAAGGTGTTGTGCTCGCCGGTGAGAGCGGCGGCCAGCGTGGGGCGGCTCGCCAACTCCTCGGGGCTGAGCGGGATTCCGGGGCTGACGGCGGTCAGCGTGGCGCCCAGCGCGTACGACTCGGTCAGCAGGACGGCGCGGGCCGCGTCCTGCACCGGCCAGCCGGCTTCGGTCAGCACGTTGAGCACGGTGTCGAAGCTGTCGAGGGAGCGCTGGTTGCGGGTGGGACGGCGCATCACCAGGGGGACCGCGTTGGGGTGCCGGCGGAAGGTGTGGAAGTAGCGGCGGGCCAGCCCGTCCAACTCCGCGCGCCAGCTTCCCGTCGGGCTCCAGCCCTCGTTGATCTCCTGGACGATCGCGTCCACGACCGCTTCGAACACGCCCTCCCGGTCCCGGACGTACTTGTAGAGCGACGGACTGGTCACCCCCAGCCGCTGGGCCAGCCTGCGCATCGACAGACCCTCGACGCCCTCCTCGTCCAGCGTGCGCAGCGCCTCGTCGAGCACTGCGGGACGGGAGATACGAGGCGGGCGAGGCATGGGGGAACTCCGGGACTCGCGGGGAGACGGTGCGCCCGATCCTAGGGGGGTACTTGGTGGGAGGGAGTGCGACAGAACGTCAGAACTCGTCGAGCGCTTCCAACGTGATGTCGATATGGAGTGCGAATCACAACGAGTGACAACCGTGGAGGTTTACGACCGCCTGTGACCTATCAGCCGGGGCTTCTGTTCCAGGCCGTCCAGGCCGTGCCAGGCGAGGTTGACGAGGTGGGCGGCGACCTCGGCCTTCTTGGGTTTGCGGACGTTGAGCCACCACTGTCCCGTCAGCGCGACCATGCCGACCAGGGCCTGGGCGTAGAGGGGGGAGAGCTTGGCGTCGAAGCCGCGGTTCTTGAACTCGCGGCCGAGGATGTCCTCGACCTGGGTGGCGATGTCGGAGATCAGCGAGGCGAAGGTGCCGGTCGACTGGGGGAGCGGGGAGTCCCGCACCAGGATGCGGAAGCCGTCGGTGTACTGCTCGATGTAGTCGAGCAGCGCGAACGCCGCCTGCTCCAGCAGCTCACGGGGGTGGCCCCCCGTGAGCGCTCCCGTCACCATGTCCAGCAGGCGCCGCATCTCGCGGTCGACGACGACCGCGTACAGGCCCTCCTTGCCGCCGAAGTGCTCGTAGACGACCGGCTTGGACACCCCGGCCTTGTGAGCGATCTCCTCGACCGACGTTCCTTCGAAGCCGCGTTCGGCGAACAGGGTGCGGCCGATGTCCAGCAGCTGCTCACGGCGCTCCTTGCCGGTCATCCGGCGGCGGGCGCGTTTCTTGGGGCTGCTGGACGGCGGCGTCGGCTCGTCGGTCGGCACAGGATGGGCCTTCCCTGTCGTCTGGCTTGCTGGGAGCCCAAGGGGCAGGGCCGGCCCCTGGGTCAGCACAGCATCATGCCGCCCTGGCCGGCTGCTCCGGACGGCGGGAGTCCGAGTCGGCCGCCTGGGCCGCCGCCTGGTCCTGTTCCGCGTCGTGCGGGGCGCTCTGCGCGGACTGTGCCGGCTTACGGCGGCGCGAGCCCTCCGTGTTGCGCCGCGAGTCCAGCCGGTCGTGCTTCGGCCAGCGCACGTCGTACGCCCAGCCGGCCTTCTCGAACCAGCGGATGATGCGCGCGCTGGAGTCGATCTGTCCGCGCTCGACGCCGTGCCGGGCGCAGGTGGGGTCAGCGTGGTGCAGGTTGTGCCAGGACTCGCCGCAGGACAGGATCGCCAGCCACCACACGTTGCCCGACCGGTCCCGGGACTTGAAGGGGCGCTTGCCGACGGCGTGGCAGATGGAGTTGATCGACCAGGTGACGTGGTGCAGCAGTGCGACGCGCACCAGCGAGCCCCAGAAGAACGCGGTCACCGCGCCCTGCCACGACCAGGTGGCGAGTCCGCCGATCACCGGCGGGATCATCAGCGAGACGACCGTCCACATCACGAACTGGCGGGAGACGGCGCGCAGCGCGGGGTCCTTGACCAGGTCCGGCGCGTACTTGTGCTGCGGCGTCTGCTCCTCATCGAACATCCATGCGACGTGCGCCCACCACAGGCCCTTCATCAGCGCGGGGATCGTCTCCCCGTACCGCCACGGGGAGTGCGGGTCGCCCTCGGCGTCGGAGAACTTGTGGTGCTTGCGGTGGTCGGCGACCCAGCGCACCAGCGGGCCTTCCACGGCGAGTGAGCCCATGACGGCGAGCGCGATCCGCAGCGGGCGCTTCGCCTTGAAGGAACCGTGTGTGAAGTAGCGGTGGAAGCCGATCGTGATGCCGTGGCAGCCGATGTAGTACATCGCGACCAGCAGCCCCAGATCCAGCCAGCTCACCCCCCATCCCCAGGCGAGCGGCACGGCGGCCACCAGCGCGACGAAGGGAACGGTGATGAACAGCAGCAGCGCGATCTGTTCGGCCGAGCGCCGCTTCTCACCCCCCAGCGTCGCGGACGGCAGCGAGTCGGGGGAGACGCCCTGCGGCGAGTCGGCGGGGGCGGGCTTCGGCGAATTGGCGGGGCTGGCCTGCGGCGAACTGTCGAGCACGTCCGGGCTTGTCGTCATAGATGTCCCTCATTGGACCTCGGCTTGGCTACGGTTCCGTAACCTACGGCGACGTAAGTATGGCAGCCGTAAGTGACGGGACAAGAGGGGTGCGCGCCGGGGCGGGGTCCGCCGCGCTGCCCACCCCTCGGACGGAGTTCCTGTACCACGCTGCGGCCGACCTATCCTTGTTCCGTCGGACAGCGCGGTCCGCCACCTGCCCGAAGCAACCCCGCAAGGGAAGCAACCCCGCAAGGGAGCCGCACCTGTGAGCAGCGCCGACAGCAACCAGCGAACCCCCGAGCCGTCTGAAAACCTGCCCGGATCGAGTGACCCCGGGACGGTGGGAAGCGCCGTGGGCGGGAGCGTTTCCGGTGGGGGGTCCACCGGCTGGAAGGCTTCCGGCGGACAGACCTCCGGGGCGTCCTCCGGGGAGCCGGCCGGCAGCCACGGCCTCAGCGTGGACAGCGTGGACGCGGCCGAGTCGAGCTCAGCGCTCCGTGCCGACATCCGCAGGCTGGGCGATCTGCTCGGCGAGACGCTGGTCCGCCAGGAGGGCGCTGAGCTGCTGGAGCTTGTCGAGCGGGTACGCGCGCTCACCCGCAGTGACGGGGAGGCGGCTGCCGAGCTGCTGGGCGAGACAGATCTGGAGACCGCCACCAAGCTGGTGCGGGCCTTCTCCACCTACTTCCACCTGGCCAACGTCACCGAGCAGGTGCACCGCGGCCACGAGCTGCGCAGGCGCCGCGCAGGCGACGGCGGGATGCTCGCCCGTACCGCCGACATGCTCAAGGACGCCGACCCGGCGCATCTGGCGAACACCGCGCGTCACCTCTCCGTACGGCCCGTCTTCACCGCGCACCCCACCGAGGCGGCCCGCCGCTCGGTGCTGACGAAGCTCCGCAAGATCGCGGAGTTGCTGGAGGAGTCCGAGGGGCAGCTGGGCGGGGCCGAGCGCCGCCGCACCGATCTGCGGCTGGCCGAGAACGTCGATCTGATCTGGCAGACCGACGAGCTGCGGGTCGCCCGCCCCGAGCCCGCCGACGAGGCGCGCAACGCCATCTACTACCTGGACGAGCTGCACCGCGGCGCCGTCGGCGACGTGCTGGAGGACCTGGCGGCCGAGCTGGAGCGCGCCGGCGCCCCGCTGCCGTCCGGCACCCGCCCGCTGACATTCGGCACCTGGATCGGCGGCGACCGCGACGGCAACCCCAACGTCACGCCCGAGGTCACCTGGGATGTGCTGCTGCTCCAGCACGAGCACGGCATCACCGACGCCCTCGCACACGTGGACGAGCTGCGCGGCGCCCTGTCCAACTCGATCCGTAACTGCGGCGCCACACAGCCGCTGCTGGACTCCCTGGAGAAGGACCTCGCCCGGCTCCCGGAGATCAGCCCCCGCTACAAGCGCCTCAACGCGGAGGAGCCCTACCGGCTCAAGGCCACCTGCATCCGGCAGAAGCTGCTCAACACTCGCACCCGGCTCGCCGAGAAGCTCCCGCACACCGAGGGCTGGGACTATCTGGGCACCGGCGAGCTGCTCGCCGACCTCGCCCTCATCCAGGACTCGCTGCGCGAGCACCGCGGCGGTCTGGTCGCCGACGGCCGGCTGGAGCGCGCCATCCGCACGACGGCCGCCTTCGGCCTCCAGCTCGCCACGATGGACGTACGCGAGCACGCCGACGCACACCACCACGCGCTCGGCCAGCTCTTCGACCGGCTCGGCGAGGAGTCCTGGCGCTACGCCGACATGCCGCGCGACTACCGGCAGCGGCTGCTGGCCAAGGAGCTGCGCTCCCGCCGCCCGCTCGCCCCGAGCCCCGCACCGCTGGACGCGGCCGGCGCCAAGACACTCGGCGTCTTCGAGACGATCCGCAAGGCCCTGGAGACCTTCGGGCCCGAGGTCGTCGAGTCGTACATCATCTCGATGTGCCAGGGTGCCGACGATGTGTTCGCCGCCGCCGTCCTCGCCCGCGAGGCCGGGCTGATCGACCTGCACGGCGGCTGGGCCAGGATCGGCATCGTGCCGCTGCTGGAGACCACGGACGAGCTGAAGATCGCCGACGAGCTGCTCGACGCGATGCTCTCCGACCCCTCCTACCGCAAGCTGGTCTCGCTGCGCGGCGACCTCCAGGAGGTCATGCTCGGCTACAGCGACTCCTCCAAGTTCGGCGGCATCACCACCAGCCAGTGGGAGATCCACCGCGCCCAGCGCCGACTGCGTGACGTAGCACACAGGCACGGCGTACGGCTGCGGCTCTTCCACGGCCGGGGCGGCACCGTCGGCCGCGGCGGCGGCCCCACCCACGACGCGATCCTCGCCCAGCCCTGGGGCACCCTGGAGGGTGAGATCAAGGTCACCGAGCAGGGTGAGGTCATCTCCGACAAGTACCTGGTGCCCTCCCTCGCCAGGGAGAACCTGGAGCTGACCGTCTCGGCCACCCTCCAGGCTTCGGCCCTGCACACTTCGCCCCGCCAGTCCGACGAGGCGCTGGCCCGCTGGGACGCGGCGATGGACACCGTCTCCGACGCGGCGCACCGGGCCTACCGCGAGCTGGTCGAGGACCCGGATCTGCCCGCGTACTTCTTCGCCTCCACCCCCGTCGACCAGCTCGCCGAGCTCCACCTGGGCTCCCGCCCCTCCCGGCGCCCCGACACCGGTGCGGGCCTGGACGGGCTGCGGGCCATTCCGTGGGTGTTCGGCTGGACCCAGTCGCGGCAGATCGTCCCCGGCTGGTTCGGCGTCGGTACGGGCCTGAAGGCCGCCCGCGAGGCCGGGCTGGACAGCGTGCTCGAAGAGGCGCACACGCACTGGCACTTCTTCCGCAACTTCCTCTCCAACGTCGAGATGACGCTGGCCAAGACAGACCTGCGGATCGCGCGCCACTACGTCGAGACCCTGGTGCCCGAGGAGCTGCGGCATGTGTTCGCCACCATCGAGGCCGAACACGCCCGCACGGTGGAGGAAGTGCTCCGTATCACCGGCGAGAGCGAGCTGCTGGAGGCCAACCCGGTCCTCCAGAAGACGCTGAAGATCCGCGACGCCTACCTCGACCCGATCTCCTACCTCCAGGTCTCCCTGCTGCACCGCCAGCGCCGGGCCGCGGCGGAGGGCAAGGAGCCGGACGAAAACCTGAGCCGTGCGCTGCTGCTGACCGTCAACGGCGTGGCAGCGGGCCTGCGCAACACGGGCTGAGGTCCGGTTGAGGGTCGAGGGCTGAGGGCCGAGGGCCTGGGGGCTGTCTCAGAAACTGAGCAGCGCCCAGGCCCCGCCCGTGATCAGCGCCACCAGCCCGGTCCGCCGAGGCCAAGAAGCTGGCCAAGGAGAAAGGGCACAAGTAAGTAGGAGCCCGCGCCCAGCGGTTCTCCTGACTCTTCGTGACGCCTCCACTACACTCGCCGGTAACTGTCCGGGGGGCGCTCCTGACGCTACGCGCGTCAGCGAACCGGTGAGCGAGGGGGAGGGGCAGCGCTGTATGTCGTTCGAGAATGAATGGGAGCAGCACAAGCAGAACGGGGGGTCACCGGGAATCCAGCTCAACCAGGCAACCACTCCGGACCTTGGCCCTGGCGGCGGAAGGCGGATGGACGGTTCCGGCTGGCTGGTCGTCAAGGACGAGGAACTGGGCAAGATCGGTCATGCCGCTTTCAGCCTCTACCAGGGGCTGAAGAAGGACGCGGACATCGAAAACGCCGGGGACAAGGCAGCGATCACCCGGGCCGCCGCGCACTTGAGCGCGCACTCCTTCCTGCTGGGCAAGGCCCTTGGCCGCACGGCGGAGGTGTGGGGCTCGCAGCTCAAGACGGTGTTGCAGGGGTGCGCGCACATCTCCAACCACCTGGACTACTCGAAGAGTTCACAGAAGGTGGAGGACAGGAAGATCGGCGCTCAGATCCTCGGGAAGGACGGCACGGCTCTGCCCCCGTCCAAGATCTCCCGCCTGCTGGACTGAGGGGCGGAAGGCCGTATGCCGGAATCACAGCTCACCTACACGGACCTGATCACCGTCAACTTCGGCAGCTTCGGTGCGACCGTCGGGGACTGGAAAAAAGTCCAGAGCGCGCTGAAGCGGTTAGCGAAGCAGGCGCGTAGCGACATGCGGGCGAAGTCGGAGCGAGCCGACTGGGCGGGCGCCAACGCCGACGCGGTCCGCCCCTTCATCCGGAAGATCGCGAATGAGGTCGGCGACCTCCACACCGAGGCCCAGAGCATCTGGAACGTCATCGACGACGCCCACCGCGAACTCGTCAGGATCCAGGGCCGGATCGAGGACGAGCGGGAGAGGGCGAAGCGGAAACAGATCTCGATCAAGGACAACGACGATGGAACCGTAACCTGCGACTTCGCGGCCGGCACAGACGGGGCCACGACAGCCAGCGGCTACTACGTCGGCGGATCCGCGGACTCCGATGAGCCCAACAAACCCCGCAGCAAGGCCGACCGGGAGGCGAGGGACGAGATCCAGTCCCACATCAACCACCTCATCGGCAAGGCCCGCGAAATCGACGCCTCAACGAGCCGGGCTCTCCAGCGCAGCCACAAGGGTGACCGGCACAACGCGGGGCACGCGTCGTACAAGTCCCTGGACCACGCGCAGGCATCCGAGGCGAAGGGACTGGCGGAAAAGCAGCTGAAGCTCTACCGAGAGGGCAAGGAACTCAGCACAAAGGACCTCGCCCGCCTGGCCGAAATCACCAAGTACAACGCAAAGGACGCTGAGTTCAGCACGACCTTCTACCGCGACCTGGGTCCGAAGAAGGCGCTGCTCCTCCATGCCCAGATGGGCATCGACGCCTCGACCGACGGCGGAGAAGCGCGCCTGGAGTTGGCCCGCACCGTCCAGAACTCCATGGGAACGGGGCTCGCGACGGCCACCCAGTCCCACGGCGGCAACCCCCTCGGGACCGACGGCGACCGCACGCATCTGGGCGAGAACTGGATCGCCGCTCTCAAGCGGGTGGGCAAAGACGAGCTGCCCCTCAGCAACGGCGGCAACCAGCGGACACTGGGATATCAGGTCCTCGGGAACGTTCTGCGGCACGGCGAATACGACAAGGAATTCCTCAGCGGCGTCGCCAACGACATGGTCACATACGAGCGCGAGCACGGCGGCCCGGGCCGGGCCTGGCCACTGCCACTGACCCCCGAGGACGGGGGGCCGGACCTCAACCTGGACAAGGGAAAGGACCGGGGCTTCGACCCCATGACCGGACTGATGAAGGGGTTGGGACACAGTCCGGACGCGGCGACTGATTTCTTTCGGGGGTCAACGGAGGTTGACGGTAAGGAAGTCGACAACTTCGATTACTTCCTGGGCGACGAAGAGGGAAAGAAAGTCCGGGACTGGCCGACGGGCGATTCCGGCAAGGACGCCCTCGGCGGTGCGCTTGAGGCAGCCACGACAGGGCGCCCGGCGGGGGATGAGGGGAAGCCGCTAAAACACACCGAGGAACAGGCGGCCCTCTTTTACGAGGTGGTGGAGCGTCTCGGCAGCGAGGCGGGTTCCCCGCTGGTTCAGCACGATGGAGAGCTGGCTCAGCTGCGAAGTCATATGGGGAGCATGGCCGCTGACTACATGCACGGAGTGCACAGGGGAATGGCAGCCTCTCCCAGTGGAATCATTGGTATCCACGGAGCGGACCCGGGACTGAACGATGTGGACGGAGAAGCTCTCGAACGATTCCTCCGTAGTGCTTCGCAGGATTCCGATGGATACGCATCGATCATGCATGCCTCCCATGTCGTCTCGCGAGAGTCGATCCAGGCAGCGATGAGTCATCCGGCCCCAGGACATAGCCCATCAGAAGCGGCTTCAACGGGTGCGCAGCCGGGAGCCGACGTGGCCGCATTGGCATCCGAGGGGCGGGCGGACGGAATCGTGGCTGCGAAAGACAAGGTCGGGGCTGCGGAGAGGTACAACGAATCGCTTGACGCAAAGCAGGAAGTTGTTGGGCAGATTGTGGACCTGGGCGTGGGGATGATGCCACGAGGCGGGGAGGCAGTGGGACTCGTGACCGGAGAAATCCAGAGCGTGATCTTCGACAGCTATAAAAAGGATCCGGAAGAGATCGCAGAGCAAGTTCAAGAGAGCCGCAAGGATTTCCTGGCAGAAGAACGCAGGCGGGAAGGGGAAACCATGGAACGGATTACTCGAATTTCCGGGCAGGGTGCAGGATTGGATCCCGATTCGGTGGATTGGGCGGCGTCCAAAGTGCATAACGATGTCGCGCGCGGGTACCGGGACCAATAGGGGCCTGTATGCCGGACAAGCGCATCCTTGCATATTGCGCGGCTTTGCTCATGGTCATTGCCGGATCCGTCGGCTGGTGGCTTCAGAGGGACGAGAAGGATGATGTCCTCATGCCTCGAAAGGTATGCAACGACGTCTTCTCCGGGGGTGAAGTCGAGCCCCTATTTGCCAGCATGGATGGAGAGTTTGACTCTTCGGTCAAGAAGAGCTTTCCCGGATCTCCTGAATCCGCCTATCGGTCCCCTGGGTCGACTAGCTGCGAAATGTCGATCGATGGTCACGGTGTGAGCTTCCGAGTGAGTAATTCGAGCTATGTAGAGCCGCCCGAATATTTCGTCAAGACAAGTGAGTACATCGCTGAACTTGGAAGCGTGTACGGCTATTACCGTCCCAGGACTGGAGCATTGATGACGGTCGCGAACTGTCCGATTCGCGACCACAAGGCGAACAAGCTCATCATTGTGACCAGGGCGGACATTGCTGAGCGAGGAAGCGATGTGTATGAGGGTTTCGATAAAGGCGTAGGGAAGCTTGCTGAAGCGAGTGCTTATGCCACACGAACCATCGCTGAAAAGGTCTACAGATGCAAGGGCGAGGGAGGTATTCCAGACGGGCCGGTCCAAGTAAAGCCCGGCGAAGGGAAGAAGTGAGGGGAGGAAAAGACGGCTATTCGAGTTCGAGTGCCTAGGGGGCCCGATGCGCCGGTTTTGTCTCCCGAAAGGGGTGGAGCTCGTCATCACGGGGAAAGACTGGGGACAAGTGAAAGGACGCGGTGCTGCGCGATCACGGATACGCGATCCGGGCTACGGTCCCATCCTTTGTCAAGGCTGATCCAGATATTTCTGTGGCATGCAAATAACGGCAGGATGGCGCCAGCGATGCCTTGAAGTACGGCGTGAAAGCGGTTCCAGAAGGAAGGACTCGTCTCCACTGGAACCATCCGCTACTACAAGCGTGAGGCCACCATGAGAGGGCAGGGCATCGTCGTCCGATTCTGTGAGAGCCAGCGGGACGCTTACGACAAGGTGGCGAAATCGGGGAAGGTGCTGCGTACCAATCCGAGTGCGAAGGACTTCACGAAGGTCAGTGACATTCTGTTGTCAGCCACAGCCACAGCCACAGCCACAGCCACAGCCACAGCCACAGCCACAGCCACAGCCACAGCTACGCCACTGCCAAGGGCGAGGCCATCCTCAAGGCCTATCTGACCTGGAAGGTCCACTGGGCCGAGGGCCCGGACTCCGACGGCGCGCCACGGCACCCCATGCCGGACGGCGAATCCGTCGCGGAACTCCCCGTCACTATTGAGGAGTTCCAGTTCAACAACCGCGACTGAGCTGTCTCTCGTCCATGAGGGCGGTCAGGACGATGGCGCAGCCGCACACTGGGGCACCGCAATCCTCGTCTGTACCCGCACCGCGCCGGGCGCCCCGGTGCACCCGGGCCTTCTTCGGGACGTCAGAAACTGAGCAGCGCCCAGGCGCTGCCCATGATCAGGGCCCCGCACACGCCGGTGAGCAGGGCGGTCTTCCGCATGCGCAGGCCGCCCGCGATGACCAGTGAGGCCAGTAGCAGGGCGCCGCCCAGTGGCACCCAGGCGTACATGACGCCGGCGGGTCCGGTCCGTACGACGTGGTCCGTGCCGGGCTGTACGGCCACGTCGAGCGTCTCGCCCTTGCCGCCGGAGACGAACTCGGAGACGGTCACCTTCTCGTGCTTCGACGTCTTCTCGTTCAGAAACGTCCCGGTGCACTCGTCGTCCCCGCACTTCTTGACGGTGACGGTGCCGCGCTCGTTCCCCGTCATGGCGGTGGTCGCGGTGTCCCATGAGGTCCACACCCCGGCCACCACCAGCACCAGCGCGATCAGCGCCATCAGCCCGGCCCGCGCCAGCAGCAGCATCCCGTAGGCGCTCTCGCCGAGCCGCCGCATCCGGCTGCGCCTGTTCTTCGTCTGTGCGGCTCGTGAAGGCATGGCGGAGATCCTGGCCACTTGACGGTAGTCGGTCAACCTCCGCTGACCGGCTTGTGCAGGCTTGGGTCACTATCGGAATCGCGTCCTCCGGTGCGTCGGTGCAGACTGCTCGCGGTTCCGGAGTTGAGGGGGATGACATGGCAGCGGACCCGCGCACACGTCCGTGGCGCCGGCTGGAGGCGGCAGCGCTGCCCGGGACTTTGCGGCACGAGCCGAGCAGACGCTTCCTCACCGAGGTGGGCCTGCCCGAACAGGCCGCCGAACTGGACTTCACCAGCATCCGTGCGGGACAACTGCCGCCCCTCACCGAGGACGTACTGTCGGCCGACGCGCCCGTCGCGCTCGACGGACAGCTCCTCGTCCTCGGCCGCACCGACCACTGGGAGGCCAGGCTGGTCCTCGACGGCGACGGAGGCGGAGTGCACCTGGTCGCCTGGGAGGGCGATGACCTGTGCCATGACCTGATCGCCTCCGGCCTGCCCGAACTGGCCGCGCTGATCCGCGAGATCGAGGCCGTCTCCGGTAGCCCCCGCGATCCCGTACCACCAGGTCAGCAGCGCGGGCTGGCCGCCCTGGCGCGGATCCGCGAGGAGACCGCGCGGCGGCTGCGCCGTGCCGACCCGCGGCTGTACCAGCTGTACGACGCGGAGGAGCCGGTCCGCGAGCCCGCGCACTGGGGCACCGCGCTGCTCGTACGCACCCTGCACCGGGCGGCGCGACCGGGCGCGCCGGGGGAGCTCGCGTACGAGATCGAGCCGGAGATGGTCGAGCAGCTCGCCGAAGACGGAGCCGTACGCCGGTTCACCGACGACGAGTTGCCCGTCGGCCTCACCCACGCGCCCACCCGCCGGCTGCTCACCGGGATCGGGCTGCCCCGCGTCGCGGACTTGTTCACCGTCACGGACGGTCCGCTGCGCACCATGGGAGAGGCCCACCCGCACTACTTCGAGCCCGACGCCGAACTGCCCACCCGCGCCTACCAGCGCGACTTCTTCGCCCTCGGCTGGTGGACATGGGACCTCGCGCTCGCCCTGGACGGCGCCACTGGCCGGGTGGAACTCCCCGACTGGTTCGACCGTGGCAGCCCCGCCGCCTACCTCCACCAGGATCTGTCGGCCCTGCTGCTGGCCTGCTGGACCTACCAGCAGGCCCATCACGCCTGGGCCCGCTGGGACATCGGCGCGGGCGGCCGGCCCGCACCCTGGCACGTCTACTCCCCGAAACACCTTCTGGAGTGCCGCGTGGCCTGCCTGGTGGAAGCCGTCGACCCCGCAGCCTGGGCCACCGAGTGGCACTCGTGGCCCCAGATGGAGAACGACGACCACACCGGCGGCCTGCTCTGATCCCGAGGTTGCGCCTGACGCATATCAGGGTTCGCTCAGGGTTCCGTCGCCAGCCAATGCCTACAGGCACCTGCTAATGTTTTTTTGCATGTACTGCTGCGGCTGCTGGTGCTGGATGGTGCGATGAGAGACCCCACGCCGACGGGCGACGACCTGGTGCGGGTGCTGGCCACCTTGTCCAACCCGCACCGCGTGCGCGTCGTAGCGGCTCTCGCGGGCGGGCGGAACTACGTGAGCCGGCTGGCGCGCGAGCTCGACATCAGCAGGGCGCTGCTCCAGGTCCATCTCAAGAAGCTGGAGGCGGCCGGTCTGGTCTCCTCCCAGCTGGAGCTGTCGGAGGACGGAAAGGCAATGAAGTTCTACGAGGTGAACCCGTTCTCGGTCCACCTGACTCCGGAACTCCTGGCGAGCGCCGCCGAGACGCTGACCATCGAGAAGGGAACACCGCGTTGAACGAGCACGAGTGGCAGGAAGTCATAGGCACCATCGGCATGTTCACTCTGCTCATCGCCGTGGTCGTCACAGCAATTTGGCAGATCGGCGCCGGGCGGCGGGCCAGGACTCAGCTGGCCCGGGAGAGCGAGTACAAGAAGCTCGCCGAAGCCGCTGCCGACAGACAGCAGCGGATCGAGCAGCAACTGACCGAGATCGGCAGCCAGGTCTCCGACCTGCGGAACCGAACCGACACGATCGAACGGGTCCTCAAGGACGTCGAGTAGCCCCGTGAACACACCCCGGGCCGTCGAGCTGCAACTCGACGGCCCGGGCAACGCGGAGCCGAACCACCTCGCCGCGGGCGAGTTTGCGCAGGAACACTCCACCGAGAAAGAGGAGAGCAGCTCATGCTGCCCAAAAGCAAGTCTGTCCACAGCCCACCCGACAGCACTGCCGCGGGCAGTACCGGCACTGCGGACGGCAGCGCGGACCCGGACGACCGCAGCGCAGACCCCGCGGACGACGGCAGTGCGCACCCTTCGGACAACCGCAGCGCGGACCCTGCGGACGACGCGGGCGGCGAGCGCGTCCCGCCCGGCTCGGGGACGGTCCCGCCGAAGCGCCGGGGAGTGATCGAGGCGGTGGCGGTGTGGTCCACCCGCCACCCCACCCTGGCGATCACCGGGTGGCTGGTGCTGGTCGTACTCGCCGTACTGTCCAGCATTCCGTTGACGGGTGAGGCGGCCCGCTCGGTCGACCCCGGTGAGGCCGGTCGCGCCCAGCAGCTGGTGGAAGCCCAGCGCAGCGGTGACTCCATCCGGGAGAACGTGCTGCTCCAGTCCCGTGCTGCCGACGGCAAACGGGAGTTCGCAGCCGACCCCGAACTGCGCGCGGCCACCGAGGACCTGGTGGCCGAGCTGCGCCGGGCGCCGGGCGCGGTGCGTGACCTCGGCTCCCCACTGGAGGGGCAGGGCCGGCGCTGGATATCGAAGGACGGCAGCTCCGGACTGGTGACCTTCGAAGTGGCCGGGCCTGACGAGCGGTTCGAGAAGCACTACGCGGCTGCCGTCAAGGCCGTGGAGCAGGTAGGGGAGCGCCACCCGGACGTACGGCTCGCCCAGGCGGGCGACCGTAGTCTCTCCCAGGCGGTCGACGAGGGAATCAAGGACGACTTCAAGCGTGCGGAGATGACCTCCCTGCCGATCACTCTCCTGGTCCTGCTGGCAGTCTTCGGCTCGCTGATCGCTGCGGGGATACCTCTGCTCCTGTCGGCGACCACTGTGGCGGCCGCGTTCGGACTGCTGCAACTGGTCAGTCACTGGGTGCCGTTCAACAGCGCCGCCTCCTCCATCGTGCTGCTGATCGGCATGGCGGTGGGCATCGACTACTCGCTGTTCTCGCTGCGCCGGGTGCGCGAGGAACGGGCAGCCGGACACTCGGTACGCGAGGCACTGCGCATCACGGCACGCACCTCGGGCCATGCGGTCGTGGCCTCCGGACTGACCGTGATGGTCTGTATGACCGGGCTGCTGCTCACCGGCGTGGACGTCTTCAAGGGACTGACCGCTGGAACGGTCCTGGTGGTCGGCCTGGCGGTGCTGGGTTCGGTGACGGTGCTGCCCGCGCTGCTGGCCGCACTCGGCGACCGCGTCGACAAGGCCCGCATTCCCTGGCTGGGCAGGCGCAGGATCGCGGCACAGGAGTCGCACTTCTGGGGCCGGGTCGCGGGCGCTGTCGTGCGGCGGCCGCTGATCGCCGGAGCGTCGGCGGCCGTTGCGCTGCTGGTCATGGCGCTGCCCGCGCTCGGGATCCGGCTGCAGGACGCCGCCGTCACGGCCAGCCTGCCCCCGGGTGTCTCGGCGGCGGTCGACGCGGCGACGGATATGCAGGAGCAGTTTCCGGGGTCGGCCACCGCGGCGCGGGTCGTCATCGACCGTACGGACGGCGCGTCGGCCGACACCCCCCGGATACGGGAGTCGATCGCCGAGCTGCACCAGCAGGCCGCCGACAGCGGCGGGGCGCTGCGGGAGCCGATCACCGCCGTGCCGGTCGGTGACGCGATGGTGGTACGGGTGCCGCTCGCGGGCGCCGTCACCGATCCTGCCGCGGACCGCGCTCTGGCGACGCTGCGCGATCAGGCGCTGCCGGCCGCTTTCGGCGAGGTGGAGGGCGTCGAGTACGCCGTCGCGGGCAAGACCGCCATGCCGCACGACTTCGCGGAGCGGGTGAACAGCCGGACCCCGGTCGTCTTCGCCTTCATCCTGGGGCTGGCGTTTCTGCTGCTCATGGTGGTGTTCCGGTCGTGGACCATCCCGCTGGCGTCGATCCTGCTCAATCTGCTGTCCATCGGCGCCGCGTACGGAGTGCTGGCCTGGGTCTTCCAGGACGGCAACCTGGAATCACTGCTGGGGTTCAACTCCTACGGCGGCGTGGTCAGTTGGCTGCCGTTGTTCATGTTCATCATTCTGTTCGGCCTCAGCATGGACTACCACATCTTCATCCTCAGCCGGGTCAGGGAGCGATGGCTCGCGGGTGCGCGGCCGCGCGATGCGGTCGTCGGCGGGATTGCCGCGAGCGCCGGCGTCGTCAGCGGAGCGGCGCTCATCATGATCGGCGTCTTCTCGGTCTTCCTCACCCTGTCCGCCATCGAGTACAAGATGCTGGGCCTCGGTATGGCCTCGGCCATCCTCATCGACGCGACCGTCGTACGCGGTGTACTGCTGCCGGCCGTGATGTCCCTGCTCGGCGAACATGCCTGGCGGCTGCCGCCCCCGCTCCGACGAGGCCCGGCCGTGAGCCCAAGTGTCAGCTGTTGTACGTGCTCTGGGCCCGTTCCAGGCCGTCGATGATCAGGGACTCGCACGCGTCGGCTGTGCGGTCGACGAAGTAGTCGAGTTCCTTGCGCTCCGCCGAGGAGAAGTCCTTGAGTACGTAGTCGGCGACCTGCATGCGGCCAGGGGGGCGGCCGACGCCGAAGCGGACGCGGTAGTAGTCGCGGCCGAGCACCTTGGTGAGGGACTTGAGTCCGTTGTGGCCGTTGTCGCCGCCGCCGAACTTGAGGCGGAGGGTGCCGTAGTCGATGTCGAGCTCGTCGTGGACGACGACGAGGTGGTCGGCGCCGATGCCGTAGAAGTCCAGCAGCGCCTTGACGGGGCCGCCCGAGACGTTCATGTACGCCATCGGTTTGGCGAGCACCACGCGGGTGCTGGTGGTGCCGGGGATGCCGATACGGCCCTCGACCACCTGGGCGCGGGCCGCCTTGTGGGACTTGAACTTGCTGCCCATCCGGCTGGCGAGCAGGTCCGCGACCATGAAGCCCACGTTGTGCCGGTTGCCGGCGTAGTCGGGGCCCGGGTTGCCGAGTCCGGCGATGAGCCACGGGGTGGTGGCCGACATGGGTGGTCCTCCGGTCGTCAGATGGTCTCCCGGCTTCGCCGGTCCCTCCGGGGCCCCCGGCCCGCGAGCCCGGGACGGGCCGGGGGCCGGCCCGTCCCAGACTCACGGAACGCGGGAGTGCGCGGGTGTTACTCGCCGGCCTCGGCAGCCGGGGCCTCGCCCGCGACGCCCTCCTCGGCCTCGGCGGAGGGCTCCTCCGCCTGCGCCGCGAGGATCTGGATGACGGTCTCGTCGCCCTCGATGGCCAGCGTGGTGCCGCTGGGCAGGGCGATGTCCTTGGCCAGGATCTGGTCGCCGACGTCCAGACCGTCGACGGAGACGGTGACCGACTCGGGGATGTGGGTGGCCTCGGCCTCGACCGGCAGCGAGTTGTAGACGTGCTCGATCAGGTTCTGGCCAGGGGCCAGCTCGCCCTCGATGTGGATCGGGATCTCGACCTGGACCTTCTCGCCGCGCTTGACCGTCAGCAGGTCGATGTGGACCAGGAAGCCGCGGATGGCCTCACGCTGGACGGCCTTGGGGATGACGAGCTCCTTCTTGCCCTCGACGTCCAGGTGGATCAGGACGTTGGGGGCCTTGAGCGCCATCATCATGTCGTAGCTGGGCAGGGCCACGTGGACGGGCTCGGCGCCGTGACCGTAGATGACGGCGGGGACCTTCTCCTCGCGGCGGAGCCGGCGGGCCGAGCCCTTGCCGAACTCGTTGCGGATGGTCGCGCTGATGTTGACGTCAGCCATGCTGCGCTCCTCGTAAGCGACGGTGGTACGGATGTGTGCGGTGCCACTCGGTCCCGACGGACCTGCTACGAAGAGCGCGCGTCGATAACGGAGCATCCGGTCCGTATGCACAAGACGTACGTACGGAAACGGACCGGCCTCCCTCGCCGAGCGACTCGCAGAGTCTACGCGGCGGGGGAGGCCGGCCGGAAATCGATCAATCGATCAGCTGGTGGGCGCGCCCGTGAGCTACGCCTGTTCGTCGAAGAGGCTGGTCACCGAGCCGTCCTCGAACACCTCGCGCACCGCGCGGGCGATCGTCGGCGCCATCGACAGCACCGTGATCTTGTCGAGCTCCAGCTCCCCCGGGGTGGGCAGCGTGTTGGTGAAGACGAACTCGCTGACCTTGGAGTTCTTCAGCCGGTCGGCGGCCGGGCCGGAGAGCACGCCGTGCGTCGCCGTGACGATGACGTCCTCGGCGCCGTTCGCGAACAGCGCGTCAGCGGCGGCGCAGATGGTGCCGCCGGTGTCGATCATGTCGTCGACCAGGACGCAGACCCGGCCCTTCACATCACCGACGACCTCGTGCACGGTCACCTGGTTCGCCACGTCCGGGTCACGGCGCTTGTGGACGATGGCCAGCGGGGCACCGAGCCGGTCGGCCCAGCGGTCGGCCACCCGGACCCGGCCGGCGTCGGGGGAGACGACCGTGAGCTTGTCGCGGTCGGTCTTGGCCGCCACGTAGTCCGCCAGCAGCGGCAGGGCGAACAGGTGGTCGACCGGGCCGTCGAAGAAGCCCTGGATCTGGTCGGTGTGCAGGTCCACGGTGAGGATGCGGTCCGCGCCCGCGCACTGGAACATGTCCGCCATCAGCCGCGCGGAGATCGGCTCGCGCCCGCGGTGCTTCTTGTCCTGCCGGGCGTAGCCGTAGAACGGGACGATCACGGTGATGCTCCGCGCCGACGCCCGCTTCAACGCGTCGATCATGATGAGCTGCTCCATGATCCACTTGTTGATGGGAGCCGTGTGGCTCTGCATGAGGAAGCAGTCGGCGCCGCGCGCCGACTCCTGGAAGCGGACGTAGATCTCACCGTTCGCGAAGTCGAAAGCCTTGGTCGGGACCACGCCGATACCGAGCTGCTTGGCGACCTCTTCGGCGAGTTCGGGGTGGGCGCGGCCGGAGAAGAGCATGAGCTTCTTCTCGCCGGTCGTCTTGATCCCGGTCACTGCTGTTGTCTCCCTGTGTGGTGCGCCGCACGGCGGCTCAGCGGGGGGCGGCGTCGGATAGCGGGGCGGCGTCGGTTTTCGGCCGCATGGCCAATCAGGCTCTCCATAACCGTACGCCCCGCGTCATACAACCGGATACCCGGTCTTAACCCTCCTCGGCTGGAACCTGCCCGGCCGCGCCCTTCGCGGAACGGGTGGTTTCGGACGCGTTCGAGGACGGATCCGCCGCCTCCCGGCCGCCCTCCGCCTGCTCCTCCTGGGCCGCCTGAGCGGCCTGCGCCGACGCGCTGCCCGGGCGTTTACGGGCCACCCAGCCCTCGATGTTGCGCTGCTGGCCGCGCGCCACGGCCAGCGAGCCGGGCGGCACATCCTTGGTGATCACGGACCCGGCGGCGCTGTAGGCACCGTCCCCGACCGTGACAGGAGCCACATACATGTTGTCCGCTCCCATCCGGCAGTGGGAGCCGACCGTCGTGGTGTGCTTGCTCTCACCGTCGTAGTTCACGAACACGCTCGCTGCGCCGATGTTGCTGTGTTCGCCGATCACCGCGTCACCCACGTAGGAGAGGTGCGGCACCTTGGTGCCCTCGCCGATCTCGGCGTTCTTCATCTCCACGTAGCTGCCGGCCTTCACCTTGCGGCCCAGCCGGGTGCCGGGGCGCAGATAGGTGTACGGGCCGACCGAGGCGCCCTCGCCGATCTCCGCGCCCTGCGCGACGGTGTTGCTGACCGTCGCGCCCTCGCCAACCCGGGTGTCCGTCAGCCGGGTGTTCGGCCCCACCTCGCTGTCCGCGCCCAGATGGGTGCGGCCGAGCAGCTGGGTGCCCGGGTGGACCATGGCGTCCGGCTCGTAGGTCACGTCGACATCCAGCCATGTGGTGGCCGGGTCGACGACCGTGACCCCCGCCAGCATCGCGTCCTCCACCAGCCGGCCGTTCAGCATCCGGCGGGCCTCGGCCAACTGCACGCGGTTGTTGATGCCCGCGATCTCCCGGTGGTCGCCCGCCACGGCGGCGCCCACCCGGTGACCGGCCTCCCGCAGGATGCCGAGCACGTCGGTGAGGTACTCCTCGCCCTGGCTGTTGTCCGTACGGACCTTGCCGAGCGCCTGTGCCAGCAGCCGGCCGTCGAAGGCGAACACCCCCGAGTTGATCTCCCGGATGGCGCGCTGCTCCTCGCTGGCGTCCTTGTGTTCCACGATCGCGGTGACCGCGCCGCCGCCGCTCTCCCGCACGATGCGGCCGTACCCCGTCGCGTCCGGGACCTCGGCCGTCAGTACGGTGACGGCGTTGCCGTCCGCGACATGGGTGTCGGCCAGCTGCTGCAACGTCGTACCGGTCAGCAGCGGGGTGTCGCCACAGGTCACCAGAACCGTCCCCGCGGGTCCTTCGCCACCCAGCTCTTCCAGCGCCATCCGGACCGCGTGCCCCGTGCCGTTCTGCTCGTATTGCACGGCGGTACGGATACCGGCGTCCAGCTGCGCCAGATGCGCGGTGACCTTCTCCCTCGCGTGCCCGACGACCACGACCAGCTGCTCCGGATCCAGCGCCTGCGCGGCGTTCACCACATGGCCGACCAGGGAACGGCCGCAGATCTCGTGCAGGACCTTGGGGGTCGCCGACTTCATGCGGGTGCCCTCACCCGCTGCGAGAACGACGACGGCTGCCGGGCGAGTGACGCTCACGGGTGTGCCCTTCGGCTTCGGGGGTGGGTGCATCCCGCAGGATACCGGTGGGTCGGCGCACGGCGGCGCCGACCGGGTGCGCGTGGCAGCGGCGGCGGGGAAGGGGGGACCCGTGTAAGGGGAGGATGGGCTCCCGGGGAGGGATTCGAACCCCCATCGACGGCACCAAAAACCGCTGACTTGCCCTTAGTCGACCCGGGATTAACTGTATGTCCGATATGCCGCTCCGGCTGATCGGGCACCCCATACTATGCCGCACGATCAGCCCCGCACGCGACGGTAATGGTGAGCGGGCAGGGGGTGTTGTCCCTCGCGCCGCCCTCCAAGTTGCCCAGTGAAACCGTCCGGTCACGGACGAAAGAGCGGAATGGGATGTTCCGGGGATCGGCAGGACAAGGTGGCGGCGTGCGGTCGTAGGGTGGTCGGTATGACCGAGACGGGGGAAAACCGTACGCGGGGCGGGCCGTGGTGGTGGGAGAGACCACGGAGTGCGGTGCTCGATATCGCCCTGGGCGCGGCCTCCGCCGCCGAGTGCGCCATCCAGGGGCAGGGCTTCGCGCAGGAGACGGGGATCCCCGGACCGCTCGCGGTACTGCTGGGCGCCATCGCGGGGGCGACGCTGGTGCTGCGCCGCCGCTGGCCGATCGCCGTCGTCCTGGTCGCCATCGCCGTCATACCGGCTGAAATGGGCACCTTCCTCAGTGTCGTCGGCCTCTACACGCTCGCCGCGACCGAGGTGCCGCGACGGATCACCGGGCTGCTGGCCTCCATGGCCGCCATCGGCATGCTGGTGATCACCACCTTCCGGCTGGAGCAGAGCATCGGGCAGGACCCCGACTTCAACCCCTCGGCCTGGTTCGTCCCCCTCGTCTCGGTCCTGATGTCGATCGGTGTGACGGCGCCGCCCGTGCTGGCCGGTCTGTACGTGGGGGCGCGGCGGCGGCTCGTGGAGTCACTGCGGGAGCGCGCCGACGGCCTGGAACGCGAGCTGTCGCTGCTGGCCGACCGGGCTGAGGAGCGTGCCGAGTGGGCGCGCAACGAGGAGCGCACCCGCATCGCGCGGGAGATGCACGACGTGGTGGCACACCGGGTGAGCCTGATGGTGGTGCACGCGGCGGCGCTCCAGGCGGTGGCGCTCAAGGACCCGGAGAAGGCCGCCAGGAACGCCGCGCTGGTGGGCGACATGGGCCGCCAGGCACTCAACGAACTGCGCACCATGCTGGGAGTGCTGCGGGCCGGCGAAACGGAGAAGGCCGAGAAGGCGGAGCGAGCGGAGAAGGGGGACAAGCGGGCGGAGAGGGTGCAGCGGGCCGGTCTCGCCACCGAAGCGCCCGCGTCCGATGTCCCCGCGGCCTCCGGTGCTCCCGCTGCCTCCTCCGGTCCCGGTGCATCCGGTGCTTCCGGCGCCTCCAGTACGTCCGACGCTCCCGTCGCCCCGCAGTCCGGTGACGGTGCCGCCGAGGTGCCCTCGCGGCTGGCCGAGTTCGCCTCGGCGGCCGCCGGGCGGGTGAGCGGAGGTGCCGCGGACGCCAGGAAAGAGGGGGCGCACCCGGATACGCAGGACGGCGCGCTGCGTACCGGCCAGAACGCGGCGTCCTCCGGCACCCCCTCCCTCGCGCAGCTCGACGTGCTGGTCGGACAGTCGCGTGCCGCGGGGATGTCGGTGGAGCTCAGCGTCGAGGGGAGCCCCGACCACGACTGTCCGCCGCCCGTGCAGCAGACCGCCTACCGGGTGGTGCAGGAGGCGCTGACCAATGTGCACAAGCACGCTGCGGGCGCGGCCACCCGGGTGCGGGTCGCACATCGCGCGGCCGAGGTCGCGCTCCAGGTCGAGAACGATCCGGCCGCCGACGGCGCGGCCGACGCGGGCCTGCCCAGCGGCGGCAACGGCCTGGTCGGCATGCGGGAGCGGGTGACGGCACTCGGCGGCGGCTTCGTCTCCGGGCCGACGGACGCGGGCGGCTTCCGCGTCTCGGCGATCATCCCCTACGCGCGTCCGTGAGCTTCCGCGTCCATCTGCTACGCGCGTCCGTACTCCTACGCGCGTCCGTAAGCCCTCCGCACGCACCCACGAACCCCCCTCGTCCTCGACCGTCACGTACGCGCGACCGTCACGTACGCGCGATCGTCACATGCGCGCGATCGTCACGTACGCGCGTCCGTGAGCCCCTCGGGTCCGGCGCTCTCCTGTTGGGGAACGGGCGGTGGCGGGTTGGCGCTCAGTCTGGCCGGGACCAGGCCCATCAGCAGTGCCGAGAGCGCGGAGTCGAAGTCCGTGCCCAGATACCAGTCGCCGGTCGGGTCGATGCTGTAGACCCGGCGCTCGGCGTCGATGGCCAGCAGAGCCTCGTCCTCGCCCTCGATGCCGATCGGGCAGACCTGGGTGCCGAGTGCGCGGCCCAGATCGGAGAAGGTGCGTGCCGCGTACAGCCCGGGGAGCGGGTCGATGTACACGGGTGAGGGCGCGATGTGGCGGCCGGGGCCGGTGGGAACGATGTGCAGGGCGCCGAACTCGGCCCACACCTCGACGGCGGCGGGGAAGACCGCGTGCCGGTGGCCGCCGGTCGAGACATGGCCGCGCAGGGTGTCGGCCCACTGTTCGGCCTGCCGGATGTCCCACCGGCCGGGCTCCCACCCGGCGTTGCGCAGCGGGTCGTCGACGGCGACGGGGAAACGGGTGGTCACTGCGCGCTCTCCTGTGCCGGGTCGACGGCCCGCACTCCGAAGTGGGCCAGCAGCGCCACGCAGGAGCGGCACGGTGGCGCGTAGCTGCCGTGCAGCGGGTCGCCGTCCTCGCGGATACGGCGGGCGGTGAGCTTGGCGTGCTTGAGGGCGCGCTTCGCCTCGCTGAGCGTGAGTGGCTTGGGCGCCTTCGCGGTGCGGGACGCCTTGCCGACTGTCCCCCTGCCGCCCCTGCCGGTTCTGCGTCCGTTGCGCTTGTCCGCGCGGGCGGCCTCGGTGGCGGTCAGATAGCGCGACAGCAGTACGGCCTCGGGGCAGCGGCCCGTCTGGCGGGAGCGGCGCTCGGTGGTGAGGGTGTCCAGGAAGTCCTGCACCAGTGGGTGGTGGGACGGCGGACGCTCACCCTTGCTGCCGGTGCAGGTGAGGGTCTCACCCCGGATGGACAGCGCGGCGGCGACGGCGGGCAGAATGCCATCACGGCGCTGCAGCAGAACAGGTGCGGTGGCGCTGAGGGAGTCGACTGCGGCTATCCAGCCGATGCGCGGGTCGCCGCTGTTGTACGAGCCGTGCTGCGCCTGCGGTGCTTCCTGTTGCCGCGGTGTATGCGCCTGTGGTGCCGTGTGCAATGGAGCTTCCTCCCAGAGTGTCCCCTCTGCGCCGGGGCTCGCCCAAGTATGCAGTGTGGCGCATGAGTCGATCATTCCGCCGGTGATGTCATGGAATTGTGGCGGTGGTGATGGTGCGGTGAAGAGTGCCTTGTGGGGCCCCGGAGGTCAGCGGATGATGGCCAACTCCGCGACTGAGAGGGATGTTCATGACCCGCACGACGAGGCGCACGCGTTCCCATCCGCTGCGCCACACGCTCGCGGCGGCCGCCGCACTGCCCGCGCTGCTGCTGCCGCTCACCGCCTGCGACAGTGGCGGAGACAGCGACAAGGGCAGCAAGAGCAGCGACAAGAGCAGCAGCAGCGGTAAGAACGACGGCGGCAAGGGCGGCGGAGCGGACGACGGAAAGAGCGGCGAGGACAACGGCTCCGGCGGCGGCAACGACAAGGGCGGCGAATCCGACAAGCCCGACAAGGGGTCCGCAAAGCCGCTGAGCCCGCAGCAGTTGCGTTCCGCGCTGCTCACCGCCAAGGAAGCACCGGGCTATCGGGTGCAGCACAGCAAGTCGGCGCTCGACGACAATCCGCCGCAGGCCGGCGAGGAGTGCCGCCCGCTGATCGACCTCTTCAGCAAGGACTCCGAGCAGAAGCGCCTCGCCTGGGTGGCCGCCAGCCTGATCAAGGGCGGCAAGGGGCAGTTCAGCACCCAGAGCACCGTCCACCAGGTGCTGCTCTCCGCCTATCAGCCGGGCGACGCCAAGACGTTCGTGGGGAACCTGAAGACCGCGACCCATAAGTGCCCGGAGATCGTCGACACATCGGACAGCGACGGGGATAAGGACAAGGTGATCGTCGAGCCGGAGGCCTCGCCAGGGCTGGGGGACGATTCGGTGCGGTTCACCATGGGGAGTGCCGAAAAGAAGCCCTCCGGGATTTCCGTGACGGTTGTCCGTTCCGGTGCCAACACCATGACCTTCATGTCCACCTCGCTGACCGGCAAGCGGGCCGAGGCGCCGAAGCAGCTGGTGGACAAGCAGTTGGCGAAGCTGGAAGCCGCCGCGGCGAAGCCCTGATCACCAGGGCCGGTGTCTGCCTGCCGGCGTACCGCATAGGCTGTTCGGTACCAGCCAGAAGCAGCAGGGAGCCAACGCCATGACGACAGGTCGGCTTGGGGAGCAAGCCGCCGCCGCGCCACCGAACCGGGCGTACGCCGGGCAGGTCGTGAGCTTTCCGGATCCCGTCAGGGCGGCCCGCTACCCACAGGGGGTGCGGGTCGACCACAGCGGGTTCCCGGACTTCTCCGCGTACGCCCGGGCGGCCGCGGAGATCGCGGAGCCCCCGGAGGGCTTCGGCGGCGACGAACTGCGCCTGACGGACTACGTGTCGGCCAACGCCGCGCTGCACGCCGAGGGGCACGAGCTGTGGGCGGACCTCCCGCCCGTGGCGACCCCGCACGGCTGGACATGGCACCACGTACCGCACAGCCGCCGGATGGAACTCGTCCCGGTCGAGGTCAAGGCGCTGCTGCGGCACCACGGCGGGCTGACGACGGCGGCCGTCGACCACGAGAAGACCGGTACGCGTCCCCTCCAGGAGACCCGCCCCGCGCACTTCGCCGTCCCGCACGGCCCCGAGTCGGCGGTGAGCGAGCGGCAGGTCGTGGACATCGAGGAGCGGCTGGGCTATCGGCTGCCCGGCGCCTACCGGACCTTTCTGAAGGTCGCCGGCGGCTGCGCCCCGCAGGGCGTCGCGCTCGACGCGGAGCTGGGTCTGCTGGTGGACCAGCCGTTCTTCACGGTGCGCGACGACGCGGCCGTCAACGACCTCGTCTACATCAACAAGTGTCTGCGCGACCACCTCACCAAGGACTACCTCGGGGTCGGCTTCGTGCAGGGCGGGCTGATCGCCGTGAAGGTGAGGGGCGAGGCGCCCGGCTCGGTGTGGTTCTGCGCGTACGACGACGCCAGGGACTCCGACGGCATGCAGGTCCAGGAGCGGGTGGAGCGGCTGTTGCGGCCGTGCGGCGCGGACTTCGACGAGTTCCTGCTGCGGCTGGCCGGGAACCCGCCGGAGCTGGAGACCGTGGCGAACCTGATGGTGGACGGCGGCTTCGCCCGCGCCGTCCCGTTGGAGAGGTGAGAGCGCGATGGTGACCTTGGCGCAGGCCCAGGAGCGCGCCGAGCGCTGGGTCAACGGTGACGTACCCGGATACCAGCACCGCGAGGTGCGCGTACGCGAGTTCGACCTGGGCTTCGTGGCCTGGGCCGAGGACCGCGAGGGCGGACCGGCCTCGGACGGCGGCAACGCCCGGCTGGTCATCGCCCGCGACAGCGGGGAGACGACGCTGTGGCCCGCGCTGCCGGTGGGCGAGGTCATCCGCCGTTACGAGGAGGAGTACGGCGAGGAACCGGCCGCGACGCCCCCGCCGCCCCAGCAGCGGCTCGACCTGGAGGCGACCTCGTTCCTGCTGACGCCGCCCGAGTGGCTCCAGCAGGCGGCCGACAAGATGGGCATCCCGGACCGCCGCGCGGACACGCCGCCGCCGGTCGCTCCCGCCGCCTCCGTCGGGGAATCGTCCGGCGGGAACTCCACCGGAGCCAGCCCCTGGGACGGCGCCGACACCGGCGGCGCCGGAAGCGGTGAGGCGCAGGCCCCGCCCGCGACGGTGTTCGCGCCGCCGCTCATGGGCAGCGACGAGGACGACACCCCGCCGCCGCCCGGCTCGGAGGCGCGTACCGCGCTGCTGCCCGAGGGCAGCGCGCTGCCCAGGACGACGGTGGCCCCCGCGGTCGACGCCCCCGCGAACGCCGACTTCCCGCCGCCGCAGCCGCAGGCGCCGGGCCCGGAGCAGTCGCAGCCGCCGCAGATGCCGCCGCCCCAGAGCGGTGCGCCCGGCGACAGCGGTACGGGCGGCGGTGGCGGGGTGCATCACGCCGCCACCATGCTGGCCGACCCCTCCCAGGGCGGCCTCCAGATGCCGGGCGCCCCCGGATCCCCTGGCGCCGACGACATCTCGGATGCCTCCACCAGCCGTGCCCCGCGCGGTGCCGCCCCCGCGCGGCCCGCGTCCCGGGGTACGGGCCCCTCCGTGCCTCCGCCGCCCGGTGCCCCGGGCACCCCTGGCGCCCCGGCCGCCCCCGGCTCCCGCTCCGGCGCGGGCGGGCCCGGCACCCCGCCGCCGCCCTCCGCACCCGGAGCACCCGGAGCACCGGGAACGCCCGGTGCACCCGGTGCTCCGGCCGCCCCCGGCGGGGCCGGCGGTGGCTATGTGCCGACGCAGATGGTCTCGGCCGACGAACTCGCCGAACAGATCAACCAGAGCGGCCAGCAGCCGAAGGTGGACGCGCCCGGCGGCCCCGCCACCCCGCCCCCCGGCGGAACCGGCGGAGCCGGCGGCGGCGTGCACCAGGCGGCGACGATGCTCGCGGGCCCCGGCGTCGGCGGCCCCACCGCGCCCATGCCTCCCGGCGCACCCGGCGTTCCTCCCGGCACCCCGCCGCCCGGCGCCCCCGGCGCGCCCCCGCCCGGCGCTCCCGCTCCCGCCATGGGGCCCGGCGTCGGCGCGCCGCCGCCCGGTGCCCCGCAGCCGCAGCCGGGCCAGCCCACGGTCGGCCCCGGCTATATGGCCGTACTCCGCTACCGCGCGCCCGACGGCTCCGAGCAGCAGCTCATCCGCCGCTCCGCGCCGGGCACCCCGCACCCGGAGTGGCAGCTGCTGCACGAACTGCGGGCCATGAACGTGCCCCCGCAGCAGGTCGTCGAGCTCCACACCGAGCTGGAGTCCTGCGATCTGCCCGGCGGCTACTGCGCCCGCATGATCCGGGAGAACTGGCCGCAGGTGCGGATCAGCCACACCGCCTCGTACGGCACCGACCACGCCTCCCGGCAGCAGGGCATGCGCCATCTGATCGAGCATCAGGGCGAGCTGCACCAGGTCGCCGACGGGCCCGCGCGGCCGGCGCCCAACCGGATGCCGCTGCCGCCGCCCGGCCAGATTCCGCCGGCCCCGCCGATCCCGCCCGACGCCATCGGGCAGGAGCTCATGCAGGCGTTCGGCCCGCAGGGCGTCTTCCGCTTCGACCAGCGCGCCGTCTCCCGCGCGGGTGTGCCCGACATCGTGGCGCAGACCCTCGTCTGGGCGGGCGTGCCCATCGACATGAGCCCCTTCTTCTGGGGCCAGGCTCAGCCCAACCGCCCCGTGCCGACCCTGGCCGAGCTGGCCCAGGAGCGCGGCGTGCAGCCGGCCTCCGACGCCGGGTCGTATCTGGTGATGGGGACGGACTTCGGCCGCCAGCTGTGTGTGCAGTACGGCACGGCGAACATCGTCGCCGTGCCGCTGGAGGCGGGGCCCGGCGGACAGCCCGCACCTCCGCAGTTCGTGAACACCGGACTGCCGGAGTTCGTGCGGTGCATGGCCATGCTGGGGCGGATGTGGCGGCTGCGGTTCGGGCTGACACCCGACCAGGCCGGCCGCTGGACCGTCGACTTCCAGACCCAGCTCGCCGCCCTGGACGCCGCGGCTTTGGCTTCGCCGGAGAACTGGTGGTCGGTGTTGCTCGAACAGATGTGGGACGGTCTGTTCTAGCCGTCCCCGGGGTCCGGCGGACGGGCCGTGCCGGCGTGCCGACGGGCGTACTGTGCGGGACCCTCGGGTCATGTACGGGGAGAGCAGCACCCTGCACCGCGGCGGCGGACGGCGCCGCAGATGGTGGCGGGTCGCCCTGCTCGTGTTCCTCGTGCTGCTGCTCGCCTGCGCCGCCGCGCTCGCCGGCACTTACGGCTGGGCGGAGAGCCGGGTACGGCACACCACGGCGCTCGTCGACTACCCGGGCAGGCCGACCCAGGGGAAGGGCACCAACTGGCTGATCATCGGCACCGACACCCGCGCCGACCTCAGCCCTCGGCAGCGCGAGGAACTGCACGTCGGCGGGGGCGGTCGGCGCAACACCGACACGGTGATGGTGCTGCACCACGGCGAGTCGGGCCCGTATCTGGTGAGCATTCCGCGCGACTCGTACGTCACGGTGCCCGGGCACGGCCGCGGGAAGATCAACTCCGCGTATGCGCGCGGCGGTCCGAAGCTGCTCACCCGCACCGTCGAACAGGCCACCGGGCTGCGCCTCGACCACTACGCGGAGATCGACTTCCTCGGCTTCACCCGCGTCGTCGACGCCCTGGACGGCGTACGGATCTGCCTTACCAAGCCGCTGCGCGACGAGAAGTCCGGCGCCGATCTGCACCGCGGCTGTCAGACCCTCGACGGAGAGCAGGCACTGGCGTTCGTCCGGGCCCGCTACAGCGACCCGGAAGGCGACCTCGGCCGGGTCAAGCGGCAGCGCCAGCTGCTGAGCGCCCTCGTGCAGGAGGGGACGGGCCCGGCCACCCTGGGTAACCCGTTCCGGTTCTTCCCGTTCCTGGGCTCCGCCCTGGACGCGGTCACCGTCGACAAGGGGAGCACGACGCTGTCACTCACACGAATGGGCTGGAAGATCAGGCGGCTGACAGAGGGGGACGGGGGCACTACGACCGTCCCGGTGGCGAACCCCGGGCTCAGCGTCCCAGGGGCCGGAAGTGTGGTCGCTTGGGAGCCATCCGGGTCACGTTCTCTTTTTCATCAGTTGCGGCAGGATGTGCCGATTACGGCAACACCCGTCAAATAGCGCATCCTGGGGCGGGCCGGTCTCGTACGTGATCGTGGGGATCGACGAGATCGCAGAGAGTGACGGGATTGCCGAGATAAGGGGCTCGATATGAGTGCGTCGTCGCCGCACGGCTTCACGGTCGTCCGGGGCCGTGGGTACCGGCCCGAACAGGTCGACGTCCGCGTGACCGAGCTGAACGCGGAACGCGAGGCCGCCTGGCACCGCACCGCGCAGCTCACCCAGCTCGCGCAGGAGCTGGCCGAGGAAGGGGAACGGCTGCGCGGTGTCGCCGCCGCACTGCCCCCGCAGACCTATGAAGCGCTCGGTCCGCGTGCCCAGGGGCTCCTGGCCACCGCCGAGTCCGAGGCCGCCGACGTACGGACGGCGGCCGAGACCGAGGCGCAACAGCTGACCGAACGCGCGGAGGAAGAGGCGCGCGACGTACGCGACGCGGCCCGTGAGGCGGCCGCCCGCCGTCGCGCGGACGCCGAGGCCGCCGCCGTCAGGACCCTCGACGCCGCCCAGGACCGCGCCGACGAGCTGCGCGCCGAGGCACGGACGCAGGCCGAGACGATCAGCCAGGAGGCGGCCGAAGCGCTGCGGGAGATGTCCCGCAGGTGCGCGGCGCTCCTCGCCGAACAGGAGAAGGAGCAGGCCGCGGAGGCGGACGCCACCGACCGGGAGCTGGCCAAGAAGGAGGCCGACTTCCTGGCGTACGCCGCCGAGCTGGAGGAACGCGGCCAGCGGGCCCTCGCCGACGCCAAGCGGGAGCACGCCGAGGCCGAGGAGGCGGCGCGGCACCGGCAGGAGGACGCGGAGGCGCGCGGCGCCGAGCTGATCGCGGAGGCCAGGGTGCGGGCGGAGGCGATCGAGCGGGAGACCGAGCGGGTGCTGCGGGAGCACGCGGAGCGGGCCGAGGAGCTGCGGCAGCACATGGCGCACGTCCGCTCGTCGCTCGCCGCCCTCACCGGCCGCACCCCGGAAGACCCCGCCCTCCCGGCCCAACAGTCCGTGCCCACAACAGACTGAGGGGCCGCCGCGTCTCGGGTCCGGCCCACCAGCCCTGTTGTGGGCATCTGTTCCGCCAAGGGCGGAACGGGTGGGCACAACAGGCCCGCAGACGCGAGATCACCGCACCCGCAGCTGAGGGCGGCGCCCGCCTGGTGGGGCGCGCCGCCGTGGGCACAACGGTGAGGGAGGCCCGTAGCGGCCGGGCCCGCCCCGCGGCCGGGCGGGGGTGTCACCGGTGCGGCGTACCCTGAAAGGGACCCGGCTCGCTTGCGAGCCGGGCTCTTCGTCGTGCGCGCCCAGCGCGGCGAAGCGCGCCCCCGGACGGAAAGCCGAAAGCGAAGCCCTCATGAGCCTGCACGGTCTGCTCGATGCCGTCACCAAGGACCCCGCGCTGGAGGAGGCCGTCAAGGCCGCCGCCGACGGCAACCGGCACCACGTCGACATCGTCGGCCCGGCGGCGGCCCGACCCTTCGCCGTCGCGGCGCTGGCCCGCTCGGCCGGGCGGCCGGTGCTGGCGGTGACGGCGACCGGCCGGGAGGCCGAGGACCTGGGGGCCGCGCTGCGCTCGCTCCTCCCGGAGGAGGGCGTCGTCGAGTACCCGTCGTGGGAGACGCTGCCGCACGAGCGGCTCAGCCCGCGCTCCGACACGGTCGGCCGCCGTCTCGCCGTACTGCGCAGGCTGGCGCACCCGGACCCGGCGGACCCGGCCACCGGCCCGGTCTCGGTCGTCGTCGCCCCGATCCGTTCGGTGCTCCAGCCGCAGGTCAAGGGGCTGGGCGAACTGGTGCCCGTATCGCTCAAGCAGGGGCAGAGCGCCGATCTGGAGGAGACGGTCGACGCGCTGGCGGCTGCCGCGTACGCGCGCGTGGAGCTGGTGGAGAAGCGCGGCGACTTCGCGGTACGCGGCGGCATCCTGGACGTCTTCCCGCCCACCGAGGAGCACCCCGTCCGGGTGGAGTTCTGGGGCGACGAGGTGGAGGAGATCCGCTACTTCAAGGTCGCCGACCAGCGCTCTCTGGAGATCGCGGAGCACGGGCTGTGGGCGCCGCCGTGCCGCGAGCTGCTGCTGACGCCCGAGGTGCGGCGGCGCGCCGCGGAGCTGGCCGAGGTCCACCCGGAGCTGCACGAACTGCTCGGCAAGATCGCCGAGGGGATCGCGGTCGAGGGCATGGAGTCGCTGGCCCCGGTGCTGGTGGACGAGATGGAGCTGCTGCTGGACGTGCTGCCGGCGGGCGCCATGACCGTGGTGTGCGACCCGGAGCGGGTGCGTACCCGCGCCGCGGACCTGGTGGCGACCAGCCAGGAGTTCCTCCAGGCGTCCTGGGCGGCGACGGCCGGCGCGGGTGACGGCGATGGCGCCAAGGCCCCCATCGACGTGGGCGCGGCCTCGCTGCGCGGCATCGCCGAGGTCCGCGAGCACGCCCGTGAGCTGGGGATGATGTGGTGGACGGTCAGCCAGTTCGCCGCGGACGCCGAGGCCGAGGACGACGGGGACACCCTCCAGCTCGGTCTGCGTGCCCCCGAGTCGTACCGCGGTGACACGGCCCGCGCGCTCGCCGACACCAAGGGCTGGCTGGCCGAGGGCTGGCGGTGCGTGTACGTCACCGAGGCGCACGGGCCCGCTGCCCGTACCGTCGAGGTGCTCGGCGGGGAGGGCGTGCCCGCGCGGCTGGCCGGGCCCGAGCTGGCGCTGGACCCCTCGCTGGTGCATGTGGCGTGCGGTTCCCTCGACAACGGTTTCGTCGCCCCCGGCCTCAAGCTCGCGGTGCTGACGGAGACGGATCTGTCGGGCCAGAAGGCGGCGGGCAAGGACGGCACCCGGATGCCGGCGCGCCGCCGCAAGCAGATCGACCCGCTCACGCTCCAGCCGGGCGACTACATCGTGCACGAGCAGCACGGCGTGGGCCGCTACATCGAAATGGTGCAGCGTACGGTGCAGGGCGCCACCCGCGAGTATCTGCTGGTGGAGTACGCGCCCGCCAAGCGCGGCCAGCCCGGCGACCGGCTGTTCGTACCGACGGACCAGCTGGAGCAGATCACCAAGTACGTGGGCGGCGAGCAGCCCACCCTGCACCGGCTGGGCGGCGCCGACTGGACGAAGACCAAGGCGCGGGCCAAGAAGGCGGTCAAGGAGATCGCCGCCGATCTGATCAAGCTCTACAGCGCGCGGATGGCCGCGCCGGGGCACGCGTTCGGCGCGGACACCCCCTGGCAGCGGGAGCTGGAGGACGCGTTCCCGTACGCGGAGACCCCGGACCAGCTGACCACCATCGGCGAGGTCAAGGACGACATGCAGAAGTCGGTCCCGATGGACCGGCTGATCTGCGGCGACGTCGGCTACGGCAAGACGGAGATCGCCGTGCGGGCCGCGTTCAAGGCGGTGCAGGACGGCAAGCAGGTGGCCGTCCTGGTGCCGACGACGCTGCTGGTGCAGCAGCACTTCTCGACGTTCACCGAGCGGTACGGCCAGTTCCCCGTCAACGTACGCGCGCTGTCCCGCTTCCAGACGGACACCGAGGCGCGGGCGACGCTGGACGGGCTGCGGGACGGCACCGTCGACGTCGTGATCGGCACCCACCGGCTCTTCTCCTCGGAGACGAAGTTCAAGGAGCTGGGCCTGGTCATCGTCGACGAGGAGCAGCGGTTCGGCGTCGAGCACAAGGAGCAGCTGAAGAAGCTGCGCGCCAACGTGGACGTGCTGACCATGTCCGCTACGCCGATCCCGCGCACGCTGGAGATGGCCGTCACCGGCATCCGCGAGATGTCCACGATCACCACGCCGCCGGAGGAGCGGCACCCGGTGCTCACCTTCGTCGGCCCGTTCGAGGAGAAGCAGATCGGCGCGGCCATCCGCCGTGAGCTGCTGCGCGAGGGGCAGGTCTTCTACATCCACAACCGGGTCGAGTCCATCGACCGGGCCGCGGCGCGGCTGCGGCAGATCGTCCCGGAGGCCCGGATCGCCGTCGCGCACGGGCAGATGAGCGAGCAGGCGCTGGAGCAGGTCGTCGTCGACTTCTGGGAGAAGAAGTTCGATGTGCTCGTCTCCACGACGATCGTGGAGAACGGCATCGACATCTCCAACGCCAACACCCTCATCGTCGAGCGCGGTGACACCTTCGGCCTGTCCCAGCTGCACCAGCTGCGAGGCAGGGTGGGACGCGGGCGCGACCGCGGCTACGCCTACTTCCTCTACCCGCCGGAGAAGCCGCTCACGGAGACCGCGCACGAGCGGCTGGCCACCATCGCGCAGCACACCGAGATGGGCGCCGGTATGTACGTGGCGATGAAGGACCTGGAGATCCGCGGCGCGGGCAATCTGCTCGGCGGCGAGCAGTCGGGCCACATCGCCGGGGTCGGCTTCGACCTGTACGTACGGATGGTGGGCGAGGCCGTCGCCGACTACCGCGCGGCCCTGGAGGCCGGGGGCCCGGTTGAGGAAGCGCCGCTCGAGGTCAAGATCGAGCTGCCGGTCGACGCGCACGTCCCGCACGACTACGCACCGGGCGAGCGGCTGCGGCTCCAGGCCTACCGGTCGATCGCCTCCGCCAACACGGAGGAGGACATCGCCGCCGTACGGGAGGAACTGACGGACCGCTACGGGCCGCTGCCCGAGCCGGTGGAGAACCTGCTGCTGGTTGCCGGGCTGCGGATGCTGGCCCGCTCCGCGGGGGTCACCGACATCACCCTCCAGGGCAACAATGTCCGCTTCAGCCCCGTCGAGCTGCGGGAGTCCCAGGAGCTGCGCCTCAAGCGGCTCTACCCCGGCTCGGTCATCAAGCAGGCCACCCACCAGATCCTGGTCCCCCGCCCCAAACCCACCAAGATCGGCGCCAAGCCCTTGACGGGCCGCGAACTCCTGGCCTGGGTGGGCGAGTTCCTGACGACGGTGCCAGGGGCGTAGTCACCGGTTAGTGTGAAAAGAAGGCTCGAAAACACCGGTCCCGTGTCGCGGTCTCTAGGTTTGCGGCACACGGAGCGGTAGGGAGGACTTCATGACCATGACTGTCCCGGAGCGAGGAATGACCCGGCTGCGCCGTACGGCAGAGGCGGCGGAGGAGGCCACGGGCCTGCGAGCCGAGATCATTCGAGGGGTTCTCATGATGTCTCCCACCCCGCGTGGCAAGCACGCGAAGGTGGTCAATGTGGTGTACGACCAGCTCAAGCCGGTCCTGCCCAGTGACCTTGACGCCTTCCAGCTTGCCTCCGTGGCCCTCCCTCATGACCCGGACGACTACGCCACCCCCGATCTGCTGGTCTGCGACGCCGCCTTCGGAGACTCGGACGACTGGCTGGCCGAGCCCGGGAGTGCCGCGCTGGTCGTGGAGGTCGTCTCCCGGGGCAGCGCCACGAAGGACACGCGGGACATGGTCAGCTGGTACGCGGAGGCAGACGTGCCCGCATACCTGGTGATCGACCCCCGGCAGGGCACCTGGACGCTGCACACCGTGCCGAAGGACGGTGCCTACCAGGGAAGCCTGCGGGGGGAGTACGGCGAAGACGTGCCGCTGGAGCTGGAAGGGCTGCGCACCAAGCTCACCACCGACGGGCTTCCCCGGTACGGGCCGGAGCGCGGGGCGAACGGCCGCTAGCGCAACACAGCGGGCAGCAGGCGGTCGGCTCGGTTCCGCCGTTCGATGCCCGCGGCGAGGCGCTCAGGGCTCCTCCTCCCATTCCAGTTCGCGCTCTTCCTCGTGTTCGCGTTGGCGGGCGCGTTCGCGGTTGCGGAATTGGCGGATGCGGCGGAGGACGGGGTTCTTCTCGCGCTGTTCGCGGGACTGGCGGTCCAGCTCCTCCCACAGGCGCTCGGAGCGCTTCTCCACGTCCAGCTCGTCGAGGAGGCGGTCCGCCTCGGCGAGCAGGGCGCCGTGCAGCTGCCACTGGCGCGGATGCTCGCGGACCTTGTCGAGCAGCAGGAAGGCGACGGTGTCCCGGCTGGCGCGGCTGGCCTCCAGCTCCCGTACGAGCCGGTTCTCGGCCTCCTCCGCGTTCGCGCTGACCGGCGTGGTGATCAGTTCGGCGAACGCCTGGACCGCGGCGGCCATATGGACGTACAGCTCCCGCATGCTGTCGGCGATCTCCTCGCTGAACAGCGGCTCGTCCAGGCGCTTCTTTGCCAGGTCGGTCACGGTCCTGGCGGTGGTGCGCAGTACGACGGCGCAGATCTCCAGGGCGTCCAGCCCGGTGCGCATCACGACGCGGGAGAGCAGGCCCTCGCGCACCCGGGGGTTGAGCCGCAGGCTGTCCTCGGCGCGCCGCAGTTCGACGTCGACCTCCACGATGTCGTGGTCCAGCTGGCGCGCCTGGTGCAGCCGCTCGGCGGCCTGGCTGACCGGGGTGAAGCCGACCACGTCCTCGCCGAGGCCCACCAGCAGACGGTGCATCCGGCCCGCGAGATCGATGACCGCCTCCCCGGCGGGCTGCACCCACACGGGTGGGACGAACAGCACGTTGAAGCCCAGCCCGACGATCGCGCCGATCAGTGTCTCCAGGATCCGGTCCCAGGCCATCTGTGCCACCTGGTTCTGGGTCACGCCCAGCACCAGCATGGCGCTGATCGCCGTCTCGGGGACGAACTCGCCGGCCTTCACGAAGCGGCCGACGATCAGCGCCATGAGGATGACCACCCCCAGGCTCCACCAGCTCAGCCCCACCAGTGCGCTGAAGCCGCTGGCCAGCAGCACCCCGGCGACCACCGAGTTGACGCGGCGCATACCCGTCCGCAGCGTCGTGTAGAGGGTCACCTGGGTGACCAGCAGCGCGGTGAGCGGCGCGGTCAGCGGCGCGGGCTCGCTGCTGAGTTCGAGGGCGACGGCGTAACTGATCACGGCGGCGATGGTCGACCTGGCCGTCTGGGCGACCACGGGCTCCCGGTGCCGCCGCACCAGGTTCAGCAGTGGGTCGGTGACTTCGCGCACCCTGCGTCCCTCCCCGCTTTCCCTCCCGTTGCCACAGGGAGAGCGCCGTCGGGGTGAACGGCGAGCAGAGCCGCTCGGCCGGGCGTGCGGGCGCGGCGGGACCGCCGGGCACCCGGGCGGGTGAGGCAGCTACCCAACTGCTCCCGAATCGTTGGTCGATTTGATGTCGAACCGGTGGTCATGGACCCGTTCGACTACCTACCATCGATCACCGCCAGGTCGCGCGAGGAAGCGCGACCCTCGCCGCCGCCGGGAGGCCCCATGGAAAGCCGTCACCGCAGGTCCGCGCTCACCCTTTCCGCCGTCGCGGCGCTCGTCGTCGCGGCACCGCTGCTCACCGCGTGCGGTGACGACGCACACCCGGGCGCGGCGGCACTGGTGAAGGGCGACCGGATCAGCATGGCGCAGCTCCAGTCCCGGGTCGGTGCCGTACGGGACGCGCAGCGCGGCGCGCCCCAGGGCGAGCAGATGATCAAGCAGAGCGGCAAGCTGACCCAGTCCACGCTGGACGGCATGATCCGCGAGCGCATCGTCGAACAGGCGGCCGACGACGCCGGAGTGGGCGTCAGCCGCCGCGAGGTGCAGCGCGTCCGCGGGCAGCTCGAACAGCAGGCGGGCGGCAGCAGGCAACTGGAGGCGATGCTGCTGCGGCAGCAGAGCGTGGCGCCCCGCGACATCGACAGCCGCATCCGCATGCAGCTGCTCGTCGAGAAGATCGCCAAGGCCAAGGGCATCGACCCGACGTCCCCGCAGGGGAACCAGCAGCTCACCACGGAGCTGTCCAAGGTCTCCAAGAGCATGAAGATCAATGTGAACCCGCGGTACGGCAGGTGGGACGCGGCCCGCTCCACCCTCACCGGCGCCAAGACCCCGTGGCTGCGCGATCTGACCGGCGAGGCGGCGGACCGGGCCCAGCAGATGTGAGGCCCGCCGTCCCTCGCCCTGCGGGAGCCGTCGCCGCGTCCGACCCGGTTGTCCGGCTGGGGGTGCGGGGTCGCCCCCCGGCCGAACGCAGTACGTTCGTAGGGTGAAGAAGATCCCCGAGACCGGCCGTATCGTCCTGCTCACCACCACCCACCGGGTGGCGCCCGGACTGCTGTCCTGGCCCGCCTGGGAGGTGCTGCGCACCGCCGACCGCGTGCTGTGCGCGGACCCGGCCCACCCGCAGCTGCCGTACGTACGCGACGCGGGCGTCAAGGCCGAGGCGGGCGTCGAGCTGGACGCGCGGGCCCTGGTGGCGGAGTGCGCGCAGGACGGCGGCCGCTCGGTCGTGGTGCTGGCCACCGCCGAGGGCGAACCCGCGCTCACCGATGGGCTGGCCCGGCTGGCGGGCTCCGGCCGCCTTGCCATGCCCGAGCTGGAGCTGCTGCCGGGCTCCTACGATCTGCCGGGCGCCCGGCTGCTGGACGCCGTCCAGGTCATGGACCGGATCCGCCGCGAGTGCCCGTGGAGCGCCCTCCGCACCCACAAGGACCTGCTGAAATACGGCGTCGAGGAAGTCTACGAACTCATCGACGCCATCGAGCGCGGCGACCGCGAGGAACTGCGCGAGGAGCTCGGCGACGTACTGCTCCAGGTCGTCTTCCACGCCCGGATCGCCCAGGACGACCCCGAAGCGCCGTTCGGCATCGACGACGTGGCCGCGACCCTCGTGGAGAAGCTGGTGCACCGCCACCCGCATGTGTTCGGCGACGATGTCGCCGAGACCGCGGCCGAGGTCGAGACGCACTGGCAGCGCCGCAAGGCCCTGGAGAAGAACGAGAGGGTCTCGGTGACCGAGGGCATCCCGCTGGGCCAGCCCGCCCTCTCCCTCGCCGCGAAGCTCGCGGGCCGCGCCCGCACAGCCGGCCTCGCACCGCCGGAGAGCGCCGGCAGCGGGGTGGGCTACGCCCTGCTGGCCCTGGCCGCCGAGGCCGAGCGGGAGGGCATCGACCCGGAAACGGCGCTGCGGGCCGCGGCCCGCGAGTACCGCGACCTGATCCGGGAACGGGAGCAGCGGACGGACTAGCCGGGCCCCGCCCCCGTACCGATGCTGTTCCCGTTGCTCACTGCGGCGAGGAAGAGGCGGCTGCCTTGAACGCGATCCCGTCCAGGATGTCGTGCTCGCTGACCACGACTTCCTCGGCGCCGATGCGTTCCATGACCGTCAGCAGTACGAGGGCGCCCGCGTTGATGACGTCGACGCGGCCCGGGTGCATGACCGGGATGGCGGCGCGTTCGTCGTGGGAGGCGGCCAGCAGCCGGTCGGTGAGTTCGCGGACGCCCGACAGCGGGATGCGGGTGTGGTGGATGCGGGAGGAGTCGTAGGCGTCCAAGTCCAGGGCGATGCCGCCCAGGGTGGTGACCGTGCCCGCCAGGCCCACCAGGGTGCGGGCCCGCTCCAGCGGCACGGTGCGGGCCACCTCGTCCAGGGCCGCCTCCACATCGGCGCGGACCGCCGCCACCTGCGCCGGTTCCGGGGTCTCGGTGAGGGCGCCGTCCACGGTGAGATGGCGTTCGGTCAGCCGGACGCAGCCGATGTCGACGCTGCGGGCCGCCTCGACGCTCTCGGCTCCCAGCACGAACTCCGTGGAGCCGCCGCCGATGTCCACCACCAGATACGGCGGTGCGAACGTGCCCGGCGCCAGCTCCTTGGTGGCGCCCGTGAACGAGAAGTCCGCCTCCTCGTCACCGGTGATCACCACCGGCTCGACGCCGAGGATGTCCAGTACGCCGCGGACGAACTCGTCCCGGTTCTCCGCGTCCCGGGACGCGGAGGTCGCGACGAAGCGGGTCCGCTCGGGCGGTACGCCGAACCCGGCGATGATGTCGGCGTACCGGCGGCAGGCCGCGAACGTGCGCTCCAGCGCCTCGGGCGCCAGCCGTCCGGTGCGGTCCACCCCCTGCCCCAGCCGGACGATCTCCATCCGGCGGTCCAGATCGGTCAACGCCCCGGTATCCGGGTCGGCGTCCGCCACCAGCAGGCGGATCGAGTTGGTGCCGCAGTCGATCGCGGCCACGCGGCTCGTCGTCATGCCCGACCTTCCTCCGTCTCCTGCGGCACCGTCACGCACGGGCCCTTGCGCCACCACTCGGGCAGCATCGCCAGCGCCTCGTCGCCCAGCGGGTTGACGCCGGGGCCCGCGACCAGCGAGTGCGCGACCAGCACATGCAGACACTTCACCCGGTCGGGCATACCGCCCGCGCTGGGGAAGCCGACCAACTCCTCGATGGCGTCGCGGCGCGCCAGATAGTCCTCGTGCGCGGCCCGGTAGGCGTCGGCCAGCTCAGCGTCCTCGCGCAGCCGCGCCGTCATCTCCTTCATCACGCCGTCCGCCTCCAGCGTCCCGATGGCGGAGGCCGCGCGTGGGCACGTCAGGTAGTACGTGGTGGGGAACGGCGTACCGTCCTCCAGCCTGGGCGCGGTCTCCACCACGTCGGGCAGCCCGCAGGGGCAGCGGTGGGCGATGGCGCGCAGCCCGCGCGGCGGGCGGCCGAGCTGCTCCTGGAAGGCGGCGATGTCCGCGTCGGTGGGCGGCGTCGGCTCGGTCTGGGGCGGTGGGGTGTCCATGGGTGAGGGTGCTCGTCGCTTCGCTTCAGTCGGGGGAGCTTCAGTCGTCGGGGAAGGGGTGCGGCCGGCGCCGCCGAGTGGCCGGGCAGCTCACTCGGCCTGGTCCGCACGGTCCACGCCGTCCCACATGTTCTGATACCAGGCCCGGTCGGCGGGCCCGTGCTCGCGGGGGCGGCGTACCTCTGCCGTGCCGTCCCGCAGGGTGTAACCGGTCTCGCCGGGCCGTACGAAGTGCAGATGCTCGCGTGCCTGCCGCTCCACATACGCGGGGTCACGCCAGCGCGCCCGCTGCTCACGCAGCCGCTTCACCTCGGCCCGCGCCTGCTCGGCCTGCCGCCGCTGGTCGGCGATCTCGGAGCGCTGGGTGACGTACTGCCGCGTCGGATACGCGAGGGCCACGACGAGGGAGCACAGTACGAGCGCCAACAGCGCGGCCCGGCCGGTGAGCCGCCCCTTGCGCGGGGTGCGTACTTTCCGGCCCTGCGCCCGGTACACCCGCTCGGCGGCCTGGGCGCCGAGGGCGCGCAGGCGCGTCGCGGTGGAGAAACGGTCCCGGTCCGCTCCCATACCTCTCCCCTGCGGGTGCTACCCGCGGTGCCGTACCCCCTCGACTATGAGGTGGTACGGCACCGTGGGTCGGCCGACTGCTCAGCGTCCGATACTCGGCGTTCCGATACTCAGCGCTTGTAGCTACTCAGCGCTTGTAGCGCGGGAACGCCGAACGACCGGCGTAGACGGCCGCGTCGTCCAGGATCTCCTCGATGCGCAGCAGCTGGTTGTACTTCGCGACGCGCTCCGAACGGGCCGGGGCACCGGACTTGATCTGACCGCAGTTGACCGCGACGGCCAGGTCGGCGATCGTCACGTCCTCGGTCTCGCCCGAGCGGTGCGACATCATGCACTTGAAGCCGTTGCGCTGCGCCAGCTCAACCGCGTCCAGCGTCTCGGTCAGCGAACCGATCTGGTTCACCTTGACGAGCAGCGCGTTGGCGGCGCCCTCCTCGATACCGCGGGCCAGCCGCTCGGGGTTGGTGACGAACAGGTCGTCGCCCACCAGCTGCACCTTGTCGCCCAGCTTGTCGGTGATGGTCTTCCAGCCCGCCCAGTCGTCCTCGAACAGCGGGTCCTCGATGGAGACCAGCGGGTAGTCGGCGACGAGCTGCTCGTAGTACTCGGTCATCTCGGCGGCCGAGCGCTTCTGGCCCTCGAACGCGTAGACGCCCTCCTCGTAGAACTCGGAGGCGGCCACGTCCAGCGCCAGCGCGATGTCCTGGCCGGCGTTGTAACCGGCCTTCTGGATGGCCTCGATGATCAGGTCGAGGGCCTCGCGGTTGGAGCCGAGGTTCGGCGCGAACCCGCCCTCGTCACCCAGCCCGGTGGCCAGGCCGCGCTCCTTGAGCACGCCCTTGAGCGCGTGGTACACCTCGGCGCCCCAGCGCAGCGCCTCGGAGAAGGACTCCGCGCCGATCGGCGCGATCATGAACTCCTGGATGTCGACGTTGGAGTCCGCGTGCGAGCCGCCGTTGAGGATGTTCATCATCGGCACCGGCAGCTGGTGCGCGTTCGGGCCGCCCAGGTAGCGGAACAGCGGCAGGTCGGACGCCTCGGAAGCGGCGTGTGCGACGGCCAGCGAGACGCCGAGGATGGCGTTGGCGCCGAGCGACGACTTGTCGGCCGTGGCGTCCAGGTCGAACATCGCCTGGTCGATCAGCCGCTGCTCGGTGGCGTCGTAGCCGACCAGCTCCGGGCCGATCTGCTCGATGACGGCGAGGACGGCCTTCTCGACGCCCTTCCCGTTGTAGCGCGCGGTGTCACCGTCGCGCAGTTCGAGCGCCTCGAAGGCGCCGGTCGAGGCGCCGGACGGTACGGCAGCACGGCCGGTGCTGCCGTCGTCGAGGCCGACCTCGACCTCGACGGTGGGGTTGCCTCGCGAGTCGAGGATCTCGCGGGCTACGACGACGTCGATGGACGGCACGAGGTTTCTCCTTCGTCTGGGACGACTTTCTCCGCCCCGAGCCTAACCGTCCCACCCCGCGCTCCCGCGCGGCTGCCCCGATTCACGGCCGCGTGCCGACCCCAGGAGCGAGGGTTACAGCTTCAGCTGCTGGCCCGGGCGGAGCAGGTTGGGGTCGTCGCCGATCGCTTCGCGATTCCGCTCGTAGAGCGCGGACCAGCCGCCCGCGACGTCCTGTTCGGCGGCGATCCCGGAGAGGGAGTCGCCCGCCTTGACGGTGACCCGGTGCTTGCCGCCGCCCTCGCGTGCCCGATCGCGGTCCTTTTCCCGCGAGGCGCGGTCGCGGGACTCGTCGCGGTCGTGCTGCTCGTCGGCAGGCCGCCCACGGTGCTTGCCCTTCCCGGACTTGTCCGACTTCCCGGGCTTGTCGGCCTTTTCGGACGGAGAGCCAAGGCGGTCCGGGCCGCCGGGCCCCAGGCCCGACCAGCCTGAGGTGTCGGAGGAGTCGTCGTCGGACGGCCCGTTGTGGGGCGGCTTCGGGGTCGACGGCTCGTCGTCGGACGGCTTCGACGGCTGCGGAGACTCGGACGACCCGCCCTCGGGGGTGCCGGTCTCCTCGTCCGACGGCGTCTCATCGGCGCTGTCGTCGGGCGTCGGCTTCGGGCTCTGCGACTCACCGGGCTTGTCCGGCTTGTCGGTCTCATCGGGCTTGCCGGAACCATCGGGCTTGCCCGACTCGTCGGCGTCGTCGGAAGGTGTCTCGGACGGCGTCGGCGAGGGCGACGGATCCGCGTCCTGCGATTCGTCGTCGTCCAGACCCGGTAGCTCGATCTTCAGTTCACTTCCGCACTGCGGGAAAGCGCGCGGGCCCTCGGCCTCGAGGATCTTCTCGCCGACGGATATCTGCTGGCTGCGGCTGGCCAGATCCGGCCGCTCGGCGTACATCGTGCCGCCGTAGTACTTCCAGGTGTCCAGGTCCAACTGGAGCCCGCCGTAGTACCCGTTGGAGTTGTTGGCGCTCCACGCTCCGCCGCTCTCGCAGTCGGCGACGCGGTCCCAGGTGCCGGCGTCGGCGGCCTGTGCGCCGGTGGCGCCGAGCAGTGGAATGGCGATCCCGGCACCTGTGACCCCGGCGGTGACGAAGAGAGCGGGGGCTTGGCGGGGGCGGCGATGCCGACCGTTCCCGGAGCGCATGGTTGACCTCTCGTAAGGGACAAGCGGGACGATGACCGAAGTCGGTGACCGAACGTAGCTGCGAACGCCCACAGTCACAAGCCAATGTCGCCCACATCACGCCACGGTCACATAGGTGACGCACCATCACCCCAACCGCACAAACCCCGCCTCAGCGGTCGGCCGGGGCGAACTGCACAGGCAGTGTCCGCAGCCCGCGCATGATGAGCCCGCCACGCCAGCGCAGCTCGGCGGGGTCGGCCGCCAGCCGCAGATCGGGCAGCCTGCGCAGCAGCGCCGCCAGCGCGGTCTGTCCTTCGAGCCGGGCCAGCGGTGCGCCGAGACAGTAGTGGATGCCGTGCCCGTAGCCCAGGTGCTGGTTGTCCCGCCGGGTGAGGTCCAGGGTGTCGGGCTCGGTGAACTTCTCCGGATCGCGGTCGGCCGCCGCCAGGACGACCAGTACCGGCTCGCCCGCCCGCACCCGCTGCCCGCCGATCGTCAGCTCGCGGGTGGCGAAGCGCCAGGTCGCCAGTTCCACGGGGCCGTCGTAGCGCAGCAGTTCCTCGACGGCACCGGCCAGCAGCCCCTCGTCGCCGTCGGCGACCGCACGCTGGAGGAGGGCCCGCTGCTCGGGGTGGCGCAGCAGCGCGTACGTACCGTTCCCGATCAGGTTGACGGTCGTCTCGAACCCGGCGAACAGCAGGATGAACGCCATAGCGGCGGCCTCGTTCTCGGTGAGGTGCTCGCCGTGGTCGGAGGCGCGGATGAGGCCCGAGATCAGATCGCCGGACATCAGGTCCTCGCCGTCCTCCCCGCCAGCCGGCTCCGTACGGGCCAACTCGGCGCGCTTGCGGTGGATCAGCTCGGCGAGGTAGCTCCGCATCCGCTTGACCGCGCGGCCGACGCCGCCGCGCGGGCTGCCGGGCTGATCTCGGGGGCCCGGGGGTTGCCCCCCGGAAGTGTGCAGCATCATGCCCGCCCAGGTGCGGAAGTCCTCCTGGTCCTCACGCGGTACGCCGAGCATCTCGCAGATGGCGTAGATCGGCAGTGGAAAGGCGTACTCATGGATGAGATCGGCCTCGCCACGTGTCGCGAAGGAGTCGATCAGGTCGTCCGCGAGTTCCCGTACCCGGGGCGCGAAGGCGGCGACCCGGCGCGGGGTGAACGCCTTGGAGACCAGCCGCCGCAGCCGGGTGTGGTCGGGCGGGTCGATGTTCAGCAGATGCGTCATCAGGTTCGCGCTGCGCTCGCCCGGAATGCCCACCTTGCCCTTGCCGTGCGCGCCCTGTTCGCCGTGGTGGTGCGGATTCTTGCTCAGCCGCGGGTCGGCGAGCGCCTGCCGAGCGTCGGCGTACCGGGTCACCAGCCACGCCTCCACCCCGCTGGGCAGCTCCGTCTTCCGTACGGGCGCGTGCTCGCGCAGCCAGGCGTACGCGGGATAGGGGTCCGCGGCGAACTGCCAGTCGAAGAGCGGCGGCATGGGCGGCGGGGGCGCGGGCTCCGGGCCGGGGCCGGGGTCGTTCGGGTCGTGCACGGCTACGACGGTATGCGCTGGCCCCGGCATGTGCTCAGCGCGGTGTGCGGGAGGGGGTGCGCTCCAGCCAGCCCGTCGTGATCAGGTACTGGCCCAGCAGATACCCCGCCATGATCAGTACTTCCTGGGAGGGGAACTCGTGCCCCGCCGCCTGGAGCCCGATCAGTGCGTCCGAGGCGATGAACGACAGCGCCCCGGCGGCGACCTTGCCCCCGACGCCGAGCGCGGCGGCGCCCATAGCGGCGAGCGCGAGGCTGTAGCCCGCCACCGGGAGCCGCAGCCGGCGCTCCAGCGTGGGGGCGAGCACCGCGTTGACGGCGCCCCACGCGGCGAACGCGACGGCAGCGCGCTTCGGGCGGGCGCGCAGCTCGCGTACGGCGCCGAGTTGCGCCGTCATCCCCGTGGTGTAGCTGACCTGCGTGCCGAGGAAGGCGGCCATCCCGGCCAGCAGCGCGCGGTGGTGGCGGTCCCAGAGCAGAGCGGTGTCACCGGCGGTGGCACAGGCGAGCCCTGCCAGCAGCGCGGCGGGCGGGCGACCCGGCCGGGCGGTGCGCCGGGCGTGGGCCGCGAGCGCGGGCATGAGGAGGGGCTTGGCCGCGCGCGCCGGGCCGCGCGGGGACTTCGCGGTGGCGTACAGATCCGCGGCGGCCAGCGCGGCGAACGTGCCCAGAGTCTTCTCCACGCCCGGAGTCCTCCCCTTGGTGATCGCCATCCGGGCAGTGTTACTGCCGAGTAGAGTGCCGTCAACCCTGCGGCGGGATGCCGGCGAGGGAGGGCCGCACGCTCTCACTTGAGCGCTGCGTCTCTCCGCTGATAGGTGTAGAGGGGCCTTCCCGGGGGTCCGCCGCGGCACCGGCAGATGAGTTTCGTGAATTGTTTCACATGAGAAAGTGCCCGGTGAGCCCCGGTTTTCGGGTTGGAAGGCGGGGTTCCGGATGTGCTCTCGTCACGCCGGGACGACACCGTCCGGCCGCCGTCGCGTGGTCCACTCGTCGCCCCGTCGATCCCCGCAGCTCAAAAGCTGTGTCAACGGCTCACGCCGGTCCGTGGTTCCTTCGCCGCCCTGTGGGCTCGATCACGGGGCGGCGGAGTGTAGCAGAGGGTGGGGGGATGCTTGTGAAGGCCCTCACTAAGTGACCCCCACCAGTGGGTGGATACTCGATTTCATGAGCACCACGGAGCGTCCCCGAATCCTCGTAGTGGGTGGCGGGTACGTCGGTCTGTACGCAGCGCGGCGCATCCTGAAGAAGATGCGCTACGGCGAGGCGACCGTCACGGTCGTCGACCCGCGGTCGTACATGACGTACCAGCCCTTCCTCCCTGAAGCTGCCGCCGGCAGCATCTCACCCCGCCACGTCGTGGTCCCCCTGCGACGCGTGCTCCCGAAGGCCGAGGTCCTCACCGGCCGCGTGACCTCGATCGACCAGGACCGCAAGATCGCACACGTCGCGCCGCTGGTCGGCGACGCGTACGAGCTGCCTTTCGACTACCTGGTGATCGCGATGGGCGCGGTCTCCCGTACCTTCCCGGTTCCCGGTCTCGCCGAGAACGGGATCGGTATGAAGGGTGTGGAGGAAGCGATCGGCCTGCGCAACCACGTCCTCGAGCAGCTCGACAAGGCGGACTCCACGCAGGACGAGGAGGCTCGCCGCAAGGCCCTCACCTTCGTCTTCATCGGTGGCGGTTTCGCCGGTGCCGAGACCATCGGCGAGGTCGAGGACATGGCACGTGACGCCGCCAAGTACTACCCCAACGTCAAGCGCGAGGACATGCGGTTCGTCCTCGTCGACGCGGCCCCCGGGATCCTTCCCGAGGTGGGCCCGAAGCTGGGCGAGTGGGGTCTAGAACACCTCAAGAAGCGCGGCATCGAGGTCTATCTGAACACCTCCATGGAGTCCTGCGTGGACGGCCATGTGGTGCTCAAGAACGGGCTGGAGGTCGACTCCAGCACCATCGTGTGGACCGCGGGCGTCAAGCCCAACCCGGTGCTCTCCCGCTTCGGTCTGCCGCTCGGCCCCAAGGGGCACGTGGACGTGGACGCCGGTATGCAGGTCAAGGGCATGGACTACGCCTGGGCCGCGGGTGACAACGCGCAGGTCCCGGACCTGGCCGCCGGCAAGGAGGGCGCGTTCTGCCCGCCCAACGCGCAGCACGCGCTGCGCCAGGCCAAGGTGCTCGGGGACAACGTCATCTCCGGGATGCGCGGCTTCCCGCAGGGCAAGTACAAGCACGCCAACAAGGGCGCCGTCGCGGGCCTCGGTCTCCACAAGGGCGTCGCGATGATCGTCTTCGGCAAGACCAAGATCAAGCTTCGCGGTCGGCTGGCCTGGTACTTCCACCGTGCCTACCACGGCATGGCGGTACCGACCTGGAACCGTAAGATCCGGGTCTTCGCCGACTGGACGCTGGGGATGTTCCTCAAGCGCGAGGTCGTCTCGCTCGGTGCCATGGAGCACCCGCGCGGCGAGTTCTACGAGGCGGCGGCGCCGGTGACCGCGGCCGCGCTCGGCAAGGCGGAGGCGTCCGCGCCCGCCGACACCAGCAAGGCCACCGCCGACAGCCGGGCCGACAGCCCGGTGGGCGGCAAGAGCGAGAAGGCAGCTGCCTCCTCCTGACCTCATACCCGCAGGCCGGCCCGCGGCAGGGCCGGCCGAAGGGACCCCGAGAGGGGCGTGCGCCATCCGTGGGGCGCACGCCCCTCTCGTTGTTTTCGGCGATTTCGGCGTACCGAATCGACCGGTTCGTTGGGCACAGTGGGCATACATCCACCCCCGCTCGCGTTTTCGTGTACGGGGAACCCACCCCTTCCTGACACGGAGGTGTGCTCAATGGCCGGTGCCGCCCAACGGATCGTCGCGCTCGCGGAGCAGTTGCTGAGGGATCCGCTCCCGGTCAGGGTGCGGGCGTGGGACCACAGCGAGGCGGGACCGCCCGGAGCCCCCGTGGTGGTCATCCGCAGCCGGCGGGCGCTGCGCCGGATGCTGTGGCGGCCGGGCGAGCTGGGGCTGGCCCGCGCCTGGGTCGCCGGGGAGCTCGATATCGAGGGCGATCTGTACCAGGCGCTCGATCTGCTGGCCGGACTGATCTGGGAGCGCGGCCACGGGCCGGGAGCCGTACCCGAAGCCGGCAACACCTCCGCGTCCGGCCCCGGTTGGGCGCGCGGGGCGCTGACCCTGGCGCGTGACCCCGCAGCGCGGCAGGCCGCCGCCGAACTGCTGCGGCTGGCCGGACCCGGGCTGCCGCCCCCGCCGCCCGCCGAGGAGGTCCGGGGCCGCACCGGGCTGCGGCACACCCTCGGCCGCGATCGCAAGGCCATCAGCCACCATTACGACGTCGGCAACGACTTCTACGAGCTCGTGCTGGGCCCCAGCATGGTCTACTCCTGCGCCTACTGGCAGCCGGGGGGCACCCTGGAGGACGCCCAGCGCGACAAGCTCGATCTGATCTGCCGCAAGCTGGCACTGCGCGAGGGGCAGCGGCTGCTGGACGTCGGCGGCGGCTGGGGCTCCCTCGTACTGCACGCGGCGCGCGAATACGGCGTACGCGCCGTCGCCGTCACCCTCTCCCGCGAGCAGGCCGTCTACGGCCGCAAGCGGATCGCCGAGGAGGGGCTGGCGGACCGCGTGGAGATCCGCGTCCAGGACTACCGCGAGATCGACGACGGCCCGTTCGACGCGATTTCGTCCGTCGGTATGGCCGAGCACGTCGGTGCCGAGCGCTACCGGGAGTACGCCGACGAGCTGTACGCCCTCCTGAAGCCCGGCGGCCGGCTGCTGAACCACCAGATCGCGCGGCGGCCGATCGCCGACGAAGAGGCGTACGAGGTGGATCCGTTCATCGACGCCTATGTCTTCCCCGACGGGGAACTCGCGCCCATCGGGCGCACCGTGGGGCAGCTGGAGCGGGCCGGTTTCGAGGTGCGGGACGTCGAGTCGCTGCGCGAGCACTACGCGCTGACGCTGCGCGCCTGGGTGCGCAATCTGGAGGCCGACTTCGGCCGCGCCGCGCGGCTCACCACGCCGGGCCGCGCGCGGGTCTGGCGGCTCTACATGGCGGCTTCCGCCTTGGCGTTCGAGCGCAACCGGATCGGCGTCAACCAGGTGCTGGCCGTCAAGACCCCCGAATCCGGCGCCTCGGGGCTCCCGCTGCGGACCCGCTCGTGGACGGCGGACGCGGACGCTGCCGCGCTCCCCTGAAAAGCCGGGCTCAACTGAGAAGCCGCGCTGCTCTGAGAAACGGATAGGGGTGGGGCAGGGGCCAGACCAACCCCTGCCCCACCCCGGTCGGGGTCCGGGGCCCCGTGTCCGGGGCCCCGGAGGGCTCACTCCGTCTTGATGGCAGCCAGCATGTTGAGCCGTGCCGCCCGCCGGGCGGGCCACAGCGCCGCGAGGATACCCACCAGGGCCGCGAGGGCGAGGAAGACCCCCATCCGTCCCCAGGGCAGGACCAGCGTGTAGGTGGCCAGCGAGCCGGCGATCAGTTCCCCGGCGGCCCAGCCGAAGAAGACGCCGAGGCCGATCCCGAGCACCCCGCCGAACAGCGAGATGACCAGCGACTCCAGCCGCACCATCCGCTTGACCCCGCGCCGGTCGAGACCGATGGCGCGCAGCATCCCGATCTCCTGGCCGCGTTCGAAGACCGACATGGCGAGCGTGTTGATCACGCCGAGCACGGCGACGATGACGGCCATCGCGAGCAGCCCGTACAGCATGTTCAGCATGATGTTGATCATCTGAGCGATGCCCTCGGAGATGTCCTTCTTGTCCTGCACCTGGACCGCGGGGTTGTTCCCTAGCTGCTTCTCGAGGGACTTCTTCACCTCGGCCGTGGCGCCGTCCTTGGTCTTGGCCAGGACCTGCATGTCCACGACCTTCTCCATGTGCGGAGTCACGGCCTTGTTGTCGACGATGATCCCCTTGATCATCTCGTTGCCCTTGTAGACACCGGCGACCGACAGCTGTGCCTTCTTGCCGTCGTCGTAGGTCACCTCGAACCGGGAGCCGGGCTTCCAGCCCTGCTTCTTGGCCGTTTTGTCGTCCACGACGACCTGCTTGCCGCCGGCGACGCCGGACCAGCCGCCCTTGGTGAAGTCGAGCGAGGTGAGTTGGCCGATGGTGGAGCCGTTGACGCCGGTCAGGTACTCGGGTTCGCCGTCGATCTCGGCCGGGGCGTTGCGCATCGGCGAGGTGGCGGTGACCTTGTCCGACTGGACCAGCTTCTTCTCCACGGTGGGGGAGAGGGGGGTGAAGTTGGCCATGGAGATGGCGTAGTCGGCCTTCAGTGAGTCGGAGGCCATCTTGTCGACGGCCTTCTGCACGCCGCCGGCGATGACCGTCAGCCCGGTGATCAGCGTCAGCCCGACCATCAACGCGGACGCGGTGGCCGCCGTACGGCGCGGGTTGCGTACCGCGTTCTGCCGGGCCAGCTTTCCGCTGACGTTGAAGAGCCGCAGCACCGGCGCCGTCGCCGCGATCAGCGGGCGGGACAGCAGCGGGGTGAGCACGAAGACGCCGATCAGCAGCAGTCCGGCGCCCGCGCCCATCGGTGCCTTGCCGTCCTTCATGTTGGTCGCCATCAGCACCAGCACCGCACCGGCGGCGGACAGCAGCGCGCCGATGGTGTTGCGGACGATCAGCGAGCGGGTCGTCGCGGGGGCGTGGACACTGCCCATCGCCGCGACCGGCGGGATCTTGGCCGCGCGCCGGGCGGGCAGCCAGGCCGCGAGCACGGTGATGAAGACGCCGACCAGCAGTGAGATGACCACGGTGGACGGAGCGATCACCAGCGGCCCGTCGGGCATGGTGCCCATGTTGCCGACCAGGGCACGCAGCCCGGCGCCGATCCCGACACCGGCCGCCATCCCCATCAGCCCCGCCACGGTGCCGACGACCAGCGCCTCGATGAGCACCGAACGGGTGACCTGGCGGCGGCTGGCACCCACTGCGCGCAGCAGCGCCAGTTCCTTCGTGCGCTGGGCCACCAGCATGGTGAAGGTGTTGGCGATGATGAAGATGCCGACGAACAGCGCGATTCCGGCGAAGGCCAGCAGGCTGGTCTTCATGCCGGACATGCTCGACTCGATCTGCTGGGACTCGTCTTCCGCGAGCTTCTTGCCGGTGACGGCCTCGGCGTCGGAGGGCAGGATCTTCTCGGCCCGCTGCTTGAGTGCGGCCTGCGAGACACCCGGCTCGGCCTTCAGCTGGATCTCGGTGTACTCACCCGGTTTGGCGAACAGCTGCTGCGCGGTGGCGTTGTCGAAGAGGACGAGAGAGCCGCCGGCGGCGACGTTGCCGTCATCGGTGGTGTAGATGCCGGTGACCTTCTCCTTGCGTACCGGGCCGTCCACCGACATGCGGACGGTGTCGCCGACCTTGTAGCCGGTGCGCTCCGCGGTCTTGGCGTCCAGCGCGATCTGGCCGGGGGCGCGCGGCGCGGCGCCGTCCTTCATCGGGTAGCGGGGGTCGGAGCCCTTGCCGTCCCGGCCGGCGTAGTAGTTGGCGCCCTCGGTGGAGAAGCCGTCACCGACGAGCTTGCCGTTCTTGTCGGAGAGGGCGGCGAAGCCGGAGACGACACCGGTCGCGGACTTGGCGCCGGGCAGCTTGTCGGCCCGGTCGAGGGTGCGCTGGCTCAACGGCGATATGGCGTCCCGGCCTTCGGGCGCGTCGCTGTTGTCCTGCTGTATGGACACGTCGACGTTCGCGTAGCCCTTTTCTGAGCTCTTGTGGAACGCGTCGGAGATGGTCGAGGTGAAGACCAGGGTGCCGGAGACGAAGGCCACGCCGAGCAGCACGGCGAGCATGGTCATCAGCAGCCGGGCCTTGTGCGCGAGAACATTGCGCAAGGCTGTTCGGAGCATGAGGAAGTCCTGGAAGGTCCTTCTGCGAGTGGCGAGAAGCCGGCGGTGGGAGGCCGGCCGCGGAAGCGTGTACGGCGCGCCGAAGCCTGTCCGGCGCGAACCGCCTGCCCGGCGCGAACCGGGTGCGGCGAGTGCGCGTGAACGGCGCGTGCGCGGTGGACGGCGCGTGAGCGTGTACGGCGCGGAAGCGCGTACGGCGTGCGAGCACGTACGGCGCGGACCGGCGCCGAGCGAACTGACGCCGAGCGAACTGGCGCCGGGCGGATTGGCGCCGGGCGGACCGGCGCCGTAAGGCGCGGGAGCGCGGAGCGGGCCGCTCGGCTCAGCTGGTCCGGTTCTTGGCGTCGAAGGACTTCATCCGCTCCAGCACGCCGTCGGCCGTCGGGCCTGCCATGTCGTCGACGATGCGTCCGTCGGCGAGGAAGACGACGCGGTCCGCGTAGGCGGCGGCCACCGGGTCGTGGGTGACCATGACGACGGTCTGGCCCAGTTCGCGTACGGAGTTGCGGAGGAAGCCGAGCACCTCGGCCCCGGCCCGGGAGTCGAGGTTGCCGGTCGGCTCGTCCCCGAAGATGATCTCCGGCCGGGAGGCGAGCGCCCGGGCGACGGCCACCCGCTGCTGCTGGCCGCCGGAGAGCTGGTTGGGCCGGTGCTTGAGCCGGTCGGCGAGGCCGACGGTCTGGATGACGCGGTCCAGCCACGCCTTGTCGGGCTTACGGCCCGCGATGTCCATCGGCAGCGTGATGTTCTCCAGGGCGCTGAGCGTGGGCAGCAGATTGAACGCTTGGAAGATGAAGCCGATCCGGTCGCGCCGCAGCTGGGTGAGCTTCTTGTCCTTGAGCGCGGTCAGTTCGGTGTCGCCGATCCGGGCGCTGCCGCTGGAGATCGAGTCGAGCCCCGCCATGCAGTGCATCAGCGTGGACTTGCCAGAGCCGGAGGGGCCCATGATCGCGGTGAACTCGGCCTGCCGGAACTCGACCGATATCCGGTCGAGGGCGACCACCTTGGTCTCGCCCTGGCCGTAGACCTTGGACAGGTCCGTGGCCCGCGCCGCGGCTACGCCGGTGCTCATGAGGTCAGCGGGGGCTCCGGGGTACGGGCCGCCCGCGGTGTGGTGCTGACGGGTGCTGGTCGTCACGGCGCGGTGCTCCTGTCGGACGTTGGTCGGGTGAGAGACGGAACTTTCCATGTGCCTCCATCGTTCCGGCGGATCCGTCCCGCCGGATCAGCCCCGGCTCTTGTTTCCGGGGCAGTCTTGGGAGGTAGCCGCCGGCCCCGCGGTCATCCTTGGGTATGACGGCTGACCCTGAGACCGCCGAGGGGGCGTTGGCGGGAATGCGGGGGAGTATCGACCGCAATCGCCCCTGGCATATGACCCTGGTCGACTTGGGACGCGAATGCCCGTGACTGAACGGCGACTTTCCGTCATTCCTGGCGAGCCGGACGTGGCGGGGAGACCCCTGCGAAGTGGTGCATGTGACACTGATGGCCCGTCAGTTGCCAATAAAATAAGACAACATCGGTCGGTCGATCCGCTGTTCGGGGGATGACCCTGGATAGGCTCGTCCCGCGCCCTGGGGAGGGGCCGTCTGCGCCCAGCGGCGTACGACGCGGTCCAGGAGCCGGTGCCCGGATGGTGGAATGCAGACACGACGAGCTTAAACCTCGTTGGCCCTAAGGGCCGTGCCGGTTCAAGTCCGGCTCCGGGCACCAACCGGCCGAGCGCCGGCGATCTGTCGGAGTCACCCCCGCCGAGCGCACCGCCCCGGCCCTTGTGCCCGACGGCGGGGCCGGAATTCCGCAGCGCGCTCCCGGCGCGCTGTCAGCGGGTCTCCAAGCGGAGCCGGAGCTGCTTCTCCTGGTCACCGGCGACCTCCAGCACCTCCACCACGCCGAACGCCTCCAGCAGTACGCGGTGCAGCCGCTCGACCGCCTGCGGGGAGCCCTGCAACTCCGCCGTCACCGGCGAGCCGAGCGTCACGGCCTCCGGGCGCCCGCTGTCGCGCGAGACGTCGAACCGCGACAGCCATACGTTGGCCTTGCGGCCCTCCGGCTGCAGCTCCGCCCAGTCCGAGGGGAACAGCCCGCTCAGCACCCCGAAGACCGCCTCGGCGTCCTCGCAGGCGCACTCGCTGAGCTCCACGGTTACTTCCATCTCCCCTTCGGACATCTCCGCCGTCATCGTGCGGGCCTCCCTTTCTCGCGAATTCGCTCCAGGGCCCAATATCGGCCCGCAGGTACCCGTTCGGCGTGACCCCAACCGGCGATTCGCGCGCCCACTGCGGCGCGCGTGCCACAGCGATGAGGAACAGCGCGCTGGATGGTCTGTATCCGAAGGCCTGAGTCCGAAGGTCCGCATCCACCCTCAGGAGGCACCCATGGCAACCACCCGGACGCTCCCGACCGTCACCGTGAGCCTGCCCGTCGCCGAGCGCATGACGTCGTACACCTTCTACCGCGACGGGCTGGGCCTGGAGGCCGTGGGGAAGCTCGCCGAGGACGGGGTCCCCGAGCCGCTGCGGTTCCTCGTCAACGACGGACTGCGGCTGATGCTCATCCCCACCGGCGGCTTCGACTGGATCACCGGCGACCACACCGTCGCCGAGGCAGGGCACAGCGAGTGCGTCCTGGCGGTGCCGGTCGCCGAGGAGCGCGACGTGGACGAGATGGTCGCCCGTGCCGTCCGCGCCGGTGCCCGGACGGTCAGCGAGCCGGCACATCAGCCCTGGGGCTACACGGGCGCGTTCGCCGATCCGGACGGCCACGTCTGGCTGATCCAGGCCGGAACCGCCGACGGCCACTGAGAGGGCGACGGCCCGGCGGCGTCGTCGGATAAGCGGTTGAGCGGGTGGGTGCCCGCTGCGATGGTGAGGCGATGATCGATCCTGGACTCTCCGGCCGCACCGTGCTCGTGACCGGCGCCGTGGGCGGTATCGGCGAGGCGACGGCGCTGGCCTTCGCCCGCTGCGGCGCCCGGATCGCCGCGCACTGGTATCCGGCCGACAGCAGCCCGCAGGGTGTCCCGTTCGCGCACCGGACGCCGGGGCGCGAGGAGGCCGAGGCAGTGCTGGGGCGGCTGCGCACCGCGGGCGCGGCGGCGGCCGAGCTCTTCCCCGCCGACCTCGCGGACGGTGCGGCAGCGGGCCCGCTGCTCGACGCCGTCACCGACCGGCTCGGGCCCGTCGATGTGCTGGTGAACAACGCGGCGCACTGCGAAGTCGTCGACAGCGCCGACGAACTGACCCCTGCGATCCTGGAGCGCACCTATCGGGTCAACACCTTCGCGCCCGCCCTGCTGACCGCCGACCTCGCCCGGCGCGGCCGGGAAGCGGCCGTGGTCAACATCTCCACGGACGCGGCCCGCGCCTTCCCCGGGCAGGTCGTCTACGGCACCTCCAAGGCGGCGCTGGAGGCGTTCACCCGGGCGACGGCGCTCGATCTGGGCCCGCGCGGCATCCGCGTCAACGCCGTCGCGCCCGGCCCTGTGCAGACCGGCTGGATGCCGGACGAACTCGTCGAGCAGGTCGTGCCGCAGATCCCGCTGCGCCGGGTCGGGCTGCCGGAGGACATCGCGGACGCGGTGGTCTTCCTCGCTTCCCGTCAGGCCCGTTGGATCACCGGCCAGGTCCTCCAGGCCGCGGGCGGTCACGCGCTCTGAAGCGGCGGCCCCGCGGCCGTTGTCCACGTAGCGGAATTCACTGGGGAAGCGCCGTAAGACGCTTCTAAGCTGCGCAGATGACTCCCAGTACGCTCGCGGGCCCCGCTCCCGCCACCGTTCCCGCACCCCCGCTCGCCGCCCGTGCCGCCTCGGTCGGCTCCTCTCCCGTACGGGAGATCCTGGCGCTGACCGAGCGGCCCGAGGTGATCTCCTTCGCCGGCGGGCTCCCGGCGCCCGAGCTGTTCGCCGCCGAGGAGATACGGGCCGCCTACGACCGGGTGCTCGCGGAGCAGCCGCAGCGGGTGCTCCAGTACTCCACCTCCGAGGGCGATCCGGCGCTGCGCGGGGCCGTGGCGCGGCGGCTGGGGGAGCGCGGCCTGCCGACCGGGCCCGACGATCTGCTGGTGACGACCGGTTCGCAGCAGGCCCTCACCCTGCTGGCGACCGCGCTTCTGGAGCCGGGCGACACGGTGCTGGTGGAGAACCCGACGTATCTCGCGGCCCTGCAGTGCTTCGGTTTCACCGGTGCGCGCGTGGTGCCCGTCCACTCCGACGACGAGGGCGTCGACCCGGTGGCGTTGGCGCAGGTGGTCGAGCGCGAGCGGCCCAAGATGCTCTATCTGATCCCCACCTTCCAGAACCCCACCGGCCGCACCCTCCCGCTCGCCCGCAGGCAGGCCGTCGCCGAGATCGCCGCGCGGTACGGCATGTGGATCGTGGAGGACGACCCGTACGGCGAACTGCGGTTCGAGGGTGAGCACGAGCCGTGGGTCGCCTCGCTGCCGCCGGCCGCCGACCGCACGGTGCTCCTGGGCAGCTTCTCCAAGGTGATGGCGCCCGGACTGCGGCTCGGCTGGCTGCGCGCACCGGCCGCACTGCGCCGCGCCTGTGTCATCGCCAAGCAGGCGCTGGATCTGCACTGCTCCACCGTCGACCAGGCGGCGGCCGCCCGCTATCTGGCGGACAACGACCTGGACGCGCATCTGGCGCGGGTCCGCGACGCCTACCGCGACCGCCGCGACGCGCTGCTCGACGGGCTGTCCGCAGCGCTGCCGCCGGGCAGCACATGGAACCACCCGCAGGGCGGCATGTTCATCTGGGCACGGCTGCCGGAGGGTTACGACGCGACGGAGCTGCTGCACGAGGCCGTCGCGCGGGACGTCGCCTACGTCCCAGGTACGCCCTTCTTCGCCGGCTCACCCGACCCCGCGGCGCTGCGCCTGTCGTTCACCACGCACACCCCTCAGGAGATCCGGGAGGGGCTGCGGCGGCTCGGCGGGGTGCTGGGGTCGGCCGTGTAGCCGTCCGGGTCAGGCGCGGGCCACGGTACGGAACGCCTTGCAGGTCGCGATCAGGCCGCCGAGCACGTCGGGGAGCTCTTGAAACGGGGGGCGGTGGCCTGTTGAATGGGCGGCTGTGCCGCGTGTCGCTGCCGCTTGTACGGCAGGGGCATGGAGGCGCCCTGACGTGAGGAGTGCATCGTGGGTACACACACCGCCGGGCTCGTCTGACACGTGATCTCTGACGGCCTGCGCGCAGCGCAGCCGCCGTCCCGCGCCGCCTTCTGACCGAGCGAGCGCGCCTGTTTCTTCCCCTTTCCTCGCCGGGCTCTCCCCTGCCCGGGTGCTGTCCGGGTGCCGCTCCGGCCACCCGTGCGCTCACCCCTGCCCTCGGGAGAGCCCTCTTTCCCATGGAGCTGCTTTCTTGACCCCTTCACCCATCCAGTCCGTCCCGCCCCGGGTCACGGATTTCAACCACGCCGTCGTCGAGGAGTTCCGCGCCAACTCGGGCCGGGTCGGCGGGCCGTTCGCCGGGGGCGACCTGCTGCTGCTGACCACCCGCGGGGCCCGTACCGGTCTTGAGCAGACCTCGCCGCTGGGCTTCGTACGCGACGAGAACGGCGGGCTTCTGATCGTCGCCTCGGCGGGCGGCGCGCCCCGCAACCCCGCCTGGTACCACAACCTCCTCGCGCACCCGATGGTCCGCGTGGAGGTGGGGACGGACTCGTTCGGCGCCGTCGCCGTGCCCACCGAGGGTGCCGAGCGCGAGCGGCTGTTCGCCCACGTGGTGCGGCAGCAGCCCGGGTACGCCGACTACCAGGCGCGGACGGACAGATCGCTGCCAGTGGTCCGGCTCGAACGCCCGTACGCGGACGCCCCGTTCACCGGCCTCGTCGACAAGCTGCTGGAGGTGCACACCTGGCTGCGTGAGCAGCTGCGGCATGTGGCGGCCGAGGCGGAGGCGCACTTCGCGGCGCGCAGCACGGCCCATGACACCCCGCAGCCCTCCCTCGGGCTGCAGATCCGCCAGCACTGCCTCGCCTTCTGCGAGTCCCTGCACGTCCACCACACCTCGGAGGACCAGGGCGTCTTCCCCGTACTGGCCCAGAAGTACCCGCACCTGGCGCCCGCGCTCGAACGGCTGCGTACCGAGCACCGCACGGTGGACCGGATCCGTGCCGAGCTGGAGGCGCTGCTGGCCGATCTGACGACGGCCGACCCGGACCGCTTCCGCGCCGAGCTCGCCCGGATGACGGACGAGCTCGAAGCGCATCTCGACTACGAGGAGGAGGTGCTGATCCCGCCGCTGGCCGCCATGCCGGCGCCCTGACCCGGGGGGCGCAGCCGGGCGCCGACGCGGCCCAGCGCGCGGGCGAGCACATCGAGCTCGTCCCGCTCCAGCACGTCAATGAGGGCGGCGCGCACGGCGGCCACATGACCGGGGGCCGCGGCACGCAGCGTGTCGCGGCCCTCCGTCGTGAGCACCGCCAGGATGCCCCGTACGTCGGTGGGGCAGGAGCGGCGCTCGACCAGGCCGCGCTTCTCCAGCTGGCCCACCTGGTAGGTGAGGCCGCTCTTGGAAGTGAACAGGCCGTGGGCCAGATCGGTCATCCGGACCTCGCCGTCGGGTGCCGTGGCGAGCTTGACGAGGATCTCGTACTGCGCGTGGGAGAGCCCGGCGTCGTCCTTCAGCTGCTGCTCCACATGGCGGGACACCCGGCTGGTGGCTTCCAGAAAGCCCAGCCAGGCCGCCATTTCACGCTCATCGAGCCACCGGGTTCCCGCCATGGCGTCCATCCTACTCGGTTGTTCAAATTCGAACCTTCTTGTTACTGTCGTGGTCCGTCATTCAAATCTGAACAACCTGTCCGGTCCGGTCCGCCGTGCAGCAGTAGGAGGCTCCGCTCATGTCGTCCCCCCACACCACCGAGACCACCGACTACCCCCGGGCAACCCGCGTCCCCGCGAGTTCCGACGCCGCTGCCGCTGAGCAGTCCGCCTACGACGCCGGGCTGCTCGTGCTGCGCCTCGCGGTCGGCCTCACCATGGCCGCGCACGGTTCGCAGAAACTGTTCGGCTGGTTCGACGGCGGGGGCATCGACGGCACCGCCCAGTTCTTCGGCGCCGCCGGTTACCCCTCACCGAAGAGCATGGCCGTCGTCGCCGCGCTCACCGAGACCCTCGGCGGGCTCGGTCTCGTGCTGGGCCTGCTCACTCCGCTCGCGGGGGCCGCGGTGTTCGGCACCATGCTCAACGCGATCGCGGTGAAGTGGGGCGGCGGTTTCTTCGCGCCCGAGGGCATCGAGTACGAACTGCTGCTCGTCGTGGCCGCCGGGGCGCTCACCCTCACCGGGCCCGGACGGCTGGCGGCCGACCGGGTGCTGCCCCTGCCGCGCCCGCACCGGTTCACCCACGGCGCGGCCCTGCTAGTGCTCGGTGCCGTACTCGCGGGCGCCGTTCTCCTCATGCGCTCCTGAACCTCCCGGAGGGGGACATGGGGTCCGCGCGGGTGAGGTCGGGGTCGTGTAGGGGAAGTGGAACAACAGACAGCTTTTCTTCGTTCTTGACTCTGCACTAGCGTGCTGTTTTTGCTAACGCATTACGCTGGACCGCAAGGCCGCGCAGTGTGGCCATGGAGGAGTGAGATGAGGAGCAGCAACCCGGTCTTCTCGCGACGGGGGTTCAGCCGCTCAGGCGGCTATGCCGGTTTCGACGCCCAGCAGCAGCCGCCGCAGGCCGGGAACCCCTACGCGACCAACCCTTACGCCGCTAACCCGTACGCACAGCAGCCAGGTCCGTACGCCGCCCAGCAGACGCAGGCCCCCGGCCAGCCGTACGCGCCGCCGGCCGCACCGCCGTCCGCCGGGCGGATGACGATCGACGATGTCGTCGCCCGTACGGGTATGACCCTCGGCCTCGTCATCGTCACCGCAGCCTTCGCCTGGATCACCGGGCTTTCGCTGCCGCTCGCGATCGGCGCGGGCCTCGTGGCGATGGTGCTGTCGCTCGTGCAGGCGTTCAAGCGCAAGCCGTCGCCCGCACTCATCCTGGCGTACGCCGCCTTCGAGGGGCTCTTCCTCGGTGCGTTGAGCAACTTCGTCAACCAGTTCGTGGACGGCGCCGCGATGCAGGCGGTGCTGGGCACGCTGGCGGTGTTCACCGCCGTCCTGGTGCTCTACAAGACCCGCGTCATCCGCGTCACCCAGCGGTTCTACCGGTTCGTGATCGCCGCCGCGATCGGCTTCGTGCTGCTCATGGCCGTCAACCTGCTCTTCGCCGTCTTCGCCGGTGGGGACGGGCTCGGCCTCCGCAGTGGCGCTCTCGGCATCCTCTTCGGTGTCATCGGCGTCGTGCTCGGCGCGCTGTTCCTCGCGCTGGACTTCAAGCAGGTCGAGGACGGCATCGCCTACGGCGCCCCCAAGGAGGAGTCGTGGCTGGCCGCCTTCGGGCTGACGCTGACCCTGGTGTGGATCTACCTGGAGTTCCTGCGTCTGATCGCCATCCTGCAGGGCGACAACTGAACGCAGGGCGCGGCAGCCCACGCTGACAGCAGCTGACGCCCAGAGCGCTGCGAGGGCCCGGGAGGTGAACCACCTCCCGGGCCCTCGGCGTGCTCGCGTCCTTTGCGTCCTGGGGTCTTCAGGGTCTTCGGATCGTCCGGCCGGGCCGCGGCCCTGGGCCGGGCCTAGCGGTGGCGCGCGGCGCGCCGTAGATCGTGCTCATGGATGATTGCTTTGGCGTGCCCGTAGGCGAGGTTGTGCTCACCGCGGAGCCAGCTCACCTTCTCCTCGAATCGGAGCAGGGAAGGGCCCTCGTCGACTGCGCGGAGCCATTCGGAGACTTCACGACCAGTGCACTGAGGAATGCGGGACAGCATGTTCCGGTGGGTCTCTTCGGAGAAGACTTGGGACATCGGCGCCTCCGGACGCTTCTGCAATGAGTCCTTGCCGACACGTTGCCTGAGCGTTCGTGTGTTGGCAACAGTGCGGAGGCGCCGCGCCGAAGTACGGCCGCATAGGGTGGGGGTGTGCCCTGGCTCGATACCCGCCCCTTGACAGACGCCGTGGAACGGCTCGCCGACCGGCTGCGGGCCCTCCCGCAGAGCACCTTGCAGCGGGGAGCCGCCGCGGAAGGGCTCGCGCTCGCGAGGGAGTTGGCGCTGCTGGCCCAGCGCCTCGAATTCCCCGAGGGCCAGATGTCCCGGGTGCTGCCCGACGCCGGTGTCTTCGCCGTCGGTGATCAACTCGCCGTCGCAGGTCACGATGTGGTTGCGGCCCTGGAGGCGGCCCCTCAGGACGTCGCGGAACCCGCCCTGCGGGAAGCCCTCCAGCTGCTGGAGAGCTCTCCGCTGTCCTCGCGGGGTGCTACAGGGGCGTGATGACCCGGTCCGCCAGCAGGTAGGCGGTCCTGCCGTCGGGGAAGCCGAAGGTGAGGGTGTAGGAGCCGGCGATGCCCGAGCCGCCCATCAGCACCGGGGGCCGGCCGCGGCGTATTCCGTCCGCCAGCGCCTCGCTCGTGGCGCGATGGCCCGGCGACAGACAGACCGTCGTTCCGTCCTCGAAGACGTAGACGTCCAGCGTGCCCAGCGGCCCCGGACGTACGTCGGCCAGCGGAGTACCCGCGTCGGCGAGTTCGGCCAGCCGCTCGACGGTGCGCTCGTGGAAGGTGACGGTGGGGGCCGTGGGAGACGGCGTGGCGCCGGGGGCGACCGGCTCGCCGTTGAGGTTGTAGTCCGGCTGGGACGGGTGGCGGCGCCGGGCCGCGGCCAGCCCAGGCGACTCCGTCTCCGCGGCGCCGTCCTCGCCATCGGTACGGGCCGCGTCGGAGGCCGCGTGGAGCTCCTCGTCCCCCGCACCGTGCTCGTCGTCCGCGCGGGCGTAGGGGGCGACATCCACCTCGATGTCCATGTCCCCGTCCTCGGGGCCGGGCTGGCGGGGGATGAACAGTCCGCGGCTGTCGGTGTCCAGCAGCGCGTCGAGCTCGTCCACGAACTCGTCACCGAGTTCGTCCGGTGCGACCTCGTACTCCGTGCCGTGGCCGGCCAGCAGCGAGCCCGTCTCGGGACCCGCGTCGCGTGCCTCCTGGGCGGCCCAGAAGGCCCGGGCCTCCGCCAGTTCGCGCTCGCGCTCGTCGGCCAGCGCGGCGGCTACGGCGGCGCGGATCTCCTGCGCGAAGGCGGCGGCCGGCTGCTCGCCCTGCGCACCCTGCTCGTCGGCCACTGCGGCCTCGCGGGCCCGCGGGATCGCGGTGGCCGGGTCCGCCGTCGGTGCCGTCTCCAGCTGGGCACGCAGCGCCGTCAACTGGCGGCGCAGGCCGCGCGCCGTGTGCAGTGCCGCACCGCCCAGCGCGGTGGCCGCGGCCGCCGCGCACAGCAGGATGAGGGATATGGCGCTCACTGACTTGACTCCCGGTTCCGGTTCGGTCCCCTGATGCGGTCCCCCCGGTCATTGCCCCTGCATTCCTACAACAGCGCTGTATTCCTACAACAGAGCCGTCGAGAAGGTCGTTCAAGGTTCTTCGACCGTAGTTCAAATCCCGCCGAACTGGACAGAGGAAGCCGTGAACCTGGCTCCTGTGCACTGCTGTGACCTGCGGGAATGCCGCGCCCCCAGGGTGTATATCACATCCTGGGGGCGCTTCGGTCTCGTCGTCGCATACCCGTCGGGCGGCGACGCCCGTGGGTCAGCTCAGCCGCTCGAGCACCATCGCCATGCCCTGGCCGCCGCCCACGCACATGGTCTCGAGGCCGAACTGCTTGTCGTGCCACTGGAGCGAATTGAGCAGCGTCGTGGTGATACGGGCGCCGGTCATCCCGAAGGGGTGACCCACGGCGATGGCGCCGCCGTTGACGTTGAGCTTGTCCAGGTCGATGCCGAGGTCCTGGTAGGAGGGGATCACCTGGGCCGCGAACGCCTCGTTGATCTCCACCAGGTCGATGTCGCCGATCGACATGCCCGCCCGGGCCAGCGCCTGCTTGCTCGCCTCGACGGGGCCGTAGCCCATGATCTCGGGGGAGAGCGCGGAGACGCCGGTCGAGACGACGCGGGCCAGCGGCGTCAGACCCAGCTCGCGGGCCTTGGTGTCGGACATGATGACGAGCGCGGCAGCACCGTCGTTGAGCGGGCAGCAGTTACCCGCTGTGACCAGGCCGTCGGGGCGGAAGACGGGCTTGAGGCCCTCGACGCCCTCCAGTGTCACGCCCGGGCGCGGCCCGTCGTCCTGGCTGACCACGGTCCCGTCGGGGGTGGTGACCGGGGTGATCTCGCGCTCCCAGAAGCCGTCGGCGATGGCCTTCTCGGCGAGGTTCTGGGACCGTACGCCGAACTCGTCCATCTCACGGCGCGTGATGCCCTTGTGACGGGCCAGGTTCTCGGCGGTCTGGCCCATGGCGATGTAGACGTCCGGGAACTGCCCCTCCTCGCGCGGGTCGGTCCAGCCCTCTCCGCCCTGCTCGGCGCGGGCCGCGGTGCGGGCCTCGGCCTCGGCGAAGAGCGGGTTATGGGTGTCCGGCATCCCGTCGGAGCTCCCCTTCACCGAACGGGAGACCATCTCGACGCCCGCCGAGAGGAACACATCGCCCTCGCCCGCCTTGATCGCGTGCAGTGCCATCCGGGTCGTCTGGAGGGACGAGGAGCAGTAGCGCGTGATGGTGCAGCCGGGCAGGTGGTCCATGCCCAGCTGGACGGCCACCACCCGGCCGAGGTTGTGGCCCTGCTCGCCGCCGGGGAGGCCGCAGCCCAGCATCAGGTCGTCGATGTCTGCCGGGTCCAGCTCCGGCACCTTGGCGAGGGCCGCCTTGATGATCTCGGCCGTCAGATCGTCCGGGCGGACGTCCTTGAGGGAGCCCTTGAAGGCACGGCCGATGGGGGAGCGGGCGGCGGAGACGATCACTGCTTCGGGCATCAGGGCTCCTGAGGGGTCGGCGAGTGGCTACGCAGCGGAAGCTACCCGCCCGTAGGGTGCGGGTCACGGCTCCGGCGATGTGATGCGGGCCTCTTCTAAGCGTTTGCTTTTTCCGCGTCCCGGTCAAGAGAGTGCCGCCACCAATGGGGCCCCGCTCAATGGTGGGCCCGCGGACTTTCGCCGCCCCGCCTCCCCGCCGCAGCTGGGGGCACCTCCCGGCCGGAGGCTGGGGGAGCTCAGCTACGACGTAGGTGATCGGCGGTGCCGAACCCACCGGTGAGGGTGGGTTCGGCACCGCCGATCAGGTTCGTTTCGCCTCCCCGCCGTTGCGGCGGGGAGAGGGGCATCCCCGTCGTCAGCGGTTTTCGGTGACGCCCTCAGGTGGTTTGGGGGCGGCTTCCTCCGCCGGAGGCAACCGGCGCCGGCGCCGGTGCTTGAGCAGCGCCCAGGGGCCGCGCATCCCGGCGACCTCGGTGCCACCCTCCGCGGCGGCCTCCGCCGCGGCGCGGGCGACCGGCAGGATGCCCTCGCGCCGCCGGGCGTCCGGCCGCTCGTCCTCGGTGGGCCACAGCCCCAGCGCCGCGCACAGGGTGGGCAGTATGGCCATCGCGGCAGTGGCGTACCCCTCGGCGGAGGGATGGTAGTTGTCGGGCCCGAACAACTCGCGCGGGTTGGCGGAGAACTCGGGTCCCAGCAGATCGCCCAGCGAGACCGTACGGCCGCCCTCCTCGACGACGGCGATGGTCTGCGCCGCCGCCAGCTGACGCGACAACCGCCGCGCGATCCAGCGCAGCGGCTGTCCGACAGGCTCGACGCTGCCCAGGTCGGGGCAGGTGCCGACCACCACCTCGCAGCCGGCCGTACGCAGCCGTGCCACCGCGTCCGAGAGATAGCGGACCGAGCGTGCCGGGGGCATCCGGTGGGTGACGTCGTTGGCGCCGACCATGATGACGCACACATCCGGCGCCTCGGCCAGCTCCCGCTCGCTCAGCAGCAGGGTGATCTGCCGTTCCAGGTCGTCGGACATGGCGCCGGATAGGGCCACGTTGCGCAGCTCGACGGGGCGTTCGGCGATGGCGGCCAGCGCCGAGGCCAGCAGCGCGCCGGGGGTCTGGCGCGGCCGGTGCACACCCTGGCCCGCCGCCGTTGAGTCGCCGAGGAAGGCGAGGCGCAGCGGTCGTCCGGAGTAGAGCCTGCCGAAGGCGCTGCCGTACAGACCGTCGGCCTTGGGTGGCTCGTCCTCGGAGCCGCCGATATGACGTTTCGCCAGTTGGAGCTCGGTGAAGAGCAGCCCGACCGCCGCTCCACCGACCAGGCCGAGTCCGCCGCCTCCATAGGCGGCCGCGGTCGCGATTCGCCGGGCTACTCTCGCGCTCGACGCCTTCGACATCGGCATTGTGCTCTTCCGCCTCCCGAGTTTTCGGTCCCACCGGTTCTCGCGCTCATGGGCTCATTGCTGGTTGGTGCGTCTGCTTGGTACGTCGGTCTTTTCATGAGGCCGTGCGTTCCTGGTTCTGTGCGGTCGGGTTCCGGGTCCGGTGTGCGCGGGGTGCACACCGTCGGTCCGTGCGCCGGGGCTCACAACCTTCAAGACTGTGTTGCCCCGTGCGGCCCGCCCTGCAACGCGCCTGAGGTGTGCACGTGTTGCCCCATAGGCTGTCGGGACGGGCTCGCGACCCCGCGGCCCTGCGACCACGACTACGCGCGGAGACCACGGTGCAGTATCACGAGTCGATGATCGAGCTTGTCGGAAACACCCCGCTGCTCAAGCTCAACGGTGTCACGGACGGCATTCAGGCCACCGTCCTTGCCAAGGTCGAGTACTTCAATCCAGGCGGTTCCGTGAAGGACCGGATCGCGCTGCGCATGATCGAGGCGGCAGAGGAGTCCGGCGAACTGCGGCCCGGTGGGGTGATCGTGGAGCCCACATCGGGCAACACCGGCGTCGGACTGGCCATCGTGGCGCAGCAGAAGGGGTACCGGTGCCTCTTCGTCTGCCCCGACAAGGTCTCCATGGACAAGATCAATGTGCTGCGGGCGTACGGAGCCGAGGTCGTCGTCTGCCCAACGGCCGTCGATCCGGAACATCCCGACTCTTACTACAACGTTTCCGACAGGCTCGTCCGCGAAACCCCGGGCGCCTGGAAGCCGGACCAGTACAGCAACCCCAACAACCCCCGCTCGCACTACGAAACGACGGGCCCCGAGCTGTGGGAGCAGACCGACGGCCGGATCACCCACTTCGTGGCGGGCATCGGCACCGGCGGCACCATCAGCGGCACCGGACGCTATCTGAAAGAGGTCAGCGGCGGCCGGGTGCGGGTCGTGGGCGCCGACCCGGAAGGCTCGGTCTACTCGGGCGGTTCGGGCCGGCCGTATCTGGTCGAGGGCGTGGGTGAGGACTTCTGGCCCGACGCCTACGACCGGGACATCACCGACGAGATCGTGGCGGTGTCCGACAAGGACTCCTTCCAGATGACGCGGCGGCTCGCCAAGGAGGAGGGGCTGCTGGTCGGCGGCTCCTGCGGGATGGCCGTGGTCGGCGCGCTGGAGGTGGCCAAGCGACTCGGCCCGGACGATGTGGTGGTCGTACTGCTGCCGGACGGCGGGCGTGGCTATCTGAGCAAGATCTTCAACGACGAATGGATGAACGACTACGGGTTCCTGGAGGAGGGCGGCACCACCGGGGCCCGGGTCGGCGAGGTGCTGCGGTTCAAGGAGGGCCCGATCCCTTCCCTCGTGCACATGCACCCGGAGGAGAAGGTGGGCGAGGCCATCGAGGTGCTGCGCGAGTACGGCGTCTCGCAGATGCCCGTCGTCAAGCGGGGCGCCGGGCACCCGGATGTGATGGCCGCCGAGGTGATCGGGTCCGTCGTCGAACGGGAGCTGCTCGATGCGCTGTTCACCCAGCGGGCCTCCCTCGACGACCCGTTGGACAAGCACATGAGCGCGCCGCTGCCGCACGTGGGCGCGGGAGAGAGCGTTGCCGACCTGATGGCGGTGCTGGAGGGCGCTGACGCGGCGGTCGTTCTCGCGGAGGGCAAGCCGAGCGGGGTGGTGAGCCGGCAGGACCTGCTGGCCTTCCTCGCGAGCGAGGGCCGCTGATCGCTGATTGTGGCCCTGCGCCTGCCTCCCGTCCCCTTGACGGTGAGGCGGCGCGGGGCCGGGCCGGTCCGGGGCTGTCCTAGCCGGGTACGCGCAAGCCCTACCCGGCGTCGCGTCCGCCGCTTCCGCCAGGGGAGAACCAGGAGCGGCTGGCCTGGAGGCCGTTGACCGCGACGATGCCCGCCCAGCAGGTGACCAGGCCGGTCAGGCCCGCGTTGGCCACGGCTATCGCCGAGAGGGGGATGGCCAGCACCAGGGAGGTCACCGCAAGGCCCATCCGGGCGCCGAGCCCGTCCGGCAAGCCGTGCGACGGCGGCTGCCGCGGTTGCTGTACGCCGGTGCTGCCGCCGCGGGCGGCCACCATCTGCTGCTCCGCCAGCTGGCGGCGCACCCGTTTGTCGACGACGTTGTCCAGCCGCTGCTCCACCTTCTCCAGGAAGGAGTCCAGCAGCTCGTCCTCGTACTCGGGGCCGAGTTCCCGGCGCGTCTGCACGGTCGCGTCGAGTTCCTTCTTCAGCTCAGGGTCGGGTGCGCTCATATCCGTTACGGTACGGGCGCCGTCGCCCCTAGGCAGTGGTGCTAGCACCACTTCTGGAGCCTTCCGCCGGGGGCCTGCAGCGGCCTTGCCTTGCCGGGGGCGGCCGGTGCTGCATAGGCTTATGCAAGGGAGGAGCGGGCTGAATGAGAGGTGCGGGATGGGCAGCGCGAGCGCGCGGTTGCTGAAGCTCTTCGAGGGGCACCGGCTGACCCCGACGCAGCGCCGTATCGCGCACTGCATGGTCCGCAGGGCGGGGGACGCGCCGTTCCTCTCCAGCGTCGAGCTCGCCGAGCTGGCCGGGGTCAGCCAGCCCTCCGTGACGCGGTTCGCGGTGGCGCTCGGCTTCGACGGCTACCCGGCGCTCCGCCGCCACCTGCGGGAGAGCGAGCCGCCCGAGGCCGAGCCGGCCGGGGAGGGCGAGGGACCCGGCGGGCTCAACGAATACCAGCAGGCCGTGCACGCCGAGATCGAGAATCTGCGGCACCTGTCGGCGCTGCTGGACGACCCCGCGCCGGTCGAGCGCGCCGGAGCACTGCTGGCCGCCTCCCGTCCGCTGCCCGTACTCGGGCTGCGGGCCGCCGCCGCACAGGCGAGCGGCTTCGCGTACTTCGCCGCCAAGGTTCACCCCGACGTACGGCTGCTCACCGAGGGCGGCTCCATGCTGGCGGACCGCATCGACGGCTGCGTACGGGCGGGCGCCGGCGCGCTGCTGTGCTTCGCCCTGCCCCGGCATCCGCAGGAGACGGTGGAGGCCCTGGACAGTGCGCGGCAAGCGGGGCTGTCGATCGTCACCGTCGCCGACAGCGCCTTCGCGCCCGTTGCGCACCCGGGCGATCTGCTGCTGCCCGCCGCTGTCGGTACGGGCCTCGCCTTCGACACGGCCTGCGCCCCCATGCTGCTGGGGCGGGTGCTGCTGGAGGCGATGTGCGACGGGCTGCCGGACGCGCAGGCGCGGCTGGAGGAGTTCGACGCGCGGGCGAGTGAGCGCGGCCTCTTCGCGGAGTGAGCGCCGGGCCGAAATCCGGGTGCTCCGGGGTGCGTTCTGCCGTACTCTGCGCGGCCGTACGCCACCTGGCGCGTACGCATCCCATACGCATTCCGTAGGAGAGCCCTGATTGGACGACTCCCGTTCTCCGGGCCTGGCGCACTGTGCCGCGGACCCGGAACTCATCACCAACTGGGTGGCGGGCTGGGCCGCCTCCCGAGGTACACCCGCACCGGTGGAGCAGCCGTGGGGGGTCTATATGGACATCGGGAACGAACGTCTGGTGGGGCGGCATGTGCTGCTGCGCGCGGACGAGGCGACGGTGCGCGAGGCCGCCGCCGCGGTGACCGTGCCCCGGACCTGGCTGATGGTGTTCGCCGAGCCGGACCGGGTCGCGGCCTGGCTGCCGCACGGCTGGGAGGTGGACCACTCGGAGACCGGCCACCTGATGACCGTCGATCTGCAGGCGACCGCACCGGTACCGCCTGACGGCTATACGCGGATGGTCGAGACACGCGACCGTGTCACCTATGTGTCCGTCCACGACGCCGCGACAGACGAGCCCGCGGCCTCAGGACAGGCGTCCGTGCTGGGCGACAACGCCGTCATGGACCGCATCCTCACCGAAGAGGCGCACCGCCGCCGCGGCCTGGGCAGCCTGGTGATGCGCACCCTGGCCGACAGCGCGGTGGACGCGGGCGCGACCCTCGGCCTCCTGGGTGCCACCCCGCAGGGGCGGGCGCTGTACGAGACGCTGGGCTGGAAAGCGCACAGCATCCTGACGGAGTGCGTCTACCAGCCATAGGCCGGATCGCGGCCGAGTAAGGCCAGCAGCCGGTCACCTGGCGGAGCGCCCGGCGCGATGGGGACCTCCGGTGCGAACAGCGGATGCCGGGCACCCTCGTGCGGCACCAGTTGCCTGGCCACGGGCAGCAGCCGAGCCGCCAGCGGCGCCGGGATGGCACGGTCGGCGCCGCCGGTGGCCCGCGCGATGTCCCACCCGTGCACCGCCATCTCGACCGCACCCGTCAGCGCCAGGGCCGTCGCCGTCAGCGGCGCGTCGGCCACCACGATCAGGCGGCGGCCCGGACCGGCGGCGGTCCACGCCCCCAACAACCGTGCGGCGCGCAGCCGGAAGGCCGCCGCGGGGTCCGCGTCCGCCGCCTGCCCGGTGCCGTCCGCGCACTCCGGCGCACGTTCCGGATACAGCGCGACAGAGCCCTCCGCGATGCCCTCGTGCAGCGCCGCCAGGGAGTCGTCCACGTGCGCCATCAGACCGCCCAGGTCCCACTCCGTGCACGGAGTGGGCAGATGCAGCAGTGCCGGGGTTACGCACTGGGCGGTGCCCAGTGCGTAACCGACCGCGTGCCTCAGCAGCTCCGCGGCGTGCGCGGTGCTGTCGCGCGTACCACCGCCGTCCCGCGTGCCTCCTTGCCCCTCCTCGCGGAACATGCCGCTAGGAGGAGGACTTGTCGTCGGTCGCCTCGAAGAGCTGGACATAGTTGCCGTCCGGGTCCTCCACGGTGCCCAACAGGACGTTCTCGTCCACGGCCTCGACCGGGCGCACCCAGCGCGGATCGAGCTGCTCGGTCAGCCGCTCGGCCATGTCGTGGATGTCCTTCACCTCGAAGTTCACCAGGATCCGGCCCGGCTCGACGGACCTGCGGCCCACGTCGTCCCTGCTCTCGAAGATGAGGTACGTACCGCTCAGCTCCAGGCCGAGCATCGGGCCCTCCTCCTCCGCGTCCGGGGCGAACGCGGTGCGGTACCACTCCCACAGCCTCTTCGGGTCCGTACTGCCCAGCACGATGCCGCCCAGCTTGGGGCCTGTCGCTTCGGTCATGATGTCCGCCTCCTACATCTGTCGGACGCCGGGCACGCTGCTCCGGCTCTCGAGGGATGGACCGGGCCCGGCCGGAAAACTCATCGCGGGGCGCCGCCGTCCGGCTGCGATACGGTCGTTCGCGGGACTACTCCGGCACGGCTGAGCCAGTGCGATCCCTGCCCGCGGGGTCATCGTCAGCCCCGCACAGAACCAGGACCGCTCGTGGACAGATTCGCCGCCGTCCAGCAGGCGCTGCGCAACGCGCCGCCGCACGCCCTCGCCCGGATCGTCATCGCGGAGCTGCGGGAGCAGTACGGCGCCGACCTCGTCGAGCTCCGGATGGTCGACTACGGGGTGAAGTCGCTGCAACTGGTCGACGGCCATGCCGCCAAGGCCGAGCCGGTGCCGGTGCACGACAGTCCGCAGGGGCGCGCCTTCGGCTCCCAGGAACCTTTTGTGACCCAGCAGCCCGGTGGCGGAATCGTCGTCCATCTGCCGATCACCATCCGTGGTGACCGGCTGGGCACGCTCTCGGTCGGCCTGCCCTCCGCCGCCGACCCGAACGGTCTGCTGCCGGTGCTGCGGCAGCTGTGCGAGGCGCTCGGCCACGAGATCCTCGTCGCCGAGCGCGACACGGATCTGTTCGTGCTGGCCCGCCGCGCCGCACGGCTGACGCTGGCGGCGGAGATGCAGTGGCAGCTGCTTCCCGGACGCTCCTGTGTCCGCGAGGAGTTCGAGGTCGGTGCCCATCTGGAGCCCGCTTACGCGATCTTCGGCGACAGCTTCGACTGGGAGGCCTCCGAGCGCTTTCTGACCCTCGCCGTCACCAACGGCATGGGCGAGGGCATAGAGGCCGCGCTGCTGACCAGCCTCGCCACCAATGCGCTGCGCAACGCGCGCCGCGCCGGGCTGGATCTCGCGGGCCAGGCGACGCTGGCGGACCAGGCGGTCTACGCGCAGTACCAGGGCTCCGCGTATGTGTCAGTGCTGCTGCTGCGGTTCGAGCTGGCCACCGGACGGGTGGAGGCCGTGGACGCGGGCTCGCCGAAGGTGTGGCGGCTGCGCGGACGCGGGGTGGAGGAGCTCCCCTTCGACCGTCAGCTGCCGCTGGGCATGTTCGAGGACACCGTCTACGCGGAGGAGCACTTCACGGTGCGGCCCGGGGATCGGCTACTGATTGTCAGCGACGGGGTGCACGGTGCGGCGGGGAGGGGCGGCGAGACGTACGGCGAGCGGGTGCTGGCCCGCTCGTTGCCGGGGTACCGGATGCTGCCTGCCGGGCAGGTGCCGGTTGAGGTTCTGCGGGAGCTTGCGGCGTATCGGGGGGAGGCGCCGCTTCAGGATGATGCGTTGGTGATGTGTGTGGACTGGCGCGGGCGAGAGGGCTCCGCGGAGGGGTGAGCCCTCTCGCACACAGGGAAGGGGCGGGGAGGGGTCAGACCCTGACGGCGGCGGCCAGGCCCTCGAACTCCGCGTCGGTCAGTTCGATTCGGGCTGCTTGGGTGTTTTCCTCGAGGTGGGCCAGGCGGGAGGTGCCGGGGATGGGGAGGAGTACTGGGGAGCGGCGGAGAAGCCAGGCAAGGGCGAGTTGGGAGGGGGTGGCGCCGTGTTGTTGGGCGGCGGTTTCCAGGGGGCCGCCGGGGCGGGCCAGTTCGCCGGTGGCGATGGGGAACCAGGGGATGAAGGCGACGTTCTCCTGCTCCGCGTACTCCAGCACGGGCTCCGCGCTGCGGTCGGCGAGGTTGTAGAGGTTCTGCACGGAGACGACGTCCGTCAGCTTTCTGGCCTCCTCCAGCTGTGCCACCGACACCTCGGACAGCCCGATGAACCGGATCTTGCCCTCCTGCTGGAGCAGCGACAGCTCGCCCAGCTGGTCGGCGACCGGCACCTTCTCGTCGATACGGTGCAGCTGATAGAGGTCGATACGCTCCAGACCCAGGTGGCGCAGGCTCAGTTCGCACTGCTGGCGCAGATATTCGGGCCGGCCCACCGGGCGCCAGTCGTCGGGGCCCGGCCGGGTCAGTCCGCCCTTGGTGGCGATGACCAGATCGTCCGGGTACGGGTGCAGGGCCTCCCGGATGAGGCGCTCGCTGACGAACGGGCCGTAGGAGTCGGCCGTGTCGATGAAGTTCACGCCCAGCTCGACGGCGCGCCGCAGTACCCGTACGGCCTGGTCGGGGTCCCGGGGCTCGCCCCAGACGCCGGGGCCGGTCAGCTGCATGGCGCCGTATCCGAGCCGGCGTACGGGGAGCTCCCCGCCGAGCGCGAAGGTCCCGGCGGCGGCGACGGGCCGGCCGGCGTGCGCTGCTGCGGCTGCTGAGGAGTCGGACACGAGTCGTTCCCTTCGTCGGTGACGCCTGTCGGGTTCAGCCGAGCATCTTGATGACCTCGGCGGCCACCGGCCCCGCTGACGCCGGGTTCTGACCGGTGACCAGATTACGGTCCACGATCAGGTGCGGGGCCCAGGGTTCGCCCGCGTCGAAGTGCGCCCCGGCCTCGACGAGCCGGTCCTGGAGCAGCCATTTGGCCTTGTTGGCCAGCCCCGTCTGGTGCTCCTCGGCGTTGGTGAAACCGGTCAGCCGGTACCCGTACACCGCGCTGGCGCCCTCCTGGGTGTGGGCGGCCAGCAGTGCCGCCGGGCCGTGGCAGACGACGCCGAGCGGCCTGCCGGAGGCCAGTGTCCGCACCAGGAGCGTGCCGGAGTCGGAGTCGGTGGCGAGGTCCTCCATGGGGCCGTGTCCGCCGGGGTAGAAGACGGCGTCGAAGCCGGCCGGGCCGCCGCCGCTGTCGATCCGGACGTCCTCGATGCTCAGCGGCTGGCCCAGCTCCGTGAAGGACTCCAGCCCCTCGGCCACCCGGTCGGCGTTGTCCTGTCCACCGTTCGCGTCGGCGGACAGGCTGGCCTGGTCGACGCTGGGGAGGACCCCGCCGGGGGTGGCGACGACGACCTGGTGGCCGGCCGCCTTGAACGCCTCGTAGGGGGTGACCGCCTCATCGGCCCAGAAGCCGGTCGGGTGCTGGGTGCCGTCGGCGAGTGTCCAGTGGCGGGCGCCGGTCAGCACGAAAAGGATCTGCGACATGTCGTTCTCCGGGGGCTGCGGGGAGGGCTACCCGACGACGGTAGGCCGCGCCGGGCGCCCACGGTGGCTGACGTCACCGGGCGAGCCCACCGCATCCCCTGGCCGCCGCAGCCCCGTGGAGGCCGAAAGACCCCGTTGACTAGAACTATTCAGTGCGTATGGTTGGTGAATAGATTCGTATGCGACGACAGGCGGGCGCGTACGCCGCGACAGCACCACCGGTGTGCGCGTACGACGCGAGTCGAGGAGGCAGAGCCAACATGACCAGCACCGCAGGACCGCGCCCGGTCAGGGCGCCGCGCGGCAGCGAGCTGAGCGCGCTCGGATGGCAGCAGGAGGCCGCGCTGCGGATGCTCCAGAACAACCTCGACCCGGAGGTCGCCGAGCACCCCGACAAGCTCGTCGTCTACGGCGGCACCGGAAAGGCAGCCCGTGACTGGGCGTCGTTCGACGCGATGGTCCGCACCCTGCGCACGCTGCGCGGCGACGAGACGATGCTCGTACAGTCCGGCCGTCCCGTCGGAGTGATGACCACCCACGAGTGGGCCCCGCGTGTGCTGATCGCCAACTCCAACCTGGTCGGCGACTGGGCCAACTGGGAGGAGTTCCGGCGCCTTGAGCAGCTCGGCCTGACCATGTACGGCCAGATGACCGCCGGTTCGTGGATCTACATCGGCACCCAGGGCATCCTCCAGGGCACCTACGAGACGTTCGCGGCGGTCGCAGCCAAACGCTTCGGCGGCTCGCTGGCCGGGACCATCACCCTGACCGCGGGGCTCGGCGGGATGGGCGGCGCCCAGCCGCTCGCCGTCACCATGAACGACGGCGTCGCGATCGTCGTCGAATGCGACCCCTCCCGTATCGATCGCCGTATCGAGCACGGCTACCTCGACGTGCGCGCCGGGAACACCGCCGAAGCGCTGCGGCTGGCCGTCGAGGCCAGGGACGCGCGCCGCCCGCTGTCCATCGGGCTGCTCGGCAACGCCGCCGAGGTGCTGCCCCGGCTGCTCGCCGAGGGCGCGCCCATCGACATCGTCACCGACCAGACCTCCGCCCACGACCCGCTGGCCTATCTGCCCGTCGGTGTGGACTTCGCGGACATGGCCACGTACGCGGCCGAGAAGCCCGCCGACTTCACCCGGCGCGCACGCGAGTCGATGGCCGCGCACGTCGAGGCGATGGTCGGCTTCCAGGACGCCGGTGCCGAGGTCTTCGACTACGGCAACTCCATCCGCGGCGAGGCGCAGCTCGCCGGTTACGCGCGCGCGTTCGACTTCCCCGGCTTCGTCCCCGCCTATATCCGCCCCCTCTTCTGCGAGGGCAAGGGCCCCTTCCGCTGGGCGGCGCTGTCCGGCGACCCCGCCGACATCGCCGCGACGGACCGGGCGCTGCTCGACCTGTTCCCCGAGAACGCGTCGCTGGCCCGCTGGCTGAAGCTCGCCGGTGAGCGCGTGCACTACCAGGGGCTGCCCGCGCGGATCTGCTGGCTCGGATACGGGGAGCGGGCCGCGGCCGGCGAACGGTTCAACGACATGGTGGCGGCGGGCGAGCTCAAGGCCCCGCTCGTACTGGGCCGCGACCACCTCGACTGCGGGTCCGTCGCCTCGCCCTACCGGGAGACCGAGGCCATGCGGGACGGCTCCGACGCCATCGCCGACTGGCCCATGCTGAATGCCATGCTCAACGTCGCCTCCGGCGCCTCCTGGGTCTCCCTCCACCACGGGGGAGGGGTCGGCATGGGCCGCTCCCTCCACGCCGGGCAGGTAACCGCCGCCGACGGCACCGCCCTCGCGGGGGAGAAGCTGCAACGCGTGCTCACCAACGACCCCGGCACAGGAGTGATCCGCCACGTCGACGCGGGGTACCCCGAGGCGGAGACGGTCGCCGCCGAACGCGGAGTCCGCATTCCGATGCGGGAGGGAGAAGCCTGATGGTGCGGTCTTTCCACGCCATGTGGAAGGAGCTGCTCCCTCTCGGCCGGGCGAGCGGCGGGGGCTACCGCCGGTTCGCCTGGTCGGGGCCCGATATGGAGTGCCGGGCGTGGTTCCGGGAGCAGGCGGCGGCCAGAGGGCTGGCGTACGAGGTCGACGGGAACGGCAACCAGTGGGCGTGGGCCGGCGACAAGGACGCCGGGGACGCGCTGGTGACCGGCTCCCACCTGGACTCCGTACCCGACGGCGGCGCCTTCGACGGCCCTCTCGGCGTCATCTCCGCGTTCGCCGCGCTGGATGAACTCCGCTCCCGGAACGTGCCGTTCACCCGCCCCCTCGCCATCGTCAACTTCGCCGACGAGGAGGGCGCCCGCTTCGGGCTGTCCTGTGTGGGCTCCCGCCTGCTGACCGGCGCGCTCACCCCCGAGGGCGCCCACGCGCTGCGGGACGCCGACGGGGTGACGCTCCCGCAGGCCATGGAGGCGGCGGGGCACAGTCCCGAGGCCCTCGGGCCCGACCCCGAGCGACTCGCCCGCATCGGCGCCTTCGTCGAACTGCACATCGAGCAGGGCCGCGCGCTGTCCGGGACGCCGCACCCGGTCGCCGTCGCCTCCGCGATCTGGCCGCACGGGCGCTGGCGGTTCGACTTCCGGGGCGAGGCCAACCACGCGGGCACCACCCGGCTGGAGGACCGCAGGGACCCGATGCTCACCTACGCCAACACCGTGCTCGCGGCCCGTAAGAAGGCGCGGCTGGCGGGGGCGCTGGCCACCTTCGGCAAGGTGGCGGTGGAGCCGAACGGGGTGAACGCCGTGCCGTCCATGGTCAGGGGCTGGCTGGACGCGCGGGCTCCGGACGGGGAGACGCTGGCGGCCGTCGTCGCCGAGATCGAACGCGCGGCAGCCGAGCGGGGCGGGCGCGACGGCGTGGACGTCGAGGTCGCGCGGGAGTCCCGGACGCCGCTGGTGGAGTTCGACCATGTGCTGCGCGACCGACTGGTCGGTCTGCTGGGTGGGGACGTCCCCGTGCTGCCCACCGGCGCCGGACACGACGCGGGTATTTTGTCCGCTTCGGTGCCTACGGCGATGCTGTATGTCCGCAACCCGACCGGTGTCTCGCACTCGCCCGCCGAGTTCGCCGAAGAGGACGACTGTGCGGCGGGCGTCGGCGCGCTCGCCGACGTACTGGAAGGCCTGCTGTGAAGGTGAACCGGTGTGACGACGAGGACTAGGACCAACCCCAACGCGACGGGGCCCGACCCCGGTGGCGTTCCGGCCGAGAAGCTCTACTGGTGCGAGCACGCGTGGCTCAACGGCACCGTCGAACCGCACGTCGTACTGGAGGTGACCGCACAGGGCCGGCTCGGCGCCGTCCGTACCGGCGTCCAGGCGCCGCCGCCCGGCGCGGTCACCCTGCGCGGGCTGACGCTGCCCGGACTGGCGAACGCCCACTCGCACGCGTTCCACCGGGCGCTGCGCGGCACCGTCCAGGTCGGCTCCGGCACCTTCTGGACGTGGCGCGACACCATGTACCAGACGGCGTCGCTGCTCACCCCGGACAGCTACTACGCGCTGGCCCGCGCGGTGTACGCCGAGATGGCGCTGGCCGGGATCACCTGCGTCGGCGAGTTCCACTATCTGCACCACGCGCCGGGCGGGGAACGTTACGAGGACCCCAACGCCATGGGGCACGCGCTGGTCGCCGCCGCGGCCGACGCGGGCATCCGCATCACCCTGCTCGACACCGCCTACCTCGCCTCCGGCATCGGCCGGAAGGGCCGCGGCGAGCCGCCCACGCGGCAGCAGTTGCGCTTCAGCGACGGCACCGCCGAGGCGTGGGCCGAACGCGCCTCCGCGTTCCGGCCGGCCGGTGACCACGCGCGGGTCGGCGCCGCCGTGCACTCCGTACGCGCCGTACCCGCACGGGAGTTGCGCACGGTCGCCGAGTGGGCCGACCAGCGGAGCGCGCCGCTGCACGTCCATCTGTCCGAGCAGACCGCGGAGAACGAGGCGTGCCGGAGCGTGCACGGTCTGACGCCGACCGCGCTGCTCGCCGAGCACGGCGTGCTCGGCCCGCGGACCACCGCCGTCCACGCCACCCATCTGACGGGGGACGACATCCGTGCGGTGGGCGGCTCCGGAACAGGCGTGTGCATGTGCCCGACCACCGAACGCGATCTGGCCGACGGCATCGGTCCTGCGCCGGCGCTCGACCGTGCCGGGGCAGGACTGTCGCTGGGCAGCGACAGCCACGCCGTCATCGACCTGTTCGAGGAGGCCCGCGCTCTGGAGCTGAACGAGCGCCTCGCCAGCCGCACCCGGGGCCACTGGACTGCCGGACAGCTGCTGCGGGCCGCCACCGAGGGCGGGCACGCCGCGCTGGGCTGGCCAGAGGCGAGCCGCCTGGAGACGGGGGCGCTGGCCGACTTCGTCACCGTCGCGCTGGATTCCGTGCGTACGGCCGGGCCGGTGGTGCGGCTGGGGGCCGAGACGGCCGTGTTCGCGGCCACGGCCGCCGATGTCCGCCACACGGTGGTGGGCGGCCGGCATGTGGTGCGGGACGGCTCGCACACCCTCCTCGACTCCGTCCCCAAGGCCCTCACGGAGGCCATTGCCGCCCTACGCGCCTGAGCCGGACCGAAGCCCCCTCCCCCGACCAAGGACCGACCCCACCATGCCCGAAGCCCCCACCTCCCTCTCCCTCACCAACATCGCCGCCCTCGTCACCAACGACCCCGCCCAGGGCGACGGCAGCCCGCTCGGCATCGTCGAGAACGCCGCACTCGTCATCGAGGACGGCAAGGTGGCCTGGGTCGGCCCCGGCCACCGCGCGCCGGCGGCGGACGAGACGTACGACGCGGGCGGCAGGGCCGCGATCCCGGGTTTCGTCGACAGCCACTCACACCTGCTCTACGCGGGCGACCGCACCCAGGAGTTCAACGCCCGGATGTCCGGCCGCCCCTACACGGCGGGCGGTATCCGCACCACCGTGCAGGCGACCCGCGAGGCCACCGACGAGGCGCTGGCGGCAAACCTGGAAGCGCATCTGCGCGAGATGCGGGCGCAGGGCACGACCACCGTCGAGACGAAGTCGGGCTACGGGCTCTCCCCCGAACACGAGGCCCGTGCCCTGCGGGTGGCGGCCGAGTCCGGCGTGGACGAGGTCACCTATCTCGGCGCCCACATCGTTCCGCCCGAGTACGCGGCGGACCCCGACGGGTACACCGCGCTCGTCGCCGGCGAGATGCTCAAGGCGTGTGCCCCGTACGTCCGCTGGGTGGATGTCTTCTGCGAGGAGGGCGCGTTCGACGAGGACCGGTCGCGGGCGATCCTCCTGGCGGGCAAGGCCGAGGGCCTCATCCCCCGCGTCCACGCCAACCAGCTCACCCACGGTCCGGGTGTCCAACTGGCCGTGGAGGTGGGCGCGGCATCGGCGGACCACTGCACGCACCTCAGCGACGCGGATGTCGACGCGCTGGCGAACAGCACGACAGTGGCGACCTTGCTGCCCGGCTGCGAGTTCTCCACCCGCGCCGTCTACCCGGACGCCCGCCGACTGCTGGAGGCGGGCGTCACGGTCGCGCTGTCCACCGACTGCAACCCGGGCTCCTCGTACACCTCCTCGATGCCGTTCTGCATCGCGATCGCCGTACGGGAGATGAACATGACGCCGGACCAGGCACTGTGGTCCGCCACCGCGGGCGGTGCCCAGGCACTGCGCCGCACGGACGTCGGCCGGCTGACCCCCGGCTCCCGCGCCGACCTCGCACTGCTGGACGCCCCTTCACACGTCCACCTCTCCTACCGCCCGGGCGTCCCGCTGGTCGCGGCGGTGTGGCGGGAGGGCGTACGCGTGTAAGGGGCGCGGGGAACTGCGCGACCAGCCACATCCCACCTGCAGCCCGCAAGCGACGGGCAGGGGCACCCCCTCACGGGGCCCGGACCAGGGCGTCGGCGCGAAAGGATTGCGGGGTGACCCCGTACGCCCCGCGGAAGGCCCGAGTGAAGTCGGCGGCCCGGGCGAAGCCCCAACTGGCGGCGATGGCCTGAATGGTGAGCCCGCCGAGCTCCGGATCGGCCAGATCGCGCCGGGCCCGATTGAGCCGCTGGCGGCGGATCCACGAACTGACCGTGCAGCCCTGGCGCTGAAAGAGCCGGTGCAGGGTCCGGGTCGAGATGTGGTGCGCCGCGGCGACGGTGTCGGGGCACAGACCGGGGTCGCCCAAGTGCTCCCAGATGAAGCTCTGGATCCGGGCGAACAGGGCGCGGCGGTGGTCGACGGTGTCCCGGACGCCGGCCGCCACCGGGCGTTCTTTCTGGCAGGGCACCAATGTCTCCCCCGGACGGTCAGAAGCTGTTCCAGCCCGCCCGACGATAGGAAACCGCAGGCCGCGGCGAATCCCGTACAGGTTCCAACTCCGGCGTGCAACCAGGGGTTGAGGCGGTGGCGGGATGGTCCTGAGGCGGTAGTCGGTGGTTGGTTGTAGAGTCACAATTGTTTTGGTCTTACAAGCAATCCGGGGGGAGTCTTGTCCGACGCCGAACTCACGCCGCGCCGCAGGCTGCTGGTCCTGGCGATCTGCTGCATGTCGCTGCTGATCGTCAGCCTCGACACGACGGCTCTCAACGTGGCGTTGCCCGACATCCGTGCCGACCTGGGCGCTTCGGTGTCGGGCCTGCAATGGGTGATCGACGCGTACACCCTGGTGCTTGCGGCCCTGCTGATGCTGTCCGGTTCGACGGCCGACCGGCTGGGGCGCCGACGGGTCTTCCGCTGGGGGCTCGCGCTCTTCGTCGTGGGGTCGCTGCTGTGCAGCCTGGCGCCGGGACTCGGCTGGCTGGTGGCGGCCCGCGCCGTGCAGGCGGTGGGCGGTTCGATGCTCAACCCCGTCGCGATGTCGATCATCACCAACACCTTCACCGAGCCACGCGAGCGCGCCCGCGCGATAGGCGTATGGGGCGGGGTCGTCGGCATCAGCATGGCGGCCGGCCCCATCCTCGGCGGACTGCTGGTCGACGCCAGCGGCTGGCAGGCGATCTTCTGGGTGAACGTGCCGGTCGGGCTGGCCGCACTGGTGCTGACGACGCTGTTCGTACCCGAGTCCCGCGCGCCCAGAGCCCGCCGGGTGGACCCGGTGGGTCAGCTGCTGGTGATCGTCCTGCTGGGCTCCCTCACCTACGGAATCATCGAGAGCCCGCACAGCGGGTTCGCCTCGCCGCTGGTGCTCGGCTGCCTGACCGCGGCGCTCGTCGCCCTGTTGGCACTGCTGGTGTACGAGTCGCGCCGCGCCGAACCCCTCATCGACCCGCGCTTCTTCCGCAGCGTCCCGTTCGCGGGCGCGACGGCGACGGCGGTGTGCGCCTTCGCCGCGCTGGGCGGCTTCCTCTTCGTGACCTCGCTGTTCCTCCAGGACATCCGCGGCATGAACGCACTGCATGCGGGGCTGTGCATGCTGCCGATGGCGCTGATGACCCTGTTCTGCGCGCCGTTGTCCGGCCGCTTGGTGGGCTCCCGCGGCCCCCGGCTGCCGCTGCTGGCGGCGGGGGCGGGAATGACGGCGGCGGGGGTGCTGCTTGCCGGGACCGCTTCGGCCGACGTGCCGCTGTGGGTGCTCTTCGCCGGATACGTACTCTTCGGCATCGGCTTCGGGCTGGTCAACGCGCCGATCACCAACACCGCCGTCTCTGGCATGCCCCGTGCCCAGGCAGGTGTTGCCGCCGCCGTCGCCTCCACCAGCAGACAGGTCGGCTCCTCCTTGGGGGTGGCCGTCATCGGCGCCGTGATGGCCTCGGCGACGGTGACCGGCGGGGGCGCCACGGGGAGCTTCGTGGCCGATCAGCGCATGGCGTGGTGGATCGTCGCGGGCTGCGGCCTCGCCGTTCTCGTCCTCGGGGCGCTCACCACGGGCCGCCGGGCGCGTGCCACTGCGGAGCGGGCCGCGCGGAATCTGGGGGACGAAGGGCACGCCGCACCGGCCGCGCCCCGGCAGAGCGAGGTGGCACCGCGATGAGTTCCCAGGACGCGGAGCCGGAGGTGGCCGTACGCGCCTGGCGTGCGATGCGTACGTACGTCCTGGAGAGCGCCGACAAACGCAAGCAGGTCATGGATGCGCTCGGCATGAGCTTCTTCCGCGCCAAGGCACTGCGACTGATCGCGACCGAGGGGCCCCTCACACTGAAGGAGCTGTCGACGGGGCTGATGGCCGATGCGCCCTACACCACGATCACCGTCGACCACCTGGTCAAGCGCGGCCTCGCCACGCGCACCCCGCATCCCGACGACCGCCGCTCGAAGCTGGTCCAGGTCACGGCGGAGGGCGCGGCGGCAGTGGCCGAGATGATCCGTCTCACCGACACCCCGCCCCAGGCCCTGCGCGCGCTCGACGCCGAGGACCTGGCGGCCCTGGACCGCATCCTCACAAAACTCACCGCCCAGGAGGGCAACTCATGACGCAGGACGACCAGCCGTTCGTCACGTTCATCAATATCTTCGAGGTGGCCCCCGAGGACGCCGACGCAGTCGCCGCCAAGTGGCGCGAGCGCGCCGCGGTGATGAGCACCAAGCCCGGATTCCTCGACTCCCGGCTGCACAAGGCCCGTTCGCCCGAGGGCCGCTTCCAGCTGGTGAACGTCGCTCACTGGGAGAGCCAGGAGGCGTGGGAAGCAGCCAGCGCATCCATGGACTTCGCGAGCCGCGCCCAGGCGGCGCAGCAGGCCACGGACACACCGCTGCGCCCGAACACCGGGCTGTACGACATAGTCGCGGAGTTCTGAGCGGAGTTCCGCCCGCAGTGCTGAGCAACGCCGAGGGCCCGGCCGGACAGTGTGCACAGTCCGGCCGGGCCCTCGGCACGCGGAGAGGCCGCACCCCGTCGGGCGGCACCCCGCGTCACTCCTCGATCATCAGCCCCTTGCGGAGCTTGCCCAGCGTGCGGGAGAGCAGCCGGGAGACGTGCATCTGGGAGATGCCGAGCTCCTCACCGATCTCCGACTGGGTCATGTTCGCCACGAAGCGCAGCGAGAGGATTCTGCGGTCCCGCGCGGGCAGTTCGGCGATCAGCGGCTTCAACGACTCGACGTACTCGATGCCTTCGAGCCCGTGGTCCTCGTAGCCGATCCGGTCGGCCAGCGCGCCCTCGGTGTCGTCCTCCTCGGGCTGCGCGTCCAGCGAGCTGGCGGTGTAGGCGTTGCTCGCCGCCATGCCCTCGATGACTTCCTCGCTGGATATGTTGAGCCGCTGGGCCAGCTCCTCGGCGGTCGGTGCCCGGTCCAGCTTCTGGGCGAGTTCGTCGCCTGCCTTGGCCAGGTCGAGCCGGAGCTCCTGGAGGCGCCGGGGTACCCGCACCGACCAGGACGTGTCGCGGAAGAAGCGCTTGATCTCGCCGACGATGGTCGGCATCGCGAAGGTGGGGAACTCGACGCCGCGGTTCAGCTCGAAGCGGTCGATCGCCTTGATGAGGCCGATGGTGCCGACCTGGACGATGTCCTCCATGGGCTCGCTGCGCGAGCGGAATCTGGAGGCCGCGAACTTCACCAGGGCGAGGTTGAGTTCGACCAGGGTGTTGCGTACGTACGCGTATTCGTGGGTGCCCTCTTCGAGGTTCTCCAGCCGCTCGAACAGCGTCTTGGACAGGGCCCGCGCGTCCAGCGGACCGACCTCGTCGTAGGGTGGGATCTCGGGGAGCTGAAGCTGGTCGAAGAGGTCGGCTTCAACCGCTTCCGCGATCTGGTCGGTGCTCGTCCGATCGGTGAGCGTTTCGGGGGTCAGGGACGGGGAATCCGGCAGCCGGTCCGTGCTGTGCTGCTCCGGAACGGCGGGATCGGTCGCGACCTGCGTATACGCGGGGTCGGATATCCCGTTGTCGAGCCGGGGTGACATGGCTGTCCTCCATGGTTTTCTCGGCATATGGCTGCCGAAGCCGTGACGTGCACTACGGGGTGCGGCGCCTCCAGAGCCGACGTGGTTCGGTATCCCTACTAGACCTACCTGCTCCTGTACAGCAAGAGCAAGCTCCATATGTCCGTATGTGGCCAATCTGTCCAATGTTCGGCTACCGGTAAGGGCCACGAAGGCGTAGGGTTCGAACCGCTCGACGGGGGGAAGCAGTGAAGGCCCTCACGCGAAACAGAAGGGGTGTGCATGGACCGCGGGATGCCCGGCAGCACGAGCCAGGGCCGGCTGACGGTCGAGGTACGGCACGAGGGAATCAGTGCCGTGGTGACCCCCGAGGGTGAGCTCGATCACCACACCGCGGAGCTGTTGCGCGAGCCGTTGGAGCGGAGCGTCGAGGAGGGCTACAGCCGCCTCGTCGTGGACTGCTCACGGCTCGAGTTCTGCGACTCCACGGGGTTGAACGTACTGCTCGGCGCCCGCCTGAAGGCGGAGGAGGCCGGCGGCGGTGTCCATCTGGCGGGGATGCTCCCCGTAGTGGCGCGCGTCTTCGAGATCACCGGTGCGAGCGCGGTCTTCACCGTGCACGACGATCTCGCCTCGGCGCTGGGGAATTCCTCGGGCCCGGAATCCCGGCCAGAGGCGTAACCAGGGCGTTACGCGCATCACACAGGTCCGGCTGAATCCGTAAGTGTTCTCACGGTGCGTCCGGGCAGGAGTCCTTCGAATCTGTCAGACATTCGTGTACAGCGCGTCAAGGTTCCGCAGGGGTGCGGAACGGCGCGGGACGGCGAAACGTAACCGGTGATCGGTGAGGTGAACCACTGATGAGCACCACCCGGCCGCAACCGGCGGGCGACCGTGGTCCGGAGTCCGAGGGCACTCCGGCCACCGCGGGCCCGGGGTGTGCCGCGGCCGGGGGTGCTGACGCACGAGTGCGTGCCGGTACGGACACGGGGCGTGAGCCAGCCCTCGGGATCTCCGATTCCGGTGGCGCTCCCGGGGACGCTTCCACTTCCGGGAGCGCTTCCACGCCCGAACCCGAAGGGGGGAGTGGCGCCATGGGGACCGCTGCGGAGAGTGCGGCCTCGGCCGCCGCGGGGACCGCACGCCAGGCAGGACAGCCGATGCGGCAGGTCCGCAGGCTGCGACTGGTCGGCGCCAGCGGCGCCGTGCCGCGTGCCCGTGACTTCACCCGCCGGGCCCTCCAGGACTGGGGCTGGCTGCCCGCCGCCACGGCCGACCAGCGCGCGGCGGCTGAGGACGTGCTGCTCGTCGTCTCGGAACTGGTCACCAACGCGTGCCTGCACGCCAACGGCCCCGAGGAACTGCGGGTCGGCGCCAACGCGAAGGTGCTGCGCCTGGAGATCGTCGACCTGGGCAGCGGCTCCCCGTCCCCCCGTACGCCGCACCGCGCCGGCCGGCCCGGCGGACACGGGATGTTCATCGTCCAGCGGCTGTGCCTCGACTGGGGCGTGGTACGCAACGCGGAGGGCCCGGGCAAGACGGTGTGGGCGGAGCTCGCGGCTCCGCACTGACGCTCCGTATGACGGGGTGTGGGCGAGCTCGCGGCTCCGATCTGACGCTCGCGGCTCCGCTCTGACGCTCGTATGACGCGACATGGCGCGGGTGTTACGACGCGAAACGGGCGCGGGTGTTTCTCGCCTGTTTCCCGCCCCAACTCTTCGGCTCCCCGCTGACTCACGGTGCAGGCGCTCTTCCCTCGGCAAGGGGCTGGAGCTACTGTCGGCGCAAATCTGATGTGTCGTCAGTAACTTGCGAGTCCGGATGAAGGGGGAACCCCCGTGTCCCACAGCAAGAAACGCCACACCCGCACGGCCGCCGCCACGGTGGCGGCAACAGCCCTCGCCGGCTCGGCCGTACTGCTGTCGGCCCCCGCGGCGAGCGCCACGACGGTCGACGTCGACTACCAGTGCAAGACCCCGATCGGGGACAAGAGCGCCGTCTCGCCCATCGACATCAAGTCCACCAAGAGCGGCAGCGGTTACAAGCTCACCATGTCGTTCGAGAAGGGCGTCTCCTCCAGCCCCGTCGAACTCGGCAAGGGCGTGATGAAGCCCAGCGCCAAGATCAAGCTCGGCGGCGCCGAGACCGGCGATGTGCCGGTGAGCGGTCCGCCGAACGACAAGGCCATCCCGGCCAACACCCCGATCAAGATCCCTGACTTGAGCGGGACCTACACACCGAAGAAGAGCGGCAAGGTCACCTTCACCGCCGGCACACTCACCATCAAGGCGATGGGTACGACCACCACCTGCAACCCGAAGAACAACCCGAAACCCTCCCTCACCCTCGATGTGACCGCGGCGGGCGGCAGCGGCGGCTCGGGCGGCGGTGACACCGGCGGCACGGCGAGCGGCGGAGGTGACGCCTCCGGCGGCGCGGCGGCCACCGGCGGAGCAGCGCCCAGCGGCGGCGAACTGCCCAAGACCGGCCCCACCGACTCCGCAGTCGCCCTCGGCACCCTCGGCGGCACCGTGCTGCTGGCCGGAATCGGCGGAGCACTGTGGGTGACGCGGCGCAGGGCCGCGGTACGGCACTAGCCCGTGGTGGGCCGCACCCCGCCCCGCCAAGGCGCCCGCAGCGCACCGGCCCCCCGCACCCGGGGATCGCTCCCGGGCCGCACCCGGGGGGTGCTGGTCTGTGCACTCGCCGTGCTCTGCCTGCTGGGAGCGGACAGCCCCGCCCGCGCGGCGACACCCGGCGAGGGCGAGCCCCCGTGGTCGGCGGCGCCCTCCCCGCCCGCGGGCACCGCGGCGTCCGACGCACGCTCGTTCTTCTATCTGGAGGGCGGCCCCGGCACCGTGCTCCGGGACTCCGTCGCGCTCACCAACGAGGGCGGAGCACCCCGCACCTTCCGGCTGCGCGGGGCTGACGCGTACAACGCACGCGGCGGCGGGTTCGCCGTGCGGGAGGAGGGCCGCAGCAAGGGCCCCGGCAAGTGGATCGCCCTCGCGAAGGACACCGTCGAGGTGCCGCCGCACACCCGCGCCGAGGTGCCGCTGAGCGTGACCGTCCCCGACAGCGCCGTGCCGGGCGACCATCCCGCCGCGCTCGTCGTCAGCGACGGCAGGCGGACGGTGGGGGTACGGATGCATCTGCGGGTGAGCGGGCCGACGCTGGCGGCGCTGAGCGTGGAGAACGTCCAAGTGGAGAAGGCCGACGACGGTGCCGCGCTGATCGGCTACACCCTGGTCAACCGCGGCAACACCGCGCTGCGGCCCCGGCTCGCCGTCCACGCCGACGGCCTCTTCGGTCCGCTGGTACGGCAACCGGCCAGGACTCTGCCCGTCGAACTGCTCCCCGGCCAGCGCGTCACCCGCCAGGAGCGGTGGCCGCACCCGCCCGCGGCGGATGTGGCGGACGTCCGCCTTGTGGTGCTGGCCGAGGACGGAGCGCGGGATTCCGGTACGGCCTCGTACACGGCTGTGCCCTGGGGGTGGGTAGTCGGGGTGCTCGTCGCCCTCGCCGGTACGGGCGTTGGCTGGTACGTCCGTCGCAGCCGCGGCGCTTCGTCGGGCGAGGACCGGCGGCCGACCCCGGGTGAGGGAGCCGGCTCCGGCCGGGGGCCGGCGCCCCGTCCCGACCGGGGGCGCGGGGACGAAACCCCCGAGGGGCCGACGGTGGGCGCCACTGCCGCAGCCCCGACGTCCGGCGCCATGAGGGGAGCCGCGAAGTGAGGACGGACATCCGGCGAGTCGCAGTCCTGCTGGGTTGCCTCATCATGGTGGCGGCACCGAACCAGGCGACGGCAGGCACCGCCAAGACGCAGCAGCCGAAGATCACGCTCTCCAAGAGCGAGGCGGGCGCGGGGGCGAACGTCACGGTGCGCGGCGCCGGATGGCGCCCCGACACCCTGCTCACCCTGCTGATGTGCGGTCAGAAGGCCATCGGCGGCACCAACGCCTGCGCCAACGCCGAGGGACGGGCCGTCACCACGGACAAGAACGGCCGCTTCCGCAAGGCGATTCCCGTCGCCGAGCCGCCGAAGGCCTGCCCGTGCGTCGTACGGGCCACCACGGTGACGGGCGCCTACGCGGCGGCGAACGCGGCGTTCCGGGTCGCGGGCCACCCGGTGAAACCGCTGCCCGAGAGGCGCACGGGCGGGCGGCTCAGCGTGCTGGCGGCGCGGCTGGAGGGGGAGAGCGGGCTGCTCAACTGGTTCGGCGCCCCCGAGCAGCGGAAACTGGTGCTCACGGTCGGCAATCTGGGTGCCGACCGCGCCCGGGACCCGGTCTTCGAGGTGGGCACCTCGCACGGCGTCCTCGCCCCCGAGTGGGAGCGCCAGCAGTGGCGGGGCACGATCGATCCGGGCAAGAAGGCGCGGGTCGAGCTGCCCGTCGAGCTGGCCTCGGGCGCCCACGGGGAGTACACGGTCGCGGCCAAGCTCGACGGCCGCGTACTGACCGAACAGCCCTGGGATGTGGGGCGGCCCTGGGGGGTGACGCTGTTCTGGCTGCTGCTGTGCGTGGTGGTCCCGCTGGCGGTGTTCCGGCTCGGCATGGCGCTTGTCTCACGGCTCGCCCCACCTTCGCGGCGCTCTGCCGGTGAGGGCGCCCCCCAAGGAGGGGGCGCCCAGGGTGCGGCTACTTCACTTCGGTCATCGTCGCGGTGATCTGCCGCCGGTACATGTACACCGCGAATCCGGCCAGCACCGCGAGGGCGGCTTCGAGGGCGACGACGCCCGTGGTGCTGAGGTCAACGCCGCCGATGGACAGCAGGCCGGTGATGCTGTCACCCGCGGTCACGGCGAGGAACCAGACACCCATGAGCTGGCTCGCATACTTCGCGGGGGCCAGCTTGGTGGTCACCGACAGGCCGACGGGCGACAGGCACAGCTCCGCGACGGTGTGCATCAGGAAGATGAGGACCAGCCACAGCGGGGTCACCTTCGTACCGTCGGAGGCCGATGCCATCGGGATGACGAAGACGAAGAACGACAGGCCGGTCACCACCAGCGCGAAGGCGAACTTCGCGGTGGTCGTCGGCTCCTTGCCGCGCCGGTTGAGCGCCAGCCACAGCGCGGCGAAGACCGGGGCGAGCAGGATGATGAAGAGCGGGTTGATCGACTGGAACCAGGTCGAGGGGAAGTGCCAGCCCAGGATCGAGGTGGACGTCTTGGCGTCACCGAACGCCTGGACGGTGGAGGCGCCCTGGTCGTAGATCATCCAGAAGATCGCCGCGGCGGCGAAGAACCAGATGTAGCCGGTCATCCGGCCCTGCTCGGCCTGGGTGAGGTCCTTGTCGCGCTTGATCCGCACCAGCATCCCGAGCGGTATGAGCAGGCCCAGCACGGTGAGCGGGATCATCGCCCAGTTGAGGGTGAAGGTGCCGGTGGCCACCACGACGCCGTAGAAGACGACGGCGACGACCAGCCACAGCAGCGACTTGCGCAGTACGGCCGTCTTCTCCGGCGCCGACAGCGGCGCTGGGACCTGGCTGCTCCTGGGGTCCAGATGGCGCGAGCCGATGAGGAACTGGACCAGGCCGAGGCCCATACCGACGGCGGCCATGCCGAAGCCCAGATGCCAGTTGACGGTCTGGCCGACGGTGCCGATGGCGAACGGGGCAAGGAACGAACCCGCGTTGATGCCCATGTAGAAGACCGTGAAGCCGCCGTCGCGGCGCGGGTCGTCGGGGCCGTTGTACAGATCGCCGACCATCTTGGAGATGTTGGCCTTCAGCAGCCCGGAGCCGGTGGCCACGCAGGCGAGACCGGTGAAGAACGACGCCTCGCCCGGCAGGGCCAGGGTGAGGTGGCCGATCATGATGATGCCGGCGCCCACGGTGACGGTCTTGCGGGGGCCCCAGAGCCGGTCGCCGAACCAGCCGCCCGGCATGGTCAGCAGATAGACCATGGCGTTGTAGACGGAGTAGATCGCCGTGGCCGTGGCCAGGTCCATGGCGAGGCCGCCACCCTGGCTTCCGGCGCCGCCCTCACCCGCGTCGGGCCCGCCGGCCACGAGGTAGACGACGAGCAGTGCGCGAAGGCCGTAGAAGCTGAAGCGCTCCCACATCTCCGTCATGAAGAGCGTGGCCAGACCTCGTGGGTGGCCGAAGAAGGTCTTGCCGCCGGTGGTGCCGGGGGCGTCCTTCGTCAGGCTGGGCGCCATATCGGTGTTCCTTGCCATTGCGCTGGGGCCGCGCTGCCCAGCGGCGCTGCTCGCAGGCGGGACCCGTACACGGAAAAGGACCCCCGGCCGGTGGTGCGTGGGCGCCAGGAGTCCTCGACGTTCACTTACATAAGTGCATTCACCATAAGTCACCGGCCATGCCCCCGGGGAAGAGCTTGCGAGATACATCACAGGTGAAAGGTGCAACCCAGGCGCGTATTCGTTGGTGACGTGTCCATCTCACCTGAGGATTGTCAGAACCGGAGGGCAGCGCACCGTATCCACACTGACGCTCGGCCACGCGGACTACCATCGGTCCATGACCCGTGTACTGCTCGCCGAGGATGATGCGTCGATCTCGGAGCCGCTGGCCCGCGCCCTGCGCCGGGAGGGCTACGAGGTCGAGGTGCGCGAGGACGGCCCCACCGCACTCGACGCCGGGCTGCGCGAGGGCATCGACCTGGTCGTGCTCGACCTGGGGCTGCCCGGTATGGACGGTCTCGAGGTGTGCCGCAGGCTGCGCAACGAGGGCCACAGCTTCCCCGTCCTCGTACTGACCGCGCGTGCCGACGAGGTGGACACCGTCGTCGGCCTCGACGCGGGTGCCGACGACTACGTCACCAAGCCCTTCCGGCTCGCCGAGCTGCTGGCCCGGGTCCGCGCCCTGCTGCGCCGCGGCACCCCCGCCGAACCGGCCCAGCCCCCGGCCACACACGGCGTGCGGATCGACGTCGAGTCGCACCGGGCGTGGATGGGCGATGAGGAGTTGCAGCTGACCGCCAAGGAGTTCGACCTGCTGCGGGTGCTGGTGCGGGACGCGGGCCGGGTCGTCACCCGGGACCAGCTGATGCGCGAGGTGTGGGACACCACCTGGTGGTCGTCGACCAAGACACTCGACATGCACATCTCCTGGCTGCGCAAGAAGCTCGGCGACGACGCGGCCAACCCCCGCTACATCGCCACTGTGCGCGGCGTCGGCTTCCGCTTCGAGAAGAGCTAGGGCACCTTCGAGGAGCCGGAACCAGATTGAGCCCCCGGAACAGCTAGGAAAGAAGCCAGCACGTGCGCCGTCGGCTCATCCTGTCCATCCTCGCGGTCGTACTCGTCGTCGTCGCGGTCTTCGGCATCTCCCTCGTCATCGTCGAGTCCCGCACGATCGAGAACAGCACCAGGGAGAACGTCCGCTCCGAGGCGATCCGCCTGGTCTCCACCGTCGAGAACCGGCTGGTGGCCAAGGAGAGGGTGACGAAGGAGTCCATCGGCGTCACCACCTCCAAGGACCGCATCGTCCGCTACATCCGCATCGACCTGCCCGACCGGCGGCGGCCCATCGAGGTCGGCGAACGGCCCGCGGGCGATGTCGTCGAGGCGAGGGAGACCGGCGCGCACGGCGAGCACGTCACCGTGCAGGCGTCGCGGTCCGCGGTGCGCGCCGAGGTCGGCCGCACCCTGCTGATCATCGCCGCGGTCGCGCTGCTCGCCGTGATCGCCGCCGCCGTGCTGGCCGTACGCCAGGCACACCGCGTCGCGGCCCCGCTCACCGACCTGGCCGAGACCGCCGAACGGCTCGGCTCCGGCGACCCGCGCCCGCGGCACCGCCGCTACGGGGTGCCGGAGCTGGACCGGGTCGCGGACGTGCTGGACGCCAGCGCGGACCGGATCGGCCGGATGCTCACCGCCGAGCGGCGGCTGGCGGCCGACGCCTCGCACCAGCTGCGCACCCCGCTGACGGCGCTGTCGATGCGGCTGGAGGAGATCATCACCATGGCCGACGGCGACGAACCCGAGGACCGTGCCGTCGTCAAGGAGGAGGCGACCATCGCGCTCGCCCAGGTCGAGCGGCTCACCGACGTGGTGCAGCGGCTGCTGACCAACTCCCGCGACCCGCGCACCGGCTCGGCCGTCAGCTTCGACCTGGACGAGGTCGTCAAGCAGCAGATCGAGGAGTGGAAGCCCGCCTACCGCAGCGCGGGCCGGGCCATCGTGCGCTCCGGCAAGACCGGGCTCCGCGCGGTGGGTACGCCCGGCGCGGTGGCGCAGGTGCTGGCGACGCTGATCGAGAACTCGCTGATGCACGGCGCCGGTACGGTCGCGCTGCGTACCCGGGTCACCGGCAACCAGGTGGTGGTGGAGGTCACGGACGAGGGCCCCGGGGTGGACGAGGCGCTGGGCTCGCGGGTCTTCGAACGGACCGTCAGCGGCCACAACTCCACCGGCCTCGGCCTCGCCGTCGCCCGCGATCTCGCGGAGGCGGACGGCGGGCGGCTGGAGCTACTTCAGCAGCTGCCGCCGGTCTTCGCGCTGTTCCTCAGCCGCGAGGCGGCCGACCTCGATGCGTCCGGCTCCGGCTGAGGCCGCCGGTTCGACGGCCGCCGGTTCGACGGCGAAGGGGTCGCTGGGGGCACCTGCTGGGCGAAGCCCGGGGGAGGGTTCACCGTCGGTCTCGGCGTCGGTCCCCGTACCGGCGTCAGTGCCGGCACCGGCCTTGGCGCCGACCCGGAACACCCAGGTGCGGTACGCCCAGAAGCGGAAGACGGTGCCGATGGCGAGCCCGATGACGTTCTTGGCGATGTTGTCGGCGAGCGGCGAGGTGTAGCCGAAGCCGTAGTGCGAGAGGGCCAGGATGCCGTTCTCCAGCACCAGCCCGACGCCGCTGAAGAGGAAGAAGAGGACCGTCTCGCGGTGGATCCGGTTCTTGTCGATGTGCCGGTAGGTCCAGTAGCGGTTGCCCAGGTAGTTGGTGCCGATGGCGACGACCTGCGAGATGACCCCGGAGCGGATGGGGGCGAGCTGGAACGTGTGGATGCACAGGTTGAAGATCGCGACGTTCACCAGGAAGCCCAGCGCACCGACGGCGCCGAACTTGGCCAGTTCGCGCACGAGCCGTTCCAGTCCCGGGCGCATCGTGCGCCATTTCCCCATAGCGATACTGAGCCCCGTTTCGTTCGGTCGTCGAAGGCTGACCCATGCTAACCAGCCCTACATTCGCTCTGTAGGGCGATTGACGCAGCCGGGGCGCGGATGGTTGCCGGTGCCCCGCCCGGCCGGTGACGTGCTGTCGGCAGGGCCGGCGAAGGTGCCGCTGGTCAGCGCGCGACCGTGCTGCCGGTCAGTTCGCGACGGTGATGTGGAAGGTGACGTCCTTCACGGGGTGGTCCGCATCGACCCGCTCGTTGCTGGTCCCGCACTGGAAGCACTCACGCAGCGCGAGCTTCGTCCTGCCGGGCTTCTCGGCGCGGTAGGAGTACCAGCGTTCGCCGCGGTCGCCCATGCGGTCGGGGTCGAAGCCCTGGGCCCTGGTGTCGATGAGGGTGGCGGTCCTCGGGTCGGGCTTGTCGCCGCGCACGATCCAGCGGTAGCCCTCGCTGGGCCGGTACGGGACCTTCAGCACGAACTGCTCGTGCGGGCGTACCTGGACGCGGGTGTCGTGGATGCCGAACTCGCGGGGACGGGGCATGCCGGCGCCGCCGTCGGCTCCGTCGTTGCCGCTGCCGCCGCTGTCCCCGTTGTCGCTGTTGTCGCCGCCTCCACCGCACGCCGTGGCGGCCAGCAGGACGGCCAGTGTCAGTGTGGCTTGTTTCATACGCCGCAACCCGCGCCCCCGTTCTCAGCAGGTCCACCTCAAGACCGACCAGTACGGAGCATAGAGGAGGCGCCGGAGGCGTAAGGGGCGGGCGGAGCGCTCCCTCGGGCCCCGTACCCTGGAACCGTGACATTCCCGGTAGTCGGCATGGTCGGCGGTGGCCAGCTCGCTCGTATGACCCACGAGGCGGGCATCCCGCTCGGCATCAGATTCAAGCTCCTTTCCGATACGGCGCAGGACTCGGCGGCACAAGTCGTCAACGAGGTTGTCGTTGGTGACTACCGAGATCTGGACACGCTGCGGCGCTTCGCCGAGGGCTGCGATGTGATCACTTTCGATCACGAACATGTGCCCACCGAGCATCTCCGCGCGCTGGAGGCGGACGGCATCCCCGTCCGCCCGGGCCCGGACGCGCTCGTCCACGCGCAGGACAAGGGCGTGATGCGCGCCCGGCTCGCCGAACTCGGCGTACCCGCGCCGCGCAACCGGATCGTCAGCGGTCCCGAGGACGTCGCCGCGTTCGCGGCGGAGGGCGCGGCCGCGTCGGCCCCCGGGAGCGGCGGCTTCCCCGTCGTCCTCAAGACGGTGCGCGGCGGCTACGACGGCAAGGGCGTATGGGTCGTACGCGGCGCTGACGACCCGACCGCGGCCGAGCCGTTCAAGGCGGGCGTCCCCGTGCTCGCCGAGGAGAAGGTCGACTTCGCGCGGGAGCTGGCCGCGAACGTCGTCCGCTCCCCGCACGGGCAGGCCGTCGCCTACCCCGTCGTGGAGTCCATCCAGGTCGACGGCGTCTGCGACACCGTGATCGCCCCCGCGCCCGCGCTGGCCGAGGAGGCCGCGCTGGGCGCCCAGGAAATGGCGCTGCGGGTGGCGCACGAGCTGGGTGTCGTCGGGCATCTGGCGGTCGAGCTGTTCGAGACGAAGGACGGCCGGCTGCTCGTCAACGAGCTGGCCATGCGGCCGCACAACTCCGGGCACTGGACCCAGGACGGCGCTGTGACCTCGCAGTTCGCCAACCATGTGCGGGCCGTGCTGGACCTGCCGCTGGGCGACCCGCGCTGCCGGGAGCGCTGGACCGTGATGGCCAATGTGCTGGGCGGCGACTACCCCGACATGTACGCGGCGTATCTGCACTGCATGGCACGCGACCCGCGGCTCAAGATCCATATGTACGGGAAGGACGTGAAGCCCGGCCGCAAGGTGGGGCACGTCAATGTCTACGGGGACGACCTCGCCGACGTACGGGAGCGCGCCGCGCACGCCGCGGGATACTTGCGGGGCACCATCGCCGAGTGAGCTCCCCGTGTCGGCCGGCTGTCCCGCCGTGGGAGTGTGCGTCCTGCCCACCCGCCCACCACCCCCTCACCTAGGAGTCGTATGACCAGCCCAAGCCCGCTCGTGGGGATCGTCATGGGGTCCGACTCGGACTGGCCCGTCATGGAGGAGGCGGCCAAGGCGCTGGACGAGTTCGAGGTGCCGTACGAGGTCGATGTCGTCTCCGCGCACCGGATGCCCCGCGAGATGATCGCCTACGGCGAGGACGCAGCGGACCGCGGACTGAAGGCGATCATCGCGGGCGCCGGCGGTGCGGCACATCTGCCGGGCATGCTCGCCTCGGTCACCACGCTGCCCGTCATCGGCGTGCCCGTGCCGCTCAAGTACCTGGACGGCATGGACTCGCTGCTCTCCATCGTGCAGATGCCCGCGGGTGTCCCCGTCGCCACCGTCTCGGTGGGCGGCGCGCGCAACGCCGGGCTGCTCGCCGTACGGATGCTCGCGGCGCAGGAGGGCGAACTGCGCGAGAAGATGCGCGACTTCCAGCAGGAGCTCAACGCACAGGCCACCGAGAAGGGCAAGCGGCTGCGGGCCAAGGCCGCGGGGGAGACCGGGTTCGGCTTCGGCAACGGCGCGGGAGGCAACCGGTGACGCGTACCGACAGCCCGCAGCGGCGCCCCGACAGCCCCAACCTGGAGCGCGCCCGTGCGCTGCTGACCGAGCACCCCGTCGTGGACGGGCACAACGACCTGCCATGGGCACTGCGCGAGCAGGCGTGCTACGACCTCGACAAGCTCGACATCGCCAAGGAGCAGCACGAGAAGCTGCACACCGACCTCGCGCGGCTGCGCGCCGGCGGCGTCGGCGCGCAGTTCTGGTCCGTCTACGTCCCCGGCGAGCTGACCGGGGACGACGCGGTGAGCGCGACCCTGGAGCAGATCGACGCCGTACGGCTGCTGGCGGCGCGCTACCCCGACGACCTCCAGCTGGCCTTCACCGCTGAGGACGTGGAGGCCGCGCACGCCCAGCGGCGCATCGCCTCGCTGATGGGCGCCGAGGGCGGGCACTCGATCAACAACTCGCTGGCCGCGCTGCGCGCCCTGTACCAGCTCGGGGTGCGCTATCTGACGCTCACCCACAACAACTCGCTGGACTGGGCCGATTCGGCCACCGACGAGCCGCGTGCGGGCGGGCTGAGCCGCTTCGGCGAAGAGGTCGTCCGCGAGATGAACCGGCTCGGCATGCTGGTCGACCTCTCGCATGTGGCGGCCGACACCATGCGGGACGCGTTGCGGGTGACCGAGGCGCCCGTGATCTTCTCGCACTCCTCCGCGCGCGCCGTCTGCGACCACCCGCGCAACATCCCCGACGACGTGCTCGCCCAGCTGCCCGCCAACGGCGGCGTGGCGATGGCCACCTTCGTACCCAAGTTCATCCTCCCCGAGGCGGTGGCCTGGACCCTGGCGGCCGACGAGAACATGCGCGCCCACGGCCTGGACCATCTGGACCTGAGCGACGAGGGCCGCAAGGTGCAGCGCGAGTTCGAGAAGGCCAACCCGCGGCCGGTTCCCGACGCCGCCACGGTCGCCGACCACCTCGACCACATGCGCGAGGTCGCGGGCATCGACCACATCGGCATCGGCGGCGACTACGACGGCACCGCCTTCACCCCGGCCCAGCTGGAGGACGTCTCCGGCTATCCGCACCTGGTGGCCGAGTTGCTGGACCGCAAGTGGTCCGACGCTGACCTGGCGAAGCTGACGTGGTCCAACGCCCTGCGGGTGCTGCGCGAGGCGGAGGAGGTGGCCCGCACACTCCAGACGCAGCGCGGCCCCTCGATCGCCACGATCGGTCAGCTGGACGGCTGATCCCGCGGCGATTCGCCGCACAGGGTTGACCAGCGGTCAACTCCCTTGTGACTGCGCCCTTTGAGGTGGCCGGGCCCGGGCGGTGAGGTCTTGACCTTGCTCCCCGGGCCCGCGAGCATCAGCTGGCCCACTCCTTCCAGGGAGGATCATTGGCCACCTCGGAATCATCCGGCTCACACATCGACTCAGCCACCGACAGCGACTCCGGCACCCTCGCCCGGCGCCGGCTCCTCCAGGCGTCAGCCGCGGCAGGCGGCGCCCTCGCCGTCTCCGGTACCGCCCTCACAGCCCCGGCAGCCGCCGCACCCGCGTCCGCCGCCACCACGACGGCCGCGGCTGAGGCGAAGGCCGCCACCAAAGCCCGCACCGTCTCCTTCTCCGCCGCCACCAACGGCGCCGCCACGCTCGTGCCCGGCGCCGAGCGGATGATCGCGGAGATGCAGAACATCCTCTGGTCCATCCCCCGTTCGGGCGGCGCAGCCCGCGCACTGACCGTCCCGGGGCTGGAGCCCACCCGCCCGGTGCTCGCACCGGACGGCAGGACCGTGGCCGTATGCGCCTACCGGGACGGCGGCTTCCACATCTGGACCCTGCGCTCGGACGGCTCCGGTCTGAAGCAGCGCACCGACGGGCCGTGGGACGACCGCGGCCCCGCGTGGTCGCCCGACGGCACCCGGATCGCGTTCGCCTCCGAGCGCGAGGGCGACCCGGTCAAGGGCAGCCCGTACCGCATCTGGGTGCTGGATGTACGCAGCGGCGAACTGACCCGCCTCACCGGCCGGAAGGGCCAGGGCGGGCCGCTGCAGGACGGCGCCTGGGAGGACTTCGACCCGGCCTGGTCACCGGACGGCGAGCGCGTGCTGTGCGTACGCGGCAGTGTCGTCAAGGGCGAGACGGGGCCGCAGCTCCAGGCCCGCACGCTGGTCTCCGTCGCCGCTGACGGCTCCGGGGACGTCCGTACCGAGCACCAGGACGACACCGCGGGCGTCTCGCTGATGACGCCCGCCGTCTCCCCCTCGGGCAAGGTGGCCTACCTGCGCACCACCGCCGCGCCCAAGGCGTCCTGCACGCTGGTCGTCGACGGTAAGGCCGTACGGATCGAGGGCGATCTGGCGCCGGTGCCGCCCCGCTGGACCGACCGCGAGACGCTGCTGCTGACCGTCTCCGGCACCTTCCGGCTGCTGCGCCCGGCCCGCCCCGAGTCCGCCGAGCGCATCCCCTTCACCGCCGAACTCCCCACCCAAAGACCCCGCTACCGCGTCAAGGACTACGGATTCGAGGCGCCCGGCAGCCACCGGGTGCGCGGCGTGCAGCAGCCGGTGCTCTCCCCGGACGGCAAGCACTTCGCCTTCGTCGCCCTCAACGCGCTCTGGCTGGCCCGCACCGACGGCCGGGGCCGCCCCACCAAGCTCGTCCAGGCGTCCGAGGCCCGCTACATCTGCGCGCCCTCCTTCACCCGGGACGGCAAAGCGCTGCTCTACAGCGACGACCGCGGCGGACTGCTGGCCGTACGCCGCAGAGAACTCGACTCCGGCAAGGAGACGGAACTCGCCGCAGGCGGCCGCGTCTTCGGCGCGCTCTCCCCAGACGGCGCCAAGCTGGCCTGCCTGGACATGGCGGGCAACCTGCTGGTCAAGGACCTGGCCGACGGCCAGGAGCGCACCCTGGCCAAGCCGCTGGGCGGCGGCGGTATCCCGGGTCCGCCCAGCTGGTCGCCGGACGGCCGCCGTCTCGCGCTGTGCGACCGCAACCGGCTCAACTACCGCTTCCGCGAGGGCTACAACCTCATCCGCGTCCTCGACACCGACAGCGGCGCGGAGGTACTGCACCCGCTCGCCCCGTACGCCTCGCTCGCCGACCGCTACGCCTCGGGGCCCGTCTGGTCACCGGACGGGAAGTGGATGGCGGCCGTGTCCGAGTCGGCGCTGTGGGTGCTGCCCGTACGCGACGACGGCAGCCCGGCAGGGAAGGCCCGCCGGCTGTCCGACGAGAGCGCCGACCACCCCTCCTGGGCGGGCGATTCCCGCACACTGCTGTACCTGTCGGCGGGCAAGCTGCGGCTGCGCGACGTGAAGGGCGGAAATGCGCGCACTGTCCGGCTGGAGATGTCCTGGCGGCGGCCCGCCCCCAAGCAGACCGTCGTGCACGCCGGACGGCTGTGGGACGGCACAGGAGAGGGCGTACGCGAGGACGTCGACCTGGTGCTGCGTGACGGGCGTATCGCCGAGATCGCCCCACACCGCTCAGGGCGGCGCGCCGAGCGCCGGCTGGACGCCTCAGAACTGACCGTGCTGCCGGGCCTGTGGGACACCCACACGCACCCCTGGCAGACGACGTACGGCGGCAGGCAGACCGTCGCCCAGCTCGCCTACGGCATCACCACAGCAGTCTCCTTCGGCGGCTTCGCCTACGAACAGGTCCGGCTGCGCGAGGCGGTGGCCGCAGGACAGCTGGCCGGACCACGACTGCTGACAACCGGCGAGCTGCTGGACGGCGCCCGCGTCGCGTACAGCATGGGCCGCGCCCACCGCACGGCAGAAGGGCTACGGCGCTCCCTGGAGCGCGGGGGCGCGCTCGACTGGGACTTCGTCAAGACGTACGTACGCGCATCCGCCACCGCGATGCGGCAGGCGGCGCAGTACGCGCACGAGGAGCTCGGCGTCCGCTCCGGAAGCCATCTGTGCACCCCGGGCGTACAGATCGGCCAGGACCTGACGACCCACCTCCAGGCCACCCAGCGGCTGGAGTTCGGGCACGCAACGACCGGCACCGGGCACGCAGGCGAGGACGTCGTCGGCATCTACAGCACGCCGGGCGACTTCCATCTCGTCGCCACGCCCTTCACCGCGGCCCCACTGCTGGGCGCCCACCCGGAGCTGGCCGAGGACGAGCGGGTGACCCGGCTGCTGCCGCCGTGGGACGTGCAACTCGTACGCCAGGGCGCGGCCACTCCGCCCACCAAGGAGCAACTGGCCACACTCGACGTGGAGACCGCCGTCTACCGGCGCGTTCTCGCCGCGGGCGGCATCGTCGCGCTCGGCACCGACCAGCCGCTGGTGCCGGTCGGGCTCCACCTCCATCTGGCCCTGCGCGCCCTGCACCGCGCCGGGCTCAAGCCGCACGAGGCGCTGCGTACGGCCACCGTGCTGCCGGCCAGGGCGTTCGGCGCCGAGCGCGAACTCGGCACCGTGGAGGAGGGCAAGCTGGCCGACCTCACCCTGGTGGATGGCAACCCGCTGACCGACTTCGACTCACTGGTGCGCACAGTGACAGTCGTACGCGGCGGCGTCCCCTACGAGCAGAAGGACCTGATCGACGCCTACAGCACCGCACAGGTGCGCACCCGTGACGAGGGGCAGCAGGCGCACTGGCGGCAGGTGAGCCGCCAGCTGCGCCGGGACGGCTGCTGCGACATGGGGCACTGACGTGCGTGAGGGGCCGGCGTTCCGCACGCCGGCCCCTCACCGCTGGTCACATGGGACCCGTCACGGCAGGTTGCGCGCCATGACGATCCGCTGCACCTGGTTGGTGCCCTCATAGATCTGTGTGATCTTGGCGTCCCGCATCATCCGCTCGACCGGGTAGTCGCGCGTGTAGCCGTAACCGCCGAGCAGTTGGACGGCGTCCGTGGTGATCTCCATGGCGGCATCCGAGGCGTAGCACTTGGCGGCGGCGCCGAAGAAGGTCAGGTCCTCCTTGTCGCTGCCCTCGGAGACCCGCTCGGAGCGCGCGGCGGCGGCGTAGGTGAGCTGCCGGGCCGCCTCGATCTTCATGGCCATGTCGGCGAGCATGAACTGCACGCCCTGGAAGTCGCCGATGGGCTTGCCGAACTGCTTGCGCTCCTGCACATACCCCTTCGCGTAGTCCAGCGCGCCCTGCGCGATACCGAGCGCCTGTGCGGCGATGGTGATGCGGGTGTGGTCGAGGGTCTTCATGGCGGTGGCGAAGCCGGTGCCCTCGGCGCCGATCATCCGGTCGGCCGGGATGCGCACGTTGTCCAGGTAGACCTCGCGGGTGGGTGAGCCCTTGATGCCCAGCTTCTTCTCCGGGGCGCCGAAGGAGACGCCCTCGTCGTCCTTCTCCACGACGAACGCGGAGATGCCCTTGGTGCGCTTGTCCGGGTCGGTGACGGCCATCACCGTGTAGTAGTCGGAGACCCCGGCGTTGGTGATCCAGCGCTTGACGCCGTTGAGGACCCAGCTGTCCCCGTCCCGTACGGCCTTGGTCTTCATACCGCCCGCGTCCGAACCGGCGTCCGGCTCGCTCAGACAGTACGAGAACATCGCCTCGCCCTTGGCCAGCGGCGTCAGACAGCGCTTCTTGAGGTCCTCCGAGGCGGAGAGGATCACCGGGAGCGAGCCGAGCTTGTTGACGGCCGGGATGAGCGAGGAGGAGCCGCAGACCCGGGCGACCTCCTCGATGACGATCACGGTGGCCAGCGCGTCGGCGCCCGCGCCCCCGTACGCCTCCGGCACATGCACCGCGTGCAGATCGTTGGCGACCAGCGCGTCCAGCGCCTCCTGCGGGAACCGTGCCTCCTCGTCCACCTCGGCGGCGTACGGCGCGATCTTCGCCTCGGCGAGCGCGCGCACCGAGTCGCGGAGCATCTCGTGCTCCTCGGACGGCCGGTAGAGGTCGAAATCAGACGCCAAGGTGTCTCACTCCTTTGAGAGCATGCGGAATGCCTGGGTTGCTGGAGATTGCCTGGGTGCTTGCCGGGGGTGCTTGCGTGGGGGTTCTGCTCGCCGGTTGTCCGGATTGCTAATTACCGTTAAGTAACCCAGATTTTAGTGGCCGAGAGCTCCTCCGGGGTACGTGAGGTTCACGACAGGAGCGGTCCCGTTATGCTCGCGGACAGCGTTCTGCCGTCACAAGGAGCTACCCGCATGGCCTCGCCCAAGATCACCGTGATTGGCCTCGGCTACCTCGGCGCCACCCACGCGGCCGCCATGGCCGAGCTGGGCTTCGAGGTGCTGGGCCTGGACGTCGCACCGGAGAAGATGCGCAAGCTGGAGCAGGGGCAGGCCCCCATGTTCGAGCCGGGCCTCGAGGAGCTGCTGCGCGCACACGTCGCCGGCGTCGAGGGCTCGACCGGCCGACTGCGCTTCACCGACTCCTGGGAGGAGATCGGCGCCTTCGGTGACGTCCACTTCCTGTGCGTCAACACCCCGCAGAAGCACGGCGAGTTCGCCGCCGACATGAGCTACGTCGAGCGTGCCGTCGACTCCCTCGCGCCGCAGCTGCACGGGCCCGCGCTCGTCGTCGGCAAGTCCACCGTGCCGGTCGGCAGCGCGGAGCGGCTCGCGGCCCGGATCGCCGCGCTGGCCCCCGCGGGCGAGGAGGCCGAGCTGGCCTGGAACCCCGAGTTCCTGCGGGAGAGCTTCGCCGTCAAGGACACCCTGCACCCCGACCGCATCGTCGTCGGCGTCGGCGGGCCGCGCGGCGAGGGGCTGCTGCGCGAGGTGTACGCACGGCCCATCGCCGAGGGCACGCCGTTCCTGGTCACCGACTTCCCGACGGCCGAGCTGGTGAAGACCTCCGCCAATTCGTTCCTGGCCACGAAGATCTCCTTCATCAACGCCATGGCCGAGGTCTGCGAGACCGCCGGCGGCGACGTGGTGAAGCTCGCCGAGGCCATCGGCTACGACGACCGCATCGGCCACAAGTTCCTGCGCGCCGGGATCGGCTTCGGCGGCGGCTGCCTGCCCAAGGACATCCGCGCCTTCATGGCCCGCGCCGGTGAGCTGGGCGCCTCAGAGGCGCTGACCTTCCTGCGGGAGGTCGACTCGATCAACATGCGGCGCCGCGCCCAGATGGTCGAGCTGGCGCGCGACGCGCTGGGCGGCGCGCTGCTGGGCAAGCGCATCGCCGTGCTGGGCGCCACCTTCAAGCCCGACTCCGACGACGTACGGGACTCGCCCGCGCTCAACGTCGCCGGGCAGCTGCACCTCCAGGGCGCGCAGGTGACGGTGTACGACCCGAAGGGCATGGAGAACGCGCGGGCCGTCTTCCCGACGCTGGGCTACGCGGACAGCGCCCTGGACGCCGCCCGCGGGGCCGATGTGGTGCTGCATCTGACGGAGTGGACCGAGTTCAAGGAGCTCGACCCCGCGAGGGTGGGCGACGTCGTCGCCACCCGCCACATCCTCGACGGCCGCAACACCCTGGATCCCGTTCTCTGGCGCAAGGAGGGCTGGACCTTCCGCGCCCTCGGGCGGCCCACGCTGTGATCCCACCCACCCGTAGCCCTCTGGCGTGATCGGGAGGGCCGGTCGCCCTCCCGATCGCTATCGGGCGCGGCGCGCGCGATAGGTGCGCATTTTGGCGCGGCTGCCGCAGACGGACATGGTGCACCAGCGGCTGCGGCCGGCCGGGCTGCGGTCGTAGTAGACCCACTGGCAGTCGTGGGTCACACAGGCCTTCAGCCGCTGCCAGGTGCCGTCGTTCGCCGCGGTGGCGATCCGGGCGGCGAGGTGGGCGGTCAGGCCGGTGAGACCGGTGAGGCCGGGCGCGGGCCGGAGTACGGCCTCGCCCCGCGTCTCGATCCGCACGGTCAGCGGCGCGGCGCCGACGTGCCGCTCCAGCCCCTCGGCCGCCTCCGGTGGCACCGGAATCCCCGCGTGGGCCAGACAGGCGGCACGCAGCGCCTCGCGGAGCTCGCGCAGCCCCGCCAGATCGCGTTTGCCGAGCCGGAACCGCGTCAACTCGTGGTCGTCGACGAACCGGTCCAAGTCCTCCGGCGTGGCGAGGTGGTCCGTACCGGTTTCGATGTCCAGGGTGTTTGCCAACTCCTGCACCAAAAGGAGTGGTTCCGGCGCCTGTCTGTCTCCCACTCTTGTGACGTTACCGGTGTAACGCCATCATGTGGTAACCGAGGCCGTTACCGGTTGAAGCCCTGTAGCGGTAACTCAGGTGGCGGTAACCACACCGCGGCCGCAGACGGCGAGCGACCGAGAGAGGATTCACGATGGCCATCCCCAAGATGGGCGTTGTCGTGCTGGACTGCCCCGACACCGGGCGTCTGGCGGAGTTCTACGCGCAGATGCTGGGCTGGAAGATCGACCCGGAGAGCGACAGCGAGTGGACGGAGGTGCTCGACGAGGAAGGCCGCAGGCGGCTGGCGTTCCAGCAGGCGCCGGGGTTCGTCCCGCCGCAGTGGCCTAGCGAGGAGCACTCGCAGCAGTTCCATCTCGACCTGGACGTGCCACCGTCGCGGATCGACGAAGCCGAGCAGGAGGTGCTGGCGCTGGGCGCGCGGCTCGTCCAGGACGACGGGGACGGCGAGCGGGACTTCCGCGTCTACCTCGACCCGGCCGGGCACCCCTTCTGTCTCTGTCTCGTCGACCGCTGAGCCGGGCGCGAGAGATCGGCAAACGCCACGGCCGGGCCCTGCGCTCAGGGCCCGGCCGCTCTCGAAGGTCACTCCTCACCGGTTGGAGGTGACGGTCACCTTCTCATCGTTGTTGAGCTGGTTGACCAGCTGCTTGACCTTCGCCTTGTCCCACTGGAGGTTGCCCCCGGGCGCCGAGCCCGCGATCGGCATGTTCATCGACTTGCCGTCCCCGCCCGAGACACCCTTCATCGCCCAGAACATCGAGGCGACGTTCCACAGGCTCATGTCCTTGTCGACCTTGAGCGTGTCCAGCCCGGCACCCATCGTCGGGTAGAGCTTGAACGGGTTGAGGATGGTGCTCGGGGTCGCGGTCTGGTTCGCCAGCGCGGAGAGGAACTTCTGCTGGTTCTTGGTGCGGTCCAGATCGCTGCCGGGCAGTGCGTAGCGGGTACGGACGAAGGCCAGCGCGTCCTTGCCGTCCAGGGTCTGCTTGCCCTTCTTGAGGTCGGCGCCGGACTTCTCGTCCTTGATGTCGCGCGGGATGTCCATCTCCACGCCGCCCACCGCGTCCACGATCTTCGCGAAACCGCCGAAGCCGATCTCCGCGTAGTGGTCGATCTTCAGCCCGGTGTTGTGCTCGACCGTACGGACGAGCAGCTCGGGGCCGTCCATCGCATACGTCGCGTTGATCTTGGTGTGCTTGCCCTGGGCGGGGTAGCGCTTGCCCGACTCCGAGCCGGTGAAGGACGGGATCTCGACGTCGGAGTCGCGGGGCAGCGAGATCATTGTGTTCCCGTTGCTGCCGACGTGCAGAATCATGATCGAGTCGGTGCGGCCCTCATCGGTGGGGCCTCCGGTGTGCAGGTCCTTCTTCTCCTGCTGGGACATGCCCTCGCGGCTGTCCGAGCCGACGATCAGGTAGTTGGTGCCGTCGCCGCCCTCGGGACGGTCCTCGACGATGCTGAGGTCCACCTCGCGGCGCAGCTTGGAGTCCGCCCAGAAGTAGGTGCCGATCGACCAGGCCAGTACGACGACGACCAGCGTGATCAGCGTCCACTTGGAGCGGCGGCGCCAGTCAGGACGGGGCCGGTCGTCGTAGTCGCCGCGGCCGCCGCCCCGGCCGCCGTAGACCTGGCCCTCGTTGTAGCCGGAGTCGTAGCCGTCCTGCGGCTGACCGTAGCCGGGGTCGTATCCGGGTCCCCCCTGGCCGTAACCGGAGCCCTGGCCCGGGCCCCGGGTCTGCGGAGGAACACCGGGGGCCGATGTATGGGGCATGACACGTGTGGGGTCGGGACGGGACGCGTCGCGGCCACGACCTTCCCGGCCCCGCGAGCTGTCGTTCCAACCATCGGGCCACTCATTCATGCACGGCAGTGTGCCTGCACTCGGACGGCGGAACACAGGGTGGGTACCACTTCGGGGTAAGGCTGTAGCAGTTTCGATGCAAAATGCCGGGGTCTGAGGGGCTTCCTCCGCGCGCATAAGGTGGTGGGCATGACCCACCAGGCGCACACGGCGCACGACGAGCTCCCGGGCAAGCCGACCGCCGCCTCCCGCACGACCCTGTCCCACATCATGACCGCGAGCGACACCAATCTGCTCGGGACCGTGCACGGTGGCGTGATCATGAAACTGGCCGACGACGCGGCCGGTGCCGTCGCCGGACGCCACTCCGAGGGCCCGGCCGTCACCGCCTCCATGGACGAGATGGTCTTCCTGGAGCCGGTCAGGGTGGGGGATCTTGTTCATGTGAAAGCCCAGGTCAACTGGACCGGGCGGACCTCGATGGAGGTCGGGGTGCGGGTGCTGGCCGAGCGCTGGAACGAGTCGACGCCCGCCACCCAGGTCGGCTCCGCGTATCTCGTCTTCGCGGCGATCGACGAGAACGGCAAGCCGCGGACCGTCCCGCCGGTGATACCCGAGACCGAAGCGGACCGGCGCCGCTACCAGGAGGCGCAGATCCGGCGGACCCATCGGCTGGCCCGCCGCCGCGCCATCAAGGAGCTCCGCGCCAGCCGCTCGGCGAGCTGACGCCGCCCCGCCACAAAGGAAGGGCCGCGGCGGCTACTCGCACTCGACCTCGTCCCCCCGCATCGGGGCCTCGTCCGGGCTGATGCTCTCGTCCGGCGGGCGGACGCGGCGTACGGACTGGTCCGGGTCGCCGATCGTGACCCTCATCCGGGCGCCCCGGTGGCCCGCCTTCACCAGCTCGGCACCGGGCAGCGCGGCGGCGAGGGAGCGGGCGGAGCGGTTCCAGCGCGGGTCGTAGGCGATGGTCGTACGGGCGCGCTCGGTGTGCCGGGCGTTGGTGGGGACACCGGTGGTGGCGTAGCCCGCGCCGCGCAGTTTCCGGTCGATCCGGGCCCCGAGCCCCTGCCGGCCGGTGGCGTTGGCGACCTCGACGCTGATGTTCCGCGGGGCGACCTCGACCTGCGGCGGCCCGCCCCGCGCGGGCTCGGCGGGCGCGGAGAGCGGCCGGTCCTCGCGCAGCGCGTCGAACAGCTTCGCCGCCTTGGGCCGGTCCCATTCGACCGTCGAGCCGAGGCCGCGCACCCGGTGGTCGGCGTCGGCCAGCGGCACGGAGGCGAACTCCGAGGACGCCGGGTTGAAGCCGCGCATCGCCTGCCCCAGGGCCATCATCTGCTCGGTGCCGAAGCCCTGATCGGCGCGTACGGACTCCAGCAGGGTGGCGGCGACCTTGTTGAAGCGCACCGGGTTCATCAGCACGCCGGTGTCGGTGGCCTGCGAGATGACCGAGGCGAGGAAGTGCTGCTGGCGCTTCATCCGGGTCAGGTCCGAGCCGCCGTCCAGATGCCGCGCCCGTACGTACTGGAGCGCCTGTCCGCCGTTCAGCTTGGTGGTGCCCTTGGGCAGGTCGAGCCCCGAGTAGCTGTCCTTGAGCGGTTTCGTCGTACAGACCGGCACCCCGCCAAGGACGTCCACGGTGCTCATGAAGCTGGTGAAGTCGACCTCCAGATAGTGGTCGACGTGCACGTCCGTCAGCTTCTCCACGGCCCGGACGGTCAGCGGGGCGCCGCCGGCCGTGTAGGCGGAGTTGAGCTTGGCGGGGCGTTCGGTCACCTGTCTGCCGGTGGCGCGGTCCTTGTGCGGCGGCAGCCGGGTATAGGTGTCGCGGGGGAGGCTGATGACGGTGGCCCGCTCCCGGTCGCCGGACAGGTGCACCAGCAGCATCGTGTCCGTGCAGTCGCAGGCCGCGCCGCCGAGCTTGTACCGCTCCTTCTGGCCGGCCGAGAGGCCGTCTCTCCGGTCGGTGCCGACGACGAGGAAGTTGACGCCGTTGTCGACCTTGGGGCGGCTGTCGAGTCCGTGGAACGGGTCGACCCTGCGCACGTCCGCGCTCAACCCCGTCACCATCGTGTGCCCGACGCCGCCGGCGGCCAGCAGCAGCACGGAGGTGCCCGTGGCGATCCGCAGGCCCCAGCGCGGGCCTTGGTGGGGGGAGGAGGCGCGACGAGGCAACAGTGGCCACCTTCCGCAGAGGGAGTGTGAACAGAGGCAGTACTTAGCGTAACAATTACGTCACTTAGAGTTCCCACACTGTATGCCGGTACGATCTCCGGATCGTGCGTACACGCCGTCGCGTCCCGGGACCGGCCCCCGGAGGGGCGCGGGCCGTACGGACCGTTCGCCCGATCGCGGTAACGTGAGCGCCGTGACTCGCGAGAACCGACGTCCTTCCCCGGACTCCTCCCCGGACGCAGCCCAGCCCCCCGTCTCCGTGATCATGCCGGTCCTCAACGAGGAACGGCATCTGCGCAGCTCAGTGCGGCACATCCTGGAGCAGCGCTACGACGGTGAGCTGGAGGTGGTCATCGCGCTGGGGCCCTCCACGGACCGCACGGACGAGATCGCCGCCGAGCTGGTCGCCGAGGACCCCCGCGTGCACACGGTGCCCAACCCCACAGGCCGCACCCCCGCCGGACTCAACGCCGCGATCAAGGCGTCCCGGCATCCGGTGGTGGTGCGCGTCGACGGGCACGGCATGCTCTCCGCGGACTACATCGCCACGGCCGTACGGCTCCTGGAGGAGACCGGCGCGGCCAACGTCGGCGGCATCATGCACGCCGAGGGTGAGAACGCCTGGGAGCACGCTGTCGCCGCGGCGATGACCTCGAAGATCGGCGTGGGCAACGCCGCCTTCCACACCGGCGGCACAGCGGGCGAGGCCGAGACGGTCTATCTGGGTGTCTTCCGCCGCGACGTACTGGAGCAGCAGGGCGGCTACAACGAGGAGTTCATCCGCGCCCAGGACTGGGAGCTGAACTTCCGCATCCGTGAGGCGGGCGGGCTGATCTGGTTCTCGCCCGAGCTGCGGGTCTCCTACCGGCCCCGGCCCAGCGTGCGCGCCCTCGCCAAGCAGTACCGCAACTACGGCCGCTGGCGGCACGTCGTGGCCCGCTACCACGCGGGCTCCATCAATCTGCGCTACCTGGCCCCGCCGGCCGCCGTGTGCGCCATCGCGGCAGGCCTCGTGGTGGGCGTCGCCGTCACCCCGTGGGGGCTGTTGGTGCCCGGCGGCTATCTGGCGGCCATCGTCGCCGGTTCGCTGCCCGCGGGCCGGGGGCTGCCGCTGAAGGCCCGCGTCCAGATCCCCGTGGCGCTCGCCACCATGCACATGTGCTGGGGATGGGGCTTCCTGACGAGCCCGAAGAAGCTGGCCCGCAAGGTCATCGCGAGCCGCCGGCAGCCGGTTGCCGCAACCGGGTAGCCGGGTCCCGCCCCCGTGGCGGACAGGACAGCTGTAAGGGGCGCCCTTCAAGGAAGGGCGCCCCTTACATGTCGTCGGTTGTACGTAGCTCGTCGGCTGTACGTGGCGCGTCACCACGTGTAGGCCGGGTTGACCTCCATGCACGCCTTCTTCTCGTCACCCCGCAGCGCATCCGCGCTGTCCGGTGCCTTCTGGTCGTCCTTCTCGCCGTCCCCGCCCTTGTCGCTCTTGGGGTAGGCCGTGCCCTCCCGCCAGTCGGCGCCGACGATGAGGGTCACGCGCTGCACCCCCGTGGAGTGCTTGACCAGCCGTTCCGGGACGCCCAGCGCCTTGGCGACGGCCAGTGCGTCGCCGCGCTGCTCCTCGCGCGGGTACGTGATGGTGGTGTCCGCCCTGGACTGCGGCGTCTGATCGGCCGTCGCCTGGCTGAAGCCCTCGCGTGCCAGGGCACCCGCGACGACGCTCGCCCGGCCGCTGACCGGCTGCTGGAGTGCGGTGCCGGTGCCGTTCATCACGCTGACCGGGATCTCGGCCTTCGGCTGCGACGGCTCGGTGGGCTGCGCCGACTTGCTGGCCTCGGCCTTCTTCTTGTCCTTCCCGTCCAGCGCCACGTCGTGCCGGATGAGGGAGAAGATCTGCTCCGAGTCGCCCTTCTTGGGCAGCACATAGCTGCCGCCGGCCCCGTACTCCCACGGCATGGTGGCCATGGTGATCCGCTTGGTGGGTACGCGCTTGAGGTCGTTGCCCAGGTCGTAGAGCTTCTTGACCGAGCCGATGCCCTTGTCGACGGTGAGCGCCTTGGTGGCGGCCTCCGCCAGGCCGCGCATCTTGCCCGGGTCGGACAGCTTGGTGCCCGCCTTGAGCTGGCGCACCATCGAGTTCATGTACATGTGCTGCGCCTTGGCGCGGCCGATGTCCGTACCGTCGCCGAAGCCGTGCCGGGTGCGCAGCCAGTGCAGCGCCTGCTCGCCCTTGACGACCGACTTGCCCTTCTTCAGCTTCAGCTTCGACTTCGGGTCGTGCACGTTCTTGTCGACGCAGACCGGCACACCACCGACCGCGTCCGCCATGGAGACCACACCCGAGAAGTCGATCATCATGAAGTGGTCGATCGGGATGCCCGTCATCTCCTCCCAGGTGGCCACGGTGCATCCCGGGCCGCCGTGCTGGAGGCTGGCGTTGATCCGGTCGGTCGTCTCCGGATAGACCTTGCCGTCGTCCGGGTCGGTGCACTTGGGGATCGTCGTCCTGGTGTCGCGCGGCACGGAGAGGACCGACATGTTGCTGCGGTCGGCCGAGACGTGCAGCAGCATCTGTACGTCCGCCAGCGGCGGCCGGTCGCGGTCGGCGCGGGAGCCGCCCAGTCGCACGTTCTCCTTCGAGGAGCGCGAGTCGGAGCCCAGCAGCAGGATGTTCATCGGGGTCTGTCCCGCGGCGTTCGGGTCGGAACGGTGGAGCTTGTTGTCCCCGAGGTTCAGCTCGTCCTTGCTGAGATTGCCGTTGAGGTGCTGGTAGTAGAGATAGCCCGCTCCCGCGGTGCCGAGTATGAGCAGTGCGAGGACGGCGGCGGACCAGCGCAGCACCCGTCGGCCCCGGCTCGGCCGCTTGGCACGGCTCACCGCCGCGGCGCTCTCGCCGCCCTTGCCGGAGGTGCCCCCGGCGGCATCCCTGCCCCCAGCGCCGCGCTGCCTGCGCCGGTTGCCGCGTCCTTCACCGGTACCGGAAGGGGATGCGTTGCCGTGGCGCGGACCCTGATCCGGGTGCCCTTCGTACAGGCTCTCGTCCCAGCCGCGGTCGGCGGCGGTGGGGGCGCTGCGCTGCGCCTCCCTGCCGCCGTCGGTGTCGTTCTGCCGCACGGGACCTCCCCGTTTTCAGGTTGTGCTGCCCCCGGTCGCCTGGCGGGACGTACCGGAGGGGTTGGTGTCACTTCGCGCACACGTTCTTGTCGTTGGCGTTGACCTTCTCGACCCCGGAAGGCGCCTTGTCGGGTGCGCCGAGCGGCTTGCCCGGCCCTGTGAAGTCCCTGCCGAGGGTCAGCGCCATGCTCTTGCCCACCCTGTCCGTCTTCTTCAGCGCCGAGGCCGGCAGCTTCAGCATGTCCGCCAGCCTGGCCGCCTTCTCCTCCTGAGAGGGGGCGAACTCCAGCCGGGTCTTCGCCAGCTCCTGCGGCGCGTTGCCGCCGGACGCCGCGTTGCCCGCGCCCTTGTTCAGCAGATAGTCCACCGTCTCGGCCGCCGCCCCCGAGGGGCCGCCGCCGTTGAGGATGGACACGTTCACCTCGGACGCGGGGGCCTTCTTCGCCTTCGGCTTGGCCGCGGCCTGTTTCTTGTCCTTCCCGGTCATGGACTTGTCCTGCTGGACCATCTTGAAGAGCGGCTCGGCCTTCTGCTTGTTCAGCACGACCGTGGCCGGGTCGTTCGGGTTGTCGACGACCGGAACCGTGGCGAAGGTGATGTTCTTGACGTTCACCCGCTTGAGGTCGTTCGCCAGGGCCATCAGCTTCTTGACGCTGCCGATGCCCGTGTCCACCGTCAGCGCCTTGGTCGCCACGTCGCTCAGGTCGAGGAGCTTGGAGGGGCTGGTGAGGGTGTCACCGGACTTCATCTTGCGGATCATCGAGCTGAGGAACTGCTGCTGGAGCTTGATCCGGTCCAGGTCGCTGCCGAAGCCCACCGCATGCCGGGTCCGGACGAACGCGAGGGCCTGCTCGCCCTTGACGGTGTGCTTGCCCGCCTTCAGGTTCAGATGCGACTTGGGGTCCTTTATCGGCTTCCGCGTGCAGACCTCGACGCCGCCGACCGCGGTGGACAGCTGCTTGACGGCGTTGAAGTCCGCCATCATGAAGTGGTCGATCTCCACCCCGGTCAGCTTCTCGACGGTGCGCCAGGTGCAGCCCGGGTCCCGCTCCGACTGCCCCAGGCTGGTGTTGAAGCGCACCTGCCGCTGGCCGGGGATGGTCTTCTTGCTGCCGTCCTTCAGCGTGGTCTGGCACGAGGGGATGTCGGTGATCATGTCGCGCGGAATGGAAAGCGCGGTGGCGTTGGAGCGGTCCTTGGAGACGTGGAAGAGGAACGTGGTGTCCGCGTGGCCGACGCTGCCCTTGTCCCCGTAGCCGGTGTTGCCCTTGCCCGAGCGGGCGTCGGTGCCGATGACCAGGATGTTGACCGGGCCGTTCTTGACCGCGGGGTTGTTCTCGCCGACGTCGATCTTGTTGATGTTGCCGTTCAGCTTCTGGTACCAGACGTAGCCGCTGACGCACCCCGCGATCAGCGCGAAGCCGACGATGCCGCCGCCGATGCGCAGGGCCTTCTGCTTGCCGGAGAGCTGCCGCTTGGCCTTCCTGCGCCCCCGGCCGCCGCCACCCTTGCCGTCGGAACCGGCCCGTTCGGCGGCGCGGCCCCGCCGCTGGGAGGGGAGCCGGGATTCGGCGCGCCGGGCGGAACGGGATCCCGGGCGATCGCCCGCGCGCTCCCCGGAGCGGTCACCGGCGCGGGAGCGCGCCCGTTCGGCTGCCCGCCCACCCGAGCGCTCCCCGGCGCCGGGCTCGGCAGGTGTGGCGGCGCTGTCCTGGGGGGAGGAACTTCTCTGGCGCGGAGCAGAGGTGCGGCGGGAGCCGTACCGACTCTGGGAGTCGTCGGCGACGGGGTTCAGTCGCAGCTCATAGCTGCCGGTGTTCGGGTTGAACACCCACTGATCCGCGGGATCGACATCTCCCGCATGCCCACGGCCTTGCGCGTCCACGATTGCGAAAGTCCTCCATAGAACCGGCTGCTGATGCCGCCCCGGGGCCGACCGGAGCGCTCACACTATCCGGCAGGTTCTGCGGCTAGCGACGCCGGTGACAAATTCCGTACGGCCAGAAACGGTCAATTCGCCGCATTCCCAGCGTCATTCGTTCGCGCAGATGTCCAGGTCCGCCGTCGTCCCACGGTACGACCCGTCCCCCTTCTCCTTTCCGTCCTCCTTCTCCGCATCCCCGTCCTTCACATGCACCGGGCGGTCCTCCCGAAGCTTGGTGAAGAGCTTCTCGGCGTCGGGCTGCACCAGCTCGTCACGGTTGATGTCCAGTTCGTACGACTGTCTGGGCACCGTGAGAAAACGTATGTGGTCCTCCGAGATATCCCGCACGCTCCGCGCCAGTTCGTACAGTTCGGAGAGGGAATCAAGGCCGGAATCCGCGGTCAATGAGGAGGTCGCCGCATCCAGTACGGGATAGGCCCGGGTCGGGTTCAACAGGACGCCGTTGCTGCGCACCTTCTTCACCAGAGATCCCATGAATCGTTGCTGCCGGTCGATGCGCTGCGTATCGCTTCCGTTGCCCAGGCCGTGCCGCGCCCGGACATATCCGAGCGCGTCCTCGCCGTCCAGTGCCTGCCGCCCGGCCGGCAGATCGAGCTTCGCCTCCCGGTCGTGCACCGGCTCGGCCAGGCAGACCTCGACTCCGCCCACCGCGTCCACCAGCTTCTTGAAGCCGCTGAAGTCCACGACCAGATGGTGGTCGACGCGGATGTCCGTCATCTTCTCCACCGTACGGATGGCGCAGGCCGCACCGCCCGTCTGGAACGCCCAGTTGAACTGTGCGAACTGCGCGCGGCTCCGCGAACCGTCCGGCTTTTGGCAGTCCGGAATGTCCACCATCAGATCGCGCGGTATCGACATCCCCGTCGCGCTGCGCCCGTCGGCCGCCAGATGCAGCAGGATCGCCGTGTCCGAGCGCTGGCTGCCCTCGTCGCGGCCGTAGGCGCCGTTCCCGTTGCCGCGGTTGTCCGAGCCGAGTACGAGAATGTTGCGCGCCTCACCCGCCGCCCGCACCGGAGTGGGGCGCTCCTTCTCGTACGGCGCCAGCGCCTGCGCCGTGTCCGAGTCGGTGCGGATGTTGCCGTCCAGCTTCCGGTACAGGGACCAGCCGGTGGCCGCGACCGCCAGTACGAGCACCGAGGCGACGAGCGCACCCCAGCGCAGCCAGCGGCGCCCACGGGGGCGGGCGGAAGCCGCGCTCGACGCGTCGGAATCGGCTTCGATGGTGCCCGGATCGGTCACGACTGTTCATCCCTCGAGTGGCGGCGGTGCCGGAGCGCACGGAGTACTGGGCGTACACACGTACGGGCGCGCCGGTCACGAAGACAGACGCCTGAACCACTCGCAAGGTTGTACGGACCACCGGCCCGCTGGTACGGGCACCCACTCGGTCACCCGGCGGTGTGCGTCACCCGCTCGTTCTCCTTGCGCTGCGCGAGAGAGGCGGCGTCCAGTCGCTCCAGCCGCGGCGCGAGCACCACAGAACCGCCCGCCGCCAGCGGCGCCAGCAGCCCCGCGCTGATGCCGTCCCAGCCGTCGTACGGCAGCGCGGACAGCAGTCGCCCGCCGGGTCCCAGCCCGCGCGCCGCGGCATCCGCGCGCGCCCACTCCACCACCTGCGCACCCGTCAGCTCGCCGCCCTCCGGCAGCGCCAGCGCGGGCGCGTCCGGGTCGACAGGGACGTACGGGGCGAACTGGTCGCCTTGGCCCGGCACCTCGACCGCGTAGTCCACGAACCCCTCCGGCGGCTGCGGGAACCGCCCGCCCATCGGTCGCAGGCTGAGCGCCACCCGCTCGCCGGAGCAAGCGCGGGCCGCCTCCAGCGTGTCCGGTCCGCTCACCGCCAGATCGGCGCGGGCCGCGTCACCGCCCAGTTCGGCGACGACGCCCACCGAGGAGCAGGCCAGCAGCCACACGGCGGTCTGCCAGTGCGCGGGCAGCAGCAGCGCGAGCCGGTCGCCTGGCTCGGCCGAGAGCTCGTCCTGAAGGAGGTTCGCGGTCTTCGACACCCAGTTGGCGAAGGTCGCCACGGAGAGCTCGACGCGTTCGCCCGTGGCGTCGTCGTAGTAGGTCACCAGGGGACGTGACGGGTCGTCGGACAGTGCGGTCCGCAGCAGGTCGGCGGGGGTCCGGTCGGAGTCGTTCATTCGCGCAAGCGTACGCGGGCGCCCAGCTGGCGGTGCGTCAATAGACAGGAATGATCACATATGTCCATGATCATGGGTATGCGTGCGAATCTCGCTCAATCGATCGGTGTCGCGAGTGCGGCTGCCCTGCTGCTGCCGCTCGTTCCCCTCGCCCCTCTCGCCACGGCAGCCGCGCTGTCCCCCTCCGCGGCCTCCCCGTCGACCTCCACCTCCCCCTCCTCGTCCGGGGTACCGGGCCACACCCAGTCGCTCTCCTTCGGTGAGCCGGCCGCGGGGACGCCGGGGGCCCGTGCTCCCGGCGAGACGGGCTCAGCGGTACGGCTCGGGGCCCGTACGGTGCGTCCGTACTCCCTCCTCGGTGTCGTCTGGGACCGCGCGGCCCAGCCGTTGCCGGGGCACGTCCAGGTCCGCACCCGCGATGCGGACAGCGGCCGTTGGTCGGACTGGCAGCAACTGGACGTCCACGCCAGCGGCGTACAGCGCGCCGAGGGCAGAGACGCCCGGGGCGCGACGGCCCCGCTGTGGGTCGGGCGCTCCGACGGGGTCGAGGCCCGGATCCTGCCGGACCGGAACACCCACCAGCCGCTGCCGGAAGGGCTCCGCCTGGAACTGGTCGACCCAGGCCCGAGCAAGGCCCCCGCCACGGGCGAGGCCCCCGCTCCGGACAAGGCACCCGGCACAGCGGACGTGCCCGCGGGAGGGGAGCGGGACAACGCGGCCGGTACTGCCCCCGAGGGAGCCGGAACCGACACCGGAACCGACACCGGAGCCGACACGGGAACAGAAACCGGAACGGGAACTGGAACCGGAACCGGGGCCGGAGAAACCGGGACCGGAGCCGAAACGGGGACCGAACCCGGGACCGGAACCGGTGCCGAACCCGGCACCGAACCCGGCACCGGCACCGAACCCGGGTCGGAAGCGGGCACCGGACCCGGAACCGGAACTGGCTCCGCGAGTGCCCAGGTCGCGAGCGGCGCCGTGCTGCCCGAGCTCTCCAAGGAGGCGACCCAGGCCCAGTACCCAACCCTTGAGGCGCGCGTCGGACCCCGCCCGCGCATCGTCACCCGCAAGGGCTGGGGAGCGGATGAGAAGCTCCGCGAAGCCGGATACGCGTACACCAAGACGGTGAAGGCCGCCTTCGTGCACCACACCGCCATGACGAACAGCTACGCGTGCTCTCAGGCGCCCTCCATCATTCGCGCGATGTACCGATACCACGTCAAGAGCAGCAAGTGGCGGGACATCGGCTACAACTTCCTCGTCGACAAGTGCGGCACCATCTACGAAGGCCGGGCCGGCGGCGTGGCCAAACCCGTGATGGGGGCCCACACATACGGGTTCAACACCAACAGCACAGGCATCGCCGTCCTCGGCTCCTACGACAAGAAGAAGCCCTCCAAGCGCACCGTCAAAGCCATCGCCCGGCTCAGCGCCTGGAAGCTGGGCCTCTTCGGCGTCAGGGCGGGCGAGAAGACCTGGCTCAAATCCGGCGGCGGCAACAAGTTCAAGAAGGGAAGCAGGATCAGGTTCCACGCGGTCTCCGGGCACAAGGACGGGTATGTCACCGAGTGCCCCGGCGCCCGCCTCTACGGCAAGCTCGGTGCGATCCGCACCGCGGCGGCCCGCCTGCAAGGCCGCTGAGCCATCCGCCCGCCCACCTGCTCGGCCCGGCTCGGCAGCCGGGCCGGTGAACCGCCGAGCCGCCGACGGCGTCTGCCGGGGACAGGCGAACGGGGGCGCTCATGCGTTCGTACGTGTCTGCATACACTGTCCGCCGGCCATCCGAAGGGCGGTCGGCGGACCCCGGCAGGAAGCAGAGACAACAGGTGACAGAAGCGATCCTTCTGGTCGGGGGCAAGGGCACCCGGCTGCGTCCGCTCACGGTGAACACCCCCAAGCCCATGGTCCCCGCCGCGGGCGTGCCCTTCCTCAGCCACCAACTGGCCCGGGCCCGCGCCGCGGGCGTCGACCATGTGGTGATGGCCACCTCCTACCTCGCCGAGGTCTTCGAGCCGTACTTCGGTGACGGGTCCCAGTTGGGACTGCACCTGGAGTACGTCACCGAGGAGGAGCCGCTCGGCACGGGCGGAGCCATCCGGAATGTCGCGTCCCGGCTCTACTCCCGCCCCGACGAGCCGGTGCTCGTCTTCAACGGCGACATCCTCTCCGGCCTCGACATCCGGGCCCTGGTCGACCAGCACACCCGGGCCGGCGCGGACGTGTCGCTGCATCTGACGCGGGTGACCGACCCGCGCGCGTTCGGGCTCGTCCCCACGGACAGCACCGGCCGCGTGACGGCGTTCCTGGAGAAGCCGCAGACGCCGGAGGAGATCGTCACCGACCAGATCAACGCCGGCGCCTATGTCTTCACCCGTTCCGTCATCGACACCATCCCCGCCGGGCGGCCCGTCTCCGTCGAGCGGGAGACCTTCCCCGGGCTGCTCGCGGCCGGGGCGAAGCTGCACGGAATGGTCGACTCCACCTACTGGCTCGACCTGGGCACCCCCGAGTCGTTCGTACGCGGCTCCGCCGACCTCGTACTGGGCCGCGCACCCTCGCCCGCCGTACCCGGCAGATGCGGGGAGCGGCTGATACTGGGCAGCGCGGCGGTGGCGGGGGACGCGAAGCTCACCGGTGGAACCGTCGCCGGGGAAAGAGCCGAGGTCGGAGCAGGTGCCCGGATCGACGGCAGCGCACTGCTGGACGGTGCGGTAGTGGCACCCGGAGCGCGGATCAGGGACTCGCTGATCGGCGCCGGCGCACACATCGGCGCCGACACCGTGCTGGACGGAGCCGTCATCGGCGACGGGGCCGTCATCGGCGAGGGCAACGAACTGCGCGGCGGCATCCGCGTCTGGTGCGACGCGCGCATACCGGCCGGCGCGGTGCGCTTCTCCTCGGACCAGTAGCCACCCGGCAGCGGCGCAGCGGCGCAGCGGCGCAGCGGCGCAGCGGCGCAGCGGCGCAGCGGGGCAGCCGGGCGGCCGGGCTGTCGGTGCGGGCCCGTACGCTTGCTGCCCGTGTCGCCACTCACCCGCACCTGGACCCCGCCGGGCCCGTACGACCTGCACGGCAGTCTGCGCGTGCTGCGCCGTGGACCGTACGACCCGACGTACCGCACCGAGGGCGGCACGATCTGGCGCGGCACCCGCACCCCGGACGGCCCGGCGACGCTCCGCGTGTGCGTCAGGCGGGGCGGTACGGACGGTGTGGTCAGCGCTCAGGCGTGGGGGCCGGGGGCGGGGTGGCTGCTGGACGGGCTGCCCGCGCTGCTCGGTGCCGAGGACGACCCGGACGCCTTCGTCCCGCACCACGCCATCACCCACGAGGCGCACCGCCGTAACCCCGGGCTGCGGCTCATCCGTACGCGACGGGTGCTGGAGGCGCTGATCCCCACCGTCCTGGAGCAGAAGATCACCACGGAGGAGGCGTACCGCGCCTGGCTGTTGCTCGTCCGCCGGTTCGGCCAGCGCGCCCCGGGACCGCACCCGAACCTCTGGGTGATGCCGCATCCTCGCGACTGGCTGCGCATCCCCTCCTGGGAGTGGCACCGCGCCGGTGTCGACCAGAAGCGCTCCGCCGCCATCCTGCGCGCCCTCCAGCGGGCGAGCCGGATGGAGGAGGCCGCACACATGGAGCTGGACGCCGCGCTGGCCCGCCTCCAGGCCATCCCCGGAATCGGTCCCTGGACGGCGGCGGAGGTGCTGCAACGCTCGAACGGGGAGCCGGACGCCATCACGGTCGGCGATCTGCATCTGCCGCGCCTGATCGGCTACGCGCTCACCGGCGCCCGGGGCACCGACGACGACGGCATGCTGGAACTGCTGGCCCCCTACGCGGGGCAGCGGCACCGGGCCGGCCGCCTCATCCTGCTGGGCGGTCCGCGCATGCCACGCCGTCAGCCCCGCTTCCCGGTGGGGAACATAGCGCCGCTGTAAGGCTGCGGGAGCGCCGCGCCGTGAAGGCATCGGGAGCGGCGCGCCGCAAGACCTCGGAGCGGCGTGCCGTAAGACCTCGGGAGCGCCGCCTCACCGCTCCACGATGAAGTCCGCCGCCGAGCGCGCCGGGCGCTCCCGGGGCGGAGCCGCCGGGTGGCCGATGGCGACGGCGCCCATCGGGTCCCAGTCATCGGGCAGTTCGAGCACCTCGCGCACCACATCGCGGCAGAACATCGTGGAGGAGATCCAGGCAGACCCCAGCCGTTCCCCGGCCAGCGCGACGAGGAAGTTCTGGATGCCCGCGCCGGTCGCCACCACGAACATCTCCCGCTCGGCGGCGTTCCTGCGGTCGTCCGGATAGGTGTGCGAGCCGTCCATCACCAGGCAGGGCACGGCCAGACAGGGCGCGTTGCGCAGCACATCGCCACGCCTGACGCGTTTGGCGATGCTCTGTTCACTTTTTCCGTCGCCCCGCAGATCGGTGATCCATGCGTCCCGCATGGCGTCCAGCAGCCGGGTGCTGGACTCGGCGCTCTCCAGCAGCACGAACCGCCACGGCGTGGTGTGGTGCGGCGCCGGTGCGGTCACGGCGGCGGCGACCGCGCGCCGTACGGCCTGTCCGTCGACCGGCTCCGCGGTGAACTCCCGCACGGTCCTGCGCAGCGTCACCGCCTCCCGTACGGCTTCCGAAGTGCCCAGCCGGAACATGTCGTTGGCGGCCTCGCGCACCAGCGCCCGCGCCGTCTCCCTGGCACCGTCGCCGCCCCGCTCGTCCGCGGGCAGCACATGCTGCGCCAGTCCGCGCACTACTGCGACGGGCAGCCCGCTCGCCTTGCCCTTGACCAGTTCGCCCGCCGCCGCCAGTTCGTCGCCGACGGCGGTGACGGTCACCCCCAGCGGGTTGCCGTACATGTCGACGCTGCCGCGCAGATCGTCCAGGACCCGCACCCCGGCGGCGCCGATCGCCACATCGGTCTGCCCCTCGCGCCAGGGCCGTCCGAAGGTGTCGGTGACGACGACGCCGACGGTGACGCCGAGCGCGTCCCGCACTCCGTCCCGCACCTGCCGCGCGGTGGAGTCCGGGTCCTCGGGCAGCAGCAGCACGGTGCCCTTGGGCGTGTTGGAGGCGTCGACCCCGGCGGCCGCCATCACGAAGCCGTGCCGGGACTCCACGATACGGGCCGGGCCGCGCCGCGCGACGACGCGTACCGTCTCGGCGTCGATGGCGGCCTCGCGGTCGTCGGCCTGCACGATGCGGCCCTCGGCCTTGCTCACGATCTTCGAGGTGACGACGAGCACGTCGCCGTCCACCAGCCCCCGCCCGCCCGGAGCGGCGGCGGCGTCCACGATGAGCTCCACCAGGTCGTCACCGGGGCGCACCTCCGGAATGCCGGGCAGCGCCCACACCTCGTACGAGGTGCCGGGAACGCTCCCGCCGACGCCCGCCTCTTCCGTCGTCTCAGCGGCCTCGGCGGCGTCCGCCGTCTGAGTGGTCACCGCCGCGGTCATGCCCGTACCTCCTCGGCGAGCTCCAGCGCCTGCCGCGCCATCACAGCCGTGGCCTGTTCGTCGCGCATCAGCAGCGGAACGGCACGGCAGCGGATGCCCGCGTCCTCGACGGCCTGGACCGCACCGGCGTCCACCGTGTCCACGAGCCAGCCGTCCAGCAGCCCCGAGCCGTAGTGCGCCGCGACGGCCGCCGCGGTGGTCTCCACCCCGACAGCCGCCAGCACCTTGTCCGCCATGCCGCGCACCGGCGCGTTCCCCACGATGGGCGAGAGCCCGACGACGGGAACGCCCGCGTCGGCGATGGCCTCCCGGATGCCGGGTACGGCCAGGATCGTGCCGACGCTGACGACCGGGTTGGACGGCGGGAAGATGATGGTGTCGGCCTCGGCGATGGCCTCCAGCACCCCCGGCGCGGGCTTGGCCGCGTCGGCGCCGACGGGCACCACGGCGTGTGCGTCCACGGAGGCCCGCAGCCGCACCCAGTACTCCTGGAAGTGCACCGCCTTGCGGCCGCCGCTGCCACCCTCAGTGCCCTCGCCGCCGTCCGCGTCCGGGTCGTCGATCAGCACATGCGTCTCGACCCGGTCGTCCGTCATCGGCAGCAGCCGCACCCCGGGCTGCCAGCGTGCGCACAGTGCCTCGGTGACGGCGCTGAGCGGATACCCCGCGGAGATCATCTGGGTGCGGACGATGTGCGTGGCGAAGTCCCGGTCGCCCAGCCCGAACCACTCGGGGCCCACGCCGTAGGCGGCCAGTTCCTCCTTGACCGTGAAGGTCTCCTCGGCCCGGCCCCAGCCCTGTTCCTCGTGGATGCCCCCGCCCAGGGTGTACATCACGGTGTCGAGGTCGGGACAGACCTTCAGGCCGAACAGATGAATGTCGTCACCGGTGTTGCCGACGACGGTGATCTCCGCGTCGGGCACCGCGGACCTGAGCCCGCGCAGAAAGCGGGCACCGCCGATGCCCCCGGCCAGAACCACAATGCGCTGCATGGGCACAGTCTCGCAGCCCGGTGCCCGCCCCCGACATCAGGTCCGCCACGCCTCCGTCAGCATCCGCCCGCATCCGGCACCGGGACACGGCGCCAGGACGACATGGTCAGTGGGCCTGCGCCACATCCCGCGCGGCGGCGGGCCCGACGGAGCAGTGCTGCGGCATCTCGGTCAGCCCCGGGGCGTAGACGTGGACGCTCACGACCGGTTCGAGACCGTCGTTGACCACTTCGTGCACATATCCGGGTGCGAAGACGCGCACCGTTCCGGTGCCGAGCACACGTTTGCCTTGCCCGTGTTCGGTCAACTCGCCCTCAAGTACGCCGAACACGCCGAACGAGCGCCCGTGATCGTGTCGTCCACTGCCCTGCCCGGGCAGCCAGCTGAGCAGCCACACCTCGTAGCCGGGGCCTGTGCGCAGCCGGTGGTACCAGCGCAGGGTCGGGTCGTAGCGCACCAGCGGCGCCCAGCCGGCCCGGTCGGCGGCGAGCTCATGGATCAGCCCGGCGAAGTCCGCGACGGTGGCGGGATGCGCGGGGGCAGGGGGGAGAAGGTGCGGGATGGCGAGCGGGTCGCCGGCGATTTCGAGGTCGCTGTTCACGTGCGGAAGTGCCTTTGTACGAGAGCCGGCCGGTGGCCGGACGGAGGGCGGGACCGACACCGGCGGTAGGCCGGGGCCGGTGGAGATCGCGCGGGGGCGCGGCGGGGAGTGCGGTGGAGCGCGGCACGCTCAGCCGGAGCGGTTGCTCGACGGCAGCGGGGCCGGCGCTCGGCTCAGGCCGAGCCGGGCGTCAGCAACAGCGTGCGTGACAGCCGCGCGGACAGCGACAGCGGTGGGACTCCAGGACGTGAGAAGCGGCGCGGAGGCGCGCGGGCGCACCCCCGGCAGGCCGCGCGGCGAGGGCGCCACGGGCCGTACGGGTCTCAGAGGTCACTGCCATGCGCTACAGAACAGCGCCCCCGTGCCCCAGGTGTCAACCTGTTGTCGCGTTTGTGGCGAATCTTTCATTCCTTCCGGTCCCCATGGGCGGCGAAAGGTTTGTGCCGCCCCGTGCCGGAGAGGTGGCGCCCCAGCCGCCCCTGTGCGCCGTTGCACTTCCGTGATCAGAGTGTGATCAGGGCCATCCGGGCGGTGGTGCGGAACGTGATCGCAGGTCATCGCGTTCTGAATACAGGAGTCGGGCAAAACCCCCTGACTCCAAGCGCGAGTGTCATAGTTCGTAGTGATTTGAACACTTACTGCGAAGGCTTGGTTCCGCCGGGTGAATAACGGGCTCAATAGCAGATCTCGGCTTGACTGCCCCGGATCGGCACACTTGTAATTTCACTCGTGTCGTTCAAGAGGGTTCGATAACGACAGCATCACGGGGTCGAAGAGACGGATCGAGGGGCGCACATGACCGAGCTGTTCCAACAACTGCTGGTCGAAGAGGCGGACGAGGAGCTGGGCTGGCAGGAGCGCGCCTTGTGCGCTCAGACCGACCCTGAGTCGTTCTTCCCCGAGAAGGGCGGATCTACCCGCGAGGCGAAAAAAGTCTGTCTCGCGTGTGAAGTGCGTTCCGAATGCCTCGAATACGCCCTCGCGAATGACGAGCGTTTCGGTATTTGGGGCGGCCTGTCCGAACGTGAACGGCGCCGTCTGAAGAAAGCCGCTGTCTGACCCGGTTCCCCATCGGACCGTCCGACCAGCCACAGCTCAGCAGCACCCCGCAACCCGAGCCGTGCCCCTCGCACCGCTCGCCCGGGCAACCAGGAGCCCGCCCGGAACAGTTGCCACGGACCGCCGGACGCGCAAGGACGAGCCGTTAGTGTGGGGCCGTCCGCGACGCACCACCCTGGCAAGGGCGTGCGTTCACCGCTCCGATACGCGTCTTCCGGGGGCTTGCAGCCAGACCGCGGCACTGCCGCGAGGCCCCGGCACCCGGGGAGGGCCCCTACCTCGATGTCCGTGCACAGCCATATGGCGGCCCACTACGAGGCGGCCGCAGCAGGGTTGGCCCCCGTGGAGCCGCCCGAGTTCCCCCGGCACGTCGTCACCGCTGTCATCGTTGCCCACGACGGCGCACGCTGGCTTCCCGACGCGCTGAGCGGGTTGCTGGAGCAGAGCCGCCCGGTGCAGAACATCATCGCCGCGGACACCGGCAGCGCGGACAACTCCGCCCAGTTGCTGACCGACGCGCTCGGCGCCGAGCGCGTACTGCACATGGCGCGGCGCACCGGATTCGGCACCGCCGTAGAGGAGGCCGCCCGCACCGCGCGCTGGCTCACCCCCGACGACCTTCCGTATCTCAAGCGGCCCAGCGGCTGGGACCCGGTCAACCGCACCTGGCGCGACGACGCGTACGACATGCCGGAGCTGCCCTACGGCGAACCCGTGCAGTGGCTGTGGCTGCTGCACGACGACTGTGCGCCCGAGCCGGACACCCTGACGCAGCTGCTGCGTGTCGTCGACGCCGATCCGTCGGTCGCCGTCACCGGGCCCAAGCTGCGCGGCTGGTACGACCGCAGACAGCTGCTGGAAGCGGGCGTCACCATCGCCAACAGCGGGCGGCGCTGGACGGGCATCGAACGGCGCGAGCAGGACCAGGGGCAGCACGACCAGGTGCGCCCCGTGCTGGCCGTCTCCTCCGCGGGCATGCTCATCCGCCGCGATGTCTTCGACCAGCTCGGCGGATTCGACCGCCGACTGCCGCTGATGCGGGACGACGTCGACCTGTGCTGGCGCGCCCAGGCCGCGGGGCACCGGGTGCTGACCGCGCCGGACGCCGTGATGCGGCACGCCGAGGCGGCCTCGCGGGAGCGCCGCCCGGTCGACTGTGTCGGCCGCGCCAGCCGGGGCGGCGCCAGCCCGCACCGCGTCGACAAGGCGGGCGCCGTCTACACACTGCTCGCCAACATGCCCGGCGCACTGCTTCCCTGGGTACTGCTGCGCCTCGTTGTCGGCACACTGCTGCGCACTCTCGCCTATCTGGTCGGCAAGGTGCCCAGGCAAGCTCTGGACGAAATCGCCGGACTGTCCGGCACTCTGCTGCTCGGCGGGCGCATCCTGTCCGCACGCCGCAGACGGGGCAGGCCGGCAGTGACGCACAAGGAGCTGCGCCCCCTCTTCCCACCGCCCGGAGCCACCCTGCGGGCGACCCTGGAACAGGTCACCAGCAGCTTCAGCGGGCGCTCGGAGCCGGACTCCTCCGCCGGGGGCCGGCACGGTGCCGTCGAGTCGGGGCCGGGAGACGAGGACGCGGACTTCCTGGAGGTCGAACAGTTCGCGCGCTTCAGGCGGCTCGCGCAGAAGCCGGGTCCCGTCCTTTTCGCCGTACTGCTGGTTGTCTCCCTGGTGGCCTGCCGGGCACTGCTCGGCGGTGGTGCGCTCGCGGGCGGTGCGCTGCTGCCGGTGCCTGACGGGGTGTCGGATCTCTGGGCGCGCTACACGGAAGGCTGGCATCCCGTCGGCACGGGCGGCGTCCAGTCCGCGCCGCCCTATCTGGCCGTCCTCGCCACGTTCGCGACCCTGCTGTTCGGCAGTACGGGCCTGGCGCTGACGCTGCTGCTGGTGTGCTCCGTTCCGCTCGCCGGTGTCACCGCCTACTTCGCCTCCCGTCCACTGGTCGACTCCCGCCTGGTGCGCGCCTGGGGGAGCGTCGCCTACGCGTTCCTGCCCGCCGCCACCGGCGCGCTCGCCCAGGGCCATATCGGTACCGCTGTGCTCGCCGTACTGCTGCCCCTGCTGGCACGTGCCGCCGTGGCGGCGAGTGGGCTGCGCGGCAAGGGCGGCTGGCGGGCAGCATGGGCGTACGCGCTGCTGCTGACCCTCACGATGGCGTTCACCCCTGTCGTCTGGCTGCTCGCCGCTGTGCTGGCGCCGGCGGCACTCGCGGCGCGCCGGGCTGACGGTGCCTCGCTCGGTGCGCTCGCCGCCCGGCTGGCCGTCGTCCTGGTGACGCCGCTGGTGCTGCTCGCCCCCTGGTCGCTGTCGCTGTTCACCGACCCCGGGCGGTTCCTGGGCGAGGCAGGACTGGAGTACGGCACCGGCGCGGCCTCCCCCCTCGACCTGCTGACCCTCTCGCCCGGTGGCCCGGGCACCACGGACGGGCTGTTCCTCGTCGGCCTGGTGCTGGCCGGACTCGCGGCACTGCTGCGCACCGAGCGGCAGCTGGCCGTACGCGCCGCCTGGGTCGCGGCCCTGGCCGGACTGCTGGCGGCGGCACTGTCCAACAGCTCGGCCTGGGCCGGGCCCGCCACGCTCGTGTACGGGCTCGCGCTGCTGTGCGCCGCCGCGGTCGGTGCCGAGGGGGCCAAGGAGCGGGTGGCCGCACAGAGCTTCGGCTGGCGCCAGCCGGTGGCCGCCCTGATCGCCGCGGCCTGTGTGCTGGCCCCGCTGGGCGCCGCCTTCGGCTGGATGGTGCGCGGCGCCGACGGGCCCCTCTCGCGGCGCGACCCGGTGCAGGTGCCCGCTTTCGTCGCGGAGGAGAGCAGCACCAGCGACCAGGCCCGCACGCTGGTGCTCGACCGGCCGGAGGGCACCTCTGGTGTCACCTACACACTGGCGCGCGGCTCCGGCGCCCGGCTGGGCGACGCCGAGCTCACCGCCGACGGTGACGACGCGCGTCTGGACCACATCGTCTCCAGCCTCGTCGCGGGCTCCGGCGCCGACCAGACCAGCCAGCTGGGCGGTTACGCCGTGCAGTACGTCCTGCTGCGCGACGGTGCCTCGCGCGAGATGAGCCGCACCCTGGACGCCACGCCGGGGCTGACCCGGCTCAGCCAGGCGGACGGCAGCGCGCTGTGGCGCGTCGACCGGCAGGTCTCCCGCGTCTCCATCGTCCCCGGCAAGCAGGAGAACGGTTCAGCGGGCGCGGTGACAGCGCCTGTGGCCGTTCCGGCCGGGCCCGTCGAGTCGCACGCGACGCTGCCGTCCGGGCCCTCGGGGCGGGTGCTGCGGCTCGCGGACCGTGCCGACAGCGGCTGGCAGGCCACACTCGACGGCAGCCCGCTCGACAGCGTCACGGTCGACGGCTGGGCCCAGGGCTTCGAACTGCCCGCCGAGGGCGGCAAGCTGGAGCTGCGTCACGAAACCCCGCTCACGCACACGGCCTGGGTCTGGACGCAGGGCTTCCTGCTGCTCGTCGTCCTCGTTCTCGCGCTGCCGGGCCGCCGGCGCCACGTGGACGACGACCTGCCGGACGCCCCGCCGGTGCCGGAGCCGTCCGCCGCGGGGGAGGGCCGCAGGGCGCGCAGGCTCCGCGCCGCCGCCGAGGCCCAGACACCGCCCGCACCGCACGACCTGCCGCCCACGCCGCAGGCTCCGCCGCCCGTGCCCGAACAGCCGGCGTACGACCCGTACGGTCAGCAGCAGCCCTATGTGCCGCAGCAGCCCCCGTACGCCGACCAGGCGGGTTACGGGCAGCCCGCCCCGGCCGCCCCGTACGAGCAGCCCTCCCACGACGCCTACGGCGCGCCCTCCTACGGCCAGGTCCCGCAGCAGCCGTACGAGCAGCAGCCGTATGAGCAACAGCAGTCGTACGAACAGCAGCAGCCCTACGAGCAGCCGTCCTACGACCAGCAGCCGGGGTACGACGCGTATCAGCAGCCCGCCTCCTACGAGGACTGGCAGGCGCAGCAGTACGCGGCTCAGCAGCCCGCCGATCCCTACGGCTACCAGCAGGGCTACGACAGCAGGTACGGCAACGGCAACGGGAGCGAGCAGCAGTGAACCGCACAGTCCTCAGCTTCGGAGCCGTCGCCGTCGCGCTCGCCGCGGTGACCGGAGTTGCCGCGCTCTCCGCGCCGGACGAGGCGGCACAGGGCGGCGAGAGCGCCAAGGCGGCCGCTCACAAGCCCGTGGAGCGCTCCACTCTGGTCTGCCCGCAGCCGAGCGCCTCCGACGTCGCGGAGACCTCCTACCAGGCGTTCACACCCAAGGGCACTTCCGGCAAGAAGGGCAGCGCGGCCCTGTACCCCGCCGAACTCGCCGAGACCGACACCCCGCAGAGCCCGGCCGACGGAAAGGACGGGAAGAACGGCGAGAAGAACGAGAAGGACGAGGACAACAAGGGCGACAAGGACAAAGAGGACGCCGGGCAGCAGGGCCGGGGCGGCGAGACAGCCGACAAGGGAAGCGGAAAACCCTTCCTCCCCCTCAGCAGCCCCGGCACGCCCGTGACCGCCGATACGGACGACCCGAAGGCGCCCGCACTGACCGGCACGGCCGATGGTCCGTTCGCCCCCGGCTGGACGGTGCAGCAGACGACGAGTATCGCCGCCGGCGCGGGACGCGGTCTCCAGGGCACGTCCTGCTCGGTGCCCGATACGTCGTTCTGGTTCCCCGCTGTCAGCACGGCAGAGGACCGGCAGGACTACGTCCACCTCACCAACCCGGACAGCAGCAGTGCGGTCGTCGACCTGGAGCTGTACGGCAAGAAGGGCAAGGAGAGGGCGAGCCAGGGGGCCGGTGAGGCCATCACCGTTCCGCCGCACTCCACCGTCCCCGTACTGCTGTCCACCCTCACTGCCGAACCGGTCACCAATGTGACGCTGCACGTGACCGCACGGTCCGGCCGGGTGGGTGCGCAAGTGCAGGCCTCGGACCGGAAATTGGGCGGCGACTGGCTGCCGCCCGCCACCGACCCGAGCTCTCGCCTGGTGCTGCCCGGTATCCCGAAGGACGCCGCCTCGGTCCGCTTGTCGGTCTTCGCACCCGGGGGCGAGGACGCCGACCTCAAGGTGAAGCTCGCGGGCCGCTCCGGGCTGATCAGCCCCGCCGGGTACGAGACCCTGCATGTGAAGGCGGGCATGGTCACCACCGTCGATCTCAAGGACCTCACCAAGGGCGAGGCCGGTTCACTGGTGCTCTCCCCCACGGAGGACGGCGAGGACGCTCCCGGCGTGGTGGCTGCTGCGCGGGTCCTCCGCGGCAAGGGCGGCAAGCAGGAGACGGCGTTCATCCCCGCGACGGCACCGGTGCAAAAGCGCGCCACCGCCGCCGGTACCAGCGCGACCGGTGCCACCCTGGCGCTGACCGCGCCGGAGGCCGGGGCGAGGGTGCGGGTGACCGCGTCGCCCGGCAGCGGCGGCAGTCCCAAGAGCACCACTGTCACGGTCAAGGGCCACACCACCAAGGCCTTCACCCCGCCCCGGCCCACCGGCGCCAAGGGCACCTGTGCCGTGACCGTGGAGCGCCTCTCCGGCGGCCCGTTGTACGCCTCCCGCACCCTGGAGCGCGAACAGTCCGGCCTTCCGGCCTTCACCGTCCAGACGCTCCCCGACGACCGGAGCACGGTGGCGGTCCCGGAGTCGGCCCAGGACCTGTCGGTGCTGAACGACGACAAGTGAGCCGCTGCGCCGACGACAGGTGAGCCGCTGCGCCTTGGGGCGGCCTCTTGCGAGCGGTGCGCTCGCGCCTCTACTGCGCCGGGCCACCGGGCCGCGGACGAAGGACGCCCACGCCGCGGTGCGGGATACGGCCGTGCGGAGCGGATACGGCCGGCGCGCGGGCTCAGTCCTGTCCGTACCGGGGGTCGACCGACTCGGGTGCGAGGCCCAGCAGTTCGGCCACCTGTTCCACGACGACCTCGTGCACGAGGAGGGCGCGCTCGTCCCTGGTCCGGCTGCGGATCTCCACCGGGCGCCGGAAGACGATCACGCGGTCCGGACGCTCGCCGCCGCCCTGTGTGACGCGGCCGAGCGGCACGGCGTCGTCGCCCTCGCGCACCTCGCCGTTGTCGGACCGCGGCACTTCCTGGACGGCGAACTCGACGCCGGCCAGCTGCGGCCAGTGCCTCTCCAGCCGGGTCACCGAGTCGCGCACCAGATCGTCGAACGCCTCCGCCCGGCTGATGGCGAGCGGCACTTGGGGAGGGGCGATGGGGCCGCGCATGCCACGGCCGTGGCGGTCTCGGCGGCGCGGCCGGGATTCGGCCCGGCGCGGCGGTACGGGGCTGTCCATCACCTCTGAGCCTAGCCCGCCGCTGGTCCGGTGCGAGGCACGACGGGCGGCTGCCGAGCATCTCCCGCATATCAGCGCATGAAGACTCTTCGCCCTTTCTGTCGCTTTGATCGCCCTTCTGGACGGAACGAGGCATGGGAAATGACCGCAATCAGACGAATGGCGAGCGCTTCGCGGAATGATCGTGTCCGCGGGCCGTCGGCCAGGGGGCGCTCACCCGGTCGCCGTGCACGCCTTTCAGCAGATCAGGCGTTTCCGGCGAACGCGGACGACACGGCAGGGTGACGTCATGGAGAGTCGTCGCAGCCCGCTCAAGAGTGCGGTACGGTCCAACGTCGTGAGCCCTGTACGTCGCTGTTCGCGCACCGCTTGCGGTCGTCCCGCCGTCGCGACGCTGACGTACGTCTACGCGGACTCCACCGCCGTCCTGGGCCCCCTCGCCACCTATGCCGAGCCGCACTGCTACGACCTGTGCGCGGAGCACTCCGAACGGCTCACGGCACCCCGCGGCTGGGAGGTGGTCAGGCTCGCCGTCGACACGGCGGCGGCCCGCCCCAGCAGCGACGACCTGGAAGCCCTCGCCAACGCCGTGCGGGAAGCGGCCAGGACGCCGCGCCCCGAGCCGCCGGAGCCCGCCCCCAAGGACCGGCTCAGCGGCCCGGACGGACGCGATGCCGATCCCATGGAGGTCGCCCGGCGCGGCCATCTGAGGGTCCTGCGGTCCCCGGAGCCGTAGCGCACCGTGCTGCCTCGCGGCAGCCCTCACCCGCGCGGGTAGATTTGGCCCCGTTGCCGACCGACGACCCCAGGAGAGGCTGGCCGTGGCTGATCTGTCTCAGCTCGTGAAGGCGTACGACGTGCGCGGTGTGGTGCCGGACCAGTGGGACGAGACGACAGCGGAGCTCTTCGGCGCCGCGTTCGTCCGCGTCACCGAGGCCTCCGCCATCGTCGTCGGACACGACATGCGGCCCTCCTCGCCCGGCCTGGTACGGGCCTTCGGGCAGGGCGCGGCCGGACAGGGCGCCGACGTCACCGAGATCGGCCTGTGCTCCACCGACGAGCTCTACTTCGCCAGCGGTAAACTCGCCCTGCCTGGCGCGATGTTCACCGCGAGCCACAACCCCGCCCAGTACAACGGCATCAAGATGTGCCGAGCCGGTGCGAGCCCGGTGGGCGAGGACACCGGACTGGCCGAGATCCGCTCCCTGGTCGAGCAGTGGTCCGACGCGGGCGGCGCGCCCGCCTCCGACAAGCCCCAAGGCACCGTCACCGAGCGGGACATGCTGGAGGACTACGCGGCGCATCTGCACTCCCTGGTCGACCTGGCGGACATCCGCACCCTCAAGGTCGTGGTCGACGCGGGCAACGGGATGGGCGGCCTCACCGTCCCCTTCGTACTGGCCGGACTGCCGGTCGAACTCCATGAGATGTACTTCGAGCTGGACGGCACGTTCCCCAACCACGAGGCCAACCCGCTCGATCCGAAGAACCTGGTCGACCTCCAGCGCCGGGTGCGCGAGGTCGGCGCCGACATCGGACTGGCCTTCGACGGCGACGCCGACCGCTGCTTCGTGGTGGACGAGAACGGCGACCCGGTCTCCCCGTCGGCGATCACCGCGCTCGTCGCCTCCCGCGAGCTGGCCAAGGAGCCCGGCTCCACCGTGATCCACAACCTCATCACCTCCTGGTCCGTCCCCGAGGTCATCAGGGAAAGCGGCGGAATGCCCGTCCGCACCCGGGTCGGCCACTCCTTCATCAAGCAGGAGATGGCCAGGACAGGCGCGATCTTCGGCGGCGAGCACTCGGCGCACTACTACTTCCGCGACTTCTGGAACGCCGACACCGGCATGCTCGCCGCCCTGCACGTACTGGCCGCGCTGGGGCGGCAGGACGGCACGCTCTCCCGGCTCGTCGCCCGCTACGACCGCTACGCCTCCTCCGGCGAGATCAACAGCACCGTCCAGGACCAGTTCAACCGCACAGCAGCCGTCAAGGCGGCCTTCGCGGGACGCGAGGGCGTCACACTGGACGAACTGGACGGACTCACCGTCACCGGCGTCAACTGGTGGTTCAACCTCCGCCCCTCCAACACCGAACCGCTGCTGCGGCTGAACGTGGAGGCCCGCGACGCCGCAACTGTCGAGCGCATCCGCGACGAGGTGCTGGCCATCGTCCGGGCGGAGGGCGAGCCCACCTCAGCGGTCTGACAGCCGCCCCGGTACCGTCGGCCGCCCCCGGCGGTACCCTGACCGCACAAGCCAGCACACAGCTGCACAGTCAGCACACAGCTGCCGCGCACCGCACCTGGAGGAACACATGCCGCTCGAAGCCGGACTCCTTGAGATCCTCGCCTGTCCGGCGTGCCACGCGCCGCTGCGCGAGGAGGGCGACGAACTGCTGTGCACCGGCGGCGCGGAGTGCGGACTGGTGTATCCGGTGCGCGACGGCATCCCGGTGCTCCTGGTGGACGAGGCCCGCCGCCCCGCCTAGTCGGCGCCAGCTGTCATCCGGCACTCCTGCCGGGACCGCACAGCACGCGCCCGTACGCGCAGCACCGGAAGCCGATCGGAGGCCACGGAAGATGCTCGACGAGACGCTCCTCGATGCCCCCGAGGCTCTGGCCCGAGCCGACGTACGCGGACTGCTGCGCGGCGCCGCACAGGCCGGAGCACGTGTCCGCACGGGGCTGCGCCACGCCACCGAGGCGGGCCTGGACAAGCTCCAGCCTGAGGGCCGCCCCCGCGCGCTGCTGGTCGCCGGACCCGGACCCGCCACCGCGTGCGTCACCGACCTGCTCGGCGCCCTCACCAACGGCGCCGTTCCCGTCACCAGACTGCGCCCCTCCGGCGCCCACGCGGCCACCGGGGCACTGCGCTGGCCGCTGCCCGGCTGGGCCGGACCGGTGGACCTCCTGCTGCTCGTCACCCCGGACGGGACCGAGCCCGGCCTCACGGCCCTGGTCGACCAGGCGTACCGCCGCGGCTGCACCGTCGTCGCCGTCACGCCGGAGGGTGCGCCGCTGGCCGACGCGCTCGGCGAGACCCGCGGCCTCGCGGTGCCGCTGGCGCCGGGCCCGTACGACATCTACCCCTCGCCGGATGTCCCCGAGCACCCTCTGGACGCGGGCGTACCTGCCGGACCGGACGGCGGGAACGGCCGGAACGGCGGGACGGGTCCGAACGCCGGGCCCGGGGCCGGTCCGGACGGCGAGGAGTCCGGCCCGGGGTCTCGACAGGCCCTCGCGACGCAGGCCGGACAGCCCATCGGCGCACCCGGCACGTTCTGGGCGCTGCTCACCCCGCTGTTGCTCCTGACCGACCGGCTCGGCCTCACCCAGACCGGCCCTTCAGCCCTCACCGCACTCGCCGACCGGCTGGACGAGATCGCCGAACGCTGCGGCCCCGCCATCGCGCCCTACAGCAACCCCGGCAAGACCCTGGCCGTCGAACTGTCGGGCGCCGTGCCGCTGCTGTGGAGCGAGGGCAGCATCGCGGGCGCCGCCGCGCGCCACTGGTCCGCCGTCCTCGCCGCGCTCTGCGGCCGGCCCGCCCTCGCGGCGGAACTGCCCGAGGCCATGACAGCGCACGGCGCGCTGCTGGCGGGTCCCTTCGCCCCGGGCTCCAACCCGGACGACTTCTTCCGCGACCGCGTCGAGGAACCGGAGACGACCCGCGCCCGCGTCGTCCTGCTGCGCGAGGCAGCACCCGGCGGCGAGTCGGCGACCGTGGCGGCCCGCGATCTGGCGTACGCGCACGAGGCAGCACTCAGCGAGCTGGAACCGGCCGAGGGCAGCAGCCCGCTGGAGGCGGCGGCCGAACTGATCGCCACCGCCGATTTCTCCGCCGTTTACCTCACGCTCGCCGACAGCGACTCCCCTTGGGCGTGACCGCGGCGCCCGACAGCCCGCAGCCCGCACGGACTTCCGCACCCCGCACGGACTCCTCTGAGCACGACAGGAACAGCACACCTTATGGACCGTCTGGAGAACACCGTCAGGCCGTACGCCTGGGGTTCCACCACCGCCATCCCGGAACTGCTCGGCGAGCAGCCCACCGGCCGGCCGCAGGCCGAACTGTGGATGGGTGCCCACCCCGGCGCACCCTCCCGCGTCGACAGGGGCACCGGACCACTCCCGCTGACCGAGGTGATCGCTGCCGGCCCGGAGCGTGAACTGGGCGTTGCAACAGTGCGCACGTACGGACGCCGGCTGCCGTTCCTGCTGAAGCTGCTCGCAGCCGCGGCTCCGCTCTCCCTCCAGGTACACCCCGACAGCACGCAGGCGGCCCAGGGTTACGCCGACGAGGAGGCACGCGGCGTCCCGCTGGACGCCTCGGAACGCAACTACAAGGACGACAACCACAAGCCCGAACTCATCTGCGCCCTCACCCCGTTCGAGGGGCTGTGCGGCTTCCGGCACCCACAGGAGGCCGCGGCGCTGCTGGAGGGCCTGGGCGTGAACGCGCTCAAGCCGTACGCCGACATCCTGCGCGCCCGCCCCGGCAGCGAGGCGCTGCGCGAGGTCCTGACGGCTCTCCTGACGGCCGAGCGGGAGGCGATGGCCGCCACGGTCGCCGAAGCCGCCGAAGCGGCCTCCGAACGCCCCGAGTACGCCGTCTACGCGGATATCGCCCACCACTACCCGGGCGACCCCGGGGTGCTCGCCGCGATGCTCCTCAACCACGTCGTGCTGCGCCCCGGTGAGGCACTGTTCCTCGCAGCGGGCGTCCCGCACGCCTACCTCAGCGGCCTCGGCGTCGAGATCATGGCCAACTCCGACAACGTGCTGCGCTGCGGTCTGACGCCCAAGCACGTGGACGTGCCCGAACTCCTGCGCATCGTCCGCTTCGAGCCGACGGAACCCGGCGTCCTGCGGCCCGAGGCGGACGACGCGGGCGGCGAGGAGGTCTACGAGACACCTGTCGGCGAATTCCGGCTCTCCCGCTTCGTCCTCGTCCCCGGCGCCGCACCGCACTCACTGCAGGCGCCTGCCGTCCAGATCCTGCTGTGCACAGCGGGAGCCGTCGTACTGCACGACGGGGACGGCGGGGAGGATCTGAGCCTCGCACCTGGACAGTCCGCATATGTTGCGGCCGGAGAGCCGGTACAGATCTCGGGTGACGGTACGCTCTTCCGCGCCACCGTGGCCGTCTGACCGGACGGCCGCACAGCAGCAGGAAGGACCCCGGACACGTGAGTGCATCAGGCGGAACAAAGGCGATTGTCGCCGCGCTGGGCGCCAACCTGGCCATCGCCGTCGCCAAGTTCGTCGCAGCGGGCTTCAGCGGCTCGGCCTCGATGCTGGCGGAAGGCGTCCACTCTGTCGCCGACTCAGGAAACCAGGCGCTGCTCCTGCTGGGCGGGAAGAAGGCCAAGAAGGAAGCCAGCGAGGAGCATCCGTTCGGCTACGGCCGCGAGCGCTACATCTACGGTTTTCTGGTCTCCATCGTCCTGTTCACCGTCGGTGGCGTCTTCGCGCTGTACGAGGGCTACGAGAAGATCGCTCACCCACACGAAGTCGAAGCCTGGTACTGGCCGGTCGGCGTACTCGTCTTCGCCATAATCGCCGAAACCTTCTCCTTCAGGACCGCCATCCAGGAGTCCAACGCGGTTCGCGGCAAGCACAGCTGGAGCCAGTTCGTCCGCCGCGCCAAGGCGCCCGAACTGCCCGTCGTCCTGCTGGAGGACCTCGGCGCGCTCGTGGGCCTCATCCTGGCTCTCGTCGGCGTCAGCCTGGCGCTCGTGACCGGCAACGGCGTCTGGGACGGCGTGGGCACCATGTGCATCGGCGCGCTGCTCGTCGTCATCGCGCTGGTGCTCGCGGTGGAGACCAAGTCGCTGCTGCTCGGCGAGTCCGCCGACCCGGCCGACCGGGACAAGATCCGCGTCGCGCTCGTCGACGGTGAGACCGTCACCAGCGTCATCCACATGCGCACACTGCACCTGGGGCCCGAAGAGCTCCTGGTGGCCGCCAAGGTGGCCGTCCAGCACGACGACACGGCCGGAAAGATCGCCCGTGCCATCGACGCCGCCGAGAACCGCGTCCGCGAAGCCGTACCGATCGCCCGGGTCATCTACCTGGAGCCGGACATCTACCGCGCCCAGGAGAGCGAGACGGAGTCCGCCTCCGAACCGTCGGGCGCGACAGGCCCGAGCGCCTGACCGCACCCCAGCGGCAACACCAGGAGGGCCCGCCCCAGGATTCGGGGCGGGCCCTCCGCGCGATGGGGCTCAGTTGTGCTGCCTCACTCGATCTCGGCGAGCGTGTTCAGCACCGTCTCCTTGTCGGACGCCTCCAGCAGACGCGTACGGAACGCGGGGTCCATCAGCTTGCGGGACAGCAGCGCCAGGATGCGCAGATGCTCGTCACCGGCTGCCGCCTCAGGCACCGCGATCATGAACACCAGTCGCGCCTTCGTCCCGTCCAGCGCGCCCCACTCGATGCCCTCCGCCGACCGTGCGAACCCGACGACAGGTGCGGTGACCGCGTCCGTCTTGGCGTGCGGGATGGCGATCTCCTCGCCGAGCCCCGTAGTGCCCTGCTCCTCCCGGGCGAGCGCTGCCCGCACGAGCGCCGCGCTGTCGGCGACCTTGCCGCTGCGCCCCAATAGCGCGGCCATCTCCCGGATACCGGCGTCCTTGTCGACCGCGGAGAGCTGCTCGCTGACGGTGTCCGCGGTGAGGTACCCCAGCAGCACCTCGTCCGTCGCTGCGCCGGCTTCCGTCCCCGCTGCTGTGCTGTCTGTCGCGCCCTGAGGTGGCACTGCTGCACCGTCCTGTGGGCGCACTGCTGCACCGTCCCGAGGCGTTACGACCGACTGTTGCACCGCCGCGACAGCCACCTCGGCTTCCGTACGCTCCGCACGAGCCGCCTGCGCGCTATCCATTTCGGCGGAGCCGCGCCCGGAACGACGTGCCCCGAGCGTCACCAGCCCGGCCGTGGTCAGAGCCGTGACCGCCGTACCGATCAGGACCGCCACGAAGAACAGCGCCACCCCGTCGATCGCGCCCAGCACGGCCACGATCGGCCCGCCGTGCGGCACGTTGTCCGCGACCGAGGCCAGCCCCGCGACACCGCCCGCGACCGCACCACCGAGCATGTTCGCCGGGATCACCGTGGCCGGCCGGGCGGCGGCGAAGGGGATGGCGCCCTCCGTGATGCCGAAGAAGCCCATGAACAGCGCGGCCAGGCCGGTCTCCCGCTCCTGGTCGGAGTAGAACCTGCTGCGCAGCAGTGTCGCCAGACCCTGGCCCAGCGGCGGCACCGGGATGGCCGCCGCGCACATCCCCATCACCTCAGGGCTCTTGGAGACCAGCCCGGTCCCGAACAGGAACGCGGTCTTGTTGACCGGGCCGCCCATGTCGAACGCGATCATCAGCCCGAGCACCACGCCCAGCAGCGCCGCACTGGTACCGGTCATGCTGCCCAGGAAGTCGGTCAGGTTCTCGAAGACCCAGGAGATCGGCTTGCCGATGACGTAGATGAAGAACAGCCCGAGCGCGGAGGTCGCCACGATCGGGATCACGATGATCGGCATGATCGGCCGCACAAACCGGGAGACCGGCACCAGCTTGATCCAGCGGACCAGATAACCGGCCAGGAACCCGGTCACGATCGCCCCGATGAAGCCCGCCCCGGACTTGGAGTCGTACAGCTCGCCCGTATTGGCGATCCAGCCACCGATCATGCCCGGCACCAGGGCCGGGCGGTCGCCGATCGCATAGGCGATGTAGCCGGAGAGGATCGGCACCATCAGCGTGAACCCGATGGTGCCGATGTCGTTCACGTGCTTCCAGAAGCTGCCGTCGGGTATCACCAGACCGCCGTCGGCCTGCGGGTGCCCGCCGAGGGCGAGCGAGACGGCTATCAGCAGCCCGCCGACGACCACGAACGGGATCATGTACGAGACGCCGTTCATCAGCGCCTTGTAGCCGACGCTGCGCTCCCGGCTCTTGGCCCCCGCGGGACCCGACGGCGCTCCGGCAGCCCCGGAACCGCCCGCACCGCCTCCCGGCCCACCGCTGCCGGTTCCGCCCCGGCCGTCCCCGCCAGGGGACGAGGCAGCTCCGCCTTCATGGACGGGCGCCTGGCGTACGCGGTCGATGAGGCCGTCCGGGTCGCTGATGCCTTCCGCCACGCCGACGACCAGCACGCGCTTGCCGCCGAACCGGCTGAGGTCCACGTCCTTGTCGGCGGCGACAATCACGCCGTCCGCGGCGCTGACATCGTTGTCGGTCAAGACGTTCTCAGCCCCGATGGAGCCTTGGGTCTCGACCTTCATGGCAATACCACGGGCCTGCGCGGCCTGGGTCAGTTTTTCCGCCGCCATGTACGTATGAGCGATACCGGTGGGGCACGCCGTCACGGCGAGCAGTTTCAGCCCCGGCCCGGCCGGGGGAGCCGCTCCGTCACGGGGATCGGCAGGACTGGTCACGTGGGAACTCCTAGCTCGGCCAGTGTGTGGAGGGGGTGCGTTCTCGCGCCATCGCAGTCGCAGTCGCAGAGGCCGCAGGGTGCACCGAACCAGTCGCACGGCCAAAAAAGCAAGCGGCCGAAAACCGACCCCAGGGCGTACTTGCTGTCAGCGGCGCCCGTCTTGTCCCCTGGACGGGCGGTGTAGATTCGTAGAGCCAGACGTCGCTGCTGATGGCGGTCGGGCGGCCCGCACCGCGGGCCACCGAGGGAGAGAGGGCCTCCGACGGACTGAGCTGCGAGCAGGGGACGAGTGTGCCCGGCCACGATGTGCGCCTCCGCGCGACCGGCACCACACCGCCCCGCGCCGCAGCACGGACCAGCCAGCCTTATATCTCGACACCGAGGAGCAGCTCGCAATGACGACGACCTCCACGACCGGCCAGGACTTCAAGGTCGCGGACCTCTCGCTGGCGGCCTTCGGCCGCAAGGAGATCACGCTGGCCGAGCATGAGATGCCCGGCCTGATGGCGATCCGCAAGGAATACGCCGCGGACCAGCCCCTGGCAGGCGCCCGCATCACCGGCTCCCTGCACATGACCGTGCAGACGGCCGTGCTCATCGAAACGCTGGTCGCTCTGGGAGCCGAGGTCCGCTGGGCCTCCTGCAACATCTTCTCCACCCAGGACCACGCCGCAGCAGCCGTCGCCGTCGGCCCCGACGGCACCCCGGACAACCCGCAGGGCATCCCGGTCTTCGCCTGGAAGGGCGAGACCCTGGAGGAGTACTGGTGGTGCACGGAGCAGGCCCTCACCTGGCCGAACGCCACCACCGGCGGCCCGAACATGATCCTCGACGACGGCGGTGACGCCACCCTCCTCGTCCACAAGGGCGTCGAGTACGAGAAGGCCGGCGCCGCACCCTCGGTGGACACCGCCGAGAACGACGAGCACCGCGTCATCCTCCAGCTCCTCAACCGCACCCTGAGCGAGAACCCGCAGAAGTGGACGCAGCTCTCCTCCGAGATCCGCGGCGTCACCGAGGAGACCACCACCGGCGTCCACCGCCTCTACGAGATGCAGCAGGCAGGCACGCTGCTCTTCCCGGCGATCAACGTCAACGACGCCGTCACCAAGTCGAAGTTCGACAACAAGTACGGCTGCCGCCACTCGCTGATCGACGGCATCAACCGCGCCACCGACGTCCTCATCGGCGGCAAGGTCGCCGTCGTCTGCGGCTACGGCGATGTCGGCAAGGGCTGTGCCGAGTCCCTGCGCGGCCAGGGCGCCCGCGTCCTGATCACCGAGATCGACCCGATCTGCGCCCTCCAGGCGGCCATGGACGGCTACCAGGTGGTGACCCTGGATGACGTCGTCGAGACCGCCGACATCTTCATCACCACCACGGGCAACAAGGACATCATCATGGCCTCGGACATGGCCAAGATGAAGCACCAGGCCATCGTCGGCAACATCGGCCACTTCGACAACGAGATCGACATGGCCGGTCTCGCCGCCATCGACGGCATCGTCAAGGACGAGGTCAAGCCGCAGGTCCACACCTGGACCTTCCCGGACGGCAAGACCATCATCGTCCTGTCCGAGGGCCGCCTGCTGAACCTGGGCAACGCCACCGGACACCCCTCGTTCGTGATGTCCAACAGCTTCGCGAACCAGACGATCGCCCAGATCGAGCTGTTCACCAAGCCCGAGTCGTACCCGACCGACGTCTACGTCCTGCCCAAGCACCTCGACGAGAAGGTCGCCCGCCTCCACCTCGAGGCACTCGGCGCCAAGCTGACCACGCTCCGCCCGGAGCAGGCGGCCTACATCGGCGTCCCGGTCGAGGGCCCGTACAAGCCGGACCACTACCGCTACTGATCCCGGAACCGATCCGTTCCTGACCCGCCGCATCTGACCCACCCGCGCCCGGCCCGGCAGCTCAACCGCCGGGCCGGCCGGGAGACAGACCGGCCCCAGGCCCCCGCCCCCGGCGGGGGCCTGTCCGTCACCGCACCAACCCCGGACACCGCCCATGCCCCGCGGCCGATATTCGCTTCACGATCCGCACGACCACACCTTCCTCGGCGAAGAGCACTTCCACTGCGCCACCGGCCCCTCCGGCTGGCGCTACGTCTCCCAACTCACCACCCCCTCGGGAGAGCACACGGGCTCCGTCGACCTCACCCTCGACGAACTCGGCCGCCCGATCCGTCTCGAACTCCACGCCGCGAACTGGCAGATCCGCGGTGCGGCGCTGGACGGCGTCACCTGGGTGCGCTCCGACCCCGCAGGCGAGCAAGCCCAAGAGGGCAACGTCGCCGCGCACTCCTTCACCGGGGCATCCCCCGCATTCCTCGTCGCGACCTCACGGCTGCTGCGCCCGGCCCCCGGTGATCGGCCCACTCGCGTACGCCTCGTCGCGTTCACACCCCCCGTCCTCGCCCCCCGCACTCTCGACCAGTCCTGGGGGCTGTTGAACAGCGAAACACACACCACTGACAACGGCCCTCTCGTCGTGGACAACTACCAGGTCAACGACCTGGAGACGGGGGAGCAGCACGCGGTGCACATCGCCGGCGACGTCGTCCTCGCAGCCCCCGGCATCGAGCTGGAAGACCTCGAGTCACCACCCTCGGTCTTCGACTGACGGCCGGCGGCGTTCCGGCGGAACCGGCCCTGACCACGCCCCTGCGCCGTCGGCTGACGGGCGGTCAAGTGGGCGAAACCGGTGACATCGCCGTGTCGGACTGCTCCGAAGGGCCGACGACTGCCGCATGATGTGCGCGGACGGCAGGGAACCTGCTACTGTCCTCTCCGCCCCCGGAAAGCCGTTGACGCGGCGAACTGCGGGCAGTAGATTCGAACGGTTGCCTAGAGTTGGACAAGCTCGGCAGCAGCAGTTAGTTTCTTCTCCGCTTCGAACCGAGAAATCCGGTGACGGAATTCTTACGCGAGAAGCCCTCCGAACTCCAAGCAGATTCGATCTGATAGAGTCGGAAACACCGAAAGGGCAAACGTCCGGAGAAACCGGTGAAACGGTTTTGAAGGAAGCGTCCGTTCCTTGAGAACTCAACAGCGTGCCAAAAGTCAACGCCAGATATGTTGATACCCCGACTCGCCGAAGGCGAGTTGAGGTTCCTTTGAAAAAAATACAGCGAGGACGCTGTGGACCGGGGGATTATTCCTCTCCTGGTTCCGCTCTTCCGCGAATTGAAGCATTCACGGAGAGTTTGATCCTGGCTCAGGACGAACGCTGGCGGCGTGCTTAACACATGCAAGTCGAACGATGAACCGGCTTCGGTCGGGGATTAGTGGCGAACGGGTGAGTAACACGTGGGCAATCTGCCCTGCACTCTGGGACAAGCCCTGGAAACGGGGTCTAATACCGGATATGACACGGGATCGCATGATCTCCGTGTGGAAAGCTCCGGCGGTGCAGGATGAGCCCGCGGCCTATCAGCTTGTTGGTGGGGTGATGGCCTACCAAGGCGACGACGGGTAGCCGGCCTGAGAGGGCGACCGGCCACACTGGGACTGAGACACGGCCCAGACTCCTACGGGAGGCAGCAGTGGGGAATATTGCACAATGGGCGAAAGCCTGATGCAGCGACGCCGCGTGAGGGATGACGGCCTTCGGGTTGTAAACCTCTTTCAGCAGGGAAGAAGCGTAAGTGACGGTACCTGCAGAAGAAGCACCGGCTAACTACGTGCCAGCAGCCGCGGTAATACGTAGGGTGCGAGCGTTGTCCGGAATTATTGGGCGTAAAGAGCTCGTAGGCGGCTTGTCGCGTCGGATGTGAAAGCCCGGGGCTTAACCCCGGGTCTGCATTCGATACGGGCAGGCTGGAGTTCGGCAGGGGAGATCGGAATTCCTGGTGTAGCGGTGAAATGCGCAGATATCAGGAGGAACACCGGTGGCGAAGGCGGATCTCTGGGCCGATACTGACGCTGAGGAGCGAAAGCGTGGGGAGCGAACAGGATTAGATACCCTGGTAGTCCACGCCGTAAACGTTGGGCACTAGGTGTGGGCCGCATTCCACGTGGTCCGTGCCGCAGCTAACGCATTAAGTGCCCCGCCTGGGGAGTACGGCCGCAAGGCTAAAACTCAAAGGAATTGACGGGGGCCCGCACAAGCGGCGGAGCATGTGGCTTAATTCGACGCAACGCGAAGAACCTTACCAAGGCTTGACATACACCGGAAACCTCTGGAGACAGGGGCCCCCTTGTGGTCGGTGTACAGGTGGTGCATGGCTGTCGTCAGCTCGTGTCGTGAGATGTTGGGTTAAGTCCCGCAACGAGCGCAACCCTTGTCCTGTGTTGCCAGCAACTCCTTCGGGAGGTTGGGGACTCACGGGAGACTGCCGGGGTCAACTCGGAGGAAGGTGGGGACGACGTCAAGTCATCATGCCCCTTATGTCTTGGGCTGCACACGTGCTACAATGGCCGGTACAATGAGCTGCGATGCCGTGAGGTGGAGCGAATCTCAAAAAGCCGGTCTCAGTTCGGATTGGGGTCTGCAACTCGACCCCATGAAGTCGGAGTCGCTAGTAATCGCAGATCAGCATTGCTGCGGTGAATACGTTCCCGGGCCTTGTACACACCGCCCGTCACGTCACGAAAGTCGGTAACACCCGAAGCCGGTGGCCCAACCCCCTTGTGGGGAGGGAATCGTCGAAGGTGGGACTGGCGATTGGGACGAAGTCGTAACAAGGTAGCCGTACCGGAAGGTGCGGCTGGATCACCTCCTTTCTAAGGAGCATCTTTGGCCGCTTCGGCGGTCCAGAGGCCCACTACGCGAGCGAACGACTCGCGGTGGGTTGCTCATGGGTGGAACGTTGACTATTCAGCCTGGTTCAGACGGGTTTCGCTAGTACTGCTCCTCGGAGCGTGGAACACGGAAACCTGTACTGGCTGGGCTGGGCGCGCTGTTGGGTGTCTGAGGGTACGGGCTGTTGAGCTTGTTCCTTCGGTTGCCGGTCCCAGTGAACTCCAGCTTCTGTTGGGGGTGGTGGGTGGCTGGTTGTTGTTTGAGAACTGCACAGTGGACGCGAGCATCTGTGGCCAAGTTTTTAAGGGCGCACGGTGGATGCCTTGGCACCAGGAACCGATGAAGGACGTGGGAGGCCGCGATAGGCCCCGGGGAGCTGTCAACCGAGCTGTGATCCGGGGGTGTCCGAATGGGGGAACCCGGCAGTCGTCATGGGCTGTCACCTGCCGCTGAATGTATAGGCGGTGTGGAGGGAACGCGGGGAAGTGAAACATCTCAGTACCCGTAGGAAGAGAAAACAACCGTGATTCCGGGAGTAGTGGTGAGCGAAACCGGAGGAGGCTAAACCGTATGTGTGTGAGACCCGGCAGGGGTTGCGCATGCGGGGTTGTGGGATTCCACTTCAGTGGTCTGCCGGCTGCTGGACGAGTAAGAAATTGTCGATGTAGGCGAAGGGCATGCGAAAGGCCCGGCGTAGAGGGTAAGACCCCCGTAGCTGAAATGTTGGCAACTCGTTTGTGGGACTCCCAAGTAGCATGGGGCCCGAGAAATCCTGTGTGAATCTGGCGGGACCACCCGTCAAGCCTAAATATTCCCTGGTGACCGATAGCGGATAGTACCGTGAGGGAATGGTGAAAAGTACCGCGGGAGCGGAGTGAAAGAGTACCTGAAACCGTGTGCCTACAAGCCGTGGGAGCGTCGCATCAAGTGTTTGCACTTGGTGTCGTGACTGCGTGCCTTTTGAAGAATGAGCCTGCGAGTTTGCGGCATGTTGCGAGGTTAACCCGTGTGGGGGAGCCGTAGCGAAAGCGAGTCCGAAGAGGGCGACCCAGTAGCGTGTTCAAGACCCGAAGCGGAGTGATCTAGCCATGGGCAGGGTGAAGCGCGGGTAAGACCGTGTGGAGGCCCGAACCCACCAGGGTTGAAAACCTGGGGGATGACCTGTGGTTAGGGGTGAAAGGCCAATCAAACTCCGTGATAGCTGGTTCTCCCCGAAATGCATTTAGGTGCAGCGTCGTGTGTTTCTTGCCGGAGGTAGAGCACTGGATAGGCGATGGGCCCTACCGGGTTACTGACCTTAGCCAAACTCCGAATGCCGGTAAGTGAGAGCGCGGCAGTGAGACTGTGGGGGATAAGCTCCATGGTCGAGAGGGAAACAGCCCAGAGCATCGACTAAGGCCCCTAAGCGTGTGCTAAGTGGGAAAGGATGTGGAGTCGCAGGGACAACCAGGAGGTTGGCTTAGAAGCAGCCATCCTTGAAAGAGTGCGTAATAGCTCACTGGTCAAGTGATTCCGCGCCGATAATGTAGCGGGGCTCAAGTACACCGCCGAAGTCGTGTCACTGCAACGTGAAGGGCTAACGCCTGTTGTGGTGGGTAGGGGAGCGTCGTGTGCCGGGTGAAGCAGCCGTGGAAGCGAGTTGTGGATGGTTCACGAGTGAGAATGCAGGCATGAGTAGCGATACATGCGTGAGAAACGTGTGCGCCGATTGACTAAGGGTTCCTGGGTCAAGCTGATCTGCCCAGGGTAAGTCGGGACCTAAGGCGAGGCCGACAGGCGTAGTCGATGGAGAACCGGTTGATATTCCGGTACCCGCTATGCAGCGTCAAACATCGAATCAGGTGATGCTAAGTCCGTGAAGCCGCTCTGGATCCTTCGGGTGAAGGAGTTGTGGTGGAGCCGACGGCCCGAGCTTGTAGTAGGTGAGTGATGGGGTGACGCAGTGAGGTAGTCCAGCCCGGGCGATGGTTGTCCCGGGGTAAGGGTGTAGCCCGTCGGGTAGGGAAATCCGCCTGGCATGAGGGGTGAGACCTGATGCCGAGCCGTTTGTGGTGAAGTGGGTGATCCTGTGCTGTCGAGAAAAGCCTCTAGCGAGTTGTGTGGCGGCCCGTACCCTAAACCGACTCAGGTGGTCTGGTAGAGAATACCGAGGCGTTCGGGTGAACTATGGTTAAGGAACTCGGCAAAATGCCCCCGTAACTTCGGGAGAAGGGGGGCCATTTCTGGTGATCACCCGTGCGGTGTGAGCTGGGGGTGGCCGCAGAGACCAGCGAGAAGCGACTGTTTACTAAAAACACAGGTCCGTGCGAAGCCGTAAGGCGATGTATACGGACTGACGCCTGCCCGGTGCTGGAACGTTAAGGGGACCGGTTAGTCAGGGTTTCGATCCTGGTGAAGCTGAGAACTTAAGCGCCAGTAAACGGCGGTGGTAACTATAACCATCCTAAGGTAGCGAAATTCCTTGTCGGGTAAGTTCCGACCTGCACGAATGGCGTAACGACTTCTTGACTGTCTCAACCATAGGCCCGGTGAAATTGCAGTACGAGTAAAGATGCTCGTTTCGCGCAGCAGGACGGAAAGACCCCGGGACCTTTACTACAGCTTGATATTGGTGTTCGGTTCGGCTTGTGTAGGATAGGTGGGAGACTGTGAAGCGGCCACGCCAGTGGTTGTGGAGTCGTTGTTGAAATACCACTCTGGTCGTGCTGGATGTCTAACCTGGGTCCGTGATCCGGATCGGGGACAGTGTCTGGTGGGTAGTTTAACTGGGGCGGTTGCCTCCTAAAGGGTAACGGAGGCGCCCAAAGGTTCCCTCAGCCTGGTTGGTCATCAGGTGGTGAGTGTAAGTGCACAAGGGAGCTTGACTGTGAGACTGACGGGTCGAGCAGGGACGAAAGTCGGGACTAGTGATCCGGCGGTGGCTTGTGGAAGCGCCGTCGCTCAACGGATAAAAGGTACCCCGGGGATAACAGGCTGATCTTCCCCAAGAGTCCATATCGACGGGATGGTTTGGCACCTCGATGTCGGCTCGTCGCATCCTGGGGCTGGAGTCGGTCCCAAGGGTTGGGCTGTTCGCCCATTAAAGCGGTACGCGAGCTGGGTTTAGAACGTCGTGAGACAGTTCGGTCCCTATCCGCTGCGCGCGTAGGAGTCTTGAGAAGGGCTGTCCCTAGTACGAGAGGACCGGGACGGACGGACCTCTGGTGTGCCAGTTGTTCTGCCAAGGGCATGGCTGGTTGGCTACGTTCGGGAAGGATAACCGCTGAAAGCATCTAAGCGGGAAGCCTGCTTCGAGATGAGGACTCCCACCCCCTTGGAGGGGTTAAGGCTCCCTGGAGATGACGGGGTTGATAGGCCGGATCTGGAAGCCCAGTAATGGGTGGAGGTGACCGGTACTAATAGGCCGAGGGCTTGTCCGTAGATGCTCGCGTCCACTGTGTTGGTTCTGAGACAACAACCCCAGACACATTTGAATCAAGTGTGTTGCTGGTTGTGTGTTTCGCCGTGTTTCGGTGGTCATAGCGTGAGGGAAACGCCCGGTTACATTCCGAACCCGGAAGCTAAGCCTTTCAGCGCCGATGGTACTGCATGCGGGAGTGTGTGGGAGAGTAGGACACCGCCGAACTCACTTTGAGAGATAGCCCCGTTGGCTCACGCCAACGGGGCTATTTTTATGCCCAAATTCTTGTCCTGTTCCCTTTTCCAGGCGGGGCGTCACCTACAACTCCCCCCCTTTTCGAAAGGGCAGGCCCCGAGCCTGTTTCTGAGTCTGTGTTCGCCCTGGCCCGGTCCTCACGCGTGTGGGTCGTAGGCCCGCGACGCGTGACGCGGGCGGCGGCCCGGGGCGGGCCGCCGCGAGGCTTCCACTACTGGGTGAGACCGAAGCAAGCGCGACAGCTGAGCGCATGGCCAGCGCTCAGCCGTCCGGCGACAGGGCATTCGCTCTCGTCGTCGTTCGCTGCCTGGTGCAGAGCGTTGGCGTACTGCTGTCGGGGTGTCAGCTTTCCGAGGCGGGGCGTTCGAAGCCGGGGACGCCTGCTGCGCGGGCGAGTTCGAGGTCGAGGGCCTCGCGGCGGATGCGCTGGTCGAGGTAGAGGAGGGCGGTGATGCCCGCGCTGAGGGGGAGGGAGATGGCCGAGGCGAGGGCCGAGCCGATGCCGCTGATGATGAGGGATGTCCAGCTGGCGGCGGACGGGTCGGTGAGGGCGGAGATGGCGGTGGTCGGCACCGAGACGACGAAGGAGACGGCGAAGACCAGCAGGAGAGTGAGGAGCTGAACGCCCAGGACGCGCCACCAGCTGCCGCGTACCAACTTGGCCGAGCGGCGCATGGAGGCGATCAGGCCCTGCTTCTCCAGCATCAGGGCCGGGGGCGCGAGGCAGAACTGGACCCAGACCCAGGCGGCTGCGGCGATGCCGGCGAGCACGCCGAGGGAGAGCAGCAAAATCGCCAGGCCGGAAGGGCCCGCGAGCGCGGTGAGGATGCCGGGGAGCAGGCAGCCGAGGAGGACGAGGGAGACCAGGAGGGGGATCAGGAGCAGCAGGCCGAGTAGGCGCAGCAGCTGAGGGCGTGCGCTCCGCCATGCCTCGCCGAGGGTGACCGGGTGGCCGAGGACCGCGCGGCTGACGACCACGGTCAGCAGGGCGGTGGCGATCACGGTGCCGAGCATGCCGACGATGCCCATCACTGTGAAGCTGCCGAGGTTGCCGGTGAGGGCGTTGTTCACGTCCTCAAGGCTGGGCTGGTCCTTCTCGGCGAGGGCTTGGAGGTCGCCGGTGTCGCCGAACCAGAGGCGCGTGGTGATCACCGTTACCAGCTCGGTGAGGACCGCGACGACGAGGGAGATGCCCAGCGCGGTGCGCCAGTGGGTACGCATGGCGCGGACGGAGCCGTCCAGGATCTCGCCGATGCCCAGGGGGCGGAGCGGGATGACGCCGGGTTTGGCGGCCTGTGGGGCTCGGCTCCAGCCGGAGTTCGGGCCCGGGCTGTTCCAGCCGCGCTGGGGGCCGGTGCCGGTGGGCTGGGTGGCCCACCCCCGTGCCTGGCCTTGGGGGCCGCCGGGGTGCTGCCTCGGGATGGGGCCTCGGCCCTTGCGCCGACCTGTGGTTCCGTCCTGGTCGCCCCAGGTCCGGCCGGGCGGAGCGGCGGGCGGCTGGTCGGCGGCCCAGTTGCGGGGGCGGTCGGCTGCCACCGGGCGGGGTGCTGCCTCGGATGTGGTGCGCTCCGTGTCGTCGCCCGGGATGTTCTCGTCGTCCTTTCCGGGGTTGCCGGAGGGGCGGGGGTCGGGCGAAGCGGATCCGGGCGAAGCCGAGCCCGGGGAGTCGTTCACGTGAGGTCACCTCGTGTGGGTAGTCCCGTGCCTGGTGGGTTGCCCATCGTGCCACGGGGCGGTGTGGATGGGGTCGGGCGGTAGCGGGCGACGCTCTTCAAGGGGCCTGCGCTGAGCAGGCAGACTGGACGGATGGCTGAAGAGTGTGTGCCCGTGATCCGTTACGAGGAGTTGCCCGAGGGGCCCGTCGTCGTGCTCCTCGACCAGACTCGGCTGCCCGCGGAGGAGGCCGAGCTGGTGTGTACGGATGTGCCTGCGCTGGTGGACGCGATCCGGGCGCTGGCGGTGCGGGGCGCGCCGGTTCTGGGCATTGCCGGGGGGTACGGGGTCGCGTTGGCGGCGGCGCGTGGGTTCGATGTGGCCGATGCCGCGGAGCAGTTGGCGCAGGCGCGGCCGACGGCGGTGAATCTCGCGTACGGGGCGCGACGGGTGGAGGCCGCGTACCGGGCGGCGGTCAGGGCAGGCGACGGGGATGCTGATGCTGCTGCTCAGGCGCTGGCTGAGGCGCGGGCGCTGCACCAGGAGGACGCCGAGGCGAGTGACCGGATAGCGGAGCACGGAAGTGCGCTGCTGGCGGAGTTGGTGCCCGGGGGCGGGCTGCGGATCCTGACGCACTGCAACACCGGGAGATTGGTCTCCGGCGGGGCCGGCACGGCGTTGGCCGTCGTCAAGGCGGTACACCGTGCCGGTGAGCTGCGGCGGCTGTGGGTGGGGGAGACGAGGCCGCTGTTGCAGGGGGCGCGGCTGACGGCGTACGAGGCGGCCGAGGCGGGGATGGCTTACAGCGTGCTGGCGGACAGTGCCGCGGGGTCACTGTTCGCGGCGGGTGAGGTGGATGCGGTGCTGGTGGGGGCCGACCGGATCGCGGCGGACGGTTCGGTCGCGAACAAGGTCGGTACGTATTCGCTGGCGGTGCTGGCCGGGCATCACGGGGTGCCGTTCGTGGTGGTGGCTCCGGTGACGACGATCGACCTGGACACGGAGTCGGGCAGCGGGATCGAAGTGGAGCAGCGGGCCGTGCACGAGGTGACCGAGGGACCGTGGGCAGGGGTGCGGGGCCCCGGGGTGCCCGGGGCGGCCTCGGGAGGGGGGCCGGGAGTGGGTGCGGCGCTGGCTCCTGTGGGGGCGCACGCCTACAATCCTGCGTTCGATGTGACGCCGTCCGCGCTGGTCACGGCTGTGGTGACGGATGAGGGGGTGGCCTCTCCCGTGACGCCCGGGAGGATCGCGGAACTGTGTTCCACATCACGTAGGAGGGCGTCGCGATCGGCTAATGGGATGATGAAGTCATGAAGGGACGCGTCCTTGTCGTCGATGACGACACCGCACTGGCAGAGATGCTCGGCATTGTGCTGCGCGGAGAAGGTTTTGAACCGTCGTTCGTCGCGGACGGCGACAAGGCGCTTGCCGCCTTCCGTGAGACCAAGCCGGACCTGGTGCTGCTCGATCTGATGCTGCCCGGGAGGGACGGTATCGAGGTGTGCCGTCTGATCCGCGCCGAGTCCGGGGTGCCGGTGGTCATGCTCACCGCCAAGAGCGACACGGTCGATGTCGTGGTCGGGCTGGAGTCGGGGGCTGACGACTACATCGTCAAGCCGTTCAAGCCGAAGGAGCTGGTGGCGCGGATCAGGGCGCGGCTGCGGCGTTCCGAGGAGCCGGCGCCGGAGCAGCTGGCCATCGGCGATCTGGTGATCGATGTGGCGGGGCACTCGGTGAAGCGGAACGGCCAGTCCATAGCTTTGACTCCGCTCGAGTTCGATCTCCTGGTGGCGCTGGCGCGCAAGCCGTGGCAGGTCTTCACCCGTGAGGTGCTGCTGGAGCAGGTGTGGGGGTACCGGCACGCGGCGGACACCCGGCTGGTCAACGTCCATGTGCAGCGGCTGCGCTCCAAGGTCGAGAAGGACCCGGAGCGGCCGGAGATCGTGGTGACCGTGCGCGGCGTGGGATACAAGGCCGGGCCCAGCTGAGATGACCCGTAACACCGCACCGCACCGCGCCGGTGGGGGTTCGGCGGCGGGGCGGGGCACGGGCCGCGAGTCCGATATCTCCAAATTCGGGCGTTTGTGGCGAAGTGGTGTCCTCTTCTCCGACGGCCTCCTCCCCGAGGGCGCGACCGGTCCCGGCGCGCGCCCTATGGTGCGCTTCTTCGTGCGGTGGGTGCGCAGGCCGTTGTTGCCGGTGATGCGGCTGTGGCGGCGGAACATCCAGCTCCGGGTGGTGGTGGCCACGCTGCTGCTCTCGCTCGGGGTCGTGCTGCTGCTGGGGCTCGTCGTCATCGGGCAGGTCCGCAACGGTCTGCTGGAGGCCAAGGAGCAGACCGCGCAGAGCCAGGCGTCGGGAGGGTTCTCGGCCGCCGAGCGGATGGCCGACAGCGCGGGCAGCGGGCCCAGCGGTGAGGACGGCATCCGTGGCAGCAGAAGTGCCCAGAACTCCGGCACCTGGCTGAACAACCTGGTCGAGCAGCTCGCCAGCGGCGGCCAGGGCGTCTACTCGGTGGTGGCACTCGGCTCCGACAACGACGAGTCGCCGTTCCTCGGCAACAGCAACCTCACCACCCGTGGCCCACGCTCCTCCGGCGACATCCGCCCCGAGGAGAGCATCCCCGCGGACCTGCGCAAGGCCCTCGACGACGAGCCGGGGCCGCACCGCCGCTACGCGCGCGTCTACCGGCAGGACCACAGCAGCGATCCGGCGCTGATCGTCGGCAAGCGCCTCAACGACGCGCGCGGTAATCCCTTCCAGCTCTACTACGTCTTCCCCTTCACCCAGGAGGAGGAGTCGTTGAGCCTGGTCAAGGGCACGCTGGCGACCGCCGGGGTGTTCGTCGTGGTGCTGCTGGGCGCGATCGCGTGGCTGGTGGTGCGGCAGGTGGTGACACCCGTACGGATGGCTGCCGGGATCTCCGAGCGGCTGGCGGCCGGGCGGCTCCAGGAGCGGATGAAGGTCACCGGCGAGGACGACATCGCCCGTTTGGGGGAATCCTTCAACAAAATGGCGCAGAACCTTCAGGTCAAGATCCAGCAGCTGGAGGAGCTGTCCCGCATGCAGCGTCGCTTCGTCTCGGACGTCTCGCATGAGCTGCGGACACCGCTGACGACGGTGCGGATGGCGGCCGACGTCATCCATGAGGCGCGCGAGGACTTCGATCCGGCGACCGCCCGCTCGGCCGAACTGCTACTCGGGCAGCTCGACCGGTTCGAGTCGCTGCTGGCCGACCTGCTGGAGATCAGCCGGTTCGACGCGGGCGCCGCCAATCTGGAGGCGAGCGCCGTCGATCTGCGCGATGTGGTGCACCGTGTCGTCGAGGGCTGTGAGCCGCTCGCCGAGCGCAAGGGCAGCAGGATCCTCGTACGGGGTGCCGAGCAGCCCGTGATCGCGGAGGTGGACGGCCGCAGGATCGAGCGGGTGCTGCGCAACCTGGTCGACAACGCCGTCGAGCACGGTGAGGGCGGCGACGTCGTGGTGCGGCTGGCGACCGGCGGCGGTGCGGTGGCGTTGGCCGTACGGGACTATGGCGTCGGCCTCAAGGAGGGCGAGGCGGAGCGCGTATTCAACCGCTTCTGGCGTGCCGACCCGGCGCGGGCCCGTACGACGGGCGGTACGGGGCTGGGGCTGTCGATCGCCCTGGAGGACGCCCGGTTGCACGGGGGGTGGCTGCGGGCCTGGGGCGCGCCGGGGGACGGTTCGCAGTTCCTGCTCGTGCTGCCCTGTACGGCGGGGGAGCCGCTGCGCGGATCGCCGCTGCGGTTGGAGCCTGAGGACTCGCGCAGGAAGCGGGAGCGGGCGCGCGAGCGGGAGCGGCCGGCAGCACCAGGGGGCGCATCGCCGGTGGCGGCGGGCAGGGTCGCCGAGGGCGCGCGGAACGACGAGCGAGCAGGACGGTCCGGAGGGGAGCGCGGATGAGGGCCGCCGAGGGGCGTACGAAGACCCGGGGAGGCGCACTGCGGCGGCAGCGCGCGCTGGTTGTGCTCGCCGCGTGCGGGACGCTGCTGGCCGGATGCGCGTCGATGCCGGACGGCGGCAACGTCAAGCACGTCAGCTCCTCGCACCACGCCGACGGCGACTCCCAGGTGCGGGTCTACAGCGTCAGCCCGCAGAAGGGCGAGGCGCCGACCCAGATCGTACGGGGCTTCCTGGAGGCGACGACCAGCGATGAGGCCACCTTTCCCACCGCGCGCGAGTATCTGACCCGTAGCCTGGCCCGCCGCTGGGACCCGTTCGCGTCGACGACCGTGCTCTCAGAGGGGCCGAGTGCGGTGAAGGCGCCGCGGCGACTCCGTCCGGCCAACGAGGACGGCTACTCCGTGGAGGTCTCCGGTGCCCGGATGGCCGACGTGGACAGCAAGCACGCCTACTCGCCCTCCAAAGGCGACTACAGCGAGATTTTCCACCTGACCAAAGTTGACGGGGAGTGGCGGATCGACGAGATGCCGGACGGTCTCGTGCTCGGCGAGTCCGATTTCCAGCGCATCTACCGCCCCATCAACACGTATTACTACGCGCAGCTCGGACCTGACGCGGAATCGATCACGGATGGTCAGAACGTGCTCGTCGCCGATCCGGTCTATCTGCGTCGCCGTATCGACCCGGTCACCAGGACCGTCTCCGCGCTGTTGCAGGGGCCGTCCGGATGGATCGACCCCGTGGTCAACAGCGCGTTCCCGCGCGGCACTCGCCTGGCGCGCGGACAGCACCTCTCGGTGGACGATTCCGGAGTGCTGCGGGTACGGCTGAACGCCCGGGGGGCCACTGCTGGGGGCAAGCAGTGCATGCGGATGGCGGCGCAGGTGCTGTACACGGTGCAGGACCAGGCGTCGGCGAAGGTCGGCAAGGTGGAACTGGTGGGCCCCAAGGACCGCCAGCTGTGCGCACAGACGCGGGAACAGGCCGCCGTCTACCAGCCGGGACGGCTCAACGGCAGTGCGAAGAACGCGTACTTCGTGGACGAGGATCACCGGGTCGCCGCCTTCCTGCGCAAGAACGAGCCGCCGCGCCCGGTCGAAGGCCCGCTGGGCAGCGGGCAGGTGGAGATGGGCGCGGTCGCGGTGAACCGGATCGAGAGCGAGGGCGCCGCCGTTTCGCGCGGGCGACGCGGGCTCTACGTCGCCTCCCTGGAGGGGAGCGCGGCCACGACACTCGGCGAGCCCGTACTCACCAGCAAGGCCAAGAACGAGAACGACCGGCTGACGGCGCCCAGCTGGGACGGGCTCGGCGATCTGTGGGTGGCCGACCGTGACCCGGACAACACCCGGCTGCTGCGGCTGCGCAGCGGCAAGGAGCGGCCCGACGAGGTACGTGTGCCGGATCTGGACAAGGGGGAGCGCATCGAGTCGCTGCGGATCTCCTCCGACGGGGTGCGGATCGCGCTGCGCGTGCGGGCGCGCGACGGGCACACCTCGCTCCAGCTCGGCCGTGTGGTGCGTGAGGGCACGCTGAAGAAGCCCCGGGTGACGGTGGAGCAACTGCGCCCCGTGGCACCCCAGCTGGTGGATGTCTCAGCGGCCTCGTGGGCGGGCGGCAGCCGGCTCGTAGTGGTGGGGCGGGAGTCCGGGAGCGTGCAGCAGTTGCAGTACATGGAGACCGACGGCTCGGTCTCGGACCAGCCGACCCTCCCGGGGATCACCGATGTCACGGGGGTCGCCGCCTCGGAGGACGAGAGCAAGCCGCTGCTCGCCGACTCCGAGGACGGGATCGTGCGGCTGCCTCCCGACGCGAACTGGAAGATGCTGACGGAGAACGGCTCGGCCCCTGCTTACCCGGGGTGAACCGGTGGGTTGCGCCCGCGCGGCTGGTGGGCCGCGCCGCGCGGAGCCGGTGAACTGGTGAGGGCCGGGCGGCTGAGCCGTGGGGTTGTCGGGCCGCGTCGTCGGGTTGTCCGGGCGGGCCGCCCGGATGTCCGGGGCGCCAGCGGCTGAGCCGCGGGGTCGTCCGGCCGCGCCGCCGAGTTGTCCGCACGCGCCACCGAGTTGTCCGCACGCGCCGCTGAGCTGTCCAGCGATCCGCTGACCTGCGGCAATTCCCTTTCGTGAGGCCGGTGTTCGAGCTGGGCGCGGTGCCGCCGCGGAAGTTATCCACAGGGGTGGTGGCGGCGCGCCCCGGATGCCAAAGTGGGGGTCATGCCGAGGTTCTGGCAGGGACTTCGGCGGGAAATCGCAGGTCTGGTGCTGCCCATGAGGTGTGCCGGTTGCGGTCGTCCGCGAGAGCGGGACCGCTTGTGCGAAGAGTGCAGCAGCGTGCTGAATGGCGCGGTGCCGCGGCGGGTGTGGCCCTCGCGCGTACCGTCCGGACTGCCTCGGGTGTACGGAGCGCTCACGTACACCGACGAGGCCCGAGCCGCGCTGCTCGCTCACAAGGAGCGCGGTGCCCTCGGGCTGGCCGCGCCGCTGGGAGCGGTGCTCGCCCGCGCCGTCCTGATGGCCTCGCACGCGCCGGAGACCTCCGCGCCTGCCTCGGTGCCCACTGCCCCCGCTCGGCGCGGGCCGCCCTCCCGGGACGGCGGCCCGTCCCCACGGCGCCGGGCGCCGGTCACGCTTGTGCCGGTGCCCTCAGCGCGCCGGGCAGTCGCGGGGCGGGGGCACGACCCGGTACGGCGCATGGCGCGGGAGGCCGCCCGGACGCTCAGAAGGGAGGGCATGGCGGTACGGGTGCTGCCCGTGCTGCGCCAACGACGGAGGGTCGTCGACCAGTCGGGGCTGACGGCGGCACAGCGGACCGCGAATCTTGCCGGAGCCCTGGAGATGGTGCCAGGCGGCGCGCGGCTGCTGGGTGCGGGCCGGGTCGTGCTGGTGGACGATGTGATGACAACGGGTGTGTCGCTCACGGAGGCGGCACGGGCCTTGGGAGGAGGGGCTACGGCCGCAGTGCTCGCGGTCCGCTCGGACGGGTGACCTGGAGGAACGCAAAGTTGCCCGGGGTGACCGTGGTGGAACTATCGGATCGACGACATCGTTGCTGGTGGTACCAGGGTTGACTCGCCTGATCGGAGGTACGTGCCGGTAGGGGGTGCCGAGCATCCCCCGCTGGAGGTACGTTCGGATTGGGTGGCGATCTCCCCTCTGGGGGAGAAGGAGGTGAAACTCGCAAGCCGACCTCGAGCCGGAGAGCCAACGGCGGGAGGCCGAGCCTCCGGCGTCAGTGCACCAAGGACGGTCCACACCGAGAAGTGGGACTGTCCGGGAACGGAGTTCTGCGTGGACATCGTCGTCAAGGGCCGAAAGACAGAGGTGCCCGACCGGTTCCGCAAGCACGTGGCCGACAAGCTGGAGAAGGTTCAGAAACTCGACGGCAAGGTGATCAACCTTGAGGTCGAGGTGGCCAAGGAACACAACCCCCGGCAGGCCGACCGTTCCGACAGGGTGGAGATCACCCTGCGTACGCGCGGACCGGTCATTCGTGCGGAGGCAGCCGCCTCCGACCCGTACGCGGCGCTCGACCTGGCCACCAGCAAGCTGGAGGCCCGGCTGCGCAAGCAGGCCGACAAGCGTCGGGTCCACCGCGGCGGAGCCCGCACACCGATGAGTGTGGCCGCGGCAACCGCCCACCTCGCGTCGGAACTGAACGGAGAACTCGACGCGGCTGCCGGATCGGTGGCCGCTCCCCCGGAGGCCGACGGTCAGCCCGTGGTCACCAGGATGGGACCGCTGGAGGTACGGGGCGAAGGGCCGCTGGTCGTCCGGGAGAAGACGCACGCGGCGGCACCCATGACGCTCGACCAGGCGCTGTACGAGATGGAGTTGGTGGGCCACGACTTCTATCTGTTCGTCGACTCCGAGACCAAGCAGCCCAGTGTCGTCTACCGGCGGCACGGCTATGACTACGGCGTGATTCATCTGGAGCCGGACCCGTTCGTCCAGGAGCCGCCGCCCGGAGCGGGCGGGGCGCTGGGTGGCTGACGCCGAACGGCGGCAGACCGGCACGGCCCATTACGGGCAGCCCAGCACGGGCCTGGCACAGCCCTGTGCGCCACCGGCTTGATGTTCGCGCCCCCGGCCGGATCTCGGGACCCGGCCGGGGGCGTCGGCATGAGTAACATCAAGACCCACGCCAACCGCCTTTGGCCGTAGCTGGGTTGGTGGGAGACCAGGGTGCAGGGGGAGGAACGATGGTGGACAGCTTCGGGCCCGTGATGCCCATGCCCGACGCACACCCGGGCCCGGGGGCGGAGGAGGAGCCGCTGGAGCGGGAGCGGCGCAAGGAGCCGATCCGGGTGCTGGTCGTCGACGACCACGCGCTCTTCCGGCGTGGTCTGGAGATCGTGCTGGCGCAGGAGGAGGACATCCAGGTCGTCGGGGAGGCCGCGGACGGGGCCGAGGCGGTCGACAAGGCGGCGGACCTGCTGCCGGACATCGTGCTGATGGATGTGCGGATGCCGAAGCGGGGCGGGATCGAGGCGTGCACCTCCATCAAGGAGGTGGCCCCCAGCGCGAAGATCATCATGCTGACGATCAGCGATGAGGAGGCCGATCTCTACGACGCCATCAAGGCGGGGGCCACCGGTTATCTGCTCAAGGAGATCTCCACGGACGAGGTCTCCACGGCGATCCGGGCCGTGGCCGACGGGCAGTCGCAGATCAGTCCGTCGATGGCGGCGAAGCTGCTCACCGAGTTCAAGTCGATGATCCAGCGCACCGACGAGAGCAAGCTGGTCCCCGCGCCCAAGCTCACCGACCGGGAGTTGGAGGTGCTCAAGCTGGTGGCCACCGGGATGAACAACCGGGATATCGCCAAAGAGCTGTTCATCAGCGAGAACACCGTGAAGAACCATGTACGCAACATCCTGGAGAAGCTCCAGCTGCACTCCCGGATGGAAGCGGTGGTCTACGCGATGCGGGAGAAGATCCTCGAGATCCGCTGAGGAGCCCGCTGGGACGCCCGCTGAGTCCCGCTCCGGCGCGGACCGGTCTGTTGGGGCCCAGGCGGTCTGTTTTACAGGCCCAGCGCGTCGAGGGCGTCCCTGAGCCGGGGACGCAGCTCCTCGGGGGCGCAGCGTTCCACCCGTACCGCGTCGCAGCCCACCCACGCGGCGGCTTCCGACAGCGCCTGCGCCATCGGCTCCACGGCTTTCGGGCTCTCCAGCGAGAGCTGGCGGGCGACGAGAGTGGTGCCCTCGCGTGCCGGGTCGACGCGGCCGACGAGCTTTCCGCCCGCGAGCAGGGGCATCGCGAAGTAGCCGTGCACCCGCTTCGGCTTCGGCACGTACGCCTCCAGCCGGTGTATGAAACCGAAGAGGCGCTCGGTGCGGGGGCGGTCCCAGATGAGGGAGTCGAACGGCGAGAGCAGCGTGGTGCGGTGCCGGCCGCGCGGGGTGCTCTCCAGGGCTGCTGGGTCGGCCCAGGCGGGCCTGGACCAGCCCTGCACCTGGACCGGGACCAGCCCGGTGTCCGCCAGCACCGAGTCGACCTGCTCGTTCTTGAGCCGGTGGTAGTCGGCCAGATCGGAACGGGTGGCGACGCCCAGCGCGGCGCCGGCCTGTGCCACCAGGCGGCGCAGGCACTCGCGATCGTCCAGGTCGTCGTGGAACAGGGACTCGGGGACGGCGCGCTCCGCCAGGTCGTAGACGCGCTTCCAGCCGCGCCGCTCGGTGACGACGACCTCGCCGATGTCCAGCAGCCACTCCACCGCGATCTTGCTCTCGGACCAGTCCCACCACTCGCCCCCGTTGCGGCCTCCGCCCAGGCCGGCCGTGGTCAGCGGGCCCTCGGCCGCGAGGCGGGTGCGGACGGCGGCGCAGGAGCCCTCGCGGTCCTGCATCTGGTGCCAACGGTGGCCCCGGGCACGGAAGGCGCGGCGGCGGAAGGCGAAGTGCGGCCACTCCTCGATCGGCAGCACACACGCGGCGTGCGACCAGTACTCGAAGCTGTGCGACTCCGACCAGTAGGCCGACTCCACCGCCTGCCGGCCCACCGGACCCAGCCGGGCGTAAGGCACCAGTTCGTGCGACCGGGCCAGCACCGAGATCGTGTCCAGCTGCACCGCGCCCAGCCGTCGCAGCATTCCGCGCACTCCTGCCCGCCGGTCCTGGGCGCCCAGCAGCCCCTGGGCCCGCAGCACGATCCGCCGGGCCTCGTCTGCGGAGAGGGAGAGCTGCGGCGTCGGCGCAGGGGCGGTGTCGTGGGGAACGGCGGTGGTGGACAGGCCAGTCGTCATGCGGGCCACCCTAAGTGGGGCCACTGACAACGCACTTCCCGTCCGGAACCGCGCCCTGCCGGCCCCCTCTTCCGGGGCCTGCGCCGGCCAGCCGTTCCCTTCTGTCCCCGCCCGCGCTATCCCTGCTGGGAGGGCAGATACGGCGTCCGGAATCCGTATCCCCAGTCGGAGGGGAGGAGGGCGGCGATGCGGGCGTCGCGGCGTGTTCCTCTCTGCACGATGCGTGCCCGCTGTATGCCCTCCTCCACGAAGCCGAGCCGGAGCGCGACAGCGCGTGACCCCTCGTTCTCGACCTGGGCGACCCACTCCAGCCGTTCCACCTCCAGCGCGGTGAAGGCCCACTCGACGACCGCGCGTCCGGCCTCTGCCGTATAGCCCTTGCGCCGGTGGTCGCGTGCTGTCCAGAAGCCCAGCTCGGCCTGGCGCTCGGCGTTGCGCAGCTGGACCAGGCCGATGGCGCCCGCCAGAGCGCCGTCGTGGGTGAAGATGCCGAAGTTGTACGCCGTGTCGTCCCGCCAGCCGGCCGGGCTCACGTTCCGGACGAAGTCTTCGGCATCCTTGAGTGTGTAGGGCTCAGGCACCGGTACGAAGCGCTGGATGTCCGGATCGTCGCACGCGGCGGCGACTGCTGCCTCGTCCCGCTCCTCGAAGGGGCGCAGTACGAGCCGCTCGGTGTGCAGTGTGATGGGCTCCATGACCTGATTGTGCCGTGGGGGCCTCCGGCACCTTCCGGGGCTCCGGCACGTTGGGGGTACAGGGGCAGTCGTCCCTCGCATACGATGGCCGGTGCGGTATTGGCCCTCGGCAAGGAGAGGACCTCGGTGATCTTCGCCGAAATCGGTGATCTTCGCCGGTATCCGCACCGACCATCCGCACTGACCGTGCAGACCGTGCCAGGCCCGACCGGCAAGGAGCCACCCTAAGTGTCCGTCTTCGGCAAGCTCATGCGTGCAGGTGAAGGGAAGATCCTGCGCAAGCTGGACCGCATCGCGCGGCAGGTGAATTCCATCGAAGAGGACTTCGTCGACCTGTCGGACGCCGAGCTGCGGGCACTCACGGACGAGTACAAGGAGCGGTACGCCGACGGCGAAAGCCTCGACGACCTGATGCCGGAGGCGTTCGCGACGGTCCGCGAGGCCGCCAAGCGGGTGCTGGGCGAGCGGCACTACGACGTGCAGCTGATGGGTGGCGCAGCGCTGCACCTCGGCTACGTCGCCGAGATGAAGACCGGTGAGGGCAAGACGCTGGTGGGCACGCTGCCCGCGTACCTGAACGCACTGTCGGGCGACGGTGTGCACATCATCACGGTCAACGACTACCTGGCGCAGCGCGACTCCGAGTGGATGGGCCGGGTGCACCGCTTCCTCGGGCTGACGGTCGGCTGCATCGTCGCCAACATGTCCCCGGCCGAGCGCCGCGAGCAGTACGCGTGCGACATCACCTACGGCACGAACAACGAGTTCGGTTTCGACTACCTGCGCGACAACATGGCGTGGTCGAAGGACGAACTGGTGCAGCGGGGCCACAACTTCGCCATCGTCGACGAGGTCGACTCCATCCTCATCGACGAGGCCCGTACGCCGCTGATCATCTCCGGCCCCGCCGACCAGGCCACGAAGTGGTACAGCGACTTCGCGAAGCTGGTCAAGCGGCTGGAGCGGGGCCAGCCCGGCGACCCGCGCACCCAGAAGCCGGAGACGGGCGACTACGAGGTCGACGAGAAGAAGCGCACGGTCGCCATCCACGAGTCCGGCGTCGCCAAGGTCGAGGACTGGCTGGGCATCGACAACCTCTACGAGTCGGTCAACACCCCGTTGGTGGGCTACCTCAACAACGCGATCAAGGCCAAGGAGCTCTACAAGAACGACAAGGACTACGTCGTCCTCGACGGCGAAGTCATGATCGTGGACGAGCACACCGGCCGTATCCTCGCCGGCCGCCGCTACAACGAGGGCATGCACCAGGCGATCGAGGCCAAGGAGGGGGTGGAGATCAAGGACGAGAACCAGACGCTCGCCACGATCACCCTCCAGAACTTCTTCCGCCTCTACAAGACGCTGTCGGGCATGACCGGTACGGCGATGACCGAGGCAGCCGAGTTCCACCAGATCTACAAGCTCGGCGTCGTCCCCATTCCGACCAACCGGCCGCTGGCCCGTAAGGACCAGGCCGACCTGATCTACCGCACCGAGGTCGCCAAGTTCGACGCGGTCGTCGACGACATCGTGGAGAAGCACGAGATCGGCCAGCCGATCCTGGTCGGCACCACCTCGGTGGAGAAGTCGGAGTACCTCTCCAAGCAGCTCACCAAGCGCGGTGTCCCGCACCAGGTGCTCAACGCGAAGAACCACGAGCGTGAGGCGCTGATCGTCGCCGAGGCGGGCCGCAAGGGCGCCGTGACGGTCGCCACCAACATGGCCGGTCGTGGTACGGACATCAAGCTCGGCGGCAACGCCGAGGGCATGGCGGAGAACGAGCTGCGCGAGCGCGGTCTCGACCCGAACGAGCACCCGGAGGAGTGGGCGGCCGCGCTGCCCGCCGCGCTGGAGAAGGCCGAGAAGTCGGTCAAGGCCGCCGTAGACGAGGTCAAGGAGCTGGGCGGCCTCTATGTGCTGGGCACCGAGCGGCATGAGTCGCGCCGGATCGACAACCAGCTGCGCGGCCGCTCGGGCCGCCAGGGCGACCCGGGCGAGTCCCGCTTCTACCTCTCGCTGGGCGACGACCTGATGCGGCTGTTCAAGGCGCAGATGGTGGAGCGCGTGATGGCGATGGCGAACGTCCCGGACGACGTCCCGATCGAGAACAAGATGGTGACCCGCGCCATCGCCTCCGCGCAGTCCCAGGTCGAGCAGCAGAACTTCGAGATCCGGAAGAACGTCCTCAAGTACGACGAGGTGCTCAACCGGCAGCGCGAGGTCATCTACGGCGAGCGCCGCCGCGTCCTGGAGGGCGAGGACCTGCACGAGCAGGTGCGGCACTTCATGGACGACACGATCGAGGCGTACGTCCAGGCCGAGACCGTCGAGGGCTTCGCCGAGGAGTGGGACCTGGACCGGCTGTGGGGCGCCTTCAAGCAGCTCTACCCGGTGCAGGTGACCATCGAGGAGCTGGAGGAGGCCGCGGGCGACCGCGAGGGTCTGACGGCGGACTTCATCATCGAGGCCATCAAGGACGACATCCACGAGCAGTACGACGCGCGGGAGAAGGAGCTGGGCTCCGACATCATGCGCGAGCTGGAGCGGCGCGTGGTGCTGTCGGTGCTCGACCGCAAGTGGCGTGAGCACCTGTACGAGATGGACTACCTCCAGGAGGGCATCGGTCTGCGTGCGATGGCCCAGAAGGACCCGCTGGTCGAGTACCAGCGGGAGGGCTACGACATGTTCCAGGCCATGATGGACGGCATCAAGGAGGAGTCCGTCGGCTATCTGTTCAACCTGGAGGTCCAGGTCGAGCAGCAGGTCGAGGAGGTCCCGGTCGAGGAGGCGGCCCCGGCGCCGTCCCTGGAGAAGGAGGGCCCGCGCGACGCGGTGCCCGCCGGTGCGGCTCCGGCCATCCATGCGAAGGGGCTGGACCAGCCGCAGCGTCCCGACCGGCTGCACTTCTCGGCGCCCACCGCGGAGGGCGGCGTGGTCGAGCGCGACCTCGACACCTCGGACAACGGCACCCCGGCGGACGACGGCGGCCCGGTCCGCTCGCCTGCCGACGGCCTCACCCGCGCGGAGCGGCGGAAGGCCCAGAAGGGGCGTAAGAAGCGGAAGTAGCCGCACAGCGTGAGGGCCGGGCACTTGGTGCCCGGCCCTTTTTGCTGGCAAGAGGGTGCCCCTTTCTGTCGGTCGCGGGCTGCGGATCGTCGTGGCTTGTCGCGTTGTTCCCCGCGCCCCTTTCCGGGCACGTCACCGCGTCAGGGCGTAACGTCCAGCTCGACGGCTGTGCAGCGCCAGCGGTTGTCGGAGCACCACTCCAGGCGGAAGGCCATGGCGCGCTGGTGGGCGCCGGTGGCGATGCGGGCGAAGGCTTCGATGACGCCGTCGCGCGGCTGGGTGCCGCGTGCTTCCAGTACGACGGGCGTCGTACGGTCCGAGCCGCGGGGGCGCAGGGGTGCCAGTGGGGCGAGGGCGGTCAGCCGGTCGTACGCCGGGCCCCTGGCGTGCGCGAGCAGTGTGTGGACCGGGCTCTGACCGCTCAGCACCAGCAGCAGGCGGTGCGCGAACCAGAACGGTGGCCGGCGCTCGCGGGCGCGGTGTGCGGCGGCACGCAGGGCCGCGTCGGCGGGGCGGCGGCTGTCCCGCCGGGTCGGCGGCCGGGAGGGTGCCGTGCGCGGGGTGCGCCTGCGTGGCTGGCGTCCGGATGCCGACTCGGAGACGGGCCTCGTCATGGGTCCCCCGTGGTGGTGTGCCGGGCCCGGCGGATTGATACCGGGCGGTAACTGGCTGACGGGAACGGTTGTAGCCGCGGAGTGCGGCGGGCCGCAATGCGCCGGGGAGGGTGCGGGAGGGGGTGCGGGAAGTTCCCCTATCCGGTGGGTGCAGGCGTTCTGCGTTGACGTCGCACCACCGCTACCTGCGGGTTCGTGGAGCCGTCGGGAAGGGCTGCGCAGCCGCCCGGCCCGTATGCTGACGGGGCATACGGTCCCCGGCGATACACGAAAGCGGCAGCCCATGCGTGTCTATGTCCCCCTGACCCTGCCCGCACTGAGCGAGGCACACGGTGCGGGTGAGCTGGGACCGGCGCCCGTCGAGGCGTACGCGGTCACTCCCGGGCTGCGCGCCTGGTGGGGTGCGGAGGACGAGGAAGACCTGGAGTACGCGGCGCTGCGGCAGGCGGCGGGGGCCTCGCTGCGGTTGCTGGCCGAGCAGCACGAGGCCGCGCGGCGCCGGGTGGTCGTCGTGGCGGAGGCCGCTGACGCGGCCGTCGCCGGGGCCGATGAGGGCGACGAGGCCGGGAACGGCGCGGACGGGGACGAGGGAGTCGGCCGGGTGCGGCTGACCGCCGCTGTCCCGCTGACCAAGGCCGCGGCCGTCCATCTCGACGCCGAGGAAGCGGTCGACGACGTGACGGCGGCGGTCGGCGCGCTGTCCGCCGCTCTGCGCGGTGACGAGAAGGCGCAGCAGGTCGTGGACCGCGCCGATGACCACGAACTGCTGTGGTTCGCGACTCAGGAGATCCCGGCGCTGGTCGGCTGATCAGCGGTTGACCAGCGGCTTCTCCGGTTTCCCCGGCGAGTGGCGGCCAGAAATCGGTGTCGCGTTGTCAGTGCCCTCTCCTACCGTCGAAGGCATGGTCTTGGGGCGAAAAACAAGGTCCGCACACATCGTGTGGGACTGGAACGGCACGCTGCTGCACGACATCCACACTGTCCTCGACGCGACGAACGCCGCGTTCGACGAGCTCGGTCTTCCGGCCATCACGCTGGAGAGATACCGGGAGCTGTACTGCGTCCCGGTGCCGCGCTTCTACGAGCGGCTGATCGGCCGGCTGCCCACCGACAGCGAGTGGCAGATCATGGACGAGACCTTCCACCGGCACTACTGGGCCCGGGTCTCCGCCGCGGGTCTGGCCGAGGGCGCCGCCGAGCTGCTGGCGGCCCGGCGCGAGGCGGGCCGCACCCAGTCGCTGTGTTCGCTGGCCCCGCACGACAGGCTGCTGCCCCTGCTGCGTACGTACGGCATCGACGGGCATTTCGACCGCGTCGACGGCGCTGTCGGGCCGTCCGGCGGCGGCAAGGCGGCCCAGATGGTGCGCCACCTGGCAGCGCTGAGCGGTGTCGATCCGGCCCGGACGGTGGTGATCGGGGACGCGGTGGACGATGCGCTGGCTGCTGCGCACGCGGGGGCGAGAGCGGTGTTGTTCACCGGCGGCTCGCACAGCAGGGCCAGCTTGGAGGAGGCGGGGGTGCCGGTGGTCGACACGTTGCATGAGGCCGTCGAGACGGCGGAGGAGCTGGCGGCCCTCTAGCAGCTGCGTACCCCGCGTAGGGGCTGTGCCCCGTAAGGGGCGCGGGGAACTGCGCGACCGGCCACGACGCACCCGCAGCCCGCGGACGGCGGACAGGGGCACCTCCTCTTCGGCTCACTCCCTCGCCCGCAGTACCGTCAGGAACTCCCGCATCCAGGCGGAGTGGTCGGGCCAGGCGCGGGAGGAGACCAGGGGGCCGTCCACGACGACCTCCGCGTCCTGGAAGTCGGCGCCCGCCGTCTGCATGTCCATTTCCAGCGCCGGGTAGGCGGTGACCCGTCGCCCGCTCAGCACGCCAACGGCGGCGGTCAGCAGCGGCCCGTGGCAGATCTGGGCGACGGGTTTGTCCGCGTCGAAGAACGCCTTCAGCACCTTGCGCAGCTCGGGATCGTTGCGCAGGTACTCCGGCGCCCGGCCGCCGGGGATGACCACGCCCGCGTACTGCCCGGGGTCGATCTCGGAGAAGGCGAGATCGGCGGGCCAGGTGTAGCCGGGCTTCTCGGTGTAGGTGTCGTAGCCCTCCTCGAAGTCGTGGACGACGAAGCGCAGCCTCTTGCGGGTGGGCGCGGCGATGTGCACGGTGTAGCCCTCCTCCCGCAGCCGCTGGTAGGGGTAGAGCACCTCCAGGGACTCGGCCGCGTCGCCGGTCACGAGCAGGATGTTCGCCGTCATGCTGCCTCCACCTCCCGGGGGGCGCCCCGGACGGGAACCGCCCGGGGTGCCGGTACCGTCTGTGTCAACGTGCCCCGCGATCGCCGTTTTGCCAAGAGTTTCCCCGGCCCTTCCCCAGCTGGTCGGATCGGCGAAGATGATCTATGTGTGCCAGCTATCCGTACAAATTGCGCTCGCTATCTGTACAAACAAGGCCCATGACACTCCGGTGCCCAGGAGCGATAGCCTTACCTACGTGATCAGCGCGATATCCACCGGAGGATCCGCTTCAGGGCGCCCCTCCGTACAGCGCCCCTCGCGTGACCGCGGGTGGGGCGCCGCTGGTCGTCTCTCCCGGCACAGCGGCGGACCCGAGCGGACACCCCGCGTCATTCCGGTGCCGTGCCTTCATTTTCCCGACGTCACGCAACGGCGCGCGACAGGAGCCAGAGGACATGCAGAGCAAGCTGGATGAAGCAAAAGCCGAGCGGCTGGCGGAAGCCGCCCGGGTGGCTGAACGAAGCCCGGCCCAGGGGCGCCACCCGGTCCAGGGGCCCCAGGACGACGCCCTTGGCGCGTATCTCCAGCGGTACTACCTGCACACGGCGCCGGAGGACCTCACCGACCGCGACCCGGTCGACGTCCTCGGCGGCGCACTCGCCCACTACCGGCTCGCCGAGGAGCGGCCGCAGGGCACGGCCAACGTCCGCGTGTACTCGCCGTCGATCGACGAGAACGGCTGGTCGTGCACGCACTCGGTGGTCGAGGTCGTCACCGACGACATGCCGTTCCTGGTCGACTCGGTCACCAACGAGCTCTCCCGGCAGGGCCGCGGCATCCATGCCGTGATCCACCCGCAGATGGTGGTCCGGCGGGATCTGACCGGAAAGCTGCTGGAGGTGCTCTCGGCGGGCCGGGACGACCTCGGGCAGATGCCGGACACCCAGCTTCCCGACACCCGGGCCACCCAGGGTGCGAAGAAGGCCACGGCCAGGAAGAAGGGCAAGGACAAGAAGGCAGCGGGCGGCGAGCTGCCGCACGACGCGCTGGTCGAGTCCTGGATCCACGTCGAGATCGACCGCGAGACCGACCGCGACGACCTCAAGCAGATCGCCGCCGACCTGCGCCGGATCCTCTCCGATGTGCGGGAGGCCGTCGAGGACTGGCAGAAGATGCGCGGCGCGGCGCTCCGGATCGCCGACGACCTGCCCGACGAGCCCACCGACGAGCTCCCCGAGGAGGAGATCGAGGAGGCCAGGGAGCTGCTGCGCTGGCTGGCCGACGACCACTTCACCTTCCTCGGCTACCGCGAGTACGAGCTGGACGTCACGAGCGAGCGGGAGAAGGCCGGCGCCGACGGCGAGGAGCTGAGCCTCGCCCCGCTGCCCGGCACCGGGCTTGGCATCCTGCGCGCCGACCCGCAGCGCAGCACGGAGGACAGCCACCCGGTCTCACCGTCCTTCAACCGGCTGCCCGCCGACGCGCGGGCCAAGGCGCGGGAGCACCGGATGCTGGTGCTCACCAAGGCGAACAGCCGCGCGACAGTGCACCGTTCGTCGTATCTGGACTACGTCGGCGTCAAGAAGTTCGACGAGGCGGGGAACGTCATCGGGGAGCGCCGCTTCCTCGGTCTGTTCTCGTCGGCCGCCTACACCGAGTCGGTGCGCCGGGTCCCCGTCGTGCGGCGCAAGGTCGCCGACGTGCTGGAGAGCGCGGGCTTCACACCCGACAGCCACGCCGGGCGTGACCTGCTGCAGATCCTGGAGACGTACCCGCGCGACGAACTGTTCCAGACCTCGGTCGAGGAGCTGCGGTCCATCGTCACCTCCGTCCTCTACCTCCAGGAGCGCCGCAAGCTGCGGCTCTACCTGCGCAAGGACGAGTACGGGCGGTACTACTCGGCGCTGGTCTACCTCCCCCGCGACCGCTACACGACCGCGGTGCGGCTGCGGCTGACCGAGATCCTCACCGAGGAGCTGGGCGGCACCAGCGTCGACTTCACCGCGTGGAACACCGAATCGGTGCTCTCCCGGCTGCACTTCGTGATCCGGGTGAAGCCCGGGGCCCAGCTCGCGGAGCTGACGGACGCGGAGATCGAGCGGATCGAGTCGCGGCTGGCCGAGGCGGCGCGCTCGTGGGCGGACGGCTTCAACGAGGCGCTGGTCGCCGAGTGCGGTGAGGAGCAGGCCGCCGAGCTGGCGCAGAAGTACGCGCGGGCCTTCCCCGAGGGCTACAAGGCGGACTTCTCGCCGCGCGCCGCCGTCGCCGACCTCCAGCACCTGGAACAGCTGGTGCAGGGAGGCAAGGAGAACGACTTCTCGCTCAGCCTGTACGAGCCGGTCGGCGCGGGTCCCGGTGAGCGCCGGTTCAAGATGTACCGGACCGGCAGCCCGGTCTCCCTCTCGGCCGTCCTGCCCGGTTTGCAGGCGATGGGCGTCGAGGTGGTGGACGAGCGGCCGTACGAGCTGCGCTGCGCCGACCGTTCGCACGCCTGGATCTACGACTTCGGGCTGCGGATGCCGGACGGCCGGCGCGGTCTCGAGGAGGAGACCCGCGAGCGCTTCCAGGAGGCGTTCGCCGCGGTGTGGACAGGGCGTGCGGAGAACGACGGGTTGAACGCGCTGGTGCTCTCCGCGGGGCTGACCTGGCGGCAGGCGATGGTGCTGCGCGCGTACGCGAAGTATCTGCGGCAGGCCGGCTCGACCTTCAGCCAGGCCTACATCGAGGACACCCTGCGCGGAAACGTGCACACCACCCGGCTGCTGGTCAACCTGTTCGAGGCCCGGCTGGACCCGGCTCGCAGGTGGGCCGGGCACGAGCTGACGGACGGCATCCTGGAGGAGCTGAACGGCGCGCTGGACCAGGTGGCGAGCCTGGACGAGGACCGCATCCTGCGCTCCTTCCTCACCGTCATCAACGCCACCCTGCGCACCAACTACTTCCAGCTCGCCAGCGACGGCAAGCCGCACACCTATGTGTCGATGAAGCTGGACCCGCAGGCCATCCCGGACCTGCCCGCGCCGCGGCCCCAGTTCGAGATCTGGGTGTACTCGCCCCGCGTGGAGGGCGTCCACCTGCGGTTCGGCAAGGTCGCACGCGGCGGTCTGCGCTGGTCCGACCGGCGCGAGGACTTCCGTACGGAGATCCTGGGCCTGGTCAAGGCGCAGGAGGTGAAGAACACCGTCATCGTGCCGGTGGGTGCCAAGGGCGGCTTCGTCGGCAAGCAGCTGCCGGACCCGGCCACCGACCGCGACGCCTGGCAGGCCGAGGGCATCGCCTGCTACAAGACGTTCATCTCCGGACTGCTGGACGTCACCGACAACCTCGTCTCCGGGGAGGTCGAGCACCCCAAGGACGTGGTGCGGCACGACGAGGACGACACCTACCTCGTCGTCGCGGCCGACAAGGGCACCGCCACCTTCTCCGACATCGCCAACGAGGTGGCCCAGGCCTACGGCTACTGGCTGGGCGATGCCTTCGCCTCCGGCGGCTCGGCGGGCTACGACCACAAGGGCATGGGCATCACCGCGCGCGGCGCCTGGGAGTCCGTCAAGCGGCACTTCCGCGAGCTGGGCCACGACACCCAGACCGAGGACTTCACCGTCGTCGGCGTCGGTGACATGTCGGGCGATGTGTTCGGCAACGGCATGCTGCTCTCCGAGCACATCCGGCTGGTGGCCGCCTTCGACCACCGGCACATCTTCCTGGACCCCGAACCGGACGCGGCCACCTCCTACGCGGAGCGCCGCCGGCTGTTCGAGATGGCGCGCTCGTCCTGGGCGGACTACAACCCCGAGCTGATCTCGGCCGGTGGAGGCATCCACCCGCGCAGCGCCAAGTCGGTGCCGATCACCCCGCAGGTGCGCGAGGCGCTGGGCATCGAGGCGGGCGTCACCAAGATGACCCCCGCCGAGCTGATGCGCGCCATCCTGACCGCCCCCGTCGACCTGCTGTGGAACGGCGGCATCGGCACCTACGTCAAGGCGTCGACGGAGAGCGACGCGGATGTCGGCGACAAGGCCAACGACGCGATCCGGGTGGACGGCCAGGATCTGCGGGTGAAGGTCGTCGGCGAGGGCGGCAACCTCGGCTGCACCCAGCTGGGCCGGATCGAGTTCGCCGTGAACGGCGGCCGGATCAACACCGACGCGATCGACAACAGCGCCGGTGTGGACACCTCCGACCACGAGGTGAACATCAAGATCCTGCTGAACTCCGTGGTGGCCGACGGCGATATGACCGTCAAGCAGCGCAACGCCCTGCTGGCCGAGATGACCGACGAGGTCGGCGCGCTGGTGCTGCGCAACAACTACGCGCAGAACGCGGCGCTGGCCAACTCCCTCGCCCAGGCGCCGAGTCTGCTGCTGGCCAGCCAGCGGCAGATGCGCAGGCTGTCCAAGGAGGGCAAGCTCGACCGGGCGCTGGAGTTCCTGCCCTCGGACCGGCAGATCCGTGACCGGCGCGGCAACGGCCAGGGGCTGACCCAGCCGGAGATCGCGGTGATGCTCGCCTACACCAAGATCAACATCACGGGTGAGCTGATCGGCACCTCGCTGCCGGACGACCCCTATCTGGAACGGCTGCTGTACGCCTACTTCCCCGAGGCGCTGCGCGAGCGGTTCGCCCAGCAGATCGCCAACCACGCCCTGCGCCGGGAGATCATCACCACGCTGCTGGTCAACGACACGGTCAACACCGCGGGTTCGACCTTCGTGCACCGGATGAAGGAGGAGTCCGGGGCGTCCACGGAGGAGATCGTGCGCGCCCACACCGCGGCGCGGGCCATCTTCCGGCTCGGCGACATCTGGGACGAGGTCGAGGCGCTGGACAACGAGGTCGCGGCAGGCGTGCTCACCGACATCCGGCTGCGCTCCCGGCAGCTCGTCGAGCGCGGCACCCGCTGGCTGCTCAACAACCGTCCGCAGCCGCTGGCGCTCGCCGACACCATCGAGCTGTTCTCCGACCGGGTCGAGACGGTCTGGGCCGAGCTGCCCAAGCTGCTCAAGGGCGACGACCTCAAGTGGCACCAGCGGGTCTACGACAAGCTGGCGGGCGCCGGTGTCCCCGGGGACCTGGCGCTGCGCATCGCCGGCTCGGCCGCGGCGTTCTCCGCGCTGGACGTGGTGGCCGTCGCGGGCCGTACCGACAAGGACCTGATGGACGTCGCCGAGGTCTACTTCGACCTGGCCGACCGGCTCGGCATCACCCAGCTGCAGGGCCGCGTCAGCGAGCTGCCGCGCGCCGACCGCTGGCAGTCCATGGCCCGCTCCTCCATTCGTGAGGACCTCTACGCGGCACACCAGCTGCTGACGGCCGATGTGCTGGGCGCCGGCGACGGTGCCGCGACGGCGGAGCAGCGGTACAAGGCGTGGGAGGAGAAGAACCACGCAATCCTCGTCCGCGCCCGGGCCACCCTGGACGAGATCCAGTCGTCGGAGACGTTCGACCTGGCGAACCTGTCGGTGGCGATGCGGACAATGCGCACTTTGCTTCGCAGCAACCGCTGATTGTTCCCCGCGCCCCGGAAGGGGCGCGGGGAACTGCGCGAGCGACCACGACGTGCCCGCAGAAGGCCGACAACGCCGGCCCCAGCGGCGGTCACGCGTTCGGCCCTCTGCGGCGCGACGGGCCACTCCGGGTCTGCCTACCGTGAAGTGTGGGTGCGCTGGTTAACGGTGTGGACGACGCGAACGACGACGGCGGCGCGAACGAAGAGAGCGGCGCTGTCGGGGACGGCGCTGCGGATGCCGCGAACACGGCCGACACCCTGGTGCTCGACCCGGTGGCCGATGGCAGCCGCTCCGCCGCGGCGACCGGCGGCGACGGCCACCGCGACGGCGGCGAAGGCGAGAGCGGGGACGAGGGCGAGGCGGAGAGCATCGAAACCGCCCTCCAGCGGCAGCGCCGCGCCGCCCTGGCGCGGCGCCGGTCGAAGTCCGTCTCCGCGTTGCTGCTGTTGGGCGGCGGCTATCTGCTCCAGGTGGCGGGCATCGTCGACGCGCACGCCCCCTTCGTCGTCTTCGGCGCGGTGCTCGGCCTGCTGACCGAGGTGCTGATGCCCTCCCGGGCCCGGAAGATGACGCGGCAGCTGCGCCGGGCGCAGTTCACCCCGCCCGCACGGCAGATGCTGCGGGACGCACTGCTGCTCGGCGGCCTCGGCAGGCTGGATGTGCTGCGTCCCGGTGGGGCCGGTGCGCTGCTGCTGGGCGCCGTGCTGCTGTGCTGGGCGCTGCACTTCTTCTGCCAGGCGATCGCGGGTGCGGTGCGTACCCGGCGGCGGCTGCCGGTCGTCACCCGCAACATCGACGCTTCCGCGCTGCGGCTGTCCTCCTCGCCGCCCGCGCTGTTCGTGAAGCGGGCGACGCTGCGGCTGACCGGCGTCTCGGTGCTGACGACAGCCGGGATTGGCGCCTCGGCAATGACGGGCGAGCTGGGGTGGGCGCAGGCCGCCGTCTGGAGCTGCGCTGTCGGGGTGCTGGCCGGTACCGGATGGCTGGCCACCTGGCTGCTGCCCGGCAAGCAGGTCGTCGGCGAGGAGGAGGCGCTGGCGTGGCTGGACCAGTGGCTGGCGGAGTACAGACCGACCGTGGGCATGTACTTCTCCGGCGGCGCGTCATCCGCGTACCAGGCGAACATGTGGCTGAGCACCCTGGCCGAGCTGGACGGGCGGCCGTTGATCGTGCTGCGTGAGCGGTTCATGGTGCAGAAGATCGACGCCACCGACATCCCGATCGTCTGCATCCCCAAGGTCACGCATCTGATGCGGCTGGAGCACTCCACGCTCAAGGTGCTGCTGCACCCGGCCAACTCCGGCAAGACGGCACAGGTGCTGCGTATCCCCACTCTCAAGCACGCCTTCATCAACCACGGGGAGTCCGACAAGCTCTCCTCCTGCAACCCGTACGCCAAGGCGTACGACCAGGTGTGGGTTGCCGGGGAAGCCGCGCGGGAGCGGTACGCGCAGGCGTGCATCGGGGTGGAGGACAAGGACGTGGTCGAGGTGGGCCGCCCGCAGCTCGCGCCCATCCAGCCGGCCGGTGCTCGCGCGGTGGGCGACCGCGCCGGGTATCTCACCGTTCTCTACGCCCCCACCTGGGAGGGTTACACGGACGATCCGGGCCACACCTCCGTGGTCCTGGCGGGTGAGAACATCGTCCAGGCGCTGCTGGCCGACCCCAAGGTACGGCTGCTGTACAAGCCGCACCCGATGACCGGCACCATCGACCCGCGGGCCGGGGCCGCCGACCGGCGGATCCGCGCGCTGGTCCGCGAGGCCAACGCCGAGCGGGACGGCGAGGAGCCGAGCCCGGAGGCGGTCGCGGCGCTGGAGGAAGCGGCCCGCGAACTGAAGGCGCTGACCCGCGCCGATGTGCGGCGGCACGCCGACGAGGTGGAGCGGATGCTGCGCCAGTCGGCGCCGGAGCCGGGCCGCGCCCAGGTGGCGGCCGAGGCCCTGCGGACGTGGGAGGAGGCGTATTGGGCGGCGAAGCCCCCCTGGCAGCACCGCGTCATCACCCGCTCCCGGCCCAGCCTGTTCGGCTGCTTCAACGAGGCCGATGTGCTGGTCTCGGACGTCTCCTCCGTCGTCTCGGACTACCTCAGCAGCGAGAAGCCGTACGCCGTCACCAACACCAGCGGGATGGACGACGACAGCTTCCGCTCGGCCTGCCCCACCGTCCGTGCGGCGACCATCCTGGGCCCGGACGGCTCGGGCATTCCCGGACTGCTGCACTCCGTACGCCACCCGGAGGAGGACACGCTGGCCCCGGCGCGTGCCGCGCTGAAGGTCCGGCTGCTCGGCCCGGCCGAGCCGCCCTCCCTCGTCCGCTTCAACCGCGCGGTCCAGGCACTGGCGCAGGCGGCCGAGGCCCGCGAGCAGCGCATGCGGGCGGCCGAGTGCCGTACGGGGGAGAGCGAGCGGGGTCAGGCGGTGGAGTCCGAGCAGGGTCAGGCGGTGGCCGAGGTGCTGGGGGAGGACGAGCGGCTCTGAGGGCTCTGCGCGTCCGCGGCAGTAGCACTCTCTTCCGTCTGCTCCGCCTGCTCCGGCTTGGGCGCGGGGAGGGTCTTCAGCGTCAGGACGAGGTTGTTGTTGACGGAGAAGTACAGCTGGACGACCTGGTCGGTGTCGCCCAGCCGGGCGCGCGGGGTGACGTCGGTCTTCTTGCGGTCCGCGAGGTCTCCCAGCACCCGTCCCAGCCGCACCCGTTCGGGACCGAGCCCGGGGCGCAGCGACAGGTCCCACACGCCCTCGGGACAGCCGTCGGAGAACGCGGCCGGCAGCTCGTAGGGCAGCTCCATGCGCACCGTGGCGTTCTCCTCGTCGCCGTCCCAGCGGCCGGGGAACTCGAACGCCTGGCGCGGGTTGTCGCGCGGCACCGCCACCAGCACGGGCCCGCCGCACAGTTCGCGGGTCCGCCGCGACAGCGCGGGGCGCGGGAACGTTCCGTACAGCCGCGCCGTGAGCGTGTAGCCGTGCTCGCCCAGCGCGATCGAGGTGACCTCCGCGTGCCGGGCGCGGGACCAGCTGCGCAGGGCGAGGTGGCCGTCGCCGGTGGCGTACGGGATCCAGGACCGGAGCATGCCGTCGGGGTCGAGCGGCTCGGGCAGGGTGAGCAGCCGTGCCGTCTCCACCATGAGCGCCTTGATCTGCTGGCTCGCACCGTCCGAGGTGCGCTCCACGTAGACGTCCCACCGCCCCTCGAACAGCTCCACCTCCGCGCGCGTCAGCCGGAGTTCGGCCCAGCCGTCCGCGTCCGCCCGGTCGCGCGGCGGCAGCGGGACGCGGACCGGCTCCGCACCGTCCCGCTGGGGGCGCAGGGAGAGTACGGCCGCGCTGCTGGGGAGGGAATCGGCGTGCAGCCGTACCAGCAGCGCCCCGTCTCCCTCGACCCTCACGTGGGCGAGCGGGCGCGGCAGTCCCTTGATCCCGCTCGCCCGTCGCGCGCCCGGGCCCTGCCGCAGAGTGCGTACGAGGGGGCGCAGGGCGGGGAAGAGGGCGCGGGGCGTGAGGCGGCGCACGGTCCGTTCGACGCGTGCGCGTCCGCCCCTGCGTGAGGTGGGGGTGCGGGACTTGGCCGGCGCGGCGCGCTTACGGGGCATGTCGGCCGTCGGCGCGGTGTCCGCTCCGGTCCTGCCCGGGACCGGAGCGGGCGCGCGTGCTCCGGCGCCGGGGCGGCCCGCCAGAAGGCGGGTCATCAGGTTCTCGTACTCGCCCGCGATGCGCTGGGGGCAGTAGCGGGCTGCCTTCTCCAGCGCCGCCGCACTCATGGCGGAGCGCAGGGCCGGGTCCTCGACGAGGTGCAGCAGGGCGTCGGCGTAGGCGCGTACGGTCACGTCCTCGTTCTCGCCCAGCGGGGCGAGCAGCCCGTCCTGACCGTTGGCGATGATCTCGCCAGGGCCGTATGGGCAGTCGGTGCTGACGACCGGGACGCCGCAGTGCATGGCCTCCACCAGGGTCATACCGAAGGACTCGCCGTCGGAGGAGACGGCCGCGATGGCGCCCTTGGCCCACTCCGTCTCGATGGGGGAGTGGGCGCCCATCAGGAACGCGCGGTCGTAGAGGCCGAGTTCGTTCAGGATTGTCCGCAGCACGTTCTGCTGCGGGCCCCGTCCGTACAGCCGCAGCGTCCAGTCCGGGTGCTTGTCCGCGACGAGCGCGAAGGCGCGCAGCAGCCGGTCGTACCGCTTGACCTTGATGAGCCGGCCGGCGGCGACGATCAGCTTGGCCTGCCCGTCGGAGGGCTCGACCTGCGGCGCGGGCACGGCGTTGGGCACGCAGACGATCTCGGTCCGTACGTCGGGCAGGGCGGCGCGGTAGTCGGCGGCGTCCGCGTAGGAGACGGTGACGAACGCGTCCAGGTGGGCGAGGGCGGCGTCCTGGTGGGTGCGGACGTGGTCGCTGTGCATCGAGTGGGTGAGGTGCTCCTGCCCGATGCGGACGTAGCGGTCGGTGCCGTACCCGGCGAGATAGTCGTTGATCTTCGGCCGGGTGCCGATGACGACGTCCGCCTCCAGGTTCTCCAGCAGCTCCCGCATCCGCAGATCGCCCAGCCGGGTGGCGATGCGGCGCTCGAAGTGGTCGCGGCCCTCGGTGAAGCGCTCGCTCGGCCGGTGGTAGTCCGGGTCGTCCCCGTCGTAGTCGGGGGAGGAGCGGCGCAGATCGATGAGAGAGGTCAGGGAGACACGTGGGTCGAAGGCGAGGGCGGGCTCCTCGCGCGACCTGCGGAGGCTGACGACCTCCACCTGATGCCGCTCGGCAAGCGCTCCGGAGAGGTTCACCGTCGACCTGATCGTCCCGCCGATTCCATAGGCGTTGTCCAGCAGGAACACGATCTTCATCCGCGGCTTCCCCTTCTCTGTGCTGCACGCTCGACATCAGCCGTTTCCCACCGACTATTTGAGGTGCGGAAAGGGGGTGGACGCGTTCTTAACACTCGTATGTCCCTCGTTCGGCCCCCCGGGCGGCATGCCGCGACCGAATGGGGACGAGCCGCGCTTACTGTCAGATCAATGGCCTCGAAGATCATCGACCCAGCCGGAGCGGGCGGCAGCGGCGTGCCCGCCGAGGACGGCGTGCCCACGGGGACGCCGTCCGGCGAACCGCGCGCTGCGGGGGCGGAGACGGCGGGGCCTGAGACAGCGGGACACGAGTGCGGGCCCGAGTCCGCGGGGCCCGGGGCCGCTGGGCCCGAGTCCGCGGTACACGAGTCCGTCGGGCAGGATGCGGCCCGGGTCGTCGTGCGGGAGGCGGACGGCGCTGGTCGGCCGGCTCGGGATCCGTTCCTCGACAACGCGAAGTTCCTGCTGATCGTGCTCGTCGTCATCGGCCACACCTGGCCGATGGGACTGGTGGAGGGCTCCCGCACCGTCAAGGCCGGGTACCTGTGGATCTGCTCCTTCCATATGCCCGCCTTCATCCTGCTGAGCGGCTACTTCTCGCGCGGCTTCACCGGAAGGCCCGCGCAGCTGCGCAGGCTGGTGGCCGGGGTGCTGGTGCCCTACCTCGTCTTCGAGGTTCTCTACAGCGCGGTCGAGGCCGCCGTCTGGGGCAAGCCGTTCCGGCTCACCCTGACCGAACCCACGTTCGTGTGCTGGTTCCTGGCGGCGCTGTTCGTCTGGCGGCTGACCGTGCCCCTGTGGCGGGTGATCCCCTGGCCGGTGCCGGTCGCCGCGCTCGTCTCGCTCGCGGCGGGCACCTCCACCATGGCGTACGACCTGGCGCTGCCCCGGGTGCTGATGTTCCTGCCGTGGTTCGTGCTCGGGCTGGCCCTGCGGCCCGCCCACTTCGCACGGCTGCGCGAGAGCAGGGTGCTGCGCTGGTGCGCCCCGCCGGTGCTCGTGGCGGGCGGCCTCGCGGCGTACACGGTGGCGCCGTTCACCGATGTGCACTGGCTGTGGATGAGTTACGGACAGGCCGAGCTGGGGGTGGGCACCCTGCCCTATCTGCTGGTACGGCTCGGCCTGTTCGCGGTGACGGCGCTGATGACCGGCGCCTTCCTGGCCCTGGTGCCCCGGCGCACCCGATGGCTGACCGCGTTCGGGGCCGTGACCCTGTACCCGTATCTGCTGCACGGACTGCTGACCACTGCCGCGCACGCCTACGGCTGGGACGCACCGTTGCGCCCACTGGGCCTTCTCGGTGTCGCCCTGCTGACGGCCTGCGGAGCCGCCGTCGCCGTACTGCTGTCGACCGCGCCCGTACGGCGGCTCGCGCGGCCCCTCATCGAGCCACCGGTGCCGGGCCTGAACGGGTCGCGGCGCCGGGGAAGCTCGCCCGGAACGAGTGAGCCAAGGACGGCGTGATGGCCTGGGATCCTTTCACCGACAGCTTCGCGATGCCCGGTAGCACGGCGCACGACGCCGCTGCCCGGCCCTCCTCTCCCGCGGCGGCCCCGCCGCGCGGGGCGCCACCGGACCACTTCGCCTCGGCGCCGGCCGCCCCCGCGGCGTCCGCCGTGGGGCCCTTCCCGCAGTCCGCGCGCCCCTTCCCGGGCCCGGCGGACGGCGACCCCGAAGTGCCCCCGGGACCGCATCCGCCCGCATCCGGGCTCCCCGCCCCCGCGTCCGCGCCGTCGTCCTCGGGCGCCCGGCGTCCGCGCGGCGGCCGGGACGCGGGAGCCCTGTGGGAGTCGTACGGCGTGCGCGGGCCACGCGGCGGCGACCGGACGGGCCCGGAGTCCTCGCGTACGCCGGGACGAGCGCGGGTACGGCGGCCCAACGGGGCGTCGGCGGCGGGCCGGCCGGGCGGGCGCGACCCCTTCCTCGACAACGCGCGGTTCCTGCTCGTCGTCCTCGTCGTCCTGGGGCACAACTGGACGCCCGTCGCCGACGCGATGCGCGGCGTCGAGGCGGCCTCGCTGCTGGTCTACTCCTTTCATCTGCCCGCACTGGCGCTGCTGTGCGGCCACCTCTCCCGGAGCTTCACCGCACGGCCGGACCAGATCCGCAGACTGCTGACCCATGTGCTGGTGCCGTATCTCGTCTTCGAGGCGGCCTACGCGGGGATGGAGACACTGTTCTGGGACCGGCCGTTCACCGTCACCCCCACCCGGCCCGCCTTCGTGTGCTGGTTCCTGGCGGCGCTGTTCGTCTGGCGGCTGACCGCGCCGCTGTGGCGGGCCGTCCGCTGGCCGGTGGTCTTCGCCGCTGCGCTGTCCGTCGGCGCCGGGTTCACTGACCTGGGGAACGAGCTCGCGCTGCCCCAGCTGCTGATGTACTGGCCCTGGTTCGTGCTGGGCCTGCGGCTGCGCGCCGACCAACTGCGCCCGCTGCGCCACCGTGCCGCGCGCAGATGGGCGCTGCCCGTGATGGCCGCCGCCGCGGTGGGCGCCTGGTGGGCGGCGCCCCGGGTGAGCCTCGACTGGCTGCTGATGGAGGCGGGCGCCCACGAGCTGGGCATGCGACCGCTGCTGTACGTGGGCGTACGGCTCGGGCTGTTCGCCGTCGGCGCGGTGCTCGTCGCCGCGTTCCTCGCGCTCGTCCCCGCGCACCGCACCGGGTACACCGTGCTGGGCGCCTGCGCACTGTATCCGTTCCTGCTGCACGGACTCGTCGTCAAGGCCGTCGAGAAAGCCGGCGGATACCAGGCCGTACTCACCGGTGGCCTGCTCGCTGTGGTGGGCACGACGGTGCTGGCCTGCGGACTCGCCGTGCTGCTGGGGCTGCCCCATGTACGGCAGGTGCTGTGGCCGCTCGTCGAACCTCCCTTCCCCGGGTGGCTGCGCGGACGGCCGGTACGGGCCGACGGGGCGACGCCGGATGCGCAGGCGGCGGGAGCGGCGGCGCCGGGCGCGCCGGGTGCGGAGGCGGGTGCCGGACCGGGCGCGGGCGCGGGCGCGGGTGTGCGGGCGCCGGGCGGGGTGGGCGGGGGCGCGACGGTGTCCGGGGCGATGGTGCCGGGCGCTGCGGGGCCCGGCGCCCCGGGCCCGGGCGTCATGGTGCCCGGCGCGGCGGGGCCGGACGCCGGTGGCCGGTCTGTGGCGGGTGGCGGTATCCCGGCAGCCGGCCGGCCCACGGGCGACTGGCTTGCGATGGGCGGGTGACCTGTGGGCGGCGGGTCCGCTGTGTGCGGTTGCCGTGCGGTGGGGGGATGGCGGGTCCGCAGGTGGGTGGCCGGTCCGAGACGCAGGGCTGATCCGCAGGGGGCGGCAGGCCCGGGGTGCATGGCTGTTCTGCGGCGGATGGCGGGTCCGCGGGGTGGCTGCTCCGAGATGGCGGGGCTCCGCTTCGGCGGCCCTGGCGGGTGGGGTCTGCGGGCCGGAAGGGGCACCGAACGGTGGCTGAATTCCGGATGGCCCTCGGACGGCGGCGTGCCGAAGCTCTGCCGATCGGCGCCGCCCGGGAGTGCGCCGGGTCGCCGCGGCCCCCTATACAGGGCCGAGGACGCCCCCCACGTACGTACCCGTCCCAAGGAGACCCCCTCCCCATGACGACCACAGCCACGTCCGACCAGGCTCCCCCGGCCGCTCCCCAGGGTCTGCCCAAGCCCCGGACCTTCGACGAGGTGCCCGGCTGGTTCTACCGCACCGACCTGATCCTCTTCGACTGGTTCCTGTCCCGGCAGCGGGACCTCGAACTCCGCGGCGACCTGCTGGAAATGGGCGCCTACATGGGCAAGAGCGCCGTACTCATGGGCGCCTACCTGGACACCCCCGGGGAACGGTTCACCGTCTGCGACCTGTTCGACTCCGACGCCGCGCCCGACGAGGCCAACGGTCGCGAGATGCGGCACTCGTACTCGACGCTCACCCGGCGGGCCTTCGAGGCCAACTATCTGTCGTTCCACGACGAGCTGCCGCGGATCCTGCAGGCGCCGACGACAGTGGTGCCAGGCGAGGTCGAGGACGGCAGCTGCCGCTTCGTCCATGTGGACGCCTCGCACCTGTACGAGCACGTGCACGGGGACATCGCGGCAGCGCGGGACGTCCTCGCTCCTGACGGGCTCGTCGTACTGGACGACTACCGTTCGGACCACACACCCGGCGTCGCCTGCGCCACCTGGCAGGCCGTGCTGGAGAGCGGGCTGCGGCCGGTGTGCGTCTCGAGCAACAAGTTCTACGGCACCTGGGGGGATGCGCGGCCCTGGCAGGACGCGCTGCACGCGGAGCTGCGGGCGCGCGGCAAGTGCTGGCTGCAGTGGCAGGAGGTCGCGGGGCAACGGCTGCTGCTGGTGGGAGCGCGCAAGGCCGACCCGCCGGGCCTGCCCGTCTCGCGGCACGCTTCCGCCGCGGGCGCCGCTGCTGCGGGCGCCGCCGCCGCGAAACTCGCCCCCCGCGCGGCCGCCGCGCGCCGCCTCGCCGCCGACCTCCTCCCCCCACTGATGACCCGCGCCCTCCGCCGCGCCCGCCGCTGAGCGGGCCTCCGCCCGTTTCGCCGCGCTCTATGGGGCCACCGAGATTGCGGCCACCCCCTTCCCGCCGCAGCGGCGAGTCGTCCGACGGACGTGATCGGCGGTGCCGAACCGACCCGCAGGGCGGGAAGTCCGGCACCGCCGATCCGCGTCGTTGGGGTGCGCCGCCGTCGCGGCGGGATTGAGGGGGATGGAGCGGCTCTCTCTCGCGAGGGGGGTCAGCAGAGATGGCGTTCGGCGTCCATCGGGTTTGGGGGGATGCGGAGGTGGGTGCGGGACCAGGCGCCGCGGAGGTTGGTCAAGAAGCGGGTGGGGGTGAGGGGGGCGCGGGCGGAGGCGAGGAGGTCGGGGAGGGGGCCGCAGGTGAGGGCGTGGCGGGCGGCTCGTACCCGGCGCGGGTCGACCCCGGAGGGGACCGGCGTGCCCGGTGCCGTCAGGTCGGCGAGGATCCACGCGCGGTCCAGCGGCTTCTCGTGCCCCGCCTTGGTGTGGGTGACCGGTTCGGTGTGGGCTCCCAGCGGGTTGCCCAGGCCGAGGAGGTCGACGGCGAGTCCGTCCAGGGGGAGCGAGGCGCCGGCCAGCCCCAGCCGCGCCTCCGCACCGCCGACCGGTGCCCTCACATGCGGCGCCAGCGGCAGCAGCGGGTAGCTGGCGTTGCCCATCCGCAGTACCAGCGTGTGCTTGCCTTCGCGGACGGCGCGGCGGGCCGCCTCGTTGAAGCCGCGCGGCTTCGTGGTGTGGGCGTGCTGGCTCACTGGGTGCCGTGCGCCGAGGGCAATCTGGTAGACGGTGTGCGAGTCGAAGATGATCCGCCCGTCGTCGGGGCTCTCGTACGGCGGACGGAGCGCGAAGAGGCAGACGAGGCTCCAGATTCCCACCCCTGAGACCAGCCCTGCCGTCACGCGCCCGAGCGGCAGCAGGAAGACCGGCAGCAGCACCAGGAAGAGCGCGGGCAGCACCATCCTGCCGTGCATGAAGTCGCCGCCGACCTTGACGACGAAGAACGCCGACAGCAGCCCCGCGAGCACGGGAGCCCCCCTCAGCGCGGCGTCCGCCGTGCGCGCGTCCGGCGCCGGCCGGCCGGGCGCGTGCCGTACCCGGGCCCGTACCAGCTCGTACAGCCCGAACGCGGCGAGGAGACCGAGCGGTACCCACAGCACATACGGGTCGAGGGTGTTGAGCAGATAGCCGAAGCCGTACTCCCACTGGGTGCCCGAGGCTTCCTTGGCGATGGCCGGGAGCGGGACGAGCACGCCGTAGTACCCGGCGCGGAAGACCTCGTACGCCACGGGCAGCGCCAGCGCGGCGGCCGCCCAGCCGAGGGTGGTGCGCAGGGTGGGCCGTCGCATCAGCCACAGCGCGACCAGGAACACCGCGCTGACGAGCGCGAGGTCAGGCCGCACCAGCGGGCCGAGACCGAGCGCGAACGCGATCGCGTACAGCGACCGGAGCGACCGGCCACCGGAGGCGGCATCCGGGCCGGGTGCCGCCCTGGCCTGGACCAGCAGCCACCAGGAGCCGCCCAGGTAGCCGAAGGTGAGCCCGGTCTCCAGTCCGGACGTCGCGTAGTCCCAGGTCGCGGTCAGCGGAAGCAGCACCAGCACGCCCGCGGGCAGCAGCGCGCCCGCGGGGCGGCGCAGCCGGATCATCCGGCGGGTGCCGTCCAGGGCGAGCAGGAAGCCCGCCACGGTCAGCAGCAGTCCGAGTGCCACCGCCAGCCGCAGCGGGTCGTCCACTCCGGGAACGGTGCTGCCCGCCGCGAGCAGCCACTGCCACAGTGTCCCGGTGGAGGTCTCGACGCGTTCGCCGACGTTGTAGACGGGACCGTTCCCGGCGAGGATCTGGCGAACGGCGCGGGTGTAGATCAGCGCGTCGTCGTTCGTCCAGCGGTGCCGGTACCCCAGGACGAGGACCGTCGCACCGCAGGCGGCGACAACGAGCGCGTTCCAGCGCTGGGCCAGCGTGCCGGGCAGGGCGAATGCCCGTGGTCCTTCAGCCGGTTGGGGGGCGGGGAGCTCATCGGGTCGGGACATACCGTCACCTTCCCTCCGGCTCAGCCGGACCACCACGCGTGCAGCGCGCCTCTCTGCGGCGCTCACCCGGCTGGCGGAACGGTGACCCGGGGCAGCGGGCGGAGTCGACGCACCGCGCGGCGCGCCGGTCGCCGGACACGCCGGGGGGCGTGGCCATTCTCGGCTCGGACCGTCTCCCAAATCGACCGAATCGGATCTCAATCCGAACGAACCGAACCGGGCCGTCTCCCGATCCGTACGCAACAGAAAGCGAGCCCTCCATGACCGCCGCCGACGCCACCCCCACCCCGCCCCCCACTCCGACCCCCGCCCCGGCCTCCTCGTTCAGCGCCCCGCACCACACCCGCCCCGGTGGCTTCCGCGTCATGCCCGGTGCGCAGGTCTCCGGGCAGGCCGTCGTCGGCGACGGCAGCACCGTGTGGGAGCTCGCCCAGGTGCGTGAGGGTGCCGAACTCGGCGCGGAGTGTGTGGTCGGCCGCGGTGCCTACATCGGCGCGGGCGTCCGGATCGGGGCGCGCTGCAAGCTGCAGAACCACGCCCTCGTCTACGAACCGGCCGTACTGGGCGAGGGTGTCTTCGTCGGGCCCGCCGTCGTCCTCACCAACGACCGTGCCCCGCGCGCGGTGGACCCGGACGGTGCGCTCAAGCGGGCGGGCGACTGGGAGGCGGTGGGGGTCACGGTCGCCGACGGCGCCTCCCTGGGCGCGCGGTCGGTGTGTGTGGCGCCGGTGCGGATCGGCCGCTGGGCGATGGTGGCGGCGGGCGCCGTGGTGACTGCCGACGTGCCCGACTTCGGCCTCGTCGCGGGGGTGCCGGCGCGCCGTATCGGCTGGGTGGGCCGGGCGGGGGTGCGGCTGCGCCCGGTGCCGGAGCGGCCGGGGGAGTGGGAGTGCCCCAGGACGGGTGAGCGGTACCAGGAGTGCGCGGAGCAGGGCGGGGACGGGGGCGCCGGTGGCGCCGTCACGCTCCGCGAGGTGTAGCCCATGAAGTGACGGTGCGTAGAGGTCGCAGCCCTCGCTCTGGGCCTCCTCTTGGGCAATACGGGTGATTTGTACGCAAATCATGCAAGAGGGGGGCCGGATCCGGGTCCACATAGGGATGAATCTGCCGGGGGAACCGGAGGGCATCCGCCATGCAAGGGCTGCGAAAAGACATGACGACGGCTGCCGAGCCCACGACTGCCAGGCCCGCGATCCCGGCCGCCAAACCCGTGATCGGTAACGACGAGGTCGCCGCGGCCGTACGGGTGCTGCGCGACGGCCGCGTGGTGCAGGGCCCCGAAGTCGCGGCGTTCGAGGAGGAGTTCGCGGCGCTGGTCGAGGGCCGCCCGTGCGTCGCCGTGAACTCGGGCACCTCCGCGCTGCACCTGGCGCTGCTCGCGCTCGGCATCGGGCCGGGCGACGAGGTGGTCGTCCCCTCGTTCTCGTTCGCCGCGACGGCCAACGCGGTACGGCTGGCCGGTGCCGAACCGGTCTTCGCGGAGATCGATCCGGAGACCTACTGTCTCGACCCGGACGCCGCAGCGGAGGCCGTCGGGCCGCGTACGGCCGCACTGATGCCGGTGCATCTGTACGGCCATCCGGCGCCGATGGGCCGGCTGACCCAGCTGGCGCAGCGGCACGGGCTGGCCGTCGTGGAGGACGCCTGCCAGGCGCACGCGGCGGCGCTGCACGGCCGCCCGGTGGGTGCCTTCGGGGACGCGGCGTGCTTCAGCTTCTATCCGACCAAGAACATGCACACCCTGGAGGGCGGCCTCGTCGTCGTGCCCGACGGGGAGCGGGCCCGCACCCTGCGGCTGCTGCGCAACCAGGGCATGGAGCAGCGGTACGAGAACGAGATCGTCGGCGCCAATATGCGGATGACCGATGTGGCGGCCGCCATCGGCCGCGTCCAGCTGGAACGGCTGCCGGAGTGGACCGAGCAGCGCCGTACCAATGCCAAGGCGCTCGACGCGGGCCTGACCGGCGGGCTGATCACCCCCCGGGTGGCCGACGGCGCGCGGCACGTCTACCACCAGTACACGGTGCGGGTCCCCGGTGGTGCTGCCGTACGGGACGCGGTGCAGCGCGAGATGCAGGCAGCGGGCGTGGGGTGCGCCGTCTACTACCCGACGCCCATCCACCGGCTGAAGCCCTACGCGCACTTGGGCGCGGACCTCCCGGTCACCGACCAGGCCGCCGCCGAGGTGCTCTCCCTCCCCGTACACCCCTCGCTCACCCCGGGCGACCTGGACCAGATCGTGGCGGCCGCCAACAGCGCGGCGAGCAAGGCGGGAGTGACGCGATGACGGCGACAGGAACGACGACGGCAGAAACGACTGGGACGACGGCGACAGAAGTGACTGCGACGACGGTGGCAGAAACGACTGCGACGACTGCGACAGGAGCGACTGCGACCACGGCGACAGAAACGACTGCGACCACGGCGACGAAAGCCCCGGTCGCCCCCACGGCCAACGCCCCCAAGACCGCCGACGCGCCCCGGCGGACGCACGGACCCGAGCCGGATGTCCCTCCCGTACCGGCCGAGCAGCTGATCGAGCATCGCCCCGGCGGGCGGCGGCTGCGGGCCGGGCTGATCGGGCTGGGTGCGATGGGCCGCAACCACGCGCGGATCCTCGCCTCGCTGGACGGCGTGGAGTTCGTCGGCGTCGTCGATCCCGCGGGCGACCCGCACGGACACGTGCCCGTCATGCTCGGCGTACCGGTGCTGCCCGAGGTGGCCGATCTGCTGGTGCTGGGCGTCGACTACGCGGTGGTCGCCTGTCCGACGGCGTTGCACGAGGAGGTCGGCCTGCAACTGGCGGCGCACGATGTGTGCGCGCTCATCGAGAAGCCGCTGGCGCACACGCCGGAGGCGGCGCGGCGGCTGGTGCACGCCTTCGAGGAGCGCGGGCTGGTGGCCGGGGTCGGCCATGTGGAGCGGTTCAACCCGGCGCTGCAGCAGCTGCGGACGCGGCTGGAGGCGGGGGAGTTGGGGGAGGTCTTCCAGGTCGTCACCCGCCGCCAGGGGCCCTTCCCGCACCGCATCGCCGACGTCGGCGTGGTCAAGGACCTGGCCACCCACGACATCGATCTGACGAGCTGGATCACCGGGCAGGCGTACACCTCGCTGTCGGCCCGTACCGTCTCCAAGAGCGGCCGGGAGCACGAGGACATGGTCGCGGTCGTCGGCTCGCTGACCGACGGCACGATGGTCAGCCACCTGGTGAACTGGCTCAGCCCGCTCAAGGAGCGCTTCACCGCCGTCACCGGGGAGCGGGGCTGCTTCGTCGCGGACACCCTCACCGCCGATCTGACCTTCCACGCCAACGGCGCCGTGGCCACCGAGTGGGAGGCCCTGCGCGCCTTCCGCGGGGTGGCCGAGGGCGACACCGTTCGCTACGCCTTCCCCAAGCGGGAGCCGCTGGTCGTCGAGCACGAGCGGTTCCGCGACGCCGTACGCAGCGGCACGGGCGAGGGCAGCGGCATCGTCACGGCCCGCGAGGGGCTGCGGACGGTACAGGTGTCGGCCGCGGTGCTGGAGTCGGCCCGCGAGGCGGCCCCGGCCGTACCCGTCGGGTCCGTCGAGTCCGCGGAACCGGTGGCGCCCGGGGAGTCCGTGGAGCCGGTGGCGCCCCTGGGGATCGCCTCCGCCGTTCTCACCCCGCCCCCGGCCGCCGTCCCCGAACGTGACCCGTCGGCACCCACCATCGCGGAGCACCCGGCATGAAGCAGACGCACCGCATCATCCGGCGCCTGTCGGCGCGCGGCAGCAACGCACCCGAGGCGCCCCACGCGGCCGAGGGGCGGATGGGCGAGAGCGCCGCGCGCGCCGGTGCGGAGCGCCCCCGGGGCCGGCCGCGGCTGGCGGTCGTCGTGGGCAACACCATCGTGGGCGACTCGCGGGTGCAGAAGACCGCGATCGCCGCGGCCCGGGCGGGCTGGGACGTGACGCTGGTGGGCCGCAGCCCGTCCAAGCGGCGCGAGGAGTCGGTGCTCGGCCCGGTCCGCGTCATCAAGGTGCCGGTCTCGGCGCATATGCGGGCCGTCGTCGCCGCCGAGCGCCGCCGCCCCCAGCTGCGCAGCCGCATCACCCAGTTCGGGCTGCCCGACGACGCGGCCTGGGTACGGGCACGCGCCGCGCACGCCGCGTGGGTGCGCGAGCACACGGCGCGGGTGGGCTGGCTGAGCGCCCCCTCCCCGGCCGGGCGGCCCGCGCCGGAGGGTCCGCGCACGCCAGAGGCGCTGCGGGCCGCGCTCGCCCGGCAGCTGACCCGCGAAGCCCTCAGGGGCTGGGTGCGGGTGCGCCGTTACGCGCACAAGGGCCGGGGGCGCGCCTACCGGTGGGAGCGCCGCCGGGTCGCGGGCGCGCCGCAGCCCACCGGCGACTGGCGCACCGACTGGCCCGAACTCCTCGACATCGACCTGGCGTTCGGCCCGGTCATCGAGGAGATCGAGCCGGACGTCATCCACGCCAACGACCATCTGATGATCGCCGTCGGTGCGCGCAGCGCCGCCCGGCTGCGCGCCCGCGGCCTGCCCACCCGCTGGCTGTACGACGCGCACGAGTACGTTCGCGGGGTCGAGTGGCCGGACGCGGTGCGGGCCAGCGCCTTCCCCGGTGTGGAGGAGGAGTTCATCGGCCGGGCCGACGCCGTGGTCACCGTCTCCGGGGAGCTGGCCGGCATCCTGCGGGAGGCCTACGCGCTGCCCGCCGAGCCGCTGGTGGTCGCCAACGCGCCGGTGCGCGAGACCGTCAGCGCCTGCGCCGACGAGTGCGTCTCCGTACGGGACGCCTGCGGGCTCAGCCCGGACGTGCCGCTGCTCGTCTACGCGGGCTGGATCGGCCCCGAGCGCGGCCTGGACACCGCCGTCGAGGGGCTGGCCGAACTGCCGCACGCCCACCTCGCGCTGGTCGCCGGCAAACAGAACGCCACGCTCCAGGCGCTGCTCGCCCGCGCCGAGGAACTGGGTGTGCGGCAGCGGGTCCATGTGGTGCCGTATGTGCCGCAGGAACAGGTGCCCGACTATCTCTCCTCGGCCGACCTCGGGCTGATCTGCTTCCGGCACGTGCCCAACTGCGAGATCTCGCTGCCCACCAAGGCGGCCGAGTATCTGCACGCCGGACTGCCGTTGATCACCAGCGGGGTGCGGACGCTGCGCAACTTCGTCGAACGCACCGGTGTGGGCGAGGTGTTCGTCACCGAGGACGTCGCCTCCTTCGTCGCCGCCGTGCAGCGCGGCCTCGCCGGACGGAGCACCCTGGCCGCACGGATCACCGAGCCGCTGCTGCGGGAGCTGTCCTGGGAGCAGCAGTCGGCCGGGCTGCTGGACCTCTACGAGCGCCTCGCGGGCCCCGCCGCTGCGGCCCGGCTGGCGCCGCGCAGCGTGCCATGGTCGGCCTCCGAACAGCCCGGACTGGCCGCCCCCGGCCGGGCACGGTCCCAGGACGCCGCCGCCCCGGGCGGGATGCCGTCCGGCTGGCGGTCGCTGGGCAGCACCCCGGTACGGCTCGGCCTGGGCTGCGCCAACTCGGCGGGCCAGCTGGCCGGGTTCGCGCGGGCGCTGTGCGAGCGGCGGCAGGACCTGTCGGCCGAGGTCGTGATGCACACCCACGACCAGAGCGTCATCTACCCGGCCGACATCTACGCCATCGGCGAGCGCACCGGCGACCTGGGCTTCCAACTCGACCGCGCCCGCCGGGTGCTGGGCTCCTACACCCACTACCTCGCCGACTCCTTCACCCCGGCGCTGGGCCGGCTCAACGGCGGCCACATCCAGGACGACCTGCCCTCGCTGTCCGCGGCCGGGATCAAGGTGGCGCTGCTCGCGCACGGCAGCGACGTACGCGACCCGCAGCGGCACATGAGCCGCTACGAGCACTCCCTCTTCCACGCCGCCGACGAGACGATACTCAAGGCGCTGGCGAAGAAGAGCGCCCGCAACCGGCGGATGGCGGCGCAGAGCGGGCTGCCCCAGTTCGTGACGACCCCCGATCTGCTGGAGGAGCTGCCCGGCGCGCGCTGGGCGCCGCTGGTGGTCGACGTCGACAGCTGGGCGAGCGAGCGGCCCGCCATGGAGCGGGCCCGCCCGGTGGTGGTGCACGCGCCCTCCAAGCGCTGGACGAAGGGCACCGAGCAGGTGGTGCCGGTGCTGGAGGAGCTGGACCGGCGCGGTCTGATCGAGTTCCGGATGGTGACGGGGGTGCCCTGGACCGAGGTGCGGGAGCTGGTCAAGGAGGCGGACATCGTCGTCGACCAGTTCGCGGTCGGCACCTACGGGACGTTCGCCTGCGAGGGGATGGCCGCGGGCAGGCCCGTCATCGCGTTCCTGGACGAGCGGCTGCACCGGTCGGTCGGCATCCGCCCGCCCATCGTCAACGCCACCCCCGGCACGCTGCGCAGTGCCCTGGAATCCCTGCTGGAGGACCGGGACCTCGCGATGCGGACCGCGCAGGAGTCCGCCGAGTACGTACGCACCTACCACGACGGCGCCTACACGGCCGACGTACTGGACGGCTTCCTGCGCTGAGCGCCGGGACGGCCGGCAGTCGACAACAGAGAGGGAAGCCTGTGGAGTTGGACAGCGGCCCCGCGACGAGCCGTACTCCGGCGCCGGACCGGCCCACCCGGCCGCGGCGGGGCCGGATCGTGATGCTGGTGTGCAACGGGGTGGTGGGCGACTCCCGGGTGCAGAAGACGGCCCGTTCGGCCGCCGACGCCGGATGGGAGGTCACGCTGCTGGGCCGCTCACCGGATGGACGGCCCGCCTCCTGGCGGGTCGGTGACGCGGAGGTGCGGCTGCTGCCCGTACCCACCCCGCTCGCCCACCCGCCCCGCACCACCCGCCGCCCGCTGCTGACCCGCCCGCTGGCCTACAAGCCGGGCACCGCCCCCTATCGCGTGCAGCGCGTCAAGGCGTGGCGGGACGAACTGCGCACCCGCCGCGCCGCCCTCACAGCCGAGGCCGCGCACGGCGCCCGGCGGGTGTACGGCACCGCGCAGCTCGCCCTGCCCCGCGCCGCCGCGCGGCTCGTACAGCGCTGGGTGGGCTTCCGTAAGCGACAGCTCGACACGGGCTGCCGGCGGCGCGGTGCAGGACCGCTGGACCGCGCCGCTGTCGCCTTCTGGCAGCGGGCCCTCAAAGAGCGCTGCTGGCGCATGCTGTGGCCGAGCCTCTACGACTTCGAACTGGCCTACGGCCGGGTCGTGGACGAGCTGCGGCCCGACATCATCCACGCCAACGACTTCCGGATGGTGGGCGTCGGCGCACGCGCCAAGATCCGCGCGATGGCCGAGGGCCGGCCGGTGAAGCTGGTGTGGGACGCGCACGAGTATCTGCCGGGGGTGCGGCCGTGGACGAACGACGTGCGCTGGCGGCCTGCGCACATCGCGCACGAGCGCGAGTACGTGCCGTACGCCGACGCCGCCGTCACCGTCTCCCGTACGGCGGCCGAACTGCTGCGCCGCAGTCACGGGCTGGCCGAGGACCCGGCCGTCGTCCTCAACGCGCCCGAGGCGCACACCACCCGGCGCAGCGCGCCCGGCGGGGTCCCCAGCCTGCGTGCCCTGTGCGGCATCGGCACCGGGACGCCGCTGGTCGTCTACAGCGGCGCCGCCGCCCCGCAGCGCGGCCTGGCCACGATGGTGGAGGCGCTGCCCGAACTGCCAGGCGTGCACACGGCGCTGGTGGTGCCCAAGCCCGCCGCCGGGTATCTGCGTGAACTGCGTGCGCGGGCGGCGGCACTGGGGGTGGCGGAGCGGTTGCATGTGCTGCCGTACGTGCCCTACCAGCAGGTGGTCCCCTTCCTCGCGGAGGCGGACGCGGGCGCGATTCCGCTGCACCACTGGACGAACCACGAGATCGCGCTGATCACCAAGTTCTTCGAGTACGCGCACGCCCGGCTGCCACTGGTGGTCAGCGACGTCGAGACGATGGCCACCACCACCCTGGAGACCGGCCAGGGCGAGGTCTTCCGTGCCGAGGACACCGCCGACTACGTACGCGCCGTACAGGCGGTGCTCGGCGACCCGCGGCGCTACCGCGCGGTCTACGAGCGCCAGGGGTTGCTGGAGCGGTGGACCTGGGAGACGCAGGCCCGCACGCTCGACCGGATCTACACACAGCTGCTGCACACGGCAGCACAGGAGCGACCGGAGCAGGACCAGCCGGAAGGAGACGGGAATGCGGATCTGTGTGGTGGCGCTCGGGAAGATCGGGCTGCCACTGGCCGTCCAGTTCGCGGCCAAGGGACACCGGGTGACGGGCGCGGACACCGACGCGCGCGTGGTCGCGAGCGTCAACGACAAAGTGGTGCCGTTCCCCGGTGAGGCGGGGCTGGACGAACTGCTGGCCGAGTCGGTGGCGGCGGGACGGCTGTCGGCGACGACGGACACCACGGAAGCGGTCGCCGACGCGGAGGCCGTCGTGGTGGTCGTACCGCTGTTCGTCGACGAACGGGGCACGCCCGACTTCCGCGCGATGGACGCCGCGACCCGCGCCATCGCCGCCGGGCTGCGCGGCGGCACCCTCGTCAGCTACGAGACGACGCTGCCGGTCGGCACTACCCGCGACCGCTTCGCGCCGCTGCTTGCCGAGGGCTCGGGCCTGCTGCCCGAGCGGGACTTCTCGCTGGTCTTCTCGCCCGAACGGGTCTTCACCGGGCGGGTCTTCGCCGATCTGCGCCGCTACCCGAAGCTGGTCGGCGGCATCGGCCCGCACTCGGCCAAGGACGGGGTGCGCTTCTACGAGTCGGTACTGGACTTCGACGTCCGCGAGGAGCTGTCCCGCCCCAACGGGGTGTGGGACCTCGGCTCGGCTGAGGCCGCCGAGCTGGCGAAGCTGGCCGAGACCACCTACCGGGACGTCAACATCGCGCTGGCCAACCAGTTCGCCCGGTTCGCCGACCGGTCCGGAGTCGACATCGAGGCCGTCATCGACGCCTGCAACACCCAGCCCTACAGCCACATCCACCGCCCCGGCATCGCGGTGGGCGGCCACTGCATCCCCGTCTACCCCCGGATGTACCTGTGGAACGATCCGGACGCGGACGTCGTCCGTGCCGCCCGCGGCACCAACGAGGCCATGCCCGAGCACGCCGTCGACCTCCTCGCCGACGCCTACGGCGATCTGACCGGGGCCGAGGTGCTGGTGCTGGGCGCGGCCTACCGGGGCGGGGTGAAGGAGACCGCGTTCTCCGGCGTCTTCCCCACGGTGCGGGCGCTGCGCGAGCGGGGAGCGCGGCCGTACGTCTCCGACCCGCTGTTCGAGCCGCACGAGCTGGCCGACCTGGGGCTGCGACCGCATACCGGCCAGTCGGTCACCGCGGCTGTGGTGCAGACCGACCACGCCGCCTACCGCGAGCTGTCCGCCGACCGGCTGCCCGGCGTACGGGTGCTGGTCGACGGCCGCCGGATCACCGATCCGGCTCTGTGGGCCGGAGTGCGGCGGGTGGTCATCGGGGACGGCGCCGGACGGGGGGTGGTGCGCGCATGAACCCTGGCCCCGGTGCCGATCCCGACGCGGGTCCCGACGTCAGCGTCGTCGTCGCCGTCTACAACACGATGCCGTACCTCACCCGCTGCCTCTCCTCGCTCGTCGAGCAGACGATCGGACAGCGGCGGATGGAGGTGATCGTCGTCGACGACGGCTCCACCGACGGCAGCGCCGAGGAGATCCAACGCTTCGCCGCGCTGCACCCCGGCCTGTTCACCACCCTCCGGCAGCCCAACTCCGGCGGCCCCGCGGCCCCCTGCAACCGGGGTCTGGAGCTGGCCGGCGGGCGCTATGTCTTCTTCCTCGGCGCCGACGACCATCTGGCGCCCGAGGCGCTGGAGCGCATGGTGACCATGGCCGACAACTGCCGCTCGGACGTGCTGCTGTGCAAGATGGTCCCGGTCGGCGAACGCACGGTACCCACCGGGGTGTTCAGCCGTACAGCGCCGGCCATCAGGCTGATCGGCGACGGGCTGCCGTGGGCGCTGTCCAACACCAAGCTGTTCCGCCGCTCCCTGATCGAGCAGCACGGGATCCGCTACGACGAGACCATGCCGGCCTTCAGCGACCAGCCGTTCGTGCTGGAGGCCTGCGTACGCGCGGCCCGGATCTCCGTGCTGGCCGACCAGCCGCACTACTTCGCCGTCCGCCGCGCGGACTCCAGCAACATCACGTATCAGGCCCCGCCCCCGACCCGGCTGCGTTGTGCGGAGCGGCTGTTCGAGACCACCTGCCGCTTTCTCGCGCCGGGCCCGCTGCGGGACGCCTTCCACAAGCGCCACTTCCACGTCGAGCTGTTCCAGCTGTTCGGCGCCGATTTTCCCCAGCTTCCGGACGAGGTCCAACAGGCGGTCTGTACGGGCGCGGCCCGGCTGATCGGCGCCCACGGCGACGGCGTCCTCGAACGGCTCGACCCCCGTCGCCGCCGCACCCTCGAACTCGCCTGGCGCGGCGACGTTGCCGCACTCCGCACGGAGATCGCCGCCGACCCCGCCCGCACCCGGCGAGGGAAGACCGGCTCGGCCGCCTCCGCGCTGGCCCGCTGGCTGAGGGCACCAACGCGAGGCCTCACGCCCCTCCCTCCCGGCAGCGGCGTGAGCCGGTACAACTGAAAGCGTCTGCTTTCGGCCCTGCTGATGAGGGGGTGCCCCTGCCCGTTGTCCGCAGGCTGCGGGTGCCTTGTGGCTTGTCGCGCAGTTCCCCGCGCCCCTTCGGGGCGCAGCCCTCATTGCCGGGTGCGGGCTAGCTGAGGGGGGCTGTGGTGGGGGGAGCACCGAGGGCGGCCTCCGCTTCGGGCGGGGTGGGCGCCCGGCGCCGTTCGGTGGGCGGGATCACGGGAGGGAGCGCATCGGCGGACTCCCCCAAGAGCGCGCGGCGGACGACGCGCTCCGCGGCATGCCCGTCGTCCCAGGGGCAGAACCGCTCGCGAAAGGCGGCCCGCAGCGCCCGCGCCTCCGGCCCACGCCAAGTGCCACTGCGGAAGACCGCCGTCAACTCGTCCTCGGTGCGGGTGACCGGCCCCGGCGTCTCCCCGGGACGGCCGGAGAGCAGATCGAAGTAGACCCCGCGGGTATCGCGGTAGCTCTCCCAGTCGGGCGCGTGAATCACCAGCGGCCGGTCCAGGACCGCATAGTCGAACATCAGCGACGAGTAGTCAGTCACCAGCGCGTCCGCCGCCAGGCACAGATCCTCCACCGAGGGGTACCGGGAGACGTCCCGCACCAGCCCGCGCGCGTGCAGATCGCGGAGCACGCTGTCCCGCCCGTAGTAGTAGTGCGTACGCACCAGCAGCACGTACTCCTCGCCCAACCCGGCGCTCAGCCGCTCCAGATCGAGGCGCGGGACGAAACCCTTGCGGTAGTCGCGCGCCGTGGGCGCGTACAGCAGGGCGATCCGGCCGCGCGGAATGCCAAGGCGGGCGCGGACGGCGGTGATCTCCTCGGCGGTGGCCGTGGCGAAGCGGTCGTTGCGCGGATAGCCCGCCGGCAGGTCCTCGTAGCCGCACGGGAAGACCCGGTCCCACACCTCGGCCGAGTGCGGGTTGGCGGTGACGCTCACATCCCACCGCGCCACCCGGCGCAGCAGTCTGCCGAAGTCCATCTGCGCGGCGGCCGGATACGGCTGCTGGTCCAGGCCCATCGTCTTGAGCGGGGTGCCGTGGTGGGTCATCACATGCACCTGGCCCGGCCGCTTCACCAGGTGGTCGGGGAAGTTGACGTTGTTGACGAAGTACCGGGCGCGCGCCATCAGCCGCCAGTAGCGCCGCGAGCCGGGCACCACATGGTCGGTGCCCGGCGGCAGGGAGGGCACGGCGTCCGGCCGCACCACCCACACGCTGTGCAGGTGCGGCGCCAGCTCCCGTGCCTTGGTCTCGATCGCCTGCGGATTGCAGGCCACCCCGCGGTTCCAGTACGCGGAGTAGACGGCCACGTCCGGGTGGAGCGGCAACAGCCGCTGGAGGGCGTAGTAGAGGCGGTGCCAGACGCGGGCGGCGCCGGGCCGGGCCGCGCGGACGAAGCGCCGGGCGAGCCCGGCTGCGCGGCGTACCGACTCCCGCGCGGCGAACAGCGTGTAGGTGTTGTGGGCGAGCAGCCGGCAGTCCCGCGCCCGGCCGCGCGGCGGGGTGAACCCGGGGGGTATGTGCTCGCGGTAGAGCCGGGCCGCCTGCCGGAAGAAGGCGCGCCGGTCGGCAGGGCGCACCCGCTCCCGGTGCCGTATGCAGAAGATCAGATGCGCCACCGTCCGTTCGAACAGCAGCGGGCGGTATTCGGCCAACTCGGGCCGCCGCTCCAGGAAGGTGAAGAGGGAGGCGTACTGCGGGAAGATGTCGAAGTGCCGGCGCCCCGGGGAGCGGGTGATGGCGCCCTGGTGCCGCTGCCGGTAGTCGACGCAGATGCGCGACAGACAGCCGATCGACTCGGCGCACACCAGCGCCTCGTTCGACACCGGCGCGTCCTCGTACAGTCCGGGCTCGAAGCGGAATCCCTCGCGCAGATAGAACGCCCGGCGGTACGCCTTGTTCCAGGCGACGTGGAACAGCGTGAGCAGTTCCGGGTTCTCGGCCACGGTGAAGGTCTGGGTGCCGACGGCGGCCAGCTGCGCGCCGTACGAGCTGGCCTCGGTGTGCCCGTCCCAGTAGGAGCGCTGGTGGTCGAAGATCAGCACGTCCGGGGAGCCGCAGGCGGTCAGCTGCCGGTCGACGGCCGCCAGGGCGCCGGGCAGATAGCTGTCGTCGCTGTCGAGGAAGAGCAGATACTCGCCGCGCGCCTGCTCCACACCGGTGTTGCGGGCCCGCCCCAGGCCCACGTTCTCCGACAGGTGCAGCACCCGCACCCGCGGGTCGCGTGCGGCGTACTCGTCGAGTATCGCGCCGCTGTGATCTGGGGAGTTGTCGTCGACGGCTATGACCTCGACGTCGGTGAAGGACTGGCCGAGTACCGAGTCGAGACACTCGCGCAGGTAGCCCTGGACCTTGAACACCGGTACGACGACGCTGAAGCGGGGCATGACCACCAGTCCTTCGCTGCAAGGGGGGTCGGGAGTCGGTAGGGGCGGGGATCCCGGCGCTGACGGGCCGCCGGGCGCGGGCGCGGGCCGCCGCTCGGCCAGCGGCACGACCGGGGGCACAGCGACGACCGGACCGCCGGTCGCACCGGAACCCGCGCCGAGGAACACGTGCCGCACCACGCGCTCGGCCGCGTGTCCGTCGTCCCAGGGACAGAACCGCTGCCGGAAGGCGGCCCGCCGGGCGCGGGCCTGCTCGGTGGCGTAGCCGCCGGTGGCGAGGAGGTCGATCAGCTCGTCCTCGCTGCGCGCCACAGCGCCCGGCGCCATCGCCGTCACGTCGAAATAGGTGCCGCGCGCGTCCCGGTAGGTCTCCCAGTCGGGTGCGTGGATCACCATCGGCCGGTCGAGGTTGGCGTAGTCGAACATCAGCGACGAATAGTCGGTGACCAGCACGTCCGAGGCCAGGCACAGCTCCTCGACCGAGGGGTGCGCCGATACGTCGATCAGCCCTCCGGGCGGCTCGCACGGCAGCCCTTGGGCGGCGTGGAAGTAGTGCGAGCGGGCCAGTACGACGAAGGACGGGCCCAGCGCGGCCACCAGCCGCGCCAGATCGAGCCAGGGCTGCCGGCCGCGCTGGTAGTCGCGGTGGGTGGGCGCGTACAGCACCGCCGTCACCCGGTCCGGGATGCCCAGCTCGGCACGGATCCGGGCGACGTCGGCCGCGGTCGCGGTCTGGAAGACGTCGTTGCGCGGGTAGCCGAACTCCAGCGTGGTGTACGGCGAGGGGTAGGCGCGCTCCCACACCAGCGTGGAGTGCGGGTTGGCCGAGAGGCTGTAGTCCCAGCGGTCGGTGTGCTCCAGCAGCCGGTCGAAATCCATGCCGTCCGCGGCGGCCGGATAGGCCATCAGGTCCAGCCCCATGTGCTTGAGCGGGGTGCCGTGGTGGGTCTGGAGGAGGAGCTGGCCGGGCCGTTTGCGGTAGCCGTGCGGCAGATTGACGTTGCTGACCAGGAACCGGGCCCGCGCGAGCGCCGTCCAGTACGCCGCCGAGTCCGGCTCGATGTGCCGTACGCCGGGCGGGAGGGTGTGGGCGTGGGCGGGGTCGCATATCCACGCCGTGCGGATGTCCGGGACCAGTTCGCGGGCCTTCGCCTCGATTGCCGCCGGGTTGCAGGAGTAGCCGCGGCCCCAGTACGCGGAGAAGACGGCCAGACCCGGATCGAGGGGGCGGCGGCGCTGGAGGAGGTAATGCCCGCGCAGCACCGCCTTGCGCAGCAGCGGACGCAGCCCGGCCAGCCGGGAGCGCAGGGCCGAGCCGGCCCGGTCGGCGCGCCACAGCAGATCCAGTACGCGATGCGCCCCGGCCCGCACCAGCCAGTGGCGCAGCCGGGTCCGTACGAGCTGCCGGTCCGCACCGGGCCAGGGCGTGGGCCGGTAGTGGCGGCAGTACGCGCTCGCCCGCCGCAGGAACTCCGCGCGCGTGGAGCGCGGCAGCCGGCCGGGACTGCGGTGGATGACGGCGAAGTGGTCGCTCATCCGCCGGTAGAGAGCGGGCCGCCAGCGCGCCAGTTCGGGCCGGGTGTCGAGGAAGGCGAACAGCCGGTCGTACTGGTCGAAGACGTCGAAGTGGCGGCGCCCCGTGGTCGTCAGGATGCTGCCGCCGCGCCGCTGCCGGTAGTGCACACACACCCGGTCCAGCGTGGCGAGGGTGCGCGCGCTGAGCAGTACGGGGTACGTCCAGGGGGTGTCCTCGTAGAGACCGGGCGGGAAGGTGAACCCCTCGCGGCGCAGGAAGTCGCGGCGGTAGGCCTTGGCCCAGGCGAAGACGGGCAGCCGCAGCAGCTCGGGCCGGTCGGCGATGGTGCCCACGTCGGGCCCCGCCTCGGGCGCCAGCGGACCGGGGTGGGCGGGCGGGCCCAGCGAGCCGTCCCAGTGCGCGGGGGCGAAGTCGAACACCAGCACGTCCGGGTCGCTGGTCGCCGAGAGCCGTTCGGCCAGCGCCCGAAGCGTGCCGGGCGCCATGGTGTCGTCGCTGTCGAGGTAGAGGACGTAGTCGCCGCGGGCGTGTGCGGTGCCGGTGTTGCGGGCCGGTCCCAGTCCGCCGTTCTGCGCCAGATGGATGACGGTCACCCGGGAGTCGGCGGCGGCGTAGGCGTCCAGGATCTCGCCGCTGGAGTCGGGGGAGTGGTCGTCCACGGCGATCAGTTCGAAGTCGCCGAAGCACTGTCCGAGCACGGAGTCGAGGCACTCGTGCAGGTATGCCTGCACCTGGTGGACGGGGACGATCACGCTGAAACGGGGCATGGCGGATCCGCGGGGTCGACGGCCGGCTCCGCAATTGCGGGGCGAACAATTCGATTTATCCCATATGCGGTGCGGGACCACATCCCGGCGCCGCTCCGTCACGGGCCCTCCGGGGCAAGCCCTCAGCCCGGCAACCGTCGAAATACGGCCCGCGGCAGATGCCGCAGCACACTCATCACCGGACCCAGCGCGGCGGGCACCCACACCGTCCGCGCCCGGCGCCGTACCCCGTGCTCGATCGCCTCCGCCACGGCACTCGGCGTGGTGGCCAGCGGCGCCGGGGCCCGGCCCGCCGTCATCCGGGAGTGCACGAACCCCGGCCGTACGACCAGCACATGCACCCCGCTGCCGTGCAGCGCATCCCCGAGACCCTGCGCGAAGGCGTCCAGGCCCGCCTTGCTGGACCCGTAGATGAAGTTGGCACGGCGGGCCCGCTCGCCCGCGACCGAGGAGAGCACCACCAGCGAGCCGTGCCCCTGGGCGCGCAGCGCACCGGCACACACCAGCCCGGAAGACACCGCGCCGGTGTAGTTCGTCCGGGTGACGCGTACGGCGGCCATCGGGTCCTGCTCGTCCGCGTACTGGTCGCCCAGCACACCGAAGGCGAGCAGTACGAGATCGATGTCGCCCTCCGCGAAGGCCTTCTCCAGCACCTCCTCATGGGTCTCGGGAGCGAGCGCGTCGAACGGCACCGTCCGCACGGTGACCTCCGCGCCGTGCGCCGCCGCCTCCTCGCGCAGCCCGGCCGCCGCCGAGTCCAGCCCGGGCCCCGGCCGCCCGGCGAGCCAGACCGTACGGGCGCGGCGGCCCATGAAGCGGCGCACGGTCGCCAGCGCGATCTCGGACGTACCGCCCAGCACCAGCAGCGACTGCGGGGAACCGAAAGCGTCCTTCATGGGTGCTCCTTGTCAGTTGAGTCCTCGCTCACAGCGCCAGCCGCCGTGCCAGGTCCGAGGTGAAGACGCCGCGCGGGTCCAGCCGGGCACGCAGCGCCCGGAAGTCCGCCAGGCGCGGATACATCGCGGGCAGCAGCTCGGGCCGCATCCGCGCGTCCTTGGCCAGATAGAGCCGTCCGCCGGCCAGGGCGACCTCCTCGTCCAGCAGATCGAGGAAGTCCGCAAGCCCCGGCAGCCCCGCCGGGATGTCCAGCGCCAGCGTCCAGCCCTCGGTGGGGAAGGAGAGCCAGCCCGGGTCCCCGGCACCGAAGCGCTTGAGCACGGCGAGGAAGGAGGGGCAGCAGCGGCGCGAGATGAGCCGCACGATGCGGCGCAGCGCGTCGTCGTGCTCGTGCCCCACCACGCACTGCCACTGCACGAAGCCCGCGCTGCCGTAGACCCGGTTCCAGTGCGGCAGCCCGTCCAGCGGATGGAAGAACGACGCCAGCCGCTGGAGTTCGCCCCTGCGGCGGCGCGGCGCCTTGTGGTACCAGAGCTTGTTGAACGCTCCCACCGTGCTGCCGCGCAGCAGTCCGTTGGGAACGGTGCGCGGCGCGGGCGGCAGCCGCCCCGGACGGAAGGCCAGCGGGTCCCGGCGCGCGGCGCGCGCCAACCGGCAGCCCTGAGACAGCGCCTCCAGCGGCGCGTGGTCACCGCGCGTCAGCACGGCGCGCCCGGCAGCCGTACCGCGTGCCAGCAGGTCGATCCAGGCCACCGAGTAGCGGTAGCGGTGATCGGTGGCGGTCAGCGTGGCCAGCAGCGAGTCCAGGTCGGGCAGCCGCTCGGTGTCCACCGTCATCAGCGACGTCTCCACCGGCAGCAGCCGCACCGTCGCAGTCAACACCAGCCCGGTCAGCCCCATACCGCCCGCTGTCGCGTCGAACAGCTCACTGCCGGGCGTCACCTCACGCACCTGCCCGTCCGCCGTCAGCAGCTCCAGGGAGCGCACATGGCGGGTGAAGGAGCCGGAGACATGGTGGTTCTTGCCGTGGATGTCCGCGCCGATCGCGCCGCCGACCGTCACATAGCGGGTCCCCGGCGTGACCGGTACGAACCAGCCCAGCGGCAGCAGCACCTGCATCAGCCGGTGCAGGCTGACCCCCGCCTCGCAGGTCACCGTCCCGCCGACGGCGTCGATCGCCAGCACCCGGTCCAGCGCGGTGGTGTCCAGCACGGTGCCGCCCGCGTTCTGCGCCGCGTCCCCGTAGGCCCGGCCCAGCCCGCGCGGAATGCTGCCGCGTGCCCCGCACGCCAGTACCGCCTCCACCGCCTCCTGCCGGGTGCGCGGTCGCAGCACCCGGGCGCCGGTGGGCGCTGTCCTGCCCCAGCCGGTCAGCAGCCGGGCGGTGCGGTCGTACGGTGCCGGTTCCGGTGCGGTCGCGTCGCGCTGGATGTGCTGAGCGGGCATGAACGTGACGGTATGTGCCCCGAAATGCGAGGGAGGGGAGGCCGTGCCGCGGGTGTCGCTGAAAGGGTGAAAGGCCGAGTGTCGGGTCCCATCTGGGCCGACGGCGGCGCGGGGCGCGGCAGAGTCGGACCGTGGCAGCGAGAAGGGCCCGACAATGGGGGCAGTGGGAGCGGCGGCTGTTGTGCGCCCTGGGCGACTGCGCGGCCGACGCCCGGGTGGCCGGCGCCGCCCGCGCCCTGTCCTGGAGCGGGGAGCACGCCGCCGTCTGGCTCCTGGTCGGACTCACGGGCGCCGCCACCGACCGTACGCAGCGGGAGCGCTGGCTCAAGGGCACCGGGCTCGTGGGCGCCGCGCACCTGGCCAGCATGGGGATCAAGCGGGTCGTGCGCCGCCCGCGCCCCAGCCTGGCCGGCCGCGCCCCGCTGGTACGGACGGCCGGACGGCACTCCTTCCCCAGCTCCCACGCCGCCTCCGCGAGTGCTGCGGCACTGGCCCTGGGTGGGCTGCGGCACGGGACGCCGCTGGCCGCGCTGGCCGCGCTGATGTGCGTCTCCCGGCTGGTCGTGGGCGTCCACTACCCCTCGGACGTGTGCGCGGGCGCGGCACTGGGCGCGCTGACGGTACGGCTGGGCAACCGCGGCTCCGGCGCCGACTCCCGCGCCGACTCCGGCTCCGGCTTCGGCTCCGGCTTCGGGGGCAGGGGGCGCCGCGATGGCTGAACGCTCCACGCTGACCGGCCCGTCCGGCCGCGGGCAGCCCGATCCGGCCACCGGGCCGCACCCCCTCGCGCCCCCGTCCCCGCCCGCCCCCGCCCCCGGGCGCCCGCCCGGATTCGCCGGCTCCCTGCCCGGCGGGCTGCTGCTGACCGTACGGCCCCGCCAGTGGGTCAAGAACCTGCTCGTCGTCGCCGCACCCGCCGCCGCCGGCCAACTCGCCGCGGTGCAAACGGTGCTCGAACTCGCCCTTCTCTTCGTCCTGTTCACCGCCGCCGCATCGGCTGTCTATCTGCTCAACGACGCCCGTGACGCGGAGGCCGACCGGGCGCACCCCGACAAGTGCCGCCGCCCCGTCGCCGCCGGAACCGTTCCGGTGCCGCTCGCCTACACCCTCGGCTCGCTGCTCGCCCTGGTCTCCACGGCGGCCGCCGCGCTGCTGTGCAACGCCGCGACGGCGGCCCTGCTCGCTGCCTACCTGCTCATGCAGATCGCCTACTGTCTGCGGCTCAAGCGGGTGCTGGTGGTCGATCTGGCCGTGGTGACCGCCGGGTTCGTGATGCGGGCCATGTCCGGCGGGCTGGCGCTGGGGATTCCGCTCTCCCGCTGGTTCCTGATCACCGCGGGGTTCGGCGCCCTGTTCATGGTCGCGGGCAAGCGCTACTCGGAAGCACTGCTGATGGGCGAGGGCAAGGGCGGCACCCGGGCACTGCTGCGCGAGTACACCGTCGGCTATCTGCGGTTCGTATGGCAGCTCGCCGCGGGGGCGGCAGTACTCGCGTACTGCCTTTGGGCCCTGGGGACGGATGCCGGTGTTGATGCCTCGCTGTGCCGGCAGTTGTCCATGGTTCCGATGATTCTGGCCGTGCTGCGGTATGCGGTTTTCATCGACCGCGGTACGGCTGGGTCGCCCGAGGATGTGCTGCTGCGGGACCGTCCGTTGGCGGTTACTGCGGTGTGCTGGGGGCTGTTGTACGGCTTGTCGGTCGCGGGGTTGTAGGGCATGTTCCGGCGAGGGGGTGCCCCTGCCCGTCGCTTGCGGGGTGCGGGTGCGGTTGTGGTTGCTCGCGCAGTTCCCCGCGCCCCTGACGGGGCGCGGGCTCCCGTTGGCGCTTGGGCAGTCTGCTCCCCCAGACTCCGTCCGGGAGGTGCTCCCAGGGCGCAGGGTGGGCAAGCGCAGCCCCCATTGCGGGGCAAGCGATGAGCAAGGCGCAAGCCCTCCGCACAGAGTTCGCGGGGTTCGCCACCGTCGGCGTCTTCGCCTTCCTCGCCGACGTCGGCAGCTTCCTATGGCTGCGTGGTCCCGTCGGGGTGGACCCGATGTACGCCAAAGCCCTCTCGTTCATCGCCGGTGTCGCCGTCGCGTACACCGGCAACGCGCTGGGCACCTACCGGCTGCGGGACCGCAAGGTGTCCGGCGGGTGGCGCAGGTTCGCCGTATTCCTGCTGGTCAACGCCGCGGGCGGGGCCGTACAGCTGGGCTGTCTCGGCGTCTCCCGGCATGTGCTGGGGCTGACCTCCACCTTGGCCGACGTCGTATCGGGCGCCGGCGTGGGACTGGTGCTGGGCACCGCGGTGCGCTTCTGGGGGACGCGGACGCTGGTGTTCTCACAGGCAACTGCCCCCGACCCGAAGGGCCGGGGGCAGCCGCAGGTGGACGGCGAGGCGATGTGACGGCTACTTGACGGAGCCCGCCATCACGCCGGAGACGAACTGCTTCTGGAAGGCGAAGAAGACCGCCAGCGGCACCAGCATCGAGATGAAGGCGCCCGGCGCCAGCACGTCGATGTTGTTGCCGAACTGCCGCATCTGCTGCTGGAGCGCCACCGTGACCGGCGGGTTCGTCGAGTCGGCGAAGATCAGCGCGACCAGCATGTCGTTCCACACCCACAGGAACTGGAAGATGCCCAGCGAGGCGATGGCAGGGCCGCCCAGCGGCAGCACCACCCGCGCGAAGAGCCGGATCTCACCGGCGCCGTCCAGCCGCGCGGCCTCCAGCAGCTCCCGGGGGATCTCCGCGAAGAAGTTGCGCAGCAGGAAGATGGCGAACGGCAGACCGAAGGCCGTGTGGAAGAGGACCACACCCGGCGTCGTCTCGAAGATGCCCAGGGTGTTGAACAGCTTGGCGACCGGCACCAGTGCCACCTGAATCGGCACCACCAGCAGCCCGACCACGACCAGGAACCACCAGTCACGCCCCGGGAAGTCCATCCAGGCGAAGGCGTATCCGGCGAGCGCACCGATCACCACGACCAGCACTGTGGCCGGAACGGTGATCAGCACCGTGGTCCACAGCGAGCTCATCACCTGGTCGTTGGCGAACAGCGCATCGTAGTTCGAGACGGTCAGCTGACTCTTGTCGATGATCCAGGGGAAGCTGCCGTTCAGGTCGAAGATGTTCCACCAGCCGGAGATCGAGACCTCCGCCGGGTCGCGCAGCGACGAACTGAGCAGACCAGCCGTCGGCATCAGCCAGAACAGCCCGATGACGACCAGTGCGAAGCGCACTGCCCAGTGGCCGGTGACGGCGGCCACCCGGGAGGCGACCGAGGTCTTGGGGGTGGCGGCTTCCGGTGCCGGAGCCGCCGGATCTGAGGACGCGCCCGTGGCGGTCAGCGTGGTCATCGGCGGGACTCCCTGCGCAGACGGCGGATGTTGAGGATCATGACCGGCACGACGAGCAGCAGCAGGATCACCGCGATCGCGCTGCCCGCGCCCTGGTCCGGGCTGCCACCGAAGGACTTCAGGTACAGCTGGAGCGCGAGGACGTTGGCTTCCCGTTGGGAAGCGCCGGGCGAGATGACGTAGACGAGGTCGAAGATCTTGAGAACGTTGATCATCAGGGTGACGGTGACGACGCCGAGCACCGGGGCCAGCAGCGGCACCGTGACCTTGCGGAAGACCTTCCACTCGTTGCAGCCGTCGACCCGCGCCTGCTCCAGCAGTTCACGGGGCACACCGGCCAGGCCCGCCGCGATCAGCACCATCGCGAAGCCCGCCCACATCCACACGTACGAGCCGATGATGGCCGGGGTCACCAGCGTGGGGCCGAGCCAGTCGACGCCGTTGTAGGGCGCCGCGAAGTTGGAGGCCGGCAGCCGTAGCTTGGCGCCGTCGGCGACGGCCGGGAGGGTGAAGGTGCCGTCCTCGGCCGTGGTGGCCTCGGCGACCTTGCGGCCGTCCTTGACCGCCTCCACCTTGATGCCGGCGAGCGCCTTCTCCTGCTGGTCGATGACGCCGTGCTCGCTGCGCCCGCCCTTGACGAAGTCCAGCCACACGGCGCCGGTGATCTGGCCCTTCTCGGCCTTTGCGGGCTTCTTGGCGACTGCCGCGTCGCTCGCCTCCTTCGGCGGGATGCCCACCAGCGGAAGGTAGGCGGGGCTGCTCGCGTCGACGGTCTTCTTGGTGGTGTAGGCGCCACCGGAGATGGACAGCGGCGCGTCGGTGCGCGGCCGCGCGTCCGGCCAGGGCGAGGTCTCGGCGAACGTGTCGTGGACGGTGGTCCACATCGCGTTGGCCACGCCGCGGTCCGGGTCCTGCTCGTAGACGAGCCGGAAGATGATGCCCGAGGCCAGCATGGAGATGGCCATCGGCATGAAGACCAGCAGCTTGAACGCCGTTCCCCAGCGCACCTTCTCGGTCAGTACGGCGAAGATCAGGCCGAGCGCCGTACACACGGCGGGCGCGACGATGACCCAGATGAGGTTGTTGCGGAAGGCGATCAGTGTGCCGTCGTCGGTGAAGACTTCAGTGAAGTTCTCCAGCCCGACGAAGCTGGAGCCGTCGGCGTTCATCAGGCTGCGGAAGATCGAGTACCCGATCGGGTAGACGACCAGCGCGCCGAGGACCACCAGCGCGGGCAGCAGGAAGAGCGCGGCGATCCAGGGGCGCCGGCGCAGCGCCGAGGCTCCCTTCCCGGTCGCTTTTCCGGCGCCGGTGCGCTCGGCGGAGGTCTGCTCGGCGGGTGTGCTGCCCGGCGCCGCCTCGGCGGCGGCGGTTGCCGCGGCGGTTCCCGCGGCCTGTGCTGTGCTGCTTGCTTTTGTGCTGGAGCTGGTGCTGGTAGCGGCACCGGTGACCGGCGCGTCAGGCGCGCCGGCGTCGTCCGGTATGCCTCCGGTCGCGCCGCTTCCTGGCTGGCTCGGGGTCGGCATGACGGTGGTCTCCCCTGTCTGATCCGTCAGTGAGGCGTGGAGGTCGCGAGAGCCGTACGGGGCGCATACGTCGTTGGTGTCGTACGCGTCGCACGGGTCGCGGCGGTTGTGGTTACGGCGCGGTTCACTTCTTGTACGCCTTGGCGGCGGCCTTCTCCAGCGCCTGCTGAGTGCCCTTGATGTCCTCGGGGTTCTTCAGGAAGTCCTGGAGGGCCTTCCACTCGCCCTCACCCTTGGTGCCACCGAACGCGGCGGGCGCCTGGTCGGACATGTCGAAGCGGAAGTCGTTCCCGGCGTCGACCAGCGCCTTGGCGATCTCGCGCTGCGGCTGGTTCGGGTAGGCGGACAGGTCCAGCTCCTTGTTGGGGGAGACGTAACCGCCCTCGGCCGCCCAGATCCCCGCCGCGTCCTGCGAGGCGAGGAAGGTGGCCAGTGCCTGTGCGCCCTTGCTGTTCTTCAGCACGGCCGCCGCGTCACCGCCGGTGACCACCGGAGGCTCGGCGCCGACCTTCGGGAACGGGTAGACCTGCGCGTCCTTGCCGATCCGGGCCTTGGTGTCGCCCTCGATGTTGACGCCGACGAAGTCGGCCTCGAAGACGAGCGCGGCCTCGGGTGAGGCGAGGTTGCCGAAGGTCTGGGTCACGGACTTCGGGAAGTCCGTCTGGAGCGCGCCCTGGTTGCCGCCCGCCAGCAGATGCTTCTGGCCCCACAGCTGCGCCAGGGTCTTCAGCGCCTTGGTGACCGACTCGTCGGTCCACTTGATCTTGTGCTCCGAGAGCTGGTCGTACTTCTCCGGACCGGCCTGCGAGAGGTAGATGTTCTCGAACCAGTCGGTGAGCGTCCAGCCGTCGGCGCCGCCGACCGACACCGGGTCGACACCCGAGTCGGAGAGCGTCTCCGCGTCCTTGACGAAGGACTTCCAGTCCTTCGCCTCCTTGACGCCCGCGTCCCGGAACGCCTGGGAGTTGTACCAGATGAGGGACTTGTTGGCGGCCTTGTAGTAGATGCCGTACTGCTTGCCCTCGTAGCTGCCCAGATCCCGCCAGCCCTTGGCGAAGTTCTTCTTGGACTCGGCAAGTGCCTGTTTGCCCAGCGGCTTGAGCCAGCCCTTCTTGGCGAACTCCCGCAACACACCCACCTGCGGCAGCATCGCCACGTCCGGCGGCGCACCGCCCTCGACCTTGGAGCCTATGTAGGTGGCCACGTTGTCACCGGTGGGCACGAACTCGACCTTCGCGCCGGTTCGTTTCTCGAACTCGTCGAGCACCTTACGGAAGTTCTTCTGCTCGTCGCCCGTCCACACCGCAGCGACCTGGAGCTTCTGCCCGTTGAGCTTGGGAAGGTCCACGGTCGGCTTGTGCGAAGCCGCCCACTCGCTCCCCTCGTCCTCGGCGGCGCATCCCGCGGCGCTGAGCGTCAGGGCGGCTGCGGAGGCGAGCGCGAGAGCCGTGCGTGGAGCACGCGAGATACGCATGGTTGAGTGCCGTCCCTTTCCCCGTGTACTCCCGTTTCCATCGGATGAACGGGAGATGAGCAGACGCGGCATGCCCAGGGGCGGCACCGCGTCGTACCTTTCTGTGCGCAAGTTTGTACGCCCGGAGGATGCCCTCTGGCAACAGTGTTCGGCCCGCCGCCGGTATCTTGATCAGTCCGTGACCTGATCAGCCGCCCCCATGCGCCCTCAGCTGCGAACTCATGGGTAACGAGGGGGAGTTGAGGTCACCAGGAAGGGGCTCGCGGACGGCGGTCCACGCGCCGCCCGGCACAGCGCTGAACCCTCCCGCGAGCACCCCTCGAGCACCGTGCGAGCCGCCGGAAGGTTGCACGAAATCTTCACACGACTGTTACATGCATCGCCCATGAATCGGACGTTCCGCCACCCCTGAACCGGCCCCAACCAGCAGTGTTCTTACAACTTCTGAACGCGGGGCCACATATCTGAACGGGCACTCGCGAGAGAACCCATGAAGACGCGGCCCGTGGAAAGGCAGCGTCGAAAGGCTGAAGAAGGCCGGCCACTCCACCGCAGCGGCGATCGCCACCGCGTACCCGCCCAGTGGCGCGGATCACACAGCTACTGGTGAGTCGGCCGGAGCCCGCAGGGTGCGGCGGCTACGACGAGCTCCGCGGCGCGGCAGGCGCCACCTGCTGCGCCGCGCGCTCCATCGCGCTGGCCAGAAGGGCCAGGTCCGTGGGGCCGTTGCCCAGCTCCCGGACCTGGCGTCGGGCGGGCGGATCGCCCGCGCGGGCCCAGTCCAGGGGCACGACGGTGGGTCGGAGCGTCGCCGTGCGGGGGATACGGCCCGTGACGCGGCCCGCCTGGAAGGGGACCGGCACCCCGCCGACGACGGCGCCCTCAGGACCGCGGCGCTGTCGCAGGGTGAGGGTGCCCCGGCCACGCGGCGTACCGTCCGCGCCGCGCTCGCCGCCGGTCAGTTCCACGTGCAGCGCCGCCGTGCGGGCCAGCACCGTGTGCACCGTACGGTCCGCGCGGCCCGTCGCCGCGATCACATGCACACCCAGCCGCGCGCCGGTCCTGGCCACCGCCTCCAGCGCCCGTACGACCGAACCGGCCGCGGGCCGGCCGGGGTTGCCCAGCGCCGGGTCGACCAGCGTGTCGAAGTCGTCCACCAGCACCACGAGCCGGGGCGGCAACCCGCCGGGGCCCGCAGCGGATGGCGACGTCAGCCCGGCCTCCGCGGGGTCGGTGTCCTGTGCGTCGCCGCGGACCGACTCGTCGGTACGGCGCAGCCGCAGCGTGCGCTGGGTGCGGTCCGGTTCGCAGGCCGCGGCCTCGCCGCTGCCGCCGCTGTCACCGAGCCGGCCGCCTGCTGCGGGCGCGGCCTGCGAGGGCAGCGTGCCCAGCCCGGCCCCGGCGCCGTTCCCGGCGCCACCCCCGCTCCCGGTGCCGCTCTCGCCCGCCGGGCAGTCCTCGGCGGGCGTGCCGCCGCGCCGCCCGGACTGGTGGGCGGCAACAGCTGCCCGCTCGTCGGGCGCCGGGGCAGGGGCCGGAACCTGCACTCCCTCGGCCCGCGCCCCCATGGCCTGCTCCCGCACCGGTGCCCGCTCGGGAGCCTGCCGGGGTGCCACCACCCGCCCGCCGGAGCGGGCGGCCGGCTGTGCGTACTCCTCGTAGCTGCTCTCGTCGCCGATCAGCTCGGCGCGCCGCTTCAGCTCCGCACTCAGCGCCTGCGCGAACTGCCGCATCCGCACCGGGTCGCCCGCCGTCAGCTGCCCGGTGACATGCGGCAGCTCCGCACACACCCGCAGCCCGTCGCCCGCGTCGGCGCCCGCGCCGTCCACCAGCACCAGGGCCAGCCGGTCCGGACGCTCCCCGGCGGCGAGGGAGGCCGCCAGCGAGCGGAGCAGCTCGGTCTTGCCGGAACCGGGACCGCCGCTGACGAAGGTGTGCCCCGGCAGGGCGCGGCCCGGCCCGTCGCCCTCGCCCTCCGCGGCCGTCGGCGCCATCCGGGCCGACAGCCCCGCCGGCCCCGACGGATCGGCGAGGTCCGCCTCCAGCGGGCCGTGCGGGCCCGCGCCGAAGACGACTGGCACCCGGCCGATCGCGGCGGCCGCCCGCTCCGACCAGCGGGCGAGCAGCGCGGCGGGCGTCGCCCGCGCCAGGCCCAGTTCGTCCAGCAACCGGCACTGGTCCGGCAGTGTCACCGTCGGGGCCGCCGACGTGTCCGTACCCGCGCCCTCCGGCTCCCGCAACGGCGCCAGCGCCCGCGCGAACCGCTCCGCCCAGGCCGCCGAGACCGCGTCCACGGTCGCCACCGGCCCGTTCGCCAGCCGCAGAGCACCGCTCCCCGCCGCCCCTGCAGGACCGGATCCGCCGTACGGACCTCCGGCACCGACAGGACTGACAGGACCGACAGACGCGTCCTGAGCGCTCGGGCCACCGTGCGGCCCCGGAGCCCCGTGCCCAGCGCCGGGCGCGGGGTCGAGGACCCGCACCGCTGTGGCCACGTCACCGCTGAGCAGGGCGATTGCCCCGCAGTCGGGAAAGCCGGCGCAGGCCGCGTTCGCCGTCTCCAGGGTCGCGGCGACCGGGGAGGAGGGGCTGGCGGGCGGCGTCTCGGCCAGGCAGAGCAGATGGATGCCGGCCGCCGCGCCCTCCCGCGCCAGCCGGGCCACCCCGGCCCGCAGCGCCGAACCCGGGTCGCCGTCCACCACCACGACCACGGCGGGGCCGGACTGACCCGCCCGGCGGGGCGCCGTGCCCTGCGCCTCCAGCCGCCGCACCAGCTCCGCCGTACGCGCGGCGGCCTGCTCGTGGTCGTACGCCGTCAGCAGGGCGCAGTCCTGGCCGTGTGCCGGACGCAGATGAGGCAGCCAGCCGAGCCACGACCACTCCTGCTGCCGCGCCTGGACGCTGCGCGCCCGGTCCGCCGACAGCAGGACGACCTCCAGCGCGCTCGGCCCGTGCAGCGCCGTCAGTTGGGCGAGCACGGACCGTGCCAGCCCGGCCAGCCGCGCGCGCGGCCCCGCCAGCCCGAGCGAACCGGCCCGGCGCAGATCCACCGTGACCGGATCGCCGTGCCCGCCGCTGCGGTGCGCCACACCCAGCCGTACGGTCAGCGCGTCCGGATGGCCCGGATCGCGCTCCCACAGCCGGGGCCCGGGACCGAGGGCGCTCAGCAGCACGGCGGCCGGGTTCGGCCAGCGCTGCTCCCCGCCGCGCCCCCCGGGCAGCGGCCCGGCACCGGCACCCCCTGCCGCGGAGCGTGCCCCGGGAGCCGGGGGGAGGTTTCCGAAGGTCTCGGCGGGATGTGCGGCGTAACCCTCGGTGTAGCCGCCCGCCGTGCCGGAGCCGTACCGCGTCGGGCCGTGCGGGCCGGGCGTCGGATGCGGCGGCGCGCTGCCGGGCGCCGCGCCCGGCCCGGCGGCGGGGCCGTCCGCCGGTTCCGCGCGGTTGCCGGCGAAGCGGCGTGCCCAGGCGCCCAGCCCTCGCCCTTTGCGCTGCGCCGCTTCCCCGTCGTCCGCCGGCGGTACGGCGCCCGGCTCGGTGGGCGGCACCAGGCCTGCGCTGTGCGTCACGTCGGTCCCGGGGAAGGGCCCGCCCGGCGCCGGTGCGTAGGAGTGGCCGTCGCTGTCCGGGCGCTCTCCGGTGCCCCAGTGCTCGGCTCGCGGGGCGGGGACCGCGCCCTCGGCGGTGGGGGCCTCCCCGGAGCGGCCGGGGCGGGCAGCCGACGGGGTGCCGTCCCCCGCGGAGCCCTCCCGGACGAGGCGCAGCCGCCCCTCGCCGTCCGGCGCCGTGGGCAGGGACAGCGGGGCTGCCGCGACGGCGGGTTCACCACCCGGTCCACCAGCCGCGTCAGCGTCCGTATGGGCGCCCGCGGCCTCCAGCCGTACGGTCGTCTCACCGATGCGCAGCGTCGCGCCGGGGCGGAAGAGGACGGGCTGCGCGCCGACCGGGGTGCCGTCGAGGGTGGTGCCGTTCGTGGAGCCGAGGTCGGTCACGGTGACCGTGCCCCCGTCGGTCACCGTCACGGCGCAGTGCAGCCGGGAGACATCCGGGTCGTCGAGCGGGACGTCGGCCTCGGCGGAGCGCCCGAGGTGGACCTTGCCGCCCTGGAGGAGATGGATTCCGCCCGCGTCGGGGCCGCCGGTGACATGCAGTCTGGCCTTGGCCGAGCCGTACGCCGTCAGCGCCGTGACCGCGGCGCCGTGTGCGGGCAGCGCGGCGGGGGCGACCGGGGCGTACAGCGAGATGAGGGCGCCGTCCAGCAGCGGGGGTTCGCCGATGATCTGGCGGTGCGGATCGAGCCGCCGCGTTCCGGCGTAGACGACGACGGGCTCCTGGGTGGCCTCCTCCTGGCCGGTCGCCTCGCTCCCGGGGGAGGCCGCCGCCAGCGCGGCCGCTGCCGAGGTCGCCAGGGCGTTCGTCACCGCCGAGAGCACGGTGCCGGCGGGTGCCGTGACCAGCACGTTCGCCTGTCCGACGGGTTGACCGGGAGAGCCCGCGCGGGGTGCTGCCGACTGCTGCCGGGGGGTGGAGCGCGCTGCCTGTCCCGCGCCGCCGGCCTCGCCCGCGTCCGCCGCGCCGCGTGCGCCGCGCGGCGCCAGGGCGACAGTCAGCCGGATCTGCATCTGCGCCTCCAGGTCCCGTCCGCGCCGTGTGCCAGGCAGGCTGCCCGCCCACCACGCGCCGGCACATCGTCCGTACCACTGCATGCATACTCGCACCCGCGACTGACAACGGGGCCCGTCCTGGCCATCCGCACGATCTTGCCGCGCGGAATGATCTTGTCCGGGCAGCGGCGCCGCCGCAACCATCCCCACCCGGTGTGCGTCTACCCGGGGACCGGGGCAACGGGGAACCGTCCAGCTCCGGCATGCTCATGTACAAAAGCGTGCGCCACGTACCCGAACGTGTGCCGAGAGTGTGCACCAATGTGGGCCGAGAGTACGAGCGTGTACTCGGCCGCACAGGGCATGTGCTCAACTGCACATGCGGTGCACAGAAGCACATGCGGTGCACAAAAGCGCTCACGTGCCCAAGAGCACGTGTGCGGAGAGCCCGGCACCGCCTTGCGTGGCGGCACTATTGTGGGCGGGATTGCAGTACGAGACCAGGGAGCGCATGACGTGCGGCCGGTAGGCAGCAAGTACCTGCTCGAAGAGCCGCTGGGGCGCGGCGCCACGGGCACCGTCTGGCGGGCCCGCCAGCGTGAGACGGCGGGCTCCGAAGCGGCGGTGGCCGGGCAGCCCGGCGAGACCGTCGCGATCAAGGTCCTCAAGGAGGAGCTGGCGAACGACCCCGACGTGGTGATGCGCTTCCTGCGGGAGCGCTCCGTGCTGCTGCGGCTGACGCATCACAACATCGTCAGAACCCGCGATCTGGTGGTCGAGGGCGATCTGCTGGCGCTCGTGATGGATCTCATCGAGGGCCCGGACCTGCATCGCTATCTGCGGGAGAACGGCCCGTTCTCGCCCATCGCCGCCTGCCTGGTCACCGCGCAGGTGGCCGACGCGCTGGCGGCCAGCCACGCGGACGGCGTCGTGCACCGGGATCTGAAGCCCGCGAACGTCCTGCTCACCGAGGACGAGAACGGCATGCGCCCGATGCTCACCGACTTCGGCATCGCCCGCCTCGCCGATTCGCCCGGGCTGACCCGTACCCAGGAGTTCGTCGGCACCCCGGCCTATGTCGCGCCCGAGTCGGCCGAGGGCCGCCCGCAGACCTCGGCTGTGGACATCTACGGCGCGGGCATCCTGCTGTACGAGCTGGTCAGCGGCTATCCGCCGTTCAGCGGCGACACCGCGCTGGCCGTACTGCACCAGCACTTGGCGCAGGAGCCCGAGCGCCCCGGGAACATCCCCGACCCGCTGTGGACGGTCATCGAGCGCTGTCTGCGCAAGAACCCCGACGAGCGGCCCAGCGCCGTCAACCTGGCGCGCGGCCTGCGTACGGTCGCCGACGGGATCGGCGCCCAGGCCACGCCGGAGGCCGCGGGCGCGGCGCTCGGGGTGGCCGCGCTGCTGGCACCCGACCCGGCGCCCGCGCCGGTTCCGAGCACCGGAACCGGTGGAAACGCGCCGGGCGCGCCCGACTCCGAGCCGACGCAGGTGCTGCCGCACAGCGGCGCGGCGGCTGCCGGGGCCGCGGGTGCCGCTGCCGGTGCGGCCGCGGGCGGTCAGTATGACCCGTCGGCCGAGACCAACGTCCTCCCGCAGACCGGCGGCCCGCAGGGCGGTTACGGCGGTCAGGGCGGCGCCAACTCCGAGCCCACTCAGGTGATGCCGCCCGTCCCGGGCAACCCCCCGGACGGCGGGCAGGGCGGCCCTCCGCAGCAGGACGGCCCCCACCCGTGGGAGAGCCAGCTGCGCGCGGCCCGGGACCGCAACGAGCAGACCCAGGTCCAGCCGCTCGACCCGAGCCTGGATCCGCTGCGCCGCCGTCCCCAGCGCCGGGTGGCCCCGCCGCCGCCTCCGCAGGGCAACCAGTCCTACGGGCAGCAGCAGTACGGCGGGCAGTACGGACAGCAGCGCCCCGCGCAGCCGCCGCCGCAGCGCTACGAGCCGCAGCCGCCCCGGGGCCGGGAGCCGCGGCCGCCACGGGAGCCGAGGCCGCAGCGCGAGCCGCGGCAGCGCCGTGAACCCCGGCAGCGCAGCGCCAACCCGATGCGCATCCCGGGGCTGGGCTGCCTCAAGGGCTGCCTGTTCCTCATCGTCATCCTGGTGGTGGCGGGCGTGCTGGTCTGGAACCTCACGGACGCGCCGAAGTGGTGGGCCGAGGGTCAGAGTGCCTGGGAGACGACGAAGGACGTCTTCAGGCAGATAGGGGACTTCTTCGGCCAGTTCAACAAGTGACCGGCTGCCGTGCGGCAGCTGACGTGTCGCCGGTGACATCCCGTCGAGTCACCGGCGGCCGAGTCACCGGCGACTACGGTGATTTGTCGACTTGTGAGAGGGGATTTCCCCCACAGAAGTGACAGTTACCGGCATCCGGGGCTCCCAACCCGGGCCCCGCCGCGTAGTTTTGTCGCCATGGCACGGAAGATCGGCAGTCGCTACACGGCACACCGGATCCTGGGGCGCGGCAGTGCCGGAACGGTGTGGCTCGGCGACGGACCCGAGGGTCCCGTCGCCATCAAGCTGCTGCGTGAGGACCTCGCTTCCGACCAGGATCTGGTCGAGCGGTTCGTGCAGGAGCGCAGCGCCCTGCTCTGCCTCGACCACCCGCGCGTCGTCGGCGTCCGCGACCTGGTGGTGGACGGCAACGAGCTGGCCCTGGTGATGGATCTGGTGCGCGGTACCGATCTGCGTACCCGGCTGGAGCGGGACCGCCGCCTGGCGCCCGCCGCGGCCGTCGCCATCGCGGCCGATGTCGCCGACGCGCTGGCCGCCGCGCACGCCGCCGGGCTGGTGCACCGCGATGTGAAGCCGGAGAACGTGCTGCTGGACGCCCTCGCCCTGGAGGGTCCCGGTGGGGCGCCGCCCGCGCTGCTGACCGACTTCGGGGTCGCCAAGCTCATCGACTCGCCCAGCCGCACCCGCGCCACCTCGATCATCGGCACCCCGGACTATCTGGCGCCCGAGATCGTCGAGGGGCTGCCGCCGCGCGCCGCCGTGGACATCTACGCGCTGGCCACCGTGGTCTACGAACTGCTCGCCGGCTTCACCCCGTTCGGCGGCGGCCACCCCGGCGCGGTGCTGCGCCGGCATGTGACCGAGACCGTCGCGCCGCTGCCCGGCATCCCGGACGAGCTGTGGCAGCTCATCCACCAGTGCCTCGCCAAGGCGCCCGCCTCCCGGCTGCGCGCCGTCGAACTGGCGGCCCGGCTGCGCGAGCTGCTGCCCACGCTGGAGGGTCTGCCGCCGCTCGACATCGACGAGCAGGGCGAGGAGGGCTACGGCGACTACGCCGACGACCCCCAGGACGGCGAGAGCCCCGCAGGCGCCGAGGGCCAGGCACCCGAGCACGCCCTGCACGGCACCGGCGCGGTTCCGGCCGCCGGCGGGGGCGCCGTGCCGCTCGTCCACTCCCGGGTCGGGCCCGACGCGAACCGGGACACCCACACGAGCATGCGCGTGCCCGGCGAGGACGAGCTGGCTGGGGGAGCGCACGGCACCGCACGCGCGCCGCGCGCGGCGGGGGAGGCGCGGGCCGGATCCGCGCGGCACCGGATCGCCGTACGCCGGCGGCGGATCAAGATGGGCGTCGCCGCCGCGCTGGTGGCCGTGGCGCTCGCGGTCGGCGGCTGGCTGGCCACGTCCGGGGACGAGGAGACCGGCTCGTTGCCCGCGCCCGCATCCGGGTACTCGGGCGACTGACCGCCACATACGGCGGTGGCGGGCCCGGTCAGCTCCGGTGCCCGCCCGAGAGCCGACCCCACGGGAGCACCCCATGACGGCGATCCCGGACCTTGTACGCGCCAGCAGCCCCGCCCTGCCCACCGCCCGGGGCCCGCTCTCGGCCGCCGTGCTCACCGCGCTGACCGGCGGGCGCGCAGGGTCCGCGGCGCTGGCCCTGGAGACCGGTACGGAGGCCGGGTCGGGACCCGGACCCGCGGTCGCGGCCGCCGACCCGTACGGCGAGGATCTGCATCTGGCCCTGTACGTGCTCTACGAACTGCACTACCGGGGGTTCGCAGGGGTGCCGGAGGGCTGTGAATGGGATCCAGACCTGCTGCGGGTGCGCCGGGCGCTGGAGGACCGCTTCCTGGCGGCCCTGCGCAGGGACGTCCCGGCGGGCCGTACGGTGGCCGACGCGTTCGGCGAGCTGCTGCTGGAGCCGTCCGGCGAGGGCGGCGTGGCCCACCACCTCCAGCACCGCGGGGAGCTGTGGCAGCTGCGCGAGTACGCGGCCCTGCGCTCCCTCTACCACCTGAAGGAGGCCGACCCGCACGCCTGGGTGATTCCGCGCCTCGCGGGCCGGGCCAAGGCCGCGATGGTCGCCGTCGAGTACGACGAGTTCGGTGCCGGCCGGGCCGAGGACGTCCACGCCCGGCTCTTCGCCGACCTGATGCGCGATCTGGACCTGGACGCCACGTACGGGCACTACCTGGACGCGGCACCTGGCCCCGCGCTCCCGCCCGTCAATCTGATGTCGCTCTTCGGGCTGCACCGGTCGTTGCGCGGCGCCCTGGTCGGCCACTTCGCCTGTGTGGAGATCACCTCCTCGCCCGGCGCCCGACGGCTGGCCGCCGCGCTGCGGCGCCTGGGGGTGGGAGAGGCGGCCCAGCGCTTCTACGACGAGCATGTGGAGGCCGACGCCGTGCACGAGCAGGTGGTGCGCCGGGAGGTGATCGGCGGACTGCTGGAGGACGAGCCCGCGCTGGAGCCGGATGTGGCCTTCGGCGCGGATGCCACGGTCTTTCTGGAGGACCGGCTGGGCGCGGCGCTGCTGGAGTCCTGGCGGGTCGGCGCCTCGGCGCTGCGCATCCCCCTCCAGCCGCCCCCGCCGCCCGAGCCCTCCGCGGCCTGGGCCGACAGCCCGGATGCGGACCCCGACGGGGCGTAGGAGGATTGCCGCATGGAGGACATCGCGGGCGATTCCACACTGCGGAGCGCGGGTGAGGTGGCCGAGGCCCGGCAGGCGCTGCTCTCCCGGCACGCCCATGTGATGGAGCCCGCCGCCGTCTCCCGGTGCCTGGGCGTGGACGCGGCGGACTGGCGCCGGTTCGCCCTCCACTGGGAGGACCTGTCCCACGACGAGTACGCGGCCCGGGAGGGCACCCACAGGCTGCGCAGATACGGGCACTTCTCGCTGGACCGCACCGGGGCGCTGCGGCCGATGCCGCATCTGGCCTTCGCGCAGCCGGAGGACACCAACCCCCTCTACGTCGGTGAGGAGCGCCACTTCGAGCCGCTGACCGACGCCTTCGTCGCCGACCCGCTGTTCAAGTCGCTGCTGCGGCTGCTGGGCCGGATCGCGAGCTGTCTGCGGGACGCCGACGTGTGGAGCGTCAAGGTGCACCCGTTCCGGGTCGTCGCCTCGACCGACAGAGCCGGGCTGCCCACCCCCGAGGGCCGGCACCGCGACGGCGTCACCCTGGTGACCTCGCTGATGATCAGCCGGGAGAACGCCGTCGGCGGGCAGAGCACCGTCTACACGCCCGACGGCACCACCGTCCTGGCCACCACGCTGCACGAGCCGGGCACCCTGCTGCTCGGCGACGACCGCGCCACCCTGCACGAGGTGGCCCCCATCAGCCCGGCGGACGCCACCAGGCCGGCTCGCCGCGACGTACTGGTGACCACGCTGACGGCACACCACAGCGCGGAGCGTGACGCCCAAGTGGGCTAGGGCTGGGGTGGCGGCTTGCGGTTAGGGTGGGGAGCGTGGCAGTCGTCGATGTATCCGAAGAGCTGAAGTCCCTCTCCTCCACCATGGAGTCGATCGAGGCCGTCCTTGACCTGGGCAAAATGCGGTCGGACATCGCCGCGCTCGAGGAGCAGGCGGCGGCCCCGGACCTGTGGGACGACGTCGAGAACGCGCAGAAGGTGACCAGTCGGCTCTCCTACCTCCAGGGGCAGCTGCGGAAGGTCGAGGAGCTGCGCGGGCGGATCGATGACGTCGGGGTGCTCTTCGAGCTGGCCGAGAGCGAGGACGACGCGGACGCCCGCGCCGAGGCGGAGAACGAGCTCGCGGCCGTCCGCAAGACGGTGGACGAGCTGGAGGTCCGTACGCTGCTGTCGGGCGAGTACGACCCGCGCGAGGCGGTCGTCAGCGTCCGGGCCGAGGCGGGCGGGGTGGACGCCGCGGACTTCGCCGAGCAGCTGATGCGGATGTATCTGCGCTGGGCCGAGCGCCGCGGCTACCCCACCGAAGTGTTCGACATCTCCTACGCGGAGGAGGCGGGCATCAAGTCCGCGACCTTCACCGTGAAGGCTCCGTACGCCTACGGGACGCTCTCCGTCGAGCAGGGCACGCACCGGATGGTGCGCATCTCGCCGTTCGACAACCAGGGCCGCCGGCAGACCTCGTTCGCCGGGGTCGAGGTGCTGCCCGTCGTCGAGCAGGTCGACCACATCGACATCCCCGAGAACGAGCTGCGGATCGACGTCTTCCGCTCCTCGGGCCCCGGCGGCCAGTCGGTGAACACCACCGACTCCGCGGTCCGGATGACGCACCTGCCGACCGGCATCGTCGTCTCCTGCCAGAACGAGAAGTCGCAGATCCAGAACCGCGCCGCCGCCATGCGCGTCATGCAGGCCCGGCTGCTGGCGTACCGCCGCCAGGAGGAGCAGGCCAAGATGGACGCCCTCAAGGGCGACGGCGGCAACTCCTGGGGCAGCCAGATGCGTTCGTATGTGCTGCACCCGTACCAGATGGTCAAGGATTTGCGCACCGAGTACGAGGTGGGCAACCCGCAGGGCGTACTCGACGGTGACATCGACAGCTTCCTGGAAGCCGGCATTCGCTGGCGCAAGCAGCAGGAGCAGGTGGAGAGCTGACGCCGGATCAGCCCGGTGTCCGGCTCCGTTCAACGGGTCTTCGCTTGACGGGCATGTGAGAGCTGGGGAAAGCTGTTCGCTCGGCATGCATGTGTCAGGGGCGCACGGACGGGGTGGAGAGAGCCCCGGTGAGCAAACGGCGGCAGTCCGGGGTGGGGGTACATCGCCTCGACGGGAAGCCCGGTGCGGGTCGCGCTCCGCGCGCAGCTGCCCCATCCACGAGTACAGCTACTGGGGGTAGTTGGAAGATGAGCAAATCGAAGACGCGGCTGCGGGTCGCGCGAATAGCCGCTGCTGCGGTGTTCGCCGCCGGTGCCTCGCTGACCGCCGCGGGGGCCGCGCAGGCCGCGGGCCTGGGCGACACCGACACCTCGACCAAGGCCGCCAACGACGACGGTGGCCTGATCGGCGGCATCATCGGCGGCGGTGACAGCGGCAGTTCCGGCGGTGACGACGGCGGCAGCTCCGGTGGTGACGACGGCGGCATCAGCGGCACCGTCACCATCGGCGGCGAGGACAACGGCGGTAACGACGGTGGTGCCGCCAACAACGGTGGCAACGACGGCGGTGCGGCCAACAATGGCGGTAACGACGGTGGCGCTGCCAACAACGGTGGCAACGACGGCGGTGCGGCCAACAACGGTGGCAACGACGGTGGCGCTGCCAACAATGGCGGTAACGACGGTGGCGCTGCCAACAACGGTGGCAACGACGGCGGTGCGGCCAACAACGGCGGCAACGGCAATGGTGGCAACGGCGGGAACAGCGGGGGTGGCGGCGAGGAGCCCGCGACCACCGGCGGTTCCGGCGGTGGCGACGACACCTGCGACCTCGACGGCGACAAGGTGAACTGCGAGGGCGGCGGCACCAACCCGGACAGCGCGGGCAGCCAGCCGGTCGAGGACAGCAAGCCGGCGGCTCCGGGCAAGAAGCAGGACGAGCTGGCCGAGACCGGTTCGTCCGAGACGACCTTCCTGCTGGTCGGCGCGGCGACGATGATCGCCGGTGGTATCGGGTTCCGCCTGATGCCGCGGCTCGCCTCTCGGCGTACCGCAGCCTGACGGTCAGGTCTCATAACAGCGCGCCGGGTCGCGGTGGTCTCACGACCGCCGGACCCGGCGCGTTGTGGTGCTGCCCTACGCGGTGCCGCTCAGGTGGCCCTCAAGCCGTCGCTACGCGCTGTGCTACCAGGGTTACTGCTATCAGTGTCACCAACAAGGCGATCAGCGCCGTGGGGGACAGGTGCGCCAGCGGGGCTTCCCGGTGCAGCCGCTCCCGGTGGGCACGGCACACGGCGCAGCGGCCCTCGCTCACGGGCCCCGCGCAGTTGGCACACACCAGTCGGTCGCATGTCATGCGAACTCCTCCTCTGCTGCGCCAACGCCACCCGTGAGTGATTCGTTCCCCAGGGGTGCTTCTCACCACTCTGCCAGGTGAGGCGGCCTTCCGCAGAAACCAGCAGTTCACGGGAACAGGCAGGTGGAAACAGCCAGGCAGAACACAGGTACGCAGCGTGTGCGCCGGTGCCGCGTGCGCGGCACACCACGCTTCGCGTATGGTCGCCCACACCGCTCCCCAGCAGCCGCTGGGAGGCGTCCCAGGGGGCCGCACCGTGGCTTCCGTTGTCCCTACCCAGGTCGACGTGGTGTATCCGTGATCCGATTCGACAGCGTCTCCAAGTCCTATCCCAAGCAGAACCGTCCCGCGCTCCGCGATGTCTCGCTGGAGATCGAGCGCGGCGAGTTCGTGTTCCTGGTGGGCTCCTCCGGTTCCGGCAAATCCACCTTCCTGCGGCTGATCCTGCGCGAGGAGCGCGCCAGCTCCGGGCAGGTGCATGTGCTCGGCAAGGATCTGGCCCGGTTGTCGAACTGGAAGGTGCCGCACATGCGGCGCCAGCTCGGCACTGTCTTCCAGGACTTCCGGCTGCTGGGCAACAAGACCGTCGGTGAGAACGTCGCCTTCGCGCTGGAGGTGATCGGCAAGTCCCGCGGCCAGATCCGCAAGACGGTGCCGGAAGTCCTCGACCTCGTCGGTCTGGGCGGCAAGGAGGACCGGATGCCCGGCGAGTTGTCCGGTGGTGAGCAGCAGCGCGTGGCCATTGCCCGCGCCTTCGCCAACCGGCCCATGCTGCTGATCGCCGACGAGCCGACCGGCAACCTCGACCCGCAGACCTCCGTCGGCATCATGAAGTTGCTCGACCGCATCAACCGCACGGGCACCACCGTTGTGATGGCCACCCACGACCAGCAGATCGTCGACCAGATGCGTAAGCGCGTCGTCGAACTCGAGATGGGCCGCCTCGTGCGCGACCAGTCGCGCGGCGTCTACGGATACCAGCACTGAGGCACCAGCACTGAGGCAGCATTAGCACTGAAGAAGGGACGCCATGCGCGCCCAGTTCGTCCTGTCGGAGATCGGCGTCGGTCTCCGTCGCAATCTCACGATGACCTTCGCGGTGATCGTTTCCGTCGCCCTGTCGCTCGCGCTCGCGGGGGGTTCGCTGCTCGCGCGCGAGCAGGTGAGCACGATGAAGGGGTACTGGTACGACAAGGTCCAGGTCTCCATCTATCTGTGCAACAAGAACGACGCCTCCTCGGACCCCAACTGCGCCAAGGGCGCCGTCACTCCGCAGCAGAAGAGCGAGATCAAGGCGGACCTCAAGAAGCTCGATGTCGTCGACCGGGTCTACCACGAGTCGGCCGACGAGGCGTACAAGCACTACAAGGAGCAGTTCAAGGACTCGCCGCTGGCGGACTCGTTGACGCCGGACCAGATGCAGGAGTCCTACCGGGTCAAGCTCAAGGACCCGACCAAGTACCAGGTCCTGCAAACGGCGTTCTCCGGCAGACAGGGCGTCCAGGAAGTGCAGGACCAGCGCAGTCTGCTGGAGAACCTCTTCAACCTCCTCAACGGCATGAACATCGCGGCCCTGTGTGTGATGGCGCTGATGCTGGTCGTCGCGCTGCTGCTGATCGTCAACACCGTGCGGGTGTCGGCGTTCAGCAGGCGCCGGGAGACCGGGATCATGCGGCTGGTCGGTGCCTCCAGCTTCTATATCCAGATGCCGTTCATCCTGGAGGCCGCCATCGCGGGGCTGATCGGCGCCGGGTTCGCCTGCGTGCTGCTCGTCCTCGGCAAGTACTTCCTGATCAACAACTGGCTCCAGCAGAAGATCGTGCTGATCAACTTCATCGGCTGGGACGCGGTGATCAAGGTGCTGCCGCTGATCGTCGCCGTAGGGGTGCTGATGCCCGCGGTGGCAGCGTTCTTCACGTTGCGCAAGTACCTGAAGGTGTGACGCAGGACGCGGGGCGCCGTGGTCCCAACGCCCCGTACGGCGCCCCGCACTGGCCTACACTCCGGACCATGCCAGGCTCGTGGTTCCTCGACACGCGCCCGCGCCGGCCGCGGCGCGGGACCCTGACATTGGTCTTCGCCGGCGTGCTGGCGACCGGCGCGGCCACTGGAGCCTTCGGCGGAGAGCTGGCCGCGTTCGGCTCGGTGGCACCCGACAGCGCGGCGCACGGCGCGGGCCGCGGCGCACTGGGCGGCCCGCCGCACGGCTCAGCCGACGCCAAGGGCGCACCGGCCGGCTCCCGGGAGGCCCGCGAGCGTGCCGGGGACGCCGACGCCGTCGTCAGCCGCAGTGGCGACCGCTGGTCCGCGGCCTACTCGGCCCGCGAGTACGAGGGGCTGCGGCAGGCCCTCGACGGCTCGTACGTGGGCGTCGGCATCTCCGTACGCCAGGCCCGTACGGGCGGGGCGGCCCAGGGGGACGCCACGGCCACGGACCACGAGACCGCAACCGACCGCCACGACACCACAGGGCGCCGGGCCGCGCGCCGTACCGCCGTCGAGGTGCACCGGGTGCAGCCCGGCAGCCCCGCGGACCGCGCCGGTATCCGCGCCGGTGACCGGCTGCGTTCCGTATCCGGCCGGCAGGTGACCGGCAGGCCGGTCACCGACGTCGTGGCGCTGCTGCGCGGCTCCGACCCCGAGTCCCCGACCGGCGCCGCGAAGCCCGGCACCGAGGTCCGGCTGCACCTCACCCGCGGCGGCACCGATCTGCACCGCACCCTGCGCCGCGAGCGGCTGACGACCGAGTCGGTGCGGGTGGACCGGATCGGCGACGGCGTCACCCGGATCAGGATCGGCTCCTTCACCCGGGGCTCCGGCGAGCAGGTGCGCAAGGCGGTCCGCGAGCGGGTGCCCACCGACGGTCCCGTCCTGCTCGACCTGCGGGGCAACTCCGGCGGACTGGTCGACGAGGCGGTCACCGCGGCCGGGGCCTTCCTCGACGGCGGTCTGGTCGCCACATACGACGACGACGGCACCGAACACGCGCTCTACGCCGAGGACGACCACGGCGCGGAAGGCGGCTCCGACGACGTCGAGCGGCGGCCCCTGGTGGTCGTCGTGGACGGCGGGACGATGAGCGCCGCCGAAATGCTGACCGGCGCCCTGCAGGACCGGGGGCGCGCGGTGGTGGTCGGCTCCCGCACCTTCGGCAAGGGCTCGGTGCAGATGCCCCGCCCCCAGTCGGACGGCTCCGTCGCCGAGCTGACGGTCGGTCACTACACGACTCCATCGGGTGGCGATGTGGAGGGGCGCGGTATCGCGCCCGACCTCCCGGTGCGCAGCAGGGGCGAGTCCATGGACCGGGCGAGAACAGTATTGAGTGGCCTCGAAGCCCGGTCGTAGTGGGAGAATGGCCTGGCTATGGCGAAGATGAAGACGACACGGACCAAGGCCAAGTCCAAGGCCAAGGACGACAAGGACGCCCGGAAACTCGTCGCGCAGAACAAGAAGGCGCGCCACGACTATCTCGTGCTGGACACGTACGAGTGCGGCATCGCGCTGACGGGAACCGAGGTCAAGTCGCTGCGCCAGGGCCGGGCCTCGCTCGTCGACGGCTTCGCCCAGATCGACGGCGGCGAGGTGTGGCTGCACAACGTGCACATTCCCGAGTACGCGCAGGGCACCTGGACCAACCATGCGGCCCGGCGGAAGCGGAAGCTGCTGCTCCATCGGGCCGAGATCGACAAGCTGACCGGCAAGCTCCAGGAGACGGGCTACACCCTCGTCCCCCTCCAGCTCTACTTCTACCGGGGCCGCGCGAAGGTCGAGATCGCCCTGGCCAGGGGGAAGAAGGAGTACGACAAGCGGCAGACCCTCCGCGAGAAGCAGGACCGCCGCGAGGCGGAGCGCGCCATCTCGGCCGTCCGCCGCCGCCAGCGCGCCAACGCCTGACCCCTCCGGCCGGCGCGGGCGGACCCGGCGGGGTGCCGGGCGGTTGCCGGCCGGGGAACAAAGGGGGAAGCCAAATGGTTGGCACGGGTACGACATGGTCACGTATCATGGGTGCAGCACTGCCCGCGAGGGTTCGTGTGCAGATTGTCAACTCAACACGGGGATGATCGGTTTCGACAGCGAACGTCGAAGCAGGGGAAGCGAGCCGAGGAACGCGGCAATGATCTCGTAAACCATGTGCCGCAAAAAAATAATCGCCAACACCAAGCGCGATTCCTTCGCCCTCGCTGCCTAAGTAGCGACTGCGAAGTGTCAGCCCGGGGTAGTTCCCGCCCCGGTTCCTGGCATCAGCTAAGGGAACTCACCGCGTAGGTCCGGTCACGGGACCTACCGGGACATCACACAGTGACTGGGCCCGTCGGAGACTTGTCCGCGTGATCTCCGGGGCCGAGAAAATCGCAGCGGACTGCGCTCGGAGAAGCCCTGTTTCCACTTCGTTGGACGCGGGTTCGATTCCCGCCATCTCCACGAACGCGATAGGCGAGGTGTGCCCACGGAAAGCGTGGGCCGCCTCGCCTTCGTTGTTTTTGCGCGGCTTCGCCGCGCGTGGCGGGGGCTTTGCCACCCGCACCCCCTTTGGCCGCGTGGGGGTGCGCGGCTCGTGCCCGCTTTGGCCGCGTGGGGGCTCTGTCCGTCGGGAGGGCGAGGACTGCGGCGGCGAGGGTTCGGCGGTTGTGCGACGAGCGTCGGCCCTCACCCTCGGCGGATCCGTACATGCGTGCTGTCATGGGGGGATGGGACGGGAGAGGGAGACGGATAGTTTGCCGGCGCGGTTGTTTCTGCTGGCGTGTGATGTCGGCAAGGAACAGCTCAAGTGGGGCGACGAGCTGGGCTACGCGATACGGGCGGGCACGCTGGCCGAGCTGGAGGCGCGGGGCTGCCTCAAGGACGACAAGGGCAAGGCCCGGCCGGCCGGAGGCCACCGCACGGGTGACCCCGTGCTCGACGGGGCGCTGCACAGCATCGCCGAGTATCCACGGGCCCGGCGCTGGCACACGCTGGTGCAGTGGAAGCGCCGGCAGACCTGTCTGGCGGTGGAGGAGCAGCTGACCGAGGCGGGGATCATCTCCGTGGAGAGCAGGACGCTGCGCCGTAAACACATCACCGTGCGTGACCGGAGTCTGCCGGGGCAGCTGCGGGCGGAGGCCGTCGCCACGCTGACCGGCACGGAGCCGGTGGCGCAGATCGACCCGGCGCGCGCCGCGCTGGCCTCGTTCGCGGCGCTGGCCCGGCTCTGTCCGGAGCTGGGCTGGCGGGTGCGGCACCGGAACCGGCACCGTCTCAAGGAGTTGACGGCACGCGCCGGGGTGGCCGGTCCCGCGTTGAAGAAGGCGCTGGATGTGCGGGGGGCGGGCGGCGACGGGGGCTGAATTCGCCGCTCGTGGCCCTTACCCTGCGAGACGGAGCCGGGAGCGCGGAACCACGGAGCACGCAGCCGGAAGGAGCGCCGCATGGTCCCGGACGAGGCGAGCGACACCGGCATCGACTGCGGCGGCGGGCCGGAGCCCCTTGGGCCCGACTCGCTGACGTGGCGGTACTTCGGGGACTGGCGCGGTGTGCTGCTGGCGCCGTGGGCGGGTGCGATGCAGAACATGCATCCGCAGCTCGGCGCGGGCGTCGCCGAGCACTCCCGGTTCTTCGAGGAGCGCTGGCAGCGGCTGTTCCGTTCGCTCTATCCGATCGGCGGCGTCGTCTACGACGGGCCCCGTGCCGCCGAGACGGCGCGCCAGGTGCGCGGATACCACCGCACCATCCAGGGCACCGACCGCGCGGGCCGTCCGTACCACGCGCTGGATCCCGACACGTTCTACTGGGCGCACGCCACCTTCTTCGTCCTCACCCTGCTGGTCGCCGACCGGCTCGGTCCCGGGCTGACGGAGGTGGAGAAGCGGCAGCTGTTCGACGAGCATGTGCGGTGGTGGCGGCTGTACGGGATGAGCATGCGTCCCGTACCGGCCGACTGGGAGGCGTTCCAGCGGTACTGGACGCACATGGCCGAGAACGTGCTGGAGGACAACCAGCCCACTCGTGACGTGCTCGATCTGACGCTGATCGCGAAGCCGCCCGCGCTGCGGCTGTTGCCGGACGTGGTGTGGCGGCTGGTGCGGGGCCCGCTGGGGCGCGCTTCCGTGTGGCTCACGGTCGGGCTCTTCCCGCCCGCCGTACGGCGCCGCCTCGGCTATACGTGGACCGTCCGCGACGAGCGTCGGCTGCGCAGGATCGGTCGGCTCGTCCACCGGGGCTGGCAGCTGGTCCCGCCCTCGCGCCGCTACCACCCGAGGGCGCGGGCGGGCTGGGAGCGCGAACGGGGCGTGCGGGACCGGGACGCGCCGGTGGTGGAGACGCCGGCCCGTAACCTGCCGCTGCCCGAGGAGCGCGACTGGCCACAGCACTACTCGCCCCGCGGGTAGGGGCGGCCCGACCGCGGCGGCCGGGCGTCACCCGGGTGCGACGGGCCGGGCGGCCAAGAGGGTGGCGAGGACGGCCGCTGATGCCGCCGCCGCGAGGGGGACGGTGTACGCCCACCCGGCGGAGCCCAGCGCTTCCGTGGCCCAGCCGCCGCTCGCCGATCCGGCGGCGATGCCGGCGAGCAGCGCGGTGACGGCCAGCGTCATGCCCTCGTTGAGCCGCCCGGCCGGGGTGAGCCGTTGGACGAGGGCCATGCCGGTGACCATCGTCGGGGCCGTCGCCATGCCCGCCACCAGCAGCGCCCCCGCCAGCAGCGGCAGCGGCGCCGTCAGCGAGACGAGCAGCGGCAGGGTCATCAAGGCGGCCATGGCAGCCACACATCCGGCCATCCGGCGCCGGTCGGAACGAGCGGGCGGCAGGGCGCCGAACGCGAGCCCGGCGAGGGCCGAACCAGCCGCCTGGCAGGCGAGGACGACACCGGCCGCCGCGCGGTGACCCGCCCCGTCCGCGTAGGCCAGGGTGACCACCTCCAGCGCGCCGAACACCGCCCCGGTGGCGAGGAAGACCAACAGCAGCGCGGGCATGCCGGGCCGCCGCAGCGGCGCGGGTCCGGCATGGCCACGCCGTGGGGCGGGCGGCGGTTCCGTCGAGCGCTGTGCGTGGAACAGCAGCGTTCCGGCCAGCAACAGCCCGCACCCGGCCAGCGTTCCGGCCTCCGGGAAGAGCGCGGTGCACAACAGGGTGGCGAGGACGGGGCCGAGCATGAAGCACAGTTCGTCCGCTGACTGTTCGAAGGAGTTGGCGGTGTGCCGGGCGGCCGCGTCGTCGCGGAGCAGATACGCCCAGCGGGCGCGCGCCATGCCGCCCGTGTTGGGGGTGGTCGCGGTGGCCGCGTAGGCGGCGAACAGTGTCCAGTCCGGCGCGTGCGTGCGTACGCACACCACGAGCGTGAGGGAGCCGAGCAGCGCGAGCAGGGTGGCGGGCAGCGCCGTACGTGCCTGCCCGTACCGGTCGACGAGGCGCGCCACCAGCGGTCCGGCCAGCGCGGTCGCCGCCAGCCCGGTCGCGGTGACGGCCCCGGCCAGCGCGTACGAGCCGCGCTCGCCCGCGATCATCAGCACGGCGCTGACGGTGAACATGCCCATGGGCAGCCGCGCGAGCAGGCTGCCGAGCGTGAAGCCGACGGTGCCGGGGCGGGCGAACAGCCGGACGTACGGGTTCCGGGGTCGGCGCTCACGGCGCTGCGGTGATGCGGGCGGTGCGGGCGGTGCCATGACGAGGGTGCTGCCGTGGAAGGCGTACCGAGGTCGGGCGGCGCTGACAGGGCGGTGGTAGACGGGCATGCCGGACAGCGTTGCCGCAGGTGGGAGGCGGGGTCCAACACCTGTTGGCGGCCCTTTCACACAGCTGTGTTGTAAATGGGGGAGCTTTCCCGTTGTGGAGCGGAGGGCCGCCCGCTTACCGTCTCCCGGTGTCCAACGATCTCTCCCCACGACTGCTGCGGGCCTTCGTGGCGGTCGCTGAGGAGCTGCACTTCACGCGTGCCGCCGCCCGGCTGTACGTGGCACAGCAGGCGCTGAGCCGGGACATCCGCTCGCTGGAGCGGGAGTTGGGGGCCGTGCTGTTCGTCCGCAGCACCCGGCAGGTGGCGCTCACCCCGGAGGGCGAGCGGCTGCTCCCGTACGCGCGGCGGGTGTTGGCGGCACACGGCGAACTGGCCGCCGCGTTCGGGCGGGGCGAAGCGGTGGGGGAGCGGCCGCTGGCCGTCGATGTGGCGGCACCCGTCTCCACCGGGCAGCGGGTGCTGGAGACGGCGCGGGAGACGGCGCCGGGCGTCGAGTTCGTCGCCCGTTACTACAGCGGTCTGACAGCGGCCGCCGCCGACATCCTCGCGGGCCGCCTGGACATCGCCTTCGGCCGCGCTGCCGGACTGCCGCGCGAGACGCTGGCGGGGCTGGAGCACCAGTTGGTGCGGTACGAGCGGGTTGCCGTACTGGTGCCGGAGCAGCACAGACTGGCGGGGCTGGGCGAGGTGCCGCTGGCGTGGCTGGGCGAGGCGCCCCCAGCCGGGATGGGCGAGGTGCCGTTGGCGGCGTTGGAGGGGGAGACGTTGTACGCCGGTGCCGGGAACCCGGGCACCGCCGAGTGGACCTCCTACGCCCGCGCCCTGTTCGAGGGGCGCGGCATCCAACTGGCGGCGCCCTTCCCGAAGATCGAGGGGGAGCGGGAGTTCGCCCGGGTGGTGCGGGGGAAGGGGTGGTCGGTGCTGGCGACCGAGGTCTTCATCGGCGTCGAGGGCATGGTGCTGCGCCTGCTGGCCGATCCGGTGCCGCTGTCGCCGGTCTCGATGGTGTGGCGCCGGGGCCTGCGGCACCCCGGCCTCACCGCGCTGCGGGAGGCCGCGCGGGAGTTGGGCGGGGCGGCCGGCTGGCTCACCCGCCCCGTCGGCAGCTGGCTGCCGGACGAGGACGAGGCGTTTCTCCCGGGCTCCTGACCTTCCGCGCCTCTGACCTGCCGGGCTCCTGGCCTTCCGTGGCCGGGACTCGCTGTGTTCGGCATCCCCGTACTCGGCATCCCGTGCTCGGACTCGCCGTCTCGGGAAGCCCCGTGCTCGGCATCCCATGCTCGGAATCGGCGTGCTCGGAATCCCCGTGCTCGTCGGGAAAGCGAGCCCTAGGCTGGTGTTCGAGCCGTAGCGGAAGGAAACGGGCTGCGGCGGGCCGAGGAAGGAGCGTGGTCGCGTGCGGATCCGAACCTGGCCGCCCGCCCGGAAGGTCCGGGAGTCCGGGCGGCGGTTCCGGAAGGAACGAGATGTCCCGCACGGACAAGACCAAGCCGCTGTGGGTGCGCCACGCGGAACACGCTCCTCGGCCGGTCCACGATCACCGTTTCGGGCCCTGTGATCTGCCGCCGCGCCCGACGCGGGTGCCGAGCGACACCCGCTGCCGCTGGGAGGACCCGGGTGTGCTGCTGCTCGGCCACACCTGCTGCGCGGGCTGCCACAGGCGCGGCTGCGTCAAGGAGCGGCAGGGCATGATCAGGGAGGAAAACCGCAAGGAGCGCTACGCGGGTCGGCGGGAGGCACGCCGCTCATCGCTCATGACCTGAAGCGGCATGGGCACCTGAACCGGCATGGCACCTGAAGCGACATGGATACCTGAACCGGCATGGCACCTGAAGCGGATGGCATCTGAAGCGGCATGGGCCCGTTGCCCCTTCGGCCAGGGGCGACGGGCCCGTCCGCGTGAGAGCCCTCCCGGAGGAGGGGCGCGTCAGGCGTTGGTGCCCGCGTCAACGGTGAAGGTGGAGCCCGTGGTGCCTGAGCCGTCGGGGCCGGCCAGGTGGGCAACGATGGCGGCGATGCCCTCGGGGGTGCCGTAGCGGCCGAGGGCGGTCAGGGCCCGCTGGGAGTCGGCCCGTGTGCCGCTGTCGGCGGGGTTCATATCCGTGTCCGTCGAGCCGGGCTGGACGAGGTTGGCGGTGATGCCGCGGGCACCCAGGTCGCGGGCCAGCCCTCGAGTGAGGCCGCTGAGCGCGGACTTGGAGGCGGCGTAGAGCGTGACGCCGGGGCCCGGGACGCGGTCGGCGAGGTTGCTGCCGATCGTCACGATGCGTCCGCCCTCCGTCATATGACCGGCCGCCGCCTGTGCGCCGAGCAGCGCGGCGCGCACATGGATCGCCAGAGTGCGGTCGATCTCCGCCACGGTGACGTCCTCCAGCGGGCCGTTGGGGAAGATGCCCGCGTTGTTGACGAGGATGTCGAAGCGGCCGAACTCCTGCGCCGTACGCTGCACCGCGTCCACCGGGTCGGCGGCCGACGCGCTGTCCGCCTTGATGGCCAGCGCCCGGCGGCCGGTGGCGCGGATGTCCTCGGCGACCTCCTTGGCGCGGCCCTCCGCGCTGACGTACGTGAGCGCGACGTCTGCGCCGTCGGCCGCGAGCCGCCGGGCGACGGCCGCGCCTATCCCCCTGCTCCCGCCGGTGACCAGCGCTGCCTTGCCGCTGAGCGGGAGTGTCGATGTCGACGTCATGCTGTCCTCGTTTCATACGGTGTGGAGCGCCCGCCATTTCTGTAGCGAGCACTCAATAATTAAGCCAGCGAGTATCCTCGGGCGTCAAGGGCTTTCAGTAGCGAGCGTTAAACAAAGGCCGACAGGGGCCAGCGGCAGGAAGGGGCCGACGATGGCGACACGCGGACGGCCACGCGCCTTCGACCGGGACGCCGCGCTCGAACAGGCGATGCGCGTCTTCTGGGAGCGCGGATACGAGGCGACCACGATGGCCGAACTCACCGCGGCCATGGGCATCAGACCGCCGAGCCTGTACGCCGCCTTCGGCTCCAAGGAAGACCTCTTCCGCGAGGCGGTGGAGCTGTACGGGCGGACCGACGGCACGGTCAGCCGCGTCGCGCTGACTGAGGCGCCCACGGCGCGCGAGGGGGTGCGCGAGGCGCTGCGCACCAACGTCGTCAACTACACCGATCCCGACAAGCCGCGCGGCTGCATGATCGTCCTTGCCGCGACCAACTGCACCCCGGAGAACGAGGGCGTCCGCGCCCTGCTCGCCGAGGACCGCCGGGCGACGGAGCGGATGTTCCGCGAGCGCGTGGACCGCGGGATCGCGGAGGGCGACGTACCGGCCGGCGCCGACAGTGGCGCCATGGCCGCCTTCTACGCGACCGTACTGTTCGGCCTCTCCGTCCAGGCGAAGGACGGCGTTCCGTGCCCCGAACTGCTCGCCGTCGTGGACGCTTCGATGGCCGCCTGGGACACCCTTACGGCGCCGGGACGGTAGCCGCCCGGCCGGGCCATGTGACGGGCCGCCGCCCCGGCCCTCCTGTGTGCCGGCCAGGGGGTGCCCCTGGCCGCCGTCCGCAGGCTGCGGGTCGTTTGTGGCTTGTGGGGGCACTCCCCCAGCCTTCGGCCGGGGGTACCCCCACCCGGCCGGAGTCCCCCAGCCTCCGGCCGGGAGGTGCCCCCAGGGGAGCCGTTCCCCGCGCCCCTTCGGGGGCGTTCAGCGTTGGTAGAGGCCGACGATGTTGCCGCTGGCGAGGGCCGCACCGTCCACAGCGCGGTGCACGTCCTCGGCGGAGGCGTTGTCGGGGATCTGCACCGGCTCGGGGAGGGCGTACAGCCGGAAGAAGTAGCGGTGGGCCTCGTCCCCGGCCGGTGGCATCGGGCCGCCCCAGCCGGACCCGCCGAAGCCGTTGGTGAGGGGGGTGCCGCCCCGGGGTGTCTCGCCGGCGCCCACGGAGCGCGCTTCCGGGTCGATCCCGGTGACCAGCCAGTGCACGAAGGTGCCCGACGGTGCGTCGGGGTCCTCGCACAGCAGGAGAAGTTCTCTGGTGCCGCCCGGTACGCCGGACCACTCCAGCGGAGGGGAGGTGTCGTCGCCGTCGCGGGTGTAGCGGCGCGGGATGATCGCGTGGTCGGTGAACGCGGAGCTGCTGAGTTCGATGCCTGCCATGCACTGACGGGTAACCCGGGCGCGGCCCCGGATACCGCGCCGTGGGCCAGGTAGCCGACGAAGAACCACCGGGCCGGGGGCCTGGCGGAAGGGGCTGGGTCTGTCCCCCAGGCGCAGGGGGTGCGCCCCGAAGGGGCGCGGGGAACTGCGCGCCCAGCCACTACGTTCCCGCAGCCTGCGCCGTCGGACAGGGTGTGGCGGCTGACCCATGTGCGCAGGCAGCGCCCCTCCGCGTGGATGCCGCGTCGCCAGATGGTGACCAGCCGCACCAGCAGCACCAGCCGCCGCACCGTCATGTACACCGCCACGCACATGAAGACCGGCGGAATGATCCAGAACATCGCGTCCATGTCAGCCACGTTGGCGACCCGGGCGCTGCGGTGGCCATGGCGTGGCGGCGTCTGTGACGGATTCGCAGCATGAGCGTTCACGAATGTGACGTTTGCTACGGTCGCCGCAGCAGCCCCGGTACATGCTGTCCGCTGCTGACAATCGGCACCACGAGCAGCGCCACCGCGCCACCCACCGCCAGCACCACCGAGGGCGAGGAACGGTCCAGCAGCGCGCCGCCCGCCAGCGCTCCGGTGGAGAGGGTGGCCTGGAACGAGGCGGTGAACAGGGTCGAGGACGCCTCCACGGCCTCCGGCGCCGCCTTGGCGAACAGGGTCTGGGAGCAGACCGGCACGGCTCCGTACCCCACCCCCCACACCACCAGCAGCACGAACGCACCCGGCTGCGAGGACCCGAGCACCGGCAGCAGCAGCGTCGCGACGGCAATCAGTGCCGCTCCCGCCGCGAACGTCCCGTACGGCCGACGGGCGGCGGCGGGACCGCCCACGAAGTTGCCGACCATCCCCGCGGCGCCGTAGGCCAGCAGCGCCACGGTGATCGCCCCGGGGTCCGCCCGGGTGACCTGCTCCAGGAAGGGCGTGACGTATGTGTACGCGCCGAAGTGCGCCAGCACGATCAGGAAGGTGACCAGCAGCGCGAACCGCGTACCGTTCCCGCCGAGTTGCCGGCCCAGCGTACGAAGCCGGGTGATCTGCTCCGGCGGGAGCGGCGGCACCACCGACAGCAGCGCCGCGAAGACCGCCAGCGACAGCACCCCCATCGCGGCGAACGCCGTCCGCCAGCCCGCCACCTCCCCCACGAACGTGCCCAGCGGCACCCCGAGCACCGAGCCGAGCGGTACCGCCGCGAAGATCACCGCTGTCGCCCGCCCCACCGAGGCCGCCGGAACCAGCCGTGGCGCCAGCCCGGCGCCGATCGACCAGAACCCGCCGATCGTGACGCCCACCATCGCCCGCGAGGCCAGGATCCAGCCGTAGTCGTCAGCCGTCGCGGCGACGACGTTGGCGAGCGCCAGCAGCAGCATGAACGCGCACAGCATCCGCCGCCGGTCCACGCGCCCCGTCGCCACCGTCACCAGCGGCGCGGAGAGGGCTGCCAGAAAGCCCGGCATCGTCATCATCAGCCCGGCCATCCCGTCCGAGACGGTGAAGTCCGCGCCGATCGACGTGAGCAGGCCGATGGGCAGGATCTCCGTTGTGACGAGGGAGAACAGGCCTGCCATCAGCGAGACCACGGCCAACCACGACTTCGCCGGCGAACGCTGCGCCGGGCGCTCCTTTGTGAACACTGTTTCCATGCCCACGAGTCCAGCAAGCGCGTGGCTCGGAGGCTGGCGGGATCGCGCCCTCAACAGGAGGCGTGGCCTCAGCTGGACGCGCGCCCTTCAGGACGCGGACCAGGACGTGTGGCCTCAGCCGTGGAAGCTCAGGTAGCGAGGCGGCACGGCGGCGGTGAGCCATACGCCGTTCTCGCTCCTGCGGAAGATGTGCCCCTGCTCGTGCATATGCGCCGCGGCGACCGTCAGCACGACGGCGCGGCCCCGGCGGGCTCCCACCCGGGTCGCCGTCTCGCGGTCCGGGGAGAGGTGGACGGCGTGCCGTGCCATGGGGCGCAGCCCCTCCGCGCGGATCGCCGCGAGGAAGCGGGGCACGGTGCCATGGAAGAGCACGGGTGGGGGCGCCAGCTCGGGGAGGTCCAACTCGACCGCGACGGTGTGCCCTTGGTTGGCGCGGATACGGGTGCCGTCGGCGGAGAGGGCGTAGCGCTGCTTGTCATTGGTGGCCACCACCTCTTCGAGCTCGGCCCGCGTGAGGGGGAACCCGTGCGCCGCGGCGGCGGCCAGCAGCTCGTCGATGTCGGCCCAGCCCTGCGCGTCGAGGGTGAGCCCGATGCGCGCGGGATCATGACGCAGGTGGCGCGCCAGGTACTTGGAAATGCGGACGTTCCGCTTCTCGTTCATAGGGGACGAGTTCTCGTTCATATGCGACGAGGATGGCGCGTACGGCCCATCGATCGCATCGGGTTATCGACCGGAGCGGCCGCCCTGGCGGGGCGTACGCGTGGCGATCTTCCGTAGGATTCCCGCCACGCTGCACTCGGGCAGCCGAGACCGCCACGACGACCTGACTGCTCGGAGCTCCCATGCCGGACGACGCCTACTCACCGATCCCCGAACTGAACCTCCTCAAGGAGTTCGACGACCGCTGCGAAGAGTCCTACGCACCCTGGGCGTGGCTGGACGACTTCCGTGAACTCCCGTTCCTGCGCGACACCCCGGAGCTGATGCGGGGCCTGATCGGGTTCGCGTCCGCCAATCTCAGCGGCTCGCTGTACGCCCTCTGGAAGCGCGACGACCGCGACGACCTCGCCACCCTGCCGGTCGTGCTGCTCGGGGACGAGGGCGGCCTGCACCTGGTCGCCCGCGATCTGCGGGAGTTCTTCCGGCTGTTGGCGGGGCTCGAAGCCGGCCTCGCCTGCGACTGGGACGACGTCTACGAGCGGGACGAGGAGGAGCTTCCCGGGCGCGCCGACTACCACGCCTGGCTGGTGGACAACTTCGGGCTGACCCCGCCCGAGGACGCCTGGGACATCATCGAAGCGGCCGAGGAGGAGCTCGGCAAGGAGTGGGCCGAGTGGATCCATCCGCTGCTGCCGGACGCCGTCTTCTCCCCCGTACACGAGCTGAACCTCCTCAAGCGGTTCCAGGACAGCACCGAAGGCAGCTACGCGGGCGGCTTCTCGCTGCTCTCCGCCGAGGACCGCGAGGACTGGGACGGCGACCCCGGCCTGCTGCCCTTCGCGGACGCCAACGAGGACTACGACACCTACGCCCTGATGCCGCACGACGAGCGGGCCGACAGCGCCGGCCAACCAGTCGTGGTGGTCGGTGACGACGACGAACACCATGTGGTCGCCCGGAACATACGCGAGTTCCTCGGCGCCCTCGACGGCCTCGAGATCCATGTGACCGACGACGGTGTCGCCCTCCGCGACTGCGAGCCGAATCCCGCCCACGCCGAGTACCTCGACTGGCTGGACGAGCACTTCGGACTCGCCCCGGCGCGGGACGCCGCCGCCGTCATCCGGGCGGCGGAGCGGGCGTACCCGGGCCGGACACCTGTTTCCTGACGTCTCAGGGGGTGCCCCTGCGCGATGTCCGTCGGCTGCGGGTGAGCTGTGGCTGGGCGCGCAGTTCCCCGCGCCCCTTTCGGGGCGCGGGGTGACGTGTGGTGCCCAGGTGCCACAGGAGGGTGAGGGCGGTGACGCCGGCGGCCACCGGTCCCAGTTCGGCCGGGGCAAGCCCGAACCACTCCTGCGCCAGTCCGCCGAGGCCGCCGCCCAGGGCGATCCCGACGTAGAGCGCGGAGGAGTTGAGCCCGAGCAGGACCGGTGCTGCGGCGGGGTTGAGGGCGATGAGCCGGTGCTGCTGGGGGACGACGATGACGCCGACGGTCACACCCCAGACCACCGCCCAGACCAGGGCGGGAGCGAGGGCGCGGGTTGCCAGTGGAGTCAGTGCCAGGGCGAGCGCGGCGCAGGCGAGGGTGCCGGTGAGGACGCGGGCGGAGTCGTGACGGTCGACCAGGCGGCCGGCGGCGATGTTCCCCGCCAGGGTGCCGACCCCCCAGGCCAGCAGGATCAGGATCAGCAGCGACTCGTTGCCGCCAGTGGCATCCCGTAGAGCCGGGGCGATGTACGTGTAGAGGGTGTAGGCACCCAGAAAGGCCAGTGAAGTGACCGCCAGCAGAGCCCCTATGTGGCCCTGCGTGAGTGGACGCAGCCGGTCGGGCAGCGAGGCGGCGGGGAGCGTCACCTTCGTGAGCCCGACGGCGATGCCTATGGCCGCCAACAGGCCGATCCCGGCGACAGCCCACAGGGTGAGGTGCCAGTCGGCGCGGCCGATCAGCGTACCGAGCGGCAGCCCCAGCGCGGTCGCCAACGTCAGGCCACCCAGCACGAACGCCAGGGCCCGGCCACGGCGTTCCGGCGGAGCGATGGCCGCCGCCGTACTGGAGGCAGCGGAGTTGATGGTGCCCGCTCCCACGGCGGTAGCGATGCGGGCGGCCATCACCACCTCGTAGCTGGTGCCCAACGCGGTGACGGCGTTGCCGATCACGAACACCCCCAACGCGATCAGCAGCGCCGACCGCCGGTCCAGGCCGCTGGTGACCGCCCCCATCACCGGCGCCGACAACGCCATCGTCAAGGCGAAGACCGTCACCAACTGGCCGGCTGCCGGCGTGGACACCTCCAGATCGGCGGCGATGGAGGGGAGCAGCCCCGCGATGACATAGCTGTCGGTGCCGACGGCGAACGTCGCCAAAGCCAGCGGGAGTAGGCGTTTCAGCATGGATCGTGCCGCCTTTCCGGAGCACCGCGGAGGTGGGTGATCGGCACTGTAGAGCGATGCATGGATGCTTGTCCATGTATCAATGGGTGAGTAGACTTCGGCCTCGGTACGGACGGAGGAAGCGATGCGCGAGGTGTCCCAGCCGGCGACCGAGGCGATCCGGATGGTGGAGGTGCTGCGTGCGCTGGCCGATCCGGTACGGCTGGAAATCGTCCAACGGCTCGCCGTAACCGGTGAGGAGAGCTGCAACGCCATCGGCGGCGACCTGGACGTTCACCAGACGACGCTCTCCCACCACTACCGGGTCCTCCGCGAGGCAGGCGTCACCTGGACCACCATCCAGGGCCGCTCCCGGCTGGTCCGGCTGCGCCGCGACGACCTGGACGCACTCTTCCCCGGCCTGCTCGACTCCGTACTGAACGGAGCCCGCCACCCGCACCCACCCGCCGACAGCTGACGTCCGCGGCTCGCCGGGTAAGGTCCCGGCGAGCCGATCGGAGCCGGGGCAGCTTGAGCCGGGGGGCAGCTTGAACAGCGCAATCAGCCAAATCGTGATCGCGGTCCTGGGTATCGGCGGCACGCTCGCAGCCGCCGTGATCACCCAGCGCGGCGCCGACCGCGCCAGAGCCCGCGAGCTGGAGCACGCCAGGCAACTCCAGCAAGACGAACGCGAATACGCCACCCGCCAGGCCCAGCTCGAGGCACGGCGCACGTGCTACGCCACTCTCAGCGCCGGTACCCGGGACTTGGCCAACGTGATGAGCAAGTTCCTCCACGCCCTGGAGAGGCGCGAGGTGACCGACGAACTGCGATCAGATCTGGACCGAGCACGCCGTGAGCACCGCATGCGTCACGCCGAAGCCCAGATGGTGCTGCCCGACAGCGTGGCGGAGGCGGCCAGCACGGCGAACCGCCATCTCGGCGGCCTTTATGGCCTGTTGATGCGTCTAGACGGTGGCACCGCCCAGCAGGGAGAGAACCTGGCAGCCGCCCGGGAGAGCATGGACAAGCTGTGGGACCCCCTGTGGAGAATGCGCCACCTCATGCGCGTCGACCTCGGCGTCACCGACCAGGACCCGTAGAGCGGCCAACCACGACAACGCCTCAGCCGGAAGCCAAAGCATCCCGGACGCGCCGCGCCATGTCCGCGGCTTCCTCCGGCCGGACGTCCAGCACCCCGTTCTCGGTCATAAGGGCGTGGAACTGCTGCCGTTCGTACGGCACACCTGGCGGCAGCGCCGCGATGTGCCAGTGCAGGTGGGCGTTGCCCTGCTGGCTGCCGAGCGAGTACAGGTACGTCCGCTCGGCCCCGCACACCCGCTCGCCCCGCCAGCGCCACGTCGCGTACGACGCGCATCAGCCGGAAGTACGCCGCCTCGCCCAGATCCCGCACCACATGCTCCACGTGTGCCCTGTCGAGGAACGCTACGTGGTCGTCGTTCTCGTAGACCGTCTCGTGCCGGTAGTCCGGGGCCCCGGCCAGAAAGGCACACACGAAGCACGGCCCGCTGCGGGCGCGGGCCGTGTACGTCTCCAGATCCATGGCGCGCCTGCGCAGGGACCCGGCGAGCGGGTCAGGACCGCGCTGCGGCGTACGCCGTGAACGACGCCCAGGCGGCGGGGGAGAGGGTGAGGGTGGGGCCGGTGGGCACCTTCGAGTCCCGGACGTGGATTTGGGCGTCGGTGCAGGTGGCCACTTCGAGGCAGGCGCCTCCCTGGTCGCCGCTGTAGCTGGACTTGAACCACGCCAGGTCTTCTGTGCCGGGGGTGGGCTGTACGTTCGTCATGCCTCTCCTAGCAGTCGATCCAGCAGGCTCCGCGACTCTTCGATGTTGAGAGCCTGGGTCCGCAGCATTGCATACTGCCGTGAGAGAATGCTGACCTCATGCGCCTCGGAGACGAGCATGCTGCCGCGCTGTGTCTCCATGTAGCCCAGGCTCTCGTTGTCCGGGGTCTCCAGAACAATGAAGGGTCCGTTGAGCCCTGCATGGGTTTCGCGTCCGAGCGGCATGATTTGGATCGACAGCCCGGGTAGATCGGCATCCTGCCGAAGGCGCCTCAGTTGCTCCCGCCGCACCAGGTCGCCACCGAGGCGGTCCAGCAGTACGGCCTCGGAGATGACGAAGCTCGCGGACGGCGGGCACCTGCGCTGGAGGATGTCCTGTCGATCGAGGCGACCGGCGACCTGGACTTCCAGTTCGTCTACGTCCAGCGGCGGCTCCTTGCTGCGGAAGACCGCGCGGGCGTACTCCTCGGTCTGCAACAGGCCGGGCAGTACCTGGTTCTCGAACCAGTCGATGGCGACGGCCTCCTGCTCGCGGTCGATGAATTCCTCAGCCCAGAGCGGGTACTTGTCCATCTCCGGGAGGTGTTCGACGGCGACGGCCAACGTGCCCTTGGTGTCGAGTACTTCGTCCAACCGCGCAGCGAGATCGCTCTTCAAGGGGCGGCGGCCCTGTTCGATGGAGGCGATGGTTTCCTCGTCGAGGCACATACGTTCGGCGAGGGCTTGCTGAGTGAGGCCCGCGCTGCGGCGATAGTTGGCCAACATTTGGCCGACCATCCTCATCGCGGACGCGTTCTTCTTACGCTTCTTCGGAGGCATAGCCATGTCTCTCCCCCAACCGGCATGTGGCTGACCGGCATTGAGGCCGTACAACTCATCCGTACGGCCCGGAACGGTGTTGAGCGTAACCAGAGGGCGCGACGGTTCTCATATGAACCGCGAAACTCAGCTGCCTCATTTCCGGGAGCACTTCTACCGTCGCGAGCGGCGTTCAATTCCCCGCGCGCGGGCGTTCGTCCGGGCAGCGCTCGGCGACTGGGGTGCGGCGGCACGCTGCGACGACGTACTGCTCTGCGTCAGCGAGATGACGACGAACGCACTGCTGCACGGGGTGCCGCCGGGGCGTGGATTCCGGGTGATGCTTTGGCTGGAGCATGACGGAGTGTTGCGAATTGAGGTGCACGACAGCGGAGAGGGAACGCCACGTATGTCGTGCGCCGACGACGACGCGGAATGCGGCCGGGGGCTACTGCTCATCGAAATGCTGGCGGACAAATGGGGGGTGGGGGAACGGAGCCCCGGAAAGGTGGTGTGGGCGGAATTCGCGGGGTGCTGTGCCCGGTTGAGGCAGGCCGGTACGCTGCACGGTCCGACGGGAACGGGGGCAGCGTGACGGTGACGGCGAACACCGACAGGCACTGGTGGCAGCGGAACCGGCGTGGGGTGGCGTCGGCGATGCTGGTAGCCGGGCTGCTTCTGCTGCTCGGCCACCCGCTGGGCAGCCATTACGCGGAGACCACCCATCTGGTTGTCCTGCGCAGGGTTTTCGACGGCCCCGTTCCGCACGTCGCCGCAGCAGCCGCACTGCTCATTGCCGGGGCGACGCTGCGCCCGCTCCGGCCTCTCCTGCGAATACCTGTTGTGATCTTCGGTGTGCTCGCCCTGCTGGGCTGTCTCGCGCTCAGTGCTCTCGTTCTGGGCTGGGACAGCGACGGCTGGGCGGAAGGGGAGACGGTCGAGGCGCCGGGCGGAGCCGACCGTCGGGCTGTGTCGTGGCGAGGATCGTCAGCAATCGACCCGGTCTTCCAGGTCACAGTCATCCACGGCACAGGACTCGGCGCCCGGGAGTGGGAGGCGGCCTGCTTCAACGGCGACGACCCGAGGCGCGAATTGAAGCGGATCACCTGGGCCACCCCGTCGCGTCTGCTCCTCACGGACGCGGGCGGCCATCAGCACGTGATGCAGCTGGATGCTCGCACTGGCAGGCCCGATGCCACGCTCTCCGTCGGATGCTGACCCGGACACGTTCAGGGGCACGCGGGCGTGAACCAGGGGGCCTCGACGGGTTCTCCCTCTTCTTCGAATTCTTCGAGGAGGCTTCCGATCTGTGCCGTGAGGTACTCGACGGCACCACCGTCCCATTCGTGGAAGGCGATGTCCCGCCGCAGCCACCTCACCACCTGCCAGGCGTCCGGCTCGCCCTCCGTACGCCAGCACAGAGCACCGCCGTTGTTGTCGAATCCCCAGACCAGCAGCCCCGAGGGTTCGGGGTACAGGGGGAGCCGGAACCTTCCCGGGTGCTCCTCCCGAAAGGACCTCCACTGCGCCGTCAGTTCCTGGTTGTGTATACGGAGCCGCCCCGGGGAGCAGGTGTCGAACTCGTCGCAGAACTGACCTTCGCCGTAGAGCCGCACCAACTCCTTGAATTCGGCGGGCAGTGAAAGGCCGAGGGCGGCTTCGGTTTCCGTCCAGTCGACGTCCGCGCGTACGGGTGCGGTGGGGGGAGGCACCAGGGAAGTCAACTTCTCAATGCTCACCAGGTGATCCTGACACGGGCCCTGGCTTTGCCGCCTCGGCGTGCGGAATCCGCTTTCGGCGCCGTGTGGAACCGGAGCCTGCCGCCTCCGCGTAGAGCCGTTGGCAGGGGCGGGCGCTCGGCGGCGCCCGGGTGGCCGGCATTCGCAGTGCCGGTGGGAATGCGATGGGGAACTGTGGGGTGGGGCACTGTTGGGACATGGAGTACTCGCTGCCCCGGCGGACGTATCGGACCTCGGTTTACGACAGCACTCGGTGGGACCGGTTTGGGCCGCGGTCGGATGACATCGTCATCAGTACGCCGCCGAAGAGCGGTACGACGTGGGTGCAACGCATTACGGGGTGCCTGGTGTTCGGGAGTGCGGCGCTGCCCGGGCCGTTGCGGAAGGTGTCGCCGTGGCTGGAGGCCCGGCACGTCGATGTGGACACCGTTCTGGTGGAGTTGGAGGCGCAGGAGCACCGGCGGTTTCTCAAGACTCATCTGCCCGCGGACGGGCTGCCGCCGTTGCCGTGCACGGTGTCGTATCTGGTGGTCTTCCGGGATCTGCGGGATGTCGCGCTGTCCTTCTACCACCACATGGCCACGACGGGGGTGCACGGGCCGCTGCCGGAGGATCCGCGCGTCTTCTGGCGGGCGTTCTTCTCCGGGGAGCCGATGGGCCGGGACGGCGGTCTCGGTCTGGAGCGGTTCACCGGGCATCTGAGGTCCTGGTGGCCGCTGCGGCACGACCCCGGTGTGCTGCTGCTCCACTACCAGAACCTGTTGGACGACTTGCCGGGCGAGATGCGTCGGGTGGCCGCCCATCTGGGCACGGACATCCCGGAGCAGCTCTGGCCCGAACTCGTCGCGGCCTGCCGCTTCGAAACCATGCGGGCCGAAAGCGAGCTCGTCTCACCCACTCTCGGGCCGGGCCCGCAGGAGGCGTGGTTCTTCCATCGCGGCACCAGCGGGCAGTGGCGGGAGACGGTGGGTGGGGAGGACCTGGAGCTGTACGACCGCGCAGTGGCCGGGGCCCTTCCCTCCGATCTGCGCCACTGGCTGGAGCATGCTGGTCCGCTTGACTGACCGGTCGGTATGTAGCGTGGCCTACGCCGGGCGGGGCGGAGGTCCGGCGTCCAGGTGCACGGCGGCGATGTATGCGCCGTCGGGAGCGGCTTGGAGCCGGAGGCCGGGCGGGAGAGGGTCGGGCAGCGCGGCCCGGATCTCGTCGGCGGGGTGGCCGAACAGGTCGAGGTCGCCGAGTACGACGGGCTGCGCGGCGGGGCGCCACTCGGCGGTCAGGGCGAGGGCCGCAAGGCCGGCCGCGTCCGCGTACCCGCCGTAGCGGTCCCGGGTGTCGCCGTGCGCCTCCAGAAGCACCCCCTCGTACCGGGCGCTGAAGGCCCACCCCGCCCCGCAGGCCCAGCCCTCCCGTACGTCGGCGAGCGTGGCGACGGCCCACTGGGCGGCACGCTCGTCCATGCCGAACCGCAGCGTGCCCGCGCGGCCGGGCAGCCGCAGGCCGACGCCGGGCAGTACCTCGAACATGCGGCAATTCTCGTTGGAAGCCGCTCCGCGTTCTGCCGTACGGTCACCGGCCATGCCGAACATGTCGAAGCCGAAGTGTCTGCTGTTCGTCGCGCTGGCCGGGAGCGGTCACGTCAATCCGACGTTGCCGCTGGTGGAGGAGCTGGTGCGGCGTGGGCACCGGGTGGAGTACGCGACCGGGGCCGAGCACGCCGCCGCGGTCACCGGAGCGGGAGCGCGCTGGCTGGAACTGCCCGCGCTTGAGCCGTTCACGCCGCCGTCGTACATCGGTCCGGAGGTCATGGGCGCCTGGCTGCGCCACTACTTCGCGGCGATGACGAAGACGTATCCCGTGCTGCGGGACCGATGCACGGCCGCCGAGCCGCCGGACGCGGTCTGCTTCGACACCACCAACTGGCCCGCGCGCGTGGTGGCCGAGGATCTGGGCATCCCGGCGGTACGGCTCGTCCCGCACTTCGCCTCGAACGAGAAGTTCTCGCTGGACGATCACTTGGCGGGCGCCCTGGGGGCGGATCACCCGGCGATGGAAGCCCTCACGGCCGACCGCGAGCGGTTCTCCCGTACGTACGGCGTGTCCGCCGACCGCGCCGACCCGCTGACCGAACCGGCCACCGAGCTCAACCTGGTCTTCGTACCGCGCGCGTTCCAGCCGTACGGCGACACCTTCGACGCCCGCCACCACTTCGTCGGCCCCTCGATGGGCGCCCGGGAGCGGACCGAGCAGTGGCAGCCGCGGGACCCGGAGGCCCCGCTGGTCTACATCTCGCTGGGGTCCGTCGCGACGGGCAGCCCCGACTTCTACCGCCGCTGCGTCGACGCCTTCGCCGACAGCCCGTGGCAGGTGGCGATGACGGTGGGCGACACGGATCCCGCCGCGCTGGGCCCGCTGCCGCCCACCGTCGAAGCCCGGCGGTCCTTCCCGCAGCTCGCCGTACTGCGGCAGGCCTCCGCGTTCGTCTCCCACGCGGGCATGAACTCCGTACTGGAATCCCTCCACTTCGGCGTCGGCCTGGTCACCCTGCCCCACACCCCGGAACAGTCCCTCAACGCCGACCGCGTCGTAGACCTGCGCCTGGGCACCCGCCTGGACCGCGAGACGGTCACCCCCTCCGCTCTGCTGGAGGCGGTCGACCACGTGGCTGTGGACCCCGAGACGCGCGCCGGTTTGCGCACCATGCGCGACACCCTCCGTACCGCAGGTGGAGCCCCACGCGCCGCCACCCTGATCGAGAGCCACCTGGTCTGACGCTTCCGTAGAACTGACCATCCGTAGAATCACCCGTCGATCACGAGCAGTTGATCAGCGAGAAGCGACTGGTGGGGGCGGATTCCATGGCAGGCGGCGGCGGTTACCGGGACGGCTACGGTGGCGGTCAGCGCAGGCTCAGACCGTCGCGGCCGAATCAGGCGGCGCAGTTGGTCTTCCACCCGTCGTGGATACCGGAGCCGGTCGATCCGTTGGCCGAGGGACTCAAGCGGATACGGGTCGTTGCCGGCATGGTGACGGCGGTCGGCGTGTACACGTTCGTGGCGGGCGGATTCTCGCTGACGGAGGCGCTGGAGAATGTGGTGACGGCGTCCCTCGTGCTGCTGGTCATCACGCCGCTGACCGTCGGGGTGCTGCTGCTGGTGTGGCGTCGCCGGGGGCCGATCCGGCCGCTGCGGCGCCCGCTGCTGCGATCGTCGGGACTGCTGCTGCTCTTCGTGGCGAGCGTCGTCGGTACGTTCTCGCTGATGACACTGGCGCCGCAGACGGGGCTGTTCCTGCTGGTGCTGGGGCCGGTCGCGTGCTGGCTCCTGGCGTTCGTCGGGTGCGCGGCGGTACGGCTGAACGCCAACTTCTTCGGGACGGCGGCGGTACACCGGTGCCTGCCGCCGGTGCTGGCGTCGGTGACCTCCTGGCTCACTGCCATCCCCGACCTGGTCACCGGCGACCTGCACGGACTGGGGCTGACGATGGGGGTCGTCTTCATCCTCGGCGCGCCACTGACGGTGACCGCACTGAGCGTCCTGGAGACCCACCGACTGCGCCGGCACCACGGCGTCACCCTGCGCGCCCACCCGCTGGCTCTCGCTCGCTGAGACCCGACCCATGCGCGCAGCGCCCGTCGGGGGACCTCCGCGAAGCGGAATCGCGTACGGTTGACGGCTGCCCTAAGGAACGCAGAAGGGGGCCGCCGCGTTGAACGCGCAGCACAGAGCGGAGCCAGAGACCATCCGTGACCGCGAGATCGACGCGGAGCAACAGCACCTCGAACGGGTGTACCGGAGGCTGGAGGAGAAGATCCACGAGGCCGAGTTCCTCATGGACGACGCCTCCAAGCGGGCCCAGGTCGGCACCCCGGGTGCCCTCGCCGAGCGTGACGCGCAGGTGTTCCGGGCCGGGATCCATCTCAATCGGCTCAACAGCGAGTTCGAGGACTTCCTCTTCGGCCGGATCGATCTGCTGGAGGGCAAGACCGGCGAGCGCGGTCCCGACGGCGCCTACACCTCCGTGGAGCCCGCCGACGGGGCCGTCCGTGAAGAGGACGGCGAGCAGCGTGCCGATGTCGCCGAGACGCTGCACATCGGGCGGCTCGGCGTGCTGGACGCCGACTACTCGCCGCTGGTCATCGACTGGCGGGCCCCCGCCGCCGCGCCCTTCTACCGCTCCACCCCCGTGGCCCCCGGCCGTGTCGTACGCCGCCGGGTCATCCGCAGCAAGGGCCGCAGGGTGACCAGCGTCGAGGACGATCTGCTGCGCCCCGAGCTGAAGGCCCGGCTGGACGGGGAAGAGCTGGCCGTGGTCGGCGACGGCGCGCTGATGGCCGCGCTCGGTCAGGCCCGCAGCCACACCATGCGGGACATCGTCGCCTCCATCCAGGCCGAGCAGGACGAGGTCATCCGTGCTCCCGCCGCCTCCGTCACCGAGGTCGAGGGCGGCCCGGGCACCGGCAAGACGGCCGTGGCCCTGCACCGCGCCGCCTATCTTCTCTACCAGGACCGGCGCCGCTACGCGGGCGGCATCCTGATCGTCTCGCCGACCCCGCTGCTCGTCTCGTACACGGAAGGCGTGCTGCCGTCCCTCGGCGAGGAGGGCCAGGTCGCCATCCGGGCGCTCGGCTCGCTGGCAGAGGAGACGACGGGTGCCGAGGCGACGACGTACGACGAGCAGAGCGTCGCCCGCGTCAAGGGCTCGGCGCGCATGGTGAAGGTGCTGCGCAAGGCCGCCCGCGGGGCCCTGGACCTGGGGCTGCGTACGCCGGTACCGCAACTGCTGCGGGTCGTCGCCTTCGGCGGCCGTGTCGAGCTGGCGGCCGACGAGCTGGCCGCCGTACGCCAGCAGGTCCTCGGCGGGACGGCGCCGGTCAACCTGATGCGCCCCCGCGCCCGGAAACTGCTGCTGGACGCGCTGTGGGAGAAGTCCGGGGCGCGGCGCCGGTACGAGGACCCGGAGTTGGCCGCCGAGGCACGGCAGGGCTTCGACGAGGACATCGCGGGCGAGGACGAGTTCGTCGCCTTCCTCGACGCCTGGTTGCCCGAGCTCAGCCCGCGCCAGGTGCTGGGCGCCATGACGGACGAGGGGAAGCTGGCCCGCTGGTCGCGGCGCGTCCTGCGGCCCGGCGAAGCGCGCACGCTGGCGCGATCCCTCGCCGCGCGCCTCACCCCGCAGGGCGAGGGCCCGCTGTCGGTGCACGACATCGCGCTGCTGGACGAGCTGCGCACCCTGCTGGGCGCACCGGCCCGCCCCAAGACGCGGGAGGTCGATCCACTGGACCAGCTCACCGGGCTGGAGGAGCTGACCACCGCCGCCGACCGGGAGGGCTGGGGCCGGCGGGAGCGGGCCGCCGAGCGGCAGGCGCGAGAGCGTACCGAGTACGCGCACGTCATCGTCGACGAGGCGCAGGACCTCACGCCCATGCAGTGGCGCATGGTCGGCCGGCGCGGCCGGCACGCCACCTGGACCGTCGTCGGCGACCCGGCCCAGTCCTCCTGGACCGACCCTGACGAGGCCGCGGCGGCGCGCGACGAGGCACTGGGCAAACGCCCCAGGCGCCGCTTCGAACTGACCGTCAACTACCGCAACCCCGCCGAGCTCGCCGTCCTCGCCGACCGGGTGCTGGCGCTGGCCATGCCCGGCGTCGCGCCGCCCCGCGCCGTACGCTCCACCGGCATCGACCCGGGCTTCACCGTCGCGGGCGGCGATCTGGGGGCCTCGGTGCGGGAGACGGCCGAGCGGCTGCTGGCCGAGGTCGAGGGCACCGTGGGGGTGGTGGTCGCCATGCGGCGCCGGGACGAGGTGCGGGAGTGGCTCGCGGGGCTGGGGGAGCGGGTGGTCGCGCTCGGCAGCCTGGAGGCCAAGGGGCTGGAGTACGACGCCGCGCTCGTCGTCTCGCCCGCGGAGATCGCGGACGAGTCCCCGGCTGGGCTGCGCGTGCTGTACGTCGCCCTCACCAGGGCGACGCAGCGCCTGGAGGTGCTGAGTGCCCCGGCGGACCTGCCGGACCCGGAGGGGGTGCCCGATCTGCTGCGGGACTGAGCGCCGACGGGTGGTTCCGTGTGCGCCGGGCGGCGGTTCCGTGAGCGCTCACCAGCGGTTCTGTGAGCGGGAATCGCAAGCAGGGGTGGTTTGTTAGCCTGGGTGTGGCACCGGCCCGATCCATGCCCCCGGGCCCAACCATTGGCGCTTCGAGCGCCCACTTGCCGCGAGGCGAGCTGGCGGGTCGGTGTCACCAATACGGATACGAGAGGGCTCCCGCCGGCGTCGGCGGGAGCCCTTACTCGTGCGGTTCCGGGTGGTCAGCCGACCACCCGGACCCCGTCGGCCTGCGGGCCCTTGCGGCCCTGGGTGATCTCGAACTCGACGCGCTGCGCGTCCTCCAGGCTGCGGTATCCCTCACTGTCGATCGAGCTGTAGTGCACGAAGACGTCCGGCCCGCCGCCTTCCTGTGCGATGAAGCCGTAGCCCTTCTCGGCGTTGAACCACTTGACCGTGCCCTGAGCCATGTTGCTGGTCTCCTGTGATGCAGAGGCAGTGTGCGGGCCGATCTTAAGTCGCTTTCGTTCCGTTTCAGGGTAATTGGAGCCGTTTTTCTTACAGGCGAGTGAGGGAGAAGCGAGGCTCTCGCGGGTGACATTCTCTCGGATAGTGGAATACGATTTCCGAAACCACGGACGCGTTACCACGTACCGGGGGGTAGGTGGGACGATCTGTTGACGTGGCACGTTGCGGGCCGGAAGAACTGCGGCCACGCGTGCGTACGTGCACAACGTGACAAGGGAAAGCAGAGGGAAGTCGGCAATGGCGCCAAGCGTCTCCTACTCGATGACGGTCCGTCTGGAGGTCCCCGCGGGCGGGACGGCGGTCAGTCAGCTCACCACGGTCGTGGAGTCGTCTGGCGGCTCGGTCACGGGCCTCGACGTGACGGCGTCGGGCCACGAACGGCTGCGGATCGACGTGACGATCGCGGCCAGCTCCACCGCGCACGCCGACGAGATCGTCGCCGAGCTGCGCGCCATCGAGGGCGTCACCATCGGCAAGGTCTCGGACCGTACCTTCCTGATGCACCTCGGCGGCAAGATCGAGATGTCCGCCAAACACCCCATTCGCAACCGCGACGATCTGTCGATGATCTACACCCCCGGCGTGGCCCGGGTCTGTACGCAGATCGCCGAACACCCCGAGGACGCGCGGCGCCTGACGATCAAGCGGAACAGCGTCGCCGTCGTCACCGACGGCTCCGCCGTGCTGGGCCTGGGCAACATCGGCCCGCAGGCGGCGCTGCCGGTCATGGAGGGCAAGGCGGCTCTCTTCAAGCGCTTCGCCGGGATCGACGCCTGGCCGATCTGCCTGGACACCCAGGACACCGACACGATCGTGGAGGTCGTCAAGGCGCTGGCGCCCGGCTTCGCCGGCATCAACCTGGAGGACATCTCCGCCCCCCGCTGCTTCGAGATCGAGGCGCGGCTGCGGGAGGCCGTCGACATCCCCGTCTTCCACGACGACCAGCACGGAACCGCCATCGTCGTGCTCTCCGCGCTCTACAACGCGCTGCGGGTGGTGGACAAGCGGATCGAGGACGTCCGGGTCGTGATGTCCGGGGCCGGCGCCGCCGGTACGGCCATTCTGAAGCTGCTGCTGGAGGCGGGCGTCAAGCACGCCGTCGTCGCCGACATCCACGGCGTCGTGCACGCGGGCCGCAAGGACCTCGCGGACGCGGAGGAGGGCTCGCCGATGCGGTGGGTCGCCGACAACACCAACCCCGAGGGGCACACCGGCACCCTCAAGGAGGTCGTGGTCGGCGCCGACGTCTTCATCGGCGTCTCCGCGCCCAATGTGCTGGACGGGTCCGACATCGCGAAGATGGCGGACGGTGCGATTGTGTTCGCGCTCGCCAATCCCGACCCCGAGGTCGACCCGGCGGCTGCCCGCGAGACGGCGGCCGTCGTCGCCACCGGGCGGTCCGACTTCCCGAACCAGATCAACAACGTGCTGGTCTTCCCGGGTGTCTTCCGCGGACTGCTCGACGCCCAGTCGCGGACCGTGGACGACACGATGATGCTGGCCGCTGCGCGGGCGCTGGCCGATGTGGTCGGCGAGGACGAGTTGAATCCGAACTACATCGTTCCCAGCGTCTTCAACGAGAGGGTTTCCGGCGCGGTTGCCGGGGCCGTCCGCAACGCCGCCGTCGCCGAGGGCGAAACCACCCGCGAGCCCTCCCGCACGTGAGGGCTGCGCCCTGTGCCCTGCATGCCCGCTTGTGGGCGGCGCCGATGCTGCTGCGCTTGGGCAGTCTGCGCCAGGGGCGCAGGGTGGGCAAGCGCAGCACCGGCCACCGGGCCGCACCCGAAGGGCGCCCACTGCAGGTGCGGGGTGCGACCGTCGCGCGGGTGCGGCCGCTTGTGCCCACCCGTTCCGCCCTTGGCGGAACAGATGCCCACAAGCGGGAAGGGGACGGCCCAAGCGCAGCAGCGGGGAGGCGGCGCCCAAGCGCAGCAGCCAGCAGCGGCGAGGGGCGGCGGCGCAAGCGCAGCAGGAGCGGCGAGGGGTGGCGGGGCAAGCGTGGGGCGGCGCAGTGGGGCGTCGGCGCGTCGGGTGGGGGTTCACTCGGCCGGGCCCTCTAGTGTTGCGGGCAGCACCGGATTGGCTTTACCGCCGCAGGTAGGGGCAGGATGCATCCCCAAGGACTTCGTCCGAGGGGGGATACCCCGACACGGACCTTGTCCAGGGGCAAACCCCCACGGGGCGCGCGGGCCCGAAGGCGGACCCGGGTCCGGGGACTGTCGGAGGGCCCTGGCAGCATCGGCTTCGCTCTGTCTGATATGCGGCTCTGCCGCGTGGCACGCCTCATCGGCAAGAAGAACACGGGAGTACGAATTATGAACCGCAGTGAGCTGGTGGCCGCTCTGTCCGAGCGTGCCGAGGTGACCCGTAAGGACGCCGACGCGATCCTGTCGGCGTTCGCCGAGACCGTCGGCGAGGTCGTCGCCAAGGGCGACGAGAAGGTCACCATCCCCGGCTTCCTCACCTTCGAGCGCACCCACCGGGCGGCGCGCACCGCGCGCAACCCGCAGACCGGCGACCCGATCCAGATCCCGGCCGGGTACAGCGTCAAGGTTTCGGCGGGCTCCAAGCTCAAGGAAGCGGCGAAGGGCAAGTAAGCCCAGGAGACCTGAAGCTCTGAATTTCGAGCAAAAGGCGGCCCCCCGTCCGGGGGGCCGCCTTTCATGTGCGGAGTGCGCCGCCCTACGCGCCAGCCCTCCGCGTCGCCCTACGCCCCGGCCTCGGCCGCGAAGGACAACGGCAGCGCCCCCAGGTCGACCTCCCGCAGGGAGGCCAGCAGAAGCGTGCCCGGGGCCTCCTCGATGCCGTCCACGGTGGGTACGGCGACCACCCGGCAGCCCGCGGCACGTGCCGAGGCCGCGCCGGTGGGGGTGTCCTCCAGGGCCAGGCACGCGGTCGCGGGGACGCCCAGGAGACGTGCGGCGGCCAGATAGGGGTCCGGGTGCGGCTTGCCGCGCGGGGTCTCGCCGTGTGCGACCGAGCAGCTGAAGCGGTGCGGCCCCAGCGTGGCCAGCACCAGCTCGGCGACGGGCCGCTCGGAGGCCGTGACAAGCGCCACAGGGATCCCCAGCCGCCGCGCGCTGTCGAGCAGCTCCAGCGCCCCGGGCTGCACCGTCACCCCGGCGCGTACCCGCGCGGTGAAGGACTGGTCCAGCCGGGCCCTGGCCGTCTCGGCGGTCAGCCCCGACCGGCGGGCGACCAGCTCGGCCGCACCGTCCAGCGGCAGCCCCGCGAAGGGCGCGAGCGCGGCGTCGTCGGCGGCCGCGCCGTGCTCGGCCAGCAGCTCGGCCAGGGCCGCGAGCCAGTCACGTTCGGTGTCCACGAGGGTGCCGTCCATGTCGCAGAGCAGCGCCGCGGGCAGCGAGGCGCCCGGCCGGGTGCTGGACGAGGGGCAGGGTGAGGGCAGGGGAGTGGGCAATGCGGGCTCGCACTTTCTTCGATGGAGGTCGGCCGCTCACGCGCGGGTGCGCGCCAGCGGGTTGGTCTGTGTGGAGTTGCGGACGGTGAAGACGACGGAGCCGGGTCGGTAGCGGTCGTCCGAGGTCTCCACGGGGCGTCCGTCGGCCGTCGTGGTCGTACGGCGTACGCGCAGCAGTGGGCTGCCCCGGCGGATCCCCAGGTGTTCGGCGTCGGCCGTGCCGGCGGCCACCGCGTCGATGTGGTGCTCGCCGTGTGCGAAGACGAGCCCGGTGTCGTCGTAGAGCCGCTGGGTGACCGACTCGCAGTCGGCGGGAAGCGTCTCGACGGCGGTGCCGATCCACTCCGCGTAGACGGTGCGCTCCAGCAGCACGGGCTCGTCGTCCAGCGTGCGCACCCGCAGCACCCGCAGCACCCGCGCCCCGTGCCGTACTTGCAGCAGTCCGGCCTCTTCGGGGCGTGCGGTGTCCCAGGAGGAGTCCAGCACCAGTCCGCCCGCCGTACGGCCGCCCGCGCGTGCCCACTGGGCGAAGCTGCGCAGCTCGGTGAAGCTCTGGCTGGGCGTGGTCGACAGGACGACGCGGCGTGCGCCCTGCCGGGAGCCGATGAGGCCCTCGGCGAGCAGCGCGGAGACGGCCTGCCGCACCGTGCCCCGGGAGGCGCCGTGCGCGGTGGCGAGCTCGGCCTCGGAGGGGAGCGTCGCCCCGACCGGGTAGCGCCCGTCGGCGATGGCGCGGCGCAGCTCGTCGGCGATCACCTCGTGCCGCGGCTCCGTCCGGCCGGTGGTCGGGCGGCGGTCGTCGCGGGCGGGATCGGGCATGGGGCGGCTCCTCACAGTGCTGCGCTCCGCTGGCTGCGCGGGGGTGCGCCTGATCATGCCATCTGTGCGCAGTAGTGCGCACATACGCCAGCCGGGACAGATACTTGTTTCCCTGTTCACCGACCCTAAACCTGTTCGCAAATAACGCTTTGAGCTGCGGATTTGGGGGAGTTCTGGGCTTTGCGCGACCGGCCGGCTGCTGTTAGCTTGCCCTGGCTCAATGAATCGAGCTTGTCCATACAGGTGACGGGCGCGAACCCCAGGAGTGGAAACGTGAAGGCAGACCATCACAGCCGTAGGAGCCGCCTGTTGGCCGCAGCAGCAGCGGCCGTCACCCTCTCCGCCGTGGCCACCGGCTGCGGCTCCGCACCGGCACAGGGCTCCGACAGCAAGGCCGGCAAGGCCCGCTCGGCCGCTGACCTGGGCGGTATGGACAAGCTGGTGAAGGCGGCGAAGAAGGAGGGCGAGCTGAACGTCTACGCCCTCGCGCCGACCTGGGCCAACTACGGCCAGATGATCAAGGCCTTCGAGAAGAAGTACGGCATCGAGGTCCACAACGAGGACCCCGGCGGCAGCAGCCAGGGCGCGCTGAACGCCGCGGACAAGCGCAAGGGCCAGGACCGCGCCGTCGACGCCCTCGACCTGGGCACCGCCTTCATGCAGCAGGCCAAGGCCAAGAAGCTGCTGGCCCCCTACAAGGTCAAGGGCTGGGACGCGATCCCCGCGGCGCAGAAGCAGCCCGACGGCTCGTTCATGAACAACTACGGCGGCTACATCTCGATCGGCTGCGACGCCAAGGCCGTCAAGAAGTGCCCGAAGACCTTCAAGGACCTGCTCGAGCCGCAGTACAAGAACAAGGTCGCCCTCAACGGCAACCCCAACGAGTCCTCCTCCGCCTTCTCCGCCGTCATCGCCGCCTCCCTCGCCAACGGCGGCAGCTTCGACGATGTGCGGCCGGGCCTCGACTTCTTCAAGAAGCTCAAGAAGAGCGGCAACTACGTGCCCGTCGAGTCCACCAAGGCCACGATCCAGAAGGGCGAGACGCCCATCTCGATCGACTGGGACTACCTCAACCTGGGCTACGGCAAGGAGCTCGGCTCCAAGGGCGTCGACTGGCAGGTCAACGTCCCTGGGGACGGCCAGTACTCGCAGTACTACAACCAGGGCGTCAACAAGTACGCCCCGCACCCGGCCGCGGCACGGCTGTGGCTGGAGTTCCTCTACAGCCCCGAGGGCCAGAACATCTGGCTCAAGGGCTACTCACGGCCCGCGCTGCTGGAGGAGATGAAGAAGGACGGCACCGCCGACAAGAAGGCCGCCGCCGAAATCCCCGAGGTCGACGGAGTGCCGAAGTTCCCCACACCCGCGCAGGAGGCCAAGGCACAGAAGGCCGTCAGCGAGGGCTGGGGCGCGGCGGTCAGCTGATGGCTGTGTCTCCCCCCACTCCGGCCCGGAGCGGCGCACGCCGGTGGCGCTGGCTCACCGTCGTACCGTTCTTCGCCTTCATGGCCGTCTGCTTCGGCCTGCCCGCCTGCACCCTGGCCTACAACGCGTTCACCGTCATCGACCCGGGCACCGGCGCCAGTCACTACAGCCTGGACAACGTGCGGAACTCGCTGTCCGGCGCGTACGCCACCGGGCTGGCAGGCAGCGTGAAACTCTCGCTGCTCAGCGCCGTACTGGCCACCGTCCTCGGAACCGTCGTCGCCCAGGCGCTGCTGGGCTCGCGCAGCGGCGCGCTGCGCAAGGCGGTCGTCTCGGCGTCCGGCGTCTTCGCCAACTTCAGCGGCGCGCCGCTCGCCTTCGCCTTCATCGCCACGCTCGGCACCACCGGCACCGTGACGCGGCTGCTGCAGCTGAAGAGCACCGGATTCAGCCTGTACACCTTCACCGGGCTGGTGCTGGCCTACCTGTACTTCATGGTGCCGCTGATGGTCGTCACCATCCTCCCCGCACTGGACGGCGTACGCGCGCAGTGGCGGGAGGCCGCCGCCTCCTGCGGGGCGACCAGGGCCCAGTTCTGGCGGCATGTGGGGCTGCCGGTGCTGACGCCCTCGCTGCTGGGCGGCGCCGTGCTGATGTTCGGCACCGCCTTCGCCTCGCACGCCACCGCCGCCGTTATGACGGGCAGTTCGGTACCGCTGATCACCATCCAGATCGCCAACGCGCTGTCCGGCAACGTGCTCGTCGGCCAGGAGAACCTCGCCCTGGCGATGAGCCTCAACATGGTGGTGATCGCGCTGCTCGTGATGGCCGTACAGATCCCACTGCAACGACGGAGCAACCGATGGCTGGGCTGACCGCGATTCCCCGGATACGCCGCCGCTTCTCCCGAAGGCGGCCGTACGGCAGCGTTCTTGTGCTGCTGCTGGCCGCGCTCTACTTCCTCGTCCCCGTCGCCGCCTCGCTCTGGTTCACCGTCGACGACCCCGCCGAGGGCCTCACCTTCGACGCGTACGCCAGGGGCCTGCGCGACGACGGGATGGCCGCCGGCCTCGGCCTGTCGATACGGCTCGGGCTGGCGACCGTGGCGCTCGGCCTGGCGCTGATGTTGCCGACCATGGTGGTGGTCGCGCTGCGGCTGCCCAGGCTGCGGCGCGTGGTCGAGGTGCTGTGCATGGTGCCGCTCATCGTGCCGCCGGTCGCGCTGGTGGCCGGGGTCAGCACGGTGCTCTCCTGGGAGCAGGACCTGGCGGACACCCCGCTGTGGGGCACCTTCCAGGCGCTGCACAACAAGAGCTTCCCGCTGGTCCTCGTCCTCGTCTACACCGTCATGTCGCTGCCGTTCCTCTACCGTTCGCTGGACGGGGGGCTGCGCGCCGTCGACCTGGAGACCCTGGTGGAGGCCTCCCGCAGTCTGGGTGCCTCGCGGCTGGGCACGCTGTGCCGGGTCGTCGTCCCCAATCTGCGGCCCGCCATCGTCAGCGGCGCCGTGCTGAGCCTGGCCATGGTGCTGGGGGAGTTCACCGTGGCGAACGTGCTCGGATTCGAACCGTTCTCCGTGTGGATGGTGCACGTCGGCGAGTACGAGGCCCAGCTCTCCGTCGCCGCCGCCATGCTCAGCCTGCTCATCACCTGGGGGCTGCTGCTCCTGCTCACCAACCTCGCCGGCGGGCGGAGCCGTAACCGGACTCGTGACGCAGACCGGAACCGGGCCGGTGACCGGATCTGTGACACCGGCCGGACCCGGACCGGCGACCCGACCCGTGACACCGGCCGGAACGGGACCCCCGCGACCAGTGACCGAACCTGTGAGACGGGCCGGAACGGGACCCCCGAGACCGGCGACCGGAGGAAGACGACCGTATGACCACCACCGCGACCACGACGACGAACCAGCGGTCGGCCACCCCGGCCGCCGAGAACCAGTCAGGCGGCGTCGGGCTGCGCCTGCGCGACCTGCGGCGCTCCTTCGGTGCCAGCACCGCGCTCGACGGGCTCGACCTGGACATAGCGCCCGGCGAACTCGTCGCCCTGCTCGGCCCGTCCGGCTGCGGCAAGACCACGGCGCTGCGCATCATCGCCGGGTTCGAGACGGCCGACACCGGCGAACTGCTGATCGGCGGCGAGGACATCACCGCCGTACCCGCCAACCGGCGCGACATCGGCATGGTCTTCCAGTCCTACAGCCTCTTCCCGACCATGACGGCCGCCGAGAACGTCGCCTACGGGCTGCGCGTCCGCAAAGCACCCAAGGCCGAACGGGCCGCGCGCGCCCGTGAACTGCTGGAGCTGGTGGGGCTGCCGGGGCGGGAGAAGCACTATCCGCACCAGCTCTCCGGCGGCCAGCAGCAGCGCGTGGCGCTCGCCCGCGCGCTGGCCATCCGCCCCCGGATCCTGCTGCTGGACGAGCCGCTGTCCGCACTCGACGCCAAGGTGCGGCTCCAACTGCGGGAGGAGATCCGCAGGCTCCAGCTGGAGTTGGGCATCACCACCGTCTTCGTCACCCACGACCAGGAGGAGGCGCTGTCGATGGCCGACCGCGTCGCCGTGATGAAGGACGGCCGCCTGGAGCAGTGCGCCCCGCCGAACGAACTCTACGAGCGGCCCGCGACGCCGTTCGTCGCGGAGTTCGTCGGCACGATGAACCGGCTGCCCGGCGTCGTCCGCGACGGCGGCACCGTCGAGGTGCTCGGGCGCCGGCTGCCGGTGCACGGCGACTGCCCTCCGGCCGGCCGTGAGGTCGACGTCCTGCTGCGCCCCGAGGGGCTGAAGGTGCACACCGACGCCGAGGCGGACGGCGAGGGCGCGACCGTACGTGTCGCCACATTCCTCGGCGGCCTCACCCGCCTGTCGCTGACCACCGACTCCGGCACCGAAGCCAAGGCCGACCTGCCAAGTTGGGAGGCCGGCGCACTGACACCGGGCACCCGCTGCAGGCTCACCCCGCATGAGAACCCGGTGCTGGTGGAGGAGACCGGCGACTGAGTGCCAGGTCCGCATTCCGCCGGTCTCCCCTGTCGGTGAACCGCACCCGGTGGCAGGGGCGTACGGCCAGCAGTGGGTTGGCGCCGATGGCGGCGCCCACCGCGCGGCTCTCCGCAGGGGGAGCGCCAGGGTGCGGGCGAGCACGCGATAGCGGATAGTCGTTCCATACGTGACGTCCTCCAGCGCGCGCCACACCCGGCGCTGGAAGTCGCTCCCGCCCCCGTCGGCAAACTCGGGCGCGCAGCCGGTGCCCTCGCCCGCGAAGTACTCGGCGAACATCGGCGCGGACGGCAGCAAGCGGGGGTACGCCGTCGGCGTCGAGCGCAAGCCGGGTGGCCAACTGTCCCCAACCGACACAGAGGGCCTGAGTACACGTACTCAAATTCGCCCAAAACGGCCCGATAGGGCACCGACTTGATAGATTGCGAACTATAGTTCTCACCGTCCTGTGGGCACCTCGCCCCGGGCGGGCAAACTCAACCAGCGAGAAGGTACGGGGGGCAGCACGTGGTTGAGCGTTCGGCGATCTACGATGTGATCGGAGTGCCCGACGCGCATGCCACCGCCGAGCCTGGCTCTTCGGCGATCAACGACTTATCCCCCGACAGCCATGGGCCGGCGCGGATGCAGCTGGCAGGCCATTCCCCGCCCCAGTCGAATGGGACCGGTTCGGACGGACAGACCATCTCCGACCGGGCCGCCTGGCGCAAGGCCGCGCACGACATCGACCAGCTCAAGCGCCCCCTCATCGGGGTCGGACTGCAAATGACCATCAACGCGCTCAACACGCTCTTCGGCATGGACAGGGACGATGGGGACTTCGAGTGCGCCGGCATCATCGCCGACACCCTGAACAGCTCTTGGGCTGAGTACGCCGACAAAGTCGCAGACCGCTGCACCCGCCTGGCCGGCAGCATGCACGACGCAGGCACCACGCAGCACAAGAACGACGAGGAACTCGGCAGCGAATTCGACCGACTCTCACGCCGCTACCGCGACACCCCCGGGCGGTGAGAGACGGTGAAATGGCAGACGCTCGCCAAGCTCGACACCGAAGACCTGGGCCGCGCCGCAGACGTCTACAAGAGCATCTCCTCCGCGGGAGATCGCGGCAAAGACGGGCTCAACAAGAACGTTGCCCCCGGCATGCGAGGCAAGCTCGAAGGCCGCGCCGCCAACGCTGCCCTGCGTCAAGTGGGCCAACTGTCAGATAACTTCCACTACATGCAGGTCCAGACCGGACTGATACGCACCAACATCGACCTGCTGCAAGAAATTCTCTGCAAAGCCAAGGTCAGGCTCAACCAGGCGCTGCACGAGGCCGAGCGGGAAGGTTTCACCGTCGAGTCCGACGGCTCCGTCTCCTACTCCTCCGCCAGCCCGGAAGACGACGACGGAAACAAAATCGATGGCGGCACAGCCCACGGCGCCGACAGCGAGAAGAGAAGAGCCCAGGAGATTGCCCAGGAAATCGCCGACGCCGTCGAGCAAGCAACCGAGGCCGACAAGACGTTCGCTCGTGTCCTGCGGCGCCTGAAAGCAGACGACGAACTGCACGTCTCGTCCGGAGACTGGAACGACACCGCTGCCGACACCAAAGCCTCCCGGAAAGCCGTCGCCAAAACCGGGCCCCACCTTCCCCAACCCCCCGAGGGCGGGAACCCACAGGAGAACAAACGGTGGTGGGACCGCCTCAGCGACGAGGAGAGGGACCACTACCTCGCCCTCTACCCCGCAGAGATCGGCGCGCTCGACGGACTGCCCGCCGACATACGCGACGAAGCCAACCGCGCCGAGATGGCCACGACCAAAGGCCGCTACGAGACCGAACTCAACCAGCTGCTGACGGAAAAACCGCCCGGCTGGAAGGGCCGCAGGAACCACATCAACGACACCCTCAAGGGCATCGAAGCCGTTGAGAGCCGCTTCGACCGAACCGGCATCAAAGAGCTCCCCCCTGCATACCTGCTCGGCTTCGACCCCAAGGGCCGCGGAGACGGGCGGATCATCCTGGCCAACGGCAAGCCCGACACCGCCGACCACACCGCCATCCACGTGCCCGGAACCACAGCGAAACTCTCCGCCATCGACGGAGACCTGAACCGCATGGACCGCCTGTGGCGGCACTCGTCCGCAGCAGCCGGCCGCGACGCCTCGGTATCGACGATCACGTGGCTGGACTACGACGCCCCCGACATCAGCCCCGGCCACAACCCGACCCGTGGCAAGTTCGCCGACGAGGGCGCCGAACCCCTCCGGAGGTTCACCGAGGGCGCCCAGGCCGCCCAGGGCGGACCGGAGGCTTCGCACACCACCGTCTCCGGCCACTCCTACGGCTCCTCGGTTGTCGGCGAAGCCGCCAAGGGCCACCGGCTCCCGGCCGACGACATCATGTTCCAGGGCTCTCCCGGCGTCCACGTACGCCGTGCGGAAGACCTCGGCGTCGGCGCCGACCATGTATGGGCCGTTGCCGCCGACAAAACGGCCGATGACACCACGGTGCGCCAGGGAGGACGCACCTTCCACGGCGGCGGCCCGGACCGGGTAATACCCACCGACAAACGCTTCGGAGGCAACATCATGGACTACGGCCCATGGAGAGGACCCATGGGGCACGGCAAGTACTGGGACGAGAAACGCAACGGCGACCCGACGGTCAGCCTATTTAACATGGCCCAGGTAGTGGCCGGTGACTACACCAACGTCACGCTCAAACAATGACCGGCCACCGGAAAGCTGCCGTTGCAGCCTTCCTGAGCCTGATTCCGTTGAGGGGACGCTCGATCATGGACAAATCTGACCTCAAACGGGTCGCCAAGCCGTCGAAGGTGCGCAGGATCCTCGGATACACACCCGAGGTGCGCACGGTGCGACAGGCGGAGGACGAGGTCAACCGGATGTCGTCCCGGCTGGTGGATGCCATGGGCATCCCCGGTAACCCAAGTCACATTCCTGCAGCCGCCGGACCGTGTAGCGCCGTCGACCCGGATTTCACCACCTACTACTTCGTGGACCATCCCTGGGCGCTGTGGGAGGCGGACGCGGACGATTTCGACACCGCCATGGACAACCTGCGCTCCCGACTGCCCGGCATGGGGTGGCGTATCACCAAGGACGGGCCTATGAACAGCATCGCTCGCAATCCGGAGATCATGGCAGTACACACCACCTCCGGACACCGTGTGGCGATTAGGGCACTGAAGACACGCTCAAGTGGTCTCAAGCCTCAGATCAGCGTCACCCTCGTCTCGCCCTGCTACCAAGCCCCGGAAGGCACCGACCTTTCCCGCGCCTGACAGGAGCCACCATGCCCACGACAGGCGCGATGACGTTCCCCAACGACACCCACGACCTCGCCACACCCGAGCCCGCCGCCCCGCTCTGACCGAAGTCCTTGCCGGCAGCCCGGGAGACCACAGCCGCGGCCACGTCAGACCCTGGCAGACCGCGGGTGTGCACCCTGCGGTGCCTCTGGTCGGGCACCAACGCACCCCTTTCTTTGTAGGGCCGGTGGCCCTACGCCCGGAGGGGGACCGTTTACTCGGCCCCCTGCGTGAGGAGCCGAGAGGTGGATCTGCCCCTCAGGGAGGGGCCGCTCGGCGTGTTCGAAGAGCAACGCGCCGCGGATCGCCCTACCCCACCTCCATGGCAGCCTGGTCCACGCCGCAGGACTTGACGCCGGGACCGCACCGGACCCCCTGCGGAGCCGCCTGTTGCAGGCAGTGGCATCGGCCCAGAACCGGCTGCGCCGCTGCGTTGAGTGCAGTCCGCTCCCCGCACCCATCACCCCTCCCCCCGGAAGGTGACGCATCGGGCGGAATCGTCAGCGGGCTGCCGCAGCGTGGGGGCATGGTCTTGAGTACCGATGAACGCGACCTGCTGCAGATGATCGCCGACTCGCCCCAGCCGGTGGCGATGTCCGACTACTTCCCCGTCCTCAATCCCGCCGAGCCCGGGATGGACGAGAACCACCCCGGCCATGAGGCGTGGACCGAGCGGCATATCGCCTGGAACGGGGTCTCGGTTGCGTTGTGGGATGACGGCGAGGACGAGCCGGAGATCTGGCACGTGGCTGGCGACATGTACGACTGGGAAGGGGCACGCAGCGTTGAGCACGTCGGCGGCTTCGAGGTCCTACCGCGCCGTCCCCTATGAGCTCGTAACACGATCATGGTCAGGCTTTCTTGAGGTGTCTGAAGCAGATGAGGCTGCAGGCCAGGGTGACGAGGGAGTTGTGCATGCCGAGGCGTCTTACCCAGCGAACGGCCAGGCGTTTGCAGTGGTGCAGGAACGAGAAGGTCTGCTCCACGACGTAGCGGAGTTTGCCCAGGCCCTCGATGTACGGGGCGCCCTTGCGGGAGACCACTGGCAGGATCCTGCGCTTGCGCAGCCGACGCCGGTTGGGGTTGCTGTCGTACCCCTTGTCCCCGAGCAGGGCGGCGGGACGGCGGCGCGGGCGCCCGGGTTTGCCGACGACGGGTGGTATGCCGTCGGCCAGGGGCAAGGTCTGGGTAACGTCGTTGACGTTGGCCGCGGTGGTGATGACCTTGAACGGGGTGCCACTGCCGTCGCAGATCAGGTGGTGCTTACTGCCCGTCTTCCCGCGGTCGACCGGCGACGGACCGGTGGCTTCGCCTTCCTTTTTCGCGCGGATGTGGGAAGCATCCACGCAGGCCCGGGTCCAGTCCAGTGCGTCGGCCGCGTGCAACTCGGTGAGCAGGACGCGGTGCAGTGCGTCGACGACCCGGCCTCGTGTCACCGGCCCAGTCGCCTCCAGCAGGTCTGCCCGAAACCGAAACCCAGCTCAGGCGGTAGCAGTTGCCAGGCGATGTTTTTATAGAGCATGTACAGGATGCCCTGCAGGCAGCACCGGTCAGCCAACGGACGCGGGCCCGGTGCCCTCTCGGGCCAGGGAGGGAGCACCGGCTCGATCAGCACCCACAGCTCATCGTCCACGATCCACGGCCGGTTCCCCACACACCTCGAACGGGCACAACCCCGCCCACGTCACAGCTGACGAGCAACACTGAACAAGATCGTGCTACGAGCTTTACGGGCGGTCCACCTTGGCGCCGAGTTCGACGAGTTTCTCCTGGAAGTTCTCGTAGCCGCGGTTGATCAGGTCGATGCCGTGGACACGGGAGGTGCCCTGTGCGGCGAGTGCGGCGATCAGGTAGGAGAAGCCGCCGCGCAGGTCGGGGATGACCAGGTCGCTGCCCTGGAGCCGGGTCGGGCCCGAGACGACGGCCGAGTGCAGGAAGTTGCGCTGCCCGAAGCGGCAGGGCATCCCGCCCAGGCACTCGCGGTAGAGCTGGATGTGCGCGCCCATCTGGTTGAGCGCCGAGGTGAAGCCGAGCCGCGACTCGTACACCGTCTCGTGCACGATCGACAGCCCCGACGCCTGCGTCAGCGCCACCACCAGCGGCTGCTGCCAGTCGGTCTGGAAACCGGGGTGTACGTCCGTCTCCAGCGCGATGGCGTTCAGCGGGCCGCCCGGGTGCCAGAAGCGGATGCCCTCGTCACCGATCTCGAACGCGCCGCCCACCTTCCGGAAGGTATTGAGGAACGCGATCATCGACTTCTGCTCGGCGCCGCGTACGAAAACGCTGCCCTCGGTCGCCAGCGCCGCGCTCGCCCAGGAGGCCGCCTCCAGCCGGTCGGGCAGGGCGCGGTGGGTGTAGCCGCCCAGCTTGTCGACGCCCGTGATCCGGATCGTGCGGTCGGTGTCCATCGAGATGATGGCGCCCATTTTCTGCAGTACGCAGATCAGGTCCTCGATCTCCGGCTCGACCGCCGCGTTCGACAGCTCGGTGACGCCATCCGCCAGCACTGCCGTCAGCAGCACCTGCTCCGTGGAACCGACCGACGGGTACGGCAGCCGGATCTTGGTGCCGCGCAGCCGCTGCGGGGCCTCCAGATACTGTCCGTCGGCGCGCTTCTCGATCGTCGCGCCGAACTTCCGCAGCACGTCGAAGTGGAAGTCCACCGGACGGCCGCCGATGTCACAGCCGCCCAGCCCCGGGATGAAGGCGTGCCCGAGCCGGTGCAGCAGCGGCCCGCAGAAGAGGATCGGGATACGCGAGGAGCCCGCGTGCGCGTCGATGTCCGCGACGTTGGCGCTCTCCACATGCGAGGGGTCGAGCACCAGCTCACCGGACTCGTCCCCGGTGCGCACCGTGACGCCGTGCAACTGGAGCAGACCGCGTACGACGCGGACATCCCGGATGTCCGGCACATTGCGCAGTCGGCTCGGTTCACTGCCCAGCAGCGCGGCGACCATGGCCTTGGGGACGAGGTTCTTCGCACCCCGGACACGGATCTCACCCTCGAGCGGGGCGCCACCGTGGACGAGGAGTACGTCGGCTGGGCTGTCGGTCATGGATCTCCGCGATTCCGCGAGACGGGATGGGACAACAGGCAAGCGTAATGGCCCCGTCCGGTGCGGACCCAAGCCCGAGGGGGGTCGGGGACTGTCACAGCTCGGCAATAACACGGAGGGTGCTTTGCCCGTTACCTGCCGTACTGCGATATGGCGCCCGGTCCGCCCGCCGGGACCACCCCGCGCACGCCCCGGGTCGCCGTGTACCGCACCCGATCCCGGTCTCCAGGCCCTTCGATCCGGTCATTGGGTCCCACGAACGGCGCAGGTGCGGGATCATTGCCGTATGACCGAGGTGTCCTCGCTCACCGGACGACTGCTCGTCGCCACACCGGTGCTGGCCGATCCGAACTTCGACCGCGCGGTGGTGCTCCTCCTCGACCATGACGAGGAGGGCTCACTGGGCGTGGTCCTGAACCGTCCCACCCCGGTGGACGTCAGCGACATCCTGGAGCCGTGGGCCGCGCTCACCGGCGAGCCCGGCGTCGTCTTCCAGGGCGGCCCCGTCTCGCTGGACGCGGCGCTCGGCGTCGCCGTGGTGCCCTCCGGCAGAGGCGACCGCACCGACGGTCGCCAGGACCGCACCACCGACCGCGACCTGGGCCGGGCGACCCGGGGCCGCTCCGTCCCGGAGACCGACAGCGGTCCAGGCCGTACGCCCGGCCGGAAGAGAGCCACGACGGCGGACGGGGCGCAGCCCTCGGGGGAGTACGGGGAAGAGCCGGGCGCACGGCCGGCGGACCGGCCGGGTGAACTGCCGGCCGACCCGGACGCGGAGTCCAGGGAGCCGGACGGATCCGCAGCCGCGGCCCGTGGGAGCGCCGGGGCCGCGCACGCCGAGGGGGCCGCTGGGAGTGCCACTGAGCGGGGAAGCACCGCAGAGCGGGGGAGCGAGGCCCAGCGGGGGAGCGCCGCCGGTGGTGGTGCCGACTCCGCGGGTGAGAGCGGCACCGACGCGGACACCGACGCCGATGCGCTGGACGCCGGGACCGACACCGACACCGACACCGTGCTGGGCACCGACGGCCCGCTCGGCTGGCGCCGGGTGCACGGCGCCATCGGCCTCGTCGACCTGGAGGCGCCGCCCGAACTGCTCGCGGCCGAGCTGGGCTCGCTGCGGATCTTCGCCGGGTACGCGGGCTGGGGCCCGGGCCAGCTGGAGAAGGAGCTGTCGGAGGGCGCGTGGTACGTCGTCGAGTCCGAGCCCGGCGATGTCTCCTCCCCGGCCCCCGAGCGACTGTGGCGGTCCGTACTGCGCAGACAGCGGAGCGAGTTGGCGCTGGTCGCGACGTATCCGGACGACCCGTCGCTGAACTGAGGGCCGTGCCGTCCCGTCGGGGTCCCGGAGCGGACCGAACGGGGTTCCGCACGGGACTCCCGACGGGTGACGCGGGCCACTGCCCATGCCTGACGTGTTCCGGTCGCATGAGTACCCTTGGACCGCATGAGCACTCTTGAGCCCGAGCGCGGGGCGGGCACCGGCACACTCGTCGAACCGACCCCGCAGACATCGCACGGTGATGGCGATCACGAGCGGTTCGCCCACTATGTCCAGAAGGACAAGATCATGGCGAGCGCGATGGACGGGACGCCCGTCGTCGCACTCTGCGGGAAGGTCTGGGTCCCGGGTCGCGACCCGAAGAAGTATCCCGTCTGCCCGATGTGCAAGGAGATCTACGAGACGATGGGTCCCGGCGGGGACAAGAACGGCAAGGACGGCAAGGGCGGCGACAAGAAGTAGCCCCCACGCGTTCGAGCTCAGCGCCCCCGCGCACGCGTACTGCATACCGCCGCCTCGCCCGTACCCCGTACGGGCGAGGCGGCGGTGCTGTCCGCGGCCTGCTTTTTGTGCTGGTAGGGCTCAGCAGCACTGCCAGGTGAACATCGCCTTCTCGAAGCGGTTCTCCGCCAGGTCCTCCGGGCGGATCAGCCAGTAGAGGACGCCGCAGTCGCCCCACCCCATGCCCGCGTCGGTGTCGCTGTCGAACTGGGCGAGCAGCGTCCAGCGCTCCGCCTCTTCGAGGACCCGCGGATCGCTCCAGCCCAGCCTGCCGCCGCCCAGCACCGCACGGGCCACCAGCTTCGCGGCGAAGGGCGCGCTGCCCACCGGGTGCTTCGTGTACTCGGACCGGTCCGAGAAGCCGAACGCCCGGGCCAGTGCCGGGGTGTCACCGCCGGGTATCGTCAGCCCCACCTCGGCCGTCAGCGGTACGGCGTCGTAAGGCTCCAGGCCTTCGGGAGCGGGACGTTCGGGCAACTCCGGGTAACTGGGCGGCAGATGGAGTACGCGGGATCCCGCCCGGGACTCGGGTCGTCCACGTCGACCACCTCGCCGCTTTTCCCCGTCCCCGAAGTAGAAGAAGACGAGCCATCCGTCCGTCCGCAGCGGGAGGTCCAGCCCGTGCTCGGCCCCCGTACCCCTCCCATACGGGCCATGCCACGTCCGCCGGCAGTCGCGGCAGCCCGCCCAACTGGCCTACGACGCGCTCGTGTTCCCGCGCCTGTCGCAGGTGCGCGCCGGGCTTGAGTACGGGCGAGAGCGTGCAGCGCTGTTCATGCGGCCATGTTGCCGGGGACCACTGACAGCGCCGGCACGGCACCGATGTCGGCGCCGCACCCCGAACTCCGCTTCCCCGCTTCCTTCCTGTGGACGGCGCTGTTCCGTTCGTGCCCCTATTGAAGTCACTGGGTGGGGAGTTGGCCGCGCTGCTACCGTCAGGTGCACGACAGTCACCTGACGCAACAGGGAGCCCGCCGTGCACCTCACCCGCCCCGCCGCCTCGCTGGCCGCCGCCACAGCCGCCGCCGCGCTGCTCCTTGCCGGGTGCGGCGGAAGTGACGGTGATTCCAAGAGCGACAAGATCGAGGGCGCGGACACCACCAAGGACAAGTCGCCGAGCCCGAAGAAGGGTGAGGGCGGCGCCAAGGATGCGCCGGGTGACTTCCGCACCTCCGATATCAAGCTCCCCAGTGATGTGAAGCTCGTCTTCGACTGGAAACAGCCGTCCGACCCGGACAAAGCCGCGGCGTTGGATGGAGCGGCGGACTATATGAGGGTGGTCCGGCACGGCATGGTGAAGGAAGATCCCAAGGATCCGCTGATCGCCAAGCACACAGTGCCGCTACAGGATGCGCAGGACTACGCGACCTACATGATGGACCAGCATGCCAAGAAGAACTACACCGTGACCGGCTCTGAACGCTTCTACAAAGAGCAGGTTGGTGACTTGGTGGACGAAAAGCTGGTCGAGATCGCCTTTTGCTCCGACCAGAGAAAGATCTTCAGCAAGGAAATCAAGACCGGCAAGGTCATTCGGAGCACCGGCTCGTCAGACGAGAACTTCCTCCGCTTCAGCGTAGTCATGCAGAAGCCGTCCAAGGGCGATGCGCCGTGGAAAGCCCGGGCAGTTGACGTCACGGAAAAGGCGGTGAAGCAATGCAAAGAGTAGTACCCAGGGCAGCAGTGCTGGCAGGTGCTGCCGCTACGGTGCTCGGCCTGGGAGCGCCCTACGCCTACGCGGGCTTCGATGTCGACCAGGGTGGTGACAAGCAAGGGAAGACCTACAGCGCCGAGGCCGGCGTCGTCCACTACTCCGGCAATGGTTCCGGCGGAAGCAAGGGTGGAGGCGGGAATCTGGCTGTGCCTGCGGGGGATTGGGCGCCGCCTCCGTGCTGGTACGCGCCCACGTATACGCCGAAGCAGTTGAAGGAGAAGGTGGACGCGTCGCCGTACTCGCTCACCGGGCGGGCGCCCAACAACAAGTACGTGAAGCAGGAGACGGACTACGACATCCGGCGCATGTACTCGAAGGGCGAGTACAAGAACTACAACCTCGAAAAGCAGGGGAAGGGCAAGTTCTGGGCCGCGGTGCCGAATCCGAACGAGAAGGACGCGGCGAAGCGCGAGTCGTGTACGAAGCTGCCGTTCTGGGTGAAGAACGGCGACCGGCCGGATGTCGAGAACGCGATCAGCCCGGAAATTCTCTCCAAGCTCGCCTACGCGCAGATCACCGTTCCGGAGACGAAGGTCGAGCTGAATCCGAAGGACAAGCAGACGGTTAATCTGCCCACTTGGGCATGGCTGGACAAGGGCACGTACAAGCCGCTGTCCGTGAAGGCGTCCGTCGATCTCGGCGGGGGAGAGGAGATCTGGGCGAGGACGACGGTGACGCCCGATGCCCTCAAGCTGAGCCCGGGGACGGAGCACGCGAAGGTGCACCCGGCGTCCGGGAAGTGCGCGGTCAAGAACGACGGCAGCATCGGCACCCCGTACAAGAAGGGCAGCGGGAAGAAGGCGCCGCCGTGCGGGGTGACATATCTGCGGGCCACTCAGGACGGCGCCGCTTACACCTTGCGGTCGACGCTGACGTGGCAGGCCTCATGGGAAGGCAGCGACGGCGCGGGCGCCGACGACCTGCCCACCGGTGAGTTTGGCAGCCAGCAGAACGTCACCGTGCAGGAGATCCAGTCCATCAACTGACCGGGTCGGCCGGCCCGTTGCCGGGTGGGCGCACGGCGCACGCCGGGGTGCCGCCCGGGAGGCGGTGGCGGTTGGCGGCGATGAGGCGGTAGCCCGCGTGGGCGACCCAGCGGAAGGGCGGCAGGGTCAGTACGGCGCCGGCCACCGGCCAGGCGCCGCCCGCGCTGAGCAGGGCTTTCGCGACGGCCTGCGCGCCGCCGTACACCGTTCCGGTCGGCGTCACCCACAGCACCTCGTGTTCGGCGCGCTCGCGTGTGACGCCGAGCGCGGCCAGGTCGGCGAACTGCCATGGCTCGCACACGCATCGGGGCCTTACGCGCCGTTCGCCGAACCGCACCGCTGTGGTGCAGAAACCGCAGTCACCGTCGTAGACGAGTACCGGTAGAGATCGAGTACGCACAGGTCGAGGGTGCCATCCGTCGCGTCAGTCGGTGCGGTCGGCCCAGCCTGCCGGGAGATCGCCGGGTGCCACCGCGATGACGGACTCGTCGTCCGGGCCGACGTACTCGAAGAGGGTGATCCGGGCGAATTCTGGGACGACGTGGAGGGGGTAGGTGGGGCCCTGGTCCCGGTAGGCGCGCATCTCGTCCAGGTGTTCGTTCTGGTGGCAGACGGTGCGCTCGCCGTGTTCCGCCACCCAGCGCGGGAAGAAGATCGTGCCGTGCAGACGCCGCCGGCCCGGCAGCACGTTGACGGCGACCGAGGTACCGGTGGGCTCGGTCCAGGCGATCTTGTAGCTGTCCTCGTCGAGCTGGACGAGGTCGACGTGCTGGTCCTTGACCCAGCGGCCACCGACCATGCCGGAGTGGATGCGGTAGTCGATGGTGTGGTCGTTCTTCACATACATCTCGTACTGCCAGCCGTTGGCGTACGTGTAGATGAAGCGGTGTCCGACGATGCCGGTGAGGTCCTGCGGGGGGACGGGGGTGGTCGTCGTGGTCGCGGCCGTGGTCATGGGATGCCTCCTTCGGCTGCCGAGTGCGCCGGTCGATTTCATTTTGCAGCAAAATAGTTTTGCCGCAAAATGCATGCCCCATACTGGTCCCATGGACACCGCGACCCGCCTCGGCCGGCTCATCGGCCCCCTGCGCCGCGCCGTACTGCGCACCCGCCGTATCGAGGGCCTGCCCGACCTGCCCGAGGCCCAGATCGAGTTGCTGCGCACGCTCGCCGAGGACGGGCCCTGCTCGCCGCGCGAGGTCGCGGGGCGGCTGCGGATCGCGCCGTCCACGGTCAGCAACCTGGTCCGCGCGATGACCGCGTCGGGCCTGGTGGAGCGGACGCCGTCGGCGACCGATCTGCGTACCGTGCGGCTGGCCGCCTCCCCCAAGGCGCTGGACATGCTCAGCCGCTACGACCGCGTCAGCACCCGCGCCCTCCGCCGTGCACTGGACGAGCTCGCGCCCGAGAGCCGCGAAGCGCTGGAGCGGGCACTTCCGGTGTTCACGGAGCTGCTGACGGTGCTGGAGGCGCAGGCCCCCGACGAGGGAGAGGTGCCGGAAACCGAGCAGGCGCCCGGAAAGGGGTAGCCGCCGTTCGCGCAACGTTTCCCCGTTCGCGGCCAGAAGTACGCAACGTTCTTCCGGTGATGCGCAACAGCCGTGCATTCCTGCCGTGAGCTGCGGACTCGTAGGCTCATGCCCCGTGCCAGGAGTGGCGGTGACCGCCAGCCCGGCGGCCCCTCACACCGGTGCACGGGAGTTTCCCGCACAGCGGTTTGTCATGTGGTTTGTCATGTCCACGGGCCGCCGGGTTTCCCGGATTCCGCCGACCGCAGCGACAAGGAGCCCGACATGCCGCCGATGCCGCAGGAACACAGCGCAGCCCCGCCCCCGGCCGAGCCCTCCGCACCGCCGAGGTCCGGCGCTGCCTCCGCGCCCGTCCCCGTACGCGGCGGCGGGCGGCTGCTGCGGCGCAAGCCCGTCGAACGGCTGATCGCCGAGAGCGGGCAGGGCGAGGGCGGAGCACTTCGCCGCTCCCTCTCGATGTGGCAGCTCACGATGATCAGCATCGGTGCCACGCTGGGCACCGGCATCTTCGTCGTACTCGGCGAAGCCACCCCGCTCGCCGGACCCGCCGTCGCGATCTCGTTCGTACTGGCGGGCCTGACCGCCCTCTTCTCCGCGCTGTCCTACGCGGAACTGGCCGGCTCCATCCCGGTCTCCGGCTCCTCGTACTCGTACGCCTACGCGACCATGGGCGAACTCGTCGCCTGGATCTGCGGCTGGTGTCTGGTGCTGGAGTACGGCATCTCGGTGGCGGCCGTCGCCGTCGGCTGGGGGCAGTACCTCGACGAACTGCTCGCCGGCACCTTCGGTGTGACGATCCCCGACCCGGTCTCCGCACCGCTCGGCGAGGGCGGCTTCGTCAACCTGCCCGCGCTCGCGGTCATCCTGCTCGCCATGGTCTTCCTGATGGGCGGCGCGAAGGAGAGCGCGCGGATCAACACCACCATGGTCATCATCAAGATCGTGACGCTGCTGCTCTTCTGCGGCATCGGCTTCTTCGGCATCCAGGCGGGCAACTACGCACCGCTCGCCCCCCTCGGTGCCACCGGCATCAGCGCCGCCGCCGCGACGCTCTTCTTCTCCTACATCGGCTTCGACGCCGCCTCAACCGCTGGCGAGGAGGCGAAGGACGCCAAGCGGGACCTGCCCCGGGCGATCATGCTGTCGCTGCTGATCGTGACCGTGCTCTACTGCGTCGTCGCGCTGGTCGCCGTCGGCGCCATGCCCTGGCAGGACTTCGAGGGCACCGACGCGGCACTCGCCCGGATCATGCAGGACGTCACCGGTATGGGCCTGTGGAGCGTCGTACTGGCCGCCGGCGCCGTGGTCGCCATCGCCAGCGTCGTCTTCGCCGTCCTCTACGGCCAGACCCGCATCCTGTTCGCCATGGCCCGCGACGGCCTCGTACCGCAGGTGTTCGCCAAGGTGCACCAGCGGACCGGAACGCCGCGCGCCAACACCGTCCTCGTCTCCGCGTTCTGCGGAATCCTGGCCGCCACCGTCCCGCTCGGCGAACTCGCCAACGCCACCAGCATCGGCACCCTCTTCGCCTTCGCCCTGGTCAACGTCGCCGTCATCATCCTGCGCCGGACCCGGCCCACCATGAACCGGACCTTCCGGGTGGCGCTCTTCCCGCTCACGCCGCTGCTCGGCTTCGGCTTCTGCGTCTGGATGATGGTCAGCCTGCCCGCCGCCACCTGGGCCGTCTTCGGCGCCTGGATGGCCGCGGGGCTCGCCTGCTACTTCCTGTACGGCATCCGGCACTCGCGTCTCGCTGGGAGACTGGGGGCCGATGTGACCAGTGGGGAGCGCGAATGAAGGTGTACATCAGCGCCGACATGGAGGGCGTCACCGGGCTCGTCGGGGCCGACGACGTGCAGATGGGCGGCCGGGACTACGAGCGCGGGCGCGTGATGATGACCGAGGACGTCAACGCGGCGGTGCGGGGCGCCGCGGCCGCCGGCGCCCGCGAGATCGTCGTCAACGACACGCACAGCACCATGCGGAATCTGCTGGTCGACGACCTGCACCCGGCGGCGTCCCTGGTCCGCGGGAAGCCCAAACCGATGGGCATGCTCCAGGACCTCGACTCCTCCTTCGACGCCGCCGTATTCGTCGGCTACCACGCGCGGGCCGGCGCGCTCGGGGTGCTCAGCCACAGCTTTATGGGCCACGAGATCGAGGACATGTGGCTGGACGACGACCGCGCGATGGGTGAGATCGGCTTCGCGTACGCGACGGCCACCGCGCTCGGCGTGCCCGTCGTGGCGCTCTCGGGCTGCGATGTGGCGTGCGCGGAGATCGCCGAGTGGGACACGGACGTCCTTACGGCGCCGGTCAAGTACGCGCGGGACCGGTTCGCCGCCCGGCTCCGTCCCGCCGACGAGGCGCGCGGCGCCATCGAGGAGGCCGTACGGGAGGGCGTGCGGGCGGCGCCGTCCCGTACCCGCCCGGCGCCGGACACCGGTGAGCACGCCCTCACCGTGCGCTGGCAGTCGGCGTCGGTGGCCCAGCAGTTGGAGGGCATTCCCGGTGTCTCCCGTACCGGGGGTGGTGCGGGGCCGGCGCATGACCGGGCGGTGCGGGTGAGGGGCGATCTGCCGTCGCTCTTCCGGCTTTTCGGGGTTTTTATGGGGGTCGCGTATGCGTTGACGGGGCAGGCGCCGTATTGCTAGGCGTACTTCCTGAGCCGCCGGTGAGGGGGTGCCCCTGTCCGATGCTCGCGGGCTGCGGGTTGTGTTGTGGCTGTGGGGGCACCTCCCGGCCGGAGGCTGGGGGAGCAGTTCCCCGCGCCCCTGACGGGGCGCGGTCTAGGCCCGGAAGGGGATGGTGAGCCAGGGGCTTTCCGGGTCGGTCGTCAGAATCCGGTGCGCGGTCAGCATCTCCTCGTACCACGGCCCGAACTCCTCCTCGTCGAAGTGGAGACAGCGACCGAGGATGTACGCGGCGGAGAAGTCCTCCCATGAGCGGTAGTCGACCGCGCTGACCCGCCCGGCGCGCAGGACGGCGGCCTCCGCCTCCTCCATCGTGCAGAAGCGGGCCGCCAGTCCGAAGCGGGCCATGTTGGAGCCGCGGCCGTAGTCCCAGGCGGCGACCGAGCGGACGAACCGGCCCTCCGGCAGCAGTCCGTCGGCGCGGAACCGGGCCTCGTACCGGGTGATGCGGCCGATCAGCCGCTTCACCCCGTCGATCTGCCACTCCACCTCCTCCTCGGTGGGGCCCTCGGTCCGTGTCACCCCGTCCGGCGTCAGCTCGATGGTGGCCGTCGCGACCCGCTTGCGCAGCACCCGCTCCGCGGCCTGCCGCCAGTGCGCGGGCTCCACTTGCCCGCCGAAGTCCTGGGCCAGGCTGTGCCGCAGCCCCAGGGTGAACTCCCATACCGGGCTGCTCATTTCGTTGGTCAGCAGCTCTTCCTGGTACTGCTGCCACTTCTGGCGCGTCGTGACGCCCCACCAGCGTTCGAGGAGCCGCCGCTCGTCGTTGTAGCCGTGCCCGTGGCCCAGGGAGTTCCAGTACGCACCGTTCTTCACGCACATCAGTGCGCCACAGGCGAGCCCACGGGCGACGGCACCGGTCCGCGGGCCGCCGGCCCACAGCGTGCGCAGCGTGCCGTGCCCGCCGACGTGGTCGACGCGGTCCGCGTGCTGCTGCCACAGCGCGCACAGGGACTGGCTGGCCGGGAAGTACGCCTCGCAGGGCGAGCCCGGATTGACCGCCAGCCATGGTGGGTCCTGCGGCGACCAGCCGCGCGCGTATTCGCCGAGGCTCTCCGAGATGAAGACCGGGTCCTCGATCGGTGCGGGCAGCATGGCTTCCGTGTACACGGCCGCGCACCAGCCCTGCACCTCCGGACGCCATACGGGCTGCATGCGCGCCGGCACCCGGCCCGGATTGGCGTCCAGCCACGGCCTGGAAGCCAGCCGGTACAGATACTGGCCCGCCAGCACATCCATGTACGCGGCCCAGTCATGACGGCACTTCGCCTCGTACAGCCGCTGCTCCACCTGGCTGGGCGCCTGCCATGGCTCCGTCATCGGCGCCGGCGCCGGCCCCTGCCCCGCGGCCCCTTCGGCCGCCCCCCGCTTCCACATTTCGCTGACCTCGCACTAGCCGTCGTGCCGTTCGCCCTGTCCTGCCTGACGGCGGCTCAACGGAGCAGCTGAACGACCGGTATCACCACGTACACGAACACCAACAGACCCCCCACACATGTCCCGATCAACTGCCCCGTGGTCATCCGCTTCTTCCGCACCCCCGAAGGCGGCGCCCACCCCGCCCCCGGATGCGCCCCATACGGATTGGGCGGTGGAGTCGGGAGTCGCGGGGGCCGCTTGGCCATGGATCGGTGACCTCCGGTGCCCCATCGGGCGAGAAGGACGGCTGCTGCTGTGCCCGGCTGACCCTCAGTGATGCAGAGGTCAGTGCTGGGCCCGTGGCAGCAGGATAGCTCCCGGGGATCAGCTGCCGCCCACGGGCCACCCAGCCGCTGAATCCGCTCTCACTCAGTTTGCTGTGACTTCCTGGCCGCCCGGCGTTCTTGTCCGACTGCCCTTTGAAGTTGACGGTTCACTCCTGGCCCGTAGGCCGGTGGGTGTTCGGTTGTCGCGTCTTGAACGCTCTGGGTTTCCCCCAGGAGGCGGTCATGAAGTAGACCCACCAGACCGGGTTTACGAAGTTCCACCAGTTCTTCCTGGAAGCCAAGTGGCGTTGCCAGTATGCATCCTGCTCGCGAACGGTTCCGATCTTATCGGGGGATGCATAGTCGTAGATATGTACCAAATCGCGAACTGTCGGGGGGCGCCACAGTCGGAGCAGATAAACCATCCACGCGCCATGAGAAGCGGACACGCGTGAAGGGTGCGCATCGTAGCGCGCTCCGTTGCAGCAAAGCCGTACGCCCTGAGGGTGCAATTCCTCACGCATGGTCCGCAGCGCTTCGAAGGCGTTCATGCCTGTCGCCTCGCACTCCACACGCTCCGGGGAGTGGAGCCGCCAAGTCCAGGGGCCGTCCCCTGTCACTTGCATGCGCCACTCCTCGCTGTTCCCTCTACGCAAGGCGTGGAGGACGAAGTACTCACTCATGGGCTGAATCCTGGATTTTCAAACACCTCACCTGTTGGTCTGCCATACTCCCACCGTTCGGCGCGACGGATGTTGGACGGATCGATCTGTCGAAATATTACCTCTCTTTCCGAGGGGGAAGCCCGACCTGTCAGGTAGGCCTTTATTGCGCCACCCATTGCCTTATTGATATCGACACCGTATCCAGGGTTGTGGATCTCGTACACCCACGTTCCCCGGCCCCGGGAAGACATGGGGAAGTTGGCGGCCTCCTTGGCCTTCTTGCTCGTCCCCACCCAGTCTGACGGGGTGTCCTTCAATGCATACTCCCCGATATCCGTGTTAGTTCCCTTGGGAGTAAACCCCGTCTCAATTACTTCCGAAGGGTGCCGGGCATCTCCCCGGAATACGCGGCTCGGATTTATGACTGCCCGGCGCGACACACCAAAGCTTTTAGCCGTCCCTTGCCGACAGGTGTCAGGGGCTAGCCCCAGCGGATCCACGAGCGCATGCGGGTTGCCCACATACGCCACCGGGTTCGGTGCCGGCTCCAGGCCCAGCGGGTCCGGGGACAAGTACCGCGCTGTCTCCGGGTCGTAGTGGCGGAAGTGGTTGTAGTGGAGGGTGGTTTCGGGGTCGAAGTATTGGCCGGGGAAGCGGAGGGGGGTGTAGGTGGTGGCGTCGGTGTTCCAGGTGGTGGTGCCCCAGAGGGTTTGTTGGGTGTGCCAGGCCGTTTCGCCGGAGTCGGTGATGAGGGCGGTTGGGGTGCCGATGAGGTCGGTGACTATGGCGAAGAAGCGGGTGTCTATTTCCCGTTGGGTGGTCTCGTCGGTGATGCGTTCCGTCTGGGATGGGGGGTGGAAGCCCGTGGTGGTTCCGGGCGATGATTACCGGGTGCGGGTGCGGGTGCGGGTGCGGTCCGACTCAGCTACTGCGATCGAAGTCCGGCACGTCATTGGTAGCAGCTGGGTCATCGAGCGACCACACCTCAAACCCCTCCGGGGCTTTCACTCGGGAAACTGAAATGCCATGCAGGCACGCGTTGCACCAGAACAGTGCATATCCGGTACGGCTGCTGGTTTCGACGATGTATCGCAGGGAAAGCTGAGGGACGCCGCAGTTCGGGCAAGAAGCACACTCGACCCCTCCGCTTTCAATGACGAGAGTCAATTTCCGAAGCCATGCGGCACGTTCGGCCATTACTCCAGCCTTCCGTTGTAGTAGTTCCAGAATTGATCCTCTGCTGCATATGCGGCCCGCTCCCATGCTGCCTCTTGTGCCAATGAGGTTGCAGGGCCGTGGATTGCGATCTGCATGACGTGCATCCGTTCATGGCCGAGGGTTCGGGCAAGGTTCTCGGGCGTGCTAAAGGCGTCTGGGTAGAGTGTAATAACCCCGTCTGGGGATGTGTGGCCGTACAGGTGGCGGCCGATCAACTCTACGTCACGATTGATTTTTACCTTGACGCCTTCGAGTCCCACACCGGCTTCTTGGGCCACCTGGTTGACGACGCGCTTCTGCATCGCGACTTGGAGCTCGCTGAACTCTCCAGTGTTGGCCGTACGGCGGGCCAGGCCCGGGGGGTTTTCGCCAGGTGGACAGTCCGGAGCAAGGCCGAGGGAATCGGACCAGATATGTGGATTACCCACATACGCCACCGGGTTCGGTGCCGGCTCCAGCCCGAGCGGGTCCGGGGACAAATAGCGGGCTGTCTCTGGGTCGTAGTGGCGGAAGTGGTTGTAGTGGAGGGTGGTTTCGGGGTCAAAGTATTGGCCGGGGAAGCGGAGGGGGGTGTAGGTGGTGGCGTCGGTGTTCCAGGTGGTGGTGCCCCAGAGGGTTTGTTGGGTGTGCCAGGCCGTTTCGCCGGAGTCGGTGATGAGGGCAGTGGGGGTGCCGATGAGGTCGGTGACTATGGCGAAGAAGCGGGTGTCTATTTCCCGTTGGGTGGTCTCGTCGGTGATGCGTTCCGTCTGGGATATGGGGTGGAGGCCCTGGTGGTTCCAGGTGAGGGTTACCGGGTGGGGGGCTTCCCCTGTTGTGGTCTGTTCTATGAGGGTGGGGCCGTCCCAGGTGAAGTCCACCCGTTCGGAGACCGATTTCTTGCTTATGCGGCGGCCCAACGGGTCGTAGGCGTAGTGCCAGACCGCTCCGTCCGGGGTGGTGACCCGCGTCAGGCGGTCCTCCGCGTCCCACTCGTAGTGCCAGGTGTCCGGGCGTCGGGAGAGGTTCTTCTTCTGGCGGGTCACGACGCGGCCCGCCGCGTCGTGTTCGTAGCGGAGGCGGCCCGCCGTGCGGATGCGGGTGCCGGTGTAGGTGCGGGGGCCGCGGGCCTCGGGGCTCGCGTGGGTGGCGGGCCAGTCGGCGGTCGTCTGGTTGCCGGCCTCGTCGTAGGCGTAGGTCTCCGTCCAGTCGCGGGCGTTCACCTGCGTGACGCGGCCGCCCGCGTCGAGAGCGAAGCGGCTGGTGCCCTCGCGGGAGTCGTCCACCGCGATCAGATGACCGTCCGGTCGGTATGTGTAGGAGCGGTGCCAGGAGGGCTCCGCCACCGCCCCCGTGAGCGCTTGGCCGGTGAGGCGGCCCGCCGGGTCCCATGTCCAGGAGAGAGACGCCCTCCCATTGATGTTCCGTTGCCGCTCGCGGCCTGCCGCGTCGTACGACGACGTCAGCGTGTGGCCGTCGGCGACGACCGCGGTGCGGTTGCCTGCCTCGTCGTACGCGTAGCGCGTCACGGAGCCGGTGGGCGTGGTGCGGCGTGCCGGGCGCCCCAGCGCGTCGTACGTATAGGTGAGCGCGCGGCCGTTGACGACCTCCGTCTTGAGGCGGCCCGCCCGGTCGTACTGGCGCAGCAGGTCCGCGTCCGGGTTGCGGGCTTCGATCAGGCGGTCTGCCGGGTCGTACGCGTACGTCGTCGGCGTGCCTGCCGCGTCCTTTGCCGTCAGCCGGCCGAGCAGGTCGCGTTCGTAGGTGATCGTGTCGCCGAGCGGGGTGGTACGGGTGGTCAACTGGCCTGCGGCGTCGAGTGAGTAGCGCTGGGTGCGGCCATCGAAGTCGGTCTCGGCGACGAGGCGGTCGGCTCCGTCGTAGTCGTACGTCCACCGCAGCCCCTGGGGGTTCTCCACCTCGCGCAGGCGGAGGCGGGTGTCGTGGGTGAAGGTGTAGCGGACGCCGTCGGGGCCGGTGCGGGCGGCGAGCAGATCGAAGTGGGTGTATTCGTAGGTCGTTTCGCCGCCTGCGGCGTCGATGTGGCGGGTGCAGTTGCCCTCGCCGTCCCACTCCCAGTGCTCGGTGGCGCCGTCGGGTGCGGTGCGGCGGGCGAGGTGGCCTTCGACCGTCCAGGCCAGGTGGGTGGTGTCGCCGAGTGGGTTGATGACGGCTGTGGGGCGGCCGAACGCGTCGCGGCGGTACGTCGTCACGGCACCGGCCGGGTCGGTGATCTCCGCGGGCAGGCCCGCCTTGTCGCAGCGGACCTCGGTCACCTGGCCGAGCGGGTCCGTTACTGACGCCAGGCGGCCTGCTGCATCGTACGTATAACGGGTCGTCGCTCCGGCTGGATCGGTCGTGACGGTGCGGTTGCCGCGCTCGTCGTACTCGTGGCGCCACACCGTTCCGTCGGGTTCGGTGATCTCGACCGGTAGTCCGAGTGCGTTGTAGGAGACCGTCCGGCTGCTGCCGTCGGGGCGCAGGACGGCGACGACGCGGCCCGCGTCGTCGCGGCCCAGTCGGGTGGTGCGGCCGAGTGGGTCGGTGTGGGAGAGCACGCGGTGGTGGGCGTCGCGCTCGATGCGGGTGGTGGCGCCGGTGGGGTCGGTGATGGCGACGACCTGGTTGCGGGTGTTGACCAGGTAATAGGTGGTGTGGCCGAGGGAGTTGGTGACCTTGGTGACGCGGTGGTCTGTTTCCGGGTCGGGCGGGCTGTAGTCGAAGGTGGCGTGCATGTGGCCTTCGGTGCCGGACTGCCACACGCAGCGGTCGTGCTCGTCGTAGGCGTACTCGTAGCGGGAGTCGTTGGTGTCGGTCCAGGAAGTGATGCGGCCCGCGTCGTCGTAGCCGAAGCGCAACGGGCGTCCGGTGGAGCCGGTGACCTCGGTGAGGTTGCCGTGTTCGTCGTAGCCGAAGCGGACGATTTCCTGGTCGCCGCCGTCCCTCGCGGCTCCGGCGAGGTGAAGCGCGGTGACGCGGCCCAGCTCCGCGTCGGTTGTCACGCGTATGTGGTAGCCGCCGGAGTGGACGAGTGCGAGCGGGGTGCCGTCTTCGGCGTACTCGAACGTGACGCGGTTGCCGTTCCGGTCGGATATCTCCGCGAGCAGGGCAACGTCTTCGCAGCCTGGGAGGTCGGTCGGGGGCGCGAAGTAGCTGGTCCAGCCGGTGTCGGGGTCGGTCAGTACGTAGTCACCGTCAGCGCGCAGCCGCAGCGGCCATTGCGGGCCATTCTCGGGCAGCACCGGTTCGCCGTCCGGCTCCGGGTGCGGGTAGGCCACCAGCAGGCTGCTCTCCCCGTGGAGGACGATACCCTCGGTGTCGAGCTCCAGCCGCTGGTCGACGGTGCTCGACCAAGTGGGTCCGAACCAGCGGCCGGCGCGGTAGGAGGACTCGAACTGGCGGCGGAAGACCAGCGGCAGCACACCGGGCAGTGCCAGATCGGTCTGCGGCAGCAGCATGCGGCCGGTGGCGAAGTCGACGGGGTCCTCACCGCAGGTGCGGTTGCCGTTCTGGCGGTTGGAGTTGTGCGGTTCCTCGTCGAGGGACTTGCGACCGAGGCGCGTCGCTTTCACCGCCGTGCCCATGACCCGGCCGCTGCCCCCGGTCAGGCCGTCGAGCGCCATGCCGCCGAAGAACTCATCCGGGTCGTCGAGGAAGCTTTTGTACGCCTGCTTGAGGGCGGCGTCCGGGTGCGTGGCCACGGACTTGGCCCCGACGGCCGTGCTGTTGAGGTTGGTGCCGTAGTCGTCCGGGTTGAGGACGTTGTGGCCGTTGACCGGGCTCACTCCGTGCGCGAAGTTGAGCGCCCCGGAGCCCGCGTTCAGCAGGCCGCCGGCCCGGTGCTCCATCGCGAGCAGTCCGCCCTTGAGACCGCTGCGGGTCTGGGCGAGGATCGAGGGCTTGGGCGGGGCGGCGTCGCGGGCGGCCTCCATCAGCTTGTTTGCGGCCCGCGCGGCCTCGTCCCGCTGGCGGCGGGCCTCCCTCAGCTTCTCGCGGGCCTCCTCCATCTTGGCCTCGCCCGGGTCCTTCTCGGAGGGTCTGTCGGGGAGCGAGCCGGGGACGCGGTCCTCCTTCGGCGTCTCCTTGTACGCCTCGAGCGCGTCGTTGTAGAAGGAGACCTTCGACTTGTGCTGCGCGGAGGCGGTCTTGCCCTCGTTGTAGAGCTTGATGGCCGCCTTCGCCTCACGCTGGGCCCAGCGCACGGTGCGGGCGAAGTCGTTCAGCGCGCCCTTGGCCTTCTCGCAGGCCTCGGCCGCTTTGAACCACCGCCCTGGCTGCACTTCCACCGTCCGGCGGAAGGCATCGGCCGCCTCGCCCTTCAGGTGGTGGGAGTCCAGGCCCTTCAGGCCGCGGCCGACCCGGTTGAACGCCTTGTGGAAGTCCCGCAGATGATCGGCCGCTGCCTCCAGCTTGGACGGCGAGCCGTGGATGAGTTTGTCCGCCTCCTCCGTCTCGCCCAGCTCCCGTTCCTGGACATCCCCGCCGGTCTTGTTGGTGACGGCGTCGCCCGCGTCGCGGACGAACTTCGCGCCGGGCTTCCAGCCCATCTCGTCCAGCCGGTCGGCGAGCAGGTCCGAGCCCTTGCCGACGGCCTCGCCGCCCTTCTCGACGGCGCCTTCGATCTTGTCCTCGACCGGGTCGGGGGTGACGTCGTGGTAGACGTCCTTGGCCGCGTCGGTCCCCGCGCCGACCAGATCTCCGAGCCCCATCAGCCGGCCTCCCCACCGGAGCGGCCCGGTTTGCCGTCGACCTGGCCGGTGGTCATGTCCAGGAACCCTGCCCCTTCGAGCCCGTCCTTGGAGGCGTGCGGGTTGCCCATGGGATTCAGCGCGTTGATGCTGCCCTTGATCGCCACGGACCGGTAGCGGTCCTCCTCCCAGGACATGCCAGCGGCCAGCCCCAGCCCCTCGGCAATGGCGTCCGCGTCCGCCATCAGACCGCGTACGCCCCACTCCCACTGCTCGCAGAAGCCCTCGAACGACTTGGCCAGCGTCTGGTCACCGACCTCCATCTTGGACAGCGCCATCTCCTCGAAACCGCTGCCCTGGGCGGCGTCCACGTCCGTGCCGACCTCACGCAGCTCACCCAGCGCATCCCGGATGCCCTTGGTCAGCTGTCTGACGGTCTCCTTCGGAACCTGCAACTGGCCCTTGTACGCCAGCTCATCCGTGAGCTTTTCGCCGGGCAGCACCGGCCCGCCGTTGTCGCCCATTGCCCTGTCCCCCCTGACCATCGATCGCGCCAGTCGAACACCGTACCTGTACGCGACCGTACGAACGCAAGCCGTATTGAGCCCTCGTGGCGAGCCGCATTGAGCCCTCCTGACCTGCTATGCGCTCGGGTCCACGTTCCAGTGGCGGGGGAGTTCGGTGTCGCAGAAGGCGCAGTACCAGTCGTCTTCACGGACGATGTTGGGCTGGTGGCAGTGCTCGCAGCGGCGGAAGGTTAGGGCGTGGGTGAAGGAGGCGGGGTGGGGGAGGGCTGCCCGGTGGAGGGATCGGGAGACCGCGGGCCAGCAGGTGGGTTCGGGGCAGTAGCCGGTGGAGTGGTTGGTCACCTCGGTGACCCGCCAGCCGGACGGGGAGGCGGCGTCGTGGGCGAAGGCGATCTCGCCGGCGGCGAGGACACGCGCGCCGCCCGCGCAGGCGACGTGTTCGGTGCGGCGGGGTGCGAGGCGGAGCAGGCCGGTCAAGTCGACGACGAAGGTGAAGGGTTCGGCGAATTCCGCTGCTGTGCGGCGGGCGGCCCAGGAGGCGAAGTCGGAGGCGGTGTGGATGGCGTGGCCCATGGTCGCGGCGCCGGCGTGGGCTGCGAGGTCGGCGGGGCCCACATAGCGGTAGCTCCGTATGGTCACCGCGTCAGGGTAGGGCGCGGGAGCGGAGGCGGCGGAGCATGCGGGGGTCGGTGAAGCCGACCTCGTGGGCGGCGGATTCGGTGGTGGCGCCGTGGGCGATGAGGTGCTCGGCGCGTTCCAGGCGCAGGGTCTGCTGATAGCGGAGGGGCGTCAGGCCGCCGGTGGCGTTGGTGAAGAGCCGGGTCAGGGTGCGGGCGCTGACGCCCGCGGTGGCGGCCAGTTGATCCAGGGTGAGGGGTTCGGCGAAGCGGGCGTCGATGATGTCCTGGACCCGGTGCACGGTGTCGTTGAGGTGCGAGCGGTACCGCAGTACGGCGCTGGCCTGCGGCTCGTCGCCGTTGCGGCGGGCGTAGACGACCATGTTGCGCGCCACTTGCGCGGCCTGCGCCGGGCCGTGCCGTACGGCCAGCAGATGCAGGGCCAGGTCGATGCCGCTGGCGATGCCCGCGGAGGTGATGACCCGGTCGTCGGTGGTGAAGAGCACATCCCGGATCACCTTCGCCCGTGGGAAGCGGCGGGCGAGTTCGTCCTGGAGCTCGTGGTGCGTGGTGCAGCGGCGGCCGTCCAGCAGCCCCGCCTCGCCGAGTGCCTGCGCGCCCGAGCAGACGCTGGCGACCGTGCCGCCCGCGGCGTGGTGGGCGGCGATGCGGGAGAGGGTCTCCGGGGTGAAGGGGGGAGGCAGCAACGGGCGCGGGGAGCGCCAGCCCGGTACCACGAGCAGGTCGTCCCGGCCCAGGTCCCGCGGCCACTCGGTCCCGGCGCTCAACGGCAGCCCCTGCGCGCTGTCTATCCGCTCGCGCTCGCCGACATAGCTGAGCCGGTAGGGCCGACCGAGCCCCGCCGCGGTGCTGAAGACCTGGGCGGGACCGGCGAGGTCGAGGAGATGGACGCCCGGGGTGAGGACGAGAACGACGTGGGTCACGCCGTGGATGGTGCCAGGCGCGTCGGCTCGCCCTCCAGCTCGGATGCCGACTGCTCTCCCTCCGGAGCAACCGCCGACCGCTCCCCCTCCAGCTCCGCCACCGAAGTGATCCGCGCGAAGCGGTCGCGGAGCACCGCCACCGTCCGTTCGACGATGTCCTCGGCGCTCAGTCCGCCGACGGGGTTCGTGGTGGTGGCGTCGACGGGGAAGGCGACGCGGTAGCCGAGGTCGCTGCCGATCCGGGTGGTGGTCTCGACGCACTGCTCGGTGCGGATACCGCTGACGACGAGCTCGGTGACGCCCGCCTCCGTCAGCAGCTGCTGGAGGTTGGTGGTGGTGAACGCGTTGTGCGAGGTCTTACGGAGCACTGGCTCGCCGGGGAGAGGTTGGTCGAGTTCGGGCAGCAGCCGTACGTGACCCTGTTCCGGGTCGAAGACGCCGCCCGAGCCGGGCTCGGTGTGCAGGATCCAGACGACGAGGTCCCCGGCGGCGCGGGCGAGCCGGACCAGCCTGTTGACCGGTTCGGCGATGTCCTGGTTGGCGATGGTGGCCCAGGAGGCCGGGCGGGCCCGGAAGGATTCCTGGACATCGATGACAAGCAGCGCTCTGTTCATGCCCGTCAGTCTGGCCAGCGGCAAGGCGCTGCCGACAGACACGATCGGGGCTCGTGGCGGAACGATCTGGTCAGCCGGGTAGCCCCCCGGGCCCTGCGCGTTGGTACAGACCTATTGCCCCGGCAGGTGCCTGCCTCGTAGCCTCACGCACAGGTTGTGCAGCGCGAAACGTCAGTTGCGTATGTTGCAACACCCGTGCTTGGGGGTCTCGTTGTGAAGGTCGTCAAGGTCAAGCGCGCAGGCGGCATCGAAGTCGGCAACTCCGGCAAGGGCGGGCAGCGGGTACCGCGCCTCCTCGCCCCTCTCCTGGCGCTGGGGATGGTGGCGGTCGCGATGGCCGGCTGCGCACCCAGCACCTCCGGCGGGAAGGGCGGCGGCCAGGACAAGAAGACCGGGACGGTACGGGTCTGGCTGTTCCGCGAAGTCGGCAACAAGCCCAAGGAGAAGGTCGTCCAGGGCGTGACCGACCGGTTCGAGAAGCAGCACCCGGGGGTGCGCGTCGCCGTGCAGTACATCCCCGTCGACAGCCGGGCCGAGAAGATCAAGGGCGCGTTCAACGACCCGGACTCCGCGCCGGATGTCATCGAGTACGGCAACACCGACACCGCCGGATATGTCGCCGACGGCGGACTGGCCGACGTCAGCGCCGAGTTCGACGCATGGGACGCCACCGCCGATCTCGACCCCACCGCCAAGCGGTCCGTCACGGTACGGGGCAAGCAGTACGGCGCTCCGCTCTTCGTCGGCGTCCGCGCCCTCTACTACCGCACCGACGTCTTCAAGGATCTCGGTCTCGAGCCGCCCCGCACCCTCCGTGAACTGGCCGCCACGGCCGAGAGGATCCGCGCCGGGCGCGAGGACATGTACGGCCTCGCCGTCGGCGGCGCCTACACCTACGCGGCGCTGCCCTTCATCTGGGCGCACGGCGGACAGCCGGCGAAGGAGGGCGGCAACGGGAAGTTCGAGGCCGCCCTCGCAGGCGCCCGCGCCAGGAAGGGCATCAAGGCGTACACCTCCCTCTTCGGCGACCACAACTGCCCGGCCGCCAAGTGCGCGGCGATGGGCGGCAACCAGACGGTGGAGGCGTTCGCGGGCGGAAAGGCCGGTATGGCCATCGGCGGCGACTTCAACCGGCAGGCCATGGAGGACGGTGCGGTCAAGGGCAAGTACGCCGTCGTCCCGCTGCCCGGTGTCGAGCGGGGCAGCATCGCTCCCGCCTTCGCGGGCGGCAACAACATCGGCGTCCTCAGCAGCAGCCGGCACCGCAGTCTCGCCGTGGAGCTGATGAAGGAGCTGGCGGGCAAGCGCACCCAGGAGCGGCTGTTCGACGCCATGGGCTTTCTGCCGACCTTCCGTGACACCAGAAAGCGGGCCGCCGCGCGGGAACCGTTCGTGAAGCCGTTCGTCGCGACGCTGGAGGCCGGTACGGAGTTCGTGCCCACCAGCCCGGCATGGGCGCGTATCGACGCCTCGCTGATCCTGCCGGGAATGTTCCAGCGGATCGTCAGCGGCAAGCAGGACGTGGTCGGGGCCGCCGCCGACGCCGCGAAGAAGATGGACAAGGCGTTCGCGGAGTGAGGGCCGGGACCGGAGTGCGTCCCCGCAGCCGCCCCCGCCCCGTCGGGCACGGCGGGTGGACGCCCTGGCTGTACCTCGCGCCCACCCTCGTCGTGCTGGCCGGGCTGCTCGTCCCCCCGTCTACCAGCTCGGGCTGATCTCCCTACTGGAGTACACCCAGGCCCAGGTCAGCGGCGGGGAGCCGACCAGCTTCCAGGGCCTGGGGAACTACGCCGAGCTGCTGGGCGACCGGGAGTTCTGGAACGTGCTGCTGGCGACGGTGGTGTTCGCCGCCGCCTGTGTGCTCGGCACGGTGACCGTCGGCTGCGGGCTGGCCGTACTGCTCACCCGGATCCGGCCCGCCTCCCGGCTGCTGCTGATGCTGGCGGCGCTCGGTGCCTGGGCGACGCCCGCGATCACCGGGTCGACCGTGTGGGTGTTCCTCTTCGACCCGGACTTCGGTCCCGTCAACCGGGTGCTGGGACTGGGCGACCACTCCTGGACGTACGGGAGGTACAGCGCGTTCACGCTGGTCTTCCTGGAAGTCGTGTGGTGCTCGTTCCCGCTGGTGATGGTGGTGACATACGCGGGAATCCGGGCCGTGCCCGGTGAGGTGCTGGAGGCCGCCGCGCTGGACGGCGCGGGAGCCTGGCGGACCTGGCGCAGCGTACTGGCGCCGATGCTGCGCCCGGTGCTGATTGTGGTGACCATCCAGTCCGTCATCTGGGACTTCAAGGTTTTCACCCAGATCTATGTGATGACGGGCGGCGGCGGTATCGCCAATCAGAACCTCGTGCTGAACGTCTACGCCTACCAAAAGGCGTTCGCCTCCTCCCAGTACAGCCTCGGCGCGGCAATCGGCGTCGTCATGCTGCTGATTCTGCTGGCCGTCACGCTGGTCCATCTCAAACTGCTGCGCAGAAACGGGGGAGAGATATGAGCCGGGGCGGAGAGTTGAGCATGGCGCCGGGAACCCGGGTACGGGCACGGAGACCGGGACGGTACGCGGCCGACGGCGCCGCCCTCCTCATTGCCGCCCTCGTCGCCTTTCCGCTCTACTGGATGGTGCTCTCTGCCTTCAAACCGGCCGGGGAGATCCGCTCGGACCGGCCCGTTCCGTGGACGCTCGCACCCTCACTCGACGCTTTCCGGCGGGTGTTCGGCCAGCAGGATTTCGGGCGCTACTTTCTCAACAGTCTGCTGGTGGCGGGTGCCGTGGTGGTCGCCTCGGCGCTGCTCGCGTTCCTCGCCGCGACAGCCGTCACGCGCTTCAGGTTCCGGCTGCGGACCACGCTGCTGATGCTCTTCCTGATCGCGCAGATGGTGCCCGTCGAGGCTCTGACCATTCCGCTGTTCTTCCTGATGCGGGACATCGGTGCCCTCAACACCCTCTTCTCCCTCGTCCTTCCGCAGCTGGCCTTCTCGCTGCCGTTCGCCGTCTGGATGCTGCGCGGCTTTGTGAAGGCGGTCCCCGAAGCCCTGGAGGAGCAGGCGTTCATCGACGGGGCGAGCCGGACGCGTTTTCTGTGGCAGATCCTGTTTCCCCTCGTCTTCCCCGGGCTCGTCGCCACGAGTGTGTTCTCCTTCATCTCCACCTGGAACGACTTCCTGTTCGCCAAGTCGTTCATCATCAGCGCGACGGAGAACTCCACACTGCCGATGGCGCTGCTCGTCTTCTTCGACACCGAAACCCCCGACTGGGGCGGCGTGATGGCCGCCTCCACGGTGATGACGGTGCCCGTGCTCGTCTTTTTCGTCTGCGTACACCGCCGCCTGGTCTCCGGACTCGGCGGAGCCGTGAAGTAACGGAGCCGTGTAGCAACACGGAGCCGTGAAGTACAAGGAGGACCGGTCATGTCAACCATCGGCTGGGCGGGGCTCGTGCCGCGTGCCCGTGAGGAACGGGAGGGTGACGGACCGCCCTTCGTATGGGGGAGCGGTACCGCGCTCGTCGCCGGAGCCGGAGCGCGGGGGGTCGCCCGATGGCTGCGCGGCCGGTCCGTGCTGCCGTTCCACGACGGGGAGGGAGAACCGCACAACACCCTGGAGCTCCGGCTGGACGGTGAACTCGGCGCCGAGTCCTACCGGCTGGACGTCACCGCTGAACGCGCCCTGGTCGTGGGCGGGGACGCCGCGGGGGTGTTCTGGGGCGTACAGACGCTGCGTCAGGCGCTGCCGCCTGCGGCGTTCCGGCGCGCGGGGCCCGCGCGCGAGTGGCGGATCGCGCCCGGCCGGGTCCAGGACGCCCCGCGGTTCGCCTGGCGCGGTCTGCTGCTCGATGTGGCGCGGCACTTCATGCCCAAGGACGGAGTGCTGCGCATCCTGGACCTGCTCGCCGCGCACAAACTGAACGTCCTCCAGCTGCATCTGACCGACGACCAGGGCTGGCGGATGGAGATCCACCGCTTCCCCCGGCTCACCGAGGTCGGCGCGTGGCGGCGCCGCACCCGGGTCGGCCACCGCGCCTCCCCGCTGTGGGACGAACGCCCGCACGGCGGCTACTACACCCAGGACGATCTCCGCGAAATCGTGGCGTACGCCGCCGAACGGCACATCACCGTCGTACCGGAGATCGAACTCCCCGGCCACTCGCAGGCCGCCATCGCCGCCTACCCGGAACTGGGCACCACGGACGCTGTCGACATGGCCGCGCTGGAGGTGTGGACCGACTGGGGCGTCAGCCCGCATCTGCTCGCCCCCACGGACGAGGTCCTGCGCTTCTACGAGCAGGTGCTGGAGGAGGTGCTGGACGTCTTCCCGTCCCCCTTCGTCCATATCGGCGGCGACGAGACGCCGAAGGACCAGTGGCGGGCCTCCGCTGTCGCACAGGCGCGGATGGCCCGCGAAGGGCTGCGGGACGAGGACGCCCTCCAGGCGTGGATGGTGCGGCACTTCGACCGCTGGCTCGCCGGGCGCGGGCGGCGGATGGCCGGCTGGGACGAGATCCTGCAGGGCGGCACCCTCGACGGCGGCCTCACCCCAGGAGCCGTCGTCTCCTCCTGGCGGGGGTACGAGGGGGGAGTCGCCGCCGCCGAGGCGGGCCACGATGTGGTGATGTGTCCCGAGCACGAGCTGTACCTCGACCGGCGGCAGGCACCCGGGGAGGACGAGCCGGTGCCGCTGGGGTACGTCGCCTCGCTGCGGGACGTGTACGAGATGCGGCCGGTGCCCGCGCGGCTCATCGAGGCCGGTTGCGAAGGGCGGGTGCTGGGCGTGCAGGCGAACATGTGGACCGAGTGCACGGAGAGTTCGCAGCGCGTCGACTACCAGCTGTTTCCGCGACTCGCGGCCGTCGCGGAGGTCGCCTGGACCGGTCCCGGCGGGGACTGGGACGACTTCGCGGAGCGCCTGGAGAGGGCGCATCTGCCCCGCCTCGAAGCCCTCGGCGTCGAGTACCGCCCCCCGTCGGGGCCGCGCCCCTGGCAGCGGCGGCCCGGGATTCCGGGGCGCCCACTGGAGTGAGGGAGAAGCCTCGGCTCCCGGTGTCCCGCTCGCCGACGCCCGGCCAAATGGTGCGAAACGGCCCATCCCTGGCCCTCGTGTCGGGCGCGGGCCGAGATATGCCAGAGTTGCCTCGTCCGGGCTGTGAGCACGTACCGTACGGCAGTGCAGCCGGGAGCCCGGTATGTCGGGGAAGGGGCAGCAGGTTGAGCACGCACGTACGGCATGCACCAGACGGCGAACGAGCCGCGCAGGCTGTGCCCCCTGCTGTCATGCTGCCGACCACCCTGGACGAGGCCGTCTCGGCGCTCTCCGCCGTACCGGCCGCCGTGCCGGTCGCCGGCGGCACCGATCTGATGGCCGACGTCAACTCGGGCCAGCTCCGCCCCGCCGCGCTCGTCGGCCTCGGCCGGATCAGCGAGATCCGCGGCTGGTCGTACCAGGACGGGTACGCCGTGCTCGGCGCCGGGCTGACCCACGCGCGGATGGGCCGCCCCGACTTCGCCGCGCTCATCCCGGCGCTCGCCGCCGCGGCCCGCGCCGCGGGCCCCCCGCAGATCCGGAACGCCGGGACGCTCGGCGGCAACATCGTCAGCGCCTCACCCACCGGGGACGCGCTGCCCGTGCTGGCCGCGCTGGAGGCCACGCTCTCCATCGCGGGCCCGGAGGGGTCGCACCGCGAGCTGCCGGTCAGCCATCTGCTCGCGGGGATGGACATGCTGCAGCCCAGCGAGGTCGTGGGCTATGTGAAGGTGCCGCTGCTGCACGCGCCGCAGACGTTCCTCAAAGCCACCAGCCGCACCGGGCCGAGCCGCGCGCTGGCATCCGTCGCCGTCGTACTCGACCCGATGCGGCGCGGGGTGCGCTGCGCGGTGGGCGCCGTCGCGCCGATGCCGCTGCGCCCGCTGGAGGCCGAGCAGTGGATCGCCTCGCTCATCGACTGGGACGGGGCACGGTCACTGGCGCCCGAGGCGCTGTCCGCTTTCGGGGAGTACGTCGCGATGGCGTGCATCCCGGACCCGGCTCCCGAGGAGGGCCCCGACGGCACTCCCGGTGCCGTACCCCAGCTTCCGCCCGCGGCGCTGCACTTGCGGCGTACCGTGGCGACACTGGCCCGCCGAGGACTCGGGAGGGCTCTCGCATGAGCGGCACACCACAGGCACCACACGGCAACGGGAACGGAAACCGGAACGGGGGCGCGGGCCCGCACGCGGGTGCGGACCCGCACGGACACGTGAACGCGCACACGGACACAGACGAGTACGGGAACGGTGCGGGCGGCGCCGAACGGTACGGCAACGATCCCTATGCCCCACATGGGCAGCATGTGCCGCGGAGTTGGGGCGGCGGCGAGTACGACGCGGACGCCACCGCATTCGTCCAGCTGCCCAGCGGCGGTTTCGACTTCGCCGAGGACGTGCCGCTGGCCGCACCCGGTACGGGCCAGGGGGGATACACCCCGCCGCCCATCGACCCCTCGTCCCCGTCCGGTTCGTCCCCGTCCGGCACGCACGGCGACGCCTCCTCGGGCGCGCTGCCGCCCGCGGTGGACGCCGGTCCCGCGGCCGGTGGAGCCTCCGGGCACTGGGTGATGCCGTTCGCACCGCAGCACGGCGAGCAGGGTGTTGCCGGGGCCGCGCAGCAGGGCGGACAGCCCGGACCGTACGGACAGCCAGGACACGCCGGTCACTCCTGGGGGTACGAGCAGCCCGGGGACGGGAACGGCGGCGGAGCGCCGGAGCACGGCCAGGGCGTGCAGGACACGCTGGGCGGCCAGGGCGTGCAGAACGTGCAGGACACGCTGGGCGGTCAGGGCGGTCACGGTGCCGCCGGCGGGCCGGACGGTTCCGCCCCGGCCGCCGGATCCGCCGGGCTCGGCCAGGGTGCCGCCGCCGCGCTGGCGGGCTCGCACGAGGCCCGTACCGGCCGCCGCCCGCTCGGCACCGGCGTGGCCCGCGCGGCGCACACCGACGAGAAGCCCGCGCAGTCCGCGCCGGGTTCACTCGCTTCGTCCGCCCCCGCTGCGCCGGAGCCCGGCGTGCAGGAGAGGGAGCCCGCGCGCGCCTGGGCGCCCTCCTCGCCGGCCTCGGCACCGCACTGGGACGGTACGGCTCCCGGCAGCGCCCCTGACACGGCAGGCCCCGGACCAGGACCGTTGCCCGCGCAAGAACCGGGCGGTGCCGACCGGCCGTTCGAAGGCGTCCCGGCACCCGCCTACGGCTTCCCCGGCGCGCCCACCGCCGACCGGCCCGGCCCCGGCCAGGACGAGCCACAGCAGTCCGCAGCACCGGCCGAGGCCGGGATCGTCGCCAGCGAGCCGCCCGCCCCGCCCGCCGGGCCCGAGAGCACCGCGGACTCCGAGGTGACCTCCCTGGCCGACGCCACCCCGGCACCGCAGCCGACGGAACCCGCACCCGCCGCCGCGCAGCCGGACCAGGGGCCGGACGCCGGTGCCCCCGCCGACACCGAGACCGGCGAGACGGAACCGGCCGAGCAGCCGGGGCAGGCCGCCGACGACGCCGGACCCGGTACCGACGCCGGTACGGAGTCCGGGACCGACGCGGCCACCGAGCCCGCCCCCGAGACCGACGCCGAAGGGAACACCGACGCAGTCCCGCTGCCCGAAGCCGTCGACACGGAGGACGAACACCCGCACGTCTCGTACGTCCTGCGGGTCAACGGCGTCGACCGCCCGGTCGCCAGCGCGTGGATCGGGGAGTCGCTGCTGTACGTGCTCCGCGAGCGGCTGGGGCTGGCCGGAGCCAAGGACGGCTGCTCGCAGGGGGAGTGCGGGGCCTGCTCGGTGCAGGTGGACGGGCGGCTGGTGGCCGCGTGCCTGGTGCCCGCCGCCACTGCCGCCGGGAGCGAAGTACGCACCGTCGAGGGGCTGTCCGCCGACGGCACCCCCTCCGATGTGCAGTGCGCGCTCGCCGAGAGCGGGTCGGTGCAGTGCGGGTTCTGCGTACCGGGGCTCGCGATGACCGTGCACGACCTGCTGGAGGGCAACCACGCGCCCACCGAGTTGGAGACCCGCAAGGCGATCAGCGGCAACCTGTGCCGGTGCTCCGGCTACCGCGGGGTGCTGGACGCGGTCCGTACGGTCGTCGAACAGCGCACCGCCCACGCCGAGCGCGAGGCCGCCGAGGCGGAAGCACAGGCGGAGGCGCGCGCCGCCACCGACCAGCAACCGTCAGGCCACGTCGACTACGGCCAGGGGGGCTTCGACCCGCAGACCGGTTACGGCCACGGCGGGTACGAGCAGCAGCCGGGCGCCTACGAGCAGCAGCCCGGGGCGTACGAACAGCAGCCCGGCGCCTACGAGCAGGGCGGCGGTTACCCGCCCGGCGGGTACGAGGAGGCCGCGCCCTACGGCGGTGTCCCCTACGAACAAGCTGGCTACGCACCCGACGGCTACGGCGGTCCGCAGGGCGGCGGTTACGACTACGACCCGGCGGCACAGCCCCACCCCCCCGAAGCCCCCGGGGCCTACAGCACCAACGGCACGTACGACCACGGCACATACGACGACGGCACCTATGGCGCGCACATCCCGCACCAGACCCGGCACTCCGAGAACGGCGGCGAGTCCTGATGCGCGCGGCTCCCGCAGCAGCGCGCCCCGCGCACGCAAGCACAGAAAGGCGGCGGCATGACGGAATCGGCTGACGGTCACACCGGCGCCGGACCCGGCATGGGAGGGCCGGGCCCTGCTGTGGCGGCCCCGCTGCCAGGCGCGCGCAGCGAGCCGGAGCCGCACGGCCTGGGCGCCTCCGTCCTGCCCACCGACTCCTACGCCAAGGCGCAGGGCACCTTCCCGTACGCCGCGGACCTGTGGGCCGAGGGGCTGCTGTGGGCCGCGGTGCACCGCTCGCCGCACCCGCACGCGCGGATCCTCTCCATCGACACCGAGGAAGCCGCGAAGATGCCCGGCGTCCGGGCGGTCATCACACACGAGGACGTACCCGGGGACTCCGCGCACGGGCGCAAGATCGCCGACCAGCCCGCGTTCGCCCGCGACGTGGTGCGCTACTACGGCGAGCCGATCGCCGCCGTCGCAGCCGACCACCCGGACACCGCCCGGCTGGCCGCGGCAGCCATCGCCGTCGAGTACGAGGTGCTGGAGCCGGTCACCGACCCGGAGAAGTCGTTCGAGGCCGAACCGCTGCACCCGGACGGCAATCTGCTGCGCCACATCCCGCTGCGCTACGGCGACCCGGATGTGACCGGCGACGTCGTGGTCGAAGGGCTCTACCGCGTCGGACGGCAGGACCCGGCACCCATCGGCGCCGAGGCGGCGCTGGCCGTGCCGCGTCCGGACGGCGGTGTGGAGATCTACACCGCCTCCACCGACCCGCACACCGACCGAGATCTGGCCGCCGCCTGCTTCGGACTGCCCACCGAACAGGTCAAGATCGTCGTCACCGGGGTGCCCGGCGCCATGGGCGACCGCGAGGACGCGGCGCTCCAGGTCCCCCTGGGCCTGTTGGCCATGCGCACCGGCTGCCCCGTCAAGATCGCGCTGAACCGTGAGGAGTCCTTCCTCGGACACGCACACCGCCATCCCACCCTGCTGCGCTACCGCCACCACGCGGACGGCGAGGGCCGGCTGATCAAGGTCGAGGCGCAGATCCTGCTGGACGGCGGCGCGTACGCGGACACCTCGTCCGACGCGCTGGCCGCCGCGGTCTCGTTCGCCTGCGGCCCGTACGTCGTGCCGCACGCGGTGATCGACGGCTGGGTCGTACGGACCAACAACCCGCCGTCCGGACATGTCCGCGGCGAGGGCGCCATGCAGGTGTGCGCCGCGTACGAGGGCCAGATGGACAAGCTCGCCGAGCGGCTCGGCCTCGACCCGGTCGAGGTGCGCAGGCGCAATGTGATGGCGACCGGCGATCTGCTGCCCACCGGCCAGACCGTCACCTGCCCGGCGCCGGTGGCCGAACTGCTGGACGCCGTCCACGAGGCGCCGCTGCCCCCGCTGCCCAAGGACGCGCCCGAGGAGGACTGGCTGCTGCCCGGCGGGCCCGAGGGAGCGGGCGACCCCGCGGCGGTGCGCCGGGGCGTCGGCTACGCGCTCGGCATGGTGCACATGCTCGGCGCCGAGGGCACCGACGAGGTGTCCACCGCGACGGTCAAGGTCAACGGCCCCGTCGCCACGGTGATGTGCGCGGCCGTCGAGTCCGGGCAGGGCTTCGACACGCTGGCCCGGCAGATCGTCCAGGAGACCCTCGGCATCGACGAGGTGCACGTCGCCTCCGTCGACACCGACCAGCCGCCGTCCGGTGCCAGCGGGCGCGGGCGGCACACCTGGGTGTCGGGCGGCGCGGTGGAGCGCGCCGCGAAGATGGTGCGCACGCAGCTCCTCCAGCCGCTCGCGGCCAAGTTCGGGATGTCCACCGAGCTGCTGACCATCGCCGACGGCAAGATCACCTCCTATGACGGGGTGCTCTCCACGACTGTCGCCGAGGCGCTGGAGGGCAAGGAACTGTGGGCGACCGCGCAGTGCCGCCCCCATCCCACCGAGCCGCTCGACGAGTGGGGGCAGGGCGACGCCTTCGTCGGCCTCGCGTTCGCCGCCGTACGCGCCGTTGTGGACGTCGACATCGAGTTGGGGTCGGTGCGGGTGGTCGAGGTCGCCCTGGCGCAGGACGTCGGCGCTGTGCTCAACCCGCGCCAGTTGCGGGCCCGCCTGGAGGCGGGCGTCACCCAGGGCATCGGCACCGCCCTCACGGAGCATCTGCGTGTCGCCAAGGGCATTGTGCGGCATCCCGATTTCACGGCTTACGCCTTGCCGACGGCGTTGGACGCGCCCGATATCCGTATCGTCAAGCTGGTCGAGGAACGGGACGTTGTGGCGCCGTTTGGGGCCAAGGCCGCCTCTTCGGCGCCCGTCGTTGTGACGCCTTCCGCTGTCGCCGGCGCTGTGCGGGCCGCCACTGGGAGGGCCGTCAACCGCATGCCGATCCGCCCCCAGGCGGCGGTCACCACCACGTGAGGGTCGTCGCCAATGGTTGAGGGCCTCATCTTGGGCCCGGGGTGGGTGGGGGTGGTGGTGGGTTGAGGGCCCCACCCCGGGGCCCCCTCCCTGTGTTGGGGGCTCTGCCCCCAAACCCCCGGTCCTCGCCGGACGGGCGTTGGGGCGGCTCCGCCCCCCAACTGCCCCCCGCTACGGGGGCTCCGCCCCCCTAGGAGCCCCCCCGGCCCCATGCCTCCCTCTGGACAATTCGACCTCCGCCCCTGCTCCAGGACTATTCGCTGCGGGTGGCGCCCATATCTGGGGTTGGAGCATGGGTGCCCTCATCCACCCCAGATATGGGCGCCACGGGCAGACAAAGGGCAGCTCTTTCGCACGGGCTGCTCTTACGTCAATGGCTAGGCGTGTTGCGGAAGGGGGGTCCTAGGGGGGCGAAGCCCACCTAGCGGGGGGCCGTTGGGGGGCGGAGCCCCCCGACACGACCTGTCGGCGGCAGCCGAAAACGAAAGGAGGCGTGCCCCCACAAGCAGGGGGCCCTCACATGGCGCAGCCCTCATGTGGTGGCGAGGACACCCCCATACGCGGCACCGGCGATGACAACCCAGGAGCAAAGCCCAAGGGCGGCAACCCTCACTCCGGTGCGGGTCAACGAAGGCAAATGCACCGCACAACCGAGCCCGAACAACGCGGCGGCCAAAAGAACCTCCTGCACCCGAGCGGCACCATCAAGCACCCCACCCGACAGCCAACCAGTCGTCCGCAGGGCAACCATGACAAGAAAGCCCACAACAAAGAGCGGCACCAGGGGCGGCCGTTTCTCAACGGCGGCGGCCCCCTTCCGCCGCCGCACCGTCACCACCATCGCCGCGACGAGCGGCGCCAGCATCAGCACGCGGAGAAGTTTGACCAGCACGGCCTGGCCGAGCGCCTCGGGCCCGGCGGTCTGGGCGGTGGCGACGACCTGCCCCACGTCGTGGACCCCCGCGCCGACCCACCGTCCGAACTGCCCGGCGTCGAGGCCCAACGGGGCCTGGAGAAGGGGCAGTACGGCGATGGCCAACGTCCCGCACAGCGTCACGAGCGCGACCGAGGTCGCGACGTCCTCCTCCTCGCTGCCCCGCACGTCGCTCATGGCTCCGATCGCGGAGGCCCCGCAGATCGAGTAGCCGGTCGCCACGAGTACCGGCTGATCGCCGGGCAGCCCGAGCCTGCGGCCGAGCCACACGGTGCCGAAGAAGGTGGCGCCGACGACGCAGCCGACCATGGCCACCGTCGCCCACCCCAGCCCCAGCACATCGCTCAGCGCGAGCTTCAGGCCGAGCAGCACGATGCCGAGCCGCATCAGCCGCTTCCCCGCCAGCGTCAGCCCGGGACGCGCGGCCCCGCGTACGAGTCCACGCAGCCCGGGGAGGTGCGCGGCAGCGATGCCGAGCACCACCGCCGCCGTCAGCATCGGTACGGCAGGCAGCAGCAGATGCACCGATGACGCCGCAGCCACCCCAATCGCGGCGAGCGCCAGCCCGGGCAACCGACTCGCCCTCCGCACGGACGACTTCCCCACCGAAGGCTCCCGTACGGACGGCTCCCGTACGGAAGCCGTCCGTACAGGCGGCTCCGGAGCAGAGTGCTCCCGCGCAAAAGACCCCCGCGCAAAGCGCTTCCGCGAAGAGGTGGCGGCGGACGCCCCCCGCGGGGTCCGCGTGCGGTCCCCCAGCAGGGCCATCAGGCGTCGGCCGGGAGGTCGTACACGCGGCGGACGCTGCTGCCGAGGCGGGAGATGTCCGCTCCGTAGATGTGCAGGGAGACGGCCACGTCGTCGCAGCCGTTCCACACGCGGTGGATGTCGCCGGGGGGCGCGAAGCCGCATACCGCGCCCAGCGGGTTGACCACGTCCTCGGTGGCGACGAGCCGCGCGGTGCCGCTGCCGGCCTCGGCGGGCAGCAGCCGGTAGCGGCGCTCGTGTTCCTCGCCCTGGTGGACGCCGGTGACGCACCAGGAGACGTGGTCGTGCACGGAGGTGCCCTGGCCGGGCAGCCACACCAGGGCGACGAGGGAGAAGCTGCCGTCGCTCTCGGCGTGCAGCACGTGCTGGCGGTAGCGCTCGGGGTCGGGCTCGCACTGTGCGCCGGTCAGCAGATCGTCGGCGCCCAGGTGCGGTGCCAGCTTCTCGCCGACCAGGTAGGCGGTGACGTCCGGCGGCAGCCCCCTGCTGACGGCCTCGCGCACGTCCTCGATGAGGGCGCGCATACGCCCCGTCGTCCTCGCGGCGGAAGGAGTGGTCGTCGTCGCTGTCATACGGGCAGCGTCGCGGCGGTCACCTATCACGTCCAACGACGGTTCGTTGGGGGCGCTCTCAGTTCTGCTTATGGGTGGGGGCCGGTCTCAGCAGCCCACTCGGCGCTCCGCGGCTCCGCGCAGCGCCTCCAGGACGCGGGCCGTCGCCGGTATCTCCAGGTGCTCGCGCAGTACGTACGCCGAGACCTGGCGGCGGGAGGCGGGGTCGAGGGCGCGGCCGGTCACCTTCTTGTGGACGAGGAAGGAGAGGACGAGGCCCGGCACCATGGCGACGCCCAGGCCCTCCGCGACCAGGCTCTGCACCACCAGGTTGTCGTCGGTGGTGAAGGCGATCTCGGGGGCGAAGCCCAACTCGGCGCACTCGTGCAGGAAGTTGGCCCGGCAGCGCAGACAGCCCGCGATCCACCGTTCGTCCGCCAGTTCCCGCAGCTGCACGGCGCGCCGCCGCGCCATCGGATGCCCCGTCGGCAGCAGCACGGTGAGCTGGTCCTCCAGCAGCGGGATCTCCACCAGCTCCTCGGGCACCTGTTCGCGCAGGCCGGGATAGGTGAAGGCGAGGGTGATGTCGCACTCGCCGCGCACCACCCGGCGCAGCGACTCGGGCGGCTCGTCCTCCTGGAGCCCGACCCGGATGCCGGGGTGCGCGGCGGCCAGTTCGGCGAGGGCCTCGGGCACCAGGGTGGCGCCCGCGCTGGGGAAGGCGCAGACGGTGACCTTTCCGGCGCGCAGCCTGGTGAGGGACTCCATCTGCTGCCGGGCCGTGCTGATGCTCTCCAGGATCACCTCGGAGTGCCGGGCCAGCGCCTCCCCGGCCTCGGTGAGCCGCATCCGGCGGCCGACGCGGATGAACAGCGGGGTGCCGACGGAGCGCTCCAGCGCCTTCATCTGCTGGGTGATCGCTGGTTGGGTGTAGCCCAGTGCGCGGGCCGCGGCGGAGTAGGAGCCCGCGCGCACCACTTCGTGGAAGGTCTGGATGTGCCGCGAGTCGAACATGGCAGAACCATAAGCAGAATTTGGGGTCACATGGCAGTCGGCGGGGTGCTGCTTCTGGATCACTCTGCTTTCACTGCTGCCTCAGCAGTCGCTGCCGTGTCGGGTTCCGCAGCTGCGGCCGGTTCGTCGGCTCCCGGCTCCGGGCGCAGCCGTCCCGCCACCCATACGCCCGCGAGCGCGACGACGGCCGAGGCGGCGTACACGGCCGTGAACGCTGCGGGCTGTGCGCCGTCCGCCCCGGCGCCCGCACCAGTGGCGCCGCCCGCCTCCCCCACGACGGTGACGGAGCCACCGCCGAGCGCGGCGAAGAGGGCACCGGTCAGGGCGAGCAGCAGCACATTGGACAGCCCGTCGCTCAACTGGAGCGCGGCGGAGTTGCGTCCGGCCTCCTCGGGCGCCGAGAGCCCCAGCAGCAGCACGCTCAGCGAGGAGATGATCAGCCCCATGCCGAAGCAGCCGATCCCCATGGCGAGGGCGAGCGTCCACACCGGCACCGACTCCACCAGCACCAGCGGTGTGTAGCCGATGGCGAGGGCGACCAGCGCCATGCCGACCCGGATGAGCCGTTCCCGGTGCGGCTCCAGGCGGGCCCGCGACTGGGTGAAGGAGCCCAGCGCCCATGTCGCGCCCCCGGCGGCGAGGGTGAGCCCCGCCAGGGTGACCGACAGCCCGCGCTGGGTCACCAGCATCAGCGGGACGAAGCTCTCGGCGACGACGTAGGAGCCCGCCGCCATGCCGCGCAGCAGCACCACGGCGGGCAGCCCGCGCGCTGCCCGTATGGTCCCGCGAGGAAGCAGCACCCGCAGCGCGAACACCAGCAGGGTGACCCCAGCGGCGGCGGGCAGCAGCGCGAGCCAGCGCAGGTCCTGGCTGGCGTACTGGAGCAGTCCGGCACCCAGCGCGACGGCGACCGCGAGCCGGATCCGCCGCCCGCCCCGGTCCGCCTTCCCCTTCTCGCCGGCGGAGTCGGCCGGCTCGGCGGACTCGGCAGCACCCTCCGGCGGCCCGGAGGCCCGGCGCTTGAGCGGTGGCAGCATCACCAGCAGCGGCAGCACCACGAGTACCGGTATCCCGAGGAAGACCCAGCGCCAGCCGAGGTGTTCGGTGACGGTGCCGGATATCAGCGGGCCGACGATGGAGGGGACCACCCAGGACGCGGCGAACGCGGCCATCACCGTGGGCCGCAGCCGTTCCGGGAAGGCGCGGCTGACCGTCACATACAGCGCGACGATCACCAGCCCGCCGCCGACGCCCTGCACGGCGCGGCCCAGTACGAAGACCCACATGGCCATGGCGGTGCCGGACAGCACAAGGCCACCGGCGAACAGCGCGATGCCGGTGGCCAGCGGGGGCAGTGGGCCTCTCCGGTCGCACCACTGGCCCGAGGTGACCATGCCGACGACGGACGTGGTGAAGAACGCGGAGAAGGCGTACGCGTAGAGGGAGATGCCGTTCAGTTCGTCGGCGGCCAGCGGCATCGCCGTACCGACCGCGGTCGCCTCGAAGGCTATGAGGAGGACCACGGAGACGATGCCGAACGTCAGCGGCCGGTACGCGCTGCTGAGTACGGACTCCTCGCCGGGTGCCGACGGTCCTTCGGGCTGGGGGATCCCGGTCGCTGCCATGACAACCACGGTAAGTGCCACCCGTCTGGGCGACACCTACCGTGGTTGCTGGGACGGCTCGGCCGTTGGTCCTAGGTCATGAGGTGCTCACGTCCTTCCGGGCGTCAGCCCTTGACCAGCTTCATGTACTTGTCCCAGTTCCAGTGCTTACCGGGGTCGGTGTGGTCGTTCCCGGGGACCTCGACGTGGCCGACTATGTGCTTGCGGTCGAGCGGCACGTTGTGCAGCTTGGCCAGGTGGCGGGTCAGCTTCGCCGAGGAGCGGTACATCGAGTCGGTGAACCAGGAGGCGTCGTCGACGTACCCCTCGTGCTCGATGCCCAGCGTGGAGGGGTTCGCGTTTCCGACGTGGTACGCGGTGTCCACGTTCTTCACCATCTGGGTGACCTCCCCGTCCTTGGAACGCACCACGTAGTGGGCGCTGACCTTGGCCGACGGGTTCTGGAACCAGTTGATGGTGCCCGCGTACGAGCCCTGCGTCACATGGACGACGATCTTGTCGACCTTCGCGCTGCGCCCCTCTCGGTAGTTGGCGCTGTTGGCCGGCACCCACTTCGCGCCGGGGTAGCCCGGGGCCTTCGCGCCCACCCCGGACGCGTCCACCTTGCTCTTGTCGGGGTGGACGCTGCGGCCGGTGACCTTGATGCGCTCGCCGTCCGGCGAGGTGCCGCGGACACCCTCCTTCAGGAACTCGTAGACGCTGTCGGCGTACATCCGCGCCGTGACACCCTTGGCGCCGCTGTAGTCGGCGACGGCCGGGTACCACTTGTCCACGTCGTCGCGCTCGGCCGCGCTCAGTCCGAGCTTGTCGGCGTAGGCGCGCAGCACGGCGGCACCGCCGTGGATGTTGGCGTCGGTGTCCTTGCGCAGCTCCGATTCGGACTTGCCGGTGATCTTGGCCGCCTGTTCGAGCGTGTGCCGGGACGGGTTGCTGACCAGGTGCATCACGCCGAAGCCGTGCGCCTGGCTGGGCTTGCCATTGTGGCCGTCGAAGTGGGTCTCCCCATAGCCGACGGCGGCCAGCACATCGCGGGGTACGTCGTACTTCTCGGCGGCGGAGTCGAACGACTCGTTCATCGAGGGCTTCTCGCTCGGCCCCGCCGTCGCCGACTGGACACCGGCGAACAGTGCGCCGGAGGCGAGCGCCGTGCCCAGGGTGACGGCGACAGTTACCTTGGTGCGCTTGCTTGATCTGCGGGCATGTGTCTGTGAAGGCATGACTGCTCCTGTGGTGGGGGGATGGAGCTCAGGCGCCTGGGGCGTCACAGTACAGACGTGGTTTGGCCATGACAACGCCCGTCCCTCACCTCACAGTTGACCTCACCTATAACTTGACGCACCGTCAGAAGTAGGTCTGCACCGCAGAGTTGGTGCGCCCCCCGAAGGGGCGCGAGGAACCACCACGAACGCGCACGCGGGCAATCCGCGAAGCTCCAACGGCGAAAAGCCGACGCCGCTGTGGTAGAGCTCCACCACAGCGGCGCCGGCCAAAAAGAGCTCCGACGAAACGCACTCAGCGCAAGAAGGCACTCCCCAGCTGAGACCCCTTCTCCGGCGCACCCAGCGTCTTGGGCCCGTACGAGACAACGCCCTCAGCCGTCAAACCGCCGGAGGCACCCCGCAGCACCCAGACCGCACCCGCGTCGACAGCCGTACTGGCGCCGTCCTCACCGGGGGCGCCGACGGCCAGATCGTCCCGGCCGTCCTTGTCCGTGTCGCCCATGGTCAGGGCCGAACCGAAGCCGTCCTTGGCCTCGACGGCGCCGGGCACGCCCGCGCTGCCCTGGTCCCAGTTCTTCGCACCGGTGCCGGTCAGCCCGTTCTTGCCGCCGAGGAGCTGGACGACGGCGCCGGCGTCCTTGCCCGCGGCGCCGCTGCCGATGTCCTCGCCCGGCGCGCCGACGGCGATGTCCGCGTAGCCGTCACCGTTGACGTCACCGGCCGAGAGGGCCTTGCCGAACTCGTCACCCTCCTCGTTGGTGCCGGGCACGGCCGCGCTGTTCTGGGTGAGGGTGGCGGTGCGGCTGGTGCTGGGGCCGTCCTTGGTGCCGTAGAGCACCTTGACGGTGCCGTGGTCGTACGGCAGGTTCTCCACGACGCCGCCCGGGACGGTACGGATCACCAGGTCGCCGTAGCCGTCCTTGTCGACGTCGGCGATGACGCCGCTCTCCGCGTCGGTCACGTGCTGCGGCTTGTCGGTGAGCCCGTCCTTGGTGCCCTTGAAGAACTCGCTGCTCTCGGACATCTCCTCGAACGCGTGCGTGGTGAAGACATCGTCGACGCCGTCACCCGTGATGTCGCCCGCCGCCAGCGACGTCGGCCCGAACTCGTGCCCGGTCGCGTACTCGGCGACCTTGGCGGCCTTGCCGTCCCGGGTGAAGCCGCCGTACAGCACCTTCAGGCCCTTGTCGTCGAAGTCGCCGCTGCCCAGGGCGAGGTCGGGCTTCTTGTCGCCGTTGAAGTCCCCCGCGACGAGGTCGCCGTCATGGCCGCCCTCGGTCAGCTGGGTGGCGCTGGTGAGGCCCTTGCCCTTCTCGCCCCACAGCACGACGACGCCCTTGTTGCCGCTGACGGCCAGATCGGCGACGCCGTCACCGTCGAAGTCGCGGGCGGCCGTGCTGCCACCGAAGTTGCCGTAGGCCTCCGGATCGCCGGGGACCCCGGCGGAGTTGGCGCTGAAGAGCTGCCGGTGCGTGGTGCTCGCGCCCTTGGCGGAGCCGTAGGCCACGGTCAGGTAGCCCGCGTACTCCTTGCCCGCGACGGTGGCCTTGGGCGCGCCCGCGACGGTGTCGGCGTACCCGTCCCCGTTGAAGTCGGCCTTCGGCGCGGCGGCACTGCCCGATATCGCGGCGGCGCCGGGGGTCCTGCCCGGCTCCGCGTGCGCCTGACCGGCGACGACGGCGGATCCTGCCAGCAGTACGGCCGTCATCCCGATGACGCGGGCGGCCGTGGCGGTCGCAGTGGTGATGGGGGTGGCTTCTGCGTGGTGACGCACTCATCCTCCTGTGTGTGGCGCCCCGGTCCTCAGCGGCCTTGCGGTGAGCGGACGTTGGGCCTGCGGGGACGGACTGGGACCGGTGCGTTGGCCTTACGACCGTGAGACCCACGAGGTGGGAGAAGGGTTGTCCTCGCGGCGGGAACAAGGTGAACCCGCGGTGTCTCTTGTCAGTACGCGGCCGGCCTGCCGGCGGTTCAGCGCCGCCCCGGCAGCCGGTGCCCCGCACTCCGTTTCTCCTCACCCGCAGTCGCTCGGGTTCTCCTCACCCGGAGTTCAGTCGAAATAATCCGTAGGAAATGTTCCGAGTGCCGATGATTTCGCATGCTCGCCGTGGCAAACTCCCCGGGCACTTTCGTTTCGCGAAAGCCGTCTCTTTCCGGGGCGGCCACCGGATATGACAGGAATTCTCGTGCGGGGAAAAACTTCACTCGTCGTCGGCGCTGTCGCGGCGCTGGCCCTCACCCTTACCGGCTGTGGCGGCGAGGAAGACGGCAAGAATCCAGCAGCGGCCGACAAGCCGAAGCAGAAGAGCAGCGCGAGCCCCCACAAGGACTCCGCGTCGCCCAGCGCCAAGCCTTCCGCCGGCAAATCCGCGAGCCCCTCGGCGAAGCCCTCGGCCAAGCCGAAGCCCACCGCGGCCAAGCCGACCTCCAAGGCGCCCGCTCCCCGCCCCAGCAACGGCTCGGGGTCCACCGGCGGGTCGTCGGGCGGCGGTGCCGCGGCGCCCGCCAGCGTGCAGGGAAGCTGGTACTACCCGTTCCTCATCCGGGGCAAGGCCATCACCATGACCGTCAACGGAACCTCCTTCACCGTCACCGCGGCGGCCAGCGGCGGCAAGAGCTGCTCCGGGACGATCAACAGCAGTATGCAGATCAGCAGCAGTTGCGGGGGCAAGCCCGAGAACGGGCGGGCCGTACTCGGCGAAGGCGGTCAGAAGCTGACGCTCCAATGGAACAGCGGCCAGCCCGACCGCTTCGTACGCACCCGACCCCAGTGATCCGGGGGGATGTTGGTCACAGCGCCCAGGGTCCGTCCCCGGGCTGATCCGGACGCGCGGGGCCACCGGTAGGGTTGCCGAGGCTGTGCCCGGCCGGCCGCCGACCGCGGTCGGCCGTCGCCGTACCTGACCCCGTCGCACCGGAGACCGTGACTACCACTCCCACCACCCCCAGCAGCAACCACCATCTGTCGCCGGCCTTCCCGGGCCGCGCCCCCTGGGGCACGGCCAGCAAGCTGCGGGCCTGGCAGCAGGCGGCGATGGACGCGTACCTGGAGCGGCAGCCGCGCGACTTCCTCGCAGTCGCGACGCCGGGCGCGGGCAAGACGACGTTCGCCCTCACCCTGGCGTCGTGGCTGCTGCACCATCACGTCGTGCAGCAGGTCACCGTCGTCGCGCCGACCGAGCATCTGAAGAAGCAGTGGGCCGAGGCGGCGGCCCGGGTCGGGATCAAGCTGGACCCGGACTACAGCGCGGGCCCGCTGAGCAAGGAGTACCAGGGGGTCGCCGTCACCTACGCGGGCGTGGGCGTACGGCCGATGCTGCACCGCAACCGCGTGGAGCAGCGCAAGACCCTCGTCATCCTGGACGAGATCCACCACGCGGGCGACAGCCGCTCCTGGGGCGAGGCCTGCCAGGAGGCGTTCGAGCCCGCCACCCGGCGCCTCGCGCTGACCGGTACGCCCTTCCGCTCGGACACCAACCCGATCCCGTTCGTGGAGTACGCCGAGGACGGCGAGGGCATCAGGCGGTCCGTCGCCGACTACACCTACGGATACGGTGACGCGCTCGCCAACGGCGTGGTGCGGCCCGTCATCTTCCTCTCCTACGGCGGCAACATGCGCTGGCGCACCAAGGCCGGGGACGAGATCGAGGCCCGGCTCGGCGAGCCGATGACCAAGGACGCCATCTCCCAGGCCTGGCGTACGGCGCTGGATCCGCGCGGCGAGTGGATGCCCGCCGTACTGCGCGCCGCCGACCACCGGCTGACGGAGGTCCGCAAATCGGTGCACGACGCGGGCGGCCTGGTCATCGCCTCCGACCAGGACTCGGCCCGCGCCTACGCCAAGCTGCTCCGCGAGATCACCGGCACCGGACCGACCGTCGTGCTCTCCGACGACACCGGCGCCTCGCAGCGCATCGAGGACTTCCGCAACAACGACGAGCGCTGGATGGTCGCCGTGCGGATGGTCTCCGAGGGCGTGGACGTGCCCCGGCTGGCCGTCGGGGTGTATGCGACCACCGTCTCCACGCCGCTGTTCTTCGCGCAGGCCGTCGGCCGCTTCGTGCGCTCAAGGCGGCGCGGTGAGACGGCCTCCGTCTTCCTGCCGACGATCCCCACGCTGCTGACCTTCGCCAACGAGATGGAGGTCGAGCGCGACCACGTCCTCGACAAGCCGAAGAAGGGCAACGAGGACGACCCGTACGCCGAGGAGGCGGACCTGCTCAAGGAGGCCGAGCAGGAGAAGGACGAGGACACCGGCGAGCAGGACCAGCTGCCCTTCGAGGCGCTGGAGTCGGACGCGGTCTTCGACCGGGTGATGTACGACGGCGCCGAGTTCGGAATGCAGGCGCACCCGGGCAGCGAGGAGGAGCAGGACTACCTCGGCATTCCCGGACTGCTGGAGCCCGACCAGGTGCAACTGCTGCTCCAGAAGCGGCAGGCCCGGCAGATCGCGCACAGCAGGAAGAAGCCGGACAGCGAAGCCGACCTGCTGGAGATCCCGGCGGAAAAGCGTCCCGTGGTCACCCACAAGGAACTGCTGGAGAAGCGCAAGCAGCTGAACAGCCTGGTGGGTGCCTACGTGCACCAGAGCGGCAAGCCGCACGGAGTGGTGCACAACGAACTCCGCCGGGTCTGCGGGGGGCCGCCCAGTGCGGAGGCGACCGTGAGCCAGATCGAGGCCCGCATCGCGAAAGTAAGGGAGTGGGCCACCCGCATGAAGTAGCCGCATTCGGCAATTTGCACGGGTTTGGTGGCAGTTGTCAAAACTCCTCCCTCGCCGTTTTCGGCTGAGCGCCGTGGGCGGCGGAAAAGGTTTTGACCGGATTCTGGACAGGCTCTTCCGGTCAGCGGTGCTGCTCGCTAGGTTTCCCGGACACACGGCCCGTGGCGATCCGAATACTCCGTCCACCCGCGGCTGCCGTCACTCACCCGAGGGAGGGGGCGCCGTGACCGCGGAGACTTCTCAGACACTCGACCGAGGGCTGCGAGTCCTCAAATTGCTGGCCGACACCGATCACGGCCTCACCGTCACAGAGTTGTCCAACAAGCTCGGCGTCAACCGGACCGTGGTCTACCGGTTGCTGGCCACCCTGGAGCAGCACGCCCTCGTCCGCCGTGACCTGGGCGGCCGGGCCCGGGTCGGGCTCGGGGTGCTGCGCCTGGGGCGGCAGGTCCACCCCCTGGTACGGGAGGCCGCGCTGCCCGCGCTGCGCTCGCTGGCCGAGGATGTGGGCGCCACCGCGCATCTCACCCTGGTCGACGGCACCGAGGCGCTGGCCGTCGCGGTGGTCGAGCCGAGCTGGACCGACTACCACGTCGCCTACCGCACAGGGTTCCGGCATCCCCTCGACCGGGGGGCGGCGGGCCGGGCGATACTCGCCGGCCGCGGGCCCGACAGCGAGCGCGGCGCCGGCTTCGTGCTCACCCACGGTGAACTGGAGGCGGGCGCCAGCGGTGCCGCGGCACCGGTGCTGGGCGTGAGCGGGATCGAGGGCAGCGTGGGCGTGGTGATGCTCGCCGAGACGGTGCCGGAACAGGTGGGCCACCGCGTGGTCCGCGCCGCCAACGAGGTCGCCGACGCGCTGCGGTGACGTCACCGGCGCACTGTGCTGCTGTGTTGAAACTGCGCCGCACGGCCGTACGGAGGGATCGGGAGCCGGGGTCTTCGTACGGCCGCGCGAGGCGGTCGATAGATTGCGGGGGTGTCCGCATCCAGCACCAGCCCCGCAGAGGCCGAAGCGCCGCGCCGTACCCGCCGCCGTACGCTCGCGCTCTGCGCGCTGCCCGTCGTCCTGCTGCTCGCCGTGGCGCTGTTCGCCCCGCTGCCGTTCTCGCTCGCCCAGCCCGGCGAGACCGCGAACGTGCTCGGCCGCAGCGACGGCAAGCCCGTGATCGCCATCGAGGGCGCCAGGACACAGGGCAGTGACAAGGGTCGGCTGCTGTCCGTCACCATCGCCGCGACCCGGCCCGAAGCCACGGTGCGGCTGCCCGACGTGGTGCGTTCCTGGTTCCGCGAGGACCGGGCCGTGATGCCCCACGAGGCCGTCTACCCGGGCGGCGGGGACACCGAGGACGCCGAGAAGCGCATCACCAAGGAGATGAAGGACTCCCAGCACAAGGCCGTCACCGCGGCCCTGCGTCAGCTGCACCGCTCGCCGAACGACGTGCGCGTACGGCTGCGGCTGGGGGACGTCGGCGGCCCGAGCGCCGGGCTGTTCTTCGCCCTCGGCATCATCGACAAGCTGGACGGCGACGGTACGGGGCGGGGCCTGACCGGCGGCCGCACGGTCGCCGGGACCGGCACCATCGACGCGGACGGCAAGGTCGGGGCCGTCGGCGGTGTCCCGCTCAAGACGCAGGCGGCCCGCCGGGACGGGGCCACATATTTTCTTCTTCCCCGGAGTCAGTGCGGGGTGGCGAGTGCCGAGTCGCCCTCCGGGCTGCGGCTGGTGCCGGTCGGTTCGTTGCAGGGCGCGCTGGACGCGCTGAAGGAGATCCGTACGGAGGGCAAGGTTCCCAGCTGCTGAGCGGCTGATGGCCGCCGCTCACCCGGCGGCCCCGCTGTCCTCGGCGGCCTGCCGTACGAGCGGCACGATGCGCAGCGGCACCGGGTTCTCCATGACGATGGCGGTGGAGGCGCGGACGATGCCCTCGATGCCGACGACCCGGTCGATCACCCGCTGGAGGTCGGCGTTGGAACGGGCCACCAAGCGGCAGAGCATGTCGCCGCTGCCGGTGGTCGTGTGCAGCTCCAGCACCTCGGGCACCGTCGCCAGATGGGCCCGTACGTCCGGGCCCTGGCCCTGCTTGATCTCCAGTGTCGCGAACGCGGTGACGGGGTAGCCCAGCGCGGCAGGGTCGACCTGGGGGCCGAAGCCGCGGATGACGCCGCCGGAGGTGAGCCGGTCCAGCCGCGCCTGTGCCGTACCGCGGGCGACACCGAGCCGCCGGGACAGCTCCAGCACCCCGATCCGGGGCTCCTCCGCGAGCAGTTCGAGCAGCCGTCCGTCCAGCCGGTCAATGCCCATGACTTGCCTCTCCGTGAGTGACGGCGTAGGGCGGGCAGAGGCTGCACAGATTGTGCATATCGTCCGCCCGATGCCTGGTTTCACTGAACAAACTGCCCAGCGAAAACGCAAACTATTGCGCACCTTGTGGTCCGGGGCGACCCTGCAAATATGACTGAGACCACACACGCGGCAACCCCGCAGACCGCACGGCAGGCAGACCCCTTCCCGGTCAAGGGGATGGACGCGGTCGTCTTCGCCGTCGGCAACGCCAAACAGGCAGCGCACTTCTACTCCTCGGCCTTCGGCATGCGTGCCGTGGCCTACGCCGGCCCGGAGAACGGCAGCCGGGAGACGGCCAGCTATGTGCTGGAGTCCGGCTCGGCGCGGTTCGTGTTCACCTCCGTCATCCAGCCCACCACCGACTGGGGCCGCTTCCTCGCCGACCATGTCGCCGCACACGGCGACGGCGTCATCGACCTGGCCATCGAGGTCCCGGACGCCCGCGCCGCCTATGCGTACGCCGTCGCACACGGCGCCCGCGGCATCGAGGAGCCGTACGAGACCAAGGACGAGCACGGCATCGTCGTACGGGCCGCCATCGCGACCTACGGCGAGACCCGCCACACCCTTGTGGAGCGCACCGGGTACGACGGTCCCTACCTGCCCGGCTTCGTCGCCATGGACCCGATCGTCCAGCCCCCCGAGCGGCGCTTCTTCCAGGCGATCGACCACTGCGTCGGCAACGTCGAACTCGGCCGGATGGACGAGTGGGTCGCGTTCTACAACAAGGTCATGGGCTTCACGAACATGAAGGAGTTCGTCGGCGACGACATCGCCACCGAGTACTCGGCACTGATGTCGAAGGTCGTGGCCGACGGCACCCTCAAGGTGAAGTTCCCGATCAACGAGCCCGCCGTCGCCAAGAAGAAGTCCCAGATCGACGAGTACCTGGAGTTCTACGGCGGCGCCGGCGTCCAGCACATCGCGCTGGCCACGGGCGACATCGTCTCCGCCGTGCGGGGCATGCGGGCCGCGGGCGTGCAGTTCCTGGACACGCCGGACTCCTACTACGACACGTTGGGGGAGTGGGCGGGTGAGACGCGGGTGCCCGTGGAGACGCTGCGTGAGTTGAAGATTCTCGTCGATCGTGACGAGGACGGGTATCTGCTGCAGATCTTTACGAAGCCGGTGCAGGATCGGCCGACCGTCTTTTTCGAGATCATCGAGCGGCATGGGTCCATGGGGTTCGGTAAGGGCAACTTCAAGGCGCTGTTCGAAGCCATCGAGAGGGAGCAAGCCCTCCGCGGCAACCTCTGACCTGGGGTGGGCTTGAGGGCCCAACCTTGGGCCCTTCCCTCTGTTGGGGGCGCTGCCCCCAAACCCCCGGTCCTCGCCGGACAGGCGTTGGGGCGGCTCCGCCCCCCAACTGCCCCCCGCTACGGGGGCTCCGCCCCCCTAGGAGCCCCCCCGACCCCATGCCGCCGTCTGGACAATTTGTCCCCCGCACCCGCTCCAGGACTATTCGGTGCGGGTGGCGCCCATATCTGGGGTTGGAGCATGGGCGCTGTCATCCACCCCAGATATGGGCGCCACGGGCAGACAAAGGGCCTCAGCCCTGAAGCGGACGGCTCTTACGTCAATAGGTGGCGGTGTTGCGGAAGGGGGGTCCTAGGGGGGCGAAGCCCACCTAGCGGGGGGCCGTTGGGGGGCGGAGCCCCCCGACACGACCTGTCGGCGGCAGCCGAAAACGCAAGGGGGCGTGCCCCCACAAGCCAGCCGGCCCGGCGGCAGGTGGGGGGAGCCGCCCCCCAACCCCCACCCACCCACGCCACCACCAGCCCTCACCCATCCACGCCACCGCCAACCCCCACCCACCCCACACCGCCACCACCCCCACCCCCACCCACCCGAGCCGCCCCAACCCCGACTCACCCACGCCACTGCCAACGCCCACTCATCCCAGCGTGGCCACCAACCCCCCACCCACCCCAGGCCATCCCCAACCCCCGCCCACCCTGAGCCACACAAGCGACGGGGCCCGCGGGGCTTCCCCGCGAAGAAAGGGGGTGCCAGGGTGGAGGGATGAGTGAGCTCATCGCGCGGCTCCGCGAGGGGCTACCCGCGGACGCGGTGCTGACGGACCCGGCCGTACTCCGGTCGTACGCCACCGACATGGCCAGCTTCTGCCCCGCAGGCGCGCCGGCCGCCGTCGTCGTACCCCGCAATGTGGAGCAGGTCCAGCACACGATGCGTACGGCGAACGCCCTGCGGACCCCCGTCGTCCCGCAGGGCGCCCGCACCGGGCTGTCCGGCGCGGCCAACGCGACGGACGGCTGCGTGCTGCTCTCCCTCACCCGCATGGACCGCATCCTGGAGATCAACCCCGTCGACCGGATCGCCGTGGTGGAGCCGGGCGTCATCAACGCGCGGCTCTCCCGGGCCGTGGCCGAGCACGGGTTGAGCTACCCGCCGGATCCCTCCAGTTGGGAGATGTGCACCATCGGCGGCAACATCGGCACCGGTTCCGGCGGTCTGTGCTGCGTGAAGTACGGCGTCACCGCGGAGTACGTGCTCGGCCTGGACGTCGTACTGGCCGACGGGCGGCTGCTGACCACCGGCCGCCGTACGGCCAAGGGCGTCGCGGGCTACGACCTCACCCGCCTGTTCGTCGGCTCGGAGGGCAGCCTGGGCATCGTCGTACGTGCCACCCTCGCGCTCCGCGCCCAGCCGCCGCAACAGCTCGCTCTGGCCGCCGAGTTCCCGTCGGCGGCCGCGGCCTGCGACGCGGTGTGCCGGATCATGGAGGCGGGTCATACGCCCGCGCTGCTGGAGCTGATGGACCGCACCACGCTCCGCGCCGTCAACGAGATGACGAAGATGGGCCTCCCCGAGACCACCGAGGCGCTGCTGCTCGCGGCGTTCGACACCCCCGACCCCGCGCCGCAGCTGCGGGCGGTGGGTGAACTGTGCACGGCGGCGGGCGCGAGCGAGGTGGTACCCGCCGAGGACGCCGCCGAGTCCGAACTGCTGCTCCAGGGGCGGCGCGCCGCACTGACGGCGCTGGAAGCGGTCAAGGGCACCACGATGATCGATGACGTGTGCGTACCGCGCAGCCGGCTGGCCGACATGCTGACGGGAACGGCCGAGATCGCCGAGCGGTACGGGCTGACCATCGGCGTCTGCGCCCACGCGGGCGACGGGAACACCCATCCGACGGTGTGCTTCGACGCCGCCGACGAGGACGAGGCGAGCCGGGCCCGCAAGTCCTTCGACGAGATCATGGAGTTGGGCCTGATGCTGGGCGGGACGATCACCGGTGAGCACGGCGTCGGCGTGCTGAAGAAGGACTGGCTGGCGGAGGAGTTGGGCGAGGTCGGCCTCGAACTCCACCGTGCCGTCAAAGCCGCCTTCGACCCGCACGGGATCCTCAACCCGGGAAAGCTCTTCTGAGGGCCGGCCGGTGGGTCGACCGGCGTACCGACCGGGTGGTCGGTACGCCGGCCAAGCCCACCCAGCACACCGACTGACCGGTCGGTCCGCCGCACACCGTGCCGGGTGCCGCAGCGCGGGCGGTGCGGGCTCCCGTCACCGCGTCACTGTTCCAGCAGCTCGCTCAACTGCGCGTCCAGCCCCAGCGCTTCCCGTTCGCTGCCCGGCGGCACCTCCCGCAGGGTCCGCTCCAGCCAGGCCGCCACCACATGGGAGGGCGCCTCCAGCAGCGCGTCGCCGTTCGGCGAGCTGAGCGCCAGGCACAGCACGTTCCGCCCGCCCACGCACGTCGGCCACACCCGCACGTCGCCGTCCCCGCACGGCTGCGCCACACCCGCCATCAGCAGCTCGCGGGCGAACGTCCAGTGGACGGGCGTCTCGGAGTAGATGTGGAAGGACATATGGACGGCATACGGGTCGTCCGTCCGGTAGCTGAGCCGTGCCGGTACGGCAACGCTGCGCTCCGGTGCGAGAACGAGCCTCATCTCCACTTCGCGTTCGATCACGGTGTGCATACGGTGCGCCCTTTCCGCTGATCCCCTGTTCCCCGGTACGGGTCGCTGTGTGAGACCCGTACCGGGGAAGAGGCCGCCGGGCGCGGTTTCTTACACGGGTTCGCGGAGTTTTTCGCCCGGCGTCCCGAGGATTTGTTCGCCGGGTGCCCGGGGGCGGCGGGGCGCCCCGGGTCGCTCGAAGGCGGTCTTACCAGCCGTCTGCTTCCTCGCCGCGCGCTCTTCTTCGTTACTGTCCTCCTTACCGTCCTTCTCGGACAGGTGGAGGATCCCGCCGCACTGCGAGCGGCGGGCCGTGCGGCCACGCAGTCGTGGCCTGGTCAAGAGCGTCGTGCGTGAGGGGAGTTGGGGGTTGTGGGACCCTCCGGTACTCATGGTGAGGTGCCCCGTGCCGGGTACTATCCGGATCCGTCCATCCCCGGATACATCCGCTACTGGAACGGTTCGTCCTGGGTGCCCGGCACCAGCCGCCCGGAGCCCCGGGAGGGTGAACCCATGCCCGCGCCGCCGCCTGTGGCGTCCTCGCCCGCCACGGCTCCCGCGCCTCCCGCCACCGCCGACCAGGAGGGCCCCGCGGGACCGCCGAGCCCGCGGCGCACCTCCTCGGACGAGACGGGCCCCGTCTTCCTCGACGAGGACGGCGACGAACGCCGCGCCCGGGGCCTCCAGCAGTCGGTACCGGGCCCGGAACCCACCTCGAACTGGCAGCCGTCCGCGTCGCCGCAGGGCGGATTCGGGCCGCCCGCGGCCGACCCCCGGGGCGACTGGGGCAACGAGGGCCGCACCTCAGGACGTACGGACCGGGAGCCCGCAGGCCCGACCGGCGCGAGCGGACCGGATTCCGCACCCGCCGGCGGTGGCGAACTCACCGACCGTGGCGGCCGCGAGAAGACGGTCGGCCTGCGCCGCTCCGAGGTCCTTCGCACCGGCGACCGGCCCCCGCAGGCGGACATTCCCTCCCAGTCGTCCCCCGCACCGGAGAGCACCCCCGGCGCGGCTGCCACCCCACGGGTCCCGGGCCAGGCCTCGGGCACCGACCCGAGCCCCACCGCACCCAGCAACCCCGAACAGGGCCCGGGCCACACCCAGGCCACCCAGCGTGTCCCCGGCCAAGCGTCCGGCCGCGGGGCACAGGGCACGGCCCCGGGCGTTTCCGCCGGGGCCGCGGGTACGGACGCGCCCGCTGAGCCGACGTCCACCCAGCGGCCCCCCGGCCAGGCGTCCGGCAGCGGGGGGCAGGGCGCGCCTCCGGGCGTTTCCGCCGGGGCCGCAGGTACGGATGCGGCGTCCGCTCCCCGCGTCCCCGGCCAGGCGTCCGCCGGCCCCGCGCAGGGCCCCGCCGTGCCGGGCGGAGCCGCGCAGACTGGCTCCCCGGGCGCGGCGTCCGGCCAGCAGGCGTCGGGTGGGAACGCAGGTTCCGGCCAGGCCGCGTCCGGGGTTCCGGGCGGAGCCGCAGCGGCGGCGGGCACCGCAGGTGCGGCGTCCGGGCCGCAGGTTTCCCGCCCGGCCGCCGGTGCGGGGCAGAGCACGGCGCCGGACCGTTCCGGGCAGGGAGCAGGCGCAGCCGGCCTCTCCGGGGCATCCGCCGGTGCGGCGGGGGCCGGGCAGTTGGCGCCCGGGGCTGCTGCCGACCGGCCGGGTCAGGCGGCGCTCGGAACGACACCGGCCGGGCTGCCGGCGCAGCAGGGGTCGCCCGCGGTGCCCGGACGGCTGCCGGGGCAGGACCAGGCGGCTGCGCTGCCGGCAACACAGCCGGGCGGCACGGGGCCGGCCGGCCCCTCCTGGACGCAGCCCGCGGGGCTGCCCGCACAGCCGCCGTCCGGCGGTCCGGACGCCGTCACCCCCTGGCGGCCGCCCGCCGACGACCCGTTCGCGCGGGCCGCACGGCAGGAGGCGCGGCCAGGAGCGCTGGGCAAGCGGTTCGGCGCGCGGCTCGTCGACCTCGTCCTCACCCTCGGCGTGGGCGCGGCCGCGGCGTTCCCGTTCGTGAGCAAGACGGTGGACCACATCGACGCCAAGGTGGAGGCGGTCAAGCAGGCGGGCGTGACCCAGCGGGTATGGCTGATCGACGGCACCACGGGCAGCTATCTGGCGCTGGTCGTTGGTGTGCTGCTCGTCTTCGGGCTGCTCTACGAGGTGCTGCCGACCGCCCGTTGGGGCCGCACGCTCGGCAAGAAGCTGTTCGGGCTCTCGGTGGTGAACATCGAGGGCTACGGGAAGCCCGCCTTCGGCAAGTCCGTACTGCGCTGGCTGGTGCACGGCGTGCTGGGGCTGCTGGTGATCGGACTGGTCAATGTCGTGTGGTGCCTGTTCGACCGCCCCTGGCGGCAGTGCTGGCACGACAAGGTGGCCGGCACGTTCGTCGCCAAGGGCAGCGCGGGAGACGGCGAACTGAGGCTGTGACACCCGGGGCGTGACGACCCGGGTGTGATCGTCCTGGTACGGCCGGGGGCGGCCGGGGGTGCCCCGAAGGAGTGCCGGGCCCCGCGCGCACGTACCCCGAACAGCCCGCCCCGGATGCGGCGGGCGCCCGGGGGCTGTGCACTCGGGCCATGAGCACGGAGCAGCCGGAGAACGATCCGTTCCGGAAGCAGGAGCCGCAGCAGCCGCCGCAGGGGCCCGAAAACCCTGCGGCGAGCGGGCAGGCACCCGGCCAGGAGCCTTCCGATCAGGAGCCGCCCGGCCGGGAGTCTCCGCCGCCGGGCGGTCCTGGCATGCCGTACGGCAATCCCCCGCCACCTCCCGCGAGCGGCGGGCCGGGCGGCGGCTTCGGCGGCAGTCCGGGCGGCGGGAGCCCGTACGACAACCCCTACGGCGGTCCGGAGGGCGCCGCCGACCCCCTCGCGGGGATGGCGCCGTTGGCGTCCCGCGGCAAACGGCTGCTGGCCCGCATCATCGACGCGCTGCTGATCGCCATTCCGATCGGCATCATCGCGGGGGTGGTCGAGGGGGGCTATTCGACCGATACGGGGATCAGCTACTGGCCTCAGCTCGGCTACACCGTCGTCTATTTCCTCTATGAGGGCCTGATGCTGACCAACTCGGGCCAGACGGTTGGCAAGAAGCTGATGCGCATCCGGGTGGCCATATTGCAGAACGGTGCGGTACCGGCGGGCGCGCCCGGCTGGCTGCGGGCGGCCGTCTACCAGATTCCACCGCTGGTGCCGTGCGTTGGCTCGCTGTTCTGGCTGGTGAACGTGCTCTTCTGCACCTGGGACAAGCCGTATCAGCAGTGTTTGCACGACAAGGCGGCACGCACGGTGGTGGTCGCGGCGGACTGACGGACGCGAGTCGACCGGCCAACCGGCCCGGGGCCGCGGGCATGAGCAAAGGCGTCCCCCGGCGAGGTCGCCGGGGGACGGGCCAGGATCGTGCGCTGTTTGCTCAGTGGCGGGCCCCCAGGCCCGCCGTTGCCGCGGGCGCGGGGGCCGCGGCCGCCGCGTGCTGGGCGGCGGGAACGGGGTCGGGCCGGTCGGCGGCGGAGTACGGGCCCGCAGCGGCGGCAGGGCCGACAGCCTTCCGGCGCTGGGGAGTTGGCTTGGCGGAGGGGGCCGTCAGTGCCACCAGCAGGCCAAGTGCGAGGGCCGCGAACGCGATCACGGCGATCCAGACGCCTGAACGTGTCTCGGAGAGCAGCAGCATGGCGAGCGTGGAGCACATGACGGTGGCCGAGCCGTAGGCGAGTTGGGCGGGGTTCGGACGCGGCATGGCGGAACCGTCCTCGGGGGTGTGGGCACGGTCTGAACGTGTGAACAGGTCGTTGTGCGCTACGCGTTGCCTCGGTACAAACGGGGCGCCATCGAACGACTCTACGGTCCGGCATGCCCTGGCGGAAAGCACGGCAAGCGTGAGGTGACCCACGCCTTAGTTGCACGGGGGGCGCACTGACGCACATGGCTCCGGCTGTCCCAACTAGCGGACAGCAGCGGGGTCTTGTGCGAGTCGCGCGAGGCTCGCGTCCGGCGCCGGGCGCAACGGTGGCCCACAAGCGGCACACGCGCCCCGCACCGATGTTCGCACCCGCTATCTGATGGGGAGTTGGAGATTCCGCTTCCGCAACCGGCCGCAGCGGGTTTCAGGGTTGCCACCGGTACAGCCAATGGCGACGTGAAAAGTGGTAGCGGCTTCAACGACCGAGGATGAGCAGGGTAAATAGGGTCAAAACGGGCACAGGAGGGGCGCGGCTACGCACTGTGAAGAAGGCGTGAAGATCCACAAACGGGTCCCTGGGTACTGGTGATCGACGGCTGTGCAACCCAGGTATGAATTTGTTTGCATCGTTGCAGGTCAAAACATGATCATCCGTTACCCCCTGGCGATCGGCGCTCGATCGCGTTTAGATGCACGGTGGGGCTGCCTCATGGCGGCCCCGTATCGACCGACCCGAACGAGTCTCACGGGGGAGATGGTGATCATGTCAGGAGGCGGATTCGTCAGGCTTCCGGACGGCAGCGTGATCGTCGCGCTGACGCTTCCGGTGCCACGCGAGCCGCACGGCGCCGCGGCCGGTGGCGCCGCCGACGCCGCTGCCCCGGGTGCCCGGAGCAGGAGCGGGACCGGCTCCCGCCGGGCCGGGCTGGTGCCGGCCGCACGGCGCTGGTCGGCGTTCGCGGACGAACCGCACACGGTGCGTGAGGCGACGGTACGCAGACCGTGCGAGGAGCAACGGGTCCGGGTGCTGGTGCACGCGGGCAACCGGGCCCGTGCCCTGACCAGGCTGCGGAACCTGGGACTGCGTGCGATCTATCTGCGCGGCAACACCGAGCCGCCCACCGCGGACGAGGTCACCGCGGTCCTCCACCACCCCGAGGGCCTCGTCTGGCGCGCCGTCCCCGACGACGACCGCAACTCCTGGCGCCCCATCGCCGCCCTACTGAGAGTCACCCCCGCCTAACCCCGGGGCGCCCGAACAGGCGCCCCGGCATTTGGCGCCCCGAAGGGGCGCGGGGAACTGCGCGACAAGCCACAACGAACCCGCAGTCGGCAGCGGCGCGAGGCCCCCCGCCCGGAGTCCGCCCTCCCGCGCGGACAGCGGCACCCGCAGCCGGCACCGGCGCGAGGCCCCCGCCCAGAGTCCGCCCTCCCCGCGCGGAGCGCTACGCGGAGGCAACCACCGGCTTACCGATCAACTCGACCCCCGCATCGCGAAGCTCATCCAACGCCCGCTGGACCGTCTCCTCGGAGACCCCCGCGGTCAAATCCAGCAGCACCTGCGTACGGAACCCCTCCCGCGCGGAGTCCAAAGCGGTCTCCCGCACACAGTGATCCGTCGCGATGCCGACGATGTCCACCTCGGTCACATCCCGCTCGCGCAGCCAGTCCGCCAGCGCGACGCCGTTCTCGTCGGCGCCCTCGAACCCGCTGTAGGCGGCGGTGTAGGCGCCCTTGTCGAAGACCGCCTCGATGGAGCCCGAGGCGACGGCGGGGGTGAAGTTGGGGTGGAAGCCCACCCCCTCGGTGCCCGCCACGCAGTGCGGCGGCCAGGAGCGCTGGAAGTCCGGGTCGGCGGAAAAGTGGTCGCCCGGATCGATGTGCGTGTCCCGGGTCGCGACGACATGGCGGTATCCGGCGGAGGCGTCCCCGACCAGGTCGGTGATGGCGGCCGCGACGTCGGCGCCGCCCGCGACGGCGAGGCTGCCGCCTTCGCAGAAGTCGTTCTGCACGTCCACGACGATCAGTGCCCGGTGCATGGTGCACACCCTTCGGCTGGTGGGTCGGCTGGATGGGGACGGACCGTGGCCGACGGCCGCCATGAGTCTTCAGCAGGTGCCGGACGTCGCACATCCCCTGTGTCCAGGAGCCGCCGCCCGACACCTCCGAGCCTAGACACTCAAGGGGTCCCGCGGCAGTGCATGGACGCCGGTAGGCGGCCGCTGCCCGTACCGGGGGTTACACATGCTCGACCGGCAGCACCGGCTCTCCGCGGGAGAGCTGGGTCGCGGACATCGGGAGCCGGGCCCGGGCGGCGCGGTGGCGTTCGCGGGCGGCGTCCAAGGGCTCGCGGCCGACGACGGTGCCCCGATCGATCAGCCGCACCTGGAGCATGCGGTCCGCCAGCTCGGGCGGCACGTCACCGGTGCCCACCACTTCGGTCTCGGCCACGCCCTCCGCGTCCACCGGGCGGGCCGCCCACTTAGCGCCGCCGATGGAGGTCTTGCCGCCCGTCGAGCGCTTGGCCACCGCGCGCAGCGGGGCACCGGGCCCCTCGGAGTCGGCGCGGGCCACCAGCTTGTAGACCATCGAGCAGGTCGGGTGGCCGCTGCCGGTAACCAGCTGGGTGCCGACGCCGTACGCGTCCACGGGGGCGGCGGCCAGCGAGGCGATGGCGTACTCGTCCAGGTCGCTGGTGACCACGATCCGGGTCCGGTCGGCGCCCAGCTCGTCCAGCTGCTGGCGTACCCGGTGGGCCACCAGCAGCAGGTCACCGGAGTCGATGCGCACGGCGCCCAGCTCGGGGCCCGCGATCTCCACCGCCGTACGGACCGCCTCGGCCACGTCGTAGGTGTCCACCAGCAGCGTCGTACCGCTGCCCAGCGACTCGACCTGCGCGGTGAACGCGTCCCGCTCGGTGTCGTGCAGCAGGGTGAAGGCGTGGGCGCTGGTGCCCACGGTGGGGATGCCGTAGCGGAACCCGGCGGCCAGGTCGGAGGTCGTGTCGAAGCCGCCCACATAGGCGGCGCGGGCCGCGGCGACGGCGCCGAGCTCGTGGGTGCGCCGGGCGCCCATCTCGATCAGCGGCCGGCCCGCGGCGGCGACGGCCATCCGGGAGGCGGCGGCCGCCACCGCCGAGTCGTGGTTGAGGATGGAGAGGATCACCGTCTCCAGCAGCACGCACTCGGCGAACGTCCCCTCCACCCGCAGGATGGGCGAGCCGGGAAAGTAGACCTCGCCTTCCGGGTAGCCGAGGATGTCGCCCTGGAAGCGGTAGTCGGCCAGCCACCGGAGGGTCGGCTCGTCCACCACCCGGGTCTCGCGCAGGAAGTCGAGCAGCTGGTCGTCGAAGCGGAAGTTCTCCACCGCGTCCAACACCCGCCCGGTGCCCGCGACGACGCCGTAGCGGCGGCCCTCGGGGAGCCGGCGGGTGAAGACCTCGAAGACGGAGCGCCGCTCGGCCGTCCCGGCGCGCAGCGCGGCCTGCAGCATGGTCAGCTCGTACTGGTCGGTGAACAGCGCCGTGGAGGGAACGGCCACCGGTAGTCCCGTCTCCATCCGCCGGGCGTGTTCCTGCCGCGCTTCCATGGCCTGCCGGTGGTCTTCCGCCTGCCGGGAGTCTTGCGGGGGCTGCCCTGTGGGGGAATCCAGCACTGCTGCCTCACCTCGTGTGTTCGGGTCGCTCATTTGCGAGCGTACCCCGGATCTCGTCAGCTTGACGATATACGGTGACCGGGGGTGCTGTTTGGGCGGCCCCGGGCGCAGGGTGGCAGCATGGGACCTGTGAGTGTCGCCACCCCAACGGAGATCGAGCGCCCGGAGACCACCGAGGAACCTGTCGAGGTTCCCGAGCCGGATGTGCCCTGGGTGACCGTGGTGCACAACGACCCGGTCAACCTCATGAGCTATGTGACGTACGTGTTCCAGGCGTACTTCGGCTATTCGAAGGAGAAGGCGAAGAAGCTGATGCTCGACGTCCACCACAAGGGGCGCGCCATCGTCTCCAGCGGTACCCGCGAGGAGATGGAGCGCGACGTGCAGGCCATGCACAGCTACGGTCTGTGGGCCACGCTCACCCAGGACCGCTGATGGCAGGGCACTTCGAGCCGACCGAGGACGGTGGCGCCGCCATCGCGCTGGACGAGGTGGAGATCTCGATCCTGCGCAGCCTGGTGGTGCAGTTGCTGGAGCTGATCGGCCCCGGCAGCGAGCCCGCCGACCAGCCGCGCCCGCCGCAGGAAGCGGAGCCCGGCGCACCGGGCGAGGGCGCCGCCAAGGGTGAGGGCGGGAGCCTGGAGGACGAGCTGGCGGGTATCGAGGCCGTCTCCTGGCCGCCGTTCGCCGACGGCCCCAGCGAGCCGCCCGCCGACCCGGCGCTGGCCCGGCTCTTCCCGGACGCCTACGGCCCGGGCCCTGAGGCCGCGCCCCCCGAGGACTTGGCCCCGGACAGCGACGAGGCCGCGCGGGCTAAGCAGGACCGGGCGGCATCCGCCGAGTTCCGCCGCTATACGGAGAACGATCTGCGGGCCCGCAAGCGGGAGGACGGGCTTGCCGTGGTGCGCGCGCTGGATTCGCTGACGCCGGGGGAGCGGGGAGCCGTGCTCACCCTCTCCCCTGAGCAGTCCAAGCAGTGGCTGGGCGCCCTCAACGATCTGCGGCTGGCCATCGGCACCCGCCTCGAGGTGAGCGACGACAGCGACGACGAGCTGTACCAGCTGCCCGACTCCGACGAACGCAAGCCCATGGTCATGGCCTATCTGTGGCTGGGCGGACTCCAGGAGACCTTGGTCGAGACGCTGCTGCCGTGACATACGCGGGTGACGAGTGATCAACGCTTGTGCATTTGTTCGGTAATCGGAGAGCAAAATCCTCTTAACGAACACATCACGTCCGGAATCTTCCGGGCGTGATGTCCTTCTCTGCCCTTTCTGTCTGTGAGTCGGGTCACGCGTTGAGGACATCCCTCCGTGGTACACCTGCACGGATCCGCTGACCGCGGGCAACACCCATGCCCGCACAGCGGTGCACCGCCGGCCGATCGTCGGCACGCACAACTCCACCGGGGGGATCGGGACCCGATCCGGGAAGGCCGGATCGGAATGGAGAAAGGCGCACCACATGACCTCCGAGCAGGTCGCGGACGGCAGGGGGAAACCCGCATCCGCAAGCACGGGCGGAAGCAGCGGCGCGGCCGGGCCTTCCGACGAGGGCTACCAGCGAGGGCTGGGCAGCCGCCAGGTCCAGATGATCGCCATCGGCGGTGCCATCGGTGTCGGCCTGTTCATGGGAGCCGGGGCGAACATCGCCAAGGCCGGCCCCAGCATCATCCTGATGTACGCCCTGGCGGGCGTCGTCATCTTCTTCATCATGCGGGCGCTCGGCGAGCTGCTGATGTACCGCCCGGTCTCCGGCAGTTTCGCGGAGTACGCGCGGGAGTTCCTGGGGCCGTTCTTCGGCTTTGTGACGGGCTGGACCTACTGGCTGCTGTGGGTCGTGACCGGCATGGCCGAGCTCACCGCGGCGGCGATCTACATCCACTACTGGTTCCCGGACATCCCGCAGTGGGTCAGCGCGCTGGTCTTCCTGGTGGTGCTGTTCGGGGTGAACCTGATCTCGGTGAAGGTCTTCGGCGAGGTCGAGTTCTGGTTCTCGATGATCAAGGTCACCGCGATCATCGGCATGATCGTGATCGGTCTCGGCGTGCTCACCCTGGGCTTCTCGCAGGCCGGTGACACCGCGGCCGTCAGCAACCTGTGGGCCCACGACGGCTTCTTCCCGACCGGCATCGGCTCCAGCCTGATGACGCTGCAGGGCGTGATGTTCGCCTACATCGCGGTGGAACTCGTCGGTATCACCGCGGGTGAGAGCCAGGACCCGGAGAAGACGCTGCCCAAGGCGATCAACACGCTGCCGTGGCGCATCATCATCTTCTACGTCGGCTCGCTCGTCGTGATCCTGTCCGTGGTCAAGTGGACGGAGTTCGCCGACGGCGTCAGCCCCTTCGTGGCCGCGTTCGGCAAGATCGGCATTCCGCTCGGTGCCGGCATCGTCAACTTCGTCGTGCTGACCGCCGCGCTCTCCTCCTGCAACTCCGGGATGTACTCCACCGGCCGCATGCTGCGTGACCTGGCGGAGAACAAGGAGGCCCCCGGCTACTTCGAGCGCCTGAACAAGCGGCAGTCCCCCGCCGCCGGCATCTCCGTCTCGGTGCTGCTCATGGGCATCGGTGTGGTGCTCAACTACGTCGTGCCGGAGAAGGCGTTCGCCTACGTGACCTCCGTCGCCACCGCGTGCGGCATCTGGACCTGGATGATGATCCTCGTCAGCCACCTGATGTACCGGCGCGCCGTCGTGGCGGGACGGCTGCCGAAGTCCTCGTTCCCCGCGCCGGGCGGCAGCGTCTTCACCTGGGTCGCGCTGCTCTTCCTCACCATGGTGCTGGTGATCGTGGCACTCGACGACACGGCGCGGATCTCGCTGTACGTCGGCGCCGGCTGGGCCGTGCTGCTGGGCGCGTACTGGCTGCTGCACGCCCGTCGGGCCGCGCACGCGCACCGCTCCTCGCTGCCCGCGATCGGGGCGCCGGTGACCGCGAGCGCCGGCAAGCTCGAGCCCGAGGCCGCCACCGGCCAGGACTGAGGCCGCCACCGGCGCCAGGACCGGGGGTCCGGAAAGCCGGTTCGCAGGGCCGGACCGTACTGCTCAGCCGTACGGTCCGGCCCTTCGCACGCTCCCGGGCGGGTGGCCGCGCGCTCCCGGGTCGGTGGCGGGGTGGGGGCGCGGACGGGTGTGCGCAGGCGCGCATATCCTGGCGGTCATGCTGACCATCACCCAGGAGCTGCACGACCGGATCGTCGCCCACGCCCGCGCGGACCACCCCGACGAGGCGTGCGGTGTGATCGCGGGACCGGTCGGCGAGGGCCGCCCCGAGCGCTTCATCCCGATGCTGAACGCGGCGCGCTCGCCCACCTTCTACGAGTTCGACTCGACCGATCTGCTCAAGCTCTACCGCGAGATGGACGACCGCGACGAGGAACCCGTCGTGATCTACCACTCGCACACCGCCACCGAGGCATACCCCTCCCGTACGGACATCTCCTACGCCAACGAGCCCGGTGCGCACTACGTCCTCGTCTCCACCGCCGAGTGCGGCAACGACGAGGGACCGTTCTCCTTCCGCTCATTCCGCATCGTGGACGGCGAGGTGACCGAGGAAGAGGTCCAGGTCGTCGAGAGCTACGGGGAACAGCTCGCCGAGACCCGCTGACCGGCGTCTTTGAGACGGATCGGTCCGCATCATGAAACTCACATCCGATTCCACCGCCGGGAATCGTTACGATGAGCCCATGGTTGTCCACGACGTGAGCGCATTCGAGAAGACCCCGGGCATGCTGCTCGTGGCGCGCCTGCACGTCGACCTGTGCCGCCTCGCCAGCGCGATCTGTCCACGGGCCTGACGCCTGCCCGCCAGGGCGGTCTGTCGCGCTGCCCGCCAGGGCCCGTCAGTACGCCCTGCCCGCGGTACGGGGCCCGCGCCGCGCCCGCAGCCGCCCTCCCCGGCCCACGGGCGGGAGGTCTCCCCGGCCCGCCGAACAGCCAGCCCTCTTTCCTCTCCGACGGGAGCACTCTCATGGCCATCGAGGTCCGCATTCCGACCATCCTCCGCACCTACACCGACGGCCAGAAGGCGGTCGAGGGCAGTGGCAGCACCATCGGCGAGCTCTTCGCCGACCTGGAGGCCCGGCACAGCGGAATCCAGGACCGCCTGGTGGACGGCGGCGAGCTGCGCCGCTTCGTGAACGTCTACCTCAACGACGAGGACGTGCGCTTCCTGGACGGCATCTCGACCAAGGTCAGCGACGGGGACAGTGTGACGATCCTGCCCGCCGTCGCCGGAGGAAGCATGCACAGCTTGCACGCGGGCCGGATGCGCTGATGCGCTACGACTCCCCGCTCGACGCGGTCGGCAACACCCCCCTCGTACGGCTCCCGAGGCTCTCGCCCTCCGAGGACGTACGGATCTGGGCGAAGCTGGAGGACCGCAACCCGACCGGCTCCGTCAAGGACCGTCCGGCCCTGCACATGGTCGAACAGGCCGAGAAGGACGGCCGGTTGCGGCCCGGGTGCACCATTCTGGAGCCGACCTCGGGCAACACCGGCATCTCGCTGGCGATGGCGGCCAGGCTCAAGGGCTACCGCATCGTCTGCGTCATGCCGGAGAACACCAGCGAGGAGCGCCGCCAGCTGCTGGCCATGTGGGGCGCGGAGATCATCTCGTCCCCCGCGGCGGGCGGCTCCAACACGGCGGTACGGGTGGCCAAGGAGCTGGCGGCCGAGCACCCGGACTGGGTGATGCTCTACCAGTACGGCAATCCGGACAACGCGGGCGCGCACTATGCCACCACGGGCCCCGAGATCCTCGCCGACCTGCCGTCGGTCACCCACTTCGTGGCGGGCCTGGGCACCACCGGCACGCTGATGGGCGCGGGCCGCTATCTGCGCGAGCACCGTCCTGACATCCGGATCGTCGCCGCCGAGCCGCGCTACGACGACCTGGTGTACGGGCTGCGCAACCTGGACGAGGGCTTTGTGCCCGAGCTGTACGACGAGTCCGTACTCACCACCCGCTTCTCGGTCGGCTCCGCGGACGCCGTCACCCGTACCAGGGAACTCCTCGCGCAGGAGGGTATTTTCGCCGGGGTCTCCACGGGTGCCGCGCTGCACGCCGCCATCGGGGTGGGCCGCAAGGCGCTCCGCGCCGGGGAGAGCGCTGACATCGTCTTCCTCGTCGCCGACGGCGGCTGGAAGTACCTGTCCACGGGCCTGTACACCGCCGACTCCGACGAGGCCGCCATCGCCACGGTGCAGGGCCAACTCTGGGCGTGAGGGCGAACGGGCCGGACAGGGCCCGGCGGAAGGCGATCGGCGAAACCGCGACGTTTGCATCGGGCCCAGCGGGGAACGGCGCTACCCCGGGCTGGTGATTCCGCCCACACCACCGCCCCATCGAGGAGCCACCCCGACCCGGGCGGCTTACGCTCGGAAGTCCCCTCGTCAACGACCTGGGGACTTCTCCAGCAGGCCGCCAACGGAGGTTCCCACTCCATGAAGCTCACCGTCGTCGGCTGTTCCGGGTCGTTTCCGTCCACGGAATCGGCCTGTTCGAGCTATCTCGTCGAGGCCGACGGTTTCCGGTTGCTCCTGGACATGGGCAACGGCGCGCTCGGTGAGCTCCAGCGGCACTGCGGCCTCTACGACCTCGATGTGATCGCGCTCAGCCATCTGCACGCCGACCACTGCATCGACATGTGCGGCTACTTCGTCGCCCGGTACTACCGGCACGAGGGCGGCCGTTGCGGGCCCATTCCGGTCTACGGCCCGCCCGGCACCGAGCAGCGGCTCACCACCGCGTACGCCGACACCCCGTCCGACTCGTCGATGAGCGAGGTCTTCAGCTTCCGTACGCTCGCCGCCGGCGGCAGCTTCGACGCCGGCCCGTTCCGGGTGCGTACGGAGCTGGTCGACCACCCGGTGGAGGCGTACGCCTTCCGGGTCGAGCACAAGGAGAGCGGGCGCGTCCTCACGTATTCGGGTGACACCGGCCCGTGTCCGCAGCTCGAACTCGCGGCCCGGGACGCCGATCTGTTCCTGTGCGAGGCGTCCTTCACGGACGGCAAGGAGCAGATCCCCGGCCTCCATCTGAACGGCCGGGAGGCCGGGGAGGTCGCCGCCCGGGCCGGTGCGGCCCGGCTGGTGCTCACCCACGTACCGCCGTGGACGGACCCGCAGATCAATCTGCGGGACGCGAAGGCGGTCTTCGCGGGCCCGGTCGAGCTCGCCCGGCCGGGGGCCGTGTACGAGATCTGAGCCCTCCGGCCGGCCGGGCTCCGGGTGAGCCGCGTAATGTCCCCTACCGCGTCACCCCTATCGGGTCACCTCATCCTCGATCTCCTCCGCGACCTCCTCCGGCTCCCGGCCCGGGGTCTTCAGATCGAACTTGGAGATCACGGCGCGGAAGATCACGTAGTAGACCGCTCCGAAACACAGCCCGATCGGGATGATCAGCCATGGCTTGGTGGCCAGGCTCCAGTTGATGACGTAGTCGATGAGTCCGGCCGAGAAGCTGAAGCCGTCGTGGACGCCGAGCCCCCAGGTCACCGCCATGGAGACGCCGGTCAGCAGCACATGGATGACGTACAGCGCCGGGGCGACGAAGAGGAACGAGAACTCGATCGGCTCGGTCACCCCGGTGACGAACGAGGTCAGTGCGGTCGAGAGCATCAGCCCGCCGACCACCTTGCGGCGCTCCGGGCGGGCCGCGTGTGTGATGGCCAGCGCGGCGGCGGGCAGCGCGAACATCATGATCGGGAAGAACCCGGACAGGAACTGGCCCGCGCTCGGGTCGCCGGCCAGGAAGCGGTTGATGTCGCCGTGCACGACCTCGCCGTCCGGCTTCTTGTAGCTCCCGAACTGGAACCACATGAAGGTGTTCAGGAACTGGTGCATGCCGATAGGGATGAGCGCCCGGTTGGCGACGCCGAAGATGCCCGCGCCCCAGGCGCCGAGGTCCGTCATCCACTTCGAGAAGCTGGTCAGCCCGTCACCGATCGGCGGCCACACCCACTGGCACAGCACAGCGAAGAACAGCGCGACGAAGGCCATGATGATCGGCACCAGCCGGCGGCCGTTGAAGAAGCCGAGCCAGTCCACGAGCTTCACCCGGTGGAACCGCTGCCAGAACCACGCCGACAGCAGCCCGACGACGATGCCGCCGAAGACGCCCGGGTTCTGGAAGGTCGCGGCGCCCGCGGCGGTGCCGTCCTTGGTCAGACAGGTGCGCTGCTCGGGGTCGAAGGTGGCGCCCGAGGGGCAGTCGGGGAACTGCTGGAGGATGTTGTAGTAGACGAGAAAGCCCGCGACGGCGGCCAGCGCGGTGGAACCGTCCGCCTTCTTGGCCATGCCGATGGCCACGCCGACACAGAACAGCAGCGGCAGTCCGAGCGCCGAATCCAGCAGGGCGCCGCCCGCGCCCTGGAAGACCTTGGCCACGTCCGTCCAGCCCAGCCCGTCGTCGCCGAAGATGTCCGGCTGGCCGAGCCGGTTGAGGATGCCGGCGGCCGGGAGCACCGCGATGGGGAGCTGGAGGCTGCGGCCCATCTTCTGCAGGCCCTGGAAGAAGGCCGAGCTCCATTTCCTCCCCGGCCCGGCTGCGGCGTTGGCGCTCACGACCTCCTCCTGACTGCAGCTGGCGCATAATGGTGTAGACCATTAATGGCGACGGGGCGAACGTCGTAACCGTCATGATTCGCCAGACGGCGTACCGGCGCTCGCATAGCTGGGCTGATCGTGGGCTAGCGTGACAAATCCGTCCGCGAACACAGGAGAACGACATGGCCAGCAAGGCTGAGAAGATCGTCGCCGGACTCGGCGGGCTCGACAATATCGAGGAGGTCGAGGGCTGCATCACCCGCCTCCGTACCGAGGTCAACGACGCCTCCCTCGTCGACGAGGCCGCACTGAAGGCCGCCGGCGCCCACGGCGTCGTCAAGATGGGCTCCGCGATCCAGGTGGTCATCGGCACCGACGCCGACCCCATCGCCGCCGAAATCGAAGACATGATGTGAGCCTCGCCCCTCTTCTGCTGAGGGGCTGCCCCTTCCCGCCGCCCGCAGGCCGCGGCCGCATCGTGGCCGATCGCGCAGTTCCCCGCGCCCCTTCGGGCCTGGGGGGCCTGGGGGCGAAGCCCCCAGCACCATGTCCGCCGCAACGGCGAGCAACCCCCACGGCGAGGGTCCGGCGGAAAGCGAAGGCACCGCAACCACCACGTTCGGCCAAGGCCCCCGCCCAGGGATACGCTCGCACGCATGTCACGTATCGACGGCCGCACGGCCGAGGAGCTACGACCCGTCACGATCGAGCGCGGTTGGAGCAAGCACGCGGAGGGCTCCGTCCTCGTCTCCTTCGGCGACACCCGGGTGCTGTGCACCGCCAGCCTGACCGAGGGCGTGCCGCGCTGGCGCAAGGGCAGCGGGGAGGGCTGGGTCACCGCGGAGTACGCCATGCTGCCGCGCGCCACCAACACCCGCGGCGACCGCGAGTCCGTGCGCGGCCGGATCGGCGGCCGTACCCATGAGATCTCCCGCCTCGTCGGACGCTCGCTGCGTGCCGTGGTGGACCACAAGGCGCTGGGCGAGAACACCATCGTGATCGACTGCGATGTGCTCCAGGCCGACGGCGGCACCCGCACCGCGGCGATCACCGGCGCGTACGTGGCGCTGGCCGACGCCATCGGCTGGGCGCAGGAGCACAAGATCGTCAAGGCCAGGGCCCAGCCGCTGACCGGTACCGTCTCCGCCGTCAGCGTCGGCATCGTCGACGGCGTACCGATGCTCGACCTGCGGTACGAGGAGGACGTGCGCGCCGAGACGGACATGAACGTGGTCTGCACCGGTGACGGCCGCTTCGTGGAGGTGCAGGGCACCGCCGAGGGGGCGCCGTTCGCCCGCGACGAGCTGAACGGACTGCTCGATCTGGCCGTCGCAGGCTGCGCCCAGCTCGACGGCGCGCAGCGCACCGCACTGGGGCGCTGAAGCGGAAGACGGCCCGGCGCGGCGCCGGGCCGAAGCGGGCGCCAGGGGGGAACTTTGCCCCCGCTTTACGCGTCTATCCGAGTGCGGGCCGCACGTGTCGCCGAACCGTGCGGCCCGACCAGTATCGGTTTCGGGAGGGGACGTAGAGGTGCCACGGAAGACCGTCACCGCAACAGCCGCTGCAGCGCTGGTCGTCGTACCACTGCTGGCGAGCTGCTCGGCCGTCGACAGGGCGCTGGACTGCGCCAACACCGCCTCGGCCGTCGCCCGTTCCGTCGACGACCTCCAGCAGGCCGCCTCCGACGCGAGCGAGGACCCCACCCAGGCGGACAAGGCCCTGGACCGGATCGACAAGAACCTCACCAAGATCGACAAGGAGACGGACGACGGCGATGTCGGCAAGTCCGTCTCCCGGCTGCGCGAGGCGGTCGACAGCGTCCGTTCCGACGTCGAGGCGGGCCGTACGCCACGGACCAAGCCGGTCTCCGACGCGGCCGACGAGCTGACGAAGGTCTGCTCCCCGGGCTGAGCCTCGCCCGGCGCCGCCCGCCCGGCCGGGCCCTCCCACCGACCGTCACGCGCCGGGCGGGCGCGATACTTGGTGGCCATGAGCACCAAGCGCCTGATCCTGGCCACCCGTAACGCCCACAAGGTCACCGAGCTGAAGGCGATCCTCGCCGACGCCGGCCTCGAACTGGACCTGGTGGGCGCCGACGCCTACCCCGAGGTGCCGGACGTCAAGGAGACCGGTGTGACGTTCGCGGAGAACGCCCTCCTCAAGGCACACGCCCTCGCGAAGGCCACCGAGCTGCCCGCCGTCGCGGACGACTCCGGTCTCTGTGTGGACGTGCTCGGCGGGGCGCCCGGCATCTTCTCCGCGCGCTGGGCCGGCCGGCACGGGGACGACAGCGCCAATCTGCAGCTGCTGCTCGCCCAGCTCGCCGACATCGACGCCGCCCACCGCGGAGCCCACTTCGAGTGCGCCGCGGCCCTCGCACTGCCCGACGGCACCGAACGCGTCGTCAGCGGCCGGCTGCGCGGCACCCTCCGGCACGCCCCCGCAGGCGACGGCGGCTTCGGCTACGACCCGATCCTCCAGCCCGACGGCGACACCAGGACCTGCGCCGAACTCAGCCCCGCGGAGAAGAACGCGATCAGCCACCGCGGCGAGGCGTTCCGCGCCCTCGTCCCCGCCGTTCAGGAACTGCTCCAACTCGGCTGAGACCACCCACGGTGCGCGAGGGGGGACTCGAACCCCCACGTCCGAAGACACCGGCACCTAAAGCCGTCCCGTCTACCAATTCCGGCACTCGCGCGCGCACGTATCGTACTGCGCCCGCATCCGGGTCCGCCGGGCCGGGGTGCGGGCCGGCAGCAGGCGGGCGGGGTCAGAAGGTGGGCTGGTTGGTTTCGGCGCGGGCCAGGGCGCGGGCCTCCTCATGGGTACTGACCGAGGGCGGTGAGCCCGCCAGCGGCTGCTGGGCCGTCTCCTTCATCAAGGCGACCGCGACGATGCCGAGGACTGCCGCGCCCGAGGCGTAGTAGGCGGGGGCCAGATTGTCGCCGGTGGTGTCGACCAGATACGTCATCACACCCGGCGCGGTGCCGCCGAAGACCGCGGTCGCCACGTTGTAGCCGATGGAGAGCGAGCCGTACCGCACATCCGTGGGGAAGAGCGCGGGCAGCGTCGCCGACATGGTGCCCAGCAGACACACCAGACAGGCGCCGAGCGCCAGCAGCCCGAGCAGCACCGCGCCGAAGCTGCCCTGCTGGAAGAGGGCGAAGGCGGGGATCGTCAGGACGAAGAAGCCGACCATGCCGGTCATCAGCACCGGCTTGCGGCCGAAGCGGTCGTTGAGGTGTCCCACCCGCTGGATCACCGCGGCCATCGCCACCATGGCGATGATGGCGGCGACCAGCTCCATCGAGTTCTCGTACCCGAGGGCGTCGGTCAGATAGGCGGGCATATAGGACAGGAGCATGTAGTCGGTGACGTTGTAGGCGGCCACCAGGCCGATGCAGAGCAGCAGCGTGCGCCACTGCTCGGCGAAGATCGACCTCAGCTCCTTCTGCGGCACGTTCTCCGACAGCCTCGGCTCGTTCGCCTCCACGGCGCTCGCCTCGGGGGAGTGCGACAGCTGCGCCGCCCGCTTCCGGAACGCCGGGGTCTCGTCCAGCCGCATCCGCAGATACAGACCGACGACCCCGATCGGGCCGCCCACCAGGAACGGGATGCGCCAGCCCCAGCGCAGCATCATGTCGTCGCCCAGCGCGGTGTTCAGCACCAGCACCAGCGCGGCCGCACCGGTGTATCCGGCAAGCGTGCCCAGCTCCAGGAAGCTGCCGAAGAAGCCGCGTCGCTTGTCCGGCGCGTACTCCGCGATGAAGGTGGCCGCGCCGCCGTACTCGCCGCCGGTGGAGAAGCCCTGCACCAGCCGGCACACCAGCAGCAGCACCGGCGAGGCCAGCCCGATGGAGCTGTAGGAGGGGATCAGGCCGATACAGAAGGTGCCGGCCGCCATCAGCACCATCGTCAGCGCCAGCACCTTTTTGCGCCCGATGCGGTCGCCGAGCGGACCGAAGAACAGTCCGCCCAGCGGCCGCACCAGGAACGAGGCGGCGAAGGCGGTGAACGAGGCCAGCAGTTGGGTGCTGCCGGCGGGGAAGAAGACCTTGCCGATGGTGACCGCGAGATAGGCGTAGATCCCGAAGTCGAACCACTCCATGGCATTACCGACAGCGGCGGCCTTGGTGGCGCGCTTGACCGTCGCCTCGTCCGTCACCGTGATGTCGCTACGGCGGACCTTCGGCGTCCGTCGGCGTCTGACGGCGCGGAAGAGGTGGCGGTGCCGCTTGAGGGCAGCCGGGTCCCGGGGCTGATCCTCGTGCTTCATCCCTCATGGGTACCACCGGCCCCACCTAGGCATACGCACCCCCGGCAGGCCACCGCGGCAGCCCGGCAGGATCACTCCGAAGCCAGCCCGAGGTCCTTGATCAGCTTGGCGACGTGCCCGGTGGCCTTCACGTTGTACAGCGCCCGCTCGACCTTGCCGTCCTCGTCCACGATCACCGTGGAGCGGATGACTCCGGTGACGGTCTTGCCGTACAGCTTCTTCTCGCCGAAGGCGCCGTACGCCTCCATCGTCTCCTTGCTCGGGTCGCCGACGAGCGTGACCTTCAGCGACTCCTTCTCACGGAATTTCGCCAGCTTCTCCGGCTTGTCCGGCGAGACGCCGATGACCTCGTACCCCTGCCCTGCCAGCAGTTCGAGGTTGTCGGTGAAGTCGCACGCCTGCTTCGTGCAGCCGGGGGTCAGCGCCGCGGGGTAGAAGTAGACGATCACCTTGCGGCCGCGGTGCTCGGACAGCGAGACGTCCTTGCCGTCGGCGTCGGGCAGCGTGAAGTCCGGGGCGGCGTCGCCGGGCTCGAGTCGTGGGCTCATCGGGGCTCCTTCGGGCAGTTGCGTTTCCTCAGGTGGCCACCGCGGTACCCACCGGTAATGCTGTACTTGTCCGTGGTGGACCCATGGCGGACCCACTCCGGTCCGAGCGTAGCCAACAGCCGTCGATCGGGGGTGCCATGGGGCGGCGGCACCGGCAAGCTGACAGGATGGCCGCTGACACACACGGTAGGACGCAGGACTGACAGCGACGGAGGCAGCTCGGTGCCGGAAGCCAGGACCCCCGCGGACATCGAGGCGGACATCATCCGCAGGCGGCAGGATCTCGCCGCCGCGCTGGACGAGATCGCCGTACGCGTTCATCCGAAGACCATCATCGGGGACGCCAAGGCCAAGGCGGCCGCCGCGGTGGACCGCACCGCCGGGCGGGCCTACGTCGTCGCCAACCGCACGGTCTCCGATGTGCGCGCCCAGTTCGTCAGCGAGGACGGCGCCCCCCGGCTGGAGCGGCTCGTGCCCGCCGCCGTGGTGGCCGTCGCCCTGGTCGGCGGCGCCCTCGCGCTCTCCTCCCGGCGCAAGCCCGCCGGCCGTCGCCGGGCTCGCCGCCACCACCACTGAGGCGCTGAGATACGGTCTTCCGGTGAGCCCAAAGACCCCTGCTTCCGCACACGATGACAAGCTGCCGATCCGCATGCTGCACGACCGCGTGCTCGTACGGACCGACAACAGCGAGGGCGAGCGCCGCTCCTCCGGCGGCATCGTGATCCCCGCCACGGCGGCCGTAGGACGCAAGCTGGACTGGGCCGAGGTGGTCGCCGTCGGCCAGAACGTACGGACGGTGGAGCCCGGGGACCGCGTGCTGTACGACCCGGAGGACCGCGCCGAGGTCGAGGTACGGGGGGTCGCGTACGTACTGATGCGCGAACGCGATCTGCACGCCGTCGCGGCGGAGCGCCTCCAGGACACCGCCGACTCGACGGGGCTGTACCTGTAAGCGCTCCGCGCCCCTCAACGCCGAGAATGTTTCCCGCCGGAGCGGTGGTGCCGGGAACTTTTCCCGCCGCAGCGGCGGCGCACCCCCGCCGGGGAGTCCGGCGGTGCCACTGAGCGTCGTCGTCGGCCTCGCGTTCGGGTCCGGGCGCTGACGGTCGTTCGGCACCGCCGATACCCCCGGTGGGGGTTCGCCGCCTTCGCGGCGGAAATTGCTTCCCGAAAAGGCTTCCCCGCCGGGAAGAGGCTTCCCGGCGGGGAGAGTGCTCGGCGGGGAGGGGGCTCCCCTTCGGCGGCGGCTTTCTACCAGCGGCGGACGCCCTGGCCGCCGCCGTTCCAGCCGGTGCCGGGATCGCCGTTGGCGTCGCCGCCGGGGGAGCCGGTTCCGCCGGTACCGCCGTCGGTGCCGCCCGGGTCACCGCCCGGATCGCCCCCGTCCACGCCGCCGATCTCCGGGATGCTCGGCCCCGGGCTGGACGGCGGCTGGGAGGTCGGCGGCTGCGGCGTCGAGGGGTCGTCGCTGGGCTGCTCGGTCTCGGACGGCTTGTCGCTCGGCTCGTTCGACGGCGGCTTCGTCGTCGGGGCCGAGCTCGGCGGCTGGGTGCCGGGCACGTTGCCGTTGCCCGCGGTGTCCAGGTCGAAGTCCTTGACCGGGCGGCCCTCCAGCGCCTTCTTCGTATAGGCGCCCCAGATCTCGGCCGGGTAGCCGCCACCGTTGACGCGCGGCTGGCCGCCCGCCCCGTACAGCGGCTCCTGGACGGCCGTCTTCGGGTTCTGGCCCATCACCGAGATGACGGTGGCCAGGTCCGGGGTGTAACCCGCGAACCAGGCGGCCTTGTCCTCCTCCGCGGTACCGGTCTTGCCGGCCGCCGGACGGCCGGCGGACTGCGCCGCCGTACCGGTGCCGCCCTGGACGACGCTGCGCAGCGTGGCCGTGGTGGAGTCGGCGGCGGCCCGGGACACGGCCTGCTTGGGCTCGTGGTCGGGCAGATTGACGACCTCACCGCCGCGGGTGGCCTTCTGCACCAGGCTGTAGTGGCCGTGCTTGCCGTGGTTGGCGAGCGTGGCGTACGCCTCGGCCATGTCCAGCGTCGAGGCGGTGGTGACGCCGAGCGCGATGGAGCCGTCAGGGGTGAAGTTGGGCACGGCCTCGGGCACGCCCAGATCGACCGCGGTCTCCTTGACCTTCTTGGGGCCGACGTCGATGCCCATCTGGGCGAAGACGCTGTTGACCGACTTGTCCATGGCGGTCGTGACCGGGATCTTCCCGTAGGAGCGCTGGTCCTCGTTGGCGGGCGCATAGCCGGTGCCCTGGCCGTTGCTCACCACCTCGCGCCTGTTGGTGCCGTCGTAGATGGTGTTCGCGCGGATGGGCCGGCCGTCCTGGGTGGTGGACTTGTGCTGGATGGCCGCGGTGAACAGGAACGGCTTGAACGTGGAGCCGACCTGGTAGTCCCGGCGCGTCGCGTTGTTCGTGTACTGCTTGGTGTAGCCGATGCCGCCGTACATCGCGACGACCTTGCCGGTCTTCGGGTCCACCGAGGCGCCGCCCGCGCGGACGTACTTGTCGACCTTGCGGTTCTTCTTGTCCAGCTGGGCCATCAGCTGCTTGTCGACGGCGTCCCGCATGGCCTTCTGCTTCTTCGGCTGGAAGGTGGTGGTGATCCGGAAGCCGCCGGCCGCCAGCCGCTGCTCATCGATGATCTTGTTGTTGATGAGGTAGTTCTTGACCGCCTCGACCAGATAGCCGCGCTCGCCCGACATGTTCCGCGGCGGCTTCACCCGGTCCGGCTCGGGGAACTTCATCTCCGCGCGCTCGCTCTTGCTGAGCCAGCCCTCCTTGACCATGCCGTCCAGCACGTACTCCCAGCGGGCGACGGCGCGCTCCTTGTTCTCCGGGTGGGCGCGGGTGTCGTAGGCGTTGGGCGAGTTGACCAGCGCGGCGAGATAGGCGCCCTCGGCCGCGGTCAGCTTGCTGACGTCCTTGCCGTAGTAGGCGTGCGCCGCCGACTGGATGCCGTAGGCGTTCCGGCCGAAGTAGCTGGTGTTGAGGTAGCCCTGAAGGATGTCGTTCTTGCTGACCTCGTTGTCCAGCTTCAGCGCGATGAAGAACTCCCTGGCCTTACGGGTGACCGTCTGGTCCTGGCTCAGGTAGTAGTTCTTCACGTACTGCTGGGTGATCGTCGAACCGGACTGGCGCTCTCCGCCGGTGACCATGTTCCAGCCGGCGCGGGCCATGGCCTGCGGGTCGACCGCGGACTCGTTGTAGAAGTCGCGGTCCTCGGCGGCCAGCACCGCGTGCTGCGTCTTCTTCGGCACCTGACCGAGCGTGATGTTCTCCCGGTTGATCTCGCCGTCCCGGGCGATCTGGGAGCCGTCCGAGTACAGGAAGACGTTGGTCTGCGCCGCTGCGGCGTCGTTCGGTGCCGGGATGCTCACCAGCAGATAGCCGGCGACCAGCGCGCCCGAGATCAGCAGGACGACCAGCAGGAGGCCGCCCAGCACCATCCGCCAGGTGGGCAGCAGCCGGCGCCAGCCGGTACGGCGGCGCTTCTGCTTCTTCGCCAGCTTCGCCGCCTTCTTCGCTTCCTTCTTGGCCTGTTTGCCGTTGTTCGCGGCGGAAGAGTTCGCCATGAGGCTGCCGCTCTCCTCAGGTGGGGGGCTGCCCCCCGCCGGGGCCTGCCCCACGGGCATGGCGGCAGTCGCGGCCGGTCCGGCCGGTGGTGGCGGGGTGGGCGGGGTGGACGCCGCCGGGGGAGTGGTCCGGTCGGACGGGCCGGCCGGCTCGCCGACTGCGGACCGCTCGCTGGGCGTGGACCGCTCGCTCGGCGTGGGCTTCTCCGGTGACGCGGATTTCTCCGGTGGCGCGGGCTGCCCACTGGACGCGGGCTTCTCCGGGGACGCGGGGTGCCCGCTGGACGCGGGCTCGTCCGGCGATGCCTGCTGCTCGCTCGGCGCGGGCTGCCCCGGCGCGGATATCCGGCGCTCACCTGTGGCGCCCGGCGCACTCGGCGCGGCAGGCTTCCCGGGCGAGCTGTCCCCTGCGCGCGGGGCGCTCGCGGCTTGCGAGCTGCCGCCTGCGGGCGAGGCGTTTCCGGCTTGCGGGCTCTTCTCGGCGTCCGGGCCGTTGCCGGCTTCCGGGCCCTTCCCGGTTTCGCGACCGTTCCCGGCCTTCGGGCCGTTGCCGGCTTGCGGGTCGTTCCCGGCCTGCGGGCCCTTCCCGGCTTCCGAGCCGTTTCCGGCTTCCGGGCCGTTGCCGGCGCGCGGGCCGCTCTCCGCTTGCGAGCTGCCCCCGGCGCGCGGGCCCTCACCGGCCTTCAGGCCGTCTTCCCCGCGGGAGCCGTCCGCGCCCCCCGGGCCGTGCTGGTTTTCGGAGCCCTGCTCGGCGGCCGCGGAGCGCTCTCCGGCGGCCTGGGATCTCTGCGTACTCTGCCCGGAAGTCCCCGCGTTCTGCTCAGCGGCCCCCGTGCTCTTCCCGGAGGCGGCGGCGGGCTTCCCCTCGGGGGTCTGCTCTGGCGGGCCGTCCGACTCCGGCTCCCGGCCTTCGGCGTCGCTGTTCGGCTCGTCACTCATGTATGCAGGGACTCCTCGTCCAATGGCGGGCGATGCTGGTACGCCCCGTAGAACACTGTCGCACCCTCCGAACCGGAGAACGCCGTCGGGGCCGTAGCCCGGCCCGGTGGATATTCGATGGTCACCCACCAGACCCGTGAACTAAGCTCGCTGGCTTCGCTCGCGCACGGTGCTCGCACGGAAGTGCTACTGGGAAGACGGTAGAGGGGCTCGAAAGGATGCATCTGCTCCGTCTCAATTTCGACGTAGCCCTCAGCGGCTTCCGGCGCTACGCCACCTACCGTGTCGCCACGGCAGCCGGCGTCTTCACCAACACCGTCTTCGGCTTCATTCTCGCCTATACGTTCATCGCCTTGTGGCACGAGCGCCCCCACCTCGGCGGCTACGACCAGAGCCAGGCGCTGACCTTCGTCTGGATCGGGCAGGCGATGCTGGCCAGCGCGGCGCTGATGGGCGGCGGATTTCAGGACGAATTCCACGAACGGATCCGGAACGGCGATGTCGCCATCGACCTCTACCGGCCGGTCGACCTCCAGCTGTGGTGGCTCGCCGCGGACCTGGGGCGGGCCGCGTTCCAGCTGCTGGGGCGCGGTGTGGTGCCGCTGGCCGTCGGCGCTCTCGCCTTCGATCTGGCGCTGCCGGCCTCCCCCTGGACGTGGCTGCTGTTCCTGCTCGCCGTGCTGCTGGCCATCGTGGTCAGTTTCGCGCTGCGCTATCTGTTCGCGCTGTGCGGCTTCTGGCTACTGGACGCGACCGGGATCAACGCCCTGTCCACCCTGCTGAGCCTCTTCTTCTCCGGGATGCTGCTGCCGCTGACCGTCTTCCCCGGCACCTTCGGCGAGACGGCGCGGCTGCTGCCGTGGTCGGCGACGCTCCAGGTGCCCGCCGATGTGCTGCTGGGCACCCACCCGGGCGGCGCGGCGGCGGGGCTCGCCTTCCAGGCGGGCTGGGCACTGGTGCTGCTGGTCGCGGGGCGGCTGCTCCAGACCGCCGCGACCCGCAAGGTGGTGGTCCAGGGTGGCTGACGTACTGCCGCGGTCCCGCGCCGCGCTGGGCCGGATGGCGTGGGGGGTGCGGGCCTATGGCTTCATCGCGGCGATGTGGGTGCGTTCGACGATGACGTACCGGGCCTCGTTCGTGATGATGCTGGCGGCCAACTTCGTGACGACGTTCCTCGACTTCGCCGCCATCATGATCATGTTCGCGCAGGTGGACGCGCTGGGCGGCTTCGCGCTGCCCGAGGTCGCCTTCCTCTACGGCACCTCCTGCGTCGCCTTCGGCCTGTCCGACCTGCTGCTGGGCACGGCGGAGCGGGTCGGCCGCCGGGTGCGCGACGGCACCATGGACGTCCTGTTGACCCGGCCCGTCCCCGTCCTCGCCCAGCTCGCCGCCGACCGCTTCGCGCTGCGCAGGCTGGGGCGGGTCATCCAGGGCTCGCTCGTGCTGGGCTGGTCCGTGTCCCGGCTGGAGCTGGAGTGGACACCGGGCAGGATCGCGCTGGTCTGCTCGATGGTGCTGTGCGGCGCCGCCATATTCGGCTGCATGTTCGTCATCGGCGGCGCCTTCCAGTTCTGGGCGCAGGACGCCTCCGAGGTGCAGAACGCCTTCACCTACGGCGGTACGACGCTGCTCCAGTACCCGCCCACCGTCTTCGGCAAGGAACTGGTGCGCGGGGTGACGTTCGTGGTGCCGCTGGCCTTCGTCAACTGGCTGCCCGCGCTGCGCGTACTGGGCCGGGACGATCCGCTGGGCCTGCCGGGCTGGGCCGACTTCGCGGCACCCGCCGTTGCACTGCTGTGCTGCGCGTTGACGGGCCTGGTGTGGCGGGCGGGACTGCGCGCGTACCGCAGCACAGGAAGCTGACAGACGACGGCAGACGGACGGCAGACGACAGAAAGGACGCAGCAGCAGTGGCCGACACGGACGGCGGGCTCATCGACGTACGGGACCTGACCAAGACCTTCACGGTGCGCCGTAAAACCGGCCTGCTGCGCCGTTCGGCGGGCGAGGTGCGGGCTGTCGACGGTATCTCCTTCACCCTGCGCCGCGGCGAGATGACCGGGTTCATCGGACCCAACGGCGCCGGAAAGTCGACCACCATCAAGATGCTCACCGGCATCCTCACCCCCAGTGGCGGGCGGCTGCGGGTGGCCGGGGTGGACCCGTGGCGCGAGCGCACCACGCTGGTGCGGCGTATCGGCGTCGTCTTCGGGCAGCGCACCACCCTGTGGTGGGATCTGCCGCTGCGCGACTCCTACGGACTGGTCCGCCGGATGTACCGCATTCCGCGGGCCCGCTTCGAGGAGAACCTGGCGCGCTGCGTGGAGCTGCTGGAGCTGGGCGATCTGCTGGACGTGCCGGTACGGCAGCTGTCGCTGGGCCAGCGGATGCGCGGTGACATCACCGCCGCGCTGCTGCACGACCCCGAGGTGCTCTATCTGGACGAGCCCACCATCGGCCTGGACGTCGTCAGCAAGGCCAGGGTGCGCCGGTTCCTGCTGGACCTCAACGCCGAGCGGGGCACCACCGTGCTGCTGACCACCCACGACCTGAGCGACATCGAGCAGCTGTGCAAGCGGGTGGTGGTCATCGACCACGGCCGCCTCATGTACGACGGCCCTCTCGCGGGCCTGCACGAGGTGGGCCGGGGCGAACGCACCCTGGTGGTCGACCTGGAGCACGAGCTGCCGCCCATCGAGGGCATCGCGGGCGCCCGTACGGTCCGCACGGAGGGCCCGCGGCAGTGGCTGGCCTTCCCCGCCTCCGCCAGCGCCGCCCCGCTGGTCTCCCAGCTGGCGGCGGAGTATCCGCTGGTGGATCTCTCCATCCGGGAGCCGGACATCGAGGACGTCATCGCCCGGATGTACGCGGGCTGAACCCGCGATCCCTCACAGCTTGGCGGGGCGGGCGCCCTTCAGCTTCTTCAGGTCGAGAGCCTGGGCCATCGCCTGGTACCCGTTGTCGCTGGGGTGCAGATGGTCGCCCGAGTCGTAGGCCGCGCGCAGCCGCTCGGGGTGCGCGGGATCCCGCAGCGCTGCGTCGAAGTCGACCACGTCGTCGTACACCTTCCCCTTACGGATCTCGGCGTTGACGGCCTGCCGGACGGCTTCCATGCGCGGGGTGTAGCCGCGGTGCCCGCCGAAGGGGGTGAGCGTGGCGCCGACGACGCGCAGCCCGCGCGTGTGCGCCTGCCGCACGATGTCCCGCAGGCCGTTGACGATCCGCTTCGGATCCCGCTGCCTGGGCGGTTTGATGATGTCGTTGAGGCCCATCTCCACGACGACGACCTTCACCCCGGTACGGGAGAGCACATCCCGGCTCATCCGCGTCAGCCCGCTCGGCCCGTTGTTGGGTGAGAACTTGCTGCCGTCGACCAGGACGCGGTTGCCGCTGATGCCCGAGTTGACGACGCTCAGCCGGGGCGCGTCCCGCTCGGTGCGCAGCCGTTCGGCGAGGAAGTCGGTCCAGCGCCGGTTGGCACCGGGGCTGGAGGTGATGCCGTCGGTGATCGAGTCCCCCAGCACCGCCACGGCACCCTGGGTCTCGGAGCTCCACACGTCCACCGCTGTGAGGTAACGCCAGTACGGGCTCTGCTGGTTGAAGGCCGTGCCGGAGGTGTCCTCGGCGCGGTCGCCCGCGGCCACATAGCTGGTCTGCCGTGCGTACGGGTGGTACGTCACAGGCCCGGAGGGGGTGGGCGAGTAGGTGGTGACCAGCAGGTCCGCGGCGTGCGGCACGTTGAGCCGCACGGCGTCGCTGGTGACCTCGCCGCCGGCCGGGATGGTGACCGAGGGCTTGTTGCCGAAGGTGAGGCGGCGCATGCTGCCGGCCGCGGCCGTGGGGTTGCTGGGGGCCGCGGCGAGGGCGACGCTCGCGTGGGTGATGGTCAGCGGGCGGTTGCCGAACAGGTTGGAGAGCTGCACACGGGCGCCCGTGCCGCCCACCGAGGTGTGCACGACGTTCCGTATCGACATGTTCGCGAAGCCGTCCCGGGTGTGCGGTTCGGCCGCCGCGGGCGCCGCCGACCAGGTGCCGACCCAGTTGCCCGAGGAGGCGGGCGCGGCCGGGTTACGCGCCTGGGGTGAGTTCTCGTCCAGCCCGTTGCCGTTGTTGCCCGCTCCGATGAATATCGCGGTCGAGACGAGGACCACGATCGCCGCCAGTCCGGCGAGCAGGGCATAGCCCATGTTCCTGGTCACGCGCGATGGTTCTCCTCGGGCTGCACGGAGCCCACGGCTCCGGATGGTCTGCGGTGCCATGATCCCACGATCGGGGCACGGCGCCTGTGCGGGGCCGTACGCCGGACGGGCAGTCGGTGGGTGTTCCCCCGGCACCTGGTCCTTGCTGACGTTGTTTCGCTACTGCCGCTCACACAGACGCGGAACACCCTTGCTCCGTTCCACTTGATGCCCCGGGAGGGAGAATGTCCCTCCCCGCGTTCGTTGGCGGATCGGGACGGGACCGGTGCTGCCGGGCAGTCCACGATTCCGGGATTTCCGCCGGTATTCGGGGCGTGGCCAGCGGCGATTCAGGGGGAGGGTGGGAGCGGATGGAACGGACGACCGAGGGCGAGCGGCCGGGAGGTGAGGATGCCCACGTGAGGGCGATCACACGCGGCAACGCCGTGGAACGGCAACTCACCGGATCCGGGGACCGGGCATTGGGCCACTCGGGTGCCGCGGGCGGCGCGGGCGCCGGGGGTGCTTCGGATGCCGCGGGTGGCGCGGGCGGTGCTTCCGGTGGTGCGGGCGGTGCGGGTGGTGGAGCCGGGGGCTCGGGGCCGCGCGGGCCGGGCGGGGTCGGTGGCTTCACCGCCGCCGACGAGGAGCGGCGGCGCGGAGTACGGCGAATGAAGACCATCGCCACCGGCGCGCTGCTGCTGATGGCCACCGTCTTCGCGCTGACCAAGTGGGCGGAGCACGCGGGTGCGGGCCCCTGGACCGGTTACGTGGCTGCCGCCGCCGAGGCCGGGATGGTGGGTGCGCTCGCCGACTGGTTCGCGGTCACGGCGCTCTTCCGGCATCCGATGGGGCTGCCGATCCCGCACACCGCGATCATCCCGACCAAGAAGGACCAACTCGGCCAGAGCCTCGGTGAATTCGTCGGGGAGAACTTCCTCTCCGCCGACGTCGTACGCGATCGGCTGCGTGCCGTCGGCATCAGCAGCAGGCTCGGCGCCTGGCTGGCTCAGCCCGACCACGCGGACCGGGTGACGGCCGAGCTGTCCACCGCGCTGCGCGGCGCGCTCACCGTGCTGCGGGACTCGGACGTCCAGGCCGTCGTCAGCGAGGCCATCACCCGCCGGGCCACCGCGAAAGAGGTGGCGCCGGGGCTGGGCACGATGCTGGAGAAGATCGTCACGGACGGCGGCCACCGCCGCGTGGTCGACCTGGTGTGCACCCGGGCCGCCGAGTGGCTGCGAGAGCACGGCGACTCGGTGATGGGCGCGGTAGCTGGGGGCGCGCCGGGCTGGACGCCGAAGTTCGTGGACCGGAAGGTCGGCGAGCGCGTCTACCGCGAACTGCTGCGCTTCGTCACCGAGATGCGGGACATGCCCGACCATCCCGCGCGGGGCGCCGTCGACCGTTTCCTCACCGACTTCGCCGCCGACCTCCAGTCCGACCCGGACACCCGCGCCCGGGTGGAACGGCTGAAGAACGAGACGCTGGCCCGCGACGAGGTGCAGGACCTGATCGCCTCGGTGTGGGGTGCCGTACGGGCCATGCTGGTGGCCGCCGCCGAGGACGAGCGCAGCGAACTGCGGATCCGGGCCCGGGCCGCACTGCTGTCGCTGGGCCAGCGGCTGTCGGCCGACGGGCGGCTGCGGTCCAAGGTGGACGGCTGGATCGAGGGCGCCGCGGTGTATCTGGTGACCACCTACCGGGACGAGATCACCTCGCTGATCTCCGAGACGGTCGCCGGCTGGGACGCCGAGCACACCTCGAAGAAGATCGAGGCCCATATCGGCCGGGACCTCCAGTTCATCCGGATCAACGGCACGGTCGTCGGCTCGCTGGCCGGGCTGGCGATCTACACGCTGGCCCGGCTGTTCGGGGTGTAGGCCCGCCTGCGGTTCCGTGCCATGGAAGCTACGGTCCAGTACGTGAACGCTCTCTTGTAGTTCTGAACGCCCTCTTGGAGGATCAGCTGATTCGCCTGGGAGGGAGAGTCACGTGAAACTGCTCCGCGTCGGACCCGCGGGAGCCGAGCGCCCCGCGCTGCTGGACGAGGACGGAACCCTGCGCGATCTGTCGGGGATCGTCCCGGACATCGACCCCGACCTGCTCGCCGACGGCGCCGCACTCGACCGGGTACGAGCGGCGGCCGCCGCCGGAAGGCTGCCCGAGATGGCGGCGGGCGACGGCCCCGAGGGGCTGCGGACCGGGCCGCCGCTGGCCCGGATCGGCAAGATCGTGTGCATCGGGCTGAACTACCACGACCACGCCCGGGAGACCGGCGCCGCGGTGCCGGAGGAGCCCATCGTCTTCATGAAGGCGCCCGACACCGTCGTCGGCCCCGACGACACGGTGCTGATCCCGCGCGGCAGCGAGAAGACCGACTGGGAGGTCGAACTCGCCGTCGTCATCGGCCGCACAGCTCGCTATCTGACCTCCCACGAGGAGGCGCTGTCCCACGTGGCCGGGTACGCGGTCGCCAACGATGTCTCCGAGCGCGCCTTCCAGATCGAGCGCGGCGGCCAGTGGGACAAGGGCAAGAACTGCGAGACGTTCAACCCGCTGGGGCCTTGGCTGGTGACCGCCGACGACGTGCCGGACCCGCAGGCGCTCGGGATGCGCCTTTGGGTCAACGGCGAGTTGCGGCAGGACGGCAGCACCGCGGATCAGATCTTCTCCGTCGCCGAAGTCGTGCGCTACCTCAGCCACTTCATGACGCTTTACCCCGGCGACGTCATCTCCACCGGCACCCCCGCCGGCGTCGCCATGGGAATGCCCGACCCCAAGCCGTATTTGAGGGACGGCGATGTGGTGGAGCTCGAAATCGCGGGCCTCGGCCGCCAACGCCAGGTCATGAAATCGGCGTAGCCGCCGACTGCACTGCGCTGCGCTGCGCTTTGGGAGGGCTCCGCTTGATCTGCGCTTGGGGGGTCTGCGCCTGACCTGCGCTTTGGGAGGGCTGCGCATGAGCTGCGCTTGGGAGGTCTGCGCCAGAGGCGCAGGGCTGGCAAGCGCAGCACCGGCCACCGGGCCGCACCCGGCGACGATGCGTCGGCTCCCCGCCGCGGGTGCGCGCCGTTTCGTTGCCGTCCGCGGGCCGGTGGGCTGCGCTTGCCCACCCTGCACCCCTGGCGCAGACTGCCCAAGCGCAATTTCGGCTTACGCGCCCTGCGCAAACGTGCGTGCCGTTTCCAGTACCTGAAGCGTGGCCGCCGCTTCGTGGGCGGTGACCGGCGGCGGCGTACCGTCGCGCAGCGCACAGGCGACGGCGTCGTAGAACGCGGGGTAGTCACCGTCCAACGTGGGCACCGTACGAAGTTCGTCGGGGGCGTCCTGGGCGCCGAGGACCCCCCAGGACTCCTCGGGTTCCACGCCCCAGGGAACCCCCTCGGCGGGGCGGGCGCCCGCGCGAAGGGCGTTCTCCTGCGGATCGAGGCCGTACTTCACATACGCGGCCCGGCTGCCCAGCACCCGGAAGCGTGGGCCCAGCTGGGCCGCCGTGGCGCTCATCCACAGGTGTGAGCGGACGCCGTTCTCATGGGTGATGGCGATGAAGGTGTCGTCGTCTGCCTCGGCACCCGCGCGCCGTACGTCCGACTCCGCGTAGACGGACGCGGCCGGGCCGAAGAGGGTCAGTGCCTGGTCGACGAGGTGGCTGCCCAGATCGTAGAGGAGCCCGCCCACTTCCTCCGGGTCGCCCGACTCGCGCCAGCCGCCCTTGAGCCGGGGCCGCCAGCGCTCGAACCGGGACTCGAAGCGGAAAACATCGCCCAGCGCGTCCTGGCCCAGCAGCGAGCGCAGAGTACGGAAGTCGTTGTCCCAGCGGCGGTTCTGGAACGGCGCCAGCAGGAGCCCGCGCGACTCGGCCTTCGCCGCCAGCTCCCGGGCCTCCGCTGCGGTGGGCGCCAGCGGCTTGTCCACCACGACGGGCAGCCCCGCGTCCAGCGCACGGTGCGCCAGCGGTACGTGGGTGCGGTTCGGGGTGGCGACCACCACCAGGTCGAATCTGTCCGCGTCCGCGAAAAGTTCGTCCGCCGACGCGACCGTGCGCACCTCACCGTCCGGGCCGCCGGCCTCCCGTGCGTGCTTCTGGCGCTCCGGGTCCGAGGTGACGACGGTGTCCAGGGCGAGCCCCGGCGTGGTGGCGATCAGCGGGGCGTGAAAGACCGATCCGGCCAGGCCGTAGCCGAGCAGCCCGACGCGGAGCGGCGTGACGGTGGTGTCCATGCGGTTCATGCCCCCACCCTTGCAAAGCCCGCCCACCGGAGCACGCACCCGCCCCAGTCATCCCTCGCCCACGCGGAGCTGCCGCCCAACGTCCGCATTTGGATGTGCGCTTGTGGCCCCGGCACAACGGCGAGGTGAACGCGGCGCGGAACCTCTGTCGGCGGAACTGCCTGCCGACTGCCGCAGACGATGCTCTACGGAGCGGTAACAAGTCGCACCGTCGCGCCCGGGCACCCGACGCACTCGGCGGCGTACGTCTCGGCTGACCAGCACCGGTTGCTGCCGTTACGCTGAGCGCGGCGGCCGGTTTCGTGCCTCGGCGTAGCGGCACATCCCCGTCGGCCGGACCACCACGACCTGGCAGGAGTCCATCCGTGGCAGAGCGCAAGCCCATCGAGTCCTGGCTCACCGACATGGACGGTGTGCTGATGCACGAGGGAATCCCCGTCCCCGGCGCCGACTCGTTCATCAAGCGGCTCAAGGAGTCGGGGCGGCCGTTCCTGGTGCTCACCAACAACTCCATGTACACCCCTCGCGACCTGCACGCACGGCTGTCCCGTATCGGGCTGAACGTGCCGACGGAGAACATCTGGACCTCCGCGCTGGCCACCGCGCAGTTCCTGGACGACCAGCGCCCGCGCGGCACCGCCTATGTGATCGGGGAGGCCGGGCTGACGACGGCCCTGCACGACATCGGGTACGTCCTCTCCGACGCCGACCCCGACTACGTCGTCCTCGGCGAGACCCGCACCTACAGCTTCGAGGCGCTGACCCGGGCCATCAGGCTCATCAACGACGGCGCGCGCTTCATCGCCACCAACCCCGACGAGACCGGCCCCTCGGCCGAGGGTGCGCTGCCCGCCACCGGCTCGGTCGCGGCCCTCATCACCAAGGCCACAGGCCAGCACCCCTACTTCGTCGGCAAGCCCAACCCGCTGATGATGCGCGCCGGGCTCAACGCGATCGGCGCCCACTCCGAGACCAGCGCCATGATCGGCGACCGGATGGACACCGATGTCCGTGCCGGTATGGAGGCCGGTCTGGAGACCTTCCTGGTGCTGACAGGGCTGACCCGCCCCGACGAGATCGAGCGCTACCCCTACCGCCCCTCCAGCGTCGTCGACTCGATCGCGGACCTCGTCGACCGGATCTGAGGCGCGGAGGTCCACAACCGGATCCGCGGCGGGGCGGGCCCGAAGCGGGGGCCGCACGGTTCTGCGGCTGGGCCGAAGCCGGGCCGAGGCCGGATGCTCGGGCGGAGGCGGCGGCGCGGCCCCCGCCCGGCGTCCCGGTGCAGGCTTCCGACTTCAGGAGGCCGCCGAAGCCGTCGCCGGCTCGGGCTGCCCCTCCCGGTCGGAGGGCCGCTGCCGGCGCAGCGCCGGGGCCGCGAACACGGCGCCCAGTACGGTCCACAGGACCAGGTGCCCGCCCAGCGAGAGCACTCGGAAGTCCCACAGCAGGGCGGCCGGAACCGGGACCGGGTCCGGGTTGTCCGGCAGCAGGAAGAGCGCCGCCAAGGTGGCGACGACGGCTGCCGCGGCCCCCAACTGGCGTACCGGAAGGCCGTGCCCGGCCTGTCCGAGCCGCTGGTGCACCTGGTGCGCCAGCACCATTCCCAGTACGCCGATGACCAGCGCGGCCAGCCACAGGCCCTGCCGTTCGGTGACGGTGCCGCCGTCACCGACCCCAGGCGGGTTGGCGGGGTAGCGCAGCGCCGGGAGCAGGGACAGCGCGAGGAATCCCGCACCGGCCAGGCCCATGGCGCGCTGCCAGCCGCGGCCGTCGTCGCGGGCGGCGGAGCGGTTGACGAGGGCATAGGCGAGGGTGAAGAACACCCCGATCGCCAGCCCCGCCACCACGGCGGTGACCACCAGCCCGAAGTGCTGGGTGCCCCGGCTGAACAGCTCTTCGGCCTCGGCGGCATGGCTGTGCCCACCGTGACCCGCGTGGCTGTGCGCGGCGGCTTCCGCCGCCGAGCGTTTCTCCTCCAGCCGGATGGCGCGGTCCATCACGGGTTCGGCGAGCAGCAGCGAGAACAGCCCCGTGGCCAGTCCCGCGATCCCGCCGGCCGCGAGGCCGCGGCCGAGAAGGGGCAGCAGGGGATAGGGAGTTGGCTGTGCGGAGACGGACATGTCGAGCGACCCCCGATCGGTCAGTGGCAGGGGGCGCCGAACAGATGACGGCCGTCGTGTGAGAACTCGTGGAGGTAGGAGCCGGTGGCCGAGACGAGATTGCCGTTGTCGACGAAGACGGCGTACAGCGCGATCAGTGCGACGATCGCGGCGGCGGCGACGATGAGCCAGTCGCGGGTCCTGACAGTCGCCGGGTGTGCGGCGGCGCTCTCGGATGCGACGGTCGTGCCGACGGTGTGCGGGGACATCCGCATGCCTCCTCCTGGGGTTTCCACGCCCCATCGGTGGAGAAGCGACAGGTCAGTTCCTGACTCCCGCAGCCGTCGGGGGCGGCTGCGGACACAGTGGCGGGACCGTCCCGGAGTCGCACCGGGTTCCTGCGCTCTGTCGCCTCAATATGGAAGTGTGCCGTCCGGGAGGCTCCCAGCCTGACATGGGCACTGTCAATAAGGACTCCGTCACACCGGGTGCGGAACCCGGCCGTGCGGTACGGGCCCTGTGACACGATGGGCGACGTTGTGGCCCGTCAGGGGTCCGGCCGACGGCCGGTCGCTGGTCCGTCGGCGGCCGGAGCACAGCCGAGGGGGAATGGATGTACGGCAGCGCCAAAGACGGCGCACGACACCTGCGTACGGCGCATACGGTGCGCGCCCGCGCCCGGAACGTGGCGGGCAGCGCCCTGGCAGCGGCCCTGCTGCTGGCCGGCTGCTCGTCGTCGGGCGGCGGTTCGGACGACGGTGAGCAGCCGGATTCGACGGTGCGGCAGCGCCCCAAGTCCGTTGCCCCGTACTGGGTGAACCCCCAGGGCAGCGCCGCGCGGCAGGCCCGTGCCTATGCGAAGGACGGGAGTTCCGCACGGGCCAGGCAGCTCGCGAAGATCGCCCGGCAGCCGGTGGCGGAGTGGATCGACGCGAAGGACCCCCGTGGCCACACCGCCCGCGTCACCAAGGCCGCTGCCGCCGCGGACCGCGCCGCGCTGCTCGTCCTCTACAACATCCCGCACCGCGACTGCGGCCAGTACAGCAAGGGCGGCGCGAAGGACTCGGCGGCGTACCGCAGTTGGCTGGACGGCGTCGCGGAGGGCATCGGGAACCGGACGGCCACGGTGATCGTGGAGCCGGACGCCCTGGCGCACACGGTCTCCGGCGACTGCGCCGCGCCGCAGCAGCGCGAGGAGCGTTACCAGCTCCTCCACGACGCCGTCAGCCGGCTCGGGAAACTCCCCCGTACGAAGGTCTATCTGGACGCCGGCAATCCGGACTGGGTCCGCGATCCGGGCGGGCTGGTCGAACCGCTCAACCGGGCGGGGATCGGCGCGGCCGACGGGTTCGCGCTGAACGTCTCCAACTTCCAGACGACCGCCTCGAACGTCGCGTACGGCAAGCGGCTGTCCGCGATGGTCGGCGACAAGCCGTTCGTCGTCGACACCAGCAGGAACGGAAACGGGCCGCTGCGCGGTGGCGGGCAGGAGAGCTGGTGCAACCCGCCCGGGCGGGCGCTGGGCGAGGCGCCCACCACCAGGACGGGGAACAAGGCGGTGGACGCCTACCTGTGGATCAAGCGCCCCGGGGAGTCGGACGGCCAGTGCCGTGGGGGTCCTGCGCCGGGTACTTGGTGGCCGTCCTACGCGTTGGAACTGGCCCGCAACGCCAAGGGGTAGCCCTCCCGCCCTGTTCTGGGGAGGGGCTGCCCCTGGCTGTCGGTTGCAGGCTGCGGGTGCGTTGTCGTTGCTCGCGCAGTTCCCCGCGCCCCTTACGGGGCGCGTCCCCCCTACTTCGGGTTCCCCGCAGTCACCGGGGGATGGGCCGCACCGGGGTCGACGTTCACCTTGACCCACTGGGCCTTCGACGGGACACCGTTCCCGTCCACGCCGAAGACCATCCACCAGCCCGGCGTCACCAGTGACGGATCGTCCGGGATGGTCGTGGTCACCGTCCCGTCAGGCGACTTCTTCATCTTCAGCGCCACCGACGACTGCTCCACGTTCGTGACGTGAGTGAAGGAGCCGGGCCGCACCAGTCGGAGCTTCTTCAGTGAGGCGGCGTCCTTGCTCTTGAAGGAGATACGCGCGCCGGGCGCCAGCGTCCGAGGGCTGCCGCCCGCCTTCCGCAACTCCGGTTGCTGCTTTCCCTTGTGCAGATACGGCGGTGTGTAGATCTCGATCCGCTGGTCGAACGCGCCCGGCTTGGTGTTGGCCTTGTCCGCGTACAGCGAGTCGGAGCCGAAGGTCATCACCCGGCCGTCGGGCAGCAGCAGACCGCCGGAGTGGTAGTTGCGGCCGACCAGGGGCGCGGCGGCTTCCTTGAACTGGTTGGACTTCGGGTTGTACAGCGCGGCCTTCAGCACGTTGCTGTCGCTCTTGCCCCGGTAGCGGCCGGAGCCGTTGGTCGTCAGCACGGTGTCGTCCGGCAGGATCACGCTGCTGGGGTAGCGGACCTTGTCGTAGAGCTTGGGGCCGTCCTGGAAGCGCGGGGTGTCGGACGTCAGATCCACGACGCGGGTCTTGTCCGTGGTTTTGTCGGACTCGCCGACCCCGCCGCCGCCCTCGACGATGAACTTCCGCGACTGGGTGGGGGGCAGGGGCACGGACATCGCCGTCTCCAGGACGTCCGGGTCGCTCATGCCGGGGATCTTGGTGAACCGATTCGTCCGAAGGTTCCAGACGCCGGGGACGCGGCCCTTGTCGGCGGGTCCGTAGCCGGCGGTGGTGCCGCTGTAGAAGACCCGGTTCTCACCGATCAGATGCAGCCCGGGGTAGGTGGGGAAGAAGCGGGTCCTGGGCATGTAGTGCCACTTCTTCGTCCTCGGGTTGTAGATCTCGTTCTTGCCGGGGACGACCTGGCCGATGTCGTCGAGCCCGGAGACGGTCAGCACCCTGCCGTCCTGGAGGGTGAGCTGGGTGGGGTACCAGCGGGCCTCGTTCATCGGGTCGACGGTGATGTAGCGCTCGGCCACCGGGTCGAACTCGTAGGCGTCCTTGATGCCCTGGAAGTCCTTCTTGTCGAAGGACATCTTCTGGGCGACGCCGTAGACGTTCCGCTTCCATGTGCCGTGCAGGCCGCTGACCCGGTACTGGTCCTCCGTACCCGTCTGGTGCTTCCGGCCCTTCTTCGCCGCCTCGGCGTAGACCCGGGTGACGCTGTGCACGGTGTCGACCTTGCCGGTCCTCGGGTTCTTCACCTTCTTCGCGCGGGGGAGGATGACCGTGTGCTGGGCGACGAACGTCTTGCCGCTCTTCCGCCCGGTGAAGCGGGTGCCCTTCTTGATCGTCTTCCCGCGGTCCGGGTTCTCGTTGTAGAGGAACATCAGCCCGCCGGCCTTCTTCACATCGCCCTTCAGCGTCTCGTAGCGCTGGGTGCCGCCCGCGACCAGCAGTTTTCCGTCGGGGAGCTGGTTGTGCCCCGAGCAGAACAGATCGTTGGGGGTGGGGATGTTCTTGAAGGTGTTCTTCGCCGGGTCCCACAGCACGGTGCGGAAGCTCTTGGCCTTGAAGTTCGTCGCGTCGTTGCCCGAGCCCGCCACCAGCAGCACCTTGCCGGTGTGCAGCAGCGCCGCGTGGATCGTGTTGATCCGGTACTTCTCGGGTACGCCGACGATCTGCCAGTGGCCCTTCTCCGCCTTGTACTCGGGCTGGTTGATCTCGTAGTCGTGGTACTTCGCCGAGGCGAAGCCGTACAGCGCCGGGCCGTTGAACCCGGCGATGAGCGCAACGACCGCCGTACCGATGGCTATGCGCCGGGCCCGCCGCTTCCTGGCGCCCGCCACCCGGCGGCGGCTCCGTCGGTTTGTCATCGTTCGTGTCCCCCAAGCGCGGTGTGGTGCATCTGCTGGTCGTACGAGGGTGCGGGCGAGGCCGAGGACTCAGGGGGCCCGGGCGAGGGCGCGGGTGCGGACGCGGACCTCCTCCGGCGTCCCCTGCGCGCACGGCGCCGCTTCTCAGCCCGCACGGTGGACCGCCACCCGACGATCGGCGCCGCCGTGATCAGCAGCGCCAGCGCGGCCCAGGTGAGCATCGCCGGGTGGTCGTGGCCCAGGAAGAGGGAGCCGACGAGCGAGCCCCCGAAGACCGCGATGAAGAACAGGTGCACCCGGAACGTGCCGAAGAGGGTGTCCGGGCTGGCCGAGTTGCCCTTGGGGGTGACGACGAACTTGCTCTTGCGCCGCAGCACGGTGTCGAACAGGGAGCGCGCGTAGATCGGCGCCGACAGCGCGGACATCAGCATCCCGGCCAGCCCGCCCGAGCCCTCCGGCTCGTGCGGGGAAACGTTGTGCCGCCGGTTCCACACGTACAGCCCGATCTGGAGTGCGGTGGCGTTGCCGTACAGCGCCATCCAGATGGTCGGGTCGATCTGCACGCCGGAGGCGCCCATGCCGAGGAAGAGGGCGCAGGACAGCGCGGCCAGGATCCAGTTGAGCGCCGAGGCCGGGTAGAAGAGCATCAGCAGCGTGTAGTTGAACATCTTGCCGACCGGCATGCTGCCCAGGCCGCGCCAGTACTGCTTGAGGATGGTCTCGTACGTGCCGCGCGACCAGCGCAGCTGCTGGGTGAAGAAGTCCGTCCAGGCGTTGGGCCCCTCGCCGACGGCCAGCACGTCGGGGGTGTAGACGGAGCGCCACTTGTTGCCGGTGGCCGGGTTGCGGTGCCGGTGCATCTCGAAGCCGGTGGCCATGTCCTCCGTGATGGAGTCGTAGAGGCCGCCGATGGCCTTGAGCGCCTTGATGCGCACCGCGTTGCTCGTACCGACGAACATCGGTGCGTCGTAGCGGTTGCCGGCGCGCTGGATGAGGGCGTGGAAGAGGAACTGCTGGCTCTCGGCGGCCTTGGTGACGAAGTTGTCGTAGTTGCCGTAGACCTGCGGGCCGATGACGAAGCCGACGTCCGGGTCGCGGAAGTAACCGAGCATCCGCTCCAGGTAGTTGGGCAGCGGAACGTGGTCGGTGTCGACACCGGCGAAGAAGTCGTAGTCGTCGCCGTGCGCGTCCAGCCAGGCGTTGTAGTTGCCGTGCTTGGTCTTCGCACGGAAGGCGCCCTTGGCGGTGTTCCACCCGGGGACGCCCTTACGGGAGAAGTGGTGCACCCCCAGGCGCCGGCAGACCTCCTTCACCTCGGGGTCGTCACCCTCGTCGAGAAGCCATACGTGCATGGTGCCGCGGTGCCGGACCCGGACGGCCGCCTCCAGGGTCCTGGTGACCATCTCGATCGGTTCCTTGCCGGGCACGAACGAGGTGAGGAAGGCGACGCGGGTGCCGGTCTCGGGCACCACGGGCACCGGGTCGCGGGCCACCAGGGTGGCGTGTGCGTTGGAGAGCACATTGAGCGTACGGAACAACTCGATCAGACCGATCGAGACGAGCATGACGACGTCGAGCTTGAGCACGAGGTCGGACACCTCGCCCGCGTCGCGGCGCGTCCAGTGGTCCGGCTGCATCAGCCAGATCAGCAGCGCGGCGGACAGCAGCGGGGCCAGGCACAGTAGGAAGCCCGCGCGGAACCGGTGCGGCTCGTCGGCCAGCAGGCTGCGGTACCGCACCCGGTAGGGCCGTTCGGGGTCGGGCCGGGTGAGCGGGCCCGCCAGCCGGCTGAAGTGCTCGTAGTCGTAGCGGGGCGCGGCGCGCTCCCAGGGGTGCTGGGAGGGTCTGCGGGAGCGGGAGCGGTGGGGGGCGGTTAAACGCTGTGAGGGCTGCTGTCCGCCGGATATCGGCGGTCTCGGTATGCGCAGTTGTGTCGTCTGCGTCGGGTCCTGGTCGTCGAAACCCTGCGGGCCGCCCGTGCGCGGCGTGGTCATGCTTCTGTCCCCCCGCACGCCCGTATGGGGCGTGCCCTCGTGCCGAATCCGCACCCTGGCCCCCGCGTTGGGCGCGGCGTACTTGGTCTCAGTGCCCCTGCCCCCCGCAGCACTGTTCGACCGATCGCACGTCAGGTTCTACAACTTGGCACATGAACGCAAGAGCGGAAGGGCGGTTTAACGCCCTTGGGGCGTTATGGAAGCGGCAGATGTGATGGAGGAGTCATCGAACCGTGGCTGCCGCGTGGTGGCGTCCGGCGCGGTCGAACGGAGCCGCTCCCGGATGTTGCCGAAGTGGGCGCGGACGGCCTGCTCCGCGCGCCGCATATCACCGTCCCGTACGGCGTCGAGGATCGCGGCGTGCTGCTGCCAGGTCACCCGCGGGTCGGGGTGCAGCTCGGCGAGGTCGGTGCGCACCCGGTGGAACGCGTCCCAGAACGCGTCCAGCACCTCGCTCAGCAGCGAGTTGCCCAGCCCGGCGTAGAGCGCCGAATGGAAGGCCCGGTCGGTCTCGGCCCGCACCTGGCCCGCGTCCGCCTCCCGGCGCATCCGGTCGACCAGTTCCTCGAGTTCGGCCAGCTGCCGCGGTCCGGCCACCAGCCGCGCCATCAGCCCCGTCTCCACCGCCTCGCGCAGCTCCAGCAGTTGCAGCAGGCTGTCCTCGCCGCGGTAGTGCCCGGCGACGGTGCGGAAGGAGAGCCCCTCGGTCATGGGGGCCATGGACATGGCGCCGACGTATGTGCCGAAGCCGTGCCGGATCTCCACGATGCCCATCGCCTGGAGCGCCTTGAGCGCCTCGCGTACGGAGTTGCGGCTCACCTCCAGCCGCTCCATCAGCTCCGTCTCCGTGGGCATCGGGGCGCCGGGCGGCAGCCGCTCCTCGATGATCAGCCTCTTGATCCGCTCCTGGATCTCCCCGAGTCTTCCCCGGCTGCGCACCCTGTGGCCTCCTTCACCCGGGCTTGGTCACCGGGCTGCGTCATCCCGCCCTTCGGGCTCCGGCATCCCGCTCTTGGGCCGTCAGCCTACGCGGGCCCCTCCGGGCGGGGTGCGGCGAAGGTGACCTGATGCGGCCCCGGGCGGCCGTCGGTCGCGAACGCCAGCAGCCGCTCGCCCTCCTCGGCCAGCGCCCGCTCCGCCTCGTCGTCCAGCCGTCCGAAGGGGGTGAGGGTGAGGGTGGCGGTCTTGCGGCTGGTGTCCGCCTTCCAGGTGCCGCGCACCTTGCCGTCCACCAGGAAGGTGCCGGGCACCTGCCCGTTCTTGCTCACCAGGGCGCGGCGGACCGGCTCGTCCATGAGCCGGGAGCGGTCGGCGTGGGAGAGGATGATGTTGTCGTACTCGGCCAGGAAGCGCACCGGCAGCGGGAGTTCGGCGTCGGGCCGGGGCGCGTCGGGCAGGTCGAACAGCTCGCGGCCCGACTCGTCGTCGGTGAAGACCCGCAGCTGCGGCCGTAGCCGCTCCAGCACCTCGCCGAGCCGGGTCAGCCCCGACCATGCCTGCGCGTCCCGTACGGAGGCCGGGCCGAAGGCGCCGAGGTAGCGCTGCACCATCGCGTCCACGGAAGGCTCGGCCGCCAGGGGCCGCCCCAGCCACCGCTCGACCGTGTCCACCACCGGCTGCCCGGAGCGCCCCCACAGTCCGCGTGGCGGCAGTTGCACCAGCGGCAGCAGATAGCGCGCCGTCATCGCCAGCGGACGGGCCTCCACCTGTGGCCAGCGCTCCTGGAGCCGGACGCCGAGCTGGCTGCCGGTCAGCGGCTGTGCGGCGAGCAGTTCGCGAGCCGCCTCGGCCACCTGCCAGGGGTCCTCGCCGCCGAGCTGCTTGGCGAGGGAGGTGCGCACCCAGTTCTCGTGCAGCGGCTGGGTGAGGGCGCGCAACTGGAGGGCGTCGCGGTCGCTGACCAGGTGCACGGTGCCGCGCATGACGCTGAGCCGGACCAGTTCGCGGCCCTCCAGCAGCAGCGAGAGCTCCCGCGGGTCGAAGTCCGCCACCCTGCTCCACAGCGCGAAGTACGGCGGTTTCGGCGCCTGGGCCTGGATGCCGACCAGGTGCTCGACCGCGTCCCGTACCGGCATCTTGGCGCGTTCGACGAGGAGTTGACGTGCGAGGAGTGCGCGGCTCAGGGCCGGCCGCGTCAGGGTTGCGGGCATGGTGAGAGTCTCGCCGATGGCACCCCGCCGCGCCACGCGATGACGCAGCACGGCGCGCCCGGAACCCCAACGGCGGGGGACGAACCGGTCCATGCGGTATGGATGGAGACTCTTTCCGCAAGGGCACCGATAAGGGAACGCCTTCATGCCGTCCATGCACAACGCCACCGCGGGCGCCGGAGCCCGCGGCGCGCTCACTCCCGGCACGCTCGCCCTGGTCCTCGGGGTGTTCGTCGTCCAACTGGGCTTCCTGCTCTCCTACATCGGCTCCTTCCACAACCCGGATCCGCAGGGCATCCCGGTCGCCGTCGTCGCGCCCCAGCAGACCGCCGAGCGGCTCGACCGGCTGCCGGGCGACCCGCTGGCCGTCACCGTGGTCAAGGACGAGCGGGCGGCCCACGAACGCATCCGGGAGCGGAAGGCGGAGGGCGGCTATGTGATGAACCCGCGCGGCGACCGGGACACCCTGCTGGTCGCCTCCGGCGCGGGCGGACCGCAGGCCCAGGCGCTGCGCAACGTCGGCGAGCGGGTGGCCGGCGAGCAGCAGCGGCAGCTGAAGGTGGTCGACATCGCTCCGTCGGGGCAGCAGGACTACGAGAGCCTGACCGCGTTCTACCTCATCGTCGGCTGGCTCGTCGGCGGCTATCTGCTGGCCTCGCTCATGGGGGTGCTGGCCGGTACCCGCCCGGCCCGGCCGGAGCTCGGTGCGCTGCGGCTGGCGGGGACGGCGGGGTACGCGATCCTCTCCGGGCTCGGCGGGGCGATCATCGTCGACCCGGTGCTGCACGCGCTGCCGGGGCACTTCGTGGCGCTGTGGTGGGTGGGCGCGCTGCTGGTCTTCGGTACGGCGGCGTGCACGCTGGCGCTGGAGGCGTTCCTGGGGGTCGTCGGCATCGGGGTCGCGGTGCTCATCTTCGTCGTGCTCGGCAACCCGAGCGCGGGCGGCGCCTTCCAGAAGCATCTGATTCCCTCGTTCTGGCGGGCCATCGGCGACTGGATCCCGACCGGCGCGGGGACGAGTGCCGTACGCAACATCGTCTACTTCTCCGGCAACGCGCTCGGCACCCCGTTGCTGGTGCTCGCGGTCTGGGCACTGGCGGGTGCGGTGCTGCTGATGCTGGGGTCGCTGCGGCGCAGGGAGCCCGGGCTGTCCCTCCCGATCTGAGGAGCCCGGGGGGCTGCGGGCCTCCCGACCTGAAGGGCGCAGAGGGCTGCGGGCCTCCCGACCTGAGGAGCCCGGCGGGCCGCGCCCCTCCCGACCTGACGCTACGTCAGCTATCGTGCGCGGCCATGAGCGCATCGGCGAGCGCACCCCGTACACACCCCGCGCCCCAGCCGGCGGGCACCGTCGCCGAGCTGATACGGGCCCAGTGGCACGATCCGCACCCCGGCGGGCTGCAGGCCGCCGGGCTCACCCTCACCCGGCAGGCCGCTGCCTCCGCGGCCGCAGCGCGCGCCGCGCTCCTGGCCGATCTGCTGCCCCGCGACGCCGAGCCGCACGTCGGGCTGCTGCTCGACAACACCCCCGAATACCCCCTCTGGCTGGCCGCCGCCGCGCTCGCCGGAGCCACCGCCGTCGGCATCAACCCCACCCGGCGCGGTGCCGAACTGGCCCTCGACATCACCCACACCGAGTGCGCCCTCCTGGTCACCGAACGCGCCCATCTGGCGCTGCTGGAGGGCCTGGAGCTGCCCGTGCTCCGGCGCGGCACCGGCACGCACCCCGGGCGGCTGCTGGTGACCGACGAGCCGGACTACACCGAGCTGCTGCGCCCCTACGCCGCCGCCGAGCCGGGCGAGGTCACCGTCGCCCCGCCCGAGCCCTCCCGCCGCATGCTGCTCACCTTCACCTCCGGCTCCACGGGTGCCCCCAAGGCCGTCGTCGTCACCCAGGGCAGGCTGGCCGCAGCCGGCAGCGCGCTGGCCCGCCGGTTCGCCGTACAGCCTCAGGACGTCCACTACCTGTGCATGCCGATGTTCCACGGCAACGCCGTCATCGCGGGCTGGGCGCCGGCGCTCGCCGCGGGCGCCGGGGTTGCGCTGGCCCGCCGCTTCTCGGCCTCCCGCTTCCTGCCCGACGTACGCGCTTACGGGGCCACCTACTTCACCTATGTCGGCCGCGCCGTCCAGTATCTGCTCGCCACCCCGGCCCGCGAGGACGACGCCGACAACCCGCTGCGGCTCGGCTTCGGCACCGAGGCCGGGCCTGTGGACGCGGCCCGCTTCACCGCCCGGTTCGGCGTCCGGCTGGTGGAGGGCTACGGCTCCTCCGAGGGCGGTGCGGCCCTCCAGCACACCGAGGGCGCCCCGCCCGGCGCCGTGGGCCGCGCCGCGCCGGGCACCGACCTGGCCGTCGTGGACCCGGACACCGGCGTGGAGCGCCCCCGCGCCCGCCGGGCACCGGACGGCACACTGCGAGGCGTCGCGGCCGCCATCGGCGAGCTCGTCAACCGGGAGCCGACCCGGTTCGAGGGGTACTGGAAGAATCCGGCAGCCGACGCGGCCCGCACCCGGAACGGCTGGTACTGGACCGGCGATCTGTTCTTCCGCGACGAGGAGGGCTGGTTCCACTTCGCCGGGCGCGCGGACGACAGGCTGCGGGTCGACGGCGAGAACCTGGCCGCCGCCGTCATCGAGAACATCCTCGCCCGCTGCCCCGGCGTACGCTCCGCCGCCGTCTACGCGGTGCCCGACCCGGTCTCCGGCGACCAGGTCATGGCCGCCCTCGCCGTCGGCCAGGAGGGCACCTTCGATCCGAAGGCGTTCACGGCCTTCCTGGCCGGCCAACCAGATCTGGCCACCAAGGCCGCGCCCCGGTTCGTCCGCGTACTGCACGCGCTGCCGCTCACCGCCACCCACAAGATCGACCGCGCAGCGCTGCGCCGCACGGGCTTCCGCTGCCCGGAGCCGGTGTGGTGGACGCCATACGACGAGCCGGGGCGGACCGGGGGAGAGGCCCTGCAGCGCGGCCCGGGCGCCGGCTACCGTCCGCTGACCGGCCCGGACCTGGCGGCGCTGCTCGACCGGTACGCGGCACACGGCCGGGTGGGGCTGGTGGCGGGCCGGACAGCGGCGGACGAGTGGTCATCAGCACCCTCGCGAAGGGGGTAGTATTTCTCTCGTCGGCCGGAAACGGCGACGGGCGCCGCTAGCTCAGTTGGTTAGAGCAGCTGACTCTTAATCAGCGGGTCCGGGGTTCGAGTCCCTGGCGGCGTACACAGAGACTGTGGCCCCCTTGGTTTCCAAGGGGGCCACAGTCGTATGTGCACCGGGCGCCGTCATGATCGTGCGCGACGCTTCGGCCGCGTCCGTGCCCGGCGCCTCAGATCGCCAGCGACAGCATCACCGGCGCGGCCCGCTGGCTCAGCACCTCGGCGGCTCTGCGCAGCCGGTGCGCCTGGGTGACGGGGAGCGAGAGGGCCAGACAGCTGACCGCGGAGCCTGCCGTCACCGGCACCGCGGCGCAGACCGTGCCCACGGCGTACTCCTGGAGGTCGAGCACCGGGACGGTGGGCGGCTGCCGGTCGAGCGCGGTCAGCAGCAGCCGCTCGTCGGTGATCGTCCGCGAGGTGAGCCGTGGCGTCCTGTGCCGGGAGAGGTGGTCGAGGCGCCGGTCGTGGTCGAGCTGGCTGAGCAGGCACTTGCCGATAGCGGTGGCGTGCGCGGCCGAGCGGAAGTCCACCCACTGGTTGACCGCCGGGGTCGTGGGGCCGTCGGCGACCTGGGTGTTCTCCAGCTCCCCGTCCTGATACCGGCCGAAGTAGACGGCGGCGCCCACGGTGTCCCGCAGCTCGTCCAGCGTGGCCTGGAGCCGCTCGCGGAGCGCACGGGCCCGGTCCACGCCGGAGCCCAGCAGCACCAGCGCCTCGCCGACGACGTACGAGCCGTCCTCCAGGCGGGCCAGATAGCCCTCGCGGCACAGCATCCGCAGCAGCTGATCCAGCTGGCCCGCGGGCAGCTCCGCACCGCGGGCGATCGCCTCCTCGTTGACGCCGTCCCGGTACCGGGCGACGGTCTCCAGCACCCGCAGGGCATGCCGTACGGAGCCGAAGGGCGTGACCGGCTCCCGTCCCGGCTCCTCGGACGGGCCTCCGGGTGGTTGGAGTAGCGTCACGGTGTCCCCCTGGAGGTTGTGACCGTTTGTACCGAGCCCGCTTCGTGCGGTCACGGCTTCATATCTCACGATAGCGGTCAACCATGGCCGAGCAGGGGGCTGTTGCCGCTATCGGCATATGCCAGACGGCTGAATGCGCCCCCTGGCGCGCCCCCTGATGCGCCCCCTGGGAGCGCTTCCCGATCCTACGGCGCTTCCGCCGCCCTTCCTCCCCCTGTGCGCCTTCCTCTTCGCACCCTCTTCGCGCGCTTCGCACGGCCGAGCCCGCGTCCTTCGCACGGCCGAGCCCGCGCGCACGGCCGAGCCCGCGCCGGATGTGGCGCGGGCTCGGCGGGGATCGGGGAGGCGCGGCGGTCGTGCGGAGCGCCGGCCACGCACGTCACAGGACGGCGCTGAGGAACTCCCTGGTCCGCTCGTGCTCCGGGTCGGTGAAGATCTTCTCCGGCGCACCGGACTCGATGACCCGGCCCGCGTCGAACATCAGCACGTCGTCGGAGATGTCCCGCGCGAAGTTCATCTCGTGCGTGACGCACAGCATCGTGATGTCCGTGGTGTGGGCGATGTCCCGCAGCACGTCCAGCACTCCGGCCACCAGCTCGGGGTCGAGCGCCGAGGTGACCTCGTCCAGGAGCAGCACCTGCGGCCGCATCGCGAGCGCGCGGGCGATGGCGACCCGCTGCTGCTGACCGCCGGAGAGCTGGGTGGGGTACTTGTCGACGTGGTCGGTCAGACCCACCATCTCCAGCAGCTCGCGGGCGCGCTGCTCGGCCTCGTCCTTGCCCAGGCCCAGCACGTGCACCGGCGCCTCGGTGATGTTCCGCAGCACCTTCATGTTGGGGAAGAGGTTGAACTGCTGGAAGACCATGCCGATGTTCTTGCGGACATGGCGCGAGTGCTTCTCGCTCGCCGGCACGAGCTTGCCGTTCTTCTCCTCGTGGGAGAGGTACTCACCCCCCACCTTTATGGTGCCCTCGTCGGGCTTCACCAGGGTCATCAGCAGCCGCAGGATCGTCGTCTTGCCCGATCCGGAGGGGCCGATGAGGGTGACGTGCTTGCCGGACGACACGTCGAAACAGAGGTTGTCCAGCACCACGTTGCTGCCGTAGCGCTTGGTGACGTTGTCGAACTTGATCAGTTCGCTGCCGTCGACGGCGGGGTTCGTACCGCCGTTCGCGGCCGTGCTCGAGTTCTTCTCAGCGGACAAGACGACGCTCCAGGGCTCGCGTAAGCAGGGATGCCGGGTAGGCGATGAGGATGAAGGCGATGCCGACGACGGTGATCGGTTCGGTCGGCTGGAAGGTGACAGCGGTGAACTGCCGTGCCTGGCCGAGCATTTCGAGGGCGCCGATCACCGCGATCATCGGCGAGTCCTTCAGCATCGCGATCACGTAGTTGCTCAGCGCGGGCACCACGCGGCGGATGGCCTGCGGCAGGATGACCGCGCCCCAGACCCGGCCACGGGGCAGGCTCAGCGCGGTGCACGCCTCCCACTGGCCCACCGGCACTCCGTCGATACCGGCGCGGTAGACCTCAGCGGTGTACGTCGAGTAGTGCAGCCCCAGACCGATGATGCCGGTGGTGAGCGCGGAGAGGGTGACGCCCCACTCGGGCAGTACGTAGAACAGGAAGAACAGCTGCACCAGCAGCGGTGTGTTGCGGATGAACTCGGTGACGATCGTCACCGGCCAGCGGACCGCCTTCAGCGGCGAGCGCTGGGCCATCGCCCAGACCAGACCGACGGCGAAGGCTATGAGCGAGCCGAGCACCAGCGCCTGGAGCGTGACGAGCACGCCGTCCCAGAAGCGCGGCATGAAGTCGGCGACAGCGGACCAGTCCCACTTCATCAGGCACCTCCCGCGCTCGAGAAGTCGCGAGAACTCTCCGTCTGCTGCCGGATGTTGAGCCTACGCAGCACTCCGACGCCCTTCTCCGGGGCCTGGCCGACGCCTGCCTTCGCCTTCCGCTCCACGGCGCGCATCACACGCGTCAGCAGGAAGGCCAGGACGAAGTACATGACCAGGATGATCGTGTAGACCGGGGCGCTCTCGCCGAGCGCGTTGCGCACCAGCGCGGCCCCGAAGGTGATGTCTCCGACGCCCAGTACGGACACCAGCGCGGTGCCCTTGAGCAGCTCGATCAGCAGGTTGTTGGCGGGCGGGATCATCTCCGGCCACGCCTGCGGCAGCAGGACCTTCGTCAGCCGCTGCCAGGGCGAGAAGCTGAGCGCGATGCCCGCCTCCTGCTGGGCCGGCGCCACCGCGGCCAGCGCGCCGCGCACGATCTCCGAGCCGTAGGCGCCGTACGACAGGCCGAGGGCGAGCACGGCGGCCCACATCGGCACCAGCTGCCAGCCGAACGCGACGGGCAGCACGAAGAACATCCAGAACATCAGCACCAGGGCCGAGGTGCCCCGGAAGATCTCCATGTACAGGCCGGAGAGGAACCGGACGATCCACAGCCGGTGCGTCCTGGCGACGCCCACCACGAAGGCGACGAACGCGCCCAGTGCCGCGCTGAAGACGGTCAGCTGTACGGTGACCCAGACGCCCTTGAAGAGCAGTTCCCACAAACCCGCGGTGAGGTCCGTCATGCGCAACGCTCCTTCGCGGTCATTTCGGTCATCTCCTCCGCGAGGAAGCCGAAAGGCTTCATGAGACGGAGAAGTTCGCCGCTCTTCTTCATCTTGTGGAGCTCGCGGTTGAACGCGTCCCGGAGTTTCGTTTCCGTCTGACGGAATGCGAACGCGCCGGTACCCAGATCGGGCTTTCCGTCCAACTTCGGAGTGAACGCCTCCGTGTACTCGGCTTTCCGGCTCTTGGTCTGCTTGACCACGTTGCGAACGGTTACGGCAGTACCGGCGAATACATCGGCCCGGCCCTGTTCCACGGCAAGGAGTCCGGCCAGCTGGTCGGGCAGCAGCAGAATTTCCGACTCCTTGATGCCCACCTCGGCGGCGTACGAGATTTCCGCGTAGCCGGTGCCGGTGGCCATCTTGGCGCCGCTCTTCTTGATGTCCTCGTAGTTGCGCAGGTTCTTCGGGTTCCCCTTGCGCACGATAAACGCGTCGCGCATCTCGTACTCGGGGTCGGCGAAGAGGACCTGCTTGCAGCGGTCGGGCGTAATGTACATACCGGCCGCGACCACATCGAACTGCTGCGAGTTGAGCCCCGGGATCAGCGAGTTGAACTCGGTCGGGAACGGCTGTACCTGCGGGACTCCCAGTCGCTGGAAGATGGCGCGTGCGATGGCGGGTGAGCTGCCCGTCAGCTCGCCGTCCTTGTCTATGTAGCTGTAAGGCTGTTCACCGGCGAGACCCAGTTTCACCGTTCCCTGGGCCTTCAACCGCTCCAGAAGATCTCCCCCGTTCTCGGTGTCCGCACTGGACACCCGGCTACATGCGGTTGTTGCGCCGAGCGCACTCACCGCACTCAAGGACGCCGCTCCAGCGAGCAGCGACCGACGGCTCAAACGTCTCCCGGCACCTGCCGTGTTGTTCCTCTGTGGTGGAGCCATGGGCGCGCGTATACCCAGCCATGCTGAAGATATGCGGATAATTTCAAGCCGTTATGGGGTCGCGCCGAGGGCGACATCTAGGTCACCATTAGCTGGTAAATGACCACCCTGGTGCGGAAGAGGCACGATGGCTGAGCGCTTCATTGAAGTGTCGTTGGACAAGCGGGGAGTGAGCTGCACGGCAAAGCTGCTCGACGACCGCGCACCGATCACTTGCGCGGCGGTGTGGGACGCACTGCCGCTGGGCGGCGATGTCTACCACGCGAAGTATGCGCGTAACGAGATCTACGCCCTCATTCCCCCCTTCGCCCCCCAGGAGCCGCCGCTGGAGAATCCGACCATTACCCCCATCCCAGGTGACCTCTGCTATTTCACCTTTTCCAACACGCAGTTGGCGACGCCGGGATACGGATACGAGGCCGCGGCGGAACAGCAGGGGGCCCAGGCGGCACACGCCAACCACGCCACCGTCATCGACCTCGCGCTCTTCTACGAGCGCAACAACCTGCTGATCAACGGTGACGCGGGCTGGGTGCCCGGCATCGTCTGGGGGCAGATCGTCGAGGGTCTCGACACCATGGCCGAGGCCTGCCAGGACCTGTGGCGGTCCGGAGCCATCGGCGAAACCCTCAACTTCCGCCGAGCCTGAGGAAGTTGCCCGTTGGGGGGCGGCACCCCCCAACGGGCCCCGGCCGGTTCTCCCTCAGCCCAGGGCCGAGGGCACCTCGGCCGCGACCCCCGCCTCGTACAGGGCGTGCGAGGCGCTGAGCACGAGCGCGTCCGCGTGCCGCGGACCGACGAGCTGCACCCCCACCGGCAGCCCGTCCCCGTCGGTGCCGCACGGCACCGAGGCGGCAGGCTGCTGCGTCATGTTGAACGGATACGAGAACGGGGTCCACCCGGTCCACCGGGTCAGCCCCGAGCCCTCCGGCACCTCCACCCCCGCCTCGAAGGCGGTGATCGGCATGGTCGGCGTCACCAGCAGGTCGTACCGCTCGTGGAAGGCGCCCATCAGCCGGCCCATGTCCATCCGCTCGTCCACGGCCGCGAGATAGTCCAGCGCGCTGCGTGCGGCACCGTCCGCGCAGATCTCCTGCAAGCCGGGATCCAGACTCTCCCGCTGATCTTGGCTGAAACCTTGTGTGACCCGCGCCGCACCGCTGAACCACAGCGTGTGGAAGGAATCGACCGGATCGGCGAACCCCGGATCGGCCTCCTCCACGACCGCGCCCAGCTCCTCCAGCAGCGCAACCGCTCCCCGTACCGCCGCCGCGACCTCCGGGTCCACCCGCACCCGGCCCCCGAAATCGGGCGAGAACGCCACCCGCAGCCCGCGCACCCCCTCGGCGCCCGCCGCCAGTGCCCCGCGGAAGCTGTGCGGCACCGGGCCCAGATGCGACCAGTCCCGGGGGTCCGGGGTGGTGATGACGTCCATCAGCAGCGCCGCGTCCTCCGCGTCCCGCGTCATCGGGCCGACGTGGGCGAGCGTCCCGAAGGCACTCGCCGGGTAGATGGGCACCCGCCCGTAGGTGGGCTTCAGCGCGAAGATCCCGCAGAACGAGGCGGGGATCCGTACCGAGCCGCCGCCGTCGGTGCCCAGCGACAGCGGCCCGGCGCCCGTCGCGACGGCCGCGGCGCTGCCGCCGCTGGAGCCGCCGGCGGTGCGGTCCGGCGCATACGGGTTGCCGGTCACCCCGTGCCGGGGGCTGTCGGTGACGCCCTTCCAGCCGAACTCGGGGGTCGTCGTCTTGCCCAGGAAGACGGCGCCGCTCTCCCGCAGCCGGGCGACCGACGGCGCGTCCTCGTCCCAGGGCCCGGAATCGTCCACGGCCCAGGAGCCCTTGTAGGTGGGGCCGCCGCGCTGGAGCAGGATGTCCTTCACGGTCACCGGCACCCCGTCGACCGGGCCCGCCGGCTCGCCGCGCCGCCAGCGCCCCGTCGACTCCTCGGCCTGCCGCAGCGCGTCCTCGCTGTCGATACGGACGAACGCGTTGACGCGCTCCTGGGTCTGTGCCGCGCGCTCCAGCGCCGCCCGGGTCACCTCCACGGGGGTGAAGTCCCCCGTTTCATAGCCCGCCACGAGCTGGGTCGCGGTCAGAGCGTTGAGATCGGACATGACGAAACCTCCCGAGAGACCGGGCACCCCGCAACGCGGACTGCCACAGGACGACGAGCCCCGGGCCCGCACGGAGGCGGACAAGAGGCGCCCCGGCCGAACGACCCGGCAGAGGGAACCGGATGAACGTGACCGGGAAAGCAAACGGGTATTGCAAACAGGTAAAGCAAATCGGCAAAGAGAACCGGCAAAGTGAACCGGTAAAACGAACCCGATAAACAAACCGGATAAACAAACGAGGTAAGCCAACGGGCTGAACGAAAAGCCTCCGCCCGGCCGACCGGCTGAACATCTCGCTCGACGGCCCGGCAGTGGCACCGTCGGGCCCTCGATCACCGGAAACCGCCCGTACCGCCGCCGGTCCCGCCCCGGCCGCCTGTCCAGGGTGGACCGGTGGCCGGTGGCGGGAGCGGGACGCGCCGGGTCAGGGAGCCGGGTCGGGGGAGGTGGGCGCCGGGGGCGCTGTCGGAACGTAGCCGAGGTCCTTGTCGACGACGTTGAGCAGCGGTTCGCCCGCCTCCCAGCGGTCGAAGTTGTCCAGGAACTGCTCCGACAGATCGTCGCGCCAGCCGACCGTGTCGCCGCTCATGTGCGGCGAGATGAGCAGCCCCGGTACGTCCCAGAGCCTGCTGTCGGCGGGCAGCGGCTCCTCGGCGAAGACATCCAGCGCGGCGCCCTTGATGTGGTGCTTCAGCAGCGCGTCCACCAGGTCGTCCTCGACCACGTGTGCGCCCCGGCCCACGTTCACAAAGTGGGCTTCGGGCTTCATCCGCGCGAACATTCCGGCGTCGAACATGCCCGTCGACTCCTGGGTCAGCGGCGCCACGCACACGACCCAGTCGGACTCGCCGACCAGCTCGGGCAGTGAGGCGATGCTGTGGACGCGCCCGAATTCGGAGTCCGTGTCCCGTGCTGTCCGGCCGACGAGGTCCACTTTGACACCGAGTGCCAGCAGCGCGCGCCCGATTTCCCGGCCGATCGGTCCCGATCCCACGACCGTCGCGCGAGTTCCGCCCACGCGGAATGTCTCCCGGTGCCGCCAGCGCCGCTGTCGTTGCAATTCCCAAGTGCCACGGAAGTCCTTGGCCATGGCCAGCACGAGTCCCAGCACGTATTCGGCAATGGGCCGGTCGAAGACGCCTCGTGCATTTGTGATGACGGTCTCACGTCCGTCGGCGAGCTCCGGCAGCAGCCGGTCGACCCCGGCGCTGGGCGTGTGCACCCAGCGGGGCCTCGGCCCGTCGCCCGGCCATGCCTCGCGCACCGCGTCGGAGAGAAAATCCCAGACCAACAGCACGTCGGCCTCGGGTAGTTGGTCGGCGAGAGTCTTCTCGTCGGCATGCATGACGCGTGCGCGTCCCGCGAGTCGGTCGAGCCGCGGAAGCGGCTCGGCGTCGAGGACAAGAACGCAGGTTTCGGACATAGGCAGGAAACCGTTTCGAAACGCAGGGACGGTTGGCTGAACGAGTGAGCCGGGGGAGGGACGGGAACCAGCCTCATTGGCGGGATTGACCACGGTAGGGAGCAGAAACTACCTTCGTCAACAAAGACATCTGTCCCGGCGTCCCGGCTTCTGACCGGCTTTGCTTTTCCTCTGACTTCCCTTGACTCAGGGGCCTTCTGGCCATGAGCCTTCCCCTCCGTTCTTTTGGGGCCCGAAATGGACGTCTCCTTCCTCGGCGGACCGTTGCCGCAGCGCGGCGTGGGAATCGTCGCTCCCTTCGACTTCGCACTGGACCGTGAGCTCTGGCGCTGGGTGCCGGACGACGTGTCCTTGCATCTGACCCGAACTCCCTTCGTCCCTGTGGAGGTCAGCCTGGACCTCGCCCGCCTGGTCAGCGAGCACGAGACGCTGCGCGAGGCGGTACGGGCGCTGTGCGCCGTGGCCCCCGAAGTGGTGGCCTACGCCTGCACGTCGGGCAGTTTCGTGGGCGGTACGGCCGGTGAGCGGGCCATGGCGGCTGCCATGGCGGAAGCCGGTGACATGCCCGCCCTCACGACCTCGGGTGCGCTCCTGGACGCGCTCCGTGAGATCGATGCCCGGCGCATCGCCATCGTCACCCCGTACACCAAGTCGGTCACCGACTCCCTGGAGGAGTACCTGGACGAGGCCGGCATCGGCATCACCGGGCGCTGCTACATGGGACTCACCCGGGAGATCTGGCGGGTGGCCTACCGGGACGTGGTCGACATGGCGCGGGAGGCGGTGGTGGACGCGCCGGACGCGCTGTTCATCTCCTGCACCAACCTCCCGACGTACGACGTGATCCCGCAGCTGGAGGCCGAGCTGCGGATGCCGGTCCTCTCGGCCAACCAGGTCACCATGTGGGCCGCGCTGCGAGCCGTCGGCAAACAGGCCGTCGGCCCCTACCAGGCGCTGCTCGACCCGGTCGCCCGACGCGGCCCGGCCGCCATGACGTCCACCACCGGCACCCAGCCGGTGGCCCATGAGACGGACGGGCTGGTCGAGCCGGAGGAGCAGCAGCACGAGCCGGAGGCGGCGCTGGCGGGCGCGGGCACCGAGTCCGCCGAACCGCTGGAGGGCACCTCCGACCTCGGTTACGGGCAGTCCGGGCATCAGGAGGACTGGGGCGGCAACCCCCAGCCCCCGGCCTGACCCGCGCCGCCCGCACCGCAGGACCCGCGGAACACGACCCGGCGACCCGGGGAACACGACCCGCGGAACCCGACTCGCAGACCCCAACCGCCGTACCGCTACCGGCAGTACGGCGGTCCAGGTACGCGCCCACGCCCCGGTGTGCGCGTACGCACCCGGCCAACCCCCCAACCCACATCTCACCCCCACCCACCTCACCCCAGCTTTTCGAGCACGCACAGGAGGCGTAGATGGCACAGGCGGCATCGGCACCGGCGGTCGGATTCCTCTACCCCGGCTACTCGGCCGAGGACGACTACCCGAGGCTGGAGCGAATCCTCGCCGAGGCGGGCGCCGAGGTACGGCTGCCGCTCGTGCACACCGACATCGGCGAGGACGCCCACCGGGTGGACGCGCTGCTGGAGATGGGCTCGGCCGCGCGGCTCGCCGCGAAGGTCGAGGAGGTCAAGGGCCACGGCATCCAGGCCGTGGTGTGGGCCTGCACCAGCGCCAGCTTCGTCTTCGGCTGGGAAGGCGCGCACGAGCAGGTGCGCGAGCTGGGCGAGACGGCGGGGCTGCCGGCCTCCAGCACGTCCTTCGCCTTCGCCCACGCCGTACGCGATCTGGGCGTCGAGCGGGTCAGCATCGCCGCGACGTACCCGGAGGACGTCGCCGAACTGTTCACCGGCTTCCTCAAGGCGGCGGGCGCCGAGGTGGTCGCCATGCGCGGCAGCGGCATCATCACCGCGGCCGAGGTCGGCACCTGGGGCGAGGAGGAGGTGCTGGCCCTGGCCCGCGGCGGTGATCACCCCGACGCCCAGGCGGTACTGCTGCCGGACACCGCCCTGCACACCGCCGCCTACATCCCGGCCCTGGAGGCCGAACTGGGCAAGCCCGTCCTGACGGCGAACCAGGTCACCGCCAAGGAGGGGCTGCGACTGCTGGACCTCAAGGTCCACTGCCCGGCCCTGGGGGCACTCTTCTCCTGACCCGGGACGCCCGCTCGGAGCGTCCTGGCCCGCCCGCCTCGCCTGCCGGGCCAGGACGCGCTACCCGGCCCCGGCGGTGGTCGCACCGGCCGCCGCCGAGGGCCGGGGCGCGCGGTCTCCGTACCGCGATGAACGCGCGGAGCGCAGCGGCGGCAGCCGCAGGCGAACACGTCACCGGGAAGACGGTGGCCCGCTGATGCGTTGTACCGGCTCGTGGCCCGTTCCCCGTCCGGGGGAGCGGGTCGTGCACCGGAACGCAGGAGGAAGGCGAGGCCATCGTGAGCCAGGCAGGCGAGGACGCACAGCGCGGGGAACCGACGACCGGTATCCGGGGTGAGGCGCGGGGCGAGGCTCCCGTACCTCTTTCCGTTCTCGACCTGGTGAACGTGGGTGAGGGATACACCGCGGGGGACGCGCTGGCGGCCTCCACCAGGATGGCCGAGCTCGCCGACGCCCGCGGCCTCACCCGCTACTGGGTGGCCGAGCACCACTCCATGCCGGGTGTCGCCAGTTCCTCGCCCGCCGTCATCCTGGCCCATCTGGCCTCGCACACCCGCCGGGTCCGGCTCGGCTCCGGCGGGGTGATGCTGCCCAACCACGCGCCGCTGGTCATCGCCGAACAGTTCGGCACCCTGGAAGCCCTGGCACCGGGCCGGATCGACCTGGGTCTCGGCCGGGCGCCGGGCACCGACGGGGCGACGGCGGCAGCGCTGCGCCGCACCGAGAAGCTGCGCGAGGGCGCGGAGGACTTTCCGCAGCAGCTCGCCGAACTGATCCGGTTCCTGGACGACGACTTCCCCGACGGCCACCGCTATGCCCGTATCCACGCCGTGCCGGGTCCGGTGCAGGCGCGCGGCACCGCGGCGAAGGCCGCCGCGCACCGGCCGCCGGTCTGGCTGCTGGGCTCCTCCGGGTTCAGCGCCCAGCTCGCCGGGCAACTGGGCCTCCCGTTCGCCTTCGCCCACCACTTCTCGGCCGCCAACACGCTGCCCGCGCTGGAGCTCTACCGCGAGAGCTTCCGCCCCTCGGCGGTGCTGTCCGAGCCGTACGCCCTGATCGGCGCCGCCGCGCTGGCCGCCGAGGACGAGAAGGAAGCGCACCGCCAGGTGCTGACGGGGGCCCTGTCGATGGTCCGGCTGCGTACCGGCCGCCCCGGGCTGATCCCCACCCCGGAGGAGGCCGAGGCCTACCCCTTCAGCCCGGTGGAGCGCGACTTCGTCGACAGCTGGCTCGCCAATGTGACATACGGCACCCCTGACGCCGTACGTGACGGACTCGACGCCCTGGTCAAGCGAACCGGCGCCGACGAACTGATGCTCACCGCCAACGCCCACACCCCCGAAGCCCGCATCCGCTCACTGGAACTGATAGCCGACGCCTACGCGATGTGAGGCCGGCTGGGGCCGGGGCGAAGCCCCAGAAAGGGGGCTCTGGGGGCGAAGCCCCCAGAAACCATGTCCGCCGCGACGGCGCGCAACCCAGACGGCGAGGGTCCGGCGGCAAATCGAGCCCCCGCAGCCACAACGTCCGACTCACACAGCAACGCGCAACAGCAGCTCCGCGATCCGGTCGGCCTCCATGGGTTTGGCGTAGTGCCAGCCCTGGCCCGTGTCGCAGCCGATGCGGCGCAGCCGCTCCGCCTGCGCCGGGCCCTCCACACACTCCGCGGTGACGGTCAGACCCAGCTTGTGGGCGAGCTGGACCAGCGCCGTCACGATGGTCTCGTCCGCGGGGTTCTGGTGCCGGGCCGTACGGAAGCCGCGGACGAAGGTGCCGTCCAGCTTGAGGGCGCGCACCGGGAGGCGGCTGAGGTAGGCGAGGTTGGAGTAGCCGGTGCCGAAGTCGTCGATGGCGATCCGCACACCCATCTCCGACAGCGCCTGGAGTGCCTGGAGGGGCCGTCCGGCCGAGCCCATCACCGCGGACTCGGTCAGCTCCAGCTGGAGCAGCCCGGCGGGCAGGCCGGTCTCCTCCAGGATGTCGGCCACATCGCGCACCAGGTCGGAGTCCCACACCTGGCGCACCGCCACATTGACGCTCACGTACAGCGGCGGCCCGGGGTGCTGCCGCATCCAGCGTCGGGCCTGGCGGCAGGACTCCTCCAGCACCCAGCGGCCCAGCGGCACGATGGCGCCGTTCTCCTCCGCGAGCCCGATGAACCGGTCGGGGCCGAGTGTGCCGAACTGCGGATGCCGCCAGCGCACCAGCGCCTCGACACCGCGCAGCATGTCGTCGGCGAAGCCCACGATCGGCTGGTACTCCAGCACGAACTCGCCCCGTTCCACGGCCCGGCGCAGTGTGGAGGAGAGGGCCTGCCGGGTCATCCGGTGCGCGTTGCGCTCCGGGTCGAAGAGGGTCCAGCGGGCTTTGCCGTCGGCCTTGGCCCAGTAGAGCGTGGTGTCGGCGGCCTGCATCAGCTCGGTGGGAGTGGTGCCCGCCGTCTCGCGTTCGACGACGCCGATGCTGGCCGAGACCGCCAGCCGCTGCCCGGCCAGGTCGAACGGCCGCTGGAGCGCGGCGAGTACGGACTGGGCCAGCTCGGTCAGCTGCTCGGTCCCGGTGGACGACTCGACCAGCAGCGCGAACTCGTCACCGCCGAGCCGGGCCACCAGATGGCCGCCGCACTCCTCGCCGCCCGCCTCGGCGCACTGCGTCAGCCGCTGGGCGACCGCGTTCAGCAGGCTGTCGCCGATCCGGTGCCCGAGGGTGTCGTTGACGGCCTTGAAGCCGTCCAGATCGATGTAGCACAGCCCGGTCCTGCCGGTCGCCGAGTCGGCCAGCGCACCGGCCAGCCGTTCGAAGAACAGCGTGCGGTTCGGCAGCCTGGTGACCGGATCGTGCATCTGGAGGTGCCGCAGCCGTTCCTGGAGGTCGCGGCGCTCGCTGACGTCCGCGATGGACAGCAGCGCCTCGCCACCGCGTGAGGTGGGGGTCACGGTGATCTCGGCCCAGAGGGTGTGACCGTCGGCGTGCTTGAGCCTGCGGGTGCAGGACATCCGGTCGGTACGGCCCTGGAGCGCCTCGTGGTAGGCGCTGCGCACCCGCCCGTCCAGGCCGAGCCCGGCCAGCTCGGCGATGGGCCGTGCGGTCAGCCGGCGCGGATCGGCGCCGAGCAGGGCGCCCAGCGCGCGGTTGGCCGTCAGTACCCGGCCGTTGGGGTCGACGATGGCCATCGGCAGCTGCGCCGCGTGGAAGGCGGCCCGGAAGTCGCTCTCGCTGTGCCCGTTGTGTGCGCGGCGTCGCCAGCGCTTGTGGCTACTTTCCGTGATGGTCTGGGGTTGGGTTACGAGGGCTTCGCCGGAGTCTTTGCCCGGTCCTTCGAGGGGTCCGTTCACCGATCGCTCCGCGGGGGGCTCGTCTCGTGCGGATCGGTCGGCCGGCTGCCCGTAGGCCGCCCAGGGGAGGATCCGCGCTGGAAATGTGCCGATCATAGAGGTTGACGCCGGAGCGGAGCCAGTGTCTCCGCTGCGGTTGCCGGTCGCTCAGGCGGCCGGGGGACGGGCATGGGCACGCGGGTGACCGTTTCTGCACCGGTGCTGAGAGCGCGCTGACCGCTAACGACCGGGGGTCACGAAGAGTAGTCATATTGCGGTTGCCTCGTCCGGACTATCGAAACGGGGCATTGCTGGACATATGACGCCAGCCTGGAGAGGGTCCGGCTGTCCTCTTCCGGTGAGGTCTTCGCGTGGCGCGTGCGTCTGTACCCGACGGAGTGGCCCCGCGCCGCCTCGGGTGCGGCGCGAACCCCCCGGTACCCGGTACCCGGCACCGGGTGGGGGCGGTCGTCATGGCGCTGACGGCCTTCATGGGCGTCGGGCTCGTGGCCGGCCCCGTACATTCCGTTGCGGCGGACATGCCGTGCGCTCTGCCTCGCACCGACGCGCACCACTCGCTGGGTTTGGACACCTGGAACGCCTCCTATCCGCGCCCCGAGGGGACGCTCGATGCCGCCCTTCTCTTTCTCTCTTTCCCCGATGCGACCCCCATGGCCACCCCTCGCGAGCTTGTGAACGACCATTTCCCTGCCACATCCGACTTTTTCGAGCGGGCTAGTTACGGAAAGTTCCGGCTGCGGCCGCGTCCGGTCGACCGCTGGCTCCAACTGCCCCGGCCCGCCGAGGACTACGGCATACAGCGCGACTGGGACTCCGACCAGCGCAATTCCTATCTGCGGGACGCCGTGGACGCCGCCGACCCGCATGTGGACTTCAGCCGCTACGACGTGGTCTACCTCGTCGCGGACCCGGACGCTCCCGGCGTGGACCCGGACGCCACAAAAGTCGTCAACCTCGATGAACCGCTCACCGCGGACGGAGCCGAACTGAGCCGTATGGTCACCGTGTTCGAACAGAGTCCACCCGACCGCAACGTCCTAGCCCACGAGACGGGACACCTCTTCGATCTGCCCGACCTCTACCAGCGCCCCTCCGACGGCAAGGCCGACTGGGACACCAGGGTGGGGGACTGGGACCTGATGGGCAGCCAGTTCGGACTGGCGCCCGAGCCGCTCGGCTGGCACAAGTGGAAGCTGGGCTGGCTGGAGCGGCAGAACGTGGCCTGCGTCTCCGCAGTGGGGAACGCGGCCCGGCGGAACGGCAAGGGGGCCCCGCCGCAGTCCCGTTACGCCCTGCGGCCCCTGGAGGCCCCCGCGCACCAGCCGGTCCGGCGCGGGGCGCGGCGCCCGGCCACCGGCCCGGCCACGGGTCCCGACGGTGTCCGGCTCCTCGTCCTGCGTACCGGCGAACACCGGGCCCTGGCCGTGGAGGCCCGCGAGCGCAAGGGCAACGACCGGGACTCCTGCGCCCAGGGGCTGCTGATCTACCGGGTCAGCAGCGACACCCCCTCCACCCAGGGACCCGTGGAGGTCGTCGACGGCCATCCCGGCACCTCCCGCTGCCGGGACACCTCCGTGCACAGCCAGCTCGCCGACGCACCCCTCGGCGTCGGCGAGAGCTGGTCCGACCCCCGCGAGGCGCTCCGCGTGGATGTCACGGGCCGCACCCGGGAGGGCGACTGGGAGGTGCGGCTCACGAGGGGCTGAGCCCCCCTCTCCGCCGGGCGTCCGCGGTCTCAGTCGAAGAGCTCCGCTGACCTGTGCACCTGGGCGAGGCGGCGGAGCGCTGCGAGCAGGGCGTCGCCCAGGATGTTGCCGAGTATCACCGCCTCGGCCATGGCATCGGCGTCCGGCCGTTGGTGGAGGATCTCCAGATCGGTGGCGGCGACGGCGTCCGCCGCGCGCGCGTAGGCGTCCAACTGGTCGGCGAAGTCGTCCTGGCCCAGCTGCCGCAGCGCGCCCAGCGCCTCCGCGGCGGCCGTCAGCGCGGGGCTGTGCTCGGAGACCTTCCAGCCCTGGCGCTCGACCAGGGCCCGGATCTCGGCGACCGCTTCCTGGTGCCCCGGCTCGTCGTGGTGGCCGCCCTCCCGGGTCGCGGTTACGGTCTGCTGGGCCGCGCCCAGCACCTTGTGGGTGCCCGTCTCGGGGCTGTCGAGCGCGGCGACGACGTCTCGTACGGCGGCCACCGAGAGCCCGCCCACCTCCAGCAGGGCGCGGATGAGACGGAGCCTGGTCACGTGCCGCTCGTCGTACTGCGCCTGGTTCCGGCTGGTGCGCTCGCCGGGCGGCAGCAACGACTCCCGTACGTAGTACTTGATCGTCGGCGCGGGCACTCCGCTGAGTCGGCTCAGCTCCGCGATGCGCATCGGCTCCCCTTCTCCGCTGTGTAGGACGGCACTTGCACCTTCCCCCAACCATGATAGATAGTCCAACTATCGGCAGTAGGACTATCCACTATCTATTCCCTTTGGGGGGACACATGCTCGCCTCACCGGAACGGGACCTGGCCGCACCGGCCGCCGGCAGTTTGCCCCTGGCCGCGCTGGGTACGGAGCCCCGCCAATGACACGCGACACCCTCGCCTTCGCCCGCGCATTCCTCACCGCGACCCGCACCACAGGAGCGATAGCACCCAGCAGCGCGGCCCTCTCGCGAGCACTCACCCAGCACATCCGCCCGGGCGGCCCCGACCAGCCGCGAGCCGTACTGGAGGTCGGTCCCGGCACCGGGGCCGTCACCCGGCACATCGCCCGTCTCCTGGGCCCGCACGACCCGCTGGACCTGGTCGAATCCAGCCCCGAGTTCGTCACCCGGCTCCGCACGGCACTCCACCGCGACCCGGCCCTGACCCCGGTCGCGCCCCGCACCCGGCTGTGGCCAGGACTCGTCGAGGAGCAGGAGCTCGGCGAGTGCGCGTACGACACGATCGTGTGCGGGCTCCCGTTCGCGAACTTCGCGCCCGAGGCCGTGACGGCGGTCTTCGCCCGGCTGCTGACCGCACTGCGCCCGGGCGGCACGCTCTCGTTCTTCAGCTACGCGGGCGGACGGGCGCTCCGGAGCGCCGACCCGCGCAGAGCGGCGGCCCGCCGCGCCGTCCGGGAGGCCATCGCGCCCCACCTGCTGGAGGAGCGACTGGTCCTGTCCAACCTGCCACCGGCCCGGGTACACCACCTGGGGGCGCCCGCCACGGTGGGCGCCCCCAGCGCTGCCGGGTCGCTCACCAGGTAGCGGGAACAGTGCCGGGAACGCCGAAGGCCCCCCGCTTCCGCGAGGGGCCTTCGGTTGTCTGTGCGCCGCCAGGGACTCGAACCCCGGACCCGCTGATTAAGAGTCAGCTGCTCTAACCAACTGAGCTAGCGGCGCCTGCTGACGTCGTAGACCTTAACACCACGATCCGGTGAAGCGAAAATCGATATTCCGCCCGCCACCCTCCCGACCTGCACCATCAGCGCTGAGACCGTCAGTGCTGAGGCGGCGGCTGGGTGCCCGGCACCCGGTCCTTCAGCAGGTCCCGGCCGAACTCGATCATCTTGCGGGCGTACTCCTCGCTCCAGCCGCCGCGGTCCGCGATCGCGGCGTCCGGCAGCTTGTCGAACTTCTTCGGGTCGGCGAGCTGGGCGGCTGCCGCCGCCTGGTACTCCTGCGCCCGGTCGGCGGCGGCCCGGAAGGCGTGCACCAGTTCCGTCGCCCGGTCCAGCAACTCGTTCGGGTCGGTGATCGACTCCAGGCCGAAGAAGTGCTCGTCGTCGGGGGCCGCCTCGGTCGGCTCGAACAGCAGCGGCGCGGGGCGGCGGTAGTGCGGGCCACCGCCACCGCTCCCCCCGGAGGAGCGCGAGGGGTCCGGAGCCGAGTGCGGCTCAGCCATGTACATACCTCCAAGGTCGTGGGCCGCCCCCCATTGTGCGCTCCGCACCCCCGCGCCCGCACGGCCTGCGGGAAGCCCGCCCTCCGCGGCGGCTCACCCCAGCCGTACCCGGTGCCGCGCCAGATGGGCCAGCACCGCCTGGTGGGCCTCCCAGCCGTCCGGCGCGGGGGAGACCGCACCGAGCTGCACGGGCTCGGTCGCCGGATGGTCGTCCAGCAGTTCGGCCACGCCCGCCCTGCACACCACCACGCACGCGTGCCGGTGCCGGGACGCCAGCACACACAGCCGCCCGGTCTCCAGATGGAACTCGGTCGCGTCCGGCCGCCCGGACAGCGGGTGCAGTACGACAGTGACGTCGAACTCCCGCCCCTGGAGCCGGTTCGCGGTGTCGACGGTCACCTGTGCGGCGGCCCCGCTCTCGGATCCGTCCAGCTCGGCCAGCGCCGCCCGGACCGCCGCCGCCTGGTCGCGGTGCGCGGTGCCCACCGCGATCCGGTCGGCGGACAACAGCGTCCCCGGACCGTCGGCGCCGTCCCGCTCGCTGCGCGTACGGCCCTCGCGCTCCAGCATCCGGTGCACCAGCCTGGCGATGGCCGCGACGGCCTCCGGGTCCGTACGGGGCGTACGGGCCGCTGGCAGCTCCAGCAGGCCCCAGCCCGCGCCGGCGGCCTCGTCCAGCACCGCGTCCACGGGCGAGCCGTCGGCCGGCGCGGTGAAGGCGAGTCGCCGCTCACCAGGGCCGGTTCCGCTGCGGAACGGGGTGTACGGGTAGAACGCGTCCGACACCAGCTCGGCCGCCGACGCGGGCAGCCGCCAGGAGACCGGCAGCCGGTGCTGCGGCAGCCCCGGGTTGTGCGCCAGCAGGGTGCTGACCGCGCTGGCCGAGGGGTTGTGCGCCTGCCCCGCCCACTGCTCGACGCCCACCTGGCTGAACGGGTCGAGCTGCCCCGGATCGCCCACGAACAGCGCCCGCTCGAACAGCCCGGCCACGGCCAGCAGCGCGTCCGAACGCATCTGGTACGCCTCGTCCACGATCGCGTGCCGCCAGGGCTCGTTAGGGGTCACCCACGCCCACTTGGCCGCCGTGGAGACGACGATGTCCAGGCCGGCCAGGTCGGCCGGTTTCGCGGAGGTCCGCACCGACGGGTGCCGCTCCAGCATCGGGTCGTACGGCTTGGGCTCGCTGCTGTGCAGCCGGCCCACCGGCAGCTCGGGATCGGCCGTGGCCAGCCGGTCCACCAGATCGTCCACCTGCGCGTTCGTCTGCGCGATGACCATCAGCGGATGCCCGGCGGCGGCCAGCTCCCGCGCCGCGCGCACCACGAGGGTGGACTTGCCCGCGCCGGGCGGCGAGTCCACCACCACGCCCCGGTGCGCGCCGTCCAGCGCGTCGGCCAGGATCGCCTCGGTGGCAGCGGCGGCGGCCCCGCCTGGCGTGGCCGGTTCCACGATCGCTGTCACAGCACGTCCTCCGCGGTCACCGGGTCGGGCCGTTCCGCGACCGGCTCACCGGGCGGGCCGCCGTGGGTCCAGGGGGTCTCCTCCGGCTCGGGAAGCCCGGGCCCGCCCCGTGGCGCGTGCTCGAACAGCGTCCAGCACACCAGATCGCCCTTCTCCGGCACCGTCCCCTCCGCGGGCTCCTTGCCCCGGCCCATCCCGCTGACCAGCCGCAGCACGTACTCTCCCGGCCCCGCCATCTCCACCAGCTCGGCCCGCTGCTGCGCCCCCGAGGGCAGCTGCCGGTGCAGCTTGTCCCCGTCGGACAGCAGCGGTACGTCCTGCGTGTGCACCGTCACCAGCGGGCGGGGCGAGGGCCGCTTGCCGTCCGAGTACGCCATCTCCACCTCCAGCACCTCCCCCAGGAACGCCTCGCCCGCCAGCCGCCGTACGGCCATCACCAGCGGGTCGTCCAGCGCCTCCTGCGCGTCCAGTTCGGCCTGCCGCTGCTCGCGCATGGCCAGCTTGCGCGCCGCCGTCACCGCGTCGTCCCGGCGCGGCTGCGGCGGCTCGGCGGCGCGCAACCGGTCCCGGTGGTGGGTGTAGGACTGGCGGTCGCGCCGCCATCTGTCCGGCACATGTGCGGCCTCGGGCAGGGCGCGCAGCAGATCGATGCCCTGCCACATCGCCTCCCAGGTGGGGCGCAGCTGGGAGGCCACCAGCTCGTGCACCTCCTGCGCAGCGCCCGGCACACCCGAGTCGTACCGCGCGATGGCGGGGGCCAGCAGCTCGTTGTCGAACGCCGGGTCCGTCGCGGGCCCGGCCGGTGGCACCAGCAGTTGGCCGCGCTCGTCCCGGCCCAGCTCGGCCCGCAACGCCGCCTCGGCCCCGGTGAGCCCCTCCGGCGGTGCGAGCCACGCCAGCAGCGCGCCCAGGTGCTGGTCCTCCAGCCCGCTCTGCCCGGTGGCCCAGTGCCGGGACAGCAGCCCCGTCATCGACAGCAGCAGCGAGGAGCCCGGCACCCGGGCGCGCTCCCCGTAGTGCGTCAGCCAGCGGCCCAGCAGCGGCACCCGCGGCGGCACCGGGTGCTCGGCGTCCGGGTCCTCCTCCGCGGTACGCCGGAACCGCATCGAGCGCCCCAGCAGCCGTACGAACTCCACACCTGGCCCGGTCGGCACCAGCACCTGCGGCGCGTCGGCGCACAGCTCCGCCTCGACGGTGACGCGCTTGCCGGTCTCCGGATCGGTCTCCTTGCGCTCGACCAGCTCCACCTCGTCCTGGCAGGACTCCAGATGCGGCAGCATCGCCTCGGCCAGCCGCCCCAGGAACGCGAACCGCAGGTCACGGTCGCGCGGCTGCGGCACGGTGAACACCTCGGGCACCGACCGGTCGGTACCCAGCATCACCCCCAGCGGAGCGCCGTTCTCACCGGCCGTCGTCAACGGGACGAGGACCAGCGGGCGTTCGGCCAGCTGCCGGTGGCGTACGGTCGCCACCGGCCGGGCGTATCCGCACGCGGCGGCCTCCATCCGCGCCAGCGCGGTCAGCAGCGACATCAGCGCGCCTCCGTCCGCGGCGCCGATGTACCGGGTGTGACCGCCGCCCGTGCGGCGGGCGGGGCCGCGCACACCCCGGCCGCCTCCAGCGCCTCCGCGCGCAGCGCCGCCGCCCGGCGCAGTACTGCGGCGGCCGGGTCCTGCGCGGCCGGGCTCTCCGGATCGCCGGAGGCCGCCGAGAGGACATCCGTCACCGTCTCCAGCCCGCCCAGCTCGCCGCGCACCGAGCGGCCCAACGCCACCACGTCGCCCGCGCCGCGGGCCCGGTCGCGGCAGTGGAAGGCCAGCTCGCAGGTGGACAGGCACTCGGGCGCGTACGCGGCGGGCACCGACTCAACGGCCGCCGTCAGCCGGCCGGGCTCCTGGTCCGGCGCGAAGTGGACGCCCTCGGGCAGCTCGGCGGCGATCTCCTCCAGCCGGGTCAGCCGCCGCAGCTGGCGCCGGGTGGCGGCGATCTGCTTGCGCAGCTGGAGCAGCCCGGCGGCGGGCAGGTTGGAGAAGTCCTTCGGGCACACCAGCAGCGCGCTCTCCCGCACCGTGCGCAGCCCCTCCAGCGCGAGCGCGTACACCGCCGCCTGCCGGGCGGCGGCGCCGACCTTCACCGGGTCGGCCGAACCGTCCAGGATCGGGAAGGACTTGATCTCGATGATCGACACGGTGCCGTCCGGATGGACGGCCAGCGCGTCCGGCTCCAGATACGCCGTCGACCCGGCCACCTCCAGCGACAGCAGCGGATGGTCCAGCAGCGTCCATCCGCCCTCCGGCGCCTCGGCCAGCGCCTGCCGGGTGCGGTAGGCGCGTCCCGCCGGGCCGTCGGCGGTCAGCTGCGGCACGGTGACCTCGGCCGGATCCGGTCGGGCCGCGCCGGTGTGCTCGCACAGCAGCGCGAGCAGCACCTCGCCGCCGTCCGCCTTCACCCGCGCCTCGAACGCGTTGCCGCGGATGAGCGCGAACTGCGACTGCCCGAACGGCGCCGGCGACCCCAGCGCCTGGGCCACCGCGCCCTTGTCGACGCCCGCGCCGTCCAGCAGCGCGCGGCGCCGGCAGCCGGGGTTGGCGGCGAGGGCTGCCAGCGCCCGGGCGTCGAGGGGGCGCTGCGGCACATCGGGCCCGCCGCGCAGCTCGGCGAGCCGCTGCACCGTGGCCTGCCGGCCGTCCGGGCTGGTGGCCGGCGCGGTGCCCTGCGGCGGGGTCTGCTTCGGTAGCGGGGAGCAAGTCATCGGCTGTGGCCTCAGGGGAGGGTGCGGTACCCGCGGAAGTCTCGCATCCTCTGCTGACATCGCGCCCCCACCCGGTCGCTTCCGCGCGAGCTGCGCGAAGATGGAGCGGTGGTTTCCGGACAGACCGGAGCACCGAGAAGCACGTCCGAGAGGTCCCTATGGCAGCGCGCATCCTCCTCGTCCGGCACGGTCAGACCGAGTGGTCGGTGACCGGGCAGCACACCGGCCGGACGGACGTACCGCTGCTCGACGAGGGCCGCCGGACGGCGAAGCTGCTGGGCGAGCGGCTGCACCGCGCGCCCTGGAACGGGCTGCCCGGCGCCGAGGTGCGCACCAGCCCGCTCGCCCGCGCCCGGGAGACCTGCGAGCTGGCGGGCTTCGCCGACGCCCAGCGCTGGGACGCGCTCCTGGAGTGGGACTACGGCGACTACGAGGGCCTCACCCCGCAGGCGATCCGCGAACGCGCCGGTGACGACTGGTTCATCTGGCGGGACGGCGTCACCGGCGGCGAGAGCCTGGCCGAGGTGGGCGCCCGCGCCGACGAGGTGGTCCGCTGGGCACGGTCGGCCGACCGTGACGTCCTCGTGTTCGCGCACGGCCACATCCTGCGGGTGCTCGGCGCCCGCTGGCTCGGCTACGACCCGTCCTTCGCCGCCCGCCTCCGACTGGATCCCGCCTCCCTCTCCATCCTCGGCTGGGCCTACGACGCCCCCGCCATCGAACGCTGGAACGACACGGGGCACTTGGATTGACCGAACGCTGTGGTGCGGGCCGCCGCCTTTCCGCCGGACCCTCGCCGTCGTGGTTGCACGCCGTACCGGCGGACATGGCTTGAGGGCTGTGCCCCGGCCCCTGCCCGGGGTTCGGGGTGAAACTCTGTCCGCCGCAGCGGCGCGCAACGCCACGAGTGGAGCTCGGCGGTGTGCCGCCAGGCGCGGCCAACGCGCACGCGGCCTTAGACAGTTGCGGCTCGGCGGGTGAGGAAGGCGGCGACTCCCGGCTCCGTACGGAAGGCGCGCAGGCGGTTGGCCGCCGCCTCCAGCATGGCGCTGATCCGGGTGGACTGGACGGGGCCGAGGAAGTCGAGCGCACGCGACCCCGCGGCGGCTGCCTCCGCCGGCTTGCCCTGGGCGGCGAGGTCACCGGCGAGTTCGGCGGTGAACAGCGCGCGGTTGCGGGTGAAGTGCGGATCCAGCAGCCGTACGGCGCGTTCCGCGTGATCCACGGCGCGGTCCCACAGCCCCAGCGCCGACCAGCACTGCGCCTCCAGGCCCTCCAGTTCGGCCTCGCCGAAGAAGCTCATCCACTCCGGGTCGTTGTCCGACGGCCCCTTGGCGAACAGGTGTTGGGCCCGCGCCAGCGCCTGGCGGCAGCCCGCCCGGTCGCCGAGCCCCGCCCAGCCGCCGGCCTCGCGCAGCGCGAGCAGCGACAGCAGATGGTGCGAGCCCAGATTCTTCGCCGCGTGCTGGCCCGCCTGCGCGGCCCGTACGGCCTCGCGGGGGCGGCCCGCGTCCCGGGCGAGGAAGGCGGTGTTGCAGAAGGCGTGCGCCTCGAGCGCCGGGTCCTGGGCGACCCGCGCGGTGGCCAGCGCCTCCGCGTAGTGCGAGCGTGCATCGCTGTAGCGGCCCGAGTCGTGGGCCAGCCAGCCCACGGAGATGGCGAGTTCACCCGCACCGGCGTGCAGTCTGTCGGTGACCGACTGGCGGTGGACGCCGGTGTCCAGCATGCCGTACGCGGCGCGCAGCGAGCCGGTGGCCTGGCGGTAGAGCCCGGCCCCGCCGTGCCGGTCGTCGAGCAGCCGGATCCGGCGTACCGCGTCCTCGACGGCACTGGCCTCGGCGTCTCCCACCCGCGCGTGCACAGGGGAGGTCGGCGGCGCCGGGCGGGCGGCCCAGGCGCTGGGCGCGGTACCGCCAAGCGAAGCGGTGGCAAGGGCGGCGGGGCCGCCTGTCATGAAAGCGCGACGTAGCACGTCGCTCTCCTCGTCGTACTCGGGACAGTTGGGGAATTCGGTGAGACCGGGGCTGTCGGGATGGTCGGTGAACGGGGGAAGTTGGGGGAGTGCCGGGTTATCGCGGCGCGCGGGGGACTGCTGGGGCGCCCGCCCACCGGCGCGCGCCCCACGAGTGCGCGCCGCACGACCACGTACGGACTCCCGGGGTGCGAAGCCCATGTCCGTCAGCGAGTAGCCCGGAAACATGTGCAGAAACACCCGCTCGTAGGCGTAGTTGGGGCACCTGATCTCCCCGGACTCGACGCGGCCGATGTAGCGCGCGTCGCACGAGACCTGCTCGCCGATCTCGCGAGCCGAGCGGCGCACGTTCGCCGCGAACTCCCCTGGGGAGAGATGCCCCCTCAGTGCCCGAAAAGCGGTGTTGGGCCGGTGCTGCGGTGCTGGTGACGTTGAGGGTGACGACGCCATGGCGGAAACGTACCGGCTGTGACGTCCGCAACACCCAGTGTTTAGCTACAAACGGGATATCTCACCCTGGTTCTGCCATGAAGTGCCATCCAATGCGCTGGTTCGCCACCGTAGCTGTTGACAAGGACAGCCGTTGAACGATGCACAGCGACCGCGAGGAGGGGTCTGAGTTGTTGGACACTGGCGTAGGCGGCGGCACTCCGGCCGGGCGCGTCCCCGGCCCCTGCGACCTTGTGACCGTGCCGGCGCGGCACGGACTCGAGGCCGTGGACATCCTCCGGCTCCGCGACGGCGTCGGCCCTGTGTTGCACGACCGCGCGGGTGACACCCTCGGCTTCCTCGTCCCACCCGGCACCGCGGACTGCTGGGACCTGCCCGGCAGCGCCTGTACGCAGACCTACGGGCCGGGTGCCCGCAGCGCCCCCAGCGAGCCGCCGGTGGCCGGCACCGGATGGCTGGTGCCGCCCGAGGGCGCCTACGCACACGCCACCGAGCCGGCCGAACTCCGCGCGGCCCTCGGCGAGGCGGCCCGCACCATCGCCGCCGCGAGCCGGGTCTAGCGGATATGCCGAAGGGCTGCCCAGCGCCCGGTTTCCGGGACGCTCGGCAGCCCAACTGTAGGAGTTGTCTCAGTAGTTCAGCTCAGTGGTCCGGTTTCGTCGCGCCGGTCCGCCCAGCCGCGCCTCAGCGGCCGAACGCACCGCCACGCAGCGCCCGGGTGCCTGTCGGGCAGATCATGGTCACGCGCTTGCTGCCGGACAGCACCGGTGTGATGTACCGGACGCGGTTGGAGCAGTCGACGAACACCCGGTACGCCCGTCCGGAACAGGAAACCGCGAAAACCCGCCCCGAAAGGCGCGGGTTCCAGCAGCGCAGCGTCGACTGGGCCGGCGGCTGGGCCTCTCCGGCCCTGCCGGCCGGTGACGCCTTGCCGTTCTGCTTGTGGCCGGTCTTGAGGTCCTTGCTCGAGTAGTCGGCGTTCGCCGCCACGGTCGCTGCCGAGGTGGTGGGCGTGGCCGCGTGGGCCGCGGGGGCCACCGCCCCGCCGACCCCGAGCGCGAGCACCGCGCTCATACCCAACGCAGCCAGGGAATTCCGAACCTTCATTCCTTTTCTCTTTTCTCCTCAGTCGCACGGCCGACAGAGCCGATCGCCCGATTCCAAGGGCGACAAAAGAGAGAATCGAGGGCAGAGAAGGGCAAAATCAAGAATTCTGCACTTTCCGTACAGTATGGGCGGATTCTGAATAAAGGGCCCGGACCCTATCGGACATGGGGGAATCGGCCCGACCGGCGCGCGGCGGCGGCCGGAGAACCGCTCGTGTGGGGTACCCGGGAAGAGTGCCGGACAATGGGCATATGGCACGGGGCACCAGAGGGCGCGACAAGCGGCGTGACAAGCAGCGCGGCAGGGAGCGCGACAGGGATGTCGTCGTCGCCCAAGTCGGCGGCGGGACCGCCTCGTTGGTGCCGGACCCGGACCGGCCGCAGGCCTGGGCGCTGCTGCTGGACGAAGCCCCGCAGTCGCACGTCGACCTCGCCGACCCCACCCATCTCGGCTTCGAGTACCAGCGTCGGCTCGGCCACGTGGTGGATCTCCTCGCGCCGCCCGGCCGCCCCGTGCAGGTCGTACACCTGGGCGGTGGTGCCCTCACGCTGGCGCGGTACGTGGCCGCCACCCGGCCGCGCTCCACGCAGCAGGTGATCGAGGTGGACGAGGCGCTGATCCGGCTGGTGCGTGAGCACCTCCCGCTGGAACGCGGCTGGCGCATCCGGGTACGCGGCGGTGACGCGCGCGAGGGACTGGAGCGGCTGCCCGAGGGGTGGGCGGATCTCGTCATCGCCGACGTCTTCAGCGGTGCCCGCACACCGGCGCACCTGACCAGCGTCGAGTTCCTGCACGCGGTACGCCGGGTGCTGCGGCCCGCCGGGTGGTACGCGGCGAACATCGCCGACGGTGCGCCGCTGCACCATCTGCGGGCCCAGATCGCCACCGCGGGGGTGGTCTTCCCCGAGCGCTGCGTACTCGCCGACCCCGCGGTGCTGCGCGGCCGCCGGTTCGGCAACAGCGTGCTGCTGGCGGCCGAGGGCGCACTGCCCGTCGTCGAGTTGACCCGGCGTACGGCCGGTGACTCCCATCCCGGACGAGTGGAGGCGGGGCCCTCCCTTGAAGCGTTCACCGGCGGCGCCACCCCGGTGACGGACGCAACAGCGAGGGCCTCCCCCGCACCCCCGGAGGGCACCTTCGACTAGGGCGTACCCGGCATGGGGGGCTGGGGGAGCGCGCCCCGTCAGGGGCGCGGGGAACTGCGCGACCAGCCACAGCGCGACCCGCAGCCCGCAAGCGACGGGCAGGGGCACCCCCTCACCGGCAGCCCAACTACCCGTCGTACGTCTCGATACGCGGCGCCGCGTTATCCCAGCGGCAGAAGACCGACGAGGAGACGGAGCCGTCCGTAAAAGTGACCCGGACATAGCCGGGTGCGTGCCAGACCTTCATCTGCCACCCGGGGTCGGGCGTCGCGGACACCAGCGTCCCCGTGTCGCCGCCGAGATCGAACACGGCTCTGCCGCCGCGCACGCTCGCGCTCTCCACCGTTCCGGAAGCGTGCCCGTCCGTGCCGGGGTGGTGATGGCGGGTGGGCGTGGGTTTCCGCGTGGGTGTGTCCGAGGGGGTGGGCGAGGGCGAGGAGGGCGTCGGCCTGGGACGGTGGGTGGAGGAGGCCCGGGGCGTCGCCTCGTCGGCGGGCCCGCCGGAGACGGGCAGCGCGCGGGGCGGGTCCTCGGAGGTGTCGTTCAGCACGGTGTGGACGCCGAACCAGGACAGTGTGGTGGCGGCGCCGGTGGCCAGGGTCCACGCGCCGGCGTGCAGCCAGCGGTGTCCGGGAAGTCGTCGTTGGCGCTGCATCCCCGTCAGCCTAGAGCCAGTCGGAATGTCGTACGGTTCCGCCCATGGCAAGTGTGCTCGTGGTCGAGGACGACCAGTTCGTGCGCTCCGCCCTCATCCGGCACCTGACCGAGGCCGCCCATACGGTCCGCAGCGTGGGTACGGCGCTGGAGGCCCTGCGCGAGGTCGCGCAGGTCGGATTCGACGTGGTCATCCTCGATCTCGGGCTGCCGGATCTGGACGGTGCGGAGGCGCTGAAGATGCTGCGCGGCGTCACCGACGTCCCGGTGATCATCGCCACCGCGCGGGACGACGAGGCCGAAATCGTCCGGCTGCTCAACGCGGGCGCGGACGACTACCTGGTCAAGCCGTTCTCGGTGGCCCACCTGTCGGCCCGGATGGCGGCCGTGCTGCGCCGTACGCGCACCGGGGAGTTCGGCGGCGGGAGCGGGGAGCACGCCGGAGACGGTGTGCTGCGGGTGGGCGGGCTCGTCGTCGACCCGCTGCGCCGGATGGCCCAGTTGGACGGGGTGGTGCTCGATCTCACCCGCCGGGAGTTCGACCTGCTGGCCTTCCTGGCGGGGCGGCCCGGCGTCGTCGTATCGCGCAAGGAGCTGCTGGCCGAGGTGTGGCAGCTCTCGTACGGGGACGACCAGACCATCGACGTACATTTGTCATGGCTGCGGCGGAAGTTGGGGGAGACGGCCGCCCGGCCGCGCTATCTGCACACCCTGCGCGGCGTCGGCGTCAAGCTGGAGCCGCCGCAGAGCGAGGGCGGCCCGGAGTGAGGGGCGGCTTGCCGGCGAGAGGCGGCGTGGGGTGAGGGGCGGTACGGCGTGAGGTGGGCGCTGGTGAAGGTCTGCCTCGCCGTGACGGTGATGGTGGTGGTGGCCTTCGCCGTGCCGCTGGCGCTGGTCGTCAAGGAGACCGCCCGTGACCGCGCCTTCGCAGGCGCCGAGCGACAGGCGTCCGCCGTCGGCCCGGCCCTGGCCATCACCCGCGACCGCCGCGAACTCCTGCGCGCCGTCGCCATCACCCAGGCCGGCGCTGAGGGGCGGATCGCGGTCCATGTGCCGGCCGGCAAAGCGGGCTCCGGCGACGGCGGCACCGGCGGGGGCACCGGCAGCTCCGGCGGCTCCGAAGGCGATGGAGGCGAACTGCGGGTCGGGCACACCCGTGCCCCGCACGACCGGCTCGCCGCGGCGCAGCGGCTCGGCCGGGCCTCCACGGTCGCCGTCGACGGCGGATACGCGCTGCTGCGGCCCACCGCGGTGGCCGGCGGCAAGGTCGCGGTCGTGGAGGTCTTCGTACCCGACGAGGAGGTCACCCACGGTGTGGCCACCTCCTGGATGGTGCTCGCCGGGGTCGGCATCGCGCTGATCATCGGCTCGGTCGCGGTCGCCGACCGGCTCGGCACCCGGATGGTGCGGCCCGCCGAACGGCTCGCGGGCGCCGCGCACGACCTGGGCGAGGGCGAACTGGACGTGCGGGTGCCCGAGGAGGGGCCGACGGAGCTGCGGTCGGCCGCCGTCGCCTTCAACTCGATGGCCGACCAGGTCGTCCAACTGCTGGCCAACGAGCGCGAACTGGCCGCCGACCTCTCGCACCGGCTGCGTACGCCGCTGACCGTGCTGCGGCTCAACGCCGCCTCGCTGGGCGAGGGCGACGCCGCCGACCAGACGAGGGCCGCCGTCGCCCAGCTGGAGGGCGAGGTGGACCGGATCATCGGCGCGGTCCGCGAGCAGCGTGCCCAGTCGCCGGGCGCGGCGCACTCCGCCGCCTCCGACGCGGCCGAGGTGATCAGGGAGCGGATGGCCTTCTGGTCGGCGCTGGCCGAGGACGAGGGACGGGAGGCGAGGGTCGCGGGAGTTGAGCGCCCTGTGCGGGTACCGGTCGCCAGGGGCGAACTCGCCGCCGCCGTCGACGCGCTGCTCGGCAATGTCTTCCGGCACACCCCCGAGGGCACCGCCTTCTCCGTCGACCTGCACAGCGGTGGGCCCGGCAGCGAGGCCGTCATCGTGCTGGTCTCCGATGCCGGGCCCGGCATCGCCGACCCCCAGGCGGCGCTGCGCCGTGGCCATGGCGCCGGTGGCCCCGGCTCGACGGGACTGGGCCTGGACATCGTGCGCCGCGTCGCGGAGTCCACCGGCGGCGACGTACGGCTGGGGCGCTCGGTGCTGGGCGGTACGGAGGTGCGGGTGTGGCTCGCGCTGCGGACCGGTGCCGGCCGGCGGGAGAGCGGCCGTCGGCGGCGCCGGGCCCGGCGGCTGGGCTGAGGGAGCCGGCTGGCTCGCTGCCTGAGTCCGCGTCAGTTCTCGGCGCGGACCCCCAGGCTTCTCAGCGAAATCCGGACCCCGGGTTTCTCAGCGAATCCGGATCCCGGGCTCCTCGGCGAATCCCGGGCCCGGATGCGAAAACGCCGCCGGGTCCGGACCGATGCGGCGGTCCTGACCCGGCGGCGCTGTGGAAGCGCGCCCCGCTTACTTAGCGACGCACTTGTTGCCGAAGGCCGGGTTCAGCAGCCCGACGATGTTGACGGTGTTGCCGCACACCTGAACCGGCAGGTGGATGGGAACCTGCACGACGTTCCCGCTGAGCACACCCGGTGACTTGGCGGCGCCGCCCTGCGCACCGGCGTCGGCGGCGGCGACGGAGGCACCGCCGAGAACGAAGGTGGCGGCGAGGGCGGCCGTGGTCACGTGACGAAGCATGGTGTTCTTCCTCCAGGAGACAGACAACTTGCGCACCATCCAGGCACAGCTGACCGGGCCGCGTCGTTGTGACTTTCCGACGACCGCCGCACCCTCACCCCTCCGGGTGGTCCGGCTGTGCGGCGAACGGAGCAACGGCGCGACGCAGCCCCCGCGCTCGCTTCTCGCGCGCCCCGAACTCCCCGACGGGCGCCGCCCCTTAAGTAGGCCCTTTCCGCTGCCTTAAGAGCGCCCTAAGGACACCGGCCGAAGTCCGCAACGCGGCCTTTGCCCGATTCACCGTCAGTAATGTGCTGCCCCGTCCCCATCCCCCACAGAACGAGGCAGCAACGAGATGACGAACACAGCAGGCCACCGCCGCCGTACCAGCCGCACCGCCAAGGCCGTGCTGGGTGCCACGGCGGCGGCCCTGGTGACCGGTGGCGGCTTTCTGCTCGCGGGCAACGCGACGGCGGGCGAGGAGCCGGCGGCCTCCGACGCCGCCGGCACGCCCTTCGCGCCGTACGTCGACACCTCGCTCCAGCCCTCCTACGACCTGGTGGAGAGCGCCGGGAAGACCGGTGTGAAGGAGTACAACCTCGCCTTCGTCACCAGCGGCGGCGGATGCGAGCCCAAGTGGGGCGGCAACCAGGAGCTGAAGGACAACCCGGTCGCCAAGCAGATACCCGAGCTGCGGGCCAAGGGCGGCGACGTACGGGTCTCCTTCGGCGGCGCCAACGGCTCCGAACTCGGCCTGGCCTGCGACTCGGCGGACGAGCTCGCCAAGGCGTACGGAAAGGTCATCGACGCCTTCGACCTCAAGAAGATCGACCTGGACATCGAGGGCGCGGCACTGCCCGACGCGGAGGCCAACGAGCGGCGCGCCAAGGCGATTGCCCAGCTCCAGAACAGCCACCAGGACCTGGATGTCTCCTACACCCTGCCGGTGATGCCCGAGGGCCTCACCGAACCCGGCGTCGCCCTGCTGAAGAACGCCAAGGAGAACGGGGTGAAGGTCTCGGCCGTCAACATCATGGCGATGGACTACGGCCCCTCCTACGACGGAGACATGGGCGAGTACGCCACCAAGGCCGCCACCTCGTCCCACAAGCAGGTCGCGACAGCGCTCGGCCTTGACGACGCCGCCGCCTGGAAGGCACTCGCCATCACCCCGATGATCGGCGTCAACGACGTCCCCGTCGAGGTCTTCAAGCCCGAGGACGCCAAGGAGGTCCGCGCGTTCGCCGACAAGCACGGCATGGGCTGGCTGTCCATGTGGTCCGGCACCCGTGACAAGCCCTGCCCCGGCGGGCCCAAGGACCAGGCGGACCCGACCTGCTCCAGCATCGACCAGCAGCCCTACGACTTCAGCAAGGCGTTCGCCGGCTGACCCGGAACCACCCCCCACAGCCACCCCCCAAACAGCCACCCCCCAACCACCCCCCACAGGCGGGGCGCGACGGCAACCCACACCCCCCACACCCGCCGTCGTGCCCCGCCCTCCTCGTCCCGCGTCGCCCTCCCTGTCCTCTCCCTCCCGTCCCTCCCGCTTCCGCCTTGTTGCCGGGGCCGGTTGTAGTTGAATGGGCCCCTCGCCCGCACCCCGCGGGGTGCGGGCCCGCAGCACACGGGGAGGGCACCATGGCAGCAGTGCGCGGCGGACGGGCCCGCAGGACAGCACAGTCCGGACCGACCCTGGAGGAGGTCGCCCGCCGCGCGGGGGTGGGCCGCGGCACCGTCTCCCGCGTGATCAACGGCTCGCCCCGTGTCAGCGACCGCACCCGCGCCGCCGTCGAGAACGCCGTCGCCGAACTGGGATACGTCCCCAACCGGGTGGCCCGCGCACTGGCGGCGGGCAGCGCCGACACCGTCGCGCTGGTGGTTCCCGAGCCGGAGTCCCGGTTCTTCACCGAGCCGTACTTCCCCGCCATCGTGCAGGGCATCAGTTCCGAACTCGCCGACGCCGACATGCAGTTGCTCCTCACGCTGCTGCACAGCCGGCAGGAGCGGGACCGCTTCGCGCAGTACGCGGCAGCGCACCGGATCGACGGAGTGCTGCTCGTCTCCGTACACGCCGACCACACCCTGCCGGACCTGCTGGTCCGCTCCGAGATACCCGCCGTGCTGGGCGGCCGCCGCCGCGCCGCCGAGCCGGTGCCGTACGTCGACTGCGACAACACCGGCGGTGCGCGCTCGGCCGTCGCCCATCTGCTGGCGCGGGGCCGCGGGACGATCGCCACGGTCGCCGGGCCGGAGGACGTGTACGCGGCCCGCTGCCGTACCGATGGCTACCGCGAGGCGCTGCGCGAGGCGGACCGGCCGCTGGACGAGGCCCTGCTGGCATGCGGCGACTTCACCGAGGAGGGCGGGGACCGCGCGATGCGGCAGCTGCTGGAGCGTACGCCGGGGCTCGACGCCGTCTTCTGCGCCTCGGATGTGATGGCCGCCGGCGCCCGGCGCGCACTGCGTGCGGCGGGCCGCTCGGTGCCGGACGATGTCGCGCTCGTCGGCTTCGACGACTCGGTCGTGGCCCGCCATATGGACCCGCCGCTGACCACCGTCCGCCAGCCGATCGCCGACATGGGGCGGGAGATGGCCCGCGTGCTGCTGGAACTGCTGGGCAAGTGGACGCCGGGTACGGCGGCTGCCGCCCGACCGGCACCCGTCGAGGGGCGGGGCGGCGACCGCCGGCACCGTGTCCTGCCCACCGAACTGATCCCCCGAGCCTCCTCCTGACGGGGGATCACCTCACCCTTTGGGCCGCGCTCCGGGTGCGCCGGGTCCGCCGTACCCGTTGCATCGCAGACATGGCTCGTACCCGGACCGGCAACCCGTGGCCGTACGCATCGCGGCGGCGCCGTGCCCGCCACCCGGCCGGCGTCGCCCTGACAGCCGCCGCCCTCCTCACGGTGTCCGGCATCCCCACCGCCCTCGCCGCACCCCCACCGGACACCCCCGCCCAGCAGTCCCCCGGCACAGCGGTGACACCTGCACCCGAGGCGTCCGCGCCCGCCGGACCCGCGGCCTCCCCCTCCGGAACGCCGCCCCCCGGAACCCCCACGCCCGCGGCCACCCCCTCCGGCATCCCATCCAAGGCGCCCGCGCCCACCCCCTCGCCCTCCGGGGCCGGGGAGCAGGCGGCGGAGGCCGGCGGGAACGCGGGCGCCGCGGCGGGGGAACGGTGGGTCCGGCCGCTTGCTGCCACGGGGGTCCGGGTCTCGCAGCCGTACGGTGTCAGGGGCAACTGGGCCGCGGGCTATCACACCGGTATCGACCTGGCCGTTCCCGAGGGCACCCCGGTGCGCTCCGTCGGCCCGGGGACGGTCGTCTCCGCGGGGTGGGCCGGTGCCTACGGCAACGCCGTGACGGTACGGATGACCGACGGCATGTACACCCTCTTCGCCCATCTGTCCGAGATCTTCGTCACGCCCGGCACCGCGGTCCGCCCCGGCACCTGGCTCGGCCTCTCCGGCAACACGGGCCGCTCCACCGGCCCGCACCTCCACTTCGAGGTACGGGCCCAGCGCGGCTACGGCACGGACGTCGACCCGGTCCACTACCTCGCCGAGCACGGCGTACTCCTCGTCTGAACCCGGCCCGCCCGTGTCCCGCGCCCGTGCCGCGCCGGTGGCGGTCGTCCGCCGTCAGCGCCCCGCCCGGCCCAGCGCCCTGTCCGGACGGCACACGTCGCACACCCGCGCCTCCTCGGTCCGTGCCAGCAGCTCCACCGCTTCCCTGGCCGTGATGCGCCGGGTGAGCCAGCCGTCGCGGGCCTGCCAGCAGTCCCGGCGGTGCACGCACCACCACGGCCCCGAGTCGCCGACGCCGCGCATCCGGACGGCCACCCACTGGCGGCCCGCCACGGCGCCGGCCGTCGGCACCGCGTCGTAGCTCTCGCCGGGGATGGGGGTGATGTTCTCGGCCGCGACGCTGATCGCGGTCGGCGCGCTCTTGGGTTCGGCGCGCCCGTCGGGGTGCTGGTAGCGGCTCGGCAGGATCGCCTCGCACTCGTACCACCAGTGGCCGTCGGGCGTACGGGAGCGGCCGATGACGATCACGTCCAGCTCCTGTCCGTCCGGCATCCGGGCCCGCGCCCACGGTCCCGCACGGTCGCGCCACTCACTCACGAGCCGAATATTAGTTCGAATGCGAGGGCGGGTGCGCCGTCCGGGTTCTTTCCGGGCGGCGTTGTCGTGTTGTACCAAAAGGTGACACTTCGCCCGCCATTGTGGTGCCTCGTCCAACCAACCCTTGGAGGTTCACATGCGCATGCGTACGCTCGTGCGTTCCGTCGCCGTCGGCTTCGCCGTCCTGGGCCTGGCCGGCGCGGGTGCGGGCTCGGCCGCAGCCTGGCCGAAGGGGAACCAGTACAACTGGGTGTACGAGTCGGTGCGCGGGGAGTTGAAGAAGGTCAACGTCTCCGACGACGACACGAACATCAGCGACTCGGCCTTCTTCTACTTCGGCCCGATGTTGAACGACTGAGCCGAGCGCTTTCCCGTGGCAGAGAACCAGCTCTGCCTGCCCGTCAGCACTGCGTTCCCGTCTCCCGGGTGGGAGGCCGGGGACGCAGTGTTTTTGCGCGCACACCGAAGAGGCCCTGTGGTCCGCGTCTCCGCGGACCACAGGGCCTCTGAGTGAAGGGTGATCGACGGGACTTGAACCCGCGACATCCTGGACCACAACCAGGTGCTCTACCAACTGAGCTACGACCACCATGTCCGGCGGGGAAGAGAAGATCTTCCCTGACCGGCCGCTACGAGTGTACAGGGTCCGGCGCCGTGCTCGCTCCCAGGATTACGGGCACCGGTCCGGTGCCGGACCACGCAATGCCCCCTGCGGCTCCGACCGCTCCGGCTGCCCCCTGCGGTCAGTCCGCCGGGGGCAGCACGTGCCGGGCTGCGATCTTCTTCGCCGTCTCCGAGTCCGGCCCCGGCTGGGGCACGAACACCGCCTCGCGGTAGTAGCGCAGCTCGGCGATGGACTCGCGGATGTCCGCCAGCGCGCGGTGGTTGCCGCTCTTCTCCGGGCTGTTGTAGTAGGCGCGCGGGTACCAGCGGCGGGCCAGCTCCTTGATCGAGGAGACGTCCACGATGCGGTAGTGCAGATGACTGTCGAGCGTGGCCATGTCCCGGGCGAGGAAGCCGCGGTCGGTGCTGACGGAGTTACCGCACAGCGGCGCCTTGCCGGCCTCCGGTACCCACTCGCGTACATACGCCAGGACATGGGCCTCGGCGTCGGCAAGCGTCGTACCCGCGTCCAACTCCTCCAGCAGACCGGAGGTGGTGTGCATCTCGCGCACCACCTCCGGAATCGCCTCGAGAGCGTGCTCGGGCGGGCGGATCACGATGTCCACGCCGTCGCCGAGTACGTTCAGCTCCGAGTCGGTCACCAGCGCGGCCACCTCGATGAGCGCGTCATCCAACAGCGAGAGGCCGGTCATCTCGCAGTCGATCCACACCATGCGATCGTTCATGCGCTTCACACTACGTGACGCGGCCCGCTCAGCCCGCTCCCCGGCCGCGCTGCCCCGGCACCCGCGGCGCATACGCGTCCGACTCCGGTTTGCCCTGTTCAAGGCGTTCGGAGCGGTTCTGCTGTGCGTTCCTGTGCTCCCTCAGCTCCTGTCGGGTCTCGTGTCGGGTGTCCTGTCTGGTGCCGTACGCCGACGGTCCGCCCGCCGCGCCCGGCTCATGGCCGCTCGCGGAGTGCCCCGGGTGCCCGGCCGGTCCCGGATGGCCGGGGGGTCCGGCCTGCCCCGGCTGCCCGGGTTGGCCCGGCTGGGACTGGTGGGGCAGGCGCAGCGGGCTCTCCGGCCCCTGGCCGCCCGGCCCCGCGCCGCCACCCCCCGGGCCGCCCGCCGTTCCCGTACCGCCCGGTCCCTCGTGGCCCTGCTCCCCGTCCGGCCGGCGCGCGCGGTACGCGGCCCGGTAGGCGGCGGGGGAGGCGCCGAGCTGGCGGCGGAAGTGGCCGCGCAGCGCGACGGGCGAGCGGAAGCCGCAGCGGCCCGCCACCTCGTCCACGGAGTAGTCCGACGTCTCCAGCAGACGCTGCGCCTGGAGCACGCGCTGGGTGATGAGCCACTGCAGTGGAGCGCTCCCAGTAAGAGACCGGAAGCGCCGGTCGAACGTACGGCGGCTCATGTACGCGCGCGCGGCGAGCGTCTCCACGTCGAACTGCTCGTGGAGGTGTTCCAGCGCCCAGGCGACGACCTCGGCGAGCGGGTCGGCGCCGATCTCCTCTGGTAAGGAACGGTCCAGGTGGCGGGGGTGGCCGCCGGTCTCCTGCCCGTTGCCCCTGCGCGGCGGGACGACCAGCCGTCGGGCGAGTGCCCCGGCCGCCTCGGCGCCGTGGTCGGTCCGTACGACATGCAGGCACAGGTCTATGCCCGCGGCCGTGCCGGCCGAGGTGAGGATGTCGCCGTCGTCCACGAAGAGTTCGCGCGGATCGACATGGACGGCCGGATAGCGCTTGGCGAGCGTCGGCGCGTACATCCAGTGGGTGGTGGCCGGACGGCCGTCGAGCAGTCCGGCGGCGGCGAGGACGAACGCGCCGGTGCACAGCCCGATGACTCGGGCTCCCTCCTCGTGCGCCCGGCGCAGCGCGTCCAGTGCGGCCGCTGGTGGTGGCTGGGTGATGGAGCGCCAGGCAGGCACGACGACGGTGCCGGCACGGGAGATCGCCTCCAACCCGAACGGCGCGCTCAACTGGAGCCCGCCGGTGGTGCGCAGTGGCCCGTCCTCACCCGCGCAGACAAGCAGCCTGTAGCGCGGAACTCCGGCGTCCTGGCGGTCGATTCCGAAGACGGAGAGCGGGATGGAACTCTCGAAGATGGGACCACCGCTGAAGAGCAACACCGCCACGATCTCGCGCCGGCGGCGCGCGGCCAGCTTGCGGGTCTCGACTGGGCCGTTCGTGGAGTCCTGGCTCATTGGAACTAAGCCCCCCTCAATCGTTGTGTTCCTCTCGGTCCATGCACATCCCCCGCTCTCCCCCGCAGCGAAAGCCAAGATCGAATCTACTGCGTCGGATGAGGTGGGCGGTGCAAGTTCGGCATCCGGCGCTATGTCGACAAGGCAACTTGGCGTGAAGCATTCGATCACGAAGCGTTTCACTCAACGGCGCTCCAGGGAAGTACGCATGCCCTCTCTGCCCCATCAACGTAGGGTGCACACCCGCGCGACGCTCCTTTCGCCCCTGGTGGCAGGGGGGTTGGGGGAGTGGGCTGCAAGGACTGCAAAGAGGCAGCAAGTTGGCTGAAATTCGCGGGGGGTCAGACGTGCGATTCAGTCACTCAAGGAGCAGTCATCAGTGATGCAAGAGGTGCGTGAGGCGCGTGTGACGGGTGGTGTACGCCCGGCGTGCGCGGCATACGACGGAGCGTGATTATTTGTGGCTCTGTGCGCGCCGGTGTGTTCCGTTGTGCGCCCCAAGGGGTCTTCTCGCGCCATCGCAACGATCGGGTCAGGTCGACTCCGCCGCCCCCCCGGAATCCGCGTCTGCCGCCCCATGGCGGAGCGGAAGCGCTCCCACGGCGTGTGACCAGCGCGGCACATGGGGTGCACGAGCCGAGGGCCTGGGCTGTTCGACGCCTCTTCCGGCCACAGGGGCCCCATACGCCTGTCAAGGAGGCGCGTAAGGGGCGTAACGCGGCATTGCGCTGCGGCCCGTGCTGAGGCATGCTCCGGGGTCAACTGCCTCGGGCGGCCGTCATTCTCCACCTGGGCAAGAGGGGAGTGCGGCCGTACCCTGTGGGTAAGGGACTTGGGAAGACGATTCCCGGTCTTCATCGAGCAGGCCGTACAGGCACCAGCAGATTTCGACCGAGAGATCGGCCGAGCAGATCCGAGAGAGCGCAAGCCGTCCGTCGTCCCTCTGCACAGAGGACTCACTTCGCCGAGACAAGTCATGGCAGGACACGAGATCCCTGACCCAGCAGACCGCAGGCAGGTCGCCGACTCGACGGCGATCCCCGAAGCGGCGGACGAGACGCGCCACTCCTGCGATCCGGCCTTCCAGCACGGTGTCGTCGTGGGCTTCGACGGCTCGGTCTCCAGTGAGCGTGCACTGGCCTATGCGATCGGTATGGCCCACCGCTCCGGCTCCGGACTGATCATCGTCCACGTCGCCAACCGGCTGCCCACCACCGTATGGGCGGGGTGCGAGCCGCCCGTCTTCGTCGACGTCCCCGATCACCGCACCGAGGTGCTCGGACTCGAGCTCGCCTGCGCCGAACATCTGGCGGAGGTGCCCTGGATCCTGGTGGAGCGGGGCGGCGACATCTGCCACGAGCTGGAGGAGGTCGGCAGCGAGTACGCGGCCGACGCCATCGTGGTCGGCTCGACGCACGGGCTGGTGGGACGGATCTTCGGTTCCGTGGCCGGCCGGCTCGCCCGGCGCGCCCAGCGCCCGGTCATCGTCGTGCCCTGACCCTTTCCCGCCGTCCCCGTACGACGACCTGGCGGGGCGGATCCCGGCGGCCTCCTTGCGGGGAGGCGGCTCCTTCGTATACGTCCCGACTCCCTTGCGCGCCCCGTGAGTTCGGCGGTGACGCGGCTCCCACGCATCGACAAATCTACCCACCCGTAGAGGTGGGTTGTGCGCTTGTGAGGGGCATACAGACAACACACGGGTGGCCAAGACCCGAGGGCGCGCTGCCGAGCGGGAGGTGACGGTCCCGGACGGCAGCCCACCCGCCGGCGTAATGGGCGACGCCGGCACAGGGGAGGCGGAATCCCGCGCGGTTGGTGGCCCGCGTGGGATTCCGCCCATCCGCGTGCTCTACAGCACGCTACGCCTTCCTTACTCCACGGTGACCGACTTCGCCAGGTTGCGGGGCTTGTCGATGTCCCGGCCCAGGGCGAGCGCCGTGTGGTAGGCCAGCAGCTGGAGCGGGATGCCCATCAGGATCGGGTCCAGCTCGTCCTCGTTCTTGGGGACGACGATGGTGTGGTCGGCCTTCTCCTGCTCCTGGTGCGCCACGGCCAGGATGCGGCCGCTGCGGGCCTTGATCTCCTCCATCGCGGCCCGGTTCTTCTCCAGCAGATCGTCCTCCGGCACGATCGCGACCGTCGGCATCGCGGGCTCGATCAGCGCCAGCGGCCCGTGCTTGAGCTCGGACGCCGGGTAGGCCTCGGCGTGGATGTAGGAGACCTCCTTCAGCTTCAGGGACGCCTCCAGCGCCACGGGGTAGCCGCGCACCCGCCCGATGAAGAGCATCGAGCGCGCGTCCGCGTACTGCTGGGCCAGCTTCTCGATCTCCGGCTCCTGCTTGAGGATCTCGGCGATCTGGCCCGGCAGCCGGCGCAGCCCCGCGATGATGCGCTTGCCGTCCTTGACCGACAGGTCGCGGATACGGCCCAGGTGCAGGGCGAGCAGGCCGAAGGCGACCACCGTGTTGGTGAAGCACTTGGTGGAGACGACGCAGACCTCGGGCCCGGCGTGCACATAGACCCCGCCGTCCGCCTCGCGGGCGATGGCCGAGCCGACGACGTTGATGACGCCCAGGACGCGGGCGCCCTTGCGCTTGAGCTCCTGGACGGCGGCGAGCGCGTCGTAGGTCTCACCGGACTGCGAGACGGCGATGTAGAGCGTGTCCGGGTCGACGACCGCGTTGCGGTAGCGGAACTCGCTGGCGGGCTCCGCGTCGGCGGGGATGCGGGCCAGCTCCTCGATCATCTGCGCGCCGATGAGGCCCGCGTGGTACGAGGTGCCGCAGCCGAGGATCTTCACCCGGCGCACGGCGCGTGCCTCGCGCGGGTCCAGGTTCAGGCCGCCGAGGTGGACGGTGGCGAACCGGTCGTCGATGCGTCCGGCCAGCACCCGGTCCACCGCGTCCGCCTGCTCGGCGATCTCCTTGTGCATATAGGTGTCGTGGCCGCCCAGGTCGTAGGACTCGGCGGCGTACTCCACCGTCTCGGGCGAGGAGGAGGTGCGGGAGCCCTCGGTCGTGTAGGTGCGGTAGTCACCGGCCTTGATGGTGGCCATCTCGCCGTCGTCCAGGGTGACGACCTGGCGGGTGTGGGAGACCAGCGCGGCAACGTCCGAGGCGACGAACATCTCGTTCTCGCCGATGCCCAGCACCACGGGCGAGCCGTTGCGGGCCACCACGATGCGGTCGGGGAAGTCGGCGTGCAGTACGGCGATGCCGTAGGTGCCCTCGACGTGCCGCAGCGCCTCCTGGACGCGGGTCTCCAGGCGCTCGGCCTGGGCACCGGCGATCAGATGGGCCAGCACCTCGGTGTCGGTGTCGGAGGTGAAGGTGATGCCGTCCGCGGTCAGCTTGGCACGCAGCTCGGCGGCGTTGTCGATGATGCCGTTGTGGACGACGGCGACCTTCTCGGCCGCGTCGAGGTGCGGGTGCGCGTTGACGTCGTTGGGCACACCGTGGGTGGCCCAGCGGGTGTGGGCGATGCCGGCGGTGCCGGTGAAGCGCTTGGGGACACGCTCCTCCAGGTCGCGGACCCGGCCCTTGGTCTTGGCGGTCTTCAGCCCGCCCGGCTTGCCGCCCGTACCGGCCTGGATCGCGATGCCCGCCGAGTCGTAGCCTCGGTACTCCAGCCGCTGGAGGCCCTCCAGCAGGAGCGGGGCAGGGTCGCGCTTACCGATATATCCGACAATTCCGCACATGCTGCTGATGCCTGCCTCTCCGTCGTGCTCTGCGATTTCTACTGCTGTTACAGCTGCTGTTTCTGCGGCTGTCTGTGGCGCTGTGTGTGGCGCTGTCTGTGCTGTTGTCCGTGCTGTTGTTGCTGGCCGCTGTTCCTGGCCGCTGTTCCTGCTGCTGCGGATGATCCGCCGGCGCCGCGCCGTGTCAGCCGTACACGATGCGGCGCAGCTGTCTGAGGGACAGCTGGGGCGGTGCCACGGCGCGGTGCGGCAGCTCGGCCTCGATACGCTCGAAGATCTCCGGGTTCGTCAGGCCCTTGGCCTGGAGCTCGCGGTGCCGGCGGCGGACGAATTCGGCGGCCGTCTCGTCGAAGTACGACAGGACGTCCAGCACCACCCGGGCCGCTTCGCCGCGCTGGAGCGGCGTCGTACGGACCAGGTGGTCGATGAGGTCCTCGTGGACCGGCGTCGGGGCGTCGAGCACCCGTCGATACTGCGGTCTCAGCGCCTCGATCGCAAGAAATCTGCCCGATAGCGGGCACCGTGTGGCGAAAACGGCGCAGAAATGGTCCCTGCCGATGTCTTCCCGGCCACGGTCGGGGCCGCCATTATGACGAAGTGTCCTGAACACGGCTTTCGTTGAGAGTGCGCCACCCCCGAACCTCCGATTGAACAACCGTTCGAAGGGGTCCTGTGTGGATCCCGGAGGGATCGCTGATGGGACGACGACTCGGTCCGTTACTGGTTCTCTGCGCCTCGCTGCTCGCCACCACACTGCCCGGCACTCCGGCGACCGCCGCCGCCGGAGCGGAGGACGTGGCCACCGCCCGCTCTCCCCGGCCGCTCGGCCAGGTGATACCCGCACCCGCCTCGGTGCGCGAGCGGGGCGAGCCCTACACGATCGGCCCCCGGACCGCGATCCGGGTGCCCGGCGCCACCAAGGACGTACGGCAGGTGGCCGAACACCTCGCCGAGCTGCTGCGGCCCGCCACCGGCTATCGGCTGCCCGTCACCACACGCGCCGGTAGCGACGGCATCCAGCTGCGGCTCGGCGGCCACCGGACGCTGGGCGCCGAGGGCTACCGGCTCGATGTGGGGGAGCGCGCCGTCAAGCTCAGCGCCCGCGAGCCCGCCGGGCTCTTCCACGGGGTGCAGACCCTCCGGCAACTGCTGCCCGCCGCCGTCGAGGCCCGCAGCGAGCAGCCCGGGCCCTGGCGGATCGCGGGCGGCACCATCACCGACACGCCGCGCTACGCCTACCGGGGCGCCATGCTCGACGTCTCCCGCCACTTCTTCCCCGTACCTGCCGTCAAGCGCTACATCGATCAGCTCGCCCTCTACAAGATCAACACTCTGCATCTGCACCTCTCCGACGACCAGGGCTGGCGCATCGCCATCGACTCCTGGCCCCGGCTGGCCACCTACGGCGGCGGCACCGAGGTCGGTGGCGGCCCCGGCGGCCACTACACCAAGGCCGACTACCGCGAGATCGTGCGCTACGCCTCGGCCCGGCATCTGACCGTCGTCCCGGAGATCGACATGCCCGGCCACACCAACGCGGCACTGGCCTCCTACGCCGAGCTCAACTGCGACGGTGTCGCACCGCCCCGCTACACCGGCATCGAGGTCGGTTTCAGCTCGCTGTGCGTGCCGCTGGAGCGTACGTACGACTTCGTCGACGACGTGCTCCGCGAACTGGCGGCCCTGACGCCCGGCCCCTATATCCACATCGGCGGGGACGAGGCACACTCCACCAGCCACGAGGACTACGTCACCTTCATGCGGCGCGTACAGCCCGTCGTCGCCAAGTACGGCAAGAAGGCCATCGGCTGGCACCAGATCACGGCCGCGCCGGCCCGGGGCACCGTCGCCCAGTACTGGGGCTACGACCAGACTGGTGCCGAGGAGCGGGCCCAGGTGGCCGAGGCCGCGCGGCGCGGCACCAAACTGGTGCTCTCCCCGGCCGACCGCGCCTACCTCGACATGAAGTACGACAAGGACACCCCGCTGGGCCTCTCCTGGGCCGGGTATGTGCCGGTCCAGCGGTCCTACGACTGGGACCCGGGCGACTATCTGGCGGGGGTGCCCGAGCGGGCCGTGCTCGGGGTGGAGGCGCCGCTGTGGTCGGAGACCATCGCGACCAGCACACAGCTCGAATACCTGGCCTTCCCGCGGCTGCCCGGTGTGGCCGAACTGGGCTGGTCGCTCCCTGCTACCCACGGCTGGGAGGGCTACCGTGAACGGCTGGCGCAGCAGGGGCCGCGCTGGGAGCTGATGGGGGTGAACTACTACCGGTCGCCGCAGGTGGATTGGCCGGGGTGACTTGTGGTGGAGGGGGTGCGCCCCGAAGGGGCGCGGGGAACTGCGCGACAAGCCACAATGAACCCGCAGTCCGCAAGCGTCGGGCAGGGGCACCCCCTCACCGGAACAACGAAGAGGGCCGGTCAAGATCCGCCGGACACGGCCTAAGCGGAGGGCGCGGCCTGATGGTGTGTGCGGCTTGCTGCGGACGGCGGCTTGGGCGCGAGGGGGAGTCAAAAGCGGTCGAGAATGGCCTTCTTGGCGAGGGCGAACTCGTCATCCGTGAGTACGCCCTCACTGTGCAGCTCACCCAGCTCCCGCAGCCGCCGCAGTAGGCCGTCGTGGTCCGCCGTGGCCGGGAGAGGGGCTGGGCCGCTCAACTCCGGCTCCTTCGCCCCGGTCCCGGACCGGGCTGCCGTTTCCGCCGTGTGCCCCGCCAGCGGGTGCGGCAGCCGGGCGACGACCGCGGCGGCCAGCAGAACCGCGCCGCCGGTCTCCTTCGTCTGCCGTACGCCCCACAGCAGCAGGCAGTTGGGGTCGTGCTGCGGTTTGAGGGTGGGGTAGGTGCCCTTGGGGCGGAAGCGGAGGCTGCCGTTCTCCCAGCCGAGCGCCGGGGTCCACTCCACGCCCTCCAGCTCCTGGAGCAGCAGACGGCGCGGGCCCGCGGAGGACTTGCTCTGCTCGGCCATCCAGTTCCACTCCAGCTGGATGTGCTCGCCGTCGAAGGCGGCAGTGCCGTCCGTGCCAGTAGCCGTCAGCGGCACGGGCGGGCCCGGCAGCAGATAGCGGTCGGAGGGTGTGTCGGGCACCTCCTCCAACAGCAGGGCGTTGCGCACCTCCTCGACGAAATACTCGGCCACACCCGTGCGGTCCTTCTCCACCGCCAGCTGATACGGATCCGCGGCGTCCGGCAGCCGTCCGCTGGCCACCTGGGAGAGCGGGTCCGCGCCGTCGCGCAGCCGCAGGCGGAGCCTGCCGCCCTTGCGCCCGCCGGGCTCGTAGGCGATCCCCGCCACCGCGCGCAGCGGCACGGCTACTTCTCCCAGGGCCTTGCGCAGTTGGTGCACCTGACGCTCGGTGCCGGGCACGATCCTGACGGTCTCCCCGTCGAAGGTCCATGCCCCGGCCCGCTGGAGGATTTCCGCCATACCCCGATTATTTAGCCTCGGGGTGCGGGGGTCACCCCGTCCGTCGCACCCACCGAACGGATCGGCGGGGGAGGGGGAGGGAGGAGATGGTAGCGAGGTGCGGGGGTCACCACCCCCCGGTCCGTCGCACCCCCTGTCCGGCTGTCGCCGGGCTGCGGCCTTACGCCTCGACTCCCACCCCCAACTCCCGGGCGACCAGCATGCGCTGCACCTCGCTGGTGCCCTCGCCGATCTCCAGGATCTTCGCGTCCCGCCACATACGCGCCACCGGATACTCGTTCATGAAGCCGTAGCCGCCGTGGATCTGGGTGGCCTCGCGGGCGTTGGTGACGGCGATCTCGGAGGAGTACAGCTTGGCCAGCGCCGCCTCCTTCTTGAACGGCTCGCCCGCCAGCAGCCGGGTGGCCGCGTCCCGCCAGGCCAGCCGGGCGGTGTGGGCGCGCATCTCCATATCCGCAATCTTGAACTGGATCGCCTGGTTGGCGCCGATGGGCTGGCCGAACGCCCTGCGGGTGTTGGCGTAGCGCACCGACTCGTCCACACAGCCCTGGGCGAGCCCGGTGGCGAGCGCGGAGATCGCGATCCGGCCCTCGTCGAGAATGCGCAGGAACTGGGCGTATCCGCGGCCCGGTTCGCCGAGCAGGTTGGCCCTCGGGACGCGGACGTCGGCGAAGGACAGCTCATGGGTGTCCGAGGCGTTCCACCCGACCTTGGAGTAGGCGGGCGCGACGGTGAACCCGGGGGTGCCGGACGGGACGATGATCGTGGAGATACGCGGCGCGCCGTCGTCCTTGCGCCCCGTGACGGCGGTCACCGTGACCAGTCCCGTTATCTCCGTACCGGAGTTGGTGATGAAGGACTTGGTGCCGTTGATCACCCACTCGTCGGTGTCCTCGTCCAGCACCGCGGTGGTGCGGGTGCCGCCCGCGTCCGAACCGCAGTCCGGCTCGGTCAGCCCGAAAGCGCCCAGGATCTCGCCCGTGCACAGCCGCGGCAGCCACTCGCGCTTCTGCTCCTCGGTGCCGAAGAGATACAGCGGCATCGCGCCCAGCGACACCCCTGCCTCCAGTGTGATGGCGACGGAGGAGTCGACCCGGGCCAGCTCCTCCAAGGCGATGCACAGCGCCAGATAGTCCCCGCCCATTCCGCCGTACTCCTCGGGGAAGGGCAGGCCGAACAGGCCCATGGAGCCCATCTGGCGGACGATTTCGTACGGGAACTCGTGCTGCTCGTAGAACTCGCCGATCTTGGGCGCGACCACATCGTGGGCGAACTCCTCGACGGTACGGCGTAGTTCCTCGTGCTCGGGGGAGAGGCGGTGGTCGAGTGCCATGGTCACTGCTCCTTGGGGGAGGGGGAGTCCTGGGCGTCCTGGGACTCCTGGGGCTCCGGGGAAGAGTCGGGGGAGGCCGTGCCGGCGAGGGCGCGGACCGTACGGGACGGGCTCGGGCGGCCCAGCCGCTCGGCCATCCAGCGGCTGGTGGCGCTGAGCCGGGCCAGCTCGACGCCGGTCTCGATGCCGAGGCCGTGCAGCATCCAGACCAGGTCTTCGGTGGCGAGGTTTCCGGTGGCGCTCCTGGCGTACGGGCAGCCGCCCAGCCCGCCCGCCGAGGCGTCCACCGTGGTCACTCCGCACTGGAGCGCCGCGAGGGTGTTGGAGAGGGCTTGGCCGTAGGTGTCGTGGAAGTGCACGGCAAGCACGGGGGCGCCCGGGGCGCCTGGGGCGCCGGGTGACGCGGAGCCGGGGACGCCGGGTGACGCCGCGCCGGGGGAAGCGGGCAGTCCGGCGGTACGGAGTGCGGCGAGCAGGGCGTGGACGTGGCCGGGGGTGGCGACGCCGATGGTGTCGCCCAGGCTCAGCTCGTCACAGCCCATCCCCGCGAGCGCCCGGCACACCCGCACCACCTGGTCGACGGGGACCGGGCCCTCCCACGGGTCGCCGAAGCACATCGACAGATAGCCGCGTACCCGAAGGCCCTCCTGCTTGGCACGGGAGACCACGGGCTCGAACATCTCCAGCGCCCCGTCCACCGTGCGGTTCAGATTGGCCTTGGCGAACGACTCGGTGGCGCTGGCGAACACCGCCACCTCCCGTGCCCCCAGCGCCAGCGCTCGCTCCAGCCCGCGTGCGTTGGGCACCAGCACCGGCAGCCGCACCCCCTCCAGCCCGGCCAGCCGCGGATACAGCTCCTCCGCGTCGGCGAGCTGGGGGACCCACTTGGGGTGCACGAAGCTGGTGGCCTCCACGGTGCTCAGCCCGGCCGCCGCCAGCCGCTCGATGAACTCCGCCTTCACCTCGACCGGGACGGTCGCCGACTCGTTCTGCAACCCGTCCCGCGGGCCCACCTCATGGATCCGCACCCGGGCGGGCAGGCCGTTGAGGGGGAATGCCATGGGCAGTTCGTCCGGCGAACCGCCTGGGCGGCCGCCCGGTGTCGTGGGGGTCGTCGCGTCCGTCATCCCGCCGCCTCCGTCCCGCCCGCCGGCTCGTCGTCCTCGTACGGATCCACCACCGCCAGCACCTGGTCCATCGCCACGGTGCTGCCGGCCGTCACCTCCAGTTCGGCCACGCGGCCGGCGTGCGGAGCCGTGATGACGTGCTCCATCTTCATCGCCTCCACCACCAGCAGGCTCTGGCCTGCCGCCACTTCGTCGCCGACGGCTGCCTTGACCACGGTGACCGTGCCGGGCATGGGCGCCGTCAGCGCGTCGGCGCCGTGCGCGCTCCCGGCCCGCCGCAGGGCGTCCGCCACCGGGTCGTGGCCGCGCACCTGCCAGGCTTCGCCGTCCCGGCCCAGCCACACCCCCGGGGTGTCGCCGTCCATGCACAGGGCGCGGGTGAAGGTGTGGCTCATCCCGTCCCAGTCGAGCCGCACCGTCGGACCGTCGGCCGCCGCGCCCGGCGCCAGCCGTGCCCGCACCGGGGTGGCGCCGCCGACGCTGACCTCCATCTCGCCCGGCGGCGGGGGACCTTCGGGACGCCTGCCGTCCGGCGCGGCCGGGCGGACCCGCACCGCCACCGGATCGCGGCCGGGCACCCGCAGATGGTGCACCGTCCAGGCCCGCTGCCCGCCGAGCCGCCACCCGGACGGCACCGAGAAGGGGCTGACCCAGCCGGTGGTCCCCTCTCCCGGGCCGGGGGCAACGCCAGGGGTCGCGGTGGGCGGCTGCGCGGCGCCGGTGTCCGGGGTGAGCGCCGCCTGGCGCAGCAGCGCTGCCGCGCCGTACACCTCGTCAGGCACGCCGACGGGCAGCAGCCCGGCTGCCGCGCGGTCCACCAGGCCGGTGTCCAGCTCGCCGGAGGCGACCTCGGGGTGGGCCAGGAGAGCGCGCAGGAACGCCGTGTTGGTGTCCACCCCCAGCACCGTCGTCCGCGCCAGCGCCGCCCGCAGCCCGCGCAGTGCCGCGGCACGGTCGGGGCCCCAAGCTATGACCTTGGCGAGCATCGGGTCGTAGGTCGTGCCCACCTCCGTGCCCTCGATCAGCCCGGAGTCGGTGCGTACGCCCTCGCCCCGCGGCTCCTCCAGCAGCAGCACCCGCCCTGCCGAGGGCAGGAAGTCCACCCGGCCGTCCTGGGCACCCGGCGCGAGGCGTGCGGTCTCCGCGCAGATCCGGGCCTCCACCGCGTGCCCGTCCAGGGTGATGTCCTCCTGCGCGAGGGGCAGCGGCTCCCCGGCGGCGACCCGCAGCTGCCACTCCACCAGGTCCAGCCCGGTGATCAACTCGGTGACCGGGTGCTCCACCTGGAGCCGGGTGTTCATCTCCATGAAGTAGTACGACCCGGATCCGTCGCCCGGCACGATGAACTCCACCGTGCCCGCGCCCCGATATCCGCACGAGCGTGCCGCGTTCACCGCGGCCCGGCCCATGGCCTCCCGCGTCGCCGCGTCCAGCAGCGGGCTGGGGGCCTCCTCGATGATCTTCTGGTGGCGGCGCTGGAGGGAGCACTCGCGCTCTCCCAGATGCAGCACATTGCCGTGCCCGTCCGCCAGCACCTGGATCTCGATGTGCCGGGGGCGGTCGATCCACCGCTCCACCAACAGGCCGTCGTCGCCGAACGCGCCGCTGGCCTCGCGGCGCGCGGCGGCGATCTCGTCGGGCAGTGCCGCCTCGTCGCGCACCAGCCGCATGCCTTTGCCGCCGCCACCAGCCGATGGTTTGAGCAGCACCGGAAGGCCCGTCTCCCGTGCCGCGACGGCCAGTTCGGCGTCGGTCAGCCCGGTGCCCGAAGAGCCAGGCACCACCGGGACATCCGCCTCGCGCACCGTCTCCTTGGCGCGGATCTTGTCGCCCATCAGCTCGATGGCTGCTGCCGGCGGCCCGATGAAGGCGAGCCCCGCCTCCGCGCAGCGCCGCGCGAACACCGCGTTCTCCGCGAGGAATCCGTACCCCGGGTGGACGGCTTGGGCGCCGCTGCGCTGGGCCGCCTCCAGCAGCCGGTCCGCGCTCAGATAGCTGTGCACCGCCGCCGCGGGGCCGATCCGCACGGCGGTGTCGGCCTCCCGCACATGGCGGGCATCGGCGTCCGCGTCGCTGTGCACCGCGACGGACCGGATACCGAGCCTGCGCAGCGTACGGATCACCCGCACCGCGATCTCGCCGCGGTTGGCCACCAGCACCGTGTCGAACATCGGCCCTCTCCTCGCCCTCACGACCCCGTCGCTCCTGGCCTCGTCTTCAGCGCTCGGCTGTGTCATCTCCCGCCCCCTCACATCCGGAAGACGCCGAACCGGGGCGCCTCCGGATCGCGGTGCGGCAGGGGGGCATTGGCACAGGCGGTCAGCGCCAGCCCCAGCACCTGGCGGGTCTCCAGGGGATCGATCACCCCGTCGTCCCACAGCCGGGCAGTGGCGTAGTAGGCGTTGCCCTGGGTCTCGTACTGCGCGCGGACGGGGGCGCGGAACTCCTCTTCCTCCTCGGCGCTCCACTCCTCGCCGCGCGCCTCCAACTGGTCCCGCTTGACGGTGGCGAGCACCGAGGCGGCCTGCTCGCCGCCCATCACGGAGATCTTGGCGTTCGGCCACATCCACAGAAAGCGTGGGCTGTAGGCCCGGCCGCACATCGAGTAGTTGCCGGCACCGTAGGAACCGCCGATCACGACCGTCAGCTTCGGCACCCGGGCACAGGCGACGGCGGTGACCATCTTGGCGCCGTGCTTGGCGATGCCGCCCGCCTCGTAGTCCTTGCCGACCATGAAGCCGGAGATGTTCTGGAGGAAGAGCAGCGGGATGCCGCGCTGGTCGCAGAGCTCGATGAAGTGGGCGCCCTTCTGGGCCGACTCGGAGAAGAGGATGCCGTTGTTGGCCACCACGCCGACCGGGTGGCCGTGGATATGGGCGAACCCGGTGACGAGCGTGGTGCCGTACTCCGCCTTGAACTCCTGGAAGCGGGAGCCGTCCACCAGGCGGGCGATGACCTCGTGCACGTCGTAGGGCGTACGGGAGTCGACCGGCACCACGTCGTAGAGCCCGGCTGGGTCCAGGGCCGGCTCCTCCGCAGCTCGCACCGCCCAGGGGAGGGCCGCGGCGGCCGGGGGTGCGGGCAGGGTGGCGACGATATGGCGGACGATGCGCAGCGCGTGCGCGTCGTCCTCGGCCAGGTGGTCGGTGACGCCTGAGATCCGGGAGTGTGTCTCACCGCCGCCCAGCTCCTCGGCGGTGACGACCTCGCCGGTGGCGGCCTTCACCAGCGGCGGGCCGCCCAGGAAGATCGTGCCCTGCTCGCGCACGATCACCGCCTCGTCGCTCATCGCCGGTACATAGGCGCCGCCCGCTGTGCAGGAGCCGAGGACGGCGGCGATCTGCGGGACGCCGGCGGCGGACATCCGGGCCTGGTTGTAGAAGATCCGGCCGAAGTGCTCGCGGTCGGGGAAGACTTCGTCCTGCATCGGCAGGAAGGCGCCGCCCGAATCGACCAGATAGAGGCACGGCAGCCGGTTCTCCAGGGCGATCTCCTGAGCACGCAGATGCTTCTTGACCGTCATGGGGTAGTAGGTGCCGCCCTTGACCGTGGCGTCGTTGGCGACGATCACCGCCTCACGCCCTGAGACCCGGCCGATACCGGCGATCACTCCCGCGGCCGGCGCCGCGTCCTCGTACATCCCGTCCGCCGCCAGCGGCGAGAGCTCCAGGAAGGGGGAGCCGGGATCCAGCAGGGCGTCCACCCGCTCGCGCGGCAGCAGCTTGCCCCGTGCCGTGTGCCGCTCGCGGGCCCGGGCGCCGCCGCCCAGCCGGGCGCGCGCCAGCTTCTCGCGGAGCTGCCCGGCCAGCTCGCGATGGGCCCTGCGGTTCTCCGCAGCGGCGTCCGAACCCGGATCGAGGGCGCTCACCAGGCGTGGCGCCGCGGGCCCATGCCCGCTCACGTCCCGCACCGTTCGCTCGTCCAATTCGGCCAGCCCCCTTGCTCGCACGACACCACCACTACAAGCCGCGCGCCACGCCACCGCACATCCGGCGCAAGCGCACCACGAGCCACCGCGACGGCCCTCGTGAGTTAGTCGTCGTTAACTCGATGCCTCTAGGTTAACGCTCACTAACGCGGCTGTCTAGAATGGTCCGCATGAGCACGAGGACGGCCGGCACGGCCGCACCCAGCCGACGGGAGCAGATCCTGCGGGAGGCCGCACGCCTCTTCGCCGAGCGTGGCTTCCACGGGGTGGGTGTCGACGAGATAGGAGCCGCCGTCGGTATCAGCGGCCCGGGCCTCTACCGCCACTTCGCGGGCAAGGACGCGATGCTGGCCGAGCTGCTGGTGGGGATCAGCGAGCGGCTCTACGAAGGGGGGCGGCGCAGATCCGAGGAGTCCGCGGCGGCGGGCCTACCGCCGCAGGCGGCGCTGGACGCGCTGATCGAGGGGCACATCGACTTCGCGCTGGACGACCGGGAGTTGATCACCCTCCACGACCGTGAGCTGGACCGGCTGCGGGAGGCGGACCGCAAGCAGGTCCGTAAGCTCCAGCGGCAGTACGTCGAGCTGTGGGTCTCCGCCGTCCGCGCGGTGTATCCGGAGCTGACCGAGCTGGAGGCCCGGGTCTCGGTGCACACCGTCTTCGGGCTGCTGAACTCGACGCCGCATCTGAGCGGCCCCTCGGCGCTGCCCGACCGGGAGACGACAGCCGCGCTGCTGCACCGCCTGGCGCGCGGCGCCCTCTCGGCCGCGGCACCGCGGGAGCGCGGCGAGGGCGCCGAGTCCGCACGGCCCGCCGAGCGGGTCGAGTACACCGGCCCCGTCGAGTACACCGGTCCCGCCGAGCGCGCCGAATAGGCGGAGCGTGCCGGTCCGCAGCGCGGTACGGATCAGGGCTGCCCTGGACAGTTGACCTGACTGCTCGGTAGCTTTGGCTCCCATGGGCTGAGCAAGCGCTTAGCCATGGCCAAGACTGCTCGGACGAGGAGGCGTGCTGTGCGCCGCACGGTGTTCAACGAGGACCACGAAGCGTTCCGCCAGACGATCCGCGACTTCATCGCGGCGGAGGTCGTGCCCTACTACCCGCAGTGGGCCGAGCAGGGTTATGTGCCCAAGGAGTTCTACAAGAAGCTCGGTGAACTGGGCGTCTTCGGTATCGAGGTCCCCGAGGAGTACGGCGGCGCCGGCGAGACCAGCTTCAAGTACAACGCCGTGATCACCGAGGAGTGCGCCCGGGCCGGGGTCAGCTTCGGCGGCTCCAGCGTGCACACCGCGCTGTGCCTGCCGTATCTGCTCAAGTACGGCAACGAGGAGCAGAAGAAGCGCTGGCTGCCCGACTTCGTCTCCGGCGAGATGATGACCGCCATCGCCATGACCGAGCCGGGCACCGGCTCCGACCTGGCCGGGATGAAGACCACCGCCAAGCTCTCCGAGGACGGCACGCACTACATCCTCAACGGCGCCAAGACCTTCATCACCGGCGGCGTCCAGGCCGACCGGGTGCTGGTCTGCGCTCGTACCGCGCCCCCGTCCCCCGAGGACCGGCGCGGCGGCATCTCCATCCTCGTCGTGGACGCCAAGAGCGAGGGTTACGCGGTCGGCCGCAAGCTCGACAAGCTCGGGCTGCGTTCCTCCGACACCGCCGAACTGTCCTTCACCGACGTCAAGGTGCCCGTGGAGGACCTGCTGGGCGAGGAGGGCAAGGCGTTCTCCTACCTCACCCACAATCTGCCGCAGGAGCGGCTTGGCATCGCGATAGGTGCCTACGCGATGTCCGCGGCTGCTGTGCGCTTCGCCCACCAGTACGTCAAGGAGCGGACGGTTTTCGGCAAGGAGGTGGCGTCCTTCCAGAACACCAAGTTCGTGCTCGCCGACTGCAAGGCGGATGTGGACGCGATGGAGGCCGTCGTGGACCGCGCTCTGGAGGCGCTGGACGCCGACGAGCTGACGCCGGCGGACGCCGCCTCCGCCAAGCTGTTCACCACCGAGCTCGCCGCCCGGGTCATCGACAAGTGCCTGCAGCTGCACGGCGGTTACGGCTACATGCTGGAGTACCCGATCGCCAACCTGTATGCCGACACCCGCGTCTCGCGCATCTACGGCGGCACCAGCGAGGTCATGCGCTCCATCGTCGCCAAGTCCATGGGGCTGTGAGCAAGGTGAGTGTGCCGGACCACGGGCCGGTGAGCGCCGAGTTCGCGCCGCAGCCCCCCTCGGCAGAATCAGGAACATGAGCCAAGAACTGACGTCCCTGCTCGATCTGCTCGATCTGGAGCGGATCGAGCAGGACATCTTTCGCGGCAGCAGCCGCCCCGCCGTCGTCCCCCGGGTCTTCGGCGGCCAGGTCGCGGCCCAGGCACTCGTCGCCGCCTGCCGCACGGTGCCCGCGGGGCGTCTGCCGCACTCCCTGCACGCGTATTTCCTGCGTTCCGGCGATCCGGGTGCGCACATCGTCTACACAGTGGACCGGATACGCGACGGGCGGTCCTTCACCACGCGCAGGGTGGTGGCCGTTCAGCACGGGCAGCCGATCTTTCATCTGTCCGCCTCGTTCCAGGTGCACGAGGAAGGGATGGAGCATCAGGAGCCGATGCCTCAGGCGCCCGATCCGGAGACGCTGCCGACCGCGGAGGAGATCCTTCCGCGGTACGGGGAGCTGTTCGCCGACCCCGAGGTGCCCGAGCGGCTGCTGCGGGCACGGGCCGCGGTCGATCTGCGGTACGTCGAGGAGCCGCCGTTCGGCAGGGTCGGCAGGCCGGGCGAGCCGCGTTCCCAGGTGTGGTTCCGCACCAACGGGAAGCTGGACGGCGAGCTGGACGACCCGATGCTGCACATCTGTCTGGCGACCTATGTCTCGGACATGACGCTGCTGGACTCCGTGCTGCTCGCGCACGGCAGGGGCGGCTGGGCGGTCGGTGACGTGGTCGGGGCCAGCCTGGACCACGCCATGTGGTTCCACCGTCCGTTCCGCGCGGACGAGTGGCTGCTCTACGACCAGGAGTCACCCACGGCGCAGGGCGGCAGGGGACTCGCCAAGGGCAGGATCTTCACCCGGGACGGACGGCTGGTCGTCTCCGTCATCCAGGGTCGTGCGGATCCCGCGGGGGCAGAGCGGCGGTCAGCCGGCCAGCCCCGCCGCGGCCAGCAGGTAGGCCGTCATGGGCTCGTAGAAGCGCGGGTCGACCACATGGTCGTCCAGCGGCACGGTGACCTCCAGCGTGCCCTCCGCCTCGCCCAGGAAGAGCGCGGGGTCGTTGCAGTCGGCGAATCCGACGGTCGTCAGCCCGTGCTGTGCCGCGCGGCCCGCCCAGCCGTGGTCGGCCACCACCAGGTCGGGCAGCGGCTCCCCGGCCTGCTCCAGGGCGTGCAGCACACCCGCCATCGGCTCCGGGGAGTGGGTGTGCCACAGAGAGGCGCCCCGCTCGTAGACGGCGACGCCCTGGAACTGCACGATGACGCCCTCGTCCGCGAAGACGCGCAGCGGGGTGCGGACGATGTCGCACCCCGCCGCACGCAGCGCGGTGGCGAGAGTGCCGTGCATGTCGAGCAGCGCTCCCGGGTGACCGGTGGCGAACAGCACTCTGCTGCGCCCTTCCGCCGCCTTGCGCAGCTCGGCGGCGGCGCGGTCGAGCGCGGCCATGGTCAGTTCCGGGTCGATGGTGTCCTGGCCGGTGCGGTAGTCCGGGTCGTCGTTGACGCCGCAGCGCTCGGCCATCACCGCCAGCACGTCCTGCTCGTCCGCCCAGCGCTCGCCCAGCTCCAGGCCGAGCCAGTAGTGGCGGTCGCCGTTGGCGAGCTTGCGGTAGTGGGACAGATTGTTCTCCCGCGGCGTGGCGACGTCCCCCGCGATCCGGGTGCGCACCAAGTGGCTGGTCAGCTCGTCACGGGAGGGCGCTTCCGGCAGCGGCAGGGGCAGCGACACGGGCAAGAGAGGCTGTGACATGTGACCATTGTGGCTCGTACGGTCGCTCGATGGACGGAGTGTCCAAAAGGCGGCGTACGCCCTTGCGGACCGTCCAACGGCGGACGGAACGGTTCCGCCTACGCTCGGGGGTATGACCAGCAGCGAAATACCTCCCTCCGACAGCGTTCCGACGCCCCGTGGCCCCGTCGACTCCTCCCGGGTGCCCCGCTACGCGGGCCCCGCGACCTTCGCGCGGCTGCCGCGGATCGATGAGACGGATGGCCGCGCGGATGTCGCCGTGGTGGGCGTCCCGTTCGACACCGGCGTCTCCTACCGTCCCGGCGCCCGCTTCGGCGGCAACGCCATCCGGGAGGCGTCGCGGCTGCTGCGGCCCTACAACCCGGCGCAGGACGCCGCGCCCTTCGCGCTGGCGCAGGTCGCGGACGCCGGGGACATCGCCGTCAACCCGTTCGACATCAACGAGGCCGTCGAGACGGTGGAGGAGGCGGCCGGCTCCCTGCTGGAGAGCGGCGCCCGGCTGATGACGCTCGGCGGCGACCACACCATCGCGCTGCCGCTGCTGCGCGCGATGGCCCGTAAGCACGGACCCGTGGCACTGCTGCACTTCGATGCGCACCTGGACACCTGGGACACCTACTTCGGCGCCGCCTACACCCACGGCACCCCCTTCCGGCGTGCGGTCGAGGAGGGACTGCTGGACACCTCGGCGCTCTCCCATGTGGGCACCAGGGGGCCGCTGTACGGGAAGCGCGATCTGGACGACGACGCCAAGATGGGCTTCGGCATCGTCACCTCCGCCGATGTGATGCGGCGGGGCGTGGACGAGGTGACCGACCAGCTGCGGCAGCGCATCGGCAACCGTCCGCTGTATGTCTCGGTGGACATCGATGTGCTCGACCCCGCGCACGCGCCCGGGACGGGCACTCCGGAGGCGGGCGGGCTCACCTCGCGGGAGCTGCTGGAGATCCTGCGCGGTCTGTCCGGCTGCAATCTCGTCTCGGCAGACCTGGTGGAGGTCGCGCCCGCTTACGACCACGCGGAGCTCACCTCGGTGGCTGCCTCGCACACGGCGTACGAGCTCACGACCCTGATGACACGGCAGATCGCGGCAGCTCGCGGCTGACGAAGGCGGCCGGCGGCGGTCCGGATGAGTGGGTTCCGGCCGTGTTTGGGGACCGGGTCCTTCCGGTGTCCGGCGTGGGTTCGGGTGGTTTCCCGTACCCGTGGGGGGAACTGTCCCCGTTCGGGATGCCGAACGGCGCAGGTCGGGATGGGCTTGACGGTACACGGTAAAACGCCCGCTCAGTCACGGACTGCCACTGGTTTAATACGGGACGTTACTGATTTTGATCGGTCGATGTGCATTCCGTGGAAGTTCTCGACAGACTGCACAAGCGATCCCGCGGGAAGACGGCGCGGAGCGATCGCGGAGCTGGCCTCGTGGGGGGTGCCGGCCCGCGCGCACCCAGGGACGCGCCGTCGGTGGCCGGGGCGGCCCAGGAAGAGCCATGGAGCTCACCGGGCCGCCTTCGGTCACTTCTCCTCGGTCGCCGCTGCTCCTCGGGTCCGCCTCGACTTCTCCCCGGCCCGGGGCACTCCGGGATGAAAATCCGACCCTTCGATGTTGGGCTGTCCGCAGGGAAGCCGGGACAAGGCCCGACGCGAAGGGACTGGGGACGTCGTGACGAAGGAGAGTCCGGATACGCAGGGCTGGGCCCGGCGGCTTGCCGGGTACTGCTGGCGGTACAGGCGTGCGGTCGTGCTCGCGCTGGGCGCCTCGCTCGGCGGCATGGCCGTCATGGCGCTCGTTCCACTGCTGACCAAGATCATCATCGATGACGTGGTCGTCGGTGGAAAGGGCAGCCTGTGGACGTGGATCGGGCTGCTCGTCGCCGCCGCTGCCGTCATCTACGTACTGACCTACGCGCGCCGCTACTACGGCGGCCGGCTCGCGCTGGACGTCCAGCACGATCTGCGGACCGAGATGTACCGCTCGATCGTCCGGCTGGACGGCCGCAGTCAGGACGAGCTGTCCACCGGGCAGGTCGTCGGGCGCGGCACCAGCGACCTGCAACTGGTGCAGAGCCTGCTGTTCATGCTCCCCATGATGATCGGCAACGTGCTGCTGTTCCTGGTCGCGCTCGTCGTGATGCTCGTTCTGTCCCCCCTGCTGACCCTGGTGTCGGTGGCTGTTTTCCCGCTGCTGTGGTGGGTGGCCAACCTCAGCCGCAAGCGCCTCTTCCCGGCGACCTGGTACGCGCAGCAGCAGGCCGGTGCGGTCGCCTCAGTAGTGGACGGATCGATCACCGGCGTCCGCGTGGTGAAGGGATTCGGTCAGGAAGCGCAGGAGACCGGAAAACTCCGGGCCATCAGCCGGAAGCTGTTCGCCGGGCGGCTGCGCACCGTACGACTCAACGCGCGCTATACCCCCGCCCTTCAGGCAGTGCCCTCGCTCGGCCAGGTCGCCATGCTGGCGCTCGGCGGCTGGATGGCCACCCGCGGGGAGATCACCCTGGGCACCTTCGTCGCCTTCTCCACCTATCTGGCGCAACTGGTGGGCCCGGTGCGGATGCTCGCCATGATGCTTACCGTCGGACAGCAGGCACGGGCAGGCGTCGAGCGGGTCTACGACCTGATCGACACCGAGCCGCAGATGGCTGAGAGCCCGCACGCGCGCGCCCTGCCGAAGTCCGCCGACGCGTCCGTCGAGTTCGAAGACGTCACCTTCGGCTACGCACCGGACAACCCGGTACTGGACGGCTTCAGCCTGCGCATCGAGCCCGGCGAGACCGTCGCACTGGTGGGCGCCAGCGGCAGCGGAAAGTCCACCGTCTCCATGCTGCTGCCGCGCTACTACGACGTGACGGGCGGAGCCGTGCGCGTCGGCGGCCAGGACGTACGCGATCTGACGCTGGACTCGCTGCGCTCCGCCATCGGCCTCGTCCCCGAGAACCCCTTCCTGTTCTCCTCCTCCCTCCGGGAGAACATCGCCTACGGCGCACCTGACGCCACCGACGAGGAGATCCGCGCCGCCGCCCGGGCCGCACAGGCGGACCGCTTCATCCAGGAGCTGCCCGACGGCTACGAGACCACCGTCGGCGAGCAGGGACTGACCCTCTCCGGCGGCCAGCGCCAGCGCATCGCGCTCGCCCGCGCCCTGCTGACCGACCCGCGCCTGCTGCTCCTGGACGACGCCACCTCGGCCGTGGACGCGCGCGTGGAGCACGAGATACACGAGGCGCTGCGCGAGGTCATGGCAGGGCGTACGACGCTGCTGATCGCGCACCGGCAGTCCACCCTCGCGCTGGCCGACCGCATCGCGGTGCTGGAGCACGGGCGGCTGGCCGATATCGGCACCCATGAGGAGCTGACCGAGCGCTGCGCCCTCTACCGCCGGCTGCTGACCGACCCGGACGAACTCGGCGATGTGGAGCGCGACCCGGCCGGTATGGCGGTGCACGACGCGCACGACACCGTCGACGGGGTCACGCCCGAGCTGTGGGTGCGCGAGCAGGCACCGGAAGCGGACGGTACGGCCCCGGCCGGCAGCACCGGCACCGCCGCCGCGCAGGCCGGACAGCCCGGCAGCTTCGGTGCCGAACTCGCGGGTCTGCCCGGCAGCCCCGAACTGCTCGCCAGAGTGGCCGCGCTGCCGCCCGCCGACGACACCCCGGACATTGACGAGGAACAAGCGGAGCGGCGCGAGGACTCCTACGGGCTGCGCCGGCTGCTGCGCGGCTTCGGTACGGCCCTGCTGGTCGCCCTCGTCTTCGCCGCACTGGACGCCGGATTCGGGCTGCTGCTGCCCGTGCTGATCCGGCACGGCATCGACGACGGAGTGGAGAAGGGCGCGCTGAGTGCCGTCTGGGTCGCCTCCGGACTGGCGCTCGCTGTGGTCGTCGCCCAGTGGGCCGCGCAGGTCGGCTCGCTGCTGCTGACCGGGCGCACCGGGGAGCGTGTGCTGTACGCCCTGCGGGTGAAGATATTCGCGCAGTTGCAGCGGCTGGGCCTCGACTACTACGAACGGCACCTGGCGGGCGCCGTGATGACCCGTATGACGACCGACGTGGACGCACTGTCCTCGTTCCTGCAGACGGGTCTCGTCACCGCTGTCGTCTCGCTCTTCACCTTCCTGGGCATACTCGGTGCTCTGCTGGTGCTCGACGTCGAGCTGGCACTGGTCGTTTTCGCGACACTGCCGCTGCTGGTCGTCGGGACGGTCTTCTTCCGCAGGCAGAGCGTCAAGGCGTACGAACTGGCCCGCGAGCGGGTGAGCGTGGTCAACGCCGACCTTCAGGAGTCGGTGGCCGGGCTGCGGATGGTGCAGGCGTTCCGGGGCGAGGAGCGCGGCGCCGAGCAGTTCGAGCGCCGCAGCGACGGCTACCGCCGGGCGCGGGTGCGCGGCCAGTGGCTGATCTCCGTCTACTTCCCCTTCGTGCAGCTCCTCGCCTCCGTGGCGACCGCGGCAGTGTTGGTCGTCGGCGCCGGACGGATCGAGAACGGCACCCTGACGGCAGGCGCGCTGGTGGCCTATCTGCTCTACATCGAGCTGTTCTTCGCACCGGTGCAGCAGCTCTCGCAGGTCTTCGACGGGTACCAGCAGGCAGCCGTCTCACTGCGCCGCATCCAGGAGCTGCTGCGCGAGGAGAGCAGCACACCCGCGGCGGCGTCCCCGCGGGAGCTGACCGCACTGCGCGGCCGGATCGAGTTCCGGGACGTCAACTTCCGCTACGCCACCGCCGACCCGGCCGGTGCGCAGGGGGACGAGGAAGCGCTCTCGGACGTCCGGCTGACCATCCCGGCCGGGCAGACCGTCGCCTTCGTCGGCGAGACCGGCGCGGGCAAGTCCACCCTGGTCAAGCTCGTCGCCCGGTTCTACGACCCGAGCGAGGGCGCCGTGCTGGTCGACGGCCAGGACCTGCGCGACATCGACCTGACCGGCTACCGGCACCGGCTCGGGGTGGTGCCCCAGGAGTCGTACCTCTTCCCGGGCACCGTGCGGGACGCCATCGCCTACGGGCGGATGGACGCGACGGACGCCGAGGTGGAGGCCGCGGCACGGGCGGTCGGAGCGCACGACATGATCGCCTCCCTGTCGGGCGGCTATCTGCACGAGGTGGACGAGCGGGGCCGCAATCTCTCCGCCGGGCAGCGGCAGTTGATCGCGCTGGCCCGGGCCGAACTGGTGGACCCCGCCATTCTGCTGCTGGACGAGGCGACCGCGGCGCTCGACCTGGCGACCGAGGCGCTGGTCAACCAGGCGACGGACCGGCTGGCCGGGTCGCGCACCACGCTGGTGGTGGCACATCGGCTGACGACTGCCGCGCGTGCCGACCGGGTGGTGGTCCTCGACCACGGGCGGGTCGTCGAGGACGGCACGCACCAGGAGCTGGTGGCACGCGGCGGACGCTACGCGGAGCTGTGGCGTACGTTCGCGGGGCAGGGCACCCATCCGAGCCCGTCCCGCGTCTGAGGGCGAGCACGTCAGCGTGACGCTCCGACAGGAGCGGGAGGGGCGGCGGACGGCAGCTCAGAGCGAGCGGCTGTTGCGCGGGTGCTCTCGCGCAAAACGCTCGTTGCCGCGCTTGTAGTTGCCCGTCCAGCGGGCCATCACCAGTTGGGGGTCCCCCGCGGCGACCTCCTGGAGGAAGCGCGCCGCGCGTGACCCGCGCAGGATGGTGACAGGGCGGCCGTGGTGGGTGATCACCACGGTCGTCCCTCCGTCGCGTTGCTCGTAGGCGAATCCATGTGGCTGTGGCATGCGCTGAATCTACGCCTCAGTCGCCGCAGAGGCCGACCACATATTCGTCCACTGTCTGAACCTCCCCATAGGGCAGCGGTTCCTCACCCGTGCGCCAGTGGATGGCGGAAATCTCGTCGGTCGGAGTGAAGGGCAGCACTTCGGTCAGCTCGCCGGTGTAGACGGCACCGTAGAGCACCCGCTGCTCGGGCCCCAGCGCGGTGCGGGCGAAGCCGGCGAAGCGCAGCGCTGTCGGATCGACCAGTTGGCAGGTCTCCTCGCGCAGTTCGCGTGCTGCAGCCTGGCGTGGGCTCTCGCCCTCCTCGATGCCGCCACCGGGCAGCTCCCAGCAGGCGCGGCTGCGGACGTGGACCATCAGCAGTCTGCCCGCGTGCCGGACGGCCAGCAGGACATAGCCGACGGGTGCGTCCGGGAAACGGGCGTCCTCCTCTTCGCGGTGGAAGGAGAGCAGCCGCATCCCGCGCGGGCCCGTGGCCAGCGGGGCGGGCGTCGGCGGGGTGGCGGGATCAGTCATGGCGGCAGCGTAACCCCGGCCGACGACAGCGCCGTTGGCACCGCTGAGCGGTGCGTGCCCTTCCGTATTCCGTACGCCCGGCCGGTGCCAGGGTCTGGCGGTGCCGGTCCGACGCCGATAGGTTCGCGACGACTTTTGGCGAAGTAAGGGGAGGGTGAATGCGTAAAACGCTCAGATGGCTGCTGTCCTTGGTGGTGCTCATAGGCACCTTCAGCGTCGGCAGTGCCACGGCGGGGGCCGCCGGCGCGGCCGGAACCGCGACCGATACGGATATCAAGGACCGCATCCTCGCGGTGCCCGGGATGAGCCTCATCGAAGAGAAGCCCGTCGACGGATACCGCTTCTTCCTGCTCAACTACGAACAGCCGGTGGACCACAGGCGCCCTGGCAAGGGCACGTTCAAACAGCGCATCTCCATCCTGCACAAGGACACCAACCGCCCCACGGTGTTCTTCACCAGCGGCTACGACCTCAACACCAAGCCCAGCCGCAGTGAGCCGACGCAGCTGACGGACGGCAACCAGGTCTCCATGGAGTACCGCTTCTTCACCCCCTCCCGGCCCGAGCCCGCCGACTGGTCGAAGCTCACCATCTGGCAGGCCGCCAGCGACCAGCACCGCATCTACAAGGCGCTCAAGAAGATCTACGACAAGAACTGGATCGCGACCGGCGGCAGCAAGGGCGGAATGACGGCGACCTACTACCGCCGCTTCTACCCCCAGGACATGGACGGCACCGTCCCCTACGTCGCCCCGAACGACGTCCGCAACCGCGAGGACTCCGCCTACTACACGTTCTTCGAGAACGTGGGCTCCAAGGAGTGCCGCGACCGGCTGAACGGCGCGCAGCACGAGATCTTCGAGCGGCGCGGCGAGATGGTCTCGCGTATCAAGGCGTGGGCCAAGGAGAACAACTACACCTTCAAGCTGGCCGGCAGCGCAGACAAGGCATTCGAGCTGATCGCGCAGGACCTTGTGTGGGGCTTCTGGCAGTACCACCTGGAGAGCGAGTGCGACAAGGTGCCCGCCACCGACGCCTCCACGGACGCGCTCTACAAGTGGGCCGACGAGATCGGCGGCTGGCAGGCCGGTACCGACCAGGGCATGACGCCGTACACCCCGTACTACTACCAGGCGGGCACCCAGTTGGGCTCGCCCGACTACGAGGAGCCGCTCCTGGACGACGTGCGCAAGTACCCGGGCCTGAACGTGCCGCGCACCTACGTCCCGCGCAGCATCCCGATGGAGTTCAACAAGCACGACAAGGCGATGCGTGACATCGACCGCTGGGTACGCAACAGCTCCTCGCAGATGCTGTACATCTACGGCGAGAACGACCCCTGGGGCGCCGAGCCGTTCCGTCCCGGCAAGCACACCGAGGACACCGCCGTCTACACGGCTCCCGGGCAGCACCACGGTGCGCGGATCGCCACCCTCGAGGAGGACGACAAGGCGGCCGCCACCCGCATGGTGATGGAGTTCGCGGGCCTCGAGGTCGACCCGGACAAGAAGCCGAAGCGGCTGACGGCCTACGACAAGAAGCTGGACAAGCCGCGCAAGGACATGCTGCAGCTGCGTCCCTGACGGTCCGCGTCCCGTGGGCCCACCGAGCCCGGGCAGCCCCGGTCCGTCGAGCCGCTAAGCCGCGTCGGACAGCAGGCCCAGCAGATGATCACGGACCTGCGGCAGCAGCGCGGGCAGCTCACGGACCTCGGGGTACCAGCGCTTCTCGTACTCCCAGCACAACCACTCGACGCCCGTCCCCTCCCCGGGGGCGGGCGTCTCGGCGTCCGTCGCACGGGTGAGCAGTTCCGCGACGTCCGTGAGCGGCAGTACGCCCTCGCCGGGCGGCAGCGGGGTGGTGTCCTCCCGGGAGGCGATGTCCTTCACCTGTACGTAGCCCAGATACGGGCGGAGCAGCCGGTAGGTCTCCTCCGGGTCCTCACCGCCGCGCCAGGTGTGCATCATGTCCCACAGCGCGCCCGCGCCCGGGTGGTCCACCTCGCGCAGGACACGTGCCGCGTCGGCACCCGTGCTGTGCGAGTCGTGCGTCTCCAGCAGTACCCGCACACCCAGGTCGGCGGCGATCACGGCGGCCTCCCTCAGCCGCCGCACCGCTGTCGCGTCGCCCTCCGCGGGATCCGCACCGCCACCGGGGAAGACCCGGACGTACGGTGCGCCCAGGTCGTGTGCCAGCTCCAACAGTGCGCGCACTTCGCCGAGTACGGGTGCGTCGTCGCCGCTCTCGGCCATCCGCGGGTACCCGGCGATGCTCAGCAGTGCGATGTCCGTTTCGGCGAACTGCTGCACCACCCGCTGCCGCTCGCTCCGGTCGAGGCCAGGGTGCACCGGTTCCTCCGGGTGGCCGCGCAGTTCGACCCCGTGGAAGCCCGAGCGGGCGGCCAGGCGCAGCACTTCGGGAACGGGCATGCCGGGGACGCCGAGAGTGGAGAACGCGAGTCGCATGCGCTCACCCGATCAGATGCTCCTCCGCCCGGCAAGGTCCCAGCAGTACGTGTCGGCCACTCCTGGCCCCCGGACCGGGCGCTCAACCTCCGGCGCTGCGCGGGCGCTCAACCTCCGGCGCGGGGCGGTGCCGTGGAGGCGCGGACCATCAGTTCGTGGCCCACTGTCGTCACCCCGCCCGGCGGGGGTGGCAGCGTGCCCAGCGCGAGCTGTCCGGCGTGGGCGCCCGCCTCGTGCAGCGGCAGCCGTACGGTGGTCAGCGCGGGAGAGGCGTCGGCGCTGAAGGGCAGGTCGTCGAAGCCGGCGACCGATACGTCCTGCGGGACGCGCAGCCCCAGCTCGCGCAGTGCCGCGCAGACGCCGAGTGCGACGGTGTCGTTGGCGGCCAGTACGGCGGTCGTCTCGGGCGCCCTGCGCAGCAGTTCGCGGGCGCCCTCGTAGCCGGAGGAACGGTCGTAGTCGCCGCCGTGCACGGTCAGCCGCTCGGCCTGGCGCGTATCCGGGCCGCCGTGCGCTGCCAGCGCGGCGCGGTGGCCCTCCAGCCGGTGCCGGGTGGTGGTGCGCTCGGCGGGGCCCGCGACATAGCCGATGTGCCGGTGGCCCAGCGTCAGCAGATGGCTGGTCAGGGCATATGCGCCGCCCCGGTTGTCGAAGGCGACCGTGAGGACGGTGCCCGATGCGGTGCCCTGCGCGCGGTCCGCGGCGGTGTGCGCGGAGCGCGGGAGGGCGCCCGGCTCGGCCCGCTGCTCCGGCCCCTCCAGCGGTGGTCTGCCGCACAGCACGATCCGGGTGCCGCTGGCGGCCAGTCGGCGCAGCCTCGTGGCCAGTGCGGATCTGTGCTCGGGGTCCTCCACGGCGCCGCCGGTCAGCACGATCGCCGCGGCGCGCTGGCGTTGCAGCAGTGTGAGATAGGTGAGCTCCCGTTCGGGTGAGCCGCCGGTGTTGCAGACCACGGCGAGCTTGCGCGGGACCGGGCCGCCCTGCGGGCCCTCCAGCTCGCCCTGCACGGCGCCCGCGATGATGCCGAAGAACGGGTCCGCGATGTCGTTGACGAGGATGCCCAGCAGATCGGAGCTGGCGGCGGCGAGTGCGCTGGCGGGCCCGTTGACGACGTACTCCAGTTCGTCCACGGCACGCAGTACACGGTTCCTGGTGGCGTCGGCGACCGGATAGTTGCCGCTCAGCACACGGGAGACGGTCGCGGACGAGACACCCGCGCGTGCGGCGACGTCCGCCAGGGTCACTGCCATCCGTTCCTCCGCCTCGTCCCGTTCGAGGACATGTTCCCACGCGCACAGGTGCCGCCGCACCGGGTGACAAGTCCCTTGTATGCGCTCTCCCTTGGGTCTACGGTGGCCGAGTTAGAAAGCGCTTACTACGGTTACGGCGCCACAGCACTACGGCACTACAGCGCTACGGCGCGACAGCACCACCACAGCACTACGACACACACCGCTACCGCACCACTGCCGCGCTTTCCAGCGCGCTGAGCACCGGCGACAGCAGGGAGACGAGCACACGTGTCACGCAGGACAGTCCGGATCGCCATGAACGGCGTCACCGGCCGGATGGGCCACCGTCAGCACCTCGTACGCTCGATCCTCGCGCTGCGCGAGGAGGGCGGCATCGACCTCGGCGGCGGCGAGACGCTGTGGCCCGAACCGGTACTGGTGGGCCGCAGGGAGCATGCGCTGCGCGCCCTCGCACGCGAGTACGGGCTGGACCCGGAGGGCGTCTCCACCGACCTGGACGCGGTGCTGGCCGACGACAGCATCGACATCTACTTCGACGCACAGGTCACCTCGGCGCGCCAGGACGCCCTCAAGAAGGCCATCGCGGCCGGAAAGCACATCTACGCGGAGAAGCCCACCGCCACCTCGCTGGACGGCGCGCTGGAGCTGGCCAGGGCGGCGTCCCGGGCCGGGGTCAAGCACGGCGTCGTCCAGGACAAGCTGTTCCTGCCGGGACTGCGCAAGCTCGCGCGGCTGGTCGAGAGCGGCTTCTTCGGCCGGGTGCTGTCGGTACGGGGCGAGTTCGGCTACTGGGTGTTCGAGGGGGACTGGCAGAGCGCCCAGCGCCCGTCCTGGAACTACCGCGCGGAGGACGGCGGCGGCATCGTCAGCGACATGTTCCCGCACTGGGAGTACGTACTGCACAACCTCTTCGGCCGCGTCACCTCCGTCCAGGCGCACGCCACCACCCACATTCCGCGCCGCTGGGACGAGCGGGGCGAGCAGTACGAGGCGACGGCGGACGACGCCGCGTACGGCATCTTCACCCTGGAGGGCGGCGCCGTCGCCCAGATCAACTCCTCCTGGGCGGTGCGGGTGCACCGGGACGAACTGGTCGAGTTCCAGGTGGACGGCACCGAGGGCTCGGCGGTCGCCGGGCTGCGCGGCTGCCGCTACCAGCACAGGGCAGGCACCCCGAAGCCGGTGTGGAACCCCGATCTGCCCGCCACCGAGCGCTTCCGCGAACAGTGGCAGGAGGTTCCCGACAACGACGGCGACGAGGACACCAACGGCTTCAAGGCGCAGTGGGAGCTGTTCCTGCGCCACGTCGCGGACCAGGGCGCGGCCGAGCCCTACCCGTGGGACCTGCTCGCGGGCGCGCGCGGGGTGCAGCTGGCCGAACTGGCCCTCACCTCCTCGGCCGAGGGCCGCCGCTGCGAGGTACCGGAGCTGGCGCTGTGATCCGGCTGCCCGACCCCGCCACCGGGGGCATCCGCGCCTACGAGCCGCGCCGTACGCCCGCGGAGGCGGTAAGCAGCCACCACGGCAGCGGCGTCCGCAGCACGGCCGGGAGAGTGCCACTCGCTTCCCGTACCGTCTTCGCCGCCGCGCACGTGGTGGCCGACCCGCTGGCCGACACCTCGCCCGAAGGTCCGGCAGTGCTCGACTGGGACGCCACGCTCGCCTTCCGACGCCATCTGTGGGAGCACGGGATGGGCGTGGCCGAGGCGATGGACACGGCACAGCGCGGCATGGGCCTGGACTGGGCCGGTGCGGCGGAGCTGATCCGGCGTTCGGCAGCGGAGGCGAAGGCGGTCGGCGGCCGGCTGGTCTGCGGCGTGGGCACCGACCAGTTGGGCCCGTACGGACATGTCCGGGCAATGGAGCCCGGGAAGGCACTGGCCGCGATCACCGCCGCCTACGAGGAGCAGCTGGCACTCACCGAGGACACCGGTGCGCAGGCCGTCCTGATGGCCTCCCGCGCCCTGGCCGCTGTGGCGCGCGGTCCCGAGGACTACGAGCGCGTTTACGGCACCCTGCTGCGGCAGGCGAGCCGCCCCGTCGTGCTGCACTGGCTGGGCCCCATGTTCGACCCCGCGCTGGCGGGCTACTGGGGCAGTGACGACCTGGAGGCGGCCACCGGCACCTTTCTGCGCGTCATCGCGGCGCACCCCGAGCGGGTCGACGGGGTGAAGGTCTCCCTGCTCGACGCCGACCGCGAAGTGGCACTGCGGCGGCGGTTGCCCCAGGGGGTGCACTGCTACACAGGAGACGACTTCCACTACCCGCAGCTGATCGAGGGCGACGAGGCGGGCCACAGCGACGCACTGCTGGGCGTCTTCGATCCGCTGGCCCCGCTCGCCGCGCACGCCGTACGACTGCTGGACTCCGGGGACGCGGCGGCGTTCCGGGCTGTACTCGATCCGACCGTTCCACTGGCGCGCCATCTCTTCCAGGAGCCCACCCGCTACTACAAGACCGGTGTGGTGCTGCTCGCCTGGCTGGCGGGACATCAGGAGCACTTCACGATGGTCGGCGGACTCCAGTCGGCCCGCTCCCTGCCGCACCTGGCACGTGCCTACGAACTCGCCGACTCCCTGGGGGTTTTCCCCGACCCGGAGCGCGCCGAGCACCGGATGGGACAGCTGCTCGCCGTCCAGGGAGTGGCCCAGTGAGCCCCGGGCAGGGCCTGGCCCGGCTCTCGGTCAACCAGGAGACGGTCCGCCAGCTCTCCCTGCCCGAACTGGCCCGCGGGACGGCCGAACTGGGCATCGGCGGCGTCGGACTGTGGCGCGATCCGGTGCGCGAGTACGGCCCCGCTGCCGCGGCCCGCCTGATGCGCCAGCACGGACTGGCGGTCACCTCGCTGTGCCGCGGCGGTTTCTTCACGGCACGGGAGGCACAGGCGCGCCGCGCCGCACTGGACGACAACCGGGCAGCACTGGACGAGGCGGCCGAACTCGGCACCGGCGTACTGGTGCTCGTCTCGGGCGGGCTGCCGGATGGCGAGCGGGATCTGGCGGCGGTCCGCGAGCGGATCGCCGACGCGCTCGCCGAACTGGCCCCCTACGCGCGGGAGCGCGGGGTACGGATGGCGATCGAGCCGCTGCACCCGATGTACGCCTCGGACCGGTGCGTGGTCTCCACGCTCGGCCAGGCCCTCGAACTCGCCGAGCGGTTCCCCGCCGACGAGGTGGGGGTCGTGGTGGACACCTACCACCTGTGGTGGGACGAGCGGGTGCCGCGGCAGCTCGCGCGGGCGGGCGAGCAGGGCCGTATAGCGCTCTTCCAGCTCGCCGACTGGATCACGCCGCTGCCCGAGGGAGTACTGCTGGGCCGGGGCCAGTTGGGGGACGGCGCGATCGACCTGCGGGCCTTCCGGACCTGGACGGAAGCGGCCGGCTACCGCGGCCCGGTCGAGGTGGAGATCTTCAACCCGGCGCTGTGGGAGCGGGACGGCGCCGAGGTGCTGCGGGAGACAGCTGCGAGATACCTCCAGCACGTGCTGTAGGACCGCGCACCGGGCTGCGGTGAGAGCCGCGAGAAAAAGTCACCCACTGCTGTGCAACCCTTTCGCTCAGTGGCGGGTCAAACCTGTATCGGCGCTCCCTGGGGGGAAGAAGCGGGAGACCGAGGGGGGATACGAAGGGCCCGGTCCACGGACCGGGCCCTTCGAAGCTTTCTGTGGCACTGCCGGAACTTTTCGTGGCACTGCCGCCTCAGAACGGCACTCCGCAGCGCAGCACCACGTTCGCGTACGGCCTGGCCTCGCCCGTTCGCACCACCAGCCGGGCCTGCCCGGTCAGTGCCTTCAGTTCCTCGTGCGGCACCAGTTGCAGTCCGGGGAAGTGACGGTCCAGCAGTGCGCCGCACTCCGGGTTGGCCTCTCGCACCTCTGCCGCGGCAACCGCGCCTTCGACCTCCAGCTCGTCCAGGAGCCCGGTGAGCACCTCGGCGAAGGAGGGCACTGCTGCGCGGAAGGCGAGATCGACCACTGTCGGCCCCTCGGGGATGGGGAGACCGATGTCGCACACCACTACGAGGTCGGTGTGCCCGAGTTGTGCCAGGGCGCCGCTGAGATGGCGGTTGAGTATCCCGGACTTCTTCATTCCGCTCTCTCCTGCACATTGCCGGCTGCGTCCTGCACCCCGGCCGAGCCGACTTCCTCCGCGCTGGGGTAGGACTCCTGCGCGCCCGGGCGGGTGACCGCGAGGGCGCCGACGCGTACGGCGAAGCGCACGGCCTCCTCCAGCCCGTCGCCACGGCCCAGTCGCCAGCCGAGCGCACCGGTGAAGGCGTCACCGGCCCCGGTGGTGTCCACAGCGCGCACCCGCGGGCTGGGCACCCGCACCATGTCGATCCCGTCCGTCACCTCGGTGCCCACCGCGGGCCCGGCCACCAGTGCGCCCTCGGCTCCCAGGGTGACCACGACGCTGCGCGGGCCCAGTTCGAGAAGCGCGGTCGCCCACTCCTCGGGGTCCGTACCGAGCGACTGCCCGTCCAGCAGCAGCCGCGCCTCGTGCTCGTTGAGGACCAGCGGATCGCACAGGGCCAGTACGTCCTCGGGCAGTCGGGCGGGGGGCGAGGGGTTGAGGACCAGGCGGGCACCGTGCTCGTCGGCCGCCCGTGCCGCCGCGGCGACCGTCTCCAGGGGGATCTCCAGCTGGAGGGAGACAACGGCAGCGGCCTCGAAGAGGTGGCGCGCCGCCGCCACATCGTCCGGTGTGAGCCGGGCGTTGGCACCGGGGGAGACGACGATGCTGTTGTCCCCGGCCGCGTCCACGGTGATGAGGGCGACGCCGGTCGGTGCGCCCTTGCCCTCAGCGGCGCTCTGTGCGGCACCGTCCTTGCCCTCGGCGGCGCCCTGTGCGGCACCGTCCTTGCCCACCGTGCCGGGTGTGTCCGTCGTTCCCACGAGGAGCCCCGCCGGCGCGGCGCCCGCCGCACGCTGTGCCTCGGCCAGCATCCGGCCGTACGCGTCGTCGCCGACGCGCGCCAGCAGCGTGGTGCGGGCGCCGAGCCGGGCAGCTGCCGCCGCCTGGTTCGCGCCTTTTCCGCCCGGGTGGATCTGCAGGTCCGACCCGAGCACCGTCTCGCCGGGGCCCGGTCGGCGGTCGAGACCGATGACCAGGTCGGCGTTGGCGGAACCTACGACCAGCAGGTCGTATCCGTGCATCCGGGGTGCTCCTTCTCGTCCCGTGCGGGCAGGGCCGCCCGCCACGGGTCCCGCGCGGACAGCTGTGCCCGCGACGGGCCGTTCAGCCTGTCGTCCGTGCGGCTCCCGGTCAGGAGAACCGGTCGACGTTCTTCTTGGTGACGATCTTCACCGGGACCTTGATCTGCTTGTCGACGGTGGAACCGTCCACGACGCGCATGGCGTTGCGGACGGCCATCTTGCCGAGCTCGGCCGGCTGCTGGGCGACGGTCGCGTTGATGGTGCCCTTCTTGATGGCCTTCAACGCGTCCGGAGTGCCGTCGAAGCCGACGACCTTGACGCTCTTGCCGGCCTTGGAGCCGAGCGCCTTGACCGCGCCGAGCGCCATCTCGTCGTTCTCCGCGAAGACCGCGTCGATCTCCGAGTGCGACTGCATGGCGTTGGTCGTCACGTCCAGGCCCTTGGTCCGCTGGAAGTCGGCGGGCTGCTTGGTGACGACCTTGATGCCGGGGTACTTCTTGAGGCCCTCGGTGAAGCCCTTGCCGCGCTCGCGGGAGGCGGAGGTGCCGGTCTGCCCCTGCAGGTGGAGGACCTCGCCCTTGCCGCCGAGCTGGTCGGCGATCTCCTTGGCCGCCTGCTTGCCGCCCGCGACGTTGTCGGAGGCGACAGTTGCCTTGACATCGGCCTTGTTGACGCTGCGGTCGGCGGCGATGACCGGAATATCGGCATTGTTCGCGGCCTTCACGGAAGGGGCCGCGGCATCGGAGTCGACGGGGTTGATAATGATCGACTTCACCTGCTGAGAGGTGAAGTTCTGTACCTGGTTCGCCTGTTGGGAGGCATCGTCCGAGGCGTTCTGGACGCTCAGTTCCGCGCCCTGCGCCTTGGCCTCCTCCTCGGCGCCCTTCTTCATCTCGACCATGAAGGGCTGGTTGAGCGCGGATATGGCAAAGCCGAGCTTGGGCTTGTCCTTGCCACCGCCCGAACCGTCGCCGGAACCACAGGCCGTTGCCGTCAGTGCGACTGCCGTGGCCACGACGACGACAGACGTGTTCGTTCTCTTGCTCATTGCTGCATTCCTTGCAGTCGGCAGATGGATGAACTACGCGAGCTCCCCCGTCGCACAAAGATCATGCGCGGCGACGCAGTGTATCGAGGAGCACCGCGAGCGCAATAACTACCCCAATGACAACCTGCTGCCAGAAAGCGGAAACATCGAGAAGGTTGAGTCCATTGCGCAGAACAGCGAGGATAAGCGCGCCGATCAGCGTTCCGGAAGCCTTGCCGACACCTCCGGCCAGACTGGCACCACCAATGACGACGGCAGCAATCGCGTCCAGTTCGTAACCATTGGCAGCCGTCGGCTGGGCCGAGGCGAGCCGGGAGGCCAGGACGATTCCGGCGATGGCGGCGAAGGTGCCCACCAGGGTGTAGATCACCAGCTTCTGCCGGCGGACCCGGATACCGGACAGATGCGCGGCTTCCTCGTTGCCGCCGATCGCGTACATCGACCGGCCGCTGTAGGTGCGGTTGAGCACCAGCGCCGCCAGCAGCCCCATCACGATCATCACGATGACCGGCACCGGCAGCCACTCACCGATCGTCTTGCCGATCCAGGAGAGCGAGTCGGGCAGCAGCACCGGGTTGCCCTCGGAGACGACCTGCGCCAGACCGCGCGCCGCCGACAGCATCGCCAGCGTCGCGATGAACGGCGGCAGCTTGCCGTAGGAGATCAGCACACCGTTCAGCAGCCCGCAGGCGGTACCGGAAAGGATGGCGAGCACCACGCCCAGAAAGACCGGCATGCCCTGAGTCGTGGTGAACCAGCCGAGCATCACACCGGAGAAGGCCGCCACCGAACCGACCGACAGGTCGATACCGCCGGAGACGATGGCGAAGGTGACGCCGAAGGCGAGGATGGCGGTCACGGCCGCCTGCACGCCCACGTTCAGCAGGTTCGTGGTGGTGAAGAAGTCGCCGGACATGATCGCCAACAGGACGATCAGGACGACGAGCGCGCTCAGCGCGCCGTTGTCCAACAGGACACGGCGTACGAGGTTCGGCGGCCCGCTGCCGCCGGGGCGCTTGTCCAGGCGGTGACCCGGCTGCGTGTCAATGGCCACGGGGAGAATCCTCCATCTCGCTCGTTCCTGGCGCGGAGGTGCCGACGGCCAGGGCCATGACGGCGTCCTGGGTCGCTTCCCGCGCGGTAAGTTCGCCGGCGATCCGGCCCTGGGACATCACCAGGATCCGGTCGCTCATGCCCAGCACCTCGGGGAGGTCGCTGGAGATCATCAGCACCGCGTGGCCGGAGGCCGTCAGCTCGTTGATGAGCTGGTAGATCTCGACCTTGGCGCCCACGTCGATGCCACGGGTGGGTTCATCGAGGATCAGCACGCGGCTGTTGGCGAGCAGCCACTTGCCGATCACGACCTTCTGCTGGTTGCCGCCCGAGAGGGTGCGGACATGCTGGTCGAGTCCGGCCATCCGGACGCCGAGCCGGTCGGCGATCCGGGAGGCCGCGCGGCGCTGTCCGGCGCGGTCCACCAGCCCGACCTTGCTCGCCTCGCGCAGGGTGACCAGGCCGAGGTTCTCGGAGACCGAGGCGTTCGGCAGCAGGCCCTGCCCCTTGCGGTCCTCGGGGACCAGCCCCAGCCCCGCCGCGTGCGAGGCCCAGACATCGCCGCCCGGCAACCGCTTGCCGGCCACCTCGACGCGGCCGGAGTCGTAGCCGTCGGCGCCGAAGACAGCGCGGACCACCTCGGTACGGCCCGCGCCGACCAGCCCGGCGATACCGACGACCTCGCCGGCCCGCACCTCGAAGGTGATGTCCTCGAAGACACCTCGCTTGCGCAGCCCCGTGACGCGCAGCAGCGGTGCGGCCGAAGCGGCGGCCTCCTGCGCCCGTACGGTCTCGCGCGGGTACTGCTGCTCGATGCTGCGGCCCACCATCAGCCGGACCAGCTCCTCCTGCGGAGTGTCGGCCGGAACCTGGCCCACGCTGCGGCCGTCGCGCAGCACGGTGACCCGGTCGCCGATGGCGGGGATCTCCTCCAGGTGGTGGGTGATGAAGACGATGCCCACGCCCTCGGCCCGCAGCTTGCGGACGATGGCGAAGAGCCGGCCGACCTCCTCGGCGGTGAGCACGGCGGTCGGCTCGTCCATGATCAGGACGCGAGTGCGCAGGCTGAGCGCCTTGGCGATCTCGACCATCTGCCGCCCGGCGATGCCCAGTTCGCCGACCGGGGTGCGCGGGGGCGCGGTGACACCGACCCGGTCCAGCAGCACCTTGGCGTCGGCTTCCATCTTCCTGCGGTCCACCAGACCCAGCCGGCGCGGCTGCCGGCCCAGGAAGATGTTCTCCGCGATGGACAGGTGCGGCACCAGGTTGAACTCCTGGTGGATGGTGGCGATGCCGAGCTTCTCCGCGGCTTCGGCGCCGGTGATACGTACCGCTTTGCCCTCACGCAGCACCCGTCCCGCGTCCGCGCGGTAGGTGCCGGAGAGCACCTTGATCAGGGTGCTCTTGCCGGCGCCGTTCTCGCCCAGCAGGACGTGCACTTCACCGGCGCGCAGGTCGAAGTCGACACCGTCGAGGGCGACCACGCCGGGGAAGGTCTTGCGGATGCCCTCCGTGCGCAGCAGTTCCCGTGCCGGGGGCGGGTCTGGGGTGGTCAACGACGCGTCCTTTCGTCTTCGCCGCAGGAGCGGCGCGCTATGAGGTGGGCGGAGAGCGTGACGGAACCGGCGCTCCTGCCCTCCACCAGGTCGGTCAGTGCGGCGACCGCGCGGTGCCCCAGCTCCTGGGTGGGCTGGGCTATCGCGGTGATCGGGGGGTCGGTGTGCAGGAACCACGGGATGTCGTCGAAGGCGGCCAGCGACACGTCGTTCGGCACCCGCAGGCCCAGCGTGCGCAGCTGCTCCATGACGCCCAGCGCCATCAGGTTGTCCGTCGCGAAGATCGCGTCGGGCGGTTCGGGCAGCGCGAAGAACTTCTCGGTCGCCCGCCGTCCGCTCGCCGTCTGGAAGTCGCCCTGGCCGATGTAGCTGTCGGGCAGCGGCAGACCGTGCTCGTGCAGCGCAGAGCGGAACGCGCGGACCCTCTCGTTGCTGGTCGTACTCGCGACCGGCCCGGTGATGATGGACAGCCTGCGGTGTCCGAGGGCGTACAGATGGGCGACGAGATCACGAACGGCGGGCCGCCCGTCGGCACGCACCAGTGGCACGTCCAGGCCCTCGATCCACCGGTCGACGAAGACCATGGGGATGCCCAGCAGCGCGGCCTCCCGCAGCGCGACCGAGTCGCCGTCGGCGGGGGAGACCAGCAGTCCGTCGATCCGGCGGTCCAGCAGCGTGCGCACATGGTGGTCCTGGAGCGTGAGCTGTTCGTCGGCGTTGCCGATGATCACGCTGTAGCCGCCCTCGCGTGCCGCGTCCTCGACCGCGCGGGCCAGTTCGGTGAAGAAAGGATTCAGTACGTCGCTGATGACCAGCCCCAGGGTGCGGGTCTGGTCGGTGCGCAGCGAGCGGGCCAGCGTGTTGGGCCGGTAGCTCAGCTCGGAGACGGCGGTCAGCACCCGGGCACGCGTCTCCTCACGGACTCCGCTGTGGTCGTTGAGGACGCGCGAGACCGTGGCGACGGAGACGCCTGCGCGGGCCGCGACGTCCTTGATGCCTGCCATTGCCGTGCCGGTTCCAAGCTGGGAAAGAGGGGGGTGAAGTGCCTCCATGCGCAGGGCACTCCAGGGGTGTCGCGCCGCGGATGGAAACGATTACATCGGTCATGCAATGTGATGTGCGCATGGTGACGCAAGTTGAGGACGTGGCCGATGCACGATCGTGATGATGCTCGTGCAGACGTAACTGCGGTGGTCACGCGGACAGTTCCGATGGTGAGCCCAGAGTTATCCACAGGGCTGCCGCGATGTCGGCGCCCGAGGCTACGGTCGGTGACATGACGTTCCAGCCTGCCGTGCTCGAAGGTGTACTAGAGCGCATCACCTACGCCAATGAGGACAATGGGTACACCGTGGCGCGGGTCGACACCGGCCGCGGCGGTGGCGAACTGCTCACGGTCGTGGGCGCGTTGCTGGGCGCCCAGGCGGGGGAGTCGCTGCGGATGGAGGGCCGCTGGGGCTCCCATCCGCAGTACGGACGCCAGTTCCATGTGGACAACTACGTCACGGTGCTGCCCGCCACCATCCAGGGCATCCGCCGCTATCTGGGCTCGGGGCTGGTCAAAGGCGTCGGACCGCGCACCGCCGACCGGATCGTCAGCCACTTCGGCCTCGACACGCTGGAGATCATCGAAGCCGATCCGAACAGACTGATCGAGGTCCCGGGGCTCGGCCCCAAGCGCACCAAGCTGATCGCCGCCGCCTGGGAGGAGCAGAAGGCCATCAAGGAGGTGATGGTCTTCCTCCAGGGTGTCGGCGTCTCCACCTCCATCGCAGTACGCATCTACAAGCAGTACGGCGACGCGTCCATCTCCGTCGTGCGCGGCAACCCCTACCGGCTGGCGGCCGATGTATGGGGCATCGGCTTCCTGACGGCGGACCGCATCGCCCAGTCCGTCGGCATCCCGCACGACAGCCCGGAGCGGGTCAAAGCGGGCCTGCGGCACGCCCTTTCCCAGTCGTCCGACCAGGGCCACTGCTATCTCCCCGAGGAGCGGCTCATCTCGGAAGCGGTCAAGCTCCTCCAGGTGGACACCGGCCTGGTCATCGACTGCCTCGGCGAGCTGGCCGCGGACGAGGAGGACGGCGGGGTCGTACGCGAACCGGTCCCCGACCCGGAGGATCCGCAGCGCACTTCGACCGCCGTCTATCTCCTCCCCTTCCACCGCGCGGAGGTGGCACTGGCCGCCCAGCTCAAGCGGCTGCTGCGTACGCGGGAGGACCGGCTGCCCTGGTTCCAGGGCGTCGACTGGGACAAGGCGCTCGGCTGGCTGGCGCAGCGCACCGGTGCCCGGCTGGCGCCCGAGCAGGAGGAGGCGGTGCGGCTGGCGCTCACCAGCCGGGTGGCGGTGCTGACGGGCGGGCCCGGTTGCGGCAAGTCGTTCACGGTGCGCTCGGTGGTCGAGCTGGCCCGTGCCAAGCAGGCCCGGGTGGTGCTGGCGGCGCCCACCGGACGGGCCGCCAAGCGGCTGGCGGAGCTGACCGGCGCCGAGGCCTCCACCGTCCACCGGCTGCTGGAGCTGAAGCCGGGCGGCGACGCGGCCTACGACAGGGAGCGCCCGCTGGAGGCCGACCTGGTGGTGGTGGACGAGGCGTCCATGCTCGATCTGCTGCTCGCCAACAAGCTGATCAAGGCCGTCCCGCCGGGCGCCCATCTGCTGCTCGTGGGCGATGTGGACCAGCTGCCCTCCGTCGGCGCCGGTGAGGTGCTGCGCGATCTGCTGGCCGAGGACGGGCCGGTGCCCGCGGTGCGGCTGCGCCGGGTCTTCCGCCAGGCCCAGCAGTCCGGGGTGGTGACCAACGCCCACCGCATCAACTCCGGCACCCAGCCGCTCACCCAGGGGCTGGAGGATTTCTTCTTCTTCGTCGAGGAGGACACCGAGGCGGCCGGGCAGCTGACCGTGGATGTGGTGGCCCGGCGCATCCCGGCGAAATTCGGCCTCGATCCGCGGCGCGATGTGCAGGTGCTCGCGCCCATGCACCGCGGCCCGGCCGGCGCGGGCGCGCTGAACGGGCTGCTCCAGCAGGCCGTCACCCCGGCCCGCCCCGGGCTGCCGGAGAAGCGGTTCGGCGGTCGGGTTTTCCGGGTGGGCGACAAGGTCACCCAGATCAGAAACAACTATGAAAAGGGAGCGAACGGCGTCTTCAACGGCACGGTGGGGGTCGTCACCGCACTGCACCCCGACGACCACCGGCTCACCGTGCTGACGGACGAGGACGAGGAGGTCGGGTACGACTTCGACGAACTGGACGAGCTCGCCCACGCTTACGCGGTGACCATCCACCGCTCGCAGGGCAGCGAATACCCGGCGGTAGTGATCCCCGTCACGACGGGTGCCTGGATGATGCTCCAGCGGAATCTGCTGTACACGGCGGTGACGAGAGCCAAGCGGCTGGTGGTGCTGGTGGGGTCGCGAAGAGCACTCGGTCAGGCGGTTCGCACGGTCTCGGCGGGGCGGCGCTGCACGGCGCTCGACCACCGGCTTCGCGCGGCCGCCACCGTCTCGGGAGGCGGGATGGGTTCCGGGGGGTGACCATGACGGCCAAGAGGGTGCAGGATAGCCAGATGGGCGGCACTGCGTGCCACCATGGAGCCCTCTGGCTGACCCCCAGTGCACCGCACGGCGCTGGATAAGGGAGAGTGGAATAAGTCAGGGCACCTCGAAGAAGAGGCACTACGTCGGTGAGGGATGACGTGAGCGAACACCGCGACAGCGAGAACTCCGTAGTACTCCGCTACGGGGACGGCGAGTACAGCTACCCGGTCGTCGACAGCACGGTGGGCGACCGTGGCTTCGACATCGGCAAGCTGCGTGCCCAGACCGGTCTGGTGACCCTGGACTCGGGATACGGCAACACCGCCGCCTACAAATCCGCCATCACGTACCTCGACGGTGAGCAGGGCATCCTGCGCTACCGCGGCTATCCGATCGAGCAGCTCGCCGAGCGCGGCACCTTCCTGGAGACCGCGTATCTGCTCATCAACGGTGAGCTGCCCACCGTCGACGAACTGAGCGCGTTCAAGAACGAGATCACTCAGCACACCCTGCTGCACGAGGACGTCAAACGGTTCTACGACGGCTTCCCGCGTGACGCCCACCCGATGGCGATGCTCTCCTCCGTGGTCAGCGCGCTGTCGACCTTCTACCAGGACAGCCACAACCCGTTCGACGAGGAGCAGCGGAACCTGTCGACGATCAGGCTGCTGGCCAAGCTGCCGACGATCGCCGCGTACGCCTACAAGAAGGCGATTGGTCACCCGTTCGTCTACCCGAGCAACGACCTCGGCTATGTGGAGAACTTCCTGCGGATGACCTTCTCGGTCCCGGCGCAGGAGTACGACCTGGACCCGGTCGTGGTCAGTGCCCTCGACAAGCTCCTCATCCTGCACGCCGACCACGAGCAGAACTGTTCGACCTCCACCGTGCGCCTCGTCGGCTCCTCCCAGGCGAACATGTTCGCCTCCATCTCCGCGGGCATCAACGCGCTCTGGGGGCCCCTGCACGGCGGCGCCAACCAGAGCGTGCTGGAGATGCTCCAGGGCATCCAGGCCTCGGGCGGGGACGTCGACAACTTCATCCGCAAGGTGAAGAACAAGGAAGACGGCGTCAAGCTCATGGGCTTCGGCCACCGCGTCTACAAGAACTTCGACCCCCGGGCGAAGATCATCAAGGCGGCGGCCCACGATGTGCTCTCGGCCCTCGGCAAGAGCGACGAACTGCTGGACATCGCGCTCCGCCTCGAGGAGCACGCGCTGTCCGACGACTATTTCGTGGAGCGCAAGCTCTACCCGAACGTGGACTTCTACACCGGCCTGATCTACCGCGCGATGGGCTTCCCGACCAGCATGTTCACCGTGCTGTTCGCGCTCGGCCGGCTGCCGGGCTGGATTGCCCAGTGGCACGAGATGATCAAGGAGCCGAACTCGCGCATCGGCCGCCCCCGGCAGATCTACACCGGTGTGGTCGAGCGGGAGTACGTCCCGGTCGAGGCTCGCTGACCCTCACCCCGCCGGCCTGTCGACCTACCGGCCCGCCGATCCACTGGCCCGTACGGGGCATTGACCCGTACGGGCCACTGACTCGTACGGGTCAATGTCTGCCCCGGCGTGGTGGGCCGACGGCGTCACAGGTCGGTCTCCGCACCAGCACAAATGGAAGATCCCGGTCCACCTCGGATCGGGATCTTCCATTTGTGCGGATTGACGACGAGACGTAGGTCACAGAAATTGGGGGGTAACCATCAGGGAGGTTCGTGGGTCTAACCGGGTGGCGTCGGCCTCCCGGCGGAGCCTTCGCCACTGCTTCACATCTGTCTTGGGGGACGGATGCGAGGTGAAGGAACGGTGAACGTGCACGGGGAGCTTTGAGCGGCCCTCCCGCTCGCACGGACACCCAGGAAGCGCCCGGCCAGGATCCCGTGGGGGGAATCCATGACCGGGAATCGAAAGCGCCCCGTCGACGGGCCCGTGGGGGGACCTGGCCGACGGGGCGCTTTTCGCTGTCGCGGGCCGCCGATTCCTGCGTGCCCCGCAATGGGTTGCGTACCCCGCAACGGAGGGCTGCGCTTGCCAGCCCTGCGCCTCTGGCGCAGACCTCCCAAGCGCAGTGGGGGGGAGGGGGCCGCGCCCCGTCAGGGGCGCGGGGAACTGCGCGACCAGCCACAACGGACCCGCAGCCCGCATGCAACGGGCGGGGGCACCCCCTCAGGCTCGGCCCACCAATTCGTACCCCGCCTCATCAACCGCCTCGCGTACCAGGGCATCGTCCAGCTCGCTGGAAGAGGTGACGGTGACCTCTCCGGACGCGGCCACGGCCTGTACCGCTGAGACGCCCTCGATCCGGGAGACCTCCTCGGAGACCGCGCCCTCGCAGTGGCCGCAGGTCATTCCGGAAACCTTGTATGTGGTCGTGACGGTGCTCATGGCCCACTCCTCAACTCTCGGTGCGAAAGCCCCCGTTGCGGAGCTTTCGGGTGAACTGCGCAACGCGACCCGGGCGTCCGGGCGGCGTACGTGAGGTCGATCATATACCCCCTCCGGGTATGAGCCAAGCTCGGCCACCCCACATATGCGCTGTCCGGCACCCCCTTAGGGGTTCGCTCGACCCCGCCCTGAGGTGCCCCCGTAATGGTCGAACGGCGGTTGTGCGCCGGGCCTTTCACCTGTCAGCTGGGGCTTACAGGTGAGGCGCCCACGGTGGGCGCACGGTGGAAGGCAGGTGGTAGGCGTGGATGGCGCGCTGTGGATGACGCTCGCGCTCGTGGGGCTCACCACCCTGCCTCCGCTGGTGCCCAACTCCGCGCTGATCGCGGCAGCAGGCGCGCTCGCCGCCGAAGGCCGACTCCCCCTGTCGCTGGTGCTGTTGACCGTGGCGGGCAGCGCGCTCGCCGGGGACGCGCTGGTGTACTGGCTGGGGCGGCGGGCGAGTACCCGTACCCGCGGCTGGCTGTCCGCCAGCCTGCGGCGCAAGGCGGCGCTCGACTGGACGGCGGAGCATGTACGGCGGTACGGGGTGCCGTTCGTGGTGGCCGTGCGCTTCCTGCCCAGCGGCCGGATCGTCGGCGGTCTGGCCACCGGCACGGTGGGTTATCCGGCGCGGCGCTTCCTGCTGGGCTCGGCCATCGCGGAGCTGCTGTGGGCGGGCTACTCGGTGGGTGTGGGCTACTGGGGCGGCCGGGCGCTGGCCGGGACGCTGTCCGGCGCGCTGATCGGTGTGGGCGCTGCCGCGTTGCTGGCCGGTGCCGCCTGCGCGGGGCAGTGGCTGCTGCGGCGACGGGCGTTGCGGGGGTCGGCTTCCGGGGCTGCCCCGGCGTCCGCCCCTCAAACGCTTACTGGGGCGGCACCTGTGGTGCCGCCCCAGGGGAATGCGGCGGTCGGGGATATTCCGGACGTCATGGCCCAGGCTCCCTCATTGGCCCCCGCGGTGCCCCGGCCTGCGGGTGACCCACTCGCGGATGGTGTCCGCGAACCAGTAGGGCCTGCCTCCTTCGACCAGGTCGGGCGGCGGTAGGAGGCCATGCTTCCGGTAGGACCGCACGGTGTCGGGTTGGACGCTGATGTGCGCGGCGATTTCCTTGTACGACCAGAGTTGTCGGTCGGCCATCTCTCGCACCTCCCAGGGGTGGCTGGTGATCACTCAGCCTGTGCCTGGTGAACGACGGAGAGTGAGCCTCGGCGGGGGGCTGTACGACGGCTGTGACACCGAGCCGGTGAAACGGTGACATTGGTGACGTGGCTGTCGTCTGCTGTTCGCGTACTGTGCCCCAGAACTGGCCGTTCGTCGTATTACGTCCCACAGTTCGGCGTTGGCCGTACTGGACCCGCAACTCGGCGTTGGCCGTACGAGGCCCCCCGCAACTCGGCGTTGGCCGTACTGCGTCCCGCAACTCGGCGCTCGGTTACGCCCCGCAACTCCGCAGGAAGCGCCGGGTCCGTTCCGCGATGGGGAAGGGCTGGTCCGGCGGGCATGGGTACATGTCCTGCTCGACGATGGCGAACAGGTCCACGCCCAGGTTCTGCGCCGCGGCCAGCACCGGCTCCAACTCCGGTACGCCGCCGGGTGGTTCGCACATCACGCCCTGGCGCACCGCAGGACCGAAGGGCGTCCCCTCGCGGACGACGTCGGCGAGGATCTCCGGATCCACCTGCTTGAGGTGCAGATAGTCGATGCGTTCGCCGTACCGCTCGATCAACTCGACGCTGTCGCCGCCGCAGTAGGCGTAGTGCCCGGTGTCCAGGCAGAGGTTGACCAGCCCTGAGTCGGTCGCGTCGAGGAAGCGGACGACATGCTCCTCGGTGTCGATATGGGTGTCCGCGTGCGGGTGGACGGCGATGCGCAGCCCGTACTTCTCACCCACCTCGCGGGCCAACCGCTCGGTGCCCTGGGCGAGATGGCGCCACTGCTCGGTCGTCAGCTCGGCGGGTTCGATGAGTTCGGCCGTCTTGTCGTCCCGCCAGAAGGACGGGATGACCACGAGGTGCGCGGCGCCCATGGCGCGGGTGAGCTCGGCGACCTTGGAGACATGCGCCCAGGTCTCGTCCCAGACGTCCGGTCCGCGGTGCAGCGAGGTGAAGACGGTGCCGGCGGAGACCTGCAGGCCGCGCGCTTCGACCTCGTCGGTGAGGCGTGTCGGGTCGGTCGGCAGATAGCCGTAGGGGCCGAGTTCGATCCAGCTGTAGCCGGCCTGCGCCACCTCGTCCAGGAAGCGCTGCCAGGGCACCTGCTGCGGGTCGTCGGGGAACCACACGCCCCAGGAGTCGGGCGCGGAGCCGACCCGGATGTGGTCGAGGGAGCGGGCGGAGGGAGAGGGGGCGGCGGGGAAAGGGGCGGAAGTGCCAGTCATGGCCCAGAGCCAATCCGGTCGTAAGGAGTCGGGTCAAGAGTTTGTCAGGACAACGCTTCATCCTGCCGAACTCTGCTGTATCCAGTCCAGGGCGGTGACGTCAATATGTAAGGACAAATTATTGACAGTGGTCGCTGCCGCGACGGACGATGTTCCAGGCAGCTATATGGGAGAGAGGGACGAGCCATGGCCGAGCCGCACGACGGGGACACGCCGCACGAGGTGGTCACCATGGGCCGCATCGGGGTCGACATCTACCCCCTCCAGACCGGCGTGCCGCTCCAGCATGTGGACAGCTTCGGCAAGTTCCTCGGCGGCTCCGCCACCAACGTGGCCGTCGCCGCCTCCCGGCTCGGCCGCTCCACGGCGGTCATCACCCGCACCGGGGAGGATCCGTTCGGCCTCTACTGCCATGAGGCGCTGCGCGACTTCGGTGTCGACGACCGGTGGGTCACCGGTGTGGCCGCTTATCCGACGCCGGTGACCTTCTGCGAGATCTTCCCGCCCGACGATTTCCCGCTCTACTTCTACCGCCGGCCCAAGGCCCCCGACCTGGAGATCCATCCCGGAGATCTGGATCTGGCGGGGATCGCCGGGGCGCGGATCTTCTGGATGACCGGCACTGGGCTGTGCGCCGAGCCCAGCCGCAGCGCCACCCTCGCCGCGCTCGCCGCCCGCGCTCCCGGCCGGGACGAGACGGTCGCCACGGTCTTCGACCTGGACTGGCGGCCGATGTTCTGGGGCGCGGGCACCGACGGGCAGCACACCGAGGCCGAGGCCGCCGAGGCCGCGCGGCCGTACTACCGGGAGGCGCTGGCCCACGCCACCGTCGCCGTGGGCAACCTCGCCGAGTGCGAGGTCGCCACCGGCACTCGTGAGCCGCACGCCTGTGCCGAGGCGCTGCTGGCGGCGGGGGTGGAACTGGCCGTCGTCAAGCAGGGGCCCAAGGGTGTGCTCGCCGTGCACGCCGACGGCACCGTGGCCGAGGTGCCGCCGCACCCGGTGGAGGTCGTCAACGGCCTCGGCGCCGGTGACGCGTTCGGCGGTGCCCTGTGCCATGGGCTGCTGTCCGGCTGGGACCTGGAGTACACGATGCGGTACGCCAACGCGGCGGGCGCGCTGGTCGCCTCCCGGCTGGCCTGCTCCTCCGCCATGCCGACGGAAGACGAGGTGGAGGAGCTTCTGCGCGCCTGACCCGCGCGCCGGTCGGCACCCCGCGCGCCCGCAGGCTCCCGCCCGCGCGCGCCCTGCCGCGGCCCGCCCCCGACCCCGCGCCCACCCCCCACAACGCCCCGAAAGAGAGTCACCTTTGACCCCCAGCAGTGTCAGCATCGCCGAGCTGGCGTCCGTACGGACCCGACATCCGGAGGCCATAGCCGAGGCGGCGGCACGGCGTGCGCGTCGGCCGCTGGTGGATGCGAGCGAGCGGCTGATGATCGTCGCCGCGGACCATCCGGCGCGTGGCGCGCTGGGTGTCGGCAGTGACGAGCTCGCCATGGCGAACCGCGCCGAGCTGCTCGAACGCCTCGTACTGGCGCTCTCCCGGCCAGGCGTCGACGGGGTGTTGGCCACCGCCGACATCCTGGAGGACCTGCTGCTGCTCGGTGCGCTGGAGCGCAAGGTGGTGCTCGGCTCGATGAACCGCGGCGGGCTGGCCGGTGCCTCCTTCGAGCTGGACGACCGTTTCACCGGGCACCGTGCCGAGGACATAGAGCGGATGCGCTTCGACGCGGGCAAGCTGCTGCTGCGGATCGACTACGACGACCCCGGCTCGCTGCGCACCCTGTACGCCGCGGCCCGCGCCGTGGACGACATGGCGGCGCGCCGGCTGCCCGTCTTCGTCGAGCCGTTCCTCAGCGCGAGGGCGGACGGCAGGGTGAGCAACGATCTGAGCGGGCCCGCCGTAGCGCGCTCCGTCGCCATAGCCTCCGGGCTGGGCGGCACTTCCGCCTACACCTGGCTCAAGCTGCCCGTCACCGAGGACCCGGACGACATGGCGTGGGTGTGCGAGACCTCCACGCTGCCGGTGGTACTGCTCGGCGGTGAGGTGCACGGCGACCAGGAGGGCACCTATGAGAAGTGGCGCAAGGCGCTCAGCCTGCCGACCGTGCGCGGGCTGGTCGTCGGGCGCTCCCTGCTCTACCCGGCCGACGGCGATGTGAGCGCGGCCGTGGACACCGCCGTCGGACTGCTCTGAAAGGGGCTGGAGGAGATGAACCGCACCACCACCGACTTCCATCTGCGCGCGGGCAGCGCCGCATCGGGCCCGTACGCCCTGGACATCAGCCCGCGGAGCGCGGGCTGGGGCTACTCGTCGCTGCGGGTGCTGGAGCTCGGCCCGGGGGAGTCGCATACGTTCACGACCGGTGAGAGCGAGTGGATCGTGCTGCCGTTGCGCGGCGGCTGCACCGTCGAGGCTGAGGGACAGACCCTGCAACTGCACGGCAGGGAGAGCGTCTTCACCGCCGTCAGCGACTTCGCGTACGTGCCGCGCGACGCCGAGGTGACGGTCGGCAGCGCGGCGGGCGGCCGGTTCGCGCTCACCGGCGCGCGCTGCGAGCGGCGGCTGTCGGTGCGGTACGGCGCCGCAGCGGACGTGCCGGTGGAACTGCGGGGCAGCGGGCAGTGTTCGCGGCAGGTCAACAACTTCGCCGCCGCACACACCTTCGAGGCCGACCGGCTCATCGCCGTCGAAGTGCTGACCCCCGGCGGCAACTGGTCGTCGTACCCGCCCCACAAGCACGACGAGTTCCGTGACGGGGTGGAGAGCGAACTGGAGGAGATCTACTACTACGAGATCGCCCCGCACCGCCACCCCGACGGCCGCACCACCGAAGGGCTCGGCTACCAGCGGGTGTCCCCCAGCGGTCACGGCAAGGGCACCGATGTGCTGGCCGAGGTGCGCAGCGGCGACGCGGTGCTGATTCCGGACGGCTGGCACGGCCCCTCCATGGCGGCCCCCGGGCACGACATGTACTACCTGAACGTGATGGCGGGCCCGGGGGTGGATCGCGCCTGGCTTATCTGCGACCATCCAGATCACGCGTGGATTCGTGGTGTGTGGGCCGATACGCCTATGGATCAAAGGCTTCCGCTGTACGGGGCGAAGGAATCCGCAGAAGCGCGAGCAGGCTCGCGAGAAGAGGAGGGCGGGCGATGACGACCGTCGAACTGACCGTCGCACAGGCCCTCGTACGCTTCCTCGCCGCGCAGCACACCGAACGGGACGGGCAGCGGTACCGGCTCATCGACGCCTGCTGGGGCATCTTCGGACACGGCAACGTCGCCGGGCTCGGCCAGGCCCTCGTCGAGAGCGGCCAGGGCCCCGGCGCGCCGCTCCCCTTCCACCAGGGCCGCAACGAACAGGCGATGGTGCACGCCGCCGTCGGCTTCGCCCGCCAGCGCAACCGGCTCTCCGCGCAGGCCGTCACCACCTCCATCGGCCCCGGCGCCACCAATCTGACCACCGGCGCCGCGCTTGCCACCATCAACCGGCTGCCGGTCCTCCTGCTGCCCGGCGACATCTTCGCCGGACGCGTCGCCGACCCGGTGCTCCAGCAGCTGGAGGTGCCGTACGCGGGGGACATCTCCGTCAACGACGCGCTGCGGCCCGTCTCCCGCTACTTCGACCGGGTACTGCGGCCCGAAGCGCTGATCCCCGCCGCGCTCCAGGCCATGCGGGTGCTCACCGATCCCGCCGAGACCGGCGCCGTCACCCTCGCCCTGCCGCAGGATGTGCAGGCCGAGGCGTACGACTGGCCCGAGGAGTTCTTCGCCGAGCGCGTCTGGCGGGTGGCGCGGCCGGTTCCGGAGCCGGAGGCGCTGGCCCAGGCCGCGGAGGCGGTACGGGCCGCGCGGCGGCCGCTGCTGGTGGCGGGCGGCGGTGTCCACCACAGCGAGGCCGAGGAAGCGCTGCGGGCCTTCGCCGACATGACCGGCATCCCGGTGGCGTCCACCCAGGCGGGCAAGGGCTCCCTCCGGTACGACCACCCCTGCGACGTGGGAGGCATCGGCCACACCGGCACCGCCGTCGCCGACGAACTGGCCCGTACCGCCGACCTCGTGATCGGTGTCGGCACCCGGTACACCGACTTCACCACCGCTTCCGGAACCCTCTTCGCCCCCTCCGCCCGCTTCCTCAACCTCAACGTCGCCGCCTTCGACGGGCACAAGCTCGGCGCGCTCGCCGTCGTCGCCGACGCCCGGGCGGCGCTGGAGGCGCTGGCCGGCGCGCTGCGCGGGCACCGGGTCTCACCGGACTACGAGGCCGAGTACGGGCGCGGCAAGCAGGCGTGGGAGCGCACCGTCGCCGAGGCGTTCGCCCCGCATCCGCTCGACGAGAAGGCCCGCCCCTCGCAGACCCAGGTGCTCGGCGCGCTCGACTCCGTCGTCGGGGACGAGGACGTGGTCATCAACGCCGCCGGCTCCATGCCCGGCGACCTGCACAAACTCTGGCGCGCCCGCTCCCCGCGGCAGTACCACGTCGAATACGGCTACTCGTGCATGGGCTATGAGATCCCCGCCGCCATCGGCGTACGGCTGGCGGCGCCGGACCGCCCGGTATGGGCGCTGGTGGGCGACGGTACGTATCTGATGCTGCCCACCGAGATCGTCACCGCGGTGCAGGAGGGCGTGAACATCAACGTCGTCCTCGTACAGAACCACGGCTACGCCTCCATCGGCGGTCTGTCCGAACAGACGGGCGGCGAACGCTTCGGTACGGCCTACCGGTTCCGCGACGCCGACGGCGGCTACACCGGAGAGGTGCTCCCCGTCGACCTGGCCGCCAACGCCGCCTCGCTCGGCATGGAGGTGCACCGGGCCGCGACCTGCGACCAGCTCCGCGAGGCGCTGGCCGCGGCCCGCGCGTCCGAGCGGCCCAGCTGCGTCTACGTCGAGACCGACCCGGAGCCGGACGTTCCGGCGCCCGGACCCCAGGCGTGGTGGGACGTGGCTGTCGCCGAGACCTCGCAGCGCCCGGCAGCGCGCCGGGCCCGCGAGGAGTACGAACGGCAACGCGCCCGGCAACGGCGGCACTTGTAAGCCCTCAGTGCCGGCCGCAGTGATTCTCCGCAGCATGTCACGTACCAAGAAAGGTCCCGCCCCCATGAAGACCCTCGGCCACTGGATCGGCAACAAGCCGGTGGAGTCCACCTCCGGCAACTTCGGCCCCGTCTACAACCCGGCCACCGGAGCCCAGCCCACCCAGGTCTCCCTCGCCTCGGCCGAGGAGGTGGACGCGGCGGTCGCCGCCGCCAAGGCGGCCTACTCCGAGTGGTCGCAGTCCTCGCTGGCCAGGCGCACCGCGTTTCTGTTCAAGTACCGCGAACTGCTGGACGCACGGCGCGACGAGATCGCCGAGCTGATCACCGCCGAGCACGGCAAGGTGCACTCGGACGCGCTCGGCGAGGTCGCCCGTGGGATGGAGATCCTGGAACTGGCCTGCGGTATCCCGGACAAGCTCAAGGGCGAGCTGTCCACCCAGGTCTCCACCCGGGTGGACGTCTCCGCCATCCGGCAGCCGGTCGGCGTGGTGGCGGGCATCACCCCGTTCAACTTCCCCGCGATGGTGCCGATGTGGATGTTCCCGCTGGCCATCGCCTGCGGTAACACCTTCGTCCTCAAGCCGAGCGAGAAGGACCCCTCGGCCTCCTATCGGCTCGCCGAACTCGCCGCCGAGGCGGGGCTGCCCGAGGGCGTCCTCAACGTCGTCAACGGCGACAAGCCGGCCGTCGACCGGCTGCTGGCGCACCCGGACGTGGCCGCCGTCTCCTTCGTCGGCTCCACCCCCATCGCCCGGCACATCCAGGCGGAGGCCACTGCTCACGGCAAGCGGGTGCAGGCGCTGGGCGGCGCCAAGAATCACATGATGGTGCTGCCCGACGCCGACCTCGACCACGCGGCGGACAACGCCATCAACGCGGCGTACGGCTCGGCGGGCGAGCGGTGCATGGCGGTTTCCGTCGTTGTCGCGGTTGGCGGAATCGGCGACGAACTGGTCGCCAAGATCGCCGAGCGGGCCGGCAAGCTGCGGATCGGGCCGGGTGACGACCCGGCCAGCGAAATGGGCCCGCTGATCACGAGGGAGCACCGCGACAAGGTCGCCTCCTACGTGACGGGCGCTGCCGCGCAGGGTGCCGAGGTCGTCGTGGACGGCACCGGCTTCTCGGTGGCGGGCCACGAGGACGGCTTCTTCCTCGGCGTCTCGCTGCTCGACAGGGTCCAGCCCGGTATGGCCGCCTACGACGACGAGATCTTCGGCCCCGTGCTGTGCGTCGTACGCGCCGAGACGTACGACGAGGGCATCGCGCTGATCAACTCCAGCAAGTGGGGCAACGGCACCGCCATTTTCACCCGCGATGGTGGGGCTGCCCGGCGGTTCCAGCTGGAGGTCGAGGCCGGCATGGTCGGCGTCAACGTCCCCATCCCGGTGCCGGTCGGCTACCACTCCTTCGGCGGCTGGAAGCAGAGCCTCTTCGGGGACCTGCACATCTACGGCAACGACGGCGTGCAGTTCTACACCCGCGGCAAGGTCATCACCACCCGCTGGCCCGACCCCTCCGAAACCTCCGCCATCAACCTCGGCTTCCCCAGTAACCATTGATTCCTTCCGCCGGACCCTGTGGGTGGGCGGTGCTCGCCGTTGCGGCGGGAAGAGGTTCCGGGCAACCCTTCCCGCCGACGCGGCGGCAAGCCACAACGGCGGGAGTCCGGCGGCAAAGGCGCGGGCCGAAACCAGAACGTCCGGCTTCGATAGGCTCGCCGCATGCTCGCCGCACCATTGCCCTGGCTCCGGGCGCTGAAGGACACCGCCCGTTCCGGGGTCAGCGTGGAGCGTGCCTCGTTGACGCCGCTGACCGCGCTGCGCGGGGCGTGCGGGGTCGGCCTGGTGGTCGGGCTGGCGCTGCTGATCGGCACCCCGCAACTGGCGGTCTCCAGCGCGTTCGGCGCGTTCGCCTCCGGTATCGCGACGTTCCAGCGCAGCTGGCGGCCCCGGCCCGTGCTGGCGCTGGCGGCGGCGACCGGGCTCGCCGTCTCCACCTTCCTCGGCTATCTGCTGATCGACCTGCCGTGGGCGTTCGTACTGCTTCTCGCCGTGTGGTCGTTCCTGGCCGGGATGGCGTGGGGCGTGGGCCCCACCTCCGGCGTGGTGGCGGCGTTCAACATCTCCGTCATGCTCATCACCGTCCATCTGCCCACCAGCACACTGGGCGCGCTCGGCCACGCCGCGCTGATCGCCACCGGCGGTGTCGTACAGGCCGGACTCATCGTGCTGTTCCCCGTACGGCCGTGGGGCGAGCGGCGTGACACCCTCGCGGACGCGCTGGCCGCGGTGGCGGACTACGCGCGGCGGCTGCGGCACGACCCGATGGCGCCCTTCGACCCCGAACCGCTGATCGAGGCCCGCAGCGCCGCCGCCGTCACCCCCCGTCAGGCCCGCCGCAGGCCCCGCCAGTTGCACGGCTACCGGGCGATGGCCGAGCGCTTCCGCCCGGTGCTGGCCTCCCTCGCCGACCCGGTGGTGGGCGGGGCACCGATGGTGGGACCCGAACGGGACCGGGTACGCGAGCTGCTGGCCGCCGCCGCGACCGTGCTGGACGCGACCGCGCGCGCCATCCGGCGTGGCGAACGCGTCCGGCTGCCCGACCAGGCGCTGGACGTACTCCAAGTACCCGAGACGGGACCCGTGCTGAGCGGCCCCGCGCGGCGTGCGGGGCTTCGTCTGATCGCCCTCACCGACGACGCCGTGGAAGCCGCGCAGGAGCCCGTCGAGGTCACCAAGGGCGGGGTGCTGGCGCGGGTGACCTGGCATGTGGCCGACCGCGAGGGCCGCCGCCGCGGCTTCCCCGACCGGCCCCCGGTGGTGGACGCCAGCCTGGACGGCCCCTACGGCCCCGACCCGGAGGAGGTCGCCGCCGAGGAGGCCGCGGCGCTGGAGGCCGAACGGGCCCGCCGCAAGGCGGCCGGGGGCAAGCACACCCCCGCCGCCGGGCACGCGCTCGCCCGCGAACGCCATCTGCACATGCCCACCCTCGCGGGCCTGGTCCCGGTCGCACTCCGCGCCCTGCGCCGCGAACTCCACTGGAAGTCCCCCATCCTGCGGCACGCACTGCGCGTCAGCGGCGTCGTCTCCGTCGGCTATCTGATCGGCAAATCCCTGCCGCCCGCACACGGCTACTGGGTGCCGCTGACCGCGGTCATGGTGCTGCGGCCGGACTTCTCGCGTACGTACGAGCGGGGCGTCGGCCGGGCCGTCGGCACCCTCATCGGTGTCGCCGTCGCGGGTACGGTGATGGCGCTGGCGAGCCCGGGGCCGTATCTGAGCGCCGCGCTGGCCGTGGTGAGCGTGGGCCTGATGTATCTGCTGCTGAACACCGGGTACGTCATCGCCTCCGTCTGGACCGGCGCGTACGTGATCTTCCTGCTCGGCATCCTGGGCGCCGACTGGTACCAGACCGCCTACGAGCGCGCCGGACTGACCGCGCTCGGCGGGGTGCTGGCCATGCTGAGTTACGCGCTCTTCCCCGCCTGGCACACCCCGCTGCTGCGTGACCGGCTCGCCGACTGGCTGGCGGCGACCGGACGGTACGCCATCGCGGTACTGGACGCCTTCGCGCAGCCCGCCGAACACGCCCCCCGCCGGGTACGCGAAGCGCTGCTCGACACCCGCGCGGCCCGGCAGGACTGGGAGGAGACCCTCAGCCGCGCCGAGGTCGAACCCGTCCGCCACCACGGCCGGCTCTCCCGCCGCTCGGCCGGCGAAGCGCAGTCGGCGCTGGTCACCATGGGCCGCGCCTGCATGCTGCTGGAAGCCCATCTGCCGAGTCCCCACCCCAGTGCGCGGCCCGACAGCGCCGCCGCCGACTTCTCGGCGGCCCTCGCCTCCGATGTCTCCACCGCCGTCACCGCCGTACGGAACAGCGAGCCGCTGGAGTGGGACGCCGTCCATGAGGCGCTGGCCCGCTGGTGGGAGCAGGCCGACCACCCGCCACCCGTCGCCCTGCGCACGGCCGAACTCCTCACCGACGCGCTGGACGACCTCGCCCAGGCGGTCGTCCCCAAACGCCAACCCCGGTCCTGACGCCTGGAGTTGCTCGTATTCATTACGCGGAGCCCTGCTTGCTGCGTTCGCAGTCGGACACGCGGCGCAACTGGTCGCCGTACCGATAGATCATGATCGGCGCCCCGCCCGCCGCGTCCCCCTCCACCAGCACCCGGTAGATGAACGGCGCCGGCCCCGTCACCTGCACCACCGTCCCCGGCTTGCCGGTCTTCGCGTCCCGCACCCTGTCGCCCTCGGCCCACACCTCACACACTCCGCAGCCGACGCTCTTCGTCGCTGTGCTTGTGGCGCAGATGCGCGCCGAACAGCGCCTCCAGATCGGCCCGCGGTTCCGGATCCCCCGCCGCCCGATTGATCATCGTGCGGAACCACTCACAGTCCTGGCAGGCCGGACGAGGACTCTCCATTGATTTCCCTCTTGCTGGAATTGCTGGTTACCGCCAACAGCGTGCGTCACCCGAAGTAGCCTCAACAGCACTGAGAGCTTTACTAGTTGCCAAGTAGCCAGCCGGGGTGAGCCCATGGCCAAGAATCAATTGGACCCGTCATCCAGCATGGCCGCCCTCTACGGCGTCCACCTCAAACGCCTCCGCGAGCAGCGCGGCTGGACCCAGAAGGAGCTGGCCGCCAAGGTCTACGTCAGCCCCGGGCGGATCGCGCAGCTGGAGTGCGCGTCGGGAGCCCGCCCGACCAGGGAGTTGACCAGGGCCATTGACGCCGCCGTTGGCGCCAACGACCTGCTGAACGACTTGTGGCCGCATGTGTACCGGGAGAGCTTCCCGGACTGGTCCCGGCGCTTTATGGAGCTCGCAGCCAAGGCTGTGGCCATCCGCGAATACGCGGCGCACGCCGTGCCAGGACTCCTTCAAACCGAGGCGTATGCCCGAGCCATGCTGAGTGTCGGACGGACCCTGACGGGCCCCGAGATGCTTGAAGAACGTGTCGCGCTACGAATGGCACGACAGACCCGGCTCCAAGCAGCCGATGCTCCCACTCTCTGCGCAGTGCTCGACGAGGCCGTTCTCGCGCGTCCGGTGGGTGGTGACAGGACGATGCGTGAGCAGTTCGAGGGTCTGCGGCAGGCATGTGGAAAGCATGCGATTCAGGTGCTCCCGTTCACGTCTGGGGAGCACCCAATGATGGGCGTCTCCCTCACCATCCTGACCATGCCGGACGGGTCCGAGGTGGCGTATACCGAGGGCTCCGATCAGGGGCAGCTCTATGAAGAGCCGGACGATGTGGCGTCGTTCATCCGGGCTTACGATCAGTTGCGTGCGGACTCGCTCCCTCGGGTGATGTCCGCTCAGGTGATCGCTGATGCAGTGGAGGGCCCCAGCCATGGTGGATTTGACCGGCGCGCGCTGGCACGCAAGCAGCTACAGCAACCAGGAGGGCGGCAACTGCGTCGAGGTCGCGGACGGCTTCCCCGGCGTCGTCCCGGTACGTGACAGCAAGGACACGGCCCGCACGCCGCTGACGTTCTCAACTCCGGTCTGGCAGGCATTCGTTGACCAGGTGAAGCGGGCCGGCTAGGGGCACCCCGCGCGTGGGGCTGCGCTTGCCCACCCTGCGCCCCGGGCGCAGACTGCCCAAGTGCAGCAGGGGGGATGCGGACGCGCCCCGTCAGGGGCGCGGGGAACTGCGCGACCAGCCACAACGGCATCCGCAGTCGGCAACGTCGGACAGGGGCACCCTCTCGCCCGAAGGCGCTGGGCGGCAGCGTGCCCAAGGGCAGCGCAGCAGGGGGGACGCGGACGCGCCCCGTCAGGGGCGCGGGGAACTGCGCGAGCAACCACAACGCACCCGCAGTCGGCGAACGTCGGACTGGGGCACCCCCTTGGCCGAAGGGGCTGGGCGGCAGCGTGCCCAGGCGCGGCGCAGCCGGGGGGATGCGGACGCGCCCCGTCAGGGGCGCGGGGAACTGCGCGACCAGCCACAACGCACCCGCAGTCGGCAAACGTCGGACAGGGGCACCCCCTCGTCCGAAGGGGCTGGGCGGCAGCGTGCCCAATCGCGGCGCAGCAGGGGGGACGCGGACGTGCCCCGTCAGGGGCGCGGGGAACTGCGCGACCAGCCACAACGGCACCCGCAGTCGGCAAACATCAGACAGGGGCACCCCCTCGCCCGAAGGGGCTCAGCAGCAGCGAATCCTCGCCTCGGCCCGACTGAAGTCGCCCGCCGCGAAGGCGCTCGCCGGGATCATGAAGTACAGGGTTCCGGCGTCACCCCAGCCCCACCCGAGCTCCCCGTCCTCCGCGAGCTGGAGCAGATGGATCTCGGGGCCGTCGGCGTCCCGTTCGGTGACGTAGATGGCATACGAGGTGTCGGGCCAGCCGAAGGCACAGTGGTGGCCGGCGGTGTTCCCGTCGAGACCGTCCAGCTGGGTCAGGATGAGCGATGGCAGGCCCCAGTGCTCGTCCCGGTCGTATGGGATGTCGCCATCCTCCAGATCCCAGCAGTCCGGGAGCATGGCCGTCCCGGCCGCATGCACCGGGGCGACCGGATAGCTCCTTGCGGGGGCGGGCGCAGACGTCTCGACCGCGCGCGCGGGATCGGCGGGAATCACCCGGCACGCCTCGGGCGCGTCGGCGTCCAGCTTCCGGTACTCCTCGTACGGCACATCCGGGTCGAGATAGAAGAAGTTGAGCAGGCCAGGGCGCGTGGGGAGTTCGTCGCCGAGCCAGGGGGCGAGCGCGTCGGTGTCGAGTACGGCGTGGAGGGACAGCGGGTAGCCGTCGAGCTCGGGCCAGGGGGTGCCCGGTTCCAGCAGCGCTGGACCGCCGAGCCGGCAGCGGCCGGTGGCGGGGGTTTCGTCCGTCGGACGGTCGAGCCGGAAGCCGCGGCGGGCCATGGCCGCGAGCTGCCGCCCGGCCGGCTCGCCGAGCCGTTCGGCGCATATGCGGCGCATGTCGGCGGGGTCGTTGAACTCCATGGCGGGGATCTTCTCAACAACCGAACCGCGAGAGCAGCCCCGGGCCCGGCCCTCCGCCGCCGGAGTCGGCAGGCTACGCCCTTCGCGGGTGCACCCGGCAGTTGGTGTGCAGGTACCGGGCCGCGTACCCCGCGGCGCACCCCGCGGCGCCGTGCGTGAAGTCGTAGATCGCGACCGTCTGGGTGTCCTCCAACGCGTCCACCGGCGGCATCAGAAAATGCGTTTCGCTCACCGGGAGCAGCTCATATGTGACGCGGTCCGGTTTCTGGAGGAACTCCGCCTGCATCGGGTCGAGGACCAGGGTCAGGTGGAGTTTTCCACCGTCGGCCGACACCTCGTACCGTGCGCCGGGGCGCTCGTAGACGCCTTCGTACCTGGGCAGATCGAGCTTCAGCGTCGGGTGCGGTGCGGGCATGTCCGGGATGGTGACCGTGCCGAGGCCGGTCAGGATCTCGTTGAACACCTGGCGGTAGAAGCTTTCCCGCGGTCCGCCGTTCGTCAGCATCGTGATGGCGGTGTTGGAGTCCGGCAGGAGCCGTAGCCGGGCGTTCTGGCCGATCGTGCTGCCGTCGGTCGCATAGACGGTTTCGCCGTTCCAGTCACACGCTATGAGACCGAGCGCCCACTCCGGTCCGAACATGTACGGATCCGGTACCGGCACCCGCGAACGCGTCATCTCCCGGAGGCTTTCGGCCGAGACGATGCGCTGCCCGTTCGGCGCCGTGCCCTCGTCGAGGAGGACGTGCGCCATTGCGAGCACTTCCCGGACCGTCGAGGTGATGTTGCCGCCGGGGCCGAAGGCGCGTGGCAGGTGGTCCACCGGTGTGACGATGGGGCCCTCCTCCAGGGACCGGATCAGGTGCCCGGTCGCGACCCGGGTTTCGTCCTCCTGCTCGGGCCGACTGCTCGTGCTGGTGAGGTCCATGGGGTCGAAGAGGCGGTCTCGCATGACGTCGTCCCAGAGTTTGCCGTCCTGCACCTCCAGGATCCGCGCGAGAATTCCGTAACCCAGCGCCGCGCTGTACCCATGGGTGTGGCCCAGTGGGAACACCTGGGGCGCGTCGGCGATGTTCTCGACCATGCGCTCGTAGACGTCGTCGTCTTCGCCGGGATCGCCGAAGGCTTCCTCGATTCCGCTGGTGTGGCACAGCAGATGACGAGGGGTGACTTTGGCGCTTGCCTCGGGATCGGCCACCGTGAAACCGGGCAAGTAGGTCCGCACCGGCTCGTCCAGATCGACTTTCCCTTCGTCGACGAGCTGCATGAAGGCCAGCGCGGTCCACGTCTTGGTCATGGAGCCGCACTGGTAGACGGTGTCCGGCGTGGCGGGCTCGCGCGTTTCCACGTTCTTGACACCGACCGCGAACTCGGCGAGCTGTCCGCCGTGGAGAATCCCGATCGCGGCACTCGGAATTCCGTACTCGGCGAGGAGTTCGACGACCCGGGACTGAATCCGCGGTATGTCGATAATCCGCGGTATGTCGATCCTCATCGCGGGAGACCGACCGCGTTCGCGGCGTCTGCTTCGAAGAACTCCGTCACGGCATAGGCGCCGGCGTGCGCCTCGAAGAAGTCCCGGACGGCATCGATCGAGTCGTAGGTGATGATGTTCACCGCCTTGGCCCCGTCCTTGCTGCCGACCGCCAGCTTCCACTTGGCGCCCTTGGGGAGCTTGGCGTGCGCCTTCTTCAGGCCGCTCCAGAACTTGCCGTCGTCCGAGACGGTCGACACGGCCATTACGTGCATCATTGTGCCCTCCTCGTTTTCCAGGTGGGAAAGCTACGTTGCGTTTCAAGTTGGGTCAATGGAAGGAGGGTTGAAAACGGGAGGTGGAAGCAATTCGTTGCAACAGCGATGTGAATGAATGCAATTCCGTCAACCGAACCGTTGCAACGTGCTGTGGGTGAATGCAAGGAAAGGAGATACGCCGATGCCGGGAGGCAGGCTGACCCACGAGGACCGCCGGCGGATCGCGGAGTGGCTGGCCGACGGGCTCGGGTTCGCCGAGATCGGCCGACGGCTCGGCCGGCCGACCTCCACGATCAGCCGCGAGGTCGCACGCAACGGCGAACCCGGCAACTACCTGGCCGACCAAGCGCAGCAGACCGCCGGCGACCGTGCCCGTCGGAGCAAGCCCGCCCGACCGGCCGAGCCGGTGGGCGACGGGCAACCGACCGAGGTGGAGCGCGATTTCGTGGACACCTTCGCGACCCTGCTCGCCGCGACCGGGCTGCCCCGGATGACCGCCCGGGTGTTCGTCTGCCTGCTCACCGCTGACGCCGGCGGCCTGACGGCGGGCGACCTGGTGCGCCGGCTGCAGGTCAGCCCGGCGTCGGTTTCCAAATCCATCGCGTTCCTCGAAGCCCTGGAACTGGTCGTGCGCCAACCGGATCCCGGCGGGCGCCGTGATCGGTACGTCATCGACGACGACGCCTGGCTCCGGGCGTGGCGGGCCGACACCAGCGCACACGGCGAGATCGCGACCGCCGCCCAGCAGGGCGTCGAAGTCTTCGGCGCCGACACAACCGCGGGCCGGCGGCTGGGCAGGATGGGCCAGTTCTTCGCCCGGCTCAGCGACCAGATGAGCGGCAGCAACCTCGCCGAGTCCGTCGTGTACGACGCACTGACCGTGCTCGCCGCCCTCGTACATGCCGGCCGGCCGCTCAGCCTGGACGCCCTGGCCACCGCACTCGGCTGGCCCCAGGAGCGTACTGCCGCCGCCCTGGACGCGAACCAACGTCAGCCGGCCATCGCTGATCCCCTCGTCCTGCGTGTTGTCGGGCCCGGGATATACACCTTCACCACGCGAACGGATCGCCTGAGCGCGGCGCAGCGCGAAGCACTTGAGAAGTGAGTCGCGCCAATCTCGCACCGACCGCTGCGGCTGGCTGAACACGGACTGCACACGTTCAAACACTTCCGGTACCGTGAAGTCCGTCACGTGACAATGACTGGGGGTAGCCATGGCCCGTACCTGGGAAGCCGACCCGTCCGCGTTATTCCTCCGGAGGCTGGGGAAGTCGGCGGGGGAGATAGGGGTCTCGGAGGATGAGGAAGACTGCCCGGACATCTGGCAGTTGGACAACGGCGATATCGCCGTCATAGGCCGAGATCTCACCGACGACTACGGCTCCCGCTTGCCGAAGGGTGTATCTCTTCGTTCCGACGAACGGCTGGTCGTAATTCCCGGCAGCATGCTCAGCGCAGCAAAGGCAGAAATTCCTGATGCTTGATCTTCGTGCTCCGTCTCTCCCGCCGGAGCAAGGTGAACTCCTGGAACACGACCCCTACGTCAGTGACTTCCGGGCGCGGCGCAAAGCCATCCGTAACGGCGAGTCGTGGAAGTTGGAGCGGCTCCAGCATTTCGAGGAGGACAGCCCTACCCGGGACGCGCTCCGGCGGGGTGACTGGCCGGAGGCACTCCGCCTGTTCGAGGCACGTCTTGATGAAGCGCGGAAGACAGCCGAGGATGACAGAAAGCGCTCTTCGCCCTTCCGCCGCCTGCGTGTGGTGGAGGAGCCGTTGACGCCGTATATGCAGTGGGAGTTGCACTGGCTGCACATGCGCGCGGAAGCCGGGCATCAATGCCGGGTGCTGCATGCAAAGGAAGTTGCCCCGGCCGAGACCGACGGTCTGCTGCCCGAGATCGTCGTTCTGGACGGCAAGACGCTGTACGAAGTCCTCTACACCGAAAAGGGCGCCTTCGAGCGCGCCCGCCGCTTCACCGACCCCGATGTGGTGAAACCCTGGGTGGCCTTTGTGAAGCAGGCTTACACGGTGGCTGAGGACATCCAGTCGTACTTCGAACGCGTGGTGGCGCACCTGCCACCGCCCCCGGCGGCTTGAGAGCGGCCTGAGAGGAGCGGATCACAGCGTGTCCGGAAACGGGGACGGACCTTCGCAGGAGTCCCGCAACGACCTTTCAGGGGACTCCCGTGACGTCGTGCAGGCTGGAAGTGTCGCAGGCGGGATCCATTTTCACCAGGGGCGGGACCGGGAAGGGGGCGGACCCACGCCACGGCAACTTCCCGCCGACGTCCACGCCTTCGTCAACCGCACCGACGAGCTGCGTCAGCTCAAGGCAATCCTGACCGACCGCAGCGGCGACCGGCTGGTTGTCTCCGTTCATGTGGTCGCGGGTACCGCAGGCGCGGGAAAGACCTCGCTCGTGCTGCACTGGGCGCACGAGGTGAAGGACCACTTTCCGGACGGGCAGCTATTCATCAATCTGCGCGGCTACGATCCTGGCGAACCGGTCACCGCGAACCAGGCGCTGCGCCGTTTCCTGGCCGCACTCGGCGTGCCCGCCGATCGCATTCCCCAGGATGTCGACGAAGCCGCCTCTTTGTACCGCTCCCTGCTCGCCGAGCGGCGCGTTCTCATCGTGCTGGACAATGCCGCCACAGCGAGCCAGGTGCGGCCATTGCTCCCGGGCGGCGGCACCAGCCTGGTCATCGTCACCAGCCGCAGTCGCCTCACCGGCCTGGCGGTTCGCGACGGTGCCCGTCATCTCTCCCTCGGCACGCTTCCGGAGCAGGAGGCAGTAGCGCTGCTGCGCGCGGTTACCAGCAACTACCGGCCCGAGGACGGCGAGGAAAAGCTCACCGAGCTGAGCCGGCTCTGCGCTCGGCTGCCACTCGCTTTGCGTATAGCGGCGGAGCGGGCCGCCAGTCATCCCCATATGCGGATCGACGATCTCATCGCCGACTTGCGGGATGAGTCGGCATTGTGGGATGCGCTCAGTACGGGAATTGATGAGGATGCCGAGGCAGTCCGCTCGGTTTTCGCCTGGTCCTATCGGGCCCTGCCCGCGCAGTCCGCGCGGCTTTTCCGGCTGCTGGGGCTCCATCCCGGGCCGGAGTTCAGCCTGCATGCGGCTGCCGCCCTGGCTGAGCTTCCGCCCCGGCGCACGAGGCCACTCTTGGACGATCTCGTCGGCGCTCACCTGCTGGAGCAGATCGCACCGGATCGCTTTCAATTCCACGACCTGCTCCGTGCTTTCGCCGCACACCAGGCGCAGAGCGATGAGCCGTCCGAACAGCGCGCCATGGCCCTGCACCGGGTGCTTGAATGGTATCTGCACACTGCCGACGCGGCGCAGAGCTGGATCAAGCCGATCGAGGAACGCCTCACGCTGACCGAGCCGGCCGACACCGTATCTCCCACGAGCTTTCCCGATTACGACACGGCGGTCGACTGGGCGGACCGCGAACACTCGATCCTCATTCGTCTGGCGTCGACAGCCTTCTCCGCCGGATTCGATTCCCTCGCATGGCAGTTGGCCGAGGTCCTGTGGAACGCTCGCTCACCGTCGTCGTCGGTTCTCGACTGGCTCGACACCGGACGCGCCGGCCTCGCGGCTGCTGAACGCGCGCACAAACCGGTTGCCCAGATCCGACTGCTCAATAATCTCGGTATGGCTTACCGGCAGTGCCATCGACTTGAAGATGGCCTGGACTGTCACCAACGGGCTCTGGAACTGGCTCGTGCCGAAGAGGTGCCTTTTGATGAGGCCCGCTCGAACAATCTCATCGGCCTGATCCACCTCGACAGCCGTCAGCTCGATCCGGCGGCCGAGCATTTCGAGCGCGCGGCTGCACAGTTCCGCGAATTGGACGAGCCCCGCAGAGCGGCCATGGCCCTGTCCAACATCGCCAGCACAAGGCTTGACTCGGGCCGTCTGCAGGAGGCCGAAACGGCCGCGCAGCAGGCATTGAGCGCTCATCGGGCTCTGAACAATCAGCGGAGCGTCGGCAACGCGCTCAACATCCTCGCTGAAATTCGCCGGGAACAGGGCCGGCATGAAGCGGCACTGAGCGCGATCGAGGAAGCCCTCGACATCGCACTCAATCTGCGATCCCACACCCTGGAAGGGTTCTGGCTGCTCACTCTCGGGGATATCCAGCGCTCCACTGCTCGGCTCGGCGACGCGCTCGCCTCGTACCATCGGTCCGCCAAGCTGCACCGTGGGCTGAGGAACCGCAGTCGGGAAGCCCTCGCCTGGCGGGGCACCGGGCAGACGTATGTGGCGATGGGCCGGCATGACGAGGCCGTCGCGTTTCATCGGCAGGCCGCCGTCGTGCACGCCGAACTCTCCGATACCTGGCAGCGTGTCCTGGAGCTCGACTGCCTTGCCGCCGCCGTGCAGCCGGAAGACCCCGGGGCGGCGCGCGCCCACTGGGCCGAAGCCCGAAGCGGTCTGGCCGCGTACAGCGATCCGCGTGCTGTGGCTCTGCGTACCCGTATCGAGGAGGAGCTGGCCGGGCCGTGACAGTCGTGCGCCCCGGCCGGGGGTCGACCACGATGAATGGGTGGCGAAGCGCTAGTTGGTGATCCGGCCGCCTGCCACGTCCAGGGTGACGCCCGTCAGATAGCCGGCGGCGTCGGAGGCGAGGAAGAGGGCGGCTGAGGCAACGTCGGTGGGCTCGGCCAGGCGGCGGAGGGGATGGCGGAGGGCCGCCTTGTGCTGGAGCTCCTTGGACATGGTGGCCGTGACCTTCTCGGTGCGGACCGTGGTGGGGGCGAGGCAGTTGACGCGGATGCCCTGCGGGCCCAGCTCCGTGGCGAGTTGCCGGGTGAGCATGGTCAGGCCCGCGTTGGCGACGCCGTGCGCGAGGTTGGCCTGTCCTGGCTGGCGGCCGGCTGCCGAGGACAGGGTGAGGATGCTGCCGCTGAACCGCTCGACCATGCCGGGCAGGAAGGTGTGGATGGTGAGGAAGGCGGAGGTCAGGTCCGCGTCGAGGATCTGGCGCCAGCGCTCCTCGGTCAGTTCGGGGGTGGGGGTCGGCTCACCCGGACTGCCCGCGAAGGCGGCGAGGATGTCGACCGGGCCCAGTTCGTCGGCGACCCGTTCGGCCACCCGGCCCAGCGCGGCGGCGTCCGTGACGTCGGCGACGACGCCGATCGCGTTGCCGCCCTCCTTGCCGATGCTGTCGGCGACCTCGAACAGCGCCGGCCGGTCCCGGCCCACCAGACAGACGGCGACGCCCTGTGCGGCCAGCGCCCGCCCCGTCTCGGCGCCGATGCCCCGCGAACCACCGGTGACCACCGCCACCTTGCCCGCCAGGTCGGGGTAGACGGGGGCGTCCCCGGCGGGGGCGGCGGCTGTGGGCGCGGCAGGTGTGGCGGCGGCCTCGGGCTCGGTCGGCATCAACGGTCCCCTTCCGTATCCGGCGTGTTCAGTCCCAGCTCCCTGCGGCGCCGGTGGCCGTAGAGCGCGGCGCCGACGGCGCAGCCCACCAGCACGGTGCTGGTGATGCCCCAGCCGAGGAAGAAGCTCATCAGGCTCGTGGGCTCCGAGCGGCGCGGCCCCACCTCGCCCTGCGGGTCGGCGAAGACCGACAGGGTGTCGCCCGCCTCGTCCTCGTCGCACGAGATGGTCAGGTCGTCGTCCTCGGTGACGCTTCCCTTGGTCAGCGGCCGCAGATCGCAGGTCGGCCCGCCCTTGGCGTGGTGGTGCACCTCCGTCATCTCGACCCGCACCCACTCACCGCGCTCCAGCAGTACGGAGGTGGTGTAGCCGTGCCCGGAGATCGGCAGCAGGGCTATGCCCGCGAAGATGACGAGCAGCAGATAGCGGCGGCGCGGCCCGTAGTACGTCAGCTCCAGCAGCAGGCAGATCAGATAGACCACGGTGAGCAGCAGCAGCGTCCAGAACAGCGGTCTGCCGCCGCCCGCATACCGGGGCAGCAGCATGGTGGCGCCCGCCAGCGCGCAGCCCACAAGTGTGGCGGCCGTCGCCAGCGCCACGGCCGCGGGGCGGGAGAGCCGCTGGATACGGGCGTCCAGCCGGGGGCTGAGCCGGTGCGGGGCGGCGGGCCGGGAGCCGAGCCGTGCGTAGAGCGCGGCGCGCGGCGAGGGCTGCGGGGCCCGGACGGTACGGCCTCCGGGGGCGGGCGTGCCGCTCCCGTAGGTGCCGCCGGTGCTCGCGTCCGGACCCGTCCGGTAGCGGCGGGCCTTCGCAATGCCCGCGCAGGCGGCGGCCGTCAGGATCACGGCCCACGCCAGCAGGGCGCCGTAGACGGTGGGGTCGGGCTCCTCGTACGGGTCGGAGGAGAACGCCTGCTGGAGTCCGCCGACGAGGAAGAGGAACGCCAGGAAGAGCGCGAGGACGCAGACCGTCATCCACCCGGCCCGCCGCCCGCGCAGCGCCTGTTCGGTTCTGCCCCGGCGGGCCGCGACCCCGTACAGCTCTATCAGCCTGCGCCGGTCGCGGCTCTTGCCACGCAGCGTGAGCAGCAGTGCGAGCGTCGCCGGGACGAGCGCGGCGCCGACGCCGAGCGACAGGTTCGCGGCCAGTCCCTTGGGGCGGCCGACGTGGGTGTAGTCGTAGATCCCGGAGGCCAGGAAGCCGCAGCCCGCGCACAGGCCGACGATCAGCGCGACCCGCGCCCACAGAGCGCCGGGGGCGAGTTCGGCGCGTAGGAGGGCTTCGCCGTACGCGGAGTCGTCGTTCGCCGCGTCGTCGTCGCTTGCGGGCCGCACTTGATTGCCCTCGGCCGCGCTCACCATGTTCCTGCCCCCGTTCACTTCGAGCCCCGCCCTCGTGCTTCGGGTCTCGTGCCAGCACTCTATGGCTTGTCCGGCGGAGCTTGCGCAGTCACCCTCCCCTCTGCTGGGAACGGGGTGCCCCTGCTCGACGTTGCAGGCTGCGGGTGTGTCGTGGCTTGTGGGGGCACCTCCCGGCCGAAGTCCCCCAGCCTCCGGCCGGGAGGTGCCCCCAGGGGAGCCGTTCCCCGCGCCCCTTACGGGGCGCGGGAGCGCAACCATGCGAGACATCCGCCGCGAAGTACGCGCTATAGAGAAAAGGACCGGTCCGATGGCCACTTCCCCGATCGTCTGCCCCGCCACCCCCGCCGATCTGGAAGCCGTCGCCGAGATCTACGCGCACTACGTCACCGACAGCGTCATCACGTTCGAGCAGGTTCCGCCGACGGTTGCCGACTGGCGGCGCCGCCTGGACGAGCTGTCCGAGCGGGGCCTGCCCTTCCTGGTGGCGAAGCTCGGCAGCGGGACCGGCGAGACCGGGGAGGCCGGCGAGGTCGTCGGGTACGCCTACGCGGGTCCCTGGCGCCCGAAGCCGGCCTACCGGCACACCGTGGAGAACACCGTCTACCTCGCACCGGGCCGCACCGGCCTGGGACTTGGCTCGGCCCTGCTGACGAGGCTGCTGCACGAGTGCGAACAGGCCGGGGTCCGGCAGATCGTGGCCGTCATCGCCGACACCGGCAGCGATGCCTCGCCAGCCCTGCACCGCCGTTTCGGCTTCGTCCCGGCAGGCCGGCTCACCGGGGTGGGCCACAAGCACGGCCGGTGGATCGACACCATCCTCATGCAGCGCTCTTTCGGGTGAGTGCGGGGCACGCATTAGCCTGTGGCCGATGGCGGGTCAGGGGAAAGGGTCAACTCGGGGTGCCCGAGGGCGACTCGGGGTGGGCGTGCTGGCCGCGCTGGTGCTGGTCGGCGTGCTGCTCACGGTGCCCGACGGGGAGGAACGCCGCCGGGACGGCTGCTCGGGGGCGAAGGTGACCGGCTGGCGGACCGATGACCGGATGACGCGGGAGCTGGCCCGGTACGGCGACGACAACGCCCGGTTCGACGACTGGACCGGCGGCGACGGCACACGCTCGGTGCGGCTGCCCGACGGGCGGACGCTGTGGCTGTCCGCCGACACCTTCCTCGACCAGGTGTACGGCGCGGTGAACGGCCCTCGGAGCCGTAAGCCCAACCCCGTCTGGGTGCGCAACTCGGCGCTGGTGACGGACCGGGGCGGGCGGTTCGAGCGGACGCTGCTCGGCGGCACCGACACCCGTCCCACCGCCCTCTTCCCCGGCACCGCGACCGCCGACGGGCGCGAGGCGTGGCGGTGGCCGGTGCAGGCCGTGGTGGAACCGCGCCGCCCTGGCTCGGCCGAGAAGGTGGTGCGGGTACTGCTGTGGCAGCGCGAGGCGGGGCAGCCGCCGTGGATCTTCGGCGTACCCCGGGCCTCGGAGGTGGCGACCCTGTCGCTGCCGGATCTGAAGCTGGAGGGGGTCACGCCGATCCACCGCCCGCGCCAGGCCGATATCGAACGGCGCGTGCTGTACGGCACGTCGGCGGTCACCCGGGGCGGCTGGACATTCGTCTTCGGGGCCGACGAGGGCAGCGTCAGCGGCAAGGCGTCCCGCGCCCATGTCGCCCGGGTGCCACGGGGGAGACTCGCCGACGCCGCGGCCTGGCAATTCTGGGCGGGGTCGCCGCGCGCGGGGGGCGAGGGCGGCGGGTGGCAGGACGAACCCGCGAAGTCGGAGCCGATACTCGTCGGCAAGACGGTGCAGCGCGGCGCGACCGGCACCTACTCGGTCGTCCGGCACCGGGACAGCTGGCTGCTGCTGACCATGGACGCCGGGGCGCCGGACGGGGGAGGGGTCACCGACATCGTCTCGTACTGGTCCTGTACGCCGACCGGGCCCTGGCGCGGGCCAGGGCGGGTGGCGAAACCCCCGCTCCCCGAGGGTGCACCGGGTGCGGGTGCCGTGCCGTACAACCCGCAGTGGCATGCGGAGTTCTCCCGCCGGTCGGGCCGCGAACTGCTGGTCAGCTACGACGTCAACGTGCTCCGCGATTCCGGCGCCGCCATTCATCGGGACGTCGCCTATTACCGCCCCCGCTTTCTGCGGCTCACTCTTGGGCAGGCGCGGTGACTTGCCCTTGCCCGGCAATGGGGCGGCTGCGCTTGCCCACCCTGCGCCCTGGGGGCACCTCCCGGACGGAGTCTGGGGGAGCAGACTGCCCAAGCGCAGCTGGGGGGCGCGCGCCCCGAAGGGGCGCGGGGAACTGCGCGAGCAACCACCAACTGCCCGCAGCCTGCGGACGTCAGCAAGGGGCAGCCCCGCTGTCAGCCGCTTGCCCGGCGCCCATGGACTGGGCAGGGGGTGCCCCTGGCCGGCGTCGCAGGCTGCGGGTGAGCTGTGGCTGAGCGCGCAGTTCCCCGCGCGCGCCGTCAATCGCGTTTGCGGGCGCGCCGCGCGGCCTCCGTGGGGCGGTTTATCGGGTCCACGTCCTGGTCTATGTCCGGGACGGAGTCCCGGTCCTCGTCGCGGGTCTCCTCCTCCCACAGTGCCCGGTACTTCGCGTCCCGCAGTTTCAGCAGGACGCAGGCGACCAGTGCGGAGAGCAGGGAGCCCAGGAGGACGGCGGCCTTGGCGTCTTCGGTGACGGTCTCGCCCTGGAAGGCCAGTTCGGACACCAGCAGGGAGACCGTGAAGCCGATCCCCGCCAGCATCGCGACTCCGGCCACATCGGCCCAGGCGAGGTCCGAGCTGAGCCGGGCCCGGGTGAAGCGGGCGGCCAGATAGGTGCCGCCGAAGACGCCGATGAACTTCCCCGCGAACAGGCCCAGCATCACCCCGAGCGCCTCCGGCTGCCGGAAGGTCTCGGCCAGCGCCGGGCCCGAGACACCGACGCCCGCCGCGAACAGGGCGAAGACGGGCACCGCGAAGCCCGCCGAGAGCGGCCGGACCAGGCGCTCGATGCGCTCGGCGGGGGAGAGGCTCTCCGGGTCGTCGGGATCGTCGGGCTGCACCCGCAGCAGCAGACCCATCGCGACGCCCGCGATGGTGGCGTGCACGCCGCTGTTGTACATCAGCGCCCAGATGACCACGGCCAGCGGTACGTACACGTACCAGCCGGGCAGCCGCAGGTTGACGTGGAGGATACGGAAGAGCACCAGCCCCGCGACGGCGCCACCGAACGCCATCCAGTTGAGGGTGGAGGTGTAGAAGACGGCGATGACGAGGATCGCGCCCAGGTCGTCGACGATGGCCAGGGTCAGCAGGAAGGCGCGGATCCCGGAGGGCAGATTGGTGCCGATCACGGCGAGCACGCCGAGGGCGAAGGCGATGTCGGTGGCCATCGGAACGGCCCAGCCGTTCAGATCGCCGCCGCGCGCCAGATTCACCACGACGTAGGTCAGGGCGGGTACGGCCATCCCGCTCGCCGCCGCGACCACGGGGAGTGCGGCGGCGGCCGGCCGGCGGAGTTCGCCGACGGTCAGCTCCCGTTTCAGTTCGGCACCGGCGACGAAGAAGAAGACCGTCAGGATGCCGTCCGAGGCCCAGTGCTCCACCGACAGATCCAGGCCCAGCGCGGGGATGCCGAAGTGGAAGGTGCGCACCGTCTCGTACAGGTGCGCGAGTGGGGTGTTGGCCCAGATCAGCGCCACCACGGCGGCGGCCAGCAGCACCGTCCCGCCCACGGTCTCGGTGCGCAGCGCGTCCGCCAGCACCCGGCGCTCCCGGGCCGACGGCCGGGCGAAGAGGGAGGTGCGGCCGTCGTTCGTCGCGGGCGGTGTCATCGGTGGCTCCCCGGATCGGCGCGTGCGGAGATACGGGGAGGGCCCCGTACCGCCGACCAGACTTCCCGGCACACCTATGAGAACGTGGCGCGATCTTGACGCCTTTCTGACACCGTACTCGAACTGCGGCGATCTGCCCGGACTTGTTCGGGGTCATTGCCCGGGCAGCGCACCGGCCGCGGGCCGCGACGGCGCCCGGATCACGGGCCGGTGGGCGTTCGGATCCGCCTTGAGGGGGTCGGGGGGTGTTGATACTGTGCCCGGGATTTACATGGCGTAGTCGCCTGTTGGTACGCGGGGGTATGTCCGACATGGCGGTAGCGGTATGTCGGCACGGGGCAGGTTCTCGACGTGACACGACGTGAGACGCACAAAGACCACAACACGGGGAAAGACCACAACACGGGGGTGGTGAGGTGAAGACCCAGGAGCGGAGCTCCGCCGGGGTCGGGCGCGGAGCAGCACTCACCGCACCGGCCGGGGACCGGTTGCCGTCCCCGCCACGCGAACGCAAGCCCGCGCTCGCCGCACTCGCCGTCCTCCTGGTGCTGCTCGGCGCCCTGGGCGCGACCGTCCTGGTGATGCGCGCGGGTGACCGGGTCGAGGCCGTCGCCCTCACCAAGCGGGTACCGCAGGGGCAGCCGATTCCGGACTCGGCCATCAAATCGGTGATGGTCGCCGAGGACAGCGACATCAAGTACGTGCGCTGGGACCAGCGCGGACTGCTCAAGAAGTACCGCTCGGCCGCCGATCTGGTCGACGGGACCGTGCTGGTGGGCAGCATGCTCACCAAGGACAAGGGTCTCGGTCCCGGCAAGGCCGTGGTGGGGCTCTCGCTCAAGAGCGGGCAGTATCCGCCGCGGCTGCGGGAGGGCGACACGGTCTCCGCGTACCGCGTGGGCCGCGAGACCTCCTCGGGCAGCAGCGGCGGGTCCGACGACGCGAGCGGTGACACCTCGGGGCGGAACCGCGGTTCCGGCAACGCGGCGATCGTCGAGGGCGCCAAGGTCCAGTCGGTCAGGTCCGGTTCCGACGACTCCCTCGCCTCCAGCGGCAGCCTCCCCGTCTCCGTCGTCGTCGACAAAGCCGACGCGGCCGAGTTGACCGCGGCCGCGTCCAACGGGGAAGTGTCCCTCGTCCTCGACTCCGACGGCGGAAACTGACGGCCCGCGCAGCCGCACCGCGCCGTGGACGCACCGTGGACGATGGAACGTGCCGCGGAACCGTTGGCCGCGGAGCATCGTCGTCGGCTACGGCAGGACACGACGGCAGACGCAGCGAGGGGCAGTACGGCAGGGACGACAAGACACCAAGGAAAGGCGTAGCCGGATGGCGCTGATCGCACTCGCCGCCGACAAAGGGGCACCGGGGGTCACCACGGCCGCCGTGGCCCTCTCGGCGGTGTGGCCGCGCCGCGCACTGCTGGCCGAGATGGACACCGCTGGCGGCGACCTCGTCTACCGCAGCCCCGCGTCGGACGGCCGTCCGCTGGACCCCAACGCCGGGTTGCTCTCGCTGGCCGCGACCGCGCGCCGAGGGCTCGCCGCCGAACAGCTGTGGGACCACACCCAGCGGCTCTCCGGAGGGCTGGAGGTCCTCGTCGGACTGGGCAACGCCGAGCAGTCGGCGGGGCTGGCCGGACAGTGGGACACCCTGGGCCGTGCCTTCGCCTCCCTCGCGGACTCCCCGCATCCGCAGCTGGCCGCCGACGTCATCGCCGACTGCGGGCGTATCGGCCCGGAGTCCGCTTCGGTCGCGCTCTTCCCGCACGCCGCGCTGGTGCTGCTGATCGCGCGGGACGAGCCGGAGCAGATCGCCCGCGTACGGGACCGGGCGCTGGCTCTGACCGCGCGGCTGCACGGCGCGGGCCGCGGTATGTCGCCGCTCGCCCAGCCGCTGCTCGGCGTGCTGCTGGTCGCCCGGGCACAGGGTGCCGCCAAGATCGCGGGGCAGGTCAACGACATGCTGGTCGCCTCCCGCGCGGGCGCCCAGGTGGTGGGCGTACTCGCTCATGACCCGCTGGGTGCCGAGCAGTTGGCGGGCCGTCGCCGGGGCCGGGTCGAACGCTCGCTGCTCGTCCGCTCCGTACGGAAGGTCGCCACCGACCTCCACCAGCAGTACGCGACGGCCTGGGCACCGGCCGCAGCGCAGCCGCAGCCTTCACCTTCGCGCGGCCAGGACCGGGTTCAGCGCCAGGGCCCCGGTCCGGCGCCGGTCGCCGGGCAGCCCACCGGCCCGGCCGAGCCCCTCCCCACCGGCCCGGCGCCGCACGCCCCGACGGGCCGACCCGGTGCGGGCCAGGACCACACCCCGCCGCCGCGGCAGGGGCCACCCCCGCATCGGACCCCACCCCCGCAGCAGGGCCCGCCACCCGCCGGGCCCGACTACGGCGCCCCGCCTTCGCAGCCGCCTCGTGCGCAGACTCCCGGCGCGCTGCCCCCCGTTCAGGCACCGCCGGCGCAGGCAGCCGCACCGCCGGCGCAAGGCGGCCCCGCGCAGGGTGAGCCCTCGCGAGGGCTCAAGGGGCTGCGCGCGCGGCGCAGGGCCACGGCACCCGCGCCGACCCCGCCGGTGCCGTTGCCCGGGAGCGGGGAGCGGTCGCGGGACGAGGGGGCCGCATCGTGAGCGCGGGCATGGTCGACCACCAGTTGGTGAAGCGGTTCCGGCAGGAGGCCGGGGACCGGATCGCCGAGCAGCGCCGAATAGACCAGGCGTCCGGCGTCGCGCCGATGACGACCGAGGACGAGCGGCAGTTCGCGCGCGCGGTGATCGCGCAGATCCTCGAGGAGTACGCGCGCACGGAGATCACCTCGGGACGTACCCCGCCGGACGCGCAGTCCGAGGAGGCCTACGCGGCGGCCGTGCACGCCGCGCTGTTCGGCGTGGGGCGGCTCCAGCCGCTGCTGGACGACCCCGAGGTTGAGAACATCGATGTCAACGGGTACGACCAGGTGTTCGTCGGCTATGCCGACGGCCGCGAGATGCGGGGCGAGCCGGTCGCCGAGTCCGACGAGGAACTGATCGAGCTGATCCAGGTGCTCGGCGCCTACTCGGGCCTGTCCTCCCGCCCGTTCGACTCCGCCAACCCGCAGTTGGACCTGCGGCTGCCCGACGGCTCCCGGCTCTCCGCCGTCATGGACGTGACGAGGCGCCCCGCGCTGTCCATCCGGCGCGCCCGGATGGGCAAGGTCTTCATCTCCGACCTGGTGGGCAACGGAACGCTCACACCGGAGCTGGGCAGTTTTCTGACGGCGGCCGTGCGGGCGCGCAAGAACATCATGATCGCGGGCGCGACCAACGCCGGTAAGACGACGCTGCTGCGCGCTCTGGCCAACGAGATACCGCCGCACGAGCGGCTGATCACCGTCGAGCGCGCACTGGAGCTGGGCCTCGACCAGTTCCCCGAACTGCACCCGAACGTGGTCGCGTTCGAGGAGCGGCTGCCCAACTCCGAGGGCCAGGGCGCCATCAGCATGGCCGAACTGGTGCGCCGCTCGCTGCGGATGAACCCCTCCCGGGTGATCGTCGGCGAGGTGCTCGGCGACGAGATCGTCACCATGCTCAACGCCATGTCCCAGGGCAACGACGGCTCGCTGTCCACGATCCACGCCAACAGCTCCAGCGAGGTCTTCAACCGCATCTCCACCTACGCGCTCCAGGCAACCGAGCGGCTGCCCATCGAAGCCACCCAGATGCTGATCGCCGGGGCCATCAACTTCGTCGTCTTCATCGAGCGCCGCAACGCCTTCGCCAGCGGCGGGCGGCTGTCCCGCTCGGTCACTTCCGTACGGGAGATCAACGGCGTGGACGGCCGGGTGCTCTCCAGCGAGGTGTTCGCCGAGACACCCGACGGGCGGCTGCTGGCGCACGCGCCGGTCTCCTGTGCGCGGGAGCTGGCCGTCTACGGATACCAGCCGACCGGAAACTGGGGGTGAGACCGTGCCTCTCAGCGGCGGTACGGGCGGCATCTTCTCCCTGCCCACCCTCTATGCGCTCGCCTGCGGCGTCGCCGTCGGCGGCGGTCTCGCGCTGCTGATCGTCGCGCTGCGCGGGCTGCCGGCCAAGGCGCCGGACGAGAAGCGGGACGCGGGCAAGCGCGCCTCTGAGCTGGCCCGGTTCATGAGCCGGCGCGGCTCCATCGCGGTGTGCGCGGGGCTGCTGGTGCTGCTGCTGACCCGCTGGCCGGTGGCGGCGATCGCCACCGGTGTCCTGGTCTTCCTGTGGGACCGGCTCTTCGGCGGCGCGGCCGAGGAGCGGGCCGCGATGAAGCGGGTGGAGGCGCTGGCGGCGTGGACGGAGTCGCTGCGCGACACCATCGCGGGCGCCGTCGGCCTCGAACAGGCCATCCCCGCCTCGGCCCGCGCCGCAGCCCCCTCGCTCCGCCCGCATCTGGACGCGCTCATCGACCGGCTGCGGGCCCGCACCCCGCTGCCGACCGCGTTGCAGAATCTGGCGGACGAGCTGGACGACCCCTCGGCCGACATCGTCGTAGCGGCCCTCATCCTCAACTCCCGGCTGCGCGGCCCCGGTCTGCGCGAGGTGCTGGGCGCGCTGGCCAAGTCGGCCCGCGAGGAAGTGGACATGCGGCAGCGGGTGATGGCGCAGCGCGCGTCCACCCGGCGCAGCGTGCAGATCGTCGTCGGTGTCAGTGTGGCCTTCGTCCTGGGCCTGGCCGTCTTCAACCGGGACTTCGTCAAGCCCTACGGCACCCCGCTCGGGCAGGTCGTACTCGCCTGCGTCTGCGCGATGTTCGCCTGCGGCTTCTGGTGGCTGCGCAAGCTGTCGCGGATCGAGACCCCGCAGCGGTTCCTGGTCCACGCCGACCAGCCGGCGCCGTCGGCCCGCGCGGGCCACCCGGCGGAACGGGGCGACCAGCCGGCCGACCGGGGCGAGCAGCCGGCCGTCGGCGGAACGGAGGCGCTGGGCCGATGAACACCCTCACCCTCACCGCACTCACCGGTGCCCTCGCCGGGCTCGGTCTGTTCCTGCTCGTACGGGCGCTGGTGCCCGGCAAGCGGGGTGCCGTCGCTTCCGTCGCCGAGATCGACGCGCTGCGCGCCCGCGCCGCCGCACACCAGCAGATCGGCGCGGGGGCCCCGGAGGAGACCGGGCGGTTCGCCGCCCTCCGGGCGCGGATCGGTGTCCGGGTCGCCGAGCTGTATCTGCGGCAGGGCTGGGAGCAGCGCAGCCTCCGCTCCGACCTGGAGGTGCTGGAGCGCCGCTGGGAGAGCTTCCTCGCGACGAAGGTGCTGCTGGGCGCCGCGGGGCTGTTCTTCGGGCCGTTCCTGTTCTCGATCGGGTGGCTGATCGGCTTCGGCCGCAGCCCGCTGGTCCCGCTGTGGCTGGCGCTGTTCTTCGCCGGGCTGTTCTTCATGCTGCCGGACCTGGAGGTGCGCCGCGACGCCGCCGCCAAGCGGCGTGACCTGCGGCGGGTCGTCGGCGCCTATCTCGACCTGGTGGCCATGAACCTGGCCGGCGGGCGCGGACTGCCAGAGGCGCTGAAGGCGGCCAGCGAGGTCAGCGACGGCTGGGCGCTGCGCCGGATCCGCGACACCCTCGCCGACGCGCGGATCACCGGGCAGAGCCAGTGGGCGGCGCTCGGGGACCTCGGCATCCGGCTGGGGGTCGACGAACTCAAGGATCTGTCGGCATCCTTGGCGCTGGTCGCCGACGACGGGGCCAAGGTGCGCGCCTCGCTCTCCTCCCGCGCCGAGACCATGCGGCACCGCGAGCTGTCCGAGATCGAGGGCAGCGCGGGTGAGAAGTCCCAGTCGATGCTCGTGGCCCAGCTGATGCTCTGCGCGGGCTTCCTCGTCTTTCTCATCTATCCGGCGGCCATGCGCGTCTTCCAGATCTGACCACCTGTCCGAAGACCCGAAGCCCGAGACCAAAGAAAGGACTGAGAACGATGCAGAATCCGATTCGCTCGGTCAGTCATCCCGCCGTCGACTTCCTCGTCACGTTCCTGCGTGCCCGAATCCAGCGCGCCCGCTCCGGTGAGCTGGACCGCGGCGCCTCCGCCGTCGAGTGGGTGATCATCTCGGCGGTCGTGGTGGCGATCGTCGGCGTGGTCGCCGCCATCATCAACCTCGCGCTTCGCAACGGGGCCGACAAGGTGAGCGACTGCATCGACGGCGCCGACGAGGACGGCACCTGCAAGTAGGTGCAGCGCCGGTGAGAGCGGAACGAGGGCTCGTCGCGTGGATACGCCGCAGAGGGGAGGCAGCCTCCCAGCGCGGCGAAAGCGGCATGACCGCGATCGAGTTCGTGCTGCTCACCCCGGTGCTGTTCTTCCTGATCTTCGCGACGGTGCAGTTCGCGCTGTACTTCTTCGCGGACCATGTGGCACAGGCGGCGGCCCAGGCCGGCGCCCGTAAGGCCCGGCAGGAGGCCGACGCCGATCCGGGCGGCTGGCGCGCCGAGGCGCGGCAGACGTCCGGCGAGTACATCGAACAGCTCGGCCCCGAGCTGATCCTGAACCCCGATGTGAAGCTGCTGGGCCCCGAGGACAACGCCGTGGGTGTGGAGATCCGCGCCCAGGTGCCCTCCGTCTTCCCGGGCCTGGACATGGATGTGTACGCGATCTCCCGCGGCCCGGTGGAGCGGTTCGTACCGGACGGGGGCGGGTGATGAGAGAGCGACGGTGGGCCGGTCCGCGCGGCGGCGACGCCGGGCTGTCGACCATCGAGGTCGTCATCCTCGCGCCGGTGATGATCCTGTTCATCCTCGTACTGGTGGCGTTCGGCCAGCTCGTGGACGGGCGCGGGGCCGTGGACAGCGCCGCCCGGGACGCCGCACGCGCCGGGTCGCTGCAGCACGGCAGCCACGGCGCTGCGATGGCGGCCGCGCAACAGGCGGCCAACGCGACCCTCAAGGGCACCTGCGCGGGGAACGTCACCGTACGGGACGCGGGCAGCGACTACCGCTCCGGCGGGCTGTTCACCGTCGAGGTGAGCTGCCGGGTGCGCGGGCTGGGCATTCTGGGCCTGGACATCGCCAAGGACATCTCGGGCCGCTCCAGTTCGCCGATCGACCCGTACCGGAGGACCGGATGAGCCGGGGGAGACGGGCCCTCGCCGCGTGGGCGGGCAGTTGGCTGCGCGCCAGACGGGCGGCCTGCGACGACAGCGGGTCAGGTGCCGCGGCCGTCATCATGTTCGCGTTGCTGTTCATGGTGCTGGCCGCGTTCGTGGTGGACGGCGGGCTGTCCATCTCGAAGCGCGAACGTGCTGCCGACATCGCCGAGCAGGCGGCCCGCTACGCGGCGCAGGACATCGACGAGGAGGCGCTGCGCGCCAGCCAGGGCCGCAACGCGCCGATCAACTACGAGAACTGTCCCTCCCGCGTCCATGAGTTCGCCACCCAGTCCGGCCTCTCCGGGGCCGACGTGGCGGCCTCCGGCTGTGTGTCCGCCAGCGCCCAGCAGGTGCAGGTCCGGATCCGGCTCACCTACCGTCCGGTTCTCACCGGGCTGTTCTACAGCGCACCCCTCACCGTCCACGGCACGGCGACGGCGGAATCCGTGACCGGCTGACCGACCGGCCCCCGGAACCACCGCCCCCTCCTCCACGTCCGCACTTCTCACACTGGGAGCACACGACATGGCGCGCCGCAGTTCGACACCGGCACCTGCCCCCGGCGGGCCCAGGTCCCGCTCGCGCTCGCGTACGCCGGTACCCGTGCGCACCCGCCGCACGTTCGGGGACGTGCTCAAGGCGTTCTGCGCGTTCGTCGCGCTGGCCGTGCTGGTGGCCGGGGTGCCGTTGGCGCTGGCGTACTTCATCGGCTGGCCACTGCCGCACCGGATGCCGTCGTTGGACATGCTGCGCGACGAGGTGGGCGTCGGCGTCTTCATCAACGTACTGACGGTCGTCGTCTGGCTCGCCTGGGCGCAGTTCACCGCCTGTGTGCTGGTCGAGGCGAAGGCCGCGCTGTCCGGTGTGGGCCTGCCCGCGCGGGTGCCGGGCGCGGGCCCCAGCCAGCTGCTGGCCCGGCAACTGGTCACCGCGATCCTGCTGCTGGGCTCCAGCACCGCGAGCTTCGCGCCGGGCCTGGCCGACCTCGGCCACTCCGTGCAGCCGCACCACCCGTCGCAGACCGTGGCGAGCGCCCAGCTCCTCCCCGGCCAGCAGCGGGCGGGGGAGCCGGCCCCCCAGGTGGACGGTTCCGGTGCGCACGTCATGGGCGGGGGCGGCTCGGACACGGTGGTACTGGCCGGGGGCGGCAGCGAGCGGGCCGGTACGGCGAACCAGGCGTCCGCGCCCGGCGACACCTCCCAGGCCAGGAAGACGAAGTTCTACCGCATCCAGCCCCCGGTGGGCCGCCACCACGACTCCCTGTGGGAGATCGCCGAACGGCACCTGGACGACGGCCGCCGCTACAAGGAGATCTACCGTCTCAACAAGGACCGGGTGCAGCCGGACGGCTCCCGGCTGTCCGAGGCGAGCCTCATCCGGCCCGGCTGGATCATGGAAATGCCCGCCGACGCACACGGCGGCGAACTGGTCGAGATGCCGGACGACGCGGAGGAACTGGGCGCCAAGGAGCGTGCCCAGTACGAGCGTTACCAGGACAACGGAGCAGGCCGCGGCGCCGATGACCACGGTGGCGGTTACGACGACGGACGGGGGCAGCAACAGCCGTCGCAGCAGGACCAGGACAAGGACCAGGACCAGGACCAGGACCGTGACCGGGAGCAGGGCGGGGACCGGGAGCAGGGCGAGGGCGGGGACCGGCCGGCACAGGACGAGCCCGGCACGCCGGACGATGACGCGTCGGACCAGGGCTCGCAGGAGCGGGACTCGTCCGATGAGGGCTCGCAGGACCGGGGTTCCAAGGACTCCGACGGGGACTCCAAGGAGGGGTCCGACGAGCCCGTACTCAAGCCGAGCATCCCGGAGAAGAGCGACCCGGACGACGGGAGCGAGGACCTTTCGCCCACCCAGCCGGACCAGGAGATCCCCGACACACCGGACGACGACACCCGCCCGGGCGACGGGCCCAGCTCCGGCGGCCAGGGCGGCCAGGACGCGGACGGCTCCGACGGCTCGGATGCCGATGTACGGCCGGACACGCGGGAGAAGCTGAAGGTCCCGCCGGGCGAACACACGCCCGACCGGCAGGAGCAGTCCGTCCCCGAGGCCCCGACCGAGCAGCAGCCGACGCGCCCCGACGACCTCGGCGACGCGGAGGACGACGACGGGCTGCCGGGCCCCGGCATCTCCCAGCCCGGCGACATCCGGCCGGGTGCCCAGGACACCCGGCCGGGCGGCACCGCACCGCACAGCCCCTCGACCGACAGCGACGGCGACAACGACAGCGACGGCAACGGCGCAAGCGGCGACCGCAGTGACCGCGGCGACCGTGGTGACGACAGCCGCCGGGACGCGGCGAGCGACCGCAAGGGCGACGACACCCCCGCCGACCTCGACCACGCCGAGCTCCCGAAAGGCGACCGCACCCACCAGCTGGACCGCTCGGCGGACGCGGACGACGGTGGCGCGCTCGGCCCGGTCGGGCTGCCCGAAGCGCTGCTCGGCGCACCTCTGTTGGCGGCCGGGGTGCTGGCCGCGCTGGGCCGGCGGCGGCGCACGGCGCTGTGGCAGGCGGTCACCGTCGGCAACCGGCGCGCACCCGGCGACGACTTCACGCCCCCGTCGGACCCGGCCGCGCAGGCTCACGACGCGCTTCTGGTCGGCGCCGACCCCGCCGCCGTACGCTTCCTCGACCGTGCGCTGCGCGGGCTGGCCGAGGACCTCGCCGAGACGGGCCGCCCGCTGCCCGTCGTCTATGCGGCCTGGCTGACCGGTCAGGATCTGCATCTGCAACTCGCCCAGGAGTCCGGACAGCCGCCCGCGCCCTGGCGGTTCGGGCAGAGCCCCAGCTTCTGGACCATCCAGCGCGCTCACACCCGCTTCGATGTGGACACCAGCGGCCCTGCGCCCTACCCGGCGCTGGTCAGCCTCGGTCTGCGCGGTGAGGCGCGGCTGCTGCTCAACCTGGAGTCGGTGCCCGGGCTGGTCTCGGTGGCGGGCGGCGAGGAGCGGCGTACCGCCGTCCTCGCCTCCATCGCCGCCGAACTCGCAACCGGCAGCTGGTCCCAGGGCATCGGCCTGACCCTCGTCGGCTTCGGCCGGGAGCTGACCGCGCTCGCCCCCGACCGGGTGCGGTACCTGGCGGATGTGCCGGCGCTGCTGCGGGAGCGGGAGGAGACGCCGGGGCGGCAGGCGGCGGCACCGCAGGTGGTGCTGATCGGCGTAGAGCCCACCAAGGACGAGGCCCGCCGGCTGGCCGCGCTCGCCACCGAGAGCGAGGGGCCGCGGGTCGGCTTCGTCGTCGGCGTACCCGGCGGGCGGCTGCCCAGCGTCGTATGGGAGTTCACCGTCGGCGCGGACGGGACGCTCGCCGCGCCCCGGATGGGTCTGGAGGTACGGGCTCAGCTGCTGCCCGAGGAGCTGCGCGCCGCGGTGGTCGAACTGTTCGCCGACACCGACGACGAGCAGACCGCGGGCGGCCGCGGCCCCGGCTTCCGCGTCGACCTGAGCGAGGGCGGCCGTCCGGCGGTCTATGCGCGCATCATGGGCGGCTACGACGTCACCGGCATCGAGCCGCCCGAGGAGTCGCGCAGCGCGCTCCTGCATGAGGCGCTGGCGCTGCTGCTGCTCAACCGGGACGGTGTGCACCCGCGCGTACTGGCCTCGGCGCTGTGGCCCAAGGGCGTCACCGACGATGTGCGGGACGCGCTCGTCGAACGGCTGCGCGGCTGGCTGGGGATCGAGACCGACGGCACGCCCCGGCTGTCCACCGACCGGGACGGGCGGCTCGTGCTGCGGCCCTCCGTCGTCTCCGACTGGGATGTGCTGCGCACCCTGCACCACGGCTGCACCGGGGAACGCGGCGCCAAGCTGGCGCCGCAGGTGCGGATCCAGAAGCTCACCGAAGCGCTGGACCTCGCGCGCGGTCCGCTGCTGGCCGACCGGGCCGAGGGGCGGTACGGGTGGCTGGCGTACGACGTCGTGGAGGCGCAGCATCCGCTGCTCGTCGCCGAGGTCGGGCTCGCCCTCGCCGCCGAGCAGCTCCGGTTCGGGGAACCGGAGGCCGCGCTGCACGCCGTGCGGGCCGCCCTGCGGAGTGCTTCCGCTGACGAGCGGCTGTGGGACGCGCTGTTGCGGGCCGCGCATGCCACCGGGGAGCGGGCCGCACTGGGCGATGCGGTCCGCTGGGTCGCGGAGCGCGCCGCCCAGCTCCATGGCGCCGACCGAGGGCTCCCCCCGCGGACCCGCGCCCTCCTGGAAGAGCTCGCGCCGGGGGCCTACCCCCGCTGACTCCGGCGGTTTGTGGGTGGAGTTGTCATCCAATCGCGACCTTTTTTCTGGGTCCCGCCGGGGGCCCGCGCCGTCACATCGGGGCACGGAGCCGAACGAGGGTGTGAGGGGACGCGATGCGACGGGGATGGATGGCGGGGGTCGCCACAGCGCTGGCGGCGGGGATGCTGGCCGGATGCACGGGCAGCACCGACAGCACCAGGACGGCCGACCTCGCGAAGGAGGGCGGCGCCCAGGGCGGGCCCGGCGCGCCCGGCTATGCGAAGGGCGGCTCCGCACCGGGGGAGGCCGCTTCCGCAAAGCCCACCGAACCGGAGGATTTCCGGTCGACATTCGCGCTGGACGTCGACACCGCCTCCTACAGCTACGCCCAGCGCACCCTGAGGGACGGTGCCAAGCCGGCCCCGGCCACGGTGCGGACCGAGGAGTTCGTCAACAGCTTCCCGCAGGGCTACCGGCGGCCGAAGGGCGACGGCTTCTCCGTCTCCGCGGACGGCGCCCGCACCGGTGCGGCGGACTGGTCGCTGATGCGGGTCGGGCTCGCGACGAAGAAGAGCGACCCGAAGGCACCACGCCGCCCGGCCGCGCTCACCTTCGTACTCGACGTATCGGGTTCGATGGCCGAGCCGGGGCGGCTGGACCTGGTCAAGGACGCGCTGCGGACGGCGGCGGGCCGGCTGCGTGACAGCGACTCCGTGTCGCTGGTGACCTTCAGCGGCAACGCGGAGACCGTCCTTCCCATGACGCGGCTGGACGACGGCGGCCGGGGCAAACTCCGCTCGGCCGTCGACGAGCTGAAGCCGCAGTCGAGCACCAACCTCGGCGCCGGGGTGAAGGAGGGCTATCAGCAGGCGGCCGAGCACCGGCGCTCCGGCGCCACCAACCGCGTCGTGCTGATGTCCGACGCGCTCGCCAACACGGGCGAGACCGACGCGAAGGCGATCCTGAGCGATGTCGCGCGGCACCGTAAGGAGCAGGGCATCTCCCTCTTCGGCGTCGGCGTGGGCAGCGACTACGGCGACGCGCTGATGGAGCGCCTCACCAACAAGGGCGACGGCCACACCGTCTACATCTCCACCCGCACGGAAGCGCGCGAGGTCTTCGTCAACCAGCTGCCCCGCAACATCCAGCTGCGTGCCCGCGACGCCAAGGCGCAGGTCGTCTTCGACCGGGGCGCGGTACGCGACTTCCGGCTGCTCGGCTACGAGAACCGGAAGGTGGCCGACGACGACTTCCGCGACGACAAGGTGGACGGCGGCGAGGTCGGCCCCGGCCATACGGTCACGGCACTGTACGCGGTCCGGCTGAAGCACGGCGCGACGGGCAAGGCGGCCACCGCGACGGTCCGCTGGCTGGATCCCGACAGCCGGAAGCCGCACGAGAAGTCGCACGAGGTCGCCGCCTCGGCGCTGACCGGCGACAGCCTCTGGCAGGGCGCCGAGGTCTCCCCGTATCTGCGGCTGTCGGCGGTCGCCGCGTACTTCGCCGACGCGCTGCGCGCCGGGGACGGCAGTGCCTCGCCAGGTCCCGAGCCCAGGCCGGCCGAGTCGGTGGCCGAGCCGCTGCCCGCGGCGCCCTCGCTCGACAAGCTGCGCGCCGAGGCGGACCGGCTCGCGGAGGAGCCGGGGCTGCGTTCGGCGGCCGGGCTGGCGAAGAACATCAGCCGGGCGCAGGGCAGGCACTGAGCCCGGGCGGACAAAAGGGGCCATGGCCCGCGCCCTCGGGGGAAGAGGCGCGGACCATGGCGGTCTGCGGTGAAGCCCTGGGCGTCGTCAGCCGACCTGGAGCTTCTGGCCCGGCAGGATGAGGTCGGCGTCGTCGCCGATGGTGGACTTGTTGTCCGCGTAGATCTGCTGCCAGGTGGTGCCGTGCGACTCGGCGATCTTGCCGAGGGTGTCGCCCGGCTTGACGGTGTAGTTGCCGTGGCCCTTCTTGGGGGCCTGCTGCTGCGGCTGGGCGGGCTTCGGCTGGGCCTTCGGCTGGGCCGGCTTCTGCGGAGCGGCCTGCTTGGGCGCCGACTCCTGCTGCGGCTGGGCCTGGTTGCTGCCGCCGTCCGGGTTCACATCGGCCGCGGGGCCGCCGGAGGTCAGGCCGCCCGCGCCGGCGCAGGCCCAGGCGCCCGGGCCCTGCATCTTCAGCAGCTTCTCGGCGGTGGCGATCTGCTGGTCCTTGGTGGCCAGGTCGGCGCGCGGCGCGTACTTGGTGCCGCCCGCCGCGGCCCAGCTGGAGTTGTTGAACTGGAGGCCGCCGTAGTAGCCGTTACCGGTGTTGGCCTGCCAGTTGCCCGAGGACTCGCACTGGGCGACCTTCTCCCAGGTGTCCACCGAGGCGGCCTGCGCGCCCGTGGCGGAGACCAGCGGAAGGGCGACTGCCGCGCCTGCGACACCGGTGACGGTGGCGATGCGGGTGGCCTTGCTGGGACGACGGTGACGGCCCTTGCCGGAGAACAGCATGGTCTTTCTTTCCTTCGGTCGCGGCTGTCCGCCTGCGAGTTCGAGGCGAACGTGTCGAGCGGGAGCGACCGTAAGCACAGCTGTCCGAATGCTCCAATTAGGGGGCGGTAAAGATCGTTGCGGCGGCTTGACACCCAACAGCGGCATCCGTGCTGGTGATGCGGTTGCGCGGAGATCGGTCCGGCCGGGTGTGACATAGCCGTTGGATGACAAGCGTCACAGGATATGGGCGTTTTGCCATGGGTTGGCCGGGGGTGGGGCCGGCCGGTCGGCCCCACCCCCGGGTCGGTCAGGACCAGATCGCGTCGACCCACTCCGGGTGGTCGACGAACGGGTTGCGGTTGTGCTGGAACTTGTCGTATATGACGTCGTTCCGGTTCTTCTCGAAGGCGCTCGGCGGGTCCTGCTCGTTCCACTTCTTCAGTACGGAGAGCCGGCCGTGTGCGGGCGCCGAGCCGTTCTCCACCTTGTCGTTGGGCTCCAGGTCGGGGAAGGAGTCGTCGCCCTCGTACCGAACCGCCATGTACAGGATCATGCGGGCCACATCGCCCTTGACCTCGTCGCGCGGCTCGAAGGAGTCACCGTCGGTGTAGTTGCCCGGCGCCTCCCCGACCTCCTCGCCGCCCGCATCGAAGTCCTTGCTGCCGCGGGTGCTGTTGACGGAGACATCGGTGGGACGCAGGTGGTGGATGTCGGTGCCGGGCCCGGTTTCGGTGCCGAAGTCGCCGTGCGACTTGGCCCACACGTGCTCCCGGTTCCACTGGTCCTCGCCGCCGCCGTTGTCGTCCGCGCTCTGTGAACGGCCGGTGTAGAGGAGGATGACGTTGGAGGCGTTGTCCGGATCCTTGTCGGTGGCCTTGAGCGCGTCCCACACCTGGTCGTAGGAGAGCGCGTCGGATTCCTTGATGATGCCGTGCAGGGCCGATTTCAGCTCGGGGCCCGTCTTGCCCTCGGCGTCCTTGTAGTAGTCGGCGGGAGCGTCGTTCGCGCGGGTGGGGGAGTCGGGAGTGAGGGGCGTCGCGGTGGCCTGCGGGGACAGCGCCAGCAGCGCCGCGGTGCCGAGTGCGACGGCCAGAGGAGCGTGAAAGGCACGCATGGGGGGTCCTCTCGATGGCACGGGCCGCGCCCGGTGTCAACTCCCCCGGATGCGCCCCGTGTTGGCATGGGACGGGGGGAGCCTGCCCCAGATTTTCGAACACACGCAAGAGGGTCGAACGCAATGATCGGCCCGACCGCCGGTCCCTCCGGCGGGCTCGCGCGGGTGCGGGGCCGTGGGGCCGGGGTTAATCTGGGGGCGCGGTGTCCCCCTGGGACCCGTACGGCGGTGGGGCCCGCCGGACCCGAACCGCGGCAACGGTGCCGCCAACGGTCCCTGCTTGCGGCAGCGCGCGCCCATGGGCGCCCGGCGAGTAGGAGACAGTGTGGAGAAGGTTTCACGGCGCCCTGTGCCGCCATTGCGAGGACCGCTGCGGACCCCGCGCCCGCCCGTGCTGCGCGGCCAGGGCCCCGTCATCGCGGTCGTCGCCCTCGGCGGTGTGCTCGGGGCCTGCGCCCGCTACGGCGCCGCGCTGCTGTGGCCCACCCCGCACGGCGCCTTCCCGTGGACCACCCTGGGCGTGAACGTGTCCGGGTGCGCCGTCATCGGGGTGTTCATGGTGCTGATCAGCGATGTCTGGGCAGCGCACCGCCTCGTACGGCCGTTCTTCGGGACCGGCGTACTGGGCGGCTTCACCACCTTCTCGACGTACGCCGTGGACGCCCAGCAACTGCTGGAGGCGCACCGGCCCGGCACCGCGCTGGGCTATCTCGGGCTGACGCTGCTCGGCGCGGTCGCGGCGGTCTGGCTCACGGCGACGGTGACCCGGCGCCTGACCTCAGGGAGGCGGCCATGACGGACACGGCACACGGACCGGCGGGGCCGCGCGGTGACGGGCCGCGCGGCGACGGGCCGCGGGGTGACGCGCTGCGGCTTACGGTGCTGCTCGGCGAGAACGATCAATTCCAGCACCGCCCCGCATACGCCGAGATCGTGCACCGGGCGCACGCCGCCGGGCTCGCGGGAGCCAGCGTCTTCCGAGGTGTCGAGGGCTTCGGCGCCTCGTCGCTGGTGCACACCACCCGGCTGCTGTCGCTGAGCGAGGACCTGCCGGTGGCCGTCGTCATCGTGGACGAGGCCGCCCGCGTCCGGGCCTTCCTCCCCGAGCTGGAGGAGCCGGCCCGTGGGCGACTGGTGCTGCTGGACGAGGTGGAGATCGTCCGCTTCCCGGCCCGCGACGCCCCGGCCGCGGACGGCCCGCTCGGCGGTGAGGCGGGCGCGTGAACTGGCTGTATGTGATCGCCGGAGCCGCCGTCGGGGCACCGCTGCGCTATCTGACCGACCGGACCGTCCAGGCCCGGCACGACATGCTCTTCCCCTGGGGCACGTTCCTGGTGAACATCACCGCCTGCCTGCTGCTGGGCCTGCTCACCGGCGCGGCGCCGGCGGGCGCCCCCGGCCTCTCCTCGCCGCACGTCCAACTGCTCCTGAGCACCGGGCTGTGCGGGGCGCTGAGTACGTACTCGACGTTCTCGTACGAGACGCTGCGGCTCGCCGAGCAGGGCGCGGCCGGGTACGCGCTGCTCAACGTGGCCGCGAGCCTCGCGGTCGGGCTGGGTGCGGCCTACGCGGGAGTGACGGCGGCCGGGGCGGTCTGGGGGTGAGCGGCGCTCCGGCGGATCCGGTCACCAGCCGGGGGGCTTCGCGGTGCCCATCGCCCGGGTGACGGCGATCTCGATGACGACCCGTTCCGGGTTGGGCCGGGGCGGCTTGTAGCGCCGGGTGTACCGCTCCTCGGCGTCGGCCACCGATTCCGGGTCGTCCCGAACCACGGCGGTGCCCTCCAGCGTGCACCAGCGCCGCCCCTCCGCCTGGCTCACCGCGACGCGCACTCCGCCGGGCCCGGCGGCCAGCACGTTGCGCACCTTCTTGCTGGAGCGGCTGCTGATGACCCGCGCGGTCCGCGTCAGCGGATCGTAGGTCACCCCGACCGGAACCAGATGCGGGGTGCCGTCGGGACGCGGCGTGGTCAGGAAGCAGGTACGGCGCTCCTCCCAGAAACCGGGCTGCTCGGGGGAGGTCTGTGTGCTCATGGACGGCACGTTACCGGCCGTCATCCCGTGCCCAGCGGTGCGGTGGTCGGCCCAACTGGCGGACCACCTGCCGCTGGAGACGTACTTGCCAAGTTGGAAAGTAGATGCCTAGCCTGAAAGGGCGTGAGTGGCCGACTGCGACGGGAGGCATGTCATGGAAGCAGCGGAGGCACAGGCCGCGCTCGACCGGCGGGAGTCGGTGCAGCGGACCGGACGGCGGGCGCACGCCGGTTGGTATACGCGGTATCTGTTCGGCTTTCTCGGCTACACCGTGCTGCTGCTCGGCGCCGCGGCGGCGGCCCGTACCGAACCCGCGGTGGCCATCACGCTCACCACGGCAGGCGCGTTGCTCGGTATGGCGGCGATGGGCTACGCGGGTACGCGTCCCGTCGTCACCCGCGACTTCCGCCGCTTCCACCTAGCCTTCAGCGCCGGGTGGACCGGGCTGTACGTGGCTGCCGTCGTCGTCGGCACCGTCTGGAGCGGGGGTGCGCCGTTGCCGTGGTGGCTCGCCTCGCTGGCCGTACTCGCGGTGTGGAACCTGGGCGCGGCGCTGCTGGTGCGCCGAGCGGGCGCGCGGTGAGCACCGCACGGCATCCGCGGCACCGGCTTGAGCCGCTGCTCCAGTCCCCGGTGCGGTTCTCCGTCATGGCGGCGCTGGCCTCGGCCGAGCGGCTGGAGTTCCGGTTCGTCCGGGACGCGGTCGAGATCAACGACTCGGCGCTCTCCAAGCAGTCCGCCGCGCTGGAGGAGGCGGGGCTGGTCGAGGTCGAGAAGGGGTACCTCGGCAAGCGGCCCCGCACTTGGTTGAAGGCCACCGCGAAAGGCAGGGAGGTCTTCCAGGAGCACTGTGCGGGTTTGCAGGCGATCGCGCGAGGGCTGGATGTGGGTCCGCCGATGGACAGCCCCGGTTAGGCCGTGCCTCTGTCCGTTGTATGCGGGCTGTGGGTGAGCTTGTCATGCTCGCTAAGTTCCGCGCCCCTTCGGGGCGCACCCCAGCAGAAGGCGGGGAGCGATGCTTCGCCCATCGCTCCCCGCTTTCATGTTTTCCTTTGCGAATATCCCCCGTAAATGCTCGGTCAATTACCCGCCACGGCGTACGCGCAATTACGCGCTGCGGCGCACGTGGTGAACTTCGTGGAGCGGCGCGGATCGATTGCCGCGGTTCCGCCTGCCATAACCCGCCTTTGCTTCGCAGCGGCAGAGCAGGTCCATCCGCGAGAGAATGTCGTGCGCCACCGGAACCATGCGCCTACCCGCTTCCGTCAGACTCATGCCCCCCGATGTGCGCCGGAACAGCGGCTTCTGAGTGTGGACTTCCAGTTGTCGGATCTGGTCGCTGATACTGGCGGCCGAGTAACCCAATTCGGTTGCGGTCCTGGTCACGCTGCCGGTTCGGGCGCACGTCACGAACGCGCGAAGCATCCGATCGTTCACTGAGTCTCCCCGTTGTGGCAAATCATGCAAACTCGGTGTCCAGCGGACAGAAGGGCACTGCCTGCGGTGGTGCCCGGGCCGTGGAAGATCGTCCCGCGGTATCCGCCTGGTCGGACAACTCACTATTCCCCGTAAGTCCCGCATGGCACAAGGCGGCTGACGGACAGCCGGGCAGATCGGGCCCCAACTGGCGGTCAGCCGGACCCGGTTCCCGTATTCGGTCTCTCCGAACGCCCCTTGCCGCGTCTCGCGCCGAGCGGCCAGCATTGCTCGCGGTCACCGTCGACCAGACCGACCTGACGCATAGCGCAGAACGTATCGACGTAAATGCGCGGGACGTGGGGAGGCAGCGTCACATGTTGAGTACTCAAGAACGCAGCGAACACCCGGATCACGAGGCCGCCGAAGCCGATGCCTCGCTCGCCCTCGCGGTCAGAGAACTCACGGTCCGTTACGGCGATTTCACGGCAGTGAACACTGTGGAGTTCACCGTGCGGCGCGGCGAGATCTACGGCCTGCTGGGCCGCAACGGCGCGGGCAAGACGAGCACCATCGCGGCGGTCACCGGACTGCTGCGGCCCGCCGGCGGCAGCGTCTCCGTACTCGGCAGGCGGGTGGAGCCGGATCGGCGGAGCGGCGGCCGGCTGGGCAGCGCACTCTCCCTCCAGCCGCAGAAGACCAGTCTCTTCCCCCGTCTCCAGGTGGACGAGACGCTGCACATGTGGGCGTCGCTGTACCCCGAGCCGCGCCCGGTGCCGGAGCTCATCGAGGAGCTCGGCCTCGCCGACAAGGCCCGCACCAGGGCCGGCAAGCTCTCCGGCGGCCAGCAGCAACGGCTGCTGCTCGCCGCCGCGTTGGTCGGCAACACCCCGCTCGTCGTCCTCGACGAGCCCACCACCGGGCTCGACCCGCACGCCCGCCGCGACGCCTGGCGGGTCATCAACCGGGCCCGCGCGGGCGGCACCACCTTTCTGCTGAGCACCCACGCCATGGAGGAGGCGGAGGAGATGTGCGACCGGCTGGCCGTCCTCCACGAGGGCCGGCTGCGCACCTCCGGCACCCCCGCGCAGATCGTGCGGAGCCTCACCCACGGCAGCACCGTCACCGTCAGGTCGGACCGCGATGACCTGATCGGCGCCGCCCGCGCGGAGTTCGGCACGGACGCGGTACAGCCGCAGCCCGGTGCCACCGCCCGTCCTGAGGCCGGCGGAATCCCGCGGTTCAGCGTGGCGACCGAGCGGCCCGAGCGGGCCGTCGCCTGGTTCGAGGAACGGGCGCCCGGAGCGGACGTACGGATCCACCGCCCGACGCTGGAGGACGCCTTCCTGGCCGCCACCGGTACCGGACCCGCCGGCCCCGACGAGGGGAGCGAGCAGTGAGCGCGCTCGACACCAGCCCGACCGGCACCCGCACCGCGCCACGCGCCCCCGTCCCCGACGACTCCCCGGGACCCGGCACCGCGGCCCCTCCGCCAGGGCAGTTCAAGGCGCTGGCCAAGGGCATGACCAAGGAACTGGTCCGCGACCCGATGGCGCTGTTCTTCAGCGTCGTCTTCCCGGTGCTGCTGGCCGGGCTCTTCGTCGCCATCATGCAGCTCACCTGGGCCGGTGGCCCGTACAAGATCGCGGTGGTGGGCAGCGGCACCCAGGCGACCGAGCTGCGGGACGCGCTGGGCGACGGTTCCAAGGTCACCGCCGTCGGCTCGCCGCGCGGCGCGCCCGAGGGCACAGAAGCGGTGGTGGCACCGTCCGCCGACGGCGACACCCTGCGGGTGGTCACCGACCCCGAAAGCCCCTCGGTCGTCTCCGCGTTGCGCGACGCGCTGCCGCAGACCGGCTGGGACGGGAGGGAGGTCGACGCGATCGGCACCGACGGCAGTCCGCCGTTCGAACCGATGCCGTTCGTGGTGCCGGGCGTTCTCGTCTTCGCGCTGATGTCGCTCGCCCTGAGCGCCACCGCCGGCACGCTGGTGTCGCTGCGCGCCAACGGCACCCTGCGGCTGCTGCGCACCACACCGGCCCGGCCGCAGGCCATCCTCGTCTCGCTGCTGCCGGCGCGTGGCGCGCTCGGTCTGGCGCTGCTCGCGGTCGCGGGGGCCGTCGCCACGGCGCTGGGGCTGCTGACGCCGCTGTCCGGGCTGACGATGCTGCTGACGACAGTGCTCGGCATGTGGCTGCTGATGGCCGTGGGGTTCCTGCTCGGCGGCACGCTGCGCTCGCCCGAGCTGACGAACGCGATCTCCGGACTGCTCACCCCGCTGCTGCTGATGGGCTCCGGCGTGCTGTTCCCGCTGGAGCTGATGCCCGACGGACTCGCGGACGTCCTGTCGTGGAACCCCGTCGCCCTGCTCGGCGACGCGCTGCGGCACGACGTCTCCGGCGGTGTCACCCGGCACCAGCAGTGGCTCGACTGGCTGCTCATCGCCGGCACCGCCGCACTGCTGACCATCGCGGCAGTCCGCGCCTTCCGCTGGGACACGGAGAAGAAGAACTGATGACCGTGACCACCACGCCGCACAGCGCCGAGGGCGCCGCGACCATGCCGTACGGCGCCGACGACACCGCGACCACGCCGCACCCCGTCGAGGACGCCGTCACCGCGACGCCGCCCGCGTCGCTGCGCCGGATGGGCGATCTGGTCTCGCCGTACGGCCTCGTCAGCGGTGCGGCACGACTCCCCGGCAGCCCCGGCGACCCCGACTTCCCCGTCTTCACCGCCTCCCTCGGCAACCCCGGGCAGGTGCTGACCGGGCACGAGGACTGGGACCTGGGGGCCGAGCACGGCAACTTCGACGGGGCCGGCGGCGATCTGTCGCCCGAGCGTGCCGCGCTGCTGGCGGTCGCCGAGTCACTGGAGCGCTACTCGTCCTGCGCCCGGGACACCGACCGCTGGTGCTGGGCGACGGCCGGGGAACTCGGCGACGAGGCCGTGCCGCTGGACGTCTGGCCCAGGCTGTCGGCCGCCGAACTCGCGGCGGGCGGACACGGGCTGGTCGGACCCGACCCGGACGCTCCGATGCGCTGGGTACGCGGCTGGTCGTTCACCCGGCAGCGGCCTGTGTGGGTGCCCGCGGTGCACGTATGGCTGAAGAACCCGCCCGAGGCCCTGGGCGAGCGCATCAGCCACCCCGTGTCCACCGGCTGCGCCGTCCACACCGAGGTGACGTCGGCCGTCGTCAACGGTCTGCTGGAGGTGGTCGAACGCGACGCGATAGCGCTGACCTGGCTGCAGCGGCTACGACTGCCCCGGCTGACCTTCGACGCCGATGAACTGACGCCCCGGCAGCGGCAGTTCGTCGAGCGCGCCGCCAACCCGCATGTCCGCACCCAGTTCTACGACGCCACCACCGACCTCGGCATCCCGGTGATCTACGGTGTCCAGCTCGCGGACTCCGACCCGGAACTGGCCCAGGTCGTCGCCGCCACCTGCGACCCGGACCCGGGCGACGCCATCGCCAAGCTCTACCGCGAGGCCGCCTCGCTGCGGATCGCCCTGCGGCATCACATCACCAACCCGGCGAACAAGGCGCGCGCGGCGGCGGAGCGCGGCGAGCAGCTGGTCGACGTCGTCGGCGGCGCGGTCCAGGCCGGGCCCCTCGCCGCCCGTGACCGTTTCTCCTTCCTCCTGGAGGGCGAGCGGGCGCACCGGCCGCTCTCCGCGCTGCCCCGCCCCGCCGCCACCGACCCGCGCGGCGTCCTCGGCTGGCTGCTGGAGCGGCTGCACGCGCGGGGCTGCGAAGTGCTCGCCGTCGATCTGACCACCGATGAGGCCCGCCAGGTCGGCGCCACCGTCGTCCGGGTGGCGGTGCCCCAGCTGATGCCCCTCTCCTTCGTGCACCGGGCCCGCTACCTCGGCCATCCGCGGCTGTACGAGGCACCGCGTGCGATGGGCCATCCGGTGCTGGACGAGGACGAGATCACCCAGCTCCCGCAGCCGTTCGCCTGACGCACCGGCCACGCGCACGGCGCCACCCGCCAAGCGCGCACCACCCGTGCACATCCACCACACCACCCGGGCAGGAGAAGCGATGCACACCGGAACAACCGGTCCCCGCAGACCGCTGTTTCTCGCGGCGGGCTCCTTCGGGCACGCCGTCACCGAGCGGCTGGCCAAGGTGTACACCGGCGCCGTCGTCATGGGCGTCGACGAGGGCAGCCACCCCAGCTTCTGGCCGGTCAGCGATCTGCTGGTGCTGGTCACCGACCATCCCAGGCCGACGCTCGCCGAGGCGGTCGAGTCCTCCGCGTACGCCTGGGACCTGCCCTGGTTCCCGATCGAACTGGAGCCCACCGAGCTACGCTGCGGACCGGCCGTACGGCCCGGCGCCGGCGCCTGCCACCGCTGTTTCACCCGGCGCCGCGCCCAGCACGACCGCTCGCCCGTCCCCCGCGAGGAGCGCCTCCCCCGTGAGGAGCGCGGGCAGCACCGCCGGAACGCCTCGGAAGAGCCCGGCGCTTGGGCCGCCGGCCGGGCGCGCGTCACCGGCTACGCGCCGCACCACGTCGGCATGGCCGTCGCGCTGGCCCGTGCCGCCGTGCACGATCTCTTCGACTCCGGCGCTCCACGGGACGCCGCGGGCCAGGAGCCCGCACCGGCCTCACGGGTGCGCTCCGTCAATCTCGCCGACGGCAGGACGGCCCGCAGCCATGTGGTCGCCGTCGACCAGTGCCCGCGCTGCCGCCCTGCGCGCGGCGGCGAGGACACCTCGTGGCGGATCTTCCAGGGGCTGACCGGCGCCGCACCGGTGGGGAGCTGAGCACCATGCCCAAGGGGGACGTACTCACCGCCGAACAGACCGGAGCCGCCGCGCTGCGCGACCCGCAGCTGTCCGTACCCGCGCTGCCCCGGCTCCGCCGCGGCGTGGCGGTCCACCCGGTCAGCGAGGGCCTGGTCGTCGAAGGGCTGCCCACGCCGCAGGTGTTCCGCGGCAAGGCCGCCACCGCGCTGCTGCCCCGGCTGCTGCCGCTGCTGGACGGCGGCAGGGACTGCGCGGCACTCGCCGAGGAGCTGGACATGGCGCCCGGCGCCGTCTTCAAGGCCCTCTCGCTGCTGTGGATGTGCGGGGTCATCGAGGACAGCCCGTCGGCTGGGGGAGAGGAGGCCGACGCCGGGGCGGCGCTCGCCGCCGAACTCGCCGACTACCTCTCCCGGATGGGCGACTCCACCGGCGCCAACAGCTGCTGGGAGCAGGGCGCGCTGCGGCTGGCCACCGCGCGGGTCGCTCTCTTCGGCACCGGGCCGACGGCTACGGCGCTGGCCACGGAGCTGGCGCCGTCCGTGCGGGTGAGCCGGGTGACCGGAACGGAGGGCGTACCGCCCGACGGCACCACGCTGGCCGTCGCCGCCGATCTGCCGCCCGGCGAACTTTCGGCCGTCGCCGCCGGCTGCCGGGAACGGGACCTCCCGCTGGTGCGGGTGGCCGTCTTCGCCGGACGCGCACGCCTGGGCCCGTTCGCCCATCCCCGCTACACGCCGTGCCTGGACTGCCTGTTGGCGGAGGAGGCGTGTACGGAGGAGTCCGGTACGGAGGCCGCGGACGGTACGGAGGCCGCGGACGGTACGGAGACCGACGAGGAGGCGGCAGCACTCACCGCGGCACTCGCCGCGCACGACCTGTTCGCATTCCTCTCCCGCTCCGTGCCCTCGCCCTACCCCAACCAGTGGCGCACCGTCGACCTGGAGGACCTCAAACAGCGGCGGTACAGCGGAGCCACCCGCCCCGGCTGCCCCAACTGCTCCGCCGTACCAGCCGCCCCCGAGGAGCCCGGAGATCCCGACGGCCCCGAACCCGCCCCGCTGGCCGCGCGCTACGAGGCGTTCATCGGCTTCCCCCCGCACGAGTACCTGGACCTCAAGGGCCACCAGCAGCACTACAAGCCCTCCAACCTGGCCCTGCAGCGGCAGGAGAAGAGCTGGCCCGTCTGCCCGCGGGTCGCCCTGCCCGCCCCGGACACCGCACGCCTGGCCGGGCAGCCGTACGGGAGCGCGGAAACAGTCCGGGACGTCGCCGTCGACCTGGACACCCTCTCGCTCGTCCTGGCCACCGTCGCGGGCATCCGCGAGGGCGACCCGGACGTCCTGCGCCGGTGGACACCCAGTGGCGGCAACATCGGCTCCGTCCTCGCACATCTGGCCGTACGCGAGGCGGAGGGGCTGGAGCCCGGCCTCTACGGCTACGTACCCGGCGGCCACCGGCTGGCCCTGCTCGCGCCCGGCACCGCCGCGCTCGACGGGGTGCCGGGACGGGGCCCGGCCACGCTGGTGCTGACCGGCAACCTCGGCAAGGTCGCCAAGAAGTACCACTCTTTCGCGCTGCGGGTGACGCTGCTCGACGCGGGCTGCGCCCAGGCCACCCTGCGCCGCGTCTGCCGCACCCTCGGGCTGCCCCGCACGCCGGTGCGGCGCTGGGACGAGCGGGCGGTCACCGGGGCGCTCGGTGTCGACCCGCGCGTCGAACCCGTCACCGCCGTCACCGACCTCGGGAGGCCGCTGTGATCGCCCCTGACGACCTCGCCCTCCAACTCGTCGACTCCTTCGCGTCCGCGCCCGCGAGCCCGCGCACCGAGGCGGCACCCCGGCGCGCGGCCGCGCCCGCACCACTGGGTCCGCCCGTCCGTCTGGGGCGGTCACCCGACCCCGCAGCGCCCCGGCTCGACCTGCTGGACACTCTGGAGGCCCGCCGCGCGCACCGCGTCTGGTCGCCCGAACCGCTGGCCGCGCCGCTGCTGGCCGACATCATCGGCGAGGGCGTCGAGGCGGACGCCGAGGAGTGGCCGGACGAACAGCCGCACACCCCACTGGAGATCACCGTCGTGGCCTTCCGGGTGGCAGGTCTGGCACCCGCCGTGCACCACGTCGACGGGACCGGCCGCAGCGCGCACCCCGTCATGGAACTGCCGCCGCCCGAGCGGCGCCACACCCTCACCCTCCAGGCCGAGTTCGGGGCCGCGCCGGCGATCGTCTCCGTCGCCGTGGATCTGCGTACGGCCGAGGCGCGCGACGGAGGGCACGGCTACCGGACGCTGCTGACCCGGGTCGGCGCGGCCGTCCACTCCATGTGGCTGGCCGGGGTCTCGCACGGGCTGACCGGTTCGGTGTTCGCCGGGTTCATCCCCGCTGCCGTACGGGCACCGCTGCGCTCCGACGGCACCGGCAGGCAGCAGGTGTTCGCCCTCGCGCTGGGCCACCCGGCGGGCCCGCCCGGCGGGGAAACCGCCCACTGATCGTCCGACGGCAAAGTCGTCGGATGTCCCACCGATCCGCACCGAGCGACGAAAGGAAGTGAATCGCAGTGGAAGACGTCATCGACCTGTACGCCGTGGCCGAGGACGAGTTGGCGTTGGAAGAGCTGCCCGAGGGCAACGCCCTGGCGAGCTTCTCCACGGCCACCAGCGCCAGCACCGCCTCCTGCCCGGCGACCAGCGCGTCGAGCGCCTCCAGCGTTTCGAGCTACGGCTGACCGGCTCCCACCAGGAAGTACTCAGGAAGAGGTGACCCATGGAACCCATGGACCACATGGAGCTGGACCTTTACATCGAGGATCAGGACCTCGCGGTCGAGGAACTGCCGGACGGCAACGCACCGGGCGGCTGCTTCGCCTGCGCGGGTTCGGCGTCCACGGCGTCCTGCCCCGGCTCGTCGGCGGCCACCGTCGGCACCGCGTCCTGCATCGGCTGACAGCTAGCTGCTGACAGCCGGCGCCGGCGCAGGGCCCGGCCCTGCGCACCGACTCGCGAGAAGGGAGATGAGAGATGCAGAACAGTGACGACCTCGACCTGTTCGTCGAGACGTTCGACGACGACCTGGTGGTCGAGGAGCTGAGCGAGGGCACCGCGCTGAGCACCTGGGGCAGCGCCACCACGGCGGGCTCGGCGTCCTGCCCGTACAGCTCGGCCTCGTCCTATTCGAGCGCCTCCAGCTACGGCTGACGGGTGGCTCGGCGAGCATCGCTCCGCACCGTCGAGAGGAGGTGACACACATGGACACCAACAGCGCCGACCTCGAACTGTGGGCCGAGGACCTCGAACTGGAAGCACTCCCCGAGGCCGACAGCCCGTTCAGCACCTTCGGCTGTGCCGGCACCGCGGGCTGCGGCAGCTGCCCGGGCCCCGCCTGCGTGAGTTCGGCAGGCTCCTTCTCCTCCAACGGCAACTGACAAACGGAACGCAACTGTTCCGTCAGCGGCCCGGTGAGATGCGAACACCGGACCGCGCCGTGAGGTGAGGCCCCGGTTCCGGAGCGGGCGAAGCGCCCCGGAACCGGGCGCTCGCGGATGCGACCCGCGAGCACCGCTCAGGCTACGACGCGGCCCGCGCGCCCGACCGCCAGCAGGGAGTTGTGCATGGAGACCCTCACCCGACCGAAGCTCCGCGAGGGCCTGGAAGTCATTCGCGGGATGGACGACCATCCGCTGCTGTACGACGAGTCCTCCGGTATCTACCACCGGCTCAGCCGCTCGGCCGCCGGCCTCGTCCAGCGGCTGGACGGTTCCCGGTCGCTGGACGACATCGCGGGGCTGATGGCGGCGCGCGGCACCAAGACACCCGAGGCGGCCCGCGCCGAGCTCGACCGCTTCGTGCAGAACCTCTACGACAGCGGCCTGCTGGACGGCTCGCCCACCCCGCAGCGGGCCCGGAACGCCGGGCGGCGCGGCAAGCGCAACCAGATGATGCCGCGCTTCGTCGTCAGCCGGACGCTGCTGCCCCGGCTGCTGGAACCCCTCGCAGCCGTACTGCGCAAGCTGCCCGGCAGCGCGCTGGCGGGCGTGCACATCGCCGGCGGCGTGCTGGGTACCGTGCTCGCCGTCTGGGCGCTGCTCGCGGGGCCGTCCGCCGATCCGCGCCCCGCGCACTGGACGACGCTGCTCGCACTCGTCCTGTTCCTGTGCCAGATCGTGCTGCACGAGGCGGCGCACGCGATGGTCGCGCAGATCCTGAAGGTGCCCGTACGGGGCTTCGGGTTCGCGTTGCTGTTCTACTTCATGCCGCTCGCCTACGTCGACCGCACCGACGCCTACCGGCTGCGCTCCCGCGCGGGCAGAGTCGTCCTCGCGCTGGCCGGGCCCGTCAACGACGGCTGGGTCGCCGGGATCACCGCGCTGGTCGCCACCACGGCGCACGGCCCCGCGGCGACCGTGGCCGCGACGATGCTGGTCTTCCAGCTCTTCAGCGTCATCACCAACCTCAACCCACTGCTGCCCAGCGACGGTTACGCGGCGCTGGAGGCCGGCATGGGCACCGTCGACGCGCGCGGCCGCGCTTTCGGCCTGCTCAAGCACACACTGCGACGCCGCCCGCTGCCCTCCCACCTGGCCGCCATGACCCCCGCCGCGCGCAGACTGCACCTGGCCTACGGGGCACTGTGCACGCTGTATGTGCTGGCGCTGGCGTATGTGGCGGTGCGCGGTACGGCGTTCTCGTACGGCAGCGTGCAGGGGATGTGGGGCCGGTGACAGCCACCGCGACGCACACCCCGGTACAGCTGGGCGTCCCGGAGTTGACCCGCGTCGCCGGGCTGCCCGCCGTCTGCTGCCCCCGCCCCGGCGCCCGGACCGCCGAACTCCTGGACCGGCAGGCAGAGTTGAGCGGCGCGCTGGAGGAGCTCAGGGGGCGGGTGGAGGACGTCCTGTTCGCCCTCGTACCGCTGCTGGACGACGCGCGTGAACTGCGCCGTGCCGTCCTGGCGGCCCGCCGCGCCGCGCACCGTGCGGCTCCGCCGGGCTGGGACGAGCGGACAGCGGCGCGGATCGAGGAGTACGCCGACGAGGAAGCGCGCGCCGCGCTGCACCGCTGGCAGGAGCTGACCGCCGCCGCGCAGGCGGTGGCCGGTGAGCTGGAGAAGGAGGTCGCACAGGACCGCGCCGCCGCCGAGGACACCCTGACCGCGGCGCTGGAGGACCCGGCCTTCGCGCACTCCCTCGCGCTGGCCACTCCGGACTGGGTGCGCTACGGCAGCGCCCGCAAGCTCCACAAGGCCAGGAAACGGCAGCGCGCCATCCGGACGCTGTACTCGTACACCGTCCGCGCCGCCGCCAAGACCAGCCCCTTCGCCCGGCTTACCACCGTCGGCGTCCCCGGCCGGGCCCACGACGGCCACGCCGTGCACCAGGTGTCCGCCACCGTCGCCTTCACCGCCCTGTACGCCCTCGCCTGCTCGCCGCACACGGCACCGCTGCTCCGCTACCGCCCCTCGCCCACGACGGGGGAGCTGCTGCTCCACCCCGAGTACGTCGCCACCGGCGGCGTCACCTGGCGGATCGACCATGTGGTGGAGGCGGGCCCTGCGGCGGGCTGGGCGCACACACTGGCCGCGGCCTGCGACGAGGGCGACGGCACGCTGTCCCACGAGGCGGCGCTGCGCGCACTCGGCGGCGCGGACCCGTTCCGCCGCTACCTGCGCCTGCTGGACAGCGGCGTCCTGGCCCCCGTCGCCCCATGGCGGCGCGGCGAGGACGCGGTGTCGGTGCTGCTGGCACTGACCGACGGCGTGCGGGACGACGGGCCCGCCGTCGTGGCGCAGTTGCGGGAGCTCGCCGCCGAACGCGACCGGATGGCCGCCCCCTTCGGAGCGGCGGCGGATGCCCCGCGGCAGCGAGCCGGCGCCGTCGCGCGCGTACGTGAGCTGGGGCGGGAGTGGGCGCGGGCAGCGGGCTGGGACCGGTTCGAACCGGCCGAGGTCTGCTACGAGGACGCCGTCACCGAACTGCGGCTGCCGCCCGTGCTGGAGGACGAGGAGACGGCAGCCGACCTGCGGCGCCTCGGCGCGAGTATCCGCCCCCGGCTGTTCCGTTCGCACCTGTACGACGAACTGGTGCGCCGGTTCGTCGCCCTGTACGGGAGGGGCGGCAGCTGCGACGACGTGCTCGGGTTCGCCATGCGCTGCGGCGCCGAGACCGACCGCGACCCGGAGCTGGAGCGGGCCGCGCAACTCGACCTCGCCGCACGTGAGGACCCGGGGGAGCGGGCCTGGCTCCCGGTCGGCCCGAGCAGCGCCCCTCCCTCGGCTGCCGTGCTCTTCCAGCAGATGCGGCCGGTCGGCGGCCCCCGTATGGTCGTCAACCAGTTCAACCCCGGTACGGGTGGCCTGCTCACCCGATTCAAGGGGCTGCTGGGCGACGGTTTCGCGGACGCGCTGCGCACCCACGTACGCCGTTGCTGGCCGTATGCCGCGCACCACCACGAGCTGGTGCTGTGGACCGAGTGCAGCACCGTGCAGGCCCAGTCCGCCGGTCTGCTCCCCCCGCTCACCCTCCCCGGGGAGCTGACGGCGCCCGGCGCACTCGCGCTGAGCGCGACCCGACTGGTGCACGACCCGCACCAGGACACCCTCACGCTGCTGGCGCCCGACGGGCTGCCGCTGGCCGCCGCCTACACCGGGCTGGTGCCCACGCATCTGTTCCCCAAGTTCGCCCGGTTCCTCGCCGTGCTGTCCGACCCATGGATCAACGGCTCACCGCTGTCGGACTACCGCATGCCGTTCCAACTGCCCCGCGACCCCGAACGGGTGCTCGCCCTGGACAGACAGACCCTGGGCGGCGAGGGCCGGGTGGTGACCCGGCGCGCGTCGTGGATCGTTCCGGTCGACCGGCTGCCCTTGCTGGGGTCCGGCAGTGACGCGGAGGCCGTCACAGCAGCGGACGCGTTCCGCCGCGCACACGGCATGCCGTACGAACTGTTCGCCTACCTGCTGCCCGCCGGGCGCGGGATGAGCCCGGACCACGACCGGAAACCGCTGTGGATCCGGCTGGACTCGGCCGTCTCACTCGACGTACTGGCCCACTGGATCACCCCCGGGATCAGCCACGTACGGCTGGTCGAGGCACTGCCGGCACACGACCAGCACCCGCTGCGCGACGCGCACGGCGAGCAGCGCGCCGCCGAACACGCCGTACTGCTGCACTGGTCGGACGGAGAGGGGGACCGGTGACCGCGACCGCGGCCTCCGACGCGGCAACCGACTGGTGGTACGTACGGGCCTACCCCGGTGGACCCGCACGGATGGACTCCGGAGTCCGCGCGGCGCTGCCGTGGCTGGCGGCGCGCGCGGCCGAACTGGAGGCACCAGCCTGGCACTTCCTGCGCTACTGGGACGCGACCGGCCACCATCTGCGGCTGCGCATCCGCTGCACACCCGATCAGGCCGACGCGCTGCACGACTGCGTCCCGCGGCTGCGCGCGCTGATGTCGACCCTGCCCGAGCCGCCGGAAGAGCCTGACGGCGGCAGTCTGCTGCCCGCCGAGCCCACCATGGCCCCTCGGCACCAGCGCACCGGGGTGAGCCCCGCCCCGTACGCGCCCGAACTGGCCAAGTACGGCGGCGCGGTGGGCATCCGCTCGGCGGAGGCGGTTTTCACCGACTGCTGCGCGATGCTCGACGAGACGCGGCTGGTGGCGCTTCCCGCCGCTTACGAACGTGCCGCTGCTGCTGTCGATCTCACCGGCATGCTGGTGGAGCGCTGTCTGGCGCCCGGGGAACGGGACGCCTTCTGGACGGCGCACCGGCGCCGCTGGCTGGCCCGGCTGCGGATGGCCCTGCCCGCGGATGAGATCCGGGACCGGCTGCGGGGGCTGGCGGCCGGCGTACGGGGCGCTCCGTGGCCGCGGGGCCATATGCGGGGTCGGCTGGCGGCGCACGCGGACGTGGTGGCTGCGTCGCTGGACCATTGCGCGGCGTCGCATGTCCCTGTGCCCCGCGTGGAGTTGTTGCTGCACCATGTCCATATGGCCTTCAACCGGTTGGGGTTTCCGCCGGCTGAGGAGGCTGCGCTTGTGCTTGCCGCCCCTGCGCTGACGGAGTTCCGATGAGGGGCTGCCCCTGCCTGTCGGTCGCGGACTGCGGGTCCGCTGTGGTTGCTCGCGCAGTTCCCCGCGCCCCTTGCGGGGCGCGCGCTCCCTGCTGCGCTTGGGCGGTCTGCTCCCCCAGACTCCGTCCGGGAGGTGCCCCCAGGGCGCAGGGTGGGCAAGCGCAGCCCCCATTGCGGGGTACGCAAGTGTCAGGGCTTCACGCGGCGGCCTGGTTCAGTTCGGCGCGGCCGAACAATAGGGCGTAGCCGGGAGGGAGTTGGGCGATGATGCGGGTGGTCAGCTCCTCGCCGACGAGGCGGGCCACCAGGGCGAGGACGGTGCCGGTGTCCCAGCGGGTGGTGGCTGCCGTGCCGCCGGTCCGGGAGGCGAGGTCCTTCACGAACTCCCAGCCGGTGAGCCGTGCCTGCTCGGGGATCTGGGCGGTGAACGTACGGGCGGCCTCCGGCGGGAGGACGGCGGCGAGTTCGACGCGTTCGTCACCGGAGAGACGTCGTCCGAGGGCGGCCAGTACGGCGTGTATGACGGCCTCGGCTCGTTCGCGGGTGGGGTAGGCACCGTCGTACCTCACCCGTTCGACCATCCGGTCGTACGTCATGCCATCCGTGACGGGGTCGGCCAGGGGCTTCGTGTGCGTCAGTGACACGTTTCAGTCTCCGGTTGTGGTTGAGGGACGGGGCTTCGCCGCGCAGGGCGGGCGCGGCGGAGCGGGGAGCCGGGTGGGCTGCACCCCGGCTCCCGGCTCGGCGGCGGCGGGTGTTCCCGCGCTGGTCAGCTGCTGATCTGCTTGCGGTCGGCTCCGTTGCCGACGGTGATCTTGCGAGCCTTGGCGCGTTCGGTGACGGGGATGCGGACGGTCAGCACACCTGCGTCGTAGTCGGCCCTGATGTGCTCGGTGTCCAGGGTGTCGGCCAGCATGACCTGGCGGGAGAAGACCCCCAGCGGCCGCTCGGCGAGCTCCATGTGCACGTCGTCGTTCCCGGCGACAGGGCGGCGCTCGGCCTTGACGGTGAGCATGTTCCGTTCGACATCGATGTCGATGGCGTCCGGCGAGACGCCCGGCAGGTCGAGGGCGATCACATAGTCGTCGCCGTCCCGGTAGGCGTCCATCGGCATCGCGGACGGCCGGGACCAGGTGCCGCCCGTGCCCAGGAACTGCTGGGCGATGCGGTCGAGCTCGCGGAACGGATCGGTGCGCATCAACATTACGAAACACCTCCGATGAGCCTGGGCAGTATCTGCGTCTGCCAATGCGCTGCACCTTGCCTTTCTTGTACCATGTCATCGGAACGATGACAAGCGTGGTTGTCGCCCGATGGACGACATTGCTAGGGGAGGACCCCCGTGCCCACACCTGAAGAACAGCGCGCGCGGCTCGCGGAAGAGCCGGTGCCGACCGCCGCGAGCGACCCGGCTCCCGCCTCTTTTCTCGCCGCCGCGGCGGCGCTGGACCGGATCCAGGAGGCGGTACACGCCGCCCAGGACCCGGCCGGTGACCCTCGGCCTCCGAAGAGCGGCGAACCCGACTGTGACCAGGCGCTGGCCGCGCTGCTGGTGCTGCGCCAGGTGCGCGACCAGCTCGCCGGCTGGGAGACCTCCCTGATCGAGACCGCCCGTACGGCAGGCGCCAGTTGGGCCGAGCTGGCCGGCCCGCTCGGTGTCGCCAGCCGGCAGGCCGCCGAGCGGCGCTATCTGCGCGGCCGGCCCGGCACCCCCGGCACGACAGGTGAGCAGCGGGTGCAGGCCACCCGTGACCGCCGCGCCGCCGATCGCACGGTCGCGGCCTGGGCCCGGCGCAACGCCTCCGACCTGCGCCAACTCGCCGGGCAGATCACCGCGCTGCCCGACCTGCCCGCCGAACCCCGCGCCGTGCTGGCGGGCGCGCTCGCCGACAACGACGCGGCCCGGCTCGTCGGTCCGCTGATAGGAGCTCAGCGGCATCTGACCGGCAGCCACCCGGAGCTCGCGGCGCGCGTCGACACGCTCGCCTCCCACACCGGGCGGCTCCGCCAGGACGCCGGCGACACCCGCCGTACGGGCAGCTGACGGGAGGAACACGCGGGCAGCCGGCGGTGCCGAAGCGGAGCGGGGAGGTTTGGCGGGCGATGTGCCGGTTAGCCGAGTCTCCAAGTGCTTGGGAGAACAGGCGTACCGCGGGAGGCGAGCGGTCAGGTCCCCGGTGAGTGTCTCCGTGTGTGCTCCCTGAGCCGCCCTCTCGCGCAGCGTCATCGCACCAGCGGGACGGGAGGATTCCGAGATGTGTGCAGTCCGCTACCGTCAGCAGCGCATACGCCACAGCCACGACGACGCCCCTGACACCGCCGAGGACTTCGCGCGGCTGGCCGCGCTGCCGGAGGGTCCCGAGCGGGAGGAGCTGAGCAGCCGTCTGGTGGAGGCGTGGCTGCCGATGGCCCGGCGGCTGGCGGCCAAGTACCGCAACCGTGGTGAGTCCCTGGAGGACTTGGAGCAGGTTGCCGCGCTGGGCCTGGTCAAGGCCGTCGACCGCTACGACCCGGCGCTCGGCACCCCGTTTGTGCCGTTCGCCGTGCCGACCATCACCGGCGAGATCCGCCGCCACTTCCGCGACCGTACGTGGGATGTGCACGTACCGCGCCGGGTCCAGGAGTTGCGCAACAGGGTGCGGGCCGCTGTCCGGGAGCTGAACACCGGCATGGAGGACGGCCTTCCGTCCGTGGAGCGGATCGCCGAGCACACCGGTATGTCCCAGGAGGACGTGGTGGCGGGGCTGGAGGCGATCGGCAGTTTCCGCTCGCTGTCGCTGGACGCCTCGGTGGCGGCCGGTGCGGATGACGGTTTCTCGCTGGCCGATACCTTCGGTCAGGAGGAGGCCGAGTACGACACGGTGGTGGCCCGGGAGGCGGTCAAGCCGTGTCTGCGTGAACTGCCCGAACGCCAGCGCCGCGTGCTGTATCTGCGGTTCTTCCGCGATATGTCGCAGTCGCGGATCGGCCAGGAGCTGGGCATCTCGCAGATGCACGTCTCCCGGCTGCTGTCCAGGAGCTGTGAGCGGGTCCGTCGGCAGGTCGAGCACGACCGCCAGGCGGACCGGGGTCGCCGCCGCCCGGCGCGGGGGCCATCCGGAGCGCCCCGCGGCTGACACGCGCCCCGCAGCACGCGTAACCCGCGCCTGACGCCCCGCGCCCGGCCGATGCCCCTGTGGCCCGAGGGCCCGATGATCCACAGCAGACCAATCCGTTCGCATTGGCTCTGTCCCAGCAGTCCAATCAGCGCCAAACTGCCTTCCACAGCGGTTGTCGGACAGGCCGCGCCGAAGCGGAGCAGCTGGAAGGGGGAGCGATGAGAGGCAGAGGTGGCGCCACCGGACGGAGCGGGGCGGCGCCGGGCGGTAACGGTGGCGACGCGGCACAGCAGGGACGGCTGATCGTCGGTGTGAGCGGGTCGCTCGCCAGCCTCGCGGCGCTGCGGGCGGCGGCGCGTGAGGCCCGGAGCAGCGGGCGCCCGCTGCTGGCGGTGCTGGCCTGGGAGCCGCCGGAGGGTGAGGCGGGGTACATGCTGCGGCCCGACCGGATCTGGGCCGAGAACTGGCGCCGGGAGGCCGCCGCGCGGCTGGACCGGGCCTTCGACGAGGCGTTCGGGGGCGACCCGCCCGGGGTCACCGCGGTCGAACGCCGACTGGTCAGGGACCGGCCCTGGCGTGCGCTGTGCCGTACCGCCTGCCGTCCCGACGACCGCCTGATCATCGGCACACGAGTGGCGCGGCGCGGCCTGTTCCATTACGGCGGAACCCGGCGCCGCGTGCCGGCCCGGGCCACCTGCCCGGTCCTGACCGTCCCGGCCCCGCACTTCCCGGCGTATCTGCGTACCCGGTTGCGTCATGCGACACCGGCCGACTTCGTTCCCAAGGGGACTGGGGGAGCACCTGCTTGACCTGCTCGTGTGCCGCGCGGCCGGGGCGGTGTACGCGTCGGGTGGGTCAGGCCGGCTGGGGTGTTCTGGCCTTGGCCACCTGCTGGACGAGGGCGGCGCAGAACGGCGCGAAGTCGTCGGGGAAGCCGCGGCTGGTGACGAGGTTGCCGTCGATGACGACCTCCTCCTCGACCACCTCGGCGCCCGCGTTGCGCAGATCGGTGCGGATGCTGGGCCACGAGGTGAGGCGGCGGCCACGGATCACGTCCGCCTCAGCCAGGGTCACCGGGCCATGGCAGATGGCCGCGACGGGTTTCCCGGCCTGCATGAACTCCCGTGCGAAGTCGACCGCGTCGGGGTCCGTCCGCAGCTGGTCGGGGTTCATCGCGCCGCCGGGCAGCACCAGCGCGTCGTAGTCGTCGGCGGACGCGTCGGCGACCGTCCTGTCCACGGTGAGGGTGCCTGCCGGGTCGATGTCCATCTGGCGGGCGTTGATCTCCCCGGTGTGCGGTGAGATCACCTCCGTACGGGCCCCCGCACCGTGCAGGGCGCCGCGCGGTTGCTCCAGCTCGACGCGTTCCACGCCGTCGGTGGCGAGGAGTGCCACCGTCGTGCCGTGCAGATCGGTGGTCATGATGCGGCTCCCTTCGGCCCGGTCCTCCCCCAATCAGGTTCTCATGCCAGCAAAACGTGTCAAATGGGATGAGCGGCGTGACCGGTGCCCTCTCCGGTCCGTGCGAGGGAGTCGCGCAGGGCATCGGCGAGGGGTTCGGGCCGTGGCGTGGCGGCGTAGGCGGCGGCCCGGCTGCGGCCCTCCGCGTGCGCCCACTCCCACCAGTGCGCCAGCGCCGCGTCGTCCAGCCGCTCGGCGGGGATCACCGCGGGCCAGTCCAGTGCCTGTGCCTGCGCGCTGACCTTCGCGCCGCCCGCCACCGGGTCGACGGCGACGGCGGGCACACCGGACCGCAGCGCCAGCACCATGCCGTGCAGCCGGTTGGTCACCACCAGGTCGACCCGGGCCAGCACGGCGTCCAGCTGCTCCGGGGTGCCACACAGCCGCCAGTCGCGGGTGTCCAGCCGCGTCTCCAGTTCCAGCCGCGCACAGTCCTGGCTGCCCAGCCAGTCGGTGATTCGGCGCACCGTCTCCTCGTGCCGCCGCCGGCCCGTGTACTCGTGCTGGCCGGCCGTGAGGACCGTCGCCACCACCGGCGGCAGCCGGTCCGGTGGCCGGGTGCCCGCCGACAGATCGGGCGACGGGCCGGTGGCACCCGGCGTCAGCCGGGGGAGGGCCGCGCCGCCGTCCCTGGCGATCACCTCGTGGAACCCCCGCACGGCCGGGTCCTCCGGGTCGACCACCGAGACGCCGACGGCAATGCGGCGGCAGTGCGCGAAGCGCTGGTGCAGGGCCGCCGTCTGCGGGCCGCTGCACGGTCCGCAGACGAACAGCAGCAGGTCGTACTCCCCGGCCGGGGCCGCCTCCAACGACAGCTCCCCGGGTCGGAACCCGGGGCTCCACGCCACGTCGTACGCCACCCCCATGCTCCGCACCACGTCCTCGGCTCGCCGCAACGCCACCACGTCCCCGGCCGTCACCTCGCCGTCCACGAAGCTGAACCACCCGGTGAGCAGCGCCCGCCGATACGTCACAGTCCCACCCCGTGCGGCGCTCCGGCTTCCCGCGTCCCGACACCGTCGCCGGCATCCGCCCCGGGGTCGCCGGGCGCCACGGAACCCGCGCCCGGCGACCCCGGCGCGCCCCTACCCGGCAGCGCCGTGCAGGCCACCACGACCTCGTCCGGCGTGATGCGGAGCAGCCGCGGGTCGGTGCCGGCACCGTGCGGGTCACCGGGGCGTACCCCGTCACCGGGGAACGGCCGCCACAGCACGCGGTGCCGCGGATGCGGGGGCGGCCCCCACAGGGCGGGGGAGACGGGGCCGAACAGCACGACGGACGGTACGGCGAGCGCCGAGGCGAGGTGGGCCACTCCCGTGTCGCCGACGACCACCGCGCGCGCCCGGGCCACCAGCGCGGCCAGTGTGCCGAACGGCAGCCCGGCGGGCGGCCCCAGCACAGCGGCGGGCGGCAACCCGGCCTGCTCGGCGACGCCGTGGCACAGCTCCTGTTCGCCGGGCCCGCAGCTGAGCGCCACCTCCTCCCCGCGCCTGCGCAGCTCCCGTGCGACGGTGGCGAACCGCTCGGGCGGCCACCGCCGCGCGCCTGCGTCGGCGCCCGGATGCAGCACCACCGCTCCGGGTGCGGGCGACTCGGCGGCGGGCCGCCGCAGCAGCAGATCGTCCGGGTCGGCGGGGATGCCGTACCAGGTCAACAGGCGGCACCAGCGCTCCCGTTCGTGCTCGTCGGCGCGCCAGTGGGGCGCCGACCCGTCCGCGTACGCCAGCAGCCGCCGGGGCCTGAGCCGGGCGAGCACCGCACGGCTCGCCGGGCCGTTGCCGTGCAGATCGACGGCCAGGTCGGGCGGGGCCCACGGCCACGGCACCCGGGCCGGAACCTCGCGGTCCGCGGCACCGGCGGGCAGCAGGACGTCGACGACATCGACCGCCCGCACCGCGTCGGCCAGCCACCCTGGGGCCGCCAGCACCAACTCGTGGTGCGGAAGCGCGCGGCGCAGCGCACGCAGCGCGGGGACGGCGGTCAGCAGGTCACCGAGCCCCAGCGCGCGCAGCACCAGCGTGCGCGGCCGGTCCGGGTCGGCGCCCGCCCCCTCCCGCAGCACCAGCGGCGCGGGACGTTCCGGTTCACCCCCCGGCCGCCCGGGCCACGCCCCGCCGGGCTGCCCACGGGCCCGCCGCGCACCGCTGCCCGGCGGCGGATCACCGGCCCGGCGGGCGCTCACGACGACTGCTCCAGACCGGCCGGACCGGCTGGCCCCGAGGCGCGCACCGTGCCGTGGTGGTCGGCGGCGCGGCGGGCCAGCGCCGTGGTCGAGCGGCCGTCCAGATACGGCAGCAGCAGGACGCGGCCGCCCCACTCCTCCAGGGTGGCGGCCTCGGGAAGCCGCTCCGTCCCGTAGTCGCCGCCCTTGACCCACACATGCGGACGCAGTTCCCGCAGCAGCCGTTCGGGGGTGTTCTCGTCGAACACGGCGATCGCGTCGACACAGTCGAGCCCGGCCAGCACCGAGATCCGGTCGGCCTCCGGGGTGATCGGCCGGCCCTCGCCCTTGAGCCTGCGCACCGACACATCGGAGTTGAGGCAGACGATGAGGCAGTCGCCGGTACGGCGCGCGTTCTGCAACATCCCCACGTGCCCGGCGTGCAGCAGATCGAAGCAGCCGCCGGTGGCCACGACCGTGCCGCCACGCGCCCGTACGGCGGCGGCCAGGGCGCGCGCGTCGTCCGTCTTGGACAGCGGCGACCGCAGCGGCGACGGGCCCTGCGGTGCGCTGGGCACCCCGCCCCACAGCGCGGGGTTGCGCACCCCGCCGGCGGCCACGAAGGCGCCCGACTCCCGAACCGCCTCCTGGGTGGCCTCCTCCGGGAGGGCGCCGTCGGCCAGGGCGCGCACAGCCGTCGCGGCGAAGCAGTCACCGGCGCCGCAGGGATCGCCCTCGGCCTCCTGGAGCGGCGGGAAGTACAGCGGCGCCTCGTCGTCGGGCCGCGCCAGCACAGCGCCGCGCCGACCCAGCGTCACCGCGACGGCGGCACTGCGCCACTGGGCCGCGAGCGCTGCGCCGCGCCGGCCGTGCCCGTGCAGCCCGTCACCGTCGGCGTCCGGGTGCTCCCCCGGGCACAGCAGCACGGCCTCAGCCGCGTTCGGCGTCACCAGGCGGGCACCGGGGACAGGCGGCTCGCCGCGCGGATGCGGGTCCCACACCACCTGCGTATGTCCGGCCAGTACGGCGAGTTCGGCGCGCAGCCGGGCCGCGACGCCGCGTCCGTAGTCGGAGACCAGGACGGTGTGCGCCCCGGCCAGCGCCACCCGTACCTCGTCGGTGACCGGCCCGACGGTGCCGCCGCCGCGGTCGACCCGCAGCAGGGGTCGCCCTTCGGCGCACAGCCGCGTCTTGACGGGCACACTGCCGCGCAGCGGCAACTCCAGCAGCCGCACCCGGGGCGCCAGCAGATCCCGTACCACCTGGTCGGACCGGCTCTGGCCGAGCGCCGTGACCAGGACGATCTCCGGACGGTCCGCGCCGTCCTGCGGGAAGGCACCGGCGAGCGCCGCGGCGAGTCCGGCCCCGCCTGGCCGGTTGTGCTCCTCGGTCACGTCCAGCACCGGCGCGGGCGCGTCCGGGGCCAGCCGGTGGGCCTGGCCCTCGACGTCGGTGTCCAGCAGCGTGTCGCCGACGACGACTATCGGGCGGTTGCGAGGCATGACGGCTTCCTTCGTCAGGTGCGTTCGGTCTCCTGTGCGTTCCGTTCTCCTACGTGTTGCAGTCTCCTGCGCGTTGCTCTCCTGCGCGTTGCAGTCTCCTGTGCGATCCGTGCTCCTGTTCGCGCTGTTGCGGTCTACGGGGTTCCGGGAGGGGCGGCGGGCAGCGGGGCGGTGGCCGACAGCAGGTCCTCGGCCGGTTCCTGTGCCGCGTCGAACGCCTCGCACAGCAGATGGACGGCCACCAGGTGCACCTCTTGGACGGTTGCCGTGGTGTCCGCGGCAACGCACAGCGCCGCGTCCGCAGCCGCGGCCAGCGGGTTGGGCCCCGGCCCGGTCAGCGCCCACACCCGCAGCCCCGTCTCGCGGCCCGCCAGCGCGGCGTTGACCAGGTTCTCGCTGCGGCCCGAGGTGGACAGCAGCAGCAGTACGTCACCGGGGCGGCCGTGGCCGGCCACCTGGCGGGCGTACAGATCGGCGAAGCCGTAGTCGTTGCCGATGGCCGTCACCGCCGAGGTGTCGGCGTGCAGCGCGATGGCGGAGTACGGTCTGCGTTCGCACTGGTAGCGGCCGACGAGTTCGGCGGTCAGATGCTGGGCCTGGGCCGCGCTGCCGCCGTTGCCCGCGGCCAGCAGCCGGCCGCCGTCGCGCAGCGCCTCGGCCAACTGCTGGCCCCAGGCGGTCACTTGGGGCGTGTGCTGTTCCCGGAAGGCGGCCACGGCCTGTTCGAGTGCCTGGCAGTGTGCGTGTGCGGGGTCGGCAGGAAGCATGTCGGGCTCCTCAGGAGACGGCAGGTGTCACGGGTACGGCGGCCGGACGGGCGGGGGCCCGTGCCGCGTGGGCGTCCAGTACGCGCCGATAGACGTCCTCCGTCTGCGCCACCACCCGCTGCCAGCTGTACCGGGACAGCACCCGCCGCCGCCCGGCGGCGCCGTACTCCCGGCCCCGTGCGGGCATCGCCAGCAGCGTCCGTACGGCGGCTGCCAGCGCCTCCGCGTCGCGGGGCGGCACCAGCAGCCCGGTGCCGCGGTGCGCGACGGTGTCGCACTGGCCCCCGACGGCGGTGGCCACCACGGGAGTTCCGCAGCTCATGGCCTCCAGGGGGACGATGCCGAACGGCTCGTAGTCGGCGGGGCACAGCACGGCGTCCGCGGCCCGCATCAGCCGCGGCACCTCCTCCCGGTCCAGCCCGCCCGTCAGATGCACCCGCTCCGCGACGCCCAGCTCGTGGGCGAGCCGGCGCAGCCGCCTGGCCTCCGGGTCGCGCGCCAGCTCCGCGCCCTTCGGGCCGCCCGCGACGACCAGTTCGGCCTCCGGTATCCGGGCGAGCGCCGCGATGGACAGCGCGGCGCCCTTGCGCGGCACCAGCCGCCCGATGTGCGCCAGCAGCGGGCGGTGTGCGGGGCGCTGCCACTGCGGCCCGGCCGGGGTGAACACATCCGGGTCGACGCCGCAGGGGACGACGGAGATGTGGTCGGCGCCCACCCGCATCGCGGCCAGCTCCGCCACCTCGTCGCGGCAGGTGGCGATGATCCGGTCGCAGGAGGTGCCGATCGCCCTCTCGCAGGGGATGCGTTCGCCCGGGCTGGTGTCGGCGTCGCCCTGGTGCCGCTTCTTGACGGTGCCCAGCGCGTGGTAGGTGTGCAGGAACGGCAGGGCGCGCTCCTGTGCGGCCTGGAGGGTGGCGAGACCGGACATCCAGAAGTGCGAGTGCACCAGGTCGGGCCGCTCGGCAGCCCACTGGGACGACAGGAAGGCGCCGAACAGCCCCATGTAGGGCAGCAGTTCGTCCTTCGGCACGGGCTGCGGCGGGCCGGCCGGCACATGGTGGACGTCCACGCCGTGCCGCAGCGGCAGCCGCTCGGGCAGGTCGGGGGAGTCGCGGCGGGTGTAGACGGTCACCCGGTGCCCCTGCGCGGCCAGCGTCTCGGCCAGCCGCGCCACATGCACGTTCTGGCCGCCCGCGTCGGCGCCGCCCAGCGCCGCCAGCGGACTGGCGTGCTCCGAGACGAGCGCGATGCGCAGCTGCTCCTTCTTCCGGGCCGTCCAGGCCGGCTGTTGCACCGTCATCAGCGGGTCACCTCCTCCAGAAGCTGCTCCCAGCGGTGCAGGAACGGTTTGAGCCCGTAGCGGCTCAGCGCGGCGCGCCGGGCGCGTTCCCCGTCCTCGGCCGCGGCCTGCGGCTCGTTGACGTATCGGCGCGCCGCCTCGGCCAGCACCTCGGGGCGGGTGGAGAGGGTGCCGGTGCCCTCCGGTACGGCCTCGACCGCCTCGGTGGTGGCCAGCGCGACCACCGGCATGCCCAGGTGCATGGCCTCCAGCAGCGACAGGCCCAGCGAGGTCCACCGCACCGGGTGCAGGTAGCAGCGCCGCCGTGCCATCGCGGAGTGCAGCTGCTCCTGCGGCAGGTCCTGGGCGTGGCAGCGTTCCGGTGGCAGCCCCAGATGTGCGGCGAGCGGCGCTGTGCGCATGCCGAAGACGTCCAGCGGCGCGGCCTCGCTCAGCGCGGGCAGCAGGTCGGTGCCGACGTACCGGCCGCGCCGTACGGGGTCGTTGACGACGACTGCCGCACGGGGCAGTTCCCCGGTCCACCGGTGGCCCGGGTCGACGATGCCGTGCTCGATGACGGTGGTGCGGGTGGCGCCGTTGTCCCAGAAGAGCCGGTTGAAGTGGGTGACGTGCACCAGCGTCAGATCGTCCCGGTCGGCGCACGGGTGGCGGGTGTTCGGCACGTTGCCGTCGGGCGCGTTGTGCTCCAGGTAGACGGCCGGGATGTCGCGGCCCGGCCGGCGCCCGCCCAGCCAGCGCGCCGCCAGCTCCTCCTCGTGCGGGCGCTGCAGTACGACGACGTCCACGTCCGTGTCGGCCAGCTGCCGCGGGGTCACCTCCCGTACCGACTCCGGCCAGGCGAAGGTCTCGGCCCGGCCCAGCCCGTCCGGGCCGCGGTCGGGCAGCACCGGCACCAGATAGGTGTGCGGTCCCTGGACGAACGCCGTCGTCCAGGAGCCGTGCACGTGCCACAGCAGAATCCTCATGTGCGGGCCTCCTCGGCAGCCCGGTCCGTGGCGGACGCGGCTGCCGTACGTGCCGTTCGTTCGGTTCGCGGTCCAGGGGCGTGCGACAGCCGGTCGAGCGCCGCCAGCACCTCCGCGTCGTCCACCCGCTCCAGACAGGGGTGGCCCGGCACCGGGCAGGTCACCTCGCGGGTACCGGCGCACGGCGCGCCCTGGTCGCCGAGCAGCACATGCGGCACCCCGAACGGCGCCCAGCGGTCGGCCGGTACCACGGGGGAGAACAGGCAGACGACCGGAGTGCCCACGGCAGCCGCCAGATGGGAGGGGCCGGTGTTGCCGACGACCGCCGCGCGGGCGCCCGCAAGGACGCCCGCCAGCTCGTGCAGCCCGGTCCGGCCGCCCAGATCCAGTGCGTGTTCCCCGGCGACGGCGGCCGTCAGCTCCTTCTCCGACGTTCCGCCGGTGACCACCACCCGATGCCCGGCCCCGGCGAGCGCCGCCACCGCACGCGCAGCCCGCTCGCGGCTCCAGGCGCGCGCCGGCGCCGAGGCGCCGGGGTGGACGACGATGTAGGGGTCGGTCCCGGTCAACGGGCCGGTGTCCGGCGGCGGATGGATCGCCAGGCCCCCGTGGTCGCCCTCCGGCAGCGCGAACCCGGCTGCGGCCGCCAGGTCCATGGCTGCCTCCGCCTCGTGCCGCCCCGCCGCCCTGCGGTGCCGCAGCTCCAGCAGCGAGCCGGGATAGTCCTCGCTGTCGGCGCCCACCCACGGCACCCCGGCGAGCTTGAGCAGCAGCGCCGTCGGCAGCGGGTTCTGGTGGTAGGAGGTGAGCACCAGAGCGCGGTCGAAGCGCCGCCGGGCGAGCGCGTCGATCAGTGCGGCGGTCGCGGTGCGCTCCACCGGCGCGGGATCCCGGCCCACCCAGGGCGCGTCGAAGGTGAGCACCTCGTCCACGCCGGGCAGCAGCCCCGCCGCGCCCGCGCCGAGCGGCCCCGCCAGCAGCGTCACCCGCCGGGACCCCGCCGCCGCCATCCGCACGGCGGGCCCGGCCAGCAGGACGTCGCCGACGCTGTCGAGCCGTACGACGAGCGTGTGCGGGCGGGGCCGCGAGCGGGCCGGCGGGCGTGGGTTCTCAACGGTCATGCCGGGCCTCCCAGCCGGGTGGGGGCGCCGACCAGGGCGCGGACGGCGGCTGCCAGATGCGCGGCGGTGCAGGGCGCCGCGCGGGTCTCGGCCGCGCGGGTGGCGGCGTTGGGTACGAGCACGCCGGTGGCCCCCGCCCGGTGCGCGGCGCCGAGGTCGGCGGCGATGTCCCCGACCACGGCGGTCTCCGGCGGGCGTACCCCCAGCACCCGGCAGGCGGCGAACACCAGGCCGGGGGCCGGCTTGCGGCAGCCGCAGCCGTCCTGCGGGCGGTGCGGGCACACTGCCGTCACCGCGAGCGGCCCCACCAGCGCCTCCATCCGCGCGTGCAGCGCGTCGAGCTGCTCCAGCCGCAGCCTGCCCCGCCCGATGCCGGGCTGGTTGCTCACCACGCCCGCCGGCACCCCGGCGGCACGCAGCGTCGCCAGCGCCTCCCGCACGGACGGCAGCGGCCGTACCCGCCCGGGGTCGGTGTTGTCCGGTACGTCCTCGATCAGGGTGCCGTCCCGGTCGAAGAGCACGGCGCGGGGCCGCCCGCACGCCGGTACCGCCGCGCAGGGCACCGAACCGGTGTGCGGAATCCGCACCAGCGGCTCCCGCGGCCCGTCCTGGTACCAGGTGGCGGTCACCGTACGGAGCACCACCGCCGCCGGGCGCGCGCTCCCGGCCCCGGGCGGGGGCGCGGGCTCCACGGGTGCCTGGCTGTTCATGCCCGCACCTCCCGGGCACCGACGGTCAGCTCCTCGCCACCGCGGCCCGGTTGCCCGGCGAAGCCCGGCTCCGCGGCCCCGGTGCTGCTCCGCGCGGGCAGCGCCCGCAGCCAGGCGCCGGCCCAGTGGTAGGTGGCGACGGGCGGGATCAGCGGGCTGCTCAGCAGCATGGTGAGGATCTCGTCCCGGGTGCGCGGCCCTGGGCGCAGCCGGGCGGCGAGGAACTCGCCGGTGCCCAGCAGCCACAGCCCGCCCAGCACGGCTGCCGCCCGGCGGCGCCCGGCGGCCAGCGTGCCCAGCGCGGCACCCGCCGCCGCGGTGACGGCCGCATGCCGCGGCAGCCGGCCACGGGCCGCTCCGGCGCGCCGCCACCAGCCGGGCCCGTGGATACGGTTCATCAACACGTCGTCGGCGTTGCCCCGTTGGGCACGTACCGAGACCCAGCGGTCGGCGGGCCGCACCGGGTGCACCGTATGGCGCTCGCCCTGCGCCAGCTGCCAGCCGGCGGCCAGCAGCCGCAGCGCCAGATCCGCGTCCTCCCGGAAGGCCCGGCGGAACCGCTCGTCGAAGCCGCCGACCGACTCCAGGGCCGCACGCCGGTAGGCCATGTCGGCGGTGATCCAGCGCGCGCCGGCCAGCCCCGCGGTGTTGCGCTCCCAGTCGGTGGCCGGCCGGTGTGCGGGCAGCGGGACGGTGATACGGGCCTGGCTGCCGGCCGTGGTCGCGTCGGCCGCTGTCAGATCGGCGGCGAGCCGCCGGGTCCAGTGCTCGCCGGGGAGCACGTCGTCGTCCAGGAACGCGATCCACTCCTCCTCGGCGGCCCGCCAGCCCACGTTCCGCGCGGCGGCGGGTCCGGCGGCCGTGCCGGGCACCACCTCGACGAGCGGGGCCAGTTCGTCCGGCACCCGCACCGGCAGCGGGCCGCACTCGCGGGCCGGACGGTCGTCCACCAGCACGATCCGGCGCGGCAGCGGGGGACCGGCGTCGGCCAGCGCCCGCAGCGTCCCGGCCAGCGATGGCCTGCCCAGGGTGGGCACGACGACGGCGAACTCGGGCGCGTCGCCCGGATGTCCGGTGCTCACGTGGGCTCCCCTCCCGCGACGTCGAAGCCTTGGGGAGCCGGGACCGGTTCGGGCCTGTGGAAGAAGCCGGCGCGGCGCACCACGTACGGGCCGATGGCGAGCAGGTCCACCGGCGCCGAGCCGAAGCACTCCAGCGCGTCCCGCGGGTCGTCCACCATGGGCCGTCCCGCCGTGTTGAGGCTGGTGTTGACGACGACGGGCAGCCCGGTGAGCCGTTCGAACGCCGCCAGCATCCGGGCGAGACGCGGCTCCTGTCCGCGGTCGACGGTCTGGATGCGCGCGGTGCCGTCGGTGTGCACCACGGCGGGGATCCGGTCCAGCCAGGCGGGCCGCACATCGTGCACGAAGAGCATGTAGGGGCTCGGCAGCGGCCCCTCGAAGATCTCCGGCGCCCGTTCGCCGAGGACCATCGGCGCCACCGGGCGGAACTGCTCGCGGCCCTTCACATCGTTGAGGCGCTCCAGATTGGCGGCCCGCCCCGGGTGCGCCAGCAGCGAGCGGTGGCCCAGCGCGCGGGGCCCGTACTCGGAGCGGCCCTGGAACCAGGCGACGATCGCGTCGTCGGCGAGCGCCTGTGCCACGGTCTCCGCCACATCGTCGGGCCGCTCGAACGGCACCCCAGCGGTGGTGAGCCACTCCCGCAGTTCCCGCTCGTCCCACTGCCGGCCCAGGTCGGCCCCGGCCATCGGCGCGGTCGCGTCGCCGCCCTGGGAGGCCAGCGCCAGCGCGCCGCCCAGCGCCGTACCGGCGTCCCCGGCGGCGGGCTGCACCCAGACGCGGGAGAAGGGGCCTTCGGCGGCCAGCCGTGAGTTGGCCACACAGTTGAGCGCCACGCCTCCCGCCATGGTGAGCAGTTCGTCGTGGGTGCGGCCGTGCAGCCAGCGCACCATGTCCAGCAGCGTGTCCTCCAGGCAGCACTGTGCGCTGGCCGCCAGATCGGCCTGCTCCTGCGACCAGCCCTGGCCCGCCCTGGCAGCGGGGGCGAAACTCTCCCACGGCACGTCCTTGGCGACGAATCCGCCGTCCCCGGTGGAGTGCACGTACCTGGCCAGCTCGGCGGCCATCCGCGGCCTTCCGTAGGAGGCCAGCGCCATCACCTTGTACTCGTCGCTGGAGCGCAGGAATCCCAGGTGCTCGGTCAGCTCCTCGTAGACGAGGCCGAGCGAGTGCGGCAACTGCTGGCTGTGCAGCGGTTCCAGGGCGGTACCACGGCGCCGCGCCGCCAGATGGGACGTCGACTCGCCGCGCCCGTCCACCACCAGCACCGAGGAGCGGTCCGCGTCCGGCGCGGCGAACGCGCTGGAGGCCGCGTGCGCCAAGTGGTGCGGTACGAAGCGCACCTTCTCGCGGTCGAGACCGGGCAGCGCCTCGCACAGGAACGACGGCGCCTCCCGCGCGTACGTCAGCCGCAGCGGGTCCCACGGGTCGTCCAGTCCCATGTCGACGGCGGGCTTGGCCAGATCCGGGTCGAAGGAGTAGGCGACCGCGTCGATGTCCTGCGGCCGCAGCCCCGCCTCGGCCAGACACCACGCGGCGGCCTTGTACGGGAGCTCCCAGGCGGCGAACGGCACCGGGCGTTTGCCGTGCTTGCGCCGGGAGAACCGCTCCTCCTCCGCCGCGGCGACGGTCTGTCCGTCGATGACGAGCGCGGCTGCCGGGTCGTGGAAGAGGGCGTTGATACCGAGTACGCGCATGGTCTGCCTTTCGCCGGAAGGGGCCCGGAGGCCGGGCCGCGGGGTCAGCCGCCGAGATGCCGCCGGAACCAGCTGATCGTCCGTTCCAGCCCGTCGCGGGCCGTGACCCGCGGCTCCCACTGGAGCTTTCCGCGGGCCAGCGTGATGTCGGGGCAGCGCACGGCCGGATCGTCGCTGGGCCGCTCCACGAAGCGCAGACCCGACGGCGAGCCGGCCAACTCGATGACCAGCTCGGCCAGCTCCTGCATGGTGATCTCGTCCGGGTTGCCGATGTTGACGGGGCCCAGCAGCTCCGAGCCGGCCATCGCCAGGACGCCGCGCACCGTGTCGTCGACGTACGCGAGGGACCGGGTCTGCCGCCCGTCGCCCGTCACCGTCAGCTCCTCGCCGGCCAGCGCCTGCCGTACGAAGGTGGGAACGGCCCGCCCGTCGTAGCCGCGCATCCGCGGCCCGTAGGTGTTGAAGAGGCGGACGATGCCCACGTTGCTGCCGTGGGTGCGGGCCTCAGCCGCCGTCAGCGCCTCGCCGAACCGCTTGGCCTCGTCGTACACACTGCGCGGCCCGACCGGGTTCACATGCCCCCAGTACCGCTCGCTCTGCGGGTGCTCCTCCGGATCGCCGTACGCCTCCGAGGTCGAGGCCTGCACGAACCGCGCCCCGTGCCGCCGGGCCAGCGCCAGCGCGTTACGGGTGCCGGAACTCCCCGTCTCCAGCGTGTGCAGCGGCATGCGCAGATAGTCGGCGGGCGAGGCCGGGGAGGCGAAATTCAAAACCAGGTCGGGCGGGGGCAAGGAGCCGGAAGCCACCCCGTCCACCTCGAACGGATGGCATATATCGGCCTCCAGCAGCGTGAATCCCGGCCGCCCCGTCAGATGCGCCACATTTTCCCGGCGGCCGGTGCAGAAGTCGTCCACACAGGTGACCGCGCAGCCGCTTTCCAGCAGCGCGGCGCACAAATGCGAGCCGAGGAAGCCCGCCCCGCCGGTCACGACGGCGTGCCGGAAACGAGGTACGGCAGCGGTGGGCAAATCCATGGGCACTCCTGAGGTCACCATGCCTTCGGGCACAGATACGTTCCGGGAGATGAAGCGCTTTCCTACGGGCGATGTGCTGAATGTTCCTTGGCTCACCCGGACTCCCGGGTATCGCTCGAGCTTCCGGGCGGAATTCGGACGGGTGGCTGAAATCCCGTCCGCTCGCCCTCTCAGCGTGCGGCCCGGTAACTGGAGCCGCAACCGAGGAGCTGTCGAGCGCTGCTCACCGTGGTCGAGTACCCGACCGAACCGACCCAAACACGAAGCCGTCACGGCCTGTCATTGACCGCTGTGAAGCGGGGTCAGTCATTGACGCATCGTGGCGACTCCCCGGCCCCCGTTCCGGCCTGTGAGCAAGGCAACTTGGGCCTTTCCTTCGCAGCTCAGGACAGTGCGAGCGGGCTGTTCGGCGCATTGCGGCGGCACTTGGCGACGAGTCGGCGTGAACCGTCTGTGAACATGGCTGAGGGCAACCGGCGCGAGCCTTTCCGCCCGAAGCGGGAGGCCGCCCGTTGCCTTCCCACTGCTTTCCCCGCCTTCCTGTCCCCTGCCTTCCTGCGCGAATTCCCCATGCCTTTTCTTCACTCGATTGCCGCCCGCTGGGCAGAGCGTTTCCGACGCGGCTCTGCTGACTCCGATCGCTCCGAGCGCAATCCCTGGCGCTGTCTGCGCTACCCCAGCATGCGCTGGTGGTCGGCGGCCAATATGGTCTCCAACGTCGGCACCTGGATGCAGCTGACGGTGCAGAACCTGCTGGTGCTCCAACTCACCGGCTCCGCCGCCACGACCGGCCTCTCGCTCGCCGTACAGGCAGCGCCCGGACTGCTGCTGAGCCTGGTCGGCGGCCGCCTCGTCGACTCCTGGCCGCGCAAGATGACCGCCACGGTCAGCCAGGCACTGCTCGGCGTGGTCGCGTTCAGCACGGCCGCGTTCGTGGCCTTCGACATGCTCACCGTTCCGCTGCTGATGGTGCTCGCCGCCGTCACCGGATCCATCGCCACGGTGGACAACCCGGCCTGCTCGCTGCTCGGCAACGACCTGGTCAAGCGCAAGGACGTGCCCTCCGCGATCGCGCTGGGCTCGGTGGTGCACAGCGCCGGACGGCTGCTGGGTACGGCCGCCGCCGGTGCCACCATCGCCTGGTTCGGCATGGCGTCCGCCTATGTGGTCAACGGGCTGTCGTTCCTGGCGGTCGCCGCCGTCATCCCCTTCCTGAAGCTGGTGCCCAAGGAGGAACGCGAGCCGCAGACGGAGCGGGAGCGCCCCGCCCCGGCCGTCGCCGAGGGCAAGCGCCGCCCCGCGCCCGGCGGCAGCCGCGAGGGGCTGGTCTACTTCGTGCGCAACCCCCGGCTGGTCGGGCTCGCCACCATCACCGGCATCTCCGCGATCTTCGGCCGCAACTACCAGCTGACGCTGGCCGTCCTGGTGACGGGCCCGCTGGCGGCCGGCGCCGGCGCGTTCAGCACCGTCTCCACCGTGCTCGCCGTCGGCGGCATGATCGGTGCCGTGGCCGCTGGCTGCCTGCGCAAGCCCTCCGTACGGCACGTGGCGCTGCTCGCCGCGGCCGGCGCGCTGCTCCAGGCCGTCGCGGGGCTCTCCCCCTCGCTGGTCGTGCTCATCCTGCTGGTGGCGCCCATGGCCGTGGTGGAGTCGGTCTCCGACACCGCCGGTACCACCGTCCTGCAGACCGAGCCGCCCAGCCATCTGCGCGGCCGGGTGCTCGGAGTGTGGCGCAGCGCCAGCACGGGCTGGGGCCTGGTCGGCCCGCCGCTGCTGGGTGCCCTCATGGAGTTCGCCGGCGCCCGGGGCGGGCTGATCGCGGGCGGAATGGCGATCGTCGTCGTCACCGGCGCGGTGCTGCTCACGCAGCGTCGTACGGCACGGGACGCTGCGCCTGCTGAGGCCGCGCCTGCCATGCCGAAGGCCCCGGTGGTGCCTGCTCCGCGTACGGCGCCGACTCCGGCGATGGCCGTGCGCGAGGCGGAGCCTGCCACTGCGTGAGGGCGCCGCTGAGGGGTGCCCCTGCCCATGGGGTGCCCCTGCCCATGCCGGCCTGCTGCTTGCCGGGGCTTGTGTTGCGGGGCACCCGGGGGGCTCTCACCATGGAGTGAGCAAGAAGGACAAAGGGGTACTCAGCGTCATAAGGCGCACGCGAATGGAGGACGCAATGGCCGAGATGAACCCGATCGAGGTCCAGCAGGCCCTCAAGGGAGCCTCCTACCCGACCGACCGTAAGACGCTCACCGAGCTCGCCAAGAAGAACAAGGCGAGCGACAAGGTCGTCGACAAGATCGCCCACCTCAAGAGCGACCGCATCGAGGGCCCCGACCAGGTCGAGAAGGAGATGTTCCGGGGCTGACCACAGCCCCCGCACCTCCTCCCGGTCGAGCTGAGAAGACGAGGCGCCATGGACCCGGCTCCCCCCAGCAGCCGCGCACAGCAGAGCGTGTCCGGCGCCAAGCGGGGCCTCTCCGACCGGCTCGGCGTCGTCATCGCGACACGCAACCGGCGCGACACCCTCGCCCGTACGCTCGGCAAGCTGCTGGCCCTCCCCGAGCGGCCGCACGTCCTGGTCGTGGACAACGCCTCCACGGACGGGACGGCCGACATGGTGGCGCGCTCCTTCCCCGCCGCGCAGGTGCTGCGGTTGCCCGTCAACCGCGGCGCCCTCGCCCGTAACGACGGGGTCCGCGCCCTGCACACCCCCTACATTGCCTTCAGCGACGACGACTCCTGGTGGGAGCCCGGGGCCCTGCGCAAGGCGGTGGACATCCTCGCGGCCCACCCCGCCACGGGGCTGCTGGCCGCGGACATCACTGTCGGCCCGCACGGCCGCCCGGACCCGCTCAACGCCGTGCTGGCGGCCTCGCCCCTGGGCGACGGCGCCGTACCGCGCAGCCGCAAGGTCCTCGGTTTCCTCGGCTGTGCCGCCGTGGCCCGCAGGCAGGCGTATCTGGATGTCGGCGGCTACCACCCGCTGCTGTTCTTCGGCGCCGAGGAGACGCTCCTGGCGTACGACCTGACGGCGGCGGGCTGGGACGTGCTGCACTGCCCCGACGTCGTCGCCCGGCACTCCCCGGCAGGCGCCCAGGACGGCGACCGCGCCGATGCCCCGCCCGAAGCGCCCCGGCCCGGCCGCCAGGCACTGATCCGCCGCAACGAACTGCTGATCGCCTGGCTGCGCCGTCCGCTGCCGGTGGCCCTGGGCCGGACGGCGGCGCTGTGCGCGGCCGCCGCCCGGGACCCCGAGGCCCGCAGCGCCGCCCGCGGCCTGCTGCCCCGCCTCCCGGCAGCGTTCCGCCTCCGCCGCCCCCTCCCGCGGGCGGTGGAGGAAGCCGCCCGCCGCGTGGAGGGGATGGCGGTATGACGGAGCCCGGTATGACGGAGCCGGAGGAGACGCCGCCGCACCCGCCCGCGACGGAGCCGGACGGGGGGCCGGACCCGCGTGTGACGGTCGTCGTCATCACCCGCGACCGCAAGGACGAACTCCTCCGCACCCTCCGCGCGCTCGCCCAACTCCCGGAGCGGCCCAGGGTGATCGTCGTCGACAACGCGTCGGCCGACGGAACCGTCGACGCCGTACGGGCCGCGCATCCGGAGGTGACGCTGCTGTCGCCGGGCCGCAACACCGGCGCGGTGGGCCGTAACCTCGCCGTACGCCAGGTCACCACCCCGTATGTGGCCTTCTGCGACGACGACTCGTGGTGGGCGCCCGGCTCGCTGCGCGGCGCCGCCGACCAACTGGACGCGCACCCGTGGCTGGCGGGCGTGGTCGCGCGGATCGTCGTCGAGCCGGAGGGCACGGAGGACCCGGTGGTGGCGGAGCTGCGCGACTCCCCGGTGCCGGGCCCCGACTGGCTGCCCGGCCCCGCGCTGGGCTCGTTCCTGGCCGCCGCCACCTGTCTGCGGGTCTCCGCGTTCCGCGCGGCGGGCGGCTTCGAGCCCCGGCTGTGGCTCGGCGGCGAGGAGGAACTGCTCGCCACCGACCTGGCCGTACGCGGCTGGTGGCTGTCCTTCGCCGAAGAGCTCACCGTCCACCACGCCCCCTCCCGGGTACGGGACGCCACCGGCAGGCGGGTGGACGGGCTGCGCAACACCCTCTGGTACACCTGGCTGCGCCGCCCCCTCCCCGCCGCGCTGCGCCGCACCTGGTATCTGGCCCGTACGGTCCCCCGCGACGCGGCCAGCGCCCGCGCCTTCGCCCGGGCCGCCGCAGCGCTGCCCTGGGTGCTGGCCAACCGCCGCCCCGTCCCCGCCACGGTGGAGGCCCGGCTGGCCACCCTGGAGAGCGCCCAACGCCGGTCGACGGCGCGCCGCTACGTGGGCTGACCCTGGGGCTTGCGGCTCTGGTTTTACGGAACGTCCACTTCTAGACTTCTCGTACAACTGCCGAGGTCAGCGAGGAGAACCTGCCGTGGTCACTCCCGGTGTGGACGCGTCCCGTCCCAGCGATCAGCGCACCCTGTGCGATCCGCGCTCGGGGCGGCGCTACCCGCTGGACCCGCTGCGCTGGCGGGGCGACGACGGGACGCCGCTGCTGGTCTCCCCGGCGCGGGCGCCGGCCCCCGGCGACATCGTGGCGGCCGACCGTTCGCTGTGGCGCTACCGCGCGGCGCTGCCGGTTCCGCCCGGGGCGCCGGGCATCAGCCTGGGGGAGGGGTGCACCCCGCTGCTGGCGCGGACCTGGGGAGGCGTCGAAGTCGGCTTCAAACTGGAGTGGTTCAACCCCAGCGGAAGCTTCAAGGACCGCGGCAGCAGCGTGCTGATCTCCGCCCTCGCCGCGCAGGGCGTCGGCCAGGTCCTCGAGGACAGCTCAGGCAACGGCGGCTCGTCCGTCGCCGCGTACTGCGCCGCGGCCGGAGTCGAGGCCACCGTCCTCGTGCCCGAACACACCTCACCCGCCAAGACGTTGCAGGCCACGGCCTACGGCGCGCGGGTCACCCCGGTGCCCGGCGACCGGGACGCGACGGCTGCCGAGGCGCTGCGCCGGGCGGAGCACACGGTGTACGCCAGTCACAACTGGCATCCGTACTTCCTGGAGGGCACCAAGACCCTGGCGTACGAGATCTGGGAGGACCTCGGTTTCCGGGCCCCGGACGCGGTGGTGACGGTGGCCGGCGCGGGCAGCATCGTCCTCGGCTGCGATCTGGGCTTCACCGAACTGCTCGCCGCCGGCCGGATCGCCGCGCTGCCCCGCCTCCTGGTGGCCCAGCCCGCCAACTGCGCCCCGCTGCACGCCGCGTTCACCGCTGACGCCGAAGGGCCCGTGCCCGGCGCATGGCAGCCGACCATGGCGGAGGGCACGGCCATCAAGGAGCCGGTCCGGCTGCCGGAGGTGCTGGCCGCCGTACGCCGCTCGGGCGGGACCACGGCCGCGATCCCGGAGCAGGACATCGCCTCCGCCGTACGCCGTCTCGCGGCCACCGGCCTGTACGCGGAGCCCACCAGCGCCACCGCGGCGGCCGCTGTCGACGTCTTCGCGGAGCGCGGCGAACTGCCGCCGGGCGGGACCACGGTGGTGATCCTCACCGGATCCGCCCTCAAGGCGCCCACCGCGACGGCGCGGATCGTCAAGGGCGTCGTATGAGCGGCCTCAGCGAGGACGAGGTGCTGCTGCGGGAAGCGGAGAAGATCGTCACCGCTGTGGGCCGGATGTTCCCCGGCCTGTGCGAGGCCGTACTGCACGACCTGCGTCGCCCCGACCACGCGGTACGCACCGTGGAGAACAACCTCTCGGGCCGCCGCCCCGGCGACCCGGCGACCGAACTGGGCCTGGCCCGCATCGCGGACCCCGGCTATCCGGAGGTCCTCCAGAACTACCCCAACCGCTTCCCCGACGGCCGCCCCGCCAAGAGCACATCGATCGGCATCAGGAACAGCGAGGGCCGCTACATCGCCGCCGTCTGCCTCAATCTGGACGTCTCCGTGCTGTCCACCCTCACCCGCGGTCTCACCGAACTGCTGCGTACGGAGGACCACCAGCCGCCCGTCCACGAGACCCTGCGCGCCCGCACGGCGGACGAACTCCGCACCGTCACCGAGTCCTTCGCCGCCGCCCGCGGCACCACCCCGCGCGCCCTGACCACCACCGACCGCACCACCCTCATCCGCACCCTGAAGGACCAGGGCTTCCTCGAACTCAAAGGCGCCGTCCCCACCCTCACCGGCCTCCTCGGCGTCTCCCGCGCCACCATCTACAACACCCTCCGCCGCTGACCCCGGCGGCTCCGGGCCGTCCCGGATCGCAAAAAGGCCCTCCCGAAAGGGAGGGCCGAAACGCTGGCGCCTGTACCTGCGGTTTTCCAGAACTTCCCGGCACAGTTGTGCACATGGATCGTCAGCCCCGCGATCACAACACCCACTAGCCAGTCGATAGCCCGTCGTTATTGCCCAGGCAGCCTGCCTCCGTACGCGCCCTGCAGGACCTCCTCCCAGCGGGTGGAGAGCACGCGACTTCGAGCACGCACGCCGGGGACGACATCCGGCCACTTCCGCGCCGGAGGTCATCCGAAATCCATGAACCTGACGGCCTTCCCGTGGTCACACACGGGTGAATGGTGAGCACGAAGTGTGTGCAGGTTTGTGGTCGAACATGAAATTGATCCAGCAATAGTCGACTACTTTGCCCCAATTGCTACTTTAAGTATGTGGGATCACTTTTCGCGCGTTCCCCAACAGGAGATCCGATGAGCAAGACAGTGAAGCGCGACGCGCGTCGCGACCCCCGATGGGACTCTAGGACGACTGCCCATGTGGGCAGTGGAAATGAGCTGGGCAGCGGCTCCCCTGGCCGTGGTGGTTCACAGCCTCCAGCGGCGCCGCCTGGTGAGGAAAAACCGAAGAAGCGCCACCGCATCTTCTGGTGGTTCTTCGTAGCCATTCAGGCTGCCTTCATCGTATGGCTGATCCTGGGCGGCCTCGAGGCCCAGGGCGGCAGCTGCGAGGGCCTGCCCCCTCAGGAATGCCAGGACGCCAAGGACGTAGGCACCACGATCGGTGTGGGCTTGATCATCGGTTTGTGGGCTGCCGTGGACATCATCGTGGGCGGCACGTACGCCGTCTATCGGCTGACAAGAAGGAGACGGTGAAACGACGCCACCCTGAAATTAGGCGACCGCGTGGCGGGGTGTGCTGGATGAACAGCCATCCTGTTGGCTCTGCCGGATAGTTGCTGGATTGGCCTGATGGGCCGTCAGGAAGGGGCGGCGAACTCCGGGGCTTCCGGCGACGGAGCCCGCCGCCGATGACGGGGCCCTGCGGGACATTTGGCGGCGGTCTGGGATGGCTGCCCATCCGGTCCGCCGATGGGTGCCTGACAGGTAACAGGCGGCGTGGGTGCCAGGTGCCGCAGTGCCCCGTACCGCGTCGTGACCGCAGGTTCGACCCCTCCGGTAGGAGCCACAAGGCAAGGCTGGTCGGTACGTATTCCGCCGACTGGAGCGGCCACGTCCTCCGCCAGGCCGCAGCTTTCATCGGCCACCGCCGCGACTACGGCCCACCGACCCCTTCTACGGCTACGCCGAACTCCACGGGCGCAGCATCTAGCTCGACGCCCTCCTGTTCGGCATGGTCCAGCGCTCCCGCATCGACCACCTCACCGAAGACCTCGTCACCGCCACCAGCGGCGCCCTCGCCGCCACTGCCGCACTGCTCACCACCCGCTATGGCCGCCTCGTCCTCGCCGCCCTTCGCGGACGCTCGCGAAGCCATCGAGGCCGTTGACTCGCGCAGAGGCAGAGGTCGCGCTCAACGACGTTGAGGGATTCGGGAGATGACGGGAAGTCGACGTCGGTTGGCTCATACCTTCTGCAGCGGCATGGGAAGGTGCTGGTGACGGGGTGAAATAATCCCTGCGCCAGAACGACGGGTCCAACTGCTTACGCGAAGAGGAGAAGCATTGCAGGGAGCGTCCCCGCCGCGGTACTCCCCCAGGAAGTGCGAGCGTGCCTGGATGGAGGCCGTCGGGTTCTTGCGGCAGGGACGTCCGGACTGGGCTGCGAGTCGCTTCGAACAGGCCACCCAGCATGATCCGTCGGCCGCTGATGCTTGGCTGGGTATGCACGCCGCTGGGCACCGACAGGCAGAAGCGGTCGACGCCATGTCGCGGAACCACGAATCTTTCGGTGCTTTGCGCAGGAAGTGCGGGATGCCGCTGAAGTCGCGATTCGATCTCGGTCGTTACGTTTCCTTTCGGCTTGAGACTGCTCGTGACCTCTGGCTTGCTGTCGTAGCGAGGCTCCTGGAAGAGGGGCATTTGGATGCGGCGTGGCAGTCGCTTTCGACGGCCTATCTCGACTGCGATGAGACGCGGTTCGCGTGTACGAGGTACGCCTTCTTGGGGCAGGATTGGCCGCTTGTTCTGAATTTCTCGCGGAACATCACTGATAGGTTCTTCCGTGACGAATCCCAGTTGTACGTAGCCAGGGCCCTCATCGAGCAGCACGTCTTCCACGAGGCACTCAACGCTCTGGCCCCGCTTCCGCAGGCGTTGGGCAAGGAAAGCCGGTTCGACGGTGAAGTCGGCTATTTGCGAGGGCTGGCGCACGAGGGACTCGGGCAACAGGAAGAGGCCCTGCGCCACTTTCAGTACGCTTTTCGCTGCTTCCCCACCCTTACCGATGTAGCCGCCCGTGCTAAAGCCGTCCCCGTTCAGGCCAAGGCGGCCTCCAGTCCGCAGACAGCATCCTCTGAAGACTCTGTGGTCGACTCTTCGCTTCCGGCCGAGCCCCAAAAGCGGGAGTTGCTTCTGACAGAGGCGATGACGCTGTTGGACGGCATGGTGGGTCTCGAGTCCATCAAGCGCCAACTGCGCACGCTCATCGCACAGTTGCGCATGGCTGCGGTGCGGCGAGAGCAGGGACTTCCCTCGGCTTCGACTCCGCAGCATTTCGTATTCGCCGGCCCTCCAGGCACCGGAAAGACCACCGTGGCCCGCGTGATCGGCAAGGTGTTCGCTGGACTAGGACTGCTCGAAGAGGGGCGGGTAGTAGAAGCGCAGCGTGTCGACCTGGTCGGTCAGCATCTCGGCGAGACAGCGGTGAAGACGAGCAAGGTGATCGACTCGGCACTCGACGGTGTCCTGTTCATCGACGAGGCCTATGCACTGTCCAACAGTGGCTACTCCGGGGGCGACGCCTTCGGTGCCGAAGCGCTCCAGGTCCTGCTCAAGCGCGCCGAAGACGATCGGGACCGACTCGTCGTCATTCTTGCCGGCTACCCGAACGAGCTCGCCGAACTACTCGCGAGCAATCCAGGGCTCGCCTCCAGGTTCACCACGCGGGTTGACTTTCCGTCGTACTCCGCTGATGAGCTCGTACAGATCGCTCGCAGCCTCTTGGAGTCGCAGGGTGACGTTCTTGACGAGGACGCCGCCAGCGCACTCGAAGCCTGTTGCAGGCGGGCCGTGGACGACGATCTTGTCGATCAGTTGGGAAACGGCCGCTTCGCCCGTGAACTGTGCCGCAAGGCTGCTGCACTGCGCGACCTGCGTCTGGATGAACTCCACGGAGGCTCCAGCACGCCCACACGCGAAGAGATCACCACTGTCCGCTTCGCTGACATCTCCCAGGCATACCAGGAGCTCTGCGACAGCACGACCGCCCCCTGATCCGCGGCCAGGAACCAGTCCGGCGAGATCACCGGCCGCGGAGCCCCCTTCTGCCCTGGCCCGGGCCAGTCCAGGCCTCGTCCGGACTCATTCGGTGACGCTTCGCACTACTTCGAATGGAAACAGACGGACCGAGGGCGGCTCCTGCAATGGCTGCTCTTGTGGCGGGCGGGGTTGAAAACGCCTCGCCGGTGGCAAGGACTCGGCTCACACAGCGGCGAGTCTCTAGGCGGCTCTTCGAGCCGAGCGGGGCGTCTGGGGGCCGAGTGAGCCGAAACCGCCTCCCCGTGCTGCTGGCCACCTACGCCCGCGGTGTCTCCGGGCAGCTCTCCGACCTCAAGAGGCGGATGGAGGCAGACGAGGACCTGCCGGAGCTCCCCGACGGTGTTTGACCGGGTACGGAAGCGCCACCGCGTATCCACCGTAGCCACCCGCAAAAACCCGGTGACAGCCGGACAGCCCCGGACTTTCTCCTTGATCGCCGAGTGAGGGCCCGGGGCTTCGTCGTGTCGAGTGTCACCCACTCTGACCAGTAAAAATGCCCTCCCAGTGGGAGGGCGGATCGTGGCGCCCCCGGCAGGACTCGAACCTGCGGCCAAGCGCTTAGAAGGCGCCTGCTCTATCCACTGAGCTACGGGGGCCGGCCTCCGTCGCGGGTGGGCGGGCTCGCCGGCCCCGTGACCATGGCGGGGTCAAGGATAGGGGGCCGTGCGGCTCGTCCTGCTCGCTCCACGTCCGCGACGCTATGTGGAGGTTCCGTGAAGCGGTCCCGATAATCGCAGGCGGGTGCGATTCGTGCAGCGGTTTTGGCGGCGCGGGGTGCGGGTGTTGCGCAGTCGTTATGGGGGCGGCCGGGTGGCAGGTGGGTCATGCGGGGCGAAGGGGGCGAAAGAGGCATTCGATGGTGAAACCACCCATTTTCACCGTCCGCAACCGCGAATAAGCTTCAAAACTGCCGCAAAATTGGGCATTCTGCCCATGTGGCGATCTTGGACGTACGGCTTGAACTGCTCGACGCGCTCACCGCACTGCGGGAGCGCGTCGCTGCCGCGCGCTTCCCCCTCCCGTTGCCGGGCGCCGAGCGTGCCCGCCGCTCCAGGGACGAGCTGCTGGCTCAGCTCGACGACTACCTCGTTCCGCGCGTGCGCACCCCCGAGGCGCCGCTGCTCGCGGTGATCGGCGGTTCGACGGGCGCCGGCAAATCGACGCTGGTCAACTCCCTGGTGGGACGCAAGGTCAGCGAGGCGGGAGTGCTGCGGCCCACGACCCGCACGCCTGTGCTGGTCTGCCATCCGGACGACCGCGGCTGGTTCGTCGGACAACGCGTGCTCCCCCGGCTGGAGCGGGTCTGGATGCCCCGGCAGGACGCGACCGGCACCCATGGCATGCCCGGCCCGCACGGCAGCCGGGACGGCGGGGACGGGGGCACCGACCGGTACGGCGACCGGGCGGCCGACCGTAGCGGCGACTGGGACAGCCGGTGGGCCGCCGACTGGGACCCCGGACGGCAACCCGGCCGCGGCACCGGTTGGGAGCACGGCTGGGACACCGGCCCCGAGGCGGACTGGGAAGCCGAGTGGGACGCGGACGCCGACCCGGGTGAACCCCGGCGTGTCCTCCGCCTGGAGACCGACAGCGGCCTGCCGCTCGGCCTCGCCCTGCTCGACGCGCCCGACATCGACTCCCTCGTCGCCCACAACCGCGACCTGGCCGCCGAGCTGATCTGCGCCGCCGACATCTGGGTGCTGGTCACCACCGCCGCGCGCTACGGCGACGCCATTCCCTGGCATCTGCTGCGCACCGCCAAGGAGTACGACGTCACCCTCGCCACCGTGCTCGACCGGGTGCCGCACCAGATGGCCGCCGAGGTCACCGCACAGTACGGCCTGCTGCTGGAACGCGAAGGCCTCGGACAGGTACCCCGCTTCACCATCCCTGAGCTGCCCGAATCGGCCGGCGGCTCAGGACTGCTGCCCGTCTCCGCCGTCTGCGGCCTGCGCGACTGGTTGGAAGAGCGCACACAGGACGCCGACGCCCGGTACGCGGCCGCCAGCCGTACCGCAGACGGGACCCTCGCCTCGCTGCGCCCCCGCATCACCGCCCTCGCCGGCGCCTCCGCCGCACAGCACGCGGCCGCCGAGCGGCTCACCCGCTGCATCGAGACCGCCTACGAGACCGCGGGCAAACGGATGCGTACCCGTATCGCCGACGGCGAACTGCTGGCCGGCGACGCCGCCGAGCACTGGCGCAGCTTCCCCACCGACTGCGGCGGCGACGAACTGTTCGACGCCTTCGCCGATGGACTGACCGCACTGCTGTCCGGCGCGATCGCCGCAGCCGACGAACGGATCGCCGAACTGCGCCGCGGCGTACCCGGACTGGAGGGGTGCGCCCAGCTCCTGCCGAGCGGCCAGAGCGAGCGCGACGAGGCCACCGGCCGGATCGGCGTGATGGTGCGCAGATGGCGCCGCTGCGTCGAGGAATTGGCCGAGGAGGAGACCCACGCCGCAGGCCGCGCGACCTGCTCCGACGAGGAGGCCGAGCGCGCTGCCGCCCTGCTGGCCGCCGCCCTCCTGGGCGGACACCGGGCAGCAGGCGCCGACGACTCGCTGGAGGACCTGCTCGGCGAGGAGAGCGCCCAGCAGTTGCGCGAACAGTGCGCTGAACTGCTGGACGACTGCGTGGAACGCGTGCTGTACGGCGAACGCGACCTCCGCCTCGCCCCCCTGGCAACGCTCAACGCCGGGCCCGAACCACAGATGGAACTGATCGCCGCGTTCTCCGTGCTGGACAAGCTCAACAGAACGCACGGGCTGCACGAGCCGCACCAGTTGCGCGAGCTGTACCTGTCGCAGGAGCCCGCACACCAGGCGCAGGAGCCGGCACACCAGGCGCAGGAGTCGGCACATCAGGCGCGGGAGCCGCAGTGGACGCCCGTACCGCAGGAGTCGGCCGGTCCGCAGGAGCCGAGCCGGACGGACGTGACCGCCCGTGACTTCCCGCCGACGCGTACCCCGCTCGGCCCGGACGGCGGGCGCGGTCTACAGAGCGCGCACATGGAGAGGTGACCCAGTGACGTCCACCGATGCCACCCACACCGGACCGGGCGAACCGCCCGAGCGCTGGACCGGCAGCCTGCCCGACGGCTGGGTCAGCGCCCACAGCGAGCCCGTCGAGGGGCAGCTGGAACTGAGCCTGGACGACGGCGAGGACGCCCCAGCGCCCTCGCCGCCACCATCGCCGTCACCGGCCCAGCAGCACCCCGCGCCGGACGCACCCGAGGGACCGGACGGATCGGACGGACCCATGGCGCCCCGTGCTACGGCGGAGCTGCCGCGTCAGCAGTCGGAGGCCGCGGCAGACCTCCCGTCCGACACCGGGGGCGAGCCCGGCTGGGACGACGGCGTCATCGCCCGCAGAGCACCCGCCGAACGGGCCGCCCAACTCGCCCAACAGGCCGAGACGGCCCCGCCTCAGACCGAGCCTGTTGTGCGGGCGGAGTCTGCGGTGCGGATGGAGACTGTTGTGCGGGCCGAACCTGTCCCGCAACCCGAACCCGTTCGGCCTGCTGAGTCCGCCCCGCAACCCGAGCCCGCCCCGCAGCACGAGTCGTCGTACAAACCGGAGTACGAGCCGCGGCACGAGCCTGCTCCGCAGCACGGAACGCCGTACGAAACGCCGCACGAGCCCACCGAGCGGCACGAAGCGCCGTACGAGCCCGTCGAGCCCGCCGCCGCACCGGAGCCCGAGGTCCGGGCGCCGAATCCCCGGGGGCACGTCCCGAAGGCGGACACCTCCGAGCGGGGAGGGGACCACCCCAGGCCCGGCTTCACCCCCGCTCCGCCCTGGCGCGGCACCGCCTGGCCCGAGTCCTCGTACGGCACCGTCCCCGAAGCCGTACGGGATGCCGTACGAGAAACACCGCCGCCCGGCACCGACCGCACGCCTCCCGCGACGGCTGCGCAGCAGACGCACTCCTTGGCCGCACAGCACAGCGATGTCCCCCCGGACACCCACCCGGATGTCCACGCGAACGTTCACGTGGACACCGAAACGGACATCCACGCGGACACCGACGTCTGTCCGGACGCCCAGGAGGACGTCGAAAGGGCAGCCGTACCGGACACCCGCACGCAGCCGCGCCGCAGCGTCGGAACGGACATCTGCCGGGACCTTCGCAGAGAGCTCCGCAGGGACCCCCGACGCGACGCCGGAGAGCACGTACTGCGCCAGCGGCTGAGCGCGCTCCGCGAACTCGTCGGACTGTCGCGCACCCGGCTCGACTCCGAGGTGCTCGCCGAGGCGGGAAAGGTGCTGGACGAGGCGACAACCCGCAGGGGACTGCCCCGCTCCTACACGACCGTCGCTCTCGCCGGTGCGACAGGCAGTGGAAAGTCCTCACTGTTCAACGCTCTGACAGGGGGGCGGCTGTCCGAGGTGGGGATGCGCCGCCCCACCACCGCGCAGCCGGTGGCGTGCACCTGGGAGGCGGGACGGTACAGCGACGGCGGCCCCGACGGACTGCTCGACAGGCTCGGCATTCCGCAGCACGCACGGCACCGTACGCACGACGGCACACTGAGCGGCCTCATCCTCGTCGACCTGCCCGACCACGACTCTGTCGCACCAGGACACCGCGAACAGGTGGACAGGATGCTGCAACTGGTCGACGCGGTGGTGTGGGTGGTCGACCCGGAGAAGTACGCGGACGCGCTGCTGCACGAGGGCTATCTGCGCCGGCTCGCCGGCCACGCCGAGGTCACCTTCGTCGTCCTCAACCAGACCGACCGGCTCACCCGCGACGCAGTCGACGCCGTCCTCGACGACCTGCGGCGGCTGCTGGACGAGGACGGCATGGCACTGGGCGAGCACGGCGAACCCGGCGCCGTCGTCCTGTCCGCCTCGGCCCTCACACACGAGGGCATCGACGTACTGCGGGAGGAACTGGGCGAGTTCGTCGCACAGCAGCGCGCAGCAGTCCTGCGACTGACCGCCGACCTGGACGGCGCGACGGAACGCCTGCGCCCCGTCTACGCCGATCCCGGACCCGGTACGGAAGAGAGCCCCATCGGGCTGACCGAAAGCGCCCGCGAGGACTTCGAGGACCGGCTCGCAGTCGCCGTGGGCGCGGCTGCCGCCGGACAGGCCGCGGAACGTGCCTGGTTGCGCCAGGCCGAGCGCTCTTCCGGCATCCCCTGGGTACGCGCGCTGCGCTGGTACGCCTCCAGGCCCACCCAGGCGCGGGACGAGGCCGCCCGGACCGCGGCCGCAGAACAGTCGGGGGAGCAGCCCGGGGAGCGGGACGGCGCCGCCGGGGGACCGTCGGCCCGCCGCACGACCCTTCAGCAGCCGCTCGCCGCCCGGCCGGTGGTGGCGCAGGCCGTACGGGAGTTGGCGGACGCCGCGGCCGGCGGCCTGCCCAGCGCCTGGGCGCGCACCGTACGTGAGTCCGCCCGCCGCGGCGCAGCAGGGCTGCCCGAGGTGCTGGACGAGGTCATGGAAGTCTGCGCTTCCGGTCCTGACGCGGCGCGGAGAGCCTCGATCACGGCGTCGATGACGGACGTCGCCCTGGGGATGGACGCCGCCTCGTCACTCAAGGACGCCGCAGCACCGACGGTGCCCGCGCAGCAGTCGCTCGCGGAAGCGCCCGCTCCGGGAAGCGGAACGGGGAGCGGCAAGGACAGCGGGCCGGAAGAGCGGAGCGGCGCCCTCGCGAAATCCGGTTCGGACGGGGCGCCTGAGACGGCAGCCGGATCGGGGACGGCGTCGGGGGCCGCGTCGGTGACCGGGCCGGTGACCGAGCCGGCGATCGTGCCCGAGGAGGCGCCGCAGGGCGCGGGCAGGCGGACCGGCCACGGGGCGCGAGTGCCGCGCCCCACCTGGCACACCGCGGCTTTCGCGGGCCAGTGGCTGCTGTTCGCCCTCCAGGTGGTGGGAGCCGTATGGGCGGTCGCCGTGCTGGTCCTCGCGCGCGGGTTCGACCAGGCCGTGCTGCTGCCCTGCGCGCTGTTCGCGGCGGCCACCGTCGCGGGCCCGGTGCTCGCGTGGGCGTGCCGGAGGGCCGCGCGTGGCCCTGCCCGGACGTACGGGCTGCAGGAGGAGCGCAGGCTGCGGCAGTTGGCGGCGTGCTGCGGCAGGACGCGGGTGCTGGAGCCGGTGGCCGCCGAACTGCTGCGGTACCGGCAGGTGCGGGAGCAGTACGCGATCGCGGCCGGCGTCGTGGACTCGGCCCTGGACGAGCGCCCGGCGGACGCCGGGGAATCCGCGGCCGGGACCGGGGAGGAAGCACCCGCCGGGGTGACCGAGTTGTGCACAACTGCCGAGTAATCCACAGCTGAGAATCTTTTTCCCCACGCCCCCGCCTCCGCCCTCATCCTGGAATCGCTACGACGGATCCGTACGAGGGGTCCTTACGACGGGTCCGTACGACGGGTCCGTATGAGGGGTTCGCACGACGGGTCCGTACGACGGCTCCGAAGTGGTGGCCGGCGACAGGACGAGGCAGCAACCCGCTGCGAGGCGGGGGCGCGGGGGAGATTCGTATGAACGAGACGTATGTGACGGTGGCGGGCAACGTGGCGACGAAGGTCGACCACTGGACGTCCCCGTCGGGGGTGGCGGTTGCCAGGTTCCGGCTGGCCAGTACCGTCCGGCGGTTCGACAAGCACAAGGAGTGCTGGACGGACGCGTCCACCAGCTTCTACACGGTGTGGGCCTGGCGTGGGCTGGCCACCAATGTCGCCTCCTCGGTGGCGCGCGGCGAACCGGTGGTCGTACGTGGGCAGTTGCGGATCGTGGAGGACGAGCGGGAGGGAAGGCGATATCTGTCGGCGGATCTGCTGGCGTCGACAGTCGGGCACGATCTGACGCGCGGGACGGCGGCCTTCGTGCGAGTCTCCCGTGCCCATCCGGAGCTGACGCGCGGTCCGGAGCTGCCTCGCGGGGCCGAGTTGACGCGCGGCCCGGCACCAGCCTGGCCGCCGCCGTCTGTCGAAGCCGCCGGGCCGCCGCCTTTCGGGGCGCCCGGTGACGGGACGGGCGCGGCCGGTGTCGGCGGGGAGCGCGAGGAGGCCCCGGGGGAGGAGCAGTTGGTGCCGGAGGCGGTGGCGGAAGGAAGCGTTCCAGGTCAGCGCGGTGCGTCGTGATCGTCCCGGTCCGCCGGATTCGGCGATAACGATTCCGAGTCGGAATGTGTGGCCACCGTGAATCGTGGGGATCGCGCGCCGTTGGTCTCCTTACGATCCCAGATGTATTGACCAGGGGGTTCAGAGCTTTGCGGTGGACCAGCGGCACGTGGGCGACGCGGCCGGGGGGAGGTTCTGCCAAGAGGGGAAGACCATGACTTCTGCACGCGCGCGGGCGGCCCGCCGGCTCGCCGTCGTCGCGGCGGCCACCGGGCTGTGCGCGACCGGCATGGCGGGCAACGGCGGGCCGGCGGCCGCGGCCCCGGCCCGGGCTGCCGCCGGGTACACCGTCGGGGGATCGCTCACCGGCGGGATGCCCGAGCAGCGCAGCGGAGCGATGGCCACGCTGAACGGTCTGGAGACCTCCGGTCAGGCGGTCGTGACCGCGGGCGGCGAGAAGCAGAAGGTCGGCGCCGGGCTGTTCGAGATGTCCGTCGACGGGGGCGGCACGCTCCAGACGTACGGGCTGGACGCGCTCAACCCGATACAGGAGCAGTCGCGTTACGCGGAGGGGGAGTGGAAGTCCTCGTCGCTGGCCGGCAACCGCAACGCGGGCAGGATCCGCTGGATAGTCGAGCACTCCTATCCACGGCGGAACGACCTCCAGGCGCTGGCCAAGGCCGCGGGTGCCAAGGGGCTCACCCCGCAGACCGCGGCGGCGGGTACGCAGGTTGCCATCTGGAGGTTCGCCGAAAACGGGGCACGGGGGGTCAGGGGGGGTGGGGGAAGGAGGGAGGCCCCCCAGGAGCGCCCCGTCATCACCGCCACCGACCCCTCCGCCCAGAAGCTCGCCGCCTACCTGGTGAGGAAGGCCCGTTCGATGGCAGAGCCGGGTCCTTCGCTCACCTTCGACAAGGCCGAGGTCTCGGGCCGGAACGGTGAGCGTCCCGGCCCGGTGACCGTGCGGACGAACGCCGCCACCGTGAGCGTGGCGCCGGGACCGCACGCCGCCGCCCAGGGCGTGCGGATCGTCGACGAGGAGGGCAGGCGGGTCCGTACCGCACGCAACGGAACGAAGCTCTACTTCCAACTGCCCAGGGGCGGCGAGCCCGGTAACGCCTCGCTGACCGCGCAGGCGGCGACCAAGGTGCCCGTGGGGCGAGTCCTCACCGGCGCGGGGGAGCGCGGCGGGGGCCAGGCGCAGATCCTGGCCGGGTCCAGCCAGTCGACCGTCTCGGCCACCTCCGCAGTCAACTGGGCCAAGCGCGGACCGGTGCCCGCCACCGTCGCGGCGGAGAACTGCTCCGCGTCCAGTGTGGACATCACCGTTGCCAACAGCGGTGACGCCGCGTTCCCGCTGCGGCTCGGTAAGCAGCGCGAGGAGATCGCGGAGGGCAAGCACGGGACGGTGACGGTGCCGGTGGCCGAGGGCCAGCCGTACCGGATCCCGGTGCGCGGGCCGCACGGGTACGAGAAGACGTTCAGCGGCGTCCTCGACTGCACGACCTCGGCCGCGGCGCGCGGGATCACCCAGCAGAGCGCGCCCACGACGGTCGAGCGCCCCGCAACCGTCGGCGGGGGCGGCGCCGTGTCGGACACGGGCGACCTGGCCGACACCGGCAGCGGCGGCACCCGTCTCTTCGGTGCCCTGGCCATCGGCCTGCTCGCCGTGGGCGTGACCACCCTGCGCATCCTGCGCCGCCGGGGCTGACGGACTGCAACGGCGGGATCCCGCAGCGAACGGGGCCCCCGCGGCTGTGCGGCAACGGCAACGTCCTCGGAGCCGCAACGCCCAGATGTCCGCAGCGGCCGGGGGCCGGCGGCTGTCGGGCAACGCCAACGCGGCGGAAGCCGCAACACCCTGGTCTCCGCAATGGTCGAGAATCCGCAAGGTCAGACGAGCCGCAGTGGCCGGTTCGCAGTGGAGCAGTGGAAGCGGAAGCCGCGCACGGCCGCGGCCCGCAGCGGGCACTCCCGCCCGCCGCCCGTCACGTACGCCTACCCCCAGAGGCCCGGTGAGCATCACCTGCCCCAAGCGAGCCAGGTGAGCATCACCGTCCGTACGCCTGCCGACTACAGCGAGCCGCTCCGACGGCCGCGCCCCTCCCGCAGGGGCCCTCGCCGTCAGGTGCGGTTTCCGGGGTGGGGCCCGGGTGCGGCAAGATGGGGTGCGTATGCCTTACGTGGTGCGGCCGCATATCAACCCGCGGCGCGCTGCCGCATGACGACCCGCGCGGCCTGACCGCGTACGACTGACTACAGATTGCCGGACGGTTCCTCTTGGCTGAGTACATCTACACCATGCGCAAGGCGCGCAAGGCGCACGGCGACAAGGTGATCCTCGACGACGTCACCTTGAGCTTCCTGCCCGGCGCGAAGATCGGTGTCGTGGGCCCCAACGGCGCGGGAAAGTCCACCGTGCTCAAGATCATGGCGGGCCTGGAGCAGCCCTCCAACGGTGACGCCATGCTCTCGCCCGGCTACAGCGTGGGCATCCTGCTCCAGGAGCCGCCGCTGGACGAGTCGAAGACGGTGCTGGAGAACGTCCAGGACGGTGTCGCGGAGACGAAGCAGCAGCTCGACCGGTTCAACGAGATCGCCGAGCAGATGGCGACCGAGTACACCGATGAGCTGATGGAGGAGATGGGCAAGCTTCAGGAGAAGCTCGACCACTCAAACGCCTGGGACCTGGACGCGCAGCTGGAGCAGGCCATGGACGCGCTGGGCTGCCCGCCCGGCGACTGGCCGGTCACCAACCTGTCCGGCGGTGAGAAGCGCCGCGTCGCGCTGTGCAAGCTGCTGCTGGAGCAGCCCGACCTGCTGCTGCTGGACGAGCCCACCAACCACCTGGACGCCGAGTCGGTGCAGTGGCTGGAGCAGCACCTGGCGAAGTACCCCGGCACCGTGGTGGCCATCACCCACGACCGGTACTTCCTGGACAACGTGGCCGGCTGGATCATGGAGCTGGACCGCGGCCGCGCCATCGGCTACGAGGGCAACTACTCCACGTATCTGGAGAAGAAGCAGTCCCGCCTCAAGGTGGAGGGGCAGAAGGACGCCAAGCGCCAGAAGCGCCTCAAGGAGGAGCTGGAGTGGGTCCGCTCCAACGCCAAGGGGCGGCAGGCCAAGTCCCGGGCGCGACTGACCCGTTACGAGGAGATGGCGGCCGAGGCGGAGAAGACCCGGAAGCTGGACTTCGAGGAGATCCAGATCCCGCCGGGGCCGCGGCTGGGCAACGTCGTGGTGGAGGTCGAGAATCTGCACAAGGCGTTCGGTGAGAAGGTGCTCATCGACGACCTGTCCTTCTCGCTGCCGCGCAACGGCATCGTCGGTGTGATCGGTCCGAACGGTGCGGGCAAGACCACCCTGTTCAAGATGATCCAGGGGCTGGAGGAGGCCGACTCGGGCACCATCAAGGTGGGCGACACGGTCAAGATCTCCTACGTGGACCAGAGCCGCGCCAATATCGACGCGAAGAAGACGCTGTGGGCGGTCGTCTCCGACGAGCTGGACTACATCAACGTGGGCCAGGTCGAGATGCCGTCGCGTGCCTATGTGAGCGCGTTCGGGTTCAAGGGCCCGGACCAGCAGAAGCCCGCGGGTGTGCTCTCCGGCGGTGAGCGCAACCGTCTCAACCTGGCGCTCACCCTCAAGCAGGGCGGCAACCTGCTGCTGCTGGACGAGCCGACGAACGACCTGGACGTGGAGACGCTCTCCTCGCTGGAGAACGCGCTGCTCGAATTCCCGGGCTGCGCGGTGGTCGTCTCCCACGACCGCTGGTTCCTGGACCGGGTGGCCACGCACATCCTCGCCTACGAGGGTGAGAGCAAGTGGTTCTGGTTCGAGGGCAACTTCGAGTCGTACGAGAAGAACAAGATCGAGCGGCTGGGTCCGGATGCGGCGCGTCCGCACCGGGCGACGTACAAGAAGCTCACCCGGAGCTGATCGGGTGCGGCACAGCTACCGGTGCCCCCTGCGCTGGTCGGACATGGATGCCCTCGGGCACGTCAACAACGCGGTCTATCTCCGTTATCTGGAGGAGGCCCGGATCGACTTCCTGACCCGGGCGGCGCGGGAGGCGGACCCGGGGGCGTTCGCCGGTGACACCGTGGTGGCGCGGCACGAGATCGACTATCTGCGGCAGTTGGTCCACCAGGCCGACCCGGTGACGGTGGAGCTGTGGGTGGAGAAGCTGGCCGCAGCCTCGGTCACGTTCGGCTACGAGATCAAGGACCCCGAGTCCGCGGAGGGTCCGTTCGTACGGGCGCGGACGATCGTGGTCCCGTACAACGTGCGGGAGGGCTATCCACGGCGGCTGTCGGCCGCCGAGCGCTCCTTCCTGGAGGGTTACTTCGATGACAGCCACAGTGGCTGACCGGCTGGTCTTCGCCGACCCCGGGGAGGCGGCGGGTCTCGCCGCCTTCCTGGAGCGGCTGGTGCGCTGGGAGAAGAATGCCGCCGTGCGCATCCAGGCGGGCGGCGGCGTGGCCGCGGTGTTCGCCAAACCGGCCCGTTTCGAGGTCCTTGCCGTGCGTACGGGCAGGTTGCTGGAGCCGGTCGATCTCGATGTCACCGTGGCCGCCGGTGAGCTGCTGGAGCTGGTGGAGGAGGAGCGGGAGGCCGTCGGTGTCCCGAAGGCCGTCACCGGGCCGTCCTGGGCGGGTGTGCTGCCGCCGCGCGGCGGCTGGCAGGAGTTCGCCAGGGTGCCGGTGGACGCGGTGGGTTCGGTGGCGGCTGCCGCTGTCGGCGAGTTCCGTGAGCGGGCCGAGAAGCTGCCGCCCGAGCAGCGCGGCAGGCAGAAGCTGGACTCTCTCGCGGAGGAGATCTGGTCCCGTCCGCTGGGGCGTACGCGGCTGCCGCTGCGGGCCGCGCACGCGGCGCACGCGCTCGGTTTTCTGCGGGGTACGGACCCCGCGGTGCTGCTGGAGTCCGGCCCCTGGCTGCGGCTGCGGACGGCCTACGGTTCGGTTGTCGTACGGCGCGGTGAGCGCCCGGGCGGCGCGGGCGGCGGGCTGAGCGTCACCCCGGTGTGAGGGGGCCCTACGGGGCGGTCGGCCCGCTCACTCCGCGGAGTTGATCAGCGACCCGGCGGCGTAGACGAGGTACTTCCACAGCTGCGCCTCCAGATGCTCGGGAAGCTCCAGACTGTCGACGGCGTCGCGCATGTGCCGCAACCAGGCGTCGTGCGCCGCCTGGTTCACCTTGAACGGCGCGTGCCGCATCCGCAGCCGGGGGTGGCCCCGCGCGTCGCTGTAGGTCCGGGGGCCGCCCCAGTACTGCATCAGGAAGAGCGTCAGCCGCTCCTCTGCGGGGCCCAGATCCTCCTCGGGGTACATGGGCCGCAGCAGCGGGTCCTCGGCGACCCCCTGGTAGAAGCGGCGCACCAGCCGTCGAAAGGTCTCCTCGCCGCCGACCTGTTCGTAGAAGGTCTGCGTCTCCAGACTGCCGCGCGGAATCTCCATCACCCGTCCATGGTCGCAGACGCCGAGGACGAAGGCTGTAGCCCTAGGACCACGACCGAGGGGGAGCCCCCAGGACGATGGGAGTCTGGGGGCGAAGCCCTCACGTCCGCCCTCCCGACTACGCGTCGTCCCACCGGAACAGCCGCGCCGCGATCAGCGTCAGCACCGCGGCGAACAGCAGCAGTCCGCCCATCACGGGCAGCGCAGCGCCCCAGCTCTCGCCGCGGCTGAGGACATCCTGCATGGCCTGGGAGAGATGTTTCAGCGGCAGGAAATCGCTGACTGTGCGCACCCAGCCCGGCGCGTTGTCCAGCGGGAAGAAGGCCCCGGACAGGAACGCCATGGGCAGGATGATCAGCTGCGCCAGCCCGTTGGCCGCCTCCTCGGTCTTCGCGAACGAGCCGACCAGCAGTCCGATGGACATGAACGCCAGCGTGCCGCACACGACCAGCGGCAGGCACAGCCACCAGTGTCCGGTCAGTTCCAGCCCGTAGTAGGGCAGCGAGGCGACCGCCAGGAAGATGGCCGTCTGCGCGAAGGCGGTCAGCAGGTTGACGCCGATGCGGGCGCCCACGACGGTTCTCGCGTTGATCGGGGCGAGCCACAGGCGGCGCAGGATGCGTTTTCTGCGCCAGCTGACGAGGTTGAAGGCGGAGCCGAAGACGCCGCCCATCGCCACCGCCCAGCCGAGCAGTCCCGGGGTGAGGAACTGGATGGGTTTGGTGGCCTCGTCCTCCACGGTGCCGGTGCGCAGCGCGAACGCGGGTGGCTGTCCGGTGGCGCGCTGGTTGGCCTGCTGGACGATGCTGTCGAGCACTCCGCGTACGGTGCCGGAGCGCACCTGGTCGGCTGCGGAGAAGCGCAGTTCGATCTCGCCGTCGCGCTGGAAGACGGCCGCGTCCGCGTCGCCCTTGCGGACCTTCTCCAGCGCCTCCTTGCGGGCCGTCGCCGAGCCGTCCGTCTTCTCGATCTTCAGGACGTCGCGCAGGGACGCGCGCTGCTTGTCCGGCATGCCGTCGAGCACCTTGACCGCGCCGACCTGCACGATCTCGGACCGGCCGACCCCCTGGTCCTTGAAGAGCGCGCCGAAGAGCATCAGGAACATCAGCGGGAAGACCATCGTGAAGAACACTGCCGCGCGGTCGCGGGCCAGCCCGCGCGCCATCGCCAGCGACAGGTTGAGAAAGGCTTTCACTCCCGGTACTCCCGCCCCGTCAGCTGGAGGAAGACGTCCTCCAGGGTGTCGACTCCCAGCTCCTGTACGAGCGCGCGCGGCGGTCCCACCCGCAGTACCCGGCCGTTGTCCATGACGGCGACCCGGTCGCACAGGGTCTCGGCCTCATCCATGTAGTGCGTGGTGAGCACCACTGTGCGGCCGGCGGAGTTGATGCGGCGCAGCAGGTCCCACAGATTGCGTCTCGCCTGTGGGTCCAGGCCGGTGGTCGGCTCGTCCAGGAAGACCAGTTCCGGGTCGTGCACCAGGGCGCAGGCGATGGACAGCCGCTGGGCCTGTCCGCCCGAGAGCTTGTCCTCCCGGGTGCGGGCCTTCTCCGTCAGTCCGACGGTCTCCAGCATCTCGTCGGCGCGGGACTCGTCGACTCCGTAGAGGGCGGCGAAGGTACGTATCTGCTCACGGGCCGTCAGCCGCTCGAAGAACGCGGACGCTTGCAGCTGCACGCCTATGCGGTGCAGCAGTTCGGGATCGCGTGGCCATGACGGCTGTCCCAGCAGTTGCGCCGTTCCCTCGTCGGGTTCGCGCAGTCCCTCCAGGATCTCCATGGTGGTGGTCTTGCCGGCCCCGTTCGGCCCGAGGATGCCGTAGAACTCGCCGCGCCTCACCTCGAGGGAGACACCGTCGACGGCCTGCGTCTCCCCGTACCGTTTGCGCAGCCCCTCGGCTGTGATCGCGTTGTCGGACATGCGCGGAGGCTAGCGGCTGAATCCCGTATTCCGGTCTCGCGGGAACATCTGGATCGGCGCACAGTGGAGACATGGCATCGGCGTCGCCGGCGGACCTCGTCCGGGAGATCGTGGCTCAGGGCGGGCTGCGTGACCCGGCCTGGCGTGCGGCCTTCGCGCAGGTGCCCCGCGCGGCGTTCGTGCCGTTCTTCTACGTGCCGGGGCCGGGCGGCCGGATGGACCGGCTCTGGCGCGACGATCCCGACCCCGACCGCAGGGCCCGCTGGCGGGACGGCGTCTACAGCGACCAGCCACTGGCCACCCGGGTCCGCGACGGCCGGCTGCTCTCCTCCAGCAGCCAGCCCTCCCTGATGGCGACGATGCTGGAGCACCTCCAGGTCGCCGACGGCATGAACGTGCTGGAGATCGGCACCGGGCCCGGCTACAACGCGGCGCTGCTCAGCCACCGGCTCGGCGACCGCCAGGTGACCACCGTCGATCTCGACCCGGACATCACCGACGCCGCCCGCGGCCACCTCGCCGAGGCCGGATACCGGCCCCGTGTGGTGACCGGCGACGGCGCGCAGGGCTGCCGGGCGTACGCGCCCTACGACCGGATCATCGCCACTTGCGCGGTGGCACGGGTCCCCGACGCCTGGCCGGCCCAGTGCGCCCCCGGTGCGCTGATTCTCACGCCACTGGCGACAGGGCTGCTCGGGCTGCGGGTGGCGGCGGACGGCAGCGCAGCGGGCGCCTTCCACAGCACGCCCGCCTATTTCGTCCCGCTGCGCGGCACAGCAGCCGCACGGTCCGACAGCGGCGCGGACGGCCTCCCCCGCGGTGTGCCCCCGCGCGCACTGGACGACGACCGGTTCCTCTTCCTGCTGGCCCTCACCGACGGGCACCTGGCGCCCGCCGAGGCGTACGCACTGTGGGGCCGTACGGGGCATCCGGAACGGGAGCGGTACGGCGTCACTGTCCGGGAGGGCCGCCAGTGGGCCTGGCTGGACGATCCGGAGGGCCCGCACACCTGGCCGCTGGGCGGGCCGGACGACGAGTGACCGGCCCGGCAGCGGCCCGACGAGCCCGGGAACCGCGGGCCCCTGGGGCGCGTGAGGGAGGACAGGAGTGCGACAGGAGGGCATCAGGGCGCAGTAGTTACCGGGCAGGCCGCGAGGCCGCCCCGCGGGTCGGAGGTTTGGTCGCGATCCGAACAAGATCCCGGCCAAGCCGCTGTGGGTACCGGCTGCTGCGGCCATACTGCTGGCCTGGGCACCGCCGCCGGGGCGTTCTGCCGCCCGCAGACCCGGGCAGGGGAGCCGAGGGACTGCACGGAAGGGAGCAGAGCGAAGCACCGGCAGGGTGTCTGCCAGCGACCAAGGGGGAGGGCTCCAGCCGTGACACAGCCGCCGACCGCGCCACCGACCCCGCCGCCCGTGCCCGCCGTACCACCCGACGGGACCGACACCGGGGTCGGCCAGGAGCCGGGCGGTAGCGCCACGGCGCAGCCCGGAGCGGCGGCTTCCGGCTCTCCCGTTGGCCCGCGCCGCACGGCGTGGTCCGAGGGCGTACGGCGGCTGCGTGCGGCGGCGACCACCGAGCCAGGGCGGCTGCGCGCCGTCGGTGCCGTACTGGCCGCTCTCGTCCTGCTGTTCGGCGCCGTGACGGCCTGGCAGATCTCCGACCGGGTGGCCGCCGCTGACGCCGTGGTCGACCACAGCCAGCCGCTGAGTGCGGACGCCGCGCACATCTACCGTTCGCTGGCCGACGCCGACACCTCTGCCTCCAGCGGCTTCCTGGCGGGCGGTGACGAGCCGCGCTCGGAGCGGCGGCGCTACGAGAAGGACATCCGCGAGGCGTCCGAACTGCTCGCCAGCGCCGCGGCCAACTCCCAGGGCTCACGCACCGCGCAGCGCCAGATCGCCGTACTCAACCGCGGTCTGCCCGTCTACACCGGACTGGTGGAGTCCGCACGCGCCGACAACCGGCAAGGGCTGCCCCTGGGCGGCGCCTATCTGCGCTACGCCAACGAGAAGATGCGCGGCGAACTGCTCCCCGCGGCACGCAAGCTGTACACCGCGGAGACCAGGCAGCTGGGCGGCGACTACGAGGACGCCAAGAGCTGGCCGCTGCTCGCCGTGGGCACCGGTGTCGTGGCGCTGGCCGCGCTCGGCTGGGCGCAGCGCCGCAACTACCGCCGCACCAACCGGGTGTTCAACCGCGGTCTGCTCGGCGCGACCGCCGTCTCGCTCGCCCTCCTGGTGTGGCTCACAGCAGGGCACGCGATGGCGCGCTCCGGGCTGAACGAGTCGGACACCAAGGGCGCCCGCTCCCTGCACGCCCTCAACGAGGCGCGGATAGGCACCCTCCAGGCGCGCGGGGACGAGAACATGACGCTGGTCGCCCGGGGCGGCGGCGCGGTGTACGAGGAGAGCTACAAGAAGCAGATGGCCCGGGTCGCGGGCAGGAGCGAGCGGGGCGCCGGCAGCGGACTGCTGGACAACGCCCGCGACGCTGCGGACGACCGCGCGGGCAGCAGTGCGGTGGAGGAGGCCCAGGACGCCGTCCGTACCTGGCAGCAGCGGCACAAAAAGGCGCGGGCCGAGGACGACGGCGGCAACTACGAGGACGCTGTCGCGCGGGTGATCGGCGCGAAGGACAGCACGCGCGAGAGCTTCGACGAGGTGGACCGGAGCCTCAGCCGGGCCGGAGCGCACGAGCAGCGGCAGTTCGAGAAGGCCGCCGACGCGGGGCGTGACTGGTTCGCCGGGCTGGTGGTCGGAGCCCTGGTGCTGGCGGTGCTCGGCGCTGCGGCTGCCGTACTGGGCATCGGGCGCAGGCTCGCGGAGTACAGGTGAGGAGGGGGAGCGCCATGTCGGAGCGCCGAAGCGGGCGTGAGCCGCGGCACGGGACGCACGGCAGGCCGTGGGCTGTTGCCGCGGGTGGCCTGGCGGTCACAGCGGCGGTCCTGGTGTCCACGGTGCTGCCCACCGGACCGAACGGATCCACAGCAGCCACCGGGCCCGGCGACGCGCGGAGCGGCCCCGGCAGCACGTCAGGGCGGCCCGCGTCGGCCACCGAGCCCGGGGCCGAGCCGAAGCCGGAGAAGTGCGAGGACGGCCGCAACCCCGCCGAGAGCCTCAAGCCCTCCGGTGCGTCGGGTGACGCGGTCGAGCGGATCAAGAAGAAGGGCAAACTGGTCGTCGGCGTCGACCAGAACAGCTATCTGTGGGGCTACCGCGATCCGGCCACCGGCAGGATCGAGGGCTTCGACATCGACCTGGTGAAGGCCATCGCCCGCGATCTGCTCGGCGGCGACGGGCCGGACGAGATCACCTACCGGACGATCCCCACCGACCAGCGCATCCCCGCCATCCGGAACGGCGATGTCGACATGGTCGTACGGACCATGACGATCAACTGCGAACGCGCCGGTCAGGTCGCCTTCTCCACCGCCTACTTCGAGGCGGGCCAGCAGCTGCTCGTGCCGAAGAAACGCGCACGCGTCAAGGGCTTCGACAGCAGCATGCGCGGCAAACGCGTGTGCTACGCGTCCGGTTCCACGGCGGAGAAGATGATGAAGTCCCCCGCCTACGCGGAGCTGGGCGCCGAGCCCGTCGTCGTACCCAACCAGCTCGACTGCCTGGTGCGTCTCCAGCTGGGCGAGGCGGACGCCACGGTCACCGACAGCGCCCTGGGCGCGGGACAGGCCGCACAGGACCCCTCTGTCGAACTCATCGGTGAGCCGGAGACGGTGGAGCCGTACGGTGTCGCGATGAACGTCGAGGACAAGGATCTCGTCCGCAGGGTCAACAAGGTTCTGGAGGACTACCGCAAGGACAAGTGGAAGTCTTCCTACGACCGCTGGCTTGCCGACGACATGATGGGTACGGAAGGGAAGAAACCCGCACCGCCGAAGCCGCTCTACCGTGACTGAACCAGTTGCCGTGGTCGCGTTGCCGATGTGCCGGTCCGTGAGTACGAGTCGAACAGCGAGGTGATCGATGGGGTCCGCGGGTGCCGCCGGAGAGGTGATGAGCCGGGAGGAGGCCGACCGTGTGCTGGAACGGCTGGACGCCGAGCACGAGGCGGTGGAGTCCTCCCTGCTGGCGCTCCAGGACCACGCAGGGCGCAGGCTCCTGGAGGGCGCACAGCTCGCCGGGACGACCGCGCACCGCTGGGCACGGGCCGAGGCGGCCATCACCTCGCTGTGGAACGGTTTCGAGGTCTACTCACGCACCCTGCACCAGGCCCGCGAACTGCGGGCCCGCCGCCGCTGGCCCAGCCGTGACGATCTGGTCGAGCTGACCCGCCTGCTGCGCGGCACCCTCACCGTCCCCGGCGGGGCGCTGCCCGGCACCCCGGGCGCGAGCCTCACCGAGACCCCCAAGCTGGCCGAGGAGCTGACGCTCGCCCAGCTCGTCGAGCGGATGAACGAGTGGTACGCGCAGGCCCTCGACGTGGTGGCGGCCGCCGACTCCGTATGGTCCGCGCTGCCCGCCCGTATCGACCTGCTCGCCGCCGAACTGGGCCGCGTGCGCTCCCTGGCGCACTCGGTGGGCGTGCGCCCCGGCGAGCATCCGGCCGCCGACGACCTGGAACGCACCACGGCCGAACTCAGAACCCTGCGCGAGGAGGTCGTCCAGGACCCGCTCGCCTTCTGGACGCCGACCGGCGGCAGCGGCGCCCCTGGCGGCGGCCGGCCCGACACCACCCGCTACGACAGCGCGGCCCGCGCCCTGGAGGACGTACGGCGCGAGATCGACGCCGTGCTCGCCGTACGGCAGGACGCCGAAGCGCGGCTGATGAAACTGCGCGACCTGCTCACCCGCGCCGACCGCACCCTCGCCGAGGCCCGCGCGGCACGCGGCGAGGTGCTGGCGAAGATCGCCGCCTCGGAGGTGCCCGCCGTCAGCGGACCGCCCACCGTGCTCCAGGAACAGCTCGCCACCGCCGCCGAGTACCGCAGACACGCACAGTGGCACCGGCTCTCCCCGCTGCTGGAGGGCCTGGAGGAGCGCGCGGAGGAGGAGCTGGAGCGGGCCCGCGCCGAACTGTCGGCCGTCACCGCGCCATTGGCCGTCCGCGCGGAACTGCGCGGCCGCCTGGACGCGTACAAGGCGAAGGTGGCACAGAACGGCCTGGCCGAGGACCGCCTGCTGATCGAGCGCTACGACGTGGCGCGCAGGATGCTGTGGAGCGCTCCCTGCGATCTGCGGGCGGCCGAGGACGCCGTACTGCGCTACCAGTGGGCCGCGCAGGAGGCGCTGCAGCAGCGGCAGCAGGACGCTCGGGACGCCGCGGGCGGAGCGATGAACATGGGGGCAGAGTGAGCGAGCAGTCGAGCGCACAGAACCGGCCGTGCCAACGGCCGCAGTGCGAGGGCACATACGAGGACATGGGAGAGGGCGAGCTGTACTGCAACACCTGCGGGCTCGCCCCCGTGGTGGCGCCCGGCGGGCTGCTGGGCGCGGCACCGACGGGGATGACCAGCCCAGGGCGCGAGAGCCGCTCCTCCGGCTCCGCCCGCTCCAGCTCCTCCTCGCGCGCTTCCTCACGTACCACCGGGCGCTCCCAGTCATCGCGCCGTTCGGTCTCCGGGCGGCTCTCCCGCTCGCTGTCCGGGCGGAGCACCGAACGTTCGGTGTCCGTGCGCAGCGCCCGCTCCTCGGGCGAGAGCTCCAGCCGGGGCCGGCTGGGGGCCGGGCTGGTGCAGATCCCCCAGGTGCCCAAGCCGGACCCGGCAAGTGTCGTACTGGAGAACCCCGAAGTACCCGAGCGCAAGCGCTTCTGCAGCACCAGCGACTGCGGCGCACCCGTGGGACGCGCACGCGGTGACAGGCCGGGCCGCACGGAAGGCTTCTGCACCCAGTGCGGACACCCCTACTCCTTCGTGCCCAAACTGCGCCCCGGCGACATAGTGCACGGCCAGTACGAGGTCGCCGGGTGCCTGGCGCACGGCGGGCTGGGCTGGGTCTATCTGGCCGTCGACCGCGCCGTCTCCGACCGCTGGGTCGTCCTCAAGGGCCTGCTGGACACCGGCGACCAGGACGCGATGGCCGCCGCGATCGCCGAGCGGCGCTTCCTGGCGGAGATCGAGCACTCCAACATCGTGCGCATCTACAACTTCGTCGAACACCTCGACCAGCGCACCGGCAGCCTCGACGGCTACATCGTGATGGAGTACGTCGGCGGCAGCTCGCTCAAACAGATCGCCAACGCGCGCCGCACCCCGGACGGCAAGCGCGATCCGCTCCCCGTGGAGCAGGCGTGCGCCTACGGCATCGAGGCCCTGGAGGCCCTCGGGCACCTGCACAGCCGAAACCTCCTCTACTGCGACTTCAAGGTCGACAACGCGATACAGCAGGGCGACCAGCTCAAGCTGATCGACATGGGCGCGGTGCGCAGGATGGACGACGACGACAGCGCCATCTACGGCACCGTCGGCTACCAGGCCCCCGAGGTCGCGGAGGAAGGGCCCTCGGTCGCCTCCGACCTGTACACCGTGGCGCGCACCCTGGCCGTGCTCACCTTCGACTTCCAGGGCTACACCAACGTCTACGTCGACAGCCTGCCCAACCCGGAGAACATCGAGGTCTTCCAGCGGTACGAGTCGTTCTACCGGCTCCTGGTGCGCGCCACCGACCCCGACCCGCGGCGCAGGTTCGCCTCCGCACAGGAGATGTCCGACCAACTGCTGGGTGTGCTGCGCGAGGTCGTGGCCGTACAGACCGGAAAGCCGCACCCCGCACTGTCCAGCCTGTTCGGGCCCGAACTGCGCGTCGTGGACACCGCACTGTTCGCCCCCCAGGTCGGCGACGCCTCGCTGCTGGGCGCGCGCGAACCGGCGGGGAAGACGGCGGGGAAGAAACGTCGCACCGGAAAGGCGCAGGCGGCGGTCCCGGCCCAGCCCTCCACCGGCCCTGCCCCCGCCGCGGTCCCTGCCTCCGCCGCGGTGTCCGCGTCCGCGTCCGGAACGGCCGCACCGGCCGGGACCGGCACGGCAGCGGCCGCGTCCTCCGCGGTGGCGACGGCGGCGCCACCGGCCCGCACCGCGCCGCCCGCGCCGCTGGCCTCGTTCCCCGTACCGCCGGGCGGCACCGAGGAGGCCGCCGGCGCGGGTATCGCACTGGCCCCGCTGCGGCTGCGGCAGACGGCGCTGGCGCTGCCCGTTCCGCGCGTCGACCCCTCCGACCCCAACGCGGGCTTCCTCGCCGGGCTGATGGCCTCGTCGCCCGCCGATCTGCTGACCGCGCTGGAGGGGGCGGCCGCCGACTCGCCGGAGCTGCGGCTGCGCAGGCTGCGCGCGCTGTTGGAGACGGACGAGGGGCGGGACGGTGCCGAGCCGGCGCTGGAAGCCCTGGAGGCGCTGGAGGCCCGGCACGCCGACGACTGGCGCGTCGTCTGGTACCGCGGCCTGGCGTCACTGGTGACGGGCGACCGGGAGAGCGCCGCACTGTCCTTCGACGCGGTCTACGACGCGTTCCCCGGCGAGCCGGCGCCCAAGCTCGCGCTGGGAGTCTGCGCGGAGGTGCTCGGCCAACTGGACAACGCGGCGGAGTACTACCGGCTGGTGTGGACGACGGACCCCTCGTACGTGAGTGCCGCGTTCGGCCTGGCACGGGTACGGCTCGCCACCGGCGACCGTGAGGGCGCCGTACAGGTGCTGGAGTCGGTGCCGGAGTCGTCCATCCACTACACCGCTGCGCGGGTTGCGGCCGTCCGCGCACGGCTGCGGCAGCGCTCGCCGCAGGAGCCGCTGCTGGAGGACCTCCAGGCGGCCGCACGGCAGGTGGCGGATCTGGAGCACGTCGGGCTGGACGCGGTACGCCGCCACGAGCTGACCTGCGAGGTACTCGGCTGCGCACTCGACTGGCTGCTGTGCCAGGCTGTTCCCGCCCGGGGGGCCGCCTCCGGGTCCGCGCCTGCGGGTGCGCCGGGGTCGCCACCCGGTGCCGGGGTACGGCTGTTGGACAGTCCGCTCACCGAGGAGGGGCTGCGCTTCGGCCTGGAGCGCTCCTACCGGCTGCTCGCCCGGCTCGCGCAGAGCGGAACCGAGAGGATCGAACTGGTGGAACGGGCCAACCGCTTCCGCCCCCGGACGTGGGTGTGACCATGCCTCAGCTGGACCAACTCTCCGCCTGCCCGAGCTGCGCGGAACCGCTCGAGGAGGGTGACCGTTTCTGCGGCGCGTGCGGCGCGAACGTCGAGGCCGCGGCAGCCGCCGCGGCTGCGGCGCGGGGCCCCGCAGCGCCCGGCGACGCACCCCCCGCACCGCGCACCCCCACTCTCCCGGACGGTCTCCCGGCGAGCGGCTACGGCTACCCCCCGCCTCCACCCCCCGCTGCCCCGCCGGCCCCGCCCACGCAGGTGCAGGCCGGGGCGGCGGCCGGACCCGGCCAGGCGTTCCCCGTGGCACCGGGGGAGGCCGTCGACGGAGTGACCGAACAGGGCCCCCCGCCGACACATTCCGTACCGACCACCGCCGAGCGCGGACCGGAGCCGGCGGAGCCCGACTTCGCCCTGCCGCCCGCACTCGGGCACCCGGGCGCACCGGCGCCGCCGGACGCGCCCGCGGCACCCGGGGCCCCCGCGACCCCCGCGGCACCAGGGGCCACCGCGACCCCTGCGGCAACCGGAGGCCCCGCGACCCCCGCGTCACCTGGAGCCTCGGCGCCACCTGTCGACCCCTCGGGCACCTACGCGCCCTCGCCCACCGGGCCCGACCCGCGCACCGTACGGGACGAGCCGGCGGCGCACGAGGCAGCCGGTGGCCGTACCGGAGCCGCTGCCGGAATCGAGCCGTCCGGCCCCATCTGTGTGGCCTGCGGCACCGGCACGATCGACAGCGACGGCTACTGCGAGCACTGCGGCCACAAACAGCCCCGGGACCGCGACCACATGGAGTACGCACTCGACACCGTCGCCGCGGCCAGCGACCGGGGACTGCGGCACCACCGCAACGAGGACTTCTTCGCCATCGCGGAGACCACCACGTCCCAGGGGACACCGGCGACATTCGCCGTCATCTGCGACGGCGTCTCCTCGGCCACCCGTCCCGACGAGGCGTCAGCGGCGGCCGCCGAGGCGGCCAGCGCCTCGCTGTGCCAGGCACTGCCGCTGGGCAGGCACCCGCAGCAGGCGATGTACGACGCGCTGGTGGCCGCCTCCGACGCGGTCAACGCACTGGCCGCCGACGCGCCTGTCGAACCGTCCAAGAACGCGCCCGCCTGCACCGTCGTCAGCGCGCTGAGCGCCGACGGCATCCTGACCGTCGGCTGGATCGGCGACAGCAGGGTCTACTGGGTGCCCGACGACCGTACGGCGGCCCCCGCGCGGCTGACCGAGGACGACTCCTGGGCCGCGCAGATGGTCGCCGCCGGGCTGATGAACGAGGCCGAGGCGTACGCCGACCCCCGCGCGCACGCCATCACCGGCTGGCTCGGCGCTGACGCGTACGAAATCGACCCGCACACGGCCTCGTTCAAGCCCGACCAGCCCGGCGTCGTCGTGGTGTGCACGGACGGGCTGTGGAACTACGCCGAGTCCGCCGAGGAGATGGCCGCCGCCGTGCCGCCGGACGCCCTCGTCCGCCCGCTCCAGTCCGCCCAGCATTTGGTCGGCTACGCCCTGGACGGCGGCGGGCACGACAACGTAACGGTGGCGGTGGTGCCGTTCCCCGCACCGCCGGGAGGGGCAGGATCGGCCTGAGTCGAGCACGCCGCGGGGGGCCTTGGTGAACACCGCAGCAGCGGTGCCGGGGGACGACGAAGACGCTGTCCGGGGGAAGGGCCGCGAGCACCACCGCACTTCCACCCGCCCCTTTGTCTACGTGTCGCTGTAGAGACCACAGCTGTAGAGCACAACAGGAGCGGAAGAGATGGCCAACTTCTCCAAGTCCAACGCGCCGCGCTTCTCGGTGGACGTCTACCAGAACGAGTTCCTGCCCGAAGGTGCCCGGGAGGTCAACGCCATCGTCACCGTCACCTCCACGGGCGGCGGCACCACCGGCGGCCTCCCGCTGCCGGTGTCAGAGCCGGGCGGCAGTCCGGTGGGCGAAGGCGCTGACGCGGCAGTCGTCATCATGGTCGACTGCTCCGGCTCCATGGACTATCCGCCCACCAAGATGCGCAACGCGCGCGGCGCCACGGCCGCCGCCATCGACACCCTCAGGGACGGCGTCCTGTTCGCCGTCGTCGCGGGCACCCACAAGGCGAAGGAGGTGTTCCCCGGCAACGGGGCGCTCGCCACCGCCGACGCCACCACCCGCGCCCAGGCCAAGGACGCACTGCGCGGCCTGTCGGCGGGCGGCGGCACCGCCATCGGCACCTGGCTGCGCCTGGCCGACCAGCTGTTGAGCACGGCGGACGTCGCCATCCGGCACGGCATCCTGCTCACCGACGGGCGCAACGAGCACGAGGAGCCCGAGCAGTTGCAGGCCGCACTGGACGCCTGCGCGGGCCACTTCACCTGTGACGCACGGGGAGTGGGCACCGACTGGGAGGTCAAGGAGGTCACCGGGATCGCCTCCGCACTGCTCGGCAGTGCGGACATCGTGGCCGATCCGGACGGACTGGCGGCGGACTTCACACAGCTGATGGAGAACGCCATGGGCAAGGAGGTCGCCGATGTGGCGCTGCGCCTGTGGACGCCGCAGAGCACCCGGGTCAAGTTCGTCAAGCAGGTGGCGCCCACGGTCGAGGACTTGACGGACCGCCGTACGGAGACCGGGCCGCGCGCCGGCGACTACCCGACAGGGTCATGGGGGGACGAGTCCCGGGACTACCACGTCTGTGTGGAGGTGCCGGCGGCCGAGGTCGGCCAGGAGATGCTCGCAGCGCGCGTCTCGTTGATCCTCCCGGCACCCGACGGCGGCACCCCGAAGACGCTCGGGCAGGGGCTGGTGCGCGCGGTGTGGACGGACGACATGGTGGCCACCACCTCCATCAACCCGCAGGTCGCGCACTACACGGGGCAGGCCGAACTGGCCCAGGCGATCCAGACGGGCCTCGAACTCCGGAAGGCCGGGGACGAAGCAGGCGCAACAGCCAAACTGGGACGAGCCGTACAGCTGGCGAGCGAGTCGGGGAACGCGGATACTGCGAAACTGCTTTCGAAGGTGGTCGACGTGGTGGATGCCGCGACGGGTACTGTTCGACTGAAGGCGAAGGTCGCCGAGGCCGATGAGATGACGCTGGAGACGCGGTCCACCAAGACGGTTCGCGTGAAGCGCTAGCCGCACCGGCTGCGGCACTTCCGTAACGAACTTCACAACCCACACAGCCCGCACAACCGGCACGATCCGTACCAAGCAGGTACCGAAGAGCAGGAGCACGGAGGGGGAGGCACTCACCATGCCGACTTGCCCGAACGGCCACCAGTCTGCGGCCGACGACTGGTGCGAGGTCTGCGGTCACCGCATGACCGGCGCACCTGCGTCGCCCGCTGGTGCCGTACCGCCGCCCCCTCAGCCGTCCGCACCCGGCGGCTACGGCTATCCCGGCCCGCCCGGTCCGCCGCCGGCCCCCGGTCAGGGCCAGGGTCAGCAGCCCGGACAGGGCTACGGCTATCCGGGCCCCGACTCGGGACCGCCCGAACTGTGCCCCCAGTGCGGCACCCCCCGCGAGTCCGTGGCGCCGTTCTGCGAGGAGTGCCGCTACAACTTCCTGACCCACTCGCCGACGACGTACGTCCCGCCGGACCAGCAGTCCCAGCCCGGCCGTCCCGGCTTCCCGCCGCCCCACGGGCAGGGCGCCCCCGGTCCGGGTGGCCCGGGCGGTCCTGGTGGTCCTGGCGGCCAACCCGGTCCCGGTGGCCCCGGTATGGGAGCCCCGGGCGGGCCCCCGCCGCCCGGTGTCCCTGAGGGTCCCGGTGCGGGCGGCCCCGGCTTCGGCGGTCCCGGCCCCGGCCCGCAGGGCCCTGGCCGTCCGGGCGAGCCCGGTGGGCCCGTTGGTCCCGGCGGACCTGGTGGTACCGGTGGCCCCGGCGGTCCTGTTGGTCCCGGTGATCTCGGCGGCCCCGGTGGTCCCGGCCCCGGCCCCGAGGGTCCCGGTGGCGGGTTCCCGCAGGGCCCGCACGGTGGCCCCGGCCCCGGTGAGCCGGGGGGACCCGGCGGCCCGGCCGGTCCGGAGCAGCCCGGCTCGAACGTCCCCAGCTGGCCCGGCCCGCAGGGGCTCGGCGGCGGGCGTCCGGGCGAGCCCGGTGCCCCCGGAATGCCCGGCTCCCAGGGCCCGGGCCACGGTTACGGGACCGACGGCCGTGGGTCCGGCGAGCAGACCGGCCCCGGTGCACCCGCACCCGGTCCTGGCGGCCCCGGACCGTTCGACGGCCCCGGCCCAGGCGCCCCCGGCGGCTTCCCCGGGCAGGGACAGCCCTACCCGCCCGGCCCCGGAGCCGAGCCGTACGGCAGCCCGTCCGGGCAGCCCGCCGGCGGAGACTGGGAGCTCTCGCCACCCGGCCCTGCCGAACAGCAGTTGGGCGCACCCCAGGCGCCGCCGCAGTCACCCGACGGCCCTCCCGGCCCGCCCCCGCCACCCGGCACGGCCGGCCCCCCGGCCCCGGGCGTGCCCGGCCAGCACGGCGCCCCGGGCCGGCACCAGCCAGGCCAGGACTACGGCCAACAGCAGCCGGCTCAGGACTACGGCCAGCAGCAGCCGGGCCAGGACTACGGTCAGCAGCAGCCAAGTCAGGATTACGGCCAGCAGCAACCCGGCCCGGACTACGGCCGGCAGCAGCCCGGCCGGCCCGAGTACGGCCACCAGCAGGGCCCGCCGCCCGGCCAGGACTACGGCCGGCAGGGCGCGGGCGTTCCGCAGAGTGGCGGGGCGTGGACGGCGATGATCGGGCCGGACCGTGAGTACTTCGCGGCGATGATGCAGCGCAGCGGCCCCGAGGCGGCGGCGCTCAATCTGCCCGCGTACTCCCCGGAGCAGCAGCTGCCGCTCACCGGCCCGCAGATCACCATCGGCCGTCGCCGTGCCTCCACAGGAGAGGCCCCGGACATCGATCTGGGCCGCCCTCCGGAGGACCCCGGGGTCTCGCACCAGCACGCGGTGCTGGTGCAGCAGCCGGACGGCAGCTGGTCCGTCGTCGACCAGGACTCGACCAACGGCACCACCATCAACGGCGCCGAGGACCCGATCCAGCCCTTCGTGCCGGTCCCGCTCAAGGAGGGCGACCGGGTGCACGTGGGCGCATGGACGACGATCACCCTGGTACGCCGGTAACTTCGGCCCGGCAGCGCGTGGGCGTGCCACAGCGCACGCCCACGCGGCCGGCACCGGCGCGGACACGGGAAGCCGCTTCACGGGCACGGGATAACGGCCCTCGCGAGGGCAGTCGGCGACTGCCGCGTAGGGCCGCTTCCGGGTTCTTCGGGGCTACTTCTTCAGCGACTTCAGGGTTACTTCTTCAGCGACGGGGTCCGCACGGACTCGAGCGCGAGGGACGGTTCGTCCACGATCCGGATGCCGCGTGCGTCCAGCGCCCTCTTGATGCGCCAGCGCAGCTCCCGCTCCACGGGCAGGTTCTTGTCGGGCATCGTCTTGACAGACACCCGCAGCACCATGGAGTCCAGCGTCACTTCGTCCAGGCCGAGGACCTGTACGGGCTCCCACAGGATCTCGTCCCAGGGGCTCTCCTTGCCCATCTCCTCGCCCGCCTTGACGACGGCTGCCCTGACCTCCTCCAGATCCTCGTCCGCGCGCACCCGGACATCGAGCGCCGCCATGGACCAGCCCTGGCTGAGGTTGCCGATGCGCTTGATCTCGCCGTTGCGGATGTACCAGATCTCACCGTCGTCGCCGCGCAGCTGCGTCACCCGCAGCCCGATCTCCAGGACGACACCGGACGCCTCTCCCGCGTCCACCCGGTCACCGACCCCGTACTGGTCCTCCAGGAGCATGAACATACCCGCGAGTATGTCCTTCACCAGGTCGCGGGCGCCGAAGCCCAGTGCTACGCCCGCGACGCCGGCGCTGGCCAGCAGCGGAGCGAGGTTGATCCCGAGCCCGGAGAGCACCGTCATCGCGGCGGTGCCCATGATCACGAACGAGGCGACGCTGCGCAGGATGGAGCCGATCGCCTCGGAGCGCTGTCTGCGGCGCTCCCCGCTCACCAGCAGCCCGCGCAGCGCGTTGCCGCTGTCGGTGATCTCGGCCCTGCGGTTCATCCGCGTTATGAGCTGGGTGATCGCGCGGCGGATGAGGTAGCGCAGCACTATGGCGACGGCACAGATGAAGACGATGCGCAGACCCGTGGCGAGCCAGTCCGACCAGTGCTCCTGGACCCATCCGGCAGCTTCTCCGGCGCTGTCCTGAGCGTCCTCCAAGGACTTCGGCGGCTGAGGGCCGTCGGGCGAGGGGGAGGCGCTGAGCAGCCAGTACACAGGTTGACCTTCCGTGCGAGACACATCCGCAAGGCACCCGTACGAATGCCAGGACCACACTAACGGCGCAGGGCCTTCACAATTGGTGCCACCGAGCAGTATGAGGCCACATGTTCGAGTGAGAAGACTGTTCCAGGGGGGAGACAGCCGGTGTGGTCCAAAACACGCTCAGTGGGTTGCCCGGTCGTGGTGGCGAAGTCACCAGGGCACGGGACACACTGAGGGGAGATCGTCACGGCGCGAGCCACGCGCCGCCGACGTACAAGGAGGCACCGTGCCGCATGTCCTGGTCCTCAACGCGTCGTACGAGCCGCTCGGCGTCGTACCGCTTCGCCGCGCGCTCGTACTGGTTCTCAACGGAAAGGCGATCAGCCTGGAGGACTCCGGCGCCCTGATGCACAGCGCGACCCGCGTCATACCCGCCCCCAGCGTCGTCCGTCTCAAGCGGTTCGTGAGGGTGCCCTTTCGCGGCAGTGTTCCCCTCACCCGCCGCGCCCTGTTCGCCAGGGACGGCGGCCGCTGCGCCTACTGCGGTGGTATCGCAACCAGCGTCGACCATGTCATCCCGCGCAGTCGGGGCGGGGCGCACGCCTGGGAGAACGTGGTGGCGGCCTGCCGCCGCTGCAACCATGTGAAGGCCGACCGCCATGTCGCGGAGCTGGGCTGGCGGTTGCGTCACCAACCCGCCCCGCCCTCCGGCCTCGCGTGGCGCATCATCGGCACGGGGCATAGGGACCCGCGCTGGCTGCCCTACCTCCAGCCATACGGCGCGGACGATGATCTCGCCCGGATCGACGGCAGATCCACTGCCTGAGACCCGGGCTTTGTTATGCCCGCACCAGGTTGTGCCCGCACCGGCGCCTGTGACGAACGCGCGACCCGCTGTGAGGACGGCCGGTGGGGGTGCCGCCCGGCAGCCCCCGTTCCCCTGAGCTACTCCGCCCGGGAGCCGGCGTCCCGGTCGCCGTCCCGCCGGGCGTGCTTGGCCTGGCCTGTGGTGTCCACGCCGTAGACCTCCACGGACCACAGCGAGATCCCGAAGCGTGTGGCCCGCTTGTCGCCGACCACGCGCACATAGCGGGTGTCGCCGGGGGTGTCCATCCGGACCGACTCCTTGCCGCCCTTGCCGTCCCGCACCGTGACCGCGGTGCGCCAGCGCTTGCCGTCGGGGGAGACCTGGATGCGGTAGCGCGAGGGGTGGGCGTCCTGCCAACGCAGCACGACCCGCCCCACGCGGGTCCGCTCGGCCAGCTCCAGCTGCACCCACTCGCCGTCTTTGGCGGGTGAGGACCAGCGGGTGTCGCGCTTGCCGTCGGCCACCGCGGCGGCGGGGAAGTCCTTCGTCTCGTCCGCCGAGGACGTCACGCGCGCGTGCCGGGCGAGATCCGTCCCCGAGGTGCGCGGGAACGCCCGTACGGTGAGCGTGAGATGCTCCCCGCCGAACGAGACGGGGATGCGGTAACTGCCCGTCCTGACCGAGCTGTCGGCGGTGATCCGCAGCGGCACGTCCACCGTGCTGCCCCGTCGCACGGTGGTGCGCAGCGGCGTCCGCACGGTGAAGCCCTTGGGGGCCTTCGCGGTGATCCTGCCGCGTACGTCCGTCGGCCGGTTCCCGGTCAGTCGCGCGGTGACCCGGGTGGCACCGCCGCCGATCGCCGTGTCCACGGTCGTACGGGGCAGCGACAGCGAGGCCGCGGGGGTGTCGGCGTACCAGGGAGTGATCTCGTGGACGACCGGCGGCTCGGTCTCCTCGTTCCAGACGAGCCGCAGCGCGTCCGCCTTCTCGTTGCCGTACCGGCCGGCGGTCTGCTGCGTCCAGCCGGTCTGCGAGAGCGTGCCCAGCCGCTGCCAGCCCTTGCCGGGGATGTGCGCCTCGATGGTGCCCCGGGTGCCCGAGTGCGGGCCGGTCAGCACCGTGACGGCACGCAGCGGGCGCGGCTTGGGCAGCCGCACGGTCAGTGCCTCCGCGGAGCGCTCGGGGTGGCCGTCACCACGCTTCCCGGCCGCTTCGGCGGCATCAGCGTCATTCGCGGCGTTGGCCGCCGCGGACGGCGGGACGAGCATGGGCGGGCGATCGGGCGTGAAGGTGCCGGTGGCCGGGCCGGCTGCCGCCCGGTAGGAGGTGCTCGGGTCGCCGTCGGCGGCCGCGGAGAGCGGATGGCGCGGGGTGCCTTCCGGGCCACCGCTCACGGGGAGCCGCCGGCCGTGCCCGCCTCCCGGCCCGGCCTTCGGCTTGGTCTTGGCCTTGGGCCCGGGCTTGCGCTGCTGCGCGCCTGTCCACTCGTCGGACAGCTCAAGTGCCTTGTCCGTGAAGTCCGCCAGCACGCCCTTGCCGACGGTCACCTTGCTCTTGGCGCTCTCGGCGTGCAGCCGCCGCACCTCCAACTGCGCCTTCCAAGCGGCGGCTCCGTCACCGCGCAGTTGCGCGAGCAGCATGTCGACAGACCGCTCGCCCGCCGCGCCGAGCCGCGACAGCTGGGTCAGCCACGGCTCGACCTCCTTGCCCAGCCCGTCCGGAACCCGGGAAGGGGCTGTGCGCATCGTGGTGAACGCACGGCGCAACTTGCCGGCGGCCCGGTCGAGCTCGGGGCCCTCGCCCTGCCGGTAGGCGCGCCAGAAGGCGTCCAGCAGCGGGCGGACATACGCCGACTCGTCGCTGCCCAGCATCGAGGAGGCGTCGTTGCCCGCCAGCGCGTGCACGGCGGCCCTGGTGCCGGACGCGCTGTCGCGCCCGCCCGCCAGGTCGTCGACGGCTGCCCGCCACGACTCCTTGGGGCGGTAGCCGCGCGGGTTCCAGGCGTAGTCGGCGGCCGTGAACAGGGGGATGCGGGAGGCCGTCGGCTGCTTCATCGCGTTGGTCAGCAGCGCGGCCGAGCCGGAGGCGACGGCGGGGTCGCGGCCCTGGTAGGGGCCGAGGAAGATCCGGTCGCTCGCGAAGTCGTTGACCGGATAGTTGTCCATCGTCACCAGCCGGTGGCGCGGGAAGGCGCCGCGTGCGCGGGCGAGTTCGGCGCCGGTGATGGTGCGGGGTACGACGCCGACACCGCTCCAGCCGATCTCCACCCGGTCGTCCAGCTTCTCGGCGAGCGCGGACCGGTATTCCGTGTGGCCCTTCTGGTAGAACTCCGTCGGCACCACGGACAACGGCGCGGCGTCCGGATGGCGTGCGGCCAGATGGTCGGCCACCGCGTTGGCGAGCTCCGCCTGGGCGCGTGCCGCCGCCCGCGGGCCCGTGCCGTAGGTGTCCGCGTCCTTGTCGCAGTGCCATTCGCTGTAGCTGACGTCCTCGAAGCGCAATTGGAAGGCGCGCACTCCCAGGGCGCGCATAGCGTCCAGCTTGCGCAGCAGTGCCTTGCGGTCGTCCGGCGAGGAGAAGCACAGCCCCTGGCCCGGCGAGACCGCCCAGCCGAGCGTGATGTGGTTGCGCTTGGCGCGCTCGGCCAGTTCGCGGAAGTCGGCGCGCTGCGCGGCCGGATACGGATCGCGCCAGCGGGACGCCTGGCGGTACGGGTCGTCGCCCGGTGCGTACAGATAGCGGTTCTGCTTCGTACGGCCCAGGAAGTCCAGCTGGCTCAGCCGCTCCTGTTGCGTCCAGGGCTGGCCGTAGAAGCCCTCTGTCGTGCCGCGTACGGAGGCGGTGGGCCAGTCGCGCACCAGGACGCCGGGAAAGCCGCGTCGGCCGCCCTGCTCGGTGGCGAGCTGGCGCAGCGTCTGCGCGGCGTGGAACAGCCCGTCCCCGTCCGTCCCTTCGAGCGCCACCGTGTAGTGCCCGTCGGAGTGCCCCGCTGCCAGGCGGTAGCCGCCGGGGGGCAGGTCGCTGCGTGCGGGGGCGCGCAGATCGCGCAGGGCGGGCGCCGCCGACTCGGTGCCGACCCGTACGACCAGGTCGCCGGGGCGCACGGACGCCCGCGTGGACCGGTCGCCGCGCTCCGGGCCTATTTCGTGCACCGTGCGCACGCCTGCCTCGCGCAGTGTCGCGCGGACGACCTGGAGGGCGTACTCGTCGGCGTCCTTGTCGACGATCAGGGTGGCCTGGGAGCCCGCCGGGACGAACTCGCCCTGGGCGCGCATCGTCTGAGGGCGCGGCCAGACCGGAGGCAGCCCCTCGCGTGCGCTGTCGTCGTCCAGGCTTCCGGCGGCGGGGCCGTCCGGTGCGGGCGGGGGAGCGGCCTGTGCGGCCGGGGCGCCGCCGAGCAGGCCCGAGACGACCGCCGCCGTGAGAGCGGCAGCGCTCATCCGGCCCCAGCCGCCCGGCACACCGGGGCGCGTGGGTGGAACGGTGCCCGTACCGGCCCAGGGCGTCCCCTGGTCGCCCTCGCCGCGCGCTGTCCCCACCGCTTCCTCCCGATGTTCGACCGGAACCCCTCCGTCCAGCGCGTACGTCGCTGTCGCGCGCCTGCCGTGCGTAGCGTACGGGTCGCTGTACGTGCTGTGACCGGCCGGTTCGACAGGGGCGGCGTCGCCAACCGGCGCACCGTGGGCGGCCACTGGTGTGCTGCCGCACAACGCGGGCGCCTGCGGATTCTATGGTTCGGCGGCGCGGCCGTCGCGGACTTTGGCCGCAGTCGTCCGTCGCGGCACCGCGGGCGGCGCGCACGGGGAGCCGACGCTTACTCGCGGGTCCGCAAAAACTCGCGCTGGATGACCGTTTTGCCGTTGGTTCTTCTTTCCCGAGCCGGAGCTGTCGCCGATTCGCCGCGGGAACCGACGTGAGCTGGGACACGTTCCCTCTTCGGACACGTCTGCACGCCCGTCGACTGGGTAGGGCGAGTCCTGTCCATCCTTTCGTCAACGAACGGAGGCCCCCGTGGCCGCGTCCGCTGAACTCCTGATCTCCGCCCTCACCCCGCTCCCCCAACAGCGCGCACTCTCCAAACGAGGGCACGAGCCGGTAGACCTGTCCGGTGTGTCCGACCCCGACTCCGGACTCGACGGCTCGTGCAGCTGCGGCTGTGCCGACGCGCCGCTCACCAGCGAGCCCCCGCTCGCCGACGCCACTCCGCTGACCAGTGAGCCCCCGCTCGCCGAGGCGCCACTGACCAGCGAACCCACCGGGGTCGGTTACGGTACGGAGCCGGCGGACATCTGATGACCCCCCTCGCGCGGCTCGCCGCGGCACACGGGGTCTCGCTCTCCTACGAGCCCGCGCCGGGCCGGGAGATCCGGGTCCCCGAGGAGACGGTCGTCTCCGTGCTCGCGGCCCTGGGCGTCGACGCCTCGACGCCGCGCGCCGTCCGTGCCGCGCTGGAGCAGCACGAGTGGGACAGCCGCCGACTGCTGCCGCCCACCGTCGTGCTGCGCTCCGGCGCGCCCTCCGGGTCGGCCACCAGGGCAGGCTTATCCGGCCTCCCGAGCCGCTCCGGACTTCCGGACGGCACCGCCCTGCGGGTCGTCACCGAGAGCGGTGAGACCCTCGACTGGGGCCCGGGGACCGCGCTGCCGCCCGGCGTCCACACGCTGCTGGCCCACGCGCCCGACGAGCGCTCCGCGCACAGCTTCCTCATCGTCGCCCCCGACCTCTTCCCCGCGCCCCGGACCCGCCCCGGCACCACGCGCGGGTACGGGCTGCTCCTCCAGCTCTACTCGCTGCTGTCCAGCCGCTCCTGGGGCATGGGCGACCTCGCCGATCTGAGCGAGCTCGCCGGCTGGGCGGGCCGCTGCCTGGGCGCCGACTTCGTCCAGCTCAACCCGCTGCACAGCGCCGTCCCCGCCGCACCGGGCGGCCGCACCGACCCCTCGCCCTACCGCCCCTCCTCCCGCCGCTTCCCCGACCCGGTGCATCTGCGGATCGAGGAGATCCCCGAGTACGCCTATCTCGGCCCGGCCGAGCGCCGGGCGGCCGACGGCCTGCTGGCCCGCGCCGCGGCGCTGCGCGACGCCGTACTGCACAAGGACGCGCACATCGACCGGGACGCCGTCTGGGAGCTGAAGCGCGCGGCCCTTGAGCTGGTCCGCACCGTCCCGCTGAGCCCCGGGCGCCGGGCCGCCTACTGCGACTTCCTCGCCGAGCGCGGACAGGCGCTGGAGGACCACGCCACCTGGTGCGCCCTCGCCGAACTGCACGGCCCCGACTGGCGTTCCTGGCCCGCCGGACTGGACGATCCGCGCTCGGCGCGTACGGCACGCGCGCGTGACGAGCACCAGGAGAGGATCGACTTCCACAGCTGGGCCGCCTGGCTCACCGACTGCCAGCTCGCCGCCGCGCAGCGGACCGCGCGCACGGCGGGGATGGCGATCGGCCTGGTGCACGATCTGGCCGTCGGCGTGCACCCCAGCGGCGCCGACGCCTGGGCGCACCAGGGCATCCTCGCCCAGGGCATCACGGTCGGCGCCCCGCCCGACGAGTTCAACGCCCGCGGCCAGGACTGGGGACTGCCGCCCTGGCGCCCCGACGCCCTCGCCCGGGAGGGGTACGCGCCCTACCGCGAGGTCCTCGCCGGGCTCTTCCGGCACGCGGGCGCGCTGCGCCTCGACCATGTCATGGGCCACTCCCGGCTGTGGTGGGTCCCCGAGGGCCGTCCGCCCACCGAGGGCACCTATGTGCGGTACGACAGCGAGGCCATGCACGGCGTCCTCGCCCTGGAGGCCCACCGCGCGGGCGCCGCCGTGATCGGGGAGGACCTGGGCACGGTCGAACCGGGCGTCCGCGAGGAACTGGCCGCCCGGCGGGTGCAGGGCACCTCGGTGCTGTGGTTCGAGCGCGCGTACGGGACCGGAGCAGCGGAGGGCCGCGAGAGCGACGCCGCCGCGGGGCGAACCGAGGGCGACGCCACGGAGCACGGCGTCCACGGCAGCAGTGCGGGCGGCGCCGAGCGGGGGCCGCACCGGGCGGGCAAGGGGCGGGCCGCGCCGCTGCTGCCGCGGCAGTGGCGGGCCGACTGTCTGGCGACGGCCACCACGCACGATCTGCCGAGCACCGCGGCGCGGCTCACCGGCGCCCATGTCGAGCTGCGCCGGCGGCTGGGGATGCTGGCGCACGAGGCCGCTGCCGAGCACGCCGCCGACCGGGCCGAACTCGCCGAGTGGCTCGCCCTGTTCGAGCGGCTGCGGCTGCTGCCGGAAGGACGGGGCGACGAGGAGGGCGCGATCAAGGCGGTCTACCGGTTCCTCGCCAGGACGCCCGCGCGGATGGTCGGCGTCTGGCTGCCGGACGCGGTCGGCGACCGGCGCGCGCAGAACGTGCCGGGCACCAGCGACGAGTACCCCAACTGGCGGCTCCCGGTGGCCGACGCGCAAGGGCGGCCCCGCACGCTGGAGGAACTGGCGGCTTCCCCGCGCGCCCACGAACTCTTCGCGGAGCTCCGCCGGGCCCTGGCCGAGCCGGGCACCCCGCACGGCGGGTGAGTGCACCCGGCGCGGGCGGCACTGTCGCACCGTCCGACTGCTGCTGCACCGTCCGATGGCTGGCGCACTGCCCGACGCTGCTGCACCGTCCGACTGCTGTCGCGTCGTCCGGCAGCTGATGCGATGAACTCCCGGTAGCACCACCCCGGCGCGCGGCCCGATCACCCGTCCGATATGTTGGCTGTGTGAGCAACAAGGTCAACAAGAACGCCCTGCGCGCAGGCACGGTCACCGCTGGTGCGACGCTGACGCTGCTGCTGTCGTCGCCCGCATTCGCGGTAGCGCCCGACGACGGCGACCAGCCGGGCCCCGGCCTGAGCATCGCCGAGACCCTGGGCTTGTACGTTGCCGCGCCGATCGTGCTCTTCCTGGTGATCGCCGGACTCGTCTCGCTGGGCGACCGGAACAAGAAGAGCTGACGCCGCACGGCCCGCCGTACGGGACCGCACCGCGCACCCGGCACCGGCGGACCGTTATCGGCAGTCGAACTGCCGTGCTTTAGTACAGGGTTGTCCGCATTCGGCGACAGCTCTGTCACACACGTTGGCACCCCGCGGGCAGTGGGGAATCGCCCACACCATGACGCACGAAGTACCACTCCCGCCCCGTACCGGCCTGCCCACCAGCGAGGAACGGCTGCGTGCCGCGCTGCTGTACGCGCAGAGCGACGCCGCCGCGCCGCCCGACGCCCGGCCCGGGTCGTCCCGCCGCGCGATGATCACGGGGCTGGCCGCGCTCGCCCTGCACTGCTTCTCCGCCGCTCCCTCCCTGCTCGACCTGGAGCGGATCGACGTCCTCGTCCCGGATCTGGGGGAGCCCACAGGACCGGGCGCCCGCGCGCCGCTCCCGGCGGGCTGCGCGTACACCTCGGCGCACCTGGTGCGGACCCGGATCCTGCCCGAGCCCGAGGAGATCACCGGACTGCCAGTGGCGCCCGTACCGCGTGCGCTGGCCGACGCCGTAGCCCGGCTGGCCGACGCCGACGACGTGCGGCGGCTGCTGATCGAGGCGGTGCGCGGCGGGCACTGCGAGCCGCAGCCGGTGGTGCGCGAGCTGACCAGAGCCCGGCTGCTGGGGCTGCCGTATGTCGCGGACGCCGTGGAGAGCCTGCTGGCGGAGGGGCGCGCACTGACCGAGGGCCTGCTGTACGAGATGGTGTTCGGCCATGGGCTGCCCGACCCCTGCTGGAACGTCGAACTACGCGTCCCCGGCGGGCCGCATCTGGGCGCCGTCGACGCCTACTGGCCCGACCAGGCCGTCGCGGTGGAGATCGACGCGCGTACCCCACGGGCCGGTGCGGAGGCGGCCTGGGACGCCTGCACCCACAAGCGCGAGTCCCTGGAGCAGCTCGGCATCACCGTCGTCCACGTCACCCCGGAGAAGCTGCGCGACTCCCTCGCGCAGCAGGCCGCCGTGGTCAGAACGGCCCTGATGGCGGCCTGCGAGCTGGAGCCCGCGGAGTATGTGACCGTCCTGCCGCGCTGACCGGCGCAGCGGGCGGCTCAGTCGCAGTACTCCGCCTCGACCAGGTCGTCGGTGTCGCCCGACCAGTCGCCGTTGATGTTGAAGGCGGCCGTGTGCGTGCCGTCCGGTGTGCTGAACGCCGAGGTGATGGAGCCGTGGATGGTGCCCTCATGGCCCCACACCTCGACGCCGCAGGAGAGGGTGCGCCCGGTCAGGCCCAGCCCGTAGCGGTTGCCGGAGCCGGCTCGGCGGGTGGTCTTCATCTCGGCCAGCTGCCGGGGCGGCAGCAGCCGTCCGGTGACCAGGGCGCGTACGAAGCGCACCAGATCGCGGTCGGAGGAGATCATCTCGCCGGAGGCGCCGGCCAGCGACGGGTCGAGCGAGGTCACGTCCCGTACCGGAGGGTGTGCCCCGGGCGCGAACAGCGTGGAGTACTCCTTGCCGTGCTGCCCCGGGATGCGGGACGAGCTGCCGGGCAGCGAGGTGTCGCGCAGCTTCAGCGGGCGCAGCACCCGGCGCTCGATCTCCGTCGCGTAGGAGTGCCCTGTCGCACGCTCGATGACCAGGCCGGCCAGCAGATAGTTGGTGTTCGAGTAGCTCCACCGCGATCCCGGGCGGAACAGCGGCGGCCGGGACAGGCTGCGCTCGACCAGCTTCTCGGGGGTGTGGGAACGCCAACGGTGGGTCAGGAAGCGGGGGCTGAAGTAGTCCCTGCGCAGCACGGGATCGGCGATGTAGTCCGGGATACCGCTGGTGTGGCCGAGGAGTTGGCGCACGGTGACCGCAGCTCCCGGACCGCCCGCGGCCGCGCCGTACCGGCCCAGGCGCAGGTCGGGCAGCCAGCGGCGCACCGGGTCGTCCAGCCGCAGCCTGCCCTCCGAGGCGAGCTGGAGCAGCACGGTCGCCACGAACGGTTTGGTGAGGCTGCCGATCCGGAAGCGGTCCCTGGCCAGCCGGGCGCGCCCGGTGCTGTAGTCCGCAGTGCCCGTACTGCCGATCCACACTCCGGCGCCGTCCTCCACCTGTGCCAGCACTCCGGGGGCGCCGTCCCGTTCGACCATGGCCTCCATGGCCTCGCGGGTGCGCGTATGGCCCCCGTCGGCGGCCGTGGAGGAGCTCACTGCCAGCCCGCACGTGGTCACGACGGCGATCAGCCCTATGAGGAAGGGGCGTGGCAGGTGCATGGACGGTGACTTTAGTGATCTCGCCGACTGGTGTGCCATACGGCGAGGACGACCAGGACGCACCCGGCGAACTGGGTCACCGTGGGCCGTTCCCCGAGGAAGACGACGCCCAGCAGCACGGCGAGCACCGGCTGGAGCAGCAGCAGCGCGGCACTCGTCACCGGCGCCAGCCGCGCCAGTGCGGGCCCCATCAGCACGAGGGCCAGCACCTGCCCGAACAGCGACATCACCGCCAGCCAGCCCAGCGGAGCCCAGCCGGGCGCCGGGTCGACACCGGTCCACAGCGCACCCAGCACGCCGGAGGTGACACCGGCGGCCATGGTGGACAGACATACCGGCTGGACGGTGTGCTGCCCTCCGCCGCCCAGCCGGGTCAGGAACAGATAGCCGGCGAACGCCACCCCGGCCGCGGCGCCGTAGAGCACTCCGGAGACCGGGCTGCTGCCGGGCTCCGGGTGGCCGATCGCACCGCTGGCCAGCGCGACGCCGAGCAGCAGCACGGGCAGTGTGCGCCAGTAGCGGGTGCCGGGTCGGGTGCCGGTGACGGCGAGGGCGAGCAGCGGGAAGACGGCGATCTGGATGTTGAGCAGCACGGTGGCGATGGACGAGCCCACGTCGTGGATGCTCTGCGCCCAGCAGACGAAGTCGACGCCCAGCAGCGCGCCCGCCACCAGGTCGAACAGCTGCGCGCGGGCCGGTCGTGGCCCCAGCCGGCGCCGCTCCAGCAGTGCGACGGGCAGCAGCGCCACCAGCGCGAGCAGGCAGCGCAGGAAGGCGGCTGTGCCCGCGTTGACCCCGGACAGCTTCACGAACATCGCGGAGGCGGAGATGCACGCCGACGCGGCCACGGCCAGCAGCACCGGGCTGCGCCCGGCCAGTCCAGCACGTGGCTCGGCCCTCTGGGCCCCCTTCCCGGTGGTGGTCATGACAGCCACTCTGCCGGTCATCACTCTCAAGCAAAAGCGACGATTTGTATGGGATACTCATTAGCATTGCTTGGGTGTTCAGTTCCGACAGACTCCGCGCGCTCGACGCGGTCGCCGTGCACGGCTCGCTGGCCCGCGCTGCGGCCGCCCTGCACATCACGCCCTCCGGGGTCTCCCAGCAGCTCGCGAAGCTGGAGCGCGAGGCGGGCCACAAACTGCTGGAGCCGCAGGGACGCGGGGTCCGCCTCACCCACGCGGGCCGGGTGCTGGCCGAGCACGCGGCCCGCGTCGTCGCCCAGCTGACCGCGGCCGAGTCCGACCTGGCCGACCTCGGCGACGAGGTCCTCGGCCCGCTCCGGCTCGGCGGCGTCGGCAGCTGTCTGCGCGCCCTGCTGCCCGACGTACTCGCCACGCTCACCGAGGCACACCCCCGGCTGCGGCCCACCGTGGTGGACGGCGAGGCCGTCGACCTGGTGCCGCTGCTGCTGTCCGGCGAACTGGACCTGCTGCTGATCGAGAGCTGGCACAGCCGCCCCATGCCGCTGCCCGAGGGCGTACGGGTCAGGACGCTCGCGGTGGAGGAGGTGCAGGTGGCGCTCCCGGCCCGGCATCCGCTGGCCGGCCGGGACACGCTGGACCTGGCCGAGCTGGACGGCACCAGCTGGTCCAGCTGCCCCGTCGGCACCGAGCCCTACGAAGCGCTGGTACAGGCCCTGCGGGCACGCGGCGTCGAGCCGAAGGTGCGCTATGCGGTGACCGAGTACGCCACCCAACTCGCCTTCGTGGCAGGCGGGCTGACCGCCGCCCTCGTCCCCGGCATGGCCCGGCGGCCCTGCCCGTCCGGGGTGCGGTTCGTCTCCGTACGGCCGCCGCTGCGGCGTGAGGTGCGGGCCGCCTGGCGGGCGGGAGGGGACAGCCCTGCCGTACGGGCGTGCCTGGCGGCCCTTCCGGTGCGGGAGTGAAACGGCCACCGACGGGAGTGAAACGGCCACCGGGTCACGGCTTGCGGAGCAGCAGTTCGGTGTTGCGGTCCCCTTCGCCGCCCTCCAGCCCACGGCGCGTTCCCGGGGCGTTGAACGCCAGCTCCCGGTAGAGCGCCGCCAGCCCGGTCTGCGACAGATCGGTGAAGTCCGTACGGTGCGGTGCCGCCGACTCGATGAGGGTGGTGAACAGGGAGAGGGTGCCGTCCTTGTTGTCCACCAGCTCGACGGTGCGCGCCAGTTGCGGATAGTCGATGTGGGAGGCCGTGCTGATCTCCCAGAACGTGCCGTGCGGGGTGATCCGGTTGCGGTGGCTGTGCCCGTTGATCCAGGCCACCGCGTGCGGGGTGTCCCGCAGCAGCGACAGCAGCTCCTCGCCGCCTTCCGGAGTGGTGGTGCTGGTGTGGTGGCTGAAGATGAGCGCGTACATGTCGTCGTGCTCCGCCAGCTTGCTCTTCAGCCAGCGCAGCTGCGCCCTGCCCACGCGGCCCTTGTAGTGCCCGTCGCGTCGGGTGGTGTCCAGGCTGTAGCCCATCACGTCGTCGGATATCCGGAACGTGTAGTACAGCGTGCCGTCCTCGGCGTTCGCCTCCGTGTACCCGTGCCCGGCCGGGCCCCGCCCCTTCGCGTGCGGGCGTGCCAGGGTGCGCAGGTACTGGCGCGGGGTGACCGGAGCGCGCTTGGGGTCCGGGGTGACGGTGCGCATCCGGCGCCGCTCGGAGCGCAGCATCTCCTCGAACAGCTTCCCCTTGGGGTCGAGGCCCTTGTCCACGGCCCGCCACAGCTGCCCGGCCTGCGCCTTGGGCAGGTCCATCAGCTTCCGGTCACCGACGGAGAAGTCGGCGAAGAAGCCGCGCGCGTCCCCGGCGGCGAAACAGCCGCCCGGCAGGGCGTCATGGTTGCCGACCGTGGCGTACCAGGGCAGCTTCAGACCAGGGCTGGTCACCTGCCGGACAGCGGCCCGCAAGAAGCCGTGCATCCGGGGGTAACCCACGTTCTTGTCGCGGTCACGCACGTCGGAGTCCGGCTGCCAGAAATCCCGCAGCCCGGAGTCCTGCACGCCCTCGTACAGCATGGGCTCGCCGGTGTTGGGGGTGATCCGGCCACCGCTCATCACCTCCACGAACCATTCCAGTTCGGCGATCGAGTTGTTGTCGGTGTTGTCACCCGTGGTGACGACGCAGGAGAGCGGGGAGCCCGTGGCGGGCCCGCCGGTCAGCGCGTTGACCCGCTCGACCAGCGAGACGGCACCGGCGACCGACAGCGCCTCCTGCGGCCGCCACGCGCTGGCGGTCTCCGCGCGCAGATACTCGTAGCGCAGCGGGTGCTGCACATCCACCAGATGCAGGTCCGTGAACTGCACGAACGCTGCCAGCGGTACGGCCTTCGCGGCGCGCTGCCGGTCGGCCGGCGCCAGGTCGGTACGTACGACACGGCGCCAGCCCGGCCCGGTCACCAGCCGCTTGTACGGTCCGTCCCCTGAGGGCACCGCGAGCTCGGTGAGGGTGGTGCCGGCGCCCGGCTCGTCCCCGGTGGACGGGGCGTGCGCGGCGCGGCGTACGGACCTGCCGGGGGCGGGCGGGGGGACAGGGGAGCGCGCGGGCGCCGGTGCGGTCACCAGCGCGAGCGTCGCCGCGGCCCCCGCGGACCCGGCGAGCCCCAGCACCCGACGGCGCCCGAGGCCGTGCGAGGGCGGGTGGAGCCGGGCCGCGGCGGCAGCGCAGTCGGTACGGGACGGGGGATCGGTGCGGTGAGTGGGGGAAGCGGAATCCGTGAGGAAAGCGGAATCCCTTGGGGGAGCGGAATCCGTGGGGGAAATGGAGTCGGTGGGGGAAGCGGAAGAGGGAGCGGAGTCGGCGGGCCAGAAGCGGCTGCGACGGGGCATTCGGTCTCCCGGTAGCGGAGTTTCCAGGGGGCGGGGAACCCCCTCATCCGTTTCATCGGCGATCCGGATGACCCCTGTCTGAACTGCGGGGGAACGTCCGCCACCAGCTGTCACAACCGCGTGCAAGTATGGCTTCAGCAATCACTACGACAGCGCCGAGATCCGCGAGAGTGGGGAGACCAACGAAGTGCCTGGCACGAATCTGACGCGCGAAGAGGCCCAGGAGCGGGCCCGGCTGCTCACCGTGGACTCGTACGAGATCGAGCTGGACCTCAGCGGTGCGCAGGACGGGGGGAACTTCCGCTCCGTGACGACGGTCCGCTTCCACGCGGCCGAGGCGGGCGACACCTTCGCCGACCTGATCGCGCCCACTGTGCACGAGGTCACCCTCAACGGTGAATCCCTCGACCCGGCCGCCGTCTTCGCCGACTCCCGTATCGCCCTGCGCGGACTGCGCCCCGGCCCCCAGGAGCTGCGCGTCGTCGCGGACTGTGCCTACACCAACACGGGCGAGGGTCTGCACCGCTTCGTGGACCCGGTCGACGACCAGGCATATCTCTACACCCAGTTCGAGGTGCCGGATGCGCGCCGGGTCTTCACCACCTTCGAGCAGCCGGACCTGAAGGCCACTTTCCAGTTCACGGTGCGCGCCCCCGAGGGCTGGACGGTGATCTCCAACTCTCCGACTCCGAAGCCTGCGGACAACACGTGGCGGTTCGCCCCCACGCCGCGGATCTCCACTTACATCACCGCGATCATCGCCGGCCCGTACCACTCGGTGCACAGCAGCTGGGAAGACAAGAGGGGCCTGAGCGAAGCTCAGTCCAGTGTGGGCGGTGGCGGGCGACGGGAGGGCGAGAGCCGCAGCGTGCCGCTGGGGATCTACTGCCGCCCCTCGCTGGCCGAGTATCTGGACGCCGACGCGATCTTCGAGGTCACCCGCCAGGGCTTCGACTGGTTCCAGGAGAAGTTCGACTACGCGTACCCGTTCGAGAAGTACGACCAGCTCTTCGTGCCCGAGTTCAACGCGGGCGCCATGGAGAACGCCGGCGCGGTCACCATCCGCGACCAGTACGTCTTCCGCTCCAAGGTCACCGACGCCGCCTACGAGGGCCGCGCCGAGACCATCCTGCACGAGCTGGCCCACATGTGGTTCGGCGACCTGGTCACCATGGAGTGGTGGAACGACCTGTGGCTGAACGAGTCGTTCGCCACCTACACCTCCATCGCCTGCCAGGCGCACGCCCCGGGCAGCCGCTGGCCGCACGCCTGGACCAGCTTCGCCAACCAGATGAAGACCTGGGCCTACCGCCAGGACCAGCTGCCGTCCACCCACCCGATCATGGCCCCGATCCGGGATCTGGACGACGTACTGGTCAATTTCGACGGCATCACCTACGCCAAGGGCGCCTCCGTCCTCAAGCAGCTCGTCGCCTACGTCGGCATGGATGAGTTCTTCCAGGGCGTCCGCGCCTACTTCAAGCGCCACGAGTGGGGCAACACCCGGCTGAGCGATCTGCTGACCGCGCTGGAGGAGACCTCGGGCCGCGATCTGAAGACCTGGTCGAAGCTGTGGCTGGAGACCGCCGGCATCAACGTCCTGCGGCCCGAGCTCACCACCACCCAGGACGGCACCCTCACCGCGCTGGCCATCCGCCAGGAGGCCCCCGCACTGCCCGCCGGCGCCACCGGTGAGCCGACACTGCGCCCGCACCGCGTCGGCGTCGGCTTCTACGACCTGGTGGACGGCAAGCTGGTCCGCACCGACAGCGTCGAACTCGACGTCGAGGGGGAGCTGACCCAGGTGCCGCTGCCCCGCGAGCGCAAGCGCCCCGACGTGCTGCTGCTCAACGACGGCGACTACACCTACACCAAGGTCCGGCTGGACCCCCAGTCGCTGGCCACCGTCACCCAGCACCTCGGCGACTTCGCCGACCCGCTGCCGCGCGCCCTGTGCTGGGCCTCGGCCTGGGACATGACCCGCGACGCCGAGCTGTCCGCCCGCTCCTACCTCGATCTGGTGCTCTCCGGTATCGGCAAGGAGTCCGACATCGGCGTCGTCCAGTCCCTCCAGCGCCAGGTCAAGCTCGCCCTCGATCTGTACGCGGCACCGGCCTGGCGGGAGACCGGGCTCACCCGCTGGGCCGAGGCAGCGCTGGAGCAGCTGCGCGCCGCGGCGCCCGGCAGCGACCACCAGCTCGCCTGGGCCCGTGCCTTCGCCGCCGTGGCCCGTACGGACGCCCAGCTCGATCTGCTCGCCGCGCTGTTGCACGGCAGCGAGACCATCGAGGGCCTGGTCGTCGACACGGAGCTGCGCTGGGCGTTCCTGGAGCGGCTCGCCGCCACCGGCCGGGCCGACGAGGCGGAGATCGGCGCCGAGCTGGAGCGGGACGCCACCTCGGCGGGCGAACGGCACGCCGCCGCGGCCCGCGCCGCGCGCCCCACACCGGAGGCCAAGGCGGAGGCGTGGCGGGCCGTCGTGGAGAGTGACACTCTGCCCAACGCGGTCCAGGAGGCCGTCATCTCCGGCTTCGTCCAGACCGACCAGCGGGCCCTGCTGGCGCCCTACATCGAGCGCTACTTCGCCGCCGTCAAGGGCGTGTGGGAGCAGCGCAGCCACGAGATGGCCCAGCAGGTCGCCATCGGGCTCTACCCGGCGCTGCACGTCTCCCAGGAGACCCTGGAGGCCACCGACGCCTGGCTCGCCTCGGCCGAGCCCGGTGCCGCGCTGCGCCGTCTGGTGACCGAGTCCCGGGCGGGCGTCGAACGGGCGCTGCGGGCCCAGGCAGCCGACGAGGCGGCAGGCACCGCCGGCTGACGCATGCCGCCCCGCGGTGGGGCGGCACTCGTGCACCGGCCCCCGGCCGACTGGCCGGGGACCGGTGTGTGGGGAGGTTCAGCCGACGGTGCGGCTCACTTGAACAGAGCGGTGCGGCTCACTTGAACAGAGCGAGGTTCTCGAACGTGACGTCGGCGACGCCGTTCGCCCACAGCTGCTCGACCTTCGCGCGCTCGGCAGCGTCGGGCTTGTCGTTGGTGCAGGACGGGCCGGGGCCGCCGCCGGACATCAGTTCGCTGCACGGGCCCTCGTAGTGGTCCGGCAGACCGAGCACATGGCCGGTCTCGTGTGCGACGACGCGGTTGGAGTCGTACTCCTGGTTCTGCGCGTAGTCCAGGAAGATGTAGCCGTTGCCGTGCCCGTCGGTGGAGGCGTAGCTGCCGCGCGGGTCGTTCCCCTCGCGGTAGTCGAAGGTGGCGCCGCCGCCCTCGGCCAGTTTCACGTTCTGCACGGCGGAGTTCCACACGTTGGTGCTGTTGGCTATCTGGTTGCGGAAGGTGGGCGCGCCGCTGGCGTCGTAGTTGATGGTGACCTGCTGGATGCCGGGCTTCTCGGCCTGCTTCTTGAGCGCTTCCCTGACGATGAGCTTGAAGAACTTCTCGTTGTCGCGCTGGTTCTCGCCGACGAAGCCCTGCGTGGTGGGGGTGGCGTGGGAGGCCGCGTCGGAGCGGGTGGCGGGTGCGGTGGAGGCACCGTCGTCAAGGGCCGTTGCGGGTGCGGCACCCAGGCCGAGAGCGACGGTCACGCCCAGGCCGAGCGCCGCCGAAAGAGCCGATCTGCGGTATCTCATGGGGGGTCTCTCCTCGAATTCCGAGGAACCGGCGCCGCTCTGGGATGTTGGCGTGGGGGGCGCCGCCGGTCCCTCCGGACGGATTCCTGCTGCGGGAGAGTGTGTTCGAGCGCGCGGCGTTCCGGAATGATGCCAACTCCCGATAGGACCGGTGAATCCCCCCGTGCCGCAGGGGCGTTCGCGGTACGTTCACCAGCACGCAGCTGTCTGGTGTGGTGTGCGACACCGCCGTTATGCTCCGCGTGTGGAGCTCGAAGTGAGGCACCTTCGTGCGCTGTGTGCGATAGCCGACACGGGCAGCGTGCACAAGGCGGCCCGCCAGCTCGGCATGACGCAACCCTCGCTGACGACCCAGCTCAGGCGGATCGAACAGGCCGTCGGTGGCCAGCTCTTCAACCGTGAGCGAACCGGCAGCAGGCCCACCCCTCTCGGCCGCACCGTCCTCAACCGGGCCCGGCCGATCGTCGCGCAGATGGCCGAGCTGATCCGCGAGGCCAAGGACGCGGCCGGCCTCGGCCAGGCCGGACCCGGTGCCCGGCTGCGGCTCGGCAGCACCGGCAGCAGAGCCGTCCCCGGCTGGCTGCGCCGGCTGCACAACCGGCTGCCGGACGCCGACATCACGTTCCAGACCAACGTCTCCGCGAACACGCTGCTGCGGATGGTCGCGGGCAACCAGCTCGACGTCGCCTTCGTGCACGAGGTGGAAGGCTCACCGCTGCGGGTGCCCGACGGTGTCGAACTGCGCGTACTGGTGCGGCGCGAACCGCAGTTCGTCGCCGTGCCCGCCACCCATCCCGCGGCGCGGGCCGGGCGGGCCGTCGCCGTCGCCGAGCTCGCGGACGAGAAGTGGATGGTCGATCCGTCGGTCGACGGCGACTGGGACGGGCTGCGGCGGGTGTTCGCCGCCGCACGGATCGATCCGCGGGTGGTGTACGGCGACTATCTGTCCGCCGGCGATCTTGTCGCCGCTGGGGAGGTCGTCACGCCCTGTCAGCCGACGTCCCAGCCGCGGCCGGGGATGTCCATCGTCCCGCTGGCGGGCGATCCGCTCGGCGTCCGGCTGGTGGTGGGCTTCCGCACGGGATGGGGGCCGGGCGCCGAGCGCGATGCCGTCTTCGACGACCTGCGGGCCTCCTACGAGGAGATCGCCCGGAGCAGCCCGGCCTACGCCCGCTGGCTGTCCGCCCAGCAGAACTCCGGGCTTCCTGTGGTGGCTTGAGCAGAACCCCCGTGGCCCCTTGAGTAGAACCCGGGCTCCCTTGAGCAGAACCCGGGCCCCCGGTGGTGGCCTGAGCAGAACCCGGGCCCCCGTGATGGGCTGAACAGAAGCCCGGGCTCCCCGTGATGGCCCGAACAGAAGCCCGGGCTCCCCGCGACGGCCCGAGCGCGGGCGCCCTCCGCCGGTTACACCCCCGCGTCCGCCCGTTGGGCGCGCAAGGCGCGGGCCAGGTCGTCCCGGGACTCGGCGACGAGGCGCCGGAGGGCGGGCGCGGCGTGCGGATGCCCGGCCAGCCATGCGTCGGCGGCGTCCAACGTGGCCTGGTCCCCCTGCGAGGCGGGGAACAGGCCCCGCACGATGGCCATGGCGATCTCGATCGACCGCGCGGCCCAGACGGACTCCAGCGCCTCGAAGTACCGCGGCGCGTACGGCGCGGTCAGCTCGGCCTGCCCGGGCTGGTCGAAACCGGAGATCGTCGCCTCCACCAGGGCGTTGGACAGCGCGTCGGACTCCACCACGGAGGCCCACGCCTGTGCCTTCACGGCGGGGGAGGGCCGGGCGGCCAGGCACCGCACCTGGTGCCGCTTGCCGGAGGCGGTGTCGTCCCGCGCCAGCTCGGCGTCGATGACGGACTCGTCCGCCGAGCCCTCGGCGGCGAGCGGCTCCAGGAAGGTCCAGCGCAGCTCCTGGTCCACCTCCAGGCCGTCGATCCGCGCCGTGCCGTCCAGCAGCCCTCGCAGCAGGCGCAGTTCCTGCTCGCCGGAGGCGACGGAGGCCAGGAAGCGGGCCCAGGCCAGCTGATGCCCGCTGCCGGGTTCGGCCTGCCGCAGCTGGGTGACGGCGCCCTCCGACAGCAGCCGGGCGCCCTTGGCACGCCAGTCGCGCGCCGTGTAGCGGTCGAGGGCCAGCTTCGCCTGGCCGTGCAGCATGTGCAGGACGCCGATCTCGGTCTCCCGTCCGGCGAACCTGAGCACCAGGTCCAGGAAGTCCCGCGCCGGCATCAGCCCGTCGCGGGTGAGGTTCCACACCGCGGACCAGCACAGCGCCCGCGCCAGCGGGTCGGTGAGCTCGCCGAGGTGGTCGCGCAGGGTCGCCAGGGAGACCTCGTCGAAGCGGATCTTGCAGTAGGTCAGGTCCGCGTCGTTGACCAGCACCAGATCGGGCCGCTCGGCGCCGGCCAGCTCGCCGACCTCGGTGCGGGGGCCCGCCACGTCGACCTCCGCGTGTGCGTACCGCTCCAGGGCGCCGCGGGCCGGATCGCGGCGGTAGAGGCCGACGGCGACCCGGTGCGGGCGCAGGGTGGGGTGTGCCTCGGACTCGGCTTCCTGGAGGACGGCGAGCCCGGTGACCCGGCCGCCCGCGTCGTAGGTGAGCTGCGGGGTGAGGGTGTTGACCCCGGCGGTCTGGAGCCACGCCTTGGACCACTCGGCCATATCGCGTCCGGAGGTCTCCTCCAGCGCGGACAACAGGTCCTCCAGCCGGGTGTTGCCCCACTGGTGGCGCTTGAAGTAGCGCCGGGCGCCCTCCAGGAAGGCGTCCTTGCCGGCGTAGGCGACGAGCTGTTTGAGGACGGAGGCGCCCTTGGCGTAGGTGATGCCGTCGAAGTTGAGCTTGGCGTCCTCCAGGTCCCGGATGTCGGCGGTGACCGGGTGGGTGGAGGGGAGCTGGTCGGCGCGGTAGGCCCAGGACTTGCGGCGGTTGGCGAAGGTGATCCAGCCGTCCCGGAAGCGGGTGGACTCCACCAGCGAGAAGGCGCCCATGAAGTCCGCGAACGACTCCTTGAGCCACAGGTCGTCCCACCACTCCATGGTGACCAGGTCGCCGAACCACATATGGGCCATCTCGTGCAGGATGACGTTGGCGCGGCCCTCGTACGAGGCGTCGGTGACCTTGCCGCGGAAGACGAACTCCTCGCGGAAGGTCACACAGCCGGGGTTCTCCATGGCGCCGATGTTGTACTCCGGCACGAACGCCTGGTCGTACTTGCCGAACGGGTACGGGTAGTCGAAGTGGTCGTGGAAGAAGTCCAGCCCCTGCTTGGTGATGGTGAAGATGTCGTCGGGGTCGAAGTGCCGCGCCAGCCCCTTGCGGCACAGCGCGCCCAGCGGGATCTCCAGCTCGCCCGCCCGTCGCCCGCCACCGCCCACACTGGACTGAGCTTCGCTCAGGCCCCTCTTGTCCCCGAACGTGCGGCGGTAGGTGTCGGCGACGTAGTGGTACGGGCCCGCGACGACGGCGGTGATGTACGTCGAGATCGGCTGGGTGCGGGCGAAGCGCCACAGCGCCGACCCGCCGTCGTCGACCGGACGCGGCTCACCCTGCTGTGCGCCGTTGCTCAGCACCTTCCAGCTCGCCGGTGCGGTGACGGTGAAGTCGAACGGGGCCTTGAGATCGGGCTGTTCGAAGTTGGCGAAGACGCGGCGCGCGTCGGCCGGCTCGTACTGGGTGTAGAGGTAGACCTCGCCGTCCTCGGGGTCGAGGAAGTGGTGCAGGCCCTCGCCCGTGCGGCTGTAGGCGCACTGCGCGTCGATCGTCACCTCGTTCGAGGCGCGCAGTCCGGGCAGGGTGACCCGGGCGCCGTCGAAGACCTCTTCGACGTTCAGCGACTCGCCGTTGAGGGTGATGGAGTGGACGTGCGGGGCCACCAGGTCGGCAAAGGTGGTGGCGCCCTCCTCGGCGCACTCGAACGTGATCGTCGTCGTCGAGCGGAAGGTGCGCGGTCCGGTGGCGGGGGGCGGTTCGATGGCCGAGCGCAGGTCCAGCGCCACGTCGTACCCGCTCACGGTCAGCAGCGCCGCCCGCTGCCGGGCCTCGGTGCGGGTCAGGTTCTCTCCGGGCACGCCGGGCTCCCTCTCCTCATCGGCTGCGGCCCAGCCGGCAGGGCGGACCGCATGGTCGACAACCTGCTCAGGATCGCACGCGGTACCGACACGGCATACCCGGGAATGCGATCGGCCGCCCGGTACGTTGTCGCCGTTCGAGACCACGTTTGAAACTGCCGAACACCGTCGCACTGCGGAGGAGAACGCATGCCGGACAAGACGCCTGCCGATTTCTGGTTCGATCCGCTGTGCCCGTGGGCGTGGATGACCTCCCGGTGGATGCTGGAGGTCGAGAAGGTACGGCCGGTCGAGGTCCGCTGGCACGTGATGAGCCTGGCGGTGCTCAACGAGAAGCGGCTGGACGAGCTTCCCGAGAACTACCGCGAGATGCTGGGCCGCGCCTGGGGGCCGGTCCGGGTCTGCATCGCCGCTGAGCAGGAGCACGGCAACGAGGTGCTGGGGCCGCTCTACACGGCGCTCGGCACCCGCGCCCACCCGGGCGGGCGGTCGCTGGACCGCGAGGTGATCCTGGAGGCGCTGGAGGAGGCGGGGCTGCCCGCCTCGCTGGCGGACGCCGCCGATTCGGACGCGTACGACGCGGCACTGCGCGTCTCGCACGAGGAGGGCATCGGCCTGGTCGGCCAGGAGGTCGGCACGCCCGTCATCGCCGTGCCGGGTGCGGACGGCCACCGGATCGCCTTCTTCGGCCCGGTGGTCACCCCCGCACCCAAGGGCGAGGCCGCGGCCAAGCTGTGGGACGGCACCCTGATGGTGGCCTCCACCCCCGGTTTCTTCGAGCTCAAGCGCACCCGCGACATCGGCCCGATCTTCGACTGAGCCGGCTCGCCCGGAGTGCGAGGGCCCCTGCGTGTCCCGTCCACGCAGGGGCCCTCGCTGTTTTCCGCCCCCGGAACGGTGAGAAGACGATCACGAGGGAGGAAGTCCATGGCGGCGCCGCTCGGCTACGGCGCCAGCAGCAGGTTGTTCGCGCGCTCCTTCGCGGCGGTGTAGCGGGCCGCGACGTCCTGCCAGTTGACGACGCGCCACATGGCCTCGACGAAGTCGACCTTCTGGTTGCGGTACTGGAGATAGAACGCGTGCTCCCACGCGTCGAAGACGAGGATCGGCACCGAGCCCTGGCCGACGTTGCCCTGGTGGTCGTAGACCTGCTCGACGATGAGCCGTCCGGTGACCGGCTCGTACGCCAGCACGCCCCAGCCGGAGCCCTGGGTGGTGGCCGCCGCCTTGGACAGCTGGGCCTTGAACTTGGCGAAGCTGCCGAAGGATTCGGCGATGGCGTCCGCCAGCTCGCCGGTGCCGTCCTTCTCCAGCGGTTCGCCGCCACCGTCGCCGGTCATGTTCTGCCAGTAGATGGTGTGCAGGATGTGCCCGGACAGGTGGAACGCGAGGTTCTTCTCCAGCCCGTTGATCGACCCCCACTGGTCCTTGTCACGGGCTTCCGCCAGCTGCTCGAAGGTGTCGTTGGCCCCCTTCACATACCCGGCGTGGTGCTTGTCGTGGTGCAGCTCGATGATCTCGCCGCTGATGACCGGCTCCAGCGCGGAGTAGTCGTACGGCAGCTCCGGCAAGGTGTAGGTCGCTGTCGACATGCCCTCTCGCCCTTCGCTCGCTATTGCATATTACTTGCAACAAGAACGTAGCAGCAACAGGACGCGAAAGAGCGGAGCGCCCCCGCCGTCGGGGGCGCTCCGCTCGCTGTGCTCTCGGCCCGAAGTCCTAGGCCCTGCCGGGCTGCTAAGGCACCGTCAGTTCCTGTCCGGGTCAGGCGTCCTCCGGAATCGCCGTACTCGGCCGCCTGCGCTGCCGCAGATATCCGGCGAGGGCCAGCACCACCGTCAGACCTGCGGTGAAGGCCAGCTGGGTGCGTGTGTCGCCCTCGCGCAGCATCAGCAGCAGTACGGCCGCGATGCCCGCCAGCGCGACGATGGTCAGCCCGGGGAAGAGCCACATGCGCACCACCAGCTTCTCGGGCGCGTCACGCTCCAGCCTGCTGCGGGTGATGAGCTGCGAGACGGCGATGAAGCCCCACACCACCAGCGTGGCCGCACCGACCATGTTCAGCAGCCACTGGAAGACCGTCTTCTCCCAGAAGATGTTGAACAGCACCGCCACGAAACCGAAGAGGGACGAGGCGATCACCGCGTAGCGCGGCACCCCCTGCGCGCTCACCCGGTTCAGGAACGCCGGGCCCTCGCCCCGCTCCACCAGGGAGTAGGACATCCGCGAGGCGCCGTAGATGTTGGCGTTCATCGCGGACAGCAGCGCGATCAGCACCACCACATTCATGATCTGCGCGGCGGCCGGGATGCCGACGTAGTCCAGCACGGCGGCGTACGGACCGGCGAGCACCGACTTGTCGTTCCACGGGATCAGCGTGACGATCACCAGCATCGAGCCGACGTAGAACAGCGCGATCCGCCACACCGCGGTACGTACCGCCTTGGCGACGCCGGAGACCGGCTTCTCCGACTCGGCCGCCGCGATCGTCACCGTCTCCAGGCCGCCGAACGCGAACACCGAGGCGAGCAGCCCGACTATGAGTCCGTCGGCGCCGGTGGGGAAGAAGCCGCCGTCGCCGGTCAGATGGCCGGCCCCCGGCGAGTCGGTGCCCGGCAGCAGGCCGGCTATCGCGAGGACGCCCAGCACCAGGAAGGCGCTGATGGCGAGCACCTTGATCGCGGCGAACCAGAACTCGTACTCGCCGAAGTTGCGCACCTGCGCCAGGTTGGTGGCGCAGAAGACGAGCATGAACAGCGCGACCCACATCCACTGTTCGGTCTCCGGCAGCCATCCCGTCATGATCTTCGCCGCTGCCGTCGCCTCGGTGGCGATGGCCACGCACAGCAGCGTCCAGTAGATCCAGCCCGCGGTGAAACCCGCCCAAGGTCCTAGGGCCCGCTCGGCGTGCACGGAGAAGGAGCCGGAGGCCGGGCGGGCCGCCGACATCTCGCCGAGCATCCGCATCACCAGCATCACCAGCGCACCGGAGGCGGCGTACGCGAGGACGATGGCGGGCCCGGCGGCGGCGATGCCCGCGCCGGAACCGACGAAGAGGCCCGCGCCGATGACACCGCCCAGGGCGATCATGGACAGGTGGCGCTGCTTGAGGCCGTGCGCGAGGGTGCGGCGGGTCGGATCGGTGCCGTCCGGCGGTCCGGCCGGCCGGGTGGGTTCGCCGGGGGAGTGTGGCGCGTCGGAGGTCTCGGTGCGCGTCATCAGTGGCCGTTCCTGGGGTGTGTGAGGTGGTGAACGGGGAACAGAGCGGTTCGTGTGCCCCCGCAGCCTTGGGGGAGACTGCTGTCGGCACAGTCTTGGTGAGGCTGCCCCGGCACAGCAATAATCGTGCAGTGCTTTCCGCATTGCGGACAGTGGCTTTTCGGCGCCCGGCTGCGGCGGACCGGTGTGAGCCGAGGTGAAACCGGGTGAGCAGGGCCTGCGTGCGCTCGCACTGTCGCCAACCTCACGCCCCGCTCACGCTCGGCGCACGAGCGGATTCGGCTAGCGTCAACGCGCACGAGGCCGTCGTCCTGCGCGCCCGTGCCTGCTTCTACCAGCTCGCACACTTCACGGAGATGCCAGATGAGTGCCCTCACTTCCGCAGCCACGCCGCGTCCGGGAGCCGTGCTCGCGGATCTGCTGCCCGCCTCCAGTGCCGCCCGCGCCCGGGTCCGGGATGTCGCCCTTGTCGCCGGTGGCGCCGCGCTGACCGGGGTGGCCGCCCAGCTGTCGGTGCCGATCCCGGGTTCGCCGGTGCCGGTCACCGGTCAGACCTTCGCCGCGCTGCTGGTCGGCGCCGGACTGGGTGCCGGACGCGGCTTCCTCGCCCTGGCGCTGTACGCGGCGGCGGGGATGGCCGGAATGCCGTGGTTCGCCGAGGCCTCCGCCGGTGTGGGGATGCCCTCGCTCGGCTATGTCTTCGGCATGATGCTGGCCGCCGCCGCCGTGGGCGCGCTGGCCCGCCGCGGCGGTGACCGTGGCGCGCTGCGTACGGCGGGGACGATGGCCGTCGGCATGGCGGTGACCTACGCGATAGGCGTCCCCTACCTGGCGGTCTCCACCGGTATGTCGGCCGGTGAGGCGGTCGCTGCCGGGCTGGTGCCGTTCCTGGTCGGTGACGCCGTCAAGGCCGCGCTGGCGATGGGCGCGCTGCCCGCCGCCTGGAAGCTCGCGGGCCGCAAGAGCTGACATCCGTCCGTGATGAGGGCCCGGCGTCGTACGGCGCCGGGCCCTCATCCGTGCTGCCGGGCTCAGCGCTTGGTGCCCTGCGGGTCCGGCTCGGCGGCGGGCTCCGGCACCCGGGCGTCCGCCGGGCCATCCGCCTCGGGGCCGACAACTGCACCAGCCGCTGCGGCACCCGGCGAGCCCGGCTGCCGGGCCGCCCCCTGCTGGACCCGGTCCTTGACCAGCGAGGCCACCAGCACAACGGCGGCAACGGCCAGCGAGAGCAGCATCTGGGTGCGCCCGTCGGGATCGGTGAACATGTAGCCGATCACAAAGACGATCAGCCCGATCGTCGCGTACGTCAGATACGGGTACAGCCACATCCGCACCGTCAGCAGCTCCGGCGTCTCCCGCTCGATCCGGCGCCGCATCCGCAGCTGCGAGGCGCAGATCACCAGCCAGACGAAGAGCGCGACGGCGCCGGAGGAGTTCAGCAGGAACTCGAAGACGGTGTCCTTGGCGATGTAGTTGAAGAACACCGCCACGAAGCCGAAGGCCACCGACGCCAGGATCGCCGTGGTGGGCACGCCGCGCGCGTTGGTGCGGCCGAAGGAGGCCGGCGCGTCCTTGCGCTCACCCAGCGAGTAGGCCATCCGCGAGGCGGTGTAGAGGCCGGAGTTGAGACAGGACAGCACGGCGGTCAGCACGACGATGTCCATCACGGTGCCCGCGTACGGAATGTCCAGCGCATTGAGCACGGCCACGTACGGGCCCTCGGTGGCGATCGCCTTGGAGTCCCACGGCAGCAGCGAGACGATCACGAAGATCGAGCCGAGGTAGAACAGGCCGATCCGCCAGATCACGCTGTTGACGGCCTTGCGTACGGCGGTGACCGGGTTGGGCGACTCGGCGGCGGCCAGCGTGACGATCTCGCTGCCCATGAACGAGAAGACCACCAGCAGCATCCCGGAGAGGATCGCCCCCGGACCGTTGGGCAGGAATCCGCCGTTGCCGGTCAGATTCTCCAGCCCGGCGAAGTGGTCGGCGGGCGGCAGGCCCACGAAGGCGATCAGGCCGACGACGATGAACGCGACGATCGCGACGACCTTGATCCCCGCGAACCAGAACTCGAACTCGCCGTAGGACCCGACGGAGATCAGGTTGGTGCCGGTCAGCACCACCATCACCAGCAGGGCCCAGCCCCACTGCGGTACGTCGGGCACCCAGCCCTCCAGGATCTCCGCGGCCGCCGTCGCCTCCACGGCGAGCACCACGGACCAGAAGAACCAGTACAGCCAGCCGATCGAGAACCCGGCCCAGCGGCCCAGCGCACGGTCGGCGTAGGTGGAGAACGACCCGGAGGTCGGATCGGCGGCGGCCATCTCGCCGAGCATCCGCATGACCAGGACGACGAGCAGCCCGGCCAGCGCGTAGGACAGCAGAATGCCGGGGCCCGCGTCCGCGATGCCGGCTTTGGAACCGACGAACAGTCCGGCGCCGATGACACCGCCGATGGCGATCATGGACAGATGGCGGTTCTTGAGGCCCGCCTGGAGGCCGTCGCCGCCGTTCCGGGTCGACGGCGGGCTCTGTGGCGGCTCCCCCGACGTACGCGGGGTGTGCTGAGAACTCATGGGGCAGCCGGCTCCTATGCGTCGTTCACGGATTGAGCGATCACATGAAACGGCCCGTACCGCTCCCTACGGAAGAGGTGAATCCCGATTGTTGCCTAAGGAACATCGAGGAAACGGCGCGTACGGCTGAGAAACACATCCTGCTACGCCTCGTAACGCGCCCTGCGCGGCTCGCGGGCCGGCGGGGATGGCACACTTCTGCCTCATGCGCGTGTACCTCGGCTCCGATCATGCCGGTTTCGAACTGAAGAACCACCTCGTCGAGTGGCTCAAGGGCGCGGGCCACGAGCCCGTCGACTGCGGCCCCCACATCTACGACGCCGAAGACGACTACCCGCCCTTCTGCCTCCGCGCCGCGGAGCGCACCGTGGCGGACAGCGGCTCCCTCGGCATCGTCATCGGCGGCTCCGGCAACGGCGAGCAGATGGCCGCCAACAAGGTCCCCGGCGCCCGCTGCGCCCTCGCGTGGAGCACCGAGACGGCGGCCCTGGCACGCGAGCACAACGACGCCAACCTGATCAGTGTGGGTGCGCGGATGCACACCACCGAGGAGGCCGTCTCCTTCGTGGAGACCTTCCTGAACACCCCCTTCTCCGAGGGCGAGCGCCACCAGCGGCGTATCGGAATGCTCGCCGACTACCAGCGCACCGGTGAGCTGCCGCCCGTCCCCGCCCACCACCCGCAGTCCTGAGCCGTGCCCGAGGGTCACACCATCCACCGGCTCGCGCGTGATGTCGCGGACCGGTTCGCCGGGCACCCGCTGGACGCCTCCAGCCCGCAGGGCAAGTTCGCGGACGGCGCCGCGTTGCTGGACGGCGCTGCGCTGACCGCCACCGAGGCGCACGGCAAACATCTGTTCCTGGGCTTCGGCCCGCTCGGCTGGGTGCACATACACCTCGGCCTGTACGGCACCCTCCGCTTCGGCGAGGGCCCGCCGCCCGCACCCGTGGGACAGGTCCGGCTACGCCTCGCCACCCGCCCCGGCGCCCACCCCGAGGGGCCGCTGCGCTACGCCGAGCTGCGCGGCCCCACCCGGTGCGAACTGCTGGCCGAGCCCGAGAAGCAGGCGATCAGCGACCGGCTCGGGCCCGACCCGCTGCGCCCCGCCTCGGACCCCGAGGCCGCCTGGGCGCGGATCTCCCGCAGCCGCACCAGCATCGCCGCGCTGCTCATGGACCAGAAGATCGTCGCCGGGGTCGGCAACGTCTACCGCGCCGAGGTGCTCTTCCGGCACGGCATCGACCCGTACCGCGCGGGACGCGATCTCACCCGCGCCGAATGGGAAGCCATCTGGTCGGATCTGGTCACGCTGATGACCGACGGGGTGCGCAAGAACCGCATCGACACCGTGCGCGACGAGCACACCCCCGAGGCCATGGGACGCCCGCCGCGCGTGGACGACCACGGCGGCGAGGTCTACGTCTACCGCCGGGCCACCCAGCCCTGCCTGGTGTGCGGCAGCCCGGTGGCCACCGCCGAACTCGCGGCCCGCAACCTGTTCTGGTGCCCCACCTGCCAGCGGTCCTGACCCGCCTCAGAACCCGTGCTGCAGCCATGGCTGCAGCTCGCTCGCGAAGGACACCGCCGTCGCCCGCAGCGCCCCCGAACCGGGCCGCTCCTCACGCACCAGCCCGGCCCCGGCCAGCGCCGTCAGCGAGGCACCGCCCAGGTAGGCGCGGCCCAACTCCCGTACGGACAGCGACAGATCGGCCGCGTCCCGGGTCGGCTCGCACACCGCCCCCTTCTCGTCGCCCGACAGCCGCCATCGCCCGGTGTTCCACGGACAGAAGGCGTCCTCGACCTCCAGCACCACATCCACCGGGGCCGCATAGCAGCGGGCCGCCAGCGCGGCGCCGACGTCCACCGGACGCAGATACAGCGAGTCCCCGACAGCCGTCCCGCACCGGCGCGGATCGCTCACCAGGTGCAGCCACGGATCGTCCAGCGGCCGGTTGTCGGTGACGATCGACGTCGTCAGGTCGATGCCCCACAAAAACCGCCAGAGCGCGGCATATCCAGCCGGATCGAGCGCCTCCAGCTCCCGCAGCCGTACCTCGCCGTCCGGCGCGTCCGTCTCGGTCCACTGCATCTTCACCGCGTAGCGGGCGTACGCCACCGGCTCCCCGTCGCGCAGCGCCACCACACAGCGCAGCGGCGAGGCACCCTCCCGGCTGCGCTCCGGGTCGAGCAGCGGCATCCGCTCCCATCCGGGGCGCCGCTGGAGCATCCCCGGACGCCTGGGCACCGCACGGGCGTAGACGGTCTCGCACTCTTCCAGCAGCGACGCGGCATCGTCCGACTGGCGCAGTCGCAGCCCGTCCGCCTCGGCCGCCAGGCCGGCGGGCAGCTCCAGCGCGACCCTGCTGGTGTCGATCTCGGCCGAGAGGCACTGCGCCGCCAGCCCGTACCCGAATCGGCCGTAGATCGCCGCTTCCGACGCCGTGAGCACCGCCAGCGGTTCCTCGCCCGCGGCCCGCAGCTCTTCCAGCTGCCGCCGCATCATCGAGCGGAGCAGACCCCGCCTGCGGTGCGTGGGCGCCACACTCACCATCGTCACCCCGGCCGTCGGCACAACGGCGCCGCCGGGCACCGTCATCCGGAAGGACAGCAGCCCCGCCGTGGCCACCGGCCGGTCGTCGTCCCAGATCCCGATCGACCGCTCGACCTCGGTCAGCGCCCGGTACAGCTCCCGCTCTTCCGACGACTCCCCGGAGGCGAAGGCGCTCAGCAACACGTCGTACCAGGCGTCCCACTCCGACGGCTGAAGAACCTGCGGTTCACTTGTCATACAGCCATCCCTAGCAGGCAGTTCGAACGCGGGCGAACGTTTTTCACCCGCGGGCGCGCCGCCCCCTGTGCGCGCGGACCGCCCGCACGCCCCCTGGCCGGTGCCGGGAATCGACGGGCCGCCGAAGGGGTGGCTAGGCTCCCTGACCATGGCGGAACGCCGTGCGGGACTCATTGCAGCGACGGCCCGGTCGCACCAGGCGCACAAGGCATGGCACCGGGTCCGCACCAACCTGCGCAAGTCCGCTGTCGACTACTTCAGGGGCGGCGCCTCCGACTGGGTCGCACTGGCCGGTCTCCTGCTCACCGTCCCCGCTCTGGCCTGCGCCACCATCCTCACCCCGCTGTGGTGCGCCCCCGAGGCGCTGGTGCTGCCGCTGATCGCGGGCGGACTGCTGCTGCGGCCCGCCAGCCTGCTGGCGCTGTACGCGGCCGCCGCCGTGGCGCTGATGGTCGAGTCACTGCTGCTGAGGCCGTGGGAGATGGCCGACGGCGCGGGACGCGTCACGCCGGGCACCATCCTGGTCGTGGCGGCCGCCGGGCTCTCCGGGCTGCTCATCGCGCAGTTCCGCAGCCGGGTCGGGGTGCCCTGGCGGCGCGGCGGCACCATGCTCTTCGACCTGCGCGAACGCATCAGGGTGCAGAGCAAGTTGCCCAAACTGCCCGCGGGATGGCACCACGAGATGGCGCTGCGCCCGGCGGGCGGGCAGTCCTTCTCCGGCGACTTCGTCGTCGCGGCCCGCACCGGACCGGGCCGCCGCACCCTGGAAGTCGTGCTCACCGATGTGTCCGGCAAGGGCATGGACGCCGCGTCCCGGGCGCTGCTGCTGTCCGGCGCCTTCGGCGGACTGCTGGGCTCGCTGCCCCCGCACGCCTTCCTGCCGGCCGCCAACGGCTATCTGCTGCGCCAGTCCTGGGACGAGGGCTTCGCCACCTCCGTGCACCTCGTCCTCGACCTGGAGAGCGGCGACTACGAGCTGCTGTCCGCGGGGCACGTGCCCGCGATGCAGCTCAACGCCGGTTCCGGCAAATGGGAGGAGAAGGCCGCCGAGGGCCCGCTGCTGGGGGTGTACGACGGAGCCGAGTTCGACCCGGTCAAAGGGACGCTGCGGCGCGGCGATGTGCTGATGCTCTTCACCGACGGCCTGGTGGAGACCGCCGACCGCGATCTGACCGAGGGCATGGACCGGCTCACCGGTGAGGCCGACCGCTACGTCGCCTCCAGCTTCCACGGCGCGGCCTGGCACCTGATCGAGTCGGTGGCACGGGACGTCAACGACGACCGGGCGCTGCTGCTGATCTGCCGCGACTGACGGCAGCTCACGCCGACTCCGGCAAACGGCGGTGTTCCGGATCACCCGCTGTCCTGACGTTCGAAAGCGCCGCTCGGCGGGACCAACGAAGCGACCGGCAGGGCCAACGAAGCTCTATCGGCAGGGCTGACGAAGCGACCAGCGCGACCAACGAAGCGGCCCCCTCCCGCAGTTGCGGAAGAGGGCCGGAACACACCCGGACGCGGGGCTACTTCTTGCGGTGGGAGGCGACGGGCCTGCCCGACTCCCTGCGGCGGGCCATGGCACCGGGGTCCCGCTTGAAGAACCAGTCCATCTTCGGCTCGATGACGAACTTGAACATCCGGGTCACCCACGGCGTGCACAGCACCGTCATCATCGTGGCCGCCAGCAGCGTGATGGCGACCCGGCTCAGCGGGTGGTCGACCCAGTCCATCTCGTACCAGTCGAACTGCCGCGAGCTCTGGATGAAGAAGATGTGCAGCAGATAGGCGTACAGCGTGCCGGCGCCCAGTGGCGTGAACCACATGAGCCGCCGCGGCACCCAGGACAGGAAGCAGGCCGTCATCACCAGGCCGCAGCCGAACAGCGCGAGATACATCACCGCACCGGCCCAGGACGGGACGTGCATGTCGGCAGCCGCCTTGTCGTGCAGGAACCACGCCTTGGACATCCGGGGCACAGCCCAATAGGCGAAGACCATCGTGCACAGCGTCACCGGCACCGCGAGATACCGCGCCTGCTTGCGCTTGACCAGCTGGAAGTGGTGCGGGCGCAGCTGAAGGCCGAGGACGAAGAACGGCAGGAACTGCGCCACCCGCATCAGGTTCAGGTCACCGCTGATGGACGGCGTCACACTCGCGGCGGCGCCAATCGCCAGCGCGACGGGCACCGGCCAGCGCAGGCTCTTCCACAGCGGTGTCGTCAGCCGCCAGAGGAACAGCGCGCACAGGAACCACAGCGCGAACCCGGGCTCCTGGAAGTGGAACTCACGGTCAGGGTCGTCGTTGGCCCACCGCATGAAGTACGTGTAGGCGAACTGAATCGCCAGGTAGGGCACCACGACCCCGGTGACCAGCCGCTGGACCTGCTTGGGCTTGCCCTCGAAGCTCCTGGACAGATAGCCGGAGATGATGATGAAGGCCGGCATGTGGAACGTGTAGAGGACGTAGTAGAGCGCCTCGGTGGCACGGCTGTCGCTGCGCAGCGGGTCCCACGCGTGGCCGATCCCGACGAGCACGATCGTCAGGTACTTCGCGTTGTCGAAGAACGGGTCCCGCTGCTGGGCTGCTGGCTTCTTCTGCGCCTTCGCGGGCTGCGACTTCGCAGGTTGCTCCACGGACGCCGGTGGCGTCTGGGAGGGGGACTCCTGGCGGACGGGGGGGAGCGGCGCCCGCTCATAACCAGCGTGCAACATCTGCCGCACCATAGCGGTTGAACATGTGAGCCGTAAATTCTCGCCTCGTTCCTCCTTCCCCTCCCGCCCGCGCTATTCCTGCTGCATACGGAACCGAGCTGACGGGGCGTGACGCGAATGTTCGGTCTGACGCCCGATGTCCCACCTAAGCGGGGCGTAGGAGACCTCTGAGGCGCCAGGTACCGGCCTGTTGGAGCCCTCCGCGCGGGCTGTGAGCGAGGCCACAATTCACTGTCGTGCCGCAGCATTTCCGACGCGCGGGTGATTTCCGGGCGCTTGACCCCGGTCGGCACCGCGTGCCGGACTTTATGCACCAGGTGCACATCCTGTGGGCCGAACCACGCAGTGCATTCATCGCATTCGTCAAGCTGCTGCGCATTGATCAAGCCGAATTGATGGCTGGATTTCCCGGTACGCCCGACGGCTTGTCGGCTACGCCGACTACGCCCCAAGAGTCCCGTAGTGTCCGTGTCCGGCGCTCAGTATTTACCCGATGATGGCGCCGCCGGCCGCTCACCCCGCTCCACCCGCACCGGAGTTGGTGGCACGATGGGTGCGCGCTGTGCGCGCGGGGGTGCGGCCACGGTGGCAGACCCCCAAGGCCGGGTGAGGCGTTCCGACCATGAGGGTGTGAGCAGTTGTGGCCATCTCGCTGTCCGTAGTCCTGCTGTTGGCGGTCATCCTCGTGGTGATGATCCGGAGCAAGTCCATAAAGCCGGGCCCGGCCGTCGTCGCCGTCCTCTTCGGCTTCTTCCTCGCCTCCACCGGGATGGCCCCGTCCATCAACCGGTTCCTGAACTCGGTCGCCGACACGATCAACCAGATCAGCTTCTAGTCGCCGGATCACTGCCACCGGATCACCTCCGGCCCCGGCGCCCGGCGCGATCACCCCGAGGCCCCCGCCGCGGCCTCCGGCGCCCGGGCGCGGTGCTCCTGCTGCGCCGCCCGGTGCTCAGCGTGACCACCCACTGACGGAACGACGAAGGCCCGGCCCCTCGCGGGGGCCGGGCCTTCGTGCGTGCGAGCGGGCGACGGGAATCGAACCCGCGTAGCTGGTTTGGAAGACCAGGGCTCTACCATTGAGCTACGCCCGCGTGAACCGGATCGGCGGCCGGATCGGCACAGCCCGCATCCTACGACATGTACTCTACGTGTCGCACCGACGGGGTGTGGCGCAGCTTGGTAGCGCGTCCGCTTTGGGAGCGGAAGGTCGTCGGTTCGAATCCGGCCACCCCGACCACGTACTATGAAAGACGCGCGTGCCTGTGTCGTGTCTGCATGCATACGGGGCGCAGCCAAGAATCAGCAGAACCCCCAATGCCAGCCCCAAGGAGACCGACCGTGAAGAGCGCCGTGGAGACTCTGAACCCCACCCGGGTTCGGCTCACTGTCGAGGTGCCCTTCGAGGAGCTCAAGGACAGCCTCGACGCGGCGTACAAGAAGATCAACCAGCAGGTCACCGTGCCCGGGTTCCGCAAGGGCAAGATCCCTGCGCGCCTGATCGACCAGCGCTTCGGCCGCGGTGCCGTCCTGGAGGAGGCCGTCAACGACGCGCTTCCGAAGCTCTACCAGTCCGCCGTCGAGGAGGGCGAGCTCAACGTGCTCGGCCAGCCCGAGGTGGACATCACCGAGCTGAAGGACAACGAGCTGCTGGCCTTCACCGCCGAGGTGGACGTCCGGCCCGAGATCGAGATCCCGGACTACTCCGGCATCGAGGTCGAGGTCGAGGCCGCCGAGGTCTCCGACGAGGACGTCGACGCCGCAGTCGAGCAGCTGCGCGAGCGCTTCGCCTCCACCTCGGTGGTCGAGCGTCCGGCCGCCGAGGGTGACGTCGTCAAGGTCGACCTCGAGGCCCGGATCGACGGCGAGGTCCTGGAGGACGGCGTCGCCAAGGGTGTCGACTACACCATCGGCTCCGGCGAGCTGCTGGACGGGATCGACGAGGCCGTCACCGGCCTGGAGGCGGGCGCCACCGCCACCTTCACCTCCGAGCTGAAGGGCGGCTCGGGCGCCGGCCGGGAGGCCGAGGTCACCGTCACCGTCGAGTCCGTCTCCGCCCGCGAACTGCCCGAGCTGGACGACGAGTTCGCCCAGCTCGCCAGCGAGTTCGACACGCTGGAGGAGCTGCGTGAGGACAGCCGCAAGCGGCTGACCGACCAGAAGCAGCACGAGCAGGCCACCCAGGCGCAGGAGAAGGTGCTCGACGCCCTCCTGGAGCTCACCGAGGTTCCCGTGCCCGAGAAGCTGCTCGCGGACGAGATCGAGAGCCGTAAGCACAACCTGGTCAACCACCAGCTCGCCCAGCTCGGCCTGGACCTCGGCTCCTACCTGAAGATGCAGGACAAGAGCGAGGAAGACTTCGACGCCGAGCTCAAGGAGCAGGCGGAGAAGGGCATCCGCACCCAGTTCGTCCTCGACGAGCTGGTCAGCAAGGAGAAGCTCAACGTCGGCCAGGAAGAGCTGACCGAGCACCTGATGCGCCGCGCGCAGTCCTCCGGTATGAGCCCCGACCAGTTCGCGCAGGCCGTCGTCGAGGGCGGCCAGGTGCCGGTCCTCGTCGGTGAGGTCGCCCGCGGCAAGGCGCTGGCCACCGTGGTCGAGGCCGTCACCGTCAAGGACACCAACGGCGAGGTCGTCGACCTGAGTGACGAGGACGAGGACGCCGAGGAGGCCGAGACCGCCGAGGCCGCCGCCGAGGACGCCGAGAAGGCCGCCGACGCCGACGAGAAGGCTGAGGGCTGACCGGCCCGCCCGACCCGCGAACGGGGGGCGCCGGGGCGCGCGAGTGCACGCCCGGGCGCCCCCCGTTCGGCTGTTGACCGCGACGTCGGTGACCGTCCGGGGCACCTGCGCTCACAGCGAAATGCGCTCTGACCGGGATGGCGGCCGACGACCGGCGCGTTAGGGTCCCCAGTAGACGAAGACCCCAGTGACGGCCAGCTTCGCGTGGCCGTCCGGACACGAGCAGGTGGACACGTGACGCTTCCGATGCCTTCCGCCGCCGGCGAGCCCAACTTCGGTGGTGGCCTCGGCGACCAGGTCTACAACCGGCTGCTCGACGAGCGCATCATTTTCCTCGGCCAGCCGGTGGACGACGATATCGCCAACAAGATCACCGCCCAGCTTCTGCTCCTTGCCGCCGACCCGGACAAGGACATCTTCCTGTACATCAACAGCCCGGGTGGTTCGGTCCAGGCGGGCATGGCGATCTACGACACCATGCAGTACATCAAGAACGATGTCGTCACCATCGCCATGGGCCTGGCCGCCTCCATGGGGCAGTTCCTGCTGACCGCGGGCACGCCCGGCAAGCGGTTCGCGCTGCCGAACGCCGACATCCTCATCCACCAGCCCTCCGCGGGCCTGGCGGGCTCGGCCACCGACATCAAGATCCACGCCGAGCAGCTGCTGCGCACCAAGAAGAGGCTGGCGGAGCTGTCGGCCGCGCACAGCGGTCAGACGGTCGAGCAGTGGACCCGCGACGCGGACCGCGACCGCTGGTTCACCGCCGAGGAGGCGCGCGAGTACGGCCTCATCGACGAGGTCTACGGCAACGCCGCGCAGCTCCCCGGCGGTGGCGGCACGGGCGCGTGAGCCCCGCCACAGCGCCGTACGGCACACGCCCTTACCGCAGCCACCAGCTCATCTCCAGGAGAACCTCCCGATGACCTCATTTCCCACGGGCCCCCGGGCCGAGTTCACCGGCATCGCGCCCGAGTCCCGCTACGTCGTGCCGCGCTTCGTCGAGCGCACCTCGCAGGGCGTGCGGGAGTACGACCCGTACGCGAAGCTCTTCGAGGAGCGCGTGATCTTCCTCGGTGTGCAGATCGACGACGCCTCGGCCAACGACGTCATGGCGCAGCTGCTGTGCCTGGAGTCGATGGACCCGGACCGCGACATCTCGGTCTACATCAACTCGCCGGGCGGCTCCTTCACGGCGCTTACCGCCATCTACGACACGATGCAGTTCGTCAAGCCCGACATCCAGACGGTCTGCATGGGCCAGGCGGCCTCCGCCGCGGCCGTGCTGCTCGCCGCCGGTACGCCCGGCAAGCGGATGGCGCTGCCCAACGCCCGTATCCTGATCCACCAGCCCTACAGCGAGACGGGGCGCGGTCAGGTCTCCGACCTGGAGATCGCGGCCAACGAGATCCAGCGGATGCGCGAGCAGCTGGAGGAGATGCTGCACAAGCACTCCACCAAGGACCGCGAGATCATCTCGCAGGACATCGAGCGCGACAAGATCCTCACCGCTGAGGAGTCGCTGGAGTACGGCCTGATCGACCAGATCGTCTCCACCCGGAAGACCTCCGTAGGAGTCTGACGGGTCCGCACGTACGAACCCGTGCCCCCTTGGCACGGCTCGGACCGACCAGGCACAGCGCCACAAGTGTCGGTCGGGTCGTTCCAAGGGGGGCCCATTCCGGCGGTCCGGCAAGGTACCGTCGGAGAGCACGTACCTCGGTCCGTATCCCTGACGGATCCCAGGCGAAGGGGAAGCTCCTCGTGGCACGCATCGGTGATGGCGGCGATCTGCTCAAGTGCTCGTTCTGCGGCAAGAGCCAGAAGCAGGTGAAGAAGCTCATCGCGGGTCCAGGTGTGTACATCTGCGACGAGTGCATCGATCTCTGCAACGAGATCATTGAGGAGGAGCTGGCCGAGTCCTCCGAGGTCCGGTGGGACGAGCTGCCCAAGCCGCGGGAGATCTACGAGTTCCTCGAGGGCTACGTCGTCGGGCAGGAAGCCGCCAAGAAGGCCCTCTCGGTGGCCGTCTACAACCACTACAAGCGGGTGCAGGCGGGCGAGAACGGGCAGGGCCGGGACGATGGCATCGAGCTGTCCAAGTCCAACATCCTGCTGCTGGGCCCCACCGGCTCCGGCAAGACGCTGCTGGCGCAGACCCTCGCCCGGATGCTGAACGTCCCCTTCGCCATCGCCGACGCCACGGCGCTCACCGAGGCGGGCTACGTCGGCGAGGACGTCGAGAACATCCTGCTGAAGCTCATCCAGGCGGCCGACTACGACGTCAAGAAGGCCGAGACCGGGATCATCTACATCGACGAGATCGACAAGGTGGCCCGTAAGAGCGAGAACCCCTCGATCACCCGGGATGTCTCCGGCGAGGGCGTCCAGCAGGCGCTGCTGAAGATCCTGGAGGGCACCACGGCCTCGGTGCCGCCGCAGGGCGGCCGCAAACACCCGCACCAGGAGTTCATCCAGATCGACACGACGAACGTGCTGTTCATCGTGGGCGGTGCCTTCGCCGGACTGGAGAAGATCATCGAGTCCCGGGCCGGCGCCAAGGGCATCGGCTTCGGCGCCGACATCCGCTCCAAGCGGGAGATCGAGGCGAGCAACCAGTTCGAGGAGGTCATGCCGGAGGACCTGGTGAAGTTCGGGATGATCCCCGAGTTCATCGGCCGGCTCCCGGTCATCACCTCGGTGCACAACCTCGACCGTGAGGCGCTGCTCCAGATCCTCATGGAGCCCAGGAACGCGCTCGTCAAGCAGTACCAGCGGCTCTTCGAACTCGACGGTGTCGAGCTGGACTTCGACCGTCCGGCCCTGGAGGCCATCGCCGACCAGGCCATCCTGCGCGGCACCGGCGCCCGCGGCCTGCGCGCCATCATGGAGGAGGTCCTCCAGTCGGTGATGTACGAGGTGCCCTCGCGCAAGGACGTCGAGCGCGTCGTGATCACCGAGGAGGTCGTGCACTCCAACGTGAACCCCACCCTGGTGCCGCGCGCCCGCGGCAACGGCGAACAGCAGCGCCACGAGAAGAGCGCCTGAGCGCCCGGCGGTCGGCCCCCGGCCGACCGCGACGTGACCACGGCGAAGGCCCGCCCCCTCTCCGCGAGGGGACGGGCCTTCGCCGTGGTGCCGGTCTGCCGCGGTGCTACTTCGGCACCGTCACCTCGTCCTTGACGCGCGCGGTGACGCTCGCGAACTCCTCCAGATCGACGTCCCCCGGCGAGGTGTTGGCGACGCTGACCTCCAGCACGGTGGCCGCCGTGGAGTTGTCCGCCCAGGCACAGGCGGGCGCGTACACCGAGGTGCCGCCGCGGGTGATCCGCGTCAGCTGACAGGACACCTCCGTATCGCCCGAGCCCGGGGTGAACTCCCGGCGCTCCCCGACGACCTCGCCGCTCTGGCTCTGCCGCATGCCGTCCAGCATGTCGTCGCGCATCTCCGTGGAGGAGACGTCGATGTCGCCGTACGCGCCGGAGATCGCCAGGCCGCCCGCCGTCGGACTGCCCGACGAGCTGACGGAGTAGGTGGCGACCTTGGCGGTGCCGTCGCTGGGCAGCTCGTCCTGCAGCTGCCGTTCCTGCGCCTCCACCTGGGCGTTGCCGTCCATGCGGTGGTATTTGCCGTCCTCCAGCGTGGCCGGGAACGCGATCTTCTCGGTGCCCTGCGGCTGGCCGGCCCTGACCAGCGCGGCCAGCGCGAACACCACCACACCGACCAGCGCCAGGCTGCCCAGCACGATGGCCGTGATGGCGCCCCCGCCCAGCCCGCGGCGGCGCGGTGGGGGAGCGGGCGGCCAGGCGCCGTAGGGGCCGGGAGCGCCGTAACCGGGCCCCGGCGGCGGCCCGTAGGGACCGCCACCGGGACCCGGTGGCTGCTGCCCGTACCCGCCCGCCCCGTAGGGTCCGGGTGGTCCGGGAGGCTGACTCATCGTCGGCTCACTTCTCGGCGCGGGAGTCCTTGAAGACCTTGGCGGTCGTCTCGCCGGCCTTGTCCAGGTCGCCGCCGCCGCTCGGGTCCATGATGACGACCTGGCCCAGCGTGCTGCCGTCGGCCCAGGCGCACAGGTCGGCCTTCTGGCTCATCATCGAGAAGCTCTGGCACTTCATCGCGTCGCCGTCGAAGTCGGACGGGGAGACGTCCTTGGCCTCACCCGACTTGCCGCTGGAGCCGACGCCCTTGCTCGCCTCGTCGAGCACCCAGTCGACCGCCGCGTCGGGGTCGTCGACCGAGCCCCAAGCGCCGTTGAACGAGAGCTTCTTGGTCCCGGACGTGTAGCTCGCCGCGACGCCCTTTTCGGCCGTCATGCCGGGGATCTTGTCCTTGCTCTGGCCGAACGAGCCCTTCTTGCCGCTGAAGGTCCGGCCCTTGCCCTGGATCTTGTACTCGCTCGCCACCGTGTCCGGGGTCGTCAGCTTGTACTCGCTTCCGCCGATGACACCGAACATGAACAGCCCGCCGATGATGGCGCCGACGACGACCAGGGCGCCCACGACGATGCCGATGGTCTTGCCCTTGCCCCCGCCACCCTGCGGCGGCATCGGCATCCCCGGGTGCGGCTGACCCGGCCCCGCCGGCTGACCCGGCTGGCCCGGCTGACCGGGCTGGCCCGGCTGGCCGTACGGGGCACCGCCCTGCGGCTGGCCCTGCTGGGGGTAGCCGTAACCGGGCTGCTGCGGCTGGCCCTGCTGGGGGTAACCGTAGCCCGGCTGCTGCGGCTGACCCGGAGCGCCACCGTAAGGGCCGGGCTGCCCCGGCTGCTGCGGCTGCTGTCCGTACGGCCCCTGCTGGCCGTAGGGACCTGGCTGGTTCTGGCTCATGGTGGCGCTTCCCCTCCGTGGATGTGCTTGAACGCGCTCGGACATCTTGACGGATGCACGACGAGAGCGCCGCACCGGGCGTCGAATCGGAGCCCGCTGGGAACGTAATCGTGAAGAAATCTCGGCGAGTTGTCCGGTTATGTTCGGAAGTTCTCGCGCGCAGAACGTCGACGGTGCCCGGCGAAGCTTCGCCGGGCACCGTCGCCTGTCGTCTGCTGTCCGTCGTCGCCGTCGCCCCGCGGGGCGGGCGGCGTCACTTGATCGGGACGCGGACGTCCTTGCGGACCTTGGCGGTCGTCTCGCCGGCCTCCGTGACCGAGGTGGACTTGCCGCTGATCACGTCCGCCGAGGAGGCGGTCACCACGAAGCCGATGGTGCTGTGGTCGCCCCACATGCAGAACGGCATGGTGAAGCCGTCGATGCCCGAGGTGTCACCGGGGGGCGCGGTGTACTTGACCTTCTGGCACTTCATGATCGCGTCGTCGCCCAGGCCGCTGGGGTTGACCTCCTGCGGCTCGCCGTCCAGTTCGGCCTTGCCGCCGCCCGAGGTGTTGGGGTCGTCCTTGGCCTCCTTGGCCACCATCATCAGCGCGGCGTCGACGACCGCCTCGGGGTTGGCGATCTCGCCGTAGACGCCACCGAAGTTGAGCTGCTTGGTGCTCACCCCGGTGCCGCTCTTGTAGCCGGCGTTGACGTTCTTCGGGTCCTTGACGCCGAACTGCTCGAACTTCTGCTTGTCCGACTCGCTGAACCCTCCGGAAGAGCTGTTCTCCGTGCCGGGCTTCTTCTCGAACTCACCGGCGACCGTGGCGGGCGTGATGAGCTTGTACTTCTTGCCGTCGTCGGCGACCGAGGAGCCGCCGCCCTTGCCGTCCTTGCCACCGCCGCCTTCGTCGTCGCCGCCGGTGAACAGGACGACGCCGCCTATCACCGCGGCCACGACGACCAGGGCGCCGACCACGATGCCGATGGTCTTGCCCTTGCCGCCGCCCTGCGGAGGCATCGGCGGGCCCGGCTGCCCGTAGGGCCCTGGCTGGCCGGGCTGGCCCGGCATGCCCTGCTGCTGCGGATAGCCGTAGCCCTGCTGCGGCGGACCCGGGGGCTGCTGCGGAGCGCCCTGCTGCGGGTAGCCGTAACCGGGCTGGCCGGGGGCGCCGCCGTACGGGTTGGGGCCACCCTGCTGCGGTGGCTGCCCGTACGGGCCCGGCTGTTGGCCGTACGGCCCGGGCTGCCCTGGCTGTTGGCCGTAAGGGCCGGGCTGGTTGTTACTCATGAGCGGCGCTTCCCCTCCGTGAACAAGTTGTCGAATGCGCTCCGCTCATAGTGACGGATGGCGCGCGGGAGTGCTGCACCGGTCCTCAAACCGATTCGAGACCGGGACATTGGCGCCCGTACACTGGCCGTCGTGACCGACAACACTCAGCAGAGCCCGGAAGCGAACGGGCCGAACAGCGCCATTCCCGCAGACCTGCCGACCCAGTACGCGCCGGCCGAGGTAGAGGGGAAGCTGTACGAGCGCTGGGTAGAGCGGGGCTACTTCGAGGCGGACGCCAAGAGCGGCAAGCAGCCGTACACGATCGTCATCCCGCCCCCGAACGTCACAGGATCTCTCCACCTCGGGCACGCCTTCCAGCACACCCTCATGGACGCGCTCACCCGCCGTAAGCGGATGCAGGGCTACGAGGCGCTGTGGCTGCCCGGCATGGACCACGCGGGCATCGCCACCCAGAACAAGGTCGAGCAGCAGCTCGGCGAGGAGGGCAAGTCCCGCCAGGACCTCGGCCGGGAGGCGTTCGTCGAGCGCGTCTGGCGCTGGAAAGAGGAGTACGGCGGCAAGATCCTCGGCCAGATGCGGCGCCTCGGCGACGGCGTCGACTGGACCCGCGAGCGCTTCACCATGGACGAGGGCCTCTCGCGCGCCGTCCAGACCGTCTTCAAGAAGATGTACGACGACGGGCTGATCTACCGCGCCGAGCGGATCATCAACTGGTGCCCGCGCTGTCTGACCGCCATCTCCGACATCGAGGTGGAGTACCAGGAGGACGACGGCGAGCTGGTCCAGCTCAAGTACGGCGAGGGCGAGGACTCCGTCGTCGTGGCCACCACCCGCGCCGAGACGATGCTGGGCGACACCGCCGTCGCCGTCCACCCGGACGACGAGCGCTATCAGCATCTGATCGGCAAGCAGATCAAGCTGCCGCTGACCGACCGCACCATCCCCGTCGTCGCCGACAGCCATGTCGACCCCGAGTTCGGCACCGGACAGGTCAAGGTCACCCCGGCGCACGATCCGAACGACTTCGAGATCGGCCGCCGCCACGACCTCCCCATGATCACGGTCATGGACGAGCGCGGCGTCATCACCGCGCACGGCCCCTACCAGGGCCTGGACCGCTTCGAGGCGCGCTCGGCCATCGTGGCCGCGCTGCGCGAGCAGGGCCGCGTCGTCCACGAGAAGCGCCCCTACCTGCACAGCGTCGGACACTGCTCCCGCTGCAAGACGACGATCGAGCCGCGGCTGTCCATGCAGTGGTGGGTCAAGGTCGCCCCGCTCGCCCAGGCCGCGGGCGACGCGGTGCGCGACGGCCGCGTGCGGATCCACCCCGCCGACATGTCGTCCCGGTACTTCGACTGGGTCGACAACATGCACGACTGGACGATTTCGCGCCAGCTGTGGTGGGGCCACCGCATCCCCGTCTGGTACGGCCCGGACGGCGAGGTCGTCTGCGTCGGCCCCGACGAGGAGCCGCCGAGTGGCGAGGGCTGGCACCAGGACCCGGACGTCCTGGACACCTGGTTCTCCTCCGGGCTGTGGCCGTTCTCCACGCTCGGCTGGCCGGACCAGACGCCCGACCTGGAGAAGTTCTACGCCACCGACGTCCTGGTCACCGGCTACGACATCATCTTCTTCTGGGTCGCGCGGATGATGATGTTCGGTATGTACGTGATGGAGGAGCCCCCCTTCCACACCATCGCGCTGACCGGCCTCGTCCGCGACGAGCACGGCAAGAAGATGTCCAAGTCCTTCGGCAACGTCGTCGACCCGCTGGACTGGATGGACGCGTACGGCTCCGACGCGCTGCGCTTCACCCTCGCCTCCGGCGCCAACCCCGGCACCGATGTGCCGATCGGCGAGGACTGGGTCAAGGCGTCCCGCAACTTCGCCAACAAGCTGTGGAACGCCACCCGCTTCGCGCTGATGAACGGTGCCACCGTGGAGGGCCCGCTGCCGGACGCGAGCGAGATGGCGGCCACCGACCGCTGGATCCTCTCCCGGCTGAACGAGGTGCTGGCCGAGGTCGACGGCTACTACGACGACTACCAGTTCGCCAAGCTCTCCGACGCGCTGCGGCACTTCGCCTGGGACGAGGTCTTCGACTGGTACGTCGAGCTGTCCAAGACCACCTTCGCCAAGGGCGGCAGGCCCGCCGAGGTCTCCCGCCGCGTCCTGGGCGAGGTCCTGGACGTGACGCTGCGGCTGCTGCACCCCGTCGTCCCGTTCGTCACCGAGACGCTGTGGACGACGCTGACCGGCGGCGAGTCGATCGTGGTCGCGGCCTGGCCCAAGGACTCCGGCTTCCGCGACGTCGCCGCCGAGCGCGAGATCGCCACCGTTCAGCAGGCGGTGACCGAGGTGCGCCGTTTCCGCGCCGACCAGGGCCTCCAGCCGGGCCAGAAGGTCCCGGCCTCGCTGGACCTGGAAGGCTCCGTGCTGGTGGACCACGAGGCCGCCATCCGCCAGCTGCTGCGGCTCCAGCGCGCGGGGGAGGACTTCCAGGCCACGGCCTCGCTGCCGGTCGCGGGCGCGACGGTCAGCCTCGACCTGTCCGGCGCGATCGACGTGGAGGCCGAACGCAAGCGGCTTGCCAAGGACTTGGCCGCCGCGGAGAAGGAACTGGCGCAGACCGGGGCAAAGCTCTCCAACGAGGCGTTCCTGGCGAAGGCGCCCGACCATGTGGTGGAGAAGATCCGGGGCCGCAAGGCCGCTGCGGAGGCCGACGTCGCGCGGCTGCAGCAGCAGCTGGACCGGCTCAATTGATTTCCGCCCCGACGGCGAGCAGCACGAACGACGTGATCGGCGGTGCCGAACCGGCCTCGGCCGACTTCGGCACGGCCGGTCAGCTCGTGTACGGCTGAGCGCCGTTGCGGCGGAAAACACTGCGGAACTCTTCCGTAGACTGGTCCGCGTGAGCGACACGCCCCAGCCCCACGAACCCGAGCCCGCTTCGCCCGAGCCCTCCGCGTTCGAGGAGATCGTCGAAGAGGAGACCGACCGCGATCCCGACCTCGCGGTGATCGAGGCGGGCAGCCGCACCCTGCGGGCCCAGGCCGGGCCCCCGCAGCCCGACGTGGTGCCGGGCCGGCCCGAGGACCCCGAGGTGGACCGGGCGCTGCGCCGGGTCGAGGAGGAACTGGCCACCCGCTGGGGCGAGACCAAGCTGGACCCCTCGGTGCAGCGCATCGCAGCGCTGGTGGACGTGCTGGGCGAGCCGCAGCGCTCCTACCCGTCCATCCACATCACCGGCACCAACGGCAAGACCACCACGGCCCGCATGATCGAGGCGCTGCTCGGCGCCTTCGAGCTGCGCACCGGTCGCTACAGCTCGCCGCATGTGCAGTCGGTCACCGAGCGCATCAGCATCGACGGAGCGCCGGTCTCGGCCGAGCGCTTCATCGAGACGTACGAGGACATCAAGCCGTACGTCGAGATGGTCGACTCCCAGCAGGACTACCGGCTCTCCTTCTTCGAGGTGCTCACCGGTATGGCGTACGCCGCCTTCGCGGACGCGCCGGTGGACGTGGCCGTCGTCGAGGTCGGGATGGGCGGCACCTGGGACGCGACCAACGTCATCGACGCGGGCGTCGCCGTCATCACCCCCATCTCCCTCGACCACACCGACCGGCTCGGCGACACGCCCGAGCGGATCGCCCAGGAGAAGGCCGGCATCGTCAAGCCGGACGCCACCGTGGTGCTCGCCCAGCAGCCGGTGGAGGCCGCCTCGGTGGTGCTGAAGAAGGCCGTCGAGGTGGACGCCACGGTCGCCCGCGAGGGCATGGAGTTCGGTGTCGTATCCCGGCAGCTGGCCGTCGGCGGGCAGCAACTGACCCTGCGCGGTCTCGGTGGTGAGTACCCGGACATCTTCCTGCCGCTGCACGGCGCCCATATGGCACACAACGCGTGTGTGGCACTCGCCGCCGTCGAGGCGTTCTTCGGTATCGGCCAGCGGCAGGCCCGCACCCTCGACATCGACGTGGTGCGGCAGGCGTTCGCCTCGGTCGCCTCGCCCGGCCGCCTGGAGCTGGTGCGGACCAGCCCGTCGGTGCTGCTGGACGCGGCGCACAACCCCGGCGGGGCGCAGGCCACCGCGGAGGCCATCAGCGAGGCGTTCGACTTCAGCCGGCTCATCGGCGTCGTCGCGCCCAGCACGGGCAAGGACGTGCGCGGTCTGCTGGAGGCGTTCGAGCCGATCTTCGCGGAGGTCGTCGTCACCCGGAACTCCAGCCACCGCGCGATGGACGTGGACGAGCTGGCCGCCGTCGCCGTCGAGGTCTTCGGCGACGAGCGCGTCCAGGTGGAGCCCCGGCTGGACGCCGCGCTGGAGGAGGCCGTCACCCTCGCCGAGGAGGAGGGCGAGTACGCGGGGGCCGGGGTGCTGGTCACCGGCTCGGTCATCACGGTCGGCGAGGCCCGGCTGCTGCTGGGAGGGAGGCGCTAGATGCGAACGCTGTGTGCGTCCACGCTGATCGGCGAGTTCTTCGTCATCGGTTTCGCCGGATTGGTTGCAATGCGAACGAGTGACCTTTCGGCGGCCACCGTCTGGACGGTCAGCGGAATCGCCATGGCGCTGTGCGTACTGCTGTGTGGCGTCATCACCCGTCCGGGTGGCGTACAGCTCGGCTGGGCGCTTCAGATCGCCCTGGTCGCCAGTGGATTCGTGGTCCCGGCGATGTTCTTCCTGGGTGCCTGTTTCGGGGGACTGTGGTGGGCTTCGGTGCACTTTGGCAAGAAGGTCGACGAGGCGAAAGCCCGCTTCGCCGCCGGCGCTGAACCCGCGGCCGGAGCGGAATCCGCGGGCTGATGGTGGAAGTGGCGCATAAGTGACCCGTAAGTGCTGCGAGAGGGCGGCGGAAAAGTGATCCCCGGCGTCACCGCAGCCGTGGGCCACAGGTAACCTCTGGTCACCGTACGACCCCAGCCAAGGAGCCGCACACATGAGCCAGCGCACCCTCGTCCTCCTCAAGCCCGATGCGGTCAGGCGCGGCCTGGTAGGCGAGATCATCGGCCGTATCGAGCGCAAGGCGGGCTGGTCCATCGCGGCCATGGAGCTGCGTACGCTGGATCGCGCCACGCTGGAGCAGCACTACGCGGAGCACGAGGGCCGTCCGTTCTACGAGCCGCTGATGGAGTTCATGGCTTCGGGGCCGTCCGTCATCATGGTCGTCGAGGGCGAACGGGTGATCGAAGGAATCCGGGCACTGGCAGGCCCCACCGACCCGATCGCGGCCGCTCCCGGCTCCGTACGCGGCGATTTCGGCACCATCGTGCGGGAGAACCTCATTCACGCCTCGGACTCGGAGGAGTCCGCGGAGCGGGAGCTGAAGATTTTCTACCCCAGCTTTTCCTGAGCTCGACAGCTCGACCACCGCTGACGCCGAATCGGCCGCCTGAGGCGGAATGGGCCGGGGGCTCGGCTCCGACACGACGTCACCATTACGGTGGCCGTTCGGACTTCCGCCGACAATGGCGGAGGAACCGTCTCTACGTGTTCGAGCAAGCGCGTCTACGATGGAAGCCTCGCGCTTTGAGCATGCCAGCGCGGAACTCCACATCCTTCCGTAGCCGCACACCACATCGCCCCACTTGGAAGGCCAGACGCATCCATGGGAACCAACATGTCGTTCATCGGCCGTGATATGGCTGTCGACCTCGGGACCGCCAACACGCTGGTGTACGTCAGGGGTCGCGGGATCGTCCTCAACGAGCCGTCCGTCGTCGCGATCAACACCAACACAGGCGGAATCCTGGCGGTCGGCGCCGAGGCGAAGAAGATGATCGGCCGCACCCCTGGCAACATCGTGGCCGTAAGGCCGTTGAAGGACGGCGTCATCGCCGACTTCGAGATCACCGAGCGGATGCTCCGCTACTTCATCCTGAAGATCCACAAGCGGCGCTATCTCGCCCGGCCCCGCGTGGTGGTGTGCGTGCCGTCCGGGATCACCGGAGTCGAGCGGCGCGCCGTCATCGAGGCGTCCACCCAGGCCGGCGCCCGCCAGGTGCACATCATCGAGGAGCCGATGGCCGCGGCGATCGGTTCCGGGCTGCCCGTCCACGAGGCCACCGGCAACATGGTGGTGGACATCGGCGGCGGCACCACCGAGGTCGCCGTGATCTCGCTCGGCGGCATCGTCACCGCGCAGTCGATCCGGGTGGCGGGCGACGAGCTGGACAACGCGATCATCCAGCACATCAAGAAGGAGTACAGCCTGCTGCTCGGAGAGCGCACCGCTGAGAGCATCAAGATCACCATCGGTTCCGCGCACGACCTGGACAAGGACGAGCACACCGAGATCCGCGGCCGTGACCTGGTCAGCGGACTCCCGAAGACCGTGGTGATCTCCGCGGCCGAGGTCCGCAGGGCCATCGAGGAGCCGGTCAACGCCATCGTCGACGCGGTCAAGACCACCCTCGACAAGTGCCCGCCGGAGCTGTCCGGCGATGTGATGGACCGCGGCATCGTGCTCACGGGTGGCGGTGCACTGCTGCGCGGTCTGGACGAGCGGCTCCGTCGTGAGACGGGCATGCCCATCCACATCGCCGAGGATCCGCTGGACTCGGTCGCGCTGGGCTCCGGAAAGTGCGTGGAGGAGTTCGAGGCGCTCCAGCAGGTGCTCGACGCCCAGCCGCGCCGCTGAGCGCCGAGCCGGCGGGTTCGCCTGTTCGCAATAACTGACCGTTCACGCGGCGGGTCGTTCGAACGCAGTGGCGGCCGCCGCCAGGCACCCCGCGGACGCGGGGCTGCCCCAGAGAAAGGCACGGCCGCCGCACGTGAGGGACACACGAGAAAGCCGGCTGCTGCTCGTCCTGCTGATCGCCATCGCGTTCGCACTGATCACGGTGGATCTCAGAGGGGGCGAGCAATCGCCGCTCGACGGTGCGCGGCGAGGAGCCGCCTCCGTCCTTGGCCCGGTGGAGAACGGAATGGCTACGGCGGTGGACCCCGTCGGCAACGCCATCGCCGCAGTCCGTGACTCGGGTGCCCGCCACGACAGACTCAGCCGGCTGGAGCAGGAGAACGCCGCGCTGCGGCAGAAGCTCGGCTCCAGCGATCGCAACCGATCCCGGGCCCAGGAACTGGACAAACTGCTCAAGACCGCCGGCGCGGGCGGCTACGGCGTCAAGGGCGCCCAGGTCATCGCGATCGGCGCGGCCCAGGGCTTCTCCTGGACCGTCACCATCGACGCGGGCCGTGCGGACGGGCTGCGCCGCGATATGACCGTCCTCAACGGTGACGGGCTGGTCGGCCGCCTCACCACCGTCGGCCCCTCCACCTCTACCGTGCTGCTGGCCAACGATCCCGACTTCACCGTCGGCACCCGGATGGAGAAGAGCAACGAGCTCGGCTTCGCCACCGGGCGCGGCGGCAACGCGCTCAACGTCCAGCTGCTCAACGGCAACGCCCGGGTGAAGAAGGGCGACCGGCTGGTCACCTTCGGCTCCAGCAACGACAAGCCGTTCGTACCGGGCGTTCCCGTCGGCGAGATCACCAAGGTCAACCGGCACCGGGGCGACCTCACCCGGACGGTGCGGGTGCGGCCCTACGTCGGCTTCACCCGGCTCGACGTGGTCGGCGTCGTCGTCCAGCCGCCGCACCGGGACCCGCGCGACGAGGTCCTCAAGTCCAAGAAGCCACCGAAGCCCAAGCCCGCCCCCACGGTGACCGTGACCAAGACGCCCAGCGGTACGCCCTCGCCCAGGAGCTGATCCACGTGTACCTCAACCGGATGCTGCTCTCGGCCGCTCTCGTGATCGTCGCCCTGATGCTGCAGGTCACCGTGCTGGCCAGACTCCAACTGCCCGGCGCCGTACCCGACCTGCTGCTGCTCGTCGTCCTCGGCCTCGCACTGGTCTACGGCCACACCGCGGGCGCCCTCGTCGGCTTCTGCGCCGGGCTGCTGGCCGACATCGCCCCGCCCGCCGACCACGCCGTGGGCCGCTACGCGCTGGTGCTCTGCCTCATCGGCTACGCCGCCGGGCTGACCAAGCCGGAGGCCGGGCAGCACCGCTCGGCCACCGTGCCCATGCTCGTCGTCGCCTCCGCCGCCATCGGCTCCACGCTGCTGTACGCGGGGGTCGGCGCGCTGGTCGGGGACACCGTGGCCCGCCAGGTCGGCCTCACCGGGCTGCTGGTCACGGCCACCGTCTACGACCTGCTGCTGGCGCCGTTCGTCGTTCCGTTGATCATGTCGTTGGCGCGGCGCGGTGAGAAGGACCCGATCGGGGCCGAGCCCGGCGGCGGCAGCGCGGACGGCGGGATGCGCGCCTACGGCTGGCTCACCTCCGGCGCCGGCCTCGGCGCCTCGGCCGGCAGCAGCCTGCTCGGCAAGTCGGGCAAGGGGCTGAAAGCCGGCAAGCGCACCCCGCGCAACAAGACCGTGAGCCTGGGCGGCGGCAAGACGGGCAAGATCAAGGGGGTCAAGCGGCTGTGACGAATATCCCCGAAACAGGCCGCTCGTCCCGGGTCACCATTCGGCTGGTCGTCATCCAGATCCTGGTGCTGTCGCTGCTGCTGACGCTGGGCGGCCGGCTGTGGTATCTCCAGGTCCGCAACGGCGACGAGTACCAGAAGGAAGCCAAGGGCAACCACGTCCAGCAGGTCGTCGAGCCGGCGACGCGCGGCGCCATCCTGGACGCGCGGGGCGTGCCCATCGCCGACAACGAGACCCGGCTGGTGGTCTCCGCCTCCCGCACCGAGCTGATGAAGCAGGACGACGACGGCAAGGCCGTCCTCGAACGGCTCGCCAGGGTGCTGGACATGTCGCCCAGGACCGTCAAGGAGAAGGTCCGGCTCTGCGACGCCAAGACCCCGCAGCCCTGTTGGAACGGTTCGCCCTACCAGCCGATTCCGGTCACCGACGACGCCAAGCCCAAGCAGGCCCTGCAAATCCGCGAGCGGTCCGAGGAGTTCCCCGGGATCACCGCCGAGCCGGAGGCCGTACGCCGCTACCCGGCGCCGTACGGGGCCAACACCTCGCAGGCGCTCGGCTATCTCTCACCGGTCACCGACGAGGAGATCGAGAAGGCCAAGGACACCGACTCGCCGTTCCTCGCCTCCGACGAGATCGGCCGCAACGGGCTGGAGCGCTCCTACGACAGCCAGCTGCGCGGCTCGTCGGGTGTCACCCGCTACGAGGTGGACAACCTCGGCCGGGTGATGGGCGAGGCCGAGAGCGACAAGGCACGGCCCGGCTCCAATCTGGTCACCTCGATCGACTCGCGGGTCCAGGCCGTGGCCGAGAAGCAGCTCGACAAGGCGATGAAGGACGCCCGCAAGGAGTTCGACAAGAACACCGGCCGTAACTACAAGGCCGACGCGGGCGCCGTCGTGGTGATGGAGAACAAGACAGGCCGGGTCGTCTCGATGGCCTCCAACCCCGAGTACGACCCCAACGCCTGGGTCGGCGGTATCTCCGGCAAGGAGTACTCCAGGCTGACGGGTAAGAAGTCCAACTACCCGCTGCTGAACCGCGCGATCCAGGGGCTGGCGGCGCCCGGCTCCATCTTCAAGGTCATCTCCACCACGGCGGCGGTCAAGGCGGGCTATCCGTTCAACGGCAACTACAACTGCTCCTCGTCCTACAAGGTGGGTGGCCAGGTCTTCAAGAACTTCGAGTCCGAGAGCCACGGCAACATCAACCTCGGGCGCGCGCTGGAGGTCTCCTGCGACACCGTCTTCTACGACCTGGCCTACAAGCAGTGGAAGAAGGACGGCGGGAACCTGCCCAAGAAGGGCGCCAAGGACTGGTTCTACCGGACCGCGGACCAGTTCGGGCTCGGCAAGAAGACCGGCGTCGACATCCCCAACGAGGTCGAGGGCCGCGTCCCGGACCGCAAGTGGAAGAAGGACTACTGGGAGGCCAACAAGGACGCCTGGTGCAAGCAGGCCGACAACGCCAACGACCGGCCCAGCTACGCCGAGCGGATCGCCAAGGAGAACTGCGTCTCCGGCATGAAGATGCGCGCCGGTGACAGCGTGAACTACTCCATCGGGCAGGGTGACACCCTCGTCACCCCGATCCAGATGGCCACCATCTACGCGGCGCTCGGCAACGGCGGCACCCTGTACGACCCCACTCTCGGCAAGGCCGTGGTCAGCCCCGACGGCAAATCCGTCAAGGACATCGCGCCGCGCTCGCACGGGAAGCTGCCGCTGGGCAAGAAGACGCTCGGCCAGATGGACAAGGCCCTCCAGGGCGTGGCCACCCACGGCACGGCGGCCTGGCGGTTCGGCGAGGCGGGCTGGCCGCAGGACAAGATCAAGATGCGCGCCAAGACCGGTACAGCGGAGGTCGCGGGCAAGCAGACCACCTCCTGGCTGGCCACCTACACCGACGACTTCACCGTCGTGATGACCATCTCCCAGGGCGGCACCGGCTCCGGCGCCTCCGGGCCCGCCGTACGCAAGATCTACGACGCGATGTACGGCGTCAGCAAGGACGGCGACATCGACAAGAAGAAGGCGCTGCTGCCCAAGCCGCAGACGAAGCTGCCGAAGATCGACAAGGACGGCGCCATCGTCGCCGAGCGCGACAAGCGGCCCGCCGACGACGCGTCCAAGAGCCCGTCCGCCTCGCCCTCCGGCGGGCCTCCCACCGCTTCGCCGCCAGGGGAGTCACCCCGGACCCGCCGCGAGGCCGAGGCCGTACGCAACGAGGGCGAGCAGCAACAGCGCCGCCGGGACGGGGCCAGGCAGGCCCGGGACACCCATCAGCTCGCCGGAGGTGGCCGCCCGTGAGCACCCGGACGTTCGCCCTCGGCGGCTACGGCCCCCGCCGCCGCTCGGCCTGGGACCGGCTGACCGCACGTGACTCGATCGTGTGGCGGCTGGACTGGATCATCATGCTGTCCGGTATCGCGCTCGCGGTCATCGGCTCGCTGCTGGTCTACTCCGCCACCCGCAACCGGACCGAGCTCAACCAGGGCGACCCGCAGTACTTCCTGGTACGGCACGTCATCAGCCTCGGCATCGGGATCGCGCTGATGATAGGGACCGTCTGGCTGGGGCACCGCAGACTGCGCAGCGCCGTACCGGTGCTCTACGGCATCGCCGTGCTGCTCGGCATCTGCGTCCTCACCCCGCTCGGCGCCACCATCAACGGCTCGCGGGCCTGGCTGAACCTCGGTGGCGGCTTCACCATCCAGCCCGCCGAGTTCATCAAGATCACGGTGATCCTCGGTATGGCGATGCTGCTCGCCGCCAAGGTCGACGCCGGCGACCAGGAGCACCCCGACCACCGCACCGTCCTGCACGCCCTGGGTATGGCTGCCCTGCCGATAGTGGTCATCCTGGCCATGCCGGACCTCGGCTCGGTGATGGTGCTGGTCATCATCGTGCTCGCCGTGCTGCTGGCCTCCGGCGCCTCCAACCGCTGGATCATCGGGCTGTGCCTGGCGGGTGCCGGGGGAGCGGTGCTGGTGTGGACGCTCGGTCTGCTGGACGAGTACCAGATCAACCGGTTCGCGGCCTTCGCCAACCCGGCGCTCGACCCCGCGGGCGTCGGCTACAACACCAACCAGGCCCGCATCGCCATCGGTTCCGGCGGCCTCACCGGCAAGGGCCTTTTCGAGGGCACCCAGACGACCGGCCAGTTCGTCCCCGAGCAGCAGACCGACTTCGTCTTCACGGTCGCCGGCGAGGAGCTGGGCTTCGTGGGCGGCGGACTGATCCTCGTCCTGCTCGCCGTAATGATCTGGCGCGCCTGCCGGATCGCCCGCGAGTCGACGGAGCTGTACAGCACCATCGTCGCGGCCGGTGTGATCGCGTGGTTCGCCTTCCAGTCGTTCGAGAACATCGGGATGACGCTCGGCATCATGCCGGTGGCCGGACTGCCGCTGCCGTTCGTCTCGTACGGCGGTACGTCGATGTTCGCGGTGTGGATCGCGGTGGGGTTGCTGCAGTCGATCCGGACCCAGCGGCCGATAGCGGCGTAGAACAGCGGCGTAGGACCCCGCGCGACAGCTGTGTGCCCTGCCCCTCCCCTCTCTCTTTGCGGGGAAGGAGCAGGGCACGCGGCCCTCCGGGGCACGTACGGCCAACCGTTACTCTGGACGACTGGCCCTGTCCCCTTCCCCCAGCCTCCGGCCGGGGGTGCCCCCAGAAAGTGCGCCGAGATGCCCGTCGAGTCGGTCTTCCCCCAGCTAGAGGCCCTCCTCCCGCACGTCCAGAAGCCGATCCAGTACGTGGGTGGCGAGCTGAACTCCACCGTCAAGGACTGGGACTCCGCGGACGTCCGCTGGGCTCTGATGTACCCGGACGCCTACGAGGTGGGGCTGCCCAACCAGGGCGTCATGATCCTCTACGAGGTGCTCAACGAGCGCGAGGGTGTACTGGCCGAGCGCACCTACAGCGTGTGGCCGGACCTGGAGAAGCTGATGCGGGAGCACGACGTCCCGCAGTTCACCGTGGACGCGCACCGCCCGGTCGGCGCCTTCGATGTGCTCGGCGTCTCGTTCTCCACCGAGCTGGGCTACACCAACCTGCTCACCGCGCTCGATCTGTCCGGCATCCCGATGGAGGCCAAGGACCGCACCGAGGACCACCCGATCGTGATGGCGGGCGGGCACGCGGCGTTCAACCCGGAGCCGATCGCGGACTTCCTCGACGTGGCGGTGATCGGCGACGGCGAGCACGCCGTGCTGGAGGTCACCGAGATCATCCGGGCCTGGAAGGCCGAGGGCCGCCCCGGCGGCCGGGACGAGCTGCTGCTGCGGCTGGCGAAGACCGGCGGGGTGTACGTACCGCGCTTCTACGACGTCGAGTACCTGGCCGACGGCCGGATCTCCCGCGTCGTGCCCAACCGTTCCAGCGTCCCGTGGCGGGTGAGCAAGCACACCGTGATGGACCTGGACGAGTGGCCCTACCCGAAGCAGCCGCTGGTCCCCCTCGCGGAGACGGTGCACGAGCGGATGTCCGTGGAGATCTTCCGCGGCTGCACCCGGGGCTGCCGGTTCTGCCAGGCGGGCATGATCACCCGCCCGGTGCGGGAGCGGTCCATCACCGGGATCGGCGAGATGGTCGACAAGGGGCTGAAGAACACCGGCTTCGAAGAGGTGGGCCTGCTCTCCCTCTCCTCCGCCGACCACAGCGAGATCGGCGACATCGCCAAGGGCCTGGCCGACCGCTACGAGGAGGACAAGGTCGGGCTGTCCCTGCCCTCCACCCGGGTGGACGCCTTCAACATCGACCTGGCCAACGAGCTGACCCGCAACGGCCGCCGCTCCGGCCTCACCTTCGCCCCCGAGGGCGGCAGCGAGCGCATCCGCAAGGTGATCAACAAGATGGTCTCCGAGGAGGACCTGATCCGCACCGTCGCCACCGCCTACGGCAACGGCTGGCGCCAGGTGAAGCTGTACTTCATGTGCGGACTGCCCACCGAGACCGACGAGGACGTGCTGCAGATCGCCGACATGGCCACCCGCGTCATCGCCAAGGGCCGCGAGGTCGCCAAGTCCAACGACATCCGCTGCACCGTCTCCATCGGCGGCTTCGTCCCCAAGCCGCACACCCCCTTCCAGTGGGCGCCGCAGCTCTCCGCCGAGGAGACCGACGCCCGGCTGGCCAAGCTGCGGGAGAAGATCCGCGGCGACAAGAAGTACGGCCGCTCCATCGGCTTCCGCTACCACGACGGCAAGCCGGGCATCGTGGAGGGCCTGCTCTCCCGCGGCGACCGCCGCCTCGGCGCGGTGATCCGCGAGGTCTACGAGCGCGGCGGCCGGTTCGACGGCTGGCGCGAGTACTTCTCCTACGACCTGTGGATGGAGTCCGCCGCCAAGGCACTGGACGGCACCGGCGTCGACGTCGACTGGTACACCACCCGCGAGCGTTCGTACGAGGAGGTGCTCCCCTGGGACCACCTCGACTCGGGTCTCGACAAGGACTGGCTGTGGGAGGACTGGCAGGACGCCCTCGACGAGACCGAGGTCCCCGACTGCCGCTGGGACCCCTGCTTCGACTGCGGCGTGTGCCCGCAGATGGACACGGAGATCCAGATCGGCCCGACGGGCAAGAAGCTGCTGCCGTTGACGGTGGTGAAGTAGCCCCGGGGATGCTGGCCGAACAGCTCCGGCGAGGCGCCCGCGAGCCGGCCCGTTACCGGATCCGCACAGCGCCGGCCGAACCGGTGGGTTCGTTTTCCCCGTCCCCAGCAGCGTGAACGGATATCAGGCACGCCACGGCGCCACCCCGCCTCGCGAGGAGCACGCGAAGGAACCTGAGGGTTGTCTGACGGCGGCGGTGCGGCTGCCGGTGCGGATCGTGATGTTCGTGCTGGTGCTGCCCGTCCGTCTGCTGTGGGACGGACTGGTGCTGACGGGGCGGGCGCTCCGGCGCGGGGTGCTGGTGCCGGTGGGGCGCGGGCTGGCATGGCTGGGACGCACGCTGGTCGTCACCCCGGCGAGCTGGCTCTGGCGCACCGTCCTCGCCCCCGTTCTCCGGGGCGCCGGGCTGGCCCTGGTCTGGACGGCGAAGGCCCTCTTCGTCTGGCCGTGGGTCGCTCTGTGGCGGTATGTGCTGGCGCCGACGGGCCGGGGCATCGCCGCCGCTGTCGCGTTCGTCGTACGGGTGTTGATCGTCGCGCCGCTGGTGTGGGCGTACGCCCATCTGCTCACCCCGCTCGGCCACGCGGTGCTGGCCGTGCTGCGCGGCCTCGGCAGCGGGCTGTCCTGGCTGGGGCGGCACCTTCTGCTGCTGCCCATGGTGCTGCTGTGGCGGTATGTGCTCGCCCCCGTGGGGCGGGGTATCGCCGTGACCCTCGCCTGGCTGTGGCGGTGGCTCGTGGTGGCCCCGGTGGTGGGCCTCTACCGCTATGTGCTGACCCCACTCGGGCATGCGGTCGTGGCGGCGGTACGCGGGGTGGGCGCCGCGCTGGCGTGGCTGTGGCGGTGGCTGCTCGTGGCACCCGCCGTCGCCCTCCACCGCTGGGTGCTGGCCCCCGTGGGGCGCGGTGTCGCGCTGGTCGTACGGGAGATCGCGGGCGCTGTCGTCATCGCCTGGCGGATGGCCGGCCGGGTGACCGCGGTTGTCCTCCGGTTCCTCGGACGAGTGCTGTACATACTGCTGGTGGCCCCGTTCGTGGGGCTGTGGCGGTATGTGCTGGCGCCAGTGGGGCGGGTGCTGCGCGACTGGCTGTGGCGTCCGCTCGCCGCCGCCGGGCGGGCGGTGGGCCGTTCGCTGCGGGCCGCGGGGCGGTCGGTGCGGGCGGCGCTTCGGACAGCGCGGGAATCGGTGCGCGCGACGCGGGCAGAGATACGGCGTGCGCTCTTCGGCGGCAGCCGCTCCAAGGAGCGGGAGCCGCTGCCGTAGGGCAGCCGCGTACCCTGGGCAGCAGGATCATCCGCACCGACCCGGGGCGGGCCCCGGGCCCGCCCGCCGGACACTCCCGGTGTCCGGCCGCAGGTGAGGCGCCTCGTCACCGAGGGCGCCGGCCTGGCCGGTGCGGACTTCCGCCTTCGTACACGACGCACGAGACAGACCCATACGACATGGGCGGCCGCGCCCCGCGCGCCGCCCGGCACCGAGGAGAGAACCACTGGGCAAGCGACAGCCCGAAGGCCCGCCGCCCGCACCCACCGTGCAGCGGCTCCGATTGCGCTACACGAAGCGAGGCCGCCTTCGGTTCACCAGCCACCGCGACTTCCAGCGCGCCTTCGAACGGGCACTGCGCCGGGCCAAGGTACCCATGGCGTACTCCGCCGGTTTCACCCCGCACCCCAAGGTCAGCTACGCCAACGCCGCCCCCACCGGCACCGGCAGCGAGGCCGAGTACCTGGAGATCGCCCTCGTCCAGCAGCGCGACCCCGAACAGTTGCGCGCGCTGCTCGACAGCTGCATGCCGGACGGCCTCGACATCGTCGACGCTGTCGAGGCACACGGCTCCGACTTCAGCGACCGGCTCCAGGCGTCCGTGTGGGAGCTGCGGCTCGACGGAGTAACCCCGCAGGAGGCACACCAGGCAGCTGAAGCGTTCCTCGCCGCCGAGTCCGTCGAGGTGCAGCGGCAGACCAAGAAGGGCATCCGGTCCTTCGACGCCAGGGCAGCCGTCCGCTCGCTGACGGTCACCGGCCGTGACGCCGAAGCGGACGCCGCCATCAGCACCGATAGGCCCGGCAAGGGGGCCTGTGCGATACTGCGCCTGGTAGTACGACACGTGACACCTGCCGTACGACCCGACGACGTCCTGTCCGGTCTCCGCGCTACGGCCGACCTGGCGCCGCCGGTTGCCGCAGCGGTGACCAGGCTGGCGCAGGGGCCGCTCGATGAGGAGAGCGGCACGGTGACCGACCCGTTCGCACCTGACCGCGACGCGCTTCCGGAGCCCATCGGCTCAGGAATCTCCAGCGCCGCGACGGTGCCGGGCGTCACCGCGTAGGACAGCCGCCGAAGCCGCGCCGCCGCCGACGACGCACGCCAGGGAGCCACCCGGGCAGCCGTACGGCAGGCGAGCGCACAGACCAGCAGACTTTCGCCGTAGCCGGGCCGGACAAGGGCCGGAACCGGCGAGTGAGACAACGAGCTCCCGTGCGGCGCCCGCGCCCCGGAGAGCGATCCACCCGCGAGGGTGCATCGCCCCGGACCCCACGAGCGCGGCGCCCGGGAGCGTGACGGGAGAACCGCCCGCATGCTCGAACCAACTGAATCCAACGAAGCCGAGGCAGCCGCAGTCGGCAGCGCCGCTTCCGCGGAAGCCGCCACCTCCGCCGTTCCCGGTGGATCCACCGCGTCCGGCGGGTCGGTCGTCGACAGTGAGGCCACTGTCGGCGGCGGAGCCGCCGGTGCGCCCGAGACCGCCGGTGGTGCCCTGAGCACACCGAGCGACACCCTGCCTCCGCGCCGCCGTCGCCGTGCCGCCAGCCGCCCCGCGGGCCCGCCGACCGCGGACACCGGGGAGACCGCCGACGCGGCCGCCGCCGAGTCCGCGCCGTTGACCGTGCGGAACAGCGCTGCGGACGCCCCGCAGGACGCCGGGGCCCAGGGCTCGGACAGCGCCGAGGGGGAGGCTTCCCCCACGGCCCCGGCCGAGGTCGCTCCGGCCCCCGCCGCTCGTACCCGCCGCCGCGCCACCCGTAAGGCCACCGCCCCGGCGGGTTCGCCGCCTCCCGCGGAGCCCGCGGAGCAGCCCGAGGGTGCCGAGCAGGCCGTTGCCACCGCGCAGCCCGAGGGCGCCGGGGGCACTGTCGAGGTGGGGACGGAGCCGCCGAAGTCCGGCCGCCGCCGTGCTACCCGTAAGGCCACCGCTCCGGCGGGATCGCCGGCTCCGGCGGAGTCCGCCGAGGAGTCCGTGAGCGCCGAGCAGGCCGGGAGCGCCGAGGCTGAGGCCGAGGCGCCGAAGGCGCGTACCCGGCGCCGTGCCACCAGCCGTAAGACGTCCGCGCCCGCGGACGGGACGACCGAGGCCGCGGAGGCCGCCGAGTCCGTCGAGGGCTCCGAGGCGGCTGCTTCCCTGGCGGCCGAGGCCGAGCCCGAGGCGCCGAAGACGCGCAGCCGCCGCCGCGCGGCCCCCCGTAAGTCCGCCGCTGCCGAGGCGGAGGCCGAGCCGGAGACCCAGGCGCCCGCCGAGCCCGCTTCAGGCGGCCGTACCCGGCGCCGGGCGACCCGCGCCGCCGCACCCGCCTCCACCGAGGCGACAGAGATCACCGAGGCCACCGCACCCGCCGAGACCACCGAGGCGGCAGCGACTGAGCAGCCCGCGGCCGACGAGGCTTCCGCGCCTGCCCGTACGCGTCGTCGCGCGACCCGCAAGGGCGGCAAGGCAGCCGAGGCGCCGCAGGAGGCGGAGCCCGCCGAGCCGAAGGTGGCCAAGGGCTTCGCGGCCCCCACCAGCGGAGCCTCTCGGGCAGCCGAGGGCGCCGAGGTCGCCGCCGAGACGGCCGGACAGCCCGAGAAGACGGAAAAGGCTGAGAAGGCTGAGAAGCCTCAGAAGGCCGAGAAGGCCGAGAAGTCGGAGGCCCGTGCCGGGCGCCGGAAGCGGCCCGCGCCGCCCGTGGCGATGTTCCAGCCGCCCGTCTTCACCGAACCGGCCTTCCAGACCCCGCAGTCCGCCGCCGCTGCCGCCGAGGCGGAGCGCCGGGCCGAGGCAGAGGCCGAGGTCGAGCCCGAGCCGGAGGCCGCTGTCGAGGACGAGACCGCGGGCACCCCGCGCCGTCGCCGTCGTCGCCGCGCGGAGTCGGCCGAACAGCCGCCCGCCGAGCAGCAGCCCGCGGCCCGCGAGGAGCGGGAGGACCGCGAGGGCGGCGAGGACACCGAGGGCGAGGAGCAGGAGGGCGCCCAGGCTGACGAGCGTCCCGCACGCCGTCGCCGCAGGGGTGGCCGCCGTCGTCGCCGTGGCGAGAGCGCCGAGCAGGCCGAGGGCGCGGAGACCGACGAGCAGGAGGAGCGCGAGGAGCGCCCCGAGGCCGCGGAGGAGGCCGAGGCCGGCGAGCCGGCCGCGGCTGAAGCCGCGGGCGACGAGGAGGCAGCGCCCTCCGGCGGACCCTCCAGCAGCAGCTCGCGCCGCCGCCGTCGGCGCCGTCGCCGGTCCGGCGACGCGGAGGCCCCGGCGACCGAGACCGTCACGGCGGACGACCCCGAGCGCACCGTCGTCAAGGTCCGCGAGCCCCGCAAGAAGAAGGAAGAGCCCTCCGACGAGGTGCAGGCCATCAAGGGCTCCACCCGTCTGGAGGCCAAGAAGCAGCGCCGCCGCGAGGGTCGTGAGCAGGGCCGTCGCCGGGTGCCGATCATCACCGAGGCGGAGTTCCTGGCCCGCCGTGAGGCCGTCAAGCGCGAGATGATCGTCCGGCAGAGCGGCGAGCGCACCCAGATCGCCGTCCTCGAGGACGATGTGCTGGTCGAGCACTTCGTCAACAAGGAGCAGTCGACCTCGTACGTCGGCAACGTCTACCTCGGCAAGGTGCAGAACGTGCTGCCGTCGATGGAGGCCGCCTTCGTCGACATCGGCAAGGGCCGCAACGCCGTGCTGTACGCGGGCGAGGTCAACTTCGAGTCGCTGGGCATGGCGAACGGCCCGCGCCGTATCGAGACCGCGCTCAAGTCCGGCCAGTCGGTGCTGGTGCAGGTCACCAAGGACCCGATCGGCCACAAGGGCGCCCGGCTGACCAGCCAGGTCTCGCTGCCCGGCCGCTACCTCGTCTATGTGCCCGAGGGCTCCATGACGGGCATCAGCCGCAAGCTCCCGGACACCGAGCGCTCCCGGCTCAAGCAGATCCTCAAGCGGGTCGTCCCCGAGGGCGCCGGCGTGATCGTCCGTACGGCGGCCGAGGGCGCCAGCGAGGACGAGCTGCGCCGCGACGTCGAGCGGCTCCAGGCGCAGTGGGAGGACATCCAGAAGAAGGCCCAGAAGGGCAACGCGCCCACGCTGCTGTACGGCGAGCCCGACATGACCGTCCGAGTGGTGCGGGACATCTTCAACGAGGACTTCTCCAAGGTCATCGTCAGCGGCGACGAAGCCTGGGAGACCATCCACGGCTATGTCTCCCACGTGGCGCCGGACCTGGGCCGGCGGCTCCAGAAGTGGACCTCGGACGTGGACGTCTTCGCGACGTACCGCATCGACGAGCAGCTGGCCAAGGCGCTGGACCGCAAGGTGTGGCTGCCCAGCGGCGGCTCGCTGGTGATCGACAGGACCGAGGCGATGATCGTCGTCGACGTCAACACCGGCAAGTTCACCGGCCAGGGCGGCAACCTCGAGGAGACGGTCACCAGGAACAACCTGGAGGCGGCCGAGGAGATCGTGCGCCAGCTGCGGCTGCGCGACCTCGGCGGCATCATCGTGATCGACTTCATCGACATGGTCCTGGAGTCCAACCGCGACCTGGTGCTGCGCCGGCTGCTGGAGTGCCTGGGCCGCGACCGTACGAAGCACCAGGTGGCGGAGGTCACCTCGCTGGGCCTGGTGCAGATGACCCGTAAGCGGGTCGGGCAGGGGCTGCTGGAGTCGTTCTCCGAGCAGTGTGTGCACTGCAACGGCCGCGGCGTCATCGTCCACATGGACCAGGCCACGGTCACCGGTACCGCCGGCGGCAAGAAGGGCAAGAAGGGCAAGGGCAAGGCGGACAAGGCCCAGCCGCAGCCCGCACCCGTCCCCTTCGAGCCCGCGCCGGTCGAGCCCGTTCCGGCGCAGCCCGAGCCCTCGCCCGCCACCGAGCCCGCCGCCGTCGCGGTGGAGCCCGCCGAGGTGGCGGCCGAGGCCGCCGATGCCTCGGCGCCGGTGCCCGTGCCGGTGGAGTTCGTACCGGACGAGGAGCTGTTCAGCAGCGCCGCCGAGGCGGAGGCCGCGGCTGCCGCTTCGCGCGGTGGCCGGCGTCGCCGGGGCAGCCGCAAGGCGAGCGCCCCCGCGGGGTCGCCGAGGAGGGCGGCGAGCGAGACCGCCGAGGTGGTCGAGCCGACACCGGAGCCGGCCGTCTCGGAGCAGGCCGTTGCGGAGGCGGCCGTCATGGAGGCGGCTGCTTCGGAGCGCGCGCTCGCGCCCGACGCCGCCGAGGCCGCGGCCCCGGCGGAGGCCCCTGCTGCTCCCGCCGAGCCGGAGCCCGAGCCCGCCACCGGCGCCCGCCGTCGGCGCCGGGTGACGCGCAAGGCCAGCGCACCGGCCGGTACTCCCCGGACGAGTGACGACGCGGCCGCTGTGCTGGTCGTCCCCTCGGACGAGGTGGCCGCTCCGGTTGCCGCGCCTGCCGAGCCCGAGCCGGTGGTCGGCGAGGTCGTCACCGATGTGGCTCCGGTCCGCCCGCGGCGGCGGGTGACCCGCACGGTCACCACCACCGCTCCGGCGGACGAGGGCGAGGCCGTCGCTCCGGCGAAGAAGACCGCCGCGAAGAAGGCGGCCAAGAAGGCCCCGGCGAAGAAGGCGACGGCCAAGAAGGCCGCGGCCAAGAAGACGACGGCGAAGGCGGCCACGAAGTCGGCCACGAAGGCGACGGCCGCCAAGGCGACCGAGAAGTCGGCGGAGAAGCCGGCGGCGAAGAAGACCGCCAGGAAGTCCGCGGCGAAGAAGACGGCCGCCGCCGAGCAGGAAGGCGGCTCCGGAGCCTCGGTGTCAGCGTCGGCCTCGGAGGACTGACCGGGAAGGGCGGGGAGGGCCGGTCCCTCCCCGCCCCGACCAGGCCCCAGGTCCGTATGGGGTACCCTTGACCGTCGGCATGCCCTCACCCGGGCACGCTGCTCCTGAGCAAATCCCTCCCGGCTCCCGGGAGAGGCCGCTCAATCCTCCCGGATCAGATCCGCGCTTTCGCGCGGGCGGGCGGCTGGCGTCAGGAGCTTCGATTCGAGCGAGAGAGAGTTCCGCGTGTACGCGATCGTGCGCACCGGCGGGCGCCAGCAGAAGGTCTCTGTGGGCGACGTCATCGAGGTTGACCGTATTTCCGAGAGCAAGGTCGGCGACACCGTCGAGCTCTCCACACTGCTCGTCGTCGACGGTGACGCGGTCACCAGCGACCCTTGGGTCCTGGCGGGCGTGAAGGTTCAGGCCGAGGTGGTGGACCACCACAAGGGCGACAAGATCCGGATCCAGAAGTACAAGAACAAGACCGGGTACAAGAAGCGCATCGGCCACCGCCAGCTGCACACCGCGCTGAAGGTCACCGACATCCCCGCCCCGGCCAAGAAGTAAGGACTGAGGAGAGATGGCACACAAGAAGGGCGCATCGTCCACCCGGAACGGTCGCGACTCCAACCCGCAGTACCTCGGCGTGAAGCGCTTCGGCGGTCAGGTCGTCAACGCGGGTGAGATCCTGGTCCGCCAGCGCGGTACCCACTTCCACCCGGGCAAGGGCGTCGGCCGCGGCGGCGACGACACCCTGTTCGCGCTGGACGCGGGTGCGGTGCAGTTCGGCACCCACCGCGGCCGCAAGGTCGTGAACGTCGTCCCGGCCGCCAAGTAAGCAGCCGGACGGCACACTCTCCACACCCGAGGGCGGACCTCCTTCTCCCGTACGTACGGCGTATGCGTACGTACGGGAAGCAGGTCCGCCCTCGGCGCGTAGTACGCGCGCAGTACACCCCCCAGCACGCCTTGGAGGCACATCCCTATGACCACCTTCGTGGACCGCGTCGAGCTCCATGTCGCCGCGGGTAACGGTGGACACGGCTGCGCCTCCGTGCACCGGGAGAAGTTCAAGCCGCTCGGCGGGCCCGACGGCGGCAACGGCGGGCGCGGCGGCGACGTGATCTTCGTCGTCGACCCGGACGTGACCACACTGCTCGACTACCACCACAGCCCGCACCGCAAGGCCACCAACGGCCGGCCCGGCGAGGGCGGGCACCGCTCGGGGCAGGACGGCAAGGACCTGGTGCTGCCGGTACCGGACGGTACCGTCGTGCTCGACAAGCGGGGCGAGGTGCTGGCCGACATGGTCGGCGCCGGCACCACCTTCATCGCGGGCCGCGGCGGCCGCGGCGGGCTCGGCAACGCGGCGCTGGCCTCCGCGCGGCGCAAGGCCCCCGGATTCGCGCTGCTGGGCGAGCCGGGCGAGGCGCGGGACGTCGTTCTGGAGCTGAAGACGGTCGCCGACGTCGCACTGGTCGGCTACCCGAGCGCGGGCAAGTCCTCGCTGATCTCGGTGCTCTCGGCGGCCAAGCCGAAGATCGCCGACTACCCCTTCACCACGCTGGTGCCCAATCTGGGCGTGGTCACCGCCGGTGGCTCCGTCTACACCATCGCGGACGTCCCCGGACTGATCCCCGGCGCCAGCGAGGGCAAGGGGCTCGGGCTGGAGTTCCTGCGGCACGTCGAGCGCTGCTCCGTGCTGGTCCATGTGCTGGACTGCGCCACGCTGGAGACCGACCGTGACCCCGCCTCCGACCTGGACGTGATCGAGGCGGAGCTGGCCCGCTACGGCGGCCTGGAGGACCGGCCGCGCGTCGTCGTCCTCAACAAGACGGACATCCCCGAGGGCAAGGACCTGGCCGACATCATCCGGCCCGATCTGGAGCAGCGCGGCTTCCCCGTCTTCGAGGTCTCCGCCGTGTCCCGGCAGGGCCTCAAGGAGTTGTCGTACGCGCTGGCGGGCCTGGTGGACGAGGCCCGCGCCGCGCGCCCCGCGCAGGAGTCCACCCGGATCGTGATCCGCCCCAAGGCCGTCGACGACGCGGGCTTCACGGTGACCCGCATCGAGGAGGGCTTCTTCCGGGTGCGCGGCGAGAAGCCCGAACGCTGGGTGCGGCAGACCGACTTCAACAACGACGAGGCCGTCGGCTATCTCGCCGACCGCCTCGCCCGCCTCGGTGTCGAGGAGGAGCTCCTGAAGGCGGGCGCCCGCGAGGGCGACGGCGTCGCCATCGGCGACGAGGACGACGCCGTGGTCTTCGACTGGGAGCCCACCATGGTCACCGGCGCCGAAATGCTCGGCCGCCGCGGCGAGGACCACCGCATGGACACCCCCCGCCCCGCCGCCCAACGCCGCCGCGACCGCGAAGCCGAACGCGACGAAGCCCTGGGCGAATACGAGGACTTCAACCCCTTCGAGGGGTAGGCGTGTTGTTCGCAGTTCCCCGCGCCCCGTAAGGGGCGCGGGGAACTGCGCGACAAACCACAACGCAACCCGCCGGACCGCGAGCGTCGGGCAGGGGCACCCCCTTACCGGAACACGACCACAGGCCTACTGCTCCGGCTGCGGGCTCACCCCCTTACAGCTGGGAGTATCGTCGGCGCGCCCGGGCCGCGCCGACGCCCGCACAGAGCGAAAGTGCCGCACATAGGCGTCATGCACCACTGAGCTGTCGACCTTCAGCAGGGCCTCGTCGTTCTTGGTGAGCGCCGGCCCGGAGTAGTTGTGGCTGCCGGTCCACACAAGCTTGTCCCGCGCGCCGGCGTACCGGCCCGAGATCATCAGGGTTTTGGAGTGGATGACCTCCCGCGCGGTCTTCCGGTTGCCGTCGTCGTCGTAGTGCAGACACCGCAGTGCCGGACCGCGAGGCGCGTGCAGCGTCTCCCAGGTGCCGGGGGAGCCGGTGCTGTCCTTGCTGTCGGTCTCGGCGTAGACGATGTCGACGGCGCAGCCCTTCCGTTGCAGCGCGGTGAGCTTGTCGGCGACGCTCTGCCGGGTGAGCTTGAACATGGCCAGCCGGACGGTGGTGCGATGGCTGCCCCTGACGTCCTTCCAGCGGCAGGTGACGTGGTCGAGGATGCCGGTCACGGTGTCGCCGCCGCGCGCTCGCGGGAAGAAGTAGCCGGTGTACGGGGCCGCGTCGGCGCGGGTGTAGCGCCAGGCGCGCCAGTCCCCTTGGGCCATCTTGTCGAAGTAGCGGCTGTAGGCCGCGTAGGTGCGGGCCTGGGAGACGGCCATGGCGTCGTTCCAGAACTTGGTGTAGTTGCCGGGGGAGAGGTTGGAGGACGTCTGCACCACCACGTTCCGTAAACCGGCGGAGCGGGAGAAGAGCCAGAACTTGTTGTGCGCGATGGACCCGCCCGAACGCGGGCTGCCCAGACAGGACTTCTGCGCGGGGCAGAGCCCGACGAAGGACCGTTTCGCCCGGTCGGTGCCGAGCGCTTTGCGGAGGATCGTGTACGACGTGTTGGACGGCCTCGCGCTCACGCTGGACTCGTCCAGCAGCACGCGGACGTTGACGCGGCGTTTGGGCGCGGTGTGGGCCGTGGCGAGCGCGCGGGCCACTTCGGCGTCCCAGAAGTGGTAGAGGGCCACCTTGATGGTGGACCGCGGCGCCGCGGCCTTGATCCGGGCCAGCAGATCGCTGCGAATCGCGCGCTGCTGGGCGGCGCTGCCGTTGGGCAGGTTGAAGACGGGGCCGGTGCCGGTGCCCGGCGAGGCGGCCGCGGCGGGGGAGGGGCCGGCGAGGTGGAGCCCTGCCACCAGAAGCAGGGCAAGTGGTGTTGCGGCGGTTCTCAGACGTGTCACGTGCGTCCCCTCCTGGCTGCTGGTGCCGAACCCGGCGGATGGTGCGGGCCGAGTCGCCTGCGAGCGTAGGTACGCGGGTGCCGGGCTTTCAGGCGGTTACGCAGACACCTGGGAGGGGTGGGATGCAAGTGACGCAGACATACGGAAGGGCCCCGGGAGGCGAACTCCTCCCGGGGCCCTGCACCGTTCCGCGCCCCTGTGCGCCGGTGCGCTGCGTGTGCGCCGCCCGAACGGTTCGGTGTGGCGTCCGCAGCGCGGCACAGCGCTATGACAGGCAGCTCAGCGCATCATGTCGGCACCACGTCCTCCGGGTCCGCGGGACCCGGCGCCTCCATCTCGGCTTCCTCGGCGGCTTCCTCCGCCTCCCGCTGGCCGGGGATCTCGGCCGTACGCTGCGCGACGCGGGCGTTGCGGGCCTCGGCCTCCTCCGCAAGCTTGAGCGCGGCGGCGTTGAAGCGGGCGAGCGAGGGCGGGTCGGAGGGGCCCAGCAGATGCGTCTTGAGCTCCTTGCGGGCCCGCACCAGGGTGTCCTTCTCCGGATGGCGCACCGACTCCAGCAGCGCCGGAATCTGCTCCGCGTCCGGCGTGAGCACCGTGCCGGCCCGTACGGTCGGGAAGGTGCCCCGGAACTCGTCCTCCGTCATGCCGCTGGTGTTCGCCACCGCGTACGGCTTCTCGCTGCTGAGGTAGTCGGAGACGACGGAGGAGACGTCCGAGATCAGCAGGTCGGCCTGGTTGAAGCAGGTGAAGATCGCGGGCCGCGACCCGGCGATGATCTGGTGCTCCCACTCGGGGAAGGACGCCCAGTAGGCCGCCTCCCACGCCTCGGTCGCGGCCCGCACCCGGTCGGCGTTGCCCTCCTCGGGCGTGCCCTGGATCTTCATCCGCTCCATCTCGTCCGCGCTGCGGCGGAACGCGGAGGTGGAGACCCGGTCCAGCTCCGCCGTGCGGCGCTCCAGCTCGGCGACGGCCTCCGGGTCGCGCCGGGAGCCGCCGCGGGCGGCGTTGGCCTCCGTGATCAGGGCGCGGATGCGCTGGTCGGCGGCGCCCGCGCGGGGGTCGACCGAGCCGGTCATCGGGTGCGGCTTGTACAGCAGCCGTACCTTCGGGTCGGCCAGCAGCGCCTTGACGATGTTCTCGCCCGCCAGCGGCACCGAGGTGTTGCCCGGGTTGCCGTCCCAGCCCTCCCAGGTGGGGGCGTACAGCACGGTCGTGTACTCGCTCTTCGGCGCCGCGGCGCGCTCGTCGGCGTGCTGGATGGGGCTCAGCTGCGGGCGGCCGACCTCGACCACGTCCTTGTCGTCCACCCCGACCTCGGCGAGCTGGTAGCGCTCGCGGGCTGCCTCGCCGGCGACCCACACCTGGTCGTACGCCTTGGCGTAGGGGTTGCAGGAGGAGAGCTTGTCGGACTCGCCGTGGTTGATGAAGGCGTGCTTGAGGGTGGGGATGCGCAGCACCTGTGAGGTCTTGCCGGAGTTGGCCGGGTGCAGCAGCACCTTGAGCGTGGAGTGCTCCAGCCGCATCAGATGGGCGACCTTGGGGATGCAGACGATCGGGATGTCGGTGGCGTCGATCTTCTGCACCATGAACCGCTCACGCAGCACGATCAGCGGCCGCCCGTCGAGCTGGGCGAGGGTGCTCAGCCACATGTTCGCCTGGTACGCGGAGGAGGCGCCGCCGGAGAAGTACATGCCGACGGTCGGCTGGTACTCCGCCAGCCACTTGTCCAGCCACGCCAGCACGTCCTGCTCGCTCCTGGAGCGGTTCTTCGGCAGCAGCCAGGTGGCCAGGTAGAAGGCGCTGCTCAGCGACAGCAGCAGGGTGCAGCTCACACCGATGAGACCCCACTCCTGCACCGACAGGCTCGCACTGAGCATCAGTCCCACGGTGCCGGGGATGGAGAAGCGCAGCAGCCTGCGGCTGGGCTGCCGGGCCAGCAGCCGGGAGGGCGCGTCGGCGAGATTGAGCGCCGAGGTGTCGATGTTGCGGGTGACGACCGGCAGCGTGCGGGTCCGGCGCACCAGCTGGGCCACCGCCTGGCACAGGAAGTGTGCGGCGTAGGCGGCCAGCAGCAGGAGGGTGAGCGGTCGCTCGATGTCCGGCGGGACCTCGGGAATACGCACCAGCCCGATGACGACCAGCATGTCGCGGAGCAGCTGTCGCGTGGTGACGTCGAAACGGACCTTCCCGAGCAGCGCCAGCAGTCCGGGCTGCTTGTGCGTCAGGTACAGGTCGAGGGCGAGTCCCGCCAGCGAGGCGGCGACGAAGACGGGCACGTTCGGCAGCAGCGCACCTGCGAGCTGCACGGTGTAGAACACCGCGAGCGCGAGCAGGGCCGCGAGCTGCACGGCGCGTCGTGTGGAGAGTCCGGCAGAGGGCACGGGCTGGGCTCCTGGCATGGAGATCGAGGGTCGACGGGAATGGCAAAGGGGTGGCCGGTGACGGTGGCCAGGGTTGACCACTGACCGTATGACGCCCGTGGGTCAAGTGACAATCTTCGCCGGTCCCGGATGCGTGTTTACCTGGTCAAAGGTAACCATCCTCACGCGTCCATTGCGCGAAACGGATGAGCGGCCCGGACCAGCGCTGACGTAGATTGCGAGACAGGAGCACGGCGGGTCACGGGTCACGGGCGCACAGCGGCGCCCCACCGCCGCGGCGGCACAGGTGCGAGGGGTACGTACGGGCGTGACAGGAGACAGCGGGACAGGGCGCGTGGCGGGCGCTGCAGGGGAGAGCCGCAGCGGGTACGACGGCGTCACCGAGAGTGAGCGGGCGGCCCGTAATGCCGTGCGGGAAGCGCGCCGCGTCGTCATCAAGGTCGGCTCCTCCTCGCTGACCACCGCGGCGGGCGGGCTGGACGCCGACCGGGTGGACGCCCTCGTCGACGTCCTGGCCAAGCACATCGACGCCGAGCCCGGGGATGCCGAGCAGGCCGGGCTCCCGGGGCGGGAGATAGTGCTGGTCTCCTCCGGGGCCATCGCCGCCGGGCTGGCGCCGCTGGGGCTGGCCAAGCGCCCTCGCGACCTGGCCCGCCAGCAGGCAGCCGCAAGTGTCGGCCAGGGGCTGCTGGTGGCCCGCTACACGGCCTCGTTCGCCCGCTACGGCCGCCGCGTCGGCCAGGTGCTGCTGACCTCGGACGACACCAGCCGACGGGCGCACTACCGCAACGCCTACCGCACCCTGGACCAGCTGCTGGCCATGGGCGCCGTACCGATCGTCAACGAGAACGACACGGTGGCCACCGACGAGATCCGCTTCGGCGACAACGACCGGCTCGCCGCGCTGGTCGCCCATCTCGTCCGGGCCGATCTGCTGGTCCTCCTCTCCGACGTGGACGGCCTCTACGACGGAAACCCCGCCACTCCCGGCACCCGCCGCATCTCCCAGGTGCGTGGCCCCGCCGACCTGGAGGGCATCGACATCGGCAGCGCGGGCAGCGCGGGCATCGGCACCGGCGGCATGGTCACCAAGGTCGAGGCCGCGGGCATCGCTGCGGGCGCCGGTGTGCCGGTGGTGCTGACCTCCGCCGTGCACGCTGCCGACGCACTGGCGGGCCGCGAGACGGGCACGTACTTCCACCCGACGGGACGGCGCGCGGCGGGGCGCCTGCTGTGGCTCGCGCACGCGTCCACGCCCACCGGGGCGCTCACCCTGGACGAGGGCGCCGTGCGCGCCGTCGTGGACCGCCGTACCTCGCTGCTGCCCGCCGGTATCGCCGGGGTGGAGGGTGACTTCTCGGCAGGCGACCCGGTGGAGCTGCGGGACACCGGGGGACGCGCCGTGGCGCGCGGATTGGTGAACTTCGACGCCAAGGAGCTGCCCCGGCTCCTCGGCCGCACCACGCACGAGCTGGCCAGGGAGCTGGGCCCGGCCTACGAGCGCGAGGTCGTCCACCGCGACGACCTCGTACTGCTGCGCCCCTGACCGGTGTTGTCCGCTGGGCCCCTGACCGGTGCTGTCCGCTGCGCATCTGATTCGGGCGAACGGTTGCAGTACGGGAAAAAGTCCAGCCTTTCCACGGACACCTTCCGCAAAACGGCCCCGCGCGCGCCCTCGGACTGGTCAACTTTGACGCGGGCGATGCGAGCAGCACGTGCAACCGCACGTGCACGCACCGTCCCGAGAGTGGCACCGTCAGTCACAATCAGCACTCTCGGACATCACAGCACCAGCAACCCCACCGACACCAGCGCAGCAGCACCAGTACCACTTCAGGAGGCCACCGGTGAGACGACTGGCCAGCGTCGACATGGCGTCTTCTCCCCAGCCCGAGGCACGAGTCGGCTCGCGGCTCTGGCACATCACGCTCAGCGTCGCGGGGCGGGAGGCGCCGCTGGCCGACGTACGGCGTGCTCTCGAACAGCTCGCCCACGACCACCCGTTCCTGCTGACCAGCCGCTACGCCAACGACCACGCCGAGATCCGGTACTGGGAGGAGGCCCGCGACCTGCACGACGCCGCCGCCGTCGCGCTGCGGCTGTGGGGCGAGCACCGGTCCTCGGCCAAGCTGCCGCCCTGGGAGATCGTGGGGCTCGAGGTGATCGGCCGTGACACCTTCCACCAGCGGGTCGCCGAGGGCTACGGGCCGCCACCCGCGAGCCCGATGGGGGTGCACCCGTTCTGAGACGCCGGTTCTGAGACGCCGTTCCGGGACGCCGCTCCGGGACACCGTGCTGAGACGCCGGGGCGGCCCGCCGGGTGGCCCGACTACCATGCGCGCCATGAGCGCATCCGATACCCCCGTCGTTCAGGCGGCCCGCCGCGCGCGGACTGCGGCAGCCGACCTCGCCCCCGCCTCTCGCGCCACCCGTGACGCCGCCCTGCTGGCCATTGCCGAGGCGCTCACGGCGCGGACGGACGAGATCGTCGCCGCCAACGCGGCCGACGTCGCCAAGGCGCGTGCCGCCGGCACGGCGGAGTCCGTCGTCGACCGCCTCACACTCACCCCCGACCGGGTCGCGGCCATCGCCGCCGACGTCCGCGACGTGATCGCGCTGCCCGACCCGGTGGGCGAGGTGCAGCGCGGCTCGACGCTGCCCAACGGGCTGGAGCTGCGCCAGGTGCGGGTCCCACTGGGCGTCGTCGGGATCATCTACGAGGCACGCCCGAACGTCACCGTCGACGCCGCCGCGCTCTGCCTCAAGTCCGGCAACGCCGTGCTGCTGCGCGGCTCGTCCTCCGCGCACGCCTCCAACACGGCGCTGGTCGCGGTACTGCGCGACGCGGTCGCCAAGGCCGGACTCCCCGCCGACGTGGTGCAGTTGGTGCCCGGCGAGAGCCGGGAAAGCGTCACCGAGCTGATGCGCGCCCGGGGCCTGGTGGACGTGCTGATCCCCCGCGGCGGCGCCTCGCTGATCAAAACGGTGGTCGAGCAGTCCACCGTCCCCGTCATCGAGACCGGCACCGGCAACTGCCACGTCTACGTGGACGAGCGCGCCGACATCGACACCGCGCTCGCCGTCCTCGTCAACTCCAAGGCCCAGCGCCCCAGCGTCTGCAACGCCGCCGAGACCGTGCTGGTGCACGCGGGGATCGCCGACGCCTTCCTGCCGCGCGCCCTCGAAGCGCTCGCCGACGCGGGCGTCACCGTGCACGGCGACAACGCCTGGCAGACCGCGGCCGGTGCCTCCGGCCGGACCGTGCTGCCGGCCACCGACGAGGACTGGGCGAGCGAGTACCTCTCGTACGACATCGCGGCGGCCGTGGTGCCCTCGCTGGACGCCGCCGTCGAGCACATCCGCGCCTGGTCCTCCGGGCACACCGAGGCGATCGTCACCGCCGACACCGCCGCGGCCCGCCGCTTCACGGCGCTGGTGGACTCCGCCGCCGTGATGGTGAACGCCTCCACGCGGTTCACGGACGGCGCCCAGTTCGGCTTCGGCGCCGAGATCGGGATCTCCACGCAGAAGCTGCACGCGCGCGGTCCCATGGGTCTGCCGGAGCTGACCTCCACGAAATACGTGGTCACAGGGGACGGTCACATCCGGGACTGAACCGCACCGATTTTCCTCCCGGTTCCCTCCGGGCCTGCCCAAATTGATGGCATAGGTCTACGCTGGATCGCGTGCCGGACGACGTGGGGGGCAGGCCGTTCCCGGACGGCGAGGAGCCCGAGTACCGCGACCACGGGGCAGCGGACGACGAGTTCGCGTCCGTGGTGCTCGACGAGGACTTCGTACGCGCGGCCGAGGTCCACGAGCCGAGCGCGGCCGAGCGGATACTCGCCTCCGCCCAGTCGCACGCCGAGCAGGCGGAGCGGGAGAACCTCCGGGCCGCGGAGGACGGCTTCGGCTACGGACGCCACGATGGCGAGTTCCCGCACGACGAGTTCGGCGACGCGGACGACCCCTACGACGACGACCCGGACGACGACGAGGGCCGCTTCGACCGCTCCGACTACCGCCTGGAGTACGACGGTTCCGAGGGCTGCCCCCCGGAGCTGGACCCCGCGTTCGAGCACGGTTCCGACTTCGGGTACGGGCACACCTACGGCCGCTACGCGACGCGCGGCGGGGGCCCGCGCCCCTACCGCGGCCACCGCGGCTGGCAGCGGCCCGTCGCCTGGGTGCTGGCCGTCGTGATGGGGATCGGCATGGTGGCGCTCGCCTTCTCGGCCGTCTACCGGGGCACCTCCAACCAGCGGCAGGACCCCGCGCCGCCGCCCGCCACCACGGGTGTGGACCCCAGCGGGCCGGGTGCCCTGCCCAGCGTCTCAGCGGAGCCACCGGGCGGCTGAGCCCGCCCCCGGTGGCCGGCCCGCGGCCGGGCCCGGCACGCGTCCGGTGGCCGGGCCGGACGGTGACCCATCGCGGTCGGCTCGAGCGGCGGAACAGCATGAACGGGTTCCCGCAAGTTGGCCGGGGCCGCGCCGTTCGCGTCCGCCCGGTCGGTCCTACCCTGTTCCTATGGGCGGGCGAGTGGATCCTCCTGACGGGACGCCCGACGGCGCTCCCAACGGCGGCGACGACGAATACCGATCCCTGGTGTTCGACGAGTCGTTCATCAAGGCTGCGCGGCTCCAGGAGTTCTCCGCGCAGGAGCGCCTCCAGGACGAGGAGCACGCCGCCGTACGCCCCCGCCCCGAGGCGGAGCAGCGCGGCAGGACGGGCCTGGGCTTCTCCCGGCAGGGCCTGATCCTGGTGCTGCTGATCGCCCTCGCCTTCGGCACCGCCATCTACATGGGCATACGGAACCCGTACCGGTCCCCCGTACGCACCGGCGCCGAGCCGCTGCACAGCGAGGTGCTGCCGCTGGCACCCACCGACTCGGTCCCCGGCAGCACCCCGGCGGATCTGTTCGAGAACAGCCCCGCCGCCCGGTTCGCGACGGGGGCCGATGGAGTGGCGCTACCACCCGTTCGGAGCAGCGCCCACTTCTCCGAGAGCCAGGTGCTTGCCGCACTCTCCGTGGCCAAGGACTACGTCGTGGAGAGCTCGCTCGACCCGGATGTGCTCACCGGAGGCGCCGTGCGGCCGGTGCGCGTCCTGCTCAACCCCCGCCAGCAGCGCCAGTTCGACCAGAGCGTCGAGGACCCCCGCAACGACGGACGGCACGCCGCCACGGCCTGGATGGTGCGCTTCGACCGCGGCAGGACAGCGCTGGCCAGCACGAAGGTACGGGTCGACGGCACGCTCGCGGTCCAGGAGGTCGGCGACGGGCTGGAGGTCACCGCCGACCATGTCTTCGTCTACGCCGTACGCCCAGCCGACACGGGCAAGGGCGGGGCCGAGGGCGCGGGCGAGGCCCAGGAAGCGAGCAAGAGCGCGTCCCTGTTCTCCGTACGCCGCGAGGTGCGCTTCCGCTTCGAGCGGCAGGACCTGCGCGACCACCAGGTCAATGTGCGGCAGGTCGCCATGCGTGCCGGGCCGATGAACTGCGGTGCCGACACCGCCGACGCGCTGACGCCGCTGCTGGCGGGCGAGCGGGCCAAGGACGCGGGAAAGGCGGGGACCGACCCGTACGCGCGGGGCCGGTCCACCGCCTCGATGTGCGGGCTGCTGGCGTCTAACGCTCAGCCGAGCCCGGACCATCCTTCCCGTCCGAACCGTTAGCCCGCCCGTTCGTCCCGTCCTGGCCGCCGGAGCCGCCCCGGCCGCCGGTGAAGGTGTCGCGCAGCCTGCCGCCGACATCGCCGACGCCGCCCGCCAGGTCGCGGACGAAGCCCATCAGCGGGTCCTTGCTGTTGCGCACCGACTCGGAGTAGTGGTTGGCCGACTCCTTGAACGAGTCCCGGACCGAGGTGTCCTTGTCGTCCGCGCGCTTGGGGTAGTGGCCGTCCATGATCCGCTGGTAGTCGCGGCTGGCCGCCCACTTCTTCAGCTCCGCTGCGCGCACGGTGGTGAACGGGTGGGAGCGCGGCAGCACGTTCATGATCTTGAGTACGGAGTCGCGCAGATCGCCGCCCGCCTCGTACTCCTCGGCCTGCGCCAGGAAGGCGTCGACGTTCATCTCGTGCAGGTGGTTGCCGCCCGCCAGCTTCATCAGTCCGCGCATCGACGCCTGGAGGTCCTGGCCCACCAGCAGTCCGGCCCGGTCGGCCGACAGCTCCGACTTGCGGAACCACTCGCGCAGCGCCGTCACCAGCGCCATGACCGCCACGTTCCCCAGCGGGATCCAGGCGACCTTGAACGCCAGGTTGGACAGGAACAGCAATATCGTCCGGTAGACCGCGTGACCGGACAGCGCGTGCCCGACCTCGTGGCCGACCACGGCCCGCATCTCCTCCTCGTCCAGGAGCTCGACCAGGCCGGTGGTGAGGACGATGATCGGCTCGTCCATGCCCACACACATCGCGTTGGGCTTCGGATCCTGGGTGACGTACATCGGCGGGATCTTCTCCAGATCCAGGATGTAACAGGCGTCCCGCAGCATCGCGTTGAGATGGGCGAACTGCTGGTCGCTGACCCGCACCGAGTCGGAGAGGAACAACAGCCGCATGCTGCGCTCCGGCAGCAGACCGCTCAGTGCCTTGACCGCGGTGTCGAACCCGCTCAGCTTGCGCAGCGCGACCAGCGCCGAGCGGTCGGTCGGGTGCTCGTAAGCGCGTGACGAGATGCCCTCAAAGCGCCGCCTCTCGCGGCCCGGCAGGCGTTCCGTGCCGCCTGTGCCGTCTGTCATGGTGTTTCCCCCTCTTCGACTGGGCTGTCCACACTAGAGGGTGGGACGCGGAGCGAGCCGTTCCCGTTGCGTTCCGGATGAGTCGGGGTGAGGCGCCGGAGGGTCCCCGCTTACGATGTGGCTGCGCAGTTCCGCGTCCGCGCCGGTGTGCTCACCGGATTGCGGCCACCGGGACGACGCAGCCAACTGTCCGCGCCTCACGGGATAGGTTCCGCGACGATGACTCTGCCCAGCACCGCACATGACACCCTGCTGACCCTCGCCTCGGGGGGCGAGCACGGTGGGCACGGTCAGCACGAGAGCCTCAACCCGTATCTGACAGGTGGCGGCGCGCTGCTGGCGCTGTTCCTGCTGCTGTGGATCACCACGCGCTTCAACCGGGATCGCTGAGCCCGACCGGGATCGCTGAGCGTAAAGTCGTCCCGCATGGGAGAGGACATAGTGCCCGGGACCGGTAAGCGGCGGCTCGGCGTGATGGGTGGCACCTTCGACCCCATCCACCATGGCCACCTGGTGGCCGCCAGCGAGGTGGCGGCACGCTTCCACCTCGACGAGGTGGTGTTCGTACCGGCAGGGCAGCCGTGGCAGAAGAGCCACCGCGAGGTCTCGCCGGCCGAGGACCGCTATCTGATGACGGTGATCGCGACTGCGTCGAATCCGCAGTTCTCGGTCAGCCGGATCGACATCGACCGCGGTGGCAAGACGTACACGATCGACACGCTGCGCGAGCTCGCCGAGGCCAATCCGGACACGGACCTGTTCTTCATCACCGGTGCCGACGCGCTCTCGCAGATTCTGAGCTGGCGCAACACCGAAGAGCTGTTCTCGCTGGCCCACTTCATCGGCGTCACCCGCCCGGGGCACGCGCTGGCCGACCCTGGCCTGCCGCAGGGCGGCGTCTCCCTGGTGGAAGTCCCCGCGCTGGCCATCTCCTCGACGGACTGCCGCGCCCGGGTGGAACGCGGCGATCCGGTCTGGTACCTGGTCCCTGACGGCGTCGTGCGGTACATCAACAAGCGCGCGCTGTACCGGCACGACGAGGGCGGCACGGAGGGGGACTCGCGAGCGTGAGCGACGGCTACGGATACGACCCGTACGGCCGGCAGCCCGAGATCACCGGCTACGACGAGTACGGCAGGCCCGTATACCGCCCGCAGGAAGCGCAGCAGGAGGGCCCCGGCCCCGACGCGTACACCGCACAGGACGCGAACCCGTCGTACGACCCCTATGCGGGCTATCCGGCGCAGCAGGGCGGCTACTACGACACCTACGACCCGTACGCGCAACAGCAGGCTCCCGCATACACCGAGCCGCAGACGCAGCAGCAGCCCGACTGGCTGCCCCCGCAGGGCCGGCCGCCGCAGCAGGAGCAGCACGAAACGTACGGCCGTCAGTACGCGCAGCAGCAGTACGGCGATCAGCAGCAGTACGCGCAGCAGTACGAGCAGTCGGCGGCCGAGGCCCGGCCGGCACAAGCCGCGGCCGGCGGCGCCGCTTCCGGTCGCACCGAGTCGTCCTCCGGCACGGAGGGCGACTACCGCACCGAGCAGTTCTCGTTCGTCGAGGAGACCAGCGACGACTCCGAGGACGTCATCGACTGGCTCAAATTCACCGAGAGCCGCACCGAGCGCCGCGAGGAGGCCAAGCGCAAGGGCCGCAACCGTGTCGTGGCACTCGTCGTCGCCCTCGCGCTGGTGCTGGCGGGAGGCGTGGGCTACCTCTGGTACGCGGGCATGCTGCCGGGCACCGGCGACGATCAGGGCAGCGGTGGGGCCGCGGCGGGCGCGCACCGGGACGTGATCGTGGTGCACTTGCGCGAGCGGGGCGGAGTCAGCTCGACGGCGCTGCTCGTGGACAACGAGGGCGCGGGCGAGGGCTCCACCGTGCTGCTGCCCAACTCGCTGGCCGTCTCCACGGAGGACGGCAGGACGACCACACTCGGAAAGTCCGTGGAGGACCAGGGCGCCGGGCCCACCCGTGACTCGCTGAACACCCTGCTCGGCTCCGGCATCAAGGGCACCTGGCGGCTGGACACCCCCTACCTGGAGAACCTCGTCGAGCTGGTCGGCGGTATCGCGGTGAACACCGACACCACCGTGCCCGGTGCGAAGAAGGGCGAAGGTCCGCAGGTCAAGCAGGGCAGCAGGCAGGACCTGGACGGACGGGCCGCCGTCGCCTACGCCACCTACCGCGCCCCGGGAGAGCTCCAGACCAAGCAGCTCGCCCGGTTCGGGCAGGTCATGCAGGCGGTGCTCAAGAAGCTCTCCGGCGACGCGGGAGCGGCCACCAAGACCGTCGAGTCGCTCGGCCAGATCCCCGACCCCTCGCTGTCCGAGTCCCAGCTCGGCACCTCGCTGGCCAAGCTGGCGAACCGCGCCAAGCAGGGCGACTACCGCACCCGGACCCTGCCCGTACGGGCCGACGGCACGCTCAGCCCGCAGGTCAGCGACCAGGTCGTCAAGAAGGTGCTCGGCGGCAGCGTCAAGAACTCCGACCCCGACGCGGCCCCCCGGGTGAGCCTGAAGAACGCCACCGGCAAGCGCGGCTTGGACAACGCCGCCTCTGCCGCGCTGGTCAACGGCGGCTACACGGTGGTCAAGGGTGGCACGGGCACCACCCGCACCAGGTCCCTGGTGACCTACGCCGAGGCCGGGCAGAAGGCCAAGGCGGCGGAGATCGCCAAGACGCTGGGGCTGCCCGGCAGCACAGTCCGCAAGGCCAAGGGCGCCGCCAACGCGGACGTCACGGTCGTGCTGGGCGCCGACTACCGGGGCTGACCGGGCCCGGGACAGCCGAGACCGGCCGGGACGCCGAACAAGGACCGGCCGGGACGGCGAAGAAGGACTGAGAAGAACGGCCGCGACGGCAGGGCAGAAATCCGGTCGCGCGGCCGTGAGACCCTGGAATACGAGATGTTTCCGATCCGAAAGCCTTGCCTGTGACCGCCACGGACCGTTCCCTCGAGCTGATCAACACCGCCGCCCAGGCGGCGGCCGACAAGCTCGCGCACGACATCGTCGCCTACGACGTCAGCGACGTACTCGCCATCACCGACGCTTTCCTGCTCGCCTCGGCGCCCAACGACCGGCAGGTCAAGGGCATCGTCGACGAGATCGAGGAGCGGCTGAACAAGGAGCTGGGCGCCAAGCCCGCTCGCCGCGAGGGCGAGCGTGACGGCCGCTGGGTGCTCCTCGACTACGTCGATATCGTCGTCCACGTCCAGCACAGCGAGGAGCGCGTCTTCTACGCCCTGGAGCGGCTGTGGAAGGACTGCCCGCAGCTGGAGCTCCCCGAGGACGCCAAGGCGACCCGCGGCAAGGCCGCCGAGCACGCGAACGCGATGGCGGCCGGCTCCGAGCAGGCGGACGAACTGGACGGAGAACTGCGCTGAACGGCACGGGGGCGGTAAGGAACCGCAAGATCGTTCTGTGGCGGCACGGCCAGACCGCGTGGAATCTCGAACGGCGCTTCCAGGGCTCGACCGACATCCCGCTCACGGATGCCGGGCTCGACCAGGCACGGCGGGCGGCGCGGCTGCTCGCCGGACTGCGCCCGGACGCGATCCTGGCCTCGGACCTGCAGCGCGCTGCCGCCACGGCCGCGACGCTGGCCGCGCTGACCGGTCTCGACGTCACCCACGACGAGGGCCTGCGGGAGACCTACGCGGGCGACTGGCAGGGGCTCACGCACGAGGAGATCGTCTCCCGCTACGGCGAGCAGTACGCCGCCTGGAAGCGGGGCGAGCCGGTGCGCCGGGGCGGCGGTGAGCTGGAGACCGAGGTCGCGGAGCGGGCGGCGCCCGTGGTGGAGCGTGGCGTGGACAAGCTGCCGGACGGCGGGACGCTCGTCGTCGTCAGCCACGGCGGCACCATCCGTACCACCATCGGACGGCTCATCGGGCTGCCGCCGAGCACCTCGGAGGCGCTGGGCGGGCTGTCCAACTGCAGCTGGTCCGTCCTGGGTGAGACGGTGCGTGGCTGGCGGCTGCTGGAGCACAACGCGGGCAGCCTGCCCGAGCCGGTGCTCGGCGACGACGACTGAGGCCGCCGGCGGCTCAGCGGCCGTCGAGGGCGGCGGGCGGCCGGATTTCTCATTCCGCCTGGCCACCCGCTAAGCTGCATCTCGTTCACGGCGCTCCGGCGCCGGTCCTCGGGGCTATAGCTCAGTTGGTAGAGCGCTTGCATGGCATGCAAGAGGTCAGGAGTTCGATTCTCCTTAGCTCCACGTGGACCTCTCGGATCCCGTCCTCCTTCACGGAGGGCGGGATCTTTGATGTGCGTGCCCAGACGGGACGGCTACGGCGGTCAGCCCGCGTCCGGCATGCCGGGGCGGGACGCGCAGGGCCGCACGTCCCTCGGGCTCAGCTCCTCCGCCTTCCGTCTGCTCGCGCGCAGCAGTCGCTCGTGTATGCGTGACAGCGGCTGGGCGTGCTCCGGGCAGCCGATCATCGGGTCCTCTATCGTCCGCAGCCGCGCGAGGAGCTCCTCGGTCTCGTCGTCGTGCGGCACATAGGCCACGATCCGTGTCTCGGCCGCGCCGCTGATCTGGAGCGAGGTCGAGCTGAGCCGCAGCTGACCGACCGAGGCGTGCTGCACCAGCTTGATCCGCGCTCCGGGCGGGGCCACGTCCCCGCTGCGCCACAGCTGCGCGAACTCCTCGCTCGCCTCGCACATCCGGCTGATGAACTGCTCCCAGGGCCTCTCACCGACGTGCCGGCCGTAGGTGCCGCGCAGCGTCGCCACCATCAGCGACAGCTCCGCCTCCCGGTTGAGGATCGGGCAGCAGCACGGCGGCATCGTCACGAACTGCTGCCACAGCACATTGCGTTCGGGCTGGCCCACCAGATCGAGGACCGGAAAGAGGTGCCGATAGCCGCTGTTGGCCGCCAGCACGTCGTAGCGGCCGTTGTAGACCACGGCGGGCATCGGGTCCATCGCGCCGAGGATGCGGTGCACCTCCGGCTCGACGGTCTCGGCGATCCGCTCCGGGGACGGCGGGCGGGGCACCTCCGCCAGGTGGTACAGATGCTCGCGTTCGGCCTCGTCCAGGCGCAGCGTGCGCGCCACCGCGTCCAGGACCTGCGCGCTGGCGTTGATCGGACGGCCCTGCTCCAGCCACGTGTACCACGTCACACCCACGCCGGAGAGCTGGGCGACCTCCTCGCGGCGCAGCCCGGGGGTGCGGCGGCGGGGGCCCGGGGGCATGCCGACGTCGGCGGGCGATACCCGGGCGCGACGGCTGCGCAGGAATGCGGCCAGCTCGGACCTGCGGCGCCGGCCTGCCGTGCGCGACGTTCCGGCGGCAGCGCCCGCTTGCGGCTCCGTTCCTGTGTCGGCGATGACTGTCACATCCCCCATCGTCGTGGCAGCGCACAACGGCTGCCAGGTGCTGTCAGTACCAGCATCGCCGGGCTCTCGGGATCTTCGACCCGGCCCGGCCAGGCTCTGTGCATGACCTTCGCTCCTTCGTCTTCCGCTACTCCCGTTCCGGCCGCGCGGACTTCCACCCCGGCGGCGGACCCGGCCTCCGAGCGCCGGATACGCGACAGCCGCAGCCTCAGTAAAGAGCACGCCACTGACAGCGGGTCCGGCACCGCACGCCGTGGCCCGCGCCCGGGGTGGCTGCTGGCGATCGTGCTCACCGGCCAGTTCATGGCGCTGCTGGACACCTTCATCGTCAACGTCGCGGCCCCCGACCTGCGTGCGGACCTGCATGCCTCGGGGGCGGGGCTCCAGCTGGTGATCGCCGGGTACACCATCGCCTACGCGGTGCTGCTGATCACCGGGGCGCGGCTGGGCGCACTGCTGGGCCACAGCAGGGTGTTCCTGGGCGGCCTCGTCCTGTTCACCGTCGCCTCACTGGCCTGCGGGCTGGCCACGGGCACAGGCCAGCTCATCGCCTTCCGGCTGGTCCAGGGCGCGGGCGGCGCCGCGATGCTGCCGCAGGTGCTCAGCCTGATCCAGCGCACATTCACCGGGCTCGCCCGCACCCGCGCGCTGGGCGCCTACGCGGCCGTGCTCGGCGTCGGCGCCGCGGCGGGTCAGCTGCTGGGCGGGGTGCTGGTGAGCGCCGACCTGTTCGGCTGGGGCTGGCGCCCGGTCTTCCTGATCAACGTTCCGGTGGGCCTCGCCCTGCTCGCCCTCGCGCCCTGGCTGATGGGCGTGCGCGATGAGGCCAGGGGCGGTGCCGAGGAGCGCAGCGCCCTGGATCTGCCGGGGCTGGCCCTGCTCGGCGCGGTGCTGCTGCTGTTCACCGTTCCCGTGGTGCTCGGACGGGAGCAGGGGTGGCCGCTGTGGGGGTGGATATCCCTGGCGCTGTGCGCCGCGCTCGTTCCGGCCTTCGCGCGCTACGAGATGCGGCTGGCCCGGCGCGGCGGCAGGCCGCTGATCTCACCGCTGGTCCTGCGAGCACCGGGCGTACCACTGGCTGTCGTACGGATCTTCTGCATGATGGCGGTCAACGCCGGATTCGTCCTGGTGCTGATGCTGCACCTGCAGACCGGCCTGGGGCAGAGCGCACTGCTGGCCGGACTCGCGATGGTGCCGACAGCTGTGCTGTTCGCGGTGGTCGGTACGAACTGGCGGCGCCTTCCGCAGTCGTGGCACCCCCGGCTGTCGGCCGCCGGGTTCCTGACCGCGGCGGCCTCGTTCGGATGGCTGGGGGCGCTGCTGTCGGACGGCGGTGACGGTGGCGCCTGGCTGTACGTCGGTCAGGCCGCCTGCGGAATCGGGATGTCCCTCGCCTACAACCCCGTACTGTCGCGCACGCTGGCGAGCGTGCGGCAGAGCGAAGCAGCCGACGCCAGCGGCCTGTTGGTGACCACCGCGCAGCTCGGACTGCTGAGCGGGGTGGCACTGTTCGGCGCCGTCTTCCTGGAGCGGGTGGAGGGTGCGGCGCCGTCCGCCGCCACCTCGGCCCACGCGCTCACCGTCACCTGCGCGGCACTGGTGACCGGATCGCTGGTGGGCGCTGTGGCGGGCCCGTTCAACGGGCTGGTGCGCCGGGTAAGGGGATTGGCAGGGGATCGCTGACCGGCCCTTAGGCCGGAAGCCGGAACGTGGCAGAATCGTGACGGCTGGAAGGGGGAAGGGGAGGGACGAGTGCGATGTCGGCGACGGTCCTCGACGAGGACGGCTCCGGGCCCGCGCCTCGGTGCTCCCCGCTCCGTACGGAGCTCTCCCGGGGCGCTCCGTGCAACCTTCAGTGCCCGTCCTGCGGTTCTGCGAACGTCGCTCAAGTGCTCGGCGACAATGGAGGAGTGTCCTACGTGTGCACGGCTTGCGGCCACATCTGGAGCTGAGTGAGGGATGGGCGCCCACAGCAGGAAGTGCGACTGGTGCGGTAGCGGCACCCCGATCGTCCGCGACATGGAACCGGTCAACAGCGAGTATCAGTACTGGTGCGAGGACTGCGCCCGGGCCCTGATCATAAAAGGCGACCCGATCGAGACCTACCGTGAGCTGGACGGCGAGCCGATCTACGGCCGCCTGCTGGAAGCCCACTGCACGCTGAAGCGTTTCTACTCCTTCGCGACGGCCTGAGCCCCCGCCTCGGCCACCGTTCCCGCCCTCGCCACCGTCCTCCGCTCCACGGGGCCGTGCCCTCCGCCCTGTCCGCGCAGTGTGCGCAGCGCCACCACAGCCGTGACGACCAAGAACGCCGTCCCCACCAGCGGGTAGCAGGCCGACAGCAGCATCTGGCCGCCGTTCTGGTGGAGTTCGGGCGGATGGGAGGAACCCGCGTCACGGGGTACCCACCACAGCGCGTACGAGCAGAACACCAGGTCGGCCAGCAGCGCCCCGGCCAGCCAGCGGCGACTGCCGCGGCGCCGCGCCTCCACGCCGAGCAGCAGCATCAGCGGCAGGCACCACACCCAGTGGTGCGACCAGGAGATCGGGCTGATCAGCAGCATGGTGACAGCACAGGCGACGACAGCCCAGGCGGTCCCGTGCGGCAGCCCGCGCTGCCCCGCCAGCGCCGCCGCAACAGCCGCGCCCAGGCCGAGCACGGCCGCCAGCGCGGCAAGCCCCACCCACAGCCAGCCCGGCTCACCGGTGTGCAGCAGACGCGCTGTCACGCCGCTCAGGGACTGGTTGTCCGAGATCTCCGTACGCCCGACCCGGTCGGACTGGAAGAGGGCACCGCCCCAGAAGCGCCGGGAGTCGTGCGGCAGCACCAGCGCGGACAGCAGCGCGGTACCCAGGAAGGTCACTGTCGCAACGGTCGCCTGCCGCAGCCACGGGTTCCACAGCTCCGCCGTACGGCCCGTGCGCCGCAGCCGCCGCCAGCCGCGGACCAGCCCGTACAGCGTGAGGAAAACGGCGAACAGCGCGGGCGTCAGCTTGATGCCCGCCGCGATCCCGATACCCACGCCCGCCCAGCGGTGCCCCGGACGACGGGTCAGGTCCCACAGCACCAGTGCGGCCAGCAGCAGATTGATCTGCCCATAGCGCAGCGTCGTCCACACCGGTTCGCACCACACCACGAGTGAGGCGATCCCCAGTGCCGCAGCTCCCCGTGGAACGTGCAGCGGACGTCCCACCAGTCGCAGGGACAGATGGACGAGCACGACCAGCAGTGCGAGGTTGCCGAACGTCGCCACCCCGCGCATGTCGGCCACGTCCAGCAGCGTCAGCGGGAGGAACAGCAGCGCGGCGAAGGGCGGGTAGGTGGCGGGCAGGTCGGCGTAGGTGGCGCGCATCGAGTACAGGTCGTAACCGTTGCGCACGGTCCAGCCCTCGGCCCGGTAGACCATCAGGTCGATCATGGACACATCCGCCGTGCGCTGGGCGGCCCAGAATGCGGCGAAGGAGACCATGGACAGGGCTATCGCCAGAGTGACCGGCCGCCGCAGCAGATATCCCTTGAGCCCAAGGTATCCCCTGAGTGCCGGCGCCCACTTGCTCTCGGCGGCCTGGTGAAACGTGCTCACGAGCCGACCGTATCGACTGTCGTGCCACCGGCACCCGCGGGGCTGAGCTGATCGGGAGCGGGCTCCGCCCAGCTCGGGGCATACCGGAAAGCGATTTGGCACAACGCGGTGTACCCCGTGTAAGCTGGCGAAGCCGCCGCGGGGAAGCCCCGGCGGACCAGAAATCTGGGGCTATAGCTCAGTTGGTAGAGCGCTTGCATGGCATGCAAGAGGTCAGGAGTTCGATTCTCCTTAGCTCCACGGAAGCGAGAGGCGAGGTGTGCCTGCGAAGCAGGCCGCCTCGCTTCCTTTGTGTTTTGCGGCTTCGCCGCGTTGTGGGGGCTTCGCCACCCACACCCCCTTTGGAGGGTGGGCCCCTCTCGTTTTGCGCGACTGTCTCACGTTCTGGGCTCCAGGCGGGGGGATCGGTGGGTGCGGTACCCTGTGCGCTATGCGTGCCGTACGCCTTCTGCTTAGCGAGCCGCGCTGAATCAGCACCGGTCCCTCTCCCGTGGACCGGGATCGGCGCGGCTCCCCCTCCTGTGCGAGGGGTTTTTTCGTTTCAGGAGCGCTGGGCAGAGACGACCGATGGAGCTTTGAGGACGATGAGCGAGACGACCACTGCCGCCGAGACCGCGGCCCCTTATCGCTACACGGCGGCCCTGGCCGCCGACATCGAGGCACGCTGGCAGGACTTCTGGCAGAAGCACGGCACCTACGAGGCGCCCAACCCCGGCGAGGGCTCACTGGGCGGCGACCCGGAGCGGGCCGCCAAGCCCAAGAAGTTCGTCATGGACATGTTCCCGTACCCCTCGGGTGCGGGGCTGCACGTCGGGCACCCCCTGGGCTATATCGCGACGGACGTCTACGCCCGCTACGCCCGTATGACCGGGTACAACGTGCTGCACACCCTGGGCTTCGACGCCTTCGGGCTGCCCGCCGAGCAGTACGCCGTCCAGACCGGCACCCACCCGCGCGCCTCGACCGAGGCCAACATGGTGCAGATGACGGCACAGCTGCGCCGCCTGGGCCTGGGGCACGACGAGCGCAGGTCCTTCGCCACGATCGATCCCGAGTACTACCGCTGGACCCAGTGGATCTTCCTGCAGATCTTCAACTCCTGGTACGACACCGAGGCACGCAAGGCACGTCCCATCGAGGAACTGGTCGAGCAGTTCGCCTCCGGTGCCCGTGAGACGCCCGAGGGCTGGGGTGCCTGGAGCGAGCTGAGCGAGCGGGAGCGGGCCGATCTGCTGGGCGAGTACCGGCTGGCCTACGCCTCCGACGCACCGGTCAACTGGAGCCCGGGGCTGGGCACCGTACTGGCCAACGAGGAGGTCACCGCCGACGGCCGCTCCGAACGCGGCAACTTCCCGGTCTTCAAGGCCAAGCTGCGGCAGTGGAACATGCGGATCACCGCCTACGCCGACCGCCTGCTGGAGGACCTGGACGACCTGGACTGGCCCGAGGCGATCAAGCTGCAACAGCGCAACTGGATCGGCCGCAGCGAGGGCGCGAAGATCCGCTTCCCCATCGGGGACGCGTACATCGACGTCTTCACCACCCGCCAGGACACCCTGTTCGGCGCCACCTACCTGGTGCTGGCCCCCGAGCACCCGCTGGTCGAGACCGTCGTCCCCGATGTCTGGCCCGAGGGCACCCACCAGGTGTGGACCGGCGGCCATGCGACACCGGCCGAGGCGGTTGCCGCCTACCGGGCGCAGGCGGAGGGCAAGTCGGACGTCGAGCGTCAGGCTGAGGCCAAGGACAAGACCGGTGTCTTCACCGGCGCCTACGCCACCAACCCGGTCAGCCAGGAGAAGATCCCGGTCTTCATCGCCGACTATGTGCTGATGGGCTACGGCACCGGCGCGATCATGGCTGTACCGGCGCACGACCAGCGCGACTTCGAGTTCGCGCGCGCCTTCGAGCTGCCCGTGCGCTGTGTCGTCGAGCCCACCGACGGCCGCGGGACGGACACCTCGACTTGGGAGAACGCGTTCAGCTCGTACGACGCGACCATCGTCAACTCCAGTGACGACGACATCTCGCTGGACGGCCTGGGCGTGCACGAGGCCAAGGAGCGGACGCGGCAGTGGCTGGAGGAGCACGGCCTGGGTGAGGGCACCGTCAACTACCGGCTGCGCGACTGGCTGTTCAGCAGGCAGCGCTACTGGGGCGAGCCCTTCCCGATCGTCTACGACGAGGACGGCATCGCTCACGGGCTGCCGGAGTCGATGCTGCCGCTGGAGCTGCCGGAGGTCGAGGACTACTCCCCGCGCACCTTCGACCCGGACGACGCGAACACCTCGCCGGAGACCCCGCTGTCCCGGAACGAGGAGTGGACCAACGTCACCCTGGACCTGGGCGACGGCAAGGGCCCGCGCCGCTTCCGGCGGGAGACCAACACCATGCCCAACTGGGCGGGCTCCTGCTGGTACGAGCTGCGCTATCTGGACCCGTACAACGACGAGAAGCTGGTCGACCCGGACATCGAGCGCTACTGGATGGGCCCGCGCGAGGGGCAGCCGAAGGGCGGCGTCGACCTGTATGTGGGCGGTGCCGAGCACGCCGTGCTGCATCTGCTGTACGCGCGTTTCTGGTCGAAGGTGCTGCACGACCTGGGGCACATCTCGTCCTCCGAGCCGTTCCACAAGCTGTACAACCAGGGCATGATCCAGGCGTACGTCTACCGGGACGCGCGCGGCATCGCCGTACCGGCCGCCGACGTGGAGGAGCGCGACGGCGCGTACTACTACCAGGGCGAGAAGGTCAGCCGGCTGCTGGGCAAGATGGGCAAGTCGCTGAAGAACGCCGTCACCCCGGACGAGATCTGCACCGATTACGGCGCCGACACCCTGCGGCTGTACGAGATGGCCATGGGCCCGCTGGATGTCTCCCGGCCCTGGGACACCCGTGCGGTCGTGGGCCAGTTCCGGCTGCTGCAGCGGCTGTGGCGCAACGCGGTGGACGAGACGACGGGCGAGGTCACCGTCGTCGACACCGAGCCGGACGAGGCGACGCTGCGCGCCGTGCACAAGGCGATCGACGGCGTCACCCAGGACATGGCCGGGCTGCGCTTCAACACCGCGATCGCCAAGATCACGGAGCTGAACAACCATGTCACCAAGCTGCGCGAGGTGCCCCGCTCCGTCATCGAGACCATGGTGCTGCTGATCGCGCCGCTGGCTCCGCACATCGCCGAGGAGCTGTGGCGCAAGCTGGGCCACGAGGAGTCGGTCGTCTACGAGGACTTCCCCGTCGCCGACCCGGCCTACCTGGTGGACGAGACCGTGACCTGCGTCGTCCAGGTCAAGGGCAAGGTCAAGGCCCGGCTGGAGGTGGCGCCCTCGGTGTCCGAGACCGAGCTGGAGGCCCTGGCGCTGGCCGAGCCCGTGATCGTGAAGTCGCTGGGCGGGGCGGAGGTGCGCAAGGTGATCGTCCGCGCGCCGAAGCTGGTCAATATCGTTCCGGCTTGATCGTCCTGGCGTGATCGTCCTGGCGTGATTGGCCCGGTGTGATTGGCCGGTCTGATCGCCCTGGCGTGATCGCCCTGATCTGATCGCGCCTGATCGCCCTGGGCAACCGTCCCGGCGCGAGGACCCAGGGCGTAGCACGAAAGAGCAGGGCGTAAGTGACGGCGGGCGCCTCGTGGTGCTGCCGGTGCCGCGCCCTTACGGGACTTCATGGGGGTGGCTCCGGGTTCTGTGGAACCTGGAGCCGCCCCCGCCCGTTTACGCTGAACGGAGACGGGGCGACTGACGACGGAGGAGCGACCTGTGGACGTGGTAGCCGTCATCGGCCTGGTGTTCGTACTGGCCGTCCTCATCTTCGGCACGATCATCACGCTGCGCACGGTGCGGGCCGTCAAACGCGGTGTTGAGCGCACCGGGGCGCAGGTGCGGCGCACGGCGGAGGAGACCGTGCTCAGGGCGCGCTCCGTACAGCCCGGTCCTGTCGGTGAAACCGCCCGTATCCGCCTGGAGTTGCGTGCCTCCATCGACAGCACGCGGGTCGCGCTGGAGGCCGGCGCGCAGAACGACCCGGGCCTCTCCGAGGCCGTCGACCTTCTGGACAGGCTCCACGAGCACGCCCGGCATCTGGACGGCGAACTGCGGCTGCTGATGGAGCGCGAGCCGGACCACTCCCGGATCGCCGCCCGGCTGCCCGAGGCGCGGGAGCGGATGCGGCACATCAAGCAGTCGGCGGACTCGCTACGCTTCGCGGCGCAGGACCGGGCACGGCAGTTCGACGCCGAGGGGTTGAGCGCGCTGCGCGACCGGATCGACATCGAGTCCGGCGCCCTGCGCCACTGGACCCCTGCCCCGGCGAGCGACAAACCGTTGGCCGACCCCTCGGCCGCGGGCGGGTTCGCGAGCGGTTCCGCCGCCGGTGGGGCGAGGGGGGCCGCGGCAGACAGTGGCGCGGCTGCGGCCGAGGAAGCGTCCTCCGCCGCCGGGCAGTCGGCTCAGCAGGCCGCCCGGCCCGAGCTGGGGCCGTCCGGGCAGGGCCTCGACCCGTCGCTGACCGATCCCACAGCTGACCGGAACAGTTCGGTGCCGTCGTTCCGCAAGCGGCGCCCGCGGAGCGCCTCCTGAGTCGCTCCGTTCGCCCGCCCGATACCCTCCGTTCCATGCACGGCCCCCTAGCGATCGTCACGGACTCCACCGCCTATCTGCCGCCCGAGGCGCTGCGGCGGCATGGAATCGACGCCGTTCCGCTGACCGTCGTACTCGGCGAGGAGGCTTTGGAGGAGGGCACGGAGATCTCCGCGCGCTCGCTGGCCACCGCGCTGCGCGAACGACGTCCGGTCACCACCTCCCGGCCCAGCCCCGAGACCTTCGCCCGCACCTACCGGGCCGCTGCCGAGGCGGGGGCGGCAGGCATTGTTTCGCTCCATCTGTCGGCCGAGTTCTCCGGTACGTACGACGCCGCACTGCTGGCCGCCAAGGAGGCGCCTGTGCCGGTGCGTGTGGTGGACACCGGGGTGGTGGCCATGGCGTTGGGATTCTGCGCGCTCGCGGCCGCGGAGGCGGCCGAGGCGGGTGCGTCGCTGGACGAGGCGGTGACAGCAGCCGAGAAGCGTGCCGAGGGCACCTCGGCGGTCTTCTACGTCGACACCCTGGACTATCTGCGCAGGGGTGGCCGCATCGGCGCCGCCCAGGCGTTGCTGGGCTCCGCGCTCGCCGTCAAACCGCTGCTGGAGGTGGCGGACGGCCGGATCGGGATGCTGGAGAAGGTCAGAACCGCGTCCAAGGCCATCGCGCGGCTGGAGGAGATCGTGGTGGAACGGGCCGGGGAGGCGCGGGTGGACATCGCCGTGCACCATCTCGCCGCCGCCGAACGTGCCGAGCAGCTCGCGGAGCGTTTCCGCACGCGGGTGCCGGGGCTGGGCGAGCTGCATGTGAGCGAGGTCGGTGCGGTTATCGGGGCTCACACGGGTCCGGGGCTGGTGGGGGCTGTGCTCTCGCTCAGGTGAGGGGGCTTGGGGGGTGGGCTTGCACGGGTGAGCTTCCGCGGGGGTGAGCTCCCATGGCTGGGAACTTCCTCGGGGGCGAGCTTGCATGGATGCGGACTTCCATGGATGCGAACTCCCTCGGAAGAGTGAGCGAGTTTTCCACAACTCCCGGGTTATCCACGGGAATCGAGCAAGATCACCGCAGTGGGCGCCGACTGCCTACCGTCGGTGGGCATGAGCGAACGAGCAGCAGAAACAGCACGTCCGCGGCCTGCGGGCGGGGAGTCACCGGACGAGTCGTGGGACGGGCGGAGCTCCTGGGAGGACGCGTACGGAGAGTTGGGCGAGCCGCAGGGGGAGCGGGCGGCTGACGACGGAGTCGACGGCCCCGGCCCCGGCACCGGCACCCGGACCCGTCGTCCCCCGCGTCGTCGGCCGCCCCGGGGCCCGCGCGCCGCCCCGAGTACGGGCCCGGGGCGTCGGGGTGCCCACCGCATGCCGCGGCGTATGCGCCCGGCGGCTCCGGAGCCTCGCGCGGCGGCGCGCGCCCGGTCCCTTCTGACGGAGCAGTCGCAGGGTGAGGCCCCGATGCCCGAGCCCCGCACGAGGACACGTCCCATGGTCGAGCGGCCCACCGTCGGGCGACCCGCTGTCGAGCGGCTCGCCGACGAATCGGATCTCCCTGTCATGCCGCGAGCCGATGCCATCGCGGCGGCGCGTACTGCCGTGCACCGCAGCAGGGAGCGCAGGCGCCGACGGCAGGGGGACGTGGAGGGGCCGGACGGTCCATCGAGTCCTGAACCGGCCGAACTGGCGCCGGGAGAGCAGCACATGGCGCCCCGGCAGCTGGTGAGAAGGCCGGAGCCGGCGGCGGGTCCTGGGGTGGGACCGGAGCCGGAATGGGAGCCGTGGTCGGAGCCGGGACCGGGGGACGGCTCCGAGCCGGGGCGGGTGGGCGCGGGCTTCTTCGCCGAGAGGCAGGAGGAACACGAGAGGCGGGAGGAGCACCAGCGGCGGGAGGAGCACCAGCGGACTGGGCGGCGAGACGGGGAGCAGGAGCAGCTGGACGAGGCGTCGGCCCGGCTGTCGTGGCGGGAGCGCTGGGGGCTCGCTCTGGAGGAGCGGCTGCCGGTGTGGCTGCGGGTGCGGTGTGGGATCGAGCCGAAGACGCTGGTGGCGCTCTGCCTGGTGCTGCTGGTCGCGATCGGGTTCGCCGTCCACCACTTCTGGACCGGACGACCCCAGGGCGTCGCGGTTCCGAATGTCCAGGAGGGCGCCTCGGGGCGCCCCCGGGAGGCTGGCAGCGCTTCGGCGGCACCCGTCGCGGGTGGGGGCGCTCCCGGCGCCGGAGGTGCCGCACGGGGCAAGCGGCTGGTGGTGGATGTGTCGGGGAAGGTTCGCGAACCGGGCGTGCAGCACTTGCCGGCGGGCTCCCGGGTGGCTGACGCGCTGGAGGCCGCCGGTGGATTGCGCAAGGGAGCGGACGCCGGCGGGCTGAACAGGGCACGGCTGCTGGTGGACGGCGAGCAGATCGTGGTGGGCGCGCCGGGCCGGGCAGGAGCCGCCGCGAGCCCGGCGCCGGGCTCTGGCGCCGCGTCGGGTGCTGCGGCCGGTCCGGGGGGTGCGAGCGGTGCGTCCGGCGCACCGGTCAGTCTCGGTTCGGCCACCCAGGAGCAGTTGGAGACCTTGCCGGGCGTCGGGCCCGTGCTGGCGCAGCACATTCTGGACTACCGCACGGAACACGGCGGCTTCCGCTCCGTGGACGAGCTTCAGGAGGTCAACGGGATCGGGGAGAAGCGGTTCGCGGACATCAAGCCGCAGGTGACACCGTGACCGGCGGCGGACCGTCGGCCGAGGTCCGGGCCGGGCCGCCCAGGCGCGGCGGAGGGCCGGACCCCGGGGACGGAGCCGCGCGCGGGGCGCCCGCACCGGATCCCACGACGGGCAACGGGGGGTCGGTGCGCGAAGAGCCGCTGGACCTGCGGCTGGTGCTGCCCGCCCTGGCGGCATGGGCCGCCACCGCCCTGTTACTGGGTGCGTCGGCGGAACGTGCCGTGGTCGGCGTCGCGCTCTGCGGGATCGCGGGGCTCGGGCTACTGGTCTGGTCGGTCCGGGGAGGTGCCGCGGCGGCGCGGAACGAGGGGCCCGCGGGGCTGCTCGGGGCGGCTGGGGGTGCCCTCGGTCGCGGCGTCCGCCTTCGGCGAGGAAGCCGGACGCTGCTGGTGGGTGCGGCCGGCACCCTGCTGTGCGCCGCGGCGGCGGGCGGTAGCGCGGCGCTGCACGCGGCCGACCTGCGCAGGGGGCCGTTACCCGGGCTGGCGGAGCGCCAGGCGCGGGTGACCGTAGAGGCCACTGTCACAAAAGATCCGAGGATGACGCGGCCAAGGACGCAGGGCGCGCAGCAGTTGGCCGGGATGGTGGTGGTTCCTGCCGAAGCGGTCGCGCTGGTGGGTGAGGACGGCGCCAGGACCCGACTGCGTACGCCGGTGCTGCTCCTGGTCCGGCTGGAGCAGAACGGCGACGGAGGAGGAGCGAAGCCGGCGGCGTCCGCCGCGTCGCGGGCCGCGTGGTTGCGGGTGCTGCCCTCCACCCGGCTACGGGTGCGGGCCCAGTCGGTGCCGCCTGCCGCGGGTCGGCGAGGAGGCCAGGACATCGCCGCGGTGCTGCGCGTGGGGCCTGGTCCACCCGAGATCGTCACCGGGCCGACGGCCGTGCAGCGGGCGGCGGGTGAGCTGCGGGCGGGTCTGCGTGAGGCGAGCGGAGGGCTGGGCGGGGACGCGCGGGGGCTGGTGCCGGGACTGGTGGTCGGGGACACCTCCCGGCTGAGCCAGGAGCTGGAAGACGCCTTCCACGCGACGGACATGACGCACTTACTGGCGGTGAGCGGAGCGAATCTCTCGATCCTGCTGGTCGTCCTCATCGGGCCGCCGGGCCTTGCCCACCGGGCGGAGCGAGGGGGCCTCGCGCCCCGGCTCGGTCTTCCGCTACGGGCAACAGCGGTGCTGGCCGGGCTGCTGACGCTCGGCTTCGTGGTGGTGTGCAGGCCGGAACCCAGTGTGCTGCGGGCGGCGGCCTGCGGCCTGATCACGGTGTGGGCGATCGGCACCGGACGGCGGCGCTCGCTGCTGCCCGCGTTGGCGGCGGCGGTGTTGCTGCTGGTGTTCTACGACCCCTGGCTGGCACGGGACTTCGGTTTCCTGCTCTCCGTCCTGGCCACGGCGTCCCTGCTGACGGTGGCGCCGCGCTGGTCGGTGGCGCTGCGGCGGCGCGGCTGTCCGGGAAGAGCGGCGGAGGCGCTGGCCGCTGCGGCAGCGGCGCAGGCGGCGTGTGCGCCGGTGGTCGTGGTGCTGGAGGCGCACGTGAGTCTGGTGGCGGTGCCGTGCAACCTGCTGGCGGAGTTCGCAGTGGCACCAGCCACGGTGCTGGGGTTCGCCGCGCTGGGGGCGGCGCCGGTGGCGATGCCGGTGGCGAAGGGGTTGGCGTGGCTGGCGAGTTGGCCGGTGCGGGCCATCGCGGGCATCGCACGGACGGGGGCCGGGCTGCCGGGCGCCGAGATCGGCTGGCCCGGCACATGGACGGGTGCGCTGGGGCTCGCGGCCGCACTGGCCGGGGTGTTGGTGGTGGCGGCGCGGTTGCCGGTGCGGTGCCGGCCGTGGCTGGGTGCCGCCTGCGCGCTGGGGTTGCTGGTGGCGATGCTGCGTCCGGTGCCGCTGGTACGGCCGTTCACCGGGTGGCCGCCCACGGGGTGGCGGATGGTGGCCTGCGATGTGGGGCAGGGGGACGCGCTGGTGCTGGCTGTGGACGGGGAGCGAGGAGGTGCCGGCGGGGCGATCGTGGTGGACGCGGGGCCCGATCCTGCCGCTGTGGACCGGTGCCTGCGGGAGCTGGGGGTGGAAACGGTGCCGCTGGTGGTGCTGACCCACTTCCACGCCGACCATGTGGCGGGGCTCCCCGGGCTGCTGCGGGGGCGGAGCGTGGGAGCGATCCGGACGACGGGGCTGGCGGAGCCGTCGGATCAGGCGGAGTTCGTGCGCCGGATCGCGCGGCACGCGGGGGTGCCGGTGCACGCCTCGCACATGGGGGAGCGGCGGCGTGCCGGGGATCTGCGTTGGGAGGTGGTGTGGCCGCCACCGGCACCGCCGATGCCTGTTGGTGGGGATCCGACAGGTGGGGCGGCGGGAATCGGCGGCGGAAGCGGGGGAGAGGAGGAAGGCGGGGGTGCCAACGACGCGAGCGTCACGCTGCTCGTCCGTACGTCGGGCCTCAGGCTCTTCCTGGCCGGTGACCTCGAACCAAGGGCGCAGCAGGGACTGTTGGCGTTGCGGCCCGATCTGCCGCAGGTCGATGTGCTCAAGGTCGCGCACCACGGTTCGCGGTACCAGGAGCCGGAGTTGTTGCGGCAGCTCCGGCCGCGGGTGGCTCTGGTGTCGGCGGGCCGGGAGAACCCGTACGGGCACCCGGCCCCTGAGACGCTGGGTGCGCTGGCCGCCGCGGGGGCAGTCGTGGCGCGGACGGACCGGAACGGGGCGCTGGCGCTGACACGGCGCCCGGACGGGACCCCCGCCGTGGTGACCCAGCGGGGCAGCCCCGGATCGGGGGAGCAGGCGCCGCCGTCACCGGGCGCGGGGCGCCACGGCCTGGCCGCTCCTGACCGTGACAGCCGGGTCAGTCGCGTTCCAACCAGCCCTCGTGGGCTGCGGCGAGGGAGTCCAGCAGGGCGGGGTCGTAGTCGGCGTGCGGATCTTCGAGGACCACCAGCCATTGGGCGTCCTCGGCGTCGTCCTCCCCGGCGAGGGCGTCCCGGACGAGTTGAGGTTCATCGGCGAGCCCGAGGCGCAGTTCCAGTTGCGCGGCGACCTCCTCGGCCGCGTCCCTGTCGGGTAGCACCAGCACATGACGTACGTCGTTCACCGGGGCATTCTCTCAACGGCGCCCCGGCGGGTGGCTTTCGCGGGGGCGCTCTGCCGGCCGTGGTGTCGGTGCGGCGTGGGATGCTGGTCGCGATGGCTGGTACGCGTAAGAAGACCTCGGACGATCCGCTCACCCCGCTGACCGTGGCGGTGGGGCAGGAGGAGCTGCTCATCGAGCGTGCCGTGCGGGCCGTGATCGATGCCGCACGTGCCGCCGATGCCGACACCGATGTGCGGGACCTGGCGCCGGGGGACCTTCAGCCCGGCACGCTGGCCGAGCTGACCAGCCCCTCGCTCTTCGCCGAGCGGAAGGTGGTCGTCGTGCGCGGGGCGCAGGACCTGGCGGCAGACACCGTCAAGGATGTGAAGGCATATCTGGCGGCCCCGGCGGAGGAGATCACGCTCGTCCTGGTGCACGCGGGAGGCGCCAAGGGCAAGGGCCTGCTGGATGCCGCGCGGAAGGCGGGTGCGCGTGAGGTCGAGTGCCCCAAGATGACGAAGCCCGCCGACCGGCTGGCGTTCGTCCGTGGGGAGTTCCGTTCGCTGGGCCGGGCGGCGACGCCCGAGGCGTGCCAGGCGCTGGTGGATGCCATCGGCAGCGATCTGCGCGAGCTCGCCTCGGCATGTGCCCAGCTCACCGCCGATATCGAGGGCACCATCGACGAGGCTGTGGTCGGGCGCTACTACACGGGCCGGGCGGAGGCGTCCAGCTTCACCGTCGCCGACCGGGCCGTCGAGGGGAAGGCGGCCGAGGCGTTGGAGACGCTGCGCTGGGCTGTCGCCACCGGGGTCGCGCCGGTGCTGATCACCAGTGCGCTGGCGCAGGGAGTGCGGGCCATCGGCAAGCTGGCCGGAGCCCCGCGCGGGGCGCGGGCCGGCGATCTGGCGCGTGAGCTCGGGATGCCCCCCTGGAAGATCGACCGGGTACGGCAGCAGATGCGCGGCTGGACCCCGGACGGGGTGTCCACCGCGCTGCGGGCCGTCGCCGAGGCGGACGCGGCCGTCAAGGGCGGCGGCATGGACCCGGAGTACGCGCTGGAAAAGGCCGTAGTCACCATCGCCGGCGCGGCCCGCTCCCGCTGAGGCCGCTCCTGCTGACGCCGCCCGACCCCTGTGCCAGGCCCTCGCTGTTCCGGCTGGCCCCTGTGTTGGCCCACCCGCTGTGCAGACCGCCCGGTTGTTGGCTGACCCCTGGGTCGGCTGCCTGCGGAACCGGCTGACCGTCGAGTCGGCCGCTGATCCGGCGGACCGGTGAGGCTGGCAGATCTCTGTGCCGACTGCCCCCCTGAGCCAGCTGACTCCTCAGTCAGCCGCCCGCAGAATCGGCCGCCCGCCCGCCGGGCCGGCAACCACTGTGGCGACCACCACTGCGCCGACCCACCCGCCACCCCGGCCCCCGGTGCTGGCCAACCCCGATCCGCCCACCGCCAAGCCACCACCAAGCCGTCTCCGTGGACCCCGCAGCGCATGGCGAAGACCCCGCGGCGCATGGCGAAGGCCCCGCCTGGGCCCTGGGGAGGGGCTGGGACGGGGCCTTGCTTTGAGCTGTGTGATGCGCCGCACCCGCGTGGCGAACGCAGGCCGCGTGCGGCGCGCTGTCTCAAGCGGTTGCTCGGGCGTACGGCGGATGAGAGAGGGCCCGCCTCACAACGTCCGAGCGGTCGGGAGACCGACGAGCTGAGAGAAGCTGCGAGAAAGAAGAGGTGGTCAGCCCTTGAGGGAGGCCACCTGCTTGGCCAGCGCCGCCTTCTTGTTGGCGGCGTTGTTCTTGTGCAGCACACCCTTGCTGGCGGCCTTGTCGAGCTTCCGGGCGGCGTGCCGCTGGGCCTCGAGCGCCTTCTCGGCGTCACCGGCGGCCACGGCCTCGCGGGTGCGACGGATCGCGGTCTTCAGCTCGGACTTCACGGCCTTGTTGCGCTGCCGTGCCTTCTCGTTGGTCTTGATCCGCTTGATCTGGGACTTGATGTTCGCCACGAATGAGCCTTTGCGGTTCGGAGTTTCAAACGCCGGTGCCAGCAGGCACCGTCCAGTGCCATAAGGCACAGTCGGTCAGGCTACCAGCCGGGGTACCGGCCCTCCCAATCCGTCGGTACCCCGCGCGCATGGGACCATGGGATACGACACACCGTCTCGACGGGCCCGCACAGCCCCCCGAACGCGTCCGCGAACGCCCCCCAGGGCGTCTCCGCGTGTACCGACCGGGACACGCCAGGGACACCCCCGAGACCTCGCCGTACGACCCGACAGCCCGAACCGACAGGCCAGAACCGACAGGACACTGCGTGCCCGCGACCCCAACGAACGCGCCGGAGCCGAGCCGTACCGACCCGGCGCTGATCCGTAACTTCTGCATCATCGCGCACATCGACCACGGCAAGTCCACGCTTGCCGACCGGATGCTCCAGCTGACCGGCGTCGTGGACAAGAGGCAGATGCGCGCGCAGTACCTCGACCGTATGGACATCGAGCGCGAGCGGGGCATCACGATCAAGTCCCAGGCCGTGCGGATGCCCTGGGCGCCCACCGACAATCCGGACACCCCGCACGTCCTGAACATGATCGACACCCCGGGGCACGTCGACTTCACCTACGAGGTCTCCCGCTCGCTGGCGGCCTGCGAGGGCTGCATCCTGCTGGTCGACGCCGCACAGGGGATCGAGGCGCAGACCCTCGCCAACCTCTATCTGGCGATGGAGCACGACCTCACGATCATCCCCGTGCTCAACAAGATCGACCTGCCCGCGGCCCAGCCCGAGAAGTTCGCGGCCGAGCTGGCGCACCTCATCGGCTGTGAGCCGGAGGAGGTGCTGCGCGTCTCCGCCAAGACCGGCGAGGGCGTCGAGGAGCTGCTGGACCACGTGGTGCGCCAGGTCACCCCGCCGACCGGGGACGCGGACGCTCCGGCGCGCGCGATGATCTTCGACTCGGTCTACGACGCGTACCGCGGTGTCGTCACCTACATCAAGGTCGTCGACGGGATGCTCGGCAGGCGTGAGCGGATCCGGATGATGTCCACCGGCGCCACTCACGAGCTGCTGGAGATCGGTGCGAACTCGCCGGAGATGACGCCGGCCGACGGGCTGGGCGTGGGTGAGGTCGGCTATCTGATCACCGGGGTGAAGGACGTCCGCCAGTCCAAGGTCGGTGACACGGTCACCCTGCTCACCAAGGGCGCCGAGCAGCCGCTGCCCGGCTACAAGGACCCCAAGCCGATGGTGTTCTCGGGGCTGTATCCGCTGGACGGCTCCGACTATCCGGAGCTGCGTGACGCGCTGGACAAGCTGCTGCTCAACGACGCCGCGCTCACCTACGAGCCGGAGACCTCGGCGGCGCTGGGCTTCGGCTTCCGGGTGGGTTTCCTCGGGCTGCTGCATCTGGAGGTGATCCGGGAACGGCTGGAGCGCGAGTTCGGCCTGGATCTGATCGCCACGGCGCCGAACGTGATCTACCGCGTCGAGATGGAGGACGGCACCGAGCACGTGGTGACCAACCCGAGCGAGTTCCCGACCGGGAAGATCGCCACGGTGCACGAACCGGTGGTACGGGCCACACTCATCGCGCCCAGCGAGTTCATCGGCGCGATCATGGAGCTGTGCCAGTCGCGGCGCGGCAATCTGCAGGGCATGGACTATCTGTCCGAGGAGCGGGTGGAGCTGCGCTACACGCTGCCGCTGGCGGAGATCGTCTTCGACTTCTTCGACGCGCTGAAGTCCAAGACCCGCGGTTACGCCTCGCTGGACTACGAGCCCACGGGCGAGCAGACGGCCGATCTGGTCAAGGTCGACATCCTCCTCCAGGGCGACAAGGTGGACGCGTTCTCCGCGATCGTCCACAAGGAGAAGGCGTACGCCTACGGCACTCGGATGGCCAACAAGCTGCGCGAGCTCATCCCCCGGCAGCAGTTCGAGGTACCCATCCAGGCCGCCATCGGCGCCCGCGTCATCGCCCGCGAGACGATCCGCGCCATCCGTAAGGACGTGCTCGCCAAGTGCTACGGCGGTGACATCTCACGTAAGCGGAAGCTGCTGGAGAAGCAGAAGGAAGGCAAGAAGCGGATGAAGGTGGTCGGCCGCGTGGAGGTGCCGCAGGAGGCGTTCATCGCGGCGCTGTCCAGTGACGACAGCGGCGGCGAGGCCAAGGCCAAGAAGTAGCCCCGTACCTTTTTGCGGCGGCGCGCCCTTTTGCGACCGGCCCGTCGCGAGCGCACTCGGCAGCAGCCCCCTTACGTAGCGGCAGACCCCTTACGTAAGGGGGCTGCTGCCTTTACTCTGATCACTGCCCAATAGTTACTCGTGAGTCAATAAGTGCGTCGGCGAGCGAGTCGACAAGCGCGCGCCCCCCACAAGCCGCGCGAACCCCCACAAGCCCCACAAGCCGTGCCGAACCCCCACAAGCCCTACGCGGCGTGCGAGCCCCACAAGCAGGACGCAACCGAGCAGGACGCAAATCAAGCAGGACGACAAGCAGGACGCGGGTCCCGGAGGATGTCGTGAGCGACACACAGTCCCTGATCGAGAACCGGCCGCCTTCCGTGGCGACGCTCTTCCTGGAGCGGGTCGAGGCCACCCCGGACGCGGAGGCGTACCGCTATCCGGTGATCCGGCCCGCGGGTGAGAGCGAAGGGCCCGACGAGTGGCGCTCCTACAGTTGGCGCGAGGCGGCCGAACGGGTCTACTCGATCGCCGCGGGGCTGATGGACCTGGGCGTACGCCCCGAGGAGCGGGTCGCCATCGCATCCGGCACCCGGATCGAGTGGATCCTCTGCGACCTGGGCATCCTGTGCGCCGGCGCCGCCACCACCACCGTGTACCCCAGCACCAACGCCTCCGAGACGGCCTACATCCTCGCCGACTCCGACAGCCGGGTGCTGATCGCCGAGGACGCCACCCAGCTCGCGAAGATCCGTGCGCACCGGGACGAGCTGCCGAACCTCGCGCATGTGGTGCTGATCGACGGCGAACCCACCGCCGAGGACACCGAGGGCGACTGGGCGCTGAGCTTCGCGGAGCTGGAGCGGCGCGGCGCCGCCTACCGGGAGAAGCACCCCGACGCCGTCACCGAAACGGTGCGAGGACTGCGCTCCGACCAGTTGGCCACGCTTATCTACACCTCCGGTACGACAGGAAAGCCGAAGGGCGTCCGGCTGGCGCAGGACGCCTGGTCGTACATGGCCCGCGCGGTCCCGCAGACGGGCCTGCTCAACAAGGACGACGTGCAGTACCTGTGGCTGCCGCTGGCGCACGTCTTCGGCAAGATGCTGATCTCCGTGCAGATCGACTCCGGGCACGTCATCGCCGTGGACGGCCGGATCGACAAGATCATCGAGAATCTGCCGGTCGTCCAGCCGACGAAGATGTGCGCCGTGCCGCGCATCTTCGAGAAGGTCTACAACGGTGTCGCGCAGAAGGCGCGGAGCGGCGGTGCGGCCAAGTACAAGATCTTCCAGTGGGCGGCCGAGGTTGCCCGCGAGTACGCGCGTACGACGCAGGACAACCAGCGTCGTACCGGGGTGGCCGACGCGCCAACCGGGCTCAAGGTCAAGCACGCCATCGCCGACCGGCTCGTCTACAGCAAGCTCCGCGAGGCGTTCGGTGGCCGCATGGTCGGCTGCGTCTCCGGCTCGGCCGCGCTCGCCCCCGACCTCGGCTACTTCTTCGCTGGTGCGGGCATCCCCGTGCTGGAGGGCTACGGGCTCACCGAGTCGTCGGCCGCCAGCTTCTGCAACCGCACCGACAACTTCCGTACCGGCACCGTCGGCAAGCCGATGCCCGGCACCGAGGTGCGGATCGCCGAGGACGGCGAGATCCTGCTGCGCGGCCCCGGCATCATGCAGGGCTACCACGGGCTGCCCGAGAAGACCGCCGAAGTCCTGGAGGAGGACGGCTGGTTCCACACCGGCGACATCGGCGAGCTGTCCGACGACGGGTATCTGCGGATCACCGACCGCAAGAAGGACCTGATCAAGACCTCCGGCGGCAAGTACATCGCGCCTGCCGAGGTGGAGGGCCAGTTCAAGGCGATCTGCCCGTACGTCTCCAACATCCTGGTGCACGGCGCGGGCCGGAACTACTGCACCGCGCTCATCACCCTGGACGAGCCCGCCATCACGGCCTGGGCCGCGGATCACGAGGACCTCAAGGGCAAGCCCTACGCCGAGGTGGTCTCCTCCGAGCAGGTGCGCGGTCTGGTGGACGGCTACATCGAGCAGCTCAACGCGGGGCTCCAGCGCTGGCAGACGATCAAGAAGTTCCGGATCCTCCCGCGTGACCTGGACATCGAGCACGGTGAACTGACGCCGAGCCTGAAGATGAAGCGGCCGGTGGTGGAGAAGGAGTTCGGGGACCTGATCGAGGAAATGTACGAAGGTACGCGGGAGCGCTGACGCGCCCCGAAGGGGCGCGGGGAACTGCGCGACCAGCCGCAATGCGCCTGCAGGCTGCGAACGTCCGGCAGGGGCATCCCCTTACCAGAACAACGGGAGGGGTGAGGCAGGCCTGCCGCGCAAGCCCTTGCGGCTGTCAGGCGCCGCGTAGCTCGTCCAGCGCCTCTGCCAGCGCAGCTACGTCACGGGCGAGGCGGGCCGTGTCGGGGGTGGCGCCGGCTGCCAGGTGGCTCTCCACCGCCGCCAGGCGGGTGGCGAAGTCGTCCAGCCGGTGCTGCTCCTCCTCGCGCAGCCGGCGTAACTGGCGGTTCTTGCGGTGCAGATCGAGGAAGACCGCCACCTTGGTGCGCAGCACCCAGGGGTCGAACGGCTTGGTCAAGTAGCCGACGGCTCCCGTCGCGTAGCCGCGGTAGGCGTACCCGGTGTCCTGTGCCGTCTCAGCCCCGGTCAGAAAGATGATCGGGGTGTCCTTGGTCTGCTCGCACCGTTTGATGCGCTGCGCTGTCTCGAAACCGTCCATCCCCGGCATCACCACGTCCAGCAGGACCAGCGCGAACTCCTGCCGCAGCAGCGCCTGTAGCGCCTCCTCGCCCGACCGTGCCCGCACCAGCGGAACCTGGAGCACGCCGAGCACGGCTTCCAGCGCGACGAGATTGTCCTCCATGTCGTCGACGAGCAGGATGCCGGCTTCGTGTGCGGTGGCGCCGGTACGCCCTGGGGATTCTGTTGTCATCGCTGCACCGTTGGCTGTCGTTTGCCGGCCGGTCATGAAAAGGGACCGAGGAAGGCGAGCAGAGTACCCGGCGGCCGACCGGTGTCAACCGTTCAGGGACGGAAACGGCGGTGTTCAGCCACGATTTCCGTGACTCGGCGCGTATGGCCGGGCCCCTTCTGTCACCCTTGCTCTACCGCGCCGAGCGCGGCGGTAGGAACAGCCGGGGGGTTGCCCGGGAAAGCCCGGGGAGGGGTGCGATGGACAGCGCGGACGAAGCGGACCGAACAGAGCCGGACAGGCCGGCCACAAGGCCACCGCGGGGGGCGGCACAGACCGGGGGCGAGATGCCGCACACGGTCCGTACCGAACTGCCGCCCAACGCGCTCGCGGCAGCGGCTGCCCGCGGCTTCACCCGGGCGGCGCTCGGCAGGTGGAACGTCGGCGGTGACTCGGCCGACGACACGGTGCTGCTGGTCAGCGAGCTGGTCACCAACGCCGTCGTGCACGCGGGCACCTCGGTCGAGCTGGAGTGCCGCTACGCCGCCGGGGTCGTCTACGCGGAGGTGGCCGACCGCCATCCCGCGCGCCGGGTGGCCGCACACGGCGAGGAGGGCCACGGCCTCGGCCTGCGGCTGGTCGGCGCCCTCGCCAAGGAGTGGGGCATCAGCTACCGCAGGGACCGCAAGTCCGTGTGGTTCCAGCTCGGTCCCGCACCGCACCCCCTGGCCGCCACCGGCGAGGCCATCCCCGGCGAGGCCCTCACCGACGAAGCCCTCCCCGGCCAGGCGCTCCCCGGCGACGCGCTCCCGGGGAATCCCCTCCCCGAGGACACGTCGCCCCCGCCCTGCGCCGAGCCCCTGACGGCGCCCTCGGCCTCCCACCCGTACCGCGAGTGGACGAACAGCGGTGCGCTCTCCTTCCTCGCCGAGGCGTCCGATCTGCTCGCCGGGCACACCGACGAGGACAAGGTCGCCTCGCTCGCCGGGCAGTTGATGGTGCCGCGCTTCGCCGACTGGTGCGCCGTATGGCTGTGGGACGGCGAACGCTCCCGACTGCCCCGGCTGGCCCGGGTGTGGCACGCGCAGGAGAGCCGCATCGAGGAGCTGCGGGCCGAGCTCGCCGGGGAGCCGCCTGTCGCCGCGTCCCATGTACTGCCGGGTCAGGCCGCCCCCTGGCAGCGGCCCGCCGGCCCCGCGACGGGCAGCGGCAGCGGCGCCGCGGTGTTGTGCGACCTGGTGGTGGGAGGCCGACCGGTCGGTACGTTGGTGATCGGACGCACCGGGCTGCTGCGGATACCGGACGAAGTGATGGGCCTGGTGGAGGACTTCGCGCGCCGGGTGGCGCTCGCCGTGCTCTCCGCGCGCCGCTACACGCTCCAGGCGAACATCAGCCAGATTCTCCAGCGCGGGCTGCTGCCCAGCGAGGAGATGCACGTACCCGGTCTCGACACCGCGCTCGTCTACGAACCCGCCGGTGAGGGCGCCTGGGCGGGCGGCGACTTCTACGACCTGCTGCGGCTGCCCGACGGCCGCTGGCGCTTCGCCCTCGGCGATGTGTGCGGCAACGGCCCGGAGGCCGCCGTGGTCACCGGACTGGCCCGCCCGGTGCTGCGGCTGCTCGCCAGGGAGGGCCACTCCGTGCCCGAGACCCTGGACCGGCTCAACCGGGAGGTGGGCGAGCAGGCCAGGTTCCTCTCCGTCGTCTACGGCGAACTGGCCTTCCGTGACGGGCTCGTGGACTGCACGCTGGCCTGCGCCGGGCACCCGCTGCCACTGGTGCGGGACGCCTCCGGCGCCGTACGGACGGCCGCGGCACCGCAGTTACTCCTCGGTGTCGCCCAGCAGGTCGGGTACGAGTGCCAGTCCTTCACACTGCACCCCGGCGACACCCTGCTGTGCGTCACCGACGGAGTGACCGAACGCCGCAGCGGCCGCAGGCTGTTCGACGACGGCGACGGCCTCGCCACCCGCTTCGCCGACTGCGCGGGCCTGGACGCGGCCGGCACGGCCGACCGGCTGCGCCGCGCGGTGTACGCCTTCGCGGCTGACCTGCCCGCCGACGACCTGGCCATGCTGGTCCTGCGGGTGCCGGAGCGAACCGAAGCCGTACGCGACGGCTGAACCGACCGGCCTGATCGGCCCCTGTCCGCCGGGCCCGGCCGACCGGCTCAGTCCACCAGCTCCCTGACCACCGCGTCCGCCAGCAGACGCCCCCGCAGCGTGAGCACCGCGCGCCCCTCCTGGTACGGACCCGGTTCCAGCAGCCCTTCGTCGCGGGCCTGTTCGGCAGCCTTGGCCCCCTGCGGGGCGAGCAGCGAGAGGGGGCAGCCCTGGCTGAGGCGCAGCTCCAGCAGGATCCGCTCGACGCGCCTGTCCTCGGCGGTCAGCAGCTCGCGGCCTGCGCCGGGGGAGCGGCCCTCGGCCAGGGCCTGCGCGTAAGCGGCCGGGTGCTTGACGTTCCACCAGCGCACCCCGCCGACATGGCTGTGCGCGCCGGGTCCCGCCCCCCACCAGTCGGCGCCGGTCCAGTAGAGCTCGTTGTGCCGGCACCGGGCCGCCGTGTCGCCCACCACCGCCCAGTTGGAGACCTCGTACCACTCCATACCGGCCGCCGTCAGCCGCTCCTCCGCGATCAGATAGCGGTCCGCGTGCACATCGTCGTCGGTCATCGGCACCTCGCCCCGCCGGATCCGCCGGGCGAGCTGGGTGCCCTCCTCCACGATGAGCGCGTATGCCGAGACGTGGTCCGGACCCGCGCCGAGCGCGGCGTCCAAGGAGGCGCGCCAGTCGTCGTCGGTCTCCCCCGGCGTGCCGTAGATCAGGTCGAGGTTCACATGCGAGAAGCCCGCCTTGCGGGCCTCCGCGACGCACTCCTCGGGCCGCCCGGGAGTGTGCGTACGGTCCAGTACACGCAGTACGTGCGGGCGGGCGCTCTGCATACCGAACGAGATCCGGTTGAAGCCCGCTTCGCGCAGCTCGCCGAGGTAGTCGGCGTCCACCGACTCCGGGTTCGCCTCAGTGGTGACCTCGGCGTTCCCGGCCAGTCCGAACTCGTCCCTGATCGCCGCCAGCATCCGGCCCAGATCGGCGGCGGGAAGCAGGGTGGGGGTCCCGCCGCCCACGAACACCGTCTCGACCTTGCGCGGGTCCTCGCCGAGCACCCGGCGGGCCAGCCTGATCTCCTCGACAGCCTGTTCCGCGTACCGGTCGCGGGAGGATCCGCCCAGCTCGGTGGCGGTGTAGGTGTTGAAGTCGCAGTAGCCGCAGCGGGTGGCGCAGTACGGGACGTGCAGATAGAAGCCGAGCGGGCGGGCGCCAGCGCTGTCGAGCGCGTGCGGGGGCAGCGAGCCGTCGGTGGGGACGGGCTCACCGTCGGGGAGTGCGGAGGGCATGCTCCCCATTGTCCGGCACCGCTCGGATTACGGTGAGATCGCGGTCGCCCCGAAGATCACTCAGCCGGAGCGGTGACGAAGTCGATCAGCTCCTCGACCCGGCCCAGCAGCGCGGGCTCCAGGTCCTTGTAGGAGCGCACCCGGCCCAGCAGCTGCTGCCAGGCAGCGCCGGTGTGCTCCGGCCAGCCGAGGGCGCGGCATACGCCGGTCTTCCAGTCCTGGCCGTGCGGAATGCGCGGCCAGGCCCTGATGCCCGCCGACGCGGGCTTCACGGCCTCCCAGATGTCGATGTAGGGGTGCCCCACGACCAGCACGTGGTCGCCGCTGACCTGGGCGGCGATCCGCGACTCCTTCGAGCCGGGGACCAGGTGGTCCACCAGTACGCCGAGCCGCGCGTCCGGGCCCGGTGAGAACGCCTCCACGACGGCGGGCAGATCGTCGACGCCCTCCAGATACTCCACGACCACCCCCTCGATCCGCAGGTCGTCGCCCCACACCTTCTCGACCAGCTCGGCGTCGTGCCGCCCCTCGACGTAGATCCGGCCCGCCCGTGCCACCCGGGCCCGCGCGCCGGGTACGGCGATGGAGCCGGAAGCCGTCAGCCGCCGCCCGGCCGCCGGGGCACCGCCCTCGGCGGCCGCACCCGCGCGGGGGCGTACGAGCGTCACCGTCCGCCCCTCCAGCAGGAAGCCCGCCGGTGTCATCGGGAAGACCCGGTGCTTGCCGAAGCGGTCCTCCAGCGTGACCGTCGGTCCCTCAGCCGTCTTCTCACACCGCACGACCGCCCCGCAGAACCCCGTGGTGACCTCCTCCACCACCAGATCCAGCTCGGCGGCCACCTCCGGCACGGCCCGAGGGCGCTTCCACGGCGGAGTCAGATCGGGGTTGTCGTAACGGCTGCGCATGCCGCACATTCTGCTACGCGCCGCACACCGGGCGCCTTCGCGCTGCACGCCGGGCAGCTACGCGCGGTACGACGGGCGCCTACGAGTCGTACGACGGGCGCCTATCGTGCCGCGCAACCTGGCGCCTACGTGCCGTACGACGCGAACCGGCGTGCCAGCTCGTCCCGTTGTGCCCGTACGAAGGCCGCGTCGACCAGCGCCCCGTGTCCCGGTACGTACACCGCTTCCTCGCCGCCCAGCGCCAGCAGCCGGTCCAGCGCCGCCGGCCAGCGGGCGGGGTGGGCGTCGGCGCCGGTCTGGGGAGCGCCGGACTCCTCCACCAGATCGCCGCAGAAGACGACGTCGGGGGTGCCGGGCACCAGTACGGCCAGATCGTGCTCGGTGTGCGCGGGGCCCACGTTGACCAGTACGACCTCGCGCCCGCCCAGGTCGAGGGTCAGCTGCCCGCTGACCGGATGGTGCGGGCGCACCAGCACGTCCGCCGCCTCCGCGGCCTCGTCCTCCAGCAGGCCGTGCGCCACGGCGTCGTCCCGCAGCAGATCGGCGCTGCGAGCCAGCAGTTCGGTGACGCCGACCGCCGCGTACACCTCGGCGCCGGCGAAGACCGCCGTACCGAAGATGTGGTCGAAATGCGGGTGGGTGAGGACCACCCGCGTCACGCGGTGCCCCAGCAGCGCTGCCACGTCGGCACGGATCTCGGCGCCCTCCAGCAGCGAGGACCCGGTGTCGATCACCAGCGCGCCGTCCTCGCCGCCGACGGCACCCACCGTCGCGTCCCACTGCGGCAGTCTGCGCCGCAGCACTCCGGGCGCGACCCGTTCCCAGCGCCGGTCGTCGGCCGGCGGATTCTGCCTCGCGTCTTTACCGAACGGCTGCATACGACGACGCTAACGGCAGCCCGACCACCGTGCCCTCGGCCGCGCGGAAGCGGCGCTGTCCCGGCAGTGGCGCGGTACGGTCGGGCCCTGCGAGCAGGCGGCCCTTGCCCTGGCCGTGGTGACCGGCCGTACACTGGCTCAGGGACTTGGCACTCCGGCAGGACGAGTGCCAGAGACCGCCAGGGAATCGGGACTCCAGACCAGCGGCCGGACGGGAGGTGTGCGCCTTGCTCAGCGAGCGTCGACTTGAAGTCCTCCGCGCCATCGTCCAGGACTACGTGGGCACGGAGGAACCGGTGGGCTCCAAGGCCCTCACGGAACGGCACAACCTGAAGGTGTCCCCGGCCACCGTCCGTAACGACATGGCAGCGCTGGAGGACGAGGGGTACATCGCCCAGCCGCACACCAGCGCGGGCCGGATCCCCACCGACAAGGGATACCGCCTCTTCGTCGACAAGCTCGCCGGTGTCAAGCCGCTGTCGCCCCCCGAACGGCGCGCCATCCAGAACTTCCTCGAGGGCGCCGTCGACCTCGACGACGTCGTCGGCCGAACGGTCCGGCTGCTCGCCCAGCTCACCAGGCAGGTCGCGGTGGTGCAGTACCCGTCGCTGACCCGCTCGACGGTGCGGCATGTGGAGCTGCTGGGGCTGGCGCCCGCGCGGCTGATGCTGGTGCTGATCACCGACACCGGACGGGTCGAGCAGCGGATGATCGACTGCCCGGCGCCGATCGGCGAGACGGTGCTGGCCGACCTGCGCGCCCGGCTCAACAGCCGGGTGGTCGGCGAGCGCTTCACCGAGGTCCCGTCCCTGGTGCAGGATCTGCCGGAGGCCTTCGACGCCGACGACAGAGGCACGATCCAGACGGTGCTGGCCACCCTGCTGGAGACCCTGGTCGAGGAGACCGAGGAGCGGCTGATGATCGGCGGCACCGCCAATCTGACCCGCTTCGGGCACGACTTCCCGCTCACCATCCGGCCCGTACTGGAGGCGCTGGAGGAGCAGGTCGTGCTGCTGAAGCTGCTCGGCGAGGCCAAGGACCCCGGCATGACCGTACGAATCGGGCATGAAAACCAGCATGAGGGACTGAGTTCCACATCGGTCGTCTCGGTCGGCTACGGTTCGGGCGACGAAGCGGTCGCCAAGCTCGGTGTGGTCGGACCGACCCGCATGGACTACCCCGGAACGATGGGAGCTGTACGCGCAGTGGCACGGTACGTCGGACAGATCCTGGCGGAGTCATAAGTGGCGACGGACTACTACGCGGTCCTCGGCGTGCAGCGTGACGCCTCGCAGGACGAGATCAAGAAGGCGTTCCGCAGACTCGCGCGCGAGCTGCACCCGGACGTCAACCCGGATCCGAAGACCCAGGAGCGGTTCAAGGAGATCAACACCGCTTACGAGGTGCTCTCGGACCCGCAGAAGAAGCAGGTCTACGACCTGGGCGGCGACCCGGCCTCGGGCGCAGCGGGCGCCGGTGCCGGCGGGTTCGGCGCGGGCTTCGGCAACTTCAGCGACATCATGGACGCCTTCTTCGGTACGGCGGCGCAGCGCGGGCCGCGCTCGCGCACCCGCCGGGGCCAGGACGCCATGATCCGGCTGGACATCGACCTGGAAGAGGCCGCGTTCGGCACCACCAAGGACATCCAGGTCGACACCGCCATCGTCTGCGGCACCTGCAACGGTGACGGAGCCGCGCCCGGCACCTCGGCGCAGACCTGCGACATGTGCCGCGGCCGCGGCGAGGTCTCCCAGGTCACCCGGTCCTTCCTGGGCCAGGTCATGACCTCCCGGCCGTGCCCCCAGTGCCAGGGCTTCGGCACCGTCGTACCCACCCCCTGCCCGGAGTGCGCGGGCGACGGCCGGGTGCGCTCGCGGCGCAGCCTCACCGTGAAGATCCCCGCCGGCGTCGACAACGGCACCCGCATCCAGCTCGCGGGCGAGGGCGAGGTCGGCCCGGGCGGCGGCCCCGCCGGTGACCTCTACGTGGAGATCCACGAGAACGCCCACCCCGTCTTCCAGCGTCGCGGTGACGACCTGCACTGCACGGTCACCATCCCGATGACGGCCGCGGCTCTCGGTACGAAGGTGCCGCTGGAGACGCTGGACGGCATGGAGGAGGTCGACATCCGCCCCGGCACGCAGTCGGGCCAGTCGATCCCGCTCCACGAGCGCGGCATCACCCATCTTCGCGGCGGCGGTCGAGGCCAGCTGATCGTCCACGTCGAGGTGACGACGCCGACCAAGCTGGAGCCGGAGCAGGAGGAACTCCTCCGCCGCTTGGCGAAACTCCGCGGCGAGGAACGGCCGACGGGCCAGTTCCAACCGGGTCAGCAAGGGCTGTTCTCGCGGTTGAAGGATGCCTTCAACGGTCGTTGAGGCGGGGCCGGTCGGGTTCGGCCGGGGGTTCGGGGGTTGTCCCCCGGGTGATGCAGTCGGCCGGGGCAGCAGGGGCTGTTCTCTCGGCTGAAGGATGCCTTCAACGGTCGTTGAGGCGGGGCTGTTCGGGTCCGGCCGGGGGTCCGGGGGGTGTCCCCCGGGAGGTGCTGTAACGGGCGTTGACGCGGGGCTGTTGGGGCTCGGCCGGCGCTGTGGTGGGGGCGTGACAGGATGTGGTCATGTCCACCTCGTCGCCTTCGCTCTCCGAGCTGACTGCGCATCCCGTCATCCAGGCACCGATGGCAGGCGGGGTCTCCCGTCCTGAGCTGGCCGCGGCGGTGAGCGAGGCGGGGGGCCTGGGCTTCCTGGCCGCCGGGTACAAGACGCCGGAGGCCATGTACGAGGAGATCCGGCAGCTGCGGCGGCTCACAGGGCGCCCGTTCGGCGTCAATCTCTTCATGCCGCAGCCCCGCACCACCGACCCGTCCGCGGTGGTCGTCTACCGCGAACAGCTCGCGGGCGAGGCCACCTGGTACGAGACGGAGCTGGGCGACACCGACTGCATGACGGACGACGCGTACGAGGCGAAGCTGGCGATCCTCCACGACGACCCCGTCCCGGTCGTCTCCTTCCACTTCGGCTGCCCCGCCCGCCGGGTGCTTGATCGGTTCGCCGAGCTGGGCACGTACACCATGGTGACCGCGACCTCGGTCGCCGAGGCCCGGGCGGTGGAGGCGGCCGGTGCGCACGCCGTGTGTCTGCAGGGCATAGAGGCGGGCGGCCACCAGGGCACGCACCGCGACGATCCGCAGGCCGACCGGGGGAGCGGCGGCATCGGGCTGCTGACCCTGATCACGCAGGTCAGAGAGGCGGTGCGGCTGCCGCTGGTCGCCGCGGGCGGACTGATGCGCGGCGAGCAGATCGCGGCTGTGCTCGCGGCCGGCGCCGTCGCGGCGCAGCTCGGCACCGCCTTTCTGGCCACCCGGGAGTCCGGCGCCCACCCGGTGCACAAGCAGGCGCTGGCCAACCCGCTGTTCACCCGTACCGAGCTGACCCGGGCCTTCTCGGGGCGCCCGGCGCGGGGACTGGTCAACCGCTTCATGCGCGAGCACGGCCCGTACGCGCCCGCCGCATATCCGCAGCTCCACTATCTGACGGCCGGGCTGCGCAAGGCCGCGGCGAAGGCGGGCGATCCGCAGGCGATGGCCCTGTGGGCGGGTCAGGGGTATCGGCTGGCACGGGAGATGCCCGCGGGACAGCTGGTGGAGGTGCTGGCGGCCGAGCTCGCCGAGGCACGCGCGGCCCTGCGGGAGGAGGCCTCGTGAGCGCGCCGGTCTTCCTCGCCGACTCCGCTCTGCTGCGCCCCGGCACCGTGGTACTCGACGGACCGGAAGGGCGGCACGCCGTCTCCGTCCGCAGACTGCGGCCGGGGGAGGAGGTCGTGCTGACGGACGGCGCGGGAACGGGGGCGTACGGCAGTGTGACCGCCGCCGAGGGCAAGGACCGACTGGAGGTCGCCGTACGCGAGATCCGTACCGAGCCGGAACCGCGCCCCCGGATCACCGTCGTACAGGCGCTGCCCAAGGGGGACCGGGGCGAGCTGGCCGTGGAGACGATGACGGAGACGGGCGTGGACGCCGTCGTGCCGTGGGCCGCTTCGCGGGCCGTGACCCGGTGGAAGGGTGACCGGGCGGCCAAGTCCCTCGCCAAGTGGCGGAGTACGGCGCGGGAGGCGGGGAAGCAGGCGCGGCGCCTGCGCTTTCCGCAGGTCGCCGACCTCGCATCGGCGCGGGAGGTCGCGGAGTTGCTGAGGTCCGCCGATTTCGCGGGGGTGCTGCACGAGGAGGGCAGCACACCGCTGGCCACCGCCGCCCTGCCGGCGGAGGGAGAGATCGTGCTGGTCGTCGGTCCCGAGGGCGGGGTCGCCCCGGAGGAGCTGGAGCTGTTCGCCGCCGCGGGCGCCGAGCCCTACAGGCTCGGGCCCAGCGTGCTGCGCACCTCCACCGCCGGGACGGCCGCCGCCGCGGTGGTGCTCGCCCGCTGCGGCCGCTGGAGCTGAGGGGCCGTCCGAACGCTGGAGCTGAGGGGCCGCCAAACCCCGGGGCCCCAACCTGCGCTCGGGTAACATCCCGGCATGGCTTCCAACGGAGAACCGCAGCAGGACTGCCTGTTCTGCAAGATCGTCGGCGGTGAGGTACCCGCGACGCTGGTGCGGGAGACCGATACGACCGTCGCGTTCCGGGACATCAACCCGCAGGCGCCCACCCACGTGCTGGTGATCCCGAGGGCGCACTATCCGGACGCGGTCTCCCTCGCGGCGGCCTCCCCGCAGCTGATCGCCGATGTGGTGCGGGTGGCCGGTGAGGTGGCGGAGATGGAGAAGATCGCCGTGCCGCACGGCGGCCCCGGCACCGGGTACCGGGTGGTCTTCAACACCGGTTCGGGCGCGGGCCAGACGGTCTTCCACGCACACGCGCACGTTCTCGGGGGCCGTGGCCTCGAATGGCCGCCCGGGTGAGGCGGTGAGGCGGGTTGTCGGTGCGAGAGCTGATCGTGCTGGGGACCGCCAGCCAGGTGCCCACCCGGCAACGCAACCACAACGGATATGTGCTGCTGTGGGACGGCGAGGGCATCCTGTTCGATCCCGGTGAGGGCACCCAGCGGCAGATGCTGCACACCACCGTCGCCGCGCACGATCTGACCCGTATCTGCCTGACGCACTTTCACGGCGACCACACGCTCGGGCTGCCCGGCGTCATCCAGCACATGAGCCTCGACGGGGTGCCGCACGAGGTGACGGCGTACTTTCCGGCGAGCGGGCGCCAGTACTTCGACCGGCTGCGCCATGCCACCCCGTTCCACGACACGGTGCGGCTGCGCGAGGCGCCGATCGCCGGTCCCGGGGTGCTCGCCGGGGGCGCGGAGGAGCCTCAGTTGCCGTTCACCCTGGAGGCGCGCCGGCTCTCGCACCGTATCGACACCTTCGGGTACCGGCTGACGGAGCCCGACGCCCGCCGGATGCTGCCCGGCCTGCTGGCCGAGCGCGGTATCAGCGGTCCTGACGTGGGCCGTCTCCAGCGCGAGGGGGAGCTGCGCGGGGTGCGGCTGGAGGAGGTCAGCGAGCCGCGGCGGGGCCAGCGCTTCGCCTTCGTCATGGACACCCGGCTGTGCGAGGGGGTGTACGAGCTGGCCGAGGGCTGCGACATGCTCGTCATCGAGTCGACGTTTCTGCAGGCCGACACCGAGCTGGCCGAGGTCTCCGGGCACCTGACGGCCTTTCAGGCGGGTCGGGTGGCCGCCGAGTCGGGAGTACGGCATCTGGTGCTGACGCACTTCTCGCAGCGCTACCAGGACACCGCACTGTTCGCCGCCGAGGCCCGCGCAGCCGGGTTCGAGGGCGAACTCACAGCGGCCCAGGACCTGATGCGGATCCCGGTGCCCAAGCGCGGCTGAGCCTTGGCCGCGGTCGGCCGCGGATGTGCGGAACTGCCGCAGATGTACGGAACCCTCAGAAGCCGAGCCGGCGCAGCTGCTTGGGGTCGCGCTGCCAGTCCTTGGCGACCTTCACATGCAGATCGAGGTAGACCGGCGTGCCCAGCAGCGCCTCGATGTGCCGGCGCGAGGTGCTGCCGACCTCCTTGAGGCGCTTGCCCTTGGGGCCGATGACGATGCCCTTCTGGCTGGGGCGCTCGATGAAGATGTTGGCGTGCACGTCCAGCAGCGGGCGGTCCGCCGGCCGGTCCTCGCGGGGCACCATCTCCTCGACGACCACCGCGATCGAGTGCGGCAGCTCGTCCCGTACGCCCTCCAGCGCTGCCTCGCGGATCAGCTCGGCGACCATGACCTGCTCGGGCTCGTCCGTCAGATCGCCGTCCGGGTACAGCGGCGGCCCCTCGGGCAGCAGCGGCACCAGCAGATCGGCCAGCAGGCCCACCTGTGAGCCCTCCGTGGCGGAGACCGGGACGATCTCCGCCCACTCGATGCCCAGCTCCCGCCCGAGCTGGTCGACGGCGAGCAGCTGCTCCGCCAGCGCCTCGTTGGACACCAGATCGGTCTTGGTGACGACGGCGACCTTCGGTGTGCGCTTCCTCAGCCCGGCCAGCTCGCCCGCGATGAACCGGTCGCCAGGGCCGAGCTTCTGGTCGGCGGGTACGCAGAAGCCGATGACGTCGACCTCGGCCCAGGTGGTGCGGACCACGTCGTTGAGGCGTTCGCCGAGCAGGGTGCGGGGCTTGTGCAGGCCCGGGGTGTCCACCAGGACGAGCTGCGCCTCCGGGCGGTGCACGATGCCGCGCACCGTGTGCCGGGTCGTCTGCGGCCGGGTGGAGGTGATCGCGACCTTCGTGCCCACCAGCGCGTTGGTCAACGTCGACTTGCCCGCGTTCGGGCGGCCGACGAAGCAGGCGAAGCCCGACCGGTGTGGCGGCGCTTCGCGCGGAGTACCGCCTTCTGTAGTGCTGGCGGCGGCAGAAGATGCGTTCATGACGACCATTGTCCCCGATGAACGGGGAGGCCCGGCCCTGGGCCGGGGCTCAGCCCGCCTGCACCGTCGAGCGGACCTCGCCGTCCGGCCCCGCGAGCAGCACCGGGGTGCCGGGCCCGCCCAGGTCCCGTACGGTCGCCAGGTCCTCGGCCGGGAGCTGCTCCGCCTCGGAGACCACGGCCGCCGCCTCCAGGGACGTGGCGCCCGAGGCCACCGCCATCGCCACGGCCGTGCGCAGCGCGGACAGCTCCAGCGAGGGCAGCGCGACCGACCCCGCGACGTAGGTACGCCCCGTCTCGTCCCGTACGGCGGCGCCCTCCGGCACGGCGTTGCGGGCGCGGGCGCTGCGCGCCAGGGTGACGATCTTGCGGTCTTCCGGATCCAGCCCGGCGGTGCTCTGGTCACTCATGACGGCGAGCATATGCGGTGGCCACGACACCCTTGCCGGGTGCCTCGTCCCGCGGCTGCCGGGCGGCTCACCCCGCGACCCGGTGGATCGTGGCGCGGCGCACCTCGGGCTCGGCCAGCCGCTGGAGCTTCTCGGCAGTGCCGGTGCCCGCGACCGGGTTGTGCAGGATGAGCCTGAGATCGGGCCGGGCCGGCACCTGGAGCGTCGTCGACTCGAAGTGCAGCGCACCCACCACCGGATGGTCCAGCTCCTTGATCCGCTGCCCCGGACGGGACACATCGGCCAGCTCCCACAGCCGGCGGAAGTCCGCACTGTTCGCCAACAGCTGGTCCAGCAGCAGCTGGAACCCCTCGTCCTCGGGCCACTCCGCCAGCGAGGCGCGCAGCTCGGCGACGACGCCCGGAGCGTTCTGCTCCCAGCTCTTCGAGCGGGCACGATAGCGCTCGTCGCAGAAGAAGTTGATGATGCAGTTCTCCTGCGCGTCCATGCCCATCACCAGTCGCGCCGACTCGTTGAGCCCGACGGCGCTGAAGTACGGGTCCATGATGTGCGCCGGGTACGGCATCCAGCCGTCGATGAGCCGCTGCATCCCGTCGCACAGATAGTCGCGGTCGTACTCCGACTCGGGCAGCGGCGGGTTGAGGCCCGCCAGTACGTACAGATGCCGGCGCTCGGCGGGGTTCATCCGCAGCACCCGCGCCACCGCGTCCAGGACCTGCGGCGAGACGGTGATGTCCCGGCCCTGCTCCAGCCACTGGTACCAGGAGGCGCCCACCCCGGCGAGCACGGCCACCTCCTCGCGGCGCAGCCCCGGGGTCCTGCGCCGCGCGCCCCCGTCCGGCAGCCCGGCCTCGGCGGGGGAGACCCGGGCCCGGCGGGAGCGCAGGAATGTGCGCAGCTCCTGACCGCGCCGGGTTCTCTCCGGTCGATTCCTCGGGGCACTGGCCACCTGATCCCCTCCCTGAGTGGTGGTGCGGGCACCACCATAAACAGCAGCTCCCCACGGTGTGTTCCGCGCCAGCAGGCTGTGATCATGCCAACGACCGCTTCCGTACCGGAGACGACCGCGCCCGAGCCGGTCACCGAATCCGTCCGTTCCGAACAGCCGGCTGTATCCCATCGCTTCACCCCGCGCGAGGTGCTGCTCCTCGTGGTGCTGTGCGCCTCGCAGTTCCTCGTCGCGCTCGACTTCTCCGTACTGAATGTCGCGCTGCCCGTCCTCGGCCCCGACCTGGGGCTGGGCGAGGCCGGACTGCAGTGGGCCGTCACCGCGTTCGCGCTGCCCACCGGCAGCTTTCTGCTGCTCTTCGGCCGCCTCGGCGACCAGCTGGGCCGCCGCCGTACGTTCCTGACCGGGCTGGCCGTCTTCACCGGCGCCTCGGTGCTGGCGGCGCTCGCGCCCAACGCGCCGCTCTTCCTGGCCGGGCGTGCCCTCCAGGGGCTCGGTGCCGCTGCGCTGGTGCCCACCGGCATGGCGCTGATCACCACCTCGTTCGCCGAGGGACCAAAGCGCACCAAGGCGCTGAGCATCAACGGTTCGCTGATGGCGCTGGGCTTCACCGTCGGCATGGTCCTCGGCGGCATCCTGACCGACACCCTCGGCTGGCGCTCCACCATGGGACTGCTCGGAGTGGGCGGCGTGCTGGTGCTGCTGGCCGCGCCCCGGCTGCTGAGCGAGAGCCGGGGGCAGCGCACCCGGCTGGACGTGCCCGGAGCACTCACCGTGACCGGCGGGCTCTTCGGCATCGTCTACGGGCTGTCCACCGCAGCCGAGGAGGGCTTCACCCGGCCCGACGTTCCTGCCGCGATCGTCGGCGGACTGCTGCTGCTCGCGCTGTTCGTCCGGGTGGAGGCCCGTAGCGCGGAGCCGCTGCTGCCGCTGTGGATGCTGCGCCGCCCCTCGGTCGCCTTCGGCAATCTGGCCGGGCTCGTCACCGTCTCGATGATGACCGCCGTCGTCTTCCTGATGACGCTCTACCTCCAGGACCTGCTGGGCGTCTCCGCGCTCGTCTCCGGGCTCGTCTTCGGCGTGCAGGGGCTCGCCTCCGTCGCGGGCGGCGCCCTCGCCCCTCGGATCGCCCGCCGGATCGGTGCCCCGCGCACCCTCGCACTGGGCCTGCTCGGCCAGGGTGTGCTGACCGCGGCCCTGCTGGGTCTGGGCGTCGAGAGCGGGCTGTGGCTGGTCGTGGCCGCCGTCTCGCTGGCCAGCGGGCTGCATCTGGTGGCCGTCGTCACCTACGGCGTCACCGCCACCTCGGGTCTCGACGACGCGGACCAGGGCCGTGCCACCTCGCTGGTCACCAGCGCCATGCAGCTCGGGCTGGCCCTCGGTATCCCGCTGCTGAGCGCGCTGTCCGTCGGCTGGGCGGGCGTCCTCCGGGAGGGCGGCACCCCGGCCGCGGATGCCACCCTGGGAGGGATCAAGCTCGGCCTCGGCGCCGACACCCTCGTCCTCCTCGCCATCGGCACCTTGGTGGCCCTCACCTTGGGCCGCCGCGGGTCTGCTGCGCAGCGCTAGCCGGGGGGCGCGCCCCGTCAGGGGCGCGGGGAACTGCGCGACAAGCCACAACGCGCCCGCAGCCTGCGGACAACGGGCAGGGGCACCCCCTCCGCAGCACAGCCCTCTATTCCGGCGGCACCGTCGGCGAGGGAGTGCGCCCGGCGGTCACATCCTTGAGCCGCTCGGCGGCGGCCCGCGCCGCCCGAGCGGTCAGCGCCTTGTCGCCCTCGCCGACAGACAACAGCGCCAGCCCCGTCGTGGACTGCTTCACCCGCGCCAGCACCAGGTCGAGGGTGAGCTGCTTCCCATCGGCCGGGCCGCCCCTGGCGGCCCCCCGCAGCCGGGCGCACGCGCTGTCGGCACCGGGCTCGACCTTCAACGGGGAGACGGTGAAGTCGACGGTCACCGCGTTGTTCTTCGCGGTGAACTTCTTACAGCTGGACCGCACACTTTTGAAGGTGCTCAGCGCCCGTTTCGAACCGTCGCCGTCCGCCTTGTCGTAGGAGGCGATCTCGCTGGAGAGGTACGGACCGTTCGCGCTCCTGCGGTAGTCGCGGGACGCGTCGGTCCGCGCCTCATGCCGGTCCAGGTCGCCGCCGAGGGCGTCGAGCAGCTGCTTGCAGTTGCGGTCCCTGGTGCTCAGATCGTCGGGTGCGTCACCCGCTGCCGTGGAGTCGTCCAGGTCCGCGTGCCGCCAGCCGGCCGGCAGATTGCCCTCGGCCAGCAGCGAGGCCCGGGCCTGCTGCTCGCTGAGCGGCCCGGACACCTTCGAGGGCGAACCGGTCGGAGTGGCGCCGGTCTTCGTCGGCGGCGGCGAGGGCGAGGGGGTCTTGCCCGGCCCCGCACCATCGTCGTCGCCGCAGCCCGATGTCAGGGCCAGCAAGGCGGCGGCGACCAGGGCACCGGCGACGGGGGAGCAGCGTGCAGCGCGCATGGGATCGCCTTTCGGACGGCCTCTCCCTCAACCCACCAGCCGCAACCCGCGACCGCGAGCCGGGGACCGCCGAACAGGTGGCGGACGGCGGCGCACCGGGACCGTCAGCTCAGGCCGCAAGCAGCTCCCGCACCGAGACCGTCAGCTCAAGCCGCAAGCAGCTCCCGCACCGGGACCGTCAGCTCAACCCGCAGGCGGCTCCCGCACGGGGACCGTCAGCCCTGCCCCAGCCGCAGCCGCTCCCACCGCGGCAGCCCGGCGACCACCAGGTCGTAGGAGTCCTCCACCATCTCCCGCACGGTCACGTCCGGAACGCTCCCGTCGAGGGTCACCGTGTTCCAGTGGCGCTTGTTGAGGTGCCAGCCGGGCCGCACCGCCGGGTACGACTCGCGCAGCCGCACCGCGATCTCCGGATCGCATTTGAGGCTCACCCGGAGCGGGTCCTCGTCCAGGGCGCTGAGGGCGAAGATCTTCTTCCCGACCTTGAAGGTGGCCAGCCCCGGGTGCCCGGGGAACGGATAGTCCTCCCACGCACCGTTCTGCTCCAGGCAGCAGGCTCTGAGCTCTTCCGGCGTCATGACCTCAGCGTAGGTGCCGCCTGTGACAGCAACCGCCGGGCGCTCAGCTCTCGCTGAGCGCCGTGCTCTCCTCGCCGTCCGCCCGCACCGGCTCGCGTACCGGCTCGACGAGCACCGTCACGATCTTGTTCCGGCGGCCCGCCGGGGACTCGGCCGTCAGCCGCAGGCCCGTCAGGGTGGGGTCGGAGCGGTCCTCGGACACATCGACCGTGCTGGTCGCACCCGCGATCGGCACCCGGCCCAGCGACTTGGCGAGCAGCCCGCCGACCGTCTCCACGTCCTCGTCGTCCAGCCCCGTCAGCCCGAACAGCTCGCCCAGATCGCCGATGTCCAGCCGCGCGGTGACCCGGTAGCGGCCGTCGCCCAGCTCCTCGACCGGCGGCAGTTCGCGGTCGTACTCGTCGGCGATCTCCCCGACGATCTCCTCCAGGATGTCCTCGATGGTGACGATCCCGGCCGTGCCGCCGTACTCGTCGATCACCACGGAGACATGGATCCGGTCCTGCTGCATCTCCCGCAGCAGATCGCCCGCGTTCTTGGTGTCCGGCACGAAGGTGGCGGGCCGCATCGCGGTGGAGACCAGCTCGGTCTCCGCATCCCGGCTGATGTGCACCTTCCGGGCCAGGTCCTTGAGGTAGACGATGCCCACCACGTCGTCCTCGCTCTCCCCGACCACCGGAATCCGCGAGAAGCCCGAGCGCAGCGCCAGCGTCAGCGCCTGCCGTATCGTCTTGAACCGCTCAATGGTGATCAGGTCGGTACGCGGGACCATCACCTCGCGCACCAGCCGGTCGCCGAGCTGGAAGACGGAGTGCACCATCTTCCGCTCCTCGGCCTCGATCAGCGACTCCCGCTCGGCGAGGTCCACCATCGCGCGCAGCTCCGCCTCGCTGGCGAACGGTCCCTTGCGGAAGCCCTTCCCCGGGGTGAGCGCGTTGCCGAGCAGGATCAGCAGCTGCGGCACGGGGCCCAGGATGCGGGCCAGCGGCAGCAGTACGTACGAGGCGGCCGTGGCCGTGTTCAGCGGGTGCTGGCGGCCGATGGTGCGCGGCGAGACGCCGATGGCGACGTAGGAGACGAAGACCATCACTCCTATGGCCACGGCCAGCGCCTGCCACGTGCCGTCGACGGCCCGCAGACACTCGTACGTCACCAGCGAGCCGGCCGCCACTTCGCAGGCCACCCGCATCAGCAGGGCCAGGTTGAGATAGCGCGTCGGTTCGGCGGCGACCGCCGCGAGCTTCGCGCCGCCGCGCCGGCCCTGGCGTACCGCCTCCTCGGCCCGGTAGCTGGTGGTACGTGCAAGGCCCGCCTCCGCGCAGGCGGCCAGCCATGCCACGATCACCAGCAGGACGACGGCGGCGACGAGTGGTGTGCTCACGATGTCGTCGTGGGGGCCGGTGAGGGCCCGGACAGGCCGTGCTCGGCGCGCCAGCCGTCGACGATCGCGGACTGCAGGCCGAACATCTCGGCCCGCTCGCCGGGCTCCTCATGGTCGTAACCCAGCAGATGCAGCACCCCGTGCACGGTGAGCAGTTGCAGCTCCTCGTTCATGGAGTGCTTCGTCGGAGCGTCCGCGCCCTGCTTCTCGGCCACTTCCGGGCACAGCACGATGTCACCGAGGAGGCCCTGCGGGGGCTCCTCCTCGTCCCGGGACGGCGGGCGCAGCTCGTCCATCGGGAAGGACATCACATCCGTGGGTCCCGGCAGATCCATCCACTGCCGGTGCAGCTGCTCCATGGTGTCCGCGTCGACAGCGATCACCGACAGCTCCGACAGTGGATGGATACGCATCCGGGCCAAGGCGTAGCGGGCGATGTCGAGCACCGCCTCCTCGTCGACCTGGCGGCCGGACTCGTTGTTGACGTCGATCGACATGGTGGTTGCCGGTTACTTCCTCTTGCGGTGGCCGCGGTTCGCGTGCGCGCCCGCGCCCGCGTTGTCGCCCTCGGCCGGACCGGGCTGCTGCTGGGCGTTGTCGTAGCGGTCGTACGCGTCGACGATACGGCCCACCAGCTTGTGCCGGACCACGTCCGTGCTGGTCAGCAGCGAGAAGTGGACGTCCTCGACGCCTTCCAGGATCTCCCGCACCTGGCGCAGCCCGCTCTTCGTCCCGCCCGGCAGGTCGATCTGGGTCACATCGCCCGTGATCACGATCTTCGAGTCGAAGCCGAGCCGGGTGAGGAACATCTTCATCTGCTCGGGGTTCGTGTTCTGCGCCTCGTCCAGGATGATGAACGCGTCGTTCAGCGTCCTGCCGCGCATATACGCCAACGGCGCCACCTCGATCGTCCCGGCCGCCATCAGACGGGGGATCGAGTCGGGGTCGAGCATGTCGTGCAGCGCGTCGTACAGCGGCCGCAGATACGGGTCGATCTTCTCGTAGAGCGTGCCCGGCAGATAGCCGAGCCGCTCGCCCGCCTCGACCGCGGGCCGGGTCAGGATGATGCGCGTGACCTGCTTGGCCTGGAGCGCCTGCACCGCCTTGGCCATCGCGAGATACGTCTTTCCGGTGCCGGCCGGGCCGATGCCGAAGACGACCGTGTGCTTGTCGATGGCGTCCACATAGCGCTTCTGATTGAGCGTCTTGGGACGGATCGTTCGGCCCCGGTTGGAGAGGATGTTCTGGGTGAGCACCTCGGCGGGTGTCTCGTCGGCGGCGCCGGCGCCGCTCTCCTGCGCGCGCAGCATGGAGATCGAACGCTCCACCGCGTCCTCCGTCATCGGCTGGCCGGCGCGCAGCACCAGCATCATCTCGTCGAACAGGCGCTGGACCAGAGCGACCTCCGCGGCGTTACCGGTCGCGCTGATCTCGTTGCCCCGGACATGGATGTCCGTACCGGGGAACGCGTCCTCGATCACGCGCAGCAGAGAGTCTCCGGAGCCCAGCACCGTGACCATGGGGTGCGTGGGTGGCACGGTGAAGCGGGCTGTCTGCTGCCCGGATCCGGCCTGGGATGGGGTTGTCTGCGTCATGGGCGGCCTCTGGGGCCTGCTCATCTCCCTCGCTGCGGCGTTCTTCCACTACGGCTCCAGGGTACGACGCCACTCCGACACCGCTCATCGGATTTGCGCAGGGGCGGGACGCAGAGGGCAGACGGAGTTTTACGTTCGTAAAACAGCTCCTGGCAGGCCGTGGCCGGGCACGCCGGGGTCAGACGGAGACGAGCTCGGGGTCGCGCGGGTGGTGTCTGCTGATGTTCTTCTCCAGCAGCTCGGTGGAGGCCCGAACGCCGACCGAGCCGGCGACGAACTCGGGCAGCCGCCCGTCGGCCGCCTTGAGCTCGGTGAGCGCGGCGTCGATCGCGGCGTGCGCGGCGAAGAGGCAGGGGGTGCTGTAGATCGCCACCTGGTACCCCAGGTCGGTCAGTTCGGACAGCGAGAGCCGCGGGGACTTGCCGCCCGCAATCTGATTGAAGAGCAGGGGCTTGTCGCCGGTGACCGCGCGGATACGGCGGATCCACTCCGTGCTGCGCACCCCGTCGACGAGGACGACGTCCGCTTCGGTCGCCGCCAGCGCCTCGGCCCGGCGCACGATGTCCGCCTCCTCCGTGGCATCGGTGCGGGCGACCACCACGAGGTCCTGCCTGCTCTCCAGTACGAGGTGCAGCTTCTCGAGGTACTCCTCCAGGGGCAGCAGCAGTTTCCCGTCGGCGTGGCCGCACCGGCGCGGACGCTTCTGGTCCTCCATGACGACCCCGGACGCTCCGGCCTTCTCCAGCCGCTGGACGACGTGGCAGGCGACCTCGGGATCCACGTAGCCGTCGTCGATGTCCACCAGCAGATGCTGGGCTGGAAAGGCCAGCCGCAGCCGTTCCAGGAAGGCCACCATGTCCGGCCAGGCGATGAAGCCCATGTCCGGCAGCCCGTAGTGCGAGGCGGCGAACCCGAATCCCGAGACGAAGAAGCCGTCGAAGTGCTGGGCGGCGACGGACGCGGAGTACATGTCGTAGATCCCGATGAGCGGTGTCGTACCGGGAGAGCGGATTTCCTCCCGCAGCGCGTTTCCGTAGCGCATCGCGTGTCCTTTCGAGGAGGGAGGAGGGACGGCAGGGACAGCGGGGCCGGGGCTCGCCGGAGGCGTCGCGGCGGCGGCGTGCGCCACTGTGTACCCATACAGAAAGTTGTTGGGTGTTTACCCTGTGTTGCGGCGGTTTATCCGGCTCGCGCTCCCGGGTCACCCCGCGGTGTCCTCCCGGACCGCAGGCCCGGCACGGCAGCGCGCGGGCTCAGCCCTCGCGGTCGCAGCCCCGCCGGAACCCCAGCGTGGGTACGGCACGCCGCGGCGGAGCCGATGCCGCGCAGTCGGTGAGGATGCGGCTCAGGAACCCGTAGTGGCGGCAGTCGGGTTCCTGGGAGCCCACCCGGCGCCACCAGCCGGCGATCTCGGGCCAGCCGGGCGCCGAGAGGGAGCCGCCGAACTCCTGGACGGACAGCGCGGCGGTCAGCCCGGCGAAGGCGAGCCGGTCGGCCAGCGGCCACCCGGCGAGGCTGCCGGTGACGAACCCCGCGACGAACACATCGCCCGCGCCCGTGGTGTCCAGCGCCTCGACGGTGATGCCCGGCACGCTCGCGGTCTCCCCGGTGCGCGCGTCCACCGCGTACGCACCGTCGGCGCCCATGGTGACCACCGCGACCGGGACGTGCGCGGCGAGGGCGTGCGCGGCGGCCTGCGGGGTCTCGGTGCGGGTGTAGCGCATCGCCTCGGCGGCGTTGGGCAGGAACGCCTCGCAGTCGGGCAGTTCGGCCAGCGCCGCCAGATCCCAGCGGCCGGTCTCGTCCCAGCCGACGTCGGCGAAGATACGGCTGCCGCGCCGCGCGGCCGTCGCGATCCACTCCTGGGCGCGCCCCGGCACCAGCGAGGAGACGCACGCGGTGGCCGGTGGCGGGCATTCCGGGGCGTCCGGGTCGTAGGCGGTGGCCGCGTTCTTGGGCGGGGCCTCGTGGCCGTGCGAGATCATCGTGCGTTCGCCCTCGTACGCCATCGAGACGGTGACGGGCGAGTGCCAGCCGGGGACGGTGTGGGAGAGGGAGAGGTCGATGCCCTCGCCCGCCTCCAACTCCTCGCGGCAGTAGTCGCCGTACATGTCGTCGCCGAACGCGGCGGCGAGCGAGGTGCGCAGGCCGAGGCGGGCGAGCGCGGTGGCCATGTTGGCGATGCCGCCGGGTGAGGAGCCCATGCCGCGGGCCCAGGACTCGGTGCCGCGTACGGGAGCCGAGTCGAGCCCGGTGAAGATGATGTCGAGGAAGACGGTGCCGGTCAGATACACGTCCCAGCGGGGGGCGTCCGGCGGGCGGACCGCTGCCAGCGGGTCGAACAGCGGCCGGGAGAGCGCGGCGCGGTGCGTCTGCCGCGGGTGTGCGCGGGAGGGGAGTGGGCGGGCCGGGTGCCCGGGATGCGGGGAATGTGCCGCGCCCCTGCCGGACTGGCCCGGCATGGGACGACCGGCCTCGGGGGTCCTGCGCGTGCTCACCGTGCTCACCGTGCCTTCCGGCGTCGACCGTCGACTTCGCCGTCCCCGTCCCGCCCCGGCCTGCGGCCGCGGGGCGTACCTGCCGACCGTGCGGCGTGCCACCGACCATAGTGCGTCCGCGGCGCCGCCGGTGCGCGCGCAGAGGCGTTCCCCCGCACGGGATCGCGGGGCGGGAGGGGCGGGAGAGGTGCGTGGGGCGGTAAAGTGACGGCCCTGGTGGCCTCGTGGACGCGTTCCGTAAGCGAGCGACTACCAGCGGTGACGCGAGTTCCGGGGTTCGCCACCGTCCCGCTCGCGACGTCGTCGGCCTCCCAAGATGTGCCTCCGTCGGCGAGCCGGAGCCGGTGCAGTTTTTACGAAGCGTTGAATCTCCGCGCGTAGATGAGTCGTTGTGCGCGCTGTTACGTTCCCGGAGATCACGGGGTTTCATGCCCCTGCCAACTGCCAGTCGCCGCGAGGAGCCGCGCAATGCCCCGTTCTCTCCGATCAGTTCTGCCCCTCGTGGCCGTCGCCGCCGTCGCGGGTACGGCCTTCTTCGGGGTCGGCCAGGCCACGGCAGATCACGCGGCGCCCAGGACCGACAAGGAGATACCCAATCTCGATCAGGTGAAGACCAAGATCGAGGCGTACTACGGCGACATCGAGACCCCGGACGGCGAGCACTACGCCTCGCCGCACAGCAACTACGCCGAGCAGACCCGCGGCATCGCCGCGAAGGCCCGCAAAGACCTCGAAGGCGACCTGCGCAAGTACCGCTCGGGGAACGGCTCGAAGAAGAAGCCCGCTGTCGTGTTCGACGTGGACGACACCACGCTGCTCACCTACAACTTCGAGCGCCGGATCGGCTACCACTTCACGCCCGAGGCGCAGGACGAGTATCTGCGCACCGAGAACATGGACCCGGTCTTCGGTATGCGCAAGCTCGTCAACTGGGCCGACAGCAAGGGCATCACGGTGTTCCTGGTGACCGGGCGCAAGGAGTACCAGCGCGACTGGAGCGTGCGGAACCTGAAGAAGGTCGGCTACAAGAACCCGGTCGGCAAGGACCGCTTCTTCCTCAAGAACGAGGAGCACCCGCCGCCTTACCTCGACTGCGGCAGCGACTGCACGACCGTCGAGTACAAGTCGGGCACCCGCAAGCACATCGAGGACCAGGGCTACGACATCCTCGCCAACTTCGGCGACCAGTACAGCGATCTGAAGGGCGGGTACGCGAACCGGAAGGTCAAGCTGCCCAACCCCATGTACTACCTGCCCTGACCGGCAGCGCCTCGCCCGGACGAGCTGCCCTTGACCCGGGAGGGTCAGGGGCAGCGGGGCGCTCAGGCTCCTTCCTTGAGCACCTTTCTCACCAGGGTGGACTGCGCCTCGGTGAGCTTGGGGTCGGCGAAGTGGGCGGTGGCGGCCGAGGAGCCGGTCTCGATGCTCACCTCGTAGTGGAATCCGTCGGGCACGCCCATCGGCGCCTCCCGGAGCCCCTCGCGCACCGCCTGGTCGGCCAGGCGCGCGAGCTCCTCGGCGTCGGGCCGGCCGGCGGTCTCGAGGGTGGCCCGGCGGGTGAGCCCGCCGAAGCCACCCGTGCGGATGACAGTGATACGCATACGTCCATCTTCCCGGCGATCCGCCCGCACGTTAAGTGCCGGAACGGCAGCTTCGGGCGGACGGCGTCAGCTGTCCGTCACTCCGCCGTCACACCCACCTCGGACCAGCACTTGCGTACCGCCTCGTGCTCGTCGCTGCCGTCGCCGTAGCGGGACTTGGCGGCCTCGGTGGTCGCCGCGGCGAACCCCGCGAAGTCCGTTTCGGGCTGGAGCGAGCCGCCGGTGAGGGTGTCGTACCAGATCTGGCCCGCGCGCTCCCAGGCGTTGCCGCCCAGGTCCACGGCGAGCTTGTAGAAGGCGTGGTTGGGGATGCCGGAGTTGATGTGCACCCCGCCGTTGTCGGAGCCGGTGTTGACGTAGTCCTCCATCGTGGCCGGCTGCGGGTCCTTGCCGAGGACGTCGTCGTCGTAGGCCGTGCCGGGCGCCTTCATCGAGCGCAGGGCCTCGCCCTCCACCCGTTCGGTGAACAGTCCGGAGCCGATCAGCCAGTCTGCCTCCTGTGCGCTCTGGCCCAGGCTGTGCTGTTTGATCAGCGAGCCGAAGACGTCGGAGACCGACTCGTTGAGCGCTCCGGGCTGGCCGAAGTACTCCAGGTTGGCGGTGTACTGGGTCACGCCGTGGGTCAGCTCGTGGCCGATGACGTCGACCGGCAGGGTGAAGTCGCGGAAGATCTCGCCGTCGCCGTCGCCGAAGACCATGCGCTCGCCGTCCCAGAAGGCGTTGCCGTACTCCTCGCCGAAATGCACGGTCGCGTCCAGGGGCAGCCCCGCGCCGTCGATCGAGTAGCGGTCGTAGACGCTCAGGAAGAGCTCGAAGGTGGCGCCCAGACCTGCGTAGGCGCGGTTGACCGAGGCGTCCTGGACGGGCCCGGAACCCTCCTCGCGGACCGTCTTGCCGGGCAGCTGCTCCGTGTTCTCCGCGTCGGAGATGGTGCGCTGCGGCTTGCGGTCGGCGGGGTCGATGTCCGGCGCGGACGGTGCTGCCGCGAGGAGGCCGTGACGCACCGTGGTGATCCGGCGCCGGGTGCGCTGCGTCGCGTCCCGCTCGAGGGTGCGCCGGGCCGGCCTGGAGAGGACGTCGTCGCTGTGCCTGGACACCTGGTCGAGGAGGTGTGGAGGCACGATGGTGCAGAAGACGGGATGGGTCTGCGATGAGTGCGCGCGATGTGCGTTCATAGAAAGCAATGTGGCACTGGGTTACCGAGCTGTCACCGGTAGCGGCCATGATTCGCACAAAACGGTGTTGAACGGGCCGCCGGGATGTCCTTTTCGCCGACATCACGGCGACATCCCGCATGGTGATACGCCACTGGCTGCACAGCAGGGCTCGGCTATGCTGCCAACATCATGCGTTTCGGGCTGCTTCTTCTTAGCTGCCGCGGCGAGGGTCTGTAGCCACCGCGAGGCCGACCCCCTCCCCGCGGAGTTCAGTGCTGTCGTCGGTCTTGGAACAGCCACCTCACAGGAGCCTGAACGCCATGACATCCCAGCAGCCGGCCCGCTCTGCCCGCCCGACCCAGGCGCCCATCGGCCGCGCCACCCCGCTCACCGCCGCCTCCGTACGCCAGCGCCCCTCCGGGATGCCGGTCCACAGGTACGGGCAGTACGAGGCCGTCGACCTGCCCGACCGCACCTGGCCGGGCAACCGGATCACCAAGGCCCCGCGCTGGCTGTCGACCGATCTGCGGGACGGCAACCAGGCGCTGATCGACCCGATGTCCCCGGCCCGTAAGCGGGAGATGTTCGACCTGCTGGTCCGAATGGGCTACAAGGAGATCGAGGTCGGCTTCCCCTCCTCGGGCCAGACCGACTTCGACTTCGTGCGCTCCATCATCGAGGAGGACGCGATCCCCGAGGACGTGACGATCTCCGTCCTCACCCAGGCCCGCGAAGAGCTGATCGAGCGGACCGTCGAGTCACTGAAGGGCGCCCACCACGCCACGGTGCACCTGTACAACGCCACGGCCCCGGTCTTCCGCGAGGTCGTCTTCCGCGGCACCCGCGACCAGGTCAAGCAGATCGCCGTGGACGGCACCCGGCTGGTGATGGAGTACGCGGAGAAGCTGCTGGACGACCGCACCGTCTTCGGCTACCAGTACAGCCCGGAGATCTTCACCGACACCGAGCTGGACTTCGCGCTGGAGGTCTGCGAGGGCGTCATGGACGTATGGCAGCCCGAGGACGGCCGCGAGATCATCCTCAACCTGCCCGCCACCGTCGAGCGCTCCACACCCAGCACGCACGCCGACCGTTTCGAGTGGATGGGCCGCCACCTCTCAAGGCGCGAGCACGTATGCCTGTCCGTGCACCCGCACAACGACCGCGGCACCGCCGTCGCCGCCGCCGAGCTGGCCGTGATGGCGGGCGCCGACCGCGTCGAGGGCTGTCTGTTCGGGCAGGGCGAGCGCACCGGCAACGTCGACCTGGTGACGCTGGGCATGAACCTGTTCAGCCAGGGCGTCGACCCGATGATCGACTTCTCGCAGATCGACGAGATCCGGCGCACCTACGAGTACTGCAACCAGATGGAGGTGCACCCGCGCCACCCGTACGTGGGCGACCTCGTCTACACCGCCTTCTCCGGCTCCCACCAGGACGCCATCAAGAAGGGCTTCGACGCCATGGAGGCCCGCGCCGCCGAGGCGGGCAAGAGCGTGGACGAGATCGAGTGGGCCGTTCCCTACCTGCCCATCGACCCCAAGGACGTGGGCCGCTCCTACGAGGCCGTCATCCGCGTCAACTCGCAGTCCGGCAAGGGCGGCATCGCCTATGTGCTCAAGGGCGAGCACAACCTGGATCTGCCCCGCCGGATGCAGGTGGAGTTCTCGAAGATCATCCAGGAGAAGACCGACACCGACGGCGGCGAGGTGACGCCCGCCGACATCTGGGCGATCTTCCAGGACGAGTATCTGCCGACCCCCGAGAAGAGCTGGGGCCGTATCGCACTGCGCGGCGCGCAGACCTCCACCACCAGCGAGGGCGCCGACGCGCTGACCGTCGAGGCGATGGTCGACGGCGAGCCCGTGGTGCTCAGCGGCACCGGCAACGGCCCGCTGGCCGCCTTCTTCGACGCGCTGCACGCCGTCGACCTGGACGTACGCCTGCTCGACTACGTGGAGCACACCATGAGCGAGGGCGTCGGCGCCCAGGCCGCCGCCTACATCGAGTGCGCCATCGGCGGCCAGGTCCTGTGGGGCGTCGGCATCGACGCCAACATTGTGCGAGCCTCCATCAAGGCCGCCGTCTCCGCCGTGAACCGCGCCTACAGGTAAGGGTTTCCGCACGGAATGTCACCCACCGGGCGTCGGCGGCACGCGACTTGGGGAGACCGAAAACGGCTCCAGGGGCTGTCTCCGGCGCCCGGCTGTGGTTAATATCACGTCACCCGGCGACGTTGCCGAATCGTGATGGAGGTGCGAGGCCATGCGCCAACGACCCTTCCGTGTACGTCTCGCAGGGGTCCGCACGAGCTGGCGCACCCTCGACGACGGCGACTTCTTCTGCCCCGGCTGCGGAGGTGACCGCCGCTACCGCAGGCGCACGGGGCGGCGCCGGTTCGTCGTACTGGGCCTCCCGCTGATCCCGCGCGGCCTCGCGGGGCCCGTGGTCGAATGCGTGGCCTGCCGCGGCCACTTCGGCGCCGACACCCTCGACCGGCCCACCACCGGGCGGCTCGCCACAATGCTGCGCGAGGCGGTGCACAGCGTGGCGCTCGCCGTGCTGGCGGCCGGCGGTTCGGACGCGCGCGCCGCCCGTGAGACGGCCGCCGAGACCGTACGGGCCGCAGGCTTCCCCGGCTGCACCGAGGAGGAGCTGACCGCGCTGCTCGCCGCGCTCACCGCGGAGAGCAGACAGCACGGCCACGGCAGGATCTCCCTGGAGATCGAACTGCACGAGGTGCTCGCCCCGCTCACCCCGCATCTGGCCGTACCGGGCCGCGAGAGCCTGCTACTGCAAGGGGCGCGGATCGCGCTGGCCGACGGGGTGTACTGCGCGGCCGAGCGCGAGGTGCTGACCACCATCGGACGGGCGCTGGAGCTCGGTGCCGAGGACGTGGACCGGCTGCTGGCCCAGGCCCGTACCCCCTCCTGACGGCCCGTCCGCGCCGGTCGCTCCGCACGGTTACCGGGACTCTTGCAGAAGGCCCCGGCGTTCACGCCGGGGATGAATGCATCTCCAGACTGCTCTGACGTGCACTTTGGAGCGGACGTTTTTGCTGCTCGATGTACTGGCGGACGATCGCCAATGGTGCTCCGCCGCACGACGCGGAGAAATACGAGGGTGACCACAGGTGTCCGTGCATGATGGTGCGGTTGGTCCGGCCGGTGGATTCTTGCCGTATCCGGCGGGCGGAGACGCCCTTGAGGCTGTTGACCAGCTTCGAGACGGCGACCTTGGGCGGGATGGGGTCTCCCCTGCTCGAACGAAGTTGAGAGCTTGGGGAAGCACCAGGAGGTGGACGTGATCGTGTTCGCCGTTGAACTTCTTCAGCTCCGCCTCGAAGTCCTCGCAGACCTTGCGCATGATCTCTTCGCAGCGCGTCAGCATCTCGTCGTTGAACACCCCGCGCCGGTACTTTGTCACAAAGACCAAGTGGACATGCATCGCCGAAAATACGTGTCTGCCACGCCTGTAGTCGTTCCTCTCATCCATGAGACCAATCGTCGTAGGATCCTGGGTGTGCAGCTCCGCTACAACTACCGGGCCTACCCGGACGCCTCCCAGCGCCGTGCGCTGGCGCATGCGTTCGGGTGCGCCCGCGTGGTGTGGAACGACTGCCTGCGCGACCGCAAGGAAGCGCACGCGGCGGGGCTGCCGTAAGTGAAGTCGGCCGAGCTGTCCCGGCTTCGCATCACCCGGGCCAAGCGCACCCAGGAACGCGCCTGGCTCGCCGAGGTGTCAGCCGTCGTCCTGCAACAGTCTCTGCGGGACCTGGACACTGCCTACAAGAACTTCTTCGACTCGATCAAGGGCAAGTGGCAGGGCCGCAAGGTCGGCCCGCCCCGCTTCAAATCGAAGAAGGACACCCGGCAGTCGATCCGCCTCAACACCAACGCCTTCTCGCTTCAGGAGAACGGCACGGTGTACGTGGCCAAGGTCGGCAACCTCAAAGTCAAATGGTCCCGCCGGCTTCCGGCCGCACCCACGTCCCTGACCGTCACCAAAGACAGCTCCGGCCGGTACTTCCTCAGCTTCGTCGTCGAGACCGAGCCGGACATCCTTCCCCAGGTGGAGGCAGAGTGCGGTATCGACCTCGGCCTGTCCGCCTTCGCCGTCCTGTCCGATGGCCGGAAGATCGACAGCCCCCGCTTCCTGCGCCGGGCCGAGAAGAAGCTCAAGCGGCTTGGGCGGGAGCTGTCCCGCAAGGCCAAGGGATCGAAGAACCGGGCCAAGGCCCGCATCAAGGTCGCACGCCAGCACGCCCGCGTGGCCAACCGGCGCCGGGACTGGCACCACAAGGCATCCACACAGATCATCCGCGACAACCAAGCGGTGTACGTGGAAGACCTCGCGGTGTCCGGCCTCGGGCGCACCCGGCTCGCCAAGTCCGTGCACGACGCGGGATGGTCCGCGTTCGTCGGCATGCTGGAGTACAAGGCGGTCAAGCACGGCCGCGCCTTCGCCAAGGTGGACCGGGCCTTCCCCTCCTCTCAGGTCTGTTCGGCCTGCGGATTCCGGGACGGGCCGAAGCCCCTCCACGTCCGGGAGTGGACGTGCGGCGTGTGCGGCACCGTGCACGACCGCGACCACAACGCAGCCCGCAACGTTCTCTTCGAAGGACGCCGTATCGTCGCCGCCGGACGGGCGGAGACACTAAACGCCTGTGGAGTGCCGGTAAGACGGGCACACGTGCCCGCACAGCGCGGTGAAGCAGGAAGCCCCCGGAAGGGTCGGACGACCCAGGCTGGAATCCCTGGACTCTAGGCCAGGGAGCACGTCAAGCACGGGTATTGACTCCTGACCGGGACGCTGGTGGGCTCCCGGCATGACGAGCCGACAGCCGCTGCCCGCCTTCCCCGACGGGTTCCTGTGGGGCGTGTCGACCTCCGCGTTCCAGATCGAGGGCGCGACAGACGAGGATGGGCGCGGGCCGTCGGCCTGGGACGCCTTCGTCCGCGAACCCGGCCGGATCAAGGACGGCAGCGACGCCGCCGTCGCCACCGACCACTACCACCGCTGGCCCGAGGACGTCGCGCTGCTGCGCGAACTCGGCGTCGGCGCATACCGGTTCTCGATCTCCTGGCCCCGCGTGCTGCCCTCCGGCAGCGGACGGGTCAACGCACCGGGGCTCGACTTCTACGACCGGCTCGTCGACACCCTGTGCGAAGCCGGTATCCAGCCGGCGCCCACCCTCTTCCACTGGGACACCCCGCTCGCGCTGGAGGAGGGCGGCGGCTGGCTGCGACGGGAGACGGCGCAGCGGTTCGCCGACTACGCCGATACGGTCGCCGCCCGCCTCGGGGACCGGGTGGCGCACTGGATCACGCTCAACGAGCCCGCCGAAGTGACCCTGCTCGGCTACGGCCTCGGCGTGCACGCGCCCGGCAAGCGGCTGCTGTTCGACGCGCTGCCCGCCGCGCACCACCAGTTGCTCGGGCACGGACTGGCCGTCCGCGTACTGCGAGCACACGGCGCCCGCTCCATCGGCATCGCCAACTCGCACGGACCCGTCCAGCCGCTGTCCGACAGCGCGGCGGACACCGGCGCGGCCGACTTCTACGACACCGTCAGCAATCGGCTGTTCGCGGATCCGCTGCTGCTGGGGCGCTACCCGGATCCGGAGCTGGCCGCGCTGCTGCCGGGGCCGGTCGACGAGGACCTGAAGGTGATCGCCGAACCCCTCGACTGGTACGGCGTCAACTACTACCAGCCCACTCTGGTCGGCGCGGGGGACTCCGCAGGCGACTTCGCGGGCATCGGCATCCCCGCTGGACTCCCCTTCGCCTTCCACGAGATACCCGACCGGGAGCGGACCGGGTTCGGCTGGGCCGTCGTCCCCGAGGGGCTCACCCAGACGCTGCGCACACTGCGCGACCGGTACGGCGACCGGTTGCCGCCCGTCCTGATCACCGAGAACGGCTGCGCGTACCCCGACCGCACCGAGGACGCGCGCCGTATCTCCTTCCTCGACGCCCATCTGCGTGCCCTGCACACGGCACTGGCCGAAGGGATCGATGTACGCGGCTACTTCGTCTGGTCGTTGCTGGACAACTTCGAATGGGCCGAGGGCCGCACGCAACGCTTCGGGCTCGTGCACGTGGACTACGCGACGCTGGAGCGCACCCCCAAGGACTCCTTCCACTGGCTGCGCCGCGTGGTGCGAGGGCCCAGCCGCTGACCGGCCACGGGCGGGCTCGGAGGGGGAGACCCACGGCGGGAGTACGACCGGGGGAGTAACGGGCGCCCCGGGCCGACCGCGGTGGTAGTGGGGGGTTCGGTCGTGGGGGCGACGATCCGGGCGCGGCGGGCCGGAAGCCTGGTCGGGAGTCAGTTTCCCGACGGAAAAGGGGGACCCGGATGGGACCCACGATCGAAGTGACCGAGCGGGCGGACACGCCCACGCCACCACCCGGCGACGAACCCCCCACGGGCCGCCGCCCCCGCGCCGTACCGTGGGCCGTCATCGCACTGTGGGTCGTCGTCCTCGCGCTGGCCGCGCCGTTCGCGGGAAAGCTCATGGACGTCACCCGCGACAAGCCCACCGACTACCTGCCCGGCAGCGCCGACTCCACCCGCGTGCAGCACCTGGTGGAGGAACTGCCCGGCGGCAGCACCAGCGCACTGCTGCTCGTCCACCACCGCGACAGCGGGCTGACCGCGGCCGACCGGGAGTCGGCCCGTGACCAGGTACGCCGGATCACCGACAGCTACGCCCTCGCGGGCGAGAAGAACGGCGCCCTCCCGCGCACCGTCCCCGCGAAGGACGGCAAGACCCTCCTCACCGCGTTCTCCCTCACGGGGATGGGCAACGAGGACGTACGGGACAAAGCGGTGCACGATATCCGGGACCGGATCATCCGGGACGGCGGTGCGGACGATCCGCGCGGGCTGACCGTCGAGCTGGGCGGTCCCGGGGCGATGGCCGCGGACAGCAGTGAGATCTTCGAGTCCGTCGACGGGACGCTGATGCTGGGCACGGCGGTGGTCGTCGCACTGCTGCTGATCCTCACCTACCGCAGCCCGGTGCTGTGGCTGGTCCCGTTGCTGGTGGTCGGGGTGGCGGCGCTGGCTGCCAGAGCGCTCGTCTACGGGCTTGTGCAGGCGTTCGATCTGACGGCCACCACCATGAACACCTCGGTGATGACGGTGCTCATCTTCGGCGCCGGCACCGACTACGCCCTGCTGCTGGTGTCCCGCTACCGCGAGGAACTCCGCCGCCACCAGCGCCCGTTCGACGCGATGACCGCCGCACTGCGCGGCTGCGGGCCCGCGGTGCTCGCCTCGTCCGGCACGGTCGCGGCAGGACTGCTGTGCCTGCTGGCGGCGGACCTGAACAGCGTCAACGCGCTGGGTCCGGTGGGCGCCGTCGGCGTCGTCTGCGCGCTCGCCGCGATGATGACGCTGCTGCCCGCGCTGCTCGTCCTGCTGGGGCGGCGGCTGTTCTGGCCGCTGATCCCGGCGTACGGCAGCAAGCAGCCGGTCCGCCGCACCATGTTCACCTTGATGGGCAGCTCGGCCGGGCGCCGCCCGGTCACCGTCCTGGTGGGCGGCGCGCTGCTGCTCGGCGCGCTCTCCCTCGGCTCCTTCGCGATGCCGGGTGACCTGCGCGAACAGGACACATTTACCAAGAAGCCCGAGTCGGTCTCCGCACAGGAGACGGTGCAGCAGGCGTTCCCCGAGAGCAGCAGCCAGCCGGTCACGGTCCTCGCCCGCACCGCGGCGGCCGGGGACGTCGAGCGGACCGTACGCGGTACGGACGGTGTCGTTCGGGTCGAGAAGGGGCGCAGCGGCGGCGGCTGGACGGAGTTCGCCGTGTACGCCAAGGACAAGCCGGAATCGGCGGGCGAGCAGCGGACCATCCGGCAGCTGCGCGGCGAGTTGAGCGCGCTGGACGGGGCCGGGGCGCTGGTCGGCGGGCCGAGCGCGCAACAGCTGGACCTGCAGGAGACCAACGCGGACGACCGCCAGGTGGTGATCCCGCTGGTGCTGGTCGCGGTGCTGGTCATCCTGATCGCGCTGCTGCGCAGCCTCGTCGCGCCGCTCATCCTGACGGTCGCCGTCGTCGCCTCCTGGGGGGCCGCGCTGGGCCTGGGCGGGCTGGTCTTCGAGCCGGTGCTGGGCTTCGAGGGGCTCGACCCGGGCATCCCGTTGATGACCTTCGTCTTCCTCGTCGCGCTCGGCGTCGACTACGGCATCTTCCTGATGCACCGCACCCGTGAGGAGTCGCTGCGCGGGGTGCCCGTGGCCGAGGCCTCGCTGACCGCGCTGCGCACCACGGGCGGGGTGATCGCCTCCGCGGGCATCGTGCTGGCCGCCACCTTCTGTGTGCTGGCGACGCTGCCGATGGTGCTGATGGCGCAGATGGGCCTGGTCATCGCGGTGGGCGTGCTGCTGGACACCTTCTTGGTGCGGACGTATCTGGTCACTTCCGCAAGCCAGTTGCTGAAGCGGTGGATGTGGTGGCCGGGCCGGCTGTTCCGTACGGAGGGCGAGGGCGCACGCCGTGAGTGAGAGGCGTGACCCACTGCCGCAACCGGCTGCCCCTGGCGCAGGATTGGGCCTGTGCAGATGCCTCAGGATCCGTTGAACGCGCTCGTACGGCGCTCCCTGCTGCAGCCTCCGCAGCAGGGAGCGCCGGTCACCCGGCGCGATGTGCTGCTCGCGGTGGCCGTGTGCGCCGTTCAGACGGCCATGGCGCTGGCCGCCTCGCCTGCCAACGGGCGCTTCCCCACGCTGCTCGGCTGGGCGCTGCTGACCTGCTCCGGCGCGCTGCTGGTCTTCCGCCGCCGGGCGCCGTGGCTGACGGTCTTGGGGATCCTGGTGTGCGTCGGCCCGTACCACGCGCAGGACTTCTCCCATCTGGCCGCCGTACCGGGGGCGTTGGTGGCGCTCTACTCGATGGCCGTCGTGGGGCCGCCGCTGCGCTCGTTCGCCACCCTCTGCGGGATCGTCGGCCTGATGGTGACGGTGATGAGCACCGCCGGGAAGACCCACGAGCTGAGCGACATGATGCGCTCGTCGGGGTGGATCGTGGTGTGTGTGCTGTTCGGTGAGACGGTACGGATCCACCGCAACTACCTCACCGCCGTCGTGGAGCGCGCCGAACGGGCCGAGCGCACCCGCGAGGAGGAGGCGGCCCGCCGCGTCGCGCAGGAGCGGCTGCGTATCGCCCGCGACCTGCACGATCTGCTTGCGCACAGCATCACCCTGATCGGTGTGCAGACCTCCGTCGCCGCGCACGTGCTGATGGCCGACCCCGAACGGCTGGACCGGGAGGCGGTCGCCAAGGCACTGGAGGGCATCTCCGACACCTGCCGGGGCGCACGTGCCGAACTGCGCACCACCCTGGAGGTGCTGCGCGCCGGGGACGCGGACGGGAAGGAGCCGCTGCCGGGCCTGTCCGGGCTGCCGGACCTGGCCAGGGCGGCCTGCGACGCGGGCGCGCACGTCGAACTGTCCCTCCGCGATTCGGCGCACGCCCTGGCGCCCGCGCCGGCTGTGGGCGCCGCCGCCTACCGCATCGTTCAGGAGGCGCTGACCAACGCCGTACGGCACGCGGGGGCCTCCGTCTCCGTACGGGCCGTGGTGGAGGGGGTGGGCGGGGCACTGCGGGTCAGTGTCGTCGACGACGGCGGGGGCGGCGGCGCCCCGGCGGACGCCGGGGAGGGGGCGGGCGGCCCCGGCGGGTTCGGTATCGCCGGGATGCGGGAGCGGGCCCGCAGCGTCGGCGGCACCCTCGAGGCCGGGCCCCGCGCTCCCCGTCCCGGGTACGCCGTCACCGCCCTGCTGCCCGCCCGACCGTCCGTTGCCGCACCGACGTCCGTCGCCGCACCGAGGAGATCCCTGACATGACGGAAACCGCACGGGACACCAGGGGCGGCAGCGGCCCCATCCGGATCGTCCTCGCCGACGACCAGACGCTGGTGCGAGCGGCCTTCGCCATGCTCATCGCCTCCGCTCAGGACATGACCGTGGTGGGGGAGGCGGCGACCGGCCGGGAAGCGGTCGCACTGACCCGCTCCTCCCGCGCGGATGTCGTCGTCATGGACATCCGCATGCCCGACCTCGACGGCATCGAGGCCACCCGGCAGATCGCCGCCCAGAAGGACCTGGACAGTGTGAAGGTCCTCGTCCTGACCACCTACGACACCGACGAGCACGTGGTCGAGGCGCTGCGTGCCGGGGCCTCCGGGTTCCTGGTCAAGGACACCCGCCCCGCCGAGCTGCTGGACGCGATACGTACCGTCGCCGCGGGAGAGGCGCTGCTCTCGCCGGGGCCGACCGCACGGCTGATCGCCCGCGTACTGCGGGCGCCGACGCCGGACGCGCCGCTCGGGCCGTGTCCGGAGGCCCTCGCCGCCCTCTCGGCGCGGGAGCGCCAAGTCCTCGCCCTGGTCGGGCGCGGCCTCAACAACACCGAGATCGCCGAGGCGCTGGCGCTGTCGCCGCTCACCGCGAAGACGCATGTGAGCCGCATCATGGGCAAGCTCTCCGTGCGTGACCGCGCACAACTTGTGATCGCCGCCTATGAGTCCGCCCTCATCACCCCGGGCGCCCCCTGATGGCGAGGGGGTGCCCCTGCCCGCCCGTCGTCGACCGCGGGTTGCGTTGTGGTTGCTCGCGCCGTTCCCCGCGCCCCTTCGGGGCGCGTGCGTGCGGGAGAATGGGGCCATGACCCTGTTCCGTGATGACGGCATCGTGCTGCGTACGCAGAAGCTCGGCGAGGCCGACCGGATCATCACGTTGCTCACCCGGGGGCACGGGCGGGTGCGCGCTGTGGCGCGGGGGGTGCGGCGGACGAAGTCGAAGTTCGGAGCGCGGCTGGAGCCGTTCAGCCATGTCGACGTGCAGTTCTTCGCACGGGGCAGCGAACTGGTGGGGCGCGGCCTCCCCCTCTGTACGCAGACGGAGACGATCGCCCCGTACGGCCAGGGCATCGTGGCGGACTACGACCGCTACACCGCCGGTACGGCGATGCTGGAGACCGCCGAGCGGTTCACCGACCACGAGGGCGAGCCGAACGTGCAGCAGTATCTGCTGCTGGTCGGCGGCCTGCGCACCCTCGCGACGGGCGAGCACGGCGCGGGCCTGGTGCTGGACGCCTTCCTGCTGCGCTCCCTCGCGATGGGCGGCTACGCGCCCAGCTTCGCGGACTGCGCCAAGTGCGGACTGCCGGGACCGAACCGGTTCTTCTCCGTCGCGTCGGGCGGCGTGGTGTGTGCCGACTGCCGGGTCCCGGGCAGCGTGGTGCCCTCCCCGGAGGCGCTGCGGCTGCTGGGTGCCCTGCTGACCGGTGACTGGGAGACGGCGGACGCCGCCGAGCCCCGGCACTGCCGGGAGGGCTCGGGCCTGGTCTCGGCGTATCTGCACTGGCACCTGGAGCGCGGGCTGCGCTCCCTGCGCTACGTCCGGCAGGCGTCCGGCGGCCAGGAGCGGCTAGGCTCGGGCGGGTCAGCACTGCCCCCGAGCCCCGCCCGCTGGAGATGAGTACCGATGGCACGCCGCGGAATGCTGTCCTGGTCGCAGCAGCGCGAGTACGCGACGCCCGAACCGCACCCCTCGGGTGCCCGGCCGCCCAAGATCCCGGGCGAGCTGGTCCCGAACCATGTGGCGGTCGTCATGGACGGCAACGGCCGGTGGGCCAAGCAGCGGGGGCTGCCGCGTACGGAAGGCCACAAGGTCGGTGAGGGCGTCGTCATGGACGTGCTCAAGGGCTGCATCGAGATGGGTGTGAAGAACCTGTCGCTGTACGCCTTCTCGACCGAGAACTGGAAGCGCTCGCCCGAAGAGGTGCGCTTCCTGATGAACTTCAACCGCGATGTGATCCGCCGTCGCCGGGACGAGATGGACGCGCTGGGGATCCGCATCCGCTGGGTGGGCCGGATGCCCAAGCTGTGGAAGTCCGTCGTGCAGGAGCTCCAGGTCGCCCAGGAGCAGACGAAGGACAACGAAGCGATGACGCTGTACTTCTGCGTCAACTACGGTGGCCGCGCCGAGATCGCGGACGCGGCGCGCGGCATCGCCGAGGATGTGGCGGCAGGCCGGCTGGATCCGGCCAAGGTCAACGAGAAGACGTTCGCGAAGTATCTGTACTACCGCGACATGCCGGACGTGGATCTCTTCCTGCGCCCGTCGGGCGAGCAGCGTACGTCCAACTATCTGATCTGGCAGAGCGCCTACGCGGAGATGGTCTACCAGGACGTGCTGTGGCCGGACTTCGACCGGCGCGATCTGTGGGCGGCCTGCCTGGAGTACGCCCAGCGCGACCGCCGCTTTGGCGGTGCCCGCAATGACGAGGGCCAGCAGGGCGCCGCGAAGGGCGCGTGAGCGGGTGCCCCTTGCCGCTGGCTGCGGGCTGCGGGCGCGTTGTGGTTGCGCGCGCCGTTCCCCGCGCCCCTGACGGGGCGCCCTCCGTCAGCTCCCGAAGCTCCAGGAGACCGTGCCGTTCGCGGTCACCAGTACGGCCAGCACGATCAGGTCGGCGGCGCCCAACGCAGTGCCCAGCAGGGCGCGGCCGCGCCGGGTGGTGCCGCGGGCGAGTGCCAGTCCGCCCAGTATCAGGGCGCAGGGGCCGAGGACGATGTTGAACACCAGCAGCCCGACCAGTCCCATGACGAACGAGGCCACGGCCATGTCGTCGGCGTCGCCCGTCCGGGTACGGCCCTTGCGGAGCAGCACAGTGGTCATGGTCAACTCCTCTGCCGGTTGCGGCGGGTGCGCTCGCGGACGGTGAAGACCAGCAGCCAGGCGGCGATGACCGCGGCTGCCGAGAGGGTCACCTCGGGCGGCAGTTGGGCCGGCGGGCCCACCAGTACGCCCAGCAGGAGGAACGCTGCGACGAGGAAGATCATCTGTTCCTCTCTCCCAACTCGTTGTGTGTGAGCGGTCGTCGTGCGCTTGAACGTTCAGTGAACAACTGTCGTTACAGTTGTTCACTGAGTTCGACACTACAGCATTGCGGCGCTCGGCGCACAACTGTTTACTGAGACCATGAGCAGCACCACCCCCACCCCCCACTCGCAGCGGGACCTCCAGAAGGCCCGGACGCGCCGCGCGCTGCTGGACGCCGGACTGGCGCTGCTGGAGGAGCAGAGCCTCAGCAGCCTCGGCCTGCGCGAGATCACCCGCGCCGTCGGCATCTCACCCGCGGGCTTCTACCGGCACTTCCGGGACGTGAGCGATCTCGGTGTCGCCCTGGTCGAGGAGTCGCTGGGCAGCCTGCACGCGGTGATACAGGCCGGGCTGACCGAGCGCAGCGAGGACGGTGAGCGCATCGACCACCTCGTCGACGCCATCGCCCGCTATGTGCACGAACACCCCGAGCACATCCGCTTCGTATGCCGCGAACGGCATGGCGGGGTGGCCGCCGTACGGATCGCCATCGGTGCCCAGCTCAACCGGTTCGCGGAGGAGGTGGCCGAGGCGCTCGCCCGCGACGAGGTCTCCCGCGGCTGGAGTTCGGCGGATCTGCGCATGCTCGGCGAGACGTACGTCGACCAGATGGTGATGACCGCCTCCGCCTTCCTGGAAGCGGCCCAGGGCGAGGGCCCGCCGGAGGACGTCGTGGCGCACAAGGCCCGCCGCAGGCTCCGCCTGATCAGCCTCGGCCGCCGCCACTGGACCTCCGACCCGGCGCCCCCCGCCTCCTGACGCCGGGTCAGCCCCCCTCGCCCTGTCGCGCCGTCAGCCGGTGCGCCGCCGGAACAGCGCCGCGCACAACGGCAGCGTCACCGCCAGCAGCCCCAGGCACCAAGCCGACGCCAGCCAGGGGCTGTTGCCGGTGGGCTGGTCCAGCAGCAGCCCGCGCAGCGACTCGATCACCGGGGTCACCGGCTGGTTGTCGGCGAAGCCGTGCAGCCAGTCCGGCATGGTGTCGATCGGTACGAACGCGCTGCTGGGGTACGGCAGGAAGAGCATGCCGAAGGTGAACCCGCCGGCCGCCTCCGGGGTCTTGGCCAGCAGGCCCGCCGCGGCACCCAGCCAGGAGAGCGTGGTGATGTAGAGCAGCAGGATGCCGATTGCCGCCAACCAGTCGGCTGTTCCCGCGTGCGGCCGGAACCCGATCGCGAACGCGACGGCCAGTACGGCCGCCGTGGCCACCGCGTTGCGTGCCACGCTCGCCGCGACATGGCCGGTCAGCACGGCGGTGGGGCCGGTGTCCATCGAGCGGAAGCGGTCGATGATGCCGCCCGTCATGTCGTTGGAGACGGTGGTCGCCGTCATCGAGGCGCCGTACCCCGCGCACAGGATCAGCACACCGGGCGCCACATAGGTCACATACTCCCCGGTGCTCGCCTCGATGGCGCCGCCGAAGAAGTAGACGAACACCAGCATCAGCAGCACCGGCAGCACCAGTGCCATGATCACCGCATCCAGATTGCGCCGGGTCAGCCGGATGGAACGGCCCGCCAGTACCACGTACTCACTCATGGGTCAGCTCCAGGAAGACGTCGTCAAGGGTGGCGCTGTGCAGCGCGAAGCGCGCGATCTGCTCGCGCGTGGGGTCCAACTCGTCCAGCAGCGCCCGTACATGCGCCGCGCTGCCGTCGGTCGCCACACCCAGCACCAGCTCCTCCGGCACCCGGTGCAGCGCGCGCCCGCCCAGCCGCCCGGCCAGCTCCGCGTACGCCGCGTGCCCGGCCATCGTCAGATCCAGCCGCTGGGCCGTGACGGTCTTCTTCAGCTCCTCGGGCGTGCCCTCCGCCCGCACCCTGCCGCTGTCCAGCACGGCCACCCGGTCGGCCAGCTGATCGGCCTCCTCCAGATACTGCGTGGTCAGAAAGACGGTCACGCCCGCCTTGGCCAGCGAACCGACGGTCTGCCACATCGTGCGGCGGCTGCGCGGATCGAGCCCCGTCGTCGGCTCGTCCAGGAAGACCACCTCCGGATCGCTGACGAGCCCGGCCGCTATGTCCAGCCTGCGCCGCATCCCGCCCGAGTAGGTCGACACCCGGCGGCCCCCCGCCTCGGTGAGCGCGAACCGCTCCAGCAGCTCCTCGGCGCGGGTGTGCGCGGCGGCGCGTGAGCGGCCGCGCAGCCGCGCCATCATCCGCAGGTTCTCCAGCCCGGTCTGCTCCTCGTCGAGCGCCGCGTACTGCCCGGTGAGGCTGATGGCCCGGCGTACCCGGGACCGCGCGGCGACCACATCGTGACCGGCCACGGTGGCCCGCCCCGCATCGGCGCGGGTCAGCGTCGCCAGGATGCGGACGGTGGTGGTCTTGCCCGCTCCGTTCGGACCGAGCAGTGCGAAGACGCTGCCGCGCCGCACCCGCAGATCGAGCCCCTGGAGCACCTGTACGGAGCCGTACGCCTTGCTCAGCCCTTGCGTCTCGATCGCCCAACTCGCCTCCGGCGCTGGGTACATGGCGCGTCCCCCCTCTTCTGTGTATCCGATACGCACTACTGCGTATGCAATAAACTTTACTGCGTATGCTATACACGCTCCGAGTGGTGAATGGCAACCCGAAGGGTGGAACGGCGGACGATGACCAAGCGGGAGCAGCAGTCGGCGGGCGGTCTCCCGGCAGGCGTGGCCGCCGCCTGGGGGCTGAAGGAGCGGCCGGGCAAGGGCCCGGCCCGCGGGCTGGACGTACGGCGGATCGTCGCGGCCGCCATCGGCATCGCCGACACCGAGGGGCTCGCCGCGCTCTCCATGAGCCGCGTCGCGTCCGAGATCGGCGTCTCGACCATGGCCCTCTACCGCTACGTCGCGGGCAAGGACGACCTACTGATCCTCATGGAGGACGCGGCCATCGGCGCCCCCGTGCCGGGCCCGCCAGCGGAAGAGGGCTGGCGTGCCGGCATCGAGCACTGGGCGCGCGCCTACCACGCCGTGCTGCGGCGCCATCTGTGGATCGTCCGCATCCCCATCGGCACTCCACCGCTGTCCCCGCACGGGGTGGAGTGGATGGAGCAGGCACTGGCCTATCTGCGGGACACCGGGCTGGACGCCGAGGAGAAACTCGGCGTCCTGATCACCCTCAGTGGCCACGCCCGCAGCAACGTCGCCCTCCTCGCGGACATCGACGAGGCGAGCCGGTCGCACGGCGCCGATTGGGAGGACGCGCACAAGCGGTACTGGCAGTTGCTGACCGACCTCACCGGTACCGGTGACTTTCCCGCCATCCGCGGGCTGCTCGCCTCCGGCGAACTGGATGACGGCCCCCCGGACGACGATTGGGAGGGCACCGGCGACTTTGCCTTCGGCCTGACGACGATTTTGGACGGGGTGGAGGCGCGCATCTCAGCGCGGAGCGGGTGATTGGTGCCGTTCGCGGGCGGCTGCGGCTACGTCGTGGCTGGTCGCGCAGTTCCCCGCGCCCCTTCGGGGCGCCGGGCAAGCCCTAGTGGCTCGCCGCGCAATCTCCACAGGTGCCGAAAATCTCCACCGTGTGGCCCACGTTGACGAACCCGTGCTCGGCGGCGACCGAGGCGGCCCACTTCTCCACCGCGGGGCCTTCGACCTCGACGGCCTTGCCGCAGGCGCGGCAGACCAGATGGTGGTGGTGGTCGTCACTGTGGCAGCGCCGGTAGACGGCCTCGCCGTCGTCCGTACGCAGCACGTCGACCTCGCCGGCGTCGGCGAGGGACTGGAGGGTTCGGTAGACGGTGGTGAGCCCGACCGAGTCGCCCCGGTGCTTGAGCATGTCGTGCAGTTCCTGCGCGCTGCGGAACTCCTCGACCTCGGCGAGTGCCGCGGAGACTGCGGCGCGTTGCCGGGTCGACCGGCCGCGTACAGGGGGACCTGCGGTGGTCACGCTCTGGCTCCTTACGTTCGTCGGCTCCGGGGAGGCGCCGAGGCGACTCCGGGTCGGTGCGGCGTTCGCGGGCACCCATTGTGCCAGGCGCTCCCGGAGCGCGGGTATTACACCCTGCTCGGGCGGTCCACCGGCCCCGTGCCCTCGGCGGCGTTCTCCTTCCCGTCCGCTACCAGGGTGCCCTCTGACTCCCCTCCGGCGACAGTCCTTCCTCCGTCACGTGCGGCCCGGCGCCGGGCCAGCGGCGCGGCCAGTGCCGTGACCAAGCAGAAGAGCCCGATCGCGAGGACGACGATGCTGGCGCCGGGCGGCACGTCGGCGTAGTAGGACGTCATCGTGCCGGAGAGGGTGACGGCGACGCCGAAGCCCATCGCCAGCCCCAGGGTGGCGGCGAAGCCGCGGGTGGCCTGCTGCGCCGCGGCCACCGGGATCACCATCAGCGCGCTGACCAGCAGCAGTCCGACCACCCGCATCGCCACCGTGACCGTCACCGCCGCCGTCACTGCCAGCAGCAGGTTCAGCAGCCGCACCGGCAGCCCCGTGACCCGCGCGAACTCCTCGTCCTGGCAGACGGCGAAAAGCTGCCGCCGCAACCCGAGCGCGACGAGCAGCACGAAGACGGACAGTCCGACGATGGCGGTGATGTCCTCGGGGGAGACGGTGGTGATGGAGCCGAAGAGGTAGGTGGTGAGGTTGGCGTTGGAGCCGTTCGGCGACAGGTTGATGATCATGACGCCGCCCGCCATACCGCCGTAGAACAGCATCGCCAGCGCGATGTCGCCCCGCGCCTTGCCGTACCAGCGGATCAGCTCCATGGTGATCGCGCCCAGCGAGGCGACGAGCACGGCCATCCACACCGGGTTGGTGCTCAGCAGGAAGCCCAGCGCGACACCGGTGAGCGCGACATGGCCGATGCCGTCGCCCATGATCGCCTGGCGGCGCTGTACGAGGTAGATGCCGACGGCGGGCGCCGCGATGCCGACCAGCAGCGCGGCGAGCAGCGCCCGCTGCATGAACGCGAAGTCCAGCATCTCGATCATGAGAGCAACCCCGTCTCGATCTTCGGTGCCGCCTCGGCGGCGGGTACGGAGCCGTGCGGATGGCAGGCCAGATCGTGCAGCCGGTCGGGGTTGTCCACCCGCTCGACCTGTCCGTCCCGCAGTACGACGGCGTGGTCGATCAGCGGCGCGAGCGGGCCGAGTTCGTGCAGTACGAGCAGTACGGAGGTGCCCCGCTCCACCTGCCGGCGCAGGGTGTCGGCCAGCACCTCCTGGTTGGCCATGTCCACGCCGGCCAGCGGCTCGTCCATGATCAGCAGCTCCGGTTCGGCGACCAGCGCCCGGGCGATCAGCACCCGCTGGTGCTGTCCGCCGGAGAGCGACTCGACCGCGTCCCGCATCCGGTCCGCCATGCCGACCAGCTCCAGCGCGTGCCGGACCGCGGCCTTGTCCTCGCGGCCCAGCGGCCCGAAGCGTCGCCGCGCCAGCCGGCCGGCCGCCACGACCTCGCGGACGGTCGCCGGGACCCCGGCGGCGGCCGTGGAGCGCTGCGGCACATAGCCGAGCCGCCGCCACTGGCGGAAGCGCGCGTACGGGGTGCCGAACAGCTCCAGTTCACCGCCGGTGAGCGGCACCTGGCCCAGTACGGCCCGGATCGTGGTGGACTTGCCCGAGCCGTTGGCGCCCAGCAGCGCGACCGTCTCGCCGCGCTCCACCGTCAGATCCACTCCGCGCAGCACGGGCCGCCCGCCCAGCGCGGCGGTGGCACCGCGCAGGGCGATGGCGGGCGGTGCCTCGGCTATGCCGGCGCCGTCCGGGGCCGCTGTCGTCCTCGTCATGCCTCACGTCCTCACTGAGCGACCGCGCGCCGGGTGCCGTCCTGGCTCACTGCGCGTCGAGCGCCGTCTTGAGCGCGGTCAGGTTCTGGTGCATCACCGAGAAGTAGTCGTCCTTCTTCGGGTCCTTGATGGTCTCGATGGGGCTGAGCACCGAGGTCTTCAGACGCAGGTCTCCGGCGAGGGTCTTGGCGGTCTTGTCGCTGGCGGTGTTCTCGAAGAAGACGGTGTCCACGTCGTCCTCCTTGGCGACCTTGTGCAGCTCCTTCATCCGCGCCGCGCTGGGCTCCGACTCCGGGTCGATACCGGTGACGGCCTCCTCGTGCAGACCGTAGCGCTCGGCGAGGTAGCCGAAGGCGGCGTGTGTGGTGATGAAGGTGTCGGTCTTCTTCTTCTTGAGACCGTCCTTGAAGTCCTTGTCGAGGTTCTTCAGCCGGGAGACGAGGTCCTCGGTGTTCTTCTTGTACTCGTCCTTGTGGTCGGGGTCCGCCTTCTGGAGCTTCTTGCCGACCCCCTCGGCGACCTCGGCGTAGCGCACCGGGTCGAGCCAGACGTGCGGGTCGCCCGCGGCGTTGTCGCCGTGGTCGTGGCCCTCGTGCTCGTCGTGGCCCTTCTCCTCGTGGCTCTTCTCCTTGTGCTCCTCGTGCCCGTGCTCGTCGTGGCCTTCCTCGCCGTGCACGTCGGTCCCGTGCTTCTCCAGGGTGGTGAAGGAGCTTGCCTCCGCGACGTTCTTGACGCCGGACTGGTCGACCGCCTCGTCCACGGCGGGCTGCAGGCCCTTGAGGTAGACGATCATGTCCGCCTCGCTGAGCTCCCCGGTCTGCTTCGGGCTCAGCTCCAGGTCGTGCGGCTCGGTGCCGGGCTTGGTGAGGTTCTGCACCTCGACGTGTTCCCCGCCGATCTGCTGAGCGAGATACGCCATCGGATAGAAGGACGCGGCGACCTGGACCTTCCCGTTGTCGCCCGAGCCGCTGCCACAGGCGGCGAGGGAGAGGGAGGCCAGGCCGAGAGCGCTGAGGGTGGCACTGGTGCGTATGAGCCGACGGGGGCGGGGGCCGATGTTCATGACAGTCATTTTCAGCGAAATTGGAAACGATTGTCAACTAGAGCTTTGCGCTCCGTGATCACAGTGCGATACCGGAACCGCTGCCGGAACCCCGGCCGGAACCGATTTGCCGCGCCCCCTACGGCCCCCAGTAATCTGAGGTATTCCGTCTCGTCGTCAATGAAGAGAGCACCGTGGCCGCCGACAAGATCGACACAATTGTCAGCCTCAGCAAGCGCCGTGGCTTCGTCTACCCGTGCAGTGAGATCTACGGCGGCCAGCGGGCCGCCTGGGATTACGGGCCGCTGGGCGTGGAGCTGAAGGAGAACATCAAGCGCCAGTGGTGGCGCTCCATGGTCACCTCCCGCGACGACGTGGTGGGCATCGACTCGTCGGTGATTCTGGCCCCCGAGGTCTGGGAGGCATCGGGTCATGTCTCCACCTTCACCGATCCGCTCACCGAGTGCACCTCGTGCCACAAGCGCTTCCGTGCCGACCACCTGACCGAGGCGTACGAGGCCAAGCACGGCCGCGAGCCGGAGAACGGTCTGGCCGACATCAACTGTCCGCACTGCGGCAACAAGGGCGGCTTCACCGAGCCCAAGCAGTTCTCCGGGCTGCTCTCCACCCACCTCGGCCCCACCCAGGACTCCGGCTCGGTCACCTACCTGCGTCCCGAGACCGCGCAGGGCATCTTCACCAACTTCGCCGCCGTTCAGCAGACCTCGCGCAAGAAGCCGCCGTTCGGTATCGCGCAGATGGGCAAATCGTTCCGGAACGAGATCACTCCGGGCAACTTCATCTTCCGTACCCGCGAGTTCGAGCAGATGGAGATGGAGTTCTTCGTCAAGCCGGGCGAGGACGAGGAGTGGCACCAGTACTGGATGGACCAGCGCTGGGCCTGGTACCGCGACCTGGGTATCCGCGAGGAGAACATCCGCTGGTACGAGCACCCGAAGGACAAGCTCTCCCACTACTCGAAGCGCACCGCCGACATCGAGTACCGCTTCAACTTCGGCGGCAGCGAGTTCTCCGAGCTGGAGGGCGTCGCCAACCGCACCGACTTCGACCTCACCGCGCACTCCAAGGCGTCCGGCCACGACCTGTCGTACTTCGACCAGGAGGCGGGCGAGCGCTGGACGCCGTACGTCATCGAGCCGGCGGCCGGTGTGAACCGCGCGATGCTCGCCTTCATGCTCGACGCCTACATCGAGGACGAGGCGCCCAACGCCAAGGGCAAGATGGAGAAGCGCACCGTGATGCGCCTCGACCCCAGGCTCGCCCCGGTCAAGGTCGCCGTGCTGCCGCTCTCCCGCAACGAGCAGCTCTCGCCCAAGGCCCGTGGCCTCTCGGAGACGCTGCGTAAGCACTGGAACATCGAGTTCGACGACGCGGGTGCCATCGGCCGCCGCTACCGCCGCCAGGACGAGATCGGCACCCCGTTCTGCGTCACCGTCGACTTCGACACCCTCGACGACAACGCCGTCACGGTGCGTGAGCGCGACACCATGAAGCAGGACCGCGTCTCCCTCGACCAGATCGAGGGCTACCTGGCCGGCCGCCTCCTCGGCTGCTGAGCCACGCGTACGCCGAGGGCCCGGCACCCCGCGAGGGGGTGCCGGGCCTCGTACGTATGCAACGGGCTCACTCGGTGGTGCGGCGCAGCGCCAGGCAGACGAAGCCGAAGCTCTCCCGGTAGCCGCGCAGCCACTCGTCCCGGTGCAGGGCCGCGGCTCGCAGCGCCTCGGCGCTGTCGGGGTGCTCGCGGTTGTCCAGCGCCCAGCGGGCCAGGGAGCCGGTCCAGTTCCACTCGTAGTCGTCCAGCTCGTGCCGGGTGGAAAGGTGCGCGTAGACCGGCGTCCAGCCGTCCGCGATGACCTTCTCGACCGTTCCCGCCAGGTCCTCGTACTCGCCCAGCGTCTCGCGCGCCCATGGGCTCGGCTCCCGCTCCCAGTACGCGTCACCGACCAGCACGGTGCCGCCGGGCGCCAACTGCCCGCGTGCGGCGTCCAGGGTGGGCAGCAGCCCGCCGAACGCGTGCGCCGCGCCCACGCTCAGCACCACGTCGAAGCGCCGCTGAGCCGGGAACGCCGCCGCCTCGGTACGGTGCAGCGTCAGCCGCTCCGCGAGCCCCGCTTCTTGGGAGCGCTGCCGGGCGCGTTCCAGGGCGCCTGCTGAGACGTCAACACCCTCCGCCGTCACGCCCGGATGCCGCCTAAGGACGCGCAGCAGCCACGCCCCCTCACCGCACCCGAGGTCGAGCACGCGTTCGTCGCCGCGTATGACGGCACGGGAGAGCAGCCGGTCGACGGAGGAGTCGTCCAGCGGTGCCGCGATGGGGTGGTCGGTGTGGGCGAGGAGGGAGCGCATCTGTCTGTCCATGCGGGCACTTTGACAGAGCGGGCCCCGCTCACGCCTCCTTTTCCGGGGCTTCCGGCTCTGTGGCCTTCTTCCCCGGCGCCGCATCGAATGGGACGGTGTCCAGTTCGAAGTCGAACGGCGAGGGCAGCTGCACAGGCTTGCCGAACCGGCATGTCGTGCGCTCGGCATATCCCTCCGGCGTGGGGTCCGAGAACACGGAGATGGAGCGGTCCTGCATGTCGAGCAGCAGGTACACGGGGATACCGGCCTTGGCGTAGACCGGCAGCTTGTCGTTCCAGTCGACATCGCGCGTCGCGTTCGAGGTCAACTCGGCGACGAGCGTGAGGGTTTCGCCGTCGATGTACCTGTCGTACGTCCGGAATGCTTCGCGTGCCGCCACGTAGATGTCCGGTCCGTAGGCTCGTTCCTGTCCGGGCAGGGCAAAGAGGAACGGGGCATATGAGACGCGCTGATCCTTCGGCAGCCTTGGCATCAGCTGCTCGACGAGCGAGTCCATCACATCGAGGTAGTACCCCTTCGACCACGGTGACATGACGATGTTTCCCCCGACGATCTCTGCCCGGAAGCCTTCGGGCACCTCCATGGTCAAGAGCGTCCAGAACAGCGAATCGAAGCTGGGCTGTAGTGCCGGGTTCGGTTCCGGTTCCTCGGGGGAATCTATGGCTGTCGGTCGATCGAGCATCACTGTCATGATGCGCCCTCCAGGTGCTGAGTTCCAGACACAACTCACCGTAGCCAGGCGCACCGACAATGTGAGCGGATCACCTGGCGGGGCCCCGAAAGGGTGGGTTTCAGCTGGCTGCTGCCCTCAATACCGCATCCAGCAGCCCCGGGAAGCGGGTGTCGAGGTCGGCCCGGCGCAGGCAGTTGATCTTGGCGGTGCCGCGGTAGCACTGGTTGATGACGCCCGCCTCGCGCAGCACGCGGAAGTGGTGGGTGGCGGTCGAGGCGGAGACGGGCAGCTCGATCTGGGAGCAGGTGGCCCCGTTGCCCTCGCCCTCGCCGTAGGCGTTCAGGCAGGTGACGATCCGCAGCCGCACCGGGTCGGCCAGTGCGTGCAGCACTGCCTCCAGGTGGATCTCTTCCCGTGCGGGGTGCGGGAGTTCGCGTACGGCGGTTGTCGTCGGCACGCTTTCATAGTACGGCAGTCATCAAAGTTTGACAGGTGCCGTAGTACGATGGTTACCGTAATAGCGCTGTTCGGCCCTCAATGGAATGGAGAGCGCTGTGAGCGCACTGTTCGAGCCCCTCGCCCTGCGGTCGGTGACCGTGCCCAACCGCGTCTGGATGGCGCCGATGTGCCAGTACTCGGCCGCCCCCGACGGTCCGGAGCAGGGCGTCCCCACCGACTGGCACCTCGCACATCTGGGCGCGCGGGCCTCGGGCGGGCTCGGGCTGGCGCTGGTCGAGGCGACGGCGGTCACCCCGGAGGGCAGGATCAGCCCCTACGACCTCGGGCTGTGGAACGACCGCCAGCAGGAGGCGTTCACCCGTATCACCCGCTTCCTGTCCGAGCAGGGCACCGTCCCCGGTATCCAGCTGGCGCACGCGGGACGCAAGGCGTCCACCGAGCGCACCTGGGTCGAGCGCGGTGCGCCCCTGGCGCCCGGCCGCGATCACGGCTGGCAGCCGGTCGCCCCGAGCCCGCTGCCCTTCTCCGGTGCGCACGCGACTCCGGGTGAGCTGACGCGGGACCAGATAGCCGGAGTTGTGCGGCAGTTCGCGGACAGCGCCCGCCGTGCGCACGAGGCCGGGTTCAAAGTGGTCGAGATCCACGGCGCGCACGGCTACCTGATCAACGAGTTCCTCTCGCCGTTCACCAACCGCCGCACCGACGAGTACGGCGGCTCCTTCGAGGGCCGTACGCGGTTCGCGCTGGAGGTCGTCGAGGCAGTGCGAGCGGTGTGGCCGGACGAACTGCCGCTGTTCTTCCGTATCTCCGCCACCGACTGGCTGACCGAGAACCCCGAGGACGGCCGCGAGGGCTGGACCGGCGATGACACCGTCCGCCTCGCCAAGGAACTGCTCGCCCGCGGAGTCGACCTGCTCGACACCTCCACCGGCGGCAACGCGCCCGACGCCCGTATCGAGGCGGCGCCCGGCTTCCAGGTGCCGTTCGCGGAACGGGTCAAGAAGGAGACGGACCTGCCGGTCGGCGCCGTCGGCCTGATCACCGAGCCCCGGCAGGCCGAGCAGATCGTCGCCTCCGGCCAGGCCGACGCGGTGCTGCTCGGCCGCGAACTGCTGCGCCGGCCGTGCTGGGCGAACGAGGCCGCGGCCGAACTCGGCGCCGAGCCGCGCCGCCCGATCCAGTACCACCGGGCGTGACGCCGAGACGGTGACCGCCCGCGCGACCGGTGCCGGGGGCACGCCTGCCTTCCGGATGTTGCCGGTTGGTCGCGGGTGCGGGGCGTCGGCTGTTGATCGTCGTGTGCGGGGCGCCGGTTGTGGGTCGTTGACTGCGGGACGTTGCCGGTTGGTCGCGGCTGCGGGGTGCCCGGGGGGACAGGGGACGCCCGCCGTCAGGCGGCTGCCGCGGGGCCGTCGCCCAGTCGTTGCCGGTGTTCGGCCAGCACCCGCTCGGCGATCCGCGTGAACCGCTCCGCGTGCGGGTGCGAGCCCTGCGCCGGGTGCACCAGGCGCAGGGGCACCGGTTCGACGCCGGTCAGCGGGACGAAGGTGACCGCCGGGTGCGGTCGGCGGCGGCTCAGCAGTGCGGGGCCCACGCCGATGCCCCGGCCCGCCGCGATCAGCTCCAGCCACTCGTCGAAGTTGGCGCACTCCACGATCGTCTCGGGGCGGTGCTCGGCCGGCCAGCACTCACCGCGCACCGTTCCGCTCACCGTGTTGGCGACGATCGGATGCCGGGCCAGCTCCGTCCACGCCAGCGAGGACAGCGCGGCAAGCGGCGAGTTGCGGGCCACCGCCGCGACCTGCCGCTCCCGGCCCAGTTCGCGGGCGCGCAACCCGCGTGGGACCTCCTTGATCCGCAACAGGGCGACATCGACGGCGCGGCGGGTGATGCCCGCCAGCAGCTCGTCCTTGCGGGAGAGGACGACGCGCGTCCCGGTTTCGTCCTCGAACCGTTCGATCGCCTCGTGCAGCCAGGCGCCGGGCAGCAGCCAGGTGAAGCCCAGCCGCAGCGTGCCCGGCTCGTCCGGCGACAGCGCGGCTTCCAGGCGCGGCAGCAGATCGGCCAGCTCGTCGCGCAGGCGTGCGCCCTGAGGTGTGAGGGCGCAGGTGCGAGTGTTCCGTTCCAGCAGCCTGACCCCCATCTGCTCCTCCAGGCGGCGAACCGTGCGGGACAGCGTCGGCTGCCGCACGCCCAGCTCTGCTGCGGCCTGGGTGAAATTGAGGGTCTCGGCCAGCGTCGCGAACGCCTGCAGGTGGCGAAGGCTTATGTCCTTGTCGAGCACTGCCTGGCCGCTCCCTGTCCGACGTGTCCATCCCAGAGTAGGCGTGAACACAGCAGGCTCAGACCTCGGCCCGGCACGGCTCCCCGGTGCGCTCCGCGTGCCGCGCGGTGGTGGCCCGTACCCAGGTCAGATGGACGAGCAGCGCGAGTGCCGCGAAGGCCGCCGCGAACCAGGGGAGCACCGAGGCGTCCCAGCCCAGCCCGAAGGCCAGCCCGCCCAGCCCCGAGCCCACCGCGCTGCCCAGATACAGCGCGGACTCGTTCAGCGCCACGGCCACCGGGCCGCCGCCCGCACCCTGTGCCGCGATCAGATCGTGCTGCTGCGGCACCTGGAGCGCCCACCCCACGGCACCCCACAGCGCGATCGGCACCAGTGCGAGCAGCGGCGAGAGCGAGGCCGCCGGACGCAGCGCGGCCAGCGCCAGGACGAGCAGCAGCCCGATACCGGTGACGACGGCGTACGGCCTGCGCAGCCGGTCCACGAGCGGCCCGACCAGCACGCTGCCGGCCACGCCGCCGATGCCCCACGCCCACAGATACGGCGTGATCCCGTCGACCTCGCCCATGGGGCGGGCGGCCATGACGGGGGCGAGGTACGTGTAGAGGCCGAGGCTGGCGACGGCAGCCAGGAACGAGACGGTCACGATCGAGGTCACCCGGCGGTCGGCCAGCACGGCCATCCGCTGCCGCAGCCCGACGGCGGAACCCTCGCCGCCGGAGCCGCCGTCGCCCTTGCCCTCTCCCTCGCCGAAGCGCGGCAGCCGCGCTACAAGCCCGCCGAAGGCCGCCGCCCCCAACGCGGTGACCAGCCACAGCGTCGAGCGCCATCCGGCGTGCTCGGCGACCAGCACGCCGACCGGTACCCCGACCACGGTTCCCCCGCTCATTCCGCCCATCAGCATCGCCAGCGCCCGCCCACGGTGCTCGGGACCGGTCACGGAAGCGGCCGAGGCAGCGGCCAGCGCGAGGTACACCCCGGCGCCCACCCCGGCCACCGCGCGGCTCAGCAGCAGAACACCCAGCGTGGGCGCCAGAGCGCTGCCCGCGTTGGCGAGGGTGAACAGTCCCAGTGCCCCCAGCAATCCCGCGCGCTGCCGCTGCGCCGGCAGGAGTGCGGCGAGCAGCGGCGAAGCGAGGGCATACGCGAGCGTGAACGCGGTGACCATCTGTCCGGCGGCGGCGATCGACGAGCCGAGATCACCGGCGACGTCGGGCAAGAGCCCCGCGGTCACATAGGCATCGAGCCCGAGCGCGAACGCGCCCACAGCCAGGAGAGAGATGAGACGCATGAGGGAGTTCCTTCAGGGGTTCGCAGGGGGGAGCAGCGGCTGCTGCCACGCCCCGGAACGTAGGAACTCCCTCGGCGCCCACGGAAATACGCCGCCGCCCGCACCTATGCGTGATCCGTATAACCGCTTGTCGCGGCGGGGGCGGGCGGGGCCGATCAGGACACGGCCTATTCCTTGCGCCCAGTCGCGGCGACGGTGACACCGAGCCCGATCATGGCGAGCCCGCCCGCGCCGCCGACCATGGACAGTCGCCGCGGAGACCGGGCGAACCAGCCGCGCGCGGTGGCCGCGGCCAGCCCCCAGGTGCCGTCGCACACGACGGCGATGGCGTTGAAGACGAGGCCGAGCAGCAGCATCTGCAAGGCCACGTGCCCCTGCTCACGGTCCACGAACTGCGGTAGTACGGCGGCGAAGAACACGATCGTCTTCGGGTTGGCGACCCCGACCGCGAAGCCCTCCCACAGCGTGCGCAGCCCGCCGTGCGCGGCTGCCGTGCTCTCGAACGCGTCCTGCAACGAACGGCGTTGCCGCCACGCCTTGATGCCCAGATGGACGAGGTAGGCGGCGCCGGCGAGCTTCAGTACCGTGAAGACGAGTACCGACCGCTCCACCAGCGTGCCGACCCCCAGCGCCACCGCGATCACCAGCACATACGCGCCCAGGGTGTTGCCCACCACCGTGGTGAGCGCCGCCCGCCGCCCGTGCGCCAGCGCCCGCCCGACGACGAACAGCACGCTGGGCCCCGGAACGACGATGAGCACGAACGACATGGCCGCGAAGGCGAGTATGCGGTCGGCGGAGAGCATGCGCTCATCAAACCGAAGGCCGACCGGCCGCGCACCCCGTTTTGCGTTTGCGCCGGTCGGGGGCTTCACGTATGCCTACAGCTGCCACTGTCGCCGACGGGCCCGCACAGCGCCCGGTCAGGAGTGAACCGATGCCGCTCGTTGAAGTCACCTATGCACCGGACGTTTCCGAAGAGCTGCTTCTCGAACTCGGCTCGGTACTGCCGCACCTGGTGTCCGTAGCCGTGGAGTGCCCCGAGGAGCCCTATGACGGCGACCTGCAGCCAGGCGATGTGGAGCTCAGATTCCGGAAGCTCGGCCCCTTCGACCGCTGCGGCCTGGACGTTGTGATCGAAGTGCGCTCCAAGTGGTTCGAGAGCAGGGCCGCCAACCGTCAGGAGCGCGTGGATCTGCTCCACGAGAGCATCGAGGAGGCCACCGGACTCGACGACTTCGGCGTCTACCTCTCCCTCCCGGTCGCCGCCTGGTCCCAGGGGGAGGAGTAGAACCCTCCGTGAGGGCCGTCGCTCAGTTCAGCTGCCGTATGAACGCGAACAGGAACAGCGCGGTGGCCAAGCAGCTCAGCAGCACCGTCGGCAGCACCCATGCGGGCCTGCGCTCGCCGCGCAGCGGGGCCGTCAGCCGCCGGTGCAGGGCGGCGAGACCGTACAGCAGCCCGATCGCCGCCGCGCTTATCGGCAGGCTCACCCCGAAATGCGCGAGCCAGGCACCGGCCTTGCTGGGCCCGCCCCAGGAGTCGTCGTACGGACCGCTGTCCACGAAGCCGTAGAACAGCCCGCGGGCGGTGCCGAGGGCGAGCACCCCCGCCAGTATCAGCGCCAGTACGCCCAGCAGCACGGTGAGCGCGGCATGCGCGATGACCCGCACCGCGCTCGCCCCCGGCTGCGCCCGCAGCACCCGCCGGGCGGGCCCGCCCTGCCCTCCGAGTGCCATGACGAGGGCGAACAGCCCAAGGGGGAAGAGGATGACCGCCTCTCCCAACTGCCGTGCGAACCCTCTTTTGAGGGCCGGTGTGGGCGCCGCGACATTCCGGGAAACGTTCATGACCGCGAAGCTAGGGCGCCGACTGTGCGGTGCCCTAGCTACCACGGAGCCAATGCCGGCCCCCTACTGCGGTACGGGGCGGCCCCGCAGCCCGCTGATGAACTCCCCCCACGCCTCCGCCCCGAAGTACGCGGTCCCCCGCGCGGGATCCTTGCTGTCGCGGACCGCGCGCCCGCCGGTGGTGGTGTGGGCGACCTCAACGCATTCGCTGTGGTCGCCGTGGGAGTAAGACGACTTGCGGAACGGCGTGGTGATGATTGCTTTCTTCATGACGCCCTATTCCTGTTCAGATCGGTGATGAACGTCTGCCAAGCCGTAGGTGAGAAGTACGCGGTCCCCCGCGCGGGATCCTTGCTGTCGCGGACCGCGCGTCCGCCGTCGGCCGTGCGGGCAACTTCCACGCACTCGCTGGCCTGACCGGCGCCTGAGTAGGACGATTTGCGGAAGCGGCCGACGACGGTCCTGCTGCTCACGTTGGTTCCTCTTCCTCGGGGATGCTGCTGACGAGCCTCTGGATGAAGTCCTGCGTCTGTTCGTTGGTCAGGGCGGCAGAGCGCAGAGCGTCAAAGGCGTGGGCGTAGGGGGTCGTCAGGTTTTCATCCTCCAGTACGACGCTCTCCTGATGGGTGTCCTGGACGACTGCAGAGGGTGCCCACTCCCCGTCGAAGGACAGCATGGCGAACGGTGGTGAGCTGGCCGCCGCCGACCATTCGCCGAGCGGGAGTACCTGGAGGCTGACCAGCGGCTGCTGTTGAAGCCACAGCAAGTCGAGTAGTTGGGCTCGGTGCGTCTTCGCACTCGGCATGGAGGACGTCAGCGCTGGTTCCCAAATCACAGCGGCGAGCCGGGCTCCGGAGGCCAGGAACTGCTTCCGCCGTTCCTGGCGGATCGCGACGGAGCGCTCGATATCTGTTTCATCCCCGTACGTAGGATTCGTCGCGAGCAGAACCCTCGTGTACTCCTCCGTCTGCAACAGCCCCGGCACCAGGGTTGTCTGCCACGTGCGGATGAATGTGGCGTCCGACTCCAGCGCGAGGTAGTCGCCCAGCTTGTCCGGCACTGGCACCGGTTGGTTGACCCACCAGCCGCGCTTGGTGGCGCTGCGGGCCAGCCGCTCAAGCTGCGAGCGCGTCGTCTCGTCGTGCACCTCGTAGAGATCCAGCAGGTAGCGGACTTCCGCGACGCGGGCGCAGTTCGCCCCCGATTCGATGCGGCTTATCTTCGCCGTCGAGCAGCCCAGTTCTTGTGCCGCGTGTTCCTGATCGAGCTTTGCGGCCAGCCTGTATCGGCGCAGCGCGGAGCCGAGCCGCCTGCCGCGCATCGTGGGCTTCCGGTCCGAGGGCATGTGTCCTTCCCTTCTTGCTTCCCCAAGTCTGCACACCAACTGGCTGAGTGGGACAGGAGTTTGAGACTGAGCGTCATTGGCAAACTTGCCATACTGAAGACTTGCCAAGCGTTCTGGTTGGCCTTAGCGTGAGTTACCTCACTCAACGCGTCCGTTCGGGCACCAAGGGTGAGCGAATCCAACCTGCTCAGCCGCCCCCGGGGAGGCCCCATGTCCGGGCGTACGAACATCGCAAGGTTCCGCATCAGCAAGGTGTCCGTGCCGAAGGCGCGGGAGCACGTGCGGCTGGTGCTCAGAGAGTGGAAGCTCGGACACCTCGGCGAGGACGCGGCGCTGATCACAAGTGAGTTGGCGACCAATGTGGTCACCCACGCCGCACGGGGAATCGGCGACTACTTCGAACTCGTACTCCGCCGCCGCGACGGCGTCCTCGTGCTGGAGGTCTCCGACTCGTTCCAGTGGGAGATGCCGGAACTTCGCAAGCCGGACCCGGATGAGGCATCGGGCCGCGGATTACTGCTGGTCGACGCCCTCTCGCAAGCGTGGGGCGTACGACCTCGCACGGGGGCGGGCAAAACGGTGTGGGTCCACCTCGCCGTGCGCCGCGAGGGAGGGGGCTAGCTGTCCGATTCCGGCGTACGGACCGTCTCGACCGCCTCTCGGACATCCGCGTGCGGGTCGTCGGCGAGACCGTCCAGCAGCTCGGCCACTCCCGGGGTGGACCAGCGGGAGATGGCCCATACGAGGTCCTCCCGTACCGCGGGGTCGGGATGGGCTGCGAGGTGGGTCAGCTGGGCGAGGGGGCCACGGCGGCGCATGCCGAACCAGTGCAGGGTCTCCCGTAGTTGGGCCGAGTCTCCCGGGGTGCCCGCTGCGGCGACCCTGGCGAGCAGCACCCTGGCCGGTGGCGGCGGACCGTCCAGCGGATGCGGCAACCGCTCGCGCAGGCGCCGCGACCCGTACTCGCCGCGTACCCGGCAACCGTCGCAGGTGCAGGGGCGGACGCCGTGCGCCTCGGGCCAGTACCGCCACCCGACCGTCTGTGGTGCGGTACGGATCCGGTGCACCTCGCGCGGCCGGATCGCCCGGGGGACGAACACCTCCCACCCGCGCGGGTCGTCCAGCGCCGCGATCCGCCGTACTGCCTCGGCGGCGGGAACGGTGTCCTGCTCTCTCGCATAGCGCCCCACCAGTACCTGCTGGGCGTCGTCCAGCCGCACATGGACGGCGACCAACCCTCCCCGGTTGCTGAACCGGGCCAGCTCGCGCAGCCATTGGTGGGTGAGGGTGTACGACGGCAGCACCGGAAAGCAGTACACGCCGCGTGCATCGCCTTGTCCGCGGCTCGCCGCGCGGATTCCGGACCGCCGGATGCGGGGGGCGTTCGCCGCCGACGTCAGATGCACGAACATGGCCATGACCGGCATGTTAGGGCGGCGCCATCCGTTGCTCCGGCAAGGGGGTGCCCTGCCCGACGCGTGCGGGCTGCGGGTGAGCGGTGGCTGGTCGCGCAGTTCCCCGCGCCCCTTACGGGGCACGTCCCCTGCGGCGCTTGGGAAGTCTGCGCCAGAGGCGCAGGGCTGGCAAGCGCAGCCCCCCGACGCGGGGTACGCGGGATCGTCGGGCAAGCCCTGGGCGGACCGGTGCCCCACCCGCCCCTTCGGGGCGCGTCCGCATCGCTCAGGCGATCCTGCGGGGCATCCGCAGTCCCATGACGAGCAGTGCCAGCAACCCGCAGCCCTGCACGGCCAGCGCAGCGCCCAGCGCTTCGCGTATGCCGTAGTGCGGTATCAGGGCGAGGAAGAGGGAGCCCAGTGTGGCGACGCCCAGGGCGAGGCCGGACTGCTGGGCCGTGGCGGCGAGGCCGCTGCCGGCGCCGGCGCGGGCGGCGGGGATGCCGGACAGCAGGACGCGGTAGTAGGTGGGCAGTTGCAGCCCCTGACCCAGCCCGCACAGCAGCAGTGCCGGTGCCAGCGCGAGGGGCGGCAGGCCGGGCCACTCGGTGAAAACGGCCAGCAGCAGCGCACCCAGTCCCGCGCCCTGCGCGACCGCGCTGAGCGCCAGCACACGTCCCGCGCCGAGTCGTTCGGTCAGTCGGGGCGCCAGCACGGAGGCGGTGAACTGTGCCAGGCCCATCGGCACCAGGGTGAGCCCCGCCTTCAACGCACCGAAACGCAGCCCCTGTTGCAACAGCAGTGCACTCTCGAACATGAAGCTGCTGAAGCCCAGAAAGATGGGTGCTCCGGCCAGCAGCCCGCGCCGCACTCCCGGTTCGCGCAGCAGTGAGGGCGGCAGCAGCGGGCTGCGGCCCTCCCGCTCCTCCCGTCGTTCGACGGCGACGAACGCGCAGGCCAGCACCACCGCCGCCACCAGCAGCGTCACCGACCACCAGGGCCACCCGGCGGCACGCCCTTCCGTCAGTGGCAGCAGCAGTGCGACAAGTCCGCACGCCAGCAGTACGGTTCCGGCGATGTCGCCCCGCGCGGGCGATTCCGAGCGGCTGTCCGGCACCGTACGGGCGCCCATCGCCAGTGCGATCAGCACCACGGGGACGTTGATCAGGAAGATCGCCCGCCAGCCGGTGCCCGCCAGATCGGCGGCGACCAGTACGCCGCCCAGCACCTGCCCGGTGACGATGGAGATCCCGCCGACCGAGCCGAACAGACCGATGGCACGCGCCCGTACCTGCCCCTCGCTGGTGGCGTGGATGGTGGCGAGCACCTGCGGGAACATCATCGCGGAGGCCGCGCCCTGCGCCAGCCGCGCGGCGATCAGCCACCACACGCCGGGGGCGAATCCGCAGGCGAGCGAGGTGATGCCGAAGGCGAGCACACCCCACAGGAACAGCCTGCGCCGTCCGAAGGTGTCGCCCAGCCGTCCGCCCAGTACGAGCAGCGAGGCGTAGGCGACGGCGTAACTGGCGACGACCATCTCCAGCGCGGCCGGGGAGGCGTCGAGGTCGGCCTCGATGCTGGGAAACGCGACGTTGACGACAAAGAAATCGATCATGGGCAGTGCCGCACCCAGCAGCAGGGTGAACAGGCCGAGGGGGCGTAGCGCGGCAACCCGGGGCGCCGGCGCGCGGCCGGTGCCCGTGCCGGTGCCGCCCGTCGGTGCGGTCCCGCCGGTGCGGGGTGAAGTGAGGGCGTCGTGACTCATGGCCACGAGCCTCGGCCAAGCGTCAGCCTGGTACCAGACGGTCCTCATCCTGGTACAGCGACTACCTGGCAACAGGATGCGGCGTGCCTCATCCTGGTGCCATGAGCGTCAGCACCCCCGGCACCGCCCACGCGACCCCGGAAACGCGCGCACCTGCCGACAGCGTGCGCCGCGAGGAGCTCGCGGCCTTTCTGCGCAGCAGGCGGGAGCGGATCGCCCCGGAGCAGGTGGGGCTGCCCCGCGGGCCGCGCCGCCGTACGCCGGGGCTGCGCCGCGAGGAGGTGGCGCAGCTGTCGGCAGTCGGTGTGACCTGGTACACGTGGCTGGAGCAGGCCCGTGACATCCAGGTCTCGGCGCAGGTGCTGGACTCCCTCTCCCGGGCCCTGATGCTGGACTCCAGCGAGCGCGCCCATCTGTTCGCGCTGGCGGGGACGGCCGACCCGACGCCCGCGAACGAGACGACAGTGCTGCCGTCCGGCATCCGGAAGCTGCTCACCCAGCTCGAACCTTTTCCGGCCTGTGTGCAGAACGCGCGCTACGACATCCTCGCCTACAACCGCACCTATGGCCGCCTGCTCGGCGACCTGGACGCGCATCCGCCCGAGGACCGCAACTGCATGTGGCTGGCCTTCACCGACCCCGACTGGGCGGCCGCCATGCCGGACCGGGAGGAGACGATCCGGCTGATGGCGGCCAGGTTCCGCTCCCGGATGGCCGAGCACTTGGCGGAGCCCGCGTGGAAAGCGCTGCTGAAGCGGATGGAGCGCTCCTCGCCGGAGTTCCGCGAGCTGTGGGAACGGCATGAGGTGGCCCGCGCGGTCGACCAGACCAAGCGCTTCCGCAATCCGCACGTGGGAATGCTGTCCTTCACCTACCACGGCCTGTGGCTCGGCCCGGCCGAGGGCGCCCGCCTGGGCACGTACGTACCGCGGGACGAGGAGACCCAGGCACGGGTGGAGCGGCTGCATGAACTGGTGATCGCGGAGCAGTAGTCGGTCAGCTCCGCTTCCTTACCCGGATGGGGGACAATGGGGAGTCGCCCCGGGGAGCCCGCCCCCCGTGGATGTCCGCACCCGGAGCGCCGAACCTGTCCGCCAGTGACCGTCGAGGACCGCCGCCGCATGACCGAGCCGACCCAGCCGCTGCACATCGGAGAGCACGCCGTCCAGCCGCCCGTGGTGCTGGCGCCGATGGCTGGGATCACCAACGCGCCGTTCCGGACGCTGTGCCGGGAGTTCTCCGGCGGCCGTGGGCTGTTCGTCAGCGAGATGATCACCACCCGGGCGCTGGTGGAGCGCAACGAGAAGACGATGCAGCTCGTCCACTTCGACGCGAGCGAGACACCGCGCTCCATCCAGCTGTACGGCGTCGACCCGGTGACGGTCGGCAAGGCGGTGCGGATGATCGCCGACGAGGATCTGGCCGACCACATCGACCTCAACTTCGGCTGCCCCGTTCCCAAGGTCACCCGCAAGGGCGGCGGCTCCGCACTGCCGTACAAGCGGCCGCTGCTGCGGGCCATCCTGCACGAGGCCGTGGGCAACGCCGGCGGGCGGCCGGTGACGATGAAGATGCGCAAGGGCATCGACGACGACCATCTGACCTACCTGGACGCCGGGCGCATCGCCGTTCAGGAGGGAGTCACCGCCATCGCCCTGCACGGCCGCACGGCAGCGCAGCACTACGGCGGGACCGCCGACTGGGACGCCATCGCGCGCCTCAAGGAAGCCGTCCCCGAGATCCCCGTACTGGGCAACGGCGACATCTGGTCGGCCGACGACGCGGTCCGCATGATGCGGCGGACCGGCTGCGACGGAGTCGTGGTGGGCCGTGGCTGCCTGGGCCGGCCCTGGCTGTTCGCGGATCTGGTGGCCGCGCTGGCCGGAGACGGTACGCACGCCTACGCCCGGCCCACGCTGGCCGAGGTCGCCGACGTCATGGTGCGGCACGCGCGGCTGCTGGGGGAGTGGCTGGGGGACGAGGCACGCGGTGTCATCGACTTCCGCAAGCACGTCGCCTGGTACACCAAGGGCTTCTCGGTCGGCTCCGAGATGCGCAAGCGTCTCGCTGTCGCGGCCTCGCTGGAGGAGCTGCGTTCACTCCTCGACGAGCTGGACCTGACCCAGGAGTGGCCGGAAAGCGCCGACGGCCCGCGCGGCCGGACCCATTCGCGCAACAAGGTCGTCCTGCCCGAGGGCTGGCTGGACGACCCGTACGAGTGCGGCACGGGCATCGGCGCGGACGCCGAACTCGACACCTCCGGCGGTTAGGCCGAGCCCTCCGGAGGGGTTGCCCCTTTTCTGTCCGTAGCGGTCCGCGGGTCCTCCCCCAGCCTCCGGCCGGGAGGTGCCCCCAGGTTACGCGCGCAGTTCCCCGCGCCCCTGACGGGGCGCTGCTGCCTCCTCCAGCCGTGCGGCGTACTGGTCCAACTGCCGCTCCGCGAAGGTGTCCGCATCCCAGTTCTCCGGGCGGACGTCGCCCGGGGCCGCCCAGATGTACGCCCAGGCCGTGCCCGGAGGTTTCCTGGTCCCGCTGTCCACCGGCAGCGGGACAAGCTCGTACTCGTCGTCCTCGAAGTCGTCGAGCACTCGCCACTCCTGGGGGCTCAGCCCACTCAACAACAGTCCGGAAGCCGTCTGTCCGGGTGCCGGGACCAGCCCGGGGTAGGGCCGCCGGGCGAGGGCCGCGGTGCGCCAGCCGGGGGCGGTGGCCGGGGTGCCGGCCGGTACGCGGCCGAGGAGGGCGGTCAGGATGCGGCGGAAGCGCAAGGTGCCGTACACGAACAGGGCGTCCGCCGCGCTGTCGACGGGGGAGAGGCGTGCGGTCGGGCCGGTGGCCGCAGCGGTGGTCTGGTCGGTCACCCAGGCAATGTACTGCGGTCGGAACGCCCGTCCGCATAGTGAGACGTTCACCCGTTCAGTCGCGTGATTCGCGCCACCTTGATAAGGGGTACGCTCAGATGAGCGCTCAAATGTGAGCTGTAGATCTCCAAGGAGCAGGCCAGGGTTTTACCGACCCTTGGTTCCCGGCTTGTAGAGACCGCTACTCTCCGTGAGTGAAGCCGCTGATCCGGCCAGCGGAACGTCATCATCCGTTCGAGTTCTGAATGGCATACCCAATCAGCCGAGAGGGCCGTGCACTTTCGATCTCTCGGCACATGGGTGGTTACAGCCGTGTGACGTGCTGCTGGACGTACTCGTAAGCCTTGGATCTGGGTACGCTCCCCGCCGTCAGGGCAGCCGACCACGAGGAGCCGAGTCCGGTGCCGGTTCACGCGAAGAACACAGAGTCCGCGAACGCAGAGTCCGCAGTAGGCGCGTCGCAGCAGCAGTCGCAGCAGCGGAAGTTCGTCTATGACTTCAGTGAGGGCAACAAGGACCTCAAGGACCTCCTCGGCGGGAAGGGAGCCAACCTCGCCGAGATGACCAATCTCGGTCTGCCCGTCCCTCCGGGCTTCACCATCACCACCGAGGCCTGCAAGGCCTACCTGGAGTCCGGCGAGGCCCCCGCGGCGCTCCAGGACGAGGTGAGCGCGCATCTGGCCGCGCTCGAGGAGCGGATGGGCAAAAAGCTCGGCCAGGCCGACGACCCGCTGCTGGTCTCCGTGCGCTCCGGCGCCAAGTTCTCCATGCCCGGGATGATGGACACCGTCCTCAATATCGGGCTCTCCGACGAGTCCGTGCACGGACTCGCGGCCCAGTCCGGCGACGAGCGCTTCGCCTGGGACTCCTACCGCCGCCTCATCCAGATGTTCGGTGACACCGTGCTCGGCATTCACGGCGAGCGGTTCTCCGAGACGCTGGACGAGGTCAAGAGCGCGCGCGGCGCCAAGACCGACGTGGATCTGACGGCGGACGACCTCAAGGAACTCGTCAGCAAGTTCAAGTCCATCGTCTCAGAGGAGACCGGCCGCGACTTCCCGCAGGACCCGCGCGAGCAGATGGATCTGGCGGTACGCGCGGTCTTCGACTCGTGGAACGGCAGCCGCGCCCGCCTCTACCGCCGCCAGGAGCGCATCCCGCACGACCTGGGCACCGCCGTCAACATCTGCTCGATGGTCTTCGGCAACCTCGGCCCCGACTCCGGCACCGGCGTCGCCTTCACCCGCGACCCGGCCAGCGGCCAGCAGGGCGTCTACGGCGACTACTTGCAGAACGCCCAGGGCGAGGACGTCGTCGCAGGCATCCGCAACACCGTGCCGCTCGCCGACCTCGAGCAGCTCGACAAGGCGTCGTACGACCAGCTGATGCAGATCATGGAGACCCTGGAGAACCACTACCGGGATCTGTGCGACATTGAGTTCACCATCGAGCGCGGCAAGCTGTGGATGCTCCAGACCCGGGTCGGCAAGCGCACCGCGGCCGCCGCCTTCCGGATCGCCACCCAGCTCGTCGACCAGGGCCTGATCGACGAGGCCGAGGCGTTGCAGCGGGTCAACGGGACCCAGCTCGCCCAGCTGATGTTCCCCCGCTTCGACAGCAACGGCGGCGTCAAGGACGCCGACCAGATCGGCTGGGGCATCGCCGCCTCGCCGGGCGCCGCCGTCGGCAAGGCCGTCTTCGACTCCTACACCGCCATCAAATGGTCCCGCTCCGGCGAGAAGGTCATCCTCATCCGCCGCGAGACCAACCCGGACGATCTGGACGGCATGCTCGCGGCCGAGGGCATCCTCACCTCGCGCGGCGGCAAGACCTCGCACGCGGCCGTCGTCGCCCGCGGCATGGGCAAGACCTGTGTGTGCGGCGCCGAGGAGCTGGAGGTCGACACCAAGCGGCGCTGCCTGAAGACCCAGGACGGGCGGGTCATCGAGGAGGGCGACGTCGTCTCCATCGACGGCTCCACCGGCAAGGTCTACGCCGGCGAGGTGCCGGTCGTGCCGTCCCCGGTCGTGGAGTACTTCGAAGGCCGGATGCACGCGGGCGCCGACGACGCCGACGAACTGGTCAAGGCCGTCCACCGGATCATGGCGTACGCGGACCGGGTACGCCGGCTGCGGGTGCGGGCCAACGCCGACAACGCCGAGGACGCCGCGCGCGCCCGCCGGTTCGGCGCCCAGGGCATCGGCCTGTGCCGCACCGAGCACATGTTCCTCGGCGAGCGGCGCGAACTGGTCGAGCGGCTCATCCTCGCCGACACAGAGAAGGAGCGCGAGGAGGCGCTGAGCGCGCTGCTGCCGCTCCAGGAGGGCGACTTCATCGAGCTGTTCGAGTCGATGGACGGCCTGCCGGTGACGGTACGGCTGCTGGACCCGCCGCTGCACGAGTTCCTGCCGGACATCACCGAACTGTCCGTACGGGTCGCGCTCGCCGAGTCCCGCAAGGACGCCAACGAGAACGACCTGCGGCTGCTCCAGGCCGTGCACCGGCTGCACGAGCAGAACCCCATGCTGGGCCTGCGCGGTGTCCGCCTCGGCCTGGTCATCCCCGGCCTGTTCACCATGCAGATCCGCGCCATCGCCGAGGCGGCGGCCGAGCGCAAGGCCGCCGGTGGCGACCCGCGCGCCGAGATCATGATTCCGCTGGTGGGCACCGTGCAGGAGCTGGAGCTCGTCCGCGAGGAGGCCGAGCAGGTCATCGCGGAGATCGAGCGCGAGCACAACGTGGAGCTGGGGCTCACCCTCGGCACGATGATCGAGCTGCCCCGCGCGGCGCTCACCGCCGGGCAGATCGCCGAGTGCGCCGACTTCTTCTCCTTCGGCACCAACGACCTCACCCAGACCGTGTGGGCGTTCAGCCGCGACGACGTGGAGGCCAGCTTCTTCACGGCCTACCTGGAGAAGGGCATCTTCGGCGTCTCGCCGTTCGAGACCATCGACAAGGACGGCGTCGGCGCGCTGGTCCGCAGCGCCGCCGAGGCGGGCCGGGCCACCCGGCCCGACCTCAAGCTCGGTGTCTGCGGCGAGCACGGCGGTGACCCGGAGTCGGTGCACTTCTTCCACGAGGTGGGCCTCGACTACGTCTCCTGCTCCCCCTTCCGCATCCCGGTGGCCCGCCTGGAGGCAGGCCGCGCGGCGGCCCAGCAGGCCGCCGAGTAAGGAGCAATCAGAGCCATTCCACTCCCGGGCTGCCGTCCGCACTCTTCACCCTCACCTGCGGACGAGGCCCGGCCAGGAGGCGGCACCCGTGCGGGGGTGCCGCCTCCTCTTCTGTGCGCCGTTGCTTGGTTGGCGGCGTGGCTTCAGTGCGCCTCGTCCAGGCCCAGCTGTTCCACCAGGCGGCGCTTGGGCTGGGCGCCCACTACGGAGCGGGCGGGCTCGCCGGCGCGGAACAGGATGAGGGTGGGCATCGACAGGACGCCGTATGCGGCCTGGGTCTCGGGGTTGCGGTCCACGTCGAGGGAGACGATCTTCAGGGTGCCCGCGCGCTCCTCGGCGAGCTGGGCGAGCACGGGGGCGACCATGCGGCACGGCGGGCACCACTCGGCGGTGAAGTCGACCAGTACCGGGATGTCGGAGCGCAGCACCTCCTCGGCGAACGTCGCGTCCGTGACTTCCCGCAGATGGGCGGCTGTTGTGCTCATGGTCTTCGGTCTCCCTCGCGTCCCTCGCGTGTGTGCGGCAACAGGCCCGGCGGGGTCAGCTCGCACCGCGGTTCGGGGCCGTGCGGCGTACCCGCAGCGGCCTCGACCTCGGCGCGGGCCAGCCGCGCCGCGACCTCGTCCCGTACGGAGCGCAGTTCGGCCATGCACGCGTCCAGTTCGGCGAGCTTGCGGCGGTAGACCTCCAGCGAGTCCGGGCAGGAGTCGCCCTCCGGATGGCCCGCGCGCAGGCACTCCACGAAGGGCCGGGTCTCCTCCAGCTCGAAGCCGTTCTCCCGCAGCGTCCTGATCTGCCGCAGCACCCGCAGATCGTCCTCGCCGAAGGTGCGGTACCCGTGCGCGTCCCGCGCCACGGTCAGCAGGCCCCGCGACTCGTAGTAGCGCAGGGTCCGCGTGGTCGTACCGGCGCGCTTGGCCAGCTCTCCGATGCGCATGCGGCCCTCCTTTCCGCGTGCTGTTCCGCGGCGCTCTTCCGTGATGTCCGCGGTGCCTTCCGTGCTCTCGTACGGTGCTCGGCACGCTATGGGTTGACGCTGACGTCAACGCAACGGCGGACGAAAGCATTGCCGGGATCGGCCGCACAGCGCCGCCGCTTCACATCCGGTGGTAGCGGTGCTCGGGGCGGCCTGTCGTGCCGTATCGCAGGGTGACCCGTGCGGTGCCGGTCGCGACGAAGTGCTCCAGATAGCGGCGGGCGCTCACCCGGGACAGCCCGCTGTGCTCGGCGCACTCGGAGGCGGACAGCCCTGTCTCCCGGGGGCTGGCGTCGAGTGCGGAGCGCACCAGTGCCGCGGTCTGCTCGGTGAGCCCCTTGGGCAGCGGGCGGGTACGCGGACTGCGGGTGGCAACGGCAGAGCCCTCCCGGGACGGCACACCCGGTGCGCCCGTACCGCCACCGGAGAACACCCGGTCCAGCTCCTCCTGGCCGGGCGCGGTCAGCGACTCGAACTCCCGCCGCTCCCGCGCGTACCGCTCAAGGCGCTCGCTCAACAGCCGCCCCTCGAACGGTTTGACGACGTACTGCACCGCCCCGCCGTGCCGTGCGGCCCGTACGCTCGCCGCGTCCCGTGCCGCCGTGATCACCAGCACATCGGGACCCCCGCCGGGCGCACCGGAACCGCGCAGCTGCCGCAGCACCTCCAGCCCGCTCACATCGGGCAGATACAGATCCAGCAGCACCAGATCGGGTGCGGTCTCCCGCACCAGCTTGAGCGCTTCCGAACCGCTGTGCGCCACTGCTGCGACCTCGAAACCGGGCACCCGGGAGACCAGCGTGCTGTGCAGCCGGGCCACCATGAAGTCGTCGTCGACCACCAGCACCCGGATCACGAAGGCACCCCGTAGGTGACCCCCGTCAGCTGCTCCGAAGCCGCCCACAGCCGCTCTGCCGCCACATCGCTGAGTGTCCAGGGCGCCCGCCAGGACGGCGCCGGGGCGCCGCGCCAGCCCAGCAGCCGCGGCCCCGTGAAGGAGTCCGGTGCCACCCCGGGCGCCGTTGCCGCGTACAGCGTCGGCAGCGCGCCCGCCTCGGCGGACTGTGCGACAAGCCTGTTGCCCAGCGCCATCACCCGCTCGACGGCCTTCCTGCCCTCCATGCGGGCCCCGGCGGTCTGGAGATTGGTGGCCGCGTAGCCGGGGTGCGCGGCAGCGGCGATCAGCGGGGTGTCGGCGAGGAGGCGGGCCAGCTCGTGTGTGAAGAGCAGATTCGCGGTCTTGGAGCGGCCGTAGGCGATCCAGCGCCGGTAGGAGTGCTCACTGTTGAGATCCGCGATATCGATGTTGGACAGTGCGTGGAAACCGCTGGAGACGGTGACGACGCGGGGCGCGCGGGCGGCCAGCAGCCGGTCCAGCAGCAGCCCGGTGAGGGCGAAGTGCCCCAGGTGGTTGATGCCGAACTGCTGCTCGAAGCCGTCCGCCGTCCTGCCGTACGGCAGCGCCATCACACCCGCGTTGTTGATCAGCAGGTCCACCCGGTCGTCCGGCAGCTCCTTGGCGAACGCCCGCACCGACGCCAGGTCGCCCAGGTCGAGCCGGCGCAGTTCGGTCCGTGGCCCCGCCTCGGGCAGCTCCTCGACGAGCTCGTCGCGCGCCCGGCTGCCGCGCTCCTCGTCCCGGCAGGCCAGCACCACACGGGCACCGCGCCGCGCCAGCTCCCGGGCCGTCACGAGGCCGAGCCCGCTGTTGGCGCCGGTCACGACCGCCGTACGGCCGCTCTGGTCGGGGATGTTCCGCGCTGTCCAGCCCATCGCTCGCCCTGCTCCTCGCCTCGGTCAAGCCCCCCTCACTGGTGGAGGCTAGCGGCCCGCCCCCGGACGGTCGAGGTCAGCCGCACCGCGACCCTGGCCGGCTGCCCGGTCGCCAGGGCCCGGCTGCCCGGTGGGCTCTAGGCTGCCCCCATGAACGCGAATTCCCCCTCTGCTGCGCCGTTCGCCGGCTCCTCCACAGCACCGCGTGTGCTGCTCCTGCACGGGCCCAATCTCAATCTGCTCGGCGAGCGCGACAAGGCCACCTACGGCAGCACCACCCTGCGGGACGTCGAAGAGCGCACCACGGCACTGGGCAAGGAACTGGGCGCCGAGGTGCGCTGCGCGCAGAGCAACAGCGAGGGAGCGCTCATCGATTTCGTGCACGGCACCCGCAGCGGTGACAACGGCATCGTCTTCAACCCCGGCGCCTACGCGCACTACAGCTACGCACTGCGTGACGCCATCGAGGCCGTCGCCGGACTCGGCATCCCCTGCGTGGAGGTGCACATCTCCAACGTGCACGCCCGCGAGCCCTTCCGGCACACCTCGGTGACCGCGCCGGTGTGCCAGGGCATGGTCTCCGGACACGGCGTCTTCGGCTACGAGCTGGCGCTGCGCTCGGTACTGCACCGCATCGCGGAGTGGAGCGCGCGTTAGGCCGTCTCCGGCATGCCCTCCCCCTCCCTTTCGGTGAGAGGGCGCCCCCGGTCAGTCGGTGCCCGTCACCGCCGTCAGGATGAACACCGTGTCCTCCAGCGCGAGAACACCGTGCCGCAGATGCGGCACCCGCTGGATCTGCCCGGTGCCGACGTCCTGGTCGGCGGTGCCCTCGGTGAGCCGGATACTGCCCTGGAGGACGTGGACGCTCGCCGCGGGAGGCGTGTTGTGCTCCTCCAGCGCCGAGCCCTTCGTCAGCGCGATGACGGACTGCCGCAGCGGCCCGTCGTGCAGGAAGAGGTACGCGCTGCGGCCGTGCGGGTCTTTCCTTGCCAGCGCCATGTGCTCGGCTGCCAGGGCGGTCACATCATCCATGCGTCCATCGTGCCCCGCACGGCACACGATGCAACCGGGCGACCCGCGGTACCGCCGCGGATTCCCTCCGTGAGCCCCGCCCGGGCCGGACCGCCGTGGGCCCCGCCCGGGCAGGACCGTCAGTCCTGCCACGCGCCCTTCGCCGCCGCCTCGCGCGCGAAGTCGGCGAAGTCCCGGGGCGGCCGGCCCAGCACCTCCCGTACGCCGTCCGAGACGACCGCGTTGCGCCCGTCCAGCAGCTGGGCGAACAGCTCGCCCAGGAACGCCACCAGCGCCGGCTCCAGGCCCTGCCCGGCCAGCCACTCGGCGTACTCCTCGAGCGGCATCGGCACATAGCGCACCGCAGGCCCGCCCGCCGCGGCCAGCTCGGTGACGGCCTCCGAGTAGCTGAGCAGCCGCGGCCCCGTCAGATCGTGGATCCGCCCGTGGTGGCCGTCTTCCGTCAGCGCGGCCACCGCCACGTCCGCGATGTCGTCCGCGTCGATGAACGGCTCGCGTACGTCGCCCGCGGGGAAGGGCAGTTCGCCCGCCGCTACGTACGGCAGGAAGACGCCCTCGCTGAAGTTCTGGAAGAACCAGCTCGTGCGCAGGATCGTCCACTCGGTGCCCGCTTCCCGTACCGCCTGCTCCGTCGGGAGTGCCAGGTCCTCGCCGCGCGCCGAGAGCAGCACCAGCCGCCGCACCCCGGCCCGTGCGGCGCGCTCCCCGAAGGCGCGCACCGCCTGTGCGGAGCCCGGGGCGCCCACGTCGGGCTGGCAGATGATGAAGACGGCGCCCACTCCCTCCACCGCTGCGTCCCAGGTGGCGGGGGACTCCCAGTCGAACGGCGGCTCACCTGAGCGGGAGCCCACCCGCACCGGGTGGCCGCGCTCGCGCAGCCGCTCGACGACTCGGCTGCCGTTCTTGCCGGTGCCGCACAGGACGAGGACGGGGGCCGGGGAGTTCTGCTGCTGTGCTGTGTCCGCTGCTGCGTTCGCTGTCGTTGTCGCGTTCGTGCTCGTGTGCTGTGTCATGACTCAAGACAACGCCGTGCGGCCGGAGAAGAACATTGCTCAGCGGCTCAGCTCCATGTCCGAGCGTCTAAGCTGCTGTTGTGACGGTGGTTGTGACAGGGGACGCGAGCAGTGCGCAACAGGCGGAGCATGCCGACGGGCTGACCGAGGCGCTCACCGACGTGCTGAGCGGGGCGCGGGCGCGGGGCGGGCTCTTCCACCGGGCGGTGCTCGCGCCGCCGTGGAGCGTACGGGTGCAGGACGGCACCCCGCTGTCCGTGGCGTCCATGCTGCGCGGTGAGGGCTGGGTGCTGCACTCCGAGGACCCACGGGCGGTACGGCTGGCGCCGGGCGATGTGGCGGTGCTGCGCGGGCCGGCGCCGTATGTGCTCGCCGACGACCCGGCGACCGAGCCGGGGCTGCTGATCCAGCCCGGCGACTGCTGCACCACCCCGGACGGGGTGGACATGTGCGAGGAGCTCGCGCTGGGGGTGCGTACCTGGGGGCGCAGTCTGGAGGATCCCACCGCACTGCTGAGCGGCAACTACCAGCTGCACGGTGACCTCAGCGCACGACTGCTCGACGCGCTGCCGCCCGTTCTGGTGCTGCGGAAGCAGGAGTGGGACGCGGAGCTGCTGGCGCTGGTCGCCGCGGAGGTCGTCAAGGACGCACCGGGCCAGCAGATGGTGCTCGACCGGCTGCTGGACCTGCTGCTGGTCTCGGTGCTGCGCGCCTGGTTCGCCCGTCCGGAGGCGCGTGCCCCCGCCTGGTACCGCGCGCAGAGCGACCCCATGGTCGGGGTGGCGCTGCGGCTGTTGCACGAGCAGCCCGGGCACGGCTGGACGGTGGCGGCCCTCGCGGCCAAGGCCGGGGTCTCCCGGGCGAGCCTCGCCCGCCGCTTCACCGAACTGGTCGGCGAGCCGCCCATGACCTATCTCGCCCACTGGCGCATCGACCTCGCCGCACGGCTGCTCCGCGAACAAGGCGCGACCCTGGGCGCGGTGGCCCGCAGGGTCGGGTACGCGGACGGTTTCGCCCTGAGCGCTGCCTTCAAACGGCTGCGCGGCGTCAGCCCCACGGCCTACCTGGCGGGGGCCGGCACCGGCTGAGCCGTCCGGCTTCCCGGCAGCGCTGTCAGTGGGCGGGTGCATCCTGGGCCCATGTACGAGGAACGGGCATCGCGGCTGCGCGGCGCCATGGCCTGGACCCGGGCCCCCGCGCCGCCGGGTACGACCGGCCGGGTGCTGCCCGACGGGTGCATGGACCTGCTGCTGTGGAACGGCGAACTGATCGTCGCCGGGCCCGACACGCGCGCGTATCTGGCCACGGAACGCAGGGGCCTACGGGTGTACGGACTGCGGCTGCCACCCGGCACAGGACCCCGCGTCTTCGGCGCACCCGCCTGGGAGCTGCGTGACCGGCGGATACCGCTGGCCGACCTGTGGCCCGGCAGCCAGGTGCGCGAGCTGCACGAGCGGGTCGCCCAGGCCCGCGACCCGCTCGCCGCCCTGGAGGGGGTCGCGGCGGGGCGACTGACAGCCGAGCGGCACGCCGCCGCCGACCCGCACGGCGCCGTACTGGTGGAGACCGTCGTCGCGGCGCTGCGGGACGGCGCCGGTGTCGCCCAGGTCGCCCGCCGCGTCGGACTGAGCGAACGTCAGCTGCACCGCCGCTGCCGGGACGCCTTCGGGTACGGCGCCAAGACGCTGGCCCGGGTGCTGCGGATGCAGCGGGCGCTGGAGCTGGCCGCGGCGGGCACGCCGCTGGCCGAGACCGCGCTGCGTGCGGGGTACGCCGACCAGGCCCATCTGGCCCGCGAGATCCGCGCGTTGGCGGGCGTCCCGATGACGGAGCTGGTCCGCGGCCGTCAGCCGAGCGGCGCGAACAGGTCGATCCCGTTGCCGTCCGGGTCGAGCACGGTGGCGTAGCGCTGCCCCCACTCGGCGTTCCACGGGGCGTGGTGGCCCTCGTAACCGGCGTCGATCAGCTCGCCGTACGCCTTGTCGACCTCGGCGGGTGAGTCGCACAGAAAGGCCAGCCCGATCCGGCCGGCACCGTGGGGCGGCGCCGTCCAGTCCGGGTCGAACGAGCGGACGGTCTCCTCGGTGTCCCACGCGAGCCGCACGCCGCCGGGGCCGGTGCACTCCACATGCGGAAGGGTGTCCGCGTCCGCGGGGATGTCGAGCCCGAGCCGCCGGTAGAAGGCCAGCGAGGCGGCCAGGTCGGAGGTGACGATGCCGATGAGGTCGAAACGAAGTGTCATACCGGCACGCTATGGCGCTGCGCCCGCCCCGTCTTGAACGTTTCGGCCGCTCCTCCGCGAACGTTTCGGCCCTCCTCCGCGACAGAGACGACAGACGAGACAGACACCACCGAATGGCACCCCGATTACGGTGGACGGATGGCCGAGATCCTCACCGTACTGACGACGACCAGCTCCCAGGAGGACGCCAAGGCGCTCGCCGCGGCCGCGATCGAGCGCAGACTGGCGGCGTGCGCGCAGCTCAGCGGGCCCGTCACCTCGGTGTACCGGTGGGAGGGCGCCGTCCAGACGGACCCCGAGTGGCAGGTGCTGTTCAAGACGAGCGCCGCGCGCTACGACGCGCTGGAGGCGTATCTGCGCGAGGCCCACCCGTACGACGTGCCGGAGATCATCGCCACCCCCGTGGTCCGCGGCAGCGCGGACTACCTGCGGTGGGTCGAGGACGAGACGCGGCCCTCCCAGCAGCCCTGAGGCCGCGCCCTCCGGTTACGGTCGGCGTATGCACGCCACCTACGGCACACCCGACGAGGGCCAACCGGCCCCCGGCACACCGGCGGCGAGCGGTACCCCGCCGGCGCCCCGCTATGTGCCCGCCGACGTCGAGCGCTGGGTGCCGGAGCCGGACAAGCGCCCGGGGCGTACCGCCTTCCAGCGGGACCGCGCCCGCGTCCTGCACTCCGCAGCGCTGCGCAGGCTGGCGGGCAAGACCCAGCTGGTGGCGCCGGGCAGCGCCAGTCCCGCATGGGACGCGACGCCGCGCACCAGGCTGACGCACTCCCTGGAGTGCGCCCAGGTGGGCCGGGAGCTGGGTGCCGCGCTGGGCTGCGACCCGGATCTGGTCGAGACGGCGTGCCTGGCCCACGACCTGGGCCACCCGCCGTTCGGCCACAACGGTGAGGCCGTGCTGGCCGAGATCGCCGCACCGGCGGGCGGCTTCGAGGGGAACGCGCAGTCCCTGCGGCTGCTGACCCGGCTGGAGCCCAAGCGGTTCTCCGAGGAGCCGGACGGCCAGCCGTACGTCGGCCTCAATCTGACCCGCGCCGCGCTGGATGCCGCCACCAAGTACCCGTGGCGGCGCGGTGAGCACCCGGCGGACCCGGACTCGCCGAAGTTCGGCGTCTACGAGGAGGACCTGCCCGTCTTCCAGTGGCTGCGCAAGGGCGCGCCGGAGGGCCGTACGTGCTTCGAGGCGCAGGTCATGGACTGGTCGGACGATGTGGCCTACTCGGTGCACGACCTGGAGGACGGCATCCGCGGCGGGCACCTGGACCCGCGCATGCTGCGGTCCGGGCCCGAGCGGAGCGACGTGTTCGCCGTCGCCGCCGAGCGGTACGCACCCGGCGCGGGGGACGGCGAGCTGGCCGCCGCGCTCGACCGGCTGCAGGCGCAGGAGTGGTGGCCGCACAGCTATGACGGCACGGCCCGGGCCCAGGCCCGGCTCAAGGACGCCAGCAGCCAGCTGATCGGCCGCTTCTGCCTGGCCGCCGAGGCCGCGACCCGCACCGCCTACGGCTCGGGCCCGATGACCCGGTACACCGCCGAGCTGATCGTGCCGCAGTCCTCGTGGCTGGAGTGCGCCGTCCTCAAGGCGGTCGCCGACCGCTATGTGATGCAGCGCCCGGACCTGGAGCGGCTGCGGAGCGAGCAGCGGGTCGTCGTCCACGAACTGGCCGAGGCACTGCTGGCCCGCGCGCCCGAGGGCCTGGACCCGCAGTACGCGGACCTGTACGCCGAGGCGGACGGCTCCGCGGAGCCGTACGCGGCACGGCTGCGCGTGGTCGTCGACCAGATCTCCACGCTCACCGACGCCGCGGCCCGCTCCCTGCACACGGAGCTGACGGCACGAGGGCGGCGCGGACGGTCCGCGAGCCCGGCGCGAGGGCGGTCCGGATGATCCACGAGCCCGGCGCGAGGGGTGTCCGTCCCACTGGGCAGCGCCCCGCGCCCGCCCGGCGCCACGGAACTCGCCGGGGCGCTCATACGTCCCATCCATGCCCCCTGCCTCTTCCCGCGCCTGCCCCGATGCGGGACGCTCACGTGTGGACGACGGGGGACAGCACGACGGGGGACAGCACGGCCCGCAGGGGGCAGCGTCTTCGAGGAGGAGGCTTCAAGTGGTCGACGCACACCGTACGTTCGTCATCGTCGGTGGGGGGCTGGCGGGGGCGAAAGCCGCCGAGGCCCTGCGCGCGGAGGGGTTCACCGGCCGCGTCATCCTGATCGGCGACGAGCGCGACCATCCCTACGAACGCCCCCCGCTCTCCAAGGGCTACCTCACCGGTTCGGACGAACGTGACAGCGTCTTCGTGCACGAGCCCGCCTGGTACGCGGGCGCCGACATCGAGCTCCATCTGGGGCAGCCCGCCGTGCAGCTCGACCGGGCGGGCAAGTCGGTACGGCTGGGCGACGGCACCCGCGTCCACTACGACAAGCTGCTGCTGGCCACCGGGGCCGAGCCGCGCCGGCTGGAGATCCCCGGCACCGATCTGGCGGGCGTCCACCACCTGCGCAGACTTGCGCACGCCGACCGGCTGCGCGGGGTGCTGAGCGCGCTCGGCCAGGAGAACGGACACCTGGTGATCGCCGGCGCCGGCTGGATCGGCCTCGAGGTGGCCGCGGCAGCGCGGACGTACGGCGCCGAGGTCACCGTCGTCGAGCCGGAGCCCACCCCGCTGCACACCGTGCTCGGCCCCGAGCTGGGCGCGCTCTTCGCCGACCTGCACCGCGAGCACGGCGTCCGCTTCCACTTCGGCGCCCGGCTGACCGAGATCACCGGCACCGACGGCATGGTCGTCAGCGTGCGCACCGACGACGGCGACGAGCACCCCGCGCACGACGTGCTCGCCGCCATCGGCGCGGCCCCGCGCACCGCGCTGGCCGAGGCGGCGGGGCTGGAGCTGGCCGCAGGGCCGGGCGGCGGCATCGCGGTGGACGCCTCGCTGCGCACCAGCGACCCGGACATCTACGCCACCGGTGACGCCGCCGCCGTGGCCCATCCGCTGCTCGGCGAACGGCTCCGGGTGGAGCACTGGGCCAACGCCCTCCACGGCGGTCCCGCCGCAGCCCGCGCCATGCTCGGCAAGGACGTCTCCTACGACCGGGTGCCGTATTTCTTCTCCGACCAGTACGACCTCGGTATGGAGTACTCCGGCTACGCCCCGCCCGGCTCCTACGACCAGGTGGTGTGCCGGGGCGATGTGGGCAAGCGCGAGTTCATCGCCTTCTGGCTGCGCGACAACCAGGTGCTGGCCGGGATGAACGCCAACGTCTGGGATGTGACCGGGCCCATCCAGGACCTGATCCGCTCCGGCGTCCGGGTGGATCCGCACGCGCTGGCCGACCCGGGTGTGCCCCTCGAGTCGCTGGGCACCACGAATGGTGCGGGAACGGCTGGGGCGAAGGGTGCAGCCGGAGGGGCCGCCGATCCCGCGTAGCGGCTGGGCCGCCGGATTCGCGTGATGCCAGGGCGGCGGTTGGGGAATACGTTCTCCGTAAGAGCTCTGCGTGAGCCTTGCAAGACGTGAGTGCCTTGCGTAGGAGCGTTGCCCCGTACCGCCGCCCTCCGTGTGCGGCGAGCTGAGGACGAGTGAGCCATGGCGAAGCAGACGGTGGCCGAGCAGTTCGTCGACACCCTGGTGCGCTGCGGAGTGGAGCGTCTCTACGGCGTGGTGGGGGACAGTCTCAATCCCGTCGTCGACGCCATCCGGCGAACCCCGGGCATCGACTGGATCCAGGTCCGGCACGAGGAGGCGGCCGCCTTCGCGGCAGGCGCCGAGGCGCAGCTCACCGGAAAGCTCGCCGCGTGCGCCGGCTCCTGCGGCCCAGGAAATCTGCACCTGATCAACGGGCTCTTCGACGCGCACCGCTCGATGGCGCCCGTCCTCGCGCTGGCCTCGCACATCCCCAGCAGCGAGATCGGCACCAGCTTCTTCCAGGAGACCCACCCCGAGCGGCTCTTCGTGGAGTGCAGCCACTACAGCGAGCTGATCTCCAGCGAGCAGCAGATGCCCCGGGTGCTCCAGACCGCCATCCAGCACGCCGTCGGCCGGCAGGGCGTCAGCGTCGTCGCGCTCCCCGGCGATCTTGCCTCCGAGCCCGCGCCCGAGAGCCCCGTGGAGCACGCGCTGGTCACCTCGCGCCCCACCGTGCGCCCCGGGGACGCGGAGATCGACGCGCTGGTGCGCATGATCGACGACGCGGAGAAGATCACCCTGTTCTGCGGCGCCGGCACCGCGGGCGCGCACGAGGAGGTCATGGAGTTCGCCGAGCGGCTCAAGGCCCCGGTGGGGCACGCGCTGCGCGGCAAGGAGTGGATCCAGTACGACAACCCCTACGACGTCGGCATGAGCGGGCTGCTCGGCTACGGCGCCGCCTACGAGGCCACCCACGAGTGCGATCTGCTGATCCTGCTGGGCACCGACTTCCCGTACAACGCGTTCCTGCCGAAGAACTGCAAGATCGTCCAGGTCGATGTGCGCCCCGAGCACCTCGGCCGCCGCACCCGGCTCGACCTCGCGGTCTGGGGCGACGTACGCGAGACGCTGCGCTGCCTCACGCCGCGTGTCCGGGCCAAGGCCGGCCGCAGATTCCTCGACCAGATGCTCAAGAAGCACGCCGACACGCTGGAGGGTGTCGTCAGGGCCTACACCCGCAACGTCGAGAAGCACACCCCGATCCACCCCGAGTACGTGGCGTCCGTGCTGGACGAGGAGGCGGCGGACGACGCCGTCTTCACCGTCGACACCGGGATGTGCAATGTGTGGGCGGCCCGCTACATCACCCCGAACGGGCGGCGCCGGGTGATCGGCTCGTTCAGCCACGGCTCGATGGCCAACGCCGTGCCGCAGGCCGTCGGCGCGCAGTTCCTCGACCGGAGCCGGCAGGTCATCTCGATGTCGGGCGACGGTGGCTTCGCCATGCTGATGGGGGAGTTCCTCACGCTGGTCCAGTACGACCTGCCGGTCAAGGTGGTGCTGTTCAACAACTCCTCGCTCGGGATGGTCGAGCTGGAGATGATGGTCGACGGCATGCCGGCGTACGGCACGCACAACCGGAACCCCGACTTCGCCGCCCTCGCCCAGGCCGCCGGCGCGCACGCCGTCCGCGTCGAGAAGCCGAAGCACCTGCGCGGCGCCCTGCGGGGTGTGCTGGCGCACAGGGGGCCCGCGTTGATCGACATCGTGACCGACCCGCACGCGCTCTCCCTCCCGCCCAAGATCACCCGCGAACAGCTGAGCGGCTTCGCACTCTCCGCCGGCAAGACCGTGCTGGACGGGGGAGTGGGACGGATGGTGCAGATGGCACGGTCGAACCTGCGGAACATCCCGCGCCCCTGAATCCGCGTGCCGCAACTCCTTCCCCGCGAAGAAGGCGACGCCGCGAACCTCGCACCCCCTCCGGGAGGGGGCGGCCATGTCAGCGGCGGCCCGTAGACTCGGGGCGTGGCTGGGAGGATCAACGACGAGGACGTGAAGGCGGTCAGGGACGCGGTCCCGATCGACTCCGTGGTGTCGGAGTACCTTCAGCTCCGCAACGCGGGCGGCGGCAACCTCAAGGGGCTGTGCCCGTTTCATGATGAGAAGTCCCCTTCCTTCCATGTGAGCCCGAGCAAGGGGCTCTACCACTGCTTTGGCTGCCAGGAGGGCGGGGACACGCTCGACTTCGTGATGAAGGTCGACCATCTGTCCTTCTCCGAGGCCGTCGAGCGGCTCGCGGCCCGTGCCGGTATCACGCTGCGCTACGAGGAGGGCGGCTACGGCCGCGCCTCGCAGCAGGGTGAGCGCACCCGGCTGGTGGAGGCGCACAAGATCGCGGCGCGGTTCTACGCCGAGCAGCTCGACGGGCCCGAGGCGGAGATCGGCCGGCGCTTCCTCGCGGACCGCGGTTTCGACCAGGAGGCGGCCCGGCACTTCGGCATCGGCTACGCCCCGGCGGGCTGGGACCATCTGGTGCGCTATCTGCGCGGGCAGGGCTTCACGGACAAGGAGATGACGCTCTCAGGGCTCGCCCAGGAGGCGCGCAACGGGCGGCCCATCGACCGCTTCCGCGGTCGGCTGATGTGGCCGATCCGGGACATCACAGGGGATGTCGTCGGCTTCGGTGCGCGCAAACTGCGCGAGGACGACCAGGGGCCGAAGTACCTCAACACGCCCGAGACGCCCATCTACCACAAGTCCCAGGTCCTCTACGGCATCGATCTGGCCAAGCGCGAGATCGCCAAGGCCAATCGCGCCGTCGTCGTCGAGGGCTACACCGATGTGATGGCCTGCCATCTGGCCGGGGTCACCACCGCCATCGCCACCTGCGGCACCGCCTTCGGCGGGGAGCATGTGAAGATCCTCCGCCGGGTGCTGATGGACAACGCCCAGTCGGAGGTCGTCTTCACCTTCGACGGCGACGCGGCGGGCCAGAAAGCCGCGCTGCGCGCCTTCGAGGACGACCAGAAGTTCGCGGCCCGCACCTGGATCGCGCTGACGCCGGGCGGTATGGACCCGTGCGATCTGCGGCTCGCGCAGGGTGACGAGGCGGTGGCCAAGGTGGTGGAGAGCCGTACCCCGCTCTTCGACTTCGCCATCCGTTCGATCGTGGACCGGCACAACCTCGATACGGCCGAGGGGCGTTCGGCCGCGCTGGAGGAGGTCGCGCCGGTCGTCACCCAGATCAAGGACCCCTCCATCCGGCGCGGCTACGCGGTACGGCTGGCCGGGCTGCTCGGCATCGTGGACGAGGAGTTCGTCGTCCGCCGCGTCGCCCAGCTCGCCCGGTGGGCGCGCGAGCGCGGCCAGGCGCCTCCGCGCTCGGCGGCCCGCGCCTCCCGCGGCCCCGAATCCCCCGCGGTGCAGGCCCCGTTCGTGCCGCGCGGCCCCGACCTGAACCTGCGCAGCCCCGCACACCGCGTCGAGCGGGAGCTGCTGAAGCTGGCGCTCCAGCGCCCCGAGCTGGTCTCGCCCGCCTTCGACGCCTACGGGGCCGACGAGTTCACCGCGCCGCCGTACGCCGTGGTGCGGCAGGCGCTGGAGGCTGCCGGCGGCGCCGAGGCCGGGATCGGGGACAGCGGCTATCTGGGCCGGGTCCGGGACGCGGCGCCGGACGACACGGTGCGCTCGCTGATCACCGAGCTGGCCGTCGAACCACTGCGCAGCGCCCGCAACCGCGAGGTCGACGAGGCGTACGCGGGTGAGCAACTCGTCGCCGTACGCCGCGCTGCCGTCAATGCCCGTATCGGCGAACTGGAGGGTGCGGCCCGCAGGTTGGAGGCGCGCCAGGAGTACGAGCAGTCGGCGGGCGTGCGCCAGCAGATCTGGACTCTCCAGCAGTACGGCATCGCGCTGCGCGAGCGGGGCGCGGCGGCGCTCTGACGCCGCGCGGAGAGGCGCGCCCCGAAGGGGACGGGGAACTGCGCGACAAGCCAGCCGATCACTCGTGGCCTGCGGCGAAACGGCAAGGGGCGGCCCCTGCCCGGACCCCGGCAACGGGGCAGGAGTGGGACAGCGGCACCCCACCCCACCGTGTCGGTGCGTGCGCAACCCGTCACCGATTCATGGAAAAACCGCGCGCACGCCTCTCGTGGCAGGCGTGTGTCGTACTCCACACTGGTGAGCGGTGCCTGAGTCCTCGGAGCGGGGTGGTGCTGGCCGGAACGGGCCAAAATCCCCCGCGGATCCGCACGTTTCGTACGGGATGGAGCGCGGCCCGGCCGCAGCCGTCCCCGTCTCGCACGCCGCCCCCGAACCGGCAGCGATCACACTGGAGGTCGCCCCCGTGCAGACCCGGACCCTGAAAGCGGCGCGTCTCGCCGCCCCGACCGCCCCCCTGGCCCCGGGTCACGCGCCGTCGGCGCCCCCCGCGCGTCCAGGGCAGCACCCCGCACCTGAACCGCCCTTCGAGGCGCCGGTGCCCCTGCCGGCCGCCGTCGTGCCGGACGGCGCCCTCGCCCCGCCCCAGGCGCCCCCCGCCGAGACCGAACCCGGCGAGACCGAACCCGCCGAGACGGTGCCGCCGCAAGGTGGTGCGCCGGAGGCCGAGGCGGAACCGGCCGCGCCACAGCGGGAGCTGTCCGCGACCGGCCCTTCGGCGGACCTGTTCCGCCAGTATCTGCGCGAGATCGGCCGTATCCCGCTGCTGACCGCCGCCGAGGAAGTGGAACTGGCCCGCAGCGTGGAGGCGGGGCTGTTCGCCGAGGAGAAACTGGCGGGCACGCCCAGTCTGGACGGGGAGCTCGCGCTCGATCTCGACCGGCTGGTGGTGCAGGGCAGGGTCGCCAAGCGCCGGCTCATAGAGGCGAACCTGCGGCTGGTGGTCTCCGTCGCCAAGCGCTATGTGGGCCGCGGGCTGACCATGCTCGACCTCGTCCAGGAGGGCAACCTGGGGCTGATCCGCGCGGTGGAGAAGTTCGACTACGCGCGGGGCTACAAGTTCTCCACGTACGCGACCTGGTGGATTCGTCAGGCCATGTCCCGCGCGCTGGCCGACCAGGCCCGTACGATCCGCGTCCCGGTGCATGTCGTCGAGCTGATCAATCGGGTGGTGCGGGTTCAGCGCCGGATGCTCCAGGAGCGCGGCTACGAGCCCACGGCCGAGGAGGTCGCAGCCCAACTCGACCTGTCGGAGGAGCGGGTGAGCGAGGTGCTGCGGCTCGCTCAGGAACCGGTGTCGCTGCACGCGCCGGTGGGCGAGGAGGACGACGTCAACCTCGGCGACCTCATCGAGGACGGCGACGCGCCCTCCCCGGTGGAGTCGGCCGCCTTCATGCTGCTGCGGGAGCACCTGGAAGCGGTGCTCTCCACGCTCGGCGAGCGCGAACGCAAGGTGGTGCAGCTGCGGTACGGGCTGATCGACGGCAGGCCGCGCACGCTGGAGGAGATCGGCCGGCTCTTCGGCGTCACCCGGGAGCGGATCCGGCAGATCGAGTCCAAGACCCTCACCAAGCTGCGGGATCACGCCTTCGCCGACCAACTCCGGGGCTATCTGGACTGATTCTGAACCGGTGGCGATCGAAGCCGGCTGATTGAGGCACTCTTGTCAGCTTGTTCGAGCCCTCTCCATAATCGCGGCAGCATTTCGCGGACCGGCCCTCTGTGACAGGACGTCTTGCGTGCGTGCTCGCTGTCGTTTGGCATGGGCATGATCTACGTAAAAACGGGCGTCGGGTGCGGTTCGCGAGCAACCCCCCACGAGAGGAAGCCCGTTGAAGCACACCGGGATACCCACCAAGCACCTCACGAGAGTCACCGCCGTCGGCGCCGTCGCGCTCGCCGCCTTCAGCCTCAGCCCCTCGGTCGCCTCCGCGATGCCGACCGACGGCCCCGGCGGCGGTGACCCGAGCGCCAGCATCGTCGGCGGCACCAAGGCGAAGCAGGGCGAATTCCCCTTTATGGTACGGCTGTCCATGGGCTGCGGCGGCTCGCTGCTCACCAAGGACATCGTGCTGACCGCCGCCCACTGCGTCGACGGCAGCGGCCCCGACACCAGCATCACCGCCACCGGCGGAGTCGTCGACCTGGAGGACTCGGCCGCCAAGACGGCCAAGTCCACCGAGGTCGTCCAGGCACCCGGCTACAACGGCACGGGCAAGGACTGGGCCCTCATCAAGCTGGACAAGCCCATCGACCAGCCGACCCTGCCCATGGCCAAGGACGCCTCCCTCAACAAGGGCGACTTCACCATCGCCGGATGGGGCGCCGACAAGGAGGGCGGCGAGCAGCAGCGCTACCTGCTCAAGGCCGAGGTGCCATTCGTGGACGACGCCACCTGCAAGACCGCGTACTCCAACCTCGTCGAGGACGAGGAGCTGTGCGCCGGGAAGATGGACACCGGCGGTGTCGACTCCTGCCAGGGCGACTCCGGCGGACCGATGTTCCGCAAGGACGACGCCGGTGAGTGGGTCCAGGTCGGCATCGTCAGCTGGGGCGACGGCTGCGCCAGGCCGGGCAAGCCCGGCGTGTACACGGAGGTCAGCACGTTCGCGAAGGACATCCAGGCGGCCGCCGACAAGCTGGGTGGCTGAGCTTCGGCTCTTCCGTTCCGGCCGTGGCCCGCGGGCGTGTTGTCGCGGGTCACGGCCGGTTCGGCACCACCGGTCGCCTCGTCGCCGGTTCTCGCCGTCGCGGTGGGGGAGGGTGCCCGGCCGGAGGGGGGCTGTTCTCAGTTCACCTCCGCCACCGCGGCGGCGAACTGCGACCGGTACAGCCGCGCGTAGGCGCCCCCCGCGGACAGCAGGCTCTCGTGGGTGCCCTGTTCGACGATGGAGCCGTCCTCCATCACCAGGATCACGTCCGCGTCCCGGATGGTGGAGAGGCGGTGGGCTATCACGAAGCTGGTGCGCTCCGAGGCCAGCCGCTCCATCGCGCGCTGGATCAGCACCTCGGTACGGGTGTCGACGGAGCTGGTCGCCTCGTCCAGCACCAGGATCACCGGATCCGAGAGGAAGGCGCGGGCGATGGTGATGAGCTGCTTCTCGCCCGCGCTGACGCTGTCGCCCTCGGCGTCCAGCACCGTGTCGTAGCCGTCCGGCAGAGTGCGGATGAACCGGTCCGCGTGCGCGGCCCGCGCCGCTTCCTCCACCTGTTCGCGGGTGGCTCCCTGGGCCCCGTACGCGATGTTCTCCGCGATGGTGCCGCCGAACAGCCAGGTGTCCTGGAGCACCATGCCGATGCCGGCGCGCAGTTCCTCCCGGGACATGGCCGCGATGTCGGTGCCGTCCAGCAGGATGCGGCCGTCCCGCACCTCGTAGAACCGCAGCAGCAGATTGACCAGGGTGGTCTTGCCGGCGCCTGTGGGGCCGACGATCGCCACCGTCTGGCCGGGCTCGACCGCCAGTGACAGATTCTCGATCAGCGGTTTGTCCTCGGAGTAGCGGAACGAGACGTTCTTCAGCTCCACCCGGCCGCGCTGCTCGGACGGCCGCTCGGCGTGCGCCGCGTCGGGGTCGGGGGACTGCTCCTCCGCGTCGATGATCTCGAAGACCCGCTCGGCCGAGGCCACTCCGGACTGGACGAGGTTGGCCATCGAGGCGACCTGGGTGAGCGGCTGGCTGAACTGCCGCGAGTACTGCACGAACGCCTGTACGTCACCGATGGACAGCGCCCCCGAGGCCACCCGCAGTCCGCCGACGACCGCCACCAGGACGTAGTTGAGGTTGCCGACGAACATCATCGCGGGCTGCATGATCCCGCTGATGAACTGCGCCTTGAAACCGGCCTGGTAGAGCTTCTCGTTCTGCTCGGCGAAGACCTCGGCCGACTCCTGCTGCCGCCCGAAGACCTTCACCAGCGCATGCCCGGTGTACATCTCCTCGACGTGCGCGTTCAGCGCGCCGGTCGACTTCCACTGGTCGACGAACTGCGGCTGCGCGCGCTTGCCCACCCGTGTGGCGATCAGCGCCGACAGCGGCACCGTCACCAGCGCTACCAGTGCCAGCAGTGGCGAGATCCAGAACATCACGCCCAGCACACCGATGATCGTCAGCAGCGAGGTGATGAGCTGGCCCATGGTCTGCTGGAGCGTCTGGCCCAGATTGTCGATGTCGTTGGTGACCCGCGACAGCACCTCGCCGCGCGACTGCCCGTCCAGGTAGGACAGCGGCAGCCGGCCCAGCTTGGCCTCCACCTGTTCGCGCAGCCGGAAGACGGTGCGGGTGATGATGCGGGAGGATATGCGCCCCGCCCACAGCATCAGCAGTCCGGCCGCGGCGTAGACGGCGACGACCACCAGCAGCACCCTGCCCACAGCGCCGAAGTCGATGCCCTGGCCAGGGGTGAAGTCCATACCGGAGAGCATGTCCGCGGCGCCGTCGTCCCCGCGCTGCCGCAGCTCCTCCAGCGCCTGCTGCTTGCTGAGCCCGTCCGGCAGCTTCTCCCCGACGAAGCCGCCGAAGACCAGGTCGGTGGCGTGCCCGAGGATCTTCGGTCCGATCACGCTCAGTCCGACGCTGACGACGAGTACGGCCAGCATCAGCAGCAGCCGGCCGCGCTCCGGCCTGAACTGCCTCAGCAGACGTCTGCCCGACCCCTTGAAGTCCATGGACCGCCGGGGCGGCGCCCCGGCCATTCCCCCGGGCCCACTCATGAGGCCTCACTTTCGGTCAACTGGGAGAGCACGATCTCCCGGTACGTCTCGTTGCTCTCCATCAGCTCGTGGTGCTGTCCCATGCCCACGGCGCGGCCCTCGTCCAGTACGAGGATGCGGTCGGCGTTCCGGATGGTCGCCACGCGCTGGGCGACGATGACGACCGTCGCGTCCGCGGTCCGGCGGGCGAGCGCCGCCCGCAGCGCCGCGTCGGTCGCGTAATCCAGCGCGGAGAACGAGTCGTCGAACAGATAGATCTCCGGCCGGTGCACCAGTACCCGGGCTATGGCCAGCCGTTGCCGCTGCCCTCCGGAGACGTTGCTGCCGCCCTGGGCGATCGGCGCGTCGAGGCCGCCTTCCATCCGCTCCACGAACTCCTTGGCCTGCGCGACCTCGAGGGCCTCCCACAGCTCCTCGTCACTCGCCTCCGGCCGGCCATAGCGCAGATTGGAGGCGACTGTCCCGGAGAACAGGTACGGGCGCTGCGGTACGAGGCCCACCGTGCTCGCCAGCAGCTCGGGGGCCAGGGTGCGCACGTCCTCCCCGTCCACGAGGACTTGGCCCTCCGTCGCGTCGAACAGCCGCGGCACCAGGCCCAGCAGCGTCGACTTGCCGCTGCCCGTCGAGCCGATCACAGCAGTGGTCTCGCCGGGCCGCGCCACCAGGTCGATGCCCTGCAGCACCGGCGCCTCGGCACCGGGGTAGCCGAACCCTGCGCCGCGCAGCTCCAGATGGCCGTGCCGGCGCAGCGCGGTGACCGGTGCGAGGGGCGGTACCACGCTGGAGTCGGTGGCCAGCACCTCCTGGATGCGCTCGGCGCACACCTCGGCGCGGGGCACCATCATGAACATGAAGGTGGCCATCATCACCGCCATCACGATCTGCATCAGATAGGCGAGGAACGCGGTCAGCGAGCCGATCTCCATGTCACCGCTGCTGATGCGGTGCGCCCCGAACCAGACCACGACGACGCTGGAGACGTTCACCACGGTCATCACGACGGGGAACATCAGCGCCATCAACTGGCCGGTGCGCAGCTGCACATCGGTCAACTCGGTGTTGGCCTCATGGAAGCGGCGGCGCTCGTAGTCGTCCTTGACGAAGGCACGGATGACGCGGGCACCGGTGATCTGTTCACGCAGGATGCGGTTGACGTTGTCCAGCCGCTCCTGCATGGACCGGAACAGCGGCCGCATCCGGCGGACGATCAGCCCGACGGTGATGCCGAGCACCGGCACCACGCCCAGCAGTACGGCCGAGAGCGGCACGTCCTGGCCGAGTGCCATGAAGATGCCGCCGAAGCACATGATCGGCGCGGAGACCAGCAGCGTGAAGGCCATCAGCGTGACCGTCTGCACCTGCTGCACATCGTTGGTGGTGCGGGTGATCAGGGAGGGCGCGCCGAACTGGCCGACCTCGCGGGCCGAGAAGGACTGCACCCGGTCGAAGACGCCCGCGCGGATGTCGCGGCCGACCGCTGCGGCGGTACGCGCACCCAGATGGACGGCGCCGATGTTGCAGACCACCTGCACCACGGAGACGGCCAGCATGAAGCCGCCGTACCGCAGTATGTAGCCGGTGTCGCCGCGCACGACACCGTTGTCGATGATGTCCGCGTTGAGCGTGGGCAGATAGAGCGTGGCGCTCGTCTGTATGAGTTGCAGCAGCACGAGCAGCGCGATCGGCCGCCGGTACTGGCGCAGCCGGGCGCGGAGGAGGCGGATCAGCACACGGATTTCCTCGGTCGGTCAGTGAGGGCGAAGCAAGGAGGGCAGAAGTGAACGAGCGTACAAGTGTGCGGCTCGGTCCTGCCTCTCCTTTGTTTGTTTCCGGTGCTTCCATGACCGAGTCATCGGCAAAGGGCACAGGACTGATCGGCGCCCCCGGCCGCGGGGCGCACTACGCCGGCACAGTCCCCGGATACGTCTGCGCCAGGGCTCCCGGATACATCTCCTCGCGCACGGTCGCGTACTGCTGCCGCACGGCCTGTCCGACGGCCCGGTCCTCGCCCGCCTCGAACACCTGGCACGCCGCGGCGGGCCACTGGGGCGGATAGCCGGAGCCCGACAGCGCCCAGGCCGCCTGCCGGGCGGCGCCGATCGCGGCGTAGTCGGCGGGCTCGGGCACCACGATCTGCGCGTCCAGCAGCGCGGGCGCCGCGTCCCGGACAGCGGCCAGCCCCGCGGCCTGGCCCAGCAGGAAGACCCGCCGGACGGACACCCCGCGGTTGCGCAGCACCTCCAGCGCGTCCGCCAGCCCGCACAGCATCCCCTCGACGGCGGCCCGCGCCAGGAATTCGGGCTTCATGCTCTCGCGCCGCAGCCCGTGCAGCGAGCCGGCCGTGTGCGGCAGCTGCGGCGTCTGCTCGCCCTCCAGATACGGCAGCAGCACCAGCCCCGAGGAGCCGGGGGTGGAGGTCAGCGCCAGCTCCGAGAGGCCCTCCAGATCGGTGCCGAGCATCCCGGCGGCGCCGCGCAGCACCCGCGTCGCGTTGAGGGTCCGTACCACCGGCAGGTGCAGTCCGGTCGCGTCGGCGTAGGAGGTGATGGTGCCGGAGGGGTCGACGAGCGCCTCATGGTGGACGGCGCACACCGAGCCCGTCGCCCCCAGCGAGATCACCACGTCACCGAGGCCGACGCCCAGCCCGAAGGCGGCGGCCATCGTCTGGCCCGTACCGGCGGAGATCAGCAGCCCCTCCGGGGTGTGCCCGGCGGGCTGCGCCGGACCGATCACCTCGGGGAGCCCCACCTGGTGGCCGAGTGCCAGCTCGACCAGGTCGGGGCGGTAGGACTCGGTGGCCGCCGACCAGTAGCCGGTGCCCGAGGCGTCCCCGCGGTCGGTGACCCGCCGCGCCGGGCGGCCCAGCAGCTGCCAGACCAGCCAGTCGTGCGGCTGCATGATCTCGGCGACCTGCCGCGCCGCGTCCGGCTGCTCGCGGGCCAGCCAGCGCAGCTTGGAGACCGGGTGCGCGGCCTGCGGGACGGTGCCGACGGCCTGCGCCCACGCCTCGCGCCCGCCGAGCGCGTCGATCAGGTCGGCCGCCGCCGGCTGCACCCGCTGGTCGTTGCCGAGCAGCGCGGGCCCGACCGGCGTCCCCGCGCTGTCCAGTGCGACGAGACCCTGCTGCTGCGCCGAGACGCCGATCGCCTGCACCTCGGCGAGCTGCCCGCCGCCCGCTGCCGTACCGAGGGAGAGCAGCCACGACTGCGGGTCGTCGCGCTCGGCCGGGTGCTCGGCGTGGCCGTGCCTGACGACCGCACCCGTCTCCGCGTCACAGACGACGATGCTTGTGTACTCGGCTGAACTGTCCAGTCCGGCGACTATCCCCATGGCCGGAATGATGCCTCATAGTCACCCGTACCGGGCCCGCTACCCAGCCGGCGTGACCCACGCCGCACCACCCGGCCCGCAGCCGGCCGCCCGGAACGGCACGACGACCGGAAGGAGCACCGTTGTCCAACCCCCTGCGCAGGCCGACCCTGGAGGAACTGCGCCGCCGTACGAGCATGAAGTGGCGCACCTATGACGCCGATGTGCTGCCCCTGTGGGTGGCGGAGATGGACGTACATCTGGCGGAGCCGGTCGCCGAGGCGATCGGTGCGGCCGTACGGCTGGGCGACACCGGCTACCCGGCGGGCACCGGCTACGCGGACGCCTGGGACGACTTCGCGCGGCGCCGCTGGGGCTGGGAGGTCCCGGCGGCGCGCACCGCGATCGTCCCGGACGTGATGCTCGGCGTCGTCGAGGTGCTGAAGCTGGTGACCGGCCCGGGCGACACGGTCGTGGTCAATCCGCCCGTCTACCCGCCCTTCTACCAGTTCGTCTCGCACCTGGACCGGCAGGTGCTGGGGGCCCCGCTCGACCAGGCGGGGCGGCTCGATCCGGAGGCGCTGGAGGCCGCGTTCGCCAAGGCCACCGAGGGCGGGCGCCGCGCCGCCTACCTGCTGTGCAGCCCGCACAACCCCACCGGCACGGTGCACACGGCACAGGAGCTGACCGAGGTCGCCGCGCTCGCCGGCGCGAACGGCGTGCGCGTGGTCGCGGACGAGATCCATGCGCCCCTGGTGCTGCCCGGCGCCCGCCATGTGCCGTACCTCTCGGTGCCGGGCAGCGAGAACGCCTTCTGTCTGCTGTCCGCCTCCAAGGCCTGGAACCTGGCCGGACTCAAGGCGGGGCTGGCCGTCGCGGGCGGTGCGGCGGCCGGTGAACTGGCCGCCATGCCGGAGGAGGTCAGCCACGGCCCCAGCCACCTGGGCATCATCGCCCACAGCGCGGCGCTGCGGCACGCCACCGACTGGCTCGACGGACTGCTGGCCGGACTGGACGAGAACCGCCGGCTGCTGGGTGAGCTGCTGGCCGACAGCCTGCCCGAGGTCGGCTACCGGCCGCCCCAGGGCACCTTTCTCGCCTGGCTCGACTGCCGCGCCCTGGGGCTGGGCGACGACCCGGCCGCCGCCTTCCTCCGGCGCGGCCGGGTCGCCCTCAACTCCGGCCCCGCCTTCGGCACCGGAGGCGCGGGGCACGTACGGCTGAACCTGGCGACCTCGCCCGGGATCCTGGAGGAGGCCGTGCGCCGGATGGCGTCGGTGCGGTGAAGAGTCCGGCCCGCGCATGATGTGGCCGATCGTGCTGATTCGGTGCGCGACTTGTCACCTCCGCGCCGGCCGGGCGGCCCCGCTCGACGGGCGGCCCTCGGGGAAGGCGGCGGTGACCGTCACCTCGCCGGCCGTCGCCGAGGGGGCCGGCGGCGTGCCACTGCCTGCCCTGGCCGCTCCGGCGGGCAGCAGCGCCATCGCACAGGCGGCCGCGATGACCGCGCCGTTGACGGGAGAGAGGGTGCGCATGGATCTCCTCCAGCGGAAGAAAGTAAGACACCGGTCATATCGGTCGAACCGGGGCCTCACAGTAGGAGGCTGCGGCACCCGCGGCGGGTATTCGCACGCGACGGCGGGTCGTACGGAAGCAGGTCGTACCGGAGTCGCACGGAGTCGTACGGAAGGGGCCCGGCGCCATCAAGATGACGCCGGGCCCCGGGCTTTGCGGCTCCCCGTCGGCCGCGGTCGGTTCAGCAACGGTGCCGTAGATCAGCCGTGCCCGGTCGGGCGGCACGGCCGGCAGCGGCTGCGCTGCCCAAGGTCAGCAGCGCTTCTGGGAGTACGCCTGGTAGCTCTGCGGTGAGCCCGCCGGGCGCAGGCTGCCCACGCCGGAGGTGCAGTCCTCGACCGTGTTCGCCCCGTCCGTCCAGAACTCCTGCTGCTTGGTGGCGTTCCACGCCTTGGCGGCGTGCACCGAGTCGTCGCTGTAGCTGTAGACACCGGCGGTGATGTCATAGGGAGCCGCGGTCTTGCGGAAGCTCTCCCAGACCCACACGTAGCCGTAGTTCTCGTTGCACTTCTTCGAGTAGAACTGCTTGACCGAGGCGATCGTCGTCGTACCCCGCTTGATCAGTCCGCGCTCACCGATCGGCACCGCGTCGTCGCAGACGCCCGCGGCCTGCGCCAGCCTGCTCGCCGGGTTCCCCTCGGGAGACGGGGCGGTGGAGCGGGCCAGCTTCTGCGAGTGGGACGGCGGAGTGGCCGGACCGCTGCCGGCGTACGCCGCACCGGCGGGCAGGAGCACCAGCGCCGTGGTCGCTGCGACCAGTGCGCCTTTTGAGAACCGTGTGGAACGCATAGTGATTTTTTCCCCCTCTTTGATGAAGAACTATTGCATTCGAGATATCCCTGACATCGGCGGCATGAGGCTGATGTGCGGGATACCCAGTACGACACGTTGGTACCGCAAGGGGTTGTACGCCACCAACCGCCTGATACGACAAGTTGACGCCGCGTCATGCCACTTGGGTTCCCATCTGTCACTGCCGCCCCAGGCGATGACTGCGGCAACGGCTGAGGCGGACTGAGATCGGACCGAGGCGATGACTGGGAGCGGTGGGCTGAGGCGTTGGGGCTGACAGCCCGGGCTCAGGCCGCCGTACGCAGATCGTCGAGCACCAACTCCCGTACCACCTCCGGCTCGATGCCGAGGCGGGCGAAGAGGGCGAGGGAGATGTTGTCCTCGGAGCGCAGCACCCCGAGCACCACATGCTCCACGCCGATGCCCCGGTCCTTGCGCGTCAGCGCCTCCCGCAGCGCCTGCTTGAGCACCTTCTTCGCCCGCGCGGCGAACGGCACATGGCGGGTGAGCGTGCCCTCGCCCTTGCCACGGCCCCGCCCGCGCTTCGTACGGCCGGAGTCCGGCGCCGCGTCCAGTGCGCCCGCACCGAACGACTCCTCCGCGCGCCTGCGCACCGCCTCCAGATCGATCCCGAGGGCACGCAGCGCCTCCGCGTCCTCCGGGCCGAGGTCCTCCCGCGCCCCGGGCACCACACCCGCGACCGCCGCCCGGCACGACGTCGTGGTGATGCCGAGCCGGACGAGCGTCGCCGCGCCGGGCTGCTCCGGGTGGTGCAGCGCGGCGAGCAGCAGATGCTCGGTGCCGATCCAGTCGTGCCCGAGCGAGTTGGCCTCGTCCTGCGCGCGGATCACCACGTCCCGCGCCTCCCTGCTGAACCGTTCGAACATCGGCCCTACCTCCCTGTCCGCTTCGCGTGCTTCTTGTGTACGGCCTGCCTGCTGACCCCGAGGGCGGCGCCGATCTCGTCCCAGGACCAGCCCTGCCGGCGTGCGTTGTCGACCTGGAGCACCTCCAGCCGTTCCGCGAGCCGCCGCAGCGCGGCCACGGCCCGCAGTCCGACTGCCGGATCACCGTTCAGTGCGGCCTGGGCGGTGTGCACCGCCTCATCGGCCTCCTCCGCTTCCGTTCCTGCCATGCTGTCAACCTAGGGTGACAAGCCGGGTCGTGTCAACCTTCATTGACACCTTCTGGGCTTCGGGCGCGACCGGCCGGGGTAGTGGCTCGCGAGAACGGAGACTGCATCGTCCGCAAGGAGGTCCGGTGACGCAGGCCATGGCTGCTGCACGGGTGGTCCGCCACGTGCTCGGCACCGATGTGGTGGGCGGATATCTGCACGGCTCCGCGGTGCTCGGCGGGCTGCGCCCGCACAGCGACGTGGATGTGTTCGCAGTGGTGCGGCGGCGTACCTCAGAGGGCGAGCGCAGGGCGCTCGTCGAGGGGCTGCTGGAGATCTCCGGCGAGAAGGCCCGGCTCGGCCCCGCCCGCCCGGTCGAGCTGACCGTCGTCGTCCAGGACGACATCCGCCCCTGGCGCTACCCACCGCGCCGTGAGTTCCAGTACGGCGAGTGGCTGCGCGACGCCTACGAACGGGGCGAGACACCCTCGCCCGCGCCTGACCCCGACCTCGCCCCACTGATCACGATGGTGCTGCTCGGGGACACCGCGCTGTTCGGCCCGCCGCCCGCGGACGTGCTCGACCCCGTCCCGACGGCAGACCTCCGGCGTGCGCTGGCCGCCGGAGTCCCGGACCTGCTGGCCGAACTGGAGCTGGACACCCGTAACGTCGTGCTGACGCTCGCCCGCATCTGGACGACCTTGGAAACCGGGCTCGTCCAGCCCAAGGACGCAGCCGCCGACTGGGCCCTCGCCCGCCTCCCCGCCGAACACCGTCCCGTACTGGCCCGCGCACGCGCCGGCTATCTCGGACAGCAGGACGAGCACTGGGACGACCTGCTGCCCCGGCTGCGCCCGTACGCCGAGTACGTCGCAGGGGTCATCGACCGCACGGCGAACGGCTCGCCGTCCGCGCCCGCGCCCGCGCCGCCACAGGCACCCGGGGCCGATCCCGCTTGAGGCTGACGCGGAGGTGCCGGGACCGGGGGAGGGGAGGGCGTACTGGGCCGGCCTGGCGCCGTCCCGTGTGTCCCGCGCGGCGCTCGCGGCGGGCGCGGGTGGGGGCGTGGGTGCGGGCAGCGAGTGCCGGCGGGGGAAGCCACGATCGGGTGACCGGCCAGGGGCCCAGGGCGCTGGGCCGGACTGCCGCCCGATACGCCGCACGGGGCGCCCGGTCTTCCGGAGCGCCCCGCCGAAGGTACAGCTTGGAACGTTTCTGCACGGTTGTGCTGGGGTGGGGCGGGTGGGACTCGAACCCACGGCCGACGGATTATGAGTCCGCTGCTCTAACCGGCTGAGCTACCGCCCCGTAACGGCGCACCGCGCACATCTGTGCGCGCCGTCTGCCGCAGCATAACCGTTCATAGGATCTGCCGCCCGCGCCGGGGGAGATCTACGCAGGTGAGGACCGCGAACCAAGGGTGATCGGTTCCCGCTCGTGGTCAACTTCCGTGCAGATCACGGGAGAACGCCCTTGCAACGGACCCCGGACGAGTGACGGCATGGAAAAAGGGCCCCGGGAAGGGGCCCTTTCGGCTACTGCTCCCGCGACTGGACTCGAACCAGTAACCTGCCGGTTAACAGCCGGCTGCTCTGCCGATTGAGCTACACGGGACCGTCTTGTCGGTCGCGCTCCGGATCTCCGAGGCGCTCCCTTGCGGTGAGGAATACATTAGCGCATGCCAGGGGGTGCTCCGAAATCGGTATTGCCGTCGCCCGTCCGCGGTACCCCTCAGGCGTCCCGACGGCGGTCGCAGCCGCCGGGGCACCGGCAGCAGGACCACCAGCCGAGAGAAGGGGCAACTATGCGCTACCGGCTCACGTTCGTGTCCGGACTGGCCGTCGGCTATGTACTCGGCGCCCGCGCGGGACGCGAGCGGTACGAGCAGATCAGGAAGGCTGTGCGAAGGATCGCGGAGAACCCGGCGGTACGCAACGCGGGGGAGGCGGCGGCGCTCAGCGGGCGGCAGGCCGCGGCCAAGGCGGCCGACGCGGTCCAGGACCGGCTCCCCTCCCCGGTGAGTGACCGAGTCCGTACGGCCCGTGACTATCGCGCACGGGCGGGCAGTGACTGGGGCGCCGAGGCGCACTGAGCACCACGAGGCGCACTGAGCACCACCGAGGGCCGGGGCCGGGCTCCGGGTGGCGGGCCGTCGGCTGCTATCCGGGGATACGGCCCCGGCCGCTGTTCTTCCCGCTGCCCTCCAGCAGCGGGGCCAGCAGATCGCCGTACTCCTCGATCCGCGGCGGGAGGTCGGAGTTGTCGAAGACCAGGTCCTCCGGTTTCCTGGCGGCGGCTAGTTCGTCCCAGGTCAGCGGGGTGGAGACGGTGGGGCGCTGCTTGGCGCGCAGCGTGTAGGGGGCTGCCGTCGTCTTGGCCTGGTTGTTCTGCGACCAGTCGACGAAGACCTTCCCGGGGCGCAGATCCTTGGCCATCTTGCTGACCGCGTGGTCGGGCAGTTCCGCCTCCGCCTCCTGGGCCAGCTTCTTCGCGTACGCCGAGACCTGGTCGGAGGGGGTGCGCTCGATCGGCGCGATCAGGTGCAGGCCCTTGGAGCCCGAGGTTTTGGGCAGCAGGGTGATGCCGTCGCCGCCCGCCCGCTCGCGGAGCCAGTCGGCGAGCCGGCGGCAGTCCAGGATGTCGGCGCCCTCGCCGGGGTCGAGGTCGAAGACCAGCCGGTCCGCCTCCGCCTGGTGGTCCGACTGCCACTGCGGGGTGTGCAGTTCCAGCGCCGCCAGGTTCGCCGCCCACACCAGCGTCGCCTCGTCCTGGATGAGCACCTGGTGCAGCGGCTCCCTGCTGACGACGGTGATCTTGCGCCTCGTCACCCAGTCGGGGGTGCCGGGCGGCACATGCTTGGTGAAGAACTTCTCGCCCTCCACGCCGTCCGGGTAGCGCAGGAAGGAGAGGGGGCGTCCGTCGAGGTGGGGCAGGAGAACATCGGCGATCGAGGCGTAGTAGTGGATCGCCTCGCCCTTGGTGAAACCCGTCGCCGGATAGAGCACCTTGTCGAGGTTGCTGAGGGCCAGACGGTGGCCCCCGATCTCCGTGTGCGGCATACCCTGAGAGTCCCATAGAAGGGACAAAGTATGCGTTCAATCTGGAAAGGGACCATTTCCTTCGGGCTGGTCTCGATCCCGATCAAGGTGGTGGCCGCCACCGAGAACCACAGCGTCTCCTTCCACCAGGTGCACACGGCCGACGGGGGCCGCATCCGCTACCGCAAGGTGTGCGAGCTGGACGAGGAGGAGGTGCCGCGCGAGGAGATCGGCCGCGGCTTCGAGACCGAAGAGGGCCGCACCGTGCTGCTGACCGACGACGACATGGCAGCCCTGCCCCTCCCCACCGCCAAGACCGTGGAGATCCTCGGCTTCATCCCCGCCGAGGAGATCGACCCCATCCAGCTCGACCGCTCGTACTACCTGGCCGCCGACGGCAAGCGCGCCGACAAGCCCTACGTACTGCTGCGCGAGGCGCTGCGAAGATCCGGCAAGGTCGCCGTCGCCAAGCTGGCACTGCGGGCCCGGGAGAGCCTGGGGATGCTGCGTGTGTACGAGGACGCGCTGGCGCTGCACACCATGCTGTGGCCCGACGAGATCCGCTCGGTCGGCGGGGTGGCACCCGAGGGACAGGTCGCGGTGCGGGACGCCGAACTCGATCTGGCCGACACCCTCATGGAGACGCTCGGCGAGCTGGACTGGAGCGATCTGCGGGACGAGTACCGGGAAGCGCTGGAAGAGCTCGTCAGGGCGAAGGCGGAGGGCGTCGAGCCGCCGCCCGAGGAGCTGCGCCGCAGGACCGAGGCGGGCGGCGGCAAGCTGGTGGACCTGATGTCGGTGCTGGAACGCAGCGTGCAGGAGGCCCGCAGCGGGCGCCAGGAGGGCGAGGCGACCGTCCACGAGCTGGCGGAACGCCAGCGTCCCGCCAAGAAGACGGCCGCCAAGGAGGCGGCGGGGAAGAAGGAACCGGCCAAGAAGGCTGCGGCCAAGACGGCCACCAAGAAGACTGCCGCCAAGAAGACCGCCACAAAGAAGTCGGCCACCAAGAAGTCGGCCACCGGGAAGACCGCCGAAAAGAAGCCAGCCGCGAAGAAGTCCACGCGGCCCCGCAAGACTGCGTGAGCGCCCTCCGTTGTTCCGGTGAGGTGGTGCCCCTGGCTGTCGTTCGCGGGCTGCGGCCCGGCAGTGGCTGGTGGGGGCACCTCCCGGCCGCAGTCCCCCAGCCTCCGGCCGGGAGGTGCCCCCAGGGGAGCAGTTCGCCGCGCCCCTTACGGGGCGCGTCTTCCTCCCGGTCTGCGGCCGGACGGGAGGAAGAGCACCGAGTTCACATACCGCCGGTGCGGTGCCAGTGAACGGCGCAGCAGTCCGTGTTCCGCGACGTGCGCGGTGCGCCGCTGATGTGCGGCCAGATCGAAGTCGGCCAGCGGCACCCAGGTGCGCGCGGGCAGCACCCAGCCGGTGTAGCCGAGCGAGGACAGCAGGGAGAGCACCGGCGCGAGCGGCTGAATGCGCAGCTCCAACTCGATGAAGAGAGCGGGCCGCTCCCGAACGACGGTCTCCTCCGCGCCGTGCAGCACGGCGAGTTCACTGCCGTCCACATCGATCTTGAGCAGGGTGACGTCGGTCAGGCCCAGCTCGTCCAGCGGCAGACAGGGCACATCCAGCGTCGCCTGGTGCACCTCGCGCCGTACCAGTGAGGAGACGCCGCGGTCGCCGCGTCCGTCGGGCGGCAGCCATAGCGTCGCCGTACCGGAGCGGTCGCTGGCCGCAGCCTGGAGGACCTCCGTATGCGGCGGCGCAGCAGCGCGCAGTCGGCGCGCCAGATGGGGGACGGGTTCCAGAGTGACCACGCGGTCGGCCCGCCGTGCCAGCCGGCGCGTCCACGGCCCGTACCAGCCGCCGATGTCGACAGCTGTGCCGCCGTACGGGCAGAAGTCGGCCAGCCGCGCCAGTTCCGGCTCGAAGCGCGGGTACAGCAGGTCGGTCACGGCCGTCAGCAGACGTCCTGGCAGGTGCGGGCCGATACGGGAGGCGAGGGTCATGAGGAGGGGGCCTCCGGCTCGGAGAGGCGTTTCAGCAGTCGCTGGTGCTCCTCGTCACCGACCTGCTCGCCGGAGGAGGGGAGCAGTTGCGGAATGCCGTCCACGATGGGGTAGCGGCGGCGCAGGCGGGGGTTGTAGAGCGCTTCCTCCGGCTGGAGCAGGGTGAGCGGTCCCTTGTCCAGCGGACAGGCGAGGATCTTCAGCAGAGGGTCGTCGGCGGAGAAGTGGGACATGGTCACTGCCTTTCGGGTGCGTCTTCGGGGCGCGCGGGCGGCAGCGTCGCCGACAGCGGGCGCCCGGCGGGCGGGAGGGCCTTCGGGACGGGCTTCGGTCCGGCGTCCGGTGCGGTGTCCGGCTCCGCGTCCGGGTCAGGGGCCTGTGCGGCGTCCTGTGCGGCATCAGTTGCGGTGCCCATTGCTGTGCCTGTTGCGGTGCCCGTTGCCGTGGTCTGTTCGGTGTCCGGTTCGTGGCGGGGCAGCATGACCAGGACGCAGACGGCGAGCGCGGCGCCGCCCAGCCGCAGGGCGAGCCGCAGCGGCTCCTCCGGCAGCGGCTCGGCGAAGGCGACGGTGCCGCTGACTGTCGCGTAGAGGAAGTTCACTGTTGTGCACACCGGTACGACCAGTGAGGCGCGGCACCGTTGCAGCGCCGTCTGCGACAGCACCAGCCCGGTCGTCCCGGTGAACAGCAGGAGGTACGGATACGGCGAGGTGAGCAGCGCGACCAGGGTGCCGCCCGGGTCGCCGAGGTCGAGCAGCCCGGCGACGCCCTTGATGGCCAGCGAGCTCACCCCGTACAGAAAACCCACCGCCACCCCGTAGGGCACACCTGCCGTCGGCAGCCGGTGGCGCCGCCTGGAGCGCCGCTCGGCGGACAGGAACAGCCCCAGTCCCAGTGCGAGGGACGGCAGGCAGATGACGAGCAGTAAGGGGACGGGCGCCAGTTTGCTGATCGTCTCGGAACTGTCGTGCAGTGAGAAGACAATCATCAGCAGCGCCGCCAGGATGGCCAGCATGCCCTGCCGCTCCCGCCCGCTGGACCGCTCGCCCAGGAAGAGTGTGGACAGCAGCAGAAGCATCACCAGTCCGGTGACGAACAGCCCCTGCGCGGCGACGAGGGGAAGCGTGCGGTAGACGGCCAGCTGTGCGGCGAAACCCAGCAGCAGCGAGGCGGCACCCGCGATCCACAGCGGGCTGCGCAGCAGATGCACGACGAGCCGCCAAGGGTGCCCAGCGGAGAGCGGGGGCAGTGTGGAGAGCGCCCGCTTCTCGATGACGAAACCCGCGCTGAAGAGCAGGTTGGCCAGCAGCGCCGCCGCGACGCCCCAGAGCATCAGCTGCCCTCCTCCCCGGGCGGCTCACGGTACGGTGCCCCGCCCCGCCGTGGCACCGCGCGCGCGTGCACCAGCAGGATGGAGGCCAGGGACGGCACATGGCAGGCGGCGCGGTCCAGCGGCCGCAGCGGGCGGGGCACATCGTGGTAGGGCGCCCCGGTGATCCGTACGACACGGAAACCGGCAGCGGGCAGCATGGAGCGCAGCGCACGCGCTGTGAACAGCCGCAGATGTCCCACCACTTGCGAGCCCGGACGGCCGTGGATGCCGCGCAGCGACACCTCGGAGAAGACCGGCTGCGTGCCCGCCAGCAGCAGCGCACGGTTGTACCAGGCCGCGAGGTTCGGTGTGGACAGCAGCAGATGCCCGCCCGGCCGCAGCACCCGGTGCAGCTCGTCCAGTGCGGCGTCGGGGTCGACAAGGTGCTCGATCACCTCGGAGAAGAGCACCGCGTCGGCCGACCCGGTGGCGAACGGCAGTCCTGGTGCGGACAGTTCGCCCCGTACGGCCGTCAGATGCGCCGAGGCGCGGCGCAGCGCGTCCTGCGACCAGTCGACGCCCACCAGACGGTGCCCTGGCAGCGACCGCGCGGCGGTGGCCGCCGCACTGCCGTCGCCGCAGCCGATGTCCAGCACGGTGGACGGGGTCGGCCCCAGGGCCCGGGCCAGGATCTCCGCCTGCCGGCGCGCACGATCGGGCCCGGAGGCGACCGGTGTCGCGGGGTCCTCGTAGAGCTGCTGGAGGCTGCTGGGCGGATGCGGTCCATCCGCTCGCTCTTCGGTATGTGCGGTGCTGCTGGTCACGAGGGCTCCTGGCGCGACTCGGCCGGCTCGTCGGGGACGTAGGAGGTGGCGGCCAGCGCCTCGGCGAACAGTGCGCCGAGGCGTTCGCCCGCACTGTCGTCCAGCCGGGCGTGCGACCAGCGCAGCGCCAACTGGAGCCGCCCGTTTGTCGAGACGGTCGTCACCGACAGGCCGCGCGGCACTCTGGCCGGCGCCGAGAACCACACCGCACGGGCGCGTCCAGCGTCACCGAAATCCAGCGGGTAGGGGACCCGTCCGATGTTGGACAGCAGCGTGGTGGACGCCCACGGACCCGCAGCCCTGCGCAGCGTACGGATGCCCGCCGCGCGGAGCCCTACGGGCAGCAGCGGGGTGGTCAGCAGATCACCGCTGAAACCGAGTTGGGGCCGGTCGACGGACTTGAGGGCGCGGGTACGGGCGGCGGTCGAGCGCAGCAGCTGCTCGATTTCCTCCCGGCCGCGGTCGGATGTGCCCGGTGTACTTGGTGTGCCTGGTGTGCCGGGGGCCGTCAGCGTCCCGTACAACTCCCGTTCCCGCGCTCCGAAGGTCACCTCCACCAGCCGGGTCCCGTTCCCGATGGGCATATCGGCGGTGCGGGGCCGGTCGTCGACCGGCATGGTGATACGGACAGGCCGTACGGGCTCCTCGTGTGCGCTGTTCCACCGCGCCACCATCAGCCAGGTGGCAACCAGCAGTTGGTCGTTGACGGTGTAGGGGGCCGACTCGCCCGGAGCGCGGGGCGGCCGCTGCGGCACCGGCAGGTCGGCGATCAGCATGCCGTTTCCGGGCTCCCCAGGATGGCGGGTGTCCGCCGCGATGCGGGCCGGACGCGTCCAGAGCCGCCCGCCCGGCGCGGAATCCTCGTCCCCGCCACGCTCCCGGGTGGGGGCCCGAACGGGCGGCGGTGCGGGAGAGTTGTCGGCGCCGCCGTACAGTTCGGCCGCCGTGGCGACCACCCGCAGACACGCCGGGCCGTCCAGCGCCGTGTGGTTGATCGTCACCAGGAGCACACAGCCGTCCCCGTGCTCGATCACCTCCGCACGGAACGGAGGCGAGGCGTCCAGCGGTGGGCACTCCGCCAGGGCACGACGGCGCGCCTCCTCCAGGGTGCCGCCGGGGAAGGAGACCGGATCCCGGTCCGGCTCCGGGGTCAGCACCCACTCGTACCGCGGCCGCCACCAGCGGGTGGGCGCCTGCCGCAGCAGAATCCGCGGATGCCGGCGCATCGCCTCGGCGAACGCGGCCCGCAGCCGGTCCGGGTCGGGCAGTGCGGGCAGATGGATTTCCACATGCACCGTCTCCGGCTCGTCGTCGTCCAGACAGTGCCGCGTTATCTCGTCGACGGTGGGGAACGGAATGCGGCGCTCCCCTGCCGCGGAATCCGAAGCCCCCGCGCCGTCGCCGCTGTCCTTGCCGACATGCCCACTGCCCGGGCTCACCTGCGGCGCCGCCCCGCCCGAGACGACAGCGGACTCCGGTGCGGCGCTGCCCTGCGGTGCCGTGCCGTGCCGGATGGCGCCCTCGTGCGCGGGTGTGGCGCTTGCGCCCTGGTGGGGTGGTGTCATGGGGCGGGTTCCTCCCCCTTGTGCGGCTTGTGCTGCTCGTCGGATGGGCTCTCGGCGGGCCGGGTGTGCGGTGCCGCCTCCGTGCCGCCGGGCGAGACCGAGCCCGGTCCGGCTGCCCCGCCGGGGGCGTCCGGGAGGGTCGGGGTGTGCCCGCCGTACTGACCGGGCGGTATGGGCGGCAAGGGTGTCGTCGCGGCCTCCGCTTCGTACGGCGAGTGCTGCGGCTGCGGCGGCTGTTGCGGCTGCAGCTGCATGGTCGGCGCGACCGGTGGCGGCGGCCCCGCGCCCGGCCCCCAGGGCTCCGCCTCCGCTGCTGTGGCCGGCTCCGGCTCCCGTGCGGGCAGCGTCACCAGTGCGGTGGCCAGCGCCAGCAGGGCCAGCGCCTGTGCCACATGCCCGAAGGCGCCCTGCCCCTCCGCGATGGCGGATCCGGCGCCGAGGGCCGCGACCACTCCGGCGCCCGCCATGGCCACCAGCGCCACCGGCACCAGCACGCCGGGCCGGAGCCGGGCGGCCACCGCCAGCGCGGGAACCACCAACGCGTACGGGCCCGCGGCCAGCGCGACCACCAGGGTGACCACCACTGTCCCCAGCACCCAGCCGGGCGGCGGCACCGGATCACGCTCTTCCCCGGCGCCCAGCGGCGTACCGCGCCGCATGCCGATGAAGGCCAGGCACAGCAGTGCGACGATGCCCAGCCCACCCGCGACCAGCCCCGCCTGGTACCAGGTGGCGGGCCGGTACTCCAGCTTGACCGTGCCCGTCTCGCCCGCCGGTACGAGGAAGCCCTGCTGCCAGCCGTCGAGCCGCAGCGGACGCAGCTCCTTGCCGTTGAGGGTGGCCTTCCAGCCGTCGTTGGCGTTCTGGTGCGTCTGGAGATAGGCGGCGGGCCCGTCGCCCACCTCGACGGTGCGCTCGTCACCCGCCCAGTCCCGGGCGACACTCCTGCGGTCCCCGGCGGCCTGCGAGGCATCCTCCGAGGCCGCGGTGTCTCCCGTGGTCTTCGCGACCGCGCCCTCGTCGCCGCTGCCCAGCGTGATGTCCGTGATCGCCAGGGGACCGGCGTCACCGGAATCCACGGTGTGGCTGCCCGCGCCCAGCTCCAGGCTGCCGTCCTCCGCCTCGCCGGCGCACAGCTCCACATCGATCGGGCGCCGTTCGGTCAGATCGCGGACCTTCCCGGCCGCCTTGGTGGCGTGCAGGGTGCCGTCGACGGCGATCATCGGGCCCTTGCCGCAGGGCAGTTCGAACTTCTGGTCGGCAGCGGGCGCGAGCACCCGGAACTCGTCCAGTGCGGGCAGATAGACCTCGTTGAGTCCGACAGGCAGTTGGAGCTGCCGGTCGGCGATGGGGTTGTGGACGGTGAGCTGTTTGGTCTTGGTGACCGTGAGCGTCATTTCGTCCGTCTCGATCGGTTCGAAGCGCGCCTGGCCGTTCTTGTCGACCCCGGCTGTCGTCGCACCGTCCGGCGAGCTGATCCGTACCTCCTTGGCCGCCGCGGAGATGCCGCCGGCCGGGGCGAGAACGACCTCCTTGATCTCCCGTTTCTCGGGCCACTTGAGCCGGATCGTCGGCTTGTCACCGGCGATCCACGCGGTGGAGAGATTTCCGTCCACCAGATTGCGCGCGCTCAACGCGGTGCCGGTCCTGGCCGTCGAGTCGACCGTCGCCGTGATCCGGTCGCGCGACCCGGGTGCCGCCTCGTCCAGCAGCCGGTCGAGTTCACCACCCGGTACGGGCAGCGCTCGTGCCCGTATGTCGTAGTCCGAGTTCGCAGCAGTGGTGAATTTACGGTGCAGACCGACCTCGGCGGAGACAGGGGACAGACCGCCCGGATCGTCACCGCGGTGCAGCGAAACCAGCTCACTGTCCGCACTGTCCCTGCCGGCGTCCGCCGGGAGCTTCAGCAGTCGTGTCACATTCACATCGGGGATGCTGATTTCGGCGAACCCCGCACCGGACAGCCCCGCGCGCGGCGGCTGCGCGTCGGTGATGGTCAGCTTCAGCCACCGGGCGGAGCCCTGCGGTGCCTTGATCTTCTGACGTTCCCCGGTGGGCCGCAGGAAGCTGGAGGCGCTGCCGTGTTCGGTCTCCACCCGCACCCGGGTGGGTGCCGCGCGGGTCGCGTCGCCGGGCAGCGGCATCACCTCGATCTCGCGGGGGATGTCCACGCCGCGCCGGAACTCGGCCTTGATCCACTGGCCTTCGGGTTCACCTGCGGAACCTTCTGCCCATGCGGTGGCCGGGTTGCCGTCGAAGGCACCCACCGGCTCGTACTGCGGCAGGTGGAAGAGCCAGTTGCCGCTGCTGGAGGCGGTCACCGACTTCGCACCGCGCAGCACGGACGTCGTCTGGTGCCCGCTGCCCTCGGTCGGCAGGATCTGCTTCGGTTTCGCGCCGGGCTGCTGGACGCTGTCCGGATGGTTCCGCTCACCGGCTGTGTAGGTGTACGAGGTGTTGGTGTTGACCAGCCCGAACCTGGTGTCGGCGCGCCGCAGCCCGTCGCCCTTCACCTGGAGGGCGGGGGTGCCGAGACCGGGATGGTTGTCCCCGGCCAGCACCGTCGGCCTGCCCTTGACCCGCTTGTCGCCGGCCAGCGGCAGCAGCGCCTCCGGGCCACCGCTGACCTCGGCCGTCTGCGAGACCGGCTTGAGCGCCACCCTGTCCGGGCGCGCCGTACCGGTCGGCTGGTAGATCTCCACCGCCTGCTGGCGCGGGTAGAAACCGGCGACCTGTACCGGCGTCCCCTCGGGGATACGGCCCCCGGTCAGCTTCGGGCCGAAAGCCTTCACCTTCCGGTAGCCGGATGCCTCCAGGGTGCGTTTGACGATCTGCGGCGGCACATAGCCCAGTTGGTCGGGGTCGAGATCGTTGCGTACGACCACGTCGTAGAGGCCCGCGCGGGTCAGGAAGTCCGCCAGCCCGGGGACTTCCCCGCCGCTCATCAGCGCCTGTTCCACCGCGTCGGTCGCCCTGCGGTTGCCCGGGGTGCCGAACGGCACGTAGTCGCGCTGCGCCCATGGGGACTTGGCGAGCACGTCCAGCGGCTGGTCGATGGGGGAGCCCCAGCTGTAGATGCCGTGCGCTGTGGCGGGAGTGACATAGGCGCGGGTGTGCGGCGACTTCTTCTCGAGCCAGTCGGCCGTCTGCTGCCAGTGCTTGGGCAGCTTGTCGAACGCGCCCGGCTGAAGGATGTCCCCGTTGACGTACGGCAGGCACAGCCCCGGCAGTACGGCCAGCGACGCCACCCACAGCAGCACTCTGCGGCCCGGCAGTGCTCTGGTGCCGCGGGTGCTGAGCGCGACGGCCAGCAGATGGGCGAGACCGAAGGTGAGCGCGAGGGCGAGCCCCGGCTGGAACTTGTAGATGTTGCGGAACGGGCGCAGCCAGCCGTCCAGCCACGCCTGGATCTGCTCGGCGAACGGCGCGCCCAGCGCTCCCGCGTATCCGGCGAGCATGATGCCGGTGACGGTCACTGTCGTCAGCAGCAGCCAGCGCCGCTCCGGCAGGTCGCGGCGGGCCAGCCCGGCCAGGCCCAGCGCGGCGGCGAGCGCGCCGCCGAGGATGGCGAGCCAGCCGGCCGCCACGGTCCACCCGGCGGGCAGCCATGGGTCGCCGAAGTGCAGATAGGCCGTCCAGTTGCCGCTGCCGCGCAGCATCTCGGTGGCCGACATGGTGCCCGTGGTGGTCTCCGCGTTCTCCACATACGGCATGAAGTCCTCGCCGTACGTGCCGAGCAGCAGCAGCGGAACCCACCACCAGATGGTGGCCAGCACGACCCCCGGCAGCCACCAGGCCAGCAGGGTCCGCCGGGTGCGTCCGGTGCGGGTGGCGACGTACAGCAGCGCCGGCAGCAGCGCCGCAAGCGTCGAGGCCGCGTTGACACCGGCCATGAAGGGGATCGCCAGAGCGGAGCGGGCCGCCGCGACGCGGGGTGCCACCAGGGTGGAGGTCAACGGCAGCAGCACCCACGGCAGTACGGCGCCCGGCAGCGCGGCGGCCGAGGTGGAGCCGATCACAATGGTGTAGGTGGGCCACAGGGCGTAGATCACCGCGGCGGGCAGCCTGGTGACGCTCGTACCCACGCCGAGGCGCTCGGCGAGCCGCAGCGCGCCCCAGAAGGCGGCCGAGACGATCAGCGACATCCACAGCCGCTCGGCCAGCCAGGTCGGTATCTGGAGCAGATCGGTCAGCCCGTAGTACGGCAGCGCCGGGAAGAGATAGCCGGCGTACTGGTCGGCGATCCCGCCGAAGCCGCCCCGGTCGTGCCACAACTGCCCCAGGTCGCCCAGGAACTGCCAGGGGTCGGCCGCCACGCCCAGCTTCGTCTCGAACGTCATCTTCCCCGGCGACTTGGCGAGGAAGGCGACCAGGACGACCGCCCAGAAGCCGAACAGCCAGCGTCGGCTCCTGGGCCGCTCCGGTGGGGGAACGGGCCGCGGCGAGGGAGCCGGGGTCTGGGGTGGCGCCTGGACGGTCGTGGTCATGAGGGACACCGCCGGAGAATGAGGAGGAGGTTCCAGGTGGCGAACTCGCGCAGCCCGGGCACGCGAGTGATGGCGCCCGCGAGAAACGGCCAGTAGCGGGAGCGGGCAGCGACGAGCTGCACGTCGTCCCGGGCACGCACGTGACGCAGGGTGGGTCCGATGTGCACGGCGAACAGGTTCTCGCCGAGGGTGTGCTTGGCGGGGCGGCCGGTACGGCGCCGGTAGCGGGCGCGGGCGCGTTCCGCACCCAGGTAGTGCCAGGGCGCCGTCTCGTGACCGCCCCAGGGGGAGAGCCAGTTGGTGAACGACACGTAGATCAGCCCGCCCGGCCTGGTCACCCGGACCATCTCGGACAGGAACGTCTGCGGGTCGGCCACATGCTCGAGCACGTTGGAGGAGAAGCACACGTCCGCCACCCCGTCGGCCAGCGGCAGCAGATAGCCGTCGGCCAGCACAGCGCCTTGCGGCTTGCGCCCGCCCGCGTGCAGCTCTTCGGGGTCCGGCTCGAACAGGTAGCAGCGCGCTCCCCGGCGGCGGAACTCCTCTGTGAAGTGCCCATTGCCGCCGCCGACGTCCACGACCGTGCGGCCCTCCAGCGCGACGTAGCGCTCCACCTGTTGCACCGCGTCCCGCGCGAGCAGGCCGTAGCAGTACTCGGGGTCGGACTGCTCGCGCAGGAAGGCACGGAAGAGCGTGACGGATCGTCTGATGGAGGGATCCCGCACGATCCTATCACCGCCCTACGGGAACAGGCCGCGGGGCGGCATGGGCGGAGTCCTGACCCGGGTCCGTACGGCCGTCCGTACGGCCGGGCGCGGGCGTTCCCGTAGTGCCGGTGGCGCGGGCGTACGCCTCTGCCGCGACGGTCCGGAAACTGCGTACCGTCTGCGCCCAGCGGAACCGGGCCGCCCTGCGCTCCGCAGCACGGCCCAGTGCCAGCCGCCGTTCGGCCGACAGCGCGAGCGCGCACCAGTGCGCGGCGAACGAGCTCTCTCCGCGCGCCAGCAGCCCGGTCACCCCGTCCTCCACCGAGTCACGCAGTCCGGGGATGTCGAAACCGATGGCAGGTGTGCCGCGGGCCGCTGCCTCCATGACGACCAGCCCCCACCCCTCCACCAGAGAGGGGTGCAGCAGCATCCAGGAACGGCACAGCAGTCGGTGCTTTTCGCCCTCGCTGATATGCCCGGTGAAGGTGACGCCGGGGCCCGCCATGGCCTCCAGTGCGGAGCGTTCCGGCCCGTCGCCGACGATGACCAGCCGGCCCCCGGTGACCGGCCTGACCCGCTCCCACAGGCGCAGCAGCAGATCGACCCGCTTGTACTCGACCAGCCGGCCCATCGCGAGGAACAGCGGCTCCGGCGCCTTGGGGTGCGGCGGGCCCGGCTCCTCGACGCCGTTGTGGACGATGCGGATCTCCTCCTCGGGCACCCCGATCTCGGTCAGCGCCCGAGCGGTCGATCCGGAGACCGCCACCTTCAGGTTGTTCCGGTGGTTGCGGGCCAGCGCCCAGTGCTCCAACTGCCGGCCGAGCCGCGCGGCGGGAGCCGGATAACGCATCCCCCACAGGTCGGTGTGCACATGGTTGACGAAGCAGAGCGTCGGCCCCCGGTGCCACAGGGGTGCGAGGTACGGCATGCCGTTGCAGACCTCCACCAGCAGATCGCAGTCGCCGACCTGCCGGGCGAAGGCGCTGCGGGCGCGCAGGAAGTGTGTGGCGTCACCGCCTGCCGACACCACGCGGTAGTCGCGGTAGGCGGCCGGGCCGCCGCACAGCAGGGTGACCTGGTGGCCGTGCTGGGTGAGCCCCTCGGCTATCCGGTCGATCAGCAGCTCGGAGCCGCCGGCGGCCGGATTGCCGAGATCACGACGTGCCAGGAAGACGATGCGGCGGGGAGACCCTGGATCGGCCGGACGCTGCCTGCGCGGGACGGAGCCCTGCCCGGCGATGGGGGCAGGCACGAGGGCGGCGTGCTGGTCGTGTGGGGGGACCAGGGAGGGTCGTACGTGCTGGGGCATTGGTGCTCCAACTCGTCTCAGGGTGCGGTAGGGACCGATGCGGTGGGGGCCGTCTCGGTGGGGGGTGGTGCGGTGGGGGCCGGTGAGGGCCTGTGCGGTGCGTTGCTTTGCGGTGCAGTGGGTTGCGTCGCAGTGCGGTGCAGTGTGTTGCGTCGCGGTGCGTTGGTCCGGGGTGCAGTGGGTTGCATCACGGAGCGGTGTGTTGCCGTGGGTGGTGTTGCAGGGTGCTGCGATGGCGCGAGTTGCGTTGCCTTGCGTTGCGGTGGGGCCTTGCGGTGGAGCCGTGGCGGTGGGGCCGATGCGTTGCAGTGCGTTGCTTTGCGTTGCGGTGGGACCGAAGCGTGCGTTGCGTTGCAGTGCGTTCAGTGGGGCCGTTGCATCGCGTTGCCGTGGGGCGGATGCGGTGCGTTGCCGTGGGGCTGGTGCGTTGCGGAGGCGGTGCAAAGGCTTTGCGGGGGCCGTGCGCGGGGGTTGTGCGGGGCGTTTCCTGTTGGATGGCTCAGTGTTCGCCGCAGCGTTCGCGGGTGGCTACTCACCGGAGTGATAATTTTGCTCCGGAATGCGCCTGACGCTTCATCACTTTCGCGCTCTGTCGAGTGTTCAACCATCAGCGGTCGGCAGGAGCCGAGTTCGCCGCGCAGCACAGGTGCGCACATGCCCCTGTCACCCCCTCGTCACCGTCAACCCTCGGCCGGACGGTCCGGGGCATGCCGCGCCCGGCCGGGAGCGGGACGTCCCCTGGTGACCAGTACGGCACCCGCCGCGGCGCACACCCCGCCGGCCGTCACGGCGCCGAAGGGAGCGACACTGCCGACCATCCGCAGCCGGGAGTTGTCGTCCTTGGCCAGGTCCACGGCCTCCTGCTGGGTCTTCTTGGTGAACGCCAGCTTGTTGCTCTGCAACAGCGTCACCTTGTCGGCCTTGCCCCCGGGTGCGCGCAGCACGAGCTTCGGCCCCGTCGCCGCGTAGAGGATGCGGCCGGTGCGCTGGTCGACGATGAAGTCCAGGCCCGAATTCGAGTACCACTCCTCGGCGTTGACCTGGCCACTGTCGGGACGGTCCACCAGTACGCCGGGGACCTGCCGGGTGCCGGCCCGGGTCGGCTTCACCGTGCCGGAGAAGCGCAGCCCCTGGTGCCCGCGTACCTTCGCCTCGCCCTTGTAGTGCAACGGGACGGTCGCCCCCAGGCTGCTGTCCCACCAGGCGTAGTCGCGCTTCTCCACGTCGAACGGCCACTTCAGATACGCCTCGCCGGCGATGTCCTTCGGCTTGGCGCGGCAGCAGTTGACCGGCCGGTTGTTCTTGCGGTCGGTCACCAGGCGCTCGGTCGTCCACTGGAACGATTTGCGCGGGTCGTCCAGCTTGCGGGTCTTGGGGTTGTCGATGGCCTGCGAGACGTTCCAGACGGCTCGCCCGGTCTTCTCGCTGGCCGCGACATCGCCCAGCACGCGGCGGGTGACGGTGAGCTTCTGGCCGCTCTTGGTCTTGAGTTCCTGCTGGTCGAAGTACTTGCCCGTGCCGGTGAAGACCGACGTGATGTTCACGTCGGTCGGAGTGCGCTTGGCCCGTGGTTCGACGTACCAGGCGAGCATCGGCGAGAGCACGAGCAGGAAGATGCCGAGGCCCAGCAGGATCAGGGCGAGAGGCGATGCGGTACGGCGCATGACGGGGCACTCCGAGGGTGGTCTGGGCCCGCGCGCAGGTGTGGTCCTGCGGCAGGTGCGGCGCTACGACGGGGAAGTGCACGTTCGATGATGGGCCGCCCGACCACGTGAAGGGAACGGTCAGGTCGTCTGGACGGTCCGTATGGGCCGGAAACCGTAGGCCGTCTCTTGACACGGAGTCAATGCCCGTCGACACTCGGCAACTCACAAGGGGTTGGCTCCTGGGGCGGGGCCGTCGCACCGAACCGCCGCGTCACGACACGGCGGGAACGGCCACCACGGCACCGACGAAGAGAGGTTCGCCTCCGCCATGCACAGACTCCTCGCCGCCGCGCTCACCTGCGTGGTCGCCGCCGGTCTCGCCGTCGGCACGGGCTTCGGCATCGTCGCCGCGCTCAACGCCACCCCGGAACAGCCCAACGTGCCGCTGGTGCACTTCCATTCGTCGCCGGACGAGCTGCCCGACCACGGCGGGTCCGCCCCGCCGTCGGCCTCCCCCAGCCGCTCGGCGAGCCCCTCCAAGAGCGCCGCCGAGAGCCCCGACGCCCAGCAGCCGGAGGACTCGGACGGAGCCGACGGCGGCGACGCTTCCCCCTCGGCACCGCCCGGATCGGCGGACGACTCTCCCGACAGCTCCCGGGACGCGGCCGAGCCCTCAGCCTCCGCCGCCGCACCGGGGGAGTGACGGTGACGTCCGCGCCTGTCCGCTCGGCCTGGCAGGACGTACCGCCGCTGCGGGTGCGGCAGTTCGCCGAACGCGCCATGGTCGAGGTGCCCGTGCTGGCCCAGGACATCCTCTCCGCCATCCGGCTCGAATACCCCGCCTTGCCGCTGGTGCTGGACGACTCGGGTGAGCCGATGGCGCTCATCGGCATCCGGCGCGCCCTGGAGCACTTCGTGGAGAACCTGGCCACCGGCCTGGAGGCCCCGCATGTGCCGCCGCAGGTCTTCCAGGAGTTCGGCCGGGGCGAGGTCCTCCACGGCCGCAGCCTCGACTCCCTCCAGGCCATCTACCGGCTCGGCATCCGGCTGGCCTGGCGCCGGTTCGCCGAGATCGGCACCCAGATGGAGATCCCGCCGCCGGCGATGTACGAGCTGGCGGAGTCCGGTTTCCAGTACCTCGACGGTCTGGTCGCCGAGTCCGTGCGCGGCTACGCGGAGGCGGCGGCACGGCAGGCCGGCGAGCGACTGCGACTCCAGCGCCGACTGCTGGACCTGCTGCTGTCCGAGCACCCGCCGCGCGGCGGAGGCGACCGCGCCGACCTGCTCGCCGACCGTGCCGCCCGCATCGGCTGGCGGATGCCGCAGACGGTCGCCGTCGCCGTCCTGGTGCGCCCCGCCCGCTCGGCCGTCCCTCCCGCCGTGGGCGACGAGGTGCTGCTCGACATGGAGTGCGAGCAGCCCCGCATGGTGGTGCCCGAGCCGGAGGCGCCCGGCAGACCGGAGCTGCTGCGCCGCGCCACCGCCGGCTGGTCCGGGGCTGTGGGGCCCCCGGTGCCGCTGGCCGACGCCGTCAAATCACTGCGCTGGGCCCAGTCCGCCGTCGTACTGATGGAGCGCGGGCTGCTGCCCGGCGGGGAGTTGCTCTACTGCACCGAGCACACCGAAGCCCTTGTGCTGCTGCCGCCCGAGGAACTGATCGCCGGACTGACCAGGCGCAGGCTGGCACCGCTGGAGACCTGCGGCCCCGCCCACAGCCGCCGACTGGCCGAGACGCTGCTGGCCTGGCTGGAGACCCGCGGCGGTGCCCCGGAGGTGGCGGGGCGCCTTGGTGTGCATCCGCAGACGGTGCGCTACCGGCTGCGCCAGATCCGCGAGCTGTGGGGCGACGAGATCGACGACCCCGACAGCCGCTTCGAGCTCGAACTGGTGCTGCGCTCGATGCGGTTGCGCGGCGAGATGTGACCCCCGTGGCGGAGGACCGGCCGGGGCCGCCCGGGCTGCGGCTCCCTCCCGGTCACCACCCGGCGCGGCGCTCCATCCGCGTCCCGGCGATCCGCGAGAACGCCATGATGTCGCTCGGCTCCTCGATCGTCGTGCGATGCCAGCGGCCCCTGGGTATCACGCAGGCCGTGCCCGGGGTGAGCCTGGCCACCAGCTCCCCGTCCGGGTCCCGGGGCTCGTCCTCCCTGCGGAAGTAGACCCGCACCGCGCCGGTCAGCACACACAGCACCTCCTCGCCGTCCGTGTGCTGCTCCCACGACTCGGGGTGTGCGTCCGCGTCCTCCTCGACATGCAGGGTCATCACAGTCCATCCGTCGAGGTCGGGCGACATCCGGCGCTCCTCGGCGCGGACGTCGCCGGCCGGACCGAGCCGGAACATGGACGAGTACAGGTCTACCGCAGGCATAGCCGCCCCCTCATCACCAAGTACGGTGTACGCGAACCGGGTTTCAGTGGAACACGTACGCCGTACGTAGTCAAGCCCTGATCTCCCGGGTACGCGACGGGACCACCCTCGGAAAGGCGGACATCCGGTGCCGGCACCCAAGAAGTTCAGCAGGGATCAACTCGCCTCGGAGGCGCTGGCGTTGGCCGACGAGCAGGGCCTGGACGCCCTCTCGATGCGCTCCCTGGCCTCCCGGCTGGGCACCGGGCCGATGACGCTCTACAACTACGTGGACGGGCGCGACGGGCTGGAGTCGCTGGTCATCGAGGCGGTTGTCCGGCACGCTTCCTACCCGCCGGAGCCCGCGCCGGACTGGCGCGAGGAGGTGCGCACCCTTGCCGAGTCCTACTGGGCCACCATCCGCAGGCACCCCCAGGTGGTGCCGCTGATGGTGGCGCGCCGCACGACGGACGAGCCGACCCTCGACTTCGGTGAGCGGATGCTGGAGGCGCTGGCCAGAAGCGGGAGATCCGGGCGGGACCTGCTGGTGGCCTTTCGGCTGGTGACCGGGTTCATCGTCGGCTTCGCACAGGGCGAGGCGGGAGGTGACACCTTCAGCCTGGCGGGCGGCTCGGCGGACGAGGTGATCGAACGCGGCCGGACGCTGCCGGCGGAGCGCTATCCGCGAGTGGTGGAGATCGCTACGGCCTCGGCCCAGGGCGACCGCGCGGAGGAGTTCCGGGCGGGTCTCGATCTGCTGGTGGCCGGGCTCAGTGCGGAGGCTCGCCCAGCATCCGCTTGAGCAGGTCGCGCAGCAGCTTCCGCTCGGCGAGCGTGAGCTCCTGGAGCGGTTCGCCCGCGAAATCCAGCTCGCCGCGCAGCCGGACCGCGGTGGCGCGCCCCTCCTCTGTGACGGCCGCGACCTTGACCCGGCGGTCGCCGGGGTCGGGCCTGCGCTCGACCAGGCCGCGCGACTCGAGGCGGTCGACTATGCCCGTCACGTTCGACGGCTCGCACTTGAGGTGCCGGGCGAGCTGCCGCATCGGCCTGGGCTCGCGCGCCAGCAGGGTGAGGACCCGTGCCTGCGCGCCGGTCAGCGCGTGCTCGGCAGCGGCCAGCTCGTACTCCTCGTGATAGCGCGCGACCACCGTGCCGATCAGCTCGCCCACCTCGACGGTGAGCGCGTCAGGAACGTGACTGTCTGCTGCTGCCATGCGACCAGCCTAGCGCAATGCTTGACAACATGAAATATCCAGGCGCATTGTTGTTTCAGCACCTGAAGCAATTTCCCTGGAGGCGACACCGTGACCTCATCCGTATCCCCCGACTCTGCCGCGGACCGGATTCCGGCCACCGGGCGGGCCTGGCATCTGACCGCACGCCCGCAGGGCTGGCCCACCCCGGACGACTTCGCGCTGCGGGAGGTGCCGGTACAGGCCCCGGCCGAGGGCCAGATCCTGGTGCGGAACATCCACCTGTCCGTGGACCCGTACATGCGCGGCAGGATGAGCGCGGCGAAGTCCTACGTGGAGCCGTACAAGCTGAACGAGCCCATGACCGGCGGCGCCATCGGCGTCGTCCTCGCCTCGGAGGACCCCGGCTTCGCCCCCGGTGACCATTTGCTGCACGACCTGGGCTGGCGGGAGTACGCCACGCTCCGGGCCAAGTACGCCACCAAGGTCGACGCGGAGGCGGCCCCGCTCTCCACCTACCTCGGTGTGCTGGGAATGCCGGGCCTGACCGCCTACGCGGGTCTGCTGCGGGTGGCCGACTTCAAGCCGGGCGACGCCGTCTTCGTCTCCGGGGCGGCCGGCGCGGTCGGCAGCGAGGTGGGCCAGCTCGCCCGGCTGAAGGGCGCCTCCCGGGTGATCGGCTCGGCGGGCTCCGACGAGAAGGTCAAGGTCCTGATCGACGAGTACGGCTTCGACGCGGCCTTCAACTACAAGAGCGGCCCCGTCGCCGAACAGCTCAAGGAGGCGGCGCCGGCCGGCATCGACGTCTACTTCGACAACGTCGGCGGTGAGCACCTGGAGGCCGCCATCGCCGCCATGAACCTGCACGGCCGGATCGCCGTATGCGGGATGATCTCGCAGTACAACGCCACCGAGCCGACCCCCGCCCCGCGCAATCTCGCCCAGATCATCGCGAAACGCTTCCGTATGGAAGGCCTCCTGGTGATGGACCACTACGACCTCCAGCCGCAGTTCGTCGAGGAGGTCGCCCCCTGGGTGCGCTCCGGCGAGCTGAAGTACCGGGAGACCGTGGTCGAGGGCATCGAGAACAACCTGGAGGCCTTCCTGGGCCTGCTGCGCGGGGAGAACGTCGGCAAGATGATCGTCACTCTCGGGGCCTGAGCTCAAGGCCGACCGGGCTGGCTGCCCCGCCGCTGGACCGAACGCCTACGCTTGTCACCGCACCGGCGGGAGCGTGGGCGCGAGTTTCCCCGGTCGTGCCATCAACAGGAGGAAATCCATGGCAATACAGCCGATCGACGTCAAGTACACCGCCGTCGCCACCGCGGAGAACGGCCGTGACGGCCGCGTGGCCAGCGACGACGGCCAGCTCGACGTCGTCGTCAACCCGCCCAAGGCGATGGGCGGCAGCGGCGCGGGCACCAACCCCGAGCAGCTCTTCGCCGCCGGATACAGCGCCTGCTTCCAGGGGGCGCTCGGTGTAGTGGCCCGCAAGGAGCGCGCCGACATTTCCGGCTCGACCGTCACCGCCGAGGTCGGCATAGGCAACACCCCGGAGGGTGGTTTCGGTCTCACCGTCGCCCTGCGGGCCACGATCCCGAACGTGGACGAGGCCACGGCGAAGGACCTGCTGGAGAAGGCCCACCAGGTCTGCCCGTACTCCAACGCCACGCGCGGCAACATCGAGGTCACGCTCGAGGTCGTCTGACGCTCGTTCCGGGTCGCGGACGCCGCAGCGTGGGCGGCGCCCGCGGCCCGGGCCTCGACTCGCCCCGCGAGTTCCCGTCCCGCCGGTCTACCCGGCGGGGCGCCGCGCGGTGATCTGTCCGTAGGCCAGCTCCGCGAGGCTGCGCTGGCCCTCCTTGCTGGGGTGGAACCAGTCCCAGTTGCTCAGCTCGGCGCCTGTGAACCGGTAGTTGAAGACCGCCCCGTTGTCGTAGCGGCAGCGCAGATCCTTGGCGCACTCCTGCTTGAGCACGGCGTTGTAGGCCATCACCCGGTCGTGGACCTGCTGTCGCCGCTCCCGGTCGGCCGCGTTCATCGACTGCGGGTCCTTGAGCATCGACTGGCAGATCCCCAGGCCCCACACGCGTTGCCCTATCGGGTTCTTTCTGCCCTGCTGCCAGAGCCGTTTGAGGTTGGGCACGCTGGAGACATACACCTGCGTTCTGGGGGCCTCGGCGCGCAGTGCCCGCAGCCCCTCGCGGAAGCTGGTGCGGAACTCCGCGACGGGCGTCATCTGTCCGGCTGTCGGGCGGCAGGCGTCGTTGGCGCCGCTCATGACGGTCACCATGTCCGGCTTCCGGGCCGCGGCCTTGCGCAGCTGTCCGGGCAGGTCGGCCATGACCGCGCCGCTGGCCGCGTAGTTCCAGCTCTCCTTCTTCGGGTCGCTCAGCAGTCGCCGCGCGAGGCTGTCGACACCGTGCTCCGTGCCGGTGGCCCATGACACTTTTGTGCAGTCGGCCAGCAAAGAACAGGCGTCGAACCCACGGGTGATGGAGTCGCCGACAGCGGCCAGGGAGTCCGGGCTGCGGTCCCAGATCCGCCGCGGGCTGGGCTTGGGGTGGGGGCGCGAGGAGTCCTCGGCGCGCTGCGCGCCGCGCTCGTCGCCTCCACCCGACAAGCCGCCACACGCCACGGCGAGCACCAGACCCGCTACGGTCATCAGGACGAAAGCGCAGATGGCGGCGGTGCGGGACCGTTTCGGCGCGCCGGGGCGCGAACGTGCTGGACGTGCGTTCCCCGGCTCGTGGCTCTCCGTCATCCGCCCCCCTGTTTCACCCGTGCCCAACCGACGGTACGTCACCCACCGTGCCCCGCCTCGCGGTAGCTTGTGCCGTGGTCGGTGAGCGGGTGGGTCGACCGGCACAGCGACTGGTAAATATTACCTCGCGTCACCTCCTGTCCCTTTCAGGGAGAATTGGGCGCAATGGTGTTTACTATTCGTAACCTCGGGAGCTGCTAGGGAAGTGACCGGTGGTGCAAAATGTCAGGCGCTTTTCCGGCGCGTGATCGGTAGGTGATCGAGGCCGCCCGGTGGCGACCCTCGGAGCGCACTGGAGGTCCCGGTGACGACACGTGGAGTTCTGTACGTCCACTCGGCGCCCCGCGCCCTGTGCCCGCACGTCGAGTGGGCCGTCGCGGGCGTGCTGGGCGCGCGCGTCAACCTCGACTGGATCAGACAGCCCGCCTCGCCCGGCACCTGGCGTGCCGAGTTCTCCTGGCAGGGCGATCCCGGCACCGCCTCCAAGCTCGCCTCCGCGCTGCGCGGCTGGCACCTGCTCCGCTTCGAGGTGACGGCCGAGCCGTGTGCGACGGCGGAGGGCGAGCGGTACAGCTCCACTCCGGACCTCGGCATCTTCCACGCGGTCACCGGCATGCACGGCGACATCCTCATCCCCGAGGACCGGCTGCGGGCCGCCGTGGCCCGCGCCGGACGGGGTGAGAGCGAGCTGGAGGCCGAGATCTCCAAGCTGCTGGGCAAGCCCTGGGACGACGAACTGGAGCCGTTCCGCTACGCGGGAGAGGGCGCCCCCGTCCGCTGGCTGCACCAGGTGGTCTGAGACCGGCCGGACCGGCTGCCGCCCGCACCAGCACGCCGCCCGTCGGCCCGCAGGCCGCCCGCATGCCCGCCACCCCGCACGCCGCCCGCCTGAAGCCGTCCGCGCCGTAGCGTGCCGCTTGCCATGGAGGGCGCTCGAAGCCCTACCGTTCCGGCATGCCTGACGAAACCTCAGTCGCAGTGCTCGGCACCGGCACCATGGGCGCCGCCATGGCCCGCAACCTGTCAGCGGCCGGGCTCCGGGTCCGCGCCTGGAACCGCACCCGCGCCCGGGCCGAACCGCTGGCCGGCCACGGCGTCACCGTCACGGACGAGGCCGCCGGGGCCGTACGCGGCGCCGACACCGTGGTGACCTCCCTGCACGACGGCCCCGCCGTACTGGCGGCCATGCGCGCCGCTGCGCCCGGCTTGGCGGAGGGCACCGTATGGGTCCAGGCCAGCACCGTCGGACCGGACGCACTCGCGCCGCTGGTCGAATTCGCCGAGGCGCACGGGCTGCGGTTCCTGGACGCGCCCGTACTGGGCACCAAGGCGCCTGCCGAGGCGGGGCAGCTGACCGTTCTGGTGTCCGGCGGATCCGGCAGCTCCCTCGTACGCGAGCGGGTCACCCCCGTGTTCGACGCCATCGGCGCCAAGACCCTGTGGCTCGGCGAGGAGCCCGGCGCCGCGAGCCGTCTCAAGCTGGTGGTCAACAACTGGGTTCTCACCCTCATCAACGGAACGGCGGAAACCCTCGCCCTCGCCGAGGGACTCGGTGTCGACCCCGATGATTTCCTCGGCGCCGTCGCCGGGGGCGCGCTGGACGCGCCGTATCTCCAGGCGAAGGCCAAGCTGATCCTGGAGGGCGCCTACGAGGCCAGCTTCCCGCTCTCCGGCGCCCGTAAGGACGCCGAGCTCATCACCGGCGCGGCACGGAAGGCAGGGGTGCGGCTCGATGCCACCCCGGCGGTGGCCGAGCGGCTGCGGCGCGCCGAGGCGCAGGGGCACGGCGCGGACGACGCGGCAGCCTCGTTCTTCGCCAGCTTCGAGGCCTCCGACTACGGCAGGGGCGATGCCCGCGGCTCCGCGTAGCAGTCGCGGAAGTGCGCAGCTGCGCCTGTGCGCAGCAGGGCATGAGTAAGGGGCGGCCTCCATGGGAGACCGCCCCTTACCGAAGCCGCGACCTGTACGCGGTCCGCGCCGGAATTCACACCGCCGGGATCACCCCGCCAGGGTCACCCCGTCGGACACCGCCGGAGTCACACCGTACGGAACGCCAGCACCACGTTGTGGCCGCCGAAACCGAAGGAGTTGTTCAGCGCGGCGATCCGGCCCTGGGCCGGCAGTTCGCGTGCGGTGTCGCGCACGATGTCGCCGTCGGCCTCCGGGTCGAGGTTCGCGATGTTGATGGTCGGCGGTGCGGTGCGGTGGTGCAGCGCCAGCAGCGTGGCCACCGTCTCGACACCGCCGGCGCCGCCCAGCAGATGGCCGGTCATCGACTTGGTCGCCGAGATGCCCATGTGGTCGACGTCGTCGCCGAACACCTTGCGCAGCGCCTTTAGCTCCGCCAGGTCGCCCTGCGGGGTCGAGGTGGCGTGCGCGTTGATGTGCATGATCTCGGCGGGGTCCAGCTCGGACCGGGAGACGAGGTTCTGGAGCGCGTGTGCGATGCCGTTGCCCGAGGGCTCCGGCTGCACGATGTCGTGGCTGTCGGCGGAGATGCCCTGGCCGACCGCCTCGGCGTAGATCCGCGCCCCGCGCCGCCGGGCGTGCTCGGCCGACTCCAGCACGATCACGCCGGCGCCCTCGCCGAGCACGAAACCGTTGCGGTCCACGTCGAAGGGGCGGGAGGCGCCCTGCGGGTCGTCGTTGTTCTTGGACATCGCCATCATGTTGGCGAACGCGGCGACCGGCAGCGGGTGGATGGCCGCCTCGGTGCCGCCGGCGACGACGATGTCGGCGCGGCCGGTGCGGATCATCTCGATCGCGTACCCCACCGCTTCGGAGCCGGAGGCGCAGGCGCTGACCGGGGTGTGCACCCCGGCCCTTGCGTTGACCTCCAGACCCACGTTGGCCGAGGGGCCGTTCGGCATCAGCATCGGCACCGTGTGCGGCGAGACGCGGCGAACGCCCTTCTCCCGCAGCACGTCGTACTGGTCCAGCAGCGTGGTGACACCACCGATACCGGACGCCACGACGGCGCCCAGCCGGTCCGGGTTGACGGAGGCGTCCTCGCCGGCCCGGGCGGTGAAGCCCGCGTCGGCCCATGCCTCACGGGCCGCGATCAGCGCGAACTGCGCCGAGCGGTCCAGCCGCCTGGCCTGGGGGCGGGGGATGCTCTCGCCCGGCTCGACCGCGGCCCTCGCCGCGATACGTACCGGCATGTCGGCAGCCCACTCCTCCTCGAGGAGTCCCACACCCGAGCGCCCGGCGACGAGCCCTTCCCAGGTCGATGCGCTGTCGCCACCCAGCGGTGTGGTTGCGCCGATACCGGTGACGACCACGGAGTGATTGGTCGCGTTCACTGGAATTCTCTCCACGGTAGGGGGTGACTCGTTTGAGCCACCCATACGCCGGGTGGCGACAAACGCGTCAACGGATGTCTCAGCTCTGGTGCTTGAGGATGTAGTCGGTGGCGTCGCCGACGGTCTTGAGGTTCTTGACGTCGTCGTCCGGGATCTTCACGCCGAACCGCTCCTCGGCGGCGACGACCACCTCGACCATGGACAGCGAGTCCACGTCCAGGTCGTCGGTGAAGGACTTCTCCAGCTGGACGTCCTCGGTCGGGATACCGGCGATCTCGTTCACGATCTCGGCGAGGCCCGAGACGATCTCTTCCTGAGTGGCGGCCATTGCGGCGCTCCTTCGGTTATGCGGTGAGTCCGCAGCGCCCGACCCTGTCGTACGGGGCTGCTCGGATCTTGACTAGGGGAGAGTAACGACCGTGGCGGCGTAGACGAGACCCGCCCCGAAGCCGATGACGAGCGCGAGGTCGCCGCTCTTCGCCTTCCCCGTCGCCAGCAGCCGCTCCATCGCCAGCGGGATGGAGGCAGCCGAGGTGTTGCCCGTGGTCTCCACGTCGCGGGCGACTGTGACGTGTTCGGGCAGCTTGAGAGTCTTGACCATCGAGTCGATGATCCGCATGTTCGCCTGGTGCGGGATGAAGACGTCCAGGTCCTCCGCCGTTATCCCGGCCGCGTCCAGGGCCTGCTGCGCGACCTTGGCCATCTCGAAGACGGCCCAGCGGAAGACCGTCTGGCCCTCCTGGCGCAGCGCGGGGAACTTCAGCGAACCGTCCTCGCTCAGCGGCAGCTGTGAGACATCGCCCACCCGGAAGCCGTCCCAGGGGACGGTCTGCGAGATGACGTCCCGCTTGTCGCCCTCCGAACCCCAGATCGCGGGGCCGATGCCGGGTTCGTCGGACGGGCCGACGATGACGGCTCCGGCGCCGTCCCCGAACAGGAACGCCGTGGAGCGGTCCGTCAGGTCCGTCAGATCGGAGAGCCGCTCGGCGCCGACCACCAGCACGTAGTCGGCACTGCCCTCGACGACCAGGCTCTTGGCGAGGGTGAGGCCGTAGCCGAAGCCCGCGCAGCCGGCGTTGATGTCGAAGGCCGCGGCCTTGCCCGCGCCCATCCGGTCGGCGATCTCGGTGGCGACCGCAGGGGTCTGCTTGAAGTGCGAGACGGTCGAGATGATGACCGCGCCCACCTGGTCGGCGGTGATCCCGGCGTCCGCGACGGCCTTGCCCGCGGCCTCCAGGGTCATCTCGGCGACGGTCTCCTCGGGGCCCGCCCAGTGCCGGGTCGCGATGCCGGAACGGGAGCGGATCCACTCGTCGGAGGAGTCGATGTGCTTGAGGATCTCCTCGTTCGGTACCACACGGGTCGGTCGGTATCCGCCGACGCCGAGAATGCGCGCATACGGCGAGCCCTGCGCGGGCTTGATCTTCGCGGTCATGCTTCTCGGGACTCCTTGGAGGTCAGGCGGACGTGTGTGCGGCGACGAGGTCCCGTGCCGCGGCGAGGTCGTCGGGCGACTTCAGTGCCAGCGTCCGGACGTCCGGCAGGGCGCGCTTGGCCAGGCCGGTCAGGGTGCCGCCGGGGCATAGTTCGATCAGGGCTGTGGCGCCCAGCTGTTGGAAGGTGTCCATGCACAGATCCCAGCGCACCGGGGCCGAGATCTGGTTGACGAGGCGGCGGACGACCTCCTGCCCCGACTCCACGACCTGGCCGTCGAAGTTGGAGACGTAACGGGTGAGCGGGGCTCCTGGCGTGACGCCCTGCACCGCTGCCTCCATGGCGGGCAGCGCGCTCGCCATGTGGTCGGTGTGGAAGGCTCCCGCGACCTTCAGCGGGATGACCCGCGCCTTCTCGGGGCGGTTCTCGGCCAGCGCGGCGAGCTGTTCGGCGGTACCGGCGGCCACGATCTGGCCCGCGCCGTTCATGTTCGCGGGGGTCAGGCCGAGCTTCTCCAGGTGCCCGGTGACGACCTCCGGCTCGCCGCCCAGTACGGCGGACATGCCGGTCTCGGCAGCGGCGGCGGCCTCGGCCATCGCCGTGCCCCGGGCGCGGACGACACGCAGTGCCTCCAGCGGGGTGAGCACACCGGTCAGCGCCGCGGCGGCCAGCTCACCCACGCTGTGCCCGGCGAACGCGCCGACGGCGGCGGCCCGGCCGGGTGCGTCCTGGGCGGGCTCGCCCTCCAGCAGTTCGTAGCCGGACAGCAGGCTGGTGGCGACCAGCAGCGGCTGGGCGACGGCGGTGTCACGGATCGCCTCGGCGTCGGCCTCGGTGCCGTAGTGCACCAGGTCCAGATCGATGGCGGCCGACCACTGGGCGAGCCGGTCGGCGACGCCGGGGAGTTCGAGCCAGGGGGTCAGAAGGCCAGGCTTCTGGGCGCCTTGGCCGGGAGCGACGAGTACGAGCACTCTTTCACTCTCTCCTGTGGGCAGGGGTCTCGGCCGGTGGGGACCGAGACGAAGAACAGTGAGGGGAATTGTGGACCCTCGACAAAAGACGCCCGTCAGCTTACGGCTGACCCGAGAAGTCCGCGAGACGCCCCAGGATCAGCGCGATACGCAGCGTGAAAGCGGAACGCACATCCGAAGGCGACCAGCCGGTGACGTCCGTCACACGTCGCAGCCGGTAGCGGACGGTGTTGGGGTGCACGAACAGCATCCGCGCGGCGCCTTCCAGGCTACTCGCCTGTTCCAGATAGACGCTGAGCGTCTCCAGCAGCGCCGACCCGGCTTCCTCCAGCGGTCTGTAGATCTCCTCCACCAACAGCTCCCGCGCGACCGGGTCGCCCGCCATCGCGCGCTCGGGAAGAAGATCGTCCGCAAGCACCGGGCGGGGGGCGTCCGGCCAGGCCGCACACGCCTTCAGACCCGCCATCGCCGCCTGCGCGGAGCGCGTGGCCGCCAGCAGGTCGCCCACCACGGGCCCGGCGACCACCGGGCCCGCGGCGAACGGCCCGATCAGCGACTTGGCCGCCTTCAGCGGATCGTCCGAGCCGCCCGCGATCACCACCAGTCGGCTGCCGAGCACCCCCGTGAGCACCTGGAGTTTCGCGTGCCGGGAGGCGCGCCGGATCGCCTCGACCGTCAGCTCGCTGTCGCCGTCCGGTGCGGTGCCCAGGACGACGGCGACATGTTCGGGGGAGTTCCAGCCCAGCGCCGCGGCCCGCGAGACGGCGCCCTCGTCGGCCTCGCCGGAGAGCACCGCGTTGACGACCAGCGACTCCAGCCGGGCGTCCCATGCGCCGCGCGCCTCGGCGGCCTGCGCGTACACCTGCGCGGTGGCGAACGCGATCTCCCGCGCGTACACCAGCAGCGCCTCCCGCAGCACCGCCTCGTCACCGGGCGCTGCCACCTCGTCGATGGCCGTCTCGACGACCTCGATCGTGGTGCGCACCATCTCTACGGTCTGCCGCAGGGTGATCGCCCGGGTCAGCTCGCGCGGCGCGGTGCCGAACACGTCCGTGCTGATGGCCTGCGGTGTCTCCGGGTGCCGGAACCACTCGGTGAACGCGGCGATGCCCGCCTGTGCGACCAGGCCGATCCAGGAGCGGTTCTCCGGCGGCATGGCGCGGTACCAGGGCAGCTGCTCGTCCATGCGCGCGATGGCCGCGGCGGCGAGCTTTCCTGAGGACTGTTCCAGTCGGCGCAGGGTGGCCAGATGGGGGTGCTGGGGCGGTGGATCTGTGGCTTCGGGCACGGGACAAGCCTGCCTTACCGATGCTCTTTCCGGGCGCGGGGGGCGGACCGGGACCTTGTGGGCAGCGGCCCGCGACTACCGTGGGGCGCATGGCACAGGTGGTGTGGCGGGCCGAGGACCGGTACCGGGGCGGCGACCAGCGGGCCGGGGTCGACACCCGGCACGCGTTCTCCTTCTCCGGCTTCTACGACCCCGACAACGTCGGCTTCGGACTGCTGGTGGCCTGCAACGAGGAGCGGCTCGCGCCCGGCGCCGGATTCGGCGAGCACCCGCACCGTGACGTGGAGATCGTCACCTGGGTGATCGAGGGCGAACTGGAGCACCGTGACTCCGCTGGGCACGTCACTGTGGTGCGCCCGGGAGACGTGCAGCGGCTCGGTGCGGGCAGCGGGGTGCGGCACACCGAGCGCAACGCGGGCGAAGGGCCGCTGCGTTTCGTCCAGATGTGGCTGGTGCCGGGCGCGTTCGGCACCGAGCCCGAGTACGAACTCGTCCGGGGCATCGCGGACAACACTCCCTTCGCACTGCCGCGCACCGAAGCGGTACTGCATGTGCGGCGGCTGGCCGACGGGGAGCGCACTGCTGTGCCGGACGCCGCGTTCGTGTACGTCCATGTGGCGCGCGGCAGGGCACTGCTGGACGGTACGGCACTGCGTGCGGGCGACGCCGTGCGGCTGACGGACGACAGGGCGGTCACCGAGACCGACCGGAGGGCGACGCAGAGCGAGTTGGAGCTGCGTGCGGAGGGCGGGGCGGAGCTGCTGCTGTGGGAGATGCACGCGGAGCCTGCGTACGGCTGAGCGCCACTGCTGCGCGCTGCGGGGCTGGCCTGAGTGCCACTGCTGCGCGCTGTGCGGCCGGCCTGAGCGCTACTGCTGCGCGCTGGGCGGCTGCCCTGAACGCCACTGCTGCGCGCTGTGCCGCTAGCCCTTCAGCTCTGCCAGGACCGCGTCCGTGAACGGTGTCCACGCCTCCACGGCCCATGGCCCGAAGGCGCGGTCGGTGAGCGCCACGCAGGCGGCTCCCGCCTGCGGATCGACCCATAGGAACGTCCCGGCCTGGCCGAAATGCCCAAAAGTGTCCGGCGAGGACGTCTCGCCCGTCCAGTGCGGGGACTTGGTACCGCGGATCTCGAAACCCAGCCCCCAGTCGTTCGGCTTCTGGTGGCCGTATCCCGGCAGCACCCCGCTGAGCCCGGGAAAGACCACCGAGGTCGCCTCCCGCACCGTGGAGGGGTCCAGCAGCGTGGGCGACTGGAGTTCGGCGGCGAAGCGGACCAGATCGGCCGGTGTGGAGACGGCGTCCTTGGCGGCCGAGCCCTCCAGCTCGGTCCCGGCCATACCCAGCGGATCGAGCACGCCCTCGCGCAGATACTGCGGAAAGGGCATCTCGGTCGCCTTGGCCAGATGGTCGGCCAGGACCTCGAAGCCCGCGTTCGAGTAGATCCGGCGAGTGCCGGGCTCGGCCATCGACCGGTGCTCGTCGAAGGCGAGCCCGGACGTGTGCGCCAGCAGATGCCGCACTGTCGAACCCTCGGGACCGGCCGGCTCGTCCAGCTCCACAGCGCCTTCCTCCAGCGCCATCAGCGCCGCGTAGGCCGTCAGCAGCTTGGTGACGGAGGCCAGCGCGAAGCGCTGCGTGGCCGGACCGCGTGAACCGGCCACCGTGCCGTCGGCGCGTACGACAGCCGCCGCCGCAGTGGGCACCGGCCAGGTCTCGATCATCCGCAGGCTGTCCATGACAACGAGCCTAACGGCAGCGATTTGCCCTCGATTTTGCCCTTGCTTGGAGTGCACTCCAACTCCGTAGCGTTCACTTGTGACCGTGACGCAGACCGAGACACCACGCACAGCCGAGCCACACACACCCGAGCTCACCAGCCCCCCGCAGTGCGCCGCCGACCACGGCGGCCACCCACGGCCGGACGGCCAGGACAGGTACACCATCAGCGAGGTGGCGGCACTCAGCGGGCTGAGCGCGCACACCCTGCGCTGGTACGAGCGGATCGGCCTGATGCCGCACGTCGACAGATCGCACACCGGGCAGCGGCGCTTCTCCAACCGCGACCTGGACTGGCTGGAACTCGTCGGCAAACTGCGGCTGACCGGTATGTCCGTCGCGGACATGGTGCGCTACGCCGAGATGGTGCGCCAGGGCGAGCAGACGTACACGGAACGCCAGGAGCTCCTGGAGGCCACCCGCAAGGACGTCCTCGAACGGATCGCGGAGCTGCACGACACCCTCGCCGTACTCGACTACAAGATCGACCACTACTCGCGGAAGACCGGAGGACTGCGGGCGACCCGCGCCGTCGAGGCGCACGCCGCCACCGCCCCGTCGGCTCACACCACGGCGAACGCGTAGAGCGCGAACGCCGCGGCCAGCGCACCGGCCGCCGCCCGTGCACCTCGCCCCGCGCCGCGCCACGGCGGCTCGAACCGGCGGGTGACGCTGCCGAGCACCACCAGTACCACCGCGAACACCGGCAGCCACAACAGCCGGGCGAGCACCCAGCCGAGCGAGTCCGGTTCGGTGGTCAGACCGGCCACCGCACCGAGCCGCGCGGTCGGCACGGCCACGGCCAGCATCGCCGTCTGGTGCCAGCACAGAATCGTCATCGCCGACAGATTGACCGCCACCACAGGCGCCCACAGCGCGGGACGGCGCAGCGCGCGGCTGATCCGGGCGTGCAACAGCACAGCAGCACCGCACTGCACGGACGCGAGCGCCAGCACCAGCAGCGACGGGGGATGCGAATTGGTACGCGCCTGCCCGGGGACGCCCACCATGGACGCCGGATAGTCGAAGACGAGCAGCAGTACGGCGAACAGCACCACGCCCCCGGACAGCAGCACAGCCGCACCTGCGCGGCGCAGCCTGCCCGCGCCCCAGCAGGCGCCCAACTGGTAGCCGAAAAGCCAGCCCGGCAGCAGATTGACCAGACCGAGCCAGGAGGGCACCTGCTGTGCGTACGGCCCGTAACGCAGCAGGTCCACCAGGGCGACCGTCCCCAGCAGCGGCACCACTGTCCACCCGCCCCACCGCTGCGCCGCAGGCATGCAGTACGGGGTGAGCGCGGTGACGCCCGCATAGACGGCCACGAACCACAGCGGCTGCACCACCAGTACGGCCCCGGTCCGCAGCGTCGTCTCCGGCACGCCCAGGAGCGACAGCACGGGCAGCAGTGCGGCCCACACAGCTGTGACGCCCAGCACGGGACGGCCCAGCCGCAGCAGTCGGCCCCGCAGCCATTGCCCGGTTGTCCCGCCCCGCGCGGTCGCGCGGCGCAGCGAGAGCACCGAGGAGTAGCCGCCCACCAGGAAGAAAATGCCCAGCAGTTGCAGCATCCAGCTCAGCGGTGCGAAGAAGCCCAGCGTGGCGAGCGGGCTCGCGTTGTGCAGGGCACCCTCCTGGCCACGGGTGAACCCGCCGAGCATCCAGTGCCCCAGCGGAACGGCGAGCAGCGCCGCCGCACGCAGACCGTCCACCGCCCGGTCCCGGTGCGCGGGAGTGCGCTCCTCCACGGTGCGGACGGCGGCCCTGGCCTTGACCAGCACCGAGCGGGCAGGCGTAGCGGGGCGAGCAGCAGCTTCAGCGGACATCGGCGCACTCCTGGGACGCGGGCACGCACCGGACGGAGCCGTAGGCGCGCAGCGCGATGGCGGCGAAATTGTCGAGCGAGTCGGTGCCCGGCTTCAGATAGCCGCTGTGCCCACCGGCCTTCGTTGCCGTGACGACGCGGGCACCGAACCCGGCGTCCGTGGGATCGGCGCCGTGCCCCAGACCGAACAGCTCGACGTGGGGGACGCGGCCGATCCAGTCCTCGCCGGCACGCGCGGCCCACACCGGCACCCTGGTGTGCAGCGCCGCCGCCGAGCCGGTACGCATTCCGGGAGATCCGAAGACGACCATGTCGGCGGCGTCCGCCCGGCCGAGCCTGGACGCCGCCCGGCCGCAGACGACCGAGCCGTAGCTGTGGCACAGCAGGGCGGGGGAGGGCGCCCCGGTCTGCGCCAGCCCGCGCAGGAAGCGCACCAGTCGCGGCGCTCCCGCGTCCGCGAGCCGCGCGGTGGCGGCATCCGGGCCGAGACCCACGGGCGTGGTGTAGCCGACCCACGCGACCACTGCGGTACGGGTGTGCGGGGCGCGTGCGGTCATCCGGTCGCGCAGCGCCGTGGCCATCCCCGCTGGCTTGCCGTAGCGGTTCTCGCCGTCCCCGTCGAAGCCGGCCAGGTCGATGTCGGAGCCGGGAACGACGACAGCGGTGCGGTTGGCGTGCGCCAGGTCCCCGTAGACCTCGGCGACTTGGCCCCGGCCCCGCGGGTCGAAGGCGAGGATCTGCCGCCCCGGAGCCAGCAGTTCGGCATACCGCCCGGCCTTCTTCCTGGCCTCCCGGTGGTCCTCCAGCGTCAGCCCGGCATCCCGCGCCCGCCCCAACTCCGCCCGCCGCTCCACCTTGAGCGCCAACCGGTTCGCCTGATAACGAACACGTAGGGGGACGCCGTCCAGATTCCCCACCGTCAGCGGATGCCGCCGCACCAGCGCACGCCGCTCCCTCCCGCTCAGCCCCGCGAAGAACGCGGCGACCCGTTCGGGGCTCGCGGTTGCGGGGTCCGGCAGCGTGCGCCCCAGCGAATGGTCCGCGCGCCAGGCGTCGGCGCCCGGCGCGGGCCCGGTGACCGGGGTCTGTTCCGTCCCGCTGGTGACGCCCGCCGTCGTGGCGAAGACTGCCGCGACGAGCGGGGCGACGAGCAGAGCACGCTTGCGGCGGCGCTTCATGTGGGGTGACCCTCCTCCCGCCGCCCGCCCGGAACCTCCGGTGGCGGCAGAAGGAGAGTGCGGGCCCGGCTGTACGCGGGACGTCACACTGCGGAGCCAACCTGCGAGTGCTACCGGGGTAGGGGGTGGAGGAGGGCGCGGCGCAGGCCGGAACCGGCACAGCGCGAGCGGCCCCCGGGCCCGGGAGGGCCTACTGGTCGCCCGGTGCGACGAGCCCCGACTCGTAGGCGAAGATGACGGCCTGGGCGCGGTCACGCAGCGCCAACTTGGCGAAGATGCGGCTCACATGCGTCTTCACCGTCTGTTCGGCCAGTACGAGCGACGCCGCGATCTCGGTGTTGGACTGCCCGCGGGCCACGAGCTCCAGCACTTCGGTCTCCCGTTCGGTCAGTGCCTTCAGCCGCAGCTCGGGAGTCGCCGAGGCGCGCCCCTTGCGCGGGGTGGGACCTGACCGCTGCCGGGCGAACTCCGCGATCAGCCGCCGGGTCACCGAGGGAGCCAGCAGTGCCTCGCCCTCGGCCACCACCCGCACCGCGGCGATCAGGTCGGCCGGTGGCGCGTCCTTGAGCAGAAAGCCGCTCGCCCCCAGCCGCAGTGCCTCGTACACATAGTCGTCCACGTCGAACGTGGTGAGCATCAGCACCTTGGGCCGGTGGGTGACACCAGACGGCGGGTCGAGGAGCTGCTGCGCCGCCTCGAGGCCGTTCAGCCGCGGCATCCGCACGTCCATCAGCACCACGTCCGGGTGGGCACGGCGGCACAGTTCGACACCCGCCACGCCGTCCGGTGCCTCGCCCACCACGTCGATGTCGCTCTGGGCGGCCAGCAGGGCGGCGAAGCCCGCGCGGACCATGGCCTGGTCGTCGACGATGACCACCCGGGTCACCCGGTCCGTCGGATAGGCGCCGGACGCGCCGATGCCGTTCATGCGGTCGGGGAACCCTTCGTGTCCTTCGGAGCCCTGGCGTCCTGCTCGCGGTTCGTCTTCTGCCGGTCCTGCCCGCTGCCCGCCCCGTCGGCATCCCGCGCGGTGCCGTGCGGCTCTTCCAGGGCGGTGACGGGCGGGCTCAGTGGCAGCCGGGCGGCGACGCGGAAGCCGCCGTCGGGCAGCGGGCCGACTTCGAGACTGCCGCCGACCAGCCGCACCCGCTCCCGCATCCCCACCAGCCCGTGTCCGGTGCCGGTCGTCTCCAGCGGCGCCGTCCCGGGTTCGGGTGAGGGCCCGTTGACGACCAGCACCGACAGGAAGTCCTCCGGCGCCGTCACCGAGATCCGGGTCTGTGCGCCGGGTGCGTGCCGTACGACGTTGGCGAGCGCCTCCTGCACGATCCGGTACGCCGACAGCGTCACGGTCGGCGCCAGCCCGGAACCCTCGTCTGCTGCACCGTCCTCGCCCTCCGGGAGGGAGACGCTCAGCTCGGTGGGCACTCCGGCTCGTACGGTCGCCTCCACGAGCTGTTCCAGTCTTTCCAGGCCGGGCTGCGGTGCCCGCTCGCCGCGGGTCTGCTCGCTGCGCAGGACGCCCAGCAGGCGGCGCATCTCCGTCAGTGACTCGCGTGCTGTGGCGGCGATGGAGCCGAACTCCTCGCGCGCCGCCTCGGGCATCTCCGCGATCCGGTAGGGCGCGCTGTCGGCCTGGACGCTGATGACCGACATGTGGTGTGCGACCACGTCGTGCAGTTCCCGTGCGATACGGGCGCGCTCCTCCAGCAGGGTGCGCTGGGCGCGTTCCGCTTCGCTGATGGTCTCCTGCTCGGCCAGCCGCCGCTGTGCCTCCGCCCGCTCCCGCAGTGCGATACCGAGCAGCAGTACGACACCGCTGAGCACGATCAGCAGGACGTTCGTTCCCTCGCTGCGCGCAGGCGAGACGAACCCCAGCGTGAGCGAGGCGGCGACCGTGACGAGCCAGATCGCCAGCAGGGTGCGGCGGCTCTCGCGCAGCGCCAGCGCCAGGCACAGCACCAGGTAGCCCACGATCACCATGGGCGGCCACGGCCAGGGGCGCCCCGCGCTCCCGTCCGCCGCCAGCAGGACGAGGGCGCCCAGCAGATCGGCGGTGAAGATGATCCACCAGGCGGGCAGCGGCCTGGTCACGGCCAGCAGCAGCGGCACGGACTGCGCCACACCGAGCGCACCCGCCAGCCCGGCATGCACCTGGTATTCGCGCGACAGCAGCTGAATGGTGACCGGGAGGAGTACGACAGTGAAGATGAACGCCACCGCGTAGGGCAGCAGCCGCACCGGGCGGGACGAGGCGTGCCGCAGCAGCGGCTCGTGCGATTCGGCCGGGGTGGCCAGTGCGGTCCCCAGCGAGCGGAGTCCGCCGCGCAGGCGGGGCACCACGGCGCGGACGGTCACAGCTCCGCCAGCAGCTCCGCCTTCTTGGCGGTGAACTCGTCGTCGGTCAGCAGCCCGGCGTCGTGCAGGTCGCCGAGGTGCCGGATGCGCTCGGCCACGTCGGCCGGGTCCGAACGGTGCGGCTGCGGTGTCGGGGGGGCCGCGCAGACGGTCTCCAGCCCGCGCACCGGGTCGGCCGCGCGTACCGCCTCCAGGACCGAGGCGGCGAAGGGCAGCGATTCGTAGACGGGACCGTAGCCGAGGCCGAACACCACGGAGGCCGGGTCCTGGTCGGCCTCCGCGAGCATCTCGGCTCCGCGCGGGCGCAGCCGCAGATGGCCGCTGAGCCCCTCAGGGGAGCGCCATTCGACGTCTTCCAGCTCGCCCACGGGGAAGAACTGGTCGCCGGCTTTCCATTTGGCTGTGGAGGCGCCCGTCCAGAACCAGCGGAAGGCGACGACCTTGCCGTCGAAGGAGGCCTTGCCGTCGTACGCCTTGAAGCTCTGCGGGGCGGGTGGTGCGGCGACCAGATAGTGCTCGGCGGCTTTCGCCGTCTCCTCCGGCAGCGCGGCCCGCAGCTCGGTCGCGTAGTAGTCCGCCAGCGTCTCGCGCTCGGCGGGCAGCACCAGGCGGTACGGGTCGCTGCTCTCCTTGAGCTGTCCGGCAGCCGCTTCCAGCAGCGGATCGGCGCCTTCCCGGGGCACGGCGCGGAGCACGACAGTGCCGCGTTTGCCACCGGGGGCCAGCTCGACGGCGCTCAGCGCCTCGTACGGAATACGTCGCTCCCCGAGCACCTGGAAGAGCTTCGGCGTGCGAATCCCCCGTTCGAAGCGGATGAGCACGGAGTCCGAATCGAACTCCCAGGTGGAGTGAATTCCAGCCAGTACGTCACCCATGTGGGCCATCGTAAGCGTCGGTCGGCTCTCCGTCCCCCCTCCGCCGCTCTCTGCGACGCTACGCGCGCTGATTCGGGGCGTACGGCGCCCCGAGGGGCCCAGGGCGGGCGCCCTCGCGTGATGTCAGAGCGTGTCCGGGACGAAGGAGCACTTCGGGTCGGAGGAGTCGCAGGAGACGTCCCGGTACGACCCGGTGCCGATGGCGGCGAAGTTGTCGAGGCTGCGAGTGTGCGGCACGAAGTAGCCGGTGTGGCCGATCGCGTCGCGCGCCGACAGATGCCGGGCGCCGAAGCCGTCCGCGACCGGATCCGCGCCGTGCCCGAGTCCGCCGACGTCCATATGGGGCACGTCGGCGATCCAGTCGTCGCGGTCCCGCATCGCCCAGATGTGGGCGCGGGTGCCGAGCTGTGCCGCGTTGTCGACGCGCATCCCGGGGCTGCCGGCGACGGCGATGTCGGTGACGCTCTCCGGCAGCTTGGGCGCTGCGACGCCGCACACCACCGAGCCGTAGCTGTGGCAGAACAGGGCGACCTTGGGGGAGGGGCCGACCGAGGTGGCGGGCAGGGACTTCAGCAGCCGGTTCAGCCGTACCGCGCCGTCCTCCGCAGGCCCGCCCGAGGCGGCGTCCACGCCGAGACCCGCGGGCGCGGTGTAGTCGGCCCAGGCGATCGTTGCCGTGCGCATACCGGGGCGGGCGGTGTGCTGCTGCCGTTGCAGTGAGCCGGCCATACCGACCGGGGCGGAGTACTGCCGTGCCGACTTCTCGAAGGTCAGCAGCTCCGTGTCGACCCCCGGGACGACCACCGAGACGCGCTGGGCGTGCCGCAGATCGCCGAAGACCTCGGCTGCCCGGCCGCGTCCTGTCGGGTCGAAGGCGAGGATCTGCCGTCCGGGACGGAGCATCGACTCGAAGCGGTGCATCCGCTTCCCCGCCTGGTGGCGGCCCTCGTCCGTCAGCCGCTGGTCCCGCATCCGTTTGCGTTCGGTCGCACGTGCCTGGAGCAGCGCCGTGTGGTTGGCCTGGTAGCGCAGCCGCAGGGGAGCGCCGCCGAGGTTGCCCACGACCAGCGGATAGCGCGCGGCGAGGGTGCGCTGCTGTGCCGCGTTCAGCCCGGCGAAGTAGCGCGCGATGCGGCTGGGCGGGGCGTCGGGGTCGGGCAGCGGGCGGCCTGCGAGGGAGCCCTTCTCCCAGGCGTGCAGTGCCGCTGCGCGCGGCCCGGCGTCGGCCTGGTGCTTGCGGACCGCTGTCCAGCCGGTCGTCGCCAGCAGCACGAAGACGACGGCCAGGGCGAGCAGCGCACGCCAGGCCGTGATGCCCGGGGCGCCCGACGTGGGGACGCCTGATCCGGACAGCGGGTTGCCTAGTGCGGAGAAGTAAGTCACTGGTGCGACACCCTAGGAGATGCCGTGCAGCGGTCCCGCATTCATGGGCGTTGCGTGAGTCATCTCACGTTTCGCACTCCGCCGTCGGGTCAGTGTGGCGCATCCGTATGGCGTACTGATCACCCTGCGCAACTGCCGTGTGGGGTACGGCAGTCGGGTTCAGTGCTGCCGTCCCCAGTCGGCGGAGAGCGCGGGACCCAGTTGCGCCACGTAATCACGGGTGACCTCACGCGCCATCTCCAGGGAGGCGTCGCTGCGCATGCTCCACTGCCGGCCCGCGGTACGCATCACGCCGGTGAAGGCCGCCACCAGTGCCCGCGGCCGCGGGTCCTTCTCGGCGTCCACACCGGTGCGCCGGGCGATCTCCTGGGCGAGCTTCTCCTCCATCAGCAGCGAGTGCCGCAGGTGCGCGGCCAGTAGCGCGGGGGTCAGCTCGATCACCTGGCACATCTTCAGATGCAGGTCAAGAGGGGTGATTTCCTCCACAGCCTCGCCGACGTCGTCCCATACATCGTCGAGTGTGTTGCGCAGGCAGTCCAGCGGGGGTTCGCCGGGCGGGCGGGCGCAGACGGCCTCGTAGTAGAACTGCCCCACCATGTCCTGCACGAAGAGCGCGACCTCCTCCTTGTTCGCGAAGTAGCGGAAGAAGGTGCGCTGGGAGACGTCGACGGCTTCGGCGATCTGGTCGACCGTGGTGGTTTCGTAGCCCTGCGTGACGAAGAGTTCATGGGCCGCCACGATCAGGGCGTCCCTCGTGCGCTGTTTCTTCCGTTCACGCAGACCGGTCAAAGTCGCTTCCTCTCCTGAGTCAGGGTGCTCACGATACGTGAGCATCGTCTGACATTTACCGGCTAATAATTTGGTTTGTCAATTGTCAGTCGCTGTCATTACCCTCCCGCCATGAGCACCCAGACCAGCACCGTCGCGCATGGCGCGCCGGATCCAGCAAGCCCCGAGGGCGGTGGCCCAGGGACCCGCAGCGGGCTGCGCGGTCACCCGTGGCTGACCCTCGTCACCGTCGCTTTCGGGGTCGCGATGGTCGCCCTCGACGGGACGATCGTCGCCATCGCCAACCCCGCAATCCAGGACGACCTCAATGCCTCCCTCGCGGACGTCCAGTGGATCACCAACGGCTATCTGCTCGCGCTCGCGGTCTCGCTGATCACAGCGGGCAAGCTGGGTGACCGCTTCGGGCACCGCCAGACCTTCCTCGTCGGCGTGATCGGTTTCGCGGCCGCCTCCGCCGCCATCGGACTGTCCGGCAGCGTTGCCCTCGTCATCACCTTCCGTGTGCTGCAAGGCATATGCGGAGCACTGCTGATGCCCGCGGCGCTCGGACTGCTGCGTGCGTCCTTCCCCGCCGAGCGGCTGAACGCGGCCATCGGCATCTGGGGCGCGGTCATCGGCGCCTCGACCGCGGCCGGGCCGATCGTGGGCGGACTGCTGGTCGAGCACAAGGGCTGGGAGTCGGTCTTCTTCATCAACATCCCCGTCGGAGCGCTCGCGCTGGTGATGGGGCTCGTGCTGCTGCTCGACCGGCGCGCCGAGAACGCCCCCCGCTCCTTCGACCTGCCGGGCATCATCCTGCTGTCCGGCGCGATGTTCTGCCTTGTCTGGGCGATCATCAAGGCCCCCGACTGGCACTGGGGCGACCCCAGGACGCTCGGTTTCCTGGCGGTCTCCGTGGTGGCCTTCGTCGTCTTTGGCCTCTGGGAGACGAAGGTCAAGGAACCGCTGCTGCCGATGAGCATGTTCCGCTCGGTGCCGCTGACCGCCGGCACCGTCCTGATGGTGCTCATGGCCTTCGGCTTCATGGGCGGCATCTTCTTCGTCACCTTCTACCTTCAGAACGTCAACGGGCTCTCGCCGGTGGACAGCGGCCTGCGGCTGCTGCCGCTGACCGCGATGATGATCGTCGCCTCGCCGCTGGCCGGCACCGTCATCACCAAGGTGGGCCCGCGCATTCCGCTGGTCGTCGCCATGGTGCTGGCCGCCGTCGCCATGTTCGGCCTCTCCACGCTGGAGACGGACAGCGGCATGGGGATCACCTCCCTCTGGTTCGCCCTCCTGGGCCTGGGGCTCGCGCCCGTGATGGTCGGCGCCACCGAAGTCATCGTCGGCAACGCCCCGTTGCAGCACGCGGGTGTCGCGGGCGGCCTCCAGCAGGCCGCCATGCAGGTGGGCGGCAGCCTCGGTACGGCTGTGCTCGGTGCCGTGATGGCCTCCCGGGTCGGCAGCGAACTTCCGCACAAGTGGGCCGAGGCCAAGCTGCCGCCGCTGCCCGAGAAGAAGGAAGCTGCCCTCAAGGACGCCGCCGAGGTCGGTATCGCGCCCATCCCCAAGGGCACACCGGAGCAGATGGCCCAGGCGATCAAGCACGTGGTGCACGACTCCTTCGTCTCCGGCATGAGCCTGGCGTTCGTCTGCGCGGGCATCGTCTCCGTCCTGGCCGCGGGCGTCGCCGTCTTCACCAGCCGCGGAAAGAACGACGCGGGGCCGTCCGTGCACATCTGACGGCCCGGAAGAATCCTGGCAGTTGCCCGGCCCGGTGGAGCCGGGACGGTGGATAACTCGTGAGTTGTGGACAACTCCGCCACCTGTCCCGGTGAACCGGGCCGTTTGCTCTTGGCGGCCCGTCGGCGGCACGGACATGCTGGTCACACGCCGGGCGAGAACGTGTCCGGCCTTGAGCGGGGGGTGTGATCAGCCATGAAAGGCATGTTCGGACGAGGTCCGAGGACGGCGGCCGGGATCCTGGCCGCGACAGCGCTCGCGGCGGCGCTCACGGCCGCCGCGCAGCCGGTGGGGGCACAGACGCACGGGCCGCAGCAGCGGGCCGCAAAGGAGGGTGCCGGCTCCCGGATGGGGAAGTGCGGGCCGGGCGAGCTGTGTCTGTGGGACCGGCCGCGGTTCAAGGGAAAGCCGCGCGTCCACGAGTTGAGCGGCATCGACATCGAAAGCTGTACGCCGCTGCGGGGCGGTGCGTCGGCGACCTCCGCGGCGAACCGCACGGGCCGTCCCGTCACGCTCTATCAGAGCAAGGAGTGTGCGGAGACAGCCGAGTTCGACACCTATCCCTCCGGCTCCTGGACACCCGAGCTGCCCTACCGGGCACGCGCGTTCAAGGTCTGGGAGCACTGAGATGACCGTTGCGTACGCGGGGCGCCGGCACGGGCCCCGCATGCCGGCGGCCGGGTGCGGTCCGCTTCAGGACCGCACCCGGCCGCGAGGCCCGGGCCGGGAGCGGGACGGCTCCCGGCGTACGGGATGTGGCTCAGGCGTCGCCGCCGGCGGTGCCCGGGTCGGCCGCCGCGACCTCCAGCAGCTGGTAGCGGTCGATGGCCTGCTTCAGCGCGGAGCGGTCCACCTTCCCCTCCTTGGCCAGCTCGGTCAGCACGCCCAGCACGATCGACTGCGCGTCGATGTGGAAGTAGCGGCGCGCCGCACCCCGGGTGTCGGCGAAGCCGAACCCGTCGGCACCCAGCGACTGGTAGGTGCCCGGCACCCAGCGCGAGATCTGGTCCGGCACGGCCCGCATCCAGTCCGAGACCGCCACCTTGGGCCCCTCGGCACCCTGGAGCTTCCGGGTGACGTACGGGACGCGCTGCTCCTCGTCGGGGTGCAGAAGGTTGTGCTCCTCCACCGCCACGGCCTCGCGCCGCAGCTCGTTCCACGAGGTCGCCGACCATACATCGGCCTTCACGTCCCACTCCTCGGCGAGGATCCGCTGCGCCTCCAGCGCCCACGGCAGGGCCACACCGGACGCCAGGATCTGCGCGGCGTGGGTGCCCCGCTCGCCCGCCTGGTAGCGGTAGAGCCCCTTGAGGATGCCCTCGGCGTCCACGTTCTCCGGCTCGGCCGGCTGCTGGATGGGCTCGTTGTAGACGGTGAGGTAGTAGAAGATGTCCTCGCCCTGCGGGTGCTCGTCGCTGGAGCCGTACATCCTGCGCAGCCCGTCCCGGACGATATGGGCGATCTCGAAACCGAAGGCCGGATCGTAGGCGACCACCGCCGGGTTGGTGGAGGCGAGCAACTGCGAGTGGCCGTCGGCGTGCTGGAGCCCCTCACCGGTGAGCGTGGTGCGTCCAGCGGTGGCGCCCAGGACGAAGCCGCGCGCCATCTGGTCGGCCATCTGCCAGAACTGGTCGCCGGTCCGCTGAAAGCCGAACATCGAGTAGAAGACGTAGATCGGAATCAGCGGCTCGCCGTGGGTGGCGTAGGCGGAGCCCGCGGCGATGGCGGCTGCGGTACAGCCCGCCTCCGAGATGCCGTCGTGCAGCATCTGACCGGTCGGCGACTCCTTGTAGGCCAGCAGCAGTTCGCGGTCGACGGACTCGTAGAGCTGCCCCAGCGGGTTGTAGATCTTGGCCGAGGGGAAGAACGAGTCCATTCCGAAGGTGCGGTACTCGTCGGGCGCGATCGGCACGAAGCGCTTGCCGATCTCCTTGTCCCGCATCAGGTCCTTCAGCAGCCGGACGAACGCCATCGTGGTGGCGATCTGCTGCTGCCCCGAGCCCTTCTTCAGCGTGGCGTACGCCTTCTCGTCCGGAAGCCGCAGCGGCTTGGCCCGGTTGACCCGCGTCGGCACGTAGCCGCCGCACTCCTTGCGGCGATCGTGCATGTACTGGATCTCTTCCGAGTCGCGGCCCGGGTGGTAGTAGGGCGGCAGCCCGGACTCCAGCTCGCTGTCGGGGATCGGCAGGTGCAGCCGGTCGCGGAAGCCCTTGAGGTCGTCGACCGTCAGCTTCTTCATCTGGTGGGTGGCGTTGCGGCCCTCGAAGTTGGGACCCAGCGTCCAGCCCTTGATCGTCTGCGCCAGGATGACGGTCGGCTGGCCCCGGTGCTCGGCTGCCGCCTTGTAGGCCGCATAGACCTTGCGGTGGTCGTGGCCGCCGCGGCCCAGGTGCAGGAGCTGGTCGTCGGTCATGCCCTCGACCATCTTGCGCAGCCGCTGGTCGCCGCCGAAGAAGTGCTCGCGGATATAGGCGCCGCTCTCGGTGGCGTAGGTCTGGAACTGGCCGTCCGGCGTCGTGTTGAGCTTGTTGACCAGCACGCCGTCCCGGTCCTGGGCCAGCAGCGGGTCCCAGGAGCGGTCCCACACCAGCTTGATCACGTTCCAGCCGGCGCCCCGGAAGTAGGACTCCAGCTCCTGGATGACCTTGCCGTTGCCGCGGACCGGCCCGTCCAACCGCTGGAGGTTGCAGTTGATGACGAAGGTGAGGTTGTCCAGCCCCTCGCGGGCGGCCAGGGAGAGCTGACCCAAGGACTCGGGCTCGTCCATCTCGCCGTCACCGAGGAAGGCCCACACCCGCGATTTGGAGGTGTCGGCGATGCCGCGGGCCTCCATGTAACGGTTCATCCGCGCCTGGTGGATCGCGCCGATCGGGCCCAGGCCCATGGAGACGGTGGGGAACTCCCAGAAGTCCGGCATCAGCCGCGGGTGCGGATAGCTGGAAAGCCCGTGCGGTGCCTTGCTCTTCTCCTGCCGGAAGCCGTCGAGCTGGGCCTCGCTGAGCCGGTCGAGCAGATAGGCGCGGGCGTAGATGCCGGGGGAGGCGTGGCCCTGGAAGAAGATCTGGTCCCCGCCGTCGCCCTCGTCCTTGCCGCGGAAGAAGTGGTTGAAGCCCACGTCGTAGAGCGAGGCGGAGGAGGCGAAGGTGGCGATGTGGCCGCCCACCCCGATCCCGGGGCGCTGGGCGCGCGAGACCATGACCGCCGCGTTCCAGCGGGTCGCGTTCAGGATCTTGCGCTCGATCTCCTCGTTGCCGGGGAAGAACGGCTCGTCCTTGGTCGCGATGGTGTTGACGTAGTCCGTGCTGCGCATCTCCGGGACGGCGACGCGCTTCTCGCGGGCGCGCTCGATGAGCCGGAGCATGAGATAGCGGGCGCGTTCCCGTCCGCGCTCGTCGACGGCGGCGTCGAGCGAGTCGAGCCATTCCTGGGTCTCTTCGGGATCGAAATCCGGGACCTGGCTGGGAAGGCCGCCAATGATGATCGGGTTGCGATCGGATCCGGAAGCCACGCTGTTCCTTCGCTGTATCGGTCGGTGGTGCTCGGGGCCGGGCGACGGCGGACGCCATGGGGTCGTGCTCGGTGGGTGGCGCGCCGCCTCCATCGTGTACCGCCGCCGCTGTGACGTCATCTCTACCGCTAAGTAACCCAGCACCTCTCGAGGCGGGCCGGAAAGGCGGCGTACGCAGGCACAACGAGGCGGTCGAATCGCAACCCTACGCCCGTTCCGGGCGGGACCCGCACCCCGCTCCGATCACCCCAAACATCCGTTCGGTCCGGGGAGGCACCCTTACGGCTCCCCGGTCTCAGCCGGGGCAAACCTGGCAGATCCCAGCGGCTGCAATGTGGCCTGAATCACTCTCGATCAGGCATTGTGGGATGAGACGTCAACGTTTGGGCGGGATCGAAGGCCGGGTACTTGCGTGATCCGGCCCGCCCGTGTGGACTACGGCTCATGCCTCGCGTACGCGCGGGGCCGCAACCCCATATTCGAAAGACATGACTGGAGGCAATCCGTGAGCGCGACCGCGGACCACGCGGAGGAGCGGACCAACCCCGCCGCAAGGCTGGGTTTCCAGCCCGGACAGGTGGTCCAGGAGATCGGCTACGACGACGACGTCGACCAGGAGCTCCGCGAGTCCATCGAGGAGATCACCGGCACGGAGCTGGTCGACGAGGATTACGGCGATGTGGCCGACGCCGTGGTGCTGTGGTTCCGCGACGAGGACGGCGATCTGACGGACGCGCTGGTGGACGCGACCACGATGATCGACGAGGGTGCCCCCGTCTGGCTGCTGACCCCCAAGACGGGCCGCGAGGGCTATGTGGAGCCCAGCGACATCGGTGAGGCGTCCCAGACCGCCGGTCTCTCCCAGACCAAGAGCTTCAACGCGGCGAAGGACTGGACGGGCAGCCGCCTGGTCACCCCGAAGGGCGCCCCGAACAAGCGCTGAGGCGCGCCGCGCCCCAGCCGCTACGGCGTCGGTGCTCCGCGGCCGGCGCCGCTTTCCGGATGCTTCACGTCGGGACACTTTCCGTTCGGAATCCTTCCGTCCCGGTTCCGTCGGGTCGCTTTCCGGTTGCTTCCGGTGTGTGCCCGATGTGTTCCAGCGGGTGTTCGACGAGCCCCTGACCGGCCCATGGCCGGCAGGGGCTCGGTGCATAGGGTGGGGGCGTCTTTGTCCGCCCACCGAAGGGAACCCGCCATGGCGATCGAGACCGGTGCCAAGGCACCCGACATCGAGCTCAAGGACCAGCACGGCCAGACCGTGCGGCTCTCCGACTACCAGGGCGAGAAGAACGTCGTCCTGCTCTTCTACCCCTTCGCCTTCACCGGAGTGTGCACCGGCGAGCTGTGCGCCCTGCGGGACGAGCTGCCCCGGTTCGTCAACGACGACGTGCAGCTGCTGGCGGTCTCCAACGACTCGCCGTTCGCGCTGCGGGTCTTCGCCGAGCAGGAGGGGCTGGAGTACCCGCTGCTGTCCGACTTCTGGCCGCACGGCGAGGCGTCCCGTGCCTACGGGGTCTTCGACGAGGAGAAGGGCTGCGCGGTGCGCGGGACCTTCATCATCGACAAGGAGGGCACCGTGCGCTGGACAGTGGTCAACGGGCTGCCCGACGCACGGGACCTCAAGGACTACGTCAAGGCGCTCGAGAAGCTCTGACGCCGGCGGGCCGGCGCGCCGCAGGGCGCCTCCGGGCGCTCCCGGCGACGTTCGGAACAACCCCGATTCCGCTCCGTAAGAGGGCTGTGTCCCGGGGAACCGCTCACTAGGATCGGATCGTTGATCCGATGGCATCCACACACGGGGGCACGCAGTGCTCCTCATGAATCACGAAACAACTGACCAGGAGGACTCGTGGGAGTCAGCCTCAGCAAGGGCGGCAACGTCTCGCTGACCAAGGAAGCGCCCAACCTGACCGCGGTCATCGTCGGTCTGGGCTGGGACGCGCGTACGACCACCGGCAGCGACTTCGACCTCGATGCGAGTGCCCTGCTGACGAACTCGGAGGGCAAGGTCGCCAACGACCAGAACTTCGTGTTCTTCAACAACCTCAAGAGCCCCGACGGCTCCGTGGAGCACACCGGCGACAACCTCACCGGTGAGGGCGAAGGCGACGACGAGGTGATCAAGGTGAACCTCGCCGGGGTGCCCGCCGACGTCGAGAAGATCGTCTTCCCCGTCTCGATCTACGAGGCGGAGAGCCGCCAGCAGAGCTTCGGCCAGGTGCGGAACGCCTACATCCGCGTCCTCAACCAGGCCGACAACGTCGAGCTGGCGCGCTACGACCTCAGCGAGGACGCGTCGACCGAGACCGCGATGGTCTTCGGTGAGCTCTACCGGCACGGTGCGGAGTGGAAGTTCCGCGCCATCGGCCAGGGCTACGCCTCGGGTCTGCGCGGCATCGCGCAGGACTTCGGCGTGAACGTCTGAGGAATCTGACGGGTATCCGCCACCGGCCCGCCCGCGGGCCGGTGGAGCGGGCCTGCCGGGGACCGGCAGCCACGGGCGCCGCAGACTTCCGTGACCCGGAGGTGTGCGGCGCCCGGTGGTACGGAGAGACTGGGATGCACTGTGGTGCGCCGCACGGTCGCGCCACGAGCCGGGGAGAGGACCAGAAGACATGAGCGTGACGCTCACAAAAGGGGGGAACGTCTCCCTCTCGAAGGCCGCACCGAATCTGACCCAGGTGCGGGTCGGCCTGGGCTGGAAGGCCCGTTCCACCACGGGCGCCGCCTTCGACCTGGACGCGAGCGCGCTGCTGTGCTCCGGTGGCCGGGTCCTCGGCGACGAGTACTTCATCTTCTACAACAACCTCAAGAGCCCCGAGGGCTCCGTCGAGCACACCGGGGACGAACTGGTCGGCGGCACCGGCGGCGAGGACGACGAGACGGTGCTGGTGGACCTCTCGCTGGTCCCCGCGCAGGTGGACAAGATCGTCTTCCCCGTCTCGATCTACGACGCCGAGACCCGCAACCAGACCTTCGGCCAGGTCGGCGAGGCGTACATCCGCGTCCTCAACCAGGAAGACGGAGTGGAGCTGGCGCGTTACGACCTCACCGAGGACGCTTCTTCGGAGACGGCAATGATCTTCGGGGAGCTGTACCGCTACAGCGGAGAATGGAAGTTCCGTGCAGTTGGCCAGGGGTACGCGTCGGGGCTGCGAGGCATCGCTCTAGACTTCGGCGTCAATGTGGCTTAGTCGCTTCGATGGCGGCCGGCCGCGACAGCGCCGCACAGCTGTGGCAATGTGCCAGGACGACTCCGAGGTGGTAGTCGCCCCGGGTCTCTCGCCCCTTTTGTGAACCTATGTAGACCGGATACCGGATTGGGAAGCCAGTGCTCCTGAAAACCTTTGGTTGGTCCTTCGGCGTCACCGCCGCTGGGTTGGCCGCAGCGGCGTTCTTCTGGGGGTGGGAGGCGTTCGCCCTCGTGGCGATCCTTTCCATCCTCGAGATCTCGTTGTCGTTCGACAACGCGGTCGTCAACGCCGGCGTACTGAAGAAGATGAACGCCTTCTGGCAGAAGATCTTCCTCACCATCGGCATTCTGATCGCGGTATTCGGCATGCGGCTGATCTTCCCGGTCATTATTGTCGCCATCAGCGCGAAGGTCGGCCCGATCGAGGCCGTACAGGTCGCGCTCGACAATCCCGACCGCTACGAGCAGTTGGTCACGGACGCGCATCCGGCCATCGCCGCGTTCGGTGGGATGTTCCTGCTGATGATCTTCCTCGACTTCATCTTCGATGAGCGGGATCACAAGTGGATCGGCTGGCTGGAACGCCCGCTGTCGCGACTCGGCAAGATCAACGGTCTTTCCGTCTGCATCGCGCTCGTCGCGCTGATGGTGACGGCCACCACACTGGCCACCGCCGCGCACCAGCACGCCGGGCATGCCGACAAGTCCGGCACGGTGCTGCTCTCCGGCGTCGCCGGGCTCGTCACCTATCTGATCGTCGGCGGGCTCTCCGGCCACTTCGAGAACAAACTCGAGGAGGAAGAGGAGCGCGAACACGAAGCGGAGGAAGAGGCCAAGAAGGCCGGGAAGGAGCCCTCGGCCGTCGGAATGGCGGGCAAGGCGGCCTTCTTCATGTTCCTCTACCTGGAAGTGCTGGACGCCTCGTTCTCCTTCGACGGCGTGATCGGCGCCTTCGCGGTCACCAACCACATCTTCTGGATGGCGCTCGGCCTGGGTATCGGCGCGATGTACGTCAGGTCGCTCACCGTCTACCTGGTGCGCCAGGGCACCCTGGACGACTACGTCTATCTGGAGCACGGTGCGCACTACGCCATCGGCGCCCTCGCGGTGATCCTGCTCGTCACCGTCAAGTACCAGATCAACGAGGTCATCACAGGCACCATCGGCGTGGCGCTGATCGCCGCCTCCTTCTGGTCCTCGCTGCGCCGCAACCGTGCGATCGAGGCTGCTGGGTCAGACGGGGACGAGTCCGAGCAATCCGAGGTCACCGCGCGCGTGTGACCGCTTGCTGAATGAGGAACGCTCCCAGCGGGGCGGCTTCCGTGACGGCGTGGGCCACCGGCCCGCACCGCCGTTCCGGAGCCGCCCCGCAGCGGTGAGTTGGGCTCGAATACGAGTTGGGGGTGCGGGATGGTCTCCCTGTGGGAGAACTGGCGGCGGGGTGTGGGCATGTCCCGGCGCGGACCCAAGTTCGACACGGTCGGCGGTCCTTCGACGTACGCGATGGAGTTGACCAAACGCCACTCCGAGCTGTCGCTGACCAAACAGGGCGCCGACACCGGCAGCATGCAGGTCAATCTCTCCTGGCGGATGCGCAGTTCGGACCTGGAGGGCATCGGACGGCGCACCAGTGGCTCGCTGCGGCACCCGCTGCGGGCGTTCAAGCCCACCGTGGTGCAGGCGCACACCCAGGGCGTCGTCAACGTGGACCTCGACCTGGCGTGCATGTACGAGCTCGCGGACGGCAGCAAGGGCGTCGTCCAGCCGCTCGGCAACTTCCTGGGGGACTGGAACGCGCCTCCGTACGTCAAGCTCACCGGGGACGACCGGTTCGGTTCGCCGTCCGGCGAGACGCTCTACGTCAATCTCGACCACAAGGACGAGATCAAGCGGCTGCTGTTCTTCGTCTACATCTACGACGGCACCCCGGCCTTCGACCGTACGCACGCTGTCGTCACGCTCATCCCCAGCAACGGCCCTCATGTGGAGGTGGGCCTCGACGAGCGTGCCCCGCAGGCGCGCTCCTGCGCGGTGCTGCTGATGGAGAACGTCAAGGGCGAGCTGCGGGTGCGCCGCGAGGTGCGCTACGTCTACGGGTTCCAGGCGGAGCTGGACCGGCTCTACGGCTGGGGCCTGCAGTGGGGCCGGGCGTACAAGACGCAGAAGGTCTGAGCGGGCTGTCGGCGCTCCGTCCACCGGCGACGACAGCACGCCTGGACGACAGTGCGCCTGGAGTGGGCGACGCGCATACGGCGACGACGCCCGCGTGCGGCGATGACGCTCGCATACGACGACGCTCGCATACCGCGACGCCCGACGTTCGGCGACGACGCCCGCATACGGCGGCGACGATGCCCGTACGCGGCGGCGATACGCGATGACACCGTAACGAGGCCCCGGCCGGTGAGCGGCCGGGGCCTCGTGCGTGCTGCTGGCCCTCGTATGCGTCGGCGCCCTCGTTCCGTGCCGACTGCTGTGACGTGTCGGCCGCCGGAGCTGCTGTGACGTGCCGGCCGTCGGCTGTCCTCAGCGGTTGGTGAGGAACTGCGGCCCCTGGGGTGGCAGCGCGAACGCCGGGTCCGGCTGCGGGTAGCCGTAGGCCGGCTGTGGATAGCCGTAGGCGGGCTGTGTGGCGGGCGGCTGCTGGGGCGGGTGGTGCGGCGGCTGGGGGTAGCCGTAGCCGGGCTGCGTGGAGGGCGGTGCGGGTATGCCGGGCGCCCCCTGGGGCCCGAACGGTGGCGCGCCCGGCGGCGGCACCTGCGCGGTGACGGCCGACGCCGACGCCCCGCCGGACGCCGCCACTCCCGCCGCGTCCGGCTGCGGCTCGGGCGACGGGGTCGGCTGCGGCTCCGGAGCGGGCGGCGGCGGCGCGGGATCGGGCCCGGGGCCCGGGCCGGGCGTGGGTCCCGGCGGCGGTCCCGGCGGCACCGGCTCGGGGCCGGGCCCGGGCGGCGTGGGCGGTGGCCCGGGCGGGGGACCGGGCTCCGGATGGGGCGACGGCTCCGGGTGCGGCTCGGGCGGCACCGGGGAGGGCTCCGGGAAGTCGGGCTCGGGCGGCGGCTTCGGGACGGTGGCGGCGGGCGGGCCCAGCCGGAAGTCCTCGGAGCCGATCGTGTCGGGCCGGGGCACATGGGCCACGGTCGCGTCCGGATCGCGCTCGGGGTCGTGCTCCGGGGTGCGCGCCCCCTTCCGGTCGGCGCCGGCCTCGGCCGTCTCCGGTCCGTCGGCGTCGCCCTCGTCCACCGTGATGCCGAACTCGGTGGCGAGGCCGACCAGCCCGGTGTCGTAGCCCTGGCCCAGGGCGCGGAACTTCCAGCCGTCGCCGCGCCGGTAGAGTTCGCCGCAGACCATGGCGGTCTCGGCGCCGGTCTCCGGCTCGATGTCGAAGCGCGCGAGGAGCTGTCCACCTTGGCCGGGGTCCGTTGCGCCGTCCGGGTTGCCCGCGTCGTGCAGCAGCAGCCGCAGCTCGCGTACGGCGGAGAAGGTGCCGCCGTCGGCGGAGGCGGCCAGCAGGACGCGGTCCACGGAGGTGTCCAGCGCGCCCAGGTCCGCCTCGACGGTGTCGCGCAGCCCTTCGGGCTCGCGCTTCTTGGCCAGGTGCCGCACCAGTCCCGAGGGGTGGCGCGGCTGGTTGTAGAAGATGAAGTCGTCGTCGGAGCGGACCTTGCCGTCCGGGCCGAGCAGCAGAGCCGAGGCATCGACATCCGGCACGCCGGCACCAGGCGCCCAGCAGAGCACAGCGCGCACCGCCCTGGACTCCAGCTGGATGTTCGATCCCTTCGTCATCCCGTGCGTCATGTCTTCATCCTGCCCCCGGAGGGACGCCGCCGACAACGCGGGGCGTGATGCTTGCGACGCGGGACGTGATGGCCGGGCGCGGGATTTGCTGCCCGCGGCGGCGCACACGGCCCTGTCCCGGTGCCGAGGGTACTGGTGAGCGACCCCCATACGTACGATGAGCAGCCACGCGGCACCACGGCGGCCACGGCAGGCCCACCGCCACCGCGCGACACCATCGGGCAGGCATGCACGCCATGGCAGCCATACCAGGACGCTGAGACGGTCAGACGGGGGTCTTTTCATGCGGCATTTCAGGCAGCTGACGCCTGAGCGCCGGAGCGCGCTCTTCCACCGTGAGCCGGCCGAGTTCACACCCGACGCACCGGCGGGCACGCTCGCCATCGCGCTCGGCGCCACCCTCTACAGCCCCGCCACCAGACCCACACTTGCCGACGACGTACTCAAGCAGGCGGCGCGGGGCGTCGTCTCGATGGTGCTGTGCCTGGAGGACTCGATAGCCGACGCTGAGGTGCCACAGGCCGAGGACAACCTCGTGCGGCAGCTGCGGGAGCTGGCCGACCGGGCCTCGGAGGACGAGCTGCCGCTGCTGTTCATCCGGGTGCGGGAGTCCCGGCAGATCACCGCACTGGTGCGCAGGCTGGGCACGGCGGTGTGGCTGCTGTCGGGTTTCGTGCTGCCGAAATTCACCGAGGACCGCTCGGTGCCGTTCATGGAGGCGCTCACCGAGGCGGAGGCGGAGTGCGGGCGGCGGCTGTTCGCGATGCCCGTCCTGGAGTCGCCCGAGCTGCTGCACCGGGAGACCCGCACGGACGCTCTGACGGGTGTCGCCCGCACCCTCGACAAGTACCGCGAGCGGGTCCTGGCGCTGCGCCTCGGGGTGACCGACTTCTGCGCCGCCTACGGGCTGCGCCGTACGCCGGACATGACCGCGTACGACGTGCAGATCGTCGCTTCCGTCATCGCGGACGTGGTGAACGTGCTGGGCCGGGCAGACGGCACAGGGTTCACCGTGACCGGACCGGTGTGGGAATATTTCCGGCCGCAGGAGAGGATGTTCAAGCCGCAGCTGCGGCAGAGCCCGTTCCTGAGCGGCCGGGCCGAGGATGTGCGTACCGCGCTGATCGAGCACGACCTGGACGGTCTGCTGCGTGAGATCGAGCTCGACCGGGCCAACGGTCTGCTGGGCAAGACCTGCATCCACCCTTCGCACGTGGCTCTCGTGCATGCGCTGTCGGTCGTCAGCCACGAGGAGTTCTGCGACGCGACCGATGTGCTGCGCCCCGAGCGCGGCGGCGGCGGAGTGATGCGCTCCGCGTATACGAACAAGATGAACGAGGTGAAGCCGCACCGGGCCTGGGCCGAGCGCACACTGCTGCGCGGCGAGGTCTTCGGGGTGGCGCGCGAGGGCGTGAGCTTCGTCGAACTGCTGGCGGCGGGAGTCAAGTGAACGGAAGCGTACGGGACGTCGGGGCCGGGACCGCCGGGACGGGGGCCGAGGCCGAGGTGTGGCCGGGCACATGGGTGGCCGACCGGCTCGGGGTGCGGCTGGAGGGTGCGGGCCTGCGGGAACTGCTGGGGCTCGCGCTGCGGCGCAACCCCAAGCGGGCCCACCTGCTGGTCTCCACCGTGCTGGGCAAGCATGTACCGCAGCGCCCGATGGCGGTCCTCGGCGCGGGCAGCCGTCTGGGGAAGCAGGTCCGCGAGCTCCTCGGCGATCAGGAGGCCGCCCGCTCCGTCGTGCTCGGCTTCGCGGAGACCGCGACCGGACTCGGGCTCACTGTCGCGCACAGCATGGGCAGCCGCATGAGCGCGCTGCACTCGACGCGGCGCCGGGTGCCAGGGGTGCAGCAGTACGGCGGTTTCGAGGAGGAGCACAGCCACGCGACCTCGCATCTGCTGCTCCCCGCGGATCCGCAACTGCTGCGCACTGGTGGGCCGCTGGTGCTGGTGGACGACGAGCTGTCCACCGGCAGGACCGTACGCAACACCATCGCCGCGCTGCACGCCGTCCACCCGCGCCACCGGTACGTCGTGGCCGCGCTGGTCGACATGCGCGGCGAGGGGGACGTGGCGGCGCTGGAGAAGTTCGCCGCGGAACTGGGCGCCCGCGTCGATGTGGTGGCCCTGGCCGCCGGTCGCGTGGAGCTTCCCGAAGACGTGCTGGAGCGGGGCCGCGAGCTGGTCGAGCAGTACACCGGCGCTTCGCCGGCCGCGCAGACCACGGCTTCCCCGGGCACCGTTCGACGGGTCGACCTGGGGTGGCCGCACGGGCTTCCGGACGGCGGACGGCACGGCTTCGGCCCGCGTGAACAGATCCGCCTTCAGGCCGCGCTGCCGGACATGGCCGAACGCGTGCTGTCCGCACTGGAGCCGGCGGGGTTGTCCGCACCGGACCCGGCAGGATCATGCGTACCGGACTCGGCCGGACCCGGCGGGCGTGCAGACGGCGAGCTGCCGCGCGTTCTCGTCCTCGGCAGCGAGGAGCTGATGTACGCGCCACTGCTGCTCGCGTTTGAAATGGAAAAGCGCGCCAATGGCCGTGCGGAAATCCGCTTCTCCACGACGACCCGCTCACCCGTCCTTCCCGTCGACGACCCGGGCTACGCGATACGCACCGCGCTGTGCTTCCCGGCGCACGACACGCCGCACCAGGACGGTCCAGCGGAGCGCTACGCCTACAACATCGCGGGCCAGGGCTTCGACGCCGTCGTCGCCGTCGTGGACAGCGAGGGCGACACCCCCGCGCTGCACGCCCCCGGCGGACTGCTGGATCAGCTGGCCGGATGCGCGCGGCAGGTGCTGCTGTCGGTCGTTCCCGCCCACGTTCCGGACCAGTCCGGGCCCAAACCGCCCGCACCACTGCACGGCCCCGCCTTCTCCTCGTACGCTGCCGACGATGTGGCGTGGCTGCTGCGCGATCTGTCCGACGTCGAGCTGGAGGCGCCCACGGAGGAGCGGGAGGAGGCCATCCAGGCGGGCGGCGCGCACTACGCCGAGTCGCTGCCCGTGGAGTACCAGCCCTCCGCCGAATACCAGCAGCTGTTCCACGACGCCCTGGAGTCCGCGGCCGAGCGCCTCGCCCGTGCGGTCGGCACCGTGACCGAGACGGTGCTCGCCGAGCGCGGCCCGCGCCCCGTGCTCGTCTCGCTGGCCAGGGCCGGTACGCCCGTCGGGGTGCTGATGCGCCGCTGGGCGCAGTACGCACACGGTCTGGATCTGCCCCACTACGCCGTCTCGATCGTGCGGGGCCGAGGCATCGACACCAACGCGCTGGCCTATCTGGCCGCCCACCACGACCCGGCCGACGTCGTCTTCGTCGACGGCTGGACCGGCAAGGGCGCCATCACCCGCGAGCTGGCCGAGGCACTCGCCGCCCATCCCCGCTTCAATCCGGAGCTGGCCGTCCTCGCCGACCCGGGCTCCTGCGTGCGCACCTACGGCACCCGCGAGGACTTCCTCATCCCCTCCGCCTGCCTCAACTCCACCGTCTCCGGGCTGATATCCCGTACCGTGCTCCGCGCCGATCTGGTGGGTCCGCACGACTTCCACGGCGCGAAGTTCTACCGGGAGCTGGCCGACGGCGATCTGACCCAGCACTTCGTGGACACCGTCGCGGCACGCTTCGCCGCCGTACGGGACAGCGCGGCGCAGGACGCGGCTGCCCTGGTCGGCGCGGACCGCACCCCCACCTGGGCGGGCTGGCGCGCCGTGGAGGACATCAGCGAGGCGTACGACATCGGCGACGTGAACCTGATCAAACCGGGGGTCGGTGAGACGACCCGCGTGCTGCTGCGTCGCGTCCCCTGGCGCATCCTGGCCCGGCGCGGCGCGGGCGCCGACCTCGACCACGTACGGCTGCTGGCCGCACAGCGCGGCGTACCGGTCGAGGAGACCGACAACCTGCCCTACAGCTGCGTCGGCATCATCCACCCCCGCTACACCCGCGGTGCGACAGGCGCCGACGGAAAGGCCGCACGGTGACAACCACGGTGACAACAGTGACGCAGCACTCCGACGGCTCCGCGGCAGACCGCATCCTGGTCACCAGCGATCTGGACCGCACCCTGATCTACTCGGCGGCGGCCCTGGAGCTGACCATGCCCGACCACCGGGCGCCCCGGCTGCTGTGCGTCGAGATGTACGAGCACCGGCCGCTCTCCTTCATGACGGAGGAGGCCGCCGCTCTGCTGGCCGCGCTCGCCGACCGCGCGGTCTTCGTGCCCGCCACCACCCGCACCCCCGAGCAGTACCGTCGCGTCCGGCTGCCCGGGCCGCCGCCCCGCTTCGCGGTCTGCGCCAACGGCGGCCATCTGCTGGTCGACGGCGAGAGCGACCCCGAGTGGCGGGAACGGGTGCGCGAGCGGCTGACCGAGTGCGCCCCGCTCGCCCAGGTCCGCGACCACATGCTGAGCCGGGCACGCCCTGAGTGGCTGCTCAAGGAGCGGGTCGCGGACGGACTGTTCGCCTACCTGGTGGTCGAACGGTCCCTGCTGCCCGAGACATGGGTGAAGGAACTGGCCGCCTGGGCGGGCCCGCAGGGCTGGAGCGTCTCCCTCCAGGGCCGCAAGATCTACGCCGTACCGCACCCGCTCACCAAGAGCGCCGCCGTCGCCGAGGTGGCCCGCCGGGCCGGGACGGCGCGGACCTTCGCAGCCGGTGACTCCCTGCTCGACGCCGACCTGCTGGGCGCCGCCGAGGTGGCCTGGCGCCCCGCACATGGTGAGCTCGCCGACAGCGGCTGGCAGCTGCCACACGTTCGGGTGCTGCCGGAGCGCGGGGTCCTGGCGGGCGAGACGGTGCTGCGGCGGATGAGTGCGGCGCTGATGGAGCCGCGCTAGGTGTGTTGCCCGGCGCATCTTGGTGGGTCCCTCCTGGTGTGCTGGGGAGGGGGTGCCCCTGCCTGTGCCGGCAGGCTGCGGGTCGTCTGCGGCTGGTCGCGCAGTTCCCCGCGCCCCTTCGGGGCGCGTCCCCCTGCGGCGCTCGGAAGGTCTGCGCCTAGCCGGGGCGCCGCTGATCGCCGTCCGCGTCCTCGGGCGGCGAGGGCGTTTCCGGTTCTCCAACTCCCTCGCCCGGCTCTTCGCCGCCATAGAGCGAGGCCCTGCGGCGCAGTTCCTCGCCGCGTAGCCGGGCCAGCGTCCGTTGTTCGCGCAGGTCCCGGGCGCGCCGGGCGCGTTCGACCTCTTCCAGGTGGCGCTGCTGCCAGTACGGGTTGTCGTGCGGCAGGGCGCTGCCCACCCGCCCGTACATCCCGAAGACGAGCAGCAGCAGTCCGACGACGAAGCTGAACAGAACGTTCTGGAGCTCGAAGGCGAGCACGTTGAAGCGCGTCTCCAGCAGTGCCAGATTTACGAACCCGCTCAGCAGGAACAGACCGCCGAGGGTGATGTTGAGGCCGGAGGCGAAGTTGCCGCCGCGCACCATGCCGGCGAAGAGCAGCAGTCCGACGACGATGGAGAGCACGCTGAGCGCGCCGTTGGTGTTGAGACCGGCCACCCGGTCGCCGCCGATGTCGAAGAAGCCGATGTTGTCGGTGAGCCCCAGAATGCCGAAAGCCGTCAGGATCATCCCCACCAGCCCGGCGCCCACCCGGTAGATACGGCTCAGCTTGTGGTGCACCGGCATGTGCTCGTCCAGCACGCGCCGCCCGCGTGGCAGGAAGCGGCGGTAGCGGAACGTACGGGTCGGTGACGCGGCCACGGGGCCCTCCTCGGGGCGGCCGGAGGCACTCAGCTCAGCTCTCGCCTTCCAGCATCCGCCCGCAGGGCCTGTGCCTCAACAGCGACGCTCAGTAGCGGCAGGGCCCCGGCTCTGGGCCCACACCCCGGCCTCGCCGCAGTGCGTCGGCGGTCCGGCTCAGTGCCCGGCCGCGCGCTCCTGTCGGATCTGTTCGACCACCTGCTGCACCGTCTCCTTGACCGCGTCCAGCTCGGTGAGCAGGTGCCAGTAGTCCGGGTGGCGACCGGTGAGCGAGGCGACCGCGCGGTCCACCCGCTCCACCGCGTTGTCCAGCGGCTGCGCGTGCCGCGGATCGGGGGTGCTGCGGCCGGCCATCGCGAGCCGCTGTGCGTCCCGGATCGCGAAGCGGGTGCGTTCGACCTCTTTGGTGTGGTCGAAGGAGACCTCGTTGAGCCGTTGCAGCCGCTCGCCCGCGGCCTTCACCGCCTCGTCGGTGGTGTTCAGCAGTGCCCGCACCGTCGACAGCAGCGCGGTGGCGTCCGGCCAGCGCTGCTCCTGGCGGGCCGTGCGGGCCTCCCGCAGCTTCTCGTCGGCCTGCCGCGCCGAGCGCTCGGCCTGCTGCGGCACCTGCTGGAGGTCCTGCCAGCACGCCGCGCTGAAGCGGCGCCGCAGCTCGCTGAGGACGGGCTCCACCTGCTTGGCCCTGTTCTCGAGCGCCTCGGTGCGGGTCCGCAGCGAGGCGAGCCGCTTGTCGATGTCGGCCGCCTTCTGCGGCAGCCCCTCCGCCTCTGCGCGGATCGCCTCGGCCTCCCGTACGACCCGGTCGGCGCGGTGGATGGTCTCCTGCACGCCGTGGGTGCCCGCGCCCTCGTTGAGCTTGGTCAGCTCGGGCGAGAGGGCCGCCAGCCGTGCCGCGAGGTCGTCCGCCCGCAGCCCCTTGGCCCGTACGGCGTCCAGCGCGTTGCTCGCGGCCAGCAGCGCCTGCCGCGCCCGCTCGACGGCGGGCGCCAGGCGGGCGAGCTGGTTCTCCGCGCGGGTCAGCAGCGGGCCCAGGCTCTGCGCGAACCGGTCCAGCTCCCCCTTGGCCCGCTCCAGCTCGCCGCGCGCCCGGTCCAGCTCGGTACGGGCCCGGGTGGCGGCAGCGGCGTCCAGGTCGTCACGGTCGAGATCGTGGGCGTCGACCGCGGTGATGTAGTCATGGCTGACGCTGTCGATCCGTCTGCCGAGGTCGGCGAAGTCTGCGGCAGCCTTCCTGCCCGCTGGGGAGCTGTCGACGGCGCTGATCGTCTCTATGGAGATACGCAGCTCACGCTGGGCGGTGTCCAGTTCGTAGAAGGCGGCTGCTGCGGCGTCCTTCGCGGCCTGCGCATCGGCCCGGAGATGATCCGCGCGGCCACTGCCCCAGCCCCAGCGGCGGATGCCACCGCCGTTCATCGCCGTCACGAAACCTCTCCCCGTACGCGCCTGTGGCTCTTCGACCGCTGCTCATTCTCCCACCTGGGCTCAACGAACACACGAGCTGATTCGTTCACGGAACGCTCCCGCCACCCACGTTTGCACTGCCCGCCACCAGGCAAGGTACGCTGTCGTCCCACACATGCTCCGGGCGCATAGCTCAGCGGTAGAGCGCCTGCCTTACAAGCAGGATGTCACTGGTTCGATCCCAGTTGTGCCCACCGGACGGTCAAGCTCTGACCAGCAGTGGAATGGAAGGTCCCCGCAGTCGTCTGCGGGGACCTTTTGCTGTGCGTGCTGCCGGTGGCGTACGAGAGCGTCGCAGTCCGCCGGAGGACCGGCGAGGCGGTCGCGCGGGTGAGGGCCGCCTGCCCCTTGCACCGCGGCCGAAGACCGGCCCGGGAGGCGTACGGCTGCGACGCGGCCACCAGGTACGCGTACAGCGGCATCTCCGCGATGAACGGCACCACGGGTCATCAGGAGGTCGTCGCCGTCGAGGACTTCCGCACTCTCGCGCGCTGCGCCCACCAGCGGCGGCCGGCCCGGCCGGCGTCCGTCAGCCGGGACCGGCCCCGCGGAAAGCTAGCCTGTCCAGCCGAGGACCGCTGTTCGGGAGTCCAGCAGCCATGGGAGTTCACGCGGGCGCTGGTGGCACCGTGGCGGAGCTTCTGACCGTTCCGTCCTCGGCGCCGCCGTCACCGGAAGTGCGTATGGTCGGCAGTACGGGCAGCACGGGGAAGGTGGTGGGGCCGGGAAGCACGCCGCGGGCCGCCGCCAACGCGTTCGGCATCGATGGCCAGCCCTGGGCCGGCAACGCGCCGGGGAGCGGCAGCCGGTCCGCGGCCGGCAGCGCGGGCACGACTGGCGCCGTACTATGCGCCGGCAGTACGTCCGCGACCGTGCCCGCCGCCTCAGCGAGAGGGCCGTCCGCTTCGGTGTCCGCCTCCGGCTCACGCCGTATCAGATAGGCGGCGAATCCGCCGGCCAGGAACAGCGCGAGCACCGAGACGGCCGTGCCCAGCCAACTGGCGCCAAGCCACTGGCCGCCGAGGTAGCCGAGGCCCACGCTGTAGACCGCCCAGGCCACTCCGGCCAGCGCCGACCAGGGCACGAAGTCCCGCGCGCTGCGGTGTGTGGCACCCGCGGTCAGGCTGACGACCGAGCGCCCGGCGGGCGCGAACCGGGCCAGCACGACGAGGGCGCCGCCGCCTTGGGAGAGGGCGCGGCCGAGCTGTTCCTGCGCGGAGGTGAGCCTGCGGGAGCGGGCGACGGCCCGGTCGAAGCGGTCGCCGCCCCGCCAGGCCAGCCGCCACGCCGCCAGATCGCCCAGTACGGAGGCGCAGGCGGCGCAGAGCATCAGCAGCAGCACTTCGACGAGATGGCCGCTCTCGGCCGCGCTGCGGGCGGCCGCGGTGGGCAGGTCGGCGGCGTCGGCGGCCGTGGTCCCCGCGGCGGCGGTGGAAGCGGCGATCACCAGGACGCCGCTGGGCAGGACGGGCACGAAGACGTCGAGCAGTACGGATACGGCGATGACAACGTAGATCCACGGGGATCCGGTCACCGACCCCAGGATTTCCGGCACTGCTGTCCCCGTTTCTTCCCCTGTCCGGCTCTCGTCGGCTGGCGGTTTACCGCCGTACAGCGTACGCCCGGGTCCCCCGCTCAGGGCCGCTGGGTGCACGTGGCGACACTTCTGCCGCACTCGTGGATACGGATGTCACGGAATCGGACCATAGGACAACCGTGAATCAGTGGAGGCCGGCACGATGAGGGCACGTATGCACACGGTGGGGGTGGGGGGAGCGGCGGCTGTCACGCTGGTGACGGCCCTGCTCGCGGGGAGCGGGTCGAGTACGGCGAGCGACGTACCGGGAGACGACGACGGGGAACGCACGGCCCGCGCGGGCCAATTCGACCTCCAGCGCCTCACCGACGTACTGAAGAACCTCGGCGGAGCCGACGTCAAGAGCCGGGACCTCGGCGGCAGGGACATCGACCGTCTCGCGGCGCTGAAGGATCTCCGCGACCTGCCGAACCGCATGCGCGACGCCCAACTCGGCAGCGTGCGCGTGAATGTGAGCACCGGTGAGGTCGAGATCACCGGTGGCAAGGCGCAGGACCGTCCCTTCCGGTTCGGCAGCGACAGCGACGACAGTTCCGATCCGGTCATCCGGCACACCAGCGACGGCGACGCCGCCATCGACACCACCCACTCTGTCGGTGACGCGGCCCGCGGCGGCAGCTACCGGTCGATCCTGGTGCGCTACGACCGGTTCTCGCCGGCGAAGGCGTTCATCCGTCCCGACGCGGTCACCTACGACCGTGCAAAGGTGCCCGTCGGGGCGGGCATCATGGTGGCGCGGAAGGCCACCGAGCGCAGCACCACAGTGCGGTTGCAGGTGCGCGGCCTGCTCAAGAACCGCACCTATGGTGCGCATGTGCACACCAAGCCCTGCGGTGCCAAGCCCGACGACTCGGGCCCGCACTACCAGCACCGCAAGGACCCGGTGCAGCCGTCCACCAACCCCCGCTACGCCAACCCGCGCAACGAGGTCTGGCTCGACTTCACCACCGACCGCAAGGGCCGGGGCGAGGCCGTCTCCCGGCACAACTGGACGTTCCGTGCGGGCGAGGCCGAGTCGGTGGTGCTGCACGAGAGGGGCACCAGCACCGGGCACGGACACGCGGGCCAGGCGGGTGCCCGGGTCGCCTGTTTCTCGGTACCGCTGAGCGGCAGCTGACGCGTACCGCTGAACGGCAGCTGACCCGCTCGCGGACTGACCCGCCCGCGCAACTGCCCCGCGCAGCTGGCCGACCGACGGCACCGACCCGCCGTCAGTTCTGTCCGGCGGCCGGTTCCGCTCCGCTGAGCCGGCCGCTGAAGACCCGCTCCAGTCCGGAGCGGGGCGTGCCGTCCGGCGCGGAGGTCGCCGGGCGGGCCTGGTCGAGCGCGAAGCCGGCGTCGCGGCCGTGCAGCGTCAGCGTCATCAGCATGTTGCCGAACCAGGGGCCGCCGGTCCGCTTCCAGCGGATGGGCGGCTCCTCGGTGCGGGCGTGCCGTTCCAGCGTCTGCCCGAGCCGGCGGCCGACCCGGCTCCAGCCGAAGCGGAAGCCGGCCCGCATCACCGCCGGGATGTCGTTGTGTATCGGCGAGCAGGTGAGCTGCACCACGCGGGAGCGCTGCCCGCCGCCTGCGACCTTCAGGTCGTCGAACTCCGGCTCGGTGACGTACGCGTGGTGCACATCACCCGAGATGACGCTGACCGAGGCGGGCGCGTCCTGGTCGGCGGCCACCCGCTGGATCAGCTCGGTCAGGGCGCGGAAGGAGCGCGGGAAGGCCGCCCAGTGCTCCAGGTCGGCGCGCTGCCGCAGCTTCTCGCTGAACCGCGCCCAGCGCGGCCCGCGCGCCCCCGAGCACAGTGTGGTGTTCCAGGACTCCAGGCCGTGCACTGCGGGCGGCAGCAGCCACGGCAGCGAGGTGCCCAGGATCAGATGGTCGACGGCGCCGGGCCCGCCGTCGAGCACCTGCTCGTGCAGCCAGTCCAGCTCCTCGTCGTCCACCATCCGCCGCTCGCGCTCCGGCAGTACGCGGCCCGCGCGGGTGTCGATCATCACCAGCCGGATCCGGCCGAAGTCCCGGCGGTAGCTCCACCGGGCCGCGGTCGGGTCCTGGTCGGCGCGCTCGGCGTACGCGCGCAGTGGCGGCGCCCCGTCCTCGGCGGCCCGTACGGCCGCGAAGACCGGGTCCTCGGCGAGTTCGGCGGGGGAGAGGTTGCCCAGGTGCTGGTAGACCCAGTACGAGGTCAGCCCGCTCAGGATGCGCTCGCGCCACCAGTCGGTGGCGCGGATCTCGCGCTGCCACGCCTCGCTGGTGTTCCAGTCGTCGATCACATCGTGGTCGTCGAAGATCATGCAGCTGGGGACGGTGGACAGCAGCCAGCGCACCTCCGGGTCCAGCCAGGACTCGTAGTACAGCAGTGTGTATTCCTCGTAGTCGGCCACCTGGTCCCAGGGCGGTCTGCTCACATCGCGGCGCTGGGCGAGCTTCGCGCGGACCGGCTCCGAGGTCTCGTCCGCGTAGACCTGGTCGCCCAGCAGGAGCAGCACGTCAGGGCGGGGGCCGCCGGAGATCGCCTGGTGCGCCAGCGCGTCCAGCGCGTCGGGCCCCATCGGATCGTGCCGGGCGCCCGAGGGGCGGGCGGCCCAGCGGCAGGACCCGAAGGCTATCCGGAAGGGCGCCGTCTCGCGGGGGGCCGCCTCGGGCGGCGGCAGGGTGCGGATGGTGCTGGTGGGGAACGGGGAGTCGGGCAGCGGCCACACCTGCTCGCCGTCGAGCGTGACGCGGTACGGCGTCTCGGTGCCCGGCTCCAGGCCGACCACGGTGATCAGCGCGTAGTGGTGTCCCGCGACCTGCCAGGTGCGGGCCGTGCCGCCCGCTGTCGAGCCCTCGCAGTGCACCTCGGCCTGACAGGGTGTGTCCGTCTCCACCCATACCGTGGCGGTGTCCTGGTCGACGTAGCGCAGCAGCGGGCCCAGTCGGAGGCCGGTCATGCGGATCTCCCTCGTCCGTGTGGCGCCGTACGGTGCGGGCCTTGAACCCGCACCGTACGGAACGAGGGAGCCGTCCGACCAGTTTCCTGACCGGGTACGGGCTCAGCAGGTGCCCAGGGCCTTCTTGAGGGCCGCCTTCTCCTCGGAGTCCGCCGTCATGTCGTAGGTGTGCTTGACCCAGATCCACATGCGGGCGTAGGTGCAGTGGTAGCCGGACTCGGACGGCATCCACTTGGCGGGGTCCTTGTCACCCTTCTCCTGGTTGACGTTGTCGGTGACCGCGATCAGCTGGGCGATCTTGAGATTGTTGGCCAGCTCCTGGCGCTTGTCCTGGGTCCAGTCGGCTGCACCGGAGCGCCATGACTCGGCGAGCGGGACGATGTGGTCGATGTCCACGTCGGAGGGCTTGGTCCAGGACCCTCCGTCGTAGGGGCTCTTCCAGGTGCCCTTGGTCGGGTAGCAGTCGCTGCCGGTCTCGACGCCCTCGCCGTCCCGCTTGAGGACGGCTTCGCGGGTGTCGCAGTTGTCGCCCTGGTCGCTCCAGTGCGGGAATTTCTCGCGCGAGTAGCCGTCCATCGAGCCCTCGGCCTTCTCGGTGAGGTCCCCGAGCATGGTGGTGGCCTCGGATGCGCTGGGCGGCGCCGGGGGCTCGGCGGCGGCGGGGGAGGCGCCCAGGGTGAGGGCGGTCAGCGTTCCGCAGACGGCGGCTGCGAGGGCCGCCAGGAGCGCCGACCAGCGTCGACGCGCGTAGAGGGTGAGGGCTGTCCGGTGCTTGTGCGCCATGCGAACTCCCATGGTGTGGGGGGAAGTCGAGCGGTGGTGCGGTGGAACGGTGCGTCGGGTGCTTGCTGTCGGGTGGTGCTGTTGGCGGTGCAGGCACACAGCCTGACGGTCGTGTGCACGTCACTTCAAGAGCCTGCCCGGGAAACAGTCTCCGTCCACACGCGATACACCCACCCGACGGATGTCGTACGGGAGTTGGCCGCACAAGCCGTTCGCCGTCCCCCTCTGCCACGCCTCCCGGCTCCTGCGTCACATGGAGCGTCGATCGCAGCGGGGCGCGGACATCGCGTACAGTCGTACGAGTCTGAAGGGGAGTAGCTCTTCGCCGGACCGTCGACACACTGGCCCGCCGCGTGCGGGCCCGGCGCCCGGAGCGAGGCGTCCGCCACTCGGTGGCGGTGCCGCGCCAGCGAGACCTTCGGCCGTAGCGTCCGCGTTCGTGCCCGGTGCACGGACAGCCCATGACGCTGCCGTGCCGAAGTGTGCTGGAGCCGGTGCGGCAGCCCCGACCACGGAGGAACCCCGTGCTCAGCCTCACCGTCACCGCCGTCGTGTTCGGCGTCGTCTTCCTCGCCGAACTGCCGGACAAGACGGCCCTGGCCGGACTGATGCTCGGCACCCGCTACCGCGCGTCCTACGTCTTCGCGGGCGTCGCCGCCGCTTTCCTCGTCCACGTCGTCCTCGCCGTCGCGGCGGGCAGCGTGCTGACTCTGCTGCCGCACCGGCTGGTGCAGGGCATCGTGGGCGTGCTGTTCCTGCTGGGCGCCGCCATGCTGCTGCTCAAGAAGGACGACGGTGAGGAGGAGCAGGCCCGCAAGCCCGCCGACCAGTCGTTCTGGAAGGTGGCGGGCAGCGGCTTCATGCTGATCCTCGTCGCCGAGTTCGGCGATCTGACGCAGATCATGACCGCCAACCTCGCCGCCCGCTACGACGACCCCCTCTCGGTGGGCGTGGGGGCCGTCCTCGCCCTGTGGGCGGTGGCCGCGCTGGGCATCCTGGGGGGCCGCACCCTGATGAAGTACGTCCCGCTGCGGCTGATCACCAGGGTCGCGGCCCTGCTGATGCTGGCCCTGGCCGCGTTCAGCCTCTATGAGGCCGTCGCCTGAGGGGTGCCCGTCATGAGGCCGTCGCCTAGGGGCCCCGTTGAGGCCGTCGCCCAGGGGCCCCGTTATGAGGCCGTCGCCCAGGAGCTGCCCGTCCCCCGAACGGAGGCGGTCGGCGGGCCGGGGCCCACCCGGCAGGGCACCGTGGGCGTATGAGCGGGGAACACGCGGCGGCAACGGCACCCCCTCGCACCAGCGGGGTACTGCTGCCGATCAGCGCGCTCCTGCTCGGGCTGCTGCTGGCCGCGCTCGACCAGACGATCGTCGCCACCGCGCTGCCCACCATCGTCAGCGATCTCGGCGGCATGGAGCACCTGTCCTGGGTGGTGACCGCCTATCTGCTGGCCGTGACGGCGGCCACCCCGCTGTGGGGCAAGCTCGGCGACCAGTACGGGCGCAAACGCCTCTTCCAGATCGCCATCGTGATCTTCCTGGTGGGCTCGGCACTGTGCGGGGTGGCGCAGGACATGCCGCAGCTCATCGGCTACCGCGCCGTACAGGGCCTGGGCGGCGGCGGGCTGATCACGCTGTCCATGGCGATCGTCGGCGATCTGGTGCCGCCCCGCGAACGCGGCCGCTACCAGGGCCTGTTCGGCGCGGTGTTCGGTGCGACCAGCGTGCTCGGCCCGCTGCTGGGCGGCTTCTTCACCGAGCACCTCGACTGGCGCTGGGTCTTCTACATCAACCTGCCGATCGGCATCGTCGCCATGGTGGTGATCGCCCTCGCGCTGCACATCCCGGTGCACGCCCAGCCGCACCGGATCGACTACCTCGGCACGTTCCTGATCGCCGCCGTCGCCACCTGTGTCGTGCTCGTCACCTCACTGGGCGGCACCACTTGGCCATGGAACTCGGCACAGATCTACGTACTGTCCGTGCTGGCCGTCGTCATGGTGCCGTGCTTCATCGCGGTCGAGCGCAGGGCGGCGGAGCCGGTGCTGCCGCCGAGCATCTTCGCCGTGCGCAACTTCACCCTCTGTTCGGCGATCAGCTTCGTCATCGGCTTCGCCATGTTCGGCTGTCTGACCTATCTGCCGACCTTCCTCCAGGTCGTGCACGGGATCACGCCGACGCTGTCGGGTGTGCACATGCTGCCGATGGTGGGCGGCGTGCTCGTCTCCTCCACACTGTCCGGCCAGCTGATCACCCACACCGGGCACTGGAAGATCTTCCCGGTGCTGGGCACCGCGATCACCACCGGCGGACTTCTGCTGCTGCACCGGATGACGCCGGACAGCTCACAGTGGGAGATGGGCATCTACTTCGCCGTCTTCGGCCTCGGCCTCGGACTGGTGCTCCAGGTGCTGGTGCTGGTCGCGCAGAACGCCGTGCGCTACGCGGACCTGGGTGTGGCCACCTCCGGCGTCACCTTCTTCCGCTCCGTGGGCGCCGCGGTCGGCGTGGCCGTCTTCGGCGCGATCTTCGCCTCCCGGCTCGGCGGCAAGCTCAGCGACGCGCTGCGCGGCCAGAACCTGCTCGCAGGGATCACACCGGAGTCCCTGGAACACGACCCGCAGACCGTCGGGCGACTACCGGCCGCTGCCCGGCGCGGGGTGCTGGACGCCTACTCGTCCGCCATCACGGATGTCTTCCTCTACGCCGCGCCGCTCGCCGCGCTGGCCTTCGTCCTGACCTGGCTGCTGCGCGAGCAGCGGCTGCGGCGCAGTGTGCAGGTGCCCGACGAGAGCGAGACGCTGGGCGCGTGCCCCGTCGAGCGCAGCCCCGCCGACGAGGTCCTGCGGGCCCTCTCCCGGCTGAGCACCATCGAGGGCCGGCGCGACCTGTACGCGCGGATCGCCCGGACCGCCGGGCTCGATCTGGCCCCTGCCGCAACGTGGATGCTGCTGCGCGTCCAGTACGACGGGCCGGTCGAGCCCGCGCTGCTGGAGGACGCCGGGGTGGTGCCCCGTCGCGTCATCGCCGACGGGGCACGGGAGTTGGAGGAGCGCGGGCTGGCGACCCGGGAGGGCCTGGAGCTGGTGGCCACCCCGCGCGGCGAACAGGCGGCTCGTGCCCTCTCCGACGCCCGCCAGGAGCAGCTGGCCGAGCTGCTGGGCGACTGGTGGACACCCGACCGCCCCACGGATCTGACGGAGCTGGTACGGCAACTGAACGCGGAAGTCGGCGAGTCGGAGCCGCCCCGGGCGGCGTGACCGCGACGCGGTTGGCGGCGCGCGGTCCGGCGAGCGCTCTCGTCCAGCCGCCCAGGGCGCTTCCGCAGAAGAAAGGCGGACTCTTCCGCAGTGTGAACTTTCCGCACCTGTCAGGCTTTTCCTGTGTGCTTGACCCTGACCGTCCTCGACCGCGTATGGTCCAGCACTGGACAGTTACTGGCGATTCGGGCACGGCCGCCGTGCGACGGACGGAGTGGCGGTGCCAGGGGAGGGGACCGGGATGACGGGGGACGGACGATGTCCCGAGTGCGGCGGGAGCGCTCAGGCGTGCGCACACGCTGACGGTACGGCAGCCGGCAGCGGGCCGCCCGGCGGAGGAGAATCGGCCGGCGGCGGACCGGCCGGCGGCGAGCCGGCGCGGGAACCGGAGGATCCGCTGCACATCCGCCCCTACGTAAAACTGCGGGAGAGCGACTCCGCGCAGGCTCGGCACGAGGCACCCGAACAGGCCGCTGTGAGCGCCCAGGACGCCCATGTGCCGTTGCCCGACCTGTCGCCGTTCGCCGCACACGGTACGGAGGAGACGGCCGAGCTGCCCGCCGTCACCGGATCGGGTGGCAGCCGGGCTTCGAAGCACCGTGCGCAGTCCTCCGCCGCCGCCCCGGCGCCCGCGGCCCACCGCCGGATGCGTGAGCGCCGCAGACCCAGCACGGCGGTGTTCGCCGGGGTCGGGGTGGCGGCAGTGCTCGGCGGCGGCCTGCTGACGACCCAACTGCTGACCGACGACGGCAGCCGCACCGGGGACGGCCGGGCACTGCGCCACATGCCGACCGGCGCGCCCGACGACGACCTGTCCTCGCCCTCCCCGTCCGCCGAGGAGACCCCGGAACGCAGCGAGCGGCCCCAGCCCGCCCCCTCCCGCACCGGCGCCTCCCAAGCCCCCCGCGCAGACCGGAACGGCGGCGAGCACACCACGCGCCCGTCCCCCTCGCGGAGCGGCAAGGGGCGCCCGACCGGCCGGCCGGGCCAACCGGGGGACGGGCAGCGGGACCACGGCCGCCCGCATCCGGGATGGCCGGGCCGCCCCTCGGGAGAGACCCTCCGCCCCGGAGACACGGGCGGCGATGTCGTCGAGTTGCAGCGCCGCCTGAAGGAGGCCGGCTACTACGACCGCGATGCGCCGGAGGACGGCGTCTACTCCTCGCGCGTCCAGGAGGCCGTCTTCCGCTACCAGGCGCACTACCACCTGTGGGACGACACACCTGGCGAGTACGGCCCGGCCACCCGGCGCCATCTGGAGGCCCGCACGTCGGGCTGAGCGGGAGCGCGGGCAGGGCTGCCTTTTCCCGTACAGGGGCCTGTTCTCCGGTCCGGCGCAGGCGGGCTGTATTCCGTACGGGCACAGCAGGGCTGTTTCCGTGCGTTCACAGTGGGCCGTTTTTCTGGACCGGCACAGGGCTGGCCGGATTCCAGAGCTGGTTTGTATGATGGAGAAACAAATGGTCCCGCCCGTGTCCCTCACCTGACGGGAGGGGCGTCCCTGACCGGCGGGCGGGCCATCTGTTTTCTCGTCCTGTGCGTTCTGTTCGCCGTCATTTCTTGCCACTGCTGCGCCCTCTTTCCGGCAGCTGTGCAGCATTTCTGACGGCTGTGCGCCGACCGATCGCGATCCCGGGAGCCTCCGCATGCCCACACCGCCGCTCACCGTCCGCGCGCTGCTGCTCGACATGGACGGCACGCTCGTCAACTCCGACGCCGTGGTCGCGCGGGTCTGGCGGGGCTGGGCCGTCGAGCAGGGGCTCGCCCCCGACGAGGTGCTGCGGGTCGCACACGGCCGCCAGGGACATCTGACGATGGCCACGCTGCTCCCGGACCGCCCGATGGAGCAGAACTACGCGGAGAACAGCGTTCTGCTGGCGCAGGAGACCGCCGACACCGACGGCATCGTCCCGGTGCCCGGCGCGCCCGCCTTCCTCGCGGCGCTCCAGGAACTGCCGCACGCGCTGGTGACCTCCGCGACTCCGGCCCTGGCCGCGGCGCGGATGGCGGCGGCCGGGTTGCGGATGCCCGCGGTCCGTATCACCGCCACCGATGTCAGCGCCAGCAAGCCCGATCCCGAGGGGTTCCTCAAGGGCGCGGCAGAGCTGGGTTTTCCGCCCGCGGAGTGTGTCGTGTTCGAGGACTCGGGCGCGGGTATCGCGGCGGGCCTGGCCGCCGGTATGCCGGTCGTCGGCGTCGGCCCGCGCGCCGGTGAACACGGCCCGACCGTGCACGTGCCGGACCTGGAGCAGGTGCGCGCCACCCGGCTCGCGGACGGCCGTGTGCGCCTCACGTTCGACGGCTGAGCTGCCCCGGCGGCGTAGCGAGATGCCGACGGCGCAGCGCCGCCGTCGGGGGCGTCACTTCTTCGGCGGTGCCTGCTGGACGACCTCGAACGACCAGGTCTCCGAGTCGGTCGCCGCGGGCTTCGGCCGCTCCTCGCCGCCGGTCCCGGACTCGGCAGGCTTGGCCTCCGTGCCGCTGTCGGCGCCCTTCGCGCGCTGGTGGGCCTCCTTCATCGGGCCGTTCATCCACGCCTGGAACGACTCCTCGTCCCGCCAGCGGGTGTAGACGAGATAGCGGTCGGTTCCCTCCAGCGGGCGCAGCAGTTCGAACCACTCGAAGCCGTCGGCACTCTCCACGAAGCCTTTGCGTGCGGCGAACCGGCTTTCCAGCACCTCCCGCTGGTCGGCGGGCACGGTCAGCGCGTTGATCTTGACGATGCTCATGGGCCCATCCTGCCTCACCGCCGTCACCACGCCGCCGCCCCGGTGACAGGTCTGTCCGGGTTGGCGGCCCGTCGCACACAGCTGTCAGGTAGCGAGTAGGTTTCTAGCGTCTGACCTGAAGGCTGCCTCTCAGAACGGGGCTGCCTCTCAGAGCGAAGCGGGGCGGGGCGGGCGAGTGCGGGGGACCCGCGGAGAAGAACACCGGCGGACAGGACGGAGACGGCGGGGCGTGGCGGCGGAATCGGTGGCGGACGGGCCCAAGGGGGCGGACGCGGGCGGCAAATGGCACCCGTCCGAAGGCGGACCGGGTGGACCGTACCGGAGACCGGCCCGGCAGTGGGGGCGGCTGGGGTCCCGCTCGGGCATGGTGTTGGCGGGCCTGTGGTTGCTGGCGCTCGCGCTGGCCGTCCGGCAGGCGGCCGCCGTGCTGCGGCTCCCTCAGGACGAGCGGCTCGTCGACCTGTTCGCCTGGACCGGCGACAACGGCGTGCTGCGGGTGCACGGTTCCCTCTACGACGGCGAGACGCCCTTCACCGGGACGCCGTTCGCGGGCCTTGTCCTCAAACCGCTCACCAGGGCCGCGGAGCAAGGGCTGGGCGTGGCCTGGACGTTCGGCACGATGCTGCTGGTCGCCGCCGTCGGTGTGGTGGCCGCGCGGGCGCTGCCCGAGCCGGTCTCGCGGCGTACCGCGCTGTTCGCCGTGCCGGTCGCGCTGAGCCTGCTCGTTCTGTCGGTGCCGGTGCGCAACACCTTCCACCTCGGGCAGACCAGTGTCCTGCCGGTGCTGCTGGTGCTGACCGCCTGGCTGTTGGGCGGCGAGCGGGCCCGGGGTGACCGCAGCGCGGAGCACGGCGGGCGCGGCGAGGCCCTGCGCCGTCTCCTCGCGACATGTACGGAAGCCCTCGGCGGGAAGGCGGGCGGCGTACTCGTCGGTATCGCGGGCGCGTTGCAGCCCGCCACCTTGCTCTTCGTACCGCTGCTGTGGCTCACCGGGCGCCGCACGGCCGCCGTCTCCGGCGCGGGGACGTTCCTCATCTGCACCCTGACCGGCTGGGCCGCCATGCCGGACGACTCGTGGACGTACTGGATACACCACGTGGCCGGTGTCGGCCTGGGTGATCCGGCGGCCGCGACCGCCAACCAGTCGCTGCACGGTGCCCTGTTGCGTGCCGGGCTGCACGGCCGGCCGGAGGCGGTGCTGCTGGTCGTGATGGTGGCCGCCGTCAGCTGGCTGGCGCTGCGCCGTGCGGTGCGGTACGCGCGTGACGGGCAACTGCTGCTCGCTGCGGCTGTCGTGGGGTGCGCCGCTGTGGTCGCTTCGCCGATGGCATGGCAGCACCAGCAGCTGTGGGTGCTGCTGGCGGTCGTGGGCCGCGTCGGGCGGCGCACCGGGGACCGGCTGGTGTGGCCGGTGTTCGTGGTGATGGTGATGACGCTGGACGGCACCGCGCTGGTGCCCAAGGTCGCCGCGTTCGGTGTGCTCGGCGACAACGCGGTGCTGCTGGCGGCACTGCTGGCGTCCTGCGCCGTCCCGTTCGTGCCGCGCACCTCCCCGGCCTGGGCCGACCCGCAGCCCTCCGGCCCGCTGAGCCGCCCCAACCTGATGCTGGAGCTGCTGCTGATCCGCGTCGGCTACTGGGCGTACTCCTGGGTGCGCGCCCACGCGCCCGACTCGCGCTCCCTGGCCGAGGGCCACGGCCACCAGATTCTTACCGCGGAGTCGTTCCTCCACATCGACATGGAGCACAGCCTCAACAAGCTTGCCGCGCGAACGGAGTGGCTGCGGGACGCCTGCGACACGTACTACACGACGTTCCATTTCCTGGTGCCGATAGCCCTGTTGGGCTGGATGTACGCGCGCCGTGTGCAGCAGTACCGGCCGGCGCGTACGGCGCTGAGCCTCGCCACGCTGCTGGGGCTGATCGGCTTCTGGCTGTACCCGCTCGCGCCGCCGCGGCTGATGCCCGGCCAGGGCTACATCGACACGGCGCACGGCCCGCAGGACCTGTCCAACCCGGACTTCGGCGCGCTGACGCAGCTGTCCAACCAGTACGCCGCGATGCCGTCGCTGCATGTGGGCTGGTCGCTGTGGTGCACGATCGTCGTCTTCACCATCACCCGGAACCGCTGGCTGCGGGCGCTGGGTGTGCTCTATCCGCTGCTGACGACGTTCGTGGTGATGGCCACCGCCAACCACTACCTGCTGGACGCCGCGGGCGGTGCCGCAGTCGTGATGGCGGGCTTCTACGGTCAGCGGTGGCTGGCCCGGCTCCGGGGCGGCGACGACACGGCGGCGCACGAGGGATCGGGCGGCCCGGAGGCCGTCGAGAGCGGCTTCGGGACCGCAGAGGGCGGCGGCTCCGGGACCGCCGAGGACCAGGGCGTGGCGGCGGACGACCGTCCGGAGCCGGTCACCCGTGCAGCTTCAGACCTTTCACTGCCCGGTCAACCGAGTTCCGGGGACCGTAGAGCGCCAGCCCGGCAAGACTGAGCTTCTCCGCCTCGACGGCCCGAACGGCGGCCCGGTTGTCGGCGTCGTTGTCGGTGGCGAACATCTCGTCGGTGTAGACGGCGATGGCCAGCCCCCGGGACAGGGCCCGGCGGTGCGCCGTCGCCAGCCCCTCCCGGTCGGCGGCGAAGCACAGTACGGGCTCGCGGACCATCGGCAGATAGCGGTTGCCCGAGCCGTCCTCGTACGGCTCGCCGATCACCTCGTCGGAGGCGCCGGCGATCCCGCTGGCCAGGAAGGCGGTCACATTGAGCTTCTGCCAGTCCGCGAGGTCCGAGCGGACGATCACGGCGATCTTTGTGTCGAAACGCATGGGGTCAGCCTGCTCGCGTCCCTGGTCAGCCGTCTTGAACGGATGTGCGCGTGTGCTGGCAGACTGGTTGGACAGGGCGGGGTGTGCGGGACGGGAGAGGCACAGGAGGCTGCCGTATGGGCGAGGGAGTTGGTTCCGCGGGGTCGGCCCCGGGCAACTGGGTCCGCTACTGGCGGGCGCCCGACCAGCCGCTGGAGGCCATGCGTGCCCACTTCACCGGCCGCGTCTTCCATCGGCACAGCCATGACGCCTACTCCTTCGCCGTGACCGAGACGGGTGCCCAGCGCTTCCGCTGCCGCGGCGGTGACCACACCAGCGGCGCGGGCATGGTGATGGCCTTCAACCCGGACGATCCGCATGACGGCGAGGCCGCCGTCCCCGCGGGCTTCACCTACCGCATCGTCCACCTGGGCCCCGATCTGGTGCGGTCCGTCCTCACCGACGCCGCGGGACACGACGCCCCCATGCCGCTGTTTCCCGAACCGGTACGTGAGGATCCGGTGCTGCGGACGGCGCTGCTGCGGCTGCACGCGGCCCTCGCGGGCGGGGCGGCGGCGAGCGCGCTGGTGCGGGACGAGCGGTTGACCGAGACGGTGGTCGCCATGGTGCGCCGGGGTGCGCGTACCCCGGCGCGTGCCACCATTCCGCACGCCGGGTCGGTGGCCGTACGCCGGGCCCGCGAGCTGCTGGAGGAGGACTGGGCCGGGGAGATCCCCGCCGAGCGGCTGGCGCGGGCGGCCGGGTGCAGCCGGTTCGCGCTCTACCGCGCCTTCCGCGCGGAGCTGGGCATGCCGCCCAGCGACTTCCAGCGGCAGCTGCGGCTGCGGGGCGCCCGCCGGATGCTCGCGGGCGGCGCCACGGCAGCCGAGGCGGCGGCGGTCTGCGGATTCGCGGACCAGGCACATCTGCACCGCTGGTTCGTCCGCTCCTACGGCATCACCCCGGGCGCGTACGCCCGCAGTTGAGCACTCGCCGGGTCACGCGTACGCCGGTCAGTGTCCGTGTGCGCCGATCCGCTGCGCGCGTACATGCTCAGCCGCGCGCGTACGCGGTCAGCCGTAGAAGACCCGTAGCTCCTTGATCCCGTTGAGCCAGGCCGAGCGGAGCCTGCGCGGCGTGGGACCGGCGAGGGAGATTCCGGGGGTGAGGTCGGCTATGGCGTCGAAGATCAGGTTGATCTCCAGCACGGCAAGGCTCTTGCCGAGGCAGAAGTGCGGCCCTCCACCGCCGAATCCGAGGTGGGGGTTGGGATCGCGGGTGATGTCGAAGACGTGCGGGTCCTCGAAGACCTCGGGGTCGTTGTTGGCGGAGGAGTAGAAGAGGCCGATGCGCTCCCCCGCCGAGATCTTCTGCCCGCCCAGTTCGGTGTCCTGGGTGGCGGTGCGCTGGAAGGAGACCACGGGCGTGGCCCAGCGCACGATCTCCTCGGCCGTGGTCGCGGGGCGCTCGCGCCGGTAGAGCTCCCACTGGTCGGGGTGGGTGAGGAAGGCGTGCATGCCATGGCTGATGGCGTTGCGGGTGGTCTCGTTGCCCGCGACGGCCAGCAGGATGACGAAGAAGCCGAACTCGTCCGCGCTGAGGTTGCCCTCGCCCTCGGCGGCCACCAGACGGCTGACGATGTCCTCGGCGTACTGGGCCGGGCACTCCTTGCGGGCCTGGGCCATCGTCATCGCGTACGAGACGAGCTCGGCCGCCGACTGGGTGCCGACCTCCTCGGTGATGGCGTACTCGGGGTCGTCGTAGGCGACCATCTTGTTGGACCAGTCGAAGATACGGGAGCGGTCCTCCTGCGGTATGCCGATGAGTTCGGCGATGGCCTGCAGCGGCAGTTCGACGGCGATGTCGGTGACGAAGTCCCCGCTGCCGCTGTCCCTGGCCTCCCGTACGATGCGCGCCGCACGCTCGCCCAGGGCGGCCTCCAGCGCACGGATGGCGCGGGGCGTGAAGCCCCGCTGCACGATCTGCCGGACCCGGGTGTGCTCGGGCGGGTCCATATTGAGCATGATCAGCTTCTGGACGTCGATCTGGTCGCGGCTCATATGGTCGGCGAACCTGATGACAGCGGTGTTCAGGTTGGAGGAGTAGAGCTCCGGACGGGTGGAGACCTCCTTCACATCGGCGTGCCGGGTCACCACCCAGTACCCCTCGTCGTCGAAGCCCGCCACCCCGCGCGGCTGCCGGTTCCACCACACCGGTGCGGTCTCCCGCAGCAGGGTGAACTCGGGGAGCGGCACGCGCTCCTGGTAGACGTCCGGATCGGTGAAGTCGAACCCGTCGGGCAGCGCGGGGCAGGAGGACATCGGCAGCTCCACTCCATCTTCGACGTAGCCGGCGGCTCGTCCGCGCGACGTACTGGGGCATACGGCGAACGTGGCTGACGGGCCGTCAGAATCGCCCCGAAGGTAGTAACGGGTTCTACAAGTGGCAAGGGGCGCGGCGGCAGTTCTTGCGCACGGAGCGTGCGGCCGGGTGGCCGAGGGTGTGCGGCTGGGTGGGCTGCGAGCGTGCGACGGAGTGGGCCGACAGTGGGCCTTCAGTGTGCGACGGAGTGGGCCGTGAACGTGCGATGCGGTGAGCCGCGAATGGGCCGCGAGTGTGCTTCGGGGTGGGCCGCGAGTGTGTTGCGGAGCGTGCAAGACCCTTGCGCGGCGGTGAGCGCGCTCCGCACACTGTCCGAAGAACTAGAACGCGTACTAGTTGTGCTGGTGGGGAGCCAGCCGGGCTGGAGAGGACGACTCATGGCCGCCGAACCCGTCATCGTCGAGGCAGTACGCACCCCCATCGGCAAGCGCTCCGGCGCCCTGGCCAATCTGCACCCCGCCTATCTGCTGGGCGAGACCTACCGCGAACTCCTCGGCCGCACCGGCATCCACGCCGACTGCGTCGAACAGATCGTCGGCGGCACCGTCACCCACGCCGGTGAACAGTCCATGAACCCGGCACGCAACGCCTGGCTGGCCGTCGGCCTGCCCTACGAGACCGCCGCCACCACCGTCGACTGCCAGTGCGGCTCCTCCCAGCAGGCCAACCACATGGTCGCCAACATGGTCGCCGCCGGCGTCATCGACATCGGCATCGGCTGCGGTGTGGAGGCCATGTCCCGGGTGCCGCTGGGCAGCGGCTCCAAGCACGGCCCCGGCAAACCCTGGCCGGACGAGTGGAACGTCGACCTGCCCAACCAGTTCGAGGCCGCCGAGCGCATCGCCCGCCACCGCGGCCTCACCCGCGAACGCGTCGACTCGCTCGGCCTCCTCTCCCAGGAACGCGCCGCCACCGCCTGGGCCGAGGAGCGCTTCAAGCGGGAGACCTTCGCCGTGCAGGTGCCCACCACCGAGGAGGAACAGGCCGCCGGACAAGGCATGTGGCGCTACGTTGACCGCGACGAGGGACTGCGCGACACCTCCATGGAAGCCCTCGCCACACTCAAACCCGTCATGCCCACCGCCGTGCACACCGCCGGGAACTCCTCGCAGATCTCCGACGGCGCAGCCGCCGTGATGTGGGCTTCCAAGCGCATGGCCCGCGCCCTGAAGCTCCGCCCCCGCGCCCGTACCGTCGCCCAGGCCCTGGTGGGTGCCGACCCGCACTTCCACCTGGACGGGCCCGTCGATGCCACCCGCGCCGTCCTCGGCAAGGCAGGGATGTCCCTCAAGGACATCGACCTCGTCGAGATCAACGAGGCGTTCGCCTCCGTCGTCCTCTCCTGGGCTCAGGTCTTCGAACAGGACCTGGAGAAGGTCAACGTCAACGGCGGAGCCATCGCGCTCGGCCACCCCGTCGGCGCGACCGGTGCCCGGCTCCTCACCACCGCGCTGCATGAACTCGAACGTACCGACAAGGAGTTCGCCCTGATCACCATGTGCGCGGGCGGCGCCCTGTCGACTGCCACCATTCTTCAGCGGCTGTAGTCGGCACCTTCGTTGAGTGAATGCGGCCTTGTCGGCGCGCCCCGTAAGGGGCGCGGGGAACTGCTCCCCTGGGGGCATCTCCCGGCCGGAGGCTGGGGGACTCCGGCCGGGAGGTGCCCCCACAAGCCACAACGAGCCCGCAGGCCGCGCGCGTCGGTCAGGGGCACCCCCTCACCGGAACACCGGCGAGGGCCGTACAAGATCCGCCGGGCAAGGCCAAGCCGCCTACGCGGGCTATGCCGACTACGGGGCCGCGTCGACCCGGCGGCGCCCTCTCTCACGCGCGACGGGCCCGCCAAGACCGCGGCCGCCACCCTCAGACGACCGGCGCCGCCTGCCCGTTCAGCAAGGTCTTCGCCGCGGACCGCGCATGCCGCGCCGGCGTAGGCGAGTCGGTGATGGAGGCATTGCTCATCGCCCCGTCGAGCAGCACGGCCAACTGGGAGGCGAGCCAATCCGGTTCCGCGGCGCCGGTCTCATGCGCGAGGTCGCGGAGGTAGTTGCGGACCGCGGCCTTGTGGTCGCGTACGGCGTCGACCACCCCCTGGGAGTCCGCGCCCAGTTCGCCGAAGGCGTTGATGAACGCGCAGCCGTGGAAGTCCGGCCCGTCGACCCAGTCGTAGAGCCAGTCGAAGACCGCCAGCACCCGCTCCTCGGGATCGGTGTGGCGGGCCACCCGCTCCTCGAGCGCGGTACGCGCCCACCGGTCGCGGCGCCGCAGATACGCTTCCACCAGGACGCCCTTGGACGGGAAGCACTTGTAGATCTTCTTCAGCGAGACGCCGGAGGCGTCGCGGATCCGGTCCATGCCCACGGCGTGCACGCCGTACTCGTAGAAGAGCGCGTCCGCCGCGCTGAGAATGCGAGCCTCGGTCGTGGCTTCGCTGTCCATGCTTCCCCGTTCTCCCCGTCTCCCCGTTGTTCCCCTCTGGTCTTGAGAACCGTCGTTCTCTACGATACAGTCTTACTCGACCGGAGAACGAGCGTTCTCCGGTCGACAACGGGGATCGAACGGGGGGCTCAAGCGTGACCGAGCAGACACTGCGGCAAAGGACAGGCTTGGGCGAGCTGGCGAGGACCGGGCTGCTCGCAGTCCCGGTCGTCGTCGGCGCACACGCCACGTCAGCAGCTTCGCCGCATGCGCCGTACTCGACGGCATTCACCGTCGGCTGCAGGCCACTTCACGCGCCGACCCCTCGGCGCACAGCGTCGTACGCGGAGCAGATATCCGGCCGACCCAGCGCCGGCGCCCGCGACTGATCACTGAATCGTCCCGGAGCACCCGGAGCCGACACGAGTCGGTGCACCCGGTGCGGTTCGGGAGAGAAGCCGCGAGTCCGCGCATACGGAAGGGCTCGCCCTAGGGCCCGTGTTCCTGCCCGTCGGGGTCGGGCAGGAACACGGGAGCCTTACTTCCCGGCGCCCTCATGACCACCGTCCGTGAACACCGGCGAGGCGCCGAAGGCCGCACGCCGGGTGGCCCGGCGCAGTGCGCGCAGCACCGTACCGCCCAGCGTCAGTGTCAGCACCACGGTGAGCAGCGCTCGCGGCACGTCCCAGCCGAGGGAGGTGGCCAGCACATAGGCACCGTATCGGGCCAGATTTTCCCGGAGGGGGTCACCCGGCACGAACGAGATGCCGGAGCCGAGGCCCCCGATGTACGGCCAGCCCTGAAGATTCATGATCAAGCCGTAGAGCAGTGCGGAGACAGCCCCGTAGACGGCAAGGAGGAGAAGTTCACGCCGACCCCGCAACGTGGCGGGCGCGGGTAGCAGACCGGCTCCCATGGAAACCCAGCCCATGGTGAGCATCTGGAAGGGCATCCACGGGCCCACTCCACCGGTGAGCAGGGCCCCGGCGAACATCGAGACGGCACCCAGCACGAATCCGAAGCCCGGCCCCAGCACCCGGCCGGAGAGCACCATCAGGAAGAACATCGGCTCCAGACCCGCGGTCCCCGCGCCCAGCGGCCGCAGCGCGGCACCGGCCGCGGCCAGCACGCCCAGCATGGCCACGGCCTTGGCATCCAGTCCGGTCTCGGAGACGGTCGCCACGGCGACGGCAAGTAGAAGGGGGAGCAGCGCGGCGAAGAGCCAGGGCGCGTCCTGCGAGTGCGCCAGCCCGGAGGTCCGCTCGGCCAGCAGGGGCCAGGCGAACGCGACCACACCCGTGGCGCTGGTAAGAGCCAGCGCGGCAACGGACTTCGGCCCCAGCCGAACCGCCCGCACCGCCGGGGCCGTTGAGGCTACCTCGGCCGTTCCGCCGGTAGAACGGGGAATCACAGCGCCTCCCTCACCTGGCTGACGGTCAGCCAGGGCTGGGGAGCGAGGATCTTGGAAACCTGCGGGGCGTACGCGGGTGAGGAGGTGACGACCTCGTCTGTGGGACCGTCGGCCACGGTCTCGCCTTGGGCGAGGATGACGACGCGGTGTGCCAACTCGGCCACGAGCTCGACATCGTGGGTGGCCAACACGATGGCGTGGCCCTGGCCGGCCAGTTCCCGCAGGAGTGTGACCAGCCGCGCCTTGGCGGCGTAGTCCAGTCCTCGGGTGGGCTCGTCCAACAGCAACAGCGGTGGCCGGGCCGTCAGGATGATCGACAGGGCGAGGGCCAGCCGTTGGCCCTCCGACAGATCGCGGGGGTGAGTGGTGTCAGGGATATCCGGAAGCAGCCGGGAGACCAGTGCACGGCAGGTGCCGGGCGCGGCATCCGCGTCGGCCTCGGCGGTCCGGCACTCATGGGCGACGGTGTCCGCGTAGAGCAGATCGCGCGGCTCCTGCGGGACGAGACCGGCGTGCCGCAGCAGCTCGGCCGGGCGCGTACGGTGCGGTGCCCTTCCGCCGACGGTGACCTGGCCGGAGGTGGGCCGGTGCATCCCGACGAGGGTGTTCAACAGGGTGGATTTCCCTGCACCGTTGCGCCCCATGAGCGCCACGATCTCCCCGGCGTGCAGCGAGAGGGACACATCGTGCAGGGCGGTGACCCGGTCGCGGACGAGGGTGAGCCGGGAAACCTCGGCGAGCGGCGCCGCGTCCCGGGGGAGTGACCGCGGGGCCCCACCGGAGGGCTGCGGGGTGCCGGGGGTGGCCGCGGGGGAGAGGCGGGTGGCCAGGCGTTCGCGGAGTGGGGCGGCCCGGCGGCGGGCGTCCCGCACGGAGAGCGGGAGTGGGTCCCACCCGGCCAGTTCCCCCAACTCCACCACGGGTGGCCGCACGGGCGAGACCGCCAGCAGGTCGGCGGGGTCCCCGAGCCGTGCCGTGCCGAGCCTTGCCGCCCCGAGCCGGGCCGTGCCGGGGCGGGACGGGGCGTCCGGTTCGGAGCGGGCGCCGTCGGGCGCCAGGAGCAGCACCTTGTCCGCGTACTGCACCACGCGCTCCAGTCGGTGCTCGGCCATCAGGACGGTGGTGCCCAGGTCGTGGACCAGCCGTTGGAGGACGGCCAGTACCTCTTCGGCGGCGGGCGGGTCGAGCGCGGAGGTGGGTTCGTCGAGTATGAGCACCTTCGGGTGCGGGGTGAGTACGGAGCCGATGGCCACGCGCTGTTGCTGGCCGCCGGAGAGGGAGGCGATGGGGCGGTCACGTAGTTCGTTGAGGCCGAGCAGATCGAGGGTCTCCTCCACACGGCGGCGCATGGTGCCCGGGGGAAGGCCCAAGGACTCCATGCCGTAGGCCAGTTCGTCCTCGACGGTGTCGGTGACAAAGTGGGCGAGCGGGTCCTGGCCCACGGTGCCGACGATGTCGGCGAGTTCGCGGGGCTTGTGGGTACGGGTGTCGCGGCCCGCCACGGTCACCCGGCCGTGCAGGGTGCCGCCGGTGAAGTGCGGGACCAGGCCCGGGACGGTGCCCAGCAGGGTGGACTTGCCAGCGCCGCTCGGTCCGATGAGCAGGCACAGTTCGCCCTCCGGGATATGGGCGCCCACCACGGGGAGGGCTGGGGCGGCCGCGCCGTCGTGGACGACGGTGACCTGGTCGAAGGTGATCACTGTGGGCTCTCCTCGTCGTGCTGTCGGCCTCGGAGCGCCCGCGCGGAACGGGGCCGGGGCACACCCTCCTCGTGCGTTGTCCTCCCGGCGGTGCGGAGGAGTTCGCCGGACGCGGCCGGGCTGGACGGCGCGCCAGGTGTTCCCGGTGTGCCGCCGCTGGATTCACGGGAGTTCGGGGCGGGGGCGAGGACTGCGGGGAGGAGGCCGAGGAGGACGGCGGCGCCGGGCCAGAGGGGCAGTTGGGGCGCGGCGAGCGGGACGGCCGGGGGGTTCAGCGGTTCGGGAAGTGCGTCGGCGGCCACGATCATCAGGGCGGCGACGGCGGCACCGGATGCCGAGACCAGCCAGGCGCGTGCCCCCCAGCGGTCGGGGCGGTAACGGGTGCGGGCCGCTCGTTTGCCGCCCAGCCACAGCCCGGCCAGGGCGAGGGCCAGCCCCGTCAGCAGTACGGGCAGGCCGAATCCCGCACCTTCGGCGGCCAACAGACCGTAGGTGCCCGTGCAGACGCCGAGCAGTCCGCCGAGGGTCAGCGCGGTGGTGGTGCGCCGTACGGCGGCCGGTACCTGTGCCGTACGGCCGTAACCGCGTGCATCCATCGCCGCCGCGAGCGCCACCGAGCGCTCCAACGCGCCCTCCAGCACCGGCAGTCCGACCTGGAGCACGCCGCGCAGCCCGCGGTCGTCGCGCCCCCGCAGCCGGCGCGCCGCCCGTAGCCGTCGTACGTCGGCGACGAGGTTGGGGGCGAACGTCATCGCCACCACCACCGCGACGCCGGCCTCGTACAGGGCGCCGGGCAGCGACTTGAGCAGCCGGGCCGGGTTGGCGAGCGCGTTGGCGGCGCCGACGCAGACCAGCAGGGTCGCCAGTTTGAGCCCGTCGTACAGCGCGAAGACCATGCCCTCCGCCGTGACCCGCCCGCCGATCCGCACCCCGCGTGCCCACTCGGGCAGCGGCACCTCGGGCAGTTCGGCGAGCACATGGCTGCCGGGGATGGGGGAGCCGAGGAAGAACGCGAAGACGAGGCGGATGGCGAGTACGAGGATGCCCAGCTTGAGGAACGCGGTGTAGGAGCGGGCCCAGGGGGCGTCGGTGCGGCGTACGGCGACGACATAGCCCGCCACCACGATCAGCAGGGCGAGGAGGAGGGGGTTGGTGGTGCGGGAGGCGGCGGTGGCCAGGCCCAGGGCCCACAGCCACCAGGCGCCCGGGTGGAGAGCGGTGCTGCGGGTGGAGAGCGGTGCTCTCGGAAGAGAGCGGCGTGCCGGCCTGGCTCTGGCTGCCGCGCCCGTTCGCTTTGTGAGCAGTGCTCTCGGGAGGGAGCGGTGTGCTGGCCCGGCTCCGGCTGCCCCGCCCGTCCCCTTGGTGAGCGGTGCTCTCGGGAGAGAGCGGTGCGCCGGCCCGGCCGCCACTGTCGCGCCCGTCCGCTTTGTGAGCAGTGCTCTCGGTGTGGAGCGGTGCATCGGTCAGTGCCTTCGGCGGCGCGCCTGCCAGAGGGCCGCGGCGCCGAGGATGCCCACGGCGGCGACACCCGCGGTCACGCCCAGTCCCGTCGAGATGCCGTCGTCCTGGCCGCCGTTGCCGGCCTTGCCGCCTTCGCTCTCGCCTCGTCCGTCACCCGAGCCGCTTCCGTCGCGCTGCTCACTCTTGCTGTTCTCCTTTGCCTGCTCGCCGCAGCCCTTGGCGGGGTAGTGGTCGATGGCGCACAGCAGGGCTTGGGAGTTGTAGCGCAGCGGGGTGGCGACCTTGGTGAGGGCGTCGGCTGCGGTGCCGTTGGCCGGTATGCGCGCGCAGCCGGTATGGGGAGCGGGCGGGGACTTGGGTTCGCCCTCGGGGGCGTCGGCGCGGGTGCCGAAGTCGATGCGGACGGCGACCCGTTTGCTGCCCGCCTTGGGCGTCGTCTTGGCGCAGGCGTCGGCGAAGGTGACGGCGCCGCGGGGTTTGTCGGCCTGCTGGGAGTTCTCGCTCAGAGCGAACCGGAAGCCCAGGGTGTCGCCGTCCGCGGGGCGCTCGGTGGCCGGCCCCTCGGTGGCGTACGACCAGGAACCGTCCTCCTTCCGGTGCCAGAACGACCAGTAGCGGTAGCCGTCGGTGTTGGCGGCCGGGTGCGCGGCGGCCCATGTGGCGGCGGTTGCGGAGACGGTTGTTGCGGGTGCGGGTGCGGTTGCCGTCGCGGAGGCGTTCTCCGTGGTGCCCGGGAGCAGGAACAGGGCGGTGAGGACGGCGGCCTGCACGGTTATCGCAGTTCCCCGGACTCCCCGGCGGACTCCGAGCCGGGGAGACCTCCGTCGTGCCCGGGCCCTCACAACTGCTGCCTCTTGCGGCGGCCGCTCAGCAGGATGCCGAAGCCGGCACCGACGGCGAGGCCAACCAGGACGAAGGCCCAGACGGGGATGGTGGCGCCGTCGTCCTTCTTGTCGGAGGACGAGGAGCCGGCGTCGTCGGCCGGCATCTTGGCGGGCTTCGGGCCGGTGTCGTTGAGGCGGGAGAGGAGGTTGGTGCCGCCGAGCTCGGTGGGGTCACCGCCTGCGGCGCGGGAGGCGAGCATGAGGGAGCTGATGGCGGCGGGATCGTTCTTGGACTTGTCCCACTTGTCGAGGTTCTTCGCGAGCCAGTTCAGAGAGGACGTGGCCGGATTCCGGTGGCCGCCCGCGGCCAGCGCGATCACGGCGTCCGCGGTGTTCGCGTAGTCGGGCTGCTCCTTGTCGGCCCCGGGCGTCACCGAGCTGAAGTGGCCGCCCTCCTTCTTCAGCGTGGCGGCCAGATACGCGGCGCCGGCGTCCGCTGCTCCCTCGCGTCCGCCCGGAACGCCCTTTCCGCTCTTCTCGCTGCCCGAGGCGCACTTCAGCGGCTCGACCGGCTTGTCCCCGGCGCCCTTGGAGTCCTTCGCCAACGGTTCGGGCAGTGCGCCCTCGCCCAGCGCGGCGAGCGAGGCGGCGGCGGTGGCGTCGTTGTTCGGGGTGAGCCTGCCCTTCTTGTCCTGCTGGTAGGCGAAGGCGCCCTGCTGGCCCGGGGCGTCCTCGATGCCCTTGGAGCCGCAGCTGAGCTGGAAGGACAGCAGCGCGTCGTAGGGGGATTGGCCGCCCTGCGCGGTTGCCTTTGACGGGTCCTTGCCCGCGGCGTGCAGGGCGCCGATGACCAGCGAGGTGGAGTTCGCGTCCGAGGCGGCACGCGGCGCGCTGCCCCAGCCGCCGTCCTTGTTCTGCACCGAGGTCAGCCACTCCACCGCCTCCCGCACCACCTCGCTGCGGCCGCCGACGGCTGCCAGCGCCTGGACGGCGAGGGCGGTCGCGTTGGTGTCGGAGGGGGTGGCGTCCGGGTCGCACTTCTTCCCGGCCTCGGCGCGGTACGCGGTGAACGAGCCGTCGGCGCACTGCTGTTCGGCGAGCCAGTCCACGGCCTTCTTCGCGGGTACGGCGCCTGCGCCGTCCAGCGCGAGCAGCGCCATCGACTGCCGCCATACGCCGTCGTACTTCGGGTCGGCCGTCCCGTAGAGACCGTCCGGCAGCTTGGCCGGCTTCGCGGCGACGGCGGGTGCGGCGGCCGCGGCGGGTGCGGCGACCGTCGCGGTGGGCGCCGCGGATGTGGCGGGCGCGGCGGATGCCAGGGACGGGGCGGCGGATGCCACGGGTGCGGCTGTCGCGCACAGCACGGTGGCGGCGGCGAGGACCGTGGCGCGGCGGCGGCGCGGTGACATTGCGAGTGCCTTTCGGTGACGGAAGGAGCGGACCGCAGCCGGGCACGGCCGCCCCGCCGACGGGACTCGCGATGACGCGTCCCGCACCGCGGCGCACCGGGCTCGGCTCCGTATACCTCGACGGGCCGGTGGCCTGGTTCGGCCACAGGAGCCCACCTCCGCCCGGGTGCTCCGGCTCGCGGCCTGCCGTTCGTGCGCGTGCGCCGGGTCGCGGGATACGACCGCGGCCGACGTACGGCGACGAGGTGGCGGACCGCTCACGGTTGCGGGTCAGCGCCGGATTCGCACCGGCTTCCCCTCGGTCGGAGGCGTTGTCTGGCTGTCGGCCACTGTAGCCGGACCGCCAACCCGGCCGTTCCGTCGGGCCGGTCCCGCTTCGTCCGGGGTGTCAGCCGGTGGCACGGTCCGGGGTGTCAGTCGGTGGCGCGGTAGGTGACCGGGGTGCTGCCGGGGACGGCTTCGGCGTGGCCGAGCTTGACCAGGTGGCGCAGATGGGCCTCGGCCTCGGCCACGGCGATGTTGCGGGAGCCGAACGGGATCTCCTCCCAGGGGCGGTTCCAGCGCATGGCCTCGGCGAGCTGCCAGGGGGTGAGGTCCCGCTCCGAGAGCAGCGCTCTCAGATCGGAGAGGCGCTCTGCATGGTGAGCGGTGAGCTCGTCGACGCGGGCCTGCGCATCCGGGAACGCGTACTGATGCGCGGGCAGTACCTCGGCGGGCCGCAGCCTGGCGACGCGCTCCAGGGAGTCGAGATAGTCGCCGAGCGGATCGGTGATCTCGTCGCTGTCCGGGTCCTCGTACAGGCCGATGTGCGGACTGATCGTCGGCAGCAGGTGATCGCCGGAGAACAGCCGCCCTGCCCGGCCCGGGCCGCCGGGGTGCTGCTCCTCCAGGTGCAGGCATACATGTCCCGGTGTGTGCCCCGGAGTCCAGACCGCGCGCAGCCGCCGGCCCGGCAGGGCGAGCAGTTCGTTGGGCTCTATCTCCCGGTCGGGCAGTACGGCCCGTGCCCCGGGCAGTGTGCCGCCGCGGCCTTCGGCGAGGGCCGTGCGCAGCGGTGCCGTATGCGTGTCCGGGGCGCCGGCCGCCGCGAGCTTCTCGGCGAGGTAGCCGAGCCACTGGCCCCGGTCCGAGCTGCGGGTACGGCGGACGATGGCGGCGTCCGCCGCGTGCATGGCGATCCAGGCGCCCGACTCCTCCCGTACCCGCGCCGAGAGGCCGTGGTGGTCGGGGTGGTGGTGGGTGACGAGCACACCGTGCAGTGCGTCGACGGAGGTGCCGCACGCGGCGAGCCCGTCGGCGAGGGTCTGCCAGGAGGCGGGGTCGTCCCAGCCGGTGTCGACCAGCACGGGTCCCGCGTCCGTCTCGATCACATGGACGAGGGTGTGTCCGAGGGGGTTGTCAGGGATGGGTACGGGGATGCTCCAGATCCCGCCCCCGTGGTCGGTGACCTGCGGTCCGTGGTCGACGGCCTTCGGTCCGTTCGTCATGGGCGGCGGCTCCCCCGGGTTCCGTGCGCGGTTGTGACGGCCGGCGGTCCGGCAGAGGCATTGTCCCCTAGAACTAGAACTGGTACTAGTTCTGATGCGCTGTCAGGAAAGTGTCGGGCGTCACAGCACCGCGGCTGCCGAAGGCCGGCGGGAGAGGGAGGGCACGCTCATGACGGACACCCCCAGCAACCCCAACGGCCTTGGCGGTCTTGCCGACCCGGGCGGAAGCGGCGGCGGCATCGCGTACGCCGAGCACCGGCAGCTCTACATCGGCGGCACCTTCACCGACCCGGCCGGCAACGAGGCCATCGAGGTGGTCTCGCCGCACACCGAGCAGCCCATCGGCCGCGTCCCGCACGCCGCACGGGAGGACGTCGACCGCGCCGTACGCGCCGCCCGCGAGTCCTTCGACTCCGGCGTATGGGCGCAGCGCCCGCTGGCCGAACGGATCGAGACCGTCACCCGTATCAAGGACGCGTTCGCCGCGCGCAGCGAGGAGATCGCCAAGGTCATCAGCGCACAGAACGGCACCCCGTACACCTCCGCCGTCATGGTCCAGTCCCTCGCCGCGATGATGGTGTGGGACGCCGCCCTCAAGATCGCCGCCGACTTCCCGTACGAGGAACGCAGGGCCGGGGTGCTCGGCCCGCTGCTGGTGCGCCGGGAGCCGGTGGGTGTGGTGGCGGCCGTGGTGCCGTGGAACGTGCCCCAGTTCACCGCCGCGGCGAAGCTGGCGCCCGCGCTGCTGTCCGGCTGCTCGGCGATCCTGAAGGTCTCGCCGGAGACCCCGCTGGACGCCTATCTGCTGGCCGAGATCGCCGACGAGGCCGGGCTGCCCCCGGGCGTGCTGTCGATCCTGCCGGCCGACCGCGAGGTGAGCGAGTACCTGGTCGGGCACCCGGGCGTCGACAAGGTGTCCTTCACCGGCTCGGTGGCCGCTGGCAAGCGGGTCATGGAGGTGGCAGCGCGCAATCTGACGCGGGTCACCCTGGAGTTGGGCGGCAAGTCGGCCGCCGTCATCCTGCCCGACGCCGACCTGGACGCGGCCGTCGCCGGCATCACCCCGTTCGCCTGGATGATCAACGGCCAGGCGTGCGTGGCCCAGACCCGGATCCTCGCGCCGCGCAGCCACTACGACGAGATCGCCGAGCGCTTCAAGGCCGCCGCCGACGCGCTGACCGTCGGCGACCCGCTCGACCCGGCCACCGAGGTGGGCCCCCTGGTCGCCGAACGCCAGCGTCGCCGCTCCCTCGACTACATCGCCCTCGGCCAGGAGGAGGGCGCCAAGGTCCTCGCGGGCGGGGGTAGGCCGGAGTACATGCCGACCGGCTGGTATGTCGAACCCACCCTCTTCGGCGACGTCGACAACTCCATGCGCATCGCCCGCGAGGAGATCTTCGGCCCCGTCATCTGTCTGCTGCCGTACGACGACGAAGAACAGGCGGTCGGCATCGCCAACGACTCCGACTACGGCCTCTCCGGCAGCGTATGGACCGCCGACACCGAACACGGCATCGATGTCGCCCGCCGCGTCCGCACCGGTACCTACTCCGTCAACACCTTCAGCCTCGACATGTTCGGCCCGTTCGGCGGCTACAAGAACTCCGGCATCGGCCGCGAGTTCGGCCCCGAGGGATACGCCGAGTATCTGGAGCACAAGATGATCCACCTGCCCGCGGACGCCTGAGTCCGCCTGCGGGAGAGGCGACAGGGAGTGACAATCGGGAGAGGCAACCGGGAGAGTCAACCAGGAGGAGACGAAGCGCCGATGGCTGACCGCTGGCACGTCGAGGTGGACCGGGAACTGTGCATCGGCTCGGGGATGTGTGTGGGCGGCGCGCCGGAGGAGTTCCGGCTGGACGCCGCCCGCCAGTCCCACCCCGTCAGCCCCGACCGCGAACCCTGTGAAGAGGTACTGGCCGCCGCCGAGACCTGCCCCGCCGAGGCCATTTCCATCACCCTCGCCAGTACGGGCGAGCCGGTGTTCCCACCGGAGGAGTGACGCCGCGCCTGCCAATTGCCGTACGTACCGCGGAAGTCCGAAGCGGACGAAGTTCGAAGTGGACGCGGAAGTCCGAAGTGGACGCGGAAGTCCGCAGTGGAGCTGGACAGCGCTTCGCAGCCGGGGCGCAATGGTGAAGGCAGGCAGGGGAGCTCACACGGAGGGCTGGGGGCCGTGGTGGACGTGGCGGATGAGCGCTGGTACGCCCGAGGACTCGACGGATTGCTGCGTGAGGTGAGACGTCAGGCATCCCGCGGAACCGAACCGAATCTGCGGGACATCCTGGGCCGGCTGCACCGGCAGACCGGCGCACACGTCGGGCTGGTCGAGGACGACGCCGCCACGCTGTGGTCGTCCACCGCGGGCTTTCCGGAGCAGATTCTGCGTCCGCTCGCCACGCTGCTCACGCGATTATCCGGCGGGCAGCTGGCCGCGGCCGCCACCCAGATCGACGCGTGGCACGTGCACTGCGAAGCCCTCGGTACGCCCGAGTCACGCCTGCTGCTGGTGGCTGCCGCCCGGTCGGCGCCGAGCCCGGAGGCGGTGGCGCTGATCTCGCACGCGGGCAGCGTCATCACACTCCTGCGCCACGGCAAGAACGGCGAACGGACCTGGCGTGCCTTCCAGTACAAGGCACGCCAGTTGCGGTTCGCGGTGCTCTCGGCGCTGCTGGCGGGAGAGCCAGTACTGGCCCGCCGTATGACAACCGGTGCCGTTCCACCGCTGCTGGAGGCCGACCGGCTACGGGTCCATCTGCTGCACTGCCCGCCGGCCGACCGCGACCGGGTCGAGCGGGCCCATCAGGATCCCTCCGGCTACCACGGCCGGGACCTGATGGTGCAGTGCCCCGTCTTCAAGGAGCACCTGATCTGTCTCGTCGCCGACGACGCCGACGATGCCGACCACGCCGACGATCGGGACGCGGACAGCCCCGGCGGCCGGGACGCGGACGGTCCTGGCGGCCGGGTCGGCGGCCGGGGCGAAGCGCTGCGCCGTCTGGTTCGGGACAACCCCGGCTATGCGCTGGGTGTCAGCGCCCCGCATCCGCTCGACGCGACAGCCGGGGCCTACAGCCAGGCCGCGCACGCCCTGGCCGCCGCCCGCACCTCGTCCGGCCGAGTGGCCTTCTACCAGGGGCAGACGCCGCTGGACGGTCTCCTGCCCCGCCGCGCCGCTCTCACCTGGGCCCGTGTCCTACTGCGCCCGCTGGACTCCCTCCCGACGACCACCGTCAACATCACCCGCTTTCTCATGGGCATGCCCCGTGCGGCTGTGGCCCGTCTGCTCGACCTCAGCCGCAACACAGTCACCGCGCACATCACTCGCGCCGAACAGGCCCTGGGCCTGGACCTGTCCGATGTCCGCTCCCGCGCCGCCGTCCACCTGGCCCTCGCCCTCACCAGCGGCGCCACCACCCCCGAACCGGACGAGAATCAGCCGCCCCCGGCCCTGGACGACTTGCTGCGCGGCGAACGCGCGGGCGCCTGGGCCCGAACGTTCCTTAGGCCGCTGCACGACCCGCAGCGCCGCACCTTGCAGGCCTGGATCGACGCCAACACCGACGCCCAGCAGGCCGCCCGGAGTATCGGCATCAGCCGCAACACCGTACGGGCCCACCTGCGCACCGCCGAAGCCCGGCTCGGCCGTGATCTGCTGACCACGGGCGGCGGAATCCACGATGTCGTCCACGCCCTCCACATCACCGCCCTCCGGACCGTCTGAGCACCGTGCACAAATAGGCCCAGGAGTTGAGCACCGTGCACATTGGCCGTGGGCCACGTCGTCTTCTACGGTCTTTCTGACGGACCTTCTCTGCAACAGCGCCGAACAGACTGGGCAATTGAGGTCGACGGTCAAGGGGGAATTCTGCATGAAACACAGAACGGTTGCATTACGCGGCACCGCGACTGCGGCTGCGGCTGCCGGTGGCCGAGCCGGCAAGTCATTCACCGTAATTGCCTTCACTGCCACGTTACTTGCGGCGACGGGGGCCGTCGACCCCGCCTTCGCCCAGGAAGGTCGGCCTCAGGACTCGGCAAATGTCTGGCCGGGTCCCGACCCTCGGGAGGGGCCGGGTCCGCTGACGGTAGCGGGGCGCACATATCCCGACGAGCTCCATCGGCCGGACGACAACCAGCCCGACGCTCCTTCAGAGGGGGCGGACGAGGGCAAGGGCGGCCCATGCGCGGGTGAGACACAGGGGCATCGGGTGAAGACCTATAACGGCGTCGAGCAAGAGAGCACCATGCCCCTGAGGTGCGGACGATGGGACCCGGACACCGGTGGTTGGGGCAAACGGAAACTTGACGCGAAGAACCGCTGGGACGCCTGGTGGGACGGAATGATCGGTACCACGCTGCAGAATCCGGACGACGTGGATCGCGCAGGTACGAGCAAGACGTACAAGAGCGAGTGGTTCGAGGAGTGCAATCCGGAATACCGCTTCATCGTCGTCACCGAGACAAAGCAATACGGCGACGGCAAGCAGGGTGTGATCAACGCCTACAAACTTTACCGGTGAAAAACCGTAACAACACGCGCAGTTCCAGTCGGGAACCCGGTATTCGAATGGGGGGAAACCATGATTCTCAAGCGTACGTTTCAGACCGCCGGTGTCGCCGTTGCCGCACTGGCGACCTCCTTGGCCATGGCCACCAGTGCCCATGCCGCGGACCACAAAGTGAACACCACCGACGACCGCCCCGGCGGCAAACTCACTTTCACCCGGAACGGTGACGTGGTGGAGGTCTGCGACGAGCAGGAGGACGGCTGGCGCGCGGTCGGTTACGTCATCAACCCCGACGGCAGCTACCGCTACGTGATGGCCGCCGGCGGAAGTGGAACCTGCCTCACCAAAGGCGCCGCCGACGGGTCGCCGTGGAACCTCAACGAGAACAAGACGTACACATTCCGGATCTGCCTGGACCACGACAAGCCCGAACCCAGTGACGACCGCTTCTGCAACTCGCGGAAGTGGCGGGCCGGGGCGGGCTGACCGGCTGTTGCCCGACGCCGAGGCCGGGACGGCCTCTCCCAGTTGAGTGGCGGGGCGGTGTACGGGGGGCACCGTCCCGCCGCCGCTGGGGCCGGTATCCCGTTGCCGAGAGCGCGTACGGCGGGATAGGAACAGCCGTATGACATCTTTTGGTGCTGTCGGTGCTCTCGGTGCGGTCTTCCGGCCCCAACTGCCCCCCGAACGTCTGCGAAGCGTCGTCCGTGCCGCCGACGAGGCCGGGCTGGAACAACTGTGGCTGTGGGAGGACTGCTTCCTGGAGAGCGGCATCGCCACGGCCGCCGCCGCCCTCGCCTGGAGCGAGCGGCTGCGGGTGGGCGTCGGACTGCTGCCCGTCCCGCTGCGCAACGTCGCGCTGACCACCATGGAGACCGCCACCCTGCGCCGCCTCTTCCCCGGCCGGTTCGCGGTGGGGCTCGGCCACGGCGTACAGGACTGGATGGGCCAGGTCGGCGCACGCGCCGACTCGCCGGTCACCCTGCTGCGCGAACACCTGAACGCCATGCGGGCGTTGCTGCGCGGCGAGCGGGTCACGGTCGAGGGCCGGTACGTGCGGCTGGACGGCGTCGCCCTGGACTGGCCGCCCGCCCGGACCCCTGAGACGGACGCCGCCCGGGCCGCCGGGACGGACCTCGCATCGGCTGCGGCTCCGGACACGGCGGTGTTCGCGGGCGCCCGCGGGCCGCGTTCACTACGGCTCAGCGGCGAGGCGGCCGACGGTACGGTGCTCGACGCCAACACCTCCCTCGCGGGCATCCGCCGCGCGCGGCAGCTCATCGACGAGGGGCGTGCGACGGCCGGCCGCACCGACGACCATGAGGTCGTCCACTACCTCAACACCGCCACCGGCCCCGACGCCGCCGCCAGGCTCCGGGCCGAACTTGCCCGCGAGGGCCACGACCCCGCCACCGGACCCGGCGTCGCGGGCGACGCCGCGACGGTGGCCGAGGCGGTCGGCCAGGCCATCGAGGCCGGCGCCGACACCGTCATCCTCCAGCCCACGGCGGACGAACCCGACCCGGAGGCGTTCGTCCGCTTCGCCGCCCAGGAGGTCCGCCCGCTGCTGAGCTGAACCTCTCGGCGCCGCTCGCCGGCTTGCCGGTGCGCCTACTGCGAGGCGGTGAACACTGTCAGGCAGTGACCCCGCTGCCGAGGGCGAGTGTGGCGAACGTCGCGAGCCAGTGATCCGTGGTGAAGTCGCCCGATGTGGTCGCCGGCAGCCCCGCCGCCAGATTGGCCTCGGCCGCCACGGTGAGGGTGGCTACGCGCGGGTCGCCGGACGGGAGCGCGTCGGCGATACCGCGCAGGGCGACGACCCGGCTCAGACAGAGACCGAGCAGATGCCCCAGCTGCGGATCGGCCGGATCCGAGATCCGCGGTGGCGGGAGGAACTCCCCTCCGCCGGCACTGTTCAGCTCCGGCAGGAACCGCTCCAGCCACCCGGCGAACTCCCCCTGCGGCAGCACCCGCCGCACCGCGTCCGCCTCGCAGAGCAACGGCGAGAGAAAGTCCTGCCCGGACGGCTCCCACCGGGTGGCGGCACCGTGGTCGGGGACGTACCACTCGCGTATCTTCGCCGCCGTCGGCCCCACCAGCCGCCGCTGGCCCGCGCGTTCGGCGCTGTCCAGGATGAGCCCCAGCGCGAAGGCGCTGTTCGCGTGCGTACCGTGCCGTATGGGATAGGTCGCCTTCGGCAGCCACGCCAGCACCAGTTCGCCGACCACCTCGGCCGCGGGTGCCAATGCGGCCCGCCACTGCCGCACCATTTCGAGAGCGCTGCTCTCGTTTGCGGGCGCTGCTTTCTCGGCCGTGCGCTCTGGATCCGGAGCAGTGCTCTCTCGGGTGAGCGCCGCTCCATCGCTGGCGAGAGCGCTGCTCTCGTGGGCGGGCGCCGCCTTCTTCGCCGCGCGCTCCGGGTCGGGGGCAGTGCTCTGCCCTGTGAGCGCCGCTCCCTCCCTGGCGCGAGCGCTGCTCTCGTTTGCGGGCCCTGCTCTCTCGGCCGTGCGCTCTGGATCCGGAGCAGTGCTCTCCCCGGTGAGCGCCGCTCCCTCCCCGGCGAGAGCACCGCTCTCGCTCGCGAACCCCGCTCTCTCCGCCGCATGCTCCGAGTCCGGTGCACTGCTCTCTCCCGCGAGCCCCGCTCCCACCCCGGCGAGAGCACCGCTCTCCCTCGCGAGCGCCGCTCCATCCCCCTCCAGCTCCGAAAGCAGAGCAGTGCTCTCTCCAGCGAGCGCCAGTAGCCAGGCCCAGCCGTAGGGGCGCTCGAAGGAGGGATGGGCGCGGAGGTAGGCGGTCTCGACCGCGAGGGCCTCGGGGGTGAGATGGGAGTTCAGCGCGTTGACCACTGCCGCCCACACCGCCGAGTGCTCCGACGCCGCACGCCCCGCTGCCGCGTGCCCAACCGATCCCTGGCCAACCGCCCCGGGCCCGCCCGGGTCCTCGCCGCGCCAGGCGATCCGCAACAGCCGCAGGAGCAGCCAGTGCATATGGACGGACGAGTGCCAGTCGTAGGCGCCGTAGAACGCGGGATGGAGTACACGTGGCGGGACGAGTTCTTCGGGGCCGGCGAGCAGATGGGCGGGAGCGTTCGGGTACTCGCGGGTGATGTTGGCGAGGGCCACCTCGGCGAACCGCCCGGCGCGCTCCGCCAGCGCCTCCGCGCCCGCCACCCCCGTGCCCCCTCCTGCGGCCGCCCCGCCCCCGTCCGGCATCGGTGCCGGCGCCTCCCCTCCAGGCGCCGGCACCTTCGCCGCCCCCGCCATCTCCGCAGCCTTCGCCGCGTCCGCCGCCTCCGCTGCCCTCGATACATCCGCGGCCCCCGCAGTCTCCGCAGCCCCCGCGCCGCCAGCCGTCCCCGCGGCCCCCGCCCCATCCGCAGCTGCCGCGGTCTCCCCGGCTCTCGCGGCACCAGCCGTCCCCGCGGTCCCCGCAGCCCTCACCGCCTCCCCGGCCCCCGCCACGTCCGCGGCCCTCGCGGCGCCAGCGGCCCTCGCCGCCTCCCCGGTCTCCCCTGCGCCCCTCGCGGCCCGTGCCGTCTCCCCGACCCCCGCCACCTCCGCGGCCCCCGCGTTCTCCGCAGCCCTCGCGACCCCCGCAGCCCTCTCAGCGCCCCCCGCATCCGATCCCGTACTCAATGTGTCGCCCCTCCCGCTTCGCGCAGATCAACGGTGGTGTGCGCGGCAGTGGTCAGGAGGGCGGTGAGGCCGCGTACGGCGTCGGGGACGGAGAGGGAGGGCGGCGCCGGGTGGCGGTTCGCCACTTGGTGCGGGGAGTACGGAACGTGGACGAAGCCGCCCCGCACTTCGGGCCGTTCGGTGGCGAGCAGGTGGGCGAGGCCGTAGAAGACGTGGTTGCACACGAAGGTGCCGGCCGTCTGGGAGACGGAGGCGGGGATCCCGGCGTCGCGGGCGGCAGCGACGCACGCCTTGATCGGCAGGGTGCTGAAGTACGCGGCGGGGCCGCCGGGGACGATGGGTTCGTCCACGGGCTGCCGGCCGGCGTTGTCGGGTATCCGGGCGTCGTCGACGTTGATGGCCACCCGCTCGACGGTGAGGTCGGGGCGTCCGCCCGCCTGCCCCAGGCAGACGACCAACTCCAGGTCGGGCCCGGCGGCGTGCACCGCGTCGCGCAGTTCGTCGAGTGCCGTACCGAAGACGCAGCTCAGCTGTACGGCGCTGATGTCGAGTCCGGCCGGGGGCTCGGCGGCGAGCAGTTCGGCGGCCTGCCAGGACGGGTTGACCTCCGCACCGTCGAACGGCGCGAACCCGGTGACCAGCACCTTGACGGACGACGCGGAAGCCCCGGAAGACCGGGAAGACGCGGAAGACCCGGAAGACCCGGAAGACGCGGATGACACGGAAGACATGTGCAAGAGCTCCGCTCGGTGAGCAGCACACGGGGGCGCCCGCTCACCGAGCGGGCGCCCCCGGGCGCCTAGAACGCGAAGAGATAGATGATGAGGATGTTGCAGCCCAGCATGGCCCCGGCGGTCGGCACCTGGGCCTTGATCGGCCCGTACTGGTCCTTCAGTTCGAGCAGGGCCGCCGGTACGAGGTTGAAGTTGGCCGCCATCGGGGTGCACAGCGTCCCGCAGAATCCGGCGAGCATGCCGACGGCGAGCACGGCGGACGGGTCGCCGTTCATCTGCTCGATCAGCACGGGCCAGCCGATGGCGGCGGTCATGACGGGGAAGGCCGCGAAGGCGTTGCCCATGATCATGGTGAAGACGGCCATGCCGACGCAGTACAGCGCCACGGCGGCCAGCTTCTGCCCGTCGGGCAGCACCGACTCGGTGATCTTCCGCACCTGGGTGCCGACGCCCGCGGCCTGGAATATCGCACCGAGTACGGCCAGCAGTTGGGGAAGCAGCAGCGCCCAGCCCATCGACTCCAGCAGCCCGCGGCCGGCGTGCAGCGGCACGCTCGCCCGGCGTTCACGCAGTACCCACATGCCCACGCCCAGCGCCACGATGGCGCCCAGGCCGAGGCCGAGGATGGTCTCGCTGCCCTTCTCCAGCAGCGGCTCACCGCCGATCGTCCACTTGTCGGCGAGTACGGCGCACACCATGGCGATCAGCGGAATGGTCAGCGCGGGGATGAACAGCTTGCCGCCGAAGCGGGTGGCGAGCCGGGTGCGTTCGCTCTCGCTGGTGGTGTCGGGCTTGCCCTTGCCGGTGAGGTTGAAGCCGCCGAGGCAGATGAGGACGAGGACGGCCACGCCCAGCGGTTCGGCGGGCAGGGACTTCTCGTTGACCCAGGTGCTGTAGAAGAAGCACAGGCCCAGCAGACCCCAGAAGGCGGCGGTGCCGTGCCGTTTGGGATTGGTGCGGTCGAAGACCATCTGTGCCGCCATGGCGAGGAAGACCGCGCCGACGAGCCAGAAGAACCACTCGGACTTGATCACTTGGCGGCCCCGCCTTCCTCGCCACGGCGCAGCGCGCCCTCGCCAGAGCCCAGCGCACCCTCGCCACGGCCCATCGCGTCCTCCCGCTCGACGGCCAGCTGCGCGTTCGCGGTGACCAGTTCGCGCTCCAGCGTGCGGTCCAGCCGCAGCAGCCGGCCGCCGTGGATGAAGAAGGCGCACACGGCGCTGGGTATCGCCCACAAGGCGAGGTGCAGCGGTTCCAGGTGTGTGTCGTAGGTGCTGTTGACCAGGCCGGTGATCAGCAGGATGGAGCCGATGGCCAAGAAGCAGTCCTCACCGAAGAACAGCCCCACGGTGTCGGTGCCCGCGGCGTGCGAGCGGACCTTCTCGCGGACCTTCTCGGGCAGCGGCCGCCCTCCGTTCCGGCGTTCGGTGGCGGCTTCCGCCATCGGCGCGATCATGGGCCGGACGCTCTGCGCGGGCCCGCCGATGGTCTGGAGCCCCACGGCGGCGGTGACCTGTCGCAGCAGCAGATACAGGGTCAGAAAGCGCCCCGTGGTGAGTTTGGTGCCGAGCTTGCCGATGAGCGTACGGGCCTGTTGCTGAAGGCCGTTGCGCTCCAGCAGGCCGATGACGGGCAGCGTGATGGCGAAGATCGTCACCGAGCGGCTGGACGCGAAGCTTTCGCCGAAGGTCCGGAGGATCTCGACGGGGGAGAGCTTGGCCAGCAGTCCGGTGACGATCCCCGCCACGCCGACGACGAGCAGGGGGTTGCGGCGCGTCGCGAAGCCGAGGACCACTACGAGGACGCCGAGGAGAACGATCATGTCGTCCGCCTTCCGTGAGCGATTCCTCGGGAGGCTAGGGGATTGTTGAACGATCCGACAAGAGTGAGGCATCTCACTCCCGGGCACCCCCGAGGGGGCTCACTCGTCGGCGGCTTCCTCCGGATACGCGTCCAGCAGCTGCCGCAGCGAGTCCGCCAGATAGGCGTCCAGCAGCCGCTCCGCACCCGCCGCGTCGCCCGCCTCCAGGGCGCGGGTGATCTCCTGGTTGCGGGCCAGATACGGGTCGTGGAAGCGGCGCAGGTCGCCCATGATGTGGAAGGCGAGCCGCAGTTCGGCCAGTACTCCGCGCATCATCTCGTCGGTGCGGGGGCTCCCGGCCAGTGCGGCCAGCGCCTGGTGGAAGCGGATGTTCGCGGTGGAGCACTCCTGCCACTGCCCGTCGGCCGCGGCCTTCTCGCCCGCCGAGACGGCTGCCCGCACCTCCGTCACGTCGTACGGCGGCTCACCCAGCCCGCGTACGGCGGCGCACTCGACCAGGCGTCGTACGCGGTAGATGTCGCGGATGTCGGTATCGGTGAGTACGCGGACGAAGGTGCCCCTGTTGAGCCGGTGGACGAGCAGCCGTTCGTGGGTCAGCAGCCGGAAGGCCTCCCGCAACGTGTTGCGCGAGACCCCCAGGGCGCTGCAGATCCGCTCCTCGGAGAGCCGGGTGCCGGGCGGGAAGGAGCCCTGGGCGATGCGCTCGCGCAGGATGGCCGCGACACGCTCGGCGGTGCTCGTGCGCCCGAGCAGTCCCCGGTCGGCGGCGAGCTCCGAGAGGGCGGCGGACGGGTCGGCGGTCATCGTGGTCTCCCTTGGGTGAGCGGGCGCCGGCCGGGCCCGGCTGCGGCAGGGGATCGACGGCCGCGGAGTACGAGCTCGCCGGGGACCTTGCCGGATTGTTCAACAATCGCTTACGTTGCTGCTGATGGACCGGAAGATCGACCTTAACGCCGACCTCGGTGAGGGCTTCGGCCGCTGGCAGCTCACCGACGACGAGGCCCTGCTCGCCTCGGTCACCAGCGCCAATGTCGCCTGCGGCTTTCACGCCGGCGACCCCGTCACCATGCGCCGCGTCTGCGAGCTGGCCGTCGAGCGCGGCGTCCGCATCGGCGCGCAGGTCTCCTACCGGGACCTGGCCGGCTTCGGCCGCCGGGCCATGGACGTACCCGCCGCCGAGCTGGCCGCCGAAGTGGCGTACCAGATCGGTGCCCTGGAGGTGTTCGCCCGCGCGGCAGGCTCGGCCGTCGCCTACGTCAAACCGCACGGCGCCCTGTACAACCGCGCCGTGCACGACGAGGAGCAGGCCGCCGCCGTCGTGGCGGGCGTACGGCTGTCCGGCGCCGCGACCGGCGGCGGAGGGCCGCTGCCCGTGCTCGGGCTGCCGGGCTCCCGGCTGCTGGCGGCCGCGGCGGAGGCCGGGCTGCCCACCGTCGAGGAGGCGTTCGCCGACCGCGCCTACCGGCCCGACGGCACGCTGCTGCCGCGCTCCGAACCGGGCGCCGTGCTCCACGACCCCGAGCACGTGGTCAAGCGGTCGGTGCGGCTGGCCAGGGACGGCGAGATCGTCGCGGCCGACGGCACCGTGCTGCCGGCCGGAGCCCGCTCGCTGTGCGTGCACGGCGACACTCCCGCCGCCGCCCAATTGGCCCGCCGGGTGCGCGAGGAGCTGGCCACGGCGGGCGTACAGGTACGGGCCTTCACGTGAGCACCCCGGCCGACCCGACCGCCGCCCCCGCCCCACCCGTGATCCGGCCCGTCGTCCGGCCGGTGGGAACCCGGGGCCTGCTGGTCGAGCTCCCGACGGCCGAGGAGACCGAGGCCCTCCACGCCGAGCTGCTGCGCCGCCGGGCCGACGGCAGCCTGCCGCCGGTCCGCGAGATCGTGCCCGGGGCCAGGACCGTGCTGCTCGACGAGTTCGCCGACAGCGGCGCGGCGCGGCGGCTGGCCGCCGAGCTGCCCGGCTGGCACGTACCGCAGCTGACGGGGGGCAACGACGACGCGGTGGAGATACCCGTCCGCTACGACGGCCCCGACCTCGCCGATGTCGCCGCGCTCTGGGGTGTCACTCCTCAGGAGGTGGCCCGTCGGCACGCGGCCACCGACTTCCGCGTCGCGTTCTGCGGCTTCGCGCCCGGCTTCGGCTATCTGACCGGGCTCGCCGAGCGGTACCACGTGCCCCGGCGCGCCACCCCGCGCACCCGGGTCCCGGCCGGTGCCGTCGGGCTCGCCGGCGCCTACACCGGCGTCTATCCGCGCTCCTCGCCCGGCGGCTGGCAGCTGATCGGGACGGCGCCCGAGACGGTGCTGTGGGACACCGACCGCACCCCGGCGGCCCTGCTGGCCCCCGGCACCCGCGTCCGCTTCGTCCCCATGGACGGACCGGACGGACTGGACGGACTGGACGGACTGGACGGGCGGGACGGACTGGATCCACCTGACCGACCGGACGGTCTGGCCGGACCGGAGCGACCGGACCAACCGGACCGACCGGCCGGTCTGGGCAGGCCGGCCGGGTCCGGCGGCGACGAGACCCGGACCGCAAGGGAGCGGCCGTGATGGCCGAGGGCGGGCTCGAGGCCGTACGGGCCGGTGTGCTCACCACCGTCCAGGACCTGGGCCGCCCCGGATACGCGCACCTGGGCGTGCCCCGCTCGGGTGCGCTCGACCTGGCCGCGCACCGGCTGGCCAATCTGCTGCTCGGCAACCCCGAGACCGCGGCGACGCTGGAGACCACCCTCACCGGCTGTACGGTCCGCGCGCTGGGCCCCACCGTCGCGGTGGTCACCGGGGCGCCCTGCCCGGTGACGGTCGACGGGCGGCCTGCGCCCTGGGGGCAGCCGGTGCGGCTGCGGGCCGGCGCGGTACTCGACGTGGGCGCCGCCACCCATGGGGTGCGCTCTTATCTGGGTTTCGCCGGGGGAGTCGACGCCGAACGGGTGCTCGGCAGCCGCGCCACCGATCTGCTCTCCGGACTCGGCCCGGCACCGCTGACTGACGGAGAGGTGCGCCCGCTAGGCACCCCGACCGCGTGCCCGCCGGCGGGCCGCACCGTGCCCGACACGGCGCCCTGGCTGGCGCCCCCGCGTGAACTCGTCCTGCCCGTCGGGTTCGGGCCGCGGGACGACTGGTTCACCGCGGAGGGGCTGCGCACGCTCGTCACCGGTACCTACCGGGTGTCCGCCGCCAGCAACCGGATCGGCCTGCGGACGGAGGGCCCGGCCCTCGCCCGGGCCAGGGAGGGGGAGTTGGCGAGCGAGGGGATGCCGCTGGGCGCGATACAGGTGCCGCCCGAAGGACGTCCCGTGATCTTCCTCGCCGACCATCCGACGACCGGCGGCTACCCCGTCATCGGCGTCGTCCCGCCCGAGGCGCTGAGCGCCGCGGCGCAGGCCGCCCCCGGCACCCCCGTCCGCTTCACCCCGTCGGGGCGGGGGCGTTGAGCGGCCCGGCTAGGATCACGGACGTGTCAGCTCCCCCGATACTCCGTGACGTTTTCCGTGCCCTGCGCGACGAGTGGGGAGAGGAACGCGACGGCATCACCTTCGACCAGGGCCCGCCGCCCCTCGAACGGCTCGACGTGATGCTCTACGACGCGGCGGGGCAGGGCGCCACCACCACGTTCGCCACGATCGGCATGTCGGCCCACGCCATGCCGCCCCGTGCGGAGAACGCGGACGGCGGCCGCGCCGAACTCCGCCTCTTCCGGCGCGGCCCCCTCGCTCCCGGTGACGAACAGCAGCTCGCAATGCGGCTCGCGAACCTGGCCGCGTACCCCTGGACGCGCGGAGAGCCGCTGGGCTGGGGAGAAATCGTCAGCTTCACCGACGAGATCCCCACCTTCCCCGGCTGCCACAGCGTCTTCCTGGCCGGCCCCTGGACGATCGGTCAGCCCGCCGTCATCGAGACCGGCACCGCCCCCGTACGGATCCTCAACGCCGTACCGATCACCGCCCCCGAACGCCAACAAGCCCTGACCACCCGCCCGGAGACCTTCTTCAGCAACCTCCTCGACACCCGCGACGTGTGCGCACCCACCCCGTAAGGGGCGCGGGGAACTGCGCGAGCAACCACAGGGCAGCCGCAGTCCGCGAGCGTCCGGCAGGGGTACCCCCTATCCGCAACTAGCGACGTGCAGCAGCCGCAAGCTGCCCCACAAGACCCGCGAACGGCATATCCAAATCCGCATACACACCCGGCGCGAGCGGATCCGCATTGTCGGCGAGCATCTCGACGACGAGGGAGGCGTAGTCACTCACGACCACCCCCGCCTGCTGAAGCCGCAGCAAACCCGTCTCCCGCTTGGTCGCGGAGAACGTGCCCGAGGCGTCGACGGCGACATAGGCCCCGTATCCCTCGGCGGTCGCGGCAATCGCGGGAAACGCGGCGCAGACCTCGACGGAGACCCCGGCGATGAGGATCTTGTCGCGCCCGGTCGCCTCGATCGCACTGCGGACCCGGTCGTCGTGCCACGCGTTGACCGTGCTCCGGTCGATCACCTCGACGCCCCCTTCCTGCAGTACGGCGCGCAGTTCGGGGATGAGGGGTCCCCACATGCTGTCGGCCGCGGTGGTGGTGACGACGAGGGGGAGGTTCAGCCGGAGCGCGGCCTTGGCCAGAGAGGTCACGTTGTGCGTGAGCTCGCCCACGCTGATGTCGCGTACGCCGGTGAACAGCCCGATCTGGTGGTCCACCAGCAGGAGCGCGGCGTTGTCGGTGGTGAGGGACTCGTGGAAGCGGTTCTTCGTCATGGAGCGATGGTTGACCAGGGGACCCCGGCTCCGTAAATGTTTCAGCTGTGGCTGAATCCTCGTATGCGGAGTTCGACTTCACCTCCGCCGACCTCGCCCGCCTGAGGTTCGCGTTCTCCCCGGTGTCCGAGGCGGTGGCGAGCCTGCGTACGCTGCAGGATCCCGGCCGGCACGGGCTGCATCTGCCGTGGATCCACGCCGTCCGGCCCCGGCTCGCCGGACTCGATCTACGGCTGCTGCTCGCACTGGTGCCGCTCGGCCCGTACATCGCCGACTTCCTGACCCCGCCGCCGACCCGCCCGCTGCCCGACGTCGACGCCGAGTTGGAGCTGGTCGCCGCGGCGGACCCGGACGAGGCCGCCCGCGAGGCGAGCCGGGTTCCCGGCGCCGACACTCCGCCCGTCCGGGAGTTCCTCGCCGATCCGGCCGCCGGTGTGGCCCGCGCGGCCGACGAGCTGCGCCGGTACTGGGATGTGGCGCTGGCGGAGTTCTGGCCGCAGATCCGGGGGCTGTTCGAGTCGGAGGTGCTGCGCCGGTCCCGGCAGCTGGCCCGCGACGGCGCCGGCGCGATGTTCAACGACCTGCATCCGAACATCAGCTGGGCCGAGGGCCGGCTGCGGGTCCGTACCCGGGCCTGGCGGCGCAGCGGCCCTCTCGACGGCGACGGCATGGTTCTCGTACCGAGCGTCTTCCACTGGCCGGACACGCCCGTGATGGCCGAGCCGTATCAGCCGTACCTGATATATCCGGCGCCCGGTGTCGGCACGGTCTGGTCACAGGGGGTCGTTCCCACCCCGGACGCGCTCAGCGCCCTCATCGGCCACACCCGCGCCCGGATCCTGGTCGCCCTCAGCGAAGCCGCGACCACCAGCATCCTGGCGCGACGGCTGTCCATGACGCCGGGCGCTGTCAACCAGCATCTCAAGGTGCTCCACGAAAGCGGCCTGACCACCCGCAACCGCAGCGGGCGCGAAGTCTTCTACGAGTGCTCACAGTTGGGGCACTCGCTCTGCGCGTCCTGAGGCAGGCTGCGCGCGCCCCGAAGGGGCGCGGGGAACTGCGCGAGCAACCACAAAGCACCCGCAGCCCGCGAATAGCAGGCAGGGGCACCCCCTACCCGAAATATCGCGAGGGTCCCACCAGCGGGCCCCGGCCAACCATCAGCGCGGCGGCGACGGCCGCGTAACGTCGATCAACTGGCACACGGTCTCGATATCGATCTTCACCTGCGCAATCGAGGCCCGGCCGGAGAGCCAGGTGATCAGGGCCGAGTGCCAGGTGTGCTCGATGACGCGGACGGCCGAGAGCTGCTCGGGGGTGGGCGGGCCCTCCAATCCCATCGCGTCCAGAATGATCGCCGTGGTGAGCCGGGAGACGGTGTCCACCTCCGGGCTGACCGAGCGGTCCGCGAAGTTGAGGGCCCGCACCATGGCGTCCGCCAGCTGCGGCTCCCGCTGCAACGCGCGGAAGGCGCGCATCAGGGTCTTGGCGACCCGCGCCGCCGCTTCCGTCTCCTCGGGGGGCCGCTTGTGCAGCGTCTCGTGCATGTGCTGCAACTGGTCCTGCATGGTGGCGACCAGCAGATGCACCTTGGAGGGGAAGTAGCGGTAGAGGGTGCCGAGCGCCACGTTCGAGGACTCGGCGACCTCCCGCATCTGCACCGCGTCGAAACCACCCCGCCGCGCCAGCTGCGCGCTCGCGTGCAGGATGCGGCGCCGCCGGGCCTCCTGCCGCTCGGTCAGCGGCGGGGACGGCGGAGACGCCGAGCCGGCAGCGGAGGACGGCGAGGAAGCCGAGCGGGACGACGAAGACGAGCGGGACGACGAAGACGAGCGGGACGACGAAGGCGAGGGGGACGACGAGGAGGGCGAGGAGGACGCGGACAGCAGAGGTGCGGTCCCGCCTCTGGGCTTGGGCTTGGGCTGCGGCGGTGTCGGCATCGCGTTGTTGGTCCCGTTTCCGTGGCGTTCTTGAAGCCCTGTGGGGAGCCGTGCATTGTTGCAGGCGCCGCCGAGGTGGCGCGAATCACCTGCTCCGGCGGCTCGCCCGAAGTGACTGGCCGGTAAATTCTGGAGTCCGGGCACGAGTCCGCGGCGCCACCGGTGCCGGGGCCCGTCCCTCCCGAAAGTCAATCCTGAAACTTGTTCTAGGTTAGCGCGAGCGGCTACGCTCCGGCGGAACGCAGTGACGAAGGGGGCCGCGAGTGACCGCAGAGGCCGTAACCGACCGCCCGCTGCGCATCGCGCTGCTGACGTACAAGGGCAACCCCTTCTGCGGCGGCCAGGGTGTCTACGTACGCCATCTGTCCAGGGAACTCGCCCGCCTCGGCCACAGCGTCGAGGTCATCGGCGCCCAGCCGTACCCGGTGCTGGACGAACTGCCCGACGGCGGGGCGCCCGGCCGGCTCGCCCTCACCGAGCTGCCCAGCCTCGATCTCTACCGCCAGCCCGACCCGTTCCGCACACCGAGGCGGGACGAGTACCGGGACTGGGTCGACCTGCTGGAGGTCGGCACGATGTGGACCGGGGGCTTCCCCGAGCCGCTCACCTTCTCGCTGCGCGCCCGCCGCCATCTGGCAGCACGGCGCGGCGAGTTCGACGTCATCCACGACAACCAGACGCTGGGCTACGGCCTCCTCGGCGGCCCGCGCGCCCTCGGCGCGCCGCTGGTGACCACGATCCACCACCCCATCACCGTCGACCGCCGGCTGGAACTGGAGGCGGCCACCGGCTGGCGGCAGAGCGCCTCGGTCCGCCGCTGGTACGGCTTCACGCGGATGCAGCGCCGCGTCGCCCGCCGCCTGCCCTCGGTCGTCACCGTCTCCGGCTCATCCCGGCAGGAGATCGCCGACGATCTCGGGGTGGCGCACGAGCGCATCCATGTGGTGCCCATCGGCGCGGACACCCGGCTGTTCGCACCCGACCCGGCCGTGCCCGAGGTGCCGGGCCGTATCGTCACCACCTCCAGCGCCGATGTCCCCCTCAAGGGCCTGGTGTTCCTGATCGAGGCGCTGGCCAAGGCGCGCACCGAGCGGCCCGAGGCCCAGCTGGTCGTCGTCGGCAAACGCCCCGAAGAAGGCCCGGTCGCCGACGCGATCGAGGCCCACGGGCTGGCCGGCGCGGTGGAGTTCGTCAAGGGCATCAGCGACGCCGAGCTGGCCGCGCTGATCCGCTCGGCGCAGGTCGCCTGCGTACCGTCGCTGTACGAGGGCTTCTCGCTGCCCGCCGCCGAGGCGATGGCGACGGGCACCCCGCTGCTGGCCACCACCGGCGGCGCCATCCCGGAGGTGGCCGGGCGGGACGGCGAGACCTGTCTCGCGGTGCCGCCCGGTGACGCGGGGGCGCTCGCCGCCGGGCTGGTACGGCTGCTGGGCGACGCCGAGTTGCGGGCCCGGCTCGGTGCCGCCGGGCGGGAGCGCGTGCTGCGGAAGTTCACCTGGGAGCGGGCGGCGGTGGACACCGTCGGGTGCTACCGCGCCGCCATGGGCGCCCCCTCCCGTGCGACCTCGCCGGTGCCGGTGGTGCGGCCGCCCGCCGAGCCGGTGCGCGTAGCCGCCGACAGCCGGTGACCGGCCGTCCCGCACCCCCGCCCCGCACTTCGAAAACCATGTGGAAGGCTGATCCCCCGTGCTGACCGTGGACTTCTCCCGATTCCCGCTCGCCGCAGGCGATCGCGTGCTCGACCTGGGCTGCGGGGCGGGACGGCACGCCTTCGAGTGCTACCGGCGCGGCGCACGCGTGGTCGCCCTGGACCGGAACGCGGAGGAGATCCGCGAGGTCGCCACCTGGTTCGCGGCGATGGCCGAGGCGGGCGAGGCTCCCGAGGGCGCCACCGCGACCGCCATGGAGGGCGACGCACTCGCGCTGCCCTTCCCCGACGACAGCTTCGACGTCGTCATCATCTCCGAGGTCATGGAGCACATCCACGACGACAAGGGCGTCCTCGCCGAGATGGTGCGCGTACTCAAACCGGGCGGCCGGCTCGCCGTCACCGTGCCGCGCTATGGACCGGAGAAGGTCTGCTGGGCGCTGAGCGACGCCTACCACGAGGTCGAGGGCGGCCATATCCGCATCTACCGCGCCACCGAGCTGCTCGCCAAACTGCGCGAGGCCGGGCTGCGCCCCTACGGCACCCACCACGCGCACGGCCTGCACGCCCCGTACTGGTGGCTCAAGTGCGCGTTCGGCGTCGACAACGACAAGGCGCTCCCGGTGCGCGCCTACCACAAGCTGCTCGTCTGGGACATCATGAAGCGCCCGCTGGCCACCCGGCTCGCCGAACGGGCCCTGGACCCGCTGATCGGCAAGAGCTTCGTCGCCTACGCCACGAAGCCGCATCTGCCGCGCCTCGCGGAGCTGGACGATGCGGTCAGCCCGGCCGGCGAGTCCGCAGCGGCGGCCAAGTGACCAGCCCGGAGCGGACCGAGCGGCTGGTGCTGCCCGGCGTGCTGACCGCTGAGCAGGCCCGGCTGACCGTCGAGGGCATCCTGGCCGGGCAGCGCGAGGACGGCGCCATACCGTGGTTCCGCGGGCACCATCTCGACCCGTGGGACCACGTCGAGGCCGCCATGGCGCTGGACGCCGCGGGCGAACACGACCGCGCCGAGGCCGCCTACCGCTGGCTGGCCGCCCACCAGCTGCCCGACGGCTCCTGGTACGCCGCCTACGCCGACGGGGACGCGGCCGCGCCCACCGACCGCACCCGCGAGACGAACTTCTGCGCGTACGCGGCCGTCGGGGTGTGGCACCACTATCTGTCCACCGGCGACGACGCTTTCGTCGACCGGATGTGGCCGATGGTTTCGGCCGCCGTCGAGTTCGTACTGCGGCTCCAGCAGCCCGGTGGCCAGATCGGCTGGAAGCGCGACGCCGACGGCACCGCCTGCACCGAGGCGCTGCTGACCGGGTCCTCGTCCGTCTATCAGGCCCTGCGGTGTGCGCTTGCGCTGGCCGAGCGGCGCGAGGAGCCGCAGCCCGACTGGGAGCTGGCCGCCGGCTGGCTCGGCCACGCCATCGGCCGGCACCCCGAGCGGTTCCTGGACAAGAGCCGCTACTCCATGGACTGGTACTACCCCATCCTCGGCGGGGCCCTGCGCGGTCCCGCCGCCAAGGAGCGCATCGAGGAGGGCTGGGACCGGTTCGTCGTCCCCGGCCTCGGCGTCCGGTGCGTCACCCCCAACCCCTGGGTGACCGGCGGCGAGAGCGCCGAGCTGGCGCTGGCCCTGTGGGCGACGGGCGAGTCGGACCACGCGCTGGACATCCTCCGCTGGATGCGGCATCTGCGCGCCGAGGACGGCATGTACTGGACGGGGTACGTCTTCGAGGACGAGGCCATCTGGCCCGAGGAGCGGACGACTTGGACGGCGGCGGCGCTCTTGTTGGCCGTCGCGGCGTTGGGGGGCGACGACGCGACGGTTCAAGTTTTCGGCGGCGACGATTTGCCGACCGGGCTGGACCCCGACTGCTGTTGAGCGCTGCGCGGGCGTGTTTGCGGATGGTCAGTGGCTGCCGGCTACTCGACCGGGGAAGGCTCGCGAATGGCACGCAGCATGGCCGTCAGGACGGGGCCGTCCACCGAAGGTTGCTGAGTGCTGACCTCCCTGTATCCCCATGTCTCGTACAGCGATTTGACCTTGCCGTTGCCGTTCAACGGGTTCACCAGAAGAGAGACTTGCTCCTCCGGACGTCCTGACAGCAGCTCGTCGTGGATGCGGCGGGCGGCTCCGGTGCCCCGCCACGGGACGCGCACCATGATCTCCTTCAGTGCCACGGTGGATCGCTCGATGCATCCCTCCGGCAGCGGTGTGGACATCCGCCGCCACCAGCGGTCATCTCGCTGGATGGTGTTGACGTAGGCATAGCCGACGGGTTCGTCACCATCGAAGCCGATGACGGCCTCCCAGCCCGGTTCGGAACCGTGCCGGGCCAGGCGCTCCCCGTACCGCTCCACCGAGTAGTGCGTCTGGTGGAGCTGGTCGGCGCGGACCTCGGCGTACACCTCGATGAGCGTGTCCCACACGGTGTCGATGTCGGTAGCGTGACGCAGCTCGATGCTGTCAGCAGTCACTGCGGGCTCCTCCGGGAATCTCGGGTGTACTGGTCCCATGTGCGGGCGGGCTCGCTGGACGGGGCGGTGATGCGCAGAGCGTTACCGAAGTCGTCCAGCATGGTGGTGACGCGGGGGTGCTGGCCTGCGGGGTCGGCAGGGATGGACATGGCGGTGGCCACAGCGGGTTCAATGTCGCCCTGGCCGAGCTGAGCGTGTGCCAGGCGGGCCGTAGTGATGGCCCGGGAGCGCTGCATCTCGGGACGGAGTAGAGCCAGGCTGCGGTGAGCGTGGGCTTCGGCCTCCTCGTAGGCGGCGAGCGACAGATAGGCGGCCAAGGCCAAGCTCTCCAGCTCTGCTTGGTCGTAGAAGGCGTTCATCCACACCGGGCGTTGCTCGCCGGGGTCGGCCTGCTGAAGCGCATCCTGAGCGTGGCCGAGGGCTTGGCGTACTGCGCGGTTCTCCCCGGTCAGACCGTGGATGGCGGCATGCCGGGCATGGCCGAGAGAAGCGAACATCGGATCGCGGCGAGCGATGGGGAGTCGGCGGGCCACGTCGTTGGCGGCCAGAGCGTCCGCAGGGCGGGCCATGTGGCGGAACAGGCTTCCGGCGTGCGACCAGATGCGGAACTGGATGGTGGGGTCGCCTGACATGGAGGCCAGGCTGGATGCCCGGTCGAAGTGGCGTTGAGCGGCATCGAAGCGGCGCCCGTCGATGGCCGCCCACATCGCACTGGAGGTGAATGAAGCGGCGCAGCCGTACAGGGCGCCGCGTACGCGCTGACTCGCGCTGCCGCGTGCCTGAAGCGCGAGGGCTTCCCCCGCGAGGGCAGAAGCTTGCGTCTCGATGGTGCGCTTTCCGCCGTGCCGGTGGTCGCTCGCGATCAGGACAGCGAACTTGCTCAGCAGCCGCTGCACGTCGCTCATTCCGATACGGGCTTGGGCGGCGTAGGCAGGGGCGGTACTGACGGTTCCGGCAGCGGCCATGGCCGCCCCGGTGGTTGCACTTATGAAGCGGCGGCGAAGCACAGGGTCCTCCGGTACCGAACACGAGGAGTCTTCTCGGGGAACGAAGCCCAGTTCGTTGACCGGGCAGCCGAATACTGCCTCTAAGGCTGCCCGCTGCCGCTGATGCGGCCAGCGAGTCTTTCCGGTCAGCCAGTTGCGCACTGTCCGGTCACTAACAGTGCCCTCATATCCAGCGGCCCGCAGATCAGCGTTAACGGCCTCGGCCAGCTCGGTCTGCGTGAAGCCCTGTGCGTCCATGCGCTGCTTGAGGATCTGGTTGCCCTCCACGACCTCAAGGTAGCCATGCCATCGCGTGCCGCTGAACCGCGCGCCCCGGAAATTTCCGGTTGGACGCATTGCACGGTGCGGCCACTTTTCCTCCCGCCCATCGGCAAAGACTCGTTGGACTGAACACGTCGCCAACGCCATCCATCCGGCAATGGCGACGCGAGGGAGGACACCGGCCCCGCCCCGTACTCGGGCGGGCCACACCACCGCACACAACTACGAGGCCCTGATGACCGTGACCGCTATTGCCCGCTCCACAGGGCATCCCGGATACACCGAGACACTGCCACGCAAGGCGGAGAGCGCCCGAACCGCCCGCGTGCTGGTGAACACCGCCCTGGCTGCCTGGGGGCTGCACGCCATAGCGGGGGACAGCACGCTGGTCGTCACCGAGCTGGTGGCCAACGCTGTCCAGCACACCACGTGCCACACCATCCGGGTCACCGTCACGCGCCTCGAATCGGACCTGGTGCGAATCGACGTCGTCGACAAGTGCCGTGCCAAGCCAGTGCGCCGTGCCGCTCGCGACGACGCAGCTGAGGGGCGCGGCCTCGCCTTGGTGGAGGCGTTGACCGTTCGCTGGGGCACCGACCCCAAGGGCGGCTGGGGCAAAAGCGTCTGGGCCGAGCTGAAAGCCGGTGACACGTGCTGAGCCGCCCTCCCTCTGGCCTGGCTGAGCCGGAGGACCTGATCTTCCCCGGCACTCCTGCGGGGGAAAGCAGCGCACCACCGAGCGAGGAGAAAGGAGGTGTTACCGCGCATGGAGGCATCAGAAAAGCCCGCCCGCGAGCGTGAAGGTTACGTCGCGCCTGTGTTGATCGAGATCGACACGGTCGCTGACGTCACGCTCGGCAAGTACGCCGAGGACAGCCAGGACAAGGGGCGCTACTTCGAGTAGCACGGCCCCGGGGCGGCGGGTCCCCTGCGGTCCCGCCGCCCCTTCCCACCGAAGGGAAGCGCAGTGTTCAGCATCAGCAGCGCCACCGCCGCACCGTCGAACAGCCGCCCCCTGTGGGCGGAAGATCAAGCACCTGCCTTCGTTGGCAGCGCACCAGGCACAACCTGGACGACCGTGGAAGCCGGCCGGACGCGGCTGGCCGTCGCCGGGTCGTGCTTCGCCGGCAAGGAGGAGCTGCACCATGGCCTGGCCGCCATCCGTGCAGGCCGCTGGCGCGAATTGACCCAGTGGCCCGGAAGCTACTGGGCGATCGCCGACGATGGTCACAGCACCGCCGTCCTGACCGACGTGGCCGGGACGCGCCCGGTCTACCTGGCGACGTACAAGTCACGTACCGAGTGGTCCACCTCGGCCACAGCTCTGGCGCAGGCGGCGCACTCTGAGCTCGACTATCAGACGCTGACCGCCCGCATGGTGTGCCCCACGGTGCCGGAGGTGTGCGGCGACGGCACTGCGTTCCACGGTGTGCGGCGACTGCCCGCCGGCCACGCCCTTCTTGTGGACCGCGAGGGCCGGTCGCGCACCGTTGCGTACGAGACGATGCCCGGCCCGGTCTCGTCCTTCTACCAGGCGGCGGATGAGCTGCGTACAGCGCTGACGCAAGCGGTCGCGGCCCGTGCCCGGTCCGCCGGGCATGTGACCGCCGACTTCTCCGGCGGCCTTGATTCCACTTCGCTGGCCCTGCTCGCCTGCGCGGAAGGCATCCCGGTCCACGCGGTCACTCACGCCGACCCGACCAGCAGCAACGATGATCTGTCCTACGCGTTGCGCGCCGCCACCGCGTGCCCCGAGCTTCGCCATGAGCTGGTCGAGGACCCGGACGGCCTGTTCTTCGAGGACGTGATGGCCGCCCCGCACACCGATCAGCCGTTCCCCGACGCGGCGCGGTGGCGTATGCGCGACGCCTACCAGAGCCGTTGCGTCGGCAGCGACGCCCACCTGACCGGCTCCGGCGCGGACACGCTGCTCAGTGTCCCGCCGTACTACCTGGCCGACCTGGCCCGGCAGCGCCGAACAGGAGAGCTGTGGCGACACTGCCTCGCCCGCGCTCGGCTGCGTCATCTGCCTGTGCACGCCGTTGTCGCCGCCGCCGTCCGCCTCTCCTGCACCGGACTTCCGGACGCCCTGCGGCAGATGGCCGCCGAACTGCGTCGACCCGCACCCGCCGCCCTGTCCCGGGGTGCCCGGCTGCACTGGTGCATGCCTTCCGGACTGGCTGCCTGGCTCACCCCTCCCGCCCGCTTGGAACTGGCTGACCGCGCCCTGCGCGCCGCCGAGAATTGCCACCTGTCCCGGGCCGACACCAGCAGGTGGCGGACCTGGTCAGAGCTGGGAGAGTTCGGCACCTACGAGGCGGAGCTACGAAACCAGGCCCATGGCCTGGGCGTTGCGCATCAGGCCCCGTACCTGGACAACGCGGTGGTGCGCGCGGCCATGTCCGTCCCTGTCGCCTGCCGCGCCTCTCTCCACGTACAAAAGCCACTCCTGGGTGCCGCGTTGGACGGCCTGGTGCCCAGCTGGCTGCTCGGGCGCCGCACCAAGGGTTCCTACGACGGCAACGCGTACACCGGGCTGCACCGCAACGCCGAGGTGGTGCGCGAGCTGATCCAGCATGGCCGACTGGCGCAGGAGGGCTGGATCGAACCCGGCCTGGCCTTGAGCGCGTTCGAGCGCATGGCCGCGGGAGTGCCTGACCGGTTCATGGCGCTGGAAGCGCTGGTGACGACAGAGCTGTGGCTTCACCAGCTCCACCAAACCCAGGAGGTGGCTTGTGCCCGCGCTTGATCTGCCCGAGCGAGTTCGGCCGGCGAGCACGGTCCGGGCGACCGTGACCGGCCACGGCGCTATGCTGCTCGATCTTCGCGGGCGTGGCCGCTGGTACGCCCTCACCGTGTCGGGCGCCCGTTGGTGGCAGCACTTGGCCGACGGCGCTACTCCGGAGGAAGCCGCCGACCGTGTGGCCGACCACTATGGCGCCGCACCCGAGCAAGTACGCGCCGACATGTGGCAGCTCACCCGCACGCTGCTGGAGCGCCGCCTGCTGCGGCCCTGCGGCGAGCAGCGCGGGTGGTGGTGGCGGTGAGCATCCCGATGGCCGAGCCTCCGGACGCGCCTCGTCCGCCCGTGCTCGACGGCGCCGCAGCGCTGGCCACACTCTTGGTGGCCGTCGCGTTGCTACGTCTGGCACCGCTGCGCCTGACTCTTGCCGCTGCCCGCACCGTGAAGTGCTTGGCCCCGCGTCCAGCCGACCGGGACACCGCGATGCGGATCGTCTCCGCCCGGGACTGGGCCAGCCGCTTCCTGCCCGGCCGCGCCGCGTGCCTGGAGCTGTCGCTGGCCGCGTTTCTCGCGGCCGGTCTACGAGGCCGGGCCGTGGACTGGTGCATAGGCTGCCGGTTCATGCCGTGCGCCTCCCACGCCTGGGTCGAAGCAGACCACCAGCCCGTAGGCGAGCCGGACACCCCCGACCGCCCGTACCACGTCACCATCCGTATCTGACATCGAAAGCGCCTCGACATGATTCATGACGACGCCTTGGCCCGCGCAATCGCAGCCTGCCCCACCGAGGACTTCCACGGCCCGGACGGGCGCGCCATCAGGCCGTGTACCCCGGCCGACGTCACCAGGCGCCACGTGCGCATGCTCGCCCCACGTCCCGGGGCGAACCTGCTGGAGATCGGGGTGGGCTCCGGCTACTCCGGCGCCCTCCTCGCCCACCTGGCCGGCCCGACCGGCCATGTCACGGCCGTGGAGTACAACCCCGAGCTGGCCGAGCGCGCCGCCCGGCTCTTCGCCGAGCATCAGCTCCCCGTCACCGTCATCACCGGCGACGGCATGCCTGGCCACGCCGAACGCGCTCCGTATGACGGCATCTTCGTCGGCGCCACTCCGCCCGCCATTCCGCACGCCTGGCTGGCCCAGCTCCGTCCCGGAGGCAAGCTGCTGACCGGCGTACGCATCAGTGACCTTCCCGGCTCCTACGCCATCGCCTGCCTGACCGTGGACGACAAGGCCCAGCCGGACCGGATCGAGGTCCACCACGGCGGCTACACCCCCATGGCCCCCCTGCGTCCCGTAACGGAGCTCACCCGCGCTGAACACGATGGCGCCAGCGTCACCGCCATGGGTAGCAAGCCTGCCGAACAGCTCCTGTCCGCACTCACCTCCAATCCTTACGCCGAGCCCAACCCGGCCACTGGAGACGACTACTTCCACTTCAAGAACTGGTTGCTGGCCACCCGCGCGGACGGACTGCTGGAGGCCGCCCTGCCGCAAGGTGTGGGCGTCGGCATCGGTATCAGCAACCCGGGCGGGGCAGTGCACGCCGCGCTGGTCACGGACGAGCTCTTGATCTCCGACGCCCCTGTCTCCCCAGCCCGTGCGATGCTCCAGTCCCTCGCCGCCGAATGGGAACGCCGGGGTGCGCCCCGCACCCATCAGCTCCGTGCCTTCGCCGACCGCGACGGCGACACCTGGGCCGTACGTCTGGACACGTGAGTCCGCCCGCCACTTGGGATACTTCCACGCCGACGAACTCACCACCGGCCTGGAACCCGACTGCTGCTGAGTGCTGCGCGGGCGCTTTTGCTACCAGGGGTGCCCCTCTCCGTCGTCGGCAGGCTGGGGCTCCGTTGTGGCTGGGCGCGCAGTTCCCCGCGCCCCTTCGGGGCGCGCCCCCTTTCGGGGCATCCCCCTCACATCAGCTCCGCCAGCACCCGTAGCGTCCCCGGATCCGGGGCCGTCACCAGCAAGTCGGTTACCGGGCCCGAGCGCCACAGTTCAAGGCGCTCCGCGATCCGTTCGCGGGGGCCGATCAGGGAGATCTCGTCGGCGAAGGTGTCGGGCACGGCGTGTACCGCCTCCTCGCGTCGGCCCGCGGCGAAAAGTTCACGGACCCGTTCCGCCGCTTCCGCGTATCCCATGCGGGCCATCAGTTCGGCGTGGAAGTTGCGCCGGGCGTGGCCCATGCCGCCGATGTAGAAGCCGAGCATCGCCTTGACCGGCAGCAGCCCCTCGGTGACGTCGGCGCAGAGCCGGGCCTGTGCCATGGGGGCGACCAGGAAGCCGGGCGGGGCCTCGGCCAGCGCGGCCTCGTACACCGAGGTCCGGAAGGGCGACCAGTACAGGGGGAGCCAGCCGTCGGCGATCCGGGCGGTCTGGGCGACGTTCTTGGGGCCCTCGGCGCCCAGCAGTACCGGCAGATCGGGTCGCAGCGGGTGCGTGATCGGCTTGAGCGGCTTTCCCATGCCGGTGCCGTCCGGGCCGGCGTACGGATGCGTGTGGTAGCGCCCGGCCAGCCGTACGGGCCCCTGGCGGCGGAGCACTTGCCGTACGACGTCCACGTACTCGCGGGTCAGGGTGAGCGGCGAGGCGGGGAACGGGCGGCCGTACCAGCCCTCGACCACCTGTGGGCCCGACAGGCCGAGGCCGAGCAGCATCCGGCCGCCGGAGAGGTGGTCGAGGGTGAGCGCGTGCATTGCGGTGGCGGTCGGAGTGCGCGCCGCCATCTGTGCGACGGCGGTGCCCAGCCGGATCCGGGAGGTGTGCGCGGCGATCCAGGTGAGCGCGGTGAACGCGTCCGAGCCCCACGATTCGGCCGTCCACACCGAGTGGTAGCCCAGCTGCTCGGCCTGCCGGGCGAGTTCGAGGTGACGGGCGTCGGGGCCGCGCCCCCAGTAGCCGAGCGCCAGTCCGAGCCGCATCCGCCGCCTCCCCTCCACCGGCCGTTGAGCTGACGGGCCGTCAGCTCGCTGGTCCGGCAGCGTACGGCAACGGCCCCCCGCCCGGAAGGGCGAGGGGCCGCTGCGTCGCGCGCTGCGCCGGGGCTCAGCCGCGCTGGATGTTGGAGGTGTCCTGGAGGACGCCGCGGCGCCCGTCCTGGGTCTGCGCGATCAGGGCCTGACCGCGCTGCTCCACGGCCAGGTACCAGGTACCAGGCGCCAGCTCGGCGATCGGCTGCGGCGAGCCGTCCTCGGGGAAGAGCGGGCGGGCCATCGGGACGGCGAACCAGAACGGCTGGAAGTTCGGGTCCGGGGCGCCACCGGTGGCGCCCTGCGGGCCGCCTGCGGACTGGCCGGGGCCCGGCTGGCCCGGCTGCGGCTGACCCGGCTGCTGCCCGTACGGCTGCGGGCCGCCCTGGCCGGGCTGGGCGCCGTAGGGACCCGGCTGGCCGCCCTGCGGGCCGCCCGGGTAGCCGTAGCCGCCGCCCTGCTGCGGGTACTGGCCGCCGTACGGGCCCGGGGCGCCGCCGCCCGCGGGCACCAGCGGGGCCGCGAGGGCCGGAACCACCGGGCTGATCATCGCGGCGGCCGCGCCGAGCAGCGAGGCCAGCAGCGAGATGATGGCGCCGGCGCCCATCTCCGCCTCGTCCGGAGCAGACGCCATCCCCCAGACCGCGGACCACAGCGAGAACACCATCAGGGTCGCGCCGGCCTGCGGAAGCGAGACGGCACCGAACTTACGGCCCTCCGGCAGGAAGCGGCCGCCGGCGATCAGGCCGGCACCGAGGATGCCCGGCAGGAAGATCGTGGCCAGGACGAGCGGGAGCTTCTCCGCGTTCCAGGCGTTGGGCAGATCGATCTTGTCGCAATACGCGCCGCAGTCGCCTGCGGAGAAGTAGTCGAGGAACGAAGCGATGAACAGCAGCACCGCTGCTCCTATCACCGCGCCGTCGCCTCGGGTGAGCGAGCGGATGTTCACGTGGGGTCCTTAATCGGTCTGGTCATGGTTGAGGTCTGCCGGGGGTGAGCACCCCATCGTACGGATGAGACTACGGGCCGGTCCGAGGGGTTCGCCTGTCGGTTTCATGATTCCCCGCCTCTCAGGTGAGGAATGCGGTGATGCCGTCCGCGACACCGCGCGCCGCCTTTTCGCGCCACTTCGCCGATGTGAGGAGCGCGGCATCGGCCGGGTCACGCATGTTGCCGCATTCGAGGAACACTTTGGGAACTTTGCTGAGGTTGAGACCGCCCAGATCGTCCCTGGTGTCCAAACCGTTGCCATCGCCCAGGTAGTTGGCCGGTGGCACGTCGGTGGCCTTGCGGTAGGCGTCCCGCAGGTCGGTGCCCAGCTTCCGGGAGGGGCCCGTGATCTGCCGGGTGTCGGCGGCGCCCTCGTGCACGGATGCGGGAAGAATCACATGGAAACCGCGGCTTCCGCTGGGTGCGCCGTCCGCGTGGAGCGAAATGGCGGCGTCCGCTTGTGCCTGATTTCCTTTCTCCGCGCGTTCGTCCACACACGGCCCGTACGGGTCCTTGCCGTCATGTGTGAACTTCACCGTCGCCCCGCGTTCCCGTAGGTGTGTACGGAGACGGTGCGCCAGATCGAGAGTGAACTCGGCCTCCGCGTAACCGGAATTGGTCGAGGTGCCCGTGGTGTCGCATTCCTTCTTTCCCGTGCCGATATCGACGGGCCGGGAAATCTTGCCTGGCTGGTCGCGATTGTGCGGATTGTGGCCCGGGTCAACGACGATCACCTTGCCCCGCAGGGACGACTCGGGCGGCTTGTGCGCCCCTTGCCGCCCGTCACGGTCGCCGTTGCCGCCGTGCTTCTCATCGTCGCCCTTGTTGCCGTTCTTACCGCCGCCCTTGCCGTCCGCGGCCGGGGAGGAGCGGGACGGCTTGCCGCCCTTGTCCCCCTCGCCGTCGTGACCGCCACCGAACGCCCCGCACCCGGCGGTGCCCAGACACACGGCTCCCGCGACCATCGCGGCCGCTGCTCGCCGGCTCGTCCGCCGCCGCTTCGCCAAGCATTCGTACGACACGGGCCTAGATGCTAGAGCCTCTGCCCCGCGCTGCCTGCGGCCGGTGCCCGGATCGTCAGCCACGCCGCAGCACCCGCAGCGATCCGGCGGCCGCTTCCGGGGTGTAGTCGCCCGAGGCCAGCGCGCGTTCGTGGATGCGGTGCGGGGCCTGGCCGCCGTCCGCCGGGTCGGGGAAGACATCGTGGATGACCAGCAGCCCGCCCGGCGCCAGATGCGGCGTCCAGCCCTCGTAGTCCGCGGTGGCGTGCTCCTCGGTGTGACCGCCGTCGATGAACACCAGCCCCAGCGGTGTCCCCCACACCGCCGCGACCTGGGGCGAGCGGCCCACCAGCGCGACCACGTGCTCCTCCAGGCCTGCGGCGTGCAGCGTACGGCGGAAGGTGGGCAGCGTGTCCATCCTCCCCACGACCGGATCGACGACCTCCGGATCGTGGTACTCCCACCCCGGCTGCTGCTCCTCGCTGCCCCGGTGGTGGTCGACGGTGAGCGCCGTCACCCCGGTCAGCCGCGCCGCGTCGGCCAGCAGCAGGGTGGAGCGCCCGCAGTAGGTGCCGACCTCCAGCAGCGGCAGTCCGAGCCCGCCAGCCTCGGCGGCAGCCGCGTACAGCGCCAGCCCCTCGTCCAGCGGCATGAACCCCTTGGCCGCCTCGAACGCGGCGAGCGTACTGGGCTCGGGGGCCGGAGGGTTCATCGTTCGTTCCTCTGCTGTCGTCGGCGCGCTCGCGCACGCCGGGTCCGCTGTTCACCCGGGGTCGGTGGGCTGCTGTCATGCTGCCCTACCACCGTCCCCCACACGGGTGGCAGGTACCCTCACCGAACTGCTACGGGACGACGGGGGAGTGGAGTGACGGGAAGCGACACCTCCGAGGCGCCCGCCGCCTCCGCGCACCGGCGCCGCCGCAGGGCCCTCGCGGTGCTGCTGGGCCTCGCCGTACTGGCCGGCGCCGGAGTGGGCACCACCTGGGCCACCGACACCGGGCCCTTCGCCCGGCAGAGTTTCTGCTGGGGCGCCTGGCACGAGGACGACGGCGAGAACGTCCCGGACTTCCTCGCGGAGGACACCGACGGGTACGAGCGCACGAGCGAGCAGTCGGCGCCGCCCCGCAAGGGCAAGCGCGCCAACTGCTCGGTGACGCTGAAGGAGAAGCAGGACGACAGCGCCACGGACTCCGCGGACGGGTATGGCGACGGCAGTACAACCTCCGGCTCTCTCCCGGCCGATGACGATCCGCGGGTCGCCGTGGAGGTCGGCCCCGTACCGCGCGATGCCGGTGAGCGGCACGTATGGCTGACCGACCACCTCGACGCGGGGATGCAGCCGCTGCCGCACGGTCTGCCCGGCCTGATGGGCCGCGAACGGTCCCTCTTCGTCCTCCCGCCGAAGTGCGACACCGCTGATGGGCGGCCCACCGTGGTGACCGTCGAGGGCACGTCGTTCCCCAGCGGATCCGGCAGCACGCCCGACCCGCTGATGTCCCTGGTGAACACGGCCGCCCAGCAGGCGGGGTGCGCGCCGGAGAAGCCGTTCGCGGTCACCCTGCCGCTTCCCGAACCGGGCAGGGGCAACGACCTCGGCGGCTGGCGGAGCCCGCTGTGCCGGATCCCCGGCTTCCGGTTCGAACTCGACTACGACGACCAATACGAGGCCCGTACCGGTCCCGTCACGGACCAGCTCCAGACCTGCTCGGTGGACGACAGGACGGAGCTCGGGAACCCCGTCACCGCCGGGCAGTTCGTGATGACCTCCCAGCCCCGGCTCGCCGCACTGTTCACCGGCCTGTCACACGGCACACCCAAGGGCAAGGGCTGGCGCGGGAAGGGCGAGGTCGGTGCCGGGCAGGCGCTGCTGACCGCCGACTGCCACGGCAAGCCCACCGTCTTCTATCTGCGCCTCGACAGCTTCTTGGCGGACCGGGCCGAGCCCGATACGCGCCGCGTTTTCGCCGCCACGGCCAACTCCGTCGCCGACCGCATCGGCTGCCCCGCGGTGGCCCCCACCTCATGAGCGAAGACCAGCACAGGGAGAGGGATCACATGCCGGAGGAGGAGCGCCGGCCTACCACCGATGGCCCGAACTCGGAGAGCCCGGAGCCGGACCCGGCGGAGAAGGCCCGGGCGGAGAAGTCGGCCCCGGCCGAGAAGCCGGACCCTGCTGAGAAGGCCCTGGCCGAGAAGACCGCCCCGGCCGAGAAGCCGGCCCCCTCCCCGCGCGGCCGGCTGCGCCGCCTCGTCCGCGGCAAGCCCGGGGTCGCCGTCGTCGGCGCCGTCGTCGGGGCGCTGCTGGCCGGCGGAACCATGGCATGGCGCGCGGGGGAGCTGCCCTTCTTCCCCGGGGACGTGTGCTGGGACTCGCTGTCCTCCGGCACCGTGGACCGCCTCTTCTCGGACGGGGAGATACGGGCGAAGGAACTGCCCCTGCAAAGCACCGGCGACGTCGGCCGGTACAGCACCGAGTGCCGGCTCCAGCGGTGGGAGGACGACCAGCTCAAGTGGGAGATCTCGGCCGAGGTCCAGCAACTCGACCGGTACAAGGGCCGGGGCGTGCGCGAGTGGACGCGTGAGTTCCTCTCGCCGACGATGGCGCCACTGGGCCGCGACATCCCGGGCATGGTCTCCGACTCCCGGGCGTGGGTGGCACTGCCCGAGAGCTGTGAGGGGGGCGGCGAGGACGATCCGCCCGCGGTGGTCTCGCTCTCCTCCGGCTCGCTCAACCCGTATGAGGACGACCCCGGCGAGTCGCGGAAGTACCGGGCGGCGCTGGCCGATGCCGTCGTGGAGCTGACCAACGGCGTCCTGTCCGAGAAGGGCTGCCAGGGGCGCTACCCCGAGCCCGACAAGCTGGCCCCGCTGACCAGGACCCGGACCCCCGAGAAGCACGGTGAGGCCGAGCTGTGCGGGCTGAAGGGCGTGCGGCTGCCCTCATGGCTGGGCGGCTCGAAGGACTCCCGCAACGCGGTGCGGTCCAGCACCGATCTCTCGGGCCCGGCGCACTCGTGCGAGTACGGCCGGTACTTCACCACGGACGGGACCCGGTTCACCACCATCGAGGACCCCCGCCTGGCGAACTTCGTCACGCCGCTGGCCTACGACGGTCCTGTGCGGTTCGCCGGTGACGGCTACGGCCGGGTCTCCGGCGATCTGAGCGCCTACGTCGCCACCTGCCAGACAGGACCCGTCGCCTTTCTGATTCAGCAGGAGGACACCTTCGAGAAGCACTCGCCGACGGCCGAGTTGCTGCCCTCCTACGTCGCGGCCGAGGCGAAGCGGATCGGCTGCGGAAAGGTGAAGGTGACAGGCCCCAAGACGGCCTGGTGACGCAAGTTCCGCTGCTGCCCCCGTCCCTTCCCTCCCACTGGAACGTGTTCTAGTGTGCCCGCATGGGAACGGGCATCGGGATCACGCAGGAACAGCGGGAGTTGGCCGACTCCGTACGGGGCTGGATGGCGCGTGCCGTACCGGCCGAGGAGCGGCGGAAGCTCCTGGAGGCGCCGCCGGTGCAGGGCCGGCCCGGATACTGGGACGGCCTCGCCGGGCAGGGGCTGTGCGGGCTCCAGCTGCCCGAGGCGGACGGCGGCGCGGACGGCTCGCTGCTCGACCTGGCCGTCGTACTGGAGGAGACCGGCCACGCCGCGCTCCCGGGCCCGTATCTGCCGCACGTACTCGCCGCGGAACTCCTGCACGTGGCAGGCGCCGGGCGCGAGCTGGTCGGCGCCCTCGCCACGGGTGAGCGGATCGGCGCCGTTGCCCTCGCCACCGGCTCCCTCACCGCGAGGGAGGGCGAGGACGGCTCGTGGACCCTGGACGGCACCGCGCCGCCCGTCCTCGGCGGCGCCCAGGCCGACCTGCTCCTCCTCGCCGCCGACCGGACCGGGGCCGCCCCCCTGTGGTGCGCCGTCGACGCCGCCGCGCTCGACATCCGCGCGCACCAGAGCACCGACCCGCTGCGTCCCACGGCCGAGGTCACCGCCCACCGGGTGCGGGTCCCGGCCGGCCGCGCACTGCCCCACGACAGCGAGCGCGTGCACGACCTGGCCTGCGTACTGCTGTCCGCCGAGGCCTGCGGGGTGGCTGCCTGGGCGCTGGAGACGGCCACCGAGTACGCGAGGACCCGTGAGCAGTTCGGGCGGCCCATCGGGCAGTTCCAGGCCGTCAAGCACCTGTGTGCCGACATGCTGGTCCGCGTCGAGCAGGCCCGCGCCCTCACCTGGGACGCGGCGCGCGCGGCCCGCGAAGCGGCGGCCACCGCGCCGGTACGCGGCCTGACGGCGGCCCTCGCCGCCTCCGCGGCGCTGGAGGCGGCGTACAGCTGCGCCAAGGACTGTGTGCAGATCCTCGGCGGCGTCGGCTTCACCTGGGAGCACGACGCCCATCTGTATCTGCGCCGGGCCGTTGTGGCGCGGCAGTTGCTCGGCACCGGCACCGCGCACCGGCTGCGTGCCGCCCGGCTCGCCCGCGGGGACGCGCGCCGCGAGGTGCGGATGGAGCTGCCGCCCGACGCTGAGGCGTACCGCGCCGCGGCCCGCGAGGCCGTCGCCCCCGCGCGCGGCCAGGACCCGGCCGCGGCCCGCCGCACACTGGCGGCCACCGGCTACGCCTCCCCGCACCTGCCCGAGCCGTACGGACTCGGCGCGGGCCCCGTACACCAACTGGCCGTGCATCGCGAGCTGGAGGAGGCCGGGGTGAAGGTGAGCGATCTGGGCATCGCCACCTGGGTGGTGCCCTCCCTCATCACCTACGGCACCGAAGCGCAGCGTGCCCGGCACCTGCTCCCGACACTCCGCGGCGATGTGCTGTGGTGCCAGCTCTTCTCCGAGCCGGGCGCCGGCTCCGATCTGGCGTCGCTGCGCACCCGCGCCGAACGCACCCCGGACGGCGGCTGGCGCGTCAACGGGCAGAAGGTGTGGACGTCGGCGGCGCAGTGGGCGGACTGGGGCATCCTGCTGGCCCGTACGGACCCGGACGCGCCCAAGCACGAGGGGCTGACGTTCTTCCTCGTCGACATGAAGCACACCCCGGGCATCGAGGTGAGCCCGCTGACGGAGATGACCGGGGACTCGCTGTTCGCCGAGGTCTGGTTCGACGATGTACTGCTGCCCGCCGACGCCGTGGTCGGCGAGGTGAACGACGGCTGGCGGGTGGCCCGGCACACCCTGGGCAACGAGCGCGTCCACATGGCCGACCAGCTCACCTTCGGCACCGGCCTCGAAGCGCTGATCCAGGCGTCGGTGGCCACGGACGACGCGGTGCGCGAACGGGTCGGCGCGCTGGCCGCCGAGGCGCACGCGCTGACCTGCATCTCGCTGCGCACCACCCTCCAGCGCGTCGAAGGGCTCGACCCGGGCGCCGGTGCCAGCATCCGCAAGCTGATCCAGACCCCGCACCAGCAGAAGGTCGCCGAGCTCGCCCTCGAACTGCTGGGCCCGCAGGGCGCGGTGCGGGAAGGCGCGGGCGAACAGGCGGTGCACGGCTTCCTGATGTCCCGGTGTCTGACCATCGCCGGCGGCACCACCCAGATCCAGCTCAACGTGGTGGCCGAACGCCTGCTCGGCCTGCCCCGCGACCCGGAGCCCCGCCCCCTCATCTGAGCCGGGCCGCCCCGTGTCCGGTGGTCACGCTGCCGCGTCGCTGACATGGCCCCTACAGGTGTCACACTACGCGCATGCCGCAGACCGCCCAGCCCGAGAGCTCCCGCTCCATATCCGGCTCCGCCGCCAGGACCCCCCGCCTGTGGGCGGTCGTACTGGCCGCGTGTGCCGGCCAGTTCCTCGTCGTGCTCGACGTCTCCGTCGTCAACGTCGCCCTGCCCTCGATGCGCGCCACCCTCTCCCTCTCGGAGACCGGTCTGCAATGGGTGGTCAACGCCTACACCCTCACGTTCTCCGGGCTGATGCTGCTCGGCGGCAGGGCCGCCGACCTGTTCGGGCGCAAGAGGGTCTTCCTGGCGGGGCTGGCGCTGTTCACCGCCGCGAGCCTGGCGGGCGGACTCGCGCAGGAGCCCTGGCAGCTGCTGGCGGCCCGCGGCATCCAGGGCATGGGCGCCGCGATCCTGGCACCGGCCACCCTCACCCTGCTGACGACATCCGTACCGGAGGGCCCGGCCCGTACGAAGGCGATAGCCACCTGGTCGGCGGTCGGCGCGGGCGGCGGTGCCGCGGGCGGGCTGGTGGGCGGGGTGCTCACCGACGCGTTCTCCTGGCGCTGGGTGCTGCTGATCAACGTACCCGTGGGCGTACTCGTGCTGGTGGCGGCGGCCGTGTGGCTGACGGAGAGCCGCGAGGAGTCGGTACGGCGCCTGGATGTGCCCGGCGCCCTGCTGGTGACGCTGGGCCTGGGCGCCGTGGCGTACGGCATCGTACGGACGGACAGCGCGGGCTGGACAGCGCCCAGCGCGCTGGGTCCGCTGGGCGGCGGGCTGGCGATGCTCGCGCTGTTCGTCGCCGTGGAGGCCCGCTCGCGTGAACCGCTGGTGCCGCTGCGGCTGTTCCGCAGCCGCGCCGTCTCCTCGGCGAACGTCGCCATCTTCATCAACGGGCTGGCGATGTTCGCCATGTGGTACTTCCTGTCCCTCTACACCCAGAACGTGCTGCACTACACCCCGCTCCAGGCGGGCTTCGCGCTGATCCCGCACTCGCTGACCATCGTCCTCGGCTCCAAGATCGCGCCGTTCCTGATGGCGCGGATGGGCGACCGCTATCTCGCTGTCACCGGCGCCGCCATGGCGGGGCTTGGCTATCTGTGGCAGGGCTCCATGGGGGCCGACGGCGCCTATGTGACGACGCTCCTGGGCCCCGGCGTGCTGATGGCGCTCGGCGCCGGGCTGGCCGCGACGCCGCTGGCCACCATCGCCACCGCGACCGACGACCCGGGCGAAGCGGGCCTGCTGTCCGGGCTGTTCGGCACCGGCCGCACGATGGGCGGCGCGCTCGGCCTTGCGGTCCTCTCCACGGTGGCCGCCGCCCGCACCGACGGCGCCGAGGACCCTGCCTCGCTGGCCGCGGGATACGGCATGGCCTTTTATGCGGGTGCCGTACTGCTCGGCGCGTGCGTGCTGTTCATGCTTGTCGCGTTGCCGCGCACGGTGAGGGAGCAAGCGTGACCGGCGGGTCCTGAACTCCCTCCGGCTGTGCTGGGCAGGGGGTGCCCCTGGCCGGTCGTCCGCAGGCTGCCAGCACCGTTGTGGCCGTTCGCGCAGTTCCTCGCGCCCCTTCGGGGCGCGGCCCCCTTAAAAGCTGACGCCGCATCAGCTCTTCCCTTGTCGGGAGCTCTGCGTTATACAGGGAGCCGCGGCGCAGCCTAGAACGTGTTTCATTCACGGCCAGGGCCGGCCCCAGGCGGCCCTGGCCCGGCCGACGGTGCGGACGGCCGGGCCAGGGTCTTCCGCCACCCCGCCCCGAGGAACCCCGCCCCGAGGAACAAGGAGCCCAGCCCCCGATGCCCATCGACGCAGCGAAGGCCCTCGCGGCCGAGCCCCGCAGCACCGAGATCTCCTGGGGCCACAAGGACATCCAGCTCTACCACCTCGGACTCGGCGCGGGCGTGCCCGCCACCGACCCGGCCGAGCTGCGCTACACGCTGGAGAACAAGCTGCACGTCCTCCCGTCGTTCGCCACCGTCGCGGGCGCCGGCATGGGAGTGGTCGGCGGGCTCGCCGCACCCGGCATCGAGATCGACCTGGCCGCCGTACTGCACGGCACCCAGTCCATCGAGCTGCACCGTCCGATCCCCGTCGACGGACACGCCACCGCCACCGCCCGCGTCGCCGACATCTACGACAAGGGCAAGGCCGCGATCCTCGTGCTCCGTACGGACGTCGCCGACGAGGACGGCCCGCTGTGGACCAGTGAAGCCCAGATCTTCGTCCGCGGCGAAGGCGGCTTCGGCGGCAAACGCGGGCCCTCCGGGCGGCTGGAACTGCCCGACCGGCAGCCCGACTTCGTCGCCGACCGGCCCATCCGCGAGGAGCAGGCACTGCTCTACCGCCTCTCCGGCGACTGGAACCCGCTGCACGCCGACCCCGAGTTCGCCCGGCTCGCCGGCTTCGACCGGCCCATCCTGCACGGCCTGTGCTCGTACGGGATGGCGCTGAAGGCCGTGGTGGACGGCGTACTCGGCGGGGACGTCGCGCGGGTCTCGTCGTACGCGGTGCGGTTCGCCGGGGTCGTCTACCCCGGCGAGACCCTGCGGGTGCGGGCCTGGCGCCTCGACGACGGCCGCCTCCAGCTGACGGCGACCGCGGTGGAGAGGGAGGACGCGGTGGTGCTGGGGGACGGCGTGGTGACGCACGCATAAATTGCTCGGCCCACCCGCACAGGGCAACGCACCGCACTCACCGATCAGCGCTTCCGAAGGGAGCCGACGTGCGCGCAGCGGTACTGCAAGAGACCGGCCAGGAAAAGCTCGAGGTCGTGGACGACATCGAACCGGCCGGATTCGGCCCCGGCAAGGTGCGGGTCCGCATCAGGGCGACGGGACTGTGCCACTCCGACCTCTCCGCGATGAGCGGAGTGCTCCCGCAACCGGCCCCGTTCGTCCCCGGACATGAAGGCGCGGGCGAAGTGGTGGAGGTGGGCGACGGAGTCACCCACCTCAAGCAGGGGGACCGCGTCGTGGTGTGCTGGCTGCCCGCCTGCAACAGCTGCCCCGCCTGCCGCCGCGGCCAGAGCCATCTGTGCCTGACGGGGTTCCTGAACGCGGGCACTCCCAACTTCCGCCGTACCAGCGGCGACAGCGAGGTGTTCGGCTTCGCCGGCACCGGGACCTTCGCGGAGGAGGTCGTCCTCGACGCACCCTGCGCGGTGCCCGTCCCCGACGACGTACCGTTCGAGATCGCCGCGCTCATCGGCTGCGGCGTCACCACAGGCCTGGGCGCGGTCTTCAACACCGCACGCGTGGAGGCCGGTTCGTCGGTGGCCGTCATCGGCTGCGGCGGCGTCGGCATCAGCGCGCTCCAGGGAGCACGTGCCTGCGGTGCCGCGCAGATCGTGGCCGTCGACCCGGTTGCCGGGCGCCGCGAGGCCGCCCTGCGGTTCGGTGCGACAGAGGCGGTCGCCCCCGACGAACTCGCCGATGCCAAGCGCCGGATCACCGCCGACGAGGGGTTCGACCACGTCTTCGAGGTCGTCGGCAGATCGGCGACCGCGCGCACCGCCTACGAGGCCACCCGGCGCGGCGGCACGCTGTGCGTGGTGGGCGCGGGCGCCATGGACGACCAGCTCCAGTTCAATATGTTCGAGTTGTTCTTCGACGAGAAGCGCATCCTCCCCTCCCTCTACGGCGGCGGCGACGTGCTGCGTTCCTACGACCGCGCGGTGGCGCTGTGGCGGGCCGGGCGGATCGATCTGGAGGGACTGATCACCCACCGGGTGCAGCTGGGCCAGATCAATGAGGCCATCGACCAGATGCGCACCGGGGAGGCGCTCCGCACCAGCATCTCGCTGTAGCGCGAACCGTCACCGTCCCCGGCACCGTGACCGTCACCGCGAGAGGACCCGCATGTCTGAGCAGGGCTGTTTGCAGGGCAGGACCGCGATCGTCACCGGTGCGGGGCGCGGTCTGGGCCGCGCCGAGGCGCTGGAGCTGGCGCGGCTGGGCGCACGCGTCGTCGTCAACGACTTCGGCGTAGCCGGCAGGGACGGCAGCGGCGAGGCGTCGGCGGCGCCCGCCGAGGAGGTTGCCGCCGAGATCCGCGCGGCCGGTGGCGAGGCCGTCGCGCACCGGGGGGACGTCGCCGACTTCGCGCAGGCCCGCGGCCTGGTCCAGTTCGCGCTGGAGACCTACGGCTCGCTGGAGATCCTGGTCAACAACGCGGGCATCCTGCGGGACCGGATGGTCTTCTCGATGAGCGAGGACGAGTGGGACACCGTCATCCGCGTCCACCTCAAGGGCCACTTCAACACCACCCACTTCGCCGCCGCGCACTGGCGCGAGGCGTCCAAGACGGCGGGCGGGCCGGTCTACGGGCGGATCGTCAACACCTCGTCCGAGGCCTTCCTGGCGGGCTCCGCCGGACAGCCCAACTACGCGGCGGCCAAGGGCGGCATCGTCGGCCTGACGACGTCTACGGCGAACGCGCTGGCCAAGTACGGGGTGACGGTGAACGCCATCTGCCCCCGCGCGCGCACCAGGATGACCGAGGACGTCTTCGAGGGGCTCGAAGTACCGGCGAACGGGCTCGATCCGCTGGCGCCCGCACACGTCTCCCCACTGGTGGGCTATCTGGCCTCCCCGGCGGCGGCCCGGATCAACGGGCAGCTGCTGGTGGTGCACGGCGGCATGGTGGCACTGCTGGAACGGCCCAAGGTGGCCGCGAAGTTCGACACCGCGAAGGAAGCGTTCACCGTCGAGGAGCTGGACGAGCGGCTGACCCCGTTCTTCGCCGAGCGCTCCCCGCAGGAGACCTTCGCCGCGGGCGAGGTGCTCGGCCTCAAGAAGGGCTGACACACGGCGCAGCCCCGGCCGCCGCTGACTGGACTGCCGGGGCTGCGCCGCGAGCTGTTGGCTCCGCTCGCTGTTCGGCTCGATGCGGGCCGAAGGCGGCTCGCCGTCGGCTACTGCGCCGGCTCCGGGCGGCGGTGGCGGCCCCGTGCCGGTACGGTCTGTTCCTCGTGTGCGGCGGCTTCCCCCCTGTGCTTCCCCCGGTGAGTCCCCTCGCCGGCCGTCTGCGTGGTGCTGGGCGTCTCGGTCTGGGTGTCGGACATCGTGATGTCACTCCGTCAATCTCTTGCTGCCGTCGTACCCGCGGAGTTTATCGATCAGGTCCGACACCCTTCAGACCGTTTCACCTGCTGATTACGCCGTTCCGCTGGTCAACGGGGACTGCTGGAGGGGCACCGGTTTCGGAACCGATTCACCCGCGGCCCCGAACGACCCTTCGCCGCCTGCGGAAACCCTTCTGCGCACCATGGAACCCAACAGTCCGGAGGGCGGTACTCCGTGATCGTGATGTTGTAGAGCCGTGACGTCACCGCAGGCCGGAGCCGTCGCCTCCGGCGGCTCGACCGCCCTCGGCGTCGTACGCGGAGCCGCACCCGGCGGCGGACCCGGCGGTGCGCTCGGCCGCGATTCGGATGGCGGACTCGGCGGTGCGCTCAGCCGCGATTCCGGCGGCGTGCTCGGCGGTGCGGCAACCGCCGTCTCCCTCCTCGCGGGCCCGGGCGAAGGGGTGGGCCCGGGCGACGCCGCGACCACGGGCGTCGGCGCCGGCGCCCCCGTGTCCTCACCCTCCGGCAGCGGTGTCCGCATCCGTGCCAGCCCGCACGGGTTGTGCGCCGTCGAGTACGGGACGCAGAGTTCGCCCCCAGCCGTCCACATGCCGTGCCCCGTGAGCCACCCGGGCGGGCTCGCGAGGTGCCGCAACTCCCGCAGCCCGGGCCGCCATACGGCGAGCCAGGTGCCCACCCCGAGCGCGGGCGATCCGGCGGGCACCCCCAGCGTGGCGTCGACGCGCAGCGCCACTCCGCACCGTTCGGGCAGCAGCGTCTGCCCCGGCTGTACGGCGATCGGGGTGAGCCGGGTGTCCTTGGGGTGCAGTGCCTCGGGGAACCGGACCGGGCGGTGGCTGCCCAGCACACCCCAGCCCAGCCGCTCCTCGCCCGGCGCGTTCGAGCGGACGAGCAGCAGGCCGCTGTCCGGGTCGGCGAGCAGCAGCCGGTCGTCGCTGTCCTCGGTGATCTCCAGCAGCGGTGAGACCTCGCCGCCCGCGCCGAGGTCCACCGCGACCGTCTTGGTGGGGCCCTCGCCGTCCGGCCCCGTGGTGTCGAGGGCGAGCAGCCGTCCCTCCGGGTCCAGCCAGGCGCCGCCCGAGCACCGGCCGCTCAGCAGCGCGACCCGCGCGGGCGGGCGGGAGGAGCCGTCGGCCACCAGCCAGACGCCGGTGGCGCGGCCGTCCTGCTCCTCGGCCAGTGCGTAGGCGCGCATCCCGCAGGGCGCCGGGGGCAGCAGCCGCAGCGCGTCCGTCTCCACGGTGCCCAGCCGCCGCTCACCGGTCTCCGGTCCGGAGGGGTAGAGCAGCGCCATGGAGTAACGTCCCTGCGCCCGGCGGGCGATCAGCACCCGCCCGTCCGCGAACGGCAGCACACTGCTGTCGGCGTCCTCGGGCTGTTCCACGGGCAGCGGTACCGCGTACGGCTCCGGGCCGCCGAGCGTCCAGCGCTCCGGGTACCAGAGCTCCGTGCCGGCCCGTGTGGTGAGCCTGGCGGCATACGAGCCGTCCGCCGCGACCGTGAAGCTCTCGTTCATGACCCTGGCGACACTCGCAGTCATGCCTCGATCACCTCCGGTGACGAAACTAGGTGTCGTACTCGCAGTCGAACAACGAGAGTTGAACCGCTTCACGCGTACGGGTGACCGAATTCGGCGTTCGCCTGCGCGGGCGCAGAGAAGTGTGCTGACGGCCTCCCCGGGCCTGCCGCGGGCCCACCGCCGGAGGGCTCCGGCGGGCGCCGACCGGGCTGGGGGCGCCGCGGCCGGGGACAGGTAGCCTTGCCCCGTGCCAGCACAGCCCACACTCTCCGAAGTCATCGCCGCGCTCGACACCCTGTGGCCGCGCGACCGCGCCGAGCAGTGGGACGCCGTCGGCACCGTCTGCGGTGATCCGGCCGACCCGCAGGCGCGCGTCAGCCGCGTACTGTTCGCCGTCGACCCCGTGCAGCAGGTCGCCGACGAGGCCGTCAGCAAGGGCGCCGAGCTCCTGGTCACCCACCATCCGCTCTATCTGCGCGGCACCACCACGGTCGCCGCCGACACCTTCAAGGGCCGCGTGGTGCACACGCTGATCAGAAACGGTGTCGCGCTGCACGTCGCCCACACCAACGCCGACTCCGCCGACCCCGGCGTCTCCGACGCGCTCGCCTCGGCGCTCGGGCTGCGCGTGCTGCGCCCCCTGGTGCCGGATGCCACCGACCCCGGCGGACGGCGCGGCCTGGGCCGGATCTGCGAGCTGGAGCGCCCGCTGCCGCTCGGCGACTTCGTCGAGCAGGCCGCCGCCTCGCTGCCCGTCACGGCACAGGGCATCCGCGCTGCGGGCGACCCGGCCATGACGGTGCGGACGGTCGCCGTGTGCGGCGGCTCGGGCGACAGCCTCTTCGACGTCGTACGGGAAGCGGGCGTCGACGCCTACCTCACCGCCGACCTGCGCCACCACCCCGCCTCCGAGGCCCGCGAGCACTCCCCGCTCGCCCTCCTGGACGCCGCGCACTTCGCCACCGAATGGCCCTGGTGCGAGCAGGCGGCGGCGCAACTCGACGCCGTCGCTGAACGCAAGGGCTGGGACCTGCGCACCGAGGTCTCGCGTACCGTCACCGACCCGTGGACCGCGCACGCCCCCTCGCTGCCCCAGGCCTCACCGCTGTCACAGCAGGCCACCGCCCAGCAGACCGCACTGACCGACAACGACCTCACCCCGGGAGCCCCCAACTGAACGCCGCGCCCGCCGATCAGATCCGCCTGCTCGACGTCCAGGCCCTCGACACGCGCCTGACGCAGCTCGCGCACAAGCGCAAGACCCTGCCCGAGCACGAGGAGATCCAGCGGCTGGAGGCCGACCTCGCCCAGCTCCGCGACCTGCTCGTGGCAGCGCAGACCGAGGAGAGCGACACCGCCCGCGAACAGACCAAGGCGGAAGCGGACGTCGACCAGGTCCGCCAGCGCGCGGCCCGCGACCAGCAGCGCCTCGACTCCGGCGCCGTCAGCAACCCCAAGGACCTGGCGAACCTGCAGAGCGAGATCGCCTCCCTCGCCAAGCGCCAGAGCGACCTCGAGGACGTCGTACTGGAGGTCATGGAGCGCCGCGAGTCCGCCGCCGAGCGCGCGGCCGAACTGGGCGAGCGCGTCGAGTCCGTCGGCGCCAAGGTCCAGGACGCCACCGCCCGCCGGGACGCCGCGCTGGCCGAGATCGACGCCGAGCTGGGCAGCGTCCGCAAGGAGCGCGAGACCATCGCCGGCGCCGTCCCCGCCGAACTGCTCAAGCTCTACGACAAGATCCGCGAGCGCGAGGGCGGGGTCGGCGCGGCCAAGCTCTACCAGCGCCGCTGCGAGGGCTGCCGCCTGGAGCTGAACATCACCGAGGTCAACGAGGTGCGGGAGGCACCCGCCGACGCCGTGGTGCGCTGCGAGAACTGCCGCCGCATCCTGGTGCGCACCCCGGAGTCCGGTCTGTGAGCTGGGGGCACCCCCGGCCGAAGGCTGGGGGAGCGCATGCGGCTGCCGGGGTGCACACAGCGACGATGCCTGCACGCTGCCGCGTGAGCGGAGAAGCGAACGGAGAAATGCTGTGAGCGGAGCGCAGGCGCGCCGTACCTTCGTCGTCGAGGCGGACGGCGGTTCGCGGGGCAACCCGGGTCCGGCCGGATACGGCGCCGTCGTGAAGGACGCCGCCTCCGGTGAAACCCTCCGGGAGACCGCCGAGTTCATCGGCAGGGCCACCAACAACGTCGCCGAGTACCGGGGGCTGCTGGCCGGGCTGCGCGCCGCCTACGAGCTCGACGCGAACGCCGCGGTGCTGGTGCGGATGGACTCCAAGCTCGTCGTCGAGCAGATGTCGGGCCGCTGGAAGATCAAGCACCCCGATATGCGCCCGCTCGCCATGGAGGCCGCGGCCGTCTTCCCGCCGGACGCCGTCAGCTACGAGTGGATCCCGCGCGAGAAGAACAAGCACGCCGACCGGCTCGCCAACGAGGCGATGGACGCCGGCAAACGCGGTGAACGCTGGGACGCCGGCGCGTCCCGCGCCGAGCTGGACGCCGCGCCGGGCACGCCGGCCGCGGAGCCCGCGGTCGCGGAGCCCGCAGCCGCGACCGACCCCGGCCCCACCGCGCCCGCCGTCCGGGTCGGCTGGGGGCCCGACCTCGGCACCCCCACCACGTTCGTACTGCTCCGGCACGGCGAGACGCCGCTCACGCCTGAGAAGCGGTTCTCCGGCAGCGGCGGCTCCGATCCGGAACTCTCCGCGGTGGGGCGGCGGCAGGCCGCCGCCGTCGCCGAGTCGCTCGCGGCCCGGGGCACCGTCCAGGCCGTGGTCTCCTCACCGCTGCGCCGCTGCCAGGAGACGGCCGCCACCGTCGCGGACCGCCTCGGACTGAGCGTCCGCACCGACGAGGGGCTGCGCGAGACCGACTTCGGCGCCTGGGAGGGCTTGACCTTCGCGGAGGTCCGCGAGCGCCACGCGGAGGACCTCGAGGCATGGCTGGCCTCTCCCACCGCGCGCCCCACCGGGGGTGGCGAGTCCTTCGAAGAGGTCGCCCGACGGGTCGCTGTGACCCGCGACAAACTCCTGGCCCGGTACGCGGGTCGCACCGTGCTGCTCGTCACCCATGTGACACCGGTCAAGACCCTGGTACGGCTCGCCCTCGGCGCCCCGCCCGAGTCCCTCTTCCGCATGGAACTCTCCGCCGCCTCACTGTCCGCCGTCGCCTACTACGCCGACGGCAACGCCTCCCTGCGCCTCCTCAACGACACGGGGCATCTGCGGTAGGACCTGGCTCTTCGCGAGAGGCGGCGGAAAAGAGAGGGAGCGTCCCCCCCCAGTCAGAGACGAGCCTCCTTCGCGGAGCCCGTCAACTGGTCCGCGTAACCCCCCTCCGTCCATACGAACTTCTTGAACTGCTCCGGCGTCAGCACCCCTTGCCAGGGCACCCCGCCGGGGCAGAAGACCGATTCGCAGCCGTAGCAGTAGAACGCGGGGTCCCACACCCGCGCGGCGCGCCCCGAACCGGCGGACTCCGCCCTGCGTTCGCGCCGGTCGCCGCGGACGACGGCGATCGTGCCGACGAAACACAGCACCGCCAGCGCGATCCCGCCCGCGAGATACAGCGGCTTGTCCTGCTCCTTGCCGGTGTAGGCGAGGGCGATGCCGATACCGGTGAGGACCATGCCCTCCAGAAAGTGCATCCAGCCGTCGCCCGACTTCTCCGGGCCCGGTGCCAGCCGGGTCAGCAGATCCTTGCGCATGGCGCCCTTACCGGCGCGTGCCTCGGAGACCGGGCGGGCGCTCGCACCGCCACACGCGGGGCATATCGCCCCAGGTCCCCCGTGAGCCTCGTGAGTTGCCATGGCCGCAACCTACCCGGTGGGGCGCGCCCCCGACGCCTCGGCGGCCAGCGCCCGTACCCGCTCCCAGTCCTTGGCCGCGAGCGCGTCGGCGGGCAGCATCCAGGTGCCGCCGACGCAGCCGACGTTGGGCAGTGCCAGATAGCCGGCCGCGTTGGCCGCCGTCACCCCGCCGGTGGGGCAGAAACGCGCCTGGGGGAGGGGTGAGGCCAGCGACTTCAGCCAGCCGACGCCACCCGCCGCCTCAGCGGGGAAGAACTTCATCTCCGTGACGCCGCGCTCCAGCAGCGCCATGACCTCCGACACCGTCGAGACGCCGGGCAGGAACGGCACCCCGGACGCGCGCATGGCGTCCAGCAGCGGGTCCGTCCAGCCGGGGCTGACGAGGAACCGCGCCCCGGCCGCCACGGCAGTACGCACGCTCTCCGGACCGAGCACCGTGCCCGCGCCGACGACCGCCTCGGGTACGGCGTCCGCGATGGCGCGGATCGCCTCCGGTGCCGCCGCGGTGCGCAGCGTCACCTCGATCGCGGGCAGCCCGCCCGCGACCAGCGCCCGGGCGAGCGGTACGGCGTCCGCCGCGTCCTCCAGCACGACGACCGGGATGACGGGGGCGAGGTCGAGCACGGAGGGCGCGGGAGTCATGCCCGTATCGTGCCCGCGAGCCGCACTGCACGCAACATCCGTTGCATCATGCGCAATGGCTCTCACAAAAGGCGGCCCTAAAGCTCCGTCACCACCACATCCAGCGCCGTGGCCCGCGGCCCGGCCTCGCCCTCCGCACCTTCCACGACGTACCCCAGCTCGCGCAGCGCCCCGGCCAGCTGCGCCGGGGTCTTCGGCGCCGCGCCCGCCTCCAGCAGCGCCCGAACGATGCGGCCCTTGGTCGCCTTGTTGAAGTGACTGACGACCGACCGCTTCTCCACCCCGTCCACCAAGCGCGACTGCAACACCCGCACGGTGGCGGTGCGCCGTGCGAGCTCGCCCTTGGGCTTCCACATGTTCGCGTACGCCGACGAACGCAGATCCAGCACCAGACCGCCGCCCGCCGCCTCGGGCAGCACCGACTCCAGCGGGTCACGCCAGAACCGGCCCAGCGCGCCGGTGCCCGGCAGCTTCACGCCGCCCGAGAGCCGGTAGGAGGGGATCCGGTCCTTGATCCCGACCGCGCCCCACAGCGCGGAGAACACCAGCAGCGAGCGGGCGGCGCGCCGCTTGGCGGCCGGATCGAGGGTGGCCAGGCCCAGCGCGTCGTACAGCACCCCGGTGTAGAGCTCGCCCGCCGGCAGCGTCGGCGCCGTCCGCAGCCGGGCGTTCTTGGCGACCTCGCCGCGCAGCCCCTCGCTGAGCCCCAGCACTTCGCGTGCCTTCTCCTCGTCCGCGCGGCAGAGCGTCACCAGCTCCTCCAGCACCGTCTCCCGCGCCCGCGTCAGCCCCGGGAGCGACAGGGCGTCCAGGTCCAGCGGGCGGCCCTTGCCGCCCTCGGCCTTCCCCTCGGACGGCGGCAACAGCACGAGCACGGCACTTCTCCTTCTCTGGGCACCTCCCGGCCAACGACCGGGGGAGTACGGCGGCAGGGCGCCTGCCAGCGTACGGGCCCAAGTGCCGGGCACCGGCCCGGGGCACTCACACGGCGTGCGGGAAGGTGAAGACCCGGTCCGGGTCGTATACCGCCTTGACCTTGGCCAGCCGCTCGGCGTTGCTGCCGTAGTACGCGTGCCGCCAGTCGCGCAGCGCGGGGTCGGGGTAGTTCTGGTAGGCGAAGCCGCTGGCCCACCGGCGCATCGCCACATGGGTGCCGTCGAGCCAGCCGCGGTGCCCCGCCACCGTCTTGGGGCCGGCGGCGCCCGGCCAGGAGATGATGTACTGCGCCAGGAAGCGGGCGTTCCGGTGCACGAACGCCGTCGCATCCGGCCGCGGCCGGTTCGCGGCGCCGCCCAGCGCGTCGAGCGCGACACTTCCGGCTCCGCCGCCCCGCAGCGCGGACAGCCGCTCGACCCTCTCCAGCAGAGCCCGCATCCCGGCGGCCGGCAGGGAGCGGGTGTAGAAGTCGGAGCGTGCGGCGTACGACTCGCGGGCCACCTTCCCCCGCTTCGTACGGCCCGGCAGCGTGCCCCGCTGATGCGCCTGGGCGAGCGTCCAGCCGGAGACCCCGCCCATCACCTTCATCGCGTCCATGTACGAGTGCCGCCGCACCGACACATCCGAGGCCGGCGTACCGATGCGGTCCGCCAGCCGGTCGAGCTGGTTCTCCAGCTCCCGGCGCGCCCCCAGCGACAGCCCGCCGACCCGCACACTGCCCGGACGGCCGCCGACCGGTGCCGACAGATGAAGGTTGGCCCAGATCTCCTCGGGCGCCACCGGCGCCCACCGCTGCCATTCGCGCAGCACGGCCGCGGCCCGCGACCAGGGCCAGGAGAGGAAGAACGTCTGGCAGGTGGGCGCCACATGGGTCTGGAAGTCCAGCGAGGTGACGACGCCGAAGTTGCCGCCTCCCCCGCCGCGCAGCGCCCAGAACAGATCGCCGTCCTTCTCCCCGTTCACCTTGCGCAGCTTGCCGTCGGCGGTGACGACCGTGGCACCGGTCAGGCTGTCGCACGTCAGCCCGTAGGCGCGGGCGACGACGCCGATCCCGCCGCCCAGCGTGAGCCCCGAGACCCCGACAGTGGGACAGGAGCCCGCCGGTATCGTCCGCTTGTGCGCCGCCAACCCGGCGTATACGTCGATGAGTTTGGCCCCCGCCCCCACCGTTGCACTCCGGCCCGACGCCTTGACCTGCGCCATCTTCTGGACGTCGATGATGAGTCGGCCCTTGCCGCTGGACCAGCCCGCGTACGAGTGCCCCCCGCTGCGCACGGCCACCGGTATCTCGTGCCGGCGCGCGAAGGAGAGGCACTCGGCTATGTCACCGGGCCCGGCGCAGTACGCCACCGCGGCGGGGCGTACGGCGTCGAACCGCGGGTTGAACAGCTTGCGGGCCGCCGTGAAGTCCCGGTCCCCGGGCCGCAGCAGCGTCCCGTCCAGCCCCTTGCCCAACGCCGTCCACGCCGCGTTCGTCCCGTCCCCCGCGTACGCGCTGCGTCCCGTCATCCACGTCCCCCCGGCTGCCACCGCGATCCCGGCGGCAACCCCGCCCCGCAACAGCCCACGCCGCGTCGTCCCCGCTGTACCGGCCACTTCCGCCGCCCCCTGCTTTTCCGCTGGTCCCACTGGTCGTCGACGGAGATCGACTCCGCCGTGGAAGGGGACGGATGTGCGGGTAACGCGGTTCCGTGCGGTGAGCGCCCTCGTTGCGCATTGTGTGCCACGATCGAGTGAAGGGCGATCCGTCCCCCGGCGCCGACGCGTGCGGCAGCCGAAACTGATGGCGACCAACGAAAGGGTGTGACATGACAGCCATGGCACACGAGCCGCTCTCGCAGGAAGAGCAACTGCTGGAGAGCTTCCTGGCACTGGATACGCCTGAGGGCTACCGGGCGGAGCTCATCGAGGGGGAGATCGTCGTGACGCCACCGCCGGACGGGGACCATGAGGACTACCTCAGCACCCTGATGATGCAGGTGATGGAGAAGTCCTCGACCACCATGGATTTCTCCGGGAACAAGGGGCTCAAGCTTGGGCGTGGAGGGCGATGCCCGAAGAATTACGTGATCCCGGATGGCACCTGGGCACCAAGGAGCCGCCGCCTCTTCCGAGGAGCTGAACCATGGATGCCCTGCGATGAAGTAGCGATGGTGGCCGAGGTGACCTCGACTCGTCCTGAGCGCGACCGGGACGCCAAACGCCACTGCTACGCGCTCGCTGGGGTCCCCCTCTATCTCCTCATCGACCGGGAACGAGGTGCCGTGACCCTCTTCAGCGAACCCGATGGCGACGACTACCAACAGGTCGTCACCATGCCCTTCGGCAAGGAGATCGAGATCCCCGCGCCGTTCTCCATGACGCTGGAGACAACCGACTTCGCCTAGCGGGACAGGGACTTCCGGGGTGGCGGTCACCCCGGAAGCCAACCAGCACCACCGCACCCCCGCCAGCCAATTCTGGTTACAGTCGGCGGCATGACTGATGTGACCGGATTTTCCGCACGCGGCGATGTACGGCCCCCCGATGTGGCGGGCGGCGAGAAGGAGACCCTGACGGCGTTCCTGGGCTATCTGCGGGAGGCGGTGATCGCCAAGGCGGCCGGCCTCACCGACGAAGTGGGCCTCGCCCCTGGCGTCCCCTCCGGCACCAGCCTGCTGGGGCTGGTCAGGCATCTGACCCGGGTGGAGCGCAACTGGTTCAGCTATGTGTACGCCGGACGCGACGAGCGGCTGGACGACGACGAGCCGCCCGCGCCGGGCGAGACCGGCGCCTCGCTGATCGCCGCGTACCAGGAGGCGATCCGCGAGTCGGACGAGATCATCGCCGGCTGCGACGACCTCGGCCGCCGGGCCGCACGCCACTTGCGTGACGCCGAACCGCCCACGATGCGCTGGATTCTCGTCCACATGATCGAGGAGACCGGGCGGCACGCGGGCCACGCCGACATCCTCCGCGAACAGACCGACGGCGCCACCGGCCGCTGAGCGACTCCTCAGAACGACCCGAACGTCGGGCGCCCGGCCGGGGTGTAGGTCTGCATCGTGACGCCCGAGGGAAGCGCGTCGGTGGCCTCCAGGTGCAGCGCTGTGGGCACGGCGCCCTCCGCGAAGAGGCGGTGGCCCTTGCCCAGGACCACCGGGTAGACCAGCAGTCGGTACTCGTCGATCAGGTCGTGCGCCATCAGCGCCCTGGCCAGCATGCCGCTGCCGTGGATCTGCAGCTCGTCCCCCGGCTGCTGCTTCAGCTCGCGTACGGCGTCCACCACGTCGCCGCCGAGCACCGTGGTGCCCTGCCAGTCGGCGTGCTCCAGCGTGGTCGAGGCGACGTACTTGGGCAGCGCGTTCAGCCGGCGGGCGACCACCGGGTCCTCCTCGTCGCTGATCTGCGGCCAGTACGCCGCGAAGATCTCGTAGGTGCGCCGCCCCAGCAGGAAGGAACCCGCGCGTCCGAACCAGGTGCTGATGTGGTTCATCATGCCCTCGTCGACGTAGGGCACCACCCAGCCGCCGAGGTCGAAACCGTCACGCGGATCCTCCTCGGGGCCGCCGGGTGCCTGCATCACACCGTCGAGTGACAGGAAGGTGGTCAGTGTCAGCTTCGCCATGATGGTCTCCTCGGCTCCTCATACGGAAAGGGCTCCGGCCCCTCCCGTGAGAAGAGACCGGAGCCCTCAGGAGAACTCATCGGCGGCGGACCCGCCCGGTTACCCGACCGGCGCGCCTTCCTCCGCCGGCAGCGTGTCCATGAACGAGCTGACGGAGAAGACCGCGCGGCCCGCGCCGGCGGGACCGTATCCGGGCGGCGAGGACAGCCCGTGCCGCTGCATCGCCGCACGGTAGGCGTCCAGCAGCCGGATGTGGTACTCCAGCGGCGCGCCCTGCGGGTTCGACTTGCCCAGCGGCGTCGTCGGCTCGGGGCACCAGGTGGTGAAGCGCGGGGTGATGCCGTGGGACATGAAGAAGTCCAGCCCCTCGGTGGTGGAGGCGATGGCCTCGTCCACCGAGCCGAAGCCGAACGGCGCGGCCATCTCCACCCCGGCGACGAAGTTCGGGATCACGTTCCGCGGGCCGAAGACCTCCGCCGAGTCGAGGATCCGGCGGTGCCACTCCTCGCGGCCGACATAGCGCTCCTTGCCGGGGCAGTACAGCTCGAACAGCCGCTTGTCCCACACCTCGAAGTTGGGGTGGTAGATGCGGATGCCGTAGTCGTGGAAGCGCTGGACGTCCTCCTTGGGCAGCGCCTGCGCCACGACCTTGCCGGTCCAGCGGCCGGGGAAGCGCTCCTCGATGGCCTTGGCGTACTGCCCGTAGAAGTCCGCCTCGTCCTTGCCCTGCACCTGCGAGGTGATCGAGCCACCGGTGAGGGTGTAGGCGCTGGAGGCGCCGAGGGTGTCGTGGTCGGAGATGATCTGGAGCGCCTCCAGCACCTCCTCGACCGGCTTCACCCCGGTGTACGGACGCCCCGCGGCCTTGTGCTGGCGCCAGTTGTGGTTGATGTCGCAGTACTGGCACTCCTCCTTGGCGCCGAAGTACTGGCACACCCGGAAGACCGTCAGATAGATCAGGTAGCCCCACTGGATGGTGGGGGCCACCTCCATCACGGACTTGCCGTTGGCGAGCGTGTGCCGGTAGTAGTCCGGCATCGGCGGCAGACCGACGTCCGCGATCCGCCGCCCGTCCAGATAGAGGCCGAGCGAGCCGTCCTCACCGGCCCGTACGCGGTACGGCGAGCTCGGGTTCACCCGTACGGAGACCACGGTGCGGCTCAGGTCGTACGGGCCGCCCGTCAGGACGATCTCCTCCGGCGGCCGCCGCAGCGCCGCCTCGCCCAGTTCGGGGAGGGTGCGGTGGTCGAAGGAGAAGATGAAGTACGACTTCGGCTTGATCTCGCCCGTCGCCTTGTCGGCGGTGTCGCTGAGCGCCGAGTCGTCGAAGGCCATCCCGCCCCGAAGCAGGTCCTCCTTCAGCACGGCCTCCCGCGGAATGTGCGGGAAGCGCTCCATCAGGTCCTCGATCAGTGCGGTCCGGTCGGCCGCTTCCTTGGGATCCCGCTGGCCCAGCCCACGACGCCCCGACGGTACGGGGGACGGCATCGGCAGGGGAGTCGGCGTTGGCGGCATGGTGTGATCAAGCTCCTCACTTCGCGGCCCGGGGGCACACCCGACGGTACTCCCGCGCCCGAAAGAGCCACACACCTGCCTCTTGTTCCGTACGTCTGGCCCGGCATGCCGGGCTGGACGCTACTGCCACACGTCGGGGCCGCCGCCCCGCCACTCGATGAGGTTGGGATCGTCGAGCTGGATGTCGGCGGGGTCGAGACCGGCACGGCGCAGGAACTCGACGACGTCCTCGGGCCGGTGCGCGAACCCGAGGCTTTCGGTGTGAGCGGTCACTTTCCGTCCGCTGGTGCCGGACGGAGGGTGCACGACTATCGGTGGGGTCATATCTCCAGCGTGCAACTGTGGCCAACGGTCTGCACCTGTGCAGGGTGATGCGGGCGGTGCGGGGTTTCCGTCCGGGTGACGGGCCATCGAGTGAAGTGCGGTTATGTTCCGAATGACCGGGACGCGACCGGGGCAGCCCGCACGTGTTCGGTGGTCCACCAGGCCCACCGGGGCAATCCGAGAAAGGCACCCCCCATGCTCAAGCGCACAGCCCTCGCAGCCGTCGCACTGTCCGCCACCGCGATCCTCGCCGCTGCGGGATCCGCCGCCGCATGCCCCGAGCACCAGCACGGCCGTGGCGACCACGGCCCCTCGCAGGGTCAGCAGCCGCAGCAGGCCCAGCAGCCGCAGCAGCCCCAGAACAACCAGGGCGCCATGGACGACCCGGCAGCTGACCAGGGCGCCGTACCTCCCGCGGGCCAGCAGCACACCAGGCCGCAGCAGCAGGGCCAGGCGCCCAACCAGGGCGGCCAGGGCATGGCCGACCAGGGCGGCCAGGGCGGCCAGAGTGACCAGGGCGGCATGGCCGACCAGGGTGGTCAAGGTGGAACGGCCGAGCAGGGTGGCCAGGGCGGTATGGCCGAGCAGGGTGGCCAGAGCGACCAGAGCGGTATGGCCGACCAGGGCCGGATGAACGGGATGGGCCCCATGGGCGGCATGCACGACAACATGCGGCCCATGGGCGGGCACCTGCCCGTCATGTGATGGCCGGCTGCCTCCGGGCAGCCGCAGTCAGGCGAAGGGCGCGGCCTACGTGGGAGCCGCGCCCTTCCTGTATGTCCGCGCCCCCTCCCCGTGTGCCGCGGCGCCCCGAAATCCGGTTGGCGCCCCCGGGGACAGCACCTACAGTGCGCTTCCATGTCGGCCTGTTCCTGCGCCTGCGCGGCCTGCACCTGCGCCGCGTGCTGCGCCATCACGCGGATCCGCCGCCCCTAGCGGCGGCCACTCTCCGACGCATTCGGGAGACCCCCGCCGCTTCAGCGCGTCAGCGCCGGGCGGCCCTTCGTGCTGCCCGGCTTCCCCACGAAGCCGCGGAGAACCCGTTGCCCAGGCACAGCACCCGACACCACGAGGCCCGGCACCACCGGACCCGCCACCACGAAGGCCGGCACGAACTCGGCCAGAACTTCCTCATCGACCCCGCGACGATCAGTACCTTCGTCTCCCTCGTCGCCCGTACCGAAGGCCCCGTCGTCGAGATCGGCGGCGGTGACGGCGCGCTGACGCTGCCGTTGCAGCGGCTCGGCAGGCCGTTGACCGTCCTGGAGGCCGACGCTCGTACGGCGGACCGCCTCCGCCGGCGTACGGCTGCCTCGACCACTGTCCTGGATGCCGACTTCCTGCGCTGGAAGGCGCCGCGGAGCCCGCACGTCCTCGCCGGCAACCTCCCGTTCCACCGCACCACCGCCATGCTCCGCCGCATCCTGCACGCGCCCGGCTGGACCGACGCGGTGCTCCTCGTCCAGTGGGAGGTCGCACGGCGCCGGGCCGGGGTGGGCGGCGCGACGATGATGACGGCGCAGTGGTGGCCCTGGTACGACTTCCGGCTGGTCCAGCGCGTACCGGCGACGGCCTTCCGGCCGCGGCCCGGGGTGGACGGCGGGCTGATGACGATCACCCGCCGTGCCGAGCCGCTGCTGGCGGCCCACGAACGGCACCGCTACCAGGACTTCGTCCACCGCGTCTTCACCGGCCCTGGCCGGGGCCTCGCCGAGATCGTCCCGCTGGCCGTACGGGAATCCGAACGCGGCCGCGGGCGCGGAGCCCGCCCCTCCCAGGGCCGGGTCCTGGACTGGCTGCGCGGCCAGGGCATCCGGCCGGGCGCACTGCCCAAGTCGCTGACGGCAGCGCAGTGGGCGGAGCTGTTCCATCTCGCGGAGCGCCCGGCGCCCCGGTGATCTCCGGTCTCGGTCCGGCGGGCGGCGGCCGTTGTCAGTGCCTGGTGCCAGACTCTGCTCATCCGTAACCATCATGCTGGCTGCGTGTGGACGGAAGGCCCCGCCGACAGCGCGGCGGGGCCGCTCAGCGTACGGAGGACGGAATGACAGGCGTGCCGGACCGCAATGGCGGGTGGAAGTTCCGGGCCATCACGGCGCTTCAGCGTTCGGTGGTCAACCCCCTCACCCGCCGGCTGCCGGGCCAGATCCTCCTGGAGACCACCGGCCGCGTCTCCGGGCAGCCGCGCCGCACCCCGGTCGGCGGGCGTCGCCAAGGGCAGCAGTTCTGGCTGGTGTCCGAGCACGGCACCAGATCCCAGTACGTCCGCAACCTCCAGGCGGACCCGCGCGTCCGCGTCCGCCTGTCCGGCCGCTGGCACACCGGCACGGCCCACCCGCTCCCCGACGACGACCCGATCGCCCGCCTCACCACCCTGCCCCGGGCCAACAGCGCCGTGGTCCGCGCGGTGGGAACCCAGCTCCTGACCATCCGCGTCGACCTCGACGACTAGGGCGTATCCGGCGGATCTTGCGTGCCAGGCATGAGGGCTGTGCTTGCCCACCCTGCACCCCTGGAGCAGACTGCCCAAGCACAGCAGGGGGAGCAACCCGCAGCCCGCGGGCGTCGGGCAGGGGTTCCCCCCTCACCGGCGAGGGGGGCAGATGGCGGGTAGCAGCCGAGGACATGTGCATCGTTCCGTGGTACTGCTCGCTGTCTGCGGATCCCTGCTCATTCAGGGCTGCGGGCAGAGCGCGGAGAGCAGTGGCCAGGAATCGGACGGCAAACCCGCGTCCACGGCCAAGAAGCCGGCGGTGAACGTCGAGCTCACCACCTCCGAGGGGTTTCGCTATCGGTTCAGCGTGACCGGAGCGTCCCTCAACCCGACGGGGGATTCCGCCGAACCCGACGAACCGGCGGATCCGGGCACCACCTACATCGTGGTGCGGGGCAGACTGCACAATCTGCTGGAGGACCGGCCCGCGCCCAGATACCCCAGCATCCTGAAGCTGGGAGATCACCTCAGCGTGACGGCCCCGCAGACCGCTGTGAAACGAGCTGTCCCGGCCGGAAAAGCCCGCGGCACCAAGAACTGCCGTCAGCTGACATGGCGTTTGTCGGGTGTCACTGCCGGCAATGCCGCGAACCGGTCGGGCGTGTGCTTCTTCCGCCTGAGCCCCAGCGTCGTGGATGCCGACGACGATGCGACCATCCGGGCCGGCAAGTCCGCCGCGGTGACGTTCACGGCGCTCGTGCCGGACGCCCTGCCCAAGGGCCGTATGCGCCTGGCCGTCAGCACCACCACGGGAAAGACGACCAGCCCGGGGACGACCATCGGTCAGGACAAGGCGCTGCAATGGCTACCTTGATGGCTGCTCAATTCCGGATCACTCGCCACTCCGGCCTCGCCCACCCCGCACGGCCGGACCGAGCGGCGCGACGCGTACAGCCGAGCGGGGCGACGCGTATAAACGGTTCGACTCACGGGCAGCGCATCGGCAGCATCGCGTCATGGACTCGACTTTCTGGCCCCTGTACGGGTTGAGGATCACCACGCCCCGGCTGGAGCTGCGCCTCCCAGACCTCCCGCTGCTGGAGGAGTTGGCGGCGGTGGCTGCGGAGGGGGTGCACGACCCGGCTGCCATGCCGTTCACGACGCCGTGGACCGACGCCCCGCCGCTGGAGCGGGGCCGGTCCACCTTCCAGCACGTCCTGTCCACCATCGCGAACTGGAGCCCGGACGAGTGGGCGTTGAGCCTGGCGGTGCTGTACGAGGGCAGGGTGGTGGGCCGACAGGACCTCATGGGCCTCGACTTCGCCGTCACCCGGGAGGCCGACACCGGCTCCTGGCTGGGCCTGGCCCACCAGGGCAAGGGCATCGGCACCGAGATGCGGGCCGCGGTCGCGCATCTGGCCTTCGAGGGTCTGGGGGCCCACTCGGTGACCAGCTCGGCGATGACCGACAACGCAGCCTCGCTGGGGGTGTCGCGCCGTCTGGGCTACCAGCACGACGGGATGCTGCACATGGCCGTCCAGGGCAAGGCGCGCGTCCTGCAGCGGGTGCGGCTGGAGCGCGAGGGCTGGGAGCGGCACCGTACGACTCCGGTGCGGATCACCGGCCTGGACGCCTGCCGGACGCTGTTCGGCGTGTGACCGGCGCCGCGTCGGGTCGGGCCGGTCGGCAGCCGCTGCCCGGGCGAGCCGGCCGAGGTCGGCCGGCAGGCGCAGGACCGCGCCGGGCGCCCGTCTGCTGGCCGCCTGCCATGGCTGCTCTCATATCGAAAGGGCCCCTGACCAGCAAAATTGCTGGTCAGGGGCCCTTTCGACGGACGAGTCGGCCTGTACGCCGGGTTCTGTCACCCGGTGGCCTTGCGGCTGCCGGGGTGGCGGTCATCCATCTAGGACCGGTGTTGCCACCGGCCTCCTGCGGTCTACCCGCGGACTCGGGCGGGCCGCCCTCGGTCGTCCGCGCAGGGCCGCGACCGCGGCCCCTCTTGACCTTGCTCCGGATGGGGTTTACCGAGCCGCCCAGGTCACCCTGGGCGCTGGTGGTCTCTTACACCACCGTTTCACCCTTACCGAGGACCGCCCTCTTTCGAGAGCACAGCCCCGGCGGTTTGCTTTCTGTGGCACTGTCCCGCGGGTCACCCCGGGTGGGCGTTACCCACCATCCTGCCCTGTGGAGCCCGGACGTTCCTCGGCGAGAGTGCGTAAACACCCTCGACGCGACCGCCCGGCCGGCTCGTCCGCCGTGCGGCCATCGTACCCGGCGGCCGGGCGCCGACCGGCCGGTCCCAGGGTGAGGCCGAGATCGGCCGAGCGGCACCGCGCGGGTCGCCGAGGGCCACGGCCGGGACGGTGCCCGGAGCGCGTGATCCCGGGCTCAGCCCCGTCCGATGTACGGCATCTTCGTCGCCAGTACCGTCGCGAACTGGACGTTGGCCTCCAACGGGAGGGACGCCATGTGCAGCACGGTGCGGGCCACGTCCTCGGCGTCCATGGTGGGTTCCGGCGCGCGGCTGCCGTCCGCCTGGGGGACGCCCTGGGGCATGGCCGCGGTCATCTCGGTGGCGGCGTTGCCGATGTCGATCTGGCCGCAGGCGATGTCGTACCGGCGGCCGTCCAGGGAGAGGGACTTGGTGAGGCCCGTCACCGCGTGCTTGGTGGCGGTGTAGGCGATCGAGCCGGGCCGCGGGGTGTGGGCCGAGATGGAGCCGTTGTTGATGATGCGGCCACCCTGCGGCCGCTGGTCCCGCATCAGCCGGAACGCGGACTGGGCGCAGAGGAAGGCGCCGTGCAGATTGACGTCCACGACGCCGCGCCAGTCCTCGAAGGAGAGGTCCTCCAGCGGTACGGCGGGGCCGAACGTGCCCGCGTTGTTGAACAGCAGATCCAGCCGGCCCTCGTGCTCGCGTACGGCGTCGAACAGCGCGGAGACCGCGGCCGGGTCCGTGACGTCCGTGGGGACGCACCGGGTGGCGGCGCCCCCGGCGAGCTGCGCTGTCTGCTCAAGCGTCTCCTGGCGGCGGCCCGCCAGGACGACCGTCCAGCCCGCGTCGGCGAGGGTGAGGGCGACGGCGCGGCCGATGCCGGAGCCGGCGCCGGTCACCACCGCGGTCCCGGGGACCCGGGCCGACGCTGCTCCTCCGCCCGCGGCCCTGGCCTCGCGCGGGCCGGTCGCGCCGGTCGCATCCGTCGTATCCGCCCTGCCCGTCGTACCGGCGTGGTGCCCGTGTTCCTCGTGGTTCTGCTGCGTCATGAGCGCAGCGTACGTGCGGTTCGCGGGTGGCCGGGAACCGTCGTCGCCGGAGCGCCGGCGGCCATCGTGGACAGCCGGCGGGGGAACAAACGTGTGGGCCGTTCCCGGAATTACTGGGAGAATGTTCGGGCCCATGACAATCTCCTGGAGAGGTGCATGACCAAGCCCGGCCCCCAGCAACCGGCCGCCGCATCCGCCGTGCCTGCCGACCCCCCGCAACATCTGCAACCCGCCGCGGAATCCGCCGCCCCCGCACCCTCGTTGACCCGGCGGCGCCGCGCCGGGCTGCTGCTCACCCTCATCCTCGGCGGGCTGACCGCGCTCCCGCCCCTCTCCATCGACATGTACCTCCCGGCCCTCCCGGAGGTCAGTGAAGCGCTGCACATCCCGGCCGCAAGCGCGCAGCTCACTCTGACGGCCTGTCTGATCGGGCTGGCCGTCGGTCAGCTCGTCGCCGGGCCGATGAGCGACCGCTTCGGACGGCGCAGACCGCTCCTGATCGGCATGGCCTGCTACATCGTCGCGAGCATCGCCTGTGCGCTGGCGCCCACCGCCGCCACCCTCACTGTCTTCCGGCTCGCCCAGGGCCTCGCGGGCGCCGCCGGGGTGGTGATAGCGCGCGCCGTCGTCCGCGACATGTACGACGGGCTGGCGATGGCCCGGTTCTTCTCCACCCTCATGCTGATCTCCGGCGTGGCCCCGGTGCTCGCGCCGGTCATCGGCGGCCAGGTGCTGCGCTTCACCGACTGGCGGGGCGTCTTCTGCATCCTGGCCGGGATCGGCTTGCTGCTCGTCCTCGTCGTCCTGCGCAAGCTGCCCGAGACGCTGCCGGCCGAGCGGCGGCACAAGGGCGGGCTGCCCGACGCGCTGCGCACCATGCGCGGACTGCTCGCCGACCGCGTCTTCACCGGCTATCTGGTCGCCTCCAGCCTCGCCTTCGCCGCGCTCTTCTCCTATGTGGCGGCCTCGCCGTTCGTCGTCCAGGAGATCTACGGCGCCTCACCGCAGACCTTCAGCCTGCTGTTCATGGTCAACTCCATCGGGCTGGTCGCCTGCGGGCAGCTCAACGGGAAGGTGCTGGTCGGCCGCGTGTCCCTGGACCGGGTGCTGGCCTTCGGGCTGTGCATGTCGGGCGCCGCCACCGTGGCGCTGCTGCTGATGACGACCGGCGTCTTCGGGCACGTCGGCCTGGCGCCGCTGGCCACCGGGCTGTGCGTCATGATGTCCGGCATGGGCCTGATCATGCCGAACGCCAACTCCCAGGCCCTGATGCGCACTCCGCACGCGGCCGGCTCCGCCTCGGCGCTGCTGGGCACCTCGCAGTTCCTCGTCGGCGCCGTCGCCTCCCCGCTGGTCGGCGTCGCGGGGGAGCAGACCGCCGTGCCCATGGCGCTCGTCCAGCTCAGTGCCGTAGCACTCGCCGCGCTGGCCTTCGTGACACTCTGCCGTCCATGGCGCGTACGCGACTGAGGAGCGTGGCCTCCCTGGACGGTGCCGAGGCACGGCGCCGCTTCCAGCGGAAGGCCGGGCTCGACAGCGGCCGGCTGGCCGCGCTGGCGGACGAGACCGACGCACTGCCCGGCACGGGCTGGTGCGCCGGTGCCGTCGTGCTGGCCGGGCGCGGTCCGAACATCGCGCTGGAGCACGCCACCGGGTGGGCGCTGCGGTACGCCGCCTGGGACCCCGAGGCGGGGCAGCCGGTCGAGCTGCCGCGGGAGAAGTGGCTGCCGATGCGGGTGGACACGGTCTTCGACCTCGCCTCGCTCACCAAGCTGTTCACCGCCGTCGCAGCCCTCCAGCAGGTCGAGCGTGGCGCCCTCGACCTCGACGCGCCCGTCGTGCACTACGCCGACCCGCGCGCCGGACTGGTCACCGACCACGGCATCACCGTCCGCCAGCTGCTCACCCACACCTCCGGGCTGCGCGCCGAGCTGCCGTTCTACGAGTACAACACCGCCGAGCACCTCGCCCTGCTGTGGGCCGAGAAGCCGCTGGCCGAGCCGGGCTCCGCGCACCTGTACTCCGACCTCAATCTGCTGCTGCTCCAAAGCGTGCTGTGGCACACCACGGGACAGCCGCTGGACGCGCTCGTACGGGACGGCATCACCACACCGCTCGGAATGGACCGCACCCGCTTCAACCCGCCCCGCTCCTGGCGGCCCCGTATCGCCGCCACGGAGGACCAGCGCAAGCCCTGGGCCAAGGTCAACCGCGGACTGATCCACGGCCGCGTCCATGACGAGAACGCCTACGCCATGGGCGGTGTGGCCGGGCACGCCGGGCTCTTCTCCACAGCGCGCGACCTGGCCGTCCTGTGCCGCACCCTGCTCGCGGGCGGTGCCTACGGGCCCGCCCGGATACTGGCGCCCTCCTCGGTGGCGGAACTCCTCGGTCCGCCCGGGCTCGGCTTCCAGACCGGCGCCGCCTGGTTCATGGGCGAGCTGGCCGGGCCGGGCTCCCGCGCCGCCGGGCACACCGGCTTCACCGGCACCAGCCTGGTGCTCGACCCGGTGACCGACACCTTCCTGGTGCTGCTCGCCAATACCGTCCACCCGGTACGTCGCCCCGCCGACAGCCGCCCCCGCGCCGCCGCGGCCACTCAGCTGGCCCGGGCCGTGCTGTGAGCACCCGGCCGGTGCGCTGTCCGCCTTTTCCTACACTGTTGAAGTGATCGAGCAAGAACTGCGCGGCGCGCTCGCCGCAGCGCTGGACGGGCTGCCCGCGCGGCAGGCGTCGGCCGCCGTCGAGCGGCTGATCGCCCACTACCGGGGCGAGACCCCCACCGGCGCCCCCGTACTGCGGGACGGCGCCGACGCTGCCGCGTACGCCGCCTACCGGATGCCCGCCACCTTCGCCGCGGCCTCCGCCGCGCTGGACGCGCTGGCCGAGGGCGCCCCGGACTGGACGCCGGCCAGCCAGCTGGACGTGGGCGGCGGCACGGGCGCCGCCGTGTGGGCAGCGGCACAGGTGTGGAATCCGGCACCCGCGACTGTCGTCCTGGACTGGGCGGAGTCCGCGCTGGCCCTCGGCCGCCGGCTGGCGGCGGGGGTGGACGCGCTGGGTGAGGCCGACTGGCGCCGCGCGTCGCTGCGCGGCGGTACGGCGCCGGAATGGGAGCCCGCGGATCTGGTGACGGTCTCCTATGTGCTGGGGGAGCTCGCGGACGAGGACCGGCGCGCCGTCGTGGCAGCGGCGGCGCGTGCCGCGCGGGGTGCCGTGGTGCTGGTGGAGCCCGGTACGCCGGACGGCTATCTGCGGATCCGGGAGGGCCGGGACGCGCTGATCGCCGCGGGGCTGCGGGTGCTCGCGCCCTGCCCGCACGACGCGGCCTGCCCGATCGTGGCCGGGCAGGACTGGTGCCACTTCGCCGTGCGGGTCGCCCGGTCCTCGCTGCACCGGCGGGTCAAGGGCGGTGAGCTGCCGTACGAGGACGAGAAGTTCAGCTACGTGGTGGCGGTGCGCGACGCAGTCGGGGGTGCGCCTGCCGCGGCGCGCATCGTACGGAAGCCGCAGCTGCGGAAGGGGCAGGTGCTGCTGGATCTCTGCGAGGGCGAGGGCGAGGGCGGCTTGCGGCGCCGTCCCGTCACCAAGCGGGAGGGCTCCGCGTATCGCGCTGCGCGCAAGGCTGTGTGGGGCGCGCCTTTCCCGCCCGCCCACCCCTGAGTCCGCAACGTGCCGGTGCGGGTCCGCCGTCTGTCCCGCCGTCCTCTTCACCCGCCCGCCCACCCTTGATCCCGCGACGTGTTGGTGGGGGTCCGTCGGCTGTCCCGCCGTCGTGGCCGCGGTCCTTTTCACCCACCCGCCCACCCGTTGCCCCGCGAAGCACGGGTGGGCGGAGCGCCGAGCATCCGCCTGCCGCCTGCCGCCTGCCGCCTTGGGGGCCCGGGGGCGGTAGCCCCCGGGAAACCCTGTCCGCCGCAGCGGTGCGCAACCACCGCGGCGAGGGTCCGGCGGCACCCAGGACGGCCGCAACCACCACGTCCAGCTCTTACAACCGCAGCTCCGCGGTGACGCATTTGACGCTGCCGCCGCCCTTCAGCAGCTCCGTGAGGTCGACGGGGACGGGCTCGTAGCCGCGGGCCCGCAGGGGGGCGAAGAGGCCGGTGGCGGCTTCGGGGAGGAACACATGGTGGCCGTCGCTGACGGCGTTGAGGCCGAGGGCGAGGGCGTCGGACTCCTCCGCGAGCAGCGCGTCGGGGAACATCCGTGCGAGTACGGCCTGGCTGCCGGGGGAGAAGGCGGCGGGGTGGTACATCAAATCGTCCGTCTCGGCGTCCAGTACGCACAGGGCCGTGTCGAGGTGGTAGTAGCGCGGGTCGACCAGGTCGAGGCCGATGACGGGGCGGCCGAAGAACTCCTGGGCCTCGCCGTGCGAGAGCGGGCTGCTGCGGAACCCGCGGCCGGCCAGCAGCCACGAGGAGGTGACGGCGAAGTCGCCTTCGCCCTCGTTGATGTGGACGGGCTCGGTGACGTCGGTGAAGCCGTGCGCGCGGTACCACTCGCGGTGTGCCGCCGCCTCCCCGGCGCGTTCGGGGTGGGCGAACCGGGCGCCGAGCACTCTGCCGTCGACGACGGTGGCGCCATTGGCGGCGTAGACCATGTCGGGCAGTCCAGGGACCGGGTCGAGGATCTCGACGGTGTGGCCGAGCGCCAGGTAGCGGTCGCGGAGGGCTTCCCACTGGGCGAGTGCGAGCGGGAGGTCCACGGGCTTGCCGGGGTCCATCCAGGGGTTGATGGAGTACGTGACGCGGAAGTGGGCCGGAGGACACATCAGATAGCGACGGGTTGCGTACATCTCAGGCTCCTCAGGGAACGTGCGTGATGCGGTGCGCCCATAGTGCTCCCTGAGGAGCCTGTCTGTATGGATTGCCGGTCAAGTGCGCGGGACCGCACAGGAGGTCCCGCCCTACTGGCGTGACTCCCGCAGCCTGCGCAGCAGTTCGCGCTTCTGGGCGAGCGGGTCCGTGCCGCCGCCCGGGCCGTGTCCGCCGGCTCCGCCGCCGCCCCGCAGTTGCTTGCGGGACAGGTGTGCGCGGGTGCCGCCGACGCCGAGCATCTTTCCGCCGCGTCCCTTGCTCATGAGCGTCTCCTCTTCCTGAATGCCGGGGCCATGGAGGCCGTGAGTTCACGGGTCCATGGCGTACGTGACGCCGCAGCCCGAGACGTTGCGTCTCGCTGTGACGTCCCCGAGGATGCCGCGAGACGTATCGTCTTGTCAAGACGGTTCGTCTCGTCTCAGTGCGCTGCTAGATTCATGGCATGTCACCCACGACCGCGAAGAACCCCGACGCCTCCCGCCGCAGCGAGCGCTCCCGTAAGGCGATTCTCAAGGCCAGCATGGAGCTGGTCGGCGAGGTCGGTTATCCGAAGCTGACCATCGAGGCGATCGCCGCCCGGGCGGGGGTCGGCAAGCAGACGATCTACCGCTGGTGGCCGTCCAAGGCGGCGGTGCTGCTCGACGCCTTCACCGACGTCGTGCACGACCAGGACTACGAGAGCGGCATCCCCGACACCGGCGACATCGAGGCCGATCTGAAGACGGTGCTGCGCGCCACCGCCGACGAGTTCTCCGACGCCGCGTTCGAGGCGCCCTACCGGGCGCTGGCCGTCGCAGCCGCGGCCGACCCGGCGCTGGCCGACCAGTTCGTCACCCGGCTCAGCGAGCCGGGCCTGAAGGTGTACGTCGAACGACTGCGCGCGGGGCAGGAGGCCGGGCAGATCGATCCCGATGTGGATCTGGACCTCGCCGTCGAGCTGCTGCTCGGCCCCTTCCAGCAGCGCTGGCTCAACCGTACGGGGCCGCTGACGCACGAGTTCTGCGACCGGCTGGTCGAGCTGGTCCTGCGCGCCCTCGCCCCGCGCTGAGCGCCGGCCCGGCGCGCCCGTCCCCGGGTGACGGCTCCGCACAGGTCCCCGGCTACGGCGGACCCCGGCTACAGCTGCTCCGCGCCCGTGAACGCCAGGCTGCCCGGCCGGTCGGTGACGATGCCGTCGCAGCCCATCCTCAGCATCCGGTCGCGGGTCGCGCGGGTGTTGACGGTGTGCGACCACACATAGGTGATGCCCGAACGTACGGCCTTGCGGACGTGCCGCTTGGCCGCCCGCTGGTCGACGCTGAGCATCGTCACGTACTCCTTCCAGCGCTTCGGCCGGTCGTACGCCAGTTGGTGTGCCGAGCGCCATACGGCGGTCAGCAGCCCCAGCTTGTGGGCTCTGGCCGCCACCTTCGGGTCGTTGGACTCCACCAGGACGGAGCGGGTCAGATGCCGGTCGCGGATGAGCCGGGCGAGCCGGGACAGGCCCTCCGGGTCCTTCAGCTCCAGCATCAGGAGGGTGTCGCCGCCGAAGCGGTCGAGGATCTCGCGTACGGCCGGGGGCCGCTCGCGCCGCCACTGTCCCGGCAGGCTGCGCTGTGGGGTGAGCCGCACCTTCTGCCACGCCTTCCAGTCCAGCGCGCCGACCGGGCCGCTCTTGTTCGTGGTGCGGTCGAGTGTCGCGTCGTGCATCGCCACCAGCGTGCCGTCGCGCAGTCGGCGGATGTCGGCGTCCAGAACGCGGGCGTAGCCGCGCTGCTGGGTCGCGATCAACCCCTGCATGCTGTTCTCCGGGACTTCCAGGGCGCCGCCCCGGTGCGCCGTGATGGTGGTGCCGGAGAGCCGGACACCCCGGGGTACGCCCCCACGGGAGACCTCCGTCGCCCTTCGGCCCGGAGGCGCCGCCAGTTCGGCGACCGACGGACCTGCACGGCTGGCCGCACCCGCCGGTGCGGCCGGGGCGGCCGGTGCCGTGGCGAGGGTCAGGGCGATCATCGGGATCATTGGGACAAAAACCGCCTTTGTGACCATAGCCCCAAGCTAGGTGCGAGTGGGGCGATGCGCCGGACAAGGCGTCCGGGCGGGTGGCACTCAGGAGTGACGCGCCCGACCCCGGGTTACGGATCGCCGGCGGGGGAGCGCAGGATAGAGGAGAGACATCCGTGATCCGTGGATTCCCCCTCAGCGCGCCGCAGGGCTGCGTACCCTCGGAGTTCATGGTTCTCGGTCGCGGAGTGAGGCGGTAGATGGAACGCGAGAGCAGGATCGCCCAATGGCTGCGCCGACGGGCCGAGCGCGCCACCGAGCGCGCGGGCGCCGAGCGGCCCGGTGACCGGTCCGAGGCACGGACAGCCTCGGCCCGTGGCTCCGGGGGACGGCGCTGGGGCGGGCGGGGCGGCCAGCCGGCCGCCGAGGCCGCGGAAGCGGCCAGGGACCGCGAAGCCCTCCTGCTCACGGCCGCCGAGGCCGGATTTCCGCTGGCCCCCGCCGCCCACCCGTCCGGGTACGGCTGCTCGTGCGTACGGATCGGCTGTCCCACCCCCGGCAGGCACCCCGTCTCCTTCGCCTGGCAGACCCAGGCCACCACCGACCGCGCCCAGATCGAGCGCTGGCTGCACGCCGAACCGGAGGCCAACTTCATCACCGCCACCGGCCGCGCCCACGATGTGCTGGACGTGCCCGCCGAGGCGGGGTACGCGGCGCTGGCCAGGCTGGAGGAGCAGGACGCGGCCGCCGACCCCGGCGCCGAGCCGGTGCTGGGGCCCGTCGCCCTGCTGGGCGGGGACCGGATGCTGTTCTTCACCAAGACCCGGGGCACGCCAGAGGACGAGGACGAGTGGTGGCCCTGCGAGTTGGACAGCCATCCCGAGACGATGGAGGAGCATCCCGGGCTGCGCTGGCACTGCCGGGGCAGCTATGTCCTGCTGCCCCCGTCCCGCCTCCCCGACGCGAGCGAGGGCGTCAGCTGGCTGTGCCCCCCGCACCCGGGAAGCCCCCTCCCCGAACCCCTCACCCTCCTGGAAACCCTCACCGACGCCTGCGCGGAGTACGCCATGACGGGGGAGGGCCGCGAAGAGGCCGCACCCTGGCCGGTGCGCTGAAACTCGGCCGGGGCGGTCGCGGCGCTGTCCCCGGCGTCGGGGGCTGCGCTTGCCCACCCTGCGCCCCTGGCGCAGACTGCCCAAGCTTCGCAGGGGCGACGCGCCCCGAAGGGGCACCACGGAACCGGCCAAGATCCGCCGGACCGGCGTCAGCTGCCCCGTGCTGCGGTCAAGCCCTCGATGCGGCTCAGGAAGGTGACCTTGCCCTGGGTGCGCTTGCTCGGGACGCGGACCGCCTGTTCCGAGACCCGCTCGAAGGTCACCGACTGTTTCGGCGTACCCGTCATCAGCGCCTTGACGAGCGGATCCTTGATCTGCGGGTGGTAGCCGCGCGGCAGTGTCTGCTTGTGGTGGTGGTGCGAGGCGAAGAACACCAGCGCCCCGCCGTCCTTGGTGCGCAGCCCGAACGGGGCGTACTGCGGCGGCTGCGCGGCCTGGTCCGCGAACTCGTTGCGCACGTTGGTGCGCTTGAGCGCCTTCTCGCGCTGCTCGCGCATCCGGCTCGTGTGCGGCCCCGAGGTGAAGTCGTCGCCCGATCCCTCCTGGAGGTAGCGGGTGTAGCGCTTGCTCAGCTGGTCCGGCGCCACGGTCAGCCCCGAGGCGCCGCCCACCGGCACGGCCTTCACATGGCCGTCCTTGTCGCGGGCGAACCGCGGGATCTCGTCGGGGTCGACGACCGAGAGGTACGACGCCTTCCACGGCCCGTCGGCCCGGTCCCGCTGGAAGACGAAGAGCCAGCGGCCCTGCCCCTTGCGGTTGCTCTTGGAGTCGGTGACGAAGAACTTGGGCCAGCCGGCCTGCTCGGGGATCAGATAGCGGGTGTCGGTCAGCTTCAGCGGCCGGTAGTCGGGGTTGCCCTTGGGGTCGACCTCTTTACGGGACTTGAGGCCCGCCTGGTCGATGGCGCCGAGCGCGCCCGACTCGATGGTGGCGTTGAGCCGGGCGTCGTATGCGGTATTGGCGCGGTTGTTCTTCGCCACGAAGGTCTCCAGGACCTTCGCCGCCTCCGCCTTGCTCAACGCGGGGACCACGGCGCTCTCGCCGTGCACGGTCACACAGCCCGTGAGCGAGACGAGCAGCGCCCCGGCGGTCACGGCCGCCGCCAACGGTATGCGCGGGGACTTCTTGCCGGCCCTCGACCCCTTCACGTGTTCCCACCCTCCCGGTGCTGTCGGCGAACGGCACCCTACCCTGCGCGGTCTGGCGCGCTTGTGCTGCCTGGCACAGTATGCGCGGCAGCACGATCGCTCCAGGACGATCAGGGGGACGCATGGCCGGCACCACGGCACGGGACACGGAACCCGCGGCATTCGGCACGGCGCTGCGGCGGTTACGGGCCGCGCAGAAGACGGCCAAGGGGGTCTCGCTCTACTCGCGGTACGTCAACCGGCCGCTCGGCCGGGTGTTCGCCGCTGCCGCCCACCGGGCCGGGCTCGGCCCGAACCAGGTGACGCTGGCGAGCGCGGTGTTCAGCTTCGCCGGGGTGGCGGCCGTGGCGCTGGTACGGCCGTCGTGGACGCTGGGGCTGTGCGTGTACGCCGCGCTCGTCATCGGCTTCGCGCTGGACTCCGCCGACGGGCAGCTGGCGCGGCTGCGGGGCGGCGGCAGCCCGGCGGGGGAGTGGCTGGACCACGTCGTGGACTGCGCCAAGATCACCGCGCTGCACTCGGCCGTACTGATCTCCTTCCACCGCTTCGCCGAACTGCCCGGCGAGGGCTGGCTGCTGCTGCCGCTGGGCTTCCAGCTCGTGGCGGTGCTGATCTTCTTCGGCGGTCTGCTCACCGACAAGCTCCGCCCCCGGCAGTCCGCCGGCAGCACCCCCTCCCGGCCCCCCTCACCGCTGCGTGCCCTCGCCCTGCTGCCCGTCGACTACGGCGTCTTCTGCGCCGTCTTCCTGCTGCTGGGCGCCCCGGTGCTGTTCCGTGCCGGGTACACCGTCCTGTTCGCCTGCTACGTGCTCTTCCTCGTGGCGTTCGCCGTCAAATGGTTCCGGGAGCTGTCCGCCCCACCTCAGGGGTGACGGACTCCGCAGGCCCCGACGGTGCGGCGAGCACGTCCAGCGCACGCCGCAGCTGAGTGCTGGACGTATGCATGGTGTATGGGAAGTAGACGACCTCTACGCCGACGGTACGGAAATCCGCCTCCAGCTTCTCGCCCTTGGGCGTACCGCGCCAGTCGTCCCCCTTGAACAGCACATCGAATCTGACCTGTTGCCACGTCTCCAGCTTGTCCGGCACCGTCTCCACGAACGCCGCGTCCACGAAGCGGATGCTGCGGACGATCTGCAGCCGCTCGACCAGCGGTATCACCGGCGGGCTGCCCTTGGCGCGCTCGGCCATCTCGTCCGAGACGACGCCCGCGACCAGGTAGTCGCACCGGGAGCGGGCGTGCCGCAGCAGGTTCAGATGGCCGACGTGGAACAGGTCGTAGGCACCGGGCGCGTAGCCGACGGTGTGGGTCATGCGAATTCCCCCCAGGGCGAGAGCCATTGGATGCACGGCGGCCCTCCCCGGCCGCCGTACATCGCTGCATGCAACCACAACCCGCAAGAAACTGGGACACGTTGGCGAAAGCGTGCACGACAGGCGTTACGCTGCCCGAGGGGAACGAGGGGCGGACCAGTGGGGGGATTCATGGTGAACGGCGACGGCGTGCCCGGACGCCGGGTGGTGCTCGTATCGACCAACTACGCACCCGAGCAGGCGGGCATAGGGCCCTATGCCGCGCAGCTCGCCGAGCACTGGGCCGCACAGCCCGACTGGGACGTGCACGTCCTGGCCGGAATGCCGCACTACCCCGCCTGGCGTACGGACCCGGCCTACCGGGGCTTCTGGCGGGCGACCGAACTGCGCGCCGGAGTACGGGTGCACCGCCGCAGACACACCGTCCCGCCCCGGCAGACCGCCGGGCGCCGGGCGCTGTACGAGGCGTCGATCCTCGCCCACGGGCTGCTGGTACCGCCCCGCCTGGGCGGGCGGCCGGACGCGGTCGTCGCGCAGTTACCGAGCCTCGCGGGCGGGGTGCTGGGCGCGCGGCTGGCCCGTACGGCCGGCGTGCCGTTCGTACCCGTTGTGCAGGACCTGATGGGCGCGGCGGCGGCACAGAGCGGCATCCGGGGCGGTGACCGCGCGGCCGCGCTCGCCGGCTCCGTCGAGCGCCGGGTGCTGGCGGCGGCCACCCTCGTCGGCGTCATCCACGAGAGCTTCACCGACCGCGTCGCCGCCATGGGCGTGCCCGCCTCCCGGATCCGTACCGTCCCCAACTGGACGCATATCGCCGCCCCTTCCCGGCCACGGGAGGAGACCCGGGCCCGGCTCGGCTGGCGGCAGGACGAGACGGTCGTGCTGCACTCCGGCAACATGGGCCTCAAACAGGGCCTGGAGGTGCTGATCGAGGCCGCCGGGCTGCTCCGGGAGGAACGGTTGCGCATCGTCCTGATGGGCGACGGCAACCAGCGCCCGCACCTCGCCGAGCTGGCCGCGCCGCTGCCCGGCGCCGAACTGCTGCCGCCCGCCGCCGAGGGCGACTTCCCCGACGTGCTGGCCGCCGCCGACATACTGGCCGTCACCCAGCGCGCCTCCGTGCTGGACATGAGCGTCCCCTCCAAGCTCACCTCCTACTTCGCCGCGGGCCGCCCCGTCATCGCCTCCGTCGCCGCGGACGGCGGCACCGCGGGGGAAGTGCGCCGCTCCGGCGCCGGGCTCCTGGTCCCGCCCGAGGACCCCGCGGCGCTCGCCGCCGCGCTCCGCAGACTCGCCGCCGACCCGATGCACGCCGCGGCACTCGGCGCCGCGGGGCAGGCATACGCCACCGGGCACCTGGGCCGTAAAGCGGCACTGGGCCGGCTGACGGCGCTGCTGGACGAAGCCCTCACGCTGGCCCCCGCCCCCCGGTCCCACCGGACGGTGCCCCGCGCATGGCCGCTGCTCCGCCGCACCGGCTTGCCGGGCGCGGCGCCAGGTGCGGCACGGCAGCAGGGCGGTACGGCATGAGCGATCGCGGCGCACCCCCCGCCGGTGCCGAACGCGGTCCGGGCGGCCACGTTCCCGCGTACGACGAACCCGATCTGCTCCGCGACCAGTTCCGCCAACTGCTGCGCTACCGCTGGCTGATCGCACTCGGCATCGTGCTGGGTGTCCTGGGCGGCGGCTGGCTCGGGGTACGCGGCGCGGACTCCTACACCGCCACCACCGAGGTCACCGTCCGCCCGCTGCCCATCGACAGCAGCAGCGGCGAGAAGACGGCCCCCGGCGAGATCAGCATGGGCTCCGAGCGGCGCACCGCGCTCAGCACCGTCGTCGCCGAACGTGCTGCCCGCGCACTGCACACCGACACCGGCCCCCAGCGGCTCGCGGCCGACCTCCAGGTCACCAACCCGCCCGAGACCCGCATGCTGCGCTTCGCCTACACCGCGCCCAGCCCCCGCACCGCGGCGCGCAGCGCCAACGCCTTCGCCACGGCCTACCTCGACAACCGCGAGAAGGACGCCACCAACCGCGTCACCAGCATGGTCTCGTCCTACGAGAAGCAGCGCGCCCCGCTCCTCAAGGAACGCGACCGGCTCGCCGAGGAGATCGCCTCCTCCGGCAAGCAAGGCGCACTCGACGGCACGCTCTCGGCGCACTCCTCCGTCGTCAACCGCATCGCCGAGATCAACGGCAGCATCAGCGATCTGCGCGCGGAGGACACCACTCCGGGCCGCGTCGTCACCAAGGCCACCCCGCCCGCCGCGCCCGCCGGGCCGGGGCTGCCGCTGATGCTGGGCCTCGGCGCGGCCGTCGGCGTCGGCCTCGGCCTGCTCGCCGCCTGGGTACGGCTCGTCTTCGACCCCGCCGTCCGCACGCCGGGCGATGTCGTACGCGCCCTGCACGCGCCCGTACTGGGCACCTTGCCGCACGGGCGGCGCGGCAGCGGGAAGCGTCCCGAACGGCGCTCGCCCTCCCGCTCGCTGCTCGCCGACGGCCGGCTCGCCGAGGAGTACCGCTCGGTCGCCTTCCGGCTCGCCTACGACGAGACGTTCGCGCGGCGCCGCCGCGTCCTCGTCGTCCCGCCGCGCGGCAGCATCGGCACGGCGCTGGCCGCCTCCGTCAACCTGTCGGCCTCGTTCGCCGAGATGGGCAAGGAAGTGCTGCTGCTGGAGGCAGACCTGCGCACTCCCTCCCTCACCGAACGGCTCCAGCAGGCCGACGGCGTTCAGCCCGGATGGGCCCGCGCCCCCGGCCACGGCACCATTGGCTGGCCCACCGGACACCGAGTGCCCATCGACGCGGGCGAGTCCGGCGTCTTCGACCTGGTGCCGGGACACCGCGTCAGCAAAGTGCCGCGCGCGCTCACCTCGTCCGCCGTCACCCAGCTCATCGGGCACGCCGACGACCGCGACTCCGTGCTCATCGTGCTCGCGCCCGCCGTGCTGTCGTACGCCGACGCGATAGCGCTGATCGATCGCGTCGACTGTGTGCTGATCGTCTGCGATCCGCGGGAGGTACGGCGGGACGATCTGGCGCGGGTACGGGAGTTGGTGGTCGGCGCGGGAGGGTGTGTGCTGGGGGCGCTGCTCCATGCGGAGGGTTCTGGCGGTGAGCCCAAACGGCGCCCCGCACCCTCGGGCCCTCCGGCCCCACCCGACCGGGGAGGCCCCGCGCGGGAGGGCGCCGCCCTGCGCGTCATGGTCCGCTGAGCGCCATTGGCTGGGCCCTCCCGTCCGGCTTACCCCGCATGGGGGCTGCGCTTGCCCACCCTGCGCCTTGGGGGTACCTCCCGGCCGGAGGCTGGGGGAGCAGACTGCCCAAGCTCCGCAGGGGACACGCGCCCCGTCAGGGGCGCGGGGAACTGCGCGATCAGCCACAACGAAGCTGCAGTCCGCGAACCACGGACAGGGGCACCCCCTGCCGGAACACGGAGACAACCCATGGCGCGGCGGCAAGGAACCCGCTCGGCCCTCATATGTTCCATCGCCGACCAAGGCGTATCCGCAGGGACGAACATCGCCGTGCTGATCGTCGCCGCACGGCGATCGGACGTGCACGCGTTCGCCACGTTCTCCCTCGTCTACACGGTCTTCACCGTCCTGCTCGGCCTCACCGTCGCCTACGTCGGCCAGGCCCTCGTCCTGGAGAAGGACGAGCCGGGTGAGGGGCGAACCGTCGCGAGGGCGTGCCGTTCCGCGGTGGTGTTCACCGCACTGGCGGCGGCCGCGCTCGGCGCCCCCGCCGCTCTCGTGCTGTGGGCGACCGGCGGAACAACGGCCGCCGCGCTGGCGGCCCTCGCGCTGGTGCTGCCGCTCGCGCTGACGCAGGAGACCACCCGCTACGCCTTCTCCATCCTTCAGCGGCCCCAGCACGCCCTGGCCGCGGACGTGTTACGGCTGGCCGCCGTACTGCCCGCGCTGGCCGTGCAGCCGCCCGGTGCCGGGGCGCCCAGGCTCCTGCTGGCCTGGGGCCTGTCCGCGCTGCCCGCCCTGGCGGTGGCGCTGTGGCTGCTGCGGCGGCACACCCGGGGCGCCGGCCAGGACCCGGGCCGCTATCTGCGCCGGGACCATCTGGGCCGCAGGTTCGCCGTCGAGTTCGGCGTCGGCAACGCGGGCAGTCAACTGGCTATCATCGGGCTGGGGTTGATCGCCAACCCGCTGGCGGTGGGCGCGCTGCGCGGGGCCACCACTCTCTACGGGCCGATGAACGTGCTGTTCAACGCGGCCACCGGGTTCGGCCCTCCGCTCCTCAACCGCGTCGGGGAGCCGCGCCGTGCTGCCCGTGCGGCGGGCGCCGCCGGGGGAGTGCTGGCCGCGGTGGCGGTGGCGTGGACCACCGTGCTGGTGCTGCTGCCGGACGGGTACGGGCGGGCGCTGCTCGGTGACACCTGGGCGTCGGCGGCGGGGTTGCTGCCGGCCACCGGCAGTCAGTACGCGGCGATGGCGCTCGGCACCTGCGGTCTGCTGACCCTGCGGGTGCTGCGGCCGCGGACGACGTTGCCGATCCAGCTCGTGTTCTCCCTCGTGTCCGTCGGCTGTCTACTGGGCGGTTACGCGCTGGGCGGGGTGCTCGGCGCGGCGTGGGGGCTGTGTCTTGGCTCGGCGGCGAAGGGCACGGCCAGCTGGGTGCGGGCGGTCCGGCTGTTGCGGTCCCACCCCGGTCCTGACGAGGGGGTGCCCCTGCCTGTTGTCCGCAGACTGCGGGCGCGTTGTGGCTGGTCGCGCAGTTCCCCGCGCCCCTGACGGGGCGCGTCCCCCTAACGCCCCGAGCTGCGGCCCTCCCGGCTTTGCCGAAACGTCGTGACGAGCGCGAGACACAGAACCGCGATCGCCACCCGCCCCATCCCCTGGAGCAACGAACCCCGCAGCAGGATGAAGCTGTAACCGGCGATGAGCGGCACTGCCACAGCGGCGACGCTGCCAGGACCCGCCCGGTCCCGCGGGCTCTCCCTCCCCGGCGGCCCGGCGGCAGCCTCCTGCGCCGTACGCCGCGCATAGCGCCGGTCCGCGCGCGCTGCGCCGTAGCCGACGGCGGCGAACCCGAGTGCCATGCCCAGCGGGCCGAAGTCCAGCCACAGCTCCGCCCACAGCGGGGAGGAGAGGTTCGGATACGGCATGCCCATCCACTCGCCCACCCGGGTGCCCGGGTCGTGCGGCTTGCCGGTCCACATAGAGCGCGGCACGAAGAACAGTGCGGTGCCGGTCAGATTGCGGCCGTAACTGTGGCCCTCGCCGGAGTCGACGAACGTGACCGTGTTGGCGAGCATGCCCGTCTGGTCGTAGTCCTTCATCGTCAGCGGTTCCAGGATCGAACCCGTCGACTGCTGGGGCCGGTCGGTGCCCTCCTCGTAGCGGAACCGGTCCGCGAACGGGAACACCACCAGCGCCACCGCCACCCCTGTCGCCAGCGCGGCCCGGTACATCACCGGGCTACGCGGGAACGCGGTGAACAGCAGCGAGAACAGCACCGTCAAAAACCAGTATCTCGGGTTCGAAACCGGGTTGTTGACGACGACGTTGAGCGCCAGCATCGCCAGCCACAGCACCGGCACCAGCGGCCTGCGCCGCGCCGCCCTGGAGACCACCAGCCAGCGGGTGAGGAACAGCAGCGCCAGCAGCGCGGGCACGGTGCCGAACCCGCGCAGGAACGCGGAGCCCGCCTGCGAGGCCGCCTCCGCGCTCGCCGCGCCGGCCGCGCCCTCGATGGACTCGCTGATCTCCTGCCGGTTGCTGAAGAAGACCCCGGGGCCGCCCAGCTTGGCCACCAGCAGCCCGCTGCCCGCCAGCGCCAGCACGCACAGCACATACAGCCGCCGCGGGTGCACGATCGCCGCGGGCCGGTGACGGTCGTACATCCGGCTGCGCAGCGGCGGCCGGTGGCGGGCCAGTAGCGCCCCCACGTCGAACGCGACGATGCCCGCCAGCACCAGCGCCGATGCCAGTACGGTGTCGGACCGCGGGCCGACCACCGGCGTCGGCGTGCTGTCCAGCACCGTCTGCGCCAGCGGGGCGATGCCCATCGCGATGTAGCAGAACAGCCAGAAGGCGCCCTGGATGAGGCGGCGGTGCGGGGTCAGCACCATTGCCGCCAGGCGGGTGCCCGCGTATGCGCAAGTCGCCAACTGGAGCCAGTACGCGGCGTCGTGTGGGCCCGGGCCCGGCTGTGTCGCGACCGTCGCGGGCAGCACGGCTACCAGCGCGGCGACGAGAGGGATTGCGAGGGCCCTTGACAGTACGGCGCGTGGGAATGCCGCCGCGGGTCGTTCGGTGGCCGCGCTCATGTCTCGGCCCCCTCCCTTGTTCCGGGGAGGGGGTGCCTCTGTTTGGGCGTCGCGGACTGCGGGCGCTCCCCCAAGCTCTTCGAGCAGGGAGGTGCCCCCATGGCCGGCGCGCCCACGCGGCGGAGCCGCACATGAAAACAGCCCCGCGCCCCTTCGGGGCGCATGTCCTCTCTGCGGAAAAAACAGCTAATGTCTCCGTAAGTATCCACAGAGGGGGCCCAATTGAAGGCGCTGCACATCGTCACGTTGCACACGCCCACGCACGATTTCGGTGGTCCGACCAGGGTCGCGCTCAATCTGTGCCGGGGGTTACGGGCGAAGGGCGACCGGGCGGCCCTGGTGGCGCTGGGGGACGGGTTCCCGGAGGGGGAGGCGCTGCCGCGGGTGGTGGACGGTGTTCCGGCCCGGCTGTTCCAGGCCCGGCATGTGCTGCCGCGTTTCGAGGTCAGCGGCATCACGTCCGCCGCCCTCCTGGCGACGGCTCCCCGGATGCTGCGCTCCGCGGACGTCGTGCACGTCCATCTCATGCGGGATCTGGTCACCCTCCCCGTCGCACTGTTGGCGGCTCGGATGGGCCGCCCGCTCGTGCTGCAGACGCACGGCATGATCGACCCGACCGAGAAGCGGGTGGCGAAGGCGGTGGATGTGCTGGGCCTGCGCTGGGTGCTGAAGAGGGCCGACGCGGTGCTCCATCTCACGTCCGGGGAGCGGGAGTTGACCGAGGCGGTGGTGGCGCCGGAGCCGATGGGACCGGCGTACCGGCTGGTCAACGGGGTCGCTCCGCAGCCTATGCGGGACACCGTCAGGGAGCCGGGGCGGCCGCCCACCGTGCTGTACTGCGCCCGCGTACAGGAGGGCAAGCGCCCGCAGGACTTCGTCGGGGCGATACCGACGGTGCTGGACAAGTGCCCCGAAGCCCGGTTCGTGATGGCCGGTCCGGACACCGGTGCGCTGGCCGGCGAGATGCTGGCGCTGGCCCGTTCGCTGGGGGTCGGGCACGCGCTGGAGTACATCGGCGCGCTCGACCACGCCGGCGTCATCGAGCGGCTGCGCGCCGGCGACGTATATGTGCTGCCGTCCATCAAGGACGCCTTCTCCGTCTCCGTGCTGGAGGCGCTGTCGGTGGGGCTGCCCGTCGTCGTCACCCGCACCAGCGGACTGGCGCCGGATGTGGCAGCTGCCGGGGCCGGACGGCTGGTGGACAGTGCGCCGGCCGACCCGGAGAACGCGGCGCGGGTCGGCCGGGCGGTGCTGGAGCTGCTGGACCCGGCGGCCAACGCCGCCGCCTCGCGGGCGGCCTGGCGGCTGGCGCAGGAGAGTTTCACACTGGACGCGGTGGTGGACACCTTGCGGAACATATACGCGACGGTGCGGGAACGGGTCAGTGCTCGTCCCTCCCGACCGACGCCAACTCGCGTGCCTTGAGGCCGATCTGCCAGCGGTAGAAGCTCATGGCCAGCGCGTAGTCGAGCCCGGCGCGGCCGTCGAGGAAGCCCCGTTTCCAGCCGTAGGCGTAGGCGAAGGAGACCAGCGGCTTGAGCGGCGCCCGGTGGAAGAGGCGGCCCTGCCGGGTCTTGGCCTGCCGGATCTGCTCCCGTACGGCCGGGTGCCGCTCCAGCCAGGCTTCCCAGTCCGAGTAGCGGTTGTGCCGCTCGAACCAGGTGCGTACCGGATCCAGGTCCTGGTGTTCGATGGGGGAGTGCAGGCGGACCACCGGGTCGGCCAGCGGCTGGTAGTGGCCCTCCTGCTCGCCCATGCCGGGTGCGGCCAGATCGTCCGGTTCGGGGAAGCGGCAGCGGGTGCGGTCCAGCAGCACCCGCTTGACGATGGTGTACCCGTGCCGGAGCCTGCGCCCCGCGAACCAGTAGCCGAGCGGGATGTCGAAGGCGGCGGGGCGCACCGTGTGCCCGGGCGGCGGGCTGAAGATGTGCCGTATCTCGGCCAGCAGCTCCGGGCTGGGCGTTTCGTCGCCGTCGAGGAAGAAGACCCAGTCGATCTCCGGGTGTACGTGCTCCAGGCACCACTGCTTCTTCTTCGGATACCCGCCGTCCCAGGTGTAGGGCAGCACTTCGGCGCCCTCGGCCTTGGCGAGTGCGCGGGTGTCGTCCGTGCTGTCCGAGTCGACCACGACGACGTGTGCGAAGTGATCGATCACGGAGCGTACGGTCGTGGCGATGTTCTCGGCCTCGTTCTTGGTCGGTATCGCGACGACGACGGGCAGTTTCTGCACGAGGGTTCTCTCCTGGGTCGGGCTGTCACTTCACTTCGGGCGGCACTTCTCGGCGCTACTTCTTGCCCGCCGCCTCCAGCAGCGGCTTGAACTTCGGGCACAGGTGCTCGACCGCCGGCTCGGCGTTGTCGATCTCGCCGGCCTTCAGCGCGCTGATCGCGTCCTTGCGGCTCGCCTCTGCCGTCGTACGCAGCCGTGCACAGGCGGTGCGGCCCGCTTCCAGCACGGTGGCCGGCTCCAGGCCCTCGGGCACCCGGCCGACCAGGTACTTCTTCTCCTTCTTGGTGAACGAACCGGTGGCCGGGGTGAGTTCGGCGCGGGGCACCTTCGGTGTGGCCTCGTCCTTCGGCTGCCGTGCACGGCCGCCCTGCGAGGGCGGCGGCTCCTTGTCCTGCGCCGCGGGGGCGCTCGCGCGGGGCCGTCCGCCGTGGTCGCTCTCCTCCGCCCGGTCCTGCTTGTCCCCACCCGCGCCGCAGCCGGCCGTCAGCGCCAGGGTGGCCGCCACGAGGGCGGCCACCGCGGCTGCTGCGGCCTTACGGACGCTCACGGCTTCCGGTAGGTCAGCGTGAGCTTGGGGCCGGTGCCCCCGGACTCGCGCGCCAGCAGCCACATGCTGTCGCTGCCCGCGCTGGTGAGCGCCAGATCGAGGCTGTCACCCGCCGCGTCCCCGACGGCGCTCTTGCTGAGCGGGATGTCGTAGGCCGTGCCCGGTTCCGCCGCGCCGCCCAGCGAGCCCAGCGTCGTCGGGCCCAGTGAGGGCCGCTGGGCGTAGGTCACCCCGGACTCCGACCAGGAGCCGGTGACCGGGCGGACGCTGACCGTGTCGCTGCTCGGCGCATAGCTGTCGGCGCTGGTGGTGACCGTCAGCTTGGCGTCGTCCAGCACCATGCCGCTGGGCGGCGCCGGCACACTGAAGCGCAGGTAGCTCTCGTACGGGGACGAGCCGCGTACGGCCAGCTGCTGGTGGCTGCCGTAGGTGGAGGTGGCCGAGGAGCCGTTCACATACGCGTCGGCGGTCGCCTCCCGCTCCACCGTCGTCTCCGTCGGCGTCCCCGGTGTCCGTACCGTCGCGCCTGCCGAGCGGGCGCTGGTGTTGGTGTCGTCCGCGTCACTGGCGGTGATCCGGTAGGTGTAGTCCGTACCGGGCTTGACGGTGGTGTCGGTGAAGCTGACCGTGGGCCGGTCCCAGAAGGTGGAGTTGGCCCGGACGGTGCCCACCGGCTCGGACGCGCCGTTGCGGTAGATGCGGTAGGTGAGCGCGCGGTCGTCCAGATCGGTGCTGGCCGGCCAGGTCACTCTTACGCCGCTGAGGACGTTGGCCGCGTTCACGCCTTCGGGGACGGTCGGATCCCGGGTGTCGGGTCCGTTGGCGAACCGCACCAGGCCCTGCTGCGGCTTGTTGCCGTTGCTGGAGATCCGGGAGAACGAGCCGCCCACCCACATGTAGTCCCTGCCGCCGCTGGCGGAGACCACCATGGCGCGGGGCCCCACCTGCTCCACGTTCGCCGGGCCGTCGTCGGTGTCGGGGAACCACGACAGCAGCGGTGTCGGGTCGTCCACCGACTCGGCCAGCAGATGCTGGCGCTCGTACAGCTCCCCGAACTGCCCCATGCTGGAGCAGTTGTGCGCGTGCGAGCTGCTGTAGAGGACGCCCTTGTAGACGGTCACGTCCTGGGTGGCGCCCAGACAGGTGTCCCGCCAGCGCTGGTTGAAGTCGTCCAGATCCAGTGCGATCCGCCCGTCGAACACCCCGCCGCCCGTGCCCTCGTTGGCGGTGTAGATCCCGGTCTCGTCCACATGCAGGCTCTTGACCACGGAGTTACGGGGCACGAAGGTGCGCCCGTAGGCGCGTTTGAGTGCGCCCGACGCGGAGTCGACGACGGCCAGCGCGTGCGAGTCCGTACCCCGCACCCGGGCGAAGTCGCCGCCGAGCACCACACTCCGACCGTCCGGGGTGACCTCCACGGCGCGTCCCGTCAGGTCCGCGTCCGCCTTCCAGGACCGCAGCTCGCCGCCGGTGCTCAGCGCGGCGAACCTGCCACGGCTCTGGCCCTCCACCGAGGTGAAGTCCCCGCCCAGATAGACGGTGTCGTCGGTGGCGGCGAGCGCGTGCACGGTGGCGGACACCGACACGTTGAACTCCGGCTTCACCTTGCACGTCGCGATGTCGATGGCGGCCACCCGGCTGACGTGGGTGCCGTTGACGGCGGCGAAGTTGCCGCCCGCGTAGAGGGTGTTGCCGTCCGGGGAGACCGTCAGCGCCCGTACGGTGGCCGCGCCGCTGCCCACCGTGAAATTGAGCCGGCAGTCGGTGGGTGCGCCCGTCGCCGCGTCGAACGCCGCGAAGTTGACGGCCTGCCGCTCGCCGGTGCCCGGATCCGCGCCGGGCGGGCGGATGGCGGAGAAGGTGCCGCCCGCGAAGACGACGCCGTCGGACTGGGCCATTGCCCATACGACGCCGTTCGTCTGCCATGTCGGTAAGTCATCCGCCGTCATCGCCACCGGCGCCGTGAGGGCTTGCGCCTGCTGGGCGCCGCGCTCGGTGAGGGCGGGGCCCGCCAGGGCTGTTGCGGCCAGCGCCATGACCGCTGTCGCGGTTGCCGCCTTGCGGCTTTTGCTGCGTTTCATTTGCTGTCCCCCATTGGGTTGTGCCGCGTCTGTTCTTTTCGGTGAGGGGGTGGCCCTGTCCGACGATTGCGGGCTGCGGCTACGTCGTGGCTTTGGGGGCACCTCCCGGCCGGAGGCTGGGGGAGCAGTTCCCCGCGCCCCTTCGGGGTGCCCCACCCCGCGAAGCTTGGGCCGTCAGCCGCGGTCAACGCGCACCGCCGCGCCAGAGAGCTCCGCGTCAAGTGCGGAGATGTCGGCCTCGACCATGATCCGGGCCAACTCACCCCACATGACCCGCGGTTTCCAGCCCAGCCGGGCCTCCGCCTTCGCGGCGTCGCCGATCAGCGCGTCGACCTCGGTGGGCCGCTGGTACTTGGGGTCGAAGCGGACGTGCTCCTGCCAGTCCAGCCCGCCGGCCCGGAAGGCTTCGTGCAGGAACTCCCGCACCGTCGTCGCGACCCCGGTGGCGACGACGTAGTCGTCGGGTGCGTCGGCCTGCAGCATCAGCCACATCGCCTCGACGTACTCGGGCGCGTAACCCCAGTCGCGTACGGCGTCCAGGTTGCCCAGGTACAGGTGCTGTTGGAGTCCGGCCCGGATGCGGGCGACGGCGCGGGTGATCTTGCGGGTCACGAAGGTCTCACCGCGCCGCGGGGACTCGTGGTTGAACAGGATGCCGTTCACCGCGAACAGGTCGTAGGCCTCCCGGTAGTTGACCGTCGACCAGTAGCTGAAGACCTTCGCGCAGCCGTAGGGGCTGCGCGGATGGAACGGGGTCGCCTCGTGCTGCGGGGGCGGGGCCGCACCGAACATCTCCGAGGACGACGCCTGGTAGATACGGGTGTCGATGCCGCTGGCCCGGATCGCCTCCAGTAACCGCATGGTGCCCATCCCGGTCACGTCCCCGGTGTAGAGGGGGGAGTCGAAGGAGACCCGTACATGGGACTGGGCGCCGAGGTTGTAGACCTCGTCGGGCCGCAGATCGCGCAGCAGATTGACGAGCGCGACGCCGTCGGCGAGGTCGGCGTGGTGCAGCACCAGGGAGCGGCCCTCGTCGTGCGGGTCCTCGTACAGGTGGTCTATGCGGCCGGTGTTGAAGGACGAGGAACGGCGTAGCAGGCCGTGCACCGTATAGCCCTTGGCGAGCAGGAACTCGGTCAGATACGACCCGTCCTGGCCGGTGATTCCGGTGATCAGTGCGCTCTTGGCCATGTGCCGCCGTCCTGGTGGAGGTTGAGGGTGGAGTTGTCCGCCGCCCCTGCACGGGGCGGCCTGGTCGTTACGTTCTCTTTGTCGGCTATCTCCCCGAACTGGGGTTTCTGCTGGCAGAATCCGGCAGCATGACGCCGAAGCCGCACACCGCCGAGTCCGCCCGCATCCCAGCCCCGTCGGGCGCCTCGGGTGCCCTGTTGCCGCCCGCCGCCCGAGTCTTCGTCGCGGGCCACCGCGGACTGGTGGGCTCCGCCGTGACCCGTCGGCTGGCGGCCGAGGGGTACGAGGTGCTGACCCGCGACCGCACGGCGCTCGACCTGCGCGACGCGGACCGCACCGAACGCTGGCTGCGCGAGGTGCGGCCGGACGCGGTGGTGCTGGCGGCGGCCAAGGTCGGCGGGATCATGGCGAACAAGACGCAGCCCGTGCCGTTCCTGGAGGACAATCTGCGCATCCAGCTCAGCGTCATAGCGGGTGCGCACGCCGCGGGCGTGCCCCGGCTGCTGTTCCTGGGCTCGTCCTGCATCTACCCCAAGCACGCGCCGCAGCCGATCACCGAAGAGGCCCTGCTCACCGGCGCCCTGGAGCCGACGAACGAGCCGTACGCGCTGGCGAAGATCGCGGGCATCACCCAGATCCGCGCCTACCGCGAGCAGTACGGCGCCTCGTACATCTCGGCCATGCCGACCAATCTCTACGGCCCCGGCGACAACTTCGACCTGGAGACCTCGCACGTCCTCCCGGCGCTCGTCCGCCGCTTCCATGAGGCGAAGCGGGACGGGGCCGAGCGGGTGGTGCTGTGGGGGAGCGGCACACCGCGCCGCGAGTTTCTGCACGTCGACGACTTGGCGCGGGCCTGTCTGCTGTTGCTGCGCGAGTACGACGATGCGATGCCGGTCAACGTCGGCTGCGGCGAGGACCTGACGATTGCGGCGCTCGCCGGCACGGTGTCCGACGTGGTCGGTTACGGCGGCGGCATCGAGTGGGACGCCAGTCGTCCCGACGGTACGCCGCGGAAACTTCTGGACGTCTCCCGGCTGTTCGGGCTGGGCTTCCGCCCGGAGATCGCTTTGCGGGAGGGTATCCGCTCGACGTACGAGTGGTGGCTGCGGTCCTGATGCGGGGGTGCCCCTGTCTGACGTCCGCAGGCTGCGGGTGAGCTGTGGTTGCTCGCGCAGTTCCCCGCGCCCCTTCGGGGCGCGCCCCTCATGCCGGGTCCGGGAGGACATCAGTACGCCCCCCGCCCGTCGACCACGGCCCGCACGGTGCGGGCCAGCAGGTCCAGATCAGTGGTGAGCGACCAGTTGTCCGCGTACCGCAAATCCAGCGCCAAGCTCTCGTCCCAGGACAGGTCCGACCGCCCGCTCACCTGCCACGGTCCGGTCAGCCCCGGCTTGACCAGCAGCCGCCGCAACGCAGTTGCCCCGTACGCGGCCACCTCCTCCGGCAGTGGGGGCCGCGGGCCCACCAGTGACATCTCGCCGCGCACAACGTTCAGCAACTGCGGCAGTTCGTCCAGGGACGTACGCCGCAGCACGCGGCCCACCCGGGTGATCCGGGGGTCGGCCCGCATCTTGAACAGCGGGCCGTCCACCTCGTTCGCGGCGGCGAGTTGGGGCCGCAGCCGGTCGGCGTCGACGGCCATGGAGCGGAACTTCCACATGGTGAAGGGCGCCCCGCGATGGCCGATGCGGGTCTGCCGATAGAACGCGGGCCCGGCCGAGTCGAGCCGTATCACCAGCGCGATCAGCGCGAACAGCGGCGCGAGCAGCACCAGTCCCAGCGCGGCGCTCGTCCGGTCCAGCGCCGCCTTGAGGGCGAGCTGCGGGCCCCGTCGCAGTGGCGGGTCCACATGCAGCAGATGCAGCCCGGCGGCGGTGGACGGGCGTACCCGGCGCAGTGCCACGTCGGCCAGCCCGGAGGAGATCACCAGCGGCAGCCCCGCGTCCTGCACCGCCCAGGTCAGCGTGCGCAGCCGTTCGCCGCACAGCAGTGAGCCGGGAGCCACCAGCACGGTGTCGGCGGCGTGCAGCCGTGCCGCGGCCACCACCGCGGCCCCGTCCGTGCCGCCGCTGTCCGGTCCGTGCGGTGCGGCCGCCAGCTGCCCGGCCTCGGGGACGCCGCTGCGGTTGGCGGTCGGGCCGACCGGGACGGCGCCGATGACGACGTACGGATGGTCGGTCCGGCTGGCCAGCTGCTCCACCACCCGGTCCACGGCGCTGCCCTCGCCGACCACCAGCGCCCGCTGCACGGCGTGCGCCTCGCGGCGCTGGCCCGCCAGATGACGGTATGTCAGTGACCGGCAGGCCGTGGTGAGCAGCGGCGCCGGCGCGAGGGCGAGCAGCGCGAGGGCGGGTGGTGAGTGCTCACCCGTCAGTACGCGGACGACGGCGAGCAGCCCGAGCAGCGTCAGCCAGTCGTGCAGGGTGGTCAGCACGCCGCGCGTCTCACCGAGCCAGCGCTGCCCGTACCGCCGGTGCCCGGCCAGTACGCCTAACCAGCTGAGCGTGGCCGTCGCGGCGGCCATGCCGGCGTGCGGCTGTTCGGCCTCGTGGAAGAAGAACGCCACCGGAAGCGCGATGCCGACGGTGTCGACGGCCAGTGCCACGGGCCGGTACCAACGGGACTTGTCCCTGATGTCGGCTGCGCCGGACCGCTCCGGGCCGCCACCCCTGTTCCCCCTCCTGATTCTGCCGCCTCTTCCCATCCCCGGCCCGGCCGGTCTCCCCACCTCGGACACGAACGCAGAGTCGCGCCGCATGAACCCCCCCAGGTACGCGGAACCCCCACGGCGCATCTGACCCCGCCCCTTTTGTGGAGATGCGCTCGACTTCCCAGACCTTAAGCCATATGAGCACTCTGCGTGCCCAGGCGTTCACTTCCCCATGAGAAGTGCGGAGAGTGCGGTGGGGGTTGTCGGGCAGCGCGCGTAGATTCCGGGTGATTCACCGCGCAGGATCCCCAGCGGAGAACGGTGCCTCTCCGGTGCGCCTCCGGGCCTGGTCGGACCCTGTCCGGCCCTGCCCGTGCCCTCGTTCAGGCCCATTTCCCGGCCTCCCCAAGGCCCCGGGCGGGCCCGGCTTGACCTTGACGTTGGCGGCAGGGTCCGACGATGCGGGCATGACCGAAATCACCACCGCGCCGCAGCCCCGTACCGTCGTCGTCACCGGTGCCGGAACCGGCATCGGCCGGGCCACGGCGCGTGCTTTCGCCGCGCAAGGAGCGCATGTCCTCGCCGTCGGCCGCCGTACCGCACCGCTCCAGGAGACCGCGGCGGAACCCGGCGCCGGCGCCATCACCCCGTTCGCCGCCGACGTCACGGAGGAGGACGCACCCGAGCGCATCGTGGTTGCCGCGCTGGAGGCGACCGGACGGCTCGACGTACTCGTCAACAACGCCGGCATCGTCTGCGCGGAGAGCCTGGGCGACTACACCCGCGAAAGCATCGACACCCAGCTGGCCACCAACCTCACCGCGCCCGTCCTGCTGACCCAGGCCGCGCTCCCCGCCCTCCAGCAGGCCCCCGCGGGCGGCGTCATCGTCAACGTCAGTACGTCCATCGGCCAGCGCGCCTGGCCGGGCAACTCCCTGTACGCCGCCACCAAGACCGCGCTCGAACTGCTCACCCGTAGCTGGGCCGTGGACCTGGCGCCGCACGGCATCCGGGTGGCCGCCGTCGCGCCCGGCGCCATCGACACCCCCATCGGCGAGCACCGCGGCCTCGGCCCCGAGCAGCTCCGGGCGATCCGCGAGTGGCAGATCGCCCACACCCCGCTGGGCCGCATCGGCCGGCCCGAGGAAGTGGCCTGGGCCATCGTCTCGCTGGCCGCGCCCGAGGCGTCGTTCGTCACCGGCACCGTGCTGCCGGTCGACGGGGGAGCGGTGCTGGCATGACGACAGCCGTATCTGCCGCCCTGCCTGCCGTGATTACACTCCCTCCGGGAGGTGGCGGCAGCATGCGGATCGGCCAGCTGGCACAGCGGACGGGGACGACGGCACGGGCCCTGAGGCACTACGAGCAGGCGGGCCTGCTCACCTCGCGGCGGACACCGAACGGCTACCGCGTCTACGACGCCGCTGCCGAGGTCCGCGTCCGCAACATCCGCTATCTCCTCGACGCCGGGCTGACCCTGGAGGACATCGGCTTCTTCGCCGCCTGCCTGGACGGTGACATGGCCACCGTCCCGCCCTCCGCCGAGGGCCTGCGCATCGCCCAGGAACGGCTCGCCGTCCTGGAGGCCCGGATCGCCGCCCAGACCGAGGCCCGCGACCGGCTGCGCGACGCGCTGCGCAGGGCGACCGTGCGGACAGTGGCCTGAGCCGTGGACTTGCCCGTTCGGGAAGGTGGGCACCCACCCAGGTGCCGACGGCTGGGGCGCGGCATGGAGCAGGACCGGCGATGAGTCACCTCATCGCCGGTCACCCCCGATGAGACCCCCTCCCCCAAGGGGCCCCTGCTCCGCCTGCCGGGCCCCGGTCAGCCCTTCACACACACGACCTGCCGCAGCTTGGCGACGACCTCCACCAGATCCCGCTGCTGATCGATGACGCGCTCGATCGGCTTGTAGGCGCCGGGTATCTCATCCACCACGCCCGCGTCCTTGCGGCACTCCACCCCGCGCGTCTGCTCCACGAGATCCTGCTCGGAGAACCGCCGCTTCGCCGCGTTCCGGCTCATGCGCCGGCCCGCGCCGTGCGAGGCGGAGTTGAACGAGGCCGCGTTGCCGAGGCCCTTGACGATGTACGAGCCGGTGCCCATCGAGCCCGGGATGATGCCGAACTCGCCGCCGCCCGCGCGGATCGCGCCCTTGCGGGTGACGAGCAGGTCCATCCCGTCGTAGCTCTCCTCCGCCACGTAGTTGTGGTGGCAGGAGATGGTCTCCTCGAAGACCGGCTTCGCCTTCTTGAACTCCTTGCGGACCACGTCCTTGAGCAGCCCCATCATCAGCGCCCGGTTGTACTTGGCGTACTCCTGCGCCCAGAACAGGTCGTGCCGGTAGGCCGCCATCTGCGGGGTGTCCTTGACGAAGACCGCGAGGTCGCGGTCGACCAGGCCCTGGTTGTGCGGGAGCTTCTGCGCCTCGCCGATGTGGAAGTCCGCGAGCTCCTTGCCGATGTTCCGCGAACCGGAGTGCAGCATCAGCCACACCTGGTCCGTGGTGTCCAGGCACACCTCGATGAAGTGGTTGCCGCCGCCCAGCGTGCCCATCTGCTTGGTGGCCCGCTCCTGCCGGAACCGTACGGACTCGGCGACGCCGCCGAAGCGCGCCCAGAAGTCGTCCCACCCCGAGGTCGGCAGCCCGTGCACATCGCCGGGCTCCACCGGCTCGTCGTGCATACCGCGGCCCACCGGAATGGCCTGCTCGATCTTCGAGCGCAGCCGCGAGAGGTCCCCCGGCAGGTCGTTGGCCGTCAGCGACGTGCGCACCGCCGACATCCCGCACCCGATGTCCACCCCCACGGCCGCCGGGCAGACCGCGCCGTGCATCGCGATGACGGAACCGACGGTCGCGCCCTTGCCGTAGTGCACATCGGGCATCACCGCGAGGCCCTTGATCCACGGAAGCGTCGCCACGTTCTGGAGCTGCCGCAGCGCCGCGTCCTCCACCGAGCCGGGATCCGTCCACATCCGGATCGGCACCCGGGCCCCGGGCATCTCCACGTACGTCATGACAGTCCAACTCCCCCGTATCAAGCGGGCAACAGCAACTAGATGAACAGAGCCGCCAGGGCCCTGGAAGCCCGCCCCCGTGACGGCGCTTCCCCGCAGCTCATTGTGCGCAGGGGCACACCCAGCGGAGCAAAGGATTTTCGCTGCGCACATCCCGTACGCCGGTTGCTGCACATCGAGCAGACACCTACGTTGAATGTTTTCGCCGTCCACGAAACGGAACGGGGTGTCAGATGTGACTTTCACCGAGTGGGAGCAGGCGAAGGCGAACGCCGCACCGGAGACCGACGCGACCCGGATGCAGCTCAACGGGGACCCGACCGGAGGGCATCCGACCGGAGGGCACCCAACAGGGGGCCATCCGACCGGGGGCGGTCATCCGGGAGATGGTTCCGGCGGCAACGTGGATCTCGTCGTGCACGACGACGAACTGGGCAAGCTGGGGAACATGGCGTTCGGGTTGCGGCGGCAGCTCACCACCGACGGCAGACACGCCCGCACCTCGACGACCGAGGCCGCCGCCTCGCTGACCGGCGACGGGCTGGACATGGGCGCGGCACTCACCGAACTCAAGGACGCCTGGGACACCAAGCTCAAGACGCTCCAGGATGCCTGCGGCCAGATCTCCGACCACCTGGAGTTCACCAAGGGCGCTCACGGCAGGGACGAGGAGAAGGTCACGACCGCCATGTCGTCCATCGCGAAGCTCGACGACCAGATCAAGTAAGCGTTCAACGGACGGGGGACGTCACCATGGCGGAAACGCAGAAGATGACCGTCGCACAGCTGAGGGATCTGCGGCTCGGCAAGCTGGACACCGCGATCACCGACTGGACGGAACTGGTCGAGCGGCTGCGCAACCTGCGCGACGGCAGCGGCGAGGGCGGCGCGGGCAAGGACGCCCCGGCCACGACGGCCCTCGACTTCCAGTCGGCGGTGACCAAGGCGGACTGGAAGGGCGAGAACGCCGAAGCGACCGGGCGGTTCGTCACCAAGACCGCCAGGCAGTTCGGGGAACTGCTCGAGGAGGCGCAGGACGTCCTGGGGCTGCTGAAGTCGGCCCACAAGGCGTTCACCGATCACAAGAGCGATCTGGAGAAGATCGTCACCGAGGTCGCCAAGGACAACATCTACATCAACGACAAGGGGGGCGGCACCGCGTCCGTGCCTCCGCCGGCGGTCGCCGGCGACGCCGACATCAAGCCGCCGACCCAGGCCCAGATCGACGCCGCGGAGAAGCGCGTCGAGCGGGTGCTGTGGAACGCCGGGGAGACCGACCGCATCGTCGCCCGCGAACTGCGGGCCATCGCCAAGCGCAAGTACGACTTCTCCGGCGCGGCCGCCGACAGCGTCAAGGGCGCCGACAAACGCCAGGGCAAGGTGGACGCGGAGTACTGGGCGAAGCGGTTCAAGGACGGCGACGTCAAGGTCTGGGAACTGGACGACAAGGAGCTCGAACGCTTCAACGACGTGCTGCGGGACCAGCGGGACAACTCCGGCTTCACCGAGACGTTCGCGACCAGGATGGGTGGCGAGGGCACCCTCCAGTTCTGGCGCGACCTCGCCGACCCCGGCCACGGCGACACCCCCGAGGGCGCACGTGCCGTCCTGCTCGACCATGTCCAGGGCAACTTGAGCATGACCCTGGGCAACGCGACCCGCCAGCAGACGCCCGCGATGCAGCAGTGGGAGAACGAGGTCATCGCGGCGGGCACCAAGCAGTTCGGCCATGAGGGCCTGGGCCCCTTGGCCAAGCCGTACGGCTTCCAGATCATGAGCAGTCTGATGGGCAAGGGCGAGTTCGACCAGGGCTTTCTCGGCCGGTACGGCGACGCCATGTACAAGTTCGAGAAGAGCAAGCCGGACGCGCCCTCCGCCTGGGGCCTGGTGGGTCAGTACACCGATCTCGACCCCGGGAGCAAGGCGACCGGCGCCGACCCGATGACCGGCTACTTCAAGGCGCTCAGCCACAATCCGGACGCGTCCACGGCGTTCTTCAACGACCCCGGCAGGGCCGACTACTTCCTCAAGGACATGGACAACGGCGGCCGTACGTGGTTCGACGAGGAGCAGCCCGACAGCATGGGCCCAGACGACGGCGTCAGGCTCCCCTCCCGCGAGGCGCTGGGCGACGCCCTGCTCGCGGCGGGCAGCGGAATGAACCCGGACGACCCCGCGGCCACCTATGTGAAGCACACCCAGGCGCACGACGACGTACTGGACGGCGCACTGGAACGGCTCGCCGGCCAGAAGGACGACATGCCCGTCGAACTCCGCGACGACATGGCCAAGTTGCTCGGCAACCACGGCACGGACACCCACATGACGATGGGCGGTTCCCCCGAGGAGCAGGTGCTCGACCGGGATCACCTGCTGGAGGTCTCCAAGCAGATCTCCCGCGACCCGGCCAGCTATCAGGTGCTCAACGAGGCCATGAACGGCGCGATGGTGCACGACATCCACTCCGAGAAGGAGGCCCCCGAGGACAGCCTCAACCGCACCGGGCGCACCGTCGGCTTCCTGGAGGAGGCCCGCTACCAGGCCATCGGCGATCAGAAGGCGGCCGACCTCAAGGACGCCGGCTGGGGCGCCAAAGGCATGGGCGGCTACCTGGTGGTCGGGACAGCCGCCTCTTTCCTGCCCTGGGGCGGCAGCCATGTGGACCGCGCGGCGTTCGCCGTCAGCAAGGCGCTGGTCGAGGACGAGACCGCCCGCATCACGGACCAGGCGACCGGGGACAACAAGCAGGTGGCCGACGTCCAGAAGGCGCGGATGGAGGCGCTCAAGAACGAGTGGTACGACACCAACGCCCACTGGGCCGATGGCCGTACGGGCTTCTCGCCGGACCACGGCCTCTGGGACAGGATCGACTCGGCGGCCAACGACGGCAAGGCCAACGCCCGCGAGGACTCGGGAGACCAGTGACCACCAAGTGCCGCCGGGGGCTGGCGGCGGTCGTTCCCGGCATTGCCCTCCTCCTCGTGGCCGGCTGTTCCACCGACGGCCGGGACTACGCCGTGCCTCGCGAGATCTGCGGTGTGCGTGTGCCGCAGAAGGTGCTGGAACCGCTGCTCCCGGACGGGGAGAAGCTGCACCAGTCACTGCGGCCGGTCGGTGAGGACGGCTCGTTGGCCGACTGCCAGGTGAACGTGGTGGACGGGCCCATCGCCGTGCAGGTCGACATCACCCGGCTCGACAAGCCGCTCACCGCTGAGGACAAGCAGGTGTCCCTGAAGTCCGAGTCCCTGAAGCACGCGAAGAGCGTGCACATCGCGGGCACACACTGGGCGGTGCAAGGGGACAACGACCTCCACCTGTCCACCCCCTGCGGCACCGACCGGGCCGACTCGCTGTCCTTCCGCTTCTCGTTCTCCAAGGGCGAGCAGGGCACCGAGGTCACCCGCCGCAACACCCTGCGTTTCGCGAAGGCGTTCGTCGACGGCCGGAAAAAGAAGGAGGGCTGCACCAAGTAGCGCTGCGGGCAGCCCCCGGCGGGGTTACGCGCTGAGCCGGAACTGGGCGCCCAGCTCGCGGAAGACGGCGGTGTTCAGAGCGAAAGCGTGCTTGCACTCGTCCACGATGCGGCGCTTTTCCAACTCGTCGCAGGGCAGGGCGTCCAGCAGGGCGCGGTACTCGCGTTTGAAGGCGGCGGGGTTGTCGATGGCGTCGAAGACGTAGAACCTGACCCCGTCGCCCTTGCGTGCGAAGCCCCAGGTCTTCTCGGCGGTGCCGCGGATGATCTGGCCGCCGGAGAGGTCGCCGAGGTAGCGGGTGTAGTGGTGGGCGACATAGCCGCCGGGCCAGCTGCGGGCGAGCTCGGCGATACGTGCCGCGTACGCGGCGGTGGCGGGCAGCGGGGTGAGGCCCTCGCGCCAGCCGGCCGCGTCGCCGTGCAGATGGGTCAGGTCCCGTTCCAGCGCGGGCAGCCGGAAGAGCTCACCGCGTACGAAGGGGCCCGCCACCGGGTCCTGGGCCAGCTCACCGGCGGCGCCTTCCAGTGCGCCGTAGATGAACCAGAGCTGCTCGGTGTAGCGGGTGTAGGCCTCCACACCGAGCCTGCCGCCGAGCATCTCGCTCATGAAGGAGGAGTTCTCGGCCTCGGTGTGCTGCTCCTGGGACGCGGTGCGGATGAGTGTGGAGAAGTCCGTCGGGGTGTCGTGCGAGGTGTCCTGCGAGTGCGATGCGGCGGACGGCAAGGCTGGCTCCCAAAAACGACAGCGAGGTGCGGGGCTCCGACACAGTGCGATCCTGCTACTTAGGCTTACCTAAGTCAAGCAGTTGCCGACACCCTGTCGGAAAACCTGTACCCCGCCGGGCCGCTAGGGAAGCGTCAGGATCTCCGCGCCCGACTCCGTCACCACCAGCGTGTGCTCGAACTGCGCCGTGCGCTTGCGGTCCTTGGTGACGACCGTCCAGCCGTCCTCCCACATGTCCCACTCGTAGGTGCCCAGCGTCAGCATCGGCTCGATGGTGAAGGTCATCCCGGGCCGCATCACGGTGGTGGCGCGCGGATCGTCGTAGTGCGGGACGATCAGTCCGGAGTGGAACGAGCTGTTGATGCCGTGCCCGGTGAAGTCGCGCACCACGCCGTAGCCGAACCGTTTCGCGTACGACTCGATGACCCGGCCGACGATGTTGAGCTGGCGGCCCGGCTTGACGGCCTTGATCGCGCGGTGCAGCGCCTCGCGGGTCCGCTCCACCAGCAGCCGCGACTCCTCGTCCACGTCCCCGCACAGATAGGTGGCGTTGTTGTCGCCGTGCACGCCGTCGAGGTACGCGGTCACATCCAGGTTCACGATGTCGCCGTCGCGCAGCACCGTGGAGTCGGGGATGCCGTGGCAGATCACCTCGTTGATGGAGGTGCACAGCGACTTGGGGAACTGCCGGTAGCCCAGCGTGGAGGGGTAGGCGCCGTGGTCGATCATGTACTCGTGCGCCACCTCGTCCAGCTTGTCCGTGGTGACGCCCGGGGCGATGTGCTTGGCCGCCTCTTCCATGGCGCGGGCGGCGATACGCCCGGCGACGCGCATCTTCTCCACCGTCTCGGCGTCCTGCACCTCGGGCCCGTCATAGGGGGTGGGCGCGGGCTTGCCGACGTACTCGGGACGCGGGATCGAGGCGGGCACGGCGCGGGGCGGGGAGAGCGTGCCGGGGACGAGGAGTGACTGGCCAGACATGTCAGCGAGTCTAATCCGGGCCGCCGGCTCCGCTCCGGCCGCGGTCGGACCACCGGGGACCGCTGCCGGGCCCGCCGCCGGGCCGCTTGCGGCTGTGCGCCTCCGCGGGGCTGCGCACGGTGTGCCGGTGCGGGATCATGACCGTATGGCTCTGTTCAAGCGCAAGACGGTCGGCAAGCCCGGAGAGTGGTTCTTCAACGTCGAGACCGGCACCGTCGAGGAGGGCCCGCAGTCGCCGGGCAAGAACCGGATGGGTCCGTACGCCAGCCGCGAGGAGGCGGCCCAGGCGCTGGAGACCGCGCGGGAGCGCACCTCGGAGTGGGAGAACGACCCGCGCTGGCACGACAAGGGAGGCAACGCGGGGCGCGGCTGAGTCGGCGCGGGCTCACGCCTCCCCGTCCGGCGACGGCGCACCCTCCCTGGCAGCCCGTACCGCCCGGGCGTGCTCGCTGGTGCGGGCGTCGTACGCCAGCAGCTTCGGCAGGGCCGCGGCCAGCAGCGCCACGCCCGCCACGCACGCCAGCCCGCCGGACCACACGGATGCGCGGACGGATGTGAGCGAGGCCACCGAGCCCGAGCGGACCTGTCCCAGCTGCGGGCCCGCCGAGAAGGACAGCAGCTCGATCCCGGCGAGCCTGCCGCGCAGCTCGTCCGGGATGGTCTGGTTCCACATCGTCGAGCGGAAGATTCCGCTGATCATGTCGAAGGCGCCGGAGAGGACGAGGAAGAGCAGCACCAGCCACACGTTCCGCACCACCCCCGCCACCGTCATCGCCGCGCCCCAGCCCGCGGCGGCCAGCAGCACGGCGAGCCCGTGCCGGTGCACCCGCGACGTCCAGCCGCTGGTCGCGCTCACCAGCATCGAGCCGAACGGCAGCGCCGCGTACATCAGCCCCAGCGACCACTGGGCGTCCAACTGGGCGGCCAGGAACGGGAAGAGCGCGATCGGGAACGCGAACAGCATCGCGACGATGTCCACCGTGTACGTGCCCAGCAGGTCCTTGCGGCCCCACGCGTACCGCGCGCCCTCCCAGATCCCGCGCAGCGACGGCTTCGCCGCGTCGTGCGCGGGCGGCGAGGGGGCCAGCCGCAGCGCCAGCAGCAGAGACAGCACATACGTCGCCAGATCGATGGCGTACGCGGTCGCGAGCCCCGCGTAGGCGATCAGGATGCCCGCGACCGCGGGTCCGGCGACGCCGCCCACCTGCCAGCGCAGCGAGTTGAGCGCCGCCGCCGCGCTGAGCTGCGTATGCGCGACGATCCGGGGCAGCACCGCGTCCAGCGCGGGCCGCTGCACACCGGTCAGCGCGCTGCTGAGCGCCGCCGCGACGTACAGCGGCCACACCATCGGGTGCGGTAGCAGCGTGTTGAGCAGCAGCCCCAGCGCCACGGCGCCCAGCGCGGCCTCGCTGCCCAGGATCAGGGTGCGCCGGTCGAAGGCGTCGGCGAGCGCCCCGCCGTACAGCCCGAACACGATCAGCGGCACCAGCTCCACGGCCCCCAGCGCACCCACCGCGGCCGCGGAGCCCGTCAGCTCCTTCACCTGGAGGGGCAGCGCGACGAACGTGAGGAAGCTGCCGAAGGTGGTGATCAGGCCCGCGGTCCACAGGGTGCGGAAGTCGCGTGACTCCCGCCAAGGGGAGAGGTCCGGAAGCACGAGGGGGCATCCTTCCGGCCCTGCATGAGGGGCAGCAACCGGATTTCGCCCGCTCGCAACCCTCAGCCGGTCCCGGCCTCCTCGACCGTCAGCGGATCGAAGCCGACCCGCACCCGCCCCCCGCCGTCGCCCCACGCGATCTCCAGGCTCTCCGCCCCTCCGGCCACGGAAGCCCGTGGTGCGGCAGCGCTCCCCGCGCTGTCGCCCAGCGCGGCCGCCGCCACACAAAGCCCCGTACCGCTCACCTCTCCCTCCACCACCGGCATCCGCACCCACCGCGTGTACGCGGTCCCGTGCGGGGCCCGCAGCGGGGCGGCGGGCGTAAGACCGTGCAGGGGGAGCAGATCCGTGGCCAGCGGTTCGTCGGCCGCCCAGCCCGTCAGCCGTACCCGGGTGCCGGCGGGTGCGCCCACCACCCGGTGCGCCCGTACCTCCCAGCGGCCGCGTACCACCGTCACGCTCTCCACCCGCAGGGACGGCGGCGCCGGTACGTCGGCCGGGAAGGCGGGCCGGTGCCAGGACGCCGCCCAGCCCCACTCCCCGTCCGCAGCCGATGCGGCGCCCAGCGGATGGACCCGCCGCCGTACGCTCCACGCGCCGGGACCCGCCGGGAGGCGGAGCGCCAGATGGTTGTCGGGCGGGTTGTCGCGGGCTGTCGGGCCCGTCGCTGTGGAGTACGCGAAGCGCGCGTACAGCGGGTCCTCCTCCTCGAACACCTCGCCCTGCCAGGGCCGTACGGTGTCGCTGCCGTGGTTGTGCAGCCGGACCAGCCCGTCGCTGCCGGTCGACTGGAGGAGCAGCCCCGGTGCCGCCACCGCCAGTGCCCGGTCGGCGCCCTCGCTCGGCGCGGCCTCCTCGGTCGCCGTCCACAGCGGATCGCCGGGCGGTACGAGCAGCGCCACGAACCCCTTCGACGCCCAGTACGGGGACGCCGGACCCGAGTACGTCTGCAACGTCGCGTCGTGCGGGCCGTGCCAGCCCAGGGTCAGCAGCCCGTCGGCGTCGACCGCGCCCCGGTCGAGGAAGTAGCGCAGCGCGCCGCTCAGCAGCCGCCGGGAGACACCGGGGGCCAGCGGCGTGTTCCCGGTCAGCGCGCCGAGCCCGACGGCGGCGCAGGCGGCGAAGCGGTAGGTGAGGGAGCGGCCGAAGTGCAGCGGGGCGCCGTCGCCGCCGAACATCAGCGCGAAGCTCGACAGATGGTCGCGCAGCCGCGGACCGTAGCGGGCCAGCAGCGCCTCGTCGCCCGCGAGATGGGCGTGCAGCAGCGGATACAGGTGCAGCGCCCAGCCGTTGTAGTGGTCGAAGGCGCGGCCGTCACCGTCCGCGTACCAGCCCTCGCCGCGCCACCAGCCCTCCAGCAGCTCCAGCCCCCGTGCGATCGCCGCACCCGTCTCCGCGTCGCCGCGCCCCGCCGACTCCAGGAACCCGGCGACACAGAGCGGGAACAGATACCAGTTGTTCGGCGCCGGGGTGTGCCGCAGCGCGCCCCGCAGCCACTCCTCGGCCCGGTCCCGGGTGGCGTCGTCCAGCCGGTCCCACAGCCACGGCCTGGTCAGCCGCAGCCCCAGCGCGACCGACGCTGCCTCCACCATCGGCTGGCCCGCCGTGGTGTGGTCGAGGATCAGCGGCCATGACTCGGTGTCGTCCCGGCCCGGGGTACGGGTGCCCGCCGCCAGGCCCTCGGCGTAGCGCTCCAGCAGCCCCGCGGGGTCGGCGCCGTCCCCGCCCGCGGTGCGGAAGGCAGCCGCCAGGAACGTACGGGCGTAGCCCTCGAGCCCGTCCGAGCGCGTGCCGGAACGGGAGGGCCGGCCCGGCAGATCCAGCAGCGCCCCCCGCGGGGTGGCCCACCGCCACGCGGCCCGCACCAGTCCATCCGCCGCGGCCTCCCAGTGGGCGCGGGTGTAGCCGGTACGGGGGCTGAGGGAGTGGTCGAGCGGCGGCAGGCCGAGTATGCCGGGCGCGCCGGTTGGTTGCGCTGTCACGCCAGAAGCTCCTTCCGGTCGGGGCTCACGGGGTGCGCGAAGCCCTCGCCGGCCGCCCAGCGGCGCACCTCCTGGAGGGCCGATTCCGCCAGCCGGTCCAGCTCGTTGCCCTGCGAGCCGGCCAGGTGCGGGGTGAGCAGCGTGTTGTCGCACTCCCACAGCGGATGGTCCGGGGGCAGCACCTCGGGCTCGGTGACATCCAGTACGGCGCGGATACGGCCGCTGAGCAGTTCCCTGGTGAGCGCCTCCTGGTCGACGACCGCGCCGCGCGCGGTGTTGATCAGCGTTGCGCCGTCCCGCAGCAGACCGAGGAGTTCACCGCTCACCAGTCCGCGGGTCGCGGGCAGCAGTGGGGTGTGCACGCTGACCACGTCGGACGCCGCGAACAGTTCGGCCGGCTCCGCCTTGGCCGCGCCGAGCGCCGCCGCCTCGGCTTCGCCGACGTACGGGTCGTAGAGGAGGACACGCAGATCGTGCGGGCGCAGCAGCTCGATGACGCGGCGGCCGACGAGGGAGGCGCTCAGAATGCCCACGGTGCGGCGGTAGTTCCCCAGCGCCGGGTCGGGGAAGAGCCAGTCGGCACGGTCGCGCTGTGCGCGGTAGGCGCGGGCCGCGGGCAGCACCTGCTTGTTCGCCAGCAGGATCATGGCGAGCGTGTACTCGGCGACAGGTGCCGCGTTCGCCGCCGCCGCCGTGGAGACCTCGATCCCGCGGGCCCAGCACGCCGGGGTGAGGTGGCCACGGACGCTGCCCGCCGTGTGCGCCACGGCACGCAACTTCGGGGCGTGCGCGAGCACTTCGGCGTCCAGCGGGGGGCAGCCCCAGCCGGTGATCAGGAGCTCCACCGCAGGGAGCACCCTGCGGGCCGTGTCCGTGGTGAAGTCGGTCAGCACGGGCTCGGCGAGGTCCACCACCTCGCCGAGCCGGTGCCGGACGGCGGGCTTCAGTACGGCCCCCGCCGCCCTCTCGTCCATGGCGAGGGCGGCGACTGGTTTGGTGCCGGGCATTCTGCTCCTGGGATGTCGGTGAGCTTACGGACACGGGTTCATTTGACGCTGCCCGCCGTGAGGCCGGACTTCCAGTAGCGCTGGAGCAGTACGAAGGCGGCGATCAGGGGGAGGACGGCCAGCAGGGAGCCCGTTATGACGACGGGGTAGTAGTCGGGCGTCACCACGGCTGAGCTGTTCCAGACGTAGAGCCCGAGGCTCACCGGGAAGAGCGAGTGATCGGACAGCATCACCATGGGCAGGAAGAAGTTGTTCCAGATGGCGGTGAGCTGGAACAGGAATACCGTCACCACACCGGGCCCCAGCATCCGCAACGCGACCCGGAAATAGGACGCCAGCTCGCCCGCGCCGTCCACCCGGGCCGCCTCCAGCACCTCGTCGGGAACGTATCCCTGGCTGAAGACCCGCCCCAGATACACCCCGAAGGGGTTGAACAGCACGGGGACGAACACCGACCAGAAGGTGTTGACCACCCCCACCTTCGACGCCATCAGATACAGCGGGAGCGCCAGCACGGTGGGCGGCACCATGACGCCGGCCAGCACCAGCCCGAACAGCTTCTCCTTGCCGCGGAAGCGGTACTTGTCGAAGGCGTAGCCGCACGCGACGCTGATCATGGAGCCCAGCGCCGCGCCCAGCACCGCGTACAGCAGGCTGTTGACGTACCAGCGCCCGTAGACGCCGTCCTCCATGGCGAAGAGCGCGGAGAGGTTGTCGGCGAGGGAGAAGTCGCCCGCTGAGAGCACGTCGCTGCGGAAGAGCGCGTCCCGGTTCTTGGCGGCGGCCAGCAGCAGCCACAGCACCGGCAGCAGGGTGTAGAGGACGGACAGGCCGACGACGGCGTTGACGGCGGTCCGCCCCAGCAGCCGCGGCCGCGCCGCACGCGGGGAAACCTGGGTGCTCATCAAGAACCCTCCTGTGCCGCGCCGCCGCCCCCGCCGCCCGTCCCCGTACGGTTGCTCCACCGGCTCAGCCCGTACGACAGCGCGACGGTGACGGCCAGCAGTACCACCGAGGCGGCGGCTGCCAGGCCGTAGTTGTTCCGGTTGAAGGCGGCGTCGTAGATGTACATGTTCGGCGTGTAGCGGCTGCCGACCACCTGCGTCGCCTGGCTGATCAGCATCGGTTCGGTGAACAGCTGGAGCGACCAGATCAGCGTGAACATCGCGACCATCACACCCGAAGCACGCACCAGCGGCACCTTGATCCCCAGTGCGGTACGGACCGGTCCGGCGCCGTCCACCAGCGCCGCCTCCGTCAGCTCACGCGGCACGGCCTGGAGCGCGGCGTAGAAGATGACGGTGTTGTAGCCGAGGTTGCTCCACAGCGCGATGTTCACGATGGACGGCAGGACGGTGTCCACGCCGAGGAAGTCGACCGTGATGTCGGCCTTGCTCAGCGCCTCGACGACCGGGCTGAGTCCAGGCGTGTACAGATACAGCCAGATGACGGCGGCGATGATGCCGGGCACCGCGTGCGGCAGGAACAGCGCCAGCTGCGCGGTGCGCCGCAGCCGCACCGCGCCCGAGTCCAACAGCAGCGCCAGCGCGAGCGCCAGCAGCACCATCAGCGGGATGTAGACGAGACAGTAGAGCGCGGTCGTACCCAGGCCCGCGAGGAACGTGGGGTCGGACAGTACGGCCCGGTAGCTGCGCAGCCCGGCGAAGACGGTGCGCTCGGGACCGAATCCGAGCCCGGGGTGGTCGTCGCTGAAGAAGCTGAGCCACAGCGCACCGCACACCGGCACCAGGAAGACGACGACCAGCAGCACGAAGAACGGCGTCATCAGCGCCGCGCACGCCCCCAGCCGGCGCCGCCGCGCAGTGCGCCGCGCCCGGCTCTCCGGGGCGGCGGCCGGGCGGCTGTCGGCGCCGACGGCCGTCTCCGTACCGGTTCCCGGAACGGCGGTCGCGCTCATCGTGACCCCTCCCGTGCGTTCAGCCCGAGGGACTCCAGGTCGGGCATCGTCGCGCGCTGGCCGGCGCGCAGCGCGCCGAGCACGGTGTCCTCCCCCGCACCGACGCGGGCCACCCGGTCCTGGACCGTCTTGAGGGTGGCCGTCATCCGCGGGCCCCACTTCCACTGCCCCGAGATGTGGCGGGCCTCGCGCCGGAACAGCTGGTAGATGTCCTGCCCGGCGAAGTAGCTGGTGTCCATCTCCGTCCGGGCGACCCGGACCAGCCCGGTGGCGGCCGGGTACTGGCTGCTGATGCCGCTGGACAGCCGGGCCTTGAGGGCTTCGGGGCTGGAGACCTGCCACTCGATGAAGTCCATGGCCTCCTTCGGGTGCCGGCTGTCCTTGGTGACGGCGAACGTGGAGCCGCCGTGGGTGCCGACGCGCGGACGTTCCGGGTCCCACTGGGGCATCGGGGCCACCCGCCATTTGCCCTTCTGGCCCGGCTGGGCGGACATCGTCCCGCCCGCGTCCCAGGCGCCGGCCAGCTTGCCGAACACCTCGCCCCTGCCGACCTGCGCCGAACCGGCCTGGGTGTCCACGGGGTTGAGGAAGACCAGCTTCTCGTCGATCAGCCGCTGCCAGTAGGCGGCCACCTTCCGGGTGGGCTTGTCCGTCATGGAGACGGTCCAGGTCCCCTCCCTGGTGTCGAACCACCGCGCACCCGCCTGCCAGGCCCAGGCCGCCAGTTGGGTGCCGCCGTCGGTGGGGAAGGTGGCGATCCGCGAGCCGGGCGCCGCGCGCTTGATCTGCCGCGCCGCCTTCTCGAACTGGGACCAGGTGCGCGGCACTTCGATGCCGTGCTTGGCGAACAGATCGCGCCGGTAGAGGAAGACCATCGGCTCCACGTCCAGCGGCACGCTGAACGTGCGCCCCTCGAACGTGGTCAGGGCCAGCGCCTGCGGCAGCAGCTTCTTCCGCAGCCGCTCGCTGACCAGGGGCGTGATGTCGCGGGCCACCCCGTCGATGGCGAAGCCGGGGACCTGCGGGTATTCGAGGGTGGCGACGTCGGGCGCGTTGCCGGCCCGGGCCGCGTTGCTCAGCTTGGCGTACCCGCCCTGGTTGCCGGCGGGGATCTGCTGGAAGTCGACGTGGACGCGGCGCTGGCTCTTGTTGTAGGCGTCCACCACTTCCTGGCTGCCGCGCAGCGCGGACCAGAAGGTGATGTGGACGGGGCCCTCGCCCGCCGCGTCCGCTCCGGTGGCCGTGCCGCCGCCGGTGCAGGCGGCGGTCAGCAGCAGGGGGAGGGCGGCGAGAGCGGTCAGCGCGGTGCGGGTGAACCGTGGAATACGGCGGCCGTGCACGGTGGATGCCTCCTTCGCGGGAGGAGGGGGACATCCGCATCCTGATCGCTCGAACGAAGAGGGTCAATGGATCGATCAGGGGAAAATAAAGCGGTCAAACGATCGTGCGAGCCCGGGAGTTGACCCCGCCCGGAAACCGGGAGTTGTCCGCCCGCAGAGGCAGCTCACGCCCCCGGGAACCACCGCCGGGCGGCCCTCATCCACCGGGCGGTCCTCATCCGCCGACCGGCGCTCATCCCCCGGCCGGCCCTCATCCGCCGGCCGCGGCGACCCGGGCCGTGGACCCCCGCACCTTCAGCTCGGGCAACAGCTCGATCCGCCGTACCGCCTCCGGCGCCGCACCCCGCGGGTGGTGCAGCCGGCGCAGCAGCAGCTCGGCAGCCGCCCGGCCGATCTCCTCCTTCGGCGGCGCGACAGCCGTCAGCGGCGGACTTCCCAGCGCCGCCACCACATCGTCGTACGCCACCACCGAGCAGTCCTCCGGCACCCGTACACCCTGCTCGCGCAACTGCTGCACCAGCATCAACGCGTCCACGTCCGCGTGCAGCACGGCGGCCGTCGCCCCGTGCTCACGCAGCACCGCGGGCAGATCGACCAGCGACGCAGGGCGCTCCGCACCGTCGCCGGGTCCCGCGCTGAGCACCACCGCCCACCGGGCCACCTCCTCGCGCTCGCCCGCGATCTGCGCGAACGCCGCGCGCAGTGTGCGCCCTGTGGGGCTGTCGTCCCGCGCCGCCAGCACGATACGGCGGTGCCCCAGCGACACCAGGTGGTCCACCGCCAGATGGGCGCCGTACCAGTGGTCGCTGCGGACCGAGTCGTGGGCGTGCAGCGGCGAGCCGGGCGCCGGGCGGCGCTCCATCAGGACGGCGGGCACGGCGAGTTCGGCCAGCCACTCCTCGTCCCGCGCGGCGGAGTCGGCGGTGTGCCAGCGCGGCGAGACGAGCAGTCCGCTCACCCCCTGCTGCACCGCCTGCTGGGCCATCGCCTGTTCCGCACCGGGCTGGTGCGGGGCGATGTGCAGGGCCATCCGCACGCCGGCCGCCTCCAGTGCGGTACGGGCGCCGCGCACCGCCTCGAAAAGATACGAGTGGTTCTCCGGAACGATCAGCCCCACGGCCGGCCCCGAGGCGTCGCGCTGCGCGGGCACCGGCGACAGGGAGCGCGCCACCCCGTGTCCCCGCCGCAACTGCCCCAGTCGCGCCAGCTCTTCCACGTCCCGCCGCAGGGTGACCACGGAAACATCCAGCTCGGCGGCCAGCTGCGCCACCCGCACCTCGCCCCTCGTACGGACCGCCTCCAGCACCCTCTCCCGCCTTCCAGCGGCCCCCTCACGCACGGCGGTATCCCTTTCGTTTGACCGTTTCTCCCTACGATACGGAAACTCGCGCCGCGCGTTTCACAGATGCGCGGGTGTCTCCGTGCCGCGGATCGTCGCCTGGGCCAGGGCGGCGAGCGCGCGGCGGTCGGGGAGGGGGCGCAGCGCTGGATGGGCCGTGACGCGCACGGCCAGATCCCGGGCACTGATCACCCGGTGCAGGGAAGAGGGGAAGGTGTCCTCGCCGAGGAACGCCGCCACGGTGCTGGGCAGGCCCCGCTGCCGGTAGCTGACCGTCACCGGCAGGACGGGGGCGCCCGAGTCGATCGCGGCCTGGAACATCGCACGCCGGAAACCGCTGCCGGACTCGGTGCACCAGGTCGTCCCCTGCGGAAAGACCACGACCGAGCGTCCGCTCCGCAGAGTTGCCGCCACCTGCGCCACGGCGCCGGGAAGGCCGCGCAACCGGTCCCGGTCGATGAACTGCACGCCTGCACGCGCGGCCAGTGCGCCGAACAGCGGCCACTGCGCCACCTCCCGCTTGGCGAGCGCGGTCGCCGGTTCCACCGCGAACAGGGCGATGGCGTCGAGCCAGGAGATGTGGTCCGAGACGATCAGCGATCCCGGCCCGTCGGGGTCATATGGCCGGCTGAAGGCGGACGTCGACGCCTCCAGTTCCAGTCCGAGCGCGCGGATCATCGCGCCGGCGTGGGCGCGCAGCACCTCCCCCCGTGCCAGCCGCCGGCCCGTTGCCAGTCCGCGGGTCAGCGCGCGGGCCACAGCCGCGTACCGGCGCGCCCGGACAACCGCGGCGACCGGCGGCAGCCGGTGCCCGGCGCACGCTGCTGTGCAGGGCGAGGAGACCATCCAGGCGCTCACCGCGACTCGCCGAGGAAGTAGCGGTAGTAGCGGTCGTCGAGGTTTTCCATGTCGAGGACGACGAAGAAGTCCGCGACGCCGAAGTCCGGGTCGTGGGCGGGCGGACCGCACACCCAGGCACCCAGCCGCAGATATCCGCGAAGCAGCGGCGGAAGCTGGGCGTACGACGCGGCCGCGGGCCCGGCCGTCGCGTGCGCCGTCGGGACCCACGGGCGCCTGGGGGATACCGCCATACCGTCAGGCGGCGTGTGCCGCGCTGCACACAGCGACCACACGCTCGCCGCCGCCCGGCCGCCGTCGGCCAGGGGCACCGACGCACAGCCCGCGAGGTAGCGGTGCCCCGAGAGGAGCACATAGCGGGCGAGTGCCGACCACATCAGGTTGATCACGGCCCCGGAGCGGTGGTCGGGGTGCACGCACGAGCGTCCCGCCTCGATCAGCGACGGGCGGATACCGTCCAGCGCGCTCAGCTCGAACTCGGCGTCCGAGTACGAGCGCTCGACCCGTCCCGGAGGCAGGAGGCGGTAGGTTCCGACGACGTCGCCGGTCAGGGTGGTGACGATCAGATGGTCGGTGAAGGCGTCGAAGGCGTCCACATCGTGGCCGGGCAGCGGGGATTCGAGGTCGGCGCCCATCTCCTCGGCGAAGACCAGGTGGCGGAGCCGCTGCGCGGCCCGTACCTCAGCGGCTGAATCGGCGACAGCGGTGACGTAGGCAGTGCTTCCCTTGGCAACGGATGAGAGCGTCATGGCTGCTGGTGCCTCCAGGGCAGGCTCGTTGGGGACTCGCCTCAGGACTGGGGGGTCCCACCGCCCGGAGCGTCACAGCACCGGCCGACGAACGTGTGAGCTGCTCATGAAGCGCGTGCAGCCGTACGCGGTCGAACGCGGATCGCGGCGCACCCCCGCCTACCGCTGGCGCCGCACCAACTCGTGGAAGAGCCCTCCCGCATCGGCCAGCAGTGCGGCAGGGGCACCCTGCTGCACCACGCGGCCCTCGGACATGACGATGACCCGGTCCGCGTCCAGCACGGTGGACAGCCGGTGGGCGATGACGATCCGGGTGGCGCGCAGCTCCCGGGTGGACTCGGTCACCACACGCTGGGTCTCGTTGTCCAGCGCGCTGGTCGCCTCGTCGAAGAACAGCAGCCGCGGCCGCCGCACCAGCGCCTGGGCGATCATCAGCCGCTGCCGCTGGCCGCCGGAGACGGTGCCGCCGCCGTCGGAGAGCATGGTGTGCATGCCCATCGGCATGGCCTTGATGTCGTCTGCCACCCCCGCCATCCGCGCCGCCTCCCACACCTCCTCCAGCGGGAAGGTCTCCGCGCCGCAGATGCACTCCAGGATCGAGCCGGCGTGCGGCTGGGCGTTCTGCAGCACGACGCCGCACTGCCGGCGCACCGCCGCCTGGTCGAGGGCAGCGAGGTCCTGCCCGTCGTAGCGCACCTCGCCCGAGGTGGGCCGGTCGAAGCCGATCAGCAGCCGCAGCAGCGTCGACTTGCCGCAGCCGCTCGCCCCCACGATCGCCACGAACTCCCCGGGCTGGATCCGGAACGAGACGCCGTCCAGCACCAGCGGCCCCTCCTCGGAGTAGCGGAAGGACACGTCCCGCGCCTCCAGGGCGCCCGACAGCCTGCCCGGCTGCACGCTTCCGCCCCGCACCTCCGGCAGCTCGTGCAGCACCGGCTTGATCTGCTCGTACATCGGCAGCACGGTGGCGCACGAGATCAGCGCGTTGGTCAGCTGGGTGATGGACGTCAGCAGCATCGTCATGGCCGTGGTGAAGGTGAGGAACCCGCTCGGGGAGAGCGCGCCCCGCGCGGGACCGGCCAGCAGGACGAACAGCAGCAGCATCGCCAGCGGCAGATAGACGGCGTTGACGACAGTGCTCAGATTGCGGATGCGGCCCGCGCGCCGCTGCAGCTCCCGGCTGTGGGCGAACTCCTTCGCCCACGCCGCGTACGCGAAGGACTCGGCCGCCGCGACGCGCAGCTTCGGCAGTCCGCGCAGGGTCTGGAACGCCTGGTTGTTGAGTTTGTTGTTGAGCTTCACCAAGCGCCGCTGCCAGCGCAGCTGCCACAGCCCGGTGGCGGCGAACACCGCCGCGACCACCGCGAGGACACCGAGCGCCGCCAGGGCCAGCGGCACACTGTAGGCCAGCAGCAGCACGAGGTTGACCGCGGCGACGGTGCCGGACTGCACGACGATCGAGCTGACGCCCGACAGCACCCGCCGGATGGCGCTGACCCCCATGGCGGCGCTGGCCAGCTCTCCGGTGGAGCGCTCGGCGAAGAACCGCGTCGGCAGCCGCAGCAGCCGGTCCCACACCGCCGGTTGCAGCCCGGCCTCGATACGTCCCTCCAGCCGCAGCAGCGCGGTGTTCTGCAACAGCATGAACGCCGCCGCCACCACGGCGGCACCCACGATCGCCGCTGCGGCCTGCACGATGAGACCCCTCTCGGCGTTGGGCACGTACTCGCCGAGCACCTGCCCTGTGGCCACCGGCACCAGCGCGCCGAGGCCGACCGCGACGAGCCCGCTCAGTACGAGCGTGAGCAGGTCCCCGCGGGCGCCGTGCAGCACGAAGCGCAGCAGTCGCCGCGCTGACAGCGGCTGTTCGGGCAGCGGCCGGTAGAACATCACGGCGCGGGGGGCGAGGGTGCCGGCGTTCGACCTGCCGAGCCGCCACCGGCTGCCACTGCCCGGCTGTACCGCCTCGTACCGGCCGCGCCGCCACAGCAGCGCCACCGGCGCCCCGCTCGCGGCCCGGTAGCCCACCAACGGCCCGGTGTTCTCCTTCCACCAGTCGCCGGACAGCTTCACCGGACGGGTGCGCAGCCCCGAGGTGACGGCGAGCCGCTCGACAGGGTCCATCCGGTCGTCGGAGGTGAGCCCGTCCGAAGGCAGCCGCAGCGTGACTCCGGCCGCCTCGGCGACAGCGCGGCACACGGCGACCGTGCTGTCGTCCGAGCCCTGCCCCCCGGTGCCGCCCCGCGCGGACTTGTCGATTGCCGCCAGCAGCGCCTCGTCGGCCTCGGCACGGACGGTCTCGCCCGCCTCCATGCCCGCCGCCGTACGGTCCTCGTGGGTGCGCTCCAGCCGTTCGATCCAGCGGTCCAGGGTGAACAGCAGCCGGGAGAGCTGGTCGACCATGAGCTGCCAGGTCGTACCGTCGATCAGCAGCTCGACCGAGCTGCCGTACTGCACGCTGCCGGGCGCTATCGGCATCCACAGGATGTCGTCGTCGGTCGCGGGCGCCTCATGGCCCCCGTGGCCCTCGTGCCCGGGCTGGCCGTCCAGCGGCGCCTCGAACAGCACCCGCAGCCCCCGGCCGACGCCCCGCGCGAAGGCGTCCTCCAGCGGCCCGAGCACAGCGCCCTGACCCCAGGGGTCGGCCTGACCGCCGTACACCGGGTACGCGCCCGTGTCGTAGGCCGGGTGTTCGCCGGTGTCGTGGACCGGGAAACCGCCGGTGTCGTACACGGGGTGACCCCCGGTGTCGTACACGGGATAGCCACCGGTGTCGTACACGGGATACGAGCCGGTGTCGTACGCCCCCGTGTCGCCGTAGCCGCCGTATTCGCCCCGGGCCGGCTGCCGGAACAGCTCCATCAGCGGTATCCGGCGCAGCACCCCGCCCCGCACCGGCCGTCCGACCAGCGTGTGCCGCGGGCCCTGGACGGGGCCGAGCAGCAGGGTGCCCGCCTCCAGCCGGCCCAGGAAGTGCCAGTGGCCCTGCCCCGCGGCGTCCACCGCGAACACGTCCATCGCGCCGTCCGCGACCAGCCACAGCACCTGCGGCCCCTCCAGCGCCAGACCGCTGCCGGGCGTGTGGGCCACCGCCTCGCCGAGCTGCCCGAAGTGCGCGACCACCACGTCGCTCACCGAGGTGCCGGGCTGTGTCTCCTCACCGGCCGAATGCGCGTACGTCACCTGAAGGTACCTCAATGCTCCTTGACGAGTCGGGCGTACGGGCCCTGCGCGGCGAGCAGTTGCTCGTGCCGTCCCCGCTCCACGACGGTGCCGCGGTCCAGCACCACGATCTCGTCGCTGTCCCGTACGGTGCTCAGCCGGTGCGCGATGACCACGCAGGCGCAGCCGCGCCGCCGCAGGTTGTCGATGATGACGGCCTCGGTCTCGGCGTCCAGGGCGCTGGTCACCTCGTCGAGTACGAGGATGCTGGGCCGCCGCACCAGCGCGCGGGCGATCTCCAGCCGCTGCCGCTGGCCGCCGGAGAAGTTGCGGCCGTCCTGCTCGACGCGGCTGTGCAGCCCGCCGGGGCGGCGCGCGACGTCGTCGTACAGCGCCGCGTCCCGCAGCGCCTCCTCGACCGCCTCGTCCGGGATGGACGGGTCCCACAGCGCCACGTTGTCCCGCACGGTGCCCTCGAAGAGGAACACGTCCTGGTCGACGAAGGAGACGGAGGCCGCCAGCGCGCCGCGCGGCAGGTCCTCCAGCCGCTGCCCGTCGATCCGGATGACCCCCTCCCACGGCGTGTACAGGCCCGCGATCAGCCGGGAGACCGTGGACTTGCCGCTGCCCGAGCCGCCGACCAGCGCGACCTGCCGGCCAGGACCCACGGCCAGCGACAGGCCGGTGAGCAGCGGCTTGTCCAGCGGGTTGTAGCCGAAGGTGACGTTCTCCAGCAGCACATGCCCGGCCAGCCGCCGGGTGCTGGCGGGCGGTTCGCGCCGGGTGTAGAGCGGGTCGGCGGGGAAGGTCTCCACGTCCTTGAGCCGGGCGACATCTGCGGCGAAGTCCTGGATCCGGCCCGCCACCGAGTTCAGCCGGGTCAGCGGTGCGGTGAAGCTGGTGACCAGCGCCTGGAACGCGACCAGCAGCCCCACCGTGATGGCGCCCTCCACCGCCCGCGTCCCGCCGATCAGCAGGATCATGGCGCTGTTGAGCGTCGCCAGCGTCGGCGCGACGACCGCCAGCGCCGCGCTCGGCACCCCGAGCCGCTGCTGTATGTCGAGAGTGGTGGCGTGCTGGCCCGCCCAGCGCCGGAAGTACCCGTTCTCGCCGCCGGTCGCCTTCATCGTCTCGATGAGCTGGAGGCCGCTGTAGGAGGTGTTGGTGAGCTTGGCACGGTCGGCGCGCAGCTTCTGCGTCCCGGTGGCCCGCAGCCGGATCACCACCCGCATCGCCACCACGTTCAGCAGCGCGATCCCCACACCGACGAGGGTCAGCTGCGGATCGTACGTCCACAGCAGCACCGCATAGCCGACGACGACCAACGCGTCCACGCCCGCCGCCGCCAGGTCCCTGGCCAGCGTCTCGGCCACCGTGTCGTTCGACTGCAGGCGCTGAACGAGATCGGCCGGGTTGCGCTGCGCGAAGAAGGTGACCGGCAGCCGCAGCAGATGCCGCAGGAAGCGGGCGCTGCTGAGCGTCGAGGAGATGAGCCGGGCACGCAGCAGGTTGCCCTGCTGGAGCGCGGTCAGTACGCCGGTGAGCAGCACGGTGGCGCCCATCGCGGCGAACAGCACGTCCAGCAGCGAGTCCTGGCCGCCGAAGACGAAGGTGTCGATATAGGTGCGGCTCAGCGCGGGCACCGAGGCACCGACGACCACCAGCAGGAAGCTGGCCACCAGCGCCGCCAGCATCGCCCCCGAGGTGCCGCGCAGCCGGGCCGGCAGGGCGCCGGTGACACCCGGTTTACGGCCGCCGCGCCGGAACTCCTCGGACGGCGCGAAGGTCAGCACGACACCGGTGAAGGAGGTGTCGAACTCCTCCATGGGCACGAACCTGCGCCCCCGGGCCGGGTCGTTGATGTACACGCCGCGGCGGCCGAAGCGGCGGCCGAGGCCGTCGAAGACGACGTAGTGGTTGAACTCCCAGAACAGGATGGCCGGTGCGCGGACCTCGGCCAGCGCCGCGGGCTCCATCTGCATGCCCTTGGCCGTCAGCCCGTAGCCGCGTGCCGCCTTCAGCAGGCTGCTGGCCCGCGAGCCGTCCCGGGAGACGCCGCACGCGATGCGCAGCTCCTCCAGCGGTACGTGCCGCCCGTAGTGGCCCAGCACCATGGCGAGCGCGGCGGCACCGCACTCGACGGCCTCCATCTGGAGCACGGTGGGGGTACGCACGCTCTTGTACCCGCGCTTGGGGCTGCCTTTCGGGCCCGCTTTCGGTCGGGCTTTCGGGCCGCCTTTGGTCCGGCGGGCGGCCGGGGTGGGGGCGGGGGCCGAGCGGCCGCGGTGCCGGCGCCGGTGCTGCTGGCGTTGCTGTTGCTGCTGCTGTGCGGTCACGGCAGCAGCCAGTCGACGGGCCGCCGTGCGGCGAGGTGGACGGCGCCGTTCACCGGCGTCGCCGACTCGGGTGCGGACGGCGGCCCGCCACCGCGGGACCAGACGTACCCGGACCTGGTGGCCGACGAGCGCTCCAGCCGCACCTGGACGGCCAGGGGCCGGCCCTGGCGGGTGAACTGCTGTGCCAAGTCCTTGTCTCCCAGGAAGCTGCTGATCTGCTGCCGGGTCTGCGGGGCCTGCCCGACGGCCCGCACGGTGCCGCGCAGCAGCCCGTACCGGTCCGTGGAGACGGAGCCGACGGTCAGATCCACGGTCGCGCCCACCCGCACCGTCGCGCCCTTGTCGGCGGGCACGTAGACCATCGCCACCAGCGGATCGTCGCGGCTCTTGACCCGCTCGACAGTGGCCACATCCGCTCCGGTGGTGACCACCGAACCGGCCTCGGCCGTCAGCGAGCTGACCCGGCCGCGTGCCACCGCTCGCACCGCGCGTACGCCCCGGTCCGTGCGCACGCTCACCACCGGCGCGTCCTTCTCGACCTGCTGGCCCGGCTTGGCGTGCACGGCGGTCACCTGCCCCGCGACGGGACTCTGGAGGAGGTAGCTGCCCTGCGAGTGGGTGAGCACGCCGGGAGCGGTGAGCTTGGACGACACCGTGCCGGTGACGGCCCATACGCAGCCCGCCGCCATCACCACAAGTGTGACGACGAGTACGAGAAGGCCCTGCGGCCGTGCGAAACGTACCGGAACGTCGAGTTCTTCGGGCGATTGCAGCTTGGCAAGCGCCTTTTGCCGGAACTCCACGTCACCTTTCCTTCACATAATTCTCTGCGGCCGGTCACCCATGTGGCGGTAACGGCGCATGACCGTAACACATAAGCCCCGGAACGAAGTTCCGGGGCTTATGCCTGGTTCCCGCGCCAAGGGATTATGCGAGCAGTTCCGAGATGGCGCGGGAAAAGGTGTCAGTCAATGACGCGAACGTCGGTCGATGACACCAGGATTCCTGGGCAGATGCTCAGGACTGGGCGCCGGCGGAGACGCCGACGCTGGGGAGACCCTGGGAGCTGAGGCCGGGCACGACGCCGCTGGTAACGCCGCCGGCCACACCCTCGACGCCGCCGACGGTGTCGGCGACCGTGTGGAGCTGCTCGCTCACAACGCCGCCGGCAACGGCGTCCAGCTCGGCGTCGGCAAGCTCAGCGGTCTCGATCTGGTGACGCATAAATGCGCTTCCCTTCATTGCTTTCGGGTTTATGAGGGGGACTCGCCCCAGGCGGCGCGAAATGCCGATCGGGGCGCTCATCAGTCGGGCACGGGCACACCCGGAAAACCGGACGAATTCGGAACCGGTAGCGGTCGTTCCGCCCGACTGCCCGAAGAGCGAAACACGCCGGTGCAGCAGTCCGCCACTTGAGGGTCCACTCGTCTCAAGATCTCCACATGGTGCACTGCCTGGTGAAGAATCAGCACACCCTCGACCCCTATGTGTCGCTCGTTCCTGCCGAGTTCCGCTCGCTCATTCCTCTCACTCGTTCACGCCGTACGTTCTTGACGGCTCTCTGCGGGCTGCCTACCGTTCGCCCCAGGACAAGGGACGTTCTACCTCCGGCAGTTGGGAATCGCTCGATGCCGTACGAGAGTTCCGTACCGTTCCGCGCCGGAAGCGAGGGCTACGCCAGCTTCCGGATCCCCGCCGTCGTCCGGGCCTCGGACGGCGGCCTCCTCGCCTTCGCCGAAGGGCGGGTCGACTCCGTCCAGGACAGCGGAGCCATCGACCTCGTCCTCAAACGCTCCACGGACGGCGGCCGCAACTGGGGCGACCTGTCCGTCGTCGCCCGCTACAGCGACGAAGACGGCACCGGCGGCGACAAGGGCGACGCCGCGGTCAAAGGCACGGCGGGCAATCCAGCGCCCGTCACCCTCGCCGACGGCCGCGTCGTCCTGGTCTTCGTACGCAGCGCGGCCGACGCCACCGAGGAGCGCATCAGGCGCGGCGAGGTCGGCGACGCCGAAGGGCGCCGCGTCTGGGTCCAGTTCAGCGAGGACCACGGCGTCTCCTGGAGCGCGCCCCGCGAGATCACCGCTGCCGTGAAGAAGCCCGACTGGCGCTGGTACGCCACCACACCGGGCCACGCCCTCCAGCTGGCCTCCGGCCGGATCGTGGTCCCCGCCAACCACTCCACCCCGCCCACCCTCCCGGACGACGACGGCACCGAGGGCCGCTACAACGGCGGCCACGACCTGCTCAGCGACGACGGCGGCGCCAACTGGCGCATCGGCTATGTGAACGACAACCCCGACGGCTGGGTCAACGTCAACGAGACCACCGCCGCCGAACTCCCCGACGGCACCGTCTACTTCAACACCCGCAACGACTCCGACGCCCCGGCCCACCGCGCCGACGCCCGCTCCACCGACGGCGGCGAAACCCTCGTGGCACCCTTCACCCCACAGGACAGCCTCACCACCCCCGTCGTCCAGGGCTCCGTCCTCCAACTCCGCGACCCGGACGTCCTCCTCTTCTCCGCACCCTCCCGGCCCGACACCCGGTTCCGCATGTCCGTACGGGCCAGCACCGACGGCGGCACCACCTGGCGCGAGGCACACGTCGTGGACGAACGCCGCGCCGCCTACTCCGATCTGGTGCGGGTGGACAAGGACACGGTGGGGCTGTTCTTCGAGACGGGCGGAGACAGCGCCTACGAGACGATCACCTTCCGCCGGATCCCGGTGAGGGAGCTGGCGTGAGGGGGCGCGTGAGGGGGCTCGCGTAACGGGGGTCGCGCCTGACAGGGCTCGCGGGACGGGACGCGCGCCGTGACGGTCCTCGCGTCGTGACGGAGCTTGCCTGACGGGACGCGCGTTGTGGCGCGGCTCGGGCGTGACGGGGCTCGCCTGGCGGAGCTCGTGTGACGGGGCGCGCTCGTGGCGGGGCTTGCGTGACAGGTTTGTGTGACGCCCTCGCCCGACACCCTGGATCCGCTCGCCCGGCACCCCCGGAACTCGCTCGCCCACCACCTGGAACGACCCCGAGCCCTCACCCCCGCTACTCTCGGCGGAATGCCCCGAGCTCAACGGATCACCACGCGCAACGCCCGCTTCCAGCAGTGGCAGGCCCTGCTGACCAACCGCACCAAGCGGCAGCGCGCGGGGGAGTTCCTGGTCCAGGGCGTACGCCCGATCACCCTGGCCGTCGAAGGCGGCTGGCCGCTCAGTGCCCTGCTGTACGCCGAGGGCCGACGGCTGTCCAACTGGGCTCGCGAACTGCTGGACTCACCCGCGCCTGGCGAACGGATCGCGATGGCGCCCGATCTCCTCGCAGAACTGAGCGAGCGGGCGGAGGGCGACGCCGAGCTGGTCGCGGTCGCCCGGCTACCCGAGGACGATCTCGCCCGCATCCCCGTCGGCCCGGCCTTCCTCGGCGTTCTCTTCGACCGTCCCACCAGCCCCGGCAACATCGGCACCCTCATCCGCTCCGCCGATGCCTTCGGCGCCGACGGGCTGATCGTCACCGGGCACGCCGCCGACGTCTACGACCCCAAGTCCGTACGCGCCTCCACCGGCTCCCTCTTCTCCCTCCCCACCGTCCGTGTCCCCTCCCCACACCAGGTCGACGACTGGCTGGCCGACCGGGACATCACCGTCGTCGGCACCGACGAACACGGCGAGACCACCCTCTTCGACGCCGACCTGACCGGGCCCGTCCTGCTCCTCGTCGGCAACGAGACCACCGGCCTCAGCAACACCTGGCGCCGCCGCTGCCACCGCACCGTCCGCATCCCCATGCGCGGCACCGCCAGCTCCCTCAACGCCGCCAACGCCGCCACAGCAACCCTCTACGAAGCAGCCCGCCAGCGGCGATGAGCCCGCTTTGCCCAAAGCTGTGCCGGGCGGGGACGGTTGGCTCCGTACGCAGTGCGGGCGCTAGAGTATTCGCTTCGTTACAGTCCGCGTTCGCGTTACGGCGGTCTGTGGTGCGGGAGAACACGGGGGATCGAGTTCACCGACCAGCAGGGGGGAAGGCATTGTCCTTCGAGGAAGAGCGGAGCCACGCGGGTACGTCTGCCCGTATGCAACTCGACGGAGCACCGAACAGCCCCGGGGGGAAGGGAAGGGGCGACGCGGATCTGTCGGTGACACCTGCGGACAAGCGGGCGGCTGCGCGCTACATCGAGACAGACCTCGGCCCGGACGCTGTACGAGAAGGCGGGCAAGCCGTGACGGCGTCGACAAGCGTGTTCGGCAGCAGCAACACCACGCCGGGCGAGCTGCGGGGCTGGGACACGAGGAAAGGGCTCGACTTCTGCCTGGAACGCTGGGACGAGGCGTGGAAGAAGGTCACCGGCCGGCTCAGAAGCGAGATGCACGCCCTCAACGCGACGAAGACCTCCTTCCAGAACCAGGAGCTGGACCGCGTCCGAAGCTTCCGCAGCCTCACGCCCCCGCCCCGCGGCAGCCGCCTCGACGACCTGTGAGGGGCGGGCTGCCATGGAGCTGACCTACCACGACATCATGAACGCCAATTTCTCCGCCCTCACGGAGACCGCCAAGAACTGGCGGGCGATGGCGAAGCGATGCGGCACGCTGCGGAACAACTACCGCGACCACGTGCGCAAGAAGCTCACCGGATGGAACGGTGAGTCGGCAGAAGCCTTCTGGAAGTCCTCCGAGATCACGCTGCACGAGTTATCCGCAGCAAAACGGCAAGCCAACAGGATCGCCGAACTGCTGGACGATGCACACGGCCGACTGGTCAAGGCCCGGGGGGAGCTGAAGAAGGTTCGCGACCAAGCGATCCACGAAGGCGGCATGAAGGTCGACGCCTACGGCAAGTGCAACCTCGACACCAGCAAGATGACGGACAAGGAAGCACAGGGCGCCCTCCACGACCCCAGCCGCATGGACGCCGAAGCCAAATGGAACCGACGCATCCAGGAGACGGTCAAACACGTCGACGACGTGGACCACGAAAACATGTTGGCACTCAAGGCCGCCGCGACGGACAAGGACGGCAAGGGCGAGTCCGGCGGCTTCAACAGCAAGGCCGTCGGAGACGTCGAGAAGTATGCGGCCAAGCGGTCGGCCGAGCTGATCAGCGATCTCGACCGCGCCGACAAGGGCGGCGGCCTCTCCGCGAAGGAGCGGCACGAGCTCCAAGTGATGCTGCGTGCGAACTCCGACGACAAGCAGTTCAGCCGCACCCTGATCAACTCACTCGGCCCGGACGGCCTGATCGATGCCGCGTACCAGCTGAATGCCCTGTCTCACACCGCCGGCGGAAACAGCCGGTCGCATTTCCAGAACATGGAAGAAGGCCTCGCCACCTCCCTGGCCACAGCGACCAAGGTCCCGGTCTTCCGCGACGGCAAGGGGAACGTACTCGACGCCAGTCATAAGGAGTACGCGGAGAAATACCGCGCCTGGCTGGACAGCAAGGACGGTGCCTTCTACAAGAACTGGCGCGAGGACATGCGCGAGGTCGGCCCCAAAGAGTGGTCGCACACCTATGGGCAGTCCGGAACCGCGCCTCAGACAAAGGTGACCGGCCGCGGCTACCCCACCCTGGTCACGCTGATGCAGCACGGCGACGGCTACTCGCCCCAGGTGCTGCATGACTTGGCCGACGATGTCCGGGCCACCGAGGAAAAAGACCCGCACATCTGGGACCGACGCGGCACCGACACCGGGACGGCCACCTTCGGAGGAAAGCCTGTCCCCATCGCCAGCGACCCCTACGACGGCCTCCTCGGCATCATGGCCAAGGACCCCGAGACTGCGGCCACTTACCTGAACCCCGCTTCCGACCCGAACCCGGCCGACAACAAGGAGGAGAAGAACGACCGCCTTGAATACCTGGTCAAACACCGCGACTGGAAATTCCTCAACCCACCGGACACCGCCCTCGGCCCGGTCACCGACAACGCCGACGACCGCGCCGCCACCAACGCCCACGAGGGCTTCGAGGCCGCACTGAAGGTGGGGGCCACCGGGCGTCTTCCGGATGCGGTGGCCGACGGCGCGCCGCCGAGGCATTCCGCAGCGAATGCGCAGGTCATGGAGGAGGCTGTTCGCGTATTCGGCGGGCCGGTGGCAAAGGGAGAGATCTCTCCCATCGCCAAGGACGGCGATTTCGTTGATTTCCGCGGCACTCTGGGCGAGATGATTGCCGACTATCCGGGCGACGTGCAGCGTGAGACGTACGGGGACAACGAGTTGAAGGTGAGAGGGCACGCTGCGAACTTCGATGTCGGTGCACTCCATGAGTACTTGAACCAGGTCGGACGGGACCCGTACGGCTACGGCGTGATCAAGGCGTCTCAACAGATGTATACCGCTGAACATCTTCAGCACGTGATCAACAATCTTCCGTCGGGGACTGACCCGAGTGACGCCCGCGACTACGCCGGTGACGCGGTGCTCGGGGGAGCGTATGTAGCAGGCATCCTCAGTGAGGCGAAGGCCGATGCGTTGTACGACGACAAAATCGATGAGGCCGAAGACTTCAACAAGAACGCGGACGAGGCCAGCAAATGGGTAAACAGATTTGTTGGTTTGGGCACCGGAAATATTGGTGGCTCGCAAGGCGGAGCAGTGCTGTCCACTCCGGCGGGGTGGGCCCAGGAAGATTTGAACGCTGCGGTGATGGAGCAGATCAAGAAGGACCTGCCAGTGGAGGCCGACAAAGCAGAGGGGCAAGGTAGATATGATTTCTCCGACGCCCAGGAGCGCCTTCGGAACTACTATCGGGATTGGGCGGAAAGTGTGGGCCGAGACGCTGGGTTGGACCCGGAAATTCTCGACAGTGTAAAGGCTGGCGTGCGGAATGAAACCATTGCTGGCTTTCAGGATGGCTCAGGCACGTCCCGCTCTCATGGCAGCACGGGACCCACTGGGTAGGGGTGTGCGGTGAAGAGTTTTGCACGCGGCGAGAGGCTTTCCGAGGTGCGCGTCCTCTTGGTTTGCTCTGCGGTGCTGCTTGCGTCTTGCAGCCATGCGCCGGAACGAGAATACCGGGTACCTCAGAGTTTGTGCGGTCTGAAGGTCGCCGAAAAACGCTATGCTCCGCTGTTCGGGCCGGGTGAAAAAATCTACCGGGACGACGATCCGGTGAAACTCGGAAGCGCAAGAGTTACTTCGCAGGGTTGTCATTATTTCGTGGACGGGAAACCCGCCGTTTCCGTTTCGGGAGAGTGGGCGGAGGAGAACGATCAAGCTGCGCCTTCGACGCCCGCTGAGGCGATCAAGTGGCACAACACTCGGGACAAGCCGAGAAAGTATGAGGGTGCCTACGACGTGGCCACATGGCAGAGGGGTGCAGTGGCTGCGATTGACTGCCCTCGCCCGCGTGGCGATGACGACGCGTCGTTCACGAGATACCTGGTCGACATCTTTGCCACCGACACCCCGCTCAACGACGACCCTGAGCGTGCTCACAAAGTGTTCGGCAAGCTGGCGCAGGAGGTCATGGAGAAGGTCGCGAAGAAGCTTCCGTGCCGCGTGAGCCAAGTGAAGTGAGTGCGCGGGTCGCGAGTACGTGATCACCCTCACGAGCGGGCGGCCACGCAACTGTCGGCGTCCAGTGGCAGGATGCCGCCATGACTTCTGATGCCTCTTCCGCCGCCAATGCCAGTGCGCCCAAGAAGGACCCGTGGGAGTTGCCGGATGTGTCCGGGATGCGGGTGGGGGTGCTCGGGGGGACCGGGGATCAGGGGCGGGGGCTGGCGTATCGGCTCGCGCGGGGCGGGATGTCCGTGACCATCGGATCGCGGGCCGCCGAACGGGCGCAGCAGGCGGCCGAGGAGATCGGGCACGGAGTGCGGGGCGCGGACAACGCCGAGTGCGCCCGCGATTCGGACATCGTGATCGTCGCCGTCCCATGGGAGGGGCACGCCAAGACGATCGAGTCGCTGCGCACGGAGCTCGCGGGCAAACTCGTCGTGGACTGCGTCAACCCGCTCGGCTTCGACAAGAAGGGCGCCTACGCGCTGGTCCCCGAGGAGGGCAGCGCCGCCGAGCAGGCCGCGGCCCTGCTGCCCGAGTCGCGGGTCACGGCCGCCTTCCACCACCTGTCCGCCGTACTGCTCTCCGACCCGGAGGTCGAGGAGATCGAGACGGACGTGATGGTGCTGGGCGAGGTGCGCGCCGACTGCGAGATCGTGCAGGCGCTGGCGTCCCGTATCCCGGGAATGCGCGGCGTCTTCGCCGGACGGCTGCGCAACGCGCACCAGGTGGAGTCGCTGGTCGCCAACCTCATCTCCGTCAACCGGCGCTACAAGGCGCACGCGGGCGTCCGCCTCACCGACATCTGACGGTCGGGTCGGCGGCGCACGTGGGGAAGCGGAAGATCCCCGGCGGCGGTTGGACGGTCGCCGTCGTGGTGGCGGCGGTGCTCGCCAGCTGCTCGCAGCAGGCCAGGGACGACGGCGAGGACAGCGGCGGCGGCAAGCGGCAGCGGTCCGCGCCGCTGAGCGTCGCCGACATCGAGCGGATGGCGGCCGGGCCCGGCTCCCGCTGCCCCGTCCGCTACGACATGGCCGGTGCGGCGCGGGCCGCCGGAGTGGACGGCGCGGGCGCCGTCACGGCCGGCTCCGTCGAAGGTGAGCTGCCCGACGACGCCGACTCGCCGCTGGCGCGGGCCGACGGTGCACTCGTCGACTGCGGCTACCGCCTCGGCAAGGAGCGGGTACGCCTGTTCACCATCGGCGTCACCAAGGGCGCGGCCGTCAGCGTGCTGCTGCCCCAGATCCAGCACGACGCCGCGATCCCCATGGACGAGCTGCTCGGATACGCGCGCCGGGCGCAGCGCGCGAAGCGCGGCGAGCCGCTGCTCACCTCCAGCGGAAACGTCGCCGCCGTCCGGCTGCCGGTCACCGGCGAGGGCGACCTCGCCCTCGTAGTCAGCATCGGCAAGGACCGTACGCGGCTGCCTCGTGGTCAGGTCACCGACCTGGCCACCCGGCTGGCGGGCCAGGCCCGCCGCTAGCGCAGCAGCTCCTCCAGCCGCTCGAGGTCGTCGGACACCGCCTCCCGCTCCTCCGCGCCGAGCTGCCCGGCGGTGGCGGTGGCCTCGGCCAGCGCGGAGGCCGCGGTTTCCGCGTCGCCGAGCCGCCCGGCGACATCCGCGCGCAGCACCAGCAGGCGGAGCAGCTGCACGGGCGTCGGTCGCTCGTCCGGCAGCCCCAGCGCCCGGTCGATGACCTTCGCGGCGCCCACCAGGTCCTCCCTGGAGTCCGCGAAGAGCGACGCGTGGTGCAGGGCCCGCGCGAAGGTCTCCTTGGGCGCGGGCCGATGGTGCGGGTCCTCGCTCGTCGGCTGCGCGATGCGCAGGCAGTTGCCGCCCGGGTCGGTCAACAGGAACTGCCTTGTGCCGTACGAGGTGTCCTTCAGCGGCCCGATGCGCGGCAGCCCGCGCGTCGGGACTCTTCCGTACGCCGTCTTGAGCCCGCTCCGGAAGGTCTCGTGGAGTCCGTCGACGTCATCGGTCCGGATGGCGCAGGTGCTGTACGACTCGGTCGGCTCGTACTGCCTCATGCCGAAGAACTGGAGCTGTATGCCGCCGCGCTGGACGACGGCGTAGGGGTTGGGGCTCTTCTGCTGGAACGTCACCTCGAAGCCGAGGGACGTGTAGAAGTCGAGAAGGGGCTGGAGGGTCCTGCACGGCAGGATCGGAACGACTGTTTCTCCCATGCCGAGGATCCTAGTCAAATTTGAATAGTGTGCGCGGCTGTACGTCGAAGAGGATGCCGCCGATGAGCAGGTGTAGCCGCGCGGGGCTCCGGGCACCCCCCCACGCGGGGCCCCTCGGGCATACCGGGCCACTCGGACATGCGGGCCGCGTACGCCCCGCTCATCATGGGGTGAGCGGTGACCGGCCACGGGGCGCGTCCGCCAGGAGGCACGATGGCACAGCAGCCCGTACCCGCCGGCGGGCGGGCCGGGACGACGCCGGACGACAGCGCGTACACGCCGGATCCACGGCGCTGGAAGGCCCTGTCGGTGTGTCTCCTCGTCGGCTTCATGTCCCTGCTGGACGTCTCCATCGTGAACGTCGCACTGCCCGCCATCGAAAAAGGGCTGGGGGCCTCGGAGTCCGCGCTCTCCTGGGTGGTGTCCGGCTACGCGCTCACCTTCGGACTCGTCCTCGTCCCCTCGGGGCGGATCGGCGACGCGCTGGGCAGGCGTACCGCCTTCCTCGGCGGACTGGTCCTGTTCACCGTCGCCTCCATGGCCTGCGGCTTCGCCCAGGGCGCCGGATGGCTGGTGGGCGCCCGACTGCTTCAGGGTGTGGGCGGCGGACTGGTGATGCCGCAGATCTCCGGAATGATCCAGCAGCTGTTCCGCGGCGCCGAACGCGGCAAGGCGTTCGGGATGCTCGGCTCCACCATCGGCCTGTCCACCGCGGTCGGCCCGTTGCTGGGCGGGCTGCTCATCCAGGTGTTCGGCGCCGCCGAGGGGTGGCGCTGGGTGTTCTTCGTCAACCTGCCCATCGGCATCCTCGCGTTCCTGCTCGCCCTGCGCCTGGTGCCCCGCGCGTGCGCCGAGCGCGACACCCGGCACCGGCACAGCCTCGACCCGGTCGGTGTGGTGCTGCTGGGCGCTGGCGTGCTCTGCGTGATGCTGCCGCTGGTGGAGGAACGGCAGTGGCACGGCCAGGGCAAATGGCTGCTCGTACTGCTGGGCGCGGTACTGATCTGGGCCTTCGTGTGGTGGGAGCGGGGATATCTGCGGCGCGGCAACGAACCGCTGGTCGACCTGCGGCTCTTCAGGGACCGTTCGTACTCGCTGGGCGCGCTGCTGGCGCTGGTCTACTTCGCGGGATTCACCACGATCTTCTTCATCTTCACCCTCTTCCTCCAGAACGGGATGCGCTACAGCGCCCTGCAGGCCGGGCTCACGCTGACCCCCTTCGCCTTCGGCTCGGCGGTCTCCGCAGCCGTGGGCGGCCGGTTCATCACCCGGGTGGGCCGCCCGCTGATCGCCGTCGGCCTGGTGCTCGTACTGGTCGGTCTCGGGGGTGCGGCGCTGGCCGTGCACGAGGTGCAGAACAGCGGCGTGGGCTGGGTGCTGATCGCACCCATGCTGTGTGCGGGCCTCGGCTCCGGGCTGGTCATCGCGCCCAACCAGACCCTCGCGCTGCGCTCCGTACCCGTCGCCCAGGGCGGCGCGGCGGGCGGTGTGATCCAGACTGGCCAGCGGATCGGCTCCGCCGCCGGGATCGCCGCCGTGGGCGCGGTGTTCTTCGCCTGGCTGGCCAGCAGCCACAACTGGGCGACCGCGCTGGACTACGGGCTGCTCACGGCCGTGTGCTTCGTCGCGGGGGCGCTGGTGGTGGCCGTCGTCGACGTCATGTACGGGCGCCGCGCCGCACGCCGGGAGGGGTGAGGGAGAATGGCCGGTGCACACAGCGCACCGCCCCTCTCGTTGGAGACCGAGCCATGTCAGCCCCCACCCGCCGCATCCCCCAGGGCCTCGCCCGCTACGCGACCATCATCTGCGTCCTGGCTGCCGTCGCCGCTGTGGTCTCCTTCGCGAAGGGCAGCTGGCTCGGCGTCGTATGGGTACTGCTGGCGGGTCTGACGTCCAACATGGCCTGGTACTACCACCGCCGTGCGGCGCGGGCCGCCGAGTAACCGAACGTTGCGGCGCGGGCCGTCGCCCATGCTGCCGGACCCTGTCGCGTCGTGGTTTCGCGCCGTCGCGGCAGCCAAGAGTATGAGGGCTCCGCCCCCACAGCCCCGAGCCGGCGACCCCCCTCACGGCAGTAGGACGTTTTCCGGTTCGCCCTCCCAGAAGCGGAAGTACTCCAGGCCGAGGTAGGTCTCCAGGTCGGAGACGTTCATGCCGCGTAGCAGGGCGTCGACGAAGTCCCAGAAGACCTCGTTGACCTGCGGGATCCACAGGCAGCCGAAGACGATCAGCAGGCCGAACGGGGCGAACGGCTCCGCCTGCTGCCGGGCCCGCGGTGACAGCCAGGGCTCCAGGATGCCGAAGCCGTCGAGCCCCGGTACGGGCAGCAGGTTCAGCAGCGCGGCCGTCACCTGGAGCAGCGCGAGGAAGGCGAGCGCGCTGCGGAAGGCGACGGGCACCTCGTCCATGGCGTCGAGCCAGAACGGCGCCGTGAGCACGGCCGCGAACAGCGCGTTCGTCAGCGGTCCCGCCGCCGCGATCAGGCTGTGCTTCCAGCGCCCCGCGATCCGGCCCCGCTCGATGTAGACAGCCCCGCCGGGCAGCCCGATACCGCCGAGCACGACGAAGATCACCGGCAGCACGATGCTGAGCATCGCATGGGTGTAGTGCAGCGGGTTGAGCGTCAGATACCCCTTCGCCCCCACGGACACGTCCCCCGCGCCCAGCGCGGACCGCGCGTGCGCGTACTCGTGCAGGCACAGCGAGACGATCCATCCGGAGACGACGAAGAAGAAGACGGCCACGCCCGTCACCTCGGCCAGGCCGGCCCATACGGCCCAGCCGGAGACCGCCATGACGGCGACGAGTCCGAGGAAGACCGGGCTGATCCGGTGATGGTCCGGGTGGGTCGCTGCGCTGGTCATGGAGCCAGACCGTACCCGCAGCTGCCCGCACCCCGCGAACCCCGCGCACGATACGGGCCGTTGGTACGCGAGCGCGCCATTGGCCCGTAGTGGCACCCTTGGCCGGAGTGCCGACCTTGCGCGTCGTGGCCGATCTTGTGCCTGGTGGCGGGGTCTGTGAGCGCCGAGCCGACGCCCGGCCCGGCCCCGCATCGGCGTCGGCCGGGCCCCGCTACCGGCGCCGCCCGTCAGCCCCAGCCCAGCGGCCCGGTCCCCGCACCGGCGCCGCCCATCATCCCAGCGGCCCCGCCCCCGCGGCCTGCGGCTCCCGCCCGGTGGTCTCCGGCACTGCCCCGGCCACCGGCTCCGGCTTCCTCCCCTTGCCGCGTCGGCCCGCCAGGGAGACCAGCGTGACGCCCCCGATCAGCAGCGCGGCGGCGAGCGTGTCCAGCGTGGTGATGCCCTCGCCGAGCAGCAGTGCGGCGGAGGCCATGCCGAACACCGGCACCAGCAGCGTGAAGGGCGCCACCGATGAGGCGTCGTACTGCCGCAGCAGGAAGCCCCACACGCCGAAGCCGAACAGTGTGGCGACCCAGGCGATGAAGCAGATGGCACTCAGGCCGCCCGGATCGAGGGAGCGCAGCGCGGCCAGATCGGCGGAGGGCCCCTCGAACAGCAGCGAGAGGACGAACAGCGGCAGCGGCGGGACGAGGCTTACCCACACCATCCACGACAGCGCGTCGGGCGGCGCCGCCTTGCGGGTCAGCACATTGGAGACGCCCCAGGCCGCGGCGGCGGCGATGACGAGGAGGAACCCGCCCAGCGGCCCTGAGGTGCCCTGGCCGACTGCGGCCACCGCTATCCCGCACAGTGCGACGGCCATCCCGGTCAGCTGTACGCGGCCGAGCCGCTCGCCCAGCGTCGCGGCGGCGAAGACCGCGGTGAAGACGGCCTGCACCTGCAGGACCAGCGAGGAGAGCCCGGCGGGCATCCCCTGGTGCATGCCGAGGAACAGCAGTCCGAACTTCGCCACGCCCAGCGCCAGTCCGACCCCCAGCACCCAGTGCAGCGCCACGCGCGGGCGGCGGACGAAGAAGACGGCGGGCAGGGCCGCGACGAGGAAGCGCAGCGCGGAGAACAGCAGCGGCGGGAAATGCCGCAGCCCGATCTCGATGACGACGAAGTTGAAGCCCCAGAGCGCGGCGCAGAGCACGGCGAGGGCGGCGTGAAGGGGACGCAGACGCATGCCTCTGATCGTCGCCCTCCGTACCGTTCAGCACTAGCACGGATTCGTGCATGGTTGGATTCAGCAATACTGAAGAATGCCGGCCGGGAATCGTCCCGGCGGGAGCGCCCGCAGGCGGAGGTACGAAGCATGCTCGACCTGTCCAGGCTGCGTGCCCTGCACGCCGTCCAACTGCACGGTTCGGTGGGCGGCGCCGCACAGGCGCTCGGCTACACCCCGTCCGCCGTCTCCCAGCAGATCGCCAAGCTGGAGCGGGAGACCGGCACCACCCTGCTGGAGCGGCAGGGCCGCGGCATCGCGCTGACGGACGACGCGCTGATGCTCGTCCGTACGGCGGAGGAGATGCTCAACCTCGCCGAGCGGGCCCAGGTCGCGCTGGAGGAGCGCAAGGGCCGCCCCGAGGGCCGGTTGCGGCTCGCCGCGTTTCCCAGCGGCGCCCGCGGTCTGATGCCCCGCGTGCTGGCCGAACTCGCCGACAAGCACCCGCAACTGGACCTGCGGATGTCGGAGGTGGACCCGCATCTGTCGGTGGGGCTGGTCGCCAGGGGCGAGATCGATCTGGCCCTAGCGCACGACTGGGACATCACGCCGATGCCCGCCCCCGAGGGGGTGTGCAGCATCCCGCTGGGCGAGGACCGCTGCGAGGTGCTGGTGCCCGCCGGGCATCAGCTCGCCGAGCGCGACAAGCTCGTCACGGCGGACCTGGCCGGCCGGCGTTGGGTGTGCCAGCCGCCCGGCACGGTCTGCCACGACTGGCTGCACACGACGCTGCGTACGGCGGGCCAGGAGCCGGACGTCGCCTACTACGTGGCCGAGTTCCAGACCCAGGTGGCGCTCGTGGCAGCGGGCCTGGGCATCGCGCTGCTGCCCCGGCTGGGGCGGCCACCGCTGCCCGAGGGTGTCGTACTGCGCCCACTGGTTCCCGTCCCCACCCGCCGCCTGTTCGCCGTCACCCGCGACTGTCTGCTGAACCGCCCGGCGGTCAGGGTCGGGGTGGACGCCATGCGGGACGCGGCGGGCGCCGGCCCGCTCCCGTAGAGGGCGGCGACGCACCCCGTACTGCCGTGCCGCCGACGTGCTGCGCAGTACTGCCGTGCCGCCGACGTGCTGCGTATGCGACCGAGAGGGTGGTCTGCACTCGCTCAACGGGTGACCTCGCGTCATGTATCAGTGCCCGAGGCGGACTCGCCTGCTCTGCTGAACGTGTGCGACTGCACATCCCCTGAACTCCCGCCGATGGGGGCGGAGCAGACCGGGAAAGCGAAAGGACCACAGTATGAGGAAGTCGGTAACAACCCGCCGCGCACGGGCCCTGACCGTGGTGGCGGCGATGGCGACCGCTCTGGTGGGCATGGCGCCGGTGGCTGCGGTCGCCGGTGACGGGCCGGGCGGCGGCCACCACCACAAGCGCGGTTACGTCTGCGACAAGCTGGTGAAGCACCACCACGCCGCAGTAGGCATCGGCCACTGCAAGGCCATCAACGCGCCGCGCAAGGGCGTCATCCGCGGCACCTTCACCATCGAGGCCCGCAAGGGTCACCACCACCACAAGCACCCCCACAAGGTGGTGTGCAAGCACAAGCACGGCACCTCCGGCTACGCCAACACCCCCAAGTGGGTCCGCGGCAAGGACTGCCACCGCGTCTGGTAGTCACGACCCGGGCCGGGGACACGGAACGCCGTGACCCCGGCCCGTCCCGTTGCCCGGCCCGCCCCGCAGAGGCGCCGCGCGCTCTCGCCGCCGTCCGGCGGGCCTCAGTCGAACACCGGCCGGTCCATTCCCAGCAGCGGCTTGGACAGGACGAGGGAGAGCACGAAGCAGGCCGGGAACTGGAGCGTGAAGAACGCCATGCTCAGCTCCAGGGAGGCATGGTCCACGGGCTGCCCCACGCCCTGTGCGACCGCTCCCGTCGCCGTCGTCACACCGAGCACCACGGCGTACGCGGCCGTGTCCACGGCGGCGGCGACCGGCCGGGAGGAGGTGGGCCGGACCCACCGCAGCACGAGCACCGTCACCAGGCAGGCCACCGGGAACGCGACGGCCCAGGGGAGCGACAGCGCGCCGGGAAAGACCAGGGCGGCGGTCCCCTCTCCGCCCTCCCCCGACACCAGGAGCCCCAGGGACTCGGGGGCGTAGGACAGCGCGATCACCAACGCCCCCAGCGCCCACGGCACCAGGGCGACGGATCCCGCATAGCCCACGGCGCCCACCGGCGACGTGCGTGGTGTCGCAGTCATGACGCCCACCCTAGATACGGGCACGCCCGCACCTCCCGCGGGGTGGACCGGCTGCCGACGGGGCGGCACGGGGCCGGTGGCAGTATGTGGGGGTGCGCTACCTCTACCGCGTTCTGGGCACCACGCAGGCCCTCCGCGAGGACGGCACCACCGTGCCGATCGGCGGAGCGAGGCTGCGTGCCCTGCTGACCGCGCTCGCCCTCGCGGGAGGCCGCGCCGTACACACCGGCGAGCTCGCCGCCGCCGTGTGGTCGGAGCACGAGGACCCGCCCGCCGACGAGACAGCGGCGCTCCAGGCGCTCGTCGGACGGCTGCGCAGATCGCTGGGGCGGGAGGCCGTCGGCTCCGTCGAGGGCGGCTACCGGCTGGTGACGGCGCGCGACGACATCGATCTGTACCGCTTCGAGCGGCTGGCCGCCGAGGGCGCAGCGGCCCTCGCGGACGGCGACCCCGGCAAGGCCGCCGACCTGCTCGACGACGCCCTCGCGCTGTGGCGCGGGCCCGCGCTGGCCGATCTGCCCGACGGGGGAGGGGCCGCGGGCGTCCGCGCCGCCGACCGTGCGCTGGCCGCGCGCCGCCACCGGGCCGAGGCGGCACTCGCGTTGGGGCAGGCCGAGACCGTACTGCCCACGGTGCGGCAGCTCGCAGCCGAGAACCCGCTGCACGAGCCGCTCCAGGCGCTGCTGCTGCGTGCCCTGCGCGACGCGGGCCGTACCGCCGAGGCGCTGGCGGCTTACGAGAGGGTCCGGACCCGGCTCGCCGACCAGCTCGGCACCGACCCGGGCCCCGAACTGCGCGCCCTGCACGCCGAGTTGCTGGCCGACGACCCCGCCCGCACCGGGGGAGACCACGCGCGACGTCTGACGGCGACGCCTGCGACAGCGTCGTCAAGTCCCGCGACCCGTCAGGCCGTTCCTCCTGCCGAGGACCCCGCCGAACGGCCCGAGCCGCGGCCGGCCCGGCGGCCACCGGGCAACCTCCGTGCTGGTCTGACCTCGTTCGTGGGGCGCGAGGGGGAGATCGGGGCGCTGTGCCAGGAGCTCGGCAAGGCGCGGCTGGTGACGCTCATCGGGCCCGGCGGTGCGGGCAAGACCCGGCTGTCGCTGGAGGCGGCGGCCCGGGCGTGTGCCGAGCGCGACGCTGAGTGGGCGGACGGCGTATGGGTGACCGAACTCGCCGCCGTACGCGACCCGTACGACCAGGGCGCGACGGCCGAGGCGGTGCTCACCGCGCTCGGCGGGCGCGAGACGGTGCTGACCGGCACCACCGCCGAGGGGCTGCGCGCGGCGACCGACCCCACCGCCGCGGACCCCCTCGCACAGCTCGCCGAGCGCTGCGCGGCCCGCCGCATGCTGCTGGTGCTGGACAACTGCGAGCACCTCATCGACGCGGCGGCCAGGGTGGTGGAGACGCTGCTGGTGGAGTGCCCGGGCGTCACCGTACTCGCGACCAGCCGCGAACCGCTCGGCGTGCCCGGCGAGTTCGTCCGGCCCGTCGAACCGCTGCCCGACCCGGTGGCGCTCCGGCTGCTCGCCGAGCGCGGCGCCTCGGCGCGCCCCGGGTTCCGAATCGACGACGACCCCGAGGCGTGCGCGGAGATTTGCCGCCGGCTCGACGGGCTGCCGCTGGCGATCGAACTGGCGGCGGCCCGGCTGCGCTCCCTCACACCCAGCCAGCTCGCCAGCCGCCTCGACCACCGGTTCCGGCTGCTGACCAGCGGGAACCGTACCGTACTGCCACGCCAGCAGACGCTGCGCGCGGTTGTCGACTGGTCCTGGGAGCTGCTCGACGAGGCGGAACGGGCGGTGCTGCGGCGGCTGGCGGTCTTCACCGGCGGCTGCGAGCTGGAGCAGGCGGAGGAGGTGTGCGCGGATCTCGTCGAGGACGCGGACGGGGACGCTGCCGCGCTGCTGAGTTCCCTTGTCGACAAGTCGCTGGTGGTGGCGGTGCCCGGGGACGGCACGGCCGGAATGCGTTACCGGCTGCTGGAGACCGTCGCCGAGTACGCGGCCGAGAAGCTGGACGAGGTGCCCGGCGAACGGGAGCACGCCGAGCGCCGCCATCTGATCGTCTACCGCGAACTGGCCCGCACGACCGACCCGTTGCTGCGCGGCCCCCAGCAGGTGACGTGGCTGGACCGGCTGGAGCGCGAGCACGACAACATCCGCACCGCGCTGCGCCGTGCGCTGTCCGCGCGCGACGAGCACGAGGTGCTGTGTCTGATCCTGTCGATGAGCTGGTTCTGGCAGCTGCGCGGGCACCGCGCCGACGCGCGCAACTGGAGCGAGGCCGCACTCGCCCTGGGCCCCAACCCCTTCGCGACACCGCTCCGCCCCGCACCCCCGCTGTACGAGCCGTGCACGGCCACGCCGCCGCCGATGAGCGAGGAGCAGCTGTGGGAGGCCCGGCGCGGAGTACGGCTGATGGCGCTGACCGACGCCGAGGAGGGCGTCGCGAAGCTGCAGAGCCCTGAGCGGCAGGCCGAACTGCGCAACATCACCCGCGTCTACACCCCCGGAATGCCGCAGGTGTGCCGGATCCCCGGCTGTATGTGGTTCTTCGCCTGGCTGATGACCGGCGACTTCGGGAAACTCGCCGAGCTGGCCGACGCGTTCGTGGCCGGCTGCCGCGAGCTGGGCTACGAGTGGGAGCTGGCCTTCGCCCTCCAGCTGCGCGCCAAGCTGACCAGCGACCACCCCGCCACCTGGGCGAAGTCCGCTGCGGACGCGGCGGAGAGCCTGGAGATATTCCGCCGGGTCGGGGACGCCTGGGGCGAGGCCGAGGCGCTCTCGGGCCAGGCCGAAGCGCTCACGGCGCGTGGGGAGTTCGACCGCGCTGCCGAGGCCTGCCGACTGGCCATCACACGGGCCGAGCAGCTCGGCGCGCACAGCCAGGTGCCGCCGCTCAAGGCCCGGCTCGGCTCGGTGCTGGTGGAGCTGGACGATCCGGAATCCGCGGCCGAGGGCGAGCGGTTGATGCGGCAGGCGACGGAGGACTCCGAGCACATCGGAGGCGACGGTCCCAATTTCGCGGCCGTCCAGTACGCCGTGCACCTCACCCGGAACGGGGAGCCCCGGCGGGCGCGGGAACTGCTCGCCCCGCTGGAGGAGGAGTTCGCCGACCGGATGCCGCAGCTGTTCGCGGGAATGATCGAGGGCGCTGTGGCCTGGACGTATGTGGTCGATGACAGACCGACCGAGGCGCTGGCCAAGCTGCGCGGGTCGATCGTCAAGACCCGCGATCTGATGGCGGCGGCCGTGGCCCCGCATCTGACGCTCAGCCAACTGCTGACCGCCGCACGGGCGCTGGCCATGCTGGGCCGCGCCGAGGAGGCCGGGCGGCTGGTGGGCGCTTACGACGGCCTGTCGGAGCTGCCCGAGGGGCACTTCCCGCACCCCGTCGAGCGCGAGTCGCGGGTGGCCGCCGAGGCGGCTGTGCGGGAAGTGCTGTCCGAGGAGGCGTACGAGCGAGTCCACGCCGCGGGGCGCGGCCTCGCCATGGACGAGGCCGTCGCGTTGGTCCGCAACATCTGACCGCTGCGCTTGGCTTTGCCGCCCTGCCTGTTGCGCTCGCTGCGCTTGGGCCCTGGGCTGCGCCCCCCCAGCTGCGCTTGGGCCTCCACTTCCCCGCTTGTGGGCATCTGTCCCGCTAAGGGCGGGACGGGTGGGCACAAGCGGGCCGCACCCGCGAGACGGCCGCACCCCGCACCGCAGCGTGGGCGCCCTTCGGGTGCGGCCCGGTGGTGGGTGCTGCGCTTGCCCACCCTGCGCCCCTGGCGCAGACTGCCCAAGCGCAGCAAAGGGTGGGGCGGCGGCAGACCGTTAGGTCTTCTTGCGGAACTTCGAGATGGCGATCGGCGCGGTTACCAGGGTCAGGCCGACGGCCCAGATGACCGTCCACATCACGGGCTCGGCGACCTCGCCCTTGCCGAGCATCAGCCCGCGGGCGGAGTTGGCGACATGGGTGAGCGGATTGACGTCCGTGAACGCCTTCAGCCAGCCCGGCATGGTGCCGGTCGGCACGAAGACCGAGGAGCCGAACTGCAGCGGCATCAGCACCAGGAACGAGACGCCCTGCACGGCCTGCGCCGTGTTCATCGTCAGTCCCAGCAGGATGAAGATCCACAGCAGCGAGGCGCCGAACAGCGCGGTCAGCCCGATGGCGCCCAGCATGCCGAGCCAGTGCCCATGGATGTCGAAGCCGACCAGGAAGCCCACGGTCAGCAGCACGGTGACGGCGACCAGCATCCGACCGATCTCCACCACCGACTTGGCTATCAGCACCGAGGAGCGGGCTATCGGCATGGACCGGAAGCGGTCCATCACGCCCTTGCGGAAGTCCTCGTTGATGCCCGTACCGACGGCCATCGCGATGGACATGCCCATCATGCCCATCATGCCGGGGATCAGATACTGGATGTACTGGTCCCGGCTGCCGCTGCCGCCGTCGCCTCCGATGGCGCCACCGAAGACATAGACGAACAGCAGCGTGAAGATGATGGGCATCAGCAGCGCGTCCATCATCGACTCGGGGTCCTGCTTGATCTGCAGGGCGTTGCGGCGGACGAGCGCGCCGATGTGCCGCAGGTTGGCCCGCACCCCGATGCGGCCCTCTACCGTGCCGGGCCGGTCGGCTGCGCGGTCCTTCCCGGATCCGGAGCCGCCGGTCGGGGCCTGCTCGGACCCGGGCGCTTTGACGGTGGCGGTACTCACGCCGCGACCTCCTCGAGCTCGTTCTCGTCGTCCTGGTGGGTGGCCTTCTGGCCGGTCAGGGCCAGGAACACCTCATCCAGGCTGGGCAGATGGGTGGCGATGTCGGCTATCGCGAAGCCGCGTTCGCCCAGCAGCGCGACCACGGCCGTCAGCTGTTCGTCGCTGACGATCGGGACGCTGACCACGCCGGAGGCCTCGTCGGCAGCGGCACCGGCCACCCCGTCCAGACCCGCCTGGGCGATGGCGCCGACCATCCGCGTCAGCTCGCCCGGGTCCGCCGGGCGGATCTCCAGCGTGCGGCCGCCGACCTTCGCCTTCAGCTCGGGCACCCGGCCCTCGGCGATGATCCGGCCGCGGTCGATCACGGTCAGCTCACCGGCCAGCTGCTCGGCTTCCTCCATGTACTGCGTGGTGAGCAGCACGGTGTTGCCGTCGGCCACGATGTTCTTGACCTCGTCCCACACCTCGTTGCGGGTGCGGGGGTCGAGACCCGTGGTGGGCTCGTCCAGATACAGCACCCTGGGGCGGCCGATCATGGAAGCCGCCAGGTCGAGCCGGCGCCGCATACCCCCGCTGTACTTCATCACGGGGCGGCGGGCGGCCTCGGTGAGGGAGAACCGCTCCAGCAGCTCGTCGGCGCGCTTGCGCGCCTCGCTGCGGGGCAGGTCGAGCAGCCGCCCGATCATGTAGAGGTTCTCCCAGCCCGCAAGCTTCTCGTCCACCGAGGCGTACTGACCGGTCAGGCCTATCGTGCGGCGCAACTCGCGGGGCTGGCGCACCACGTCGAACCCGGCGACCTTCGCCGTGCCCGCGTCGGGCTGCAGGAGTGTGGAGAGCATCCGGACGAGCGTCGTCTTGCCCGCGCCGTTGGGGCCCAGCACCCCCATCACGGTGCCCTCGCGCACATCGAGGTCGATGCCGTCGACGGCCTTCGTCTCCCCGAAGTGTTTGACCAGTCCGCGGACCTCGACCGCGTTCGTCGTCTTCTCTCGCGTCATGCCGCTAATGTGCCAGGCCCCACTGACAAACGTCCGACAAACGACCGACAGCCCACCGACAGCCGAGTCGGGCGCTGTCGGTGGGCCGTCGCGGCGCTTCCGGGGAGGGGTTACTCGAAGGAGTGCTCCGCCGCCGGGAACGCGCCTGTCGTGACGTCCTCCGCGAAGCCGCGCGCCGCGTCACCCAGCGTCGTCCGCAGTGCGGCGTACTGCTTCACGAAGCGCGGCAGCTTGCCCGGGGTGAGGCCCGCCATATCGGTCCACACCAGCACCTGGGCATCGCACTCGTGCCCGGCGCCGATGCCGACGGTGGGTATGTGCAGCGCCCGGGTGACCTCGGCGGCGACCGGTGCGGGCACCATCTCCAGGACGACGGCGAAGGCCCCGGCGTCCTGGACGGCCTTGGCGTCGCGCATCAGCTGGTGTGCCGCCTCCTCGCCGCGGCCCTGCACCCGGTAGCCCATGGTGTGCACGGACTGCGGTGTCAGCCCGACGTGCGCCATCACCGGGATGCCGGAGCGCACCAGCAGCCCGATCTGGTCGGCGGAGCGCTCGCCGCCCTCGAGCTTGACGGCCTGGGCCCCGGCGTCCTTGATCAGCCGGGTGGCGCTGCGCAGTGCGTGTACCTCGCCCTCCTGGTACGAGCCGAACGGCAGGTCGGCGACGATCAGGGCGCGGCTGGTGCCCCGTACGACGGCAGCCGTCAGCATGGTCACCTCGTCCATGGTGACCGGTACGGTCGTCTCGTAGCCGAGATGGCAGTTGCCCATCGAGTCGCCGACGAGCAGGACGGGGATGCCGGCCTCGTCGAAGACGGAGGCGGTCATCGCGTCGTAGGCGGTGAGCATGGGCCACTTCTCGCCCCGCTCCTTGGCGAGTGCGAGGTCGCGCACGGTCACACGGCGGTTTCGGGTTCCCCCGTACAGCGTTTGTGGCATGGCAGGACTCCTGTTGTCGTCTCGAAGCGCCCCTACGGCGTCTCCGGATCTGTGTCCATGCTGGCACGCCCCTCTGCGGCCCGGTAGAGGGCCGGATCCGGGGTGGGCATGACCAATTTTTTGCGAAACGGAACGGAACCGTTTCGAAAAGAGCCCCTACGCTGCCTGGCATGAGCAGCCCCGGTCCTTCCGCTTCGCCCGAGCCCTCCGCTCCACCTGAGATGCCCGCGGCAGCCGCGGCGCTCCACCGGCGCCGGTGGACGGTCCTGGGCGTCCTGATGCTCAGCCTGCTGGTCGTCGTCCTGGACAACAGCATCCTCAACGTGGCGATGAAGACCCTCGCCCGGCCCGCACCGAATGGACTCGGCGCCACCCAGAGCGAGTTGGAGTGGTCCATCAACGCCTACACGCTCGTCTTCGCCGGGCTCCTGTTCACCGCGGGCCTCCTCGGCGACCGGCTCGGCCGTAAGAAGGTGCTGCTGAGCGGGCTGCTGGTGTTCGGTCTCGGCTCCGTGCTCGCCGCCTTCTCCGCCGGGCCCGGCGAACTGATCGGCTACCGCGCCCTGATGGGGCTCGGCGCGGCCTTCGTGATGCCGGCCACCCTGGCCATCCTGATGAACGTCTTCCCGCGCGAGGAACAGCCCAAGGCCATCGGCGTCTGGGCGGGCGGCGTCGGGCTCGCCATCGCCATCGGCCCCATCACCGGCGGGGTGCTGCTCGACCACTTCTGGTGGGGCTCGGTCTTCCTCGTCAACGCGCCCGTGGTGGTCGTGGCCCTGGTGGCGATCCTGGTGCTGGTGCCCGACTCCCGCGATCCCGCATCCGGCCGCCTCGACCCGCTGGGCGTACTCCTCTCGGTCGCCGGGCTGGTACTGCTGGTCTACGGGATCATCGAGGGCGGCCAGCTCGCCGACTTCACCGACCCGAAGGTGCTCGCCGCGGCGGGCGGCGGCGTCCTCCTCCTGTGCTGTTCGTGCTGCACGAGCGGCGCAGCAGCCACCCGGCGCTCGATGTGCGCTACTTCCGCGAGCCCGCGTTCTCCGCCGCCGTCGCCGCGATCGCCCTTGTCTTCTTCGCGCTCATGGGAGTGATGTTCTTCGGCGTCTTCTACATCCAGAGCGTGCGCGGCTTCAGCCCGCTGGAGGCCGGACTGCTGATGCTCCCGCTGGCCGCCGCCCAGATGATCTTCTCGCCGCGTGCTGCCAAGGCCGTCACCCGCTTCGGCGCCAAGGCCGTGTGCACGGTGGGCATGGTGCTGGTCGCCGTCGGCATGTTCGCCTTCACGGCGCTGGACGAGGCTACGCCGCTGTGGCAACTGGAGGTCATCTACTTCGTGATCGGCGGCGCGATGGCGCACATCATGCCGCCCGCCACCGTCTCGATCATGCAGACGATGCCCCCCGAGAAGGCGGGTTCCGGCTCGGCCGTCAACAACACCTTCCGCCAGGTCGGCGGGGCGCTCGGGGTGGCCGTCCTCGGCTCGCTGCTCTCCACCCGCTACCGGGACGGCGTCGACGGCGCCCTCGCCGCCGTGCCGCGCCTGTCCGACGGCGCACGGCACTCGGCCGGCGAGTCCATCGAGGCCACCCTCGCGCTCGCCGACCGGCTGGGACCCGCGGGGCGGGCGCTGGTGCACCCCGCCAAGTCGGCCTTCGTCGACGCCATGCACACCACCGTGCTCGCCTCCGGGGCCGTCGCGCTGCTCGGTGCGCTGGTCGTCGCCGACTGGCTGCCCGGCAAACCCGTGGTGGACGCGGCAGGGGAGGATGACACCGGTGGGGAAGAGGAGAGGGAACGAGTCGGGACGGAGCGGTGATCCTGCGGTGAAGCGTGAGGACGGCAGCAGCGCTGCGGAAGTGGGCCCGGACAGCGGCGAGAACCCGCCCATCCCGCCCGGGGAGTCTTACGGGAAGTCCTCCGGAAAGCCCGCCGGGAAGCAGCGCGGGCGGCCGCGCAGCGAGGCCGTCGAACGCGCCATCCTGGACGCGGTGACACGGCTCCTGGAGGAGGGCGTCTCCTACGACGCCCTCTCCGTCGAACGGATCGCCCGCACCGCGGGCGTCGGCAAGGCCGCTGTCTACCGCCGCTGGTCCGGCAAGGACGAGCTTTTCCTGTACGTCGTCAAGGAGATGGAGGAGCCGGCGTACGAGGGACCAGGGGACGGGCCGCTGCGCGAGGTCCTGACCGGGGCCCTGGGACGGCTGCGCCAGATCGGTCTCGCCAAGCGGCGCTCGGCGCTGCTGCGGGTGCTGGCCGGCCATGTGCACAGCCGCCCCGAACTGTGGAAGCGCTACCACGAGACCGTCATGAGCGCCCGCCGCGAGCGGCTGGCCTTCGTACTGCGGCGGGGGATCGAGCGCGGGGAGTTGCGCGACGACATCGACATCGACGTCCTCGTCGACATGCTGACGGCACCGATCCTCGCCCGCATCCTGCTGCGCGACTGGGAAGAGCTGCCCGAGGAGATGCCGCGGCAGATCGTCGACACCTTCCTGGACGGCCTCCGCCCGCGCGAGTGACGCGTGCTGCCGGACGGCCCGTACGTGCGGAGTGCGGCTTGTGTCACAGTCGCGAACCAGCGCCGACCTGCCGGAACCCGAGGACGGCCGGCTCTCGTCCTCCTCTCAGACTCCACACCGGACTTCAGGGCGAAAGCGGCAGTTGACCCGCAGTTGAACCGAAGGGTTTAACTAAATGAAAACGGGCATCGCCTATCGTTCATCGGGCACCAACACAGGCAAGTGAGGACGGACGGCGGATGGCGCGCGTGTACACGTCGGAGGCCACCTACAGCGAGGACGGCGGCGGACGGCAGGGACTCTTGTCCCGGTTCACCGGCAGCCGCGCCGACGGTGCTTCCCGGGGCTGGTCGGGTCCAGGGAAGTGGCGGCGCGGCCGGGTCCTGGCGGTGATCGCCCTGCTCCTCGCGCTCGCCTTCTGGCTGCACGCCGAGGTGCCCAACGCCATCGGCAACCTCGGCTCGTTGTGGGAGACGTTCCTGCCGTGGGGCGGGCTGCTGATCGTCGTACTCCTCGCCGCCGCCGTGCTGCGCCGGTCGGCCACCGCGCTGATCGCCCTGCTGGTGCCGGCGTTGGTCTGGGTGAACCTGTTCGGCGGCCTGTTCGACGACAAGACCGGCAGCGGCGCCGGTGACCTCACCGTCCTCACCCACAACGTCAACGCGGGCAACCCCGACCCCGCCGGCACGTCCCGGGCGCTGGTCGACTCCGGCGCCGATGTGATCGCGCTGGAAGAGGTCTCCCCGGCCAAGGCTGCCTCCTACCAGGCGGCGCTCGACAAGACGCACCGCTACCACAAGCTCACCGGCACGGTCGGGCTGTGGAGCAAGTACCCGATGAAGGACATCAGGACGGTCGACATCAAGATGGGCTGGCCCCGCGCCATGCGCGCGACCGTGCAGACGCCCAAGGGCGATGTCGCCGTCTACGCCGCCCATCTCCCGTCTGTCCGGGTGCAGTTCCGCTCCGGCTTCACGGCCGGGCAGCGCGACGGCAGCGCCTCGGCGCTCGGTGAGGCGATCGCGCACGATCCGGCCGACAAGGTGCTGCTGCTCGGCGACCTCAACGGCACCATGAACGACCGTGCGCTCGCGCCCATCACCTCCCAGATGCGGTCCGCGCAGGGTGCGGCGGGGGACGGCTTCGGCTTCAGCTGGCCCGCCTCGTTCCCGATGGCACGGATCGACCAGATCATGGTCAAGGGCGCCGACCCCGTCTCCGCGTGGACCCTCCCGGCGACTGACAGTGACCACCTCCCGATCGCGGCGAAGGTCGATCTGACGGGCTAGGGAGGGCTGCGCCCCGTCAGGGGCGCGGGGAACTGCTCCCCTGGGGGCACCTCCCGGCCGGAGGCTGGGGGACTCCGGCCGGGTGGGGGTACCCCCGGCCGAAGGCTGGGGGAGTGCCCCCACAGCCACAGCGCAGGCGCGGCCGCGGACGGCGGGCAAGGGGCACCCCGTATCGCCCGGGTCCGCGGAGATTCCACCCCTCGTAACGTCGCGTTTTGCACCGTGGAACATCCGGCTGCGAGACTTTGTTACACCGCCAAACATAGACCCGCACCGCCGGGCACCCGGCAATGTAATCGGTTACACCCCCTGCCGCATAAGAAAGGTCTGCGCATGCCTCTGGCTCTGCTCGCACTCGCCGTGGGCGCCTTCGGTATCGGCACCACCGAGTTCGTGATGATGGGCCTGCTGCCGAACGTCGCCGGTGATCTCGGTACATCCGTACCGACCGCGGGGTATCTGGTCTCCGCCTACGCCCTCGGTGTCGTACTCGGTGCCCCGCTGCTGACCGCCGTCGGCGCCCGCGTCCCGCGCAAGCGGATGCTGCTGCTGTTGATGGGGCTGTTCACCGTCGGCAACCTCGCCTCGGCGCTCGCTCCCGGCTTCGGCACGCTGCTGGCCGGCCGGGTGCTGGCCGGGCTGCCGCACGGTGCGTTCTTCGGCGTCGGTGCCGTGGTCGCGGCCCGGCTCGTGAAGGAGGGCCGGGCGGCCCGCGCCGTCGCCACGATGTTCCTCGGGCTGACCGTCGCCAACATCGTCGGCGTACCCGGCGGCACCGCGCTGGGCCAGCAACTCGGCTGGCGCGCCACCTTCGTGGTCGTCACCCTCATCGGCCTGGTCGCCATGTCGGCCCTCGCGCTGCTCGTGCCCCGTATGCCGCTGGAGCACCAGGGTGGCGTACGTCACGAACTGCGCGCTCTGGGCAACCGCCAGGTCGTCCTCGGGCTGCTGACCGCCGTCTTCGGCTTCGGCGGCGTGTTCGCCGTCTACAGCTATCTCGCCTCGATGATGACGGAGGTCACAGGACTTGCCGAGACCTCGGTGACCTGGGTGCTCGCCCTGTTCGGCATCGGTATGACGCTGGGCACGCTGATCGCCGGGCCGCTGACCGACCGCGCCCCGCGCCGCACGCTGTATGTGGCGCTGGGTCTGATGGCCGCGCTGATGGTCACCTTCCACTTCGTGGCGCCCGTGAAGTGGGCGGCGCTGGCGCTGGTGGGGCTGCTGGGGGCCGTCGGCTTCCTGATCACCACGCCGGTCCAGATGCTGGTGATGCGGGCCGCGTCGCACGCGCCCACCATCGCTTCGGCGTCCAACCACTCCGCGTTCAACCTCGCCAACGCGGGTGGCGCGTGGCTCGGCGGTGTCGTCATCGCCGCCGGCTGGGGCTGGACCTCGCCCACCCTGGTCGGCGCGGCCCTCGCCCTGGCCGGCCTCGCCATCGCCATTACGGCGGGCGTACTGGATCGGGGCGACTCGCGCGTTGTCGCTCGCGCCGGCGAGGTCCCGGTGGAGGCTCACTCGCACGTGTAACCCGTGCCGCCCGGCGGTCAGCTCCCGGGGGGAGAGGAGGGGAGGCGGTGGCGGGCGCGTGTGGGGTGCGAAGAGCACGCGGGGGACGCGTGTGATCTGAGTCACCGCGTGTGCCGCTGGCAGTTGCCCCGGTGCCTGCATACTCTCTTCGCGACACCACGGGGACTTGCCAACTGCCATGAAATGGCGGCCAGTTGAGGACATCGGGCGCGCGTGCCCGCTCCTCGGCACGCGGTGCGCGCCCTCCCGTGAGGTCGGTTCGTGTCCCACAGGGAGGAAACCCGCATGAGATCCCGTTCGGCCCGTCTCGCCGCCACCGCCGCAGCTGTGGCGATGCTCGGCACCCTGGCCGCCGCCGCACCGGCCGTTGCCGCCCCCGGCGACAACGCGCCGCCCCGCGCCGCGTCCGAACAGCACGCCGCCGGCTACAGCTTCAAGGACTGGTACCGCACCAAGGCCGCCTGCAATGACGCCGGTGCTTACTATGTCCGCCACGGCTACAGCGACTACTACTGTGAGCTGTATGCGTACGGCTGGGCGCTGATGCTCAAGGACTGACGCCTGAGGGCCGGACCGGGGCGCCGGAACCAGCACCCGGTCCGGCTCCGCCTCACACCAGCCCCGCATCGCGGGCCGCGAGCGCGGCCCGTACCCGGTTGTCCACGCCGAGGCCGGACAGTATCCGGCTCACATGCGCCTTGACCGTGCTCTCCCGCATGGTCAGGGCGGCGGCGATCTCGGCGTTGCCCGCGCCCTCCGCCAGCAGGGCCAGCACATCGCGTTCCCGCGGGGTGAGCCGGTCGACGGCGGCGCGGGCCCGCGCCGTACGGGCGCTGCCGCGCCGATGGTGCTGGTCGATGAGCCGGCGTGCCGCCGCTGGGTGCAGCATGGCCGAGCCCGCAGCGACCAGGTGCACGGCGCGGAGGATCTCCGCGGGGTCGGTGTCCTTGAGCAGAAATCCGTCCGCGCCCGCGGCGAGCGAGTCGTAGACGTACGCGTCCAGGTCGAAGGTGGTCAGCGTGATCACCCGCGGCGGGTCGGGCAGCGCGCGCAGCCGCGCGGTGGCGGCGATGCCGTCCGTACCCGGCATCCGTACGTCCACCAGCGCGACGTCCACCCGGTGCGCGGTCGCCGTCGCGACGGCCTCGGCGCCGTCCCGCGCGGCGGCGACGAGTTCGAGGGAGCTGTCACCCTCGATCAGGTCGGTGAGGCCCAGACGCACCAGCGCGTCGTCATCGACGATCATGACGCGGATCACTCGCGTCCCCCCTCTCGTTGGTCCTAGTCGTCCGGGCCCGGCGGATACGGGAGCGCGTGCGGAATCCGGACGGCCAGGCGCCAGCACGCCTCCCCGCCGGGCGCCTCGTGCGGGCCCGCGGACAGCTCGCCACCCAGCGCCTCGACCCGTTCCCGCAGCCCGACCAGGCCGTAGCCGGACGGCGGCAGCCGGAGCGGCCGGGACGCGGGCCCCGTGGCGTTGACGGCCTCGACCAGCGTGACCGGCGGACCGTACCGGACGGCGATCCGCATGGGCGAGGCCGGTGCGTGCTTACGGGCGTTGGTCAGCGCCTCCTGCACGATCCGCAGCACCGCGAGCCGATGCGCCGCGGGGGCACGCGCCGCGGCCCCGTCGAGCTCCGCTGTGACCCGCTGCCCCGCGGCCCGCGCCTCGGCGACCACGTCCGTGACCTGCCGGAGCGCCGGTTGCCCGGGCACAGGCTGGGCCGCGCGCACCGGGACACTCCCCGGATCGCCGTCCGGGCCGCCATCCGGCTCGCGCAGTGCGCCGAGTACGTCCCGCAGGTCCGTGAGCGCGTCCGTGGCGGCCGTCCGCAACAGCCCGACCCGGTCCGCCACCCGCTCCGGCAGGGCTTCTTTACGGGTGGCCAGTACGCCCGTGTGCAGCGCGATCAGGCTCAGCCGGTGCGCCAGTACGTCGTGCATCTCCGCCGCGATGGCCGCCCGTTCCGCGAGCCGTGCGGAGCGCTCCCGCAACAGCCGCTCCGTACGCAGATGTTCGACACGCGCGTCCAGGGCTGCCACCAGCCGCCGCTTGCCACCTGTCCACAGCCCCAGCGCCACCGCGGTGACCAGCAGCAGTACGGGCCCGTAGGAGCGGGCGTCCCACAGGTGCGGGGCGGGCTTCACTTGCAGGACGAGCGCCGCCGAGTTCACCGCCACCGTGGCGAGCACGGCCCAGCCCGCCGCGCGCGCCCGCCCCCGCGCAGCGAGGTGGAAGAGCACCACCAGCAACGGCAGGACGAGCCCGGCCAGACCGGCCGCGGCGGCGGTGAGCGCCGCGGCCGCTGACGGCCACCGGCGCCGTACGGCGAGCGACAGCCCGGCCGCCGCGGCCAGGGCGACCCAGAAGGTGCCGTACCGCGCCCCGTCGATCAGGGCGGCCTCCTGCACGGAGACCGCGGTCGTGAGCGCCACCAGGGCGCCGTCGACCCACCACGCCGCCCGCCGGCCCAGCGGGCCCGGCCGGTCCAGGATGTGCGCGTTCACCGGGCCGAGCCTAGAAACGGCCCGCGCTCACCGGCTCCCACCCGCGGACGGCGTCACCCCCGACTTTCGTAGGGGGTTCCCGTCGCACAACGGCGGATCTTCCATGCGGCCGCCGCTCCTAGCGTCGTCGGCATGACCGACCCGTTCGCCCGCAACACCGCCCTGAACACGGCTTTCCCGCCCGACGACGGTCCGGCGGCGGCCCCTTCGGGGAACCCCGACGACACCCCTGACGGGAGCGCACCGCACCGCCGTACCGGCAGCGCCGGGCTGCTGTTCCTCGCCGAGGCGCTGACCGACATACGTACCACCGGAGCCCTCGCCCCCAGCGGCCGCCGGCTCTCCGGGCTGCTGGCCGAGCCCGTACTCCGCCAGGCCGGGCACCGCCCCCTCACGGTCCTGGAGGTGGGCGCGGGCACCGGTCCGGTCACCCGGCTGCTGCTGGACGCGCTCGGCGAGGGCAGCAGCCTGGACGTGATCGAGAGCAACCCCCGCTTCGCCGCGCGGCTGCGGGCGCTGACCGAGGCGCACCCCGGCCAGGCGTACGCACGTGTGCGGGAGACCCGGATCGAGCACTGGCATCCCGATCACCACTACGACGTGATCGTCTCCGGGCTGCCCTTCACCAACTTCGACCCGGCTCAGGTCGGGACGGTCATGGAGCACCTGCTGACGCTGCTGAAGCCGGGCGGCACCCTCACCTACTTCGCGTATCTGGGCACCGCACGGGCGCGCCGGCTGTTCTCGTCGGCGGCCGAGGCACGCCGGCACCGCGCGGTGGAGGCCGTCCTCGCGGGCTACCGCGAGCGCTGTCGCGCCGGCTCCCGCACCGCCTGGGCCAACCTCCCGCCGGCCCGAGCCTGGTGGCTGCGGACCTGCCCGGCGGCGGCCGTCAGCCCTCCCGCCACTGATTGGTGATCGGCAGGCGGCGGTCCTTGCCGAAGCCCTTGGGGGAGATCTTGGTGCCCGGCGGGTACTGCCGGCGCTTGTACTCGGCGCGGTCCGTCATCCGAAGCACCCGGGCCACCGTTTCCGCGTCGTAGCCCGCCTCGACGATGGCGGCCGCGCCCTGGTCGCCGTCGACGTACCGCTTCAGTATGCGGTCGAGGACGTCGTAGTCGGGCAGCGAGTCGGTGTCCACCTGGCCGGGGGCCAGCTCGGCGCTGGGCGGCTTGGTGATGGAGCGCTCCGGGATGGGCGGGGTCCGGCCGCGTTCCTGGGCCGCGCGGTTGCGCCACTTCGCGAGGCGGAAGATGTTCGTTTTGTAGACGTCCTTGATCGGGCCATAGGCGCCCACCGCGTCGCCGTACAGCGTCGAGTAGCCCACCGCCAGCTCGGACTTGTTGCCCGGGGCGAGCACGATGTGGCCCTCCTGGTTGGAGACGGCCATCAGCAGCGTGCCGCGCAGCCGGGCCTGGAGGTTCTCCTCGGCGAGCCCGGTGAGCCCCAGCGCGCCCATGTACGCGGCGAACATCGGCTCGATCTCGACGGTGCGGAAGTTGAGCCCGGTGCGCTCCGCCAGCTCGGCGGCATCCTCCTTCGAATGCTCCGAGGAGTACCGCGACGGCATCGAGATGCCGTACACGTTCTCAGCCCCGATCGCATCGCAGGCGATCGCGGCCGTCAGCGCCGAGTCGATGCCGCCGGACAGCCCGATCAGCACCGAACGGAAGCCGTTCTTGACCACGTACGCACGCAGCCCGACCACCAGGGCGTGGTAGATCTCCTCGTCGTCGTCCATGCGCGGCGCCTCGCTGCCGGTGGCCCGCGGCTCGTACGCGGGCAGCGGCTCGGCGGACAGGACGCGGTGCTCGACGCGCAGCCCGTCGTCCACCACCCCCGAGGGCGGGGTCGCGGCGGCAGCGGGCAGCTCCAGATCGAGGACGAGACACTGCTCCTCGAACTGCGGCGCACGCGCCAGCACCTGCCCGTCCGGGGCGACGACGATCGAGTCGCCGTCGAAGACCAGCTCGTCCTGGCCCCCCATCATCGCCAGATACGCCGTGGTGCAGCCGGCCTCCTGCGCGCGCTTGCGCACCAGATCCAGCCGGGTGTCGTCCTTGTCCCGCTCGTACGGCGAGGCGTTCACCGACAGCAGCAGCCCGGCACCGACGCTGCGCGCTGCCGGGACCCGGCCGCCCTCCTGCCACAGGTCCTCGCAGATGGCGAGCGCCACATCCACCCCGTGCACCCGCAGTACGGGCATGGTGTCGCCGGGCACGAAGTAACGGAACTCGTCGAAGACGCCGTAGTTCGGCAGATGGTGCTTGGCGTAGGTCAGCACGATCTCGCCACGGTGCAGTACGGCCACCGCGTTCTGCGGGGCTCCGGCGGGCTGCCCTGAGCGGGGCCTGTCCTGCTCGGCGCGGTCCAGATACCCGACGACGACGGGCACCTCACCCAGCCCCTCACCGGCCAGCCGCCGCGCGAGGTCCCGCACGGCGGTGCGGCTCGCCTCGACGAACGACCGGCGCAGCGCCAGGTCCTCGACCGGATACCCGGTCAGCATCATCTCCGGGAACGCGACCAGATGAGCGCCCTGTTCGACGGAGTGCCGGGTCCACCGGAGGACAGCCGCGGCATTGCCCTCCAGATCGCCGACGGTGGAGTCGATCTGATTCAGCGCGAGACGTAGGTGAGCCACGCCGTCGAGTGTAATCGTCGCCCTGACGCTATAGTCACCCGGAACCCAATCCCCACTGACGGTAACCACCCACGCACCCCAAGACCCCGAGCCCCATGCTCCACCCCAGATATGGGCGCCACCCGCAGACAAAGGGCAGCACTTACGCACGGACTGCTCTTACGTCAATGGCTTCCGGGATTGCGGAAGGGGGGTCCTAGGGGGGCGAAGCCCACCTAGCGGGGGGCCGTTGGGGGGCGGAGCCCCCCGACACGACCTGTCGGCGGCAGCCGAAAACGAAAGGGGGCGTGCCCCCACAGGCAACCCGGCGTCAGCCGGAAGCATCAGAGGGCGTGCCCCCACAAGCAGCGGTCCGGCGCCAGCCGGAAGCCTCAGGGGGCGAGCCCCTCACGCACTCGGACCCGGCGTCAGCGCGCCGCGCCGGATTCCGCAGGGTTCCTATCCATTTGCCAACCCCCTGTCACGCTTCGGTCATTGACGTGAACTCGCCACCACCCACAGGATGCCCACCATGTTGGAGGCTCTTGATCTCGACCCCGTCCAGCAGCAGGTCTACGAGGCATTGGTGGACGGTGCCGTCACCGTCAACGAGCTACGCGCGGCGGCGGGCGTAAGCGCCGCCCGTGTCCGCACAGCCCTCGCCTCCCTGGAAAAGCTCAACCTGGTGGGACGATTCTCCGCGGACCGGGGCAGCAAGGGAGCCGAGCGCTATCTGCCGGTGGCTCCGGAGATCGCCTTCGAGTCGCTGCTGCTCGCCCGCGAGGAGGAGATCCACCGCACCCGCCGCCATATCCAGCACCTGGCCGCGCGCTTCCGGGCCCACACGGCAGGCCGCGATCCGCTGGAGCTGGTGGAGATCGTCACAGGGCGGGCGGCCGTCATCCGCCAGGTCGACCAGCTCCAGCGCAGCGCACGCGCCGAGATACGGGGAATCGACCGGCCGCCGTACGCCAACAGCGACCCCGACCGCCTCGACCCGAAGACCGGCATGATGCCGGTGCAGGCGCAAATGATGCGGCGCGGTATCAGCTACCGGGTGATCTACGACACAGAGGGGCTTGCCACCTTCCACCGGTTCGACAAGGACATCGGCGCGGCGGCCGAGCTGGGCGAGGACGCCCGGGTGATGGCGGACACCCCGACGAAGATGCTGATCGCGGACGACCGCATCGCCCTGATCCCGCTGCGCGCCGCGCCGAACGAGCTGGCCAGCAGTGTCGTCGTCCACCCCTCCGGGCTGCTGGAGGTGCTGTGCGAGTTCTTCGAGGTGCTGTGGGGCAGGGCGCTGCCGATCTCGGAGTATCTGTCGGGCCGCCGTCCGGGGGCTCCGGACGGGCCCAGTCCGCAGGAGGCCAAGCTGCTGGCGCTGCTGACGACAGGTATGACGGACCAGGTGATGGCCCGCCAACTGGGCATCAGCTACCGCACCTTCCAGCGGCGGCTGCACGGGCTGATGGAGCGCCTCGGTGCGGCGACCAGATTCCAGCTCGGCGTACGCGCCGCGAGCCTCGGCTGGCTCCCCCAAGCCCAGCCGCCGGCACAGTCGCAGACGCAAGCTGCCACGCAGCCACCGACGCAAGCCCAAGCGCAAGCCCCCACGCAGTCGCAGACGCAACCACCCACGCAGTCGCAGAACCACAGTCGGCCTCAGACCCAGCCGTAACTCCGGGCATTGGCGCACCACGGACATACACGCACTCCGGACAACGGACATACACGCACTCCGGACATCCGCACACTCCGGATATCCCCGCACCTCGAACTGACCCACATCGCCCCAGACGCACACGCACCCGACACCACCCCCTCCCCCTCCGCCACCAACCCCGTCCGAACCGCCAAGAATGGCCCCTCGTACGGCAATTGACCGTCTACCCGCGTTGCACTGCCCCCCTTGTCCTGCTCGTGACAGTGCGCTTAGCGTTCGGATCGCGCACCCCACAGGCGCATCCCCCCACTCGAGGAGGAACCCTCCCCATGGCAGTGACGCGTAAGAAAGTTGCCCTCGGCATATCGGCGGCAGTTGCCGCGGCAGCCATCGGCACCGTCTCGGCGCTCCCCGCGAACGCGTCTCCGGAGGCGCAGACGGAAGGCACCGTCGTCGGAGCGAACTCGGCGAAGGCCGTCAAGGGCAGCTACATCGTCACGATGAAGAAGTCGGCCGTGAGCACCTCGTCGGCCGCCGCGAAGGGCAAGTCGGTCATTGCCGACCACGGCGGCAAGGTGCGCAAGACCTTCACCAAGGCACTCAACGGCTACTCCGCGAAGATGTCCGCGAGCGAGGCCAAGAAGCTGGCCGCCGACCCGTCGGTCGACAAGGTCTACGCGAACCAGAAGCACTCCCTCGCGGGCGAGCAGGCCAACCCGCCCTCCTGGGGCCTGGACCGTATCGACACCCCCGAGCTGAAGCTCGACAAGAAGTACACCTACCCGGACGGCGCGGGCGAGGGTGTGAACGCCTACATCATCGACACCGGTGTCCGCACCACGCACAAGGACTTCGGTGACCGCGCCAAGAGCGGTTTCGACGCGGTCGACGGCGACGAGGACGCCAACGACGGCAACGGGCACGGCACGCACGTCGCCAGCACGGTCGCGGGCGAGGCGCACGGCGTCGCGAAGAAGGCCAACGTGGTCGCCGTCCGCGTGCTGGACGACCAGGGCTCCGGCACCACCGAGCAGGTCGTCCAGGGCATCGACTGGGTCACCAAGAACGCCAAGGCCCCCTCGGTCGCCAACATGTCGCTGGGCGGCGGCGCCGACGAGGCGCTGGACAAGGCGGTGCAGAACTCGATCAAGGCCGGTGTCACCTTCGCGGTGGCCGCGGGCAACGAGTCCACGGACGCCGGGAACAGCTCGCCGGCCCGGGTGAAGGAAGCCATCACGGTCGGCGCGACCGACAACAAGGACGCCCAGGCCGACTTCTCCAACTACGGCGAGGTCCTGGACCTGTACGCGCCCGGCGTCGACATCACCGGTGCCTGGAACACCGGCGACGACGCCACCGACACCATCTCCGGCACCTCGATGGCCTCGCCGCACGTGGCGGGCGCCGCGGCGGTCTACCTCTCGGGCCACAAGGACGCCAAGCCCGACGCCGTCTCCAAGGCGCTGACCGAGGGCGCGTCCAAGGACGTCGTCGGCAACCCGGGTCAGGGCTCGCCCAACCTGCTGCTGAACGTCGTCAAGTGACGGCCCTGTTCGGGAAAACAGTCTGAATATCGTCGGGTGACGGCGGACGCCACCCGGCCCAACACCCCCACCTTCCGCGGCCCGGTGCCCCACACACCGGGCCGCGGTCGTGTGTGCGCAGGCCCGCGGTAGTGCGGAGGCCCGCGGCGTGTGTGCGGAGCACTCTCCCCGTCGAGCGGACCCGCCCGCGGCGGCTCACTTCCGCTTGCTGGCCAGCAGCAGCGTCCACCACGGGCCGCCCGGCCTGTTGCTCACACCCACACCGGCATGCCGGTAGGCGCAGTTGGTCAGCGCGGCGCGGTGCTTCGGGCTGCGCATCCACGCCCGTACGACCTGCGCGGCGTTCCACTGGCCCCGGGCGAGGTTCTCTCCCACGCGCTGGAACCGGTAGCCCTGGGCGGCCACCCGCCGGCCCGGGCCTGAGCTGCCGGGCGCCGTGTGGGAGAGGCGGTGGGAGCGTGCCATGCGCACGCTGTGCTTCTGTGCGGCGCGCCGCAGCGCCCCCCGCTCGGTCACCACGGGGCAGCCGGCCCGGGCCCGCTCCGCGTTGACCAGCGCGAGGACCTCGGCGTGCGTCGACATGGCGGCGGCCTCCCACCCCGTGGCGGTCACCAGCCCCAGCGCGAGCCCAACGGCCGCGCCGCGCCCGGCGAACCGGCTGAACGCGAATTCCATATCTCCCTCTCCTTTCCGGTCCTGCACTCGCTCGAATCATCTCCGGGACGGCACTTCCGGACGCCGCATTCCACTTTAGTGGTAATTGCAGCGAAGGCTGCGTGCACATTCCGGGGGAATGGCGATACTTGCTCCGTCAGGACGCTCGGAAGTGCTCTTCCCGGAGGAGAACCCATGTCATTTGTCCGCCGCGCCGCGGTGTCGTCCTTGTTCGCGCTCGCGCTGGCCACAGGCGTTGGTGCGGGCGCTGCCGCGGCGGCCCCCGCAGCACCGGACGCACCCGGTCCCGCCGCTGCCGAACAGGGCGGCTGGAAACCTGGGAAAATCCACTTCGGCCCCTTCGTGGTCCCCCGCTAGGGCCGGCCGGAACAGCCTGGAATGGGTGCGGGGTGCCCGGAAATCCAAAAGCGATTCCCGGGCACCTCGCCTTTCCGCGTCCGGCAGCACCTTTCCGGCTTCCGCCTTCTGCCTTCCGCCTTCCGTCGGCGATTCAGTCCGCCATTCAGCTCAGCGTTTCAGCCCGAGGAGCCGCCCACCCTGCCGGCGGTCCGCTACTCCTCCACCCGCAGTGCCGCCAACTGCTGCTCAAAGGGGATCACTTCGGGTTCCCCGGACTGTGCAGCGTCGGCGGTGGTGGTGGCGCGAGGGGCGACTAGGCCCGCGAGCTCCCCGCCCGCGCGGGCGATCCGGCGGGGGAGGGACGGGGTCACCCCGTCATCCGGAGCCGCCCAGTCATCGGTGGCCGCGTACACCGCGGTCGGCACCGTGACGGCCCGCAGATAGGCGAACAGCGGCCGCATGGCGTGCTCCAGCACCAGGGAATGGCGCGGGGTGCCGCCGGTGGCGCCGAGCAGCACCGGCTTGCCGGCCAGTACGCCCTCGTCGAGGACGTCGAAAAACGACTTGAACAGCCCGCTGTAGGAAGCGGAGAACACCGGCGTGACGGTGATCAGCCCGTCCGTCTCCGTCACGCGCTGGATCGCCGTGCGGAGCGCCCCGCCGGCGAAGCCGGTGGTGAAGTTGTGCGCGATCTCCGTTGCCACATCCCGCAGTTCGACCGTGGCGACCTCCGCCTCGACGCCCTCCTCGCGCAGCGCGACCCGCGTCGCCTCGGCGAGCCGGTCCGCGAGCAGCCGGGTGGACGAGGGCTCGCTCAGCCCTGCCGAGACGACGGCCAGCCGCGCGGGCCGCCGGGTTTCCGTAGCGGTCATACGGCAACTTCCTCCTTCTCCGCGACCCGCGCCGCATGCGTCGGCGCGTCAGCCGTCCCCGCGGGGCGGCCCTCGGCCATCTCCTTGCGCAGTACCGGGACGACCTCCTCGCCCAGCATGTCCAGCTGTTCCAGCACGGTCTTCAGCGGCAGCCCGGCGTGGTCCATGAGGAAGAGCTGGCGCTGGTAGTCGCCGAAGGACTCACGGAAGGTCAGCGTCTTGTCGATGACCTCCTGCGGGCTGCCGACGGTCAGCGGGGTCTGCTCGGTGAACTCCTCCAGGCTGGGCCCGTGTCCGTAGACCGGCGCGTTGTCGAAGTACGGCCGGAACTCCCGCACCGCGTCCTGCGAGTTCCGCCGCATGAACACCTGGCCGCCCAAGCCCACCAGGGCCTGCTCCCGCGTCCCGTGGCCGTAGTGCTCGAAGCGGTCGCGGTAGAGGTTGATCAGCCGCTTGAAGTGGTCCTTGGGCCAGAAGATGTTGTTGGCGAAGAAGCCGTCACCGTAGTACGCGGCCTGCTCGGCGATCTCCGGGCTGCGGATCGAGCCGTGCCAGACGAACGGCGGTACGCCGTCCAGCGGACGCGGGGTGGCGGTGAAGCCCTGCAGCGGCGTACGGAAGCGGCCCTGCCAGTCGACCACGTCCTCGGTCCACAGCCTGCGCAACAGCGCGTAGTTCTCGATCGCCAGCGGGATGCCCTGCCGGATGTCCTGGCCGAACCAGGGGTAGACGGGTCCCGTGTTGCCGCGGCCCATCATCACGTCGACCCGGCCGTCCGCGATGTGCTGGAGCATCGCGAAATCCTCGGCGATCTTCACCGGGTCGTTGGTGGTGATCAGGGTGGTGGAGGTGGAGAGGATCAGCCGCTCGGTGCGCGCCGCCAGATAGCCGAGCATGGTCGTCGGTGAGGACGGCACGAACGGCGGGTTGTGGTGCTCGCCGGTGGCGAAGACATCGAGCCCCACCTCCTCCGCCTTCAGGGCGATGGCCAGCATCGCCTTGATCCGCTCGTGCTCGGTCGGCGTCCGTCCCGTGGTGGGGTCGGGCGTCACGTCGCCGACGGTGAAGATCCCGAACTGGATGGGGGTGGCCGTGACCGTCATGCTGCTCGCCGTCCTCGGAGGTGCCTCGGGGGTGCGTTCATCGGTGGAGTAGTTGATTATTGAACTACCTTGCCTCCCTCAATGCACCCGGGCCCCGGAAAATTCCGCCCCCGCACGGCCGCGCGGTGCCCGGCGGCGGCCGCTGTGAAACGATCGGAAGAGGGTGTGCGGGGACTGCCGCGAGGAGGACCGCGGGGGCGATCGGACAGCTGCCCGATCGGGGCGCGCAATCCGCCGGAAACCCTGTGGTGCAATGCTGATGACGGCCCCGTGTGCCGGGGGACCCGAGCGAACCCTCTGACCTGCAAGGATAGGCCCATGGACAAGCAGCAGGAATTCGTCCTCCGCACTCTGGAGGAGCGCGACATCCGGTTCGTCCGGCTCTGGTTCACCGATGTCCTCGGCTTCCTGAAATCAGTCGCGGTCGCCCCCGCCGAGCTCGAACAGGCATTTGACGAGGGGATGGGGTTCGACGGCTCGGCCATCGAGGGCTTCGCCCGCGTCTACGAGTCCGACATGATCGCCAAGCCCGACCCCAGCACGTTCCAGATACTGCCGTGGCGGGCCGAGGCCCCCGGCACCGCGCGGATGTTCTGCGACATCCTGATGCCGGACGGTTCCCCCTCCTACGCCGATCCGCGCTACGTCCTCAAGCGCGCGCTGGCCAAGGCGTCGGACCTCGGGTTCACCTTCTACACCCACCCGGAGATCGAGTTCTACCTGCTCAAGGACAAGCCGGTGGACGGCTCCCGCCCCGTGCCCGCCGACTCCTCCGGATACTTCGACCACACCCCGCAGAACGTCGGCATGGACTTCCGCCGCCAGGCCATCACCATGCTGGAGTCCATGGGCATCTCCGTCGAGTTCTCCCACCACGAGGGGGCCCCCGGGCAGCAGGAGATCGACCTGCGCTACGCCGACGCGCTGTCCACGGCCGACAACATCATGACGTTCCGCCTGGTCATGAAGCAGGTCGCACTGGAGCAGGGCGTCCAGGCCACCTTCATGCCCAAGCCGTTCTCCGAATACCCCGGCTCCGGCATGCACACCCACCTCTCCCTCTTCGAGGGCGACCGCAACGCCTTCTACGAGTCCGGCGCCGAATACCAGCTCTCCAAGGTCGGCCGGTCCTTCATCGCGGGGCTGCTCACCCACGCCGGCGAGATCTCCGCCGTCACCAACCAGTGGGTCAACTCCTACAAGCGCATCTGGGGCGGCGCCAACCGCACCGCTGGCGAGGGCGGCGAATCGCCCTCGTACATCTGCTGGGGCCACAACAACCGCTCCGCGCTCGTACGCGTACCGATGTACAAGCCCGGCAAGACCGGCTCGACGCGCATCGAGATGCGCTCCCTCGACTCCGGCGCCAACCCCTACCTCGCCTACGCCGTACTGCTCGCCGCCGGCCTCAAGGGCATCGAGGAGGGCTACGAGCTGCCCGCGGGGGCGGACGACGACGTATGGGCGCTCTCCGACGCGGAGCGGCGCGCCATGGGGATCGAGCCGCTGCCGCAGAACCTCGGCGAGGCGATCAGCCTCATGGAGCGCAGCGAGCTGGTCGCCCAGACGCTGGGAGAGCACGTTTTCGACTTCTTCCTGCGGAACAAGAAGCAGGAGTGGGAGGAGTACCGCAGCGAGGTCACCGCCTTCGAGTTGCGCAAGAGCCTGCCCGTGCTGTAGGTCCCTGTCCCTCCCCGTTCGCCGTTTCCCGGGGGGCCGGGCCCCCTCGGACCCCTGCCGCTCGCGCGCCGGACGGGCCGCGAGCCGGAGGGGCTATAAAGGGCGGGGCGGGGCCGGGGAAAGGAACACAGGAGTGAGCGTGACACCAGACGGGCGGCGGGGCACCCGGTACGGGCGACTGTTGCGGCACGGTTTCACCGACCCGGAAACCGCGACGCGCCTGCTCGACAGCCCTCCGCTCGCCCCGGTCAGGGACGACGCCCTCTTCCTCGACGCGCTCGGCGCCACCGCCGACCCGGACCTGGCCCTCTTCGGCCTCGTCCGCCTCATCGAGTCCCTCGAAGCACTCGACAAGGACGCGCAGCCCCTCCTCGACACCCTGCTGACCGCCAAGCCGCTGCGCGACCGGCTGCTCGGCGTCCTGGGCGCCTCCGACGCGCTGGCCGACCATCTCGCGAGCCACCCGCACGACTGGGAGGCGCTGGTCACCTACGAGTCGGCCGACCTGCACCCCGGGGTGGCCGAGTTCGAGACGGCACTGCGCGACGCCGACGGGCCCGACGGGCTGCGCGTCGCCTACCGCAGGGCGCTGCTGTCCATCGCCGCCCGCGATGTGTGCGGCACCAGCGAACTGTCGCAGACCGCCGCCGAACTCGCGGACCTGGCCACCGCGACACTGCGCCGGGCACTGACGATCGCCGAGACCGAGGCACCCGACGACGCGGCCGCCTGCCGGCTGGCCGTCATCGCCATGGGCAAGGCGGGCGGCCACGAGCTCAACTACGTCTCCGACGTGGACGTCATCTTCGTCGCCGAACCCGCCGCCACCGGCCTGGGCGCCGAATCCGGCGAGGAGGCCGAGCAGGCCCTCAAGGCCGCCACCCGGCTGGCCGCGCACATGATGCGGATCTGCTCCGACACCACCGCCGAGGGCACCATTTGGCCCGTCGACGCCAACCTGCGCCCCGAGGGCCGCAACGGGCCGCTCGTCCGCACCCTCAGCAGCCATCTGGCCTACTACCAGCGCTGGGCCAAGACATGGGAGTTCCAGGCACTGCTCAAGGCCCGCCCGGTGGCGGGTGACGCGGCGCTGGGCCGGCAGTACGTGGAAGCCGTCGCGCCGATGGTCTGGCAGGCGGCCGAACGGGAGAACTTCGTCACCGACGTCCAGCAGATGCGCCGCCGCGTGATCGCCAGCATCCCCGCCGCCCAGCTGGACCGCGAGCTGAAGCTGGGCCCCGGCGGGCTGCGGGACGTCGAGTTCGCCGTCCAGCTGCTCCAGCTGGTGCACGGCCGCAGCGACGCCACACTGCGCAGCCCCACCACGCTGGAGGCGCTCGACGCACTGGCCGCCGGCGGGTACGTGGGCCGCCAGGACGCGGCGGCGCTGGACGCCGCCTACCGCTTCCTGCGCACCATGGAGCACCGCATCCAGCTGCACCAGCTGCGCCGCACCCATCTGATGCCCGAGTCGGAAGCCGACCAGCGCCGCCTCGGCCGCTCCCTCGGCTACCGCAGCGAGCCCGTCACCGAACTGCACAAGTCCTGGCGGCGGCACGCCTCAGCGGTGCGGCGGCTGCACGAGAAGCTGTTCTACCGCCCGCTGCTGGACGCGGTCGCCCAGCTGGAGGCCGGACACGAACGCCTCTCCCCGCAGGCGGCCCGGCAGCGGCTGGAAGCCCTCGGCTACGCCGACCCGGCCGCCGCGCTGCGCCATCTGGAGGCGCTGGCCTCCGGCGTCACCCGTAAAGCCGCCATCCAGCGCACCCTGCTGCCGGTGCTGCTCGGCTGGTTCGCCGACTCCGCCGACCCGGACGCCGGACTCCTGGGCTTCCGCAAGGTCTCCGACGCGCTCGGCAAATCGCCCTGGTACCTGCGGCTGCTGCGCGACGAGGGCGCCGCGGCCGAAAACCTCGCCCGCGTACTGTCGGCCGGCCGGTTCGCCCCCGATCTGCTGCTCCGCGCCCCCGAGGCCGTCGCCCTGCTCGGCGACGAGAACGGGCTGCGGCCCCGCTCGCGGCCCGCGCTCACCCAGGAGACCCTGGCCGCCGTCGGCCGCGCCGAGGGCGCCGAAGCAGCCGTCGCCGCCGCGCGCGGGGTGCGCCGCCGGGAGCTGTTCCGTACCGCCGCCGGCGATCTGATCGGCGCGTACGGCACCGAGGACGTGGCCCAGCAGGAGCCGGGCGAGGCGTTGGACCGGGTCGGTGACGCGCTCACCGACCTCAACGCCGCCACCCTCGCCGGAGCCCTGCGGGCCGCCGTCCGCGAGCAGTGGGGCGACGAGCTGCCCACCCGGTTCGCCGTCATCGCCGTCGGCCGCTTCGGCGGCCACGAGATGGGCTACGGCTCCGACGCCGACGTCCTGTTCGTGCACGAACCCCGGGACGGCGTCAGCGAACACGAGGCGGGCAAGGCCGCCTTCGCGGTCGCCACCGAGATGCGGCGGCTCCTCCAGCTCCCCACCTCCGACCCGCCGCTGGTCATCGACGCCGACCTGCGCCCCGAGGGCAAGTCCGGGGCGCTGGCCCGCTCGCTCAACTCGTACGCCGCCTACTACGACCGCTGGTCCGTGGTGTGGGAGAGCCAGGCGCTGCTGCGCGCCGAGTTCGTCGCGGGCGACGCCGGACTGGGGGAGCGGTTCATCGAGCTCATCGACCCCCTCCGCTATCCCGCCGGTGGCCTCGCCGACGACGCCGAACGGGAGATCCGCCGCCTCAAGGCCCGGATGGAGAGCGAACGGCTGCCGCGCGGTGCCGACCCCACGACCCACGCCAAGCTGGGCCGCGGCGGGCTCACCGACGTCGAGTGGACCGTGCAGTTGACGCAGCTGAGGTATGGCGCACAGGTGCCCGGGCTGCGCACCACCCGGACCCGTACGGCACTTGCCGCGGCCCGGGACGCGGGACTCATCGGCGCCGATGACGCCGATGTCCTCGACGAGGCGTGGGTGCTGGCCTCGCGGGTCCGCAATGCGGTGATGCTGGTGCGGGGGCGGCCCGGTGACACCTTCCCCTCCGAATCGAGGGAGCTCGCCGCCGTCGGGCGCTACCTCGGCTACGAGCCGGGGCACGTCGGTGAAATGCTCGACGACTACCGCCGCGTCACCCGGCGGGCCCGCGCCGTGGTGGACCGCCTCTTCTACGCCGCGGACTAGGGCGCCGCGCCCTCACGCCGGGGCGGTGGCCAGCCGGGGGAGACGGTAGGAGAGGCGGCCGTACCAGGCGTAGGAGAGGCCGAAGCCGAGACCGAGGCAGAGCAGCCCGCCCACGGCGTCCAGCCAGAAATGGTTGGCCGTACTGACGATGACGGTCAGCGTCGCCAAGGGGTACAGCACTCCCAGCACCTTCACCCACACCGGGCGGGCCAGCATCGCGATGGTGATCCCGCACCAGACGGACCACCCTATGTGCATGGAGGGCATGGCCGCGTACTGGTTGGACATCTGCGCGAGGTTCCCCGACGCCATCGACCCCCACGTCTGGTGCACCTGCACGGTGTCGATGAAGTGCCCGCCCCCCATCAGCCGCGGCGGCGCGAGAGGGAAGAGGTAGTAGCCCAGCAGCGCGCTGCCGGTGGTGGCGAACAGCACCAGCCGGGTGGCGGCGTACCGCCCCGGATGCGTGCGGTAGAGCCACACCAGCACTCCGATCGTCACGACGAAGTGCAGCGTGGCGTAGTAGTAGTTCATCGTGACGATCAGCCAGGTCACCCCGCCGACCGCATGGTTGATGGAGTGCTCGACCGCGATTCCCAGCGCATGCTCGGTACGCCAGATCCAGTCGGCGTTGCGCAGTGCCTCCGCGCGCTGCTCCGGGACCGCGTTACGGATCAGGGAGTACGTCCAGTAGCTGACCGCGATCAGAACGATCTCGAACCACAGCCGGGGGTGCCGGGGGGAACGCCATCGCGCCAGGACCTCGCGGCCCGCGGAATGTGCTCCGCCGACTGCCGCCTCATCCCTCTCGGCATGCGCAGCGGACTGCTCCGCCGGGGCGTCGGTGGTCTCCTGCCGGCTGGCGTCTTCGGTCCTCGTGGTCGGTACCCCCATAGGGCGACAGTCTGCCAGACAGGGGCCGTGGGCCGATCATCCTGCGGTCGGGTCTTGGACCCTCGGCGTCGTCCCCTCGGGGGACGCCGCGAGACCAGTCCTCCTACGGGTTTTTCCTACGGGACGCGGTGGAGCCGCGTACCACCAGCTCCGGCAGGAACACGAACTCGCTGTGCGGCGCCGGGGTCCCGCCGATCTCCTCCAGCAGCGCCCGAACGGCGGCCTGCCCCATCGCGGTGACCGGCTGCCGGATGGTGGTCAGCGGCGGATCGGTGAACGCGATGAGAGGGGAGTCGTCGAACCCGATGACGGAGACATCGGCGGGAACGGCGAGCCCGCGCTGCCGGGCCGCGCGGATCGCGCCGAGCGCCATCATGTCGCTGGCGCACACCACTGCGGTACAGCCCCGCCCGAGCAGCGCGGTGGCGGCGGCCTGTCCGCCCTCCAGGGTGTAGAGGGAGTGCTCGATCAGCTCGGCGGTATCACAACGGAAGTGCTCCCGCATGGTCCGTGTGAAGCCCTCGATCTTGCGCTGGACGGGTACGAAGCGCTCCGGGCCGAGGGCCAGCCCGATGCGTTCGTGGCCGAGCGAGACCAGATGGGTCACGGCCAGCCGCATGGCGGCACGGTCGTCGGGCGAGACGAACGGTGCCCGCACCCCCTCGGAGAAGCCGTTGACGAGGACGAAGGGGACGCCCTGGCCGTGCAGGCGTTCGTACCGCCCGATGTCGGCCGTCGTATCGGCGTGCAGCCCGGAGACGAAGATGATCCCGGCGACGCCGCGGTCCACCAGCATCTCCGTCAGCTCGTCCTCGGTGGAGCCGCCGGGGGTCTGGGTGGCGAGCACCGGGGTGTAGCCCTGCCGGGTGAGGCCCTGCGCGATGACCTGCGCGAAGGCCGGGAATATCGGGTTCTCCAGCTCGGGCGTGATCAGCCCCACCAGGCCCTCGCTGCGGCGGCGCAGCTTGACGGGACGCTCGTAGCCGAGTACGTCGAGCGCGGCCAGCACCGATTCGCGGGTGGCCGCGGCCACTCCCGGCTTGCCGTTGAGCACCCGGCTGACGGTGGCTTCGCTGACCCCCGCTTGTGCTGCGATGTCAGCTAGCCGCGCGGTCACAGGACTGGACCTTACCGGCCCCGCATCACGCTGCCCACCAGGTGCAGGAATTCGACGGAATACGCAGCTGTCCCGCGGGCGCTCCGGCCTCCATGGAATCCCGCGACTCCTCGGGCACGGAGGAGAGCAGCAGTTCGCCGGGAGGGGCCAGATACACCGGCTCGTCCTTGGTGTTGAGGAGGCAGACCAGCCCGGGGCGGGAGAGCGCGAGCACCCCGTCGGGCGCCTGGAGCCACTCCATCGCGCTGTCGCCGAGCCCCGGCAGCAGCCGGCGCAGCCGCAGCGCCGTCCGGTACAGCTCCAGGGTGGAGAGCGGATCGCCGGTCTGCGCCCGTACGGACAGCTCACGCCAGCCCGGCGGCTGCGGCAGCCAGCTGCCGTTCGGCCCGAAACCGTAGGAGGGGCCGTCCGTCTCCCACGGCATCGGCACCCGGCAGCCGTCGCGCAGCCCCTCCTGGCCCTCGGCCGCTCCCGGCACGGCGCGGAAGAACGCGGGGTCCTGGCGTACCTCGTCGGGCAGCTCGGTCACCTCCGGCAGGCCGAGCTCCTCGCCCTGGTAGAGGTAGACGGAGCCGGGCAGCGCGAGCATCAGCAGCGCGGCGGCGCGGGCCCTGGCCAGCGAGCCGAGCCGGGTGCGGTGGCGTACGACGTCGTGGTTGGAGAGCACCCAGGTGGTCGGTGCGCCGACGGAGGTGGTGGCCGCCATCGACTCCTCGATCACCTTCCGCAGCTCCCCGACATCCCATCCGGCTTTCAGGAAGTGGAAGTTGAACGCCTGATGCAGCTCGTCGGGGCGTACGTAGAGCGCCAGCCGCTCCGCGGTCGGTGCCCACGCCTCCGCGACACCGATCCGGTCGGGGCCGTAGGACTCCAGCAGCCGGCGCCAGGAGCGGTGGATCTCGTGCACCTCGTCCTGGTCGAAGAACGGCAGCTGCTGCGCGCCGATCATGCGAGCCTGCTTCCCCGTGCCGATGTCGGGCAGCCCGTCGGCCTTGACCATGCCGTGCGCCACGTCGATCCGGAATCCGTCGACCCCCATGTCCAGCCAGAACCGCAGCACGGAGTCGAACTCCTCGTGCACCCGCGGATGCCGCCAGTTCAGATCCGGCTGCTGGGGCGCGAACAGATGCAGAAACCACCGCCCCGGCGAGCCTGGCACCTGGCTCCAGGCGGAGCCGCCGAAGACGGACTCCCAGTCGTTGGGCGGCAGCTGGCCGCGCTCGCCGCGGCCGTCGCGGAAGTGGTAGCGGGCCTGTGCCTCGGGGTCGCCGGCCAGCGCGCGCAGGAACCAGGGGTGCTGGTCGGAGGTGTGGTTGGGCACCAGGTCGAGGATGACGCGCAGCCCGAGCGCGTGCGCCTCGGTCACCAGCGCCCGGGCGTCGGACAGTTCGCCGAACCGGGGGTCGACCGCGCGGTAGTCGGACACGTCGTAGCCGCCGTCGGCCTGCGGGGAGGCGTAGAACGGCGTCAGCCATACGGCGTCCACGCCGAGCTCGGCGAGGTAGGGCAACCGCTGCCGCACCCCGGGCAGATCCCCCACGCCGTCACCATCGCTGTCGGCGAAGGAGCGGACGTACACCTGGTAGATCACGGCGTCCCGCCACCAGCCCAACGAGGACTGCGGGGCGCGGGCTTCGGGCGCGGGGTCGGCACCGACGGTCTGCTGCGAGACGGTGTGCTCGGAGCCGGCGGGTCGGGTGGTGGCGTGGTGGGTCGTGGCGTGCTGGGTCACAAGTCATCCCCATCGGGCGGGACCCGGTACGGGTCGCGAAGTGCGGCAAGCCAGTGTCAAGGGTGACAACGCGGACACGGCGCCGGAGTTACGTGCCGCATCGGGCCGCTCGCATCCTTGCAGAAATTTGCGGCAAGGTCTTTCCCTCGGATGTCACCGCTGTTACGTTCCTCCGCAGCCGGGCGCCGCCACAGGCCAGCAGTTGGCGATGCGTGCGCCCTTTCACCTTGCGGAGGGATCGGACATGCGGCGTGGCATAGGCGCCACCGCGCTGGTAGCGGGGCTGGCACTTGCGGCAACAGCTTGCGGCGGCGGTTCGGACGGCGCGGACAACGGGGCCAACGGCAAGATCGAGGGCACCGTCACCTACTGGGACACCTCGAACGACGGCGAGAAGGGCACCTACAAGAAGATCGCCGAGGACTTCGAGAAGAAGCACCCGAAGGTGAACGTCAAGTACGTGCACGTCAACTTCGGCGACGCCAACCAGAAGTTCAAGAACGCGGCGGGCGGCAACTCCGGGGCCCCCGACGTGATGCGCACCGAGGTCGCCTGGGTCGCCGACTTCGCCAACCTCGGCTACCTCGCCCCGCTGGACGGCACCCCGGCGCTGGACAAGGAGTCCGACTACCTGGAGACGGCGGCCGGTTCCACCAGGTTCAAGGGCAAGACCTACGCGGTGCCGCAGGTCACCGACACCCTCGGCCTCTTCTACAACAAGCGGCTGCTGAAGAAGGCGGGCGTGAAGGTGCCCACCTCATTCGCCGATCTGAAGAAGAACGCCAAGAAGATCAAGGACAAGACCGGCGCCACCGCGCTCTATCTGCGCGGCGACGACCCCTACTGGTTCCTGCCCTACCTCTACGGCGAGGGCGGCGACCTGATCGACGCCAAGCGCAAGAAGGTCACCGTCGACCAGAAGCCCGGCGTGCGGGCCCTCGCGACGATGAAGGATCTCGTCGACTCCAAGGCGGCCGTCACCGACTCCAGCGACGGCCAGGAGAACGGCATCAAGGCGTTCCAGGAGGGCAAGGTCGCCATGATCGTCGACGGCCCCTGGGACATCGCCCTCGCCCGCGAGGGCAAGGAGTTCAAGGGCGCGAACAAGGACAACCTCGGGGTGGCCCCCGTCCCGGCCGGCAGCAAGGCCCAGGGTTCGCCGCAGGGCGGCTGGAACCTGTCCGTGTACGCCGGAACGAAGAACATGCGGGCCGCGCAGGAGTTCGCCAAGTACATGACCAGTGCCCAGGTGCAGGCCCGCACCACGGAGGAGCTGTCGCTCCTGCCCACGCGGAAGTCCGTCTACGAGCGGCCCGCTGTGCGGGGCAACGAGATGGTGAAGTTCTTCCGGCCCGCCGTTTCCAAGGCCGTGCAGCGGCCTTGGATCGCCGAGGGGAATTCGCTCTTCGAGCCTATTCGGGTGGGGGTCGATGGGGTGCTTGCCGGGGGGAAGTCGCCCAAGGAAGCTGCCGCGAAGACTGGTGCGGAGTTCCGCAAACTCTTGAAGGACTACAAGTAGCGAGGGCCTCGCGGGTTGAGGGCTGCGGGTGGATTGAGGGCTGGGGTGGGTGGGGTGGTGGCGGTGCGGGGTGGGTGGGTGGGGGTGGTGGTGGGTTGAGGGCCCCACCCCCGGGTCCCCTCTCGTGTTGGGGGCGCTGCCCCCAAACCCCCGGTCCTCGCCGGACGGGCGTTGGGGCGGCTCCGCCCCCCAACTGCCCCCCGCTACGGGGGCTCCGCCCCCCTAGGAGCCCCCCCGGACCCCATGCCCCCGTCTGGACAATTCGTCCTCCGCGCCTGGCCTAGGACTATTCGGTGCGGGTGGCGCCCATATCTGGGGTTGGAGCATGGGTGCCGTCATCCACCCCAGATATGGGCGCCACGGGCAGACAAAGGGCAGCAACTCACGTACGGGCTGCTCTTACGTCAATGGCTCAAGGGTGTGCGGAAGGGGGGTCCTAGGGGGGCGAAGCCCACCTAGCGGGGGGCCGTTGGGGGGCGGAGCCCCCGACACGACCTGTCGGCGGCAGCCGAAGGACAAAGGGGGCGTGCCCCCACAAGCAGCCGTCCCGGCGGCAGGCGGGGGGAGCCGCCACCACCCCCACCCACCCACCCCGCACCGCCACTGCCCCTCCCACCCACGCCCCCCACCCACCCAGCGCCACCACCAACCCACTCCAGCCACCACCCCCGCCCACCCCGAGCCCTCACCACCAACCCCAACCCGCCCACGCCACCCCAACCCACCTGAGCCACCCCCCAACCGAACCCCCACCTCCCAACCCAACCCCAACCCACCCCGGGCCCGAAAAAAGGAGAGGTTTTGCGATGACGCGGGTCAGAAATTGGGCGGCGAAGCATTGGTACGCATGGGCCATGATCGCCCCGGTGACCCTGGTCACCGGGCTGATCATCGGTTACCCCCTCGCCCGCGGCATCTACCTCTCCCTCACCGACGCCGACGAAGCCAACGTGGAACGCACGATCGGCGTCAACCACATCCCGGCGACTTACGAATTCATCGGCCTGGACAACTACAAGGCGATCCTGACGGACAGCGTCTTCTGGGACCGCCTGGGCTGGACGGCGGCGTGGACCGTCGGCTGCGTCGGCGTCACCTTCACCCTCGGACTGACCCTCGCGATCATGCTCAACCGCAAGGTGAAGGGCCGCTCTTTCTACCGCGTCGCGATGATCGTGCCCTGGGGAATTCCGGCATTCGTCTCCGTCTTCGCCTGGAAGATGCTCTTCAACGAGAAGAACGGCCTGCTCAACAAGGTGCTGGATGGCGGCGGGATCGACGGCGTCCCGTGGCTGGGGGACCCGACATGGGCGAAGGTCTCCGTGATCGCGGTCAACGTATGGCTGGGCGTTCCGTTCATGATCGTCGCGATGCTGGGTGCGCTGCAATCGATACCCGGCGAGCTGTACGAGGCGGCCGAGATGGACGGTGCCGGGCCCTGGCAGCGGTTCCGCAACATCACGCTGCCGGGCGTGCGCTCGGTCAGCAGCACGGTGATCCTGCTGAGCACCATCTGGACGTTCAACATGTTCCCGGTGATCTTCCTGCTCACCAAGGGCGGGCCCGAGGATTCGACGGAGATCCTGGTGACGTACGCGTTCCGGCTGTCCTTCGTCAACAGCCCCCGTGATTTCGCCACTTCGGCGGCCTGGGGCGTACTCATCCTGCTGCTGCTTTCCCTGTTCACGGTCGTCTACCGGCGGGCGCTGCGCCGCCAGGGAGAGGCGTGGTGACAACCATGAGAACGAAGAAGAGAAATCCGCTCGCCTCCGTCGGACTGCACGCGGGGCTGTTGTTGGGCACGGCGTGTGCGCTTTTTCCGCCGCTGTGGCTGCTGGTGACCTCGTTCAAGCCGAAGAGCGAGTCGTTCACCACTGCGCTGGTCAAAGAGTTCACCTTTGCCAACTACCGGCATGTTATTGCCGATACGCATTTCCTGACGTGGTTCGGGAACTCGCTGATCGTCGTTGTCGGCACCACCGTCGTCGGTGTTCTCATCGCCGCCACGACGGGATATGCGCTCAGCCGGTTCCGCTTTCCTGGTATGCGGCCGCTGATGTGGGTGCTGCTGATCACCCAGATGTTCCCGATGGCCGTACTGATCGTCCCGCTGTACAACACGATGGCGAGGCTGGGACTGCTCAACCAGCCGCTCGGGCTGATCATCACGTATCTGACGATTGCCGTGCCGTTCTGCGCGTGGATGATGAAGGGGTTCTTCGACACGATCCCCGTCGACATCGACGAGTCGGGCCGGGTGGACGGGCTCAACCCGTTCGGCACGTTCTGGCGGCTGATCCTGCCGCTGGCCAAGCCCGGTATCGCCGTCACCGGGTTCTACACCTTTGTGACCGCGTGGGCGGAGGTCGCCTACGCGACGGCCTTCATGACCGGCGAGGAGAACCTGACCCTGGCGGGCGGCCTGCAGACCTTCGTCAACCGCTACGGCTCCGACTGGGGCTCGATGACGGCGGCCGCCGTCGTGATCGCCGTACCGGCCGCCGTGGTCTTCGGCTTCGCGCAGCGGCACCTGGTCGGGGGGCTGACTGCTGGAGCCACCAAGTCCTAGGCCGTATCCCAGGTCCTCGGCCTCGCCATTTTTCCGGCGTCCCCTCCCCCCTCCGAACTCTTTCAACTCTTCAGGGATGACATGACTCAGCACAGCAGTGCAACCGAAGGCACCGTGGAAGAGGCCGCCCCGGCGGCGTCGCGCGGCGCAGCCGGCTGGTGGCGGGACGCGGTGATCTACCAGGTGTATCCGCGCTCCTTCGCGGACGGCAACGGCGACGGCATGGGCGACCTGCCCGGCATCCGGCAGCGGCTGCCGCACCTGGCCGAGCTCGGCGTCGACGCCGTATGGCTCAGCCCTTTCTACGCCTCACCGCAGGCCGACGCCGGATACGACGTCGCCGACTACCGCGCCATCGACCCGATGTTCGGGACGCTGCACGACGCGGACGCCCTGATCCGGGACGCGCACGCGCTCGGGCTGCGGGTCATCATCGACATCGTCCCCAACCACTCCTCCGACCAGCACGAATGGTTCAAACGGGCCCTGGCGGGGGACGCGGCGGCCCGGGAGCGCTACCACTTCGCACCCGGCAAGGGCACGGCTGGCGAACTGCCGCCGAACGACTGGGAGTCCGTCTTCGGCGGCCCCGCCTGGAGCCCGGTGCCCGGCTCTCCGGGGCTGTGGTATCTGCATCTGTTCGCGCCCGAGCAGCCGGACTTCAACTGGGACCACCCCGCAGTGCGCGACGAGTTCCGTTCCGTACTGCGGTTCTGGCTGGACATGGGCGTCGACGGCTTCCGGATCGATGTGGCGCACGGGCTGGTCAAGGCGGCCGGGCTGCCCGACATGGGCAGTACGGAACAGCTGAAGCTGCTGGGCGCCGCCGAGCTGCCGTTCTTCGACCAGGACGGGGTGCACGAGATCTACCGCTCCTGGCGGCAGGTCCTCGACGAATACCCGGGCGGGCGCGTCGGCGTCGCCGAGGCGTGGACGCCCAGCGCCGAGCGCACCGCGCTGTACGTACGCGAGGACGAACTGCACCAGGCGTTCAACTTCCACTACCTCAACACCGGCTGGGACGCCGCGGCACTGCGCGAGGTCATCGACGCCTCCCTCACCTCGCTCGGCGCCGTCGGCGCGCCCGCCACCTGGGTGCTCTCCAACCACGACGTCGTACGCCACCGCACCCGGCTCGGCGGCGGCCACGCCCGCGGGCGCGCGGCGTCGCTGCTGATGCTGGCGCTGCCCGGCTCCGCGTACGTCTACCAAGGCGAGGAGCTGGGGCTGCCGGAGGTCACCGAACTGCCCGACGAGGCGCGCCAGGACCCCTCGTTCTTCCGCTCCAGCGGCCAGGACGGGCTCCGCGACGGCTGCCGGGTGCCGCTGCCCTGGGCGGAGGAGGAGACGGCGGACGGCGGCAGCTCCTACGGCTTCGGCAGCGGCGGCAGCTGGCTGCCGCAGCCGCCCGGCTGGGGCGCGCTCTCCGTCGCCGCGCAGACCGGTGACCCCACCTCCACGCTGGAGCTCTACCGGACCGCGCTGCGGCTGCGCCGGGAGCGTCCCGAACTGGGCGACGGCGCACCGCTGGAGTGGCTGCCCGCGCCCGAGGGTGTGCTGGTCTTCCGGCGCGGCGCGTTCGTGTGCGCCGCCAACACCCGTGCGGAGCCGGTGCGGCTGGGCTTCGAGCCCGGCGAACTCCTGCTGGCCAGCCGTACGTTGACGGTGCAGCAGGCGGCGGGCGGCGTCGAGCTGCCCGGCGACACTACCGCCTGGTGGGTCGGCGGATGACCAGTGCCCTCACCGCGCGCCTCGCCGACATCGCCGCGCAGGCCGAGGTCAGCGAGGCGACGGCCAGCCGCGTCCTGAACGGCAAACCGGGCGTGGCCGCCGCCACCCGGCAGCGGGTGCTGGCCGCGGTCGACGTGCTCGGCTACGAGCGCCCCGCGCGTGCCCGGCAGCGCAGCGCGGGGCTGGTCGGGCTGGTCATCCCCGAGCTGACCAACCCGATCTTCCCGGCGTTCGCGCAGGTCATCGAACAGTCCCTGGCCGGGTACGGCTTCACGCCGGTGCTGGGGACGCGGATGCTGGGCGGCGCGACCGAGGACGAGCTGGTCGGCCAGCTCGTCGAGCGTGATGTGTCCGGGATCATCTTCCTCTCCGGCCTGCACGCCGACCTGACCGCCGACCCCGGCCGCTACGTCAGGCTGGCCGAACGCGGGGTGCCGTTCGTCCTGATCAACGGCTACAACGAGAGGATCAGCGCGCCCTTCGTCTCCCCCGACGACCAGGCCGCCGCCGCGATGGCCGTCGACCACCTGCGCCAGCTGGGACACCGGCGCATCGGGCTGGCCGTCGGCCCGGAACGTTTCGTACCCACCCGGCGCAAGGTCGCCGGCTTCACCCGCGCGGTGGGGGAGGCCGGGATCGAGCCGCGTATCCAGCACACCCTCTTCACCGTGGAGGGCGGCCACGCCGCGGCCGGCGCCCTCATCGACGAGGGCTGCACCGGGATCGTGTGCGGCAGCGACCTGATGGCCCTCGGCGCGGTACGGGCCGCGCGGCAACGGGGCCTCGCGGTGCCGCACGAGGTGTCGGTGGTCGGCTACGACGACTCCGAACTCAACGCCTTCACCGACCCGCCGCTGACCACCGTGCGCCAGCCCGTCCGCGCGATGGCCAACGCCGCGGTGCACGCCCTGCTGGAACCCATGGGCGGCAGCCCGATGGCCGATACGGAGTTCGTCTTCCAGCCGGAACTGGTCGTACGCGGCTCCACAGCCCACGCGCCCGGACGGTGAGGCAGGGTCTCAGGGCACCAGCCCCGCCTCGTAGGCGAGGATCGCGGCCTGTACGCGGTTCTTCATCTCCAACCGGGCGAGGATCTGGCTGACGTACGTCTTCACCGTGCCCTCGACCACATGGAGGCGCGCTGCGATGTCGGCGTTGGACAGGCCCGCGCCGACCAGGCCGAGTACCTCGCGCTCGCGCGGGGTCAGCGCTGCGGTGCGGGCCAGGGCGGTTGCGCGGCGGCCGAGCTGCCCGGCGGCCATGTGCGTGATGACATGCCGGGCGACGGCGGGGGAGAGGTAGGCGCCGCCCTCATGGACGGCGCGGATGCCCGAGAGGAGCTCCCGCGGGTCGCCGGACTTGAGGACGAAACCGGCGGCGCCGGAGCCGAGCGCGGCGGCGATGTACTCGTCCTCGCTGAAGGTGGTCAGCATCATCACCGCGCTGTCCGGGCAGGTGCGCCGCAGCTCGGCCGCGGCGCGCAGGCCGTCCAGCTTCGGCATGCGGATGTCGAGCAGGCACACGTCGGGGCGGTGCCGCTGCGTCAGCGTGACGGCCTCCCGCCCGTCCGCCGCCTCCGCGACGACCTCGATGTCCGCGGCCGACGCGAGGATCGCGCGCACCCCGGCCCGGATCATCGTCTCGTCGTCCGCCAGCAGTACCCGGATCATCCTGTTCCCGCCCCCGCTTCCGCCCCGCTCACGGCAGCACGCTAACCCAGCGCGCCCCGAAGGGGCGCGCCCCGAAGGGGCGCGGGGAACTGCGCGAGCAACCACCGACAACCCGCACTCGGCCAACTCCCCAAGCCCCAATGGCGGAGCCCTCCGCAGCGCTCAACCGAGCCGCACCAGCCCGCCCAGGTGCTCCGCAAGCTCGCCCAGCGGCCCATCACCGGGCTCCTGCGCCAGGATGTGCCGCACAACGTCCCGCGTCTCGGCGTCGTACATCGCACTCACAGCGGCGAGAGCCACGAAGTCGTGCACCAGTTGTGCCTCCAACTCCTCCCGTGGAACGGCACGCGCCTCCAACCAGGACAGCGCCGTCGTCTCGGCGAGCCCCACCCAGGAGCGCACCACCAGGGCCAGCCGCGGCCCCGGCGCGTCGATGCCCAGGTGCGCCAGCACATGCCGGCAGGCCGCGGCCCGCACCTCGTCGATCATCGCGCTGGTCCGCTCCCGGGCCGGCCCGGCGCCCACCGCGGGACCACCGCGCAGTAGCGCGGCGAAGCCGGGACCGTGCTCGGCGACGAAGTCGAAGTACCGCTTCATCACCCGCAGCAGCCGCCCGCTCAACGGTCCCTCGGGCGGCTCCACGAACCGTGCCGTCAGCTCCTCGGCGGCCCGCCGTACCGCGGCCTCGTACAGGCTGTGTTTGCCGGGGAAGTAGTGGTAGACGAGCGGCCGGGAGATCCCGGCCGCCGTCGCGATGTCGTCGATGGAGACGTCCTCGGGGGAGCGCCGGCTGAACAGTTCGAGCGCGACGTCGATCAGCTGCCGGCGCCGTTCCTCGACACCCATCCTGCTCCTGCGCCCCGCCCCGGTCGTCATGCGCCTCACCCTAACGAGCGGCGCCCCGCGAGGTGGCCTACAGGTCGAGTACCAGCCGTTCCCCCGCACCGCGCGCCCGGGAGACGCAGAGCAGCATGGAGGTGTCCCGTTCGGCGTCCGTCAGCAGTCCGTCGCGGTGTTCGACGGTGCCCTCCAGCACCCGTGTCTGGCAGGTGCCGCAGAAGCCCTGTTCGCAGGAGTACGGGGTGTCGGGGCGGGCGGCGCGGACGGTGGCCAGCGCGGTGGAGTCGGCGGGCACCGTCAACGTACGGCCCGAGCGGTGCAGTTCGACCTCGAAGGGCTGGTTCTCCCCGCTCGGGGCGACCGTCGCTGCCGTGAACCGCTCCAGGTGCAGTCCACCGCCCGGCGCGTGGGCGCCGTCCCGGTACAGCGCGGTGACCGCCGTCAGCAGCGGCTCGGGCCCGCAGCAGTAGACGGCGCCCTCCCGCGGCGAGGCCGCCAGCGCGCCCGCCAGGTCGGGGTGGCCCGCCTCGTCCTGCGGGACGATCGTCACCCGGCCCTGCCCACCGTCCAGCGCCGCGAGTTCGTCGCGGAACGGCATCGAGGCGCGCGTACGGCCGCCGTACACCAGCTGCCACGGCACGCCCGCCGCCGCCATCGCGCGGACCATCGGCAGCAGCGGGGTGATGCCGATGCCGCCCGCGAGGAAGAGACAGGCGGGTGCCTCGGTGAGGGGGAAGCGGTTGCGGGGGCCGCGGATCTCCAGCTCCATCCCCTCGTGGAGCTGCTCGTGCACCTCGCGGGAGCCGCCACGGGAGTCGTCGGTGAGACGGACGGCGATGGTGTAGGTGTCGGCCTCGGCCGGGTCGCCGCACAGCGAGTACTGCCGCACCAGCCCGGAGGGCAGCACCAGATCCAGGTGCGCGCCCGGCTCCCAGCCCGGCAGCGTGGCACCGTCCGGCGCGCCGAGCCGCAGCTGTACGACACGGTCGGCCACTTCGCGGCGTCCGGTCACCAGCACCGTACGGCTGGAGCGGTCGGTACCGGTGCGCCGCTGCCCCATCGTCCCGGAGACGGGGTGCTCCAGCGCCGGCATCGGCCACAGCGGGGAGCGCTCGATACGCCGCCCCATCGCGCGCTTGGCCAGCAGGGCCGTGCCCGCCGTGAGTACGAGGGCCGCCGCTTTGCGCGCCGTACGCGCCGTACGTTCCCGCGTCATCGGGCAGCCTCCTTCGAGCTGTCCGCCGCCGGGGAACCCGCGGTCTGCGGGCGGCCGTTGGCGCCGGGAGAGGTGGCCAGATAGGCGACGGCCTGCGCGGTGCTGCACTCCTGGGAGGGGTGGTAGTCGCGGCTCAGATAGGTCGGTATGGAGCGCAGCATGGAGCCCGCCGTCGGCAGCACACCCTGCCGCCCCGCGCGCAGGAACTCGCGGAAGCCGGCCCGGCCGTCCACCAGCGTCGGATCGTTCTCCATGAAGAAGCGGGCGCCGCGCTGCCACAGGAACACCAGCGCGGTGAAGGCCAGCGCCCAGGTGCGCACCCGGCGCCGGTAGCCGCCGTCGACGTGCATGAACAGGTCGAACGCGACCGACCTGTGCTCGACCTCCTCCGCGCCGTGCCAGCGCAGCAGATCCAGCATCACCGGGTCGGCGCCCTTGCGGTCCAGCGCCTCGGCGTTCAGCACCCAGTTGCCGAGGAACGCGGTGTAGTGCTCGATGGCCGCGATGAGCGCCACCCGCTCCATCAGCCACCACTGGCGCGGCCTGCCCGGCGGCAGGGTGCGGTCGCCCAGCAGCTTCTCGAAGAACCAGTCCACCTGCGCGGTGTACGGAGTCGGGTCGAGACCGAGCCGCTTGAGGTGCGGCAGCACATCGTCGTGCGCCTGCGAGTGCACGGCTTCCTGGCCGATGAACCCGATGACGTCCTTGCGCAGTTCCGGGTCGCGGATCTGCGGGAGTACCTGCTTGTAGACGTGCACGAACCAGCGCTCCCCCGCGGGCAGCAGGAGGTGCAGCACGTTGATGGTGTGGGTCGTCGCCGGGTCGCCCGGCAACCAGTGCAGGGGAGTGGCCGACCAGTCGAAGGCGACCCGCCTCGCCTTCAGCTCCGTGCGCTCCGTATTAGACATGCTGTCAATGTACTGACGCGTAAGCTCCGGCGACAGGGTTGTGCACGCTTCCATGACGCAGCCGCCAGGGCGCTGCGACGTCAGCGCTGCGTCCGCGCCCGCGTGCCGTCCGCGCGGGTTGCCGACAGCCGGGCGGAGGCGTCCCGTTCGGCCCGTACGGCCAGGGTGTTGCCCGCCGCTTCCGCCGGGCCGCCGACGAGCCCGCTGCCGCGCGCCCGCAGCCGGGTGACGCCCTCGTCCGCTGCGGCCAGCACGTACCAGTGGCCCTCGGTCGACTTCCACAGCAGCCCCGTGAGGACCTCCGGGGCACGCGGGCCGCACGCGCGGGTGTCCTCAGCGCGGGAGGTGACGGCTCCGGGGCGCCCCGGAGCGGCGGCGGACGGCTGGAACTGCGTCATCGCCCGGGCGCCCGCACCCCGCCAGGTACCGGCACGGGTGCACACCCACGCCGCCTCCCCGTCCCCGTCCGGCAGCCGCTGCCGCGCGAACTGCCAGGAGTTGACGGCCTTGACGCCCCGGTCGAGCACCGCGGGCAGATGGCAGGCCGTGTGCGCCAGCCGTTTGCGGGCCCCGGTGCCGGTGGCCGGCGCCCGCCCCTTGCCGTCCGTCAGCCGTGCCGGGGTCAACTCGCCCAGGTCCGTGTAGAGCTGCACGTCCCGCGCCGCGCCTGGGCTGCCGCGCAGTGCCAGACCCGGCCAGCTCTCGCAGTGGCGCGGCAGCGTGACCGGGAGCGGCACCGGCTCGGTCACTCCGTCCTCGCGGCGGGAGAGCGGCCGGCCCGCCGTATCCGCCGGGTCGAGGAGATCCACCTCGGCGGCGTGGGTGATCCACGGCGCCGTCAGATACCGCACCTCGTTCTGGCCCCGGCTGACGGCCAGCGCCCCGGACGCCGCCGTGCCGGCCCCCGCGATACGGGCCAGCTCCAGCGAGACCCCGTCCTTGGCGGCGGCCGAACCGTCGTCCGGGTCCAGCGGTTCGGAGTACCGCGCCACCCGCAGCCCGTCGTACAGCAGCACCACGGCTGAACCGTCCAGCCGCCCCGCGTACAGCAGTTGGGCCGGGCCCGGCGGCGGACCCTGCGGGGTGCCGGGCGTCGCACCGACCCGTACATCGGCGCGCGGCCGCGCCCAGCTGACCAGCGCGCGGCGCAGCAACGATTCATCGCGGATCAGAGCGCCGCGCGCGGGCCACGCGGCGAAGTCCACACGCGCGGCCCGCCGCCAGTCACCGGGCCCGGCACGGACCAGCGCGCCCGGATCGAGGGCGCGCTCCTGATCGGTGCCCCGCACGAGCGGCGGCCGCGCGGCCGCATCCGGCCCCCAGGTGTCCCCGGGCACCCCCAACATCCCGGCACACACCACCGCCGCGAACACCGAGGCCCCGGCCGCCCGCCAGTACCGGCGGCGCCGCACCAGGTCGAGGGGGTGCGGCGGGTGGGTTTTGCACAGGGGGCACGGGGTCGCCTGCGGCTCCGGGGCGCGCTCGGCGTGCGGGGTGCGCTCGGGGTTCGGGGTGCACCCGGCGTCGGGGGTGCGCCCGGCGTCCGGGGCGCGCTCGGGCACCAGGGTGCCCTGGGGATCCGGGGCGCGCCCAGGATCCGGCGGGCCCGCGCTGCCCGAGCCGCCCTCGGGATCCGGCGGCTCCTGGCTGTCCGGGATGCCCGGCGCGGGCTGGGCGGTGACCTCCGTACCGGCCTCCTCCAGGGCCGCGTCCGGGTCCTTCACCCGGGCGGCGCGCAGTAGTTGCCGGATGTCGGGGTCGGCCATCCGCTCCAGGTGCCGCAGCGCGTACGCGGCGCGGGCCGGGGCCCCGCCCCGCGGACCGGCCAGCGCCGCGCGCAGTACGCGGAGCCGCAGCCACACATACGCGGGGTCCTCGTCCTGTGCTTCCCCCGGCCGGGGCTGGGGCCGGGGGAGCGCCGCCGTCGACGTACACCGTCGGGGGAGTGCCCTGCGGGTCACTGCGTGTGCCCGGCGGGGGCTGTCGCCCAATACGCAGTACGCGAGACGGACCAGTCTTTCGTAGTGCTCTACGAGGGCGAGTTCGGCTTGCTCGACGTCCAGCGTGCCTTCACTCACACCCCTGAGAACGAGTCCCGTCCCCGCGGGTCACCTCCGGTTGGGACCGCCGCCAATGCTTGAGGGCTCAGGGTGGGTGGGGGTGTGGCTGAGGGCCCAGCCTTGTGCCTTGGGTGGGGGGTGGTGGGTTGAGGGCCCCACCCCGGGCCCCCTCCTGTGTTGGGGGCTCTGCCCCCAAACCCCCGGTCCTCGCCGGACGGGCGTTGGGGCGGCTCCGCCCCCCAACTGCCCCCCGCTACGGGGGCTCCGCCCCCCTAGGAGCCCCCCCCGACCCCATGCCTCCCTATGGACAATTCGACCCCCGCCCCCGGTCCAGGACATTCGTCTGCGGGTGGCGCCCATATCTGGGGTTGGAGCATGGGTGCCGTCATCCACCCCAGATATGGGCGCCACGTGCAGACAAAGGGCAGCAGCCCTCACACCGACTGCTCCTACGTCAGTAGGTGGCGGTGTTGCGGAAGGGGGGTCCTAGGGGGGCGAAGCCCACCTAGCGGGGGGCCGTTGGGGGGCGGAGCCCCCCGACACGACCTGTCGGCGGCAGCCGAAAACGATAGGAGGCGTGCCCCCACAAGCCAGCCGGCCCGGCGGCAGGCGGGGGGGAGCCGCCCCCAACCCCCACCCACCCGCGTGCCCCCACAAGCGACGGCCCTCACAGGGCGCAGGGTCACACGGGAACCTCAAGGGTGATCATGGTCGGCCCCCCAGAAGGGCTGTTCACCGCGAGCACACCGTCGAACTGGGCGAGGCGGCGCTGGACGCCGCCCAGCCCCGAGCCGGCGTCCAGCAAGGCGCCGCCCTTGCCGTCATCGGTGACCGTCACCCGAATCACGGCGCCCCCCGAAGCGGCGGCGACGTGCAACACGTCGAGCCACACCTTCGTGGCCTCCGCATGCTTGGCAGCATTAGTGAGGAGCTCACTCACCGCGAAGTACACCGCCGTCTCGACGGGCTCGTCGAAACGGCCCGGCAGCTCGATGTCCTCCTCGACAGGGACCGGCATCCGCAACGCCAGCGCGCGCAGCGCGTCGGGCAGGCCGCGCTCGGCAAGCACCGGCGGATGGATGCCCCGCACCAGGTCGCGCAGTTCGGTCAGCGCCTCCGCGGAGTTCTCCCGCGCCTGGGCGATCATCTGTTTGGCGCGGGCCGGATCCCGCTCGACCAGAGCCTCGATGGTGCCCAGGCTCATCCCCATGGCAACGAGCCGCGCCTGCGCACCGTCATGCAAGTCGCGCTCGATACGGCGCAGCTCCGCAGCGGAAGCGTCCACCGCGTCGTGCCGCGTCTCGTACAACTGCTCCACCCGCTGCGCCAGCAGCATTTCCCGAGTGGGCTCCAGCATCGCCTTGGTGAGCTGGTGGTTGATCGGCAGCATCGGCGGCAGCAGCGCCGTGACGAAACCGGCCGTCATATCGGCGGGCAGCCAGGCCATGTCCCGCCAGGTCGCCGGGTCCTTGAGCAGCAGCGTGCAGCGCTCCACCTGGCCGACGATGCCGCTGTGCAGCTCGCGCGGCCAGGGCCGGTACGGCTCGGGCACCTCCAGGCCGCCCCACTCGCGGACCAGCCGCCGCCGCTGGCCTGCGTACCAGCGCAGGGCCTGCTGGGTGGGCGGCGTGGTGACGACGCCCACCCCGATCGGCAGCAGCACGATCGAGACCAGGCACAGGGTGAACAGCAGGATGGAGAGAGGAAGGGTGACGATCGCGAGCGCCGGTCCCCTCACGAGTGCCAGCATCAACTCGTGCGTCTGTACCGCCGCCCGCGGTCTGTCCTCCGTCACGTCCCCGTGTCCTCCGCCCGTTCCCCGCCCCGGCCAAGCGTCCGCTCTACGGTGTCCGCCAGTCGGCGAACTCCACCAGTGCGCGATCGCCGCTGCCGCCGTTGGTGGCCGACATGAACAGACCCGTGTCCTGTTTGCCGGACGCGCCCGGCACCTCGACGGTTGAGACGGTACGCCACGAGGCGCCGTCGTCCGTTGACAGCTCCCCCTTGTAGGAGGTGCCGGACCGGGAGAGCCGCAGCAGGACCGGGGCCTTGACGCCGGAGACCGCACGGTAGGTGTCGAGGGTGCCGTCGCCGTTGCTGTCGTACGACAGGACGACGCCGTTGCGCGGGGTCACCGCCAGGTTCACGAAACCGGCCGAGGCCGGCTCGGCCAGCCGGTTGCGGACGACGATGCCTGCGCGGGCCCACGGGCCGCTGTCCTCCTGGGAGACGACCTTGAGCGTGACCGTACCGCCGTCGTCGAGCGCCTGCGGACGGTAGACGGTGCCGAACTCGGCGGTGGCCCTCCACAGGTCGGCGCCGGCGCCGTCGATCGCCCAGCGTCCCTCCAGATGCCCGAAGGCCGCGTCGTTGGTCGTGGCGGTCCGTACGTCGTCGGGGAGCGCGCCCGCGCGGTAGATCCGCCCGGCCTCGACGGTGGTGACCCGCTCCTGGCCCTCGGGGCCGTTCTCGACCTCGACGGTGTACTCCAGCGGCTCCAGCGGCTTGGTCAGTCGCTGGTCGGCGGTGGTGAACCGCCAGCGCACGGTGGCCGTGCCGCCGGGGCTGACGGCGCGGTGCGAGGTCGGGTCCTGCGTCTCGGCGCCGTCCAGGCCGCGCAGCGCGAGATCGACGGCGCCGGTGGGGGACAGCCCGTTCTCGTTGCGGAAGACCGCCTCCACCGTGCTGGCCTTGCCCGGCGGGACGGCGCGCGGTTCGGCGGAGACCTTCAGCGAGCCCTGGTAGGGCGCCTTGACGAGGACGTCACGTACCCGGGTTGCGGTGGTGTACGGGTCGGTGAGGGGCCTGGTGGGGTAGTCGTTCGTCTTCTTCGTCCAGGGCTCCTCCTCCGCGTACCAGTCGAACTTCTTGGGGGCGCGGCCCTGTTCGAGCGCGTCCTGCAGGTCGTCGAGGAACGCCTTCCACTGCGGGAGGTGGAAGTCGCGGATGAGGCCCTGCCAGTCGCGGTTGGCGTAGTTGGCCAGGTGGCCGCCGTCGGCCGTGGGGCGGTCGGCCCAGGTGGTGACCAGCACTCGTGCCGTGCGCTCCAGGTCGGCACGCTCCTGCTGGGAGGCGGCGGAGGCGCGGGCCGCCGCCAGCCAGGGGCCCAGCAGGAAGGCGCGGTGGCCGCCGGACATCTCGTCGGCCAGCTCCATCAGCTTCAGCCACAGCGCGGCCAGCTTCTTGAAGGTGGCCGCGTCCTTCTTCTTGTAGGCCGCCTGGAGCTGCGGGATGAGCGACCAGGAGCGGTTGGCGAGGACCTGGCGGCCGGTGTCGGTCAGGTCGTAGCGGTAGGAGTCGGTCTCCCGCAGCCGCGTGCCGACGCCCAGCAGCGCGTCGAAGGCGGCGTCGAAGGCGGGCAGGTCGAAGGCCGGGGTGTGGGTGGCGTAGTAGGCGCCGGAGCGGGCCGTCAGGCTGGGACGGGCCGCGAAGACGCTGTCGTGCGGCCGGCCGTCCTTGCTGTTGATGCGGTACGCGGTCTCCCGCAGCGCCGTCATCGCCTTCTTCGCGTGGGCGTCGGCGCCGCCGTAGCGGATCTTCGCCCAGTCGTCGAACCAGGTGCCCCGGTCGACCGCCCGCTGCCGCCACGCCAGTTCGCTGAACAGCTCCAGCGCCGCCGCGTCGCGGTGGGTGGCCTCCGGCATGTAGCAGGTGCCGACCAGCTTGCTGCCCCGCTTGTCGCGCCAGGCGGTGAAGCGCTCCGTCCACATGTGGGTCTTGGCGCCCATGGTGGTGCGGCCGCCGAAGTTGGGGATGGTGCCGAACGCGTACGGCACCCCGCCCCAGTCCTTCTCCCGGTCGGTGACCCGGTCCAGGTCGGAGAGGCCGTCGACGATGAGCATCCGGTCCTTGGCCGCGAGCCCGTCGAGCAGGTCGCGGCGCGGGTTCTCCTGCCAGCCGAGAATCACCCAGGTGGCGCCGGGCCGAGCGGTGTGCAGTGCCTTCTCCACGGCCCGCGCCGCCTCCGGCACCGGTACGTCACCGGGGTCGCCGCCCTCGTGCAGCAGGTCCATCTTGAAGTGGTCGACGTCGCCGAACAGTTCCCGCTGGTGCTTGTAGAAGGACGCCGCCACCTTGCGGAAGACCGCCGTACGCGGGTCCAGCCACGGCGGCCTCTCCAGTCCGCTCCACTTGCCCTGCGGAATGGTGCGGCCGCCGTTGTTCCGCTTGGCGAAGTCGGCGGGGACCGTGCCGAAGTAGCCCGGCAGCACCGGCTTCATGCCCAGCTGGCGCATCCGCTCCACGATCCGCTTGCCCAGCGCGGTGCGCCGGTTCAGCAGCTCGGTGCTGATCGGGCCGCCGTACTCGGCCATGTTCTGCAGCAGCCACCACGGCTGGTGGGTGGGCGCCGGGATCCAGGCGCGGGCCTCCTGGTCGCTGTAGCCGAAGTCCTGGAGCAGCCGGTGGTAGACGGCTTCCTGGCCCGCGGTGACCAGCACCTCGTTGAAGCCGTGCAGCGCGAGGACGTCCAGGAAGTGCTCCCAGTGTCCCCAGTCGGCGTACGGGGCCGTGTAGCCGTCGTGGGTGTCGTTGAGCGCGAATCTGTGCGGCACGGTGGCCCGCTGCGCGTGCTGCCTGCGGGGCGCGGGCAGCGTCGCGGGGAGGTCCAGCTGGCTGCCGGCCCAGGAGATGTGGGCTTCACAGCTGTACTTGAGGTACCAGTGCACGCCTGTCAGCAGCGCCACCGGGCCGGTGCCCGCCACCTGGATGCGGCCCGCGCTGCCGGTGACCTTGAACCGTTCGGGGCCGCCGATCTGCTGGAGCGTGATCTGGTCGGCGTGCCTGGGGAGCAGCCGCCGGAGCGCCGCGCGTGCGGCGTCGGTGGTGGGCGCCTGTCCCCTTGCGGTGTCCGTGTTCCGTGCGGTCTGTGGGGCGCCTGCTCGGTCCGCTGCCATGGCAGGGACGTACCCACTCCCGAGCGCGAGACCCGCCCCGAGCGCCCCCGTGGTGCCCAGTACGGCGCGTCGGTTGAGGGGGGAGCGGGCCGGGGGGACCGAGCGCTGACGGGACTCTACGGAGTCGGCTGCCGCGCCGGGCTGACCGGAGTCACCGGGCTGATCGGATTTGTCGTATCTTTCACGCTCGTTGATCGGCTCGTGCATGGGGGCGCCTCCAGGTGACGGAATCCTGTCGGATGTCCTGCCTTTGTGACCAAAGACACGTACGGGGAGGCACGGTAACGAAGCGGTCAGCCTCGGTCGAGGTAGGCGAGCACGGCGAGTACCCGTCTGTTGTCGTCGTCCGAGGGCGGCAGCCCCAGCTTTCCGAAGATGTTGGACGTGTGCTTGGCGACGGCCCGCTCCGTGACGAACAGCTGCGCCGCGATGGCCGCGTTCGACCTGCCCTGCGCCATCAGCTCCATGACCTCCTTCTCACGGGAGGTCAGATTGCCCATCGGCTCGTCCTGCGCCCGCCGCGTCAACAACTGCTGGATGACCTGCGGATCCATCGCCGTACCGCCCTCGGACACCCGGCGTACGGCGTCCACGAACTGGTCCGCGTCGAAGACCCGGTCCTTGAGCAGATAGCCCACCCCGCCGTTCCCGTCCGCCAGCAGCTCGCGCGCGTACAGCTGCTCGACATGCTGCGAGAGCACCAGCACCGGCAGGCCCGGCCGCTTGCGGCGGGCCTCCAGCGCGCACTGCAGCCCCTCGTCGGTGAACGAGGGCGGCAGCCGTACGTCCACCACGGCGACGTCCGGCTCCAGCTCCAGCAGCGAGCGGCTCAGCTCAGGACCGTTGTCGACCGCCGCGGCGATCTCGAAGTCGAACGCTTCCAGCATTCGTACGAGCCCGTCCCGGAGCAGAAAAAGATCCTCGGCGATCACGACACGCACGGAAAACTCCAAACTCACGGCGGGTTGGGCCGGATGGCGGCAGGACGCCATGAATCTACCGGCGATTCCTCCGGCCCGCGTCCTCCCGCAGGGCGGCTGCGACGGCATCGAGCCTGCCGAATAGAACGCGAGGGCGTCGTCATAGTCCGCCACCAGCTGCGTGACCAGGCCGATCCGGTTCATCCCGGGCGTCTTTTCCGAGCGTTGTGCCTGGGGGAGGGGGCTCCCGGGCCGGATGGGCGCGGGAGACTCCTCCCTTGATACGGCGAGTGCGGCAGGTCAGCCGATGAGGTCGCGTATCCAGTCGCGGTGCTCCGCGACGCTCGGGTAGATGTCGGGTGTCGTGCCGCAGTCACCCACGGACCGGCTGGTGACGCCGGACAGCTGCCAGCGGCCCTTCACCTTCGTCAGCGCCGGAGCGCCCGAGTCGCCTCCGCACGTACCGGCGTTGCCGTCCGGGTTGTCGGTGCAGAAGTCTCCCTCACGGATGCCCCAGGCGTCCCCGTCCGTCTCGTTGGAGATGCACTTGGGGGTGTCGGGGGCGAGCACCGGCAGATCGATCTCGCGGTGCTTGACCGGCAGCTGCGAGGGGTCGTTGCCCGTCGCCTTGGTGTAGCCCCAACCTGTCGCCTTGACGGTCTCCCCAGCGGCGGGGGTGCGGGACGCCAGCGGTGCCGGCTTCTTCGACACCTTGGAGGACAGCTTGAGCAGCGCGAGGTCGTCGGCGCTCCCGCGGTTCTCGTCGGTGTAGTCGTAGCCCGGGTGGACCACGATCTTCGCCACCTTGGCGACCTCGCCGCCCTGCGTACGGTCGAGGGAGCCGACCCGCACGTGGTACGCCTTCGGGTCGTTGGTGCCCGCCGTGGTGGTGACACAGTGCCCCGCCGTCAGCACCCAGTCGGCCTTGACGAGGGTGCCGCCGCAGGTGTGGCCGTTCGGGTCGTCGCCGCGCTGCTTCTGGAGGGAGACGACGAACGGGTACTTCTCGGTGGACTCCTCACCACCGATGATCTTCGCCTCGTATCCGGAGTCCCCGGACGTACCCGACCCCTGGGCCGCGTAGGCCACCGTGCCCGCCGTGGCGAGCCCCAGGGAGAGAGCCGATACGAACACCGCACGCGCGGCCTTGCCGGTGCCCCAGGCACTGCGGCGCACCAGGCGGTTTCCGAGGTTGTCCTGGCTGGTCTTGATGAGCGTGTCCTTTCTCTTCCGTCCCGGCGCCAGGGCAGGCGCCGGGTCCTTGCTCTCTCGGGCGGACGCCCCGCATGGCAAAGGGGGCTTGCCGGTGGGGGAGGGTGGCGCTGACCCGCACGTGGCGCACGGTCGCCTGCCGCGCCGTACACCTGCCGCCGTCGAGGAGCCGCCGCGCCTGAGCAGCCGCCGCTGCTCAGCCGTCGGCGACGATCTCCTCCAGCCGCCGCAGCGCGCTCGCGATCCGAGCCGGGTGGCCGCTGAAGTACGGGTCGTCGGGTACGGGGAGCGACGAGGCCGGCGCCCAGTCGCGGCCCCGCGCCCAGGTGGCGTCGTCCACCCCGAGCGCCGCGCGGAACGTGCCGCGCGCCTTGGGGACGTCGTGCACGGGCAGCGCGGCCCATTGCGGAAGCGGCGTCGCTGTCAGCCGGTGTGCCGGCTCCGCGTCGATGACCGGCGCCTCGTCCGGCCCAGCCCCGTCGGGTGGTCCCGCGTTGGCCTCTGCCTGCTCGGGCCTCACCTGCTCGGGCTCCACTTGGTCAGGCGGAGCCCCGCCGACGCCCTGTGCTGCGGCGTCGGTCACATCACCAGATGACACAAACATCTCCCCGTTACCTGCGACGCCTCCATCCCACCTTCTCAACTCCCGCTTGTCCACGGCTTTTTGCACCTCCCGCAGTGCCGGGCCGCGCGCCCTGCGCGGCACACCGGCCCTGTGCGCCCGGCCGCTGCCCGGGTTAAGGTGCGGCAACCGGCAACGGATGTTCGAGCGACGTGGTGACAGAGGAGGTGAGACGCATTTCCGCTTTGGCAGACAACGCGCTCTCGCCTCGCGGCGGGCGTCCCCGCACCAGCTAGCGGAGGCCCTCGCGGCGACGGGAGCGTTCCAGCACCTGGAAGGGCCTCCCAGCCATGCACCGCCCCACCCGCCACACCGACCCCGCCGACCTTGTCGCCCAGCTCCGCGCCGCGGGCTGCGTCTTCGCCGAGGACGAGGCGCGACTGCTGTACGAGACCGCCCGCAGCCCGGCCGAGCTGCGGGAGATGACCGCCCGCCGCGTCGCCGGGCACCCCCTCGAACACGTACTGGGCTGGGCGGAGTTCGCCGGTCTGCGGATCGCCGTCGACCCCGGCGTCTTCGTGCCCCGGCGCCGCACCGAGCTGCTGGTACGGGGCGCCGCCGAGTGCGCCCCCGCGCAGGGAACCCCCGTCCTCGTCGACCTGTGCTGCGGTACGGGCGCGATCGGCGCGGCGCTGCTGGCCGCGCTGGGCGGGCGCGGCGAACTGCACGCCGCGGACCTCGACCCCGCCGCCGTACGGTGCGCGCGGCGCAACCTCGCCGGGCCCGGCTCGTACGTCTACGAGGGCGATCTGTTCGCGGCGCTGCCGGACCGGTTGCGGGGCCGCGTCGACGTGCTGACGGCCAACGTCCCCTACGTACCCACCGCGGACATACCGCTCCTCCCGCCCGAGGCCCGTGACCACGAGCCGCGGCCGGCGCTGGACGGCGGTCCCGACGGCCTCTCCTTGCTGCGCCGGATCGCCGCGGACGCCGGGGACTGGCTCGCCCCGGGCGGAGCTCTGTTGACGGAGACCAGCTCCCGCCAGGCCGAGGGGGCGGCCGGCATCCTGTCCGGCGCCGGTCTGACGGTCACGGTCACCACCGACCCCGACCTCACCGCCACCACCATCACGGGCCGCCGCCCCACAGCCCCCTGAGCCTGTTCTGCCGCTCCCACTTTTCCCGCCGCGACGGCGATCAGCCCCCGCCGGGGATTCCGGCGGTGCCGAACGGCCTCAGACCAGGCGGGGGTGGAGGGCTGCCCCTTCACACGTCGCGGAGCTGCAGCTGCGCCTCGTGCAGCAGCAAGGTGACCGTCTCCGCGAACCGCGCCCCGCACAGGTGTTCCTCGCCGGTGCGGGCCGCCGTCAGCAGCGCGTCGACAGCGCGCCCGAACGAGTCGGCGGGAGCCTCGTCGCGGACGGGCAGCTCCGCGACACCCGGGCCGCCCCGCACCTCGGCCGTGACCCCCGCCGCGGCGGGGGTCACGGAGTGGGTCAGCGTGCAGCTGCTGGACGCCCCCGAAGTGTGCCGCAGTACGAGGTGCACGGTGTCACCGGTGCCGCCGCGTACTGCCGTCACCTCCGAGACGGGGCCGAGCAGCGGCAGCAGTACGGACAGCGCGTGCGGCCCCACATCCCACAGCGCGCCCTTCTCGCGCCGCCAGGGCGAGGCGGTGTACGGCGAGTCGGCGCCGCCGAAGACGGGGGAGAGCCAGTCCGCCCGCCCCACCTGCCAGCCGCCCCCCGGCCGCGCGGCGTCCCCGCGCTCCGCCTGCTCGCGCAGCCAGCCGCCGGTCGACTCGCAGAAGTGCAGCGTGAAGAACACGACACAGCCGACCCCCGCCCGCTCGACCGCCTCGGCGACACCGCGGGCACTCTCGGGCGTGGTGGCCACGGGCTTGTCGAGCAGCAGATGGCACCCGGCGTCCGCCGCACGGACGGCGAGCGGCGCCTGGATGTCCGGCGGCAGCGCGACGGCAACCGCGTCGCAGGCGTCGAAGAGCGCGTCCACATCGGCGTACGGCCGCGTCCCCAGCCGCTCGGCGAGCGCCCCCGTGGGCTCCGCGCGGCGCCCCCACACCCCGACCAGCTCCACGTCCTTGTGCGCGGCGAGCGCGGGCCCGTGGGTGCGCTCCGCCCAGGGACCCGTCCCCAGCAGTCCGAACTTCATACCGGGCAGCCTACGAGGTCCGGGGCGCGGCCCCCAGGGCTCCTGCGGCGGTGCGGTCCGGCCGCGGAGCAGGGGGATTGCCCCATCAGTGCTGATTATCCAGCCGCAGGCCCCCTCGTCCGGTGTGCCCCGTAGCCACTGGTGGTGCGCAGGCGCAATCTTGGCGCCGGTCAGGTGCGAGCGAGGGAGACGGGCGATGGCTCAGCTGTTCATCGACGGGGAGTGGCGGCAGGCCACCGCGGGCGGGCGGCGGGATGTGATCAACCCGTTCGACGCCTCCGTGATCACCACCGTCGATGAGGCGGACGAGACCGACGTCGATATGGCCGTACGCGCCGCCAAACGCGCCTTCGAGCGGGCCGACTGGTCCGGCGCGCCCACCCGGCAGCGCGCCGATGTCCTCTACCGCGTGCACCAGCTGCTGCTGCGCGACCAGGAGGAGATCGCCCGCACCGAGACCCTCGACACCGGCAAGACCCTGACCGAGGCCCGGATCGACATCGAGGACGTCGCCAACGCCTTCCGCTACTACGCGGAACTGGCCGGCAAGGACGGCGGCCGGGTGGTGGACGTCGGCCCCGACGTGCTCAGCCGCGTCGTCTACCACCCGATCGGGGTCTGCTCCCTCATCGCACCGTGGAACTATCCGCTGCTCCAGGCGTCCTGGAAGGTCGCCCCCGCGCTGGCCGCCGGCAACACCTTCGTACTCAAACCCAGCGAGACGACGCCGCTGTCCACCATCGCCATGATCCGCCTCATCGCGGAGGCCGGGGCGCCGCCCGGGGTCGCCAACCTGGTACTCGGCTCAGGTGCGACGGTCGGTGCGGCCATGACCAGCCACCCCGAGGTCGACATGGTCTCGTTCACCGGCGGGCTGGCGACCGGGCGGAAGATCATGGAGGGCGTCGCGCCCGGGGTGAAGAACCTCGCCCTGGAGCTGGGCGGCAAGAACCCCAACGTGGTCTTCGACGACGCGGACTTCACTGCCGCGCTCGACTACGCGCTGGACGCCGCCTTTCTCCACTCGGGGCAGGTCTGCTCGGCCGGTTCGCGGCTGCTGGTGCAGGAGGGCATCCACGACGAGTTCGTGGAAGCGCTGGGCGCCCGGGCCGCCGCCATCCGGATCGGCAACGGACTGGAGCCGATGACCGAGTCGGGCCCGCTCAGCTCGGCCGAGCACCGGGCGAAGGTGGAGGGCTATCTGGAGATCGCCCGCGAGGAGGGCGCCCGGCTGGTCACCGGCGGGCGCCGCCCGGACGACCCCGAACTCGCCAACGGATACTTCCTGCTGCCGACCGTCTACGCCGACTGCGACCGCTCCATGCGCATCGTCCAGGAGGAGATCTTCGGCCCGGTCGTCACCGTCGAGCGGTTCCGCACCGAGGACGAGGCGGTCGAACTGGCCAACGACACCCGCTACGGGCTGGCCGGCGGAGTGTGGACGAGTGACGCGGGCCGCGCCCACCGGGTGGCCAACCGGCTGCGGCACGGCACGATCTGGATCAACGACTTCCACCCGTACGTACCGCAGGCCGAGTGGGGCGGCTTCGGCCGCTCGGGCATCGGCCGCGAGCTGGGACCCACCGGGCTGCGCGAATACCAGGAGGCCAAGCACATCTACCAGAACCTCTCACCGGCCCCCTCCGGCTGGTTCAAGGGCTGAGCGGGCGAGTGAGGCGAGCATGAGCGGAACGGAAGACAACCCCGGCAACACCGAGCGCACCTACGACTACGTCATCGTCGGCGGCGGCACGGCCGGCTCCGTGCTGGCGGCCCGGCTGAGCGAGGACCCGGACTGCCGGGTGTGCGTCATCGAGGGCGGGCCCAGCGACGTCGGCGACGAGCGGGTGCTGCGGCTGCGCAACTGGATCAACCTGCTGGAGTCGGAGTACGACTACGGCTACACCACCACCGAACAGCCCCGCGGCAACTCGCACATCGTGCACTCCCGGGCCAGGGTGCTGGGCGGCTGCTCCTCGCACAACACACTCATCAGCTTCCTCCCCTTCCCCCAGGACCTCGACGAATGGGTGGGGATGGGCTGCGCGGGCTGGGACCCGGTGACCGTCCTGCCGTACCGCAAGCGGCTGCGCAACAACATCGTCCCCGTCGGCGAGGCGGACCGGAACCCCATCGCCCGCGACTTCGTGACCGCCGCCGCCGAGGCACTGCACGTGCCCGTCATCGAGGACTTCAACCGCCGCCCCTTCCCCGACGGCGTCGGCTTCTTCTCCCTCGCCTACGACCCGGCCACCGGCCAACGCTCCTCCGCCTCCGTCGCCTACCTCCACCCGGTCATGGACCGGCGGCGCAATCTGACGCTGAAGCTGGAGACCTGGGCGTATCAGCTGGTGCCCGACGCCACGGGGCGGCTCACCAGCGTCCGGGTGCGGTACGCCGACGGCTCCACCGGCACCCTGCGCGCCGAGCGCGAACTGCTGCTGTGCGCCGGGGCCGTGGACACCCCGCGGCTGCTGCTGCTCTCCGGTATCGGCCCCGCGGACGAGCTGCGGGCGCTCGGCATCGAGGTGAGAGCCGATCTGCCGGGCGTGGGCGAGAACCTGCTCGACCACCCCGAGTCGGTGATCGTCTGGGAGACCCACGAGCCGCTGCCGCCGAACTCCGCGATGGACTCCGACGCCGGGCTGTTCGTACGCCGCGACAGCAGTCAGCCGCGCCCCGACCTGATGTGGCACTTCTACCAGGTGCCGTTCACCGTCAACACCGAACGCCTCGGCTACCCCACACCCCCGCACGGTGTCTGTATGACGCCGAACGTGCCGCGTGCCCGCTCCACCGGGCGGCTGTGGCTGCGCAGCTCCGACCCGGCCACCCACCCGGCGCTGGACTTCCGCTACTTCACCGACCCCGACGGGCACGACGAGCGCACCATCGTCGACGGGCTGCGGCTGGCCCGCGAGGTGGCGAACACCGCGCCGCTGCGCGACTGGCTGAAGAGCGAGATCGCGCCGGGCTCGCGGGTGAGCACGGATGCCGAACTGTCGGAGTACGGGCGGCGCGTCGCGCACACCGTCTACCATCCGGCCGGCACCTGCCGGATGGGCGCCGCCGAGGATCCGATGGCCGTCGTCGACCCGCTGCTGCGGCTGCGCGGCCAGGAGGGGGTACGGGTGATCGACGCGTCGGTCTTCCCCACCATGCCGACCGTCAACCCCATGGTGACCGTGCTGCTGGTCGCCGAACGCGCCGCCGACCTGATCACCGGGCGCCCGGGACCGCAGCCCGAGGGAGGCGAGCGCTGATGGCGCAGCCACCGCAACCACAGCAGCCGGGCCGGCCCCGGGCGGCCGCGGCGGGCGACGACTTCGTGCCCGGCACGGAGTTCCGCAAGGAGATGGGGCCGTGGGCGAACTTCGCGCTCGGCTTCACCTACCTCTCGCCCGTGGTGAGCACCTACACCCTCTTCGGCTCCGCCCTCGCCGAGGGCGGCCCGCCGATGATCTGGGCGTTCCTGCTGGCGGGCTGCGGCCAGTTCCTGGTGGCGCTCGTCTTCGGCGAGGTCGTCGCCCAGTTCCCCATCGCGGGCGGCGTCTACCCGTGGGCCCGGCGGCTGTGGGGGATGCGGTGGGCGTGGATGACGGGCTGGGTCTACATGTGGGCGCTGCTGGTGACGATCACCAGTGTCGCGTACGGCGCCGGCCCTTACATCGCCATCCTGCTGGGCTTCGACTCGACCGTGCACACCACGGTGATCTGCACGGTCTGCCTCATCGTCGTCTCCGCGCTGATCAACTACGCCGGTACGAAGGCGCTTTCGCTCGCCGCCATCATCGGCTTCAGCGCGGAGCTGGTCGGCGCCCTGATCGTCGGCGTCTATCTGCTGGTCACCCACCGCGAACACGGCCTCGGCGTCATCTTCGACACCCACGGAACCCAGGGCGACGGCTCGTACGCCCCGGTCTTCCTGGCCGCCGCCATCATCGGTTTCTACCAGTACTACGGCTTCGAGGCCTGCGGTGACACCGCGGAGGAGGTCGCGCACCCGGGCCTGGTCATCCCCAAGGCGATGCGCCGCACCATCTACGTCGGCGGCGCCGCCGCCACCTTCACCTGCGGCTCGCTGCTGCTGTCCGTCACCGACTACGGCGCGGTGATCTCGGGCAAGGACACCGACCCGGTCGTCAACGTCCTCTTCGACGCGATGGGCGAGGTCGGGGCGCGGCTGGTGATGGCCGTCGTCCTCATCTCCTTCCTCTCCTGCACCATCAGCCTCCAGGCCGCCGCGGGCCGCCTCATCTACTCCTACGCCCGCGACCGGATGGTCGTCGGTCACAAGCTGCTGCGCCGCTTCTCGCACAAGCGGGCCGTGCCCGAAGTGGCGCTGCTGGTGGCCGCCGTCATCCCCGGCCTGATCGCGTTCGGTTCACTGGTCTCCGAGGACGCCCTCACCAAGATCGTGTCGTTCGCCATCCTCGGCATCTACGGCTCGTTCCAGATGGTCGTCCTCGCGGCACTGCGGGCCCGGCTGAAGGGCTGGCGCGCCACCGGCGAGTTCAAGCTCGGCCGCTGGGGACTGCTCGTCAACAGCACGGCCCTGGCCTACGGCATCTTCGCCATCATCAACATCTGCTGGGCCCGCACCCCCGAGGAACCCTGGTACTCCAACTACATCGTGCTGCTCTGCGGCGGCGTCATCGTGGTCACCGGCCTGCTGTACATGTTCACCACCCACCACTACGGCCGCGGCGACGCCCCCTCAGGCGATGCGATTCCGTAACGCGCTGAGGGGGCGCGGTGATGGGGGCGGTTGTGGGCATCCAGGTTGGGCCCGCCCAGGGACGCCGTCCTGGTTACCGAACGTGCTCCGGGGGCCGGTCCCCCAGCTGAGGCGGCTGCCCGTAAGGCCCGGCGCCCCAAGCGTCCAGCGGCGTCGCCCCCTCGGGCGCGTGCGAGGCGGCAACCGGAACCGCGGCCTCACCATGCTCCATCCGCGGCAACCAGCGAAGCCACCGCGGCAGATACCAGTTCCGCTCGCCCAGCAGCATCATCACCGCGGGCAGCAGCACCATCCGCACCACTGTGGCGTCCAGCAGGACGGCCACCGCGAGGCCGACCCCCATCTGCTTCATGTCCTGCATCGACAGCGTCGCGAAGACCGAGAAGACGGCGACCATGATGAGCGCCGCACCCGTCACGGCCGAGGCCGTCGCCCTGATGCCGTCGCGGATGGCCTCCCGGGTGCTCATTCCCCGGTCCTTCGCCTCCCGGATCCGGGAGACCACGAAGACGTGGTAGTCCATCGACAGTCCGAACAGCACGACCAGGACGAACAGCGGCATCCACGACTCGATGGCGCCGACCGCCTCGGTGCCGAACAGCGAGGCACCCCAGCCGTGCTGGAAGACCGCCGTCATCACCCCGTACGCCGCGCCGACCGACAGCAGGTTGAGGACGATCGAGGCGAGCGCGATGGGCACCGAACGGAAGCAGACGAGCATCAGCAGGAAGGTGACGACGGTGATGAAGACGAATACCGGCACGATGCCGTCCTTGAGCTGGTCGTTGAAGTCCTTCGACCCGGCGAGCTCCCCGGTGACGTAGACCTGCCCGTCGGCGGCGGCCGGTCCCAGCGTGTCGGGGACAACCGTGTGGCGCAGCGTCTCCAGCGCGGCGAGCGAGGTGTCGTCGGTGCCGTTGCCCGCCAGCGGTACGTCGATGACCGCGACGTTCTCCCCGGCGTGTACGGCGGTCTCGACACCCCGGCCGAAGTGGTCGGTGTCCTCGCCGACCGTCTTCTTGAAGTCCGCGAGCGCCGCACGGGTCTCCGGCGAGCGGACGTCGTCGGCCTTGAGGACGATCCGGGCCGGTGCCGGGCCGCCGGGGAAGGTCTCGGTGATCTTCTCGGCGTTGACCCGCAGTTCGGCGCCCTTGGGCATCTGCTTGTCCAGCGCGAGCTGTTCGGTCTTCATCCCGAGCGCGGGTGCGGCCAGTACGAGCATCGCCGCGGCGGCCAGCACGGCGAACAGCCCCGGGGCCGCCAGCACCGGGCGCAGCAGCGCCGCTGAGATCCGGCCCGCGGGCTTGCGCCGCCCGGCGGCGCGGTCCCGCTTGCGGCCGCCCAAGAAGGGAACCTTGCCCTTGTCGACGCGGTCGCCCAGCCAGGACAGCAGCGCGGGCAGGATCGTCACCGAGCCGAGCATCGCGATGAAGACGACCAGGATCGTGGCGACGGCGAAGCCCTTGAACAGCAGCAGCCCCGACAGGAACATGCCCGCCATCGCCACCATCACCGTCACACCCGACACCAGTACCGCCCTGCCGCTGGTGGCCGCGGCGATCCGCAGCGCGGTCTCCGCGTCCCGCCCCGCGGCCCGCTCGTCCCGCTCCCGTCGCAGATAGAACAGGCAGTAGTCGACGCCGACGGCGAGCCCCATCAGCAGCATCACCGAGTTGGTCGTCTCGTCGATGTGCAGCCGGCTGGAGACCAGGGCGAGGATGCCGTTCGCGGCGATGAACGCGGTGATTGCGAGCGCCACCGGCAGCAGCGCGGCCACCAGCGCCCCGAACGCCACCAGCAGGATGCCCAGCGCCAGCGGAACGGCCGTCCACTCGGCCTTGGCGAAGTCCTCGCCGAGGATCTTGTTCAGCCACTTCTGGGCGCTGGCGTCGCCGTACTGGTGGATCTCGATGCCGTCACCGCTGTGCGCCTCGCGGACCTTGCCGACCGCGTCGATGACCTCGTCGATCGGCTTCTCGTCCGTCGAGTCGGGATCGCCCCGCATCTCGAAGCCGATCAGGCCAGCCTTGCCGTCGCGGGAGGGGAGCGGTTCGCGGACGTTCTCGACCCGGCCGGTGTCCTTGACGGCCCGGGTGACCTCGTCGGCGGTCGCCCGCCAGCCGCCCTTGCCGGTGCTGGAGACCATCACCGACTCGGCCGGCGGCTCGTCGATCCCGGCGTCCTCCAGGATGGTGGTCGCCCGCGCCGAGTCCCGTACGGACTGTTCGCTGTCGGTGGGCTCCGTCAGTCCGGCCATCCCGCCGAGCGCCGCGGCGAGTACGACGAAGAGCAGCCAGCCGAAGACCGCCGTCTTGCGGTGCCGGGTGCTCCAGCCGCCGAGCCGCGCGGCAAGCCCCGGGCGGGGCGTCCGGGCGGACGTTCCAGGGCGGGTGGGTGTGGGTGGTCTGTGCATCGGGCTCTCCCCGTTTCCGTCGGTTGGCCTGGCCTTGCCGGGCAGCAACGACGCTAGAAACAGCGGGACGGCGGTCACAGCCGCCGAGCACCCGTAGCGCGGAGACGCGAACACCCGTGCCGGAGAAGCGCAGCACCCCTGGCGGAGAAGCAAAAGGAGAGCCGGAAGGTGGTGCTAGGTCCACCTACGGGACGGTAGCCCGGACCAGTGCGCTCGCCCCGGCACAGGGCGCAGACTGGCACCGTGCCCGACGAACGGCACGGCCACGGCACCCGGACCGCGGGGCCGGAGGACGACGAAGCTGGGGGCGAGTGGTGACCGAGGACGAGCGGTGAGCGGGAGCAAGGTGACGGGGACCAAGGAGCCCGGGGCCAGGGAGTCCTGGACCAAGGAGGCGGCGACGGGACGCAGGGACGGCACCGAGCGGCCGGAGCCGGCCCGGTGGCGTCCGGCTGCGGGCGGCGCCGGGGCCGCGCTGCTGGCGGCCGGCCGCGGCCTCGTGCTGTCGGTCCTCTCCCTCGGCTTCTCGCTGACCCTGTTCCTGATGACGCTGCTCTCGCTGGTGTTCCTGCCGCTGGGCGTCGGCGTCTTCACCACCCCATGGGTGCTGCACGTCGTCAGGATGCACGCCGACCGGCGCCGCGCGCTGGCCGGCGAGTGGGCGGGCCTGCACATCCGCACCCCCTACCGGCCGCTGCCGCCGGGCCCGTACGGCGTGACGGGGTACGTCGAGCGCTGCGTGCTGCTGCTCAAGGACCCGGCCACCTGGCGGGACTTCATATGGCTGATCACCGACGCCGTGTTCGGCTACGTCCTCGCACTGCTGCCGCCCGCACTGATCGGCTACGGCGTGGAGGGCTGGGTGATGTTCGCGGGCGTATGGCACGCCGTCGCGGGGGACTACTGGTACGGCTTCATCCACGTCGAGACCTTCAGCGACGCGGTGCAGTGCGCGGCCCTCGGCAGCTTCGTACTGCTCCTCGCCCGCTACGCCAACCCGTATCTGCTCACGGCCCACTTCCAGCTGGCCCGCGGACTGCTGGCCCCCACCAGGGGCGCCCTCCTCGCCCGGCGGGTGGAGCAGTTGTACGAGACGCGGCACGACGCCGTGGACACCTCGGCCGCGGAGCTGCGGCGGATCGAGCGCGATCTGCACGATGGTGCGCAGGCGCGGCTGGTCGCCATGGGGATGAGCCTCGGCACCATCGAAGCCCTCGTCGAACAGGACCCCGCCAAGGCCAAGCAACTCATCGCGCAGGCCAGGGAGTCCTCAGCGGAGGCGCTGACGGAGCTGCGCGACCTGGTGCGCGGCATCCATCCGCCGGTGCTCGCCGAACGCGGCCTGGGCGACGCGGCTCAGGCCCTCGCACTGCGGATGCAGCTGCCCGTCGAGGTCGACATCGAACTGCCCGGCCGGTTCGCCGAACCGGTCGAGTCGGCTGCCTACTTCGCGGTCAGCGAGGTCCTCACCAACGCGGTCAAACACGCCGGATCCGAGCACATCTGGCTGGACATCCACTACTCCTACGACGCGGGCGGCATGCTCCGGATATCCGTCACCGACGACGGGCAGGGCGGCGCCGACATCTCGAAGGGCTCTGGCATAGCCGGTATCGAGCGCCGGCTGGGCACCTTCGACGGCATCCTGGCCATCAGCAGCCCACCGGGCGGCCCCACCATGGTCACCATGGAGATCCCCTGCCGCCCCATCTGAGGCGCGCCCGACCACAGTGCAGGGGGAGGGGACGCGCCCCCTCCCCAGAACACCCTCACACCAGCGCCGAGACCTTCTCCCGGTACTGCCGAACGGCCGCCGCGTCCCGATACGGCTCCAACCTCCGCTCGAAATCCCGTACGTACTCATGAGCACGTACGGACCGCATCTCCGCCGCCTGGTGCGCCGCCTCGGCGCCCAGCGCGCACGCCTGCTCGATCTCGCCCAGCCCCAGCCGGGCCGTGGCCAGCACCACCCGGCAGAACAGCCGGCTGCGCGCGAACCCGGCACTGCGCAGCTGGAGCGAGCGCTCGGCGTGCTGCGCGGCGGCGCGGTACTGCTGGAGGTCGCGATGGCAGTGCCCGAACTCGTCGGCCAGCTGCGCCTCGTCGAAGAACCGCGCCCAGGCGGGTACGTCCTCGCTGGGCCGGGCGGCCTCCAGCGCCCGCTCGGCGCGGGCCAGCGACGCGGTGCAGGCGCGCACCTCGCCCAGCACCCCGTGCCCGCGTGCCTCCGCCGCGTGCAGCAGCGCCTGGACCACCGGCGGCACGGAGGTGCCGACGCCCTGCTGCGCGACCCGCGCCAGCTGCACCGCCTCCCGCCCGTGCCCCAGATAGACGGCCTGCCTGCTCATCGTGACCAGCACATAGGCGCCGAAAGCGCGATCGCCCGCGGCCTGGGTCAGCCGCAGCGCCTGGACGAAGTAGCGCTGCGCCAGTCCGTGCGCTGCGATGTCGTACGAGGTCCAGCCCGCCAGCCGGGTCAGATCGGCCGCGGCGGCGAACAGCCGCCTGCCCAACTGCTCTCCGTAGACACCGCGCAGCATCGGCTCGGCCTCGTGTTCCAGATACCGCACCAGGGCCTGCCGCGCGTGCCCGCCGCCGTAGGCGTGGTCGAGGGCGCGGAACAGCTCGCACACCGAACGCAGCGCCGCCACATCGCCCCCGGAGACCCGCTGGCCTGGCCCGCGCTCCACCCGGTCCAGCCGTGCGGCGGCCGGCGACGGGGGCCGGGTCGGCACGCCAGCGCCGCCGACCCGGGACTGCGGCGGGACGCGCAGCCCGCCGCCGTGCCCCGCGCCCGCGCCGCCCGGGCCGCCGGCGGCGGGCCCGTGCCCGGGGCCGGGGCCATGGTTCGGCCCGTGTCCCGTTCCGAGGCCGTGCCCACGGGCCGCGCCCACTCCGGCACCGGGGCCGGCAGCGGACTGTCCCGGTCCCGGTCCTGAGCCTGCCGGTCCTCCGGCGGAGCCCGGGCCGCCGGGGCCCGCGGGGCTGCCCGAGCCGTCCGGTTCCGGGCCGCGTGCCACGCGTTCGTCGGCCCGTCCGATCAGCCAGTCCCGGCTGGGCACCACGAGCCCCGCCGGGGTGAACGCGATCTTCCGCAGCTCCGCGTGGCTGCCGGAGTCCTTGCGCCACAAGCCACTGACGATGTCCACCGCCTCGGCGGGCGTCGCCGCGAACTCCAGCCCCGCGTACACCGGCGCGCAGGCGTCGAGGCCGAGATCCTGCGCCGTCAGCCGCCGCCCCAGGCGCCGGGTGAAGACCTCGGCGATCAGTGCGGGGGTGGTGCCCCTGGGCTGCTGGCCGCGCAGCCACCGGGTCACCGACGTCTTGTCGTAGCGCAGGTCAAGACCGTGTTCGAGGCCGAGCTGGTCCACGCGCCTGGCCAGGCCCGCGTTGGAGAAGCCCGCCTCGGCGATCAGGGCGGCGAGCTGGCGGTTGGGGATGCGCTGCTGGGATGGCTGGGCCGCGTCGTTCACGGACTCCCCAGGTCGTTCCATCGTCATCAGGTCTACGGTCTCCTGCCCTCACGGCTTGTGTCAGACGCCGGGGCGCCCTGCTGGAACGGCGCGAATGTAACGGGCCCTCGTACAACGTTCGCGTCCTTCGTCGCGTATTCATCCGTACGTGTGAGGGGGCAGCCACCTGCGGGGACGGACCGCGACGGCCGTACAGTGGCTGAGGGCGCGGAGCGCGGAGCGGCCCGCCACCTGGTGTGCCGGCGTGCGGACGCGGGCTTACGAAGGAGAGAAGGCATGGGAGAACCCCGGCTGGAGGGTCCGGCGGACGGTCCGGTGGACGGCGAACTTCGCTTCGTCCACCTGGGATTCGGCGACAACGCCGTCGACTACCTGGACGCCTGGCAGGAGCAGAAGCGGGTGCACGCGGCCCGCTTCGCCGACGAGATCCCCGACACCTGTCTGCTGCTGGAGCACCCACCGGTCTACACGGCCGGGCGGCGTACCGAGGACAGCGAGCGCCCGCTCGACGGCACTCCCGTGGTGGACGTCGACCGCGGCGGCAAGATCACCTGGCACGGCCCTGGCCAGCTCGTCGGCTATCCGATCCTGAAGCTGCCGCGCCCCGTCGACGTCGTCGCGCACGTCCGACGCCTCGAGGAGGCCATGATCCGCGCCTGCGCCGATCTCGGCCTGGAGACGACGCGGGTCGAGGGCCGCAGCGGCGTATGGGTGCTGGGCGACACCGTCGAGAAGCCTGCCGGCAAGCACTCCGCGGGCGACGGGGCGTCCGGCCTGGCGCTGGACTTCGACCCGCGGCTGAACCAGGAGGACTACGACCCGCGCCTGATGGGCCCGGAGTACGCGCCCTCCAACGCGGGCCAGCGCGGTGAGGACCGGAAACTGGCGCAGATCGGTATCCGCGTCGCCAAGGGCGTGACCATGCACGGCTTCGCACTGAACTGCAACCCGGACACGACCGGTTTCGACCGGATCGTCCCCTGCGGTATCCGCGACGCGGGCGTCACCTCGCTCTCGCAGGAGCTGGGCAGGAATGTTCCGGTCTCCGAGGTGCTTCCTCTGATGGAGAAGCACCTGCGCGAGGTGCTGGAGTCCTCGACCCCGCTGCCCCGCGCGGTCTGAGTCCCGGTCCCGCCGCGGCCGAACAGGTCGCGGTCCCGCCGTGGGCTGACCAGGGCGCTTTTCCTGGGCTCCGGCCCGTACGAAAGCCGTAAACCGCAGGCGTAGGCTGATACCCGCCGCTGAATCGAAAGTACGTAGGGAGCCGGACGTGTCCGCTGTCGCACCCGACGGTCGCAAGATGCTCCGCCTGGAGGTCCGCAACAGCCAGACCCCCATCGAGCGCAAGCCCGAGTGGATCAAGACCCGGGCGAAAATGGGCCCCGAGTACAACGCCCTCCAGAACCTGGTCAAGAGCGAGGGGTTGCACACGGTCTGCCAGGAGGCGGGCTGTCCCAACATCTTCGAATGCTGGGAGGACCGCGAGGCGACCTTCCTGATCGGCGGCGAGCAGTGCACCCGCCGCTGCGACTTCTGCCAGATCGACACCGGCAAGCCCGCCGAGCTCGACCGCGACGAGCCCCGCCGCGTCGCCGAGTCGGTGCGCACGATGGAGCTCCGCTACGCGACGATCACCGGCGTGGCCCGCGACGACCTCGAGGACGGCGGCGCCTGGCTCTACGCCGAGACCGTGCGCCAGATCCACGGTCTGATGCCGGACACCGGCGTCGAGCTGCTGATCCCCGACTTCAACGCCGAACCCGACCAGCTCGCGGAGGTCTTCTCCTCCCGTCCCGAGGTGCTGGCGCACAACGTCGAGACGGTGCCCCGCATCTTCAAGCGCATCCGGCCCGGCTTCCGCTACGAGCGCTCGCTGGAGGTGCTCACCCGCGCCCGCGAGGCCGGGCTGGTCGTCAAGTCCAACCTCATCCTGGGCCTGGGCGAGACCCGCGAGGAGGTCAGCGAGGCCCTGCGCGACCTGCACGAGGCCGGCACCGAGCTGATCACCATCACCCAGTATCTGCGGCCCACCCCGCGGCACCACCCGGTCGAGCGCTGGGTGAAGCCGCAGGAGTTCGTCGAGCTGAAGCAGGAGGCCGACGAGATCGGCTACGCGGGCGTCATGTCAGGACCGCTCGTCCGCTCCTCGTACCGGGCCGGCCGCCTCTACCAGCAGGCCGTCGAGGCCCGCCGTACGGGCACGACGTCCGCCGCCTGACGCGTACGGGCGGGGCTGTGCGGCGAGGCGGAGAGTGAGCTTCGCCGCACAGGCTTTCGTGGACTTTGACCCTCCGGTCATCGCCTGGTAACACCAATGCGTAACGCTGAAACCACATACCGCGCATGTGCGGCCCGGTCGGCTGTGCGACAGAGCGCCCGGTTCAGACGGATGACTGACGGAGGGGACGACAGTGCGAACCACCCTGTGGGCACTGGAAGGTCTGGAACACCTTTTCTTCGGCAACGGGCAGCGGGTCGCCCGGCGTAACGCGTGGTCGGCGGTCCTGGAGGACCGCCGCCGCGCCCGTGCCCGGCACGAGGCGGAAACCGTACTGAACGCCGCCTCGGACCACCGCACCCTTCTGACCTCCCGCGGCTGACCCCACCCACCCAGCGAGGGCGACCGCCGCACCTGTGACCGCGCGGCGGTCGGTTCGCCCTCGGGGTGATCGGCTCGCTGTCCCACGTGCTGCTGTCTTCCGGGGCAACCCCCGTACCCCCAGCCGCGCAGCGGTCCGCCCGCTGTCCCACGTAAACTTCACCGCATGGCGAGGAAGGACAACACCGAGAACCCTGGGCGGCTCAAGCAGATCGCTCAGACGTACAAGATGACCCGGCGCGTGGACCGGAAGATCGGTTGGATCCTGGCCGGCGTGGGGCTTGTCACCTTCGGTGTACTCCTCGCGGTCGGCTTTCTGATCGACCACCCGGTCTACGCGGGGATCGTGGGCGTGCTCCTGGCCCTGCTGGCCTGCGCGATCGTCTTCGGGCGGCGTGCCGAGCGGGCCGCGTTCGGGCAGATGGAGGGACAGCCGGGAGCAGCGGCCGCCGTGCTGGAGAACATCGGACGGGGCTGGCAGGTCACCCCGGCCGTGGCGATGAACCGCAGCCAGGACGTCGTCCACCGCGCGGTCGGCAAGGCGGGCATCGTGCTCGTCGGTGAGGGCAACCCGAACCGACTGCGCGGTCTGCTGGCGTCCGAGAAGAAGAAGATGAACCGGGTCGTCGGCGACGTACCGGTGCACACCCTGGTCGTCGGCAACGACGAGGGCCAGGTCGAGCTGCAGAAGCTCCGCGTCAGGATCATGAAGCTGCCGCGACAGCTCCAGGGCGCCGAGGTCACCCAGATCAACGACCGGCTCCGGGCGCTCGGCGATCTCATGAGCAACATGCCGATCCCGAAGGGCCCGATGCCCAAGGGCATGAAGCTCCCCAAGGGCCCGCAGGGCCGCTGACCCCGCACCTGGTCGCGTAGCGGTGAATCGAAAAGCAGGGTGGGCTCCCTCTCGGGGAGTCCCACCCTGCTTGCCGTCTCACGGCTTCGCTTCGCTCAGATCCGTACTTGGACCGAGCCCGAGAACCGGTCGTGCAGTCCGCGGTTGTCGCGGTCCCAGATGAGCGCGGGGATGGCGAGGCCGACCAGCACCGTACGGACCGCGGCACGCCACACCGGCAGCTTCTCCAGCCCGTCCAGGGAGACCACGCGCAGCCCCAGCAGCCGCTTGCCCGGTGTCGAGCCCACCGTTCCGACGGTCAGGAGGCTCATGACGAGGAAGACGACCAGCGCCCAGTTGTTGGTGGCCTCCAGACGGCGTCCCGCCAGCAGTCCGAAGGCGATCACGGCCGAGAGCGTCCAGTCGATGAAGAGTGCGCCGATCCGGCGCCCGACCGGAGCGATGGCTCCGGGGCCCTCCTCGGGGAGACCGAGCCGCTTGCCGCGGTAGCCGAAGTCGGCTCCCATCTCCTCCGCCGCGGCGCGCGGTCCCGACAGCCACGACCCGATTGCGTCCCTGTTGTCCACCCGCCAACGGTATCGCGCCGGTTTCGCGGCGGATCGACCCCCGTAGGGCCGTACGGCCGGATCGGCTCGTACGCCGTACACCAGGCGCTGTACGCCGTATACACGGCGTAGCCCTCGCGGCTCCGGTTAAACGCCGGGCAAGAAGGTCGCAAACCGACCGTAACAGTCGCACTCCGTACGGTTATCCGCTGCCCGTCCGGCCTGGTGGTTAACATCGGCGAAACAGATGGGTCATGCTGGAGAAATGGCCCCTGCCTAAGGTCGGCCACCAGGCGTGCGGCGCCCCTGTGCCCGCAGCCGGAGCCGGAGCAAGCCCGTCCCGACGCGGCGGGACTAGGAGGATGGATGTTCCAGAACGCCGACGAGGCCAAGAAGTACATCGCGGACAACGACGTCAAATACATCGACGTCCGGTTCTGCGACCTGCCCGGCGTCATGCAGCACTTCGCCGTTCCGGCGGAGTCCTTCGACCCGGCCGAGAGCCTGATGTTCGACGGCTCCTCGATCCGCGGCTTCCAGGCCATCCACGAGTCCGACATGGCCCTGGTCCCGGACCTGTCGACCGCGCGTGTGGACCCGTTCCGCTCCGAGAAGCACCTCAACATCAACTTCTTCATCCACGACCCGATCACCGGCGAGCAGTACAGCCGTGACCCGCGGAACGTGGCCAAGAAGGCCGAGGCGTACCTCGCCTCCTCCGGCATCGCCGACACCGCGTTCTTCGGCCCGGAGGCGGAGTTCTACGTCTTCGACGACGTCCGCTTCGAGACCAAGGCGAACGCCGGCTACTACCACATCGACTCCGAGGCGGGCGCCTGGAACACCGGCGCCATCGAGGTCGGCGGCAACCGCGGCTACAAGGTCCGCTACAAGGGCGGCTACTTCCCGGCCCCGCCGGTCGACCACTTCGCCGACCTGCGCGCCGAGATCTCCTCCGAGCTGATGCGCGCCGGCCTCAAGGTCGAGCGCCAGCACCACGAGGTGGGCACCGCGGGCCAGGCGGAGATCAACTACAAGTTCAACACGCTGCTGGCCGCGGCCGACGACCTGATGCTGTTCAAGTACATCGTCAAGAACACGGCCTGGCGCAACGGCAAGACCGCCACCTTCATGCCCAAGCCGATCTTCGGTGACAACGGCTCCGGCATGCACGTCCACCAGTCCCTGTGGACGGGCGGCGAGCCCCTCTTCTACGACGAGCAGGGCTACGCGGGCCTCTCGGACACCGCCCGCTACTACATCGGCGGCATCCTGCGCCACGCCCCGTCGCTGCTGGCCTTCACCAACCCGACGGTGAACTCCTACCACCGCCTGGTGCCCGGCTTCGAGGCCCCGGTGAACCTGGTCTACTCGCAGCGCAACCGCTCCGCCGCGATGCGGATCCCGATCACCGGCTCCAACCCGAAGGCCAAGCGCGTCGAGTTCCGCGCCCCGGACCCCTCGTCCAACCCCTACCTGGCCTTCTCCGCCCTCCTCCTCGCGGGCCTGGACGGCATCAAGAACAAGATCGAGCCCGCCGAGCCGATCGACAAGGACCTCTACGAGCTCGCCCCCGAAGAGCACGCCGACGTCCCCCAGGTCCCCACCTCCCTCCCGGCCGTCCTGGAAGCCCTCGAGGCCGACAACGAGTACCTCCAGGCCGGCGGCGTCTTCACCGCCGACCTGATCGAGACCTGGATCGACTACAAGCGCACCAACGAAATCGCCCCCATGCAGCTCCGCCCCCACCCGCACGAGTTCGAGCTGTACTTCGACATCTAAACCGCGGGTTCGGGCTGCCTGTGAGGGAGTCTGAAGCGTTGACGGTGTGTCAGTAGTTTGCTGAGGGCCGCTACCCATGTTGGGTGGCGGCCCTCGTGTGTTGGCGGTCCTTGAGAGGTGGTGCTTTGCCGCAGTGCCGGGGCATCAGGACGGCTGCGGGTGTTGTAGGCCTCGTAGGAGTAGTTCGATCAGGCGGTGGGGGTCGTAGTGGGGGTCGGTGTCGCGGGTGATGCAGAGGTTGCCGATGCCGCGCATCAGTTCGTAGGCCTGGGTGCCGGGGCTGATTTCGCCGGCGGCGGCTGCGGCGTCGAGTAGTTGGGCGCAGACGGGCACGAGGCGGTCGAGGAAGTAGGTGTGGAGCGCTTCGAAGCCGCTGCTGTCGGATTGCAGGGCGTTGGCGAGGCCGTGCTTCGTGACCAGGAAGTCCACGAAGAGGTCGACCCATTCACGGAGTGCCGCGAGGGGAGAGTCGGCGTCGGCCAGCAGGTTCGGGCCGGCCTCGGCGCACTCCTCGACCTGGTGGCGGTAGACGGCGACGACGAGATCCGCCCGGGTCGGGAAGTGGCGATAGATCGTTCCCATCCCGACGCCTGCCTTGGCCGCGATCTCGCGGATCGGCGCGTCGACGCCGGAGGTGACGAATACCGCGGCGGCCGCGGCGAGCAGCGCCTGCTGGTTGCGCTGCGCGTCGGCCCGTTTGGTTCGGGCCGGTGCCTGCCCGGAGTGGCCTGCAGTGGACACCGCGCTCTCCTTCCGATGGCCATTGACGAAACGGAACAGCGCTCCGTATCGTCAATCGGAACAACGCTCCGCTTTCAGCCTAGCTGAAGCCGGATGCTTCTGCCTGCCTCCCCCTGCCGTCAGTCGTATCGGACCGGCGCTGGAGGCCATCGAATGGACAAATGCCTCATGAGTGAATCGACTTACCCTGCCGACACCTTCGGCTCGCCCGCTCCCGTCCTCTCGGTCAGCCCTGTGGTGCTGCCGGCTCCCGGCCGGGCCGTGGACCTGGAGGTACGTGTCTCCGCGCCCGTGACCGGGGGCGACCTGCCGGTCATCCTCCTCTCGCATGGTCAGGGCTTCTCGAACCACCTCTCCTCACTGAACGGCTACGCACCTCTCGCCAACTTCTGGGCTGCGCACGGCTTTGTCGTGATCCAGCCCACCCATCTGAGCTCGCGGACGCTGAGCCTGGCCCCCGATACCCCCGGTGCGCCGATGTACTGGCGATCGCGGGCCGAGGACATGACGCGCATCCTGGACCAGTTCGACGTCATCGAGGCCGCCGTCCCGCAACTCGTCGGGCGCCTGGACCGGAGCAAGGTCGCCGTGGCCGGGCACTCGATGGGCGGGCACACCGCGAGCCTGCTGCTGGGCGCCCGGCTCATCGATCCGGACGACGGAGCGGAAGTGAACCTGACCGAGCCGCGGATCAAGGCGGGCGTACTGCTTGCCGCGCCCGGCAGGGGTGGCGACGCGCTCACCGAGTCCGTGGCCGAGAATTTCGCCTTCCTCCTGACCACGGACTTCTCCACGATGACGACGCCCGCGCTCGTGGTCGCCGGTGACAAGGACATCTCCGACCATCTGACGGTTCGAGGCCCGGACTGGCACGCCGATCCGTACGTCCTCTCCCCGGGCCCCAAGTCCCTGCTCACCCTGTTCGGCGCGGAGCACGGGCTCGGCGGGGTCTCCGGATACGACGTCGCCGAGACGACGGACGAGAACCCCGTGCGGGTGTCCGCAGTCCAGCGGCTCACCTGGGCGTACCTCCGAACCGAGCTCTGCCCCGGGGACTCCGCCTGGCAGGCGGCGCGCGACGCGCTGACGAGCAGCCCCGACCCGCTCGGACGGATCGAATCCAAGTAGCCCCGCAGGGCCATCGTTTCGGAGCGGGTGTCACCGACGATGGTCGGATGTGGTGACCCACTGAGCTGGTGAAGGCGAGCTGGTGACGGTAGCCGTGTTGCCCGGCGTGGGCCGCAACACTTCGTCAGCCGGTATCGATCCCGCACAGCATGAGGGGCACGCCGCGCAGCGCCACGTCATGGTGGGGAGGACGGCGGGTTCGCCGTCCTTTGCGGCTACGACCCCGGGCTCCGCGTGCCTCCGCTGCGTGCCAAGTCCGGCCACGGGCCCGCGTCATGCCCGGGCATCGGCTCCGTCACGTCCGGCCGTCGACTCGGCTGTGGTGGTCGGCTTGGTGGCGCGGACCAGGGCGGAGTGCATGCCGTCGGCCACCTGGTGGGTCGGGGTGATCTCGACGGCCGTGAATCCCGCGGCCTCCAGCCCTCGGCGGTACTCGGCGAACGACAGCGCGCCCGCGATGCAGCCGACGTAATCGCCGCGTTCGGCTCGCTGTGCGGGGGTGAGGTGATCGTCCGCGACGACATCGGAGACGCCGATACGGCCACCGGGGCGCAGGACGCGGAACGCCTCGGCGAAGACGGCGGGCTTGTCGGTGGAGAGGTTGATGACGCAGTTGGAGATGATGACGTCGATGGTGTTCGCGGGCAGCGGTACGGCCTCGATGGTGCCCTTGAGGAACTCGACGTTGGTCGCGCCGGCCTTTCTCGCGTTGGCGAGGGCCAGGGCGAGCATTTCCTCGGTCATGTCCAGGCCGTACGCCTTGCCGGTGGGGCCGACGCGTCGGGCGGAGAGCAGGACGTCGATGCCGCCGCCGGAGCCGAGGTCGAGGACGCGTTCGCCCTCGTGGAGTTCGGCGACTGCGGTCGGGTTGCCGCAGCCCAGGGAGGCGGCGACGGTCTCGGCGGGCAGGCCCTCGCGCTGATCGGCCGCGTAGAGCTGGGCGCCGAAGTTGTCGCCGACCTCGGCCCCGGTCCCGGCCTCGCCCCCGGGCCCCGCCTCGGCCCCTGGCCCCGCCTCGGCCCCGGACCCGGACCCCGACCCCGCCTCGCCCGACTCCGGCCCGCAGCACGCCGCGTTTCCCTCGGCCACCTGGATCGCTGCGGCCGCGTACCGTCGGCGGACGGTCTCGCGCAGCTCATCGGTCTCGCTCATGACGCACTCCTGGGAGGTAAGGGCCGGCTACTGGGGATGAAGCCGGCTGTGTACCGGTGCTGGTGCTGTTTCGATGTTCTTGAATTCAAGGGTGCGCGCTGAATCGACAGTCGTCAAGATAGAAGCTCGTCGAATCAGGGGGGACCCCGGCGAGGGGGTGGCCGGTCGAACGCCTGTAGGGGCGGGGGTTAACATGTGAGCACCGCCTAGCTCGAAAGATAAATCTGTGACTGTCAACGACGACGTGTTCACCAACTGGAAGCACCGCGAGGAAATCGCGGAGTCGATGATCCCGATCATCGGGAAGCTGCACCGGGAGCGGGACGTAACGGTCCTGCTGCACAGCCGCTCCTTGGTGAACAAGTCGGTGATCAGCATCCTGAAGGCCCATCGGTTCGCCCGGCAGATTGCCGGCGCCGAGCTGTCGGTCACCGAGACGCTGCCGTTCCTGCAAGCGCTCGCCGCGCTCGATCTCGGCCCCTCCCAGATCGACATCGGCATGCTCGCCGCGACGTACAAGGCCGACGACCGCGGTCTGTCGGTCGAGGAGTTCACCGCGCGGGCCGTCGCCGGTGCCACGGGCGCCGACGCGACTGAACGCCGTGCGTCGCGGGACGTAGTGCTCTACGGGTTCGGCCGCATCGGCCGTCTCCTCGCCCGCCTGCTGATAGAGAAGGCGGGCTCCGGCAACGGGCTGCGGCTGCGCGCCATCGTCGTCCGCAAGGGCGCGGGCCAGGATCTCGTCAAGCGCGCCTCGCTGCTGCGCCGCGACTCGATCCACGGCCAGTTCCAGGGCACGATCACCGTCGACGAGGCGAACAGCACGATCATCGCCAACGGCAACGAGATCAAGGTGATCTACTCCGACGACCCGACGTCGGTGGATTACACGGCGTACGGCATCAAGGACGCCATCCTCATCGACAACACCGGCAGGTGGCGCGACCGCGAGGGGCTGTCCAAGCATCTGCGCCCCGGTGTCGACAAGGTGATTCTGACCGCGCCGGGCAAGGGCGATGTGCCCAACGTGGTGCACGGCGTCAACCACGACATGATCAAGCCGGACGAGCAGATCATCTCCTGCGCGTCCTGCACCACCAACGCGATCGTCCCGCCGCTGAAGGCGATGGCGGACGAGTTCGGGGTGCTGCGCGGTCATGTGGAGACCGTTCACTCGTTCACCAACGATCAGAACCTGCTGGACAACTACCACAAATCCGACCGGCGTGGCCGCTCGGCGCCGCTCAACATGGTCATCACCGAAACCGGTGCCGCCTCCGCCGTAGCCAAGGCGCTGCCGGACCTCAAGGCGAAGATCACGGGCAGCTCGATCCGCGTTCCGGTGCCGGATGTCTCGATCGCCATCCTCAATCTGCAGCTCGCCCGCGAGACCAGCCGCGAGGAGGTCCTCGACCATCTCCGCGATGTCTCCCTGACCTCGCCGCTCAAGCGTCAGATCGACTTCATCAGCGCCCCCGACGCGGTCTCCAACGACTTCATCGGCTCGCGCCACGCCTCGATCGTCGACGCCGGTGCCACCAAGGTCGACGGCGACAACGCGATTCTGTACCTGTGGTACGACAACGAGTTCGGCTACTCCTGCCAGGTCATCCGCGTCGTTCAGTACGTCTCCGGGACGGAGTACCCGACGTACCCGGCCCCGGCGTCGGCTCCCGCGTCGGCCCCGGCCGGCTGATCTCGCGAACCGATTTCGCGGACCGTTCTTGCGGACCGATTTCGCGAAGCGATCTCGCGCACCGTCCGGGCGGCTCGACTTCCGCTTGTCGAGCGGCCCGGACGGCTACCCGTCCTCCCTCGCGCGGTGTGTCCCCCGCGCGCAGGCGGCCAAGCGCGGGCCGCTTTACTCCGGCGCCGCCCGACGGGATATCTTGATATCGAGACGATGTAGACGCGAAGCGGAGTAGCGGTGACTGACTCGACCATCATCTATACGCACACTGACGAGGCCCCGGCCCTGGCGACGTATTCGTTCCTGCCCGTGGTCGAGGCATACGCCTCGACGGCCGGTGTCGCCGTCGAGAGCCGCGACATCTCCCTGGCCGGTCGGATCATCGCCAGCTTCCCCGAGCGCCTGGAGGAGAACCAGCGCATCGAGGACGCCCTGGCGCAGCTCGGCGAGCTGGCCAAGACCCCGCAGGCCAACATCATCAAGCTGCCGAACATCTCGGCGTCCATCCCGCAGCTCAAGGCCGCCATCGCGGAGTTGCAGGAGAAGGGGTACGCGCTGCCGGACTACCCGGACGACCCGCAGACCGACGAGGAGCGGGAGGTGCGCGCCCGCTACGACAAGGTCAAGGGCAGCGCCGTCAACCCGGTCCTGCGCGAGGGCAACTCCGACCGCCGCGCCCCGGCCTCCGTGAAGAACTACGCCAAGGCCAACCCGCACCGTATGGGCGAGTGGCGCGCCGACTCGAAGACGAACGTCGCGCACATGGACGGCGACGACTTCCGCTCCACCGAGAAGTCCGTCGTACTGGCCCAGGACGGCGCGCTCCGTATCGAGCTGCACGGCGACGACGGCTCCACCACCGTGCTGCGCGAGTCGGTGCCGGTGCAGGCGGGCGAGGTCGTCGACGCCGCCGTCATGCGGGTGGCCGCGCTGCGTGAGTTCCTGACCGCGCAGGTCGAGCGGGCCAAGGCGGAGGGTGTGCTGTTCTCGGTGCACCTGAAGGCGACGATGATGAAGGTGTCCGACCCGATCATCTTCGGTCACACCGTCCGCGCCTTCTTCCCGAAGACCTTCGCCACCTACGGTGACAAGCTGGCCGCCGCCGGTCTGACCCCGAACGACGGTCTGGGCGGCATCTTCAAGGGCCTGGAGTCGCTGCCGGAGGGCGACAAGATCAAGGCGTCCTTCGACGCGGAGCTGGCCCAGGGCCCGGACCTGGCGATGGTCGACTCGCACCGCGGCATCACCAACCTGCATGTGCCCAGCGACGTCATCGTGGACGCCTCCATGCCCGCGATGATCCGTACCTCGGGCCACATGTGGAACAAGGACGACCAGGAGCAGGACGCGCTCGCGGTCATCCCCGACAGCAGCTACGCGGGCATCTACCAGGCCGTCATCGACGACTGCCGCGCCAACGGCGCCTTCGACCCGGCCACCATGGGCTCCGTGCCCAACGTCGGCCTGATGGCGCAGAAGGCCGAGGAGTACGGCAGCCACGACAAGACGTTCGAGATCCCGACCACCGGTACGGTGCGGGTCCTCGACGGCGAGGGCGAGCTGGTGCTGGAGCAGGCGGTCGGCGAGGGCGACATCTTCCGGATGTGCCAGACCAAGGACGTGCCGATCCAGGACTGGGTCAAGCTGGCCGTCACCCGCGCCCGCGCCACCGGCGACCCGGCCGTCTTCTGGCTGGACGAGACCCGGGCGCACGACAAGAACCTGATCCGGAAGGTCCGCGAGTACCTGCCGCTGCACGACACCGAGGGCCTGCGGATCGAGATCATGTCCCCGGCCGACGCGATGACGTTCTCCCTGGAGCGCATCCGCCGCGGTGAGAACACCATCTCCGTCACCGGCAACGTGCTGCGCGACTACCTCACCGACCTGTTCCCGATCATGGAGCTGGGCACCAGCGCCAAGATGCTCTCCGTCGTACCGCTGATCAACGGCGGCGGGCTGTTCGAGACGGGCGCCGGCGGCTCGGCCCCCAAGCACGTGCAGCAGCTCGTCAAGGAGAACTACCTGCGCTGGGACAGCCTGGGCGAGTTCCTCGCGCTGGCCGTCAGCTTCGAGCACCTGGCGCACAAGGCGGGCAACCCGCGGGCGCAGATCCTCGCGGACACCCTCGACCGCGCCACCGGCACGCTGCTGAACGAGAACAAGTCGCCGAGCCGCAAGCTCGGCAGCATCGACAACCGCGGCAGCCACTTCTACCTCGCCCTGTACTGGGCGCAGGAGCTGGCCAAGCAGACCGAGGACGCGCAGCTCGCGCAGGCGTTCTCCGGGCTGGCCAAGACGCTGGCCGAGCAGGAGCAGACGATCGTCGACGAACTCCTCGCCGTCCAGGGCTCGCCCGCCGACATCGGCGGCTACTACCAGCCGTCCCCCGAGAAGGCGGCGGCCGTGATGCGCCCGTCGAAGACCTTCAACGACGCGTTGGCTTCGCTGGGCTGACGCAGCACCCCGCCATGCGGGAGGGCCCGGGAACGGTGGTGACCGTTCCCGGGCCCTTCTGTTGTCGCGACGACCGTCATGTCGGGGCGCCTGTCTTGTGACGTACGACGGCGGGTTCCGTCAGCAGTCGCACCCGCAGTCGCAGTCGCAGCAGCCGCCGCCACCATCGCCGCCGCCGCCGCTTTCGCCGCCGCTGTTGCAGCAGTTGCTGCAGCAGTCGCACCAGTCGCAGCAGTCGGAGCAGAGGCCTTCGCGCTTGCGGCGGGACCAGGGGCCCTCGTACTCCGAGGCGCAGCACAGCTGGCAGGTGCAGCACAGTCCGACGAAGGCCGCGCAGCCGGCGAAGAAGCCGCGAGGGGGGCGCTGGTTGGGGGAGTTGGGGTTGTGGCTGCCGCCAGGGCCGCCGCCCCAGCCGCCCCAGTCGTTGCCGCCGCCGGGTGGCATCTGGCCGCCGCCGCCCGCGTACGGGTTGCCGGGGCCGTTGAGGTTCTGCGGGGCCTGGCCGTAGGGAGGCCGGCCCTGCGGGGGATGGCCGTACGGCTGCTGGTACGGGTTGCCGGGAGCGGGGCCGGGGCCGGGGGCGTGGGCGGTGGTGTGCGTGCACGTCGTCGTGCCGAACGCGCGGTCCACGGCGCGCGGCAGCTCGTGCACCAGCAGGACGTGTGCCAGCCGCGGGTCGGCGAATTCCACGTCGCGCAGCGCGAGTCGGATGCCGTGCACCGCGTCGTCGCACAGCCGGCGGGTCTCGGCGCGGGTGGCGCCGGTGGCGTTGATCGGGTTCCAGGCGCCCTCGGCGGCGTCCGTGACCCGGTCCTCGACCGCGTCCAGCAGATGGGCGAGGCGCCCGAAGAGCCGGCCCGCCTCGGCGAGCGGGGCGGCGTTGTGCGGCTTGCCGGCCAGCGTCGCGGTGTGCGCGAAGGCCGCGGCCGTCGCCGTCTCGGTGGGCTCGGTGACGGCTGTCAGCGCGGTGCCGGGGCCCGCGGCGCGCTCCACGTCGGTCTGCCGGTCCACGGCGTCGACCAGGACGGCCGTGTCGAAGCCCAGCGTGCTGCCGGTACGGGCACCGGCCCGGTCCCAGCCGGAGGCTATCCGGCGCGCTGCGGCAGCCACCGGACGGCGGCGCAGCAGCCCGTCCCGGTCGGCTATGTGGTCCCGCACCTTCGCCGAGGCCAGCACCAGCGACACCGAGGCCGCCAGCCGTGCCCCCTCGCCCTGTGCGACGGACGCGGTCCGCATACCGCGCAACGGGCACGGCCCCGCGGTGCGGCGCCCGGCGGTGGCGACACCGGTCTGCGCGTCCGTCAGTACGGAGATGAGCAGCCCGTCGTAGTTCGTCACCACCCGGGCGAACTGCCCGTGGTCGCCCCGCAGCGCGAGACAGAGCCCGCACAGATGCGCCATCCACTCGGTCCTGAGCCCCTCCGACAGTCGGTGCTTGCAGGGCCTGACGATTCCGAACACGAGCTCCCCCGTACGTCATTCGACTGCTGTGGTGCATGCGCAGTGCCGGATGCTACCGACTGTCCCCCCGGTTGCCACGGGCCCCCTGCCTCTCCCTCCCAACTCCCGTCGCCGCAGGTCAGGTTGGCTGGGAGGGGGACGGGGAAACGGGTCCGTATCGCGAGACGGCGCCGGGCAACGTGACGAACTCGGGCGGCGGCAGCGGGCGGCAGGCGGCGGAAAACCCCGCGACCACCGCGCCCGCCCTCTGCTACGTTCCCTCCCATGCAGCGTGCCGTACGCATCTCCAGGACGACGACGCCGGACCAGGTCCCGGCGCGCTGACCGACGTACCACGTACCACCGAAGCCCCGGGCCGAGCGCCCGGGGCTTTGTCGTCCGCTCCCTCGGGTGTCCGCCCGCACGACGAGGGAGAGCCGTATGACCGCCCACCACGACCACCGTTCGCTCGGCCGCGAGCTGGGTCTCTTCGGCACCGATCCGCTGATCGGGGCCGGTCTGCCGTACTGGCTGCCGGACGGGGCCACCGTCCGGCACGCGCTGGAGGAGTACATCCGCACCGCCGAGCGCCGCGCGGGCTATCAGCATGTGTACTCGCCGGTGCTGGGAAAGCGCGAGCTGTACGAACTGTCCGGGCACTGGGCGCACTACGCCGACGACATGTTTCCTCCGCTGAAGGTGGGCGAGGGGAGCGAAGGCGAAGAGTTCGTGCTCCGGCCCAGCCTGTGTCCGCACCACGCGGTCATCTACCGGTCCCGCTCCCACAGCTACCGCGAACTGCCGCTGCGCATGGCGGAGCTGGGCGCCATGTACCGGTCGGAGCGTTCCGGCGTGCTCGGCGGGCTGACCCGGGTACGGGCCATCCAGCTGAACGACGCGCACATCTTCTGCACCCTCGACCAGGTGGCCGCCGAGGCGCGGGCGGCGCTGGAGCTGATCCGCGACGCCTATCTGGCGCTCGGCATCGCGGCGGCCCGCTACCGGCTCTCCCTCCCGGCCCCCGGCGGCAAGTACGTGGCAGATCCCGGCAAATGGCGGCAGGCCACCGCGCTGCTGACCGAGGTGCTGGACGAGGCGGGGCTGCCGTACGAGGCGGCGGAGGGCGAGGCCGCGTTCTACGGGCCGAAGATCGATGTGCAGATCGCCGACGCGGCGGGCCGGGAGTCGACCCTCTCCACCGTGCAGATCGACCTCCACCAGCCCGAACGCTTCGACCTGCACTACATCGGTGCGGACGGCGCCAGGCACCGGCCCGTGATGGTGCACCGGGCCGTCATCGGCAGCGTCGAACGTGCCGTAGCGCAGCTGATCGAGGTGCACGGTGGCGCGTTCCCCGGCTGGCTGGCGCCCACCCAAGTCGTGGCGCTGCCGGTGTCCGAGGCGCAGGTTCCCGACGGCGAGGCGCTGGTGCAGCGCTGTGCCGCCGCCGGTCTGCGCGCGGAACTCGCCGCACCGGAACGGGGCAGCCTGGGCGCCCGGGTACGGGAAGCGCGGCTCGTCCCGTACCAGGCGGTGATCGGGCCCCGGGAGGCCGCCGAGGGGTGCCTCGCGGTGCGGCTGCGTGACGGTCGCCGCCTCGACTCGCTGCCAGTCGAGGAGGCGCTGGCTAGTATCACCGGACTCGTCGGGCAGCACAGCACCGAGCTGTGGTGACTGCGCCTCGGAGGTCGGGAACCCGCTCAGCGGGCGGCGTACGCCCGTAGCCGGTCGGCCCGTGGAGTCAGGCAGCAGCTGACGCAGCGAACCGCCTCCGCGCTGGTGTAGTAGAGGCAGCAGGTGTTGCGGAGGTAGTGCAGGCGGCTGGTGCCGTCGGTGCGGGTGACCTCGGCGAGTTCGCCGAGCCGGGCCAGCCGCGGCAGCGGGGCGGTGAACTCCGCCCAGCGCCGGGCCAGTTCACCGGCCGGACGAGGTGCGGCGGCGCTCAGCGCGGTGGCGCAGCCGTGGGCCACCCCGCCGTGCAGTTGCCGCAGCCCGGCGCGGGTGGCCCGGTGCAGCGCGGCGGCGAGCGGCAGCAGATGGGTGTCCAGCACGGCCTCGTGGAGGGCGGCCAGGCCGGCTCCGCGGTCCTCGGCCGGCGCCGCGAGCAGCCGCGGGACGCGCAGCCGTACGCCCGCGATGCCATGCGTGCCCGGCCGTACCAGGACGTTGTGCGGCCGCACGTCCCACACCCGGCCGTCGAGCACCCAGCCCAGCATCGCCGCCGCCGTCACCCGCCCCGCGTACACCGCGATCAAGGTGAGCGCGGCCGCATGTGCCGTACGGTGCCCGCTGCCCTCCCACTCGGCGGTCAGCAGCCGCCGCAGCTCGGCGGTGCCCGGGCCGGGCTCCGGGTCCACGAGCTGGTCGGCGGGCAGCCACTCGCCCGCGTCCGCTTCGGCGGCGGGTGGGTCGCCCGGCAGCATGTGGTAGCGCGGGCCGTGCGCCGACGCGAGGTCCGTCAGTTCGATCAGCGCCGTCAACTCGTCCAGCAGCACAGGCGCCCGGCGTCCGCTCATCGGCGCTGCACCTCCTTCGGCGGCAGGTACACCACGGTCGGCGCACCGGTCTCAGGATGCACGCTCACCTCGGCCCGTATCCCGTACACCCGGGCCAGCAGACCAGGCGTCAGCACTTCTTCCGGCGCACCGTCCGCCACCACCCGCCCGGCCTGGAGCACATACAGCCGGTCGCAGAAGTACGCGGCGAGGTTGAGGTCGTGCAGGGCGAGCAGACCGGTGGCGGGCAGCTTCCGCACCAGCGCCAGCAGCTCCCACTGGTAGCGCACGTCCAGATGGTTGGTCGGCTCGTCCAGGACGAGCAGCGCGGGGTCCTGCACCAGCGCGCGGGCCACCACCACGCGCTGCCGTTCCCCTCCCGACAGCTCGTCGAAGGGCCGCCCGGCCAGCGCGGCGGCCCCCGTACGCTCCAGCGCCTCGGCGACCAGTGCCGCGTCCCGCGCGGTGTCGCCCTCCCAGAACCGCTTGTGCGGGGAGCGGCCCATGGCCACCACCTGCGCTGCGGTCAGCCCGAAGCCGCCGCCCGTGTCCTGCGGCACGGCCGCCACCCGCCGGGCCCGCGCCTTGACGCTCAGCGCCGCCGCGTCGTCGCCGTCGAGCGTGATCCGGCCCCGGGTGGGCCGCAGCGTCCCGTAGACACACCGCAGCAGCGTCGTCTTGCCGCTGCCGTTCGGCCCTACGACGCCGATGGTCTCGCCGGGTGCGGCGTCGAGCGTCACCCCGTCGAGAAGGGCACGCCCCGAAGTCACCTCGTACGACAGCTCCTCGGCGCGCAGCGCACCCGGCCGTATCACGCCGACACCCCCTCGGTGCGCTGCGTACGGCGCAGCAGCCACAGGAAGAACGGTCCGCCGGTGAGCGCCGTCAGCACACCGACCGGGATCTCCTGCGGCGCGGCGACGGTACGGGCCGCCAGATCGGCCAGCACCAGGAACGCCGCCCCGCCCAGCGCCGCGACCGGCAGCAGCGCGCGGTGCCCGGCGCCGACCGCCATCCGCGCCGCGTGCGGCACCATCAGCCCGACGAAGCCGATCGCGCCGCTCACCGTCACCAGCACCGCCGTCACCAGCGAGGCCAGTACGAACGCCGCGGCGCGGAAGCGCCCCGTGTCCAGGCCGAGCACGGTGGCGCCCTCATCGCCGGCCAGCAGCAGATCCAGCGGCCTGGCCAGCGCCAGCAGCAGCACCAGCCCGGCGCCCAGCACCACAGCCGGCAGCAGCAGCGTGCCCCAGCGGGCCTGGCCGAGCCCGCCCAGCGTCCAGAAGAGGATGGCCCGCAGATGCTCGTTCTCCGAGGAGGTCACCAGGACCAGACTCGTCAGCGCCGAGAGCACGTACTGCACCGCCACTCCCGCCAGCACCAGCCGTCCCGTCGGCAGCGACGTCAGCGTTCCACCGCGCCGCGCCATCGCGTAGACGACGACCAGCGCGAGCAGCGCCCCGGCGAACGCGCCCAGCTGCATCGAGACGGCACCGATCCCCAGCACGATGACCAGCACCGCACCCGTCGAAGCGCCGGACGAGATGCCCAGCAGATAGGGGTCGGCCAGCGGATTGCGCACCAGCGCCTGCAGCACCGCGCCCACCAGGGCGAGTCCGGCCCCCACCACGGCCGCCAGCAGCACCCGCGGCAGCCGTACGTCGAGCACGATCGTGGCGAACGGCCCCGGCTGCGCGCGGCCGGTCAGCGCGGCCACCACGTCACCGAGCGGGATCCGCGCCGACCCCAGCGCCAGCCCGGCGAGGCCCCCGGCGACCAGTACGGCGACGAGCACCACGGTCACCAGCGTGCACCGCGACCCGGAACCGGCCCGCATACCGCTACTCGGCACCGTCGTCCGAGCCCTGTCCGGGATGCAGTTGGCGGGCCAGCTCGTCCACCGCGTCGGGCACCCGCGGCCCCAGCACCGCCGAGGACAGCGGCAGCACGGCGAACCGCCGGTGCTTGACGGCGGGTACGTCCGCCAGCGCCGGATCGTCCAGCAGCCGCTTCTTCTTCTGTGCGACGGTCGTCCCGCCGTAGTCGTAGATCACCACGACCTCGGGCTTGCGCTGCACGACCTTCTCCCAGGAGACATCGGCGAAGTTCTTGTCGACATCCGCGAAGACGTTGCGGCCGCCGGCCCGGTGCAGGATCTCGTTGCCGATGCCCTTGCCGCCCGCCGTGAACGCGGAGCTGTCGCCGCTGTCGTAGACGAACACCGGGGTGCGCTCCGTCCCCTTCAGCCGCCGGGCGGTGGCCGCCAGCTGCCGGTCCTGCTTCCTGATCAGCGCCTCGGCACGACGGGGCACGCCGAAGGTACGGCCGATCTCCCGGATCTCGCGGTGCAGCGTGGAGACGCCGACATCCTTGGTGCAGTTCTCCACGTTGAGCCGCGTCTTGACGCCGCTCCCGGTGAGGGCCGCGCGCTCGCGGCCTTCCGTCTTGTCGAAGGCGCTGGCGTAACCGCCGTAGACGAAGTCCGGGTTGGCGGCCAGCAGCGCCTCCTTGGACGGGTACTTCTTCGCCAGCACCTTGATGCCGCGGTACGCCTTCGCGTAGCGGGGCAGGATCCGGTCGTCGAGATAGGCGGTACCCGCCATCCGGTCCTGGAGGCCGAGGGCCAGCATGATCTCGGTGACGTGCTGGTTCATGGTCACGGCGCGCCGGGGCGGCTCGGTGAAGGTCGTCTTCACCCCGCAGTTGGTGACCGTGTACGGGAAACCCTCGGCGGAGCGGCCGGACTTCGCCGCGCCCCCGCCGGAGCCCGCACATGCGGTGAGGGATATCAGCAGCAGTGATACGAGCACCGCGCACCTGGCACCGCGCGGTGCGGCCGGTCCCGGCCGGTTCATGAGCGTCTCCTCGACGAGGTGTTGGCGTGGGTGGTCTCGCGGCGCGGCGGTGGCTTCGGGGGTTCTGCGGGCTCTGCGGGCTCCGCGGGGGTCATGGGCTCTGAGGGCTCCGGTTGCTCCGCGGGATCGGGTTGCTCCGCGGGCTCCGGTTGTTCCGGGGGATCGGGTGGCTCCGGGCGCTCGGCCGGGGGCAGGAAACGGACCGAGGGCCGGCCGTCCGTGCCGTCCCGTGTCACCACCGAGCGCACCCCGTAGACATCGGACACCAGCCGCTCCGTCAGCACCTCGCCCGGCGGGCCCGCCGCCACCGACCGGCCCTGCCGCAGCACCACCAGGTGGTCGCAGAACATCGCCGCCAAGTTGAGGTCGTGCAGGGCGATCACGCTGGTGACCGGTGTACGGACGACGAGCGCCAGCAGCTCCAGCTGATACTGGATGTCGAGGTGATTGGTGGGCTCGTCCAGCAGCAGCTCGCTCGGCCGCTGCGCCAGCGCACGCGCGATCTGCACCCGCTGCCGTTCCCCGCCCGAGAGGCTGTGCCAGGGCTGGTCGAGCCGGTCGGCGAGCCCGGTGTGCACGGCGGCCTCCCGCACCGCCGACTCGTCCCCGGCCCGGGGCCCGGACCAGACGCCGCGATGCGGGATGCGGCCGAGCCGTATGACATCGCCGACGGTCAGCTCCACGCCGGTCTCCGCGTGCTGCTCCACCACGGCCACCCGCCGGGCCACCGCACGGCGGCCCAACTCGCGCAGCGGTCTGCCGTCCAGCGTGACCACACCCGAGGAGGCCGGCCGGATACCCGCCAGCAGCCGCAACAGCGTGGACTTCCCCGAGCCGTTGGGGCCCAGCAGCCCCACCGTCTGGCCGGGCCGCAGCTCCAGGCTCACCCCGTCGACGATCAGCCGTCCGCCCGCCGTCCAGGACACCGCGTCCGCGCTCAGGCTCACAGCCCCGCACCCCCGCCCGCACGGGCGCGCCGCCCCCGGTGCAGGATCACCACGAAGGCGGGCACCCCCAGCAGTGAGGTCGCCACCCCGACCGGGAGCTCGCGCGGCGCCAGCAGGGTGCGGGCCGCGGTGTCCACCCACACCAGAAAGACCGCGCCCACCAGCGCTGTTACCGGCAGCAGCCGCCGGTGCGCGGGCCCGGTCAGCGCGCGGGCCGCGTGCGGCAGCACCAGCCCTACGAAGCCGATCGCGCCGGCCGAGCTGACGAGTACGGCCGTGAGCAGCGCGGTGACCAGCAGCAGCGTCAGCCGTACCCGCCGCACCGGTACGCCCAGCGAGGCGGCGGCCTCCGACCCGAAGGCGAAGGCGTCCAGCGCGTCGGCCCGCGCCAGGCACACCACCAGCGCCACCACCAACGCGGCCGCGCCCAGCGCCACTTCGTTCCAGTCGGCCGAACCCAGCGAACCCAGCAGCCAGAACAGCACCCCGCGGGTCTGCTCCGCGTCCGCCGAGGTGAAGACGATCAGCGAGGTCAGCGCCGAGAACAGCTGCATACCGGCGATGCCCGACAGCAGCACCCGGTCCGTGGTGCCGCCCGAGGTGTGCGCAAGCAGCAGGACCAGCGCGAATGAGAGTGCGGCGCCCGCGAAAGCGCCCGCCGACAATGAGAGGGCGCCGCCGCCCACGCCGAGCACCACCACGGCGACCGCCCCTGTGGAGGCGCCGGAGGAGACGCCCAGTACGAACGGGTCGGCAAGTGGGTTGCGGAGCAGGGACTGGAGGACGGCGCCGCACAGGCCGAGGCCGGCGCCGCACAGTGCGGCCAGCATCGCGCGAGGGAGGCGCAGTTCCACGATGATGCCCTCGCGCAGGGGTGAGACCCCCGCGTCGGCGCCGCCCAGTCGTTCTATGACGACCCGCCATACGTCGGTTACGCCGAGCCCGGCTTGGCCGACGGTGATTGCTGCGGCGATCGATATCGCGAGGGCGAGGACTCCGATCCCGCACAGGAGGGTTGCGCCTCGCGCGGTACGGAAGGCTCCGCTGAGGGGGTGCCCCTTCCTGAAGTTTGCGGGCTGCGGCTTCGTTGTGGTTGCTCGCGCAGTTCCCCGCGCTCCTGACGGGGCGCGTGTCCCCTGCGAAGCTTGGGCAGTCTGCGCCAGGGGCGCAGGGTGGGCAAGCGCAGCCCCCGGTGCCGGGTCGGCAGCAGCTTCCGAGCTCCGTTCGTCTGTCACTTCGCCAGCCCGAACTCGAGCAGCCCCCGCGCCACCTTCTCCACTCCCTCCACCGTGCGGATAGATGGATTCATCGCGGCGCCGGGGAGGAGGATGTAGCGCTTGTGGCGGACTGCTGTCATATGGCGGGTGACCGGGTCCGACTCCAGTTTCCGGATCTTGGCCTTGGCCGTCTCGGCGGTCTGGTTCTTGCGGGTCAGATCGCCCAGGACGATCACATCGGGGTCGCGGTCGGCAACCGTCTCCCAGCCGATCTGCGGCCATTCGTCACGGGTGTCGTCGAAGACGTTCTCGGCGCCCACCGCGCGGGTGATGATGCCGGGCGCTCCACAGCAGCCCGCCAGATACGGCGACTCGGAGTTGGCGAACCAGTACATGACGGAGGTGCCACGTGCGTCGACGCCCCGGGTGGCCTTCGCCACCCGCGCCTTCAGGTCGGCCACCAGCCGCTCGCCGCGCTTCCGCACGCCGAACGCCTTGGCCAGATCGCGGATCTCGCCGTAGACGGTGCTCAGTTCCAGCCGGCTGTCGCGTGCTCCGTCACCGTTGGAGCCGGACTTCTTGGCGCAGTCGGCGGGGGAGAGGTAGGTGGGCACCCCGAGGTCGGCGAACTTGCCGCGCGGGGCGACCCCGCCCTTGTCGAGGGTGGCGGAGAAGGAGGCGGTCACCAGGTCCGGGTCCGTATCGAGCACCTTCTCCAGCGCGGGGTAACCGTCGGCCAGCCGCGGCACCTTCGCGTTCTGTTTGCCGAGGCCCTTCATGACGGGGTCGGTCCAGGTGCCGGTGCCCGCCATCCGGTCGCCCAGGCCCAGCGCCAGCAGGATCTCGGTCGAGCCCTGGTCGAGGGAGACGGCCCGCCGCGGGGGCCGCTGGAGGGTGACGTCCTGCCCGCAGTTGTGCAGCGTACGGGGGTATCCGGGGGCCGTGCCCTTGCCGGACGCCTCCGTCGTGGAGCCCTCGCCGCAGCCTGCTGTGCTCAGGACGAGTGCCGGGGCGAGACCCAGCACGAGGGCGCGGATACGGCGCGGTCGGCGCATGGCCAGGTGTTCCTTCTCCGTCGTAAGGCCCAAGTCGCGGGGCCCGGCGTGCCACCGCGCCCGGGGTGGTCCGAGCGCGGGTGCCAGCAGGTCTTCGGGCTCGGGACTGTGGGGGCGTGCGCCTTCCCAGGGACGTACGTCCCCAGTGGCCTCGTGCATGCCCCAGTCCCACACCGCTGCGCGTCAGCTCCGGATTCGCACCGGATTCCCTGACCCGTTCAAGGGTTTGACTGGCGGCTGCAACGTACCACGCGGGCAGACAGCCGGAACAAGCACGGCAGAGCCGCGCAAACCGGCGGAGAGGGAGAAGGGGAAGAAAGAGACCCCGGGGCTTTACCCGGCCCCGGGGTCCTGGTTGCCGTTCGTTCGCACGCCCTGACGGTTCATGGGCGGATCGTTCGGCGATGTCCTCGCGTGGAGCCACTCCACCACGGCGCAGCGTGGATGCGCCGGCTGGGTTCGAACCAGCGTCTCGAGGTCGTCACCGCCCCGGTTGCCGGGCGATGAACGGCGATGCTGAGCTTGGAGCGAGAGGTTGAGACTGACCGGCCCCCTGTGTTCGTACAGGGCGCCGGGGGTTCACACATCAGCTTCAGCTTCAGCTTTGCGCTCCTGGCGCACCCCGGACCGAGAGGTCGTCGAACCCCTGGCCCGGGGAGTCTGTGCGGTCTTGATCGTGGGCTGCTCCCGAGTCGGTCAGGCGAAGAGGTAGCCGAAGACGGCGTCCCCGACGCGCTTGTCGGTGACCTCGGTGCCGTTGGCCTCCTCGCGGGCGAACTTCACCGCGGCGGCCAGCTTGTCCAGCCGCTCCAGCAGTTCGTTGACCCGGCGTGCGGGCAGGGCGCCGGAGTACTTGACCGTGGTCCAGTAGCCGACGGGGATGTCCTCGTAGTACACCTCGACCTGGGCCGGGTGCTTCTCCGTGGCCTCCGCCTTCACATGGTTGCGCGGCACCTTCTTGGTGCGCACCGTACGGACCTGCTCGGTCTTCCACCAGTCCGTGGACGGGTCCTTCTCCCACGCCTCCGCACCGTCCAGCACCGGCAGCTTCCGCAGGAAGGAGCCGAGCTCGCCCAGTTGCTTCTCCAGGAACAGCAGGTAGGAGACGGGTACTTCGGACAGGACGGTGCGTCCGTCGACGACGACGTCCGCACGAGCCGTGAGGTTCGCCCAGTCCTTCGTCGCCGTCACATCGAACAGCCGGGTCAGGATCTTCGCCGTTTCCTTCAGCACATCCTCGGCCTTGACCTGGACCCGCGTCGACTCCGGCGGAAGCTGCTCGCCCTCTTCGTCCTTGGGCTGGTACGTACGCGAGATACCGGCCAGCATCTGGGGCTTCGCCAGCCCGTGCTGTGCCTGCGCCAGGTCCTGGAGCACCTTGGACTTGACGCCCTTCTCGACTGCGATGATCTGATTCAGCTTCGCCACGAACGCGAAGTTAGCAGCCCGATCGCCAGCCGTTCCAGGCATTTGTTCGACGGCTTGGTAACAGAGCGGGGTCCCACGTCCGAGTGAAAAAGGATGCTCGTCATCCCGCGCCGGGTAGGCCAAGGCAGCACCCGATCCGACGACCTGGGGGACAGTGACGTTGTCGCAACCCTTCGAACTGCCCGACTTCTACGTGCCCTACCCGGCCCGGCTCAACCCGCACGTGGCCGAGGCGCGGGCCCATTCGCGGGAGTGGGCACGGGAGATGGGGATGCTGGAGGGGTCGGGGATCTGGGACACCGCCGACCTGGACGCGCACGACTACGCGCTGCTGTGCGCGTACACCCACCCCGACGCGAGCGCGGAGGATCTGGCGCTGGTCACCGACTGGTATGTGTGGGTCTTCTTCTTCGACGACCACTTCCTGGAGGAGTTCAAGCGCACCCAGGACCGGGCGGGCGGCAAGGCGTATCTCGACCGGCTGCCGCTGTTCATGCCGCTTGAGGACGACCCCGCGGCCACGGTGCCCGAACCCACCAACCCCGTCGAGGCGGGGCTGGCCGATCTGTGGGCCAGGACGGTGCCGTCGATGTCTGCGGACTGGCGCAAGCGGTTCGCCGTCAGCACCGAGAACCTGCTCAACGAGTCGCTGTGGGAGCTGTCCAACATCAACATCGGGCGGGTGCCGAACCCGGTCGAGTACATCGAGATGCGGCGCAAGGTCGGCGGCGCGCCCTGGTCGGCCGGGCTGGTGGAGTTCGCGGCGCACGCCGAGGTGCCGGCGGCTGTTGCCGCGTCCCGGCCGCTGTGCGTACTGCGCGACACCTTCTCCGACGCCGTCCATCTGCGTAACGACTTGTTCTCGTACCAGCGCGAGATCCAGGACGAGGGAGAGCTGTCCAACGGTGTGCTGGTCCTGGAGACGTTTCTGGAGTGCGGCACCCAGGAGGCCGCCGACGCCGTCAACGACCTGCTGACCTCCCGCCTCCAGCAGTTCGAGCACACCGCGCTGACCGAACTGCCCGCGCTCTGCGCCGACGAGGGACTGGACGCGGCGGCGTGCGCCGATATCGCCGCCTACACCAAGGGACTTCAGGACTGGCAGTCCGGCGGCCACGAGTGGCACATGCGCTCCAGCCGCTATATGAACGGCGGCGGCGTGGACGGCACCGGCCCGGCGCGGCTGCCGTTCGTCCCGGCCGGTCTCGGCACCTCTGCGGCCGATGTGCTGCGCCCGCAGACCCGGGCGCAGGTACGCCGCGCCCGCTCCTTCACCCACGTACCGCACGAGCGCACCGGGCCCTCGGTGCTGCCCGACTTCGAGATGCCGTTCGAGCACCGGCTCAGCCCGCACCTGGGCGGCGCCCGGGAACGGCTCGTCGACTGGGCCCACACGATGGGCCTGCTGGACCCGCAGCCGGATGTGCCCGGCAGCCGGGTGTGGGACGAGGAGCTGATCCGGGACTACGATCTGCCGCTGTGCGCCGCCGGACTGCACCCGGACGCGACGGCCGACGAGCTCGATCTGGCCTCCGCCTGGCTGGCCTGGGGCACCTGGGGTGACGACTACTATCCGGCCCGCTTCGGCCGCACCCGCGATCTGGCGGGCGCCAAGGAGTGCACCCGGCGGCTGTCCCACTTCATGCCCGTCGACGGCGAACCGCCCCCGCCTCCGGCGAGCCCCTTCGAGCGTTCACTGGCCGATCTGTGGGTCAGGACGGCGGGCCCGATGAGCCCCGCCAAGCGCCGGCGGTTCCGCACCGCCATCGAGACCATGGCCGAGAGCTGGCTGTGGGAGCTCGACAACCAGGCGCAGAACCGCATCCCCGACCCCGTCGACTATGTGGAGATGCGGCGCAGGACCTTCGGCTCCGATCTGACGATGAGCTTGTGCCGGCTCACCCAGCCGGACACCATCCCGGAGGAGATCTACCGCAGCGGCCCGATGAAGTCGCTGGAGAACGCCGCCGCCGACTACGCCTGTCTGCTCAACGACGTCTTCTCGTACCAGAAGGAGATCGAGTTCGAGGGCGAGCTGCACAACGGGCTGCTGGTCGTCCGCGACTTCTTCGACTGCGACTATCCGACGGCACTGCGCATCGTGGACGACCTGATGAAGTCACGGATGCGGCAGTTCCAGCATGTGGCCGCGCACGAGTTCCCCGTCCTCTACGACGACTTCGCGCTGGACGAGGCGGGCCGGGCGGCGCTGGACGGCTATGTGCGGGAGCTGGAGAACTGGATGGCGGGCATCCTGGTGTGGCATCACGACTGCCGCCGCTACAAGGAGGCGGATCTGCGCCGCCACTTCCTGCCTACGTGGCCGTTCGACGGGCCTGCGGGGCTGGGGACGTCGGCTGCGCGGCTGGGCCGGTCTGCTGCGGGTCTGACGGCGCCGTAGCGGGGTCGGTCACGGTGCCGGGGCGCGGGGGGCGTGGTGTGCGGCTGCGCGAGCGTGAGACCGCCACCCCCGCCAGGCACAGCAGTCCGCCCGCCAGGGTCAGCCAGCCGGGCACCTCGTCCAGGAAGAGCCAGGACATCAGGACGACGAGGAAGGGCACCACGTACGTCGTGGAGCCCATCCGTCCTGCGGTGGTGCGGGACAGCGCGTAGGCCCAGGTCGAGAAGGCCAGCGCGGTGGGGAACACGCCCAGATAGACCGTGTTGAGCGTGGCCGCCAGGGGCGCGTCCGCCGCCTGGGAGACCAGTTGGCCGCTGAACGGCAGGCAGGCGACGAAGCCGATCAGGCAGCCGAACGCGGTGACCTGGAGCGGCGAGGCGTGCCGCAGCGCGGGCTTCTGGCTGATGACCCCGACGGCGTAGGCAACGGCTGCCAGCACGCACAGCGCGGCCCCAAGTGGCGAGGAGCTGCCGCCCTCGGAGACGGACAGGCCGACGACGACGGCGCCCGCGAAGGACACCGCCATCCCGGCCAGCAGCCGGCGGGGGAAGCCCTCCTTGAGCAGCCAGCCGCCGAGCACCGCCATCAGGATGGGCCCGATGTTGACGACCATCGCGGCCGTGCCCGCGTCCACCAGCCGCTCGCCCCAGTTGAGCGCCACCATGTAGCCGCCGAACCACAGGACGCCCGAGGTGATGATGCCGGGCCAGGCGGCCTTGGGCGGGAGCCCTTCGCGCCGGACGAGCAGCACCGCGCACAGCACCAGGGCGCCGGCCCCGAGCCGTCCCAGTGCCAGGGCACCTGGGCTGTAGTGCTCGCCCGCACTGCGTATGGAGACGAATGCCGAGGCCCACAGCACCACCGTGATTCCGGCTGCTGCCAGCGCCGTGGCCTCGGCGCGTCCCTTGCCTGCCGCCATGAGGGCTCCTTCTGGTTCACCGACCGCGCATGCGAGTCAGGACCGTAGGCTACCCATGCTCATGACGCCACTGGTTTTCCGATGTGCTCCCTTGGATCGCTACGGCAGCAGGGAGCGCACCAGACGGCAGGTGGTCGGCGACGGCGGATGCACGCCGATGCGGTGCGCCGTCGCCCGGATGGTGTGGTTGCGGGCCTGCGCGGCGGTGTAGACGCCGGTGTCGAGCAGGGCTATGGCGATCCGCATGGCCTTGAGCCGGCGGTTGTGTGCCTCGTACCACTCGCGCGGCTGCCCGGCAGGGAGCGGCTTCTTGGGCAGGACGGGCAGGGTGGACATCTTCGGCAGGTGCTGCTGCTGGTGCGACTGGCTGCGGGTGGTGGGGCGGGAGTGCGAACGAGAGGTACGGGAACGGACAGCAGTCATCGACAGTCTCCTCACGACGTCGGTGCGCTTCCTGGAAACTACTTCGATTCTACCCCGCCCCACTGACAAAACCCGCTGGTCACTGGGGAGTTCGGGATCTTTGTTCGATTAGGCGGCGGTCTCCTGTGCGGTCTCCTTTGCGGGCTCTTGCGCGGCCTCTTGCGCGGCCTGTTCCCCGGCGGCCGGACGGCCGAAGTCCCGCAGGATCTGCTCCGTCGCACGCTGCGCCGAACTCAGCGCCCCGCGCAGGGTGCTGGTGTCCCGGTGCTCCCCGCACACGTACAGCCCCGACAGCACCCGTACCGGCCGCCGAGGGTCGTGCGGCGCGGGCATGGCCGGTACCGCTTCCGGATCGTGGTAGGCCGCCAACAGCTCCCAGCGGTCGGTCGAGGTGCCGTAGACGCCCGCGAGTTGGTCACGGGCCGCCTTGTCCAGCGCGGTGGGCGGCTCGGCCGCCCGCTCGCCCAGTACGACGGACGTGACGAGCGTGCGGCCCGGCGCGGCACGCGAAGGGTCCACCGCCGAGGCCACCCAGGTGTGGCTGACCGGATCAGGATCCGTGCCGTCCCGTTCGGCACACACGGTGAACGACGGCACGCGCGCGACCGGCGGCGGGAGGGGGTCGGGCGCCGCGTGGTGCAGGACGGTCACCGGGTGGAACTGGGGCACCCGCAGCCCCGGCAGCAGCGCGGCGGCCGAGCGGGCACCGGTCGCCACCAGCGCCGCCTCGCAGCCGAACGTGCCGTGTTCCGCGGTCTCGACGGTGTGGGTGCTCACGGAGGTGACCCGTACGCCGGTGCGCACCGTGCCCGGCGGCAGTGCGGCCGCCAGCAGCTCGGTCACGGTGGCCTGGCCGCCCGCCGGTACGCCGAGCCCGCCCCGCGCGAAGCCGCGCAGCGTCAGGTCGGCCACCCGGCTGGAGGTCGTCAGCGCCGGGTCCGACAGCAGCGCGGTGAGCAGCGGCCGCACCAGCGTCTCGGCCGGCCGGGAGGGCAGGCCGCGCGCCGACAGCGCCTGGCAGGCAGGGAGTTCGGGCCGCGCCAGCAGTCCCTGGGGCGGCACCGCGGCGAACCGGGCGAGGGACGCGCGCAGCCTCACCAGACCCAGCGCGTCCGACATGTCGGCGCGGCTGCGCGCGCCGGTGAGCGCGCGAGCCGTATGCAGCGCCGTCAGTGCGCCCCGCGTGCTTCCTGCGCCCTTCGTGCGCCGGTCGAACCCGGCCGGGCGGCCCGACCGCACCGACTGCGCAGCGCGCTCCGCCGGCCGGGCCGCCACGCGATGCGTACGGCCCTCCGAGTGCAGCAGCGCTCCCGGGGTGAACGGGCGCAGCGCGAGCGGCTCCAGCGCGGGCAGCCGCGCGAAAGCGTCCGCGTCCCGGTCCAGGCTGACCACCCCGGGGCTGTGGTCGAGCCGGTACCCCTCGACGTGGTCGGTACGCAGCCGCCCTCCGACGCGGGAGGCCGCCTCCAGGACCAGCACGCGCATCCCCGCGCGGCTCAGCCGGTGCGCGGCGGCCAGCCCGGCCAGACCCGCACCGACGATCACCACGTCGGCGGTCCGGTCTCTGCCGACGGCATCCACCTCCTCACCGCAGGTCCCGGTGCGGATGTCTGCGTCTGCGCTGCTGGTCAGCACGTGTCCTCCCGACGTCGACGCGCGTGCGGGTCTGATGGGGGTTGGCCTTGTCGCTGCTGTCGCGTTGGTGCTGTGCGTGCGTTCTTGTGCCGCTGTGGGGCTTCGGCTGTCGTCCTGATGCCCCACCGGGCTCGCCTCATACCCGTGTTCGAGAGTTGGTGTGTGACCGGGTTGGCGGTACGTCGCGCGGGGGGCGCCCGGAGGCACACCCGGGCGCCCACGGCGAGGGAAGGCTAGAACGGGAACAGCGGATCGAACGAGACGTCCAGCTCCGGGTCCAGCCACTTCAGCCCGAAGGAGGGGCATGAGCTGCTGCGCCCGTTCCAGTCCGCCTGTAGCGTCACCGCCTTGGGCCGCTGCGTCAGCGGAATCGAGGCGTCGATCTCGTACTTCCGCTTGCCATGGAGGACGCCGGACTTCGCCCGCTTGCCGTCGACCTTGAGCTGCCAGCGCACGGTCCTGTCGCTGCACCCTTCGGGCACCGTCACCTCCAGGCCGCTGGTCACGCCGCTCAGATCGGGATCGCCGAGGACACCCCCGACGGGACGGAAGGTGGAGTCCATCGTCTCCGCCACATCCCATGCGTGGTCGTAGATGCTGACCCGGGACGTGCTGTTGTTCGCGGTGACCGGCTCGCGTCCGCTGGAGAACGTCAACCCCTCGTTCTCCGCGTCGGCGACGAGCGCCCAGCCGAAGTACAGGATCCCGAAGATGATGGCCAGAACCGTCGCCGAGCCCACCGCCACCCCACCGGGTTTCGGCGCAGGGGCGGCTGTACTGTCCGGGTTCTGCACCTTCACCCCGGTCGGCCCCGTGGCGTCCCCTGCCTCTCCTGTCTCCTCGCTCTCGTGGCTCGCCCGCTGCTCCGCCTGGGTACGCACACTCCGCCCGAGGCCGACGTCTTCCTGGGCCTCCGCCGACTCCTCCTTCGCGTGCAGCCGCAGCTGGCGCTGGAGGACCTTCACCTCGTGACTCAGCCGGCGGATGGCCTTCTGATCGCGGTCCTGGGCCTGGCGCAGGCCCGTCAGCTCGGCCTCAAGTTCGCGGACGTAGACGCCGGCGTGCTCCAGCTGCCGTTGCTTGGCCGCATCCGACTGCTGGAGTTCGTGCCATGCGCGGTCGAGGTGCTCCGCGCGCTGTCGCTCCTCGGCGAGTTGCTGTGTCAGCGCCGTCAGCTTCTCGCTGAGCTCGGCACACCGCTGGGCACTCGATTCCTCGGTCAGCGCCTCGGCCCGGAGCTGGGCTGTCTCCGTGCGCAGCTGCTCCACCTCGGACCGCAGCCGCTCGCCCTCCTCCTGCGCGTAGGCCAGCTGCGTCTCGGTGTCCGCTGCGGTCTTCTGGGCCTCCCGCCGCAGGGCGTGCAGGCGGTCCGCCTCGGCCGACCCCTCCGGGCAGATCTCCTCCAGGAACTCGCGGGGTGCGATCCAGGCGCCGCTCAGATAGCGCTCCACCGTCGCGGAGTCCTCGGCGACGCCGTCGCGCCGCTGGCCGAACACCTCCCGGAGAGCCGCGGCGTAGCGGAGTGCCTCCTGGGTCGGCGCCGGGTTCCAGCGGTTGCGGGCGAGGACGAGCAGGTGGCCGGTGTTGCGCGAGCGCTGTTCGGGCTCGGGGCGGTCCTTGGCCTTCAGCTCGCGCCACACCCGGTGGAAGACGGTGTCCAGGTCCAGCAGCCGCGGCCCTTCGGGGATGCCCTCCTCCAGCACCTTCACCAGCTCGCCGGTGAAGGCGGTGTACGTCTCACCCTCCGGGGCCAGCGCCATCCTGGTCCGCGCGGTGGCCGTCATCAGATACGTGCCCTCGATCGCCGCGTGGTCGGCGATGCCGTCCGAGGCGTTCAGATGGCGGCCGGCCGCGCTGCCGCTGTAGCAGCAGTCGAGAATGACCACGCGGTGCTGCGCCCGGCTGTTGAGGATCATCTTCCGCAGTGGCGCGTACTCGACCGCGCGGTACAGCTCGCCGGCGTGCGAGGTCCGCAGGGCCAGGTGCAGGCCGTCCTCTCCGTCCAGCAGACCGTGCCCTGCGTAGTACACGAGCAGCGCGTCATCGGCTGCTGTCGCGGCGGCGCTGACCGCCTCGAACACGTCCTCGCGGCTGCTGTCGAGGAGCGGTACACAGTCATCGTCCGACAGTCCCCAGCCGTCCGGGCCGCGCAGCAGCTCCGTCAGCCGGTCGACGTTGTTCGTCACCGAGGGGAGGCTGTGCAGGACGTCGTACTCGGCGGCTCCGATGACGACGGCCCGTGAACGGGTGGGGTCCGGCAGCCCGTTGAGTCCCGCCTCCATCCCGCTACCCCTCCTCGCTCCCGCCCTCGCCCCGATCCTCGTCCTCCGCGGCGTCGTCGTCCTCCGCGGTGTCCTGGTCCTCCGCGGTGTCCTCGTCCTCCGCCGTATCGGTCAACGCCCGCACCAGCCGGGCCACCTCTTCCTCGGAGCCGCCACTGACCGTGAGCTGCCTGCCCTCCACCGTCACGGTGAGCGGCGGGGCCGTGGGGCGTGCGGCGCGCCAAGCGGCGTAGGCGAAGCCCAGGTTCGCCGCGGCGAAGCCCTGGTCCAGTACGAGGCTGATGACCTCCAGCGCGCCCATGGCGGTGCCGTCGCCCGGCGTACTGACCAGTTCGAGCTCGGCGTGTCGGCGGATGCCGGGGTCGTCCCGCAGCCACTGGTACAGGTCCGCGGTCACCGTCGTGTCGTCGCCGAGCACAGAGATCTCAACCTTCACAGCGCCCCCGTCCGGTTCCCTCGCCATGTGGTTACGGTACGCACAACTCCCGTATACAGCGAGGTAGTTCCCGAACCTCCCTGACATCTGTGAGGGCGCGGATCAGGGGCTCATACAGCGCTGCGGATGGCGTCCGTGACCGTCGGGAAGGCGAAGCGGAAGCCCGCGTCCAGCAGCCGGCGGGGGAGGACGCGCTGACTGCCCAGCACGTCCTGGGCGAACTCGCCCAGTGCGATCCGGAGCACGGGGGCGGGGACCGCGAAGAGGGTGGGACGGTGCAGTACCCGCCCCATGGCGGCGGTGACTTCACGGTTGGTGGCGGGCTGCGGCGCTGTGAGGTTCACCGGGCCGCTCAGCGACTCCTCTCCCAGCAGGAAGCGCAGCGCCGCCAGATGGTCGTGCAGCGCGATATGGCTCCAGTACTGGCGGCCGTTGCCCAGCCGGCCGCCGAGCCCGGCCTTGAAGAGGGGGAACAGCGGCCCCCACGCCCCGCCGCCCCGCGCGACGACCAGTCCGGTGCGGCCGAACACCGTACGGATACCGGCGTCCTGCGCGGGCTTCGCCGCGGCCTCCCAGTCCTGGCACAGCTCGGCCAGAAAGCCGGTGCCGGGACCGGCGCTCTCGGTGACGGCCTGGTCCCCGGTGTCGCCGTAGTAGCCGACCGCGGTGCCGACGATCAGGGTGCGGGGCGGGGTGTCCAGCGAGGCGAGGGCGCCGGCGAGGGTCCGGGTGCCCAGCACCCGGCTGTCGCGCAGTTCGCGCTTGTAGCTGTCCGTCCAGCGGTGTGCGCCCACGCTCGCCCCCGCCAGGTGGACGACGGCCTCGCAGCCGACCAGTTCGGCCACCTCCACGCGGCCCTCTTTGGGGTCCCACCGCACCTCGTCGGACGCCTCCGCGGGCCGCCGTACGAGCCGCAGCACCTCATGGCCCTCGGCCCGCAGTGAGCGGGTGAGAGCCGAGCCGATGAGTCCGGTGGAGCCGGTGACCGCGATACGCATGCGCCCATCCTGGCGTATGCGTACCGCGGTCGGCGCCGCTGAGCCTCACAGCCCCCTTACGGCGGCGATCGTGAACGGCGTCCGCGGCGTGCCCGGGCCCATCGGCCCGCCCTTGTCGAACTGCGAGCGGACCACGTACAGGGTGCCGTTCTCCCTGGCCAGCGTGGTGGGCAGCTGGAGGTCCCGGTCGCTCGCGCGGGCCTCCTGGCGGGCTTCGGTGCCGTCGTGGCCGAGCCGCCAACGGCTCAGCGCGTTGTCCGTGTTGTGCACGACCCACATCCGGTTGCCCGCTGTCTCCAGGCCGTCGGCGTTGCGCAGGTCCGCGCCGTGGAGCTCGACGCGGGACGCCCTGCCGGTGCTCGGGTCCAGACGGTAGAGCCCGCCGCCGGTCATGTCGGCCGTGAGCAGATAGCGGCCATGGGGCCCGGCCGCTATGCCGTTGAGGGCGTACGGCTTCTCGTCGGGCCGCGGCGGCAGCAGCCCGGACAGGTCGAAGCGGGGGACCAGCTGTCCGCGTCCGCCCTCCGCCCGGGCGCGGGCCAGCTGTGCGGGTGTGACGCGGTAGACGACATTGCGCATGCTGTCCGTCAGATACGCGGATCCGTCCGGGGTGAGGGCGAGGTCGTTGACGAAGAAGGGCTTGTCGCCGGTGACGTCGAAGCGGGCGAGCAGCTGCCGGGTGCGGGTGTCGTAGACGGAGACGCCTCGGGTGGAGTCGGTGACCCACAGCCGGCCCGCGCGGTCGACCTTCAGTCCGTTGGCGGTGTGCCGGCCGTCGGCACCGGCGGGCAGGAATGTCTCGGCCACCCGGTGCCCGGGCGTCATCCGGTAGACGGCACCGGTCTCGTACGACCCCGCGTACATCCGGTCCGAATGGGGATCCGCGGTGATCCCCTCCGGGTAGACGCGGTCGCCCGGCAGTTCGTAGGCGGTGGAGATCCGCAGCTGGGAAGCGTGCGCGGAGTGTGCGGGCGGCGCGGGGTGGGTGGCGGGCGTGGTGAAGGCGGTCAGCGCGGTGGCCGCCGTCAGCACGGCGAGCGCGGTCGGCACGGCGCGGCGGCGGAGGAGGGCGCGCGGACGGGACGTCGAGCGAGGAATGGTGTGCCTCCAACGGCAGAAGCGGCAGAAGAGGGGTGAATGGGGCGGACACGTCGCCCCTGAGTCCCCTACTAGTAAGACGTACGCGTACGTTAGTTAGAACTCTAATCATCGTCAAGATACTTACTTTCGTGCTGGTCGATACGATGCAGCAATGACCTCCATGCCCGCCGCCGAGCGCCTCGGCTCGCACATCAAGGCCGCCGAGCACGCGCTCAACGCGACGAAGCACGCCGTGCTCAAGCCCGCCGGGCTGACGGTCCCTCAGTACGCGGCGCTGCTCCAGCTCGCGGAGAACCCCGGCATGCCGGCGGCCGCCCTCGCCCGGGCGTGCCGGGTGACGGCGCCGACGATGAACACGATCCTCAAGAACCTTCAGCAGCGCGGTCTCATCACCCGCACCCCGCACGCCTGGCACCGCAACGTGCTGGAGACCCGGCTGACGGAGCTCGGCACCGAGGTGATGGCACAGGCGGACGAGAACGCGATCCGCGTCGAGCGGGGACTGGCCGCCGCGTTCACCGACGAGGAACGCGAACAGCTGATCTCGCTGCTGGCGCGCAGCGTGGAGTATCTGGAGTCCGTACGGCCGGAGTGAGTCGGCGACCGGCGCCGCTGAGCCGGGCCGGGGGTCACTCGCTCCGGAAGCGGTCCCACAGCCGGGGCAGCCGGTCGGCCAGCGCTGCCGGGTCCTCCATGTCGAGGGGGATGCCGTCGGGGTCGGCCGACGCCTCCGGCAAGCCCAGGTCGGGCAGGACGGTACCGGTCAGCTGCTCGTACGCCTCGTCGGCCGCGAAGCCCAGCTCCTCGCCGTCGCCGTCCAGCTCCTCGTCGAAGTCGTCCAGCAGTTCGGCGAGCGCGTCGGCGTCGTGCGCCGCACCCTCGAAGACCTCCCGGCCCTGGCCGATCAGCCAGCAGCGGAAGGCGTCGAACCCGTCGTCGCTGGCGCCGTTCAGCAGAATCCAGGCGGCTGCCCACAGGTCCCACTGGTAGGCACGGTTGTAGCGCGACTCGAAGTGGCGGGCGAAGTACGTCACCGCGTCGGGGTCGAGCTGCGTCAGCCGCTCGACCAGCAGATCCGCCTGCTCCTGGGGGTCGCCGTCGGCCTCCTGGCGGGTGGAGTCGATCAGCTCCCAGAACTCCGTCTCGTCCATCACGCCCTCAGCATCGGGCCTGTGCGCCCACAACGCACGCGGAGTGCGCCAGATGCGGCTGTGTCGTTATGAGACGTGATGCGAATGCGATACCCGGCAATACCCGACAGAGGCTGTCCTGTATCGCTGTCAGCGTGTTCCCACCAACCGACGCGGCAGCGCACGCGGCAACGAGCCGCGGCAGCAAGGAGGAACAGGTGCAGAAACCGAACAGCTCCCACGGTCCGCTGGCGGGCAAGGTGGCCCTGGTCGCGGGCGCCACCAGGGGAGCGGGCCGGGCCATGGCCGTCGAACTCTGCCGGGCCGGAGCCACCGTCTACGCGACCGGCCGCACCACTCGGGAGAAGGCCAGCGAGGTCGGCCGGACGAGCGAGACCATCGAGGGGACGGCCGAACTGGCGACCGAGGCGGGCGGGGAGAGCGGTGGCACGGGCATCGCCGTCGCCGTCGACCACCTCGACCCCGAGCAGGTGCGGGAACTGATCGCCCGTATCGACCGCGAACAGGGCGCACTCGACATCCTCGTCAACGACCTGTGGGGCGGCGACCACCTCGTCGGCTTCGACAAGAAGCTGTGGGAGCACGATCTGGCCGACGGGCTGCGGGTGCTGCGGCTCGGCATCGACAGCCATCTGATCACCAGTACCTACGCCCTGCCGCTGCTGAACCGGCGCCCGGGCGGACTGCTGATCGAGATCACCGACGGCACCGAGGAGTCGAACCGGAACTACCGCGAGCCCGTCTACTACGACCTGGCCAAGGCCGCCCCCCTCCGGATGGCCCGCGCGCTCGCCGAGGACGCCAAGGAGTACGGCACCACCGTGGTCTGCCTTACCCCGGGCTGGCTGCGCTCGGAGGCGATGCTCGACACCCACTTCAAGGTGACGGAGGAGAACTGGCGGGACGGCTGCGCCACAGACCCGCACTTCGCCATCTCCGAGACCCCCGTCTTCATCGGCCGCGCCGTGGCCGCGCTCGCCGCCGACCCGGAGGTGGCCCGCTGGAACGGGCAGTCCCTCTCCAGCGGCGGTCTCGCCAAGGTCTACGGCTTCACCGATGTGGACGGCTCCGCCCCTGACGCCTGGCGCTATATCGCCGAGGTCCAGTTCGCGGGCAAGCCGGCGGACGTGACCGGCTACCGCTGACCCGCGGGCCCCTCCGCCGCCGAGGTGGAGGGGCCGTAGAGGGCCGCCGTCCGCCGTGCCGCTTCCACGAAGCGCTCCCGCAACGACGGCGGCCCCAGCACCTCGCACTCCGGGCCGAGAGCGAGAAGCTGGCTGTAGCCCACCTCCTCGTTCTCCACCCGCAGCCGCACTGTCGTACGGCCTTGATCGTCGGCGGTGCCATCCGCCAGCGCCTCGTCGGCCGCGGCCCGGTCGGTGTGGTACCGCAGCCGGCGCGCACCGGACTCCGTCAGCCGCAGCGTCACCTCGTACCGCAGGAGGGAGCGGGCGAAAGCCGCGGCCTGCTCCGTCCAGAACGCGGCGAGGTCGAAGCCGGTGTCGCGGTCGAAGTGCTCGTCCCTGACCGCGACCTCGGTGAACCGGCCGACCCGGTAGACCCGCCAGGGGCTGCGGTCCGGGTGGCCCGCGTCCGCCGGGACGCGGGCCGCGAGATACCACTGGCCCGCCTTCAGCACCAGCCCGTACGGCTCCAGCTCCCGCTCGACCTCACCGCCGCCCCGCTCGTCCCGGCGGCGGTAGCGGACGGCGGCCCTCCGGTCCGACCAGACGGCGTCGGCCAGCGCGGGCAGCAACGGCGGTGTCTCGGGCGCCTGCCACCAGCCCGGGGCATCCAGATGGAAGCGCTGCGCCGCACTGTCGTGCACATTGCGCAGGGCGGGGTCGAGTGCCGCCGAGACCTTCAGCCGTGCCGCCGAGGCCGCGTCGTCCAGCCCCAGATCCCGCAGGGCCGACGGCACCCCCGACAGGAACAGCGCCTCAGCCTCGCTGCGGCCCATACCGGTGAGGCGGGTGCGGTAGCCGCCGACCAGCCGGTAGCCGCCCGCGCGGCCCCGGTCCGCGTACACCGGCACGCCCGCCTCGGAGAGCGCCAGTACGTCACGCGAGACCGTACGCTCCGAGACCTCCAGCTCCTGAGCGAGCTCAGCGGCGGTCATCTCCCGCCGCGCCTGGAGCAGCAGCACCATCTTGATCAGCCGGGCGGCACGCATGCCGTCGATTGTCCCCCGCAGCAAAGAACCCGCGCCCCGCCCCTCCCATACGCGGGAGGGACGGGGCACGGGCCGGGGTCCTACTACGCGAGGCCGTACTTCTCGGCGGCCCGGCGGACGTCCTCCGTCTTGACCTCGCCCCGCCGCGCGAGCCGCGACAGCGCTGCCACGACGACGGACTCCGCGTCGACGCCGAAGTACCGGCGGGCGGCCTCGCGGGTGTCGGAGAGCCCGAACCCGTCGGTGCCCAGCGACGCCCAGTCCTGCTCGACCCACTGGCTGATCTGGTCGGGCACGGCCCGCATCCAGTCGCTGACGGCCAGCACCGGACCCGGTGCACCCTCCAGTGCGCGGGTCACATACGGCACCCGCTCCTCGCCGCGGAGCGCCGCCGCGTCGCACTCCATGGCCTCGCGCCGCAGCTCGGTCCAGGACGGCACCGACCACACATCGGCGGCGACACCCCACTCCTCGGCGAGGATCCGCTGCGCTTCGAGCACCCAGTGGATCGCCGTACCGGAGGCGAGCAGCTGGATCCGCGGGGCGTCACCAGCGGCGTCCTCGGCCTCCCGGAAGCGGTAGAGGCCCTTGAGGATGCCCTCCTCGACGCCCTCGCCCTCGGGCATCGGCGGCTGCACCTTGGTCTCGTTGTAGACCGTCAGGTAGTAGAAGACGTCCTCCTGCGCATCGCCATCCGGGCCGTACATCCGGCGCAGCCCGTCCTTGACGATGACGCCCACCTCGTAGGCGAACGCCGGGTCGTAGGAGATGACCGCCGGGTTGGTGGAGGCCAGCAGATGCGAGTGGCCGTCGGCGTGCTGGAGGCCCTCGCCGGTCATCGTCGTACGACCGGCCGTGGCGCCGATGACGAAGCCGCGGCCGAGCTGGTCGGCGAGCGCCCAGAACTGGTCGGCGGTGCGCTGGAACCCGAACATCGAGTAGAAGATGTAGAACGGGATCATCGGCTCGCCGTGCGTGGCGTACGACGTGGCCGCCGCGGTGAAGTCCGCCAGCGAACCGGCCTCGGTGATCCCCTCGTTGAGGATCTGACCGTCCTTGGCCTCCTTGTAGTACAGCAGCTGGTCGCGGTCGACCGGGTCGTAGTTCTGGCCGAGCGGCGAGTAGATACCGGCCGACGGGAACAGCGACTCCATACCGAACGTACGCGCCTCGTCCGGGACGATCGGCACCCAGCGCTTGCCGGTCTCCTTCTCCCGCATCAGGTCCTTGACCAGCCGCACGAACGCCATGGTGGTGGCGATCTCCTGCGAGCCCGAGCCCTTCTTCAGCACGTCGAAGGGCTTGTCGGCGGGTGCGGGCAGGCCGACCGGATGCACCTTGCGGGCCGGCGCCGGGCCGCCGAGCTCGGCGCGCCGCTCCTGGAGGTAGCGCACCTCGGGGGAGTCCGGGCCCGGGTGCACGTACGGCACCAGCTCGTCGTCCAGCTTGCTGTCCGGGATGGGCAGCTCCAGCAGGTCCCGCATGGCGCGGAACTCCTTGCCGGTGAGCTTCTTCATCTGGTGGTTGGCGTTGCGGGACTCGAAGCCCGGGCCCAGCGTCCAGCCCTTGACGGTCTGCGCCAGGATCACCGTCGGGGCGCCCTTGTGCTCGACGGCCGCCTTGTACGCCGCGTAGACCTTGCGCGGCTCGTGGCCGGCGCGTGAGGTTTTGAACAGCTCGGTGATCTTGTCGTCGCTCAGCAGCTTGCCGAGCTCGACGAGGGCGGGGGAGGCGCCGAAGAAGTGCTCGCGGATGTAGCCGGCGTCGCGGGTGGCGTACGTCTGGAACTGCGCGTCCGGCACCTCGCGCAGCCGCCGGGTCAGCGCGCCGGTGGTGTCCAGCGCGAACACCTCGTCCCAGGCGGAGCCCCACAGCGACTTGACGACGTTCCAGCCGGCGGCGCGGAACTGGGTCTCCAGCTCCTGCACGATCTTGAAGTTGGCGCGGACCGGGCCGTCCAGGCGCTGGAGGTTGCAGTTGATGACGAACGTGAGGTTGTCCAGCTGCTCACGCCCGGCCAGGGCGAGGGCAGCGGTCGACTCGGGCTCGTCCATCTCGCCGTCACCGAGGAAGGCCCACACATGCGAGGTGGAGGTGTCCTTGATCCCGCGATGGGTCAGATACCGGTTGAACCGCGCCTGGTAGACCGCGGAAATCGGACCGATCCCCATGGAGACGGTGGGGAACTCCCACAGCCACGGCAGCCGCCGCGGATGCGGGTAGGACGGCAGCCCGTCGCCGTTCGCCTCCTGGCGGAAGCGGTCCAGATGCGCCTCGGTGAGCCGCCCGTCGAGGAAGGCACGGGCGTAGATGCCGGGGGAGGCGTGGCCCTGGACGAAGAGCTGGTCGCCGGAGCCTCCCGGCGCCTCCTTGCCCTTGAAGAAGTGCTGGAAGCCCGTCTCGTACAGCCAGGCCGCCGAGGCGAAGGTCGCGATATGGCCGCCGAGACCGTAGCGACTGCCGCGGGTGACCATGGCCGCCGCGTTCCAGCGGTTCCACGCGGTGATCCGGGACTCCATCGCCTCGTCACCCGGGAAGGCGGGCTCGGCCGAGGTCGGGATGGTGTTGACGTACTCCGTCTCCAGCAGGGCCGGTACGGCCAGACCGCTGTGCTGCGCGTGCTCTACGGTACGACGCACCAGGTACGCGGCTCGTTCGTCGCCCGCATGTGCCGCGACGGCGTCGAGCGACTCGCGCCACTCGCCGGTCTCCTGCGGATCACGGTCCGGGAGCTGGTCCAGCTCGCTCGGACGCGGGCGTACGGGATCGGGCATGGTGGCCACCTTCCGGACGTGTAGGCCCCTCCAAACGGGTCGGGAGGGCGGTTGTGCGGGTGGGCGTTGTAAACCCTGACGGGCAGGACAGGGGGCACCCAACGGAGGGACTGTACGCCTCTGATCGATGATCGATCAAAGCTTCTGCCGAAATTGGCATTCCGTGCCATGGAATTTGGCACCCCATGCCGGAAGCTCGCCGTTGCGGTCCGGGGCACGTCCCCGGCTGCGGCTGCCCTGTGGCTGCTCGCGCAGTTCCCCGCGCCCCTATCGGGGCGCCGGGGCGCAGCCCAGCACATGCTCCTTCACCAGCACCCCGATGTTCGGGTCACAACGTTCGATCGCGGCCATAACAGCCTCGTGCTCCTCCGCGTACGACTCCTGCACCGTGCCGAGCCAGCGGATCGACAGCGCGGTCCACACCTCGATCCCCAGGCCCTCCCAGGTGTGCAGCAGCACGCTGTTTCCGGCGGCGCGGACCAGCTCGCGGTGGAAGGCCACCGTGTGCCGCACCTGGGCCTCCCCGTCCCCGTGCCGGTCGGCCTCGTACAGCGCCGCCACATGGGGCCGCAGGGCCGAGACATCGCCTGCCAGCCGGGGCACCGCCAACTCCGCGGCGATCTGCTCCAGCCCGGCGCGCACCGGATAGATCTCCTCCAGATCCGCCGCCGACAGCTCCCGTACGCGTACGCCCTTGTTCGGTGACGACTCGATCAGCCGCAGCGCCTCCAGCTCCCGCAGCGCCTCCCGCACCGGGGTCTGGCTGACCTCCAGCTCCACCGCGATCCGCCGCTCCACGATCCGCTCGCCGGGCTTCCACCGCCCGCTGACGATCCCCTCCACGAGGTGCTCGCGGATCTGCTCGCGCAGCGACTGGACGACGGGCGGGGTCATGAGGGCTCCTTACCGATTGCCTGGCGAGTCGATGCCGAGGGCGTCTTAGACGATACGACCAACCAAGGCACTCCGTGCCACCGCGGCCACTCGGGAAGGGCGGCGCCGCCATTCCCGACCAGGCCGAACGAAGCCGACGCCGTTGACGGCGGACGGCTACGATTCGGCTCGTCATACTCTTACGCAGAGTTGAGCGTGCGCGCTGTCCGCTTTGCTGGTCAATGGGGGACGAGATGACCTTCGAACGTGAATGGACGCAATTGAAAGTCGGCCAAGGGCCGCAGGAAACCCGCATGCAACTGAACCACGCCCCGCCCGCCGACGGCGCCGGCGACGGTGCGGCCTCGGGGGAGCCCGATCTCGTGGCGCACCAGGACGATCTCGGTGCCGTCGGGCATGAGGCGTTCAAGCTGCACGGGGCACTGCGGAAGAAGGCGGATATCGCCAACGCGGGCCGGGACAAGGGAGATATGTGCTCCACCGCGAGTGCGGCGAAGGAGCTGTCCGCGCACCACCTCCTCACGGGCGACGAACTCGACAACACGCTCGCCGTGTGGGGTTCCCAGGTGAAGACGGTGCTTCAGATGTGTGCCCACATATCGAATCACCTGGACTATTCGAAGAAGGCTCATGAGAATGACGACATCGAGATAGCCGCCTCGATGCGCCACCGGGACGGAACGCCGATGAGCCCGTCCGAGATCCTCAAGTATGTGAAGTAGCGGAAGCGGGCGGGAGCGGACAGGTGGCTAAATTTTCGTACACCGACCTGATCGAGTTGAACCTCGGCAAGCTCAAGTCTGCGGTCGACGACTGGAAGACCATGGTCGACGACCTCGCCGGCCTGAAGACGATGGCCACCGACGGGTTGCAGGCAAAAGCGAACGCGGCTGCCTGGAAGGGCGCAAACGCCACGGTGACGAAGAAGTTCGTCACCGCCACGGCCAAAGAAATCGGGGACCTGCACGCGGAAGCGAAGAGCATTCATGCCGTGCTCGACGACGCTCATACGGAACTGTCCCGGCTGCAGAAGCTGGCGAAGGCGTTGACGAGTGAGGCCAGGTCGGGCTCACCCGATATAGAGTCCAATAATCCCAGCCTCCTGGTCTTCGACGGCAAGGGAGGAACCGTGCGGGTCTCGCCGATGGAGTGCCGGGTCGACGGCTACATCCCCGCCCGGGCGCAGGGCTTGATCGACTACTACGCCGAAAATCTGACCGACCTGGTCGCGCATGCCGCGGAGATCGACAAGGCCGCCCGGGATCTGCTGCGCAAGAGCCATGGAAAGTCGCCGCACAACGCGGGTCATGGCAAGTACCCCTCGCTCGACGCCGCCCAACTGCCCCGGGCCATGAAGCTCGCCGCGCAGGGTGACAGCGGCAAGGAGGAGAAGGCCGAGCTACGACGACTCTGGCGGTCCCTGAGCCCGGGCGCCCGTGCCGAGTTGTGGGAGAAGCACAAGGACGGACTGAAGGACGCCGGGATTTTCGGCCCCACCGTAAAACGGATCTCGCCGGACGCCGGGTCCGGACGGCACGGGGCGCGGGAGCCGGGGGTACGGGAGCGCCTGACCGAGGCGGAGATGCTGGCATTCGCCGGGGGCGGAGGCTGGCTGGGCATGTCGGATGCCTCTCGGTACCTGGACCATTACTTGTCGAACGACGGCAGCCCCCTGGAGATTTCCGTCGACAAGGTGATGGATGACTCCGACGACTTCAAGGAATATACCGAAGAGTTGATCAAGAGCCAGCAGGGCGAGTGGCGCGAGAAGGCGCTGCAAGAATTCAAGAACAACGGCAACAGGCCGGTTTCCATCCCGGTGGAGACTGGAGCCAACGGTTACAGGTTCGATCAGGACGACGATCCGAACTGGTTCTACGCCATCGGTTCGGCGCAGGCCAACGTGACCGGCGTGGTCACTGTGAAGCCCGATGACAACGGTGATCCCAAAGTCGATCTCGATTACCAGGTGAACATGTGGGACCGTTACAACTGGTCCAAGGGAAAGGGAATACATATCGGCCCGATTTCCGTTCCTGACGGACAGCCTGCGAGCCTTCATGAGACCGGATTGGCCAAAGAGTTCGACGTGTCCGGCAACAGTTCGGTCTTGCACCGCGAACTGGCCGACACCCCGGGGGAGGGCACATTTCCGGAGCCGGAAGGGCCCGGTCTGGGGCGGGACGGCGGAAGAGCAGACCCTGACCGGCAATTGTGAAAACGCCGGCAAGAACCACGGGAGGCCCCTCATGTCGCGGACCGCGCGCCTGACCCTCATCATCGGCGCGGCTGTGCTGGGCGGTGCGGCCGCCCTCGTTCTCGGGCTGTCCCTCCTCGCCGACCGGGTGCAGTCGGACCAGGCCGAGAAGGAAGAGAAATGCTGCTGGAAGAAAGGTGTGACCTCGGCGTCGCTGAGCCGCAAGGTGGGGGTACGGATACCGGCTGACGCCACCGAAAAGCGGGCAGCCCTCAAGATCGGGTCACGGTACGACACTGCGCTGTTGACCTTCACGCTTCCCGCGAAAGAAGCGAAAGAATATCTCGCCGATTTGAAGCCGCCGGACCAGGAGATGGTTTCCAACGACCATCCCAAGGGGCCCGACCACCGCCCCACAGCACCCTTCCGCCGATTGCACGTCCCGGAGCCCGAGACCCTCACCGAGGGGCTGCGAATGCTGTCGCTCTGCCCGGACAGCGCGCCGTTGGACGAGGTAGGAGAAGAGCCGCCCGGGCTCAAGCGCCTGAACCACTGCGTCCGCCTCTTCACTCACGACTTCGAGCCCGGTGCCACGCGCTTCTACATCAGGTCGGACATCGAATAGGCGGCAGGCCGGAAGACGGACTCTTCACACGACGGTGCCCCCGCCACGGGGATGTGGCGGGGGCACCGTCTTCAGCTGAACAGGCAACCAGGGCTACAGCCCCAGCTCGCCCTCGAACTCGCCGGCCTCCAGACGGGCCTTGACGTCGTTGAGGTAGCGGGCGGCGTCGGCGCCGTCCACCAGCTGGTGGTCGTAGGACAGGGTCAGGTAGACCATGTCGCGGATCGCGATGGTCTCGCCCAGGTCCGGGTGGTTGACGACCATCGGGCGGCGCACAGTGGCGCCGATGCCCAGTTCGGCGACCTGCGGGTAGTTCACGATGATGGTGTCGAAGAGCGCGCCCCGCGAACCGGTGTTGCTGATCGTGAACGTACCGCCGGACATGTCGTCCGGACCCAGACCGCCCTCGCGGACCTTCTTGGCCAGCTCGGCGGTCTTGCGGGCGATGCCCGCCAGGTTGAGGTTCCCGGCCTCCTTGATGACCGGGACCATCAGGCCCTTCTCCGAGTCCACCGCGATGCCGATGTTCTCGACGTCGTGGTAGGTGATGGTGCCGTCGTCGTTCAGCCGCGCGTTGACGGCCGGGTGGGCCTTCAGCGCTTCGGCTGCCGCCTGCACGAAGAACGGCATCGGCGAGAGCTTGACGCCCTCCCGCGCCGCGAAGGCGTCCTTCGCGCGGGCCCGCAGCTGCATGATGCGGGTGACGTCCACCTCGACGACCGTGGACAGCTGCGCCTGGCTGTGCAGCGCCTTCATCATGTTGTCGGCGATGAGCTTGCGGATCCGCGGCATCTTCACCGTCTGACCGCGCAGCGGCGACGGCTCCAGCTTCGGCGACGTCGGCCGGGCGGACGCGGCCGGTGCGGCAGCCGGGGCCGGAGCCTGGGCCTTCTTCGCCTCGGCAGCCTCGATGACGTCCTGCTTACGGATCCGGCCGCCCACTCCCGTGCCGCGCACGGACGAGAGGTCCACGCCCTGCTCGGCCGCCAGCTTGCGCACCAGCGGCGTCACATAGGCACCGTCGGCCTCCGGCGCCGCTGCCGGAGCGGCCGGGGCCGCGGGCGCCTGCGCAGCGGGCGCCGGCTGGGCCGGGGCCGGCTGGGCGGGCGGAGCCGGCTGTGCCGGAGCGGGCTGGGCCTGCGAGGGCTCCGGCGGCGTCTGCGGCGCGGCGGGCTGCGCCGGAGCAGCCGGGGCCTGCGGGGCCTCCTGCGCGGGCTGCGGCGCCGCCTCGGCGGGCTTGCCCGGAGCCGAAGGCGCGGGAGCCGCGGCCGCCGGAGCGGCACCGGCCGCACCGATGACGGCCAGCTTGGCGCCGACCTCGGCCGTCTCGTCCTCGCCGACGGTGATCTCCAGCAGCGTGCCGGCGGCCGGGGCGGGGATCTCGGTGTCGACCTTGTCGGTGGAGACCTCGAGCAGCGGCTCATCGGCCTCGACCTCGTCACCGACCTGCTTCAGCCAGCGGGTGACGGTGCCCTCGGTCACGGATTCGCCCAGCGCGGGCAGCACCACATCGGTGCCCTCGGCCGCGCCACCGCCGGACGGGGCCGCGGCGGCGGGCTCGGGCTGCGGCTGCGGCTGCGGAGCGGGCTGCTCCGCTGCGGCCGGAGCGGCGGCGGGGGCCTCGGCCTGCGCGGGCTCGGCTGCCGGTGCGGCGGCGGCCGGTGCGCCGGAACCGTCGTCGATGATGGCCAGCTCGGCGCCGACCTCCACCGTCTCGTCCTCGGCGACCTTGATGGAAGCGATGGTCCCGGAAGCGGGCGCCGGGATCTCGGTGTCGACCTTGTCTGTGGAGACCTCGAGCAGTGGCTCGTCGGCCTCGATGTGCTCACCCTCGGCCTTCAGCCAGCGGGTGACGGTGCCCTCGGTCACGCTCTCGCCGAGCGCCGGCAGGGTTACGGAAACCGCCATGGTTTCTGTTGCTCCTTACAAAACTGTGCGGATGGGTCGCGCCCTGACTGGAACCCGGCGGTCAGTCGTGGGAGTGCAGCGGCTTGCCGGCCAGCGCCAGGTGCGCCTCGCCGAGCGCCTCGGTCTGCGTCGGGTGGGCGTGGATGAGCTGGGCCACCTCGGCCGGCAGCGCCTCCCAGTTGTAGATGAGCTGGGCCTCGGCGACCTGCTCACCCATGCGGTCACCGACCATGTGGACGCCGACCACGGCACCGTCGCGCACCTGGACGAGCTTCACCTCGCCCGCCGTCTTCAGGATCTTGCTCTTGCCGTTGCCCGCGAGGTTGTACTTGAGCGTGACCACCTTGTCGGCACCGTACCGCTCCTTGGCCTGCTCCTCGGTGAGGCCGACCGAGGCCACCTCCGGGTTGCAGTAGGTCACGCGCGGCACACCGGCGTAGTCCAGCGGCACCGGGTTCAGCCCGGCCAGCCGCTCCGCGACCATGATGCCCTCCGCGAAGCCCACATGCGCGAGCTGGAGAGTGGGGATGAGGTCGCCGACGGCGGAGATCGTCGGGACGCTGGTGCGGCAGTACTCGTCCACCGTGACGAAGCCGCGGTCCATGGCGACCCCGGCCTCCTCGTAGCCCAGGCCCTCGGAGACCGGGCCGCGGCCGATGGCCACCAGCAGCACCTCGGCCTCGAACTCCTTGCCGTCCGCCAGCGTGACCTTGACGCCGTCGGCCGTGTACTCGGCCTTGTCGAAGAAGGTGCCCAGGTTGAACTTGATGCCGCGCTTGCGGAAGGCCCGCTCCAGCAGCTTGGAGCTGTTCTCGTCCTCGACCGGCACCAGGTGCTTGAGACCCTCGACGACGGTGACGTCCGCGCCGAAGGACTTCCACACCGAGGCGAACTCGACGCCGATGACGCCGCCGCCCAGGATGATCGCGGACTTCGGCACCCGATCCATGACCAGCGCGTCGTCGGAGCTGATGATGCGCTCGTTGTCGATGGTCAGACCCGGCAGCGACTTCGGCACGGAGCCGGTCGCCAGCAGGATGTGGCGGCCCTCGTAGCGCTGGCCGTTGACGTCCACCGAAGTGGGCGAGGAGAGATAGCCGGAGCCCTCCACATAGGTCACCTTCCGGGAGGCGACCAGCCCCTGGAGGCCCTTGTAGAGCCCCGAGATCACGCCGTCCTTGTACTTGTGGACGCCGGCCATGTCGATGCCCTCGAACGAGGTCTTGACACCGAACTCGGCGCTCTCCCGGGACTGGTCGGCAACCTCGCCGGCGTGCAGCAGTGCCTTGGTCGGGATGCAGCCCCGGTGCAGGCAGGTACCGCCCAGCTTGTCCTTCTCGATGAGGGCGACATCCAGACCGAGCTGCGCGGCGCGAAGGGCAGCGGCATAACCGCCGCTACCGCCTCCGAGGATCACTAGGTCGAAAACGGTGCTGGCGTCGTTCGCCACGTCACGTCCTCCATGCATGGGTACGCCGTAGCCGGTCTCCTGCGACCGGGCGGCTTGAGGTTCGGCCGCTTTTTGTCTGCTCGGCCCTGTCTCGGCTTCTGTCAAGCCGTGCGGGGCCCTGTCCTGCCGGTCACCCATCTTCGCACTTGTTGAAAGGAACCGGGGAGTGGGGTCCTGGGGGGCCTGGGGACGACGCCCCCGGGCCCCCTCCCGCCGCGCTCTCAGTCGAGGGGCACATCGCCCTCGGCCGTGCGCTCCGCGAGCCGGACCAGCGTACGTACCGCCGAGCCCGTGCCGCCCTTGGGCGTGTAGCCGAACGGGCCGGACTCGTTGAAAGCGGGGCCCGCGATGTCCAGGTGCGCCCAGGGAGTGCCCTCGGGGACGAACTCCTTCAGGAAGAGCCCGGCCAGCAGGCCGCTGCCCATCCGCTCCCCGACATTGGCGAGGTCGGCGACCGGGGACTCCAGGCCCTTGCGCAGGTGGTCGGGCAGCGGCATCGGCCAGGCCGCCTCGCCCGCCTCGTCGGCCGCCTCGTGCAGCGCGTCGCGGAACGCGTCGTCGTTCGCCATGATCCCGAACGTGCGGTTGCCCAGCGCCAGCACCATCGCGCCGGTCAGCGTCGCCACGTCCACGATCGCGTCCGGCTCCTCCTCGATGGCCCGGGTCAGCGCGTCCGCCAGCACCAGCCGGCCCTCGGCGTCGGTGTTGAGCACCTCCACCGTCTTGCCGCTGTACATGGTCAGCACATCACCCGGACGAGTGGCCGACCCCGACGGCATGTTCTCCGCCAGCGCCAGCCAGCCGGTCACCTTGGCCCGCAGCCCCAGCCGGGCCGTCGCGACGACGGCCGAGAGGACGGCCGCTGCGCCGCTCATATCGCACTTCATCGTCTCGTTGTGGCCCGCCGGCTTGAGCGAGATGCCGCCCGAGTCGTATGTGATGCCCTTGCCGACCAGCGCGAGGGACTTCTTCGCCTTCGGGTGCGACCAGCCGATACGGACCAGCCGCGGCGGCTGCGCCGAGCCGTTGCCGACCCCCAGGATGCCGCCGTAGCCGCCCTTGGCCAGCGCCTTCTCGTCCAGCACCTCGAAGGTGAGCCCGAACGCCTTGGCGGCGGCCCTGGCCTCGGCGGCGAAGGTCTTGGGGTCCAGCCCGTTCGCCGGGGTGTTGATCAGATCGCGGGCCCGGTGCACCTCCTCGGCCACCACCAGCGCCCGCTCCACGGCTGCCTTGTGCGCCTTGTCCCGCGGCTTGGCGCCGACCAGCGCGATCTCCGCGAGCGGCGCGGAGGCGTCCTTGGCCTTGCTGTCCTTTTCATTCTCTTTGCCGCGGTACGCGGTGAAGGAGTACGCGCCCAGCAGCGCGCCCTCGGCGACCGCCGCCACCGCCTCGGCGTCCGCGACGGGCAGCGCGAACGCGGCCTTCTTGTTGCCGGCCAGCGCCCTGGCCGCGGCGCCCGCCGCACGGCGCAGCACCTCGGTGTCGTACGGCTCCTGACCGCCGGCCGCGTCGCCGAGACCCACCGCAACCACGAGCGGGGCCTTCAGACCGTTCGCGGGCGCCGGCAGCTTGGTGACCTCGCCCTCGCCGCCGCTCGCGCCGAGCGTCTCCAGTGTCGCGGCCAGCTTGCCGCCGTACGCCTTGTCCACGGCCTCGGCGCCGGGAGCGAGGGCGACGGCCGCCTTGGCCGCCCGGCCCTTGCCGGAGGAACCGCTCTTGGCGATACCGACGACGACGGCGTCCGCGCGCAGCGTCGCCGCGGACGAGGAGCTGAGAGTCAGTGCAGACACGTGGGAGAGACCTTCTTCCTGGACATGACTTCGAAGGCGCGTGGGCGCCTCCGGCTTCGGACGCTCCGGGCATCGTATGCCCGCATTCCCACACTCTCGGGGGAGTTACGGTGCGGGGGCGGGATCAGAGAACGGCGACCGCGACCAGCGTGCCGCAGGCCGCGACCTCGGCCACCGCTCCGAACACATCCCCCGTCACACCCCCGAACCGCCGCACACACCGCCGCAACAGCGCCTCGGCGGCCCCCAGTCCGAGCACGGCGGCAACCGCGAACCCGGCACCATGCCCCACAGCCACCGCCAAAGCGGCCGCCACCGCGACACAGCACCCGGCGACGCCCAGCGCGGCACCCCGCGGCACCGTCCCCGCGACGGCGGCGCCGAGCCCCTCGGGCCGTGCGGCGGGCACGCCCTCCCGGGAGGCGAGGGTCAGCGCACCCCGCGCGACGACGGCGGAGGCGACGGCGCCCACCGCCCCGGCGGCCCAGCCCTCCCCGTACAGCTCGGCGATCGCGGCCACCTGTCCCAGCAGTGTGAAGACCAGCGTGAGGACGCCGAACGGCCCGATGTCGGACTGCTTCATCACCCGCAGCGCCTCGGCGGCGGGCTTGCCGCTGCCGAGCCCGTCGGCGACGTCGGCGAGCCCGTCCAAGTGCAGGCCCCGGGTCAGTACAGCGGGGACCGCCACGGTCGCGACCCCGGCGAGCAGCGGGGAGGCCCCGCACACCAGCAGCCCGGCGCCTGCCGCGGCGGCGACCAGCCCCACCACCAGCCCGACCACCGGCGCACACACCATGCCCGTACGGGCGGCGGCGCGGTCCCAGCGGGCGACGCTCACGGGCAGCACGGTCAACGTGCCGAACGCGAACCGCAGCCCTTCGGTTGTCGAGGCCGGCGCTGCGTCCGCGGCGGGCGAGGAGGATTCCATGGCCGGGCAGGCTACTGCCCAAGCGGCGGGACGCGCCCCGAAGGGGCGCGGGGAACTGCGCGAGAAACCACAGTCCTGCCGCAGTCTGCAAACGACTGCCAGGGGCAGCCCCTCCCCAGCACAGCCGGGAGGGCGCTCAAGTCAGGTGGCGTCCACAGCGCCCGCGGCCGCGCCCTTGGCGGAGTCGGACGCCCCCTTCCGCACCGGGAGTTCGGCGGCCAGGGCGGCGGCGGCTCGCACCAGGGGGAGCGCCAGCAGCGCACCGGTGCCGCCGCCGACCTCGACGCCCTGTTCCAGCAGCGGATCGGCGGCCAGCCGGTCCAGCGCCTTGGCCTGGGCCGGCTCGCTGCCTGCCTGGCCCGCCAGCCACCAGTCCGGCGCCCGGAAGGCCACCCGCTGGCCGACCAGCGCGCACGCCGCGGAGACGACCCCGTCGAGGACGACCGGGGTGTGCCGCACCGCCGACTGGAGCAGGAACCCCGTCATCGCCGTCAGATCGGCGCCGCCCACCGTCGCCAGCAGTTGCAGCTGGTCGCCCAGTACGGGCCGGGCCCGGCGCAGCCCGTCGCGGATGGCGGCGCACTTGCGCATCCACGTCAGATCGTCGATGCCGCCTCCGCCGCGCCCGGTCACCACGGAGGCGTCCGTGCCGCACAGCGCGGCGACCAGCGTCCCGGCCGCCGTGGTGCCGCCCACGCTCAGATCGCCGAGCACCACCAGGTCGGTACCGGCGTCGGCCTCCTCGTCGGCGACGGCCATCCCCGCGCGGAACGCCGCCTCGGCCTCCTCCGGCGTCAGCGCGTCCTCGATGTCCAGCCGCCCGGACGAACGGCGCACCCGGTGCCGGGTCACCTCGGCGGGCAGCTCCCCCGGGTCGCAGTCGAGCGCCATGTCGACCACACGCACCGGCACTTCGAAGCGGCGCGCCAGTACGGCCGCAGGGGAGACACCGTCCAGCAGCTCACGGACGAGCTCGGTGGCGGTGCCCGGCTGCCGGGTGGAGACGCCGAGTTCGGCGACGCCGTGGTCGCCCGCGAACACCACCAGGCGCGGGTTGGCCACCGGCCGCACCGGCACCTGGGCCTGCGCGGAGCTGAGCCACTCGCCCACGTCCTCCAGCCGCCCCAGGGCCCGCGGGGGCAGCCCGGTCAGCGCCCGCCGCTCCTCGGCTTCCCGGCGCAGTCCGCCGTGCGGCCGCTCGATGAGGTCGGAGAAGTCATCCAGATCCAGACTGCGCTCGCTCATGCTCGCTGAGCGTACGTGAGTGCCCTTTCGGGTTCATCAGCTGCTGCGGGTTGCGCCTGTGTCCGGCGCCTTGCTGCACAGGGGGTGCCCCTTGCTGTGCATCGCAGGCTGCGGGTGCTTGGTGGCTGGTCGCGCAGTTCCCCGCGCCCCTGACGGGGCGCGGGCCCCTCACCGCAGCGGCAGCACCACGCCCGCCACCGCCAGCAGTACGTGCTCGCACTCGTCCGCGAACTGCGCGTTCAGTCGGCCCAGTTCGTCCCGGAAGCGGCGGCCGGCCGGGGTGGCCGGTACGACTCCGGAGCCCACCTCGTTGCTGACGGCCACCAGCCGGCGCCGCGTGGCCCGTACGGCTTCGATCAGCGCCCGCACCCGGGCGGCCAGCTCGGTGGCGCCGCCCTGTGCCCATCGGGTGTCGTCCCAGGCACCCACCTCGTCCATGGTGTGGGTGAGCCATAGCGCCAGACAGTCGATCAGCAGCGGCGGTCCGTCCTGCTCCAGCAGCGGCACCAGATCGCAGGTCTCCTCGGTACGCCACGAGGCGGGCCGCCGCTCGCGGTGCTCGGCCACCCGGGCGGCCCACTCGGGGTCGCCTTCGCGGGTGCCGCCCGTCGCCACGTACACCACCCCGGGGAACGCGGCCAGCCGCCGCTCGGCCTCCACCGACTTGCCCGAGCGCGCCCCGCCCAGCACCAGCGTCCGGCGGGGGATCTCGGAGACGTCCACCCCGCCGTGGAACTCGCCGACGGTGAGCGTCGTACCGTCCGGCACGGCGCGCGCGCCGGCCGCGGCCAGCCGCCGGTGCAGCTCGGCACCCGGCGGTACGTCGTGCCCGAGGTGGACGGCGAGCACATCCGTGGCCGCGCCGACCAGGCCCGCGTCCCGCAGCCGGGCCAGCGCGTCCGGCCGCCCGACCACGTCCAGCAGCACCACGTCGTACGGGCCGCCGTGCCCGACCCCGCTGCCCGTCCCGGCGAGCGCGGCGCCCGGCGGCAGATACAGCAGCCGCTCCCCGTCCGGTCCCGTCACCAGATAGCCGGTGCCCGGCGAGTCCAGTGCCAGCGCCCGCACCCGGTGCCCGCTGATCAGCGCCAGCTCTTGCCGGTCCGGCACCCGAATGGGCGCCGGCAGCCCGGCGGGTACCTCCAGCGCGGGCCCGTCGTGCGGGTGGCTGAGCAGCACCTGCCGTACGCCGCTGAGCGACTGGCCGGCCCGCGCCGCGGCGAACGCGGGCCCGGGGGTCAGGTCGAGCAGCAGGGTGCTGTCCACCAGCAGTGCCGTCGCGGCGCGGGCCTCTTGGCCGGTCGCGGCGGCGCAGCACGCGCAGGGGCAGTCGGACCGGGGGAGACCGGCGGGTTCGCCGGTGCCGAGCAGAGTGAGTTCCACCCTCTGATCGTCTCGTGACCTGCCGCCGCGTGCGCACAGGGGACTACGCTTCCGGGAGCAACCGGCGATCTTACGGAGGCACTGATGGCGTGGACGTGGCGGTTCGAGAAGGCCGACGGTACGGAGACGGAACCCGCCGTGCAGCCCGAGGAGTTCCCCACCCAGTCGGACGCCGAGTCGTGGCTCGGGGAGGTGTGGCGGGAGCTGCTGGAGGGCGGAACCGATCAGGTGATCCTCCAGGACGACGGCGACACCGTCTACGGGCCGATGAGCCTGCACTCCGCCACGGAGAGCGACAACGGGGGCGCTGCCGCGGAGTGAAAGCGGTCTTCCCCGCGGAGGTCTGATCTTTCCGCAGAGCCGCTACCCTCGGTACTCATGAACGTACGTGGCGCGGTTTACGTGGTTCTGCGGGGCCCGGCCGAGAAGCGGGACCGGACACTGGCGGCATTGCAGAAGGCGGGCATCTTCGCGGAGAAGTCCGTCCGCGGTCCCGAGGTGATCGAGGCGTTCTTCTACGGTGGCGACGAGCGCCCCAGTCCTCGCTTCATGGATGCCTGTGCCGCGCATGTGGCCAAGGCAGCCATCGGCTCCGACTTCAAGGTCGCGGAGACGGGCACCATCAGCAGCGCCGCCGCCTCCCGCCGGCTGGCCTACAACCGGCGGACGGGGGAGTGGCTGGGTGCCTTCATCGACACCCAGGCCCCCGAACCGGCCCGCACCGAGACCCTCGCCCATCTGGCCCGCGAGCGGGGCATCGACGTCGCCGACATAGAGCTCCGCGAGCCCCCTCAGTTCCGGCCCCCGGCAGGCTGACCGCGACTGGTCAGCCCCGCACCCCGAACAGGTGCAGCGACCGGGCCACCCCCCGGTACGGGTCCATCCGGCAGGCGCGCTCCTCGACATCGAGGGCCGCCGCGCCCGTGGCCGTATCGTCCGCCGCGAAGACCCCCACGCCGTACCAGCGCTCCATGGGCACCCCGATCCGGGCGAGGAACGAGGTCAGCGCCTCCAGCCGCAGAAAGCGGTCGCTCTCCGGGGGGTCGGCCACCAGCGCGGCATGGGCGCCGTCCCAGTCACCGGCCAGCCCCGGCCGCATCGCGCGTGCCGTCACGTTGGGCAGCACGATCGAGAGCAGCCCTCCGGTGTCGAGCACCCGGGCGAGCCCGGCCAGCGTGCTGTCCGGGTCCCGGGTCCGGTCGAGCACGTCATGGCAGAGCACCACGTCAAAGGTGCCGGGCAGGAAGTGGGCGCCGGTGTCCTGGCCGCTGCCGGCCATCGTGCGGAAGCGGGCGCGGATGCCCTCGGGCTCGTCCGCCAGCGCCGCCTCGACCTCGGCCAGCCGCGATGGATCGGCCTCCAGACCCGTCACCGCGTGGCCGGCCCGGGCCAGCCGCAGCGCCTGCGCGCCGTCGCCCAGCCCGGCGTCCAGCACTCTGAGCCGCCGCCCCACCTCGAAGTGCGCGGCGATCCGCTCCTCAAGTTGTCGGGCGACCAGCTCGTGCCGGATCAGGGCTTCTCGCCGCGGGCGACCTGCGGCTTGGGCAGGCGCATACGGCGCATCTGGAGGGTCCGCATCAGCGCGTAGGCGACGGCACCCCGGCGGTTCTCGTCGGGGTAGCGCTCGCGGATCTTCTTCTTCAGCCGTACCGAGATGCCGATCGAGTCGACGATGATCAGCAGGATCACCACGAGCCACAGCAGCAGCGAGATGTTCTTCAGCTGGAGCGAGGGCAGCATGCTCAGCACGAGGATGATCACGGCCATCGGCAGGAAGAACTCCGCCACGCTGAACCGGGAGTCCACGAAGTCCCGCGCCAGCCGCCGCACCGGGCCCTTGTCCCGCGCGGGCAGATAGCGCTCGTCCCCGCTGGCCAGCGCCTCGCGCTGCTTGGCCAGCGCGGCCCTGCGGGCCTCGCGCTGCCGCTTGACCGCGTCCTTGCGGCTCTGCGGCCCGGCCACCGGGCGGCGCGGACCGCGCGCCTCGTTGCGCTTGGGGGTGGGGCGACCCTTGGGGGCTTGCGGGTCGCGGGGTTGCTTGGGCTCGGCAGCCGTCACCTGAGGTGAGTCGGCCTGCCCTGCTTTCGTCGAACGGCTACGGAACACATCTCAAGAGTACGGTGTGAATCAGAGTGGGCCCCAGCCCCCGGGGGAAAGCACCGGAGAGCACCGGCCCCGCCGTGGAGCGGTGCCTACTCCTTGCGCCGGAGAGTGCGGGCGGCTGATCGTCCTCCAGGATGAGCGCATCCGCGCCCGAACGGTGCGGTAATGGAAGACAGCCCCGTACTCTGGGGTCTGTAGATTGCCGAGGGCTTGAGTCCGTTACGAAGGGGGCGCGCGAGGCCCATGAGCGGTGTCATGAAGCGTATGGGGATGATCTTCCGCGCGAAGGCCAACAAGGCCCTGGACCGGGCTGAGGACCCGCGCGAGACGCTCGACTACTCCTACCAGAAGCAACTGGAGCTCTTGCAGAAGGTGCGCAGGGGCGTGGCCGATGTCGCGACCTCCCGCAAGCGCCTGGAACTGCAGATGACCCAGTTGCAGGGGCAGTCCTCGAAGCTGGAGGAACAGGGCAAGAAGGCACTCGCGCTCGGCCGCGAGGACCTGGCCCGCGAGGCGCTCTCCCGCAGGGCGGCGCTCCAGCAGCAGGTCACCGACCTGGAGGGACAGCACCAGACCTTGCAGGGCGAGGAGGAGAAGCTGACCCTCGCGGCGCAGCGCCTCCAGGCCAAGGTGGATGCGTTCCGCACCAAGAAGGAGACCATCAAGGCCACCTACACGGCTGCCCAGGCGCAGACCCGGATCGGCGAGGCGTTCTCCGGCATCTCCGAGGAGATGGGCGACGTCGGCATGGCCATCCAGCGGGCCGAGGACAAGACGGCCCAGCTCCAGGCCCGCTCCGGCGCCATCGACGAGCTGCTGGCCTCCGGCGCGCTGGACGACCCCACCGGTATGGCCAAGGACGACATCACCGCCGAGCTCGACCGCCTCTCCGGCGGCAGCGACGTGGAGCTGGAGCTCCAGCGGATGAAGGCGGAGCTGGCCGGCGGCAGCGGCAACGGCCAGCAGGCCATCGAGGGGGGCCAGGGCCAGGAGGGCCAGGCGAACGGCCAGCAGGAAGCGCCCAAGTTCAACAAGGAGTGAACCCGGGCCTCAGCGGCACCCCCAGCCGGAGGAGGAGAACGGCATGATCGTACGGATCATGGGCGAAGGCCAGCTCAGACTGGACGACAGCCACTTCGTCGAACTCAACAAGCTCGATGACGAACTGCTCGCGGAGGTGGAGAGCGGTGACGAGGCAGCCTTCCGCCGCACCCTCTACGCGCTGCTGGAGGCCGTCCGCAGGCTGGGCAGCCCGCTGCCCGACGACGCGCTCGAACCCTCCGAGCTGATCCTCCCCGCGCCCGACGCCGACCTGGAAGAGGTAAGGCAGATGCTCGGCGACGACGGACTCATCCCCGGCTAGCCCCCGGAATCGGCGCCCCGATCCGGCGCCCCCGCCACCCCCCACGCGCACCACCCGCACAACCGCACAACGCGACCTGCAAGAGCAGATCCGACAGCCCACACCAGGAGAGCCGGGCATACGGTGCCTGCCGTGACACTCCGCGACATCCGCGAGCGACTCCGTGCACACCCCCACGCGGTCGACGCCCTCATCGCCCTCGGGACGTTCTGCTGCATCCTCCTCGGCGCCGCCACGGAACCGCACGGACCGGACGGCCAGCCGCAATTCGCGGAGCGCGCGATCAGCGGGCAGACCGTGCTGCTGGCCGCGCTCTCCTGCGGAGTGCTCGCGCTGCGCCGCCGGGCCCCGATCCCGGTGCTGCTGCTGACCAGCCTGATCTGCGTCGTCGGGCTCGTCCTCAGCCCCGGCCCGTCCGCCAACTCCGACCCCCGGGCGCCGCTCGCAGCGGCCGCGGTCGTCGCGCTCTACACCGTCACCAACACCACCGACCGCCGCACCAGCTGGCGGGTCGGCGCCCTCACCGTCGGGGTGCTCACCGGCGCGGGCATGCTCTTCGGAGCGCGGCCGTGGTACGCGCAGGAGAACCTCGGCATACTCGCCTGGACCGCGCTGGCCGCCGCCGTCGGGGAGGCCGTCCGCAACCGGCGTGCGTTCGTGAAGGCCATCCGGGAGCGCGCCGAGCGGGCGGAGCGCACCCGTGAGGAGGAGGCCAGGCGCCGCGTCGCGGAGGAGCGGATGCGGATCGCCCGGGAGCTGCACGACGTGGTCGCCCATCACATCGCGCTGGTCAACGTGCAGGCCGGGGTGGCCTCACATGTCATGGACCAGCGCCCCGACCAGGCCAAACAGGCACTCGCGCACGTCCGGGACGCCAGCAGGCACGCCCTCGCCGAGCTGCAGACCACCCTGGGGCTGCTCCGCCAGTCCGGGGAGAGCACCGCACCCACGGAACCCGCGCCGGGGCTGGAGGTGCTGGACGAACTGGTGGACGGCTTCCGGCACGCCGGGATGTCCGTCGTCGTGGACACCCCGCCGCTCGGTGCCGGGACGCCGCTGTCCTCGGCAGTGGACCTGACCGCCTACCGCGTCGTCCAGGAAGCCCTCACCAACGTGCAGAAGCACGCGGGCAGCGGCGCCCACGCCGAGGTGCGGATACGGCGGGACGCGGAGGCGCTGGAGATCGACGTCATCGACGACGGCGCGGGCACCACCCACACCATCCCCGAGGACACCGCCCCCGCCGCCGACCCCGCCGATCCCGACGGCGTCGACGAAGCGCACCCGGAGGGGGCGGGCGGCGGACACGGCCTGGTCGGGATGCGGGAGCGGGCCGCCGCGCTGCACGGCGCGTGCGAGACCGGACCGCTGCCCGGCGGCGGTTTCCGGGTCCACGTACGGTTGCCGCTGGAGACTACGACGGCTCCCCGGAAGGAGACCCCCGCATGATCCGAGTCGTACTCGCCGACGACCAGGCGCTGTTGCGCAGCGCGTTCCGGGTGCTGGTGGACTCCGAGGCGGACATGGAGGTCGTGGGCGAGGCGGCCGACGGGGCCGAGGCCGTGGCGCTGGTCCGCGAAAAGGGCGCGGACGTGGTGCTGATGGACATCCGGATGCCCGGCACCGACGGACTGGCCGCCACCCGCGCCATCAGCGCCGATCCGGCGCTGGCCGAGGTGAAGGTCGTCATCCTCACCACCTTCGAGGTGGACGAGTACGTGGTCAGCGCGCTGCGCGCCGGGGCCTCCGGCTTCCTCGGCAAGGGTGCGGAGCCCGGTGAACTGCTCTCCGCGATCCGCACGGCGGCCAACGGCGAGGCCCTGCTCTCCCCGGCGGCGACCAAAGGACTGATAGCCAGGTTCCTTGCGCAGGGCGGCACTTCACAGGCGGACGGCCTGGCCGGCGAGGGACGTGGCGCGGCCCGGCTGGACGCGCTCACCGCACGCGAACGCGAGGTGCTCACCCAGGTGGCCGCGGGGCTGTCCAACGATGAGATCGCCGAACGGCTCGACGTCAGCCCGCTCACGATCAAGACCCATGTCAACCGCACCATGTCCAAGCTCGGCGCCCGGGACCGGGCGCAGTTGGTGGTCGCCGCGTACGAGAGCGGCCTGGTGCGGCCCTCCCTCTCGGAGTGACCTGCCGCGGCGTACTGCGGCTCTCTCAGTCGTGTACTGCGGCCGCAGTACGCGCCCGTCGGCAGAAGGGGACCTGCGGCGGAGAATTCCGCGCCGTACGTGCGTGAGGGTGTAGGCGGCTCCAGGTGTCTGCCCGCCCGGCGGCGGCACCCGCACGTCCCGAACCGAGAGAGAGATCCGGCTCCCATGTCCTGGCTGTCCCGCCTCAGCCTCCTCCAGCGTGGGCTGATAGGTCTGATGGCGCTCGTCGCCATCGCCTTCGGCGCCATCGCCGTCCCCCAGCTCAAACAGCAGCTGCTGCCCTCCATCGACCTGCCCATGGTCTCGGTCATCGCGCCGTACCAGGGCGCTTCCCCCGATGTGGTCGAGAAGCAGGTCGTCGAGCCACTGGAAGAGAACATCCAGGGCGTCGACGGCATCACCGGGGTCACCTCGACGGCCAGTGAGGGTTCCGCCGTCGTCATGGCCCAGTTCGACTACGGCGACGGCTCCGAGCAGACCGTCGCCGACGTCCAGCAGGCCGTCAACCGCTCACGCGCCAAGCTCCCCGACGACGTTGACCCGCAGGTCGTCTCCGGCGGCACCGACGACATCCCCACCGTCGTGCTCGCCGCCTCCTCCGCGGGCAAGGACCAGCAGGCGCTGGCCGACGCGCTGGACACCTCCGTGGTGCCGGTCCTCAAGGACATCGACGGCGTCAGCCAGGTCACCGTCGACGGCGTGCAGGACCAGGTGGTCGCCGTCACCCCCGACCCCAAGAAGCTGGCCGCGGCCAAGCTGACCCCGGCCGATCTGGCCAAGGCGCTGGAGGCGGGCGGCGCCTCGCTGCCCGCCGGGTCCTTCGACGAATCCGGCAAGTCCAGGACCGTGCAGGTCGGCAACGGCTACACCTCGATCGAGCAGATCGAGCGGCTGCGCATCCCCGGCAAGGGTGCGGGCAGGCCGGTCGACGTCGGTGACATCGCCACCGTCGAGGAGACCCCCGACAAGGCCACCTCGCTGACCCGCACCAACGGCAAGCGCAGCCTGTCGGTGTCGGTCACCATGGACAACGACGGCAGCGCCGTCGACATCTCCGAGACGGTCGAGGACAAGCTCCCGCAGCTGCGCGCCGACCTCGGCAAGGGCGCCGAACTGACCGTCGTCGCCGACCAGGGCCCGCAGGTCTCCAAGTCCATCAGCTCGCTGACGACCGAGGGCATGCTCGGGCTGGTCTTCGCCGTCGTCGTCATCCTGGTCTTCCTGCTGTCGCTGCGCTCCACGCTGGTGACCGCGGTCTCCATCCCGCTGTCCGTCGTCCTCACGCTGATCGTGCTGTGGACGCGGGACCTGTCGCTCAACATGCTCACGCTGGGCGCGCTGACCATCGCCATCGGCCGGGTCGTGGACGACTCCATCGTCGTCCTGGAGAACATCAAACGGCATCTGACCTACGGCAAGGAGCGCACCACCGCGATCCTGGACGCCGTCAAGGAGGTCTCCGGCGCGATCACCTCCTCCACGCTGACGACGGTCGCGGTCTTCCTCCCGATGGCGTTCGTCGGCGGCATGGTCGGCGCGCTGTTCGGCGGCTTCTCGCTCACCATCACCGTCGCACTGCTCGCCTCGCTGCTGGTGTCGCTGACCGTCGTACCGGTGCTCTCGTACTGGTTCCTGCGCGCGCCCAAGTCGCTGCGCGGGCTCGACCCCGCCGAACAGCGCCGCAAGGCCGAGGAGAAGGAGGCGAACAGCCCGCTCCAGCGGCTGTACGTCCCCGTCCTCCGGTTCGCCACCCGCCGCCGCTTCACCAGCCTGCTCATCGCGGTCGTGGTGCTGGTGGCCACCGGGGGCATGGCGACGCTGCTGAAGACCAACTTCTTCGACCAGGGCGAGACCCAGCAGCTCACCGTCCAGCAGGAGTTGCCGCCTGGCAGCAGCCTGAGCGCGGCCGACAAGCAGGCCGAGAAGGTGGAGAAGATGCTGTCCGGCGTCGATGGCGTCGAGGACTACCAGGTCACCGTCGGCTCGGCGGGCCTGATGGCGGCGTTCGGCGGCAGTACGGACGCCAACCAGGCCACGTACCAGATCAGGCTGAAGGAGTCCGCCGACAGCGACGCGGTCCAGGACGCGGTGGACGACGGTCTGCGGAAGCTCGGCCCGTCCATCGGCGAGACCACCGTCAACGCCGGTGACGGCTTCGGCACCCAGGACCTCAGCGTCGTCGTCAAGTCGGGCGACGCCGAGGTGCTGAAGAAGGCGTCCGAGCAGGTCCGCGCCAAGGTCGCCGGGCTGGACGACGTCACCGACGTATCTTCCGACCTGTCGCAGTCCGTGCCCCGCGTCTCGGTCACCGCCAAGCCCGAGGCGGCCCGCCACGGGCTCTCGGACGCCGCGCTCGGCCAGGCCGTCACCCAGGCGGTCAGCGGGACCAAATCCGGTAAGGCGGTGCTCGACGACACCGAACGCGATGTCGTCGTCCGCTCCCCGCAACCGGCCGAGACCGTCGCGGAGTTGAAGCGGCTGCCGCTCGGCGGCACCACGCTGGGCAAGGTCGCCGAGGTACGGACCGTCGAGGGGCCGGTGCAGCTGACCCGTATCGACGGCGCCCGCGCTGCGACGATCACCGCCAAGCCGACCGGCGAGAACACCGGCGCGGTCAGCGCCGAGCTCCAGTCCGAGATCAACTCGCTGGACCTGCCCAAGGGCGCCACCGCCGAGATCGGCGGGCTCTCGCAGGACCAGGACGAGGCGTTCAGCTCGCTCGGCCTGGCCATGCTGGCGGCCATCGCGATCGTCTTCATGCTGCTGGTGGCGACCTTCCGGTCGCTCGTCCAGCCGCTGATCCTGCTGGTGTCCATCCCGTTCGCGGCCACCGGCGCGCTGGGTCTGCTGGTCGTGACGGGCACCCCGCTGGGCGTCCCGTCGATGATCGGCATGCTGATGCTGATCGGGATCGTGGTGACCAACGCCATCGTCCTCATCGACCTGATCAACCAGTACCGGCGGCAGGGTTACGGCGTCATCGACGCCGTCGTCGAGGGCGGCCGGCACCGGCTGCGGCCCATTCTGATGACGGCGCTCGCCACCATCTGCGCGCTGACCCCGATGGCGCTCGCCGTCACCGGGGACGGCGGGTTCATCTCGCAGCCGCTGGCGGTCGTGGTCATCGGCGGCCTGATCACCTCGACGCTGCTCACGCTGCTGCTGGTGCCGACGCTGTACGCCATGGTGGAACTGAGGAAGGAGCGCCGCGCCGCCAAGCGGGCCGCCAAGCGCGGGGATTCACCCGCGGGTGAGGGCGCCTCACCGCGGGCTCGCTCCGAGGCGGAGCCGGCGGAGTCCTCCTCCGGCTCCTGAGACTGCCGGGGCCCGGCCGCCCGTGGGGGGCCATCGCCGGGCCCCGGCCCTGCTGGAACGGAGCCCCGGAAACAGATCGGAGCCCCGGAGACAGCGGCCCGGAAACAGTGGGAGGGGGCCCGGATTCGGGCCCCCTCGCTGTGTCGGCTGCTTCCGCCCGCGGGCGCTCAGGCCAGGTGGGCCTGGACCTCGGTGGCGGCGTCATGGCCGTAGGCCTTGGTGAAGCGCTCCATGAAGTGCACCCGCCTCAGCTCGTATTCCTGCGTGCCCACCGTCTCGACGACGAGGGTCGCCAGCATGCACCCCACCTGCGCGGCCCGCTCCAAGCTGACGCCCCAGGCGAGTCCGGAGAGGAAGCCGGCCCGGAAGGCGTCGCCGACCCCGGTGGGGTCGGCCTTCTTCTTCTCCTCGGCGACGCCGACGACGATCGGCTCCTCGCCCGCCCGGTCGATACGCGCCCCCTTCTTGCCCAGCGTGGTGACGCGCGTGCCGACGCGCTGGAGCACTTCCTCGTCGCTCCAGCCGGTCTTGGCCTCGATCAACTCCTTCTCGTACTCGTTGGAGAAGAGATAGGTGGCACCGTCGGTGAGGTTGCGGATGCCCTCGCCGTCCATCCGCGCGATCTGCTGCGAGTAGTCGGCGGCGAAGGGGATGCCGCGGGTACGGCACTCCTCGGTGTGGCGCATCATCCCCTCGGGGTCGTCGGCCCCGATGAGCACGAGGTCGAGCCGGCCGACGCGGTCGGCGACATGCTGGATCTCGATGTTCCTGGCCTCGCTCATGGCGCCGGTGTAGAACGAGCCGATCTGGTTGTTGTCCGCGTCGGTGGTGCAGACGAATCGTGCGGTGTGCGCGACCTCGGAGATGTGCACGGACTCGGTGTCCACACCGTGGCGGTCGAGCCAGGCTCGATATTCCTCGAAGTCCTCTCCCGCCGCGCCGACGAGGACCGGCCGGACGCCGAGCTGGCCCATGCCGAAGGCGATGTTGGCGCCGACGCCGCCTCGTCGGATGTCGAGGCGGTCGACGAGGAAGGAGAGCGAGACCGTGTGCAACTGGTCGGCGACCAGTTGGTCGGAGAAGCGCCCCGGGAAGGTCATCAGGTGGTCGTTTGCGATGGAGCCGCAGACTGCGATACGCACGACGAATTCTGCTCCTGAGAGACATCGGGTACCCCCGTACGCCCAGCGCACGAGGGAAAGGCGCTCGCCACGCTACCCGCTGGGTCCCCGGAGCCGAACAGGACACAACTACCTCATAGTAGGGTCTTCCGGGCAGCTCATCGGATGCGTAGCGTGATCCTCATGTGGAAAACAGCGCCTTTCCCGGCCGAGTACGCCGAGCACGAGTCGATGGAGCAACTGCTCGGCGACTGCGCGCGGATGGTCCCGCACTGGACGGTTCCGCCCGCAATGCCCGAGGAACGGCGCCCCGTCCGGCCGGCCTCGCTGCACGGCGTGCGCGTGCCGGTACGCTCCGCACGGCTGCTGGACGGCATGTCCGAGTACGGCGACTGAGCGGCCGGGTTCTGCCACGGAGCGCGCCACCCGGGAACCGTCCGCTTCCGGTCTCCGTCCCACTCACGACCCCCGCATGACGGGGGACATGAGCACCCCCGTGCGGGAGGGCTCATGGACGCGGAGCCAAAGGAGTTTTCGGTGAGTACAGACCAGTCCTCCGAGACCGAGGGCCGCCCGGCACCCCGGAGCAGGCGGCGGCAGCTTACCGTCGGCGCCGTGGCCGCCGCGGTCCTCGTCGCGGGCGGGGGCGGCGCGTACTGGGCGTCCACCGCCTCTTCCGGCGACACGAACGGCTCGGCCGGCAAGAACGCCGACCGCGGCCCCGACGGCAGCCCTCCGAGGCTGGCCCTGGACGGCACCGCCACCTCGGCGCGGGACAGCGGCGAGGGCATCGCGCCCGGCGAGCCGATGGGCCCGCGCGGCTACCGCGCCGACGGTGAGCTGCCGGACGGTCCCAAGGCCGCGGCCGTCTACCGGCCCGGGCACGATGTGAGCCGCGCGCAGGTGGCGAAGCTCGCCGAGGCGCTGCACGTCAAGGGCACCATCAAGGACCAGGACGGCCGCTGGCAGGTGGGCGGCGGCCAGGGCAAGGGCCCCCGGCTGACCGCCGAACGCGGGGCGGCCGGCGGCGCGTGGACGTACCAGAACGGCCAGACCGTACCGCTGGACGCCGACCCCGACCCGGCACCGGGCGGCAAACCCCTGTCCGAGAAGAAGGCGGAGGACGCCGTACGCCCGGCGCTGCAGGCGCTCGGGCTCGACGACGCCACGCTGGACGCCGGATCGCCGGTCGGCGGCACCCGTACCGTCACCGCCTCGCCGAGGGTGGACCACCTGCCCACGCACGGCTGGGACAGCACCTTCGTGGTGGACGACAAGGGCACCATCACCCGGGCGCAGGGCAGCTGGAACAAGACCGACAAGGGCGAGGTCTACCCGGTGCAGAGCGCCACCGCGACGCTCGACGAGATGAACAAGGCGAACCAGTCGCGCGGCGGGCACGGGGACGAGGGCGAGCGGGGCAACGAGCCGACGAAGGTCGGCGACGCCGTCTTCGGGCTCTCGCTGGAGCGCTCGCACGGCAAGCCGCTGCTCGTCCCGGCGTGGATCTACAAGGTGGAGCGGCCCGGCGGCGGTGACCTTGAGGTCACCCACCCGGCCGTGCAGCAGAAGTACCTCAAGCCCTCGAAGACCTCCGGCCACCCCTCGAAGCCGGGCAGCGGTGACGTCGGCACGGGCGGCAAGCAGCCCTCGCAGGCGATCGAGTCGTACCGGGCGGACGGCCGCACCCTGAAGCTGACCTTCTGGGGCGGGGTGTGCGACACCTACAAGGCCACCGCCGACGAGTCGGGATCCGCGGTGAAGGTCAAGATCGAGGCAAAGAAGAAGAAGGACGGCAAGAACGTCTGCGTCAAGATCGCCAAGAAGCAGACCGCCGAGGTGAAGCTCGACAAGGAGCTGGGCGACCGCAAGGTGGTCGACGCGCGGGACGGCGACAAGCTGCCCCGTAAGTAACCGGACCGGCGCCGTCCACCGGAACGACAAGGGCGGCGGACTCCTGGTGGGGGGAGTCCGCCGCCCTTGTCATGTCGCAAATGGTGCGCGCGCCCCGAAGGGGCGCGGGGAACTGCGCGATCAGCCGAAACCGACCCGCAGGCGGCCGACGGCCTCGACTGCTACGGCGGCCCCCCGCACAACAAGTGGGCTCAGTTGAAAGAATCGCCGCAGGCGCAGGAGCCGGTGGCGTTCGGGTTGTCGATCGTGAAGCCCTGCTTCTCGATGGTGTCGACGAAGTCGATGGAGGCGCCGCCGAGGTAGGGGGCGCTCATCCGGTCGGTGACGACCTTCACACCGTCGAAATCCTTGACCACGTCGCCGTCGAGCGAGCGCTCGTCGAAGAAGAGCTGGTACCGCAGGCCGGAGCAGCCACCCGGCTGGACGGCGACGCGCAACGCCAGGTCGTCGCGGCCCTCCTGCTCCAGCAGGCTCTTGACCTTCGCGGCGGCGGCGTCGGACAGGATGATGCCCTCGCTTACAGCGGTCTCGTCCGAAACGGACATCTGCTTCTCTCCCGGGTTGGTACGGACTGCTCTCTTACCGTCGGGCTCAACCGACGGCATCCCGGATTCATTCCAGGAGCGTCACTTCATGCTCGCACACCGCCGGAGCGGCTGGGAATGCGTCACATCGACGCGATGGCCATCGTCAAACTGACGTGAAGCAGTTATGATAGATAACGTCACTTAGACGAGAATCCGACGCGAAGTCGAATCAGAGCCACAGAAAGGGCTGGTCCTGTGAGTGCCGCCCAGCCGCTGGACGTACAGCCGACACCGCTCGCACTGCTGCTGCTCGGCCGCGAGGCCGACCCCAAGAGCGAGCGCGGAGTCGAGTGCCCCGGCGACCTTCCCGCCCCGTCCGACCCGGACCTGGTGGCCCGTGCCCGCGCCGCCAAGGAGAAGCTCGGCGACCGCGTCTTCGTGCTCGGCCACCACTACCAGCGCGACGAGGTGATCGAGTTCGCCGATGTCACCGGTGACTCCTTCAAGCTGGCCCGGGACGCCGCGGCCCGCCCCGAGGCCGAGTACATCGTCTTCTGCGGCGTGCACTTCATGGCCGAGTCCGCGGACATCCTCACCTCGGATGCCCAGCAGGTCGTCCTCCCCGATCTGGCGGCCGGCTGCTCGATGGCGGACATGGCCAGCGCCGAACAGGTCGCCGAATGCTGGGACGTACTCACCGAGGCCGGGGTCGCCGAGGCGACCGTCCCCGTCTCGTACATGAACTCCTCAGCGGACATCAAGGCGTTCACCGGCCGGCACGGCGGCACCATATGCACCTCCTCCAACGCCAAGCGGGCCCTGGAGTGGGCGTTCGGCCAGGGCGAGAAGGTGCTCTTCCTGCCCGACCAGCACCTCGGCCGGAACACCGCCGTCCGCGACATGGGGATGACGCTGGACGACTGCGTCGTCTACAACCCCCACAAGCCGAACGGCGGGCTTACCCCGCAGCAGCTCCGCGACGCCAAGATGATCCTGTGGCGCGGCCACTGCTCGGTGCACGGCCGCTTCTCGCTGGACTCGGTCCGCGAGGTACGCGAGCGCATCCCCGGCGTCAACGTGCTGGTGCACCCCGAGTGCAAGCACGAAGTCGTCGCCGCGGCCGACCAGGTGGGCTCCACGGAGTACATCATCAAGGCGCTCCAGGCGGCTCCCCGCGGCTCCAAGTGGGCGGTCGGCACCGAACTCAACCTCGTACGGCGGCTGGCCAACCGGTTCGCCGCCGAGGACAAGGAGATCGTCTTCCTCGACCGCACCGTCTGCTTCTGCTCCACGATGAACCGCATCGACCTCCCGCACCTGGTGTGGGCTCTGGAGTCACTGGCCGACGGCAACGTCGTCAACCGGATCCAGGTCGACGCGGAAACGGAAAAGTACGCCAAGCTGGCCTTGGAACGGATGCTGGCCCTTCCGTAAGGCTCGCGCCCCGTCAGGGGCGCGGGGAACTGCGCGAGCAACCACAAGGCGCCCGCAGCCTGCGGACGAACGGGCAGGGGCACTCCCTCATCAGCATCGTTGAGGCGATCCCTCATGTCGCCGTACCGTGCGCGGATGCTGCTGCGACCCGTCAGAGACACCGAGGACGACGCGGAGACCGTAAGAAAGCTGACTGAAGCGGCGTTCGGGGAGCCGCACGCCCTCAAAGGGGCTGCCCCGCCGCAGGCGCCCCGCAGCCGCGAAAAGGTGCGGCACATCGTCCGGCACGACCCCGCGGGCAGCTGGCTCGCCGAGGACGAGGCCGGCCAGGCCATCGGTGCCGCGCAGTCCCACATCCGCGAGGGCACCTGGGGCCTGGCCCTCCTCGTCGTACTGCCCGGCGTCCAGGGCAAGGGCGTCGGGCGAGCACTGCTCACCCGCACCCTGGAGTACGGCCGCGGCTGTCTGCGCGGCATCATCTGCTGCTCCCGGCACCCGGCCGCCGCCCGCGTGTACCGGCAGGCCGGATTCGAACTGCACCCCACCATCAGGATGCGCGGCGTCGTCGACCGCGCGGGCCTCGGCCCCGTCGAGGGCGCGGCGGTCGAGGGCGGCCCGCGCGACCGCGACCTGCTCGACTCCGTCGACCGGCGGCTGCGCGGCGGCGCCCACGGGCCCGACCACGAGTTCCTGATGCGGCACCACCGGCTGGTGGTCGCCGACGACCTGGCCGGCAGCGGCTACTGCTACCTCAGCGACGACGACGGCAGCGCGAAGGTCGCCCTCCTGGGCGCCACCTCCCGGCGGCTCGCCACCCGCGTGCTGACCGCCGCGCTGCTCGGGGTGGGGGAGGGGACCGTCGTGGAGGTGCAGGACCTCACCGCGGACCAGCAGTGGGCCGTCGACGTCGGCCTCCGCGCGGGCCTGGAGCTCCGCGCGGAAGGCTTCGTCTGCCTCCGCGGCATGCGTCCCCCGTCGCCGTACATCCCGTCCGGCGCCTTCCTGTGAGGGCCTGCCCGGCCGGCCCGGCTCAGCCGGCGCGCGCCCCCGTACGCCGCACCCGGTACTCGACGCCCTCGACCCCTTCGAAGGCGTGCCCCGTCATCTCGCACCAGGCGGGGATGTCGAGGCGCGCTGCCTCGTCGTCGGCGAGGACGCGGACCACGCCGCCGGCGGGCACATCCTCGATGACCTTGGCCAGCTCGATGACCGGCAGCGGGCACAGCTTGCCCCGCGCGTCGACGGTGACCTCCGCGGCGGCGCCGGAGGGCGCGGGCTCGGCGGCGGTGCCGGCCCCGGCGCCCAGGTGCGCCCGTACGCCCTCGACCGCGGCGGGCAGCGCCTCCAGGAACCGGTCCACCTCGCTCTCGGCGGTCCCCGGGGGCAGCGACACCCGTACGTTGCCCTCCGACAGCACGCCCATGGCCCGCAGCACATGGCTCGGGGTCAGCGTGCTGGAGGTGCAGGACGAGCCGCTGGAGACGGAGTAGCCCGCGGCGTCCAGCGCGTGCAGCAGCGCCTCACCGTCCACGTACAGACAGGAGAAGGTCACCAGATGCGGCAGCCGCCGCACCGGGTCGCCGACCACCTCGGTGTCCGGCACCAGTTGCGGCACCCGGGCCCGGATCCGGTCGACGAGCGCCGACAGCCGGGCGGCCTCCGCTTCGGCCTCGGCCCGTACGGCCCGCAGCGCGGCCGCCGCGGCGACGATGGCCGGGATGTTCTCGAAGCCGGGCGCGGTACCGGACTCCCGCTCGTCCACCGGTCCCTGGGGCGCGAAGCGCACACCTTTGCGCACGGCGAGCAGCCCGACGCCCGCGGGGCCGCCCCACTTGTGAGCGCTCCCGGTCAGCAGCGACCAGGCCCCCTCCACCGGCCCCCAGGGCAGCGACTGCGCCGCGTCCACCAGCAGCGGTACGCCCGCCTCGGCGCAGGCCGCGGCAGCCTCCGCCACCGGCTGGACGGTGCCGACCTCGTGGTTCGCGGACTGGAGACAGGCCAGCGCACAGTCCTCGCCGAGCGCCTGCGCCCACTCCTGTGCGTCCACCCGGCCCGTACGGTCGACGCCGACCTGGCGGACCTGGCCGCCGGCCCGCTCATGGACCTCGGCGGTGTGCAGTACGGCGGAGTGTTCGACGGCCGAGACGACCAGCCGCCGCCCGGCCCGGCGCCGCCCGGCCAGCGCCCCGGTGATCCCGGTGTGCAGCGCCTGCGTACCCGATGAGGTGAAACGGAGCTCGTCGGGGCGGCACCCGACGGCCTCGGCCGCGGTCTCGCGCGCCGCGTCCAGCAGCATCCGCGCCCGCCTGCCCTCGCGGTGCGGGCGGCCGGGATCGGCCCATCCCTCATCCATCGACGCCAGCAGCGCCTGCCGCGCGACGGGGTGGAGGGGGAGCGAAGAGGCGGCATCAAAATAGGACACACTTGTACGCTACCGCCGCACGCGCACCCCGCGAACCGGGCGCCGCAGACGGCCCGGAACCGGCCTGCACAACGTCAGTTCAGGGGCGCCGGGACGGCATTCCACCCCATCAGGGTGGCGCGCGGCGCGTTACACCCCCTCCCCGCGCGACCCCAAATGGCGTCGGCTAGGGTTTGGTCCGCATAAACATCCAAACCCCTGCCCGCGCCTGGGCCGGCGCCCGACCACGTAAGAGGGCCGCGCCCGACCGTCGCGGGCGAGACTCTCGGGAAGGCGCTACGTGAGTCCCAACGGCTCAGACCTCCCCCACGGGCGCCCTTCGGGCGCAGTGGGCGGCACCCCCACGTCGCGGCGCCCGATGCGGCGGAAGCTGCAGCAGGCGCTGGCTGCGGGCCTGGTCCTGGCGACCGCGACCGGTTGCACATCAAAGGACTTCCCCCGCCTCGGCATGCCCACCCCGGTAACGGACGAGGCGCCGCGGATCCTCTCCCTGTGGCAGGGCTCCTGGGCGGCCGCGCTCGCCGTGGGCGTGCTGGTGTGGGGTCTGATCCTGTGGAGCGTCATCTTCCACCGGCGCTCCCGGTCCAAGGTCGAGATCCCCCCGCAGACCCGGTACAACATGCCCATCGAGGCGCTGTACACGGTGGTCCCGATCATCATCATCTCGGTGTTGTTCTACTTCACCGCCCGGGACGAGACGAAGCTTCTGGCGACCTCCAAGAAGCCCACCCACGTCATCAACGTCGTTGGCTACCAGTGGAGCTGGGGCTTCAACTACGTCGAGGACGTGGACGGCGACCCGAAGACGGACGTCAACACGGACAAGGCGCTGGACAAGGAGCTGAGCGCCATCCCGGACCGGATGACCAAGGGCTTCCCCAAGGGTGCCGAGGGCGTCTACACGGCCGGCACTCCCGCGGACAAGAACCCGCAGAACGGCAACCCGGGTCCGACCCTGTGGCTGCCCAAGGGGGAGAAGGTCCAGTTCATCCTGACCTCCCGTGACGTCATCCACTCTTTCTGGATCCTGCCGTTCCTGATGAAGCAGGACGTCATCCCGGGCCATGTCAACCGCTTCGAGGTGACCCCCAACAGGGAGGGCACCTTCAGGGGCAAGTGTGCCGAGCTGTGCGGCGTCGACCACTCCCGGATGCTCTTCAACGTGAAGGTCGTCTCCCCGGAGCGGTACCAGAAGCACCTGGAGGACCTGGCGAAGAAGGGCCAGACCGGCTACATCCCGGCGGGTACCGCCACCACGGGCGGCGCCAAGAATGCGGAGACGAATAACCCGTGAGCATCCTCAACGAACCCCAGGGTGCCGCCGCCGCGACGGCTGAGGCGACAACCCCTGGACGCCCCAAGCGGCCAGGACAGATCGTTGTCGACTGGCTGACGACGACGGACCACAAGAAGATCGGGAGCCTTTACCTGATCACGTCGTTCGTCTTCTTCTGCATCGGCGGCGTCATGGCGCTCTTCATGCGCGCCGAGCTGGCCCGTCCCGGCATGCAGATCATGTCGAACGAGCAGTTCAACCAGGCGTTCACCATGCATGGCACGGTCATGCTGCTGATGTTCGCCACCCCGCTGTTCGCCGGCTTCGCGAACTGGATCATGCCGCTGCAGATCGGCTCGCCCGATGTGGCCTTCCCGCGGCTGAACATGTTCGCCTACTGGCTCTACCTGTTCGGCTCGCTGATCGCGGTGGGCGGCTTCCTCACCCCGCAGGGCGCGGCCGACTTCGGGTGGTTCGCCTACTCGCCGCTCTCGGACGCGGTCCGTTCGCCGAGTGTCGGCGCCGACATGTGGATCATGGGCCTGGCCCTCTCCGGCTTCGGCACCATCCTCGGCTCGGTCAACTTCATCACCACCATCATCTGCATGCGCGCACCCGGCATGACGATGTTCCGCATGCCGATCTTCACCTGGAACGTGCTGCTGACCGGTGTGCTGGTGCTGCTGGCCTTCCCGGTGCTGGCCGCCGCGCTGTTCGCCCTTGAGGCGGACCGGAAGTTCGGGGCGCACATCTTCGACTCGGCCAACGGCGGGGCGCTGTTGTGGCAGCACCTCTTCTGGTTCTTCGGCCATCCAGAGGTGTACATCATCGCGCTGCCGTTCTTCGGCATCGTCTCCGAGGTGATCCCGGTCTTCAGCCGCAAGCCGATGTTCGGCTACATCGGTCTGATCGGCGCCACCATCGCCATCGCCGGCCTCTCGGTGACGGTCTGGGCGCACCACATGTATGTGACGGGCGGCGTGCTGTTGCCGTTCTTCTCGTTCATGACCTTCCTGATCGCCGTGCCGACAGGTGTGAAGTTCTTCAACTGGATCGGCACGATGTGGAAGGGCTCGTTGTCCTTCGAGACACCGATGCTGTGGACCATCGGCTTCCTGATCACCTTCACCTTCGGTGGTCTGACCGGTGTCATCCTGGCCTCGCCGCCGATGGACTTCCACGTCTCCGACTCGTACTTCGTCGTCGCGCACTTCCACTACGTCGTCTTCGGCACCGTGGTCTTCGCGATGTTCGCCGGATTCCACTTCTGGTGGCCGAAGTTCACCGGCAAGATGCTGGACGAGCGGCTCGGCAAGATCACTTTCTGGACGCTGTTCATCGGCTTCCACGGCACCTTCCTGGTGCAGCACTGGCTGGGCGCCGAGGGCATGCCCCGCCGGTACGCCGACTACCTGGCGGCCGACGGCTTCACCGCGCTGAACACCATCTCCACCATCAGCTCGTTCCTGCTGGGCATGTCGCTGCTGCCGTTCTTCTACAACGTGTGGAAGACGCACAAGTACGGCGAGAAGATCGAGGTCGACGACCCGTGGGGCTACGGCCGTTCGCTCGAATGGGCGACGAGCTGCCCGCCCCCGCGGCACAACTTCCTCACCCTGCCCCGTATCCGCTCCGAATCCCCGGCCTTCGACCTGCACCACCCGGAAATCTCCGCGCTTGACGAGCTGGAGAACGTGGACAGGGAAGAGAAGGCGCTCGCCGGCAGCAAGGAGGCCGGGAAGTGAAGATCCAGGGCAAGATGTTCCTGTGGCTGTCGGTGTTCCTGCTGGCAGTTGCCATCACCTACGGGCTCTGGTCGAAGGAGCCGGTCGGTACCACGGGCCTCTTCCTGGCCTTCGGTCTGTCGATCATGATCGGCTACTACCTGGCGTTCACCGCGCGCCGGGTCGACACCGGAGCCCAGGACAACAAGGAGGCCGACGTCGCGGACGACGCCGGTGAGCTGGGCTTCTTCAGCCCATGGAGCTGGCAGCCGCTGATTCTGGGCCTCGGTGGCGCCTTCGCCTTCCTGGGCGTGGCCCTGGGCTGGTGGCTGGTGTACGTCTCGGCGCCGCTGCTGCTGATCGGCCTGTTCGGCTGGGTGTTCGAGTACTACCACGGCGTGAACCGCACCCAGTAGCCGTCGAGCACCGCAACGCGGCACCGCGGAACTGACGCGGCACCACAGAACTGAAAAGGCAAGGATCGGCCCCCCGACACTCCGGGGGGCCGACCCGTTTGTACGCACTCAGCGGGCCCGAAATGACGATTCTTCATATTTTGGGGCCATGAGTTACAGCCCACGCACCGCGATAGCGCAGGGGGTCCTCACCCCCCGAACCGTGTCCCGTAAGTACAAGCGCCGGGTGGTGAAGAGCTGCGCCCTGCTGCTGGCACCCCTCTCCGTGGGGCTCGCCGCCTGCGGCACCGGCAGCAGCGGCAACTCGCTCGCCTCCACCCCCTACGACGCCACGGACGCCGTGGCCGTCAACGCCGACGCCGACAGCAAGGACGTCGACCCGAACAAGCCCCTGGAAATCACCGCCCAGCACGGCGACACCCTCACCGACATCTTCGCCACCGACGCCTCGGGCCATGTGGTGCCGGGCGAACTGTCCACCGACGGCAAACGCTGGCACAGCACCGGGCCGCTGGCCGCCGGCGCCCGCTACACCCTCCAGGTGAGTACGGAGAACGACGAGGGCGCCCCAGGACGGCGCACACTGCGTTTCGAGACCAAGCCCGCATCCAAGCACCTCGACGTCAAACTGGGCCCGGACAGCGGCACCTACGGCGTCGGACAGCCGCTCACGGCGGAGCTGAGCCACCGCGTCAAGGGCCGCAAGCAGCGCGAGCTGGTCGAGCGGGCGCTGAAGGTGGAGTCCCGGCCCCATGTGGAGGGCTCCTGGCACTGGGTGGACAGCAAGGAGCTGCACTACCGGCCCCGCTCCTACTGGCCGGCCCACGCCTCCATCACCCTCCGCTCGTCACTCAAAGGGCTGAAGGTGCGCGACGGCCTCTACGGCGGCAAGGCGGAATCCGTTCGGATGAAGACCGGCGACCGAATAGAAGCGCTCACCGACGCCTCCTCGCATGTGATGACCGTCAGAAAGAACGGGAAGACCGTCCGCTCCATACCCGTCACCACCGGCAAGGCGGGCTACGAGACCCGCAACGGCATCAAGGTGATCCTCACCAAGGAGCCGTTCGTCCGGATGACCAGCGCCAGCATCGGTGCCTCGGACTTCTACGACCTGCCCGTCTACTGGGCCACCCGGCTCACCAACAGCGGTGAGTACGTGCACGGCGCCCCCTGGTCGGTCGGTTCCCAGGGCGTGTCGAACACCAGCCACGGCTGCACCGGAATGAGCAGCGCCAACGCCAAGTGGTTCTTCAACAACGTTCGCCAGGGCGACATCGTCCAGCACGTCAACTCGGCCGGCGAGAAGATGGCCCCCTTCGGCAACGGCTTCGGGGACTGGAATCTGGACTGGAGAAAGTGGCGCGCCGGCAGCGCCGTCGACAGCGACAAACCCGTCGGCAGCAGCCCCGCGGACGCCGCGCGGCTGCGCCCCCAGGTATGACCCCTCCGCTGTGTGACCGGAAAGGTGTGACAAGAAAGACGCGCCCGTCCGCGCCCCGATCGGGGGGCGGACGGGCGCGGCACTTCTGCGCTGAGGGCCCGGACGGCCCGGGGCTTCAGGCCCGGGCGAGGGTGCCGTCGCCGGTGCGGTCCCGCAGCAGCCCGGCCAGCGCGTCGGCCAGCGCCACCGGGTCCACCGGGTGCGAGACGGTCGCCTCGGCCCGGCTCCAGGTCGCCAGCCAGGCGTCCTGCGGCCTGCCGATCAGCAGCAGCACCGGGGGGCAGTCGAAGATCTCGTCCTTGATCTGCCGGCATACGCCCATCCCGCCGGCCGGGGCGGTCTCCCCGTCCAGCACGCACGCGTCCACGTGCAGCTCCTCCAGCGTTTCGAGCACGGCGGGGAGGGTGGCGCACTCCACGTAGCGGACCTCGGGCACATCGGTGGCGGGCCTGCGGCCCGCTGCGAGCCGCACCTGCTCGCGGGTGGTGGCGTTGTCGCTGTAGACCAGCACCGTGGCGGTCGGCTGCATCGTTCCTCCGCGTCCGTATCGGGCGAACCGTGACGCACCGGGCGGCTCGTAGCCACATTTCCGCGGTGGCGCCGCTCGGATGCTACTCCCTCCGACGCACCGTCAACAGCGGTCGGCACACCCCGATACTGGGCCGTAAGCGGGCGGTGGGAATGCCGTCTTCCCAGGACACGGCGCGGGAGCCGGGTACGGACACACCGAACGGGACCCCCCGAAGTGAGGCCGGGATAAGCGACCGACATAATGTCGGTCGTGGCGACAGCAACAGCAGTAGAAACCGGGCACGCGCACCCGTCGGTCAACCGGCCGAACCTCACCAGCGTCGGAACCATCATCTGGCTGAGTTCCGAGCTGATGTTCTTCGCGGCCCTCTTCGCGATGTACTTCACCCTGCGGTCGGTGACCGGCGCCGAGTACTGGAAGGAGCATGCCGCTGAGCTGAACCTTCCCTTCTCCGCGACGAACACCACGATCCTGGTGCTCTCCTCGCTCACCTGCCAGCTCGGCGTCTTCGCTGCCGAGCGCGGTGATGTGAAGAAGCTCCGCGCGTGGTTCATCGTCACCTTCGTCATGGGTGCGATCTTTATCGGCGGCCAGGTCTTCGAGTACACGGAGCTGGTCAAGGAGGGCACCTCACTCTCCTCGAGTCCGTACGGATCGGTGTTCTACCTGACCACCGGTTTCCACGGGATGCACGTGACAGGCGGTCTCATCGCCTTCCTGTTCGTCCTGGGGCGCACCTACGCGGCCAGGCGGTTCACTCACCACCAGGCCACCGCCGCCATCGTCGTGTCCTACTACTGGCACTTCGTCGATGTCGTCTGGATCGGCCTCTTCGCCACGATCTACCTGATCCGGTAACCGAGGGGCGCGGCAGGGCCGCGCGCCGTACCGCACAGGCGGATTACGGAACAGACGGACAGACACAGCATCGACGAGAAGATCCTGACACCGGGGTAATCCGTGAAAAAGCTCTCCGCACGACGGCGCCATCCGCTGGCGGCGCTTGTCGTTCTACTCTTCGCGCTGGCGGCCACCGGGGGGCTGTACACCGCGTTCGCTCCCGCGGGTGAGGCCAAGGCCGAGCAGGAGTCGAGTAAGTCCCTCGCCATCGAGGAGGGCAAGAAGCTCTACGCCACCGGGTGCTCCAGCTGCCACGGGACCGGCGGCCAGGGGACCAGCGACGGTCCCAGCCTGGTCGGTGTCGGGGCCGCGGCGGTCGACTTCCAGGTCGGCACCGGCCGGATGCCGGCCCAGCAGCCTGGCGCCCAGGTGCCCAAGAAGAAGAGGATCTACGACCAGGACGAGATCAACCAGCTCGCCGCGTATGTCGCCTCACTGGGTTCGGGCCCGACCAAGCCCACCAAGGACATGTACGACCCGAGCGGTGCCGACGTCGCCAGGGGCGGGGAACTCTTCCGCACCAACTGCGCGCAGTGCCACAACTTCACCGGCGAGGGCGGCGCCCTCACGCACGGCAAGTTCGCGCCCGACCTCGAGGATGTGGACCCCAAGCACATCTACGAGGCCATGCAGACCGGCCCCCAGAACATGCCGTCCTTCACCGACGGTGCGCTTCCCGAGAAGGACAAGCGGGACATCGTCGCGTACGTGAAGGAGGTCAACAGCGACAAGTCGGAGAGCCCCGGTGGGTTCAAGCTCGGTGGCTTCGGCCCTGTCGCGGAGGGCATGTTCGCCTGGGTCTTCGGTCTCGGCGTGCTGATCGCCGTCGCCGTCTGGGTCGCCGCTCGGACCGCAAAGGCCAAGAAGTCATGAGTAGCGAGACTGGACCAGACGAGAACGTGTCAGACGAGAACCTGCCCGCTGCGCGGGAAGAGGCCCACGGCGCGGAAGTCGCCAAGGGCGACCCCTTCGCGGACCCCGGCCTGCCGCCGCACGAGCACCGCATCCAGGACATCGACGAGCGGGCGGCCAAGCGCTCCGAGCGCACCGTCGCCTTCTTCTTCACGCTGTCCATGCTGGCCACGGTGGGCTTCATCGCCTCCTTCGTGGCCTTCCCGATCGACGAGATCGTCTATGTCTGGCCGATCGGGCACGTCAGCGCGCTGAACCTGGCACTCGGCCTCACCCTCGGCATCGCCCTCTTCTGCATCGGCGCCGGCGCGGTCCACTGGGCCCGCACGCTGATGTCCGACGAGGAGATGGTCGACGAGCGGCATCCGATCACCGCGCCCCCGGAGGTGCGCGAGAAGGTCATCGCGGACTTCAAGCAGGGTGCCAAGGAGTCGGCCTTCGGCCGCCGGAAGCTCATCCGCAACACGATGTTCGGTGCCGTGGCCCTGGTGCCGCTCTCCGGCGTCGTCCTGCTGCGCGATCTGGGCCCGCTGCCCGAGGACAAGCTGCGGCACACCGCCTGGAAGAAGGGCAAGCTGCTCGTCAACGAGAACACGAACGAGCCGCTGCGTCCCGAGGACATCGCCGTCGGCTCGCTCACGTTCGCCAAGCCCGAGGGCCTGGAGCACGACGACGAGGAGTTCGCGAAGGAGATCGCCAAGGCGGCTCTGATGATCGTGCGGCTGGAGCCGAGCGACATCAAGGACAAGCGCGAGCTGGACTGGTCGCACGAGGGGATCGTCGCCTTCTCGAAGATCTGCACGCACGTCGGCTGCCCCGTCAGCCTCTACGAGCAGCAGACCCACCACGTCCTGTGCCCGTGCCACCAGTCGACGTTCGACCTGTCCGACGGTGCGCGCGTGCTCTTCGGACCCGCCGGCCACCCGCTGCCGCAGCTCAACATCAGCGTCAACAAGGACGGCTACCTCGAAGCGCAGGGCGACTTCGCGGAGCCCGTCGGTCCGGCCTTCTGGGAGCGCGGATGAGTACTGCAACCGATACCCCGGGCAGCGCGGCTGCCGAGGGCAAGAAGAAGGCACCCGCTGGTGAGCGGGTCGCCGACTGGGCCGACGGACGGCTGGGCATCTACAGCCTCGCCAAGGCCAATATGCGCAAGATCTTCCCGGACCACTGGTCCTTCATGCTGGGTGAGGTCGCGCTCTACAGCTTCATCATCATCATCCTGACCGGTGTCTATCTGACGCTGTTCTTCCACCCGTCGATGAACGAGGTGGAGTACCACGGCCCGTACACGCCGATGCAGGGCGTCCGGATGTCGGAGGCGTTCGCCTCGACGCTGGACATCAGCTTCGATGTGCGCGGTGGTCTGCTGGTGCGGCAGATTCACCACTGGGCGGCGCTGATCTTCCTCGCGGCGATGTTCGTGCACATGATGCGCGTCTTCTTCACGGGGGCGTTCCGCAAGCCGCGCGAGGTCAACTGGGTCTTCGGGTTCCTGCTCTTCGTCCTGGGCATGTTCACCGGCTTCACCGGCTACTCGCTCCCGGACGACCTGCTCTCCGGCACCGGTGTCCGGTTCATGGAGGGCGCGGTCCTGTCCGTGCCGATCGTGGGCACGTATCTGTCGATGTTCCTGTTCGGCGGCGAGTTCCCCGGGCACGACTTCGTGGCCAGGTTCTACTCGGTCCATATCCTGCTGCTGCCGGGCATCATGCTCGGGCTGCTGGTGGCGCATCTGATCCTGGTCTTCTACCACAAGCACACCCAGTTCGCGGGCCCCGGCCGGAAGAACACCAATGTGGTCGGCATGCCGCTGCTGCCGGTGTACATGGCCAAGGCCGGAGGCTTCTTCTTCCTGGTCTTCGGTGTGATCGCGGCCATCTCGGCGCTGTTCACCATCAACCCGATCTGGGTGCTGGGGCCCTACCGGCCCGACCAGGTGTCCACCAACGCGCAGCCCGACTGGTACATGGGCTTCTCCGAGGGCCTGATCCGGTTCATGCCGGGATGGGAAGTCAATCTGTGGGGTCACACGCTGGTGCTCGGCGTGTTCATCCCGCTGATCATCTTCCCGTTGGTGCTGGTCGCGATTGCCGTCTACCCGTTCATCGAGGCATGGGTGACGGGGGACAAGCGTGAGCACCACATCGCCGACCGGCCGCGCAACGCACCTACGCGTACGGCCTTCGGCGCCGCGTGGATCGCCTGGTACTTCGTGCTCCTCGTCGGCGGCGGCAACGACCTGTGGGCGACGCACTTCCATCTGTCGATCAACGCGATCACCTGGTTCGTACGCATCGGCTTCTTCGTCGCGCCGGTCCTGGTCTTCTGGGCCACCCGGCGCATCTGCCTCGGCCTGCAACGCAAGGACAGGGAGAAGGTGCTGCACGGCCGGGAGACCGGCACGATCAAGCGGCTGCCGCACGGCGAGTTCGTCGAGATCCATGAGCCGCTCTCGCAGGAGCAGCTGCACACGCTCACCGCGCACGACCAGTACGAGCCGGTGGAGATCGGTCCGCTCAAGGACGAGAACGGTGTCCAGCGGAAGGTGTCCCGCGGGCAGAAGCTGCGGGCGAAGCTCTCGAAGGGCTACTACGGGGAGGCGGGTCAGATCCCGAAGCCGACCCGGGAGGAGTACCGCGAGATCGAGAGCGGCCACGGGCACCACTGACCGGTTCGCACAGCTGGATCCGCCACATCGGGAGGGGTCCGCGGGTACATCCCGCGGGCCCCTCCCGGCTTTGTGCCCCGGGCCCGCCGGCGCCCCTGTTCCGGCCCGGTCTCCGGGGCCGGGGGTCCTCCAGCTGAACGGTTGGCCGGTGCGGCACCTGGACTCGGTAGGGTGGCCGCACCAACGCGTCGGTCTATTGCCAGGAAGTGGTCACCATGAGCGCTGCTACCCCCGCCGGAGGCGACACCATGGCGGCGCGTACCTGGCCCGACGTGCTGAGCACACTGCTCGCGGGCGAGGACCTGAGCGCGGATGCCACCGCCTGGGCGATGGACCGGATCATGCGCGGAGAGGCCAGCGACGTACAGATCGCCGGCTTCGCGGTGGCGCTGCGGGCCAAGGGCGAGACCGTCGAGGAGATCTCCGGTCTCGTACAGGCGATGTACGAGCACGCCCGGACGATCGAGGTCCCCGGGCCCACCGTCGACATCGTCGGTACGGGCGGCGACCGGGCGAAGACCGTGAACATCTCCACCATGTCGGCGATCGTCGTCGCGGGCACCGGCGTCAAGGTCGTCAAGCACGGCAACCGCGCCGCGAGCAGCGCCAGCGGCGCCTCGGACGTGCTGGAGAAGCTGGGCGTCAATCTGGAGCTGTCGCCGGAGCGGGTCGCGGAGATGGCCGACGAGGCGGGCATCACCTTCTGCTTCGCGGTCAAGTTCCACCCCTCGCTGCGGCATGTGGCCGTGGCCCGCAAGGAGTTGGGGGTGCCCACCCCGTTCAACTTCCTCGGTCCGCTCACCAATCCGGCCCGGGTCGCCGCGCAGGCCACCGGAGTGGCGGACGCGCGGATGGCGCCGATCATCGCGGGTGTACTGGCGGCGCGCGGCAGCTCAGCGCTGGTCTTCCGCGGGGACGACGGGCTGGACGAGCTGACCACGACCGCGACCTCCACCGTGTGGGTCGTGCGGGACGGTGTCGTACGGGAGGAGAGCTTCGATCCGCGCGACGTCGGCATCGAACTGGTGCCCGTCGAGGCGCTGCGGGGTGCGGACGCCGCCTACAACGCGGATGTGGCCCGCCGGCTGCTGGAGGGGGAGCGGGGGCCGGTGCGGGACGCGGTGCTGCTGAATGCAGCCGCCGCGTTGGTGGCGCTTTCGCCGGGTGCGGCGCCGTTCGCGGAGCAGATTGCCGCGGGGATGCGGAGCGCGGCGGAGTCGATTGACTCCGGCGCGGCGAGGGAGGTCCTGGAACGGTGGGTTACGGCGAGTAATCGGCCGTAACGGCGCGGCGCCGCCCCTGCCCTGCGCTGCGCTTGGGCAGTCTGCGCCAGGGGCGCAGGGTGGGCAAGCGCAGCCACCGGCCACCGGGCCGCACCCGAGGGGCGCCCACTGCGCGGTGCGGGGTGCGGCCGTCGCGCGGGTGCGGGCCCGCTTGTGCCCACCCGTTCCGCCCTTGGCGGAACAGATGCCCACAAGCGGGCACCGGAGCCCCGCGACATGGTGCGGGGATCACGCCTTGGCGGCGGATTCCAGGGTGGCGATGTCGAGCTTGTGCATGCCGAGCATGGCCTTGGTGACGGACTCGGCCTGGGCCGGTGCCCCCTCGTCGAGGAGTTCGAACAGGCGGCGGGGGACGATCTGCCAGGAGACGCCGTACTTGTCCTTGAGCCAGCCGCACGGGCCCTCCTCGCCGCCGTCGGCGGTCAGCTTGGCCCAGAGGGTGTCCACCTCCTCCTGGGAGCCGCACTCCACCTGGAGGGAGATCGCCTCGGTGAACTGGAACTCCGGGCCTCCGTTGAGGGCGACGAACTGCTGTCCCGCCAGCTCGAAGAGGACGGTCAGCACGGAGCCGGCCCTGCCGGGGGCCACCTCGTTGTGCGCCTCGTTGTAGTGGGTGGTCTCCAGGATGCGGGAGTCGTCGAACAGCGAGGTGTAGAACTTCGCCGCCTCCTCGGCCTGCCCGTCGTACCAGAGGAACGTCTTGATCTTCTGCGGCTTCATGGTGATACCTCCTGGTCGGTGGGTCTCTGCGGATACGGACCGGCTTCGCCGGAGAAATTCATCGGTCCTCAGGGCCGAGTTCTCACATGGGGCCCCCGGCTCGAGTGAGCAGTCCCTTTCCTGCGTGTTACGGGAGGACACGCAGGTCGAAACAGCGGGCTCCTAGCGTCGGTGTTCCTTCCAGCGGACAGGAGGCGACGTGAGGGCACGGTGGATCACTCGATGGGAGCCCGAGGACCCGGGGTTCTGGGAACGTGAGGGGCGGCGCACGGCGCGGCGGAACCTGTGGCTGTCCGTGTTCGCCGAGCACATCGGGTTCGCGGTGTGGAGCCTGTGGTCGGTGCTGGTGCTGTTCATGACCCCCGAGGCGGGCTTCTCGCTCACCCCGGACGACAAGTTTCTGCTGGTTTCGTCGGTGTCGCTGGTCGGCGCGCTGCTGCGGCTGCCGTACGGGTTCGCCGTCACCCGGTTCGGGGGACGCACCTGGACGGTGGCTTCCGCGCTGGCGCTGCTGGTGCCGGTGCTGCTGGCGGCCGTACTGGTGCGGCGGCCGGAGACCCCGCTGTGGGCGCTGCTGCTGTGCGCCGGGGTCGCCGGGCTGGGAGGGGGCAACTTCGCCTCTTCCATGGTCAACATCAACCAGTTCTTCCCCGAGCGTGAGAAGGGCTGGGCGCTCGGGCTGAACGCCGGGGGCGGCAACCTCGGGGTCGCCATGGTGCAGATCCTCGGACTGGTGGTACTGGCCACTGCCGGGGTCGCGCGCCCGGAGATCCTGCCCCTGCTGTTCGTACCGGCCCTGCTGCTGTCCGCGCTGCTGGCCCGCCGGGGCATGGACAACCTGGCCACCAACCGCACCGACTACGGCGCCTACCGGATCGCCGCGCGGGACCGCCACTGCTGGACCGTCTCGCTGCTGTACATCGGGACGTTCGGCTCCTTCATCGGCTTCGGTTTCGCCTTCGGTCTCGTGCTGCAGAACGAGTTCGGCAAGACCCCCGTGCAGGCCGCGGCGCTCACCTTCCTCGGGCCGCTGCTGGGGTCGCTCTCCCGGCCGCTGGGCGGGCGGCTGGCCGACCGGTTCGGCGGGGCGCGGGTCACCGCGTGGACGTTCCTCGCGCTGGCGGTCGGTGCCGGATGTGTGCTGATCGCCTCGGCCGTCGGTTCGTTCGCCGCGTACGTCGCCGTCTTCACGGTGGTGTTCGTACTGACCGGTCTTGGCAACGGGTCGACCTACAAGATGATCCCCGCCATCTACGCGGCGCGGGCCGAGAGCGCGGTGGAGGCGGGCGACGACCCGGCCGAGGCCCGAGCCCAGGGGCGCCGGCTCTCCGGTGCCGTCATCGCGATCTCGGGTGCGGTCGGCGCGCTGGGCGGTGTGGCCATCAACCTCGCCTTTCGTCAGTCGTACCAGTCGACGGGCGGCGCGGACGCGGCCATCGGCGCGTTCCTCGGCTTCTACGTCCTGTGCCTGGTGGTGACCCTGGTCGGGTACGTACGGCGGCCCGCGGCGGAGCGCGCCGACCGGGCAGCCGGTACGCGGCAGCCGGAGCCCGCCACCGCCGAGCGGAGGGGCTGACGTGAGCACGGCCGCCGCAGGCCCCGTGACCGCGACCGGCACCACGACCGGCGGCGGGACCGGCACCGCGACCCACTGCCCGTACTGCGCCCTGCAATGCGCCATGACCCTGACCCCCGAAACCGGCCCGGGTCCCACACCCGTCCGGCTGACCGTCACCCCGCGCGACTTCCCCACCAACCAGGGCGGCCTCTGCCAGAAGGGCTGGACCTCCGCACATCTGCTGGACTCGCCCGAGCGCCTCACCACCCCGCTGGTACGGGACGCCAAGGGCGCTCCGCTCCGTGAGGCCGGCTGGGACGAGGCCCTCGACCTGGTGGCCCGGCGCTTCGCGGAGCTCCGTGAGACGCACGGTGCCGACTCGGTGGCCGTCTTCGGCAGCGGCGGGCTGACCAACGAGAAGGCGTACACACTCGGCAAGTTCGCCCGGGTCGCGCTCGGCACCTCGCAGATCGACTACAACGGCCGGTTCTGCATGTCGTCGGCCGCGGCGGCCGGGAACAAGGCGTTCGGGCTCGACCGGGGGCTGCCCTTTCCCGTCACGGACCTGGACGACTCCGAGGCCGTGGTGCTGGTCGGTGCCAACCCCGCCGAGACGATGCCGCCGCTGATGGGTCACTTCGACCCGGCCCGGCTGATCGTCGTCGACCCGCGCCGCACGGCCACCGCGCAGGCCGCGCTGGACGGTGGCGGCATCCACCTCCAGCCGGCGCCCGGTACGGACCTCGCGCTGGCGCTGGGGCTGCTCCACGTCGCACTGGTGGAGGGCCATCTGGACACCCCGCGGCGCACCGCATACCGCCAGGAGCGCACCGTGGGCTGGGAGGACGTACGGCAGTGCGCCGCGCGCTGGTGGCCGGAGCGTACGGAGCGGCTGACCGGCGTTGCCGCGGCCGATCTGCGCCGCGCCGCCGCCGCGCTGGCCCGCGCCCGCCGCGCCCACATCCTCACCGGGCGCGGTGCCGAACAGCACAGCAAGGGTGTCGACACCGTCTCCGCCTGGATCAACCTGGCCCTCGCCCTGGGCCTGCCCGGTACCCCCGGCTCCGGATACGGCTGCCTGACCGGGCAGGGCAACGGCCAGGGCGGCCGCGAGCACGGCCAGAAGGCCGACCAGCTGCCAGGCTACCGGCACATCGAGGACCCCGCGGCCCGCGAACACATCGCCCGGATCTGGGGAGTTGCGGCCGAGTCGCTGCCGGGTGCCGGACGCAGCGCCTGGGAGCTGCTGGACGCGCTCGGTACGCCGGACGGCCCGGCGGCGCTGCTGGTGATGGGCTCCAACCCGGCCGTCTCCGCGCCGCGGGCACGCCGCGCCGTCGAGCGGCTGCGCGCGCTGGACTTCCTCGTCGTCGCCGACTTCCTCCGCTCGGAGACCGCCGAACTCGCCGATGTGGTGCTGCCGGTGACCATGTGGGCCGAGGAGTCAGGCACCATGACCAATCTGGAGGGCCGCGTGCTGCGGCGCCGCGCGGCCCAGTCCCCGCCGCCGGGTGTGCGTACCGACCTGGAGGTGCTGCACGGACTCGCCGTGCGGCTGGGCCGCGCCGGGCACGAGTTCCCCGCCGACCCGGCGCCCGTCTTCGACGAACTGCGCCGTGCCTCGGCCGGCGGCACCGCCGACTACGCGGGCGCCGCACCGGAACACCTGGACGCGGGCGAGGCCGTGTACTGGCCCGTACGCGAGGGCGCGGCCGGTGAGCCCGTACGCGAAGGTGCGGACCCCGGCGCGGGCACCGTCGGCACGCCGCGGCTCTTCCTCGACCGGTTCGCGCACCCCGACGGGCGTGCCCGGTTCCTGCCCGTCGAGCACCGGGACGCGGCCGAGCTCCCCGACGCCGAGCACCCGCTGTACGCCACCACCGGGCGGCAGTTGCAGCACTACCAGTCCGGTGCGCAGACCCGCCGGGTGCCCGAACTGCTGGCCGCCGCACCCGAGCCGTATGTCGAGGTGCACCCCGACACGGCCCGTCGTGCCGGGCTCGCCGACGGGGACACCGCGCGGATCGTCTCCCGGCGCGGGGCCGTCCTCGCCCGGACCCGCTGCGTGCCGAGCCTGCGCACCGACACCGTGTTCCTGCCGTTCCACTTCCCGGGCGACGGGGCAGCCAACGCGCTCACCAACCCCGCGCTCGACCCGGTGAGCCGGATGCCGGAGTTCAAGCTGAGCGCCGTACGGCTGGAGCGCGCCGACGGGGGCGGCGCCGCCGGCCGGAGGGAGGCAGCGTGAACCGGGCACTGAACGTCGTGGTCGTCGGCAACGGAATGGTCGGCGCGCGGCTGCAGGAGGAGACGCTGCGGCGCGACCCGCGCAGCAGGCGGGTTCGGATGACCGTGCTGGGCGCCGAACCGGTCGGCGGCTACAACCGGGTACTGCTGCCCGGGCTGCTGTCCGGCTCGCTGACGGAGGCCGATCTGGCCCAGGAAGCCCCCGATGGCAGCCCGCTGGCCACCGGCACCACCGTCACCGGCATCGACCGTGAGGCCCGCACCGTCAGCACCGCCGACGGGCGGCAACTCCCGTACGACAGGCTCGTACTGGCCACCGGTGCCCGCACCGCCGTACCCCCGCTGCCCGGACTGCGCGACGACACGGACGAGGGGAGCGGCACACTGGCGCGTGGCGTCACCGCGCTGCGTACGCTCGCCGACGCGCGCCGGCTGCGCCGCCTCGCCGACCGGGCCCGCGCGGTCGGCGCCCGGATCGCCGTGCTCGGCGGCGGCGTGCTCGGGCTGGAGGCAGCCCGCGCGCTGGTGGCCCGCGGAGTCGCGGTGACCGTCGTACACCCGGCGCCGCATGTGATGGACCGGCAGCTGGACGCGCCCGCCGGGCGGGTGCTGGGCCGGGCGCTGCGCCGTACCGGCATCGAGCAGCGGCTGGGCGTGATGGCGGTGCGCTGGGAGCCCGGCAAGGGGCTCCACCTGGACGACGGCAGTGTGCTGCCCGCCGCTGGGCTGCTGCTGTGCACGGGCGCACGGGCCGAGACCGGGCTCGCCGAGGAGTGCGGCCTGGAGGTGGGCCCGGCCGGAATCGCCGTCGACGACACCCTCACCACCTCCGATCCGGACATCTACGCGCTCGGCGACTGCGCCGACGCCGAGCCCGGGCTCATACAGCCCGGCTGGGAACAGGCGACCGTGCTGGCCGAGCGGCTGACCGGCGAGGACCCGTACGCGCGCTACTTCGGCACCCCGCGAGTGACTCGGCTCAAGGCCGCCGGTATCGAACTCGCCTGCCTGGGCGATCCGTTCGTGGACGACGACGGCTTCGCGGGGCACGCCCCGGCCGGTGGCGGCCCGGCGCAGGGCGGCTTCGCGGACGACGGCGGCCCCGAGGTCCTGCGGCTGGAGGACCCGAGCCGGGAGCGCTACGCCAAGCTCGTGCTGCACGGCGACCGGGTCACCGGCGCCATCCTGCTCGGGGTGCCCGACGCTGCCGCCGGCCTTGTGCAGCTCTACGACAAGGGCGCCCCCGCCCCCTCCGACCGGCTCGCCCTCATGCTCGGCCGGGCACTGCCGCCCGAGTCGGCGGGCGAGACCGGCGAGGCGCTGCCCGACCACGCGATGGTGTGCCGCTGCAACAGCGTCACCAAGGGCGCCCTGCGCTCGGCCTGGTACGACGGCGCCCGGTCGGCCCGCGAACTGGCCGACGCCACCCGCGCCACCACCGGCTGCGGCGGCTGCCGCGGCGCCGTCGAGAAGATCGCCGCCTGGCTCGCCGAGACCGACCCGCTCTCCAGCCGTGACACCCCTGCCACGACCGCCCCGAGGTGAACACCATGACTGACTCGCACTCCGAAGCCCCGCGCAAGCTCGTCGTCGTCGGCCACGGCATGGTCGGCCACCGACTGGTCGAAGCCCTCGACTCCCGTGACGCGGACCGGCAGTGGGACATCACCGTGCTCGCCGAGGAGCACCGCCCCGCCTACGACCGCGTCGCCCTCTCGTCCTGCTTCGACGGCGCCGACGAGAGCGCCCTGCGGCTGCCCGAGCACGACCCCGGGCGGGTCGACCTCAGGCTGGGCGACCCGGCGGCCGCGCTCGACCGCGACGCGAACGCCGTACTCACCGCGTCCGGCGAGCGGGTGCCGTACGACGCGCTCGTACTGGCCACCGGATCACGGCCGTTCGTGCCGCCGCTGCCCGGCTCCACGGCGCCCGGCTGCCTCGTCTACCGCACCCTGGACGACATCGACGCCATCCGCGCGGCAGCCGAGAAGTCGGCCACCGGTCGGGGCGTCGTCGTCGGCGGCGGACTGCTCGGGCTGGAGGCCGCCAACGCGCTGCGGCTGCTGGGACTGACCACCCACGTCGTGGAGATGGCCCCGCATCTGATGGCCGTCCAGCTCGACGAGGGCGGCGGCGCGCTGCTCGGCCGCATGGTGAGCGAGCTCGGCGTGACCCTGCACACCGGCACCGGCACCAAGCAGGTCGTCACCGACCCGGAGACCGGCGCGGCCGGCGGAGTCGAGCTGAGCGACGGCACCTTCCTGGAGACCGACCTGGTGGTCTTCGCCGCAGGCGTGCGGCCCCGCGACGAACTCGCCCGGGACGCCGGGCTGGAGGTGGGGGAGCGGGGCGGCGTCGTCGTGGACGAGAGCTGCCGGTCGGTGACGGACCCGCGGGTGTGGGCCGTCGGCGAGGTCGCCTGCATCGAGGGGCGGACACTCGGACTGGTCGCACCCGGATACGCGATGGCCGAGACGGTCGCCGACCGGCTGCTGGGCGGCGAGGCCGCCTTCCCCGGCGCGGACACCGCGACCCAGCTCAAGCTGCTCGGCGTCGGCGTGGCCTCGTTCGGCGACGCGCACGCCACCACGCCGGGCGCGCTGGAGGTCGTCCTCAACGACCCGGTCGCCGCCACCTACGGCAAGCTCGTCGTCTCCGACGACGCCAAGACGCTGCTCGGCGGCATCCTCGTCGGCGACACCTCCGGCTATCCGCTGCTGCGCCCGCTGGTCGGCAGCGCGCTGCCCGCCGACCCGGCCACCCTGCTGGCCCCGGAGTCCGCGGGCGGCGCGGCGGCCGGGGGAGGGGTGGCCGGACTGCCGGACACCGCGCAGATCTGCAGCTGCCACGCCGTCACCAAGGGCGCGCTGACCGAGGCCATCACCGAACAGGGCTGCGCCGACGTCCCCGCGCTCAAGTCCTGCACCAAGGCCGGGACCGGCTGCGGCTCCTGCGTACCGGCGCTCAAGCAGATCCTCGAAGCAGCGGGTGTCGAGCAGTCCAAGGCGCTGTGCGAGCACTTCGACCACTCGCGGGCCGAACTCTTCGAGATCGTCGCGGCCACCGGCATCACCACCTTCTCGCAGCTGGTGGCCGAGCACGGGCGCGGGCGGGGCTGCGACGTGTGCAAGCCGGCCGTCGCCGCGATCCTCGCCTCCCGCGACAGCGGCACCCACATCCTCGACGGCGAACGCGGCGGCCTCCAGGACACCAACGACCGCCACCTCGCCAACATGCAGCGCAACGGCACCTACTCCGTCGTACCCCGCGTCCCCGGCGGCGAGATCACCCCGGCCCGGCTCATCGTGCTCGGCGAGGTGGCCCGCGACTTCGGCCTCTACACCAAGATCACCGGGGGGCAGCGCATCGACCTGCTCGGCGCCCGCCTCGAACAGCTCCCCGCCATCTGGCGCCGGCTCACCGACGCCGGCTTCGAATCGGGGCACGCCTACGGCAAGGCCGTCCGTACGGTGAAGTCCTGCGTGGGCTCCACCTGGTGCCGCTACGGCGTCCAGGACTCGGTCGGCCTCGCCATCGAACTGGAGCTGCGCTACCGGGGACTGCGCGCCCCGCACAAGCTCAAGGCAGGCGTCTCCGGCTGCGCCCGCGAGTGCGCGGAGGCCCGCAGCAAGGACTTCGGCATCATCGCCACCGAGCAGGGCTGGAACCTCTACGTCGGCGGCAACGGCGGCTTCACCCCCCGGCACGCCGAACTCCTCGCCTCCGACCTGGACCACGAGACGCTGGTGCGCACCATCGACCGGTTCCTGATGTTCTACATCCGCACCGCCGACCGCCTCCAGCGCACCGCCGCCTGGCTGGAGAACCTGGAAGGCGGCCTCGACCACCTGCGGGCCGTCATCATGGACGACTCGCTCGGCATCTGCGCCGAACTCGACGCCGCCATGGAGCGCCATGTCGCCGACTACCACGACGAGTGGCGCGGCGTCCTGGAGGACCCCGAGAAGCTGGCCCGCTTCACCTCCTTCGTCAACGCCCCCGAGACCCCCGACCCGGCGATCTCCTTCGCCGTCGAGCGGGAGCAGCCGGTGCCGGTGCCGGGCCCGGTGTCGCTCGGCATGCCGCCGGTGCCCGCCGCCGAGGGGGCGCGCACCCGATGAGCACCCTTGCCCGTACGAGCCGAAAGGTGACCGCCGTGACGACCATGACCACCAGCACCTCCACCGACTGGTCCGCCGTCTGCCCCCTGGACGTCCTCCCCGTCGAGCAGGGCCGCGCGGCACTGCTGCCGGACGGCAGCGCCGTCGCCCTCTTCCGGCTGCACACCGGCGAGGTGTACGCGGTCGGGAATCTGGACCCGTTCAGCGGGGCACCCGTCATCTGCCACGGCATCGTCGGCGACCGGGACGGCGTCCCCGTCGTCACCGGGCCGCTGGGCAAGGAGACCTTCGAGCTGGCGACCGGCCGCTGCCTGGACGACGAGACCGCCCGGCTCCCCGTCCACGAGGTGCGGCTGACCGGCGGAGTGATCGAGGTCTCTGCCCCGCGAAACACGGTGGAAACGCTGGTCGGGGGACGATGAACAGCATGCAGCCCCCACCTGAGCACTGAGAGGAGACGCGGTGTCGGCACCTCAACCGTCGCGAAGCCGCACGGGATCCGTTCCCCCGCTGGCGGGGTTCACCGTCGCGGTCACGGCAGCGCGCCGGGCCGAGGAGCTGGGCGCGCTGCTGGAGCGCCGCGGCGCCGAGGTCGTCCACGCGCCCGCGCTGCGCATCGTCCCGCTCGCGGACGACGTGGAACTGCGCGACGCCACCAAGGAACTGGTGGCCCGCCCGCCCGACGTGGCCGTCGCCACTACCGGCATCGGCTTCCGCGGCTGGATGGAGGCCGCCGACGGCTGGGGCGAGGGCGAGGCCCTGCGCAGCGCCCTCGCCACCGGCGAACTGCTGGCCCGCGGCCCCAAGGCGTGCGGTGCCCTGCGCGCCGCCGGGCTGCGCGAGTCCTGGTCGCCCGCCTCGGAGTCCTCCACCGAGGTCCTCGAGCGGCTGCTGGCCCGCGACGACCTGGCCGGACTGCGGATCGCCGTCCAACTGCACGGTGAACCACTGCGGGACTTCATCGACGCGCTGCGCGGCGCAGGTGCCGAGGTCGTGCCGGTGCCCGTCTACCGGTGGACCGGCCCCGTCGACCCCGGCCCGCTCGACCGGCTCATCGACGGCGTACTGGGCGGCGGCGTGGACGCCCTCACCTTCACCAGCGCGCTGGCCGCCGCCGGGCTCTACGCCCGCGCCGAGGAGAACGGCGTCACCGGGGAACTGACCCAGGCGCTGCGCGGCCGCACCCAGGTCGCCTGCGTCGGGCCCGTCACCGCCGCGCCGCTGCTCGCCCGGGACATCCCCGCCTACTGGCCGGAGCGGTTCCGTGTCGGTGCCCTCGTCCGGCTGCTGTGCGAACGGCTGCCCGCCACCGCGCCGACCCTGCCCGCCGCGGGCCACACCCTGGAAGTACGGGGCTCCGCCGCACTCCTGGACGGCGAGCTGCGGCCGGTCAGCCCCGGCCCGATGGCCATCCTGCGCGCGCTGGCCCGCCACCCCGGTCAGGTGATGTCCTGCGCCGATCTGCTGCCCTATCTGCCCGGCGGCGGCACCGACGAACACGCCGTCGAAGCCGCTGTCGCCCGGCTGCGCACCTCGCTGGGGGTCTCCTCGGTCGTACAGACCGTGACCAAGCGGGGCTACCGCATCGCCCTCGACCCCACATCGGTCTGTGAGGCCGACGCATGACGGTGCTGCTCGTCGCGCACGGCACCCGGCACCTCACCGGCGCCCGCACCGTACGGGAGCTGGCCGACGGTGTCGCCGCCCGGCTGGGGCAGCCGGTCGCCGTTGCCTACGCGGACGTACGGGGGCCGACCGTCGCCGAGGCGTTGGAGCGGTTGCCGGGCCCCGTCAGCCTCGTCCCCGCCTTTCTCGCCTCCGGCTACCACGTGCGGGTCGACATCCCCGCGCAGGTCGCTGCCGCGGGGCGGGCCGCCGATGTGACCATCACCCCCGCGCTGGGGGCCGACGCCGCGTTGCTGCCCGCCCTCGTCGACCGGCTCGCCGAGGCCGGGGTACGGGAGGGGGACGCCGTGGTGCTGGCCGCCGCCGGGTCCTCCGACGCCGGTGCGCGTGCCGAGGCGCACGCCATGGCGCGGCGGCTCGGCCGGCTTTTGCGGGGGCCCGTGCCGGTGGCTTGGGCCGCGACCGCGGAGCCGGCTGTCGCGGACGAGGTTGCGCGGTTGCGCCGTGCGGGCGCTTCGCGGGTTGCCGTCGCCTCTTGGTTGTTGGCGCCCGGCCTGTTCGCCGACCGGCTCCACGCCGCCGGCGCCGATGTCGTGGCCTCGCCCCTCGGAGGGCACCCCGCCGTCGCCGCCGCGCTCGCCGCGAGGGTGCCCCTTCGTGTTGGCGCCGCCGTGGGGTGAGGGCCTCGCGGGTGGGTGGGGGCTGGTGGTTTGAGGGCTGCGGGTGGGTGGGGGTGGTGGTGGGTTGAGGGCCCCACCCCGGGGCCCCCTCCTGTGTTGGGGGCGCTGCCCCCAAACCCCCGGTCCTCGCCGGACGGGCGTTGGGGCGGCTCCGCCCCCCAACTGCCCCCCGCTACGGGGGCTCCGCCCCCCTAGGAGCCCCCCGACCCCAATCGACCCTCTGGACAATTCGTCCTCCGCCCTTGGCCCAGGACCATCCGCTGCGGGTGGCGCCCATATCTGGGGTGGTCGAGAGCGGCCATTGCTCCAACCCCAGATATGGGCGCCACCCGCAGACAAAGGGCAGCGACTCATGGGCGGGCGGTTCTTACGTCAGTGGCTTCTGCGATTGCGGAAGGGGGGTCCTAGGGGGGCGAAGCCCACCTAGCGGGGGGCCGTTGGGGGGCGGAGCCCCCCGACACGACCTGTCGGCGGCAGCCGAAAAACAAAGGGGGCGTGCCCCCACAAGCCAGCCGTCCCGGCGGCAGGCGGGGGGAGCCGCCACCACCCCCCACCCACCCCAGGCCACCACCACCCCCACCCACCCCGCACCGCCACCAACCCCACCCACCCACGCCACCCCCAACACCCACCCACCCGACCCACCACCCACACCCGCCCACGCCACCACCCACCCCAGACCACCAACCCCCCCACCCCGCCACCCCAACTCCCCACCTCTGCCCCACCCCTCCCACCCCGAGCCCTCACCGCCACCCCCCCACCCCCACAGCCACGACCCGCCCCCCTGTGCTCCCTCGAGCACAGGGGGCGTCCACATCGCGGACGTACCAATGGTGGGGCGGCGGGGCCTGTGGCATACTCCCTCGCAGGTCACGAGCGACAGCGACAAAGGCCCCGGCCCGCTGTCCGGCAACCCTCCGTCCGTGGCGGGGTGCCCCGGGTGATGACCAGGCCGTAGGACAGCAAGGTCTACGGCAAGCGCGGATCCCTCTCCGCCAGGGGTCCTGGTCTACGAGGGAGCCTTCTGTGAGCAAGCGAATGCGCTAGGGCCGACGGGCGGCACTTTTCAACGCGCCCCGGCCCTCCCACTGTTCCGCCGTAAGGCGACCAGCACACGGCATCGCCATGCCGTGATTCCCCTTGCCACGCACGCTCTTCACCTTGCCGGAGTACCGCTATGCCGTCCGCAATCGCTTTTGCCCCCTCTTGTACCCCCACGCGCAGCGACGCCCCCCTCCCCGTACTGGGCCGCGACGTCCAGGTGCCGCTCGGCACCGGGGGCGAAGCCCCCTACGCGGCGCTGGACTACGCGGCCAGCGCCCCCGCATTGCAGCGGGTCTGGGACGACGTGGCGGCGTACGCCCCGTACTACGGCAGCGTGCACCGCGGCGCCGGCCACCTCTCCCAGTTGTCGACGGAGCTGTTCGAGCAGAGCAGGCAGGCCGTCGCCGAGTTCCTCGGCTGCCGCGAGGGCGACCAGGTCGTCTTCACCCGCGCGACGACCGACTCCCTCAACCTGCTGGCGGCGGCACTTCCCCAGGGCACCAGGGTGTTCGTGTTCGAGACCGAGCACCACGCCTCCCTCCTCCCGTGGCGGACGCACGACGTGACGTATCTGGACGCGCCCCGCTCGCCCGAACAGGCCGTCGCCACGCTGGAGTCGGCGCTGCACGGGGCCCCCGTCGGGCCGAAGCTGGTCTGTGTGACGGGTGCCTCGAACGTCACCGGCGAGGTGTGGCCGGTGCGCGAGCTGGCCCGCGCCGCGCACCGGCACGGCGCGCGCCTGGTGCTGGACGCGGCGCAGCTCGCCCCGCACCGTCCCGTCAGCCTGACCGAACTGGAGGCGGACTGGGTGGCGTTCTCCGGGCACAAGCTGTACGCGCCGTTCGGCGCGGGTGTGCTGGCCGGCCGCGCCGACTGGCTGCGCGCCGCGGAGCCGTATCTGGCGGGCGGCGGCGCGAGCCGCCGGGTGACCCGCGGTGCGGACGGCGGCGTGGACGTGGAGTGGCACACCACCGCCGCCCGGCACGAGGCGGGCTCGCCCAACGTCATCGGCGCGTACGCCATCGCCTCCGCCTGCCGGGCACTGACCGAGGCGGGGTTCGACCGCCTCGTGGCCCGCGAGGAGGAGCTGCTGGCCCGGCTCCGCACCGGCCTGGCCGACGTCCCCGAGGTGCAGATCCTCTCCCTCTTCGGGGAGGACGCCGACCGGGTGGGCGTGGTCTCGTTCGTCGTAGACGGCTGGAACAGTTCGCACTTCGCGGCGGCGCTCTCCGCCGAGTACGGGATCGGTGTCCGCGACGGCCTCTTCTGCGCCCACCCGCTGCTGCGCGCCCTTCTCGGCCGGCAGGGCGACACTCCCGGCGAGTGCGGGGCACCCGAGGCCGCGCCCGGCGAACGGTCGCTGAACGCGATCCGCGTCAGCTTCGGCGCCGGGACGCCGGACGAGCACGTGGACCGGTTCGTCGCCGCCGTACGGGAGCTGGTGCGGGACGGGGCGCGCTTGAACTACCGTACGGAGGACGGCCGTTGCGTCTCGGAGGCACCCGGGCACGCCGGGAGCTGAGCTCAGTAGGCCACCGTGAACCGCACCCGGTGGTGCTTGGGCCGCTCCGCCTCGTCGATCAGAGCCACGGCGAAGTCCTCCATGGAGATTGCGGAGTGGCCCTCGCCGTCCAGCAGCAGTTCGTCGGCGCCGAGCCGGTAGCGGCCGGTGCGGCGGCCCGGCTCCAGCAGCGCGGGCGGGCTGGCGTACGCCCAGTCCAGGTGGGCCGGGGCGTGCCGCAGCACCAGCTCGTATTGGTCGTTGCACGCCTCGGCGATGGGGCGCCACTCCTCGGGTACGTAGCGCGGGTCGTCGCTGACCTGGACGCGGCCCTCGGTGCCGGGCACCGTCAGGCTGCCCGCGCCGCCGACGAGCAGCAGCCGTACGCCGGTGGTGCCGAGGCCGGCCAGCAGGCCGCGTGCTGCCAGCAGCAGGCCCTCCTCGTTGCCGGGCGCGGGGCGGGTTGCGCTGACGACCAGGTCCTGGCCGTCGCTGAGGGCCGCGACGTCACCGGCGTCGGCCGCGTCGCCCACCCGGTGTGCAGCTCCGGGGTGCAGCGCGGCGAAGCGGGCCGGGTCGCGGACGACGGCGGTGACCTGGTGGCCGCGCGAGAGGGCCTCGGTGACGATCCGGCTGCCGACGTTGCCCGCCGCGCCGAAGACGGTGATGCGCATGGTGCTCAACTCCTAGGTGAGAACGACTTGTCGATAAGTGGTTCGGGGGTGTGTGTGGTCAGTGCGCCGTGCCGCGCTCCGCGCGGATCCGCTCCAGCCCCCACACCGCGAGGGCGCCCGCGGCCAGTCCGGCCCCCAGCAGGCACACGCCGGGCCAGCCGACGCGTGCCCACACCACGGCCGTCAGTGCCGAGCCGGTGGCGCCGCCGATGAAGAAGCTGGTCATGAAGACCGAGTTGAGGCGGTTACGGGCCTCGGGGCGCAGCGCGTACAGCACCGTCTGGCTGCTGTTGAGCACGGCCTGCTGACCGATGTTCAGCGCGACGATGCCCAGGGACAGCCACAGCAGCGAGCGCTCACCGGCCAGAAGCAGCAGCCAGCCGCCGCCCAGCAGGACGATGCCGGACCCGGTCACGTACTGCGTGAAGCCGCGGTCGCCCAGCCGTCCGGCGAAGGTCATCGCCAGCACGCCGATGGCGCCGAGCAGTCCGAAGAGGCCGATCGCCCCCTCCGACCAGTTGTAGGGCGGCCGGGCCAACAGGAAGGTCAGCGCGGTGAGTTGCACGCTGTACGAGGCGAGGGAGAGGCCGCCCAGCACCGAACGGCTGCGCAGCAGCGGCTCTTCGCGCAGCAGTGAGAGGGAGGAGCGCAGCAGTGCGGGATACGACAGCCGGGCTGTGGACCGTGCCCGGGGCAGGTAGCGGTGCAGCGCCACGGCCATCACCGCGACGGGTATCGCGCTGACCCAGTACACGGTGCGCCACCCGCCCAGGCCGGCCAGCGCGCCGGAGACGGTACGGGCGAGCAGCCCGCCCAGCAGCACCCCGGACATCACGGTGGCCACGGTCCGCCCGCGTGCCTCGTCCGGCACGAGGGCCGCGGCGTAGCCGACGACGACCTGCGCGCCGACCGCCGTCAGCGCCACGGCCACGGTGCCCGCCAGCAGCAGCGGCCCGTTGGGCGCGGCGGCCGTCAGCGCGAGGAAGAGCGCGGTGGCCGCCAGCAGGCCGACCGCGAGGCGACGCCGGTCGAGCACGTCCCCGAGCGGGACGATCAGCAGCAGGCCGAGCGCGTAACCCGCCTGTGAGGCGGTCACCAGCAGGCCCGCGAGGGTGGTGCCGATGTGCAGGTCGCGGGTGATGAGGTCGAGCAGGGGCTGGGCGAAGTAGTTGCCCGCGCAGGAGAGCCCGGTGGCGACGGCCATCAGGAGCAGCAGCCTGCGGCTGGGCGCGGCGGCCCCGGCTGCGGGGTCGGCCTCGGCGGGCCTCGTGGGCCGGGCGTCGGCGGCGGTTTCGGTCATGCGTTCAGACTGCGGTCGCCGGTATCGATGAGTCCAACACATCCTTGTCATGCGAGCGATCGTGGACTGCGATCGATCCGTCTAGGGTGGGCGCATGGAACTCCAGCAGCTGCGCTATGTCGTCGCCGTCGCCGAGACCGGCGGCTTCACCCGTGCCGCCGAGCGCTGCCATGTCGTCCAGTCCGCGCTCAGCCACCAGATCGCCAAGCTGGAGAAGGAGTTGGGCGCCCGGCTGTTCGACCGTACGAGCCGCCGGGTGGCGCTCACCCCCGCCGGTGAGGCGTTCCTTCCCGCCGCCCGGCAGTCCCTGGAGGCCGCGGAGCGTGCCGCCGCCGAGGTCGCGGCAGCCACCGGCGAGATCCGCGGCACCCTCGCCCTCGGCGCGATCAGCACCATCGCCTCCGTCGACCTGCCGCGGCTGCTCCGTGACTTCCACACCCGCTATCCGCAGGTGCGGATCAGCCTCACCTCCAGCCGCAGCGAGATGCTGGTCGAGGAAGTCCGCCGCGGCACGCTCGACCTGGCGTTCCTCGGCGTCACCCCGGCCTTCCGCACCAAGGGCGTCCGGTCCCGCACCCTGGTGCGGGACCGCCATGTCGTCATGGTCGCCCCCGACCACCCCCTCGCCGACGAGGGCGCCGACGGGCCGCTGGAGCTGGCGCGGCTGGCCGAGGAGACCTTCGTCGACTTCGCCGCGGGCAGCCACGCCCGGGCCCAGACGGAAGAGATCTTCGCCGCCGCCGGGCTGCACCGCGACGTCGCCTTCGAGGTCTCCCACTGGGAGTTCCTCGCGGGCCTCGTCCGCAACGGCATGGGCATCGCCCTCCTCCCCTCCGCCTTCGTCTCCCAACTCTCGGGCGTCCGCGTCCTCCCCGTACACGAAGGCCCCCAACGCGATGAACGCCTGGTCTGGAGCACCACCCGCCTCACCCCCGCGGGCACCGCGTTCCTGCGGGAGCTGGGGGTGGGGGAGGGGGAGGGGGAGCTGGCGGACTGAGGGCTCACAGCGGCGTCATGAAGGGGAGCTCGACGAGCTCTTCGCGTAGTGCACGCCTGCGGTGCTCCGCGTGATGTCGGCGAGTGAACGTCCGGGGTTGATGCTGCGGACCATGTCCTCCGTCAGCGGGCGGTGGCTGGGCGGGACCCCGGGCGCGGTGCCGGGCTGGCTGCTCGCCGAGCGGGCCGCGGGTGGCTAGAGCACCGGCGGGCGGCCGAGGCGGGTCATGCGCCAGACCGTGGCCCAGCGCATCGGCCGCCGTGGTGGACACGATGTGCGCACGCCCTCGGCGAACCCTCCGAACCAGGCGCGGAGCCCGCCCCAGGAGCGGGTTCGGGCAAGGGTGAGGAGGGTCCAGGCGCCGAGGTAGGCGGGGACGAGCGGCGCTGGCAGGTGGCGTTTGGCCAGCCACACCCGGTTCCGGGCGACCATGCGGTGGAAGACCGCGTGCCGGGTCGGCGAGGTCCACGGGTGCTGGAGCACCAGGGCGGGCTCGTAGAGCACCTTCCACCCCGCGTCCAGGGCCCGCCAGGCAAGGTCGGTCTCCTCATGGGCGTAGAAGAAGGCATCCGGCCAGCCGCCGGTCTGCTTCAGCATCCGGGCCGAGAGGGCGTGGCCACCGCCGAGGAAGGTGGTGACCAGGCCGCCGCGCATCGGGTCACCGGCCCGCAGCCGCGGCACATGGCGCCGTTGGGTACGGCCGCGCTCATCGCAGATACGGAAGCTGACGATGCCCAGCCGCTCGTCCCGCTCGTACAGGGCTGCCAGGCGGGTGAAGACATCGCGGCTGATCAGCAGACCGTCGTCGTCCAGATCCACCACCACATCGACGTCCTCGAACTCGGCCAGGCAGGCAAGGGCCGCGTTCCGGCCGCCGGCCACGCCCAGGTTCTCCGGCAGTTCGAGGCCGGTCACCCCGTCCGGGAGCGAAGGCAGTGGCGCCCCGTTCCCGACCACCACCACCCGCTGCGCGGGCGTCTCCTGCGTGGCGACCGACTCCAGCAGCTCCCTCAGTTCGGCTGGCCGGTTGCCCATCGTCAGGATGGCGACGCCGATGCGCGGACTACTCACAGATGAACGCTCCGTTCCTCGGGACTGCCGCAGATGCTAACGATCCGGGCAGCGGGGCCGACCGCAAGAGAGGTCTTCATGCCCCCACTACGTATCGGCGATTACCTCAGTTCACCCAGCGCCGGAATGCCCGCCGACACCCCGTATGCCGACTTGAGCGACGCGGAGTTGGCTGACTTCCTGGCCGCACCCAGGGCAGCATGCGCCGTCCCGAGCTCCCGGTGTCGTACGCGGGACTTGCGTTGGAGCGCACTCGAAGTGGTGGTATCCGCCAGGGCGTTCGGAACGTCGGCGTTTGTCCGGGGCCGGCGTTCCGGTCCGGCCCCTATTGCTGTCCTGGAGGACTCATGAGCGACTCACCCGTCACGCTGATCACGGGGGGCTCGGCCGGTATTGGGGCTGCGGTGGCGCGGCGGTTGTTGGGGGTCGGGCATCGGGTGGCCGTCACCGGTCGGGATGAGCGGCGGCTGGGGCGGTTCGCGGCGGAGGTCGGGGAGGCGGAAGCGTTGCTGACGGTGGCCGGTGACGCGGGGGACCACATGGCGGTGCAGGCCGCCGTGGAGGCGACCGTCGAACGGTTCGGGCGGCTCGACAACGCGGTGGCGAACGCGGGGTTCGCCACCCACGACACCGTCACCGATGGCGACCCCGGGGGCTGGCGGGGCATGGTGCTCACCAATGTCCTCGGCCCTGCCCTGCTGATCCGGGCGGCCACGGAGCAGTTGCGGGCGACGGGGGGGGGGATCGTGCTGGTCGGCAGCGTCGCGGGCATCCTCCCGACGGTCGGCAACCTGTACGGGGCGGCACCTCACGCGGGGCGGCACGGGTGGCGCAGCAGCGTCCGCATCTTGGCGGGGTCGGTCTCCGACACGTCCGACAGATAGATCTCGTGGTGCAGTCCGTTCGGCACCAGGCCGTGCTCTCGCATATACCGGTCCATGCGGGCGAGGGAGGCCGGTTCATCGGCGTAGGGCCCGTGGTGGACCAGCTGTACGCAGCGTCCCTCGGTGAACGTCACCAGCTGGACCCGGTCGACGGCCGCACCCGAGGGGCGCGCCGCCTCCCGGGCCTGATCGGCCAGGGCCGGGTCCAGCTCGTCCGGCAGCCGCAGGAACAGATGCCACCGCCACAGCTCGCGTTCCACCTCAAGAGGCGGACGCGGGTCCTCGACCCACCACCGGCCCTCCAGCGGCACCGGTTCGGCGTCCGGCAGCGCACCGGCGACGGCGTACAGGGCGCGTACGCAGATTCCGTACTCCTCCCCGCCGGGCTCGCCCTGCCCGGTGACGCCCAGGCCGCGCACGGGCCCGTACTCGGCCGGCTCGGGCTCGTCGGTGGCGGTGTACCAGGAAGCGGTATCGGTCTTCACGGTGTCCGGGTCTCCTTCATGCTGCTCTGCTTCGTACTGCTCTGCGCGCCCGTCCCGGTCATGCGCCGGTCTCCCGTACGGGAACCATCAGCCGGGTGACGAGCTGGTCGGGTGGGGTGACGGCGGGATCGTCGACGTAGACCTCCCGCAGCGGTCCGGCGAGGGCGTGCCCGTGTTCGGCGCACCAGGCCAGCAGGGCGTGCGCGGTCAGCGGGATCTGCGCGTACGGACCGATGTGCGTGGCGCAGGCGAACACCCCGCCGGGCAGCAGATCCACGGCGGTGGACTCCGGCGCGGCGGCCCCCTCCTCCAGTGCGGCGGCGACCGCGACCGGGACCTGCTCCTCCATGTCGAGGGGGAAGAGTCCGGTGAGCCGGGGAGGGTGAGCGGGGTCGAGCAGCGGCAGCAACCGGGCCACGCACTGCGAGGTGACCCGGCCGATGTCGTACGGCGAGGTGGCGACGTCCCGTACGAGGGCGACGCGCTGCGGGTTCTCCTCGCGGAGGGCGATGTGGGCGGTCTCCGCGCTGGGCAGGCCCCGCTCCAGGATCCGCTCCAGCGCGGCGAGGCTCTGCTGCCGCCGGGCCAGCTCGTCGTCGAGCTGGTCGCGCACGGCGGTCAGTGCGCCGGTGGCCTCGGGCGCCCCGCGCAGCACCTCCGCGACGACGGGCAGCGGCACGTCGAGGGAGCGCAGCAGTCCGATGGTCAGCGCGTCGCGGGCCTGCCCGGCGCGGTAGTAGCGGTATCCGGTGACGGAGTCCACCCGGGCGGGCGGCAGCAGTCCCAGATCGGCGTAGTGCCGCAGCTGTTTGACGCTGAGCCGGGCCAGGCGGGCGAACTGTCCGATGGACAGCAGTCGGTCGTCGTTCACGGGGGCAACGTCGTCGTTCACGGGGACAACAATGGACTCTCCCAGGGAGGGAGAGTCCACCCCCGGATCCGGCCCGTCAGCTCACCGGAACTCGTGCACGACCTCGATCGGCCCGACGATGTGCGCGTTGAACTCCGCCAGCTCCTCGGCCGGGACCCACAGTTCGAGAATGGTCTCCCCGCCGGCCTGCTGGACGGGGTACCGCGCGAGGAACTCCGACTCGACGCGGAACCGCGTCACGTAACCCGCCCCGTCGTGTTTGACGTTCCAGTCCCGGGCGATCCGTACGGCGTAGTCCTCGTTGAGGACCGGATAGAAGATCGGCTGCTCCGGCAGCCGCGGCGGCCACGCCCGCCACTCCAGTTCCCGTACCAGCTCCAGCTCTTTCGGCCCGGTGGGCCGCCACAGCGTGGTCGTCGCAACCTGCCCCGTACTCATTCCCCCACGCTACCGGCCCCGGTCAGCTGCCGCGCCGCGGGGAGCCGGGTGCCCAGCAGCACCATGCGGACGGCGTGTTCGGTGGCGTCGGCCAGATGCAGTGGGGCCAGCGCGAGGGCGTCGGGCAGTGTGAGCGGCGCGGGGAGAATCGAGCGGTACGCGTCGATGCCGCTGGCCCGGGTCTCGTCGGCGCCCTCGCCCAGGGTGCCGGCCAGTGCCAGCACGGGCTTGCCGAACTCCTTGGCGCGGCGAGCCACTTCGGCGGGCACCTTGCCGCGTGCGGTCTGCCGGTCCAGGGAGCCCTCGGCGGTCAGCACGAGGTCGGCGCGGGAGAGCCGGGCGTCCAGGTCGAGATGGTCGAGCAGCACCTCGAAGCGGGGCAGCAGACTGGTGCCGAGCGCGGCCAGCCCGGCGCCCAGGCCACCGGAGGCGCCCGTTCCGGGGCCGGTGCGCAGATCGACGGCGGTACCGCCCGCGCCCAGGTCGCGCCGCAGCACCGCCGCCCACCTCTCCAGCGCCGCCGCCAGCGACCGGACCTGGGCAGGCGTCGCGCCCTTCTGCGGCCCGAAGACCTGGGCGACACCCGAGGGCCCGCACAGCACGTTGAACGGATTGCAGGCGGCCACCAGTTCGGTCCCCGCCAGCCGGGGGTCGAGGCCCGACGGATCGATACGGTCCAGCCGCGCCAGGGCGGCTCCGCCGTGTGGCAGCTCCACGCCGTCCGCGTCCAGTAGTCGCGCGCCCAGTGCTTGGAGCGCTCCGGCGCCGCCGTCCGAGGTGCCGGAGTCGCCGCACCCGACGATCACCCGGCGTACCCCCGCGTCCAGCGCCGCGCGGATCAGCTCCCCGACGCCGTACGTGGTCGTCGACCCCGGATCGCGGCGGTCTGCCGGAACCAGGGAGAGACCCGCGACCGCCGCCATCTCCACCACCGCGGTGGGACGTGCGCCGAGCGTGCCTGCCCCGCCGAGGAGCGCGAAGTGGCTCGGCACCGGCTCGCCCACCGGCCCGGTCGCCGTACGGTGCACCAGCCGGCCACCGGTCGCCACAGCCAGTGCCTCGGCCGTGCCCTCACCGCCGTCCACCAGCGGTATCAGATCGAGCGTGGCCCGAGGGGCGACTCTGCGGATACCCACGGCCATGGCCTCGGCGGCCTGCCGTGCGGAGAGGGACTCCTTGAATCCGCTGGGTGCGAGAGCGAAGTGGAACGGCATCGGATCTCCTGAAGAGCGCGGGGTGACAGAGCAGGGCGGGGCGGTACGGCTCACAGCAGCGGTACTGCTCACAACAGCGGTACGGCTCACAGCACGGGAACGCCGAGCAGCGGCCAGACCGCCAGCGCGAACAGCAGGACGAGCAGCGCCGTCAGCGGCGCGAGCACGGCGGACAGCCGCAGCAGGTCGTTCCGCGTGTAGGTGGGGGTGTCGGGAACATCGGCGAAGAGGGCCACGGGCTTCGCCGAGGCGGGGAGTGTGTGGCAGAAGCCGGCCGCCGCGGTGGAGGCGAGCGCGGCCGACACCGGATTGACGCCCGCACCCGCCGCGGCGGCCACCACGAGCGGCACCAGCACACTGGAGCGGGCCGACCGGGACTGGAGCAGCAGATGCGCTCCCGTACTCACCACCACGACGGCCGCGAGGAACGCCCACGGCGGTACGGCTGAACTTCCGGGCAGCCCGCCGACCAGCCACTCGGCGGCGCCGGACGTGGACAGCGCGACGCCCATCGCCATCGTCGCGGCCATGAACAGCAGCAGCGACCACGGCACCGTCTTCAGCGCGTCCTTCAGCCCGACCGTGCCCAGCGCGGGCGAGGCGGCGACGACGGCGCCGATCAGCGCGACGAGCGCGGGCGACACCCCGTGCAGCGGCTCCGCACACCACAGGACGACGACGGTGACGAGCAGCAGCGCGGCGCGGGCCTCCGGCGGGGACAGGGGTCCGGTGACCCGGGTCGTGGAGTGCCGCTGGATGTCCTCGGCGGTGACGCGGACCCCCTCGCGCCGGTCAGCACGCCGCGTGGTGGTCAGCAGCACCACCTCTGCGGCCAGATGGGAGGAGACGACGGCCAGCGGCAGACCGAGCAGCAACCACTGGGTGAAGCCGACGTGCCGGCCCGCCGACTCCCACAGCACGCTCACGGTGATCAGATGTGCGCCCGCGCCGATCAGTGTGGCCACGGCGGACAGCAGGATGACGGTGGGGAAGAGCAGCGCGAGCATCACCACCAGCCGTACGCGTTCCCACAGTACGGCGGCGAGGGCGAGGAAGACGGGCAGCGCCAGCGCGGCCCGCCCCGAGGTGGCGGGTATCGCGAACGCGCTCACCACCAGTGCGGCGGTCGTCAGATGAACGAGCTGCCGCACCGACCGGGCCCCGCTGACCAGGAAGGCGGCCGCCCGCGCCGCCAGCCCTGTCCTGGTGACCGCTGCGGCGAGGACGAACGCGCAGATCAGCAACCAGACCGTCGCGTCGCCGAGGGTGCCGAACAGCGTGTCGGAGCTGATCACCCCGGTCACAGCCAGTGCCAGCCCGCCGCCGAGCGCCACGTAGGTGTCGTCGATCGGGGTGCCGATCCAGGCGCACGTCGCCAGGGCGAACACGGCCAGCGTCACGCGGGCCTGACCGCTCAGCCCGGGGAAGTTGCCGGGCACGGCGAGCAGCGCGCACAGGCTCAGCGCGACGCAGAGGGCGCAGAGGGCGGTCAGGGGGAGACCCTGCCGGACGGGCGGTGTCATACCCAGGAGTCTTCGGCCCGGCGGTGAGCCCTCGATGAGCGGCTGATGAAGGGGATTTCATCCGGCTGTGCCGCGCTCAGGGCAGTCGGTACCCCATCCCGCGGACCGTCTCCACCCGCTCCGCACCCAGCTTCTTGCGGAGGGCACGCACGTATACGTCCACGATGTTGGAGCCGGGGTCGAAGTCGTAGCCCCACACGTGCGAGAGGATCTGCTCCCGCGACAGCACCTGCCCCGGGTGCCGCAGGAACAGCTCCAGCAGGACGAACTCCCGCGCCGTCAGGTCCACCGTGCGGCTGCCCGCACGGGCCCGCCGGGTGCGCAGATCCAGGGACAGCTCACCGCTGCGCAACACCGTGATCTCCGGTTCCCGTGCCGCCGTACGCAGCCGCAGCCGTACCCGGGCCAGCAGCTCCTCGAAGCGGAACGGCTTGGTCATCCAGTCGTCGGCGCCGCCCTCAAGGCCCGCGACCGTGTCCCGTACCGAGTCCCGCGCGGTCAGCACGATCACCGGCACCGTCATCCGCGCCTCCCGCAGCTGCCGCAGCACGGTGAAACCGTCCCGGCCGGGCAGCCCGATGTCGAGGATGACCAGGTCGAAACCGCCGGTGTGGGCGTAGTCGTACGCGGTGTCCCCGTCAGCGGCGACCGTCGTGGTGAAGCCGCTGGCGCGCAGCCCCTTCTCCACGAACGCGGCGATCCGCTCCTCGTCCTCCACGATCAGCACCCGCGTCATATGTCTTCCTCCTCCTGCTCCGAGTGGGCTGCCCCCGATTCCGGCAGGACGAGGACGAATGTGGCCCCGCCGCCCGCCGTGGGCCGCAGCTCCACCCGGCCCCCTGGATGCCCCTGGGCGATGGCCTTCACGATGGCGAGCCCGAGCCCGGCGCCGCTGCCGCGCGAGCCGCGCCTGGCCGTGCCCCTGCGGAAGCGTTCGAAGATCAGCTCGGCGTCCGCCGCGCTGACGCCGGGTCCGCTGTCGGCGACGTACAGCTCCACCGCGTGCCCGGTACGCGAGCGTCGGGAGCCGATGTGTACGGGCGTGCCCCTGGCCGTGTGCTGGACGGCGTTCTGCGCCAGTTGGACCATCGCCTGGGTGATGCGCTGCGGGTCGACGTGCACCGTGCCCTCCGCCACCTCGGCGAGCCGCCACCCGCGCTCGCCCAAAGCCCGCGCCTTGACGAACACATCGGCCGTCAGCTCGGCGAGCTCCACCGGTTCCGGGGTGACGAAGTCCGGCCGCTCGGCCTTGGCGAGCAGCAGCAGGTCCTCCACGATGCGGCTCATCCGGTCCAGCTCGTCGGTGACGACCCGGACGGTCTCCTCGCGTTCCTCGGGCCCGTCCCCCATCAGCTCCAGATGGCCCCGCACGATCGTGATCGGGGTGCGCAACTCGTGCCCGGCGTCGTCCACGAACTGCCGCTGCGCGGCGAAGGCGCGCTCCAGCCGGTCCAGCATGGCGTTGAAGGTCTCGGCGAGCGCCGAGATGTCGTCCCTGCCGCGCACCGGTATGCGCCGGGTCAGATCCTGTTCGGTCAGCTGCGCGGCCGTCGTCCGCACCAGCCGTACGGGGGCCAGGATGCGCCCCGCGACGGCCCAGCCGATGCCGCACGTCAGCAGCAGCGCCACGCCGGATATGGCCAGCAGGATGCGGAAGACCGTCTGCGGCCCGGCCTGTTCGCGGTCGGCGTGGAAGGCGACGATGAAGGTGCCCGACGGCGCGCCGCCGCCCGGCTCGATCGGGACGCGCGCCCAGCGCACCTCGCCCTGCGGCCGGTGCAGTACGCCGCTGCGCCGTTCGCCCGAGGTGATACGGCGCAGCGCCTGCTCGTCCTGGTGGAGCGGCAGCGCGGAGGGTATGTCGCGGTCCTGCCGGATCACCTTGCCCCGCACCACACCCAGCAACTCCTCGTCCGGGTCGGCGTACTGCCGCTCCAGGAAGACCTTCAGCAGCCGTCTGGCCTCGGTGAAGGGGCGTCCGGTCGCCGGGTCCCGGCCGCGGTCGACGAAGTTGGCGAACTCGCCCGTCTCCTGTTCCAGCAGCCGCGTCACCCTGTGGTCCACGTCGCGCACCAGGATCGACCGGGTGGTGGTGGCGACGGTGCCCAGCGCCACCGCCATCACGGCCAGCAGCCACAGCAGGATGCGGACCCGGGCGGAGATCCATGGCCGCCGCGCGGGCGCCGGCCCGGGCCCGCCGTCAGCCGTCGTCTCCCGGCCCGTCGTCCCTGCCGTCGTCGTCGTTCCCGTCGTCCGTGTCCTCGCTGCGGTCATCGTCGCTCGTGTCGTCGGTGGCGGGTGGCCGCACCGTCTCGTCCCCGGACGGCCGGGAGGACCCCTTCGAGGGGCCGGTGGACGGTTCGGGGCGCTCGGCGGACGGGCTCTCGCTCTCCAGCTCGACCTTCGCGGGCGGCTTGGGCGGATCCGGGCTGTCGGTCAGCGCGTAACTGGTGGCGGCGATGCCCAGCGGGATCGCCACCACGGCCGTGAGCGTCGCGATGCGGTGTGAGAAGGCCATACGGGCCACGCTGCCGCGCCCACCGGTGCGGGCCGATGAAGCGCGGATGAGAAAACGTTCATCAACGCGGCTGTCGGGAGTCGAGCCCGAACGCTGCTGTCAGGAGTCGAGCCCGATGGCGAAGGCAGTCTCCAGGTCGTGCTGGGAGTAGGTGCGGAAGGCGATATGGGTTTCCGTGGACTGGACGCCCGGGACCTTGCTGATCCGGCCCGGGATGATGTCGGCGAGGTCGTCGTGCCGGGCGACGCGGACCATGGCGATCAGATCGTGCGCACCGGTGACGGAATAGACCTCGCTGACACCGTCGATGGCGGCGATCTGCTCGGCGATCTCGGGGATGCGTTCGGTGCTCGTCCTGATGAGGACGATGGAAGTGATCACGGTTCGGTCTCTCCCTCTGACGCCGGGGTTGGCCCGGTCACTCTAGCCCGGCGGTAACGGAGCCAGGCATACAGGAAGCCGAGCGTGAAACCCACCACGTGGGTCAGATAGGCGACGCCTGGTCCGTCGCCGTCCTGCCGGGCGGCCAGCCACTGCAAGGCCAGCCAGAAGAGCAGTACCACCCAGGCGGGAAAGCGCAGCGGGAGGAAGAAGAGAAAGGGGAAGAGGCTGGTCACCCTGGTGTGCGGGGACAGCCGGAGGAAGGCGCCCAGCACCGCCGAGATCGCCCCGGAGGCGCCGACCAGCGGCTCGCCGGACTCCGGGTGGGCCACCGCGTAGCAGAGCATGGCCGCGCAACCGGTGCCCAGGAAGAAGAGGACGAAGCGCGCCGGGCCCATACGCTGCTCGACCAGCCCGCCGAAGACATGGAGAAGCAGCAGGTTACCGAGCAGATGCAGCCAGTTGCCGTGCAGGAACAGCGCGGTCAGCGGCGTCGTCAGCGGGCGCGCGGCACCGCTGAGCAGCGCGCGGGGGACCACGCCCCACCGCTCGAAGTAGGCCGACCGCGCCTGCTCCAGCGCCTGCCCCGTACCGTACGAGTGCACGAAGCCGGAGGCCGGTCCGATCAGGAAGACCAGACAGCAGCAGCCCAGCAGGGCGTAGGTGGTCAGCGGCCGGGTCGGGGGCCGGGGCCACGTCCTCTCGCCGCGGTCCGGGCGCGTGGTGTCGGCGCGGTCGGTGCCGTCCATGTCCGGATCATGACGGCTCGGTGTCCGGGCATGCTCCTCGACACACGTGGAGGCACGCGGACGGTCCCAGGCCGTAGGGTTTACGGGATGTGACCCCGGGCCGCATGTCCGTGATGTGTTCCGCGGATCTACAGCAGCGAGACCTTCGAGGCCGAGGCCTTCCGGACTGGGCCCTTCGAGACTGGGCACTTCGACGAAAGAGGACGAGACGATGGCGGTCCCCACGCCGACGGACGAGACCCGCTGGCGCTGCACCCTGTGCGGCAATCTCACCCGGTTCGACGTGACGCGTTCCAGCAAGGTGGTCGAGTACGTCCATCTGGACCTGGCCGGAGCGCCGACGGTCGAGGAGCGGGATGTGCTCAGTGAGAGCATCGAGTCCGTGCGCTGTAGATGGTGCAACGCCGTGGACCAGGTCGAACTGGTGGACCGGCCCAGCGCTCAGGTATAGGGCTCAGGGCTCAGAGACGGCAGGTGTGACCGGTGGAGGAACGGACGGGCGGCGACCCTCGGCAGCCGGAACCGGCTGCCGGAAAGGGAACCGGGCCCGCTGCCCGCGCGGCGGCCCAGGACCCGGCTGCCCGGACGGCCCCGGACCTCGGCACGGAGGGGCCCGGCACGGAGGGGCCCAGCGCGGAAGGACACGACGCCGAGGGGCGCCACACGGAGGGCTCCGGAACTGAGGGGCATAACGCCGAGGGGCCCCGCACCGACGGGCCCGGCACGGAGGGGCCCAGCGCGGAAGGGCACGACGCCGAGGGGCGCCACACGGACGGGCCCGGCGCGGAGGGGCCCAACACCGGAGGACATGACGCCGAGGGGCCCGGCACGGATGGACCGGGCACGGAAGGGCCCAACGCCGAGGGCCCCCACGCGGAGGGCCCCCGCACCGACGGGCCCCACACCGAGCGGCCCGGCACCGACGGTCCCGACGCCGAGAGTGAGAGCCTGGAGCGGCCGTTGCCGGAGAAGGTGCGGCGGCGAGTGGTCGCCGTCACCGGTGAAGCCCTCGGCGGGCTGACCGTCGCCGAACTCCCGCCCCCGCTGCGCCAGTACGCACGCTTCACCCCGCAGCGCCGCGCCAAGTTCGGCGGCAACGCGATGGCGGCGGCGCTGGAGAACGACGCCGTCTTCCGGCAGCGCATCGCCTCCAGGGTGCGCGAACAGCTCCCCGAGCTGGCGGGCGCGCTCGACGAGGGCACCCCGCCCCCGGCCGCCGACCCGGTGGACGTGGCGGCAGCGGCGTACATCCTGCGCCCGGTCGGCTGGGCCAAGTTGGTCGCGGCGGCGGGCGAGGAGGCCCAGCGCGCGCAGGCCGAACGCGCCGGCGAGGAGGCCCAGCGCGAGCTGGCCCGGCTGCGCGAGGAGCTGGCCCAGGCCAGGGGCGCGGCGCGGGACGAGGCCGAGCAGCGCCGCCGTGAGCTGGAGGCGCTGCGCAAGGAGCTGGACGGCACCCAGCGCAAGCTGCGCAGCGCACAGTCGGATGTGCGCCGCCGCGAGGCGTCGCTGCGCAAGCTCCAGGAGGAACTGGACGCGGTGCGCTCCGCCGCCGGTACGGAGAAGGCGGCGCTCGACAGCGAGGTGCGCCGGCTCAAGTCCCGCCTCTCCGAGACCGAGTCCGCGCTGGAGGCCGGTCGGCGTGCGGCACGCGAGGGCCGCAGCGTGGAGGACATGCGGGTACGCCTGCTGCTCGACACCGTGCTCGACGCGGCGCAGGGGCTGCGCCGCGAACTGGCGCTGCCACCGTCCGAGACCCGCCCGGCCGATACGGTCGACGCCGTGGAGCCGGGCCGGATGTCGCCCAAGGACGTGGCGGCCCGGGCGCTTTCGGACACCGACCCCGCGCTGCTGGACCAGCTGCTGGCGCTGCCGCACTCCCATCTGGTGGTGGACGGCTACAACGTCACCAAGACCGGCTATCCCACGCTGCCGCTGGAGAAGCAGCGGCTGCGGCTGCTGGGCGGACTCGCCGTGCTGGCGGCGCAGTCGGGCGCCGAGGTCACCTGCGTCTTCGACGGCGCCGAGCTCGCCGCGCCGGTGCTGCTGGCGCCGCCGCGCGGGGTGCGGGTGCTCTTCTCCAAACCGGGACAGACCGCGGACGAGCTGATCCGCCGGCTGGTACGTGCCGAACCGCCGGGCCGCGCCGTGGTGGTGGTCTCCAGCGACCGGGAGGTCGCCGACGGCTGCGCGGCGGCCGGAGCGCGGCCGGTGTCCTCCGCCCTTCTCCTCAAACGGCTTGCCCGTACCTGACTTCGTCAGCGGATTCCGCACGGAACTGAAGGGCACGCTCTTAACTCCTCGGTACATAAAGGACATCGGGACTGCCGCGCAGCGCGGTGTGATGAGCCCTGTGTGAGGTTGTGGTCGCCCAACGTGTATGCCGGGTAAAGAATGCGGCTGCGGGACGCCTTTTTTCCCGAGGGATTTGATCGGATCACTACGCGTGGCTACTCTCAGCCCAAACCTTCGCTCGGTAGATCACCTATCCGGGGTGACAGCGGAGGACCGCCTCGTTCCGTGCGCCGGGATCGCCCAGTCCCGTGCGGCGGAGCCGGAGATGACCAGACCGGCAGGCGGCTGAGGAAGAAGGAGCTCGCCCCAGTGGCGTCCCACCGTCGTCCCAAGCAGCCGAGTCGCGCACGTGTCAGTGTCTTCACCATGACCGCTGCCGCGGCAGTCGCTCTCACTTCCCAGGCGGCCCACGCCGACCCGCAGTCCTCCAAGAAGGACGTCAAGGAGAAGGTCGACAAGCTCTACGAGGACGCCGAGGCGGCCACCGAGAAGTACAACGGCGCCAAGGAGAAGCAGTCCAAGCTCTCCAAGGAGGTCGAGAACCTCCAGGACAGCGTCGCCCGCGGCCAGGGTGAGCTCAACACCATGCGCGACAAGCTCGGTTCGATGGCCACCGCGCAGTACCGCTCCGGCGGTATCGATCCCTCGGTGCAGCTCTTCCTCTCGTCCGACCCGGACAACTACCTGGACAAGGCTTCGGCCATGGACCAGTTGAGCACCAAGCAGGCCACCGCGCTCAAGAAGATCCAGGCCAAGCAGCGCACCCTCGCGCAGCAGCGCAAGGAGGCCTCCGGCAAGCTGAAGGATCTCAGCAGCACCCGCAAGGAGCTCGGCAAGAAGAAGAAGGAGATCCAGGGCAAGCTCTCCGAGGCCCAGCGGCTGCTCAACACGCTGACCGCCAAGGAGAAGGCGAAGCTCGCCGAGAAGCAGGAGCGCGCCGACCGCGCCTCCAGCGACCGCGCCGACCTGGGCAAGGTGCCGCCGGGTTCGGGCCGTGCGGGCGCCGCGCTGGCCGCCGCCAAGGGCAAGATCGGCAGCCCTTACGTATGGGGCGCCACGGGCCCCAGCTCCTTCGACTGCTCCGGGCTGACCTCGTGGGCGTACAAGCAGGCGGGTGTCTCGCTGCCGCGTACCTCCCAGGCGCAGGCCAACGCCGGTACCCGCATATCCAGCCAGAGCCAGCTCAAGCCGGGCGACCTGGTGCTGTTCTACGGCGACCTGCACCACATCGGCCTCTACGCCGGAAACGGCCAGGTGCTGCACGCGCCCAAGCCCGGTGCCAACGTGCGCTTCGAGGCGATGGGCAACATGCCCTTCCAGTTCGGCGTACGGGTCTGACCGGTCCCGGCTGATCACCAGCCAGTGTGATGACCGCTAAACGTCCTTCGTCCGAGTGAAACCACCCGGATCCGGATGACCCCGGAACCTGGCCGGTGACCTGCGTGATCGGCGAACACCGCGGTGCGGAGCGGGATTTACGGACGCCGGACGGTCCTTTGTCCCCTGTAAGGGCACGGCTACATTCTGCGGGCGCAAGTCGCCTAGCGGAAGGAACGCCTCCTCCAGTGGCATCGCACCGGTCCCCTCGACGTACCCCGCAGCCCGGGCAGGGCTGGACAGCGCGAGTCACCGTGCTGTCCGCCGCCGCTGCGGGCGCGGCAGCCGCGCTCGTCCCCGCGGCACCGGCGGGCGCCAAGCCCGATGACAAGCCGACGGCCCGCCTCAACTCCCGTATCGACCGGCTCTACGAGCAGGCGGAAGTCGCGACGGAGAAGTACAACGGGGTGGCGGAGCGCACCGGCGAGCTGCGCAAGCAGGTGGCCAACGCCCAGGACGGCGTCGCCCGTGGCCAGGCCAAGGTCAACCGGCTGCGCGACTCCCTCGGTTCGCTCGCGGGCGCACAGTACCGCTCGGGGGGCATCGACCCGGCCGTGGCGCTGATGCTCACCGAGGATCCCGACAGCTATCTCGACAAGGCCGCCACTCTCGACCGTATCGGCAGCCGCCAGCAGACCAAGCTGCGCCAACTCCGCTCGGCCCAGCGCCACTTGGAGCAGCAGCGCAGCGAGGCCGCCGGCAAGCTCGAACAGCTCGACGGGCTCCAGAAGACCCTCAAACGCCAGAAGAAGGACGTGCAGCAGAAGCTCGCCTCGGCCCGGCGGCTGCTCCACCAGCTCTCCCCCCAGGAACGCGCCGCCCGGAACGGGAAGCGGGCCAAGGACGCGGCCGGGGTCGATCTCGGCGGCTCCAAGCCCTCCTCGCAGCGCGCCGCCGCGGCCGTCGCCGCCGTCAAGTCCGCCGTCGGACGCCCGTACGCGTGGGGTGCGGCCGGGCCCGGCGCCTTCGACTGCTCGGGTCTCATGCAGTGGGCGTACAAACAGGCTGGCACCTCCATCCCCCGTACCTCGCAGGCCCAGGGCTCGGCAGGGCGGCAGGTCCCGCTCAGCCAGGCCCGCCCCGGCGATCTGGTGGTCTACCGCGACGACGCCAGCCATGTGGGCATGTATGTGGGCGGCGGCCAGGTCGTGCACGCGCCCCATCCCGGTGCCCCGGTGCGCTACGACCCGGTCGGCATGATGCCGATCTCCTCGGTCACCAGACCCTGATCACCCCCGCCGGCCCGCCCGTACCCTCGGTGGGGTGGGCACACGGCGGCAACGGTTCCGGTACGGGCGAGCGCTGAGCGGTACGGCAGCGCTCGCCCTGCTGTGCGGCCTCGGCGCCTGCCTCGGCACGGCCGGCCGCGGCCACGACCACGGCCCGTTCCAGCACACCCTCGATCGCCAGGCCGCGGCCCTGCGCGGCGGCGATGAGCCGGGCTATCTCACCGCCGTCGACCCGGGCCACCGCGGGGAACAGCGCCGGGCCTTCCACAATCTGCGCCGGCTGCCACTCGCCGAGTGGTCCTACGATGTGCGCAAGGTCACAAAGGCGCACGACATCGCGACTGTCGAGGCCACGCTGCGCTACCGGCTCGCGGGCTACGACCGGGTCGCCAGCACTGCCACCGAACGGCTTCGCTTCGTACGGCGCGACGGCGCCTGGCGTATCGCCGCCGAGGCATCCGGCAGCGACGCCCAGCTGTGGGAGCAGGGCACCATGACCGTCGTACGGGGCAGCCACAGCCTGGTGCTCGGCGTGGGCCGGAAACGCTCCGAACTCCGCGCACTCGCCGACGCCGCCGACCGCGCCGTACCCGCCGTCACCGCGACCTGGCCGGACGGCTGGTCCCGCAGGCCGGTGCTGGAGGCGCCCGCCTCGACGCGGCAGATGGCCCGTCTGCTGGGCTCGCCCGCCGCGAACTCCCGTACATACGCGGGCATAGCCGCCGTCACCACCGGTGAGGTGACTGGCGCGGCCAGGAGCGACGCCGACCGCATCGTCGTCAACCCGCGCGCCTACGGGCTGCTCAGCGAGGAAGGCCGACAGGTGGTGCTGACCCACGAGACGACGCATGTAGCCACCCGCAGGCAGACCACCCCCGCCACCCCCCTGTGGCTCTCCGAGGGCATCGCCGATTGGTCGGGCTACCGCCGTTCCCAGCTGACCCCCAAGGAGGCGGCGCCCGAACTGGCCCGCGCACCGGACGAAGCGCACACGCTCCCCTCCGACGGCGACTTCCACTTCGGCAACGACCCCGCCGCGCTGGCCCGCGCCTACGAGGGCAGCTGGCTGGCCTGCCGGATGATCGCCGAACAGTGGGGCACCGGCAAACTGCTCGCCCTCTACGAGCAGGCGGGCCGCGAGAACGACGGCAAGCGCCCGGACGCGAACGCGGCGCTCCGCTCCGTCCTGGGCATCTCCGAGAAGGAGTTCACCGACCGCTGGCGGACGTACGTACTTCAGCAGCTGCGCCACTGACCCCGGCCCTCTCGCGGGGCCGGGGCACCTCGGGCGGCTCCACAACGGCCGACCGCCACAGCCGTACGCAGGAGAGCACCGCGGCAACGACCAGCACCAGGTTCCGTACGGCCAACACCACCGTGCCCTTCCCCTCGCTGGCGACCACGTCCGCGAACCAGACCGGGAACTCCAACTGTGTGAGCGCGGCGGCGAAAAGGACCAGCCAGGCCGGCACCGCTTGGCAGCTGGCCCGCAGGGTCAGACAGACAGCGGCCAGTCCGACCAGCCAGATCAGATACTGCGGGCTCAGCACCCGGCTCGTCACCACGAAGACGAGCACCCCGGCGAGCGCGGCGTCCGCCGGGGTCGCCGAGGTCCACACCCGGGCCCGCAACCGCCACAACAGCAGCCAGCCGAACACCACACCGGTCAGTACGACGGCCACATTGCTCACGGCCCCAACCCCCGGCCCCACGAACTCCATCGAGCCGTACCGCAGCAGCACCTGCCCCTCCCAGCCGAACTGCCGCGCCGCGTGCAGCACCAGGGAACCGACCGACTCCACCTCCGTGCCGCGACCGCCTTGCGCGGACAGGAAGTCCATGGCCCCCGGCATGGTGGCGGCGAAGCCGGCCGTCACCGCGAGCACGGTCACCAGCGCGCTCAGCCAGACCGTCCGCGTCGCGCGGCCCCGCGGCGTACCGAGCAGCAGCAGCGCCGGCCACACCTTCACCAGCGCGCCAAGTCCGGCCAGCGCCCCCGCCGTACGGGGATGCCGCGCGGCCGCCAGCAGCGCGGCGACGGCGAGCACGGTCACCATCAGGTCGTAGCGCGCGTACGCCGTCGGCCCCAGCAGCGGCACCCCGGCCACCCACGCCCATACCCCGGCCCGCCGCCGGGAGCCGGCGTCCGGGTCTCTGGTTCCGCGCCGCCGTACCGCGTACAGCAGCAGCCCGAGCACCACCGCGTCGGCGGCGCAGGCGAGTACGAAGAAGGCGGAGGCGTAGCCGAGCAGGCCCAGCCCGGTGAGCAGCCCGGGGGAGAGGATCACGAGTGCGGCGGCGGGCGGATACTGCCAGGTCACGTCATGGGAGGGAAACGTTCCGCCGCTCAGCCGGTCGAACCAGCCGTGGTAGATCACCGAGACATCGGTGGTGATGTCCATGCCTCCCGGCACGGTGAAGACCTTGAAGACGTAGAGCAGCAGCACCGCCCGGGTGACCGCCCACACCAGCACGGGCGCCACCGCACCGCGGGCCCTCCTCGCCTCGCCCCGCACACCTGTCCTTCCTCCGGTCCCACCAGGCACCACACCTCGGCCGCCCGCCCGCGCCGGTGCGCGGTACTGTCGGCGGCGATGCACAAGACCCTGATCGTCACCAACGACTTCCCGCCCCGCCCCGGCGGCATCCAGGCGTTCCTGCACAGCATGGCGCTGCGCCTGGACCCGTCCCAGGTCGTCGTCTACGCCTCGACCTGGAAGCGGGGCCGGGAGGGTGCGGAAGCCACCGCGGCGTTCGACGCCGAGCAGCCCTTCACGGTCGTCCGTGACCGTACGACGATGCTGCTGCCCACTCCACGGGTGACCAAGCGTGCCGTCTCGCTGCTGCGGGAGCACGGCTGCCGCGCGGTGTGGTTCGGCGCCGCAGCGCCGCTGGGGCTGATGGCGCCCGCGCTGCGCAGGGCCGGGGCCGAGCGGATCGTGGCGACCACACACGGCCACGAGGCGGGCTGGGCACAGCTCCCCGCGGCCCGCGGCTTGCTGCGGCGGATCGGCGAGGAGACCGACACCCTCACCTACCTCGGCGACTACACGCGCCGCCGGATCGCCGCCGCGCTCACGCCCGGGGCCGCCGCGCGGATGGTGCAACTGCCGCCCGGCGTGGACGAGAAGACCTTCCACCCCGGTTCGGGCGGCGACGCGGTCCGCGCCCGGCTGGGGCTGACCGACCGGCCCGTGGTCGTCTGCGTCTCGCGTCTCGTACGCCGCAAGGGCCAGGACACCCTCATCGAGGCCATGCCCCGGGTGCTGGAGGCCGTACCCGACGCCGTGCTGCTGATCGTCGGCGGCGGCCCCTACCGCGCCGACCTGGAGAAGCTGGCCGCCGCCCGCGGGCTCACCGACGCCGTCCGCTTCACCGGCCCCGTCACCTGGGAGGAGCTGCCCGCGCACTTCGGTGCGGGTGACATCTTCGCGATGCCGTGCCGCACCCGGCGCGGCGGGCTGGACGTGGAGGGGCTCGGCATCGTCTACCTGGAGGCGTCCGCGACCGGGCTGCCCGTCGTCGCCGGTGACTCCGGTGGAGCGCCGGACGCCGTGCTGGACGGCGAGACCGGCTGGGTCGTCGACGGCGGCAGCCCCGCGCAGACCGCCGACCGGCTGACCGAACTCCTCCGCGATCCCGAACTGCGCACCCGCATGGGCACCCGCGGCCGACAGTGGGTCGAGGAGCGCTGGCGCTGGGATCTGCTCGCGGAACGACTACGCGAACTGCTGTGACAGCGGGAGCCCCGCAGCCGGCGCGGACGGCACCGGATCGAGCAGCGCCAGCTCAAGCCCGGCGAGCCGCGCCGGGTCCGCGATCACCTCGTACGCCGCGATCCTGCCCCCCTCGCAGACGAAGGTGAGGGCGCACAGCAGCCGTCCGCGCGGCGCCACAACGGCTCCCACGGCCCCGTCCACCAGCGCGGTCTGCGCATACCGCGACCGCTGGCCCAGCCGCACCGTGCCGCGCGCCACCGCGTCCGCGCCCCGCACCAGCGCGGCGGCGCCCGGGGGCAGTACGGCGGGATCGCTGCGCCGCACCACATCGGGAGCGAGCACGGCGAGCAGCCCGGCCAGCTCGCCGCCCCGCGCCGCGGCCAGGAACGCCTCGACGAGCGCCCGCTGTTCGCCCAGCTCCGCGACGGGCACGGCGGGCGTGCCGCGTACCCGGCGGCGGGCGCGGCTGGCGAGTTTCTTCGCGGCGACGGGGGAGCGCTCCAGCAGTGGCGCGATCTGCTCGAACGGAACGGCGAACATGTCGTGCAGCACGAACGCGACCCGCTCGGCGGGCCCCAGTGTGTCCAGCACCACGAGCAGCGCCCTGCCCACCGAGTCGGCCAGCAGCACCTCGTCTTCCGGGCCGCCGGCCTCCTCGAATCCCCGTACCGCGTCCGGCACTTGCTGTCCCACGGGTTCCTCGGGGCGGGCGGCGCGGGCGCGCAGCATGTCCAGGCAGATACGGGAGACGACGGTACGCAGCCAGGCGGCCAGGTTGTCGATGGCGGCGGCGTCCGTACGGCTCAGCCTCAGCCATGCCTCCTGCACCGCGTCCTCCGCCTCGCTGAGCGAGCCGAGCATCCGGTAGGCGAGGGCCAGCAGCAGAGCCCGGCGCTCCTCGAAACGTTCGGCCAGCCCGGTCAGCTCGTCCATCGGTCACCTTTCCCCAGCGCGTTCCGTCACCTTCATCGACGTATCCGACGCGACAGAAGTGACCGGGAGCCCTCTTTTATGAACCACGATGCGGCGAAGCCGTCCCTGCTGCACATCGACGCCAGTGTCAGCCCGGCGGGCGAGTCCGTCAGCAGGCGGCTGACCGCGCTGTTCGCCGACACCTGGCGCGCCCGGCACGGCACTACCGGCTACCACTACCGCGACCTGGCCGCCGATCCGGTGCCGCAGGTGACCGCTGCCTATGCCCGGTTCGGGTACTGGGTGGAGCGGCACGGCACCGTGCCGGTCGACCGGGTGGCCGCACTGGTGCGGGACGTCGCGGACGAGCGCGTGTGGCGGACGACGCGGCCGCTGGTCGAGGAGGTGCTGGCGGCGGACGTACTGCTGCTGGGCGTGCCGATGTACAACCTGACGGTGCCCGCGGCGCTGATGGCGTGGATCGACCGCATCAGCTTTCCGGGGGCGCTCCTCGACCCGGCGACGGGCCTGAGCCGACTGCGGGACAAGCACGTCGTGGTCATCAGCGCCCGCGGCGGCTACGGACCCCGGCCCCGCGCGAGGGACTCGACTTCCAAGTCCCCTACCTGCGCGGCTACTTCACCGACCGCGGAGTCCCCGCAGACCAGCTGCACTTCGCCACGGCCGAACTGACCCGCGCCTGGGACATCCCAGCACTGGCGCCCCTCCAACACCTGGCCTCGGAATCAATGACCGCCGCACGGCAAACGGTCACCGAACTGGCGGCTCAGCTCCCCGCCCCGACAGGGGCGCGCAATGGCGTGCCCGGCGGATCTTGCGTACCCGGCACGGGGGCTGCGCTTGCCCACCCTGCGCCCCTGGCGCAGACTGCCCAAGCGCAAGACGGTGCCCCGTAAGGAGCGCGGGCACGCCTCAGGCGTACAGCGCCTCGATCTCGTCGGCGAAGTCCTTGGCGACCACGCCCCGTTTCAGCTTCAGCGAGGGGGTGACGTGGCCGGAGTCCTCGGTGAACTGCTCCCGCAGCACCCGGAACTTGCGCACCGACTCGGCCTTGGAGACGGCCTTGTTGCCCTCGTCCACGGCGGTCTGGAGCTCGGCGAGCAGATCGGCGTCGGCCAGCAGCTGCTCATGGCTGAGGTCCTGCTTGCCGTGCTCGGCGGCCCAGCGCGGCAGGAACTCCTCGTCCACGGTCAGCAGCGCGCCGACGAAGGGGCGTCCGTCACCGACGACCATGCACTCGGCGACCAGCGCGTGGGCGCGAATGCGGTCCTCGATGACGGCGGGGGCGACGTTCTTGCCGCCCGCGGTCACCAGGATCTCCTTCTTCCGCCCCGTGATGGTCAGATAGCCGTCCACATCCAGCGTGCCGAGGTCGCCGGTGTGGAACCAGCCGTCGGCCAGCGCCTCGTCGCTGGCCTGCTGGTTGTTCCAGTAGCCGGTGAACAGATGCTCGCCGTGCAGCAGGACCTCGCCGTCGTCGGCGATCCGGATGACGGAGCCGGGCAGCGGCTGCCCCACGGTGCCGATCTTGGGCCGGTCGTACGGGTTGAAGGCCGTCGCGGCGCACGACTCGGTGAGCCCGTACCCCTCCAGCACCGTGAAGCCGACGCCGCGGAAGAAGTGGCCCAGCCGCGCGCCCAGCGGTGCGCCGCCGGAGATGGCGTGGGTGGCCCGGCCGCCGAGGACGGCGCGCAGCTTGCTGTAGACCAGCTTGTCGAAGACCTTGTGCTGGATCCGCAGTTTGAGTGAGGGGCCCGCGGGGTCGTCCAGGGCGCGGCTGTAGGCGCCGGCCACCTCGGCGGCCCTGTCGAAGATCTTGCCCTTGCCTCCCGCGACGGCCTGGGCCCGCGCGGAGTTGAAGACCTTCTCGAAGACGCGGGGGACACCCAGCACCATCGTCGGCCGGAAGGAGCCGAGCTCCTCGGTGAGGTTCTTGAGGTCCGAGACCAGCCCCAGCCTGATCGGTGCCATCACGGCCGCCACCTGCACCAGCCGCCCGAAGACGTGCGCGACCGGCAGGAACAGCAGCACCGATCCCTCGCCGGGCCGGAACATCGGGCGCAGCCGCTCGACCACGTTCCCGCACTCCGCGAAGAAGCTGCGGTGGGTGAGCACACAGCCCTTGGGGCGGCCCGTGGTGCCGGAGGTGTAGACGATGGTGGCGGGCGAGTCGGCGTCGGCGACGGAGCTGCGTTCCTCCACCTTCTCGTCGCTGATCCCGGCGCCGAGCGCGGCGAGTTGTGCGACGGCGGCCTCGCCCCCGTCGGTGTCGGGCGCTGGCTCGATCTGCCACACGTCCCGCAGTTCGGGCAGCCGGTCGCGGACGGAGTCGACGGCCGCCGCGTGGCTGCCGGTCTCCACCAGGCAGGCGACGGCGCCCGAGTCGCCGAGGATCCAGGAGATCTGCTCGGGCGAACTGGTCTCGTAGACGGGCACGGTGACACCGCCCGCGCTCCAGATCGCGAAGTCCAGCAGCGTCCACTCGTAGCGGGTGCGCGACATCAGGCCCACCCGGTCGCCGGGCTCCACGCCTGCCGCGATCAGTCCCTTGGCGGCCTGCCGCACCTCGGCGAGGAAGGCGGTGGCGGTCACGTCCTCCCACCGGCCGTTCCGCTTGCGCCCCAGGACGGGGAGATCGGGGTGCTGAGCCGCGTTCCGGCGGATGAGGTCCGTCAGGTTTCCCTCTGCGGGGACTTCGTAGAGGGCCGGAAGGCTGTACTCGCGCAAGACTGCTGCTCCTCGTCGGCGCGCCAACCGGGGCCGCGGGGGTCGGCCTCCATTGGCTCGGTCCAGGGTCGGCGAGCGATCCCGGAAGAATGACGGCCCGGACGTTACCCATCGGTATGGGGGCGGGGGTAGAGGGTGACGCGGAGATGTCTTGTGCGTCACAGGTGGAGATGGCAGATAGCAGCCTAGTCGAGGCGTTCGGGGACACGGAAGCCGCGAGGGGGAGGGAACGGTAAGAGCGGGCTTACGGCACTTTTCGGCTGCCGCGGTGGAGCGGGCCGCTCCGTCCGCCGGGCCGTGCCACCCTCCGCGGGTCTGCTCCCCCTCCCCGTGACCTGCGCGGCGATCTAGGGTGGGGCGCATGCGAGTCCACGTGGTCAGCGACGTACACGGCAACAGTGCGGACCTCGCGAAAGCGGGCGAGGGAGCTGACGCGCTGGTGTGCCTGGGAGACCTCATCCTCTTCCTCGACTACGCGGATCACTCGCGCGGGATCTTCCCCGATCTGTTCGGCGTCGAGAACGCGGACCGTATCGTCGCCCTGCGTACGGCCCGCCGCTTCACCGAGGCCCGCGCGTTCTCCCGGGAGCTGTGGGCCGGGCTCGACCGGGACGCCGCGATGGAGGCGGCGGTGCGCAAGCAGTACGCCGAACTGTTCGCGGCCTTCCCCACCCCCACGTACGCCACATACGGCAACGTCGACATGCCTCCCCTGTGGCCCGAGTACGCGCGCCCGGGTGTGAACGTCCTCGACGGCGAGACGGTGGTGATCGGCGGGTGGCGCTTCGGCTTCGTCGGCGGCGGGCTGCGCACGCCGATGCGCACTCCGTACGAGATCGACGACGAGGCCTACGCGGCGAAGATCGCCGCGCTGGGCGAGATCGACGTGCTGTGCACCCATATCCCGCCCGAAGTGCCCGAGTTGTGCTACGACACCGTCGCGCGCCGCTTCGAGCGGGGCAGTCCGCAGCTGTTGGAGGCCCTGCACACGCTGCGCCCCCGCTACCACCTGTTCGGTCACGTCCATCAGCCGCTGGCGCAGCGGATGCGGATCGGCGCCACCGAGTGCGTCAACGTCGGCCACTTCAACGCGACCGGGACGCCGTGGGTGCTGGAGTGGTGACGGGGCAAGAGGGCCGGAGGCTCGGGGTGATGACCCGCGCGGCGTCGGCCCGTACGACCGCGCGGTAGCCTTCCCTCGCAGACGCTTCCCCGCGCCACGGCGGGCATCCCGCGCGGTCATTCCACCTACGGCGGGCATTTCGGACACGGGTATATCGGAGGGCCATGGCGATGGCGGAACACACCAGCTCGAGCATCACCGTTGACGCGGCACCCGAGGCCGTGATGAAGGTGATCTCCGACTTCCCCCGCTACCCGGAGTGGGCCGGCGAGGTGAAGGAGGCCGAGATCCTCGGCACGGACGAGCAGGGCCGTGCCGAGCAGGTGCGCCTGCTGCTGGACGCCGGAGCCATCAAGGACGAGCACACCCTCGCCTACGAGTGGATCGGTGACCCGGAGGTGCACGAGGTGCGCTGGTCGCTGGTCAAGTCCCAGATGCTGCGCTCCCTCGACGGCGTCTACCGCCTCACTCCGGTCGGTGGCGGCGAGCGGACCGAGGTCATGTACCAGCTCACCGTCGACGTCAAGATCCCCATGCTCGGAATGATCAAGCGCAAGGCCGAGAAGGTCATCATCGACCGGGCGCTCGACGGGCTGAAGAAGCGCGTCGAGGCGGGCGGCGCCGAGGCGTCCGGAGAGGGCAACTGACCGGCGGAGCGGGCGCCGGGTCCCAGCCCTCCGCACCGCAGCGCCCCGGCCCTCAGACCGTGCTGGTCACCGGCGCGGGCGGGGCGGGGCGCAGCACCGTTGCCGCCGCCACCGCGTGCGCTGCCGCGGCCCAGGGGCACCGCACCCTGCTGCTGAGCGCGGAGCCCGCACGCCGGCTGACCGCGCTGCTGGGCGCGGTCGGCCCCGGCGACGGGGCCGGCGCGGAGCCCGCCACACACCCGCCGGAAGCCCCCGGGCCTGGCAGGCCCGAACCTGTCGCCGGTGCGACGGGGCTGTGGCTGCTGCGTATCGACTCCGGCGAGGAGTTCCGCAAGCAGGCCGTCGACCTCCAGACGCGCGGCAAGACCGTGCTCGACCTGCTCGGCGCCGTACCGCTGGACGAGGACGAGCTGACCGAGCTCCCCGGCGCCGGAACCTTCGCCCTGCTGCGCGCCCTGCACACCGCGCACACGGGTGGCACGGCAGACGGCGCCGGCTGGGACATCGTCGTCGTCGACATGCCGGCCGCACCCGAGGGCCTCAATCTGCTCGTCCTGCCTGAACAGTTGCGCCGCTATCTGCGCCGCCTCATACCCACCGAGCGGCAGGCCGCCCGCGCCCTGCGCCCCGTACTGGCCCAGCTCGCCGGCGCCCCCATGCCCGCGCAGTGGCTGTACGACGCCGCCACGCGCTGGTCGGACGAACTCGCCGGAGTGCAGCGGATCGTGGAGTCCCCGACGACGATCGTGCGCCTCGTCACCGAGCCGGGACCGCTCGCCGCCGAGGCGCTGCGTACCGCCGGGGCCGGCCTGCGGCTGCACGGGCTCGCGCTGGAGTCCGTCGTCGCCAACCGGCTGCTGCCGACCGGCTCCGGTGACCCCTGGCTGGCCGCGCTGGCCGGACAGCAGCAGACCGCGCTGGCAGCGCTGCGGGAGAAGTGCGAGGCCGAGTCCGTGCCGCTGTGCGAGCTGCCGCACCTGGGCCGCGATCCGCGCGGCCCCGAGGACCTGAAGGCCCTCGCCAACGCCGCCCGCACCGCCGTGGCCGCCGACCGCACAGCGGGCGAGGGCCTGCGCCCGCCCGCCGGGACCGAGAGCGGACCCGGCACCGACATCCCGTACGGCTGGCTGGAGGACCGGCTGGCCGGGGACGGAAAACTGGTGTGGCACCTGCCGCTGCCGGGCGCCGAACGCGACGAGCTGGAACTGGTGCGGCGCGGCGACGAGTTGACCGTGGGCGTCGGCCCCTACCGCCGGGTGCTCCCGCTCCCGTCGGCTCTGCGCCGCTGCCGGGTGTCCGGCGCTGGCCTCAAGGGCGGGGTGCTGAGCGTCCGCTTCACCCCCGACCCCGATCTGTGGCCCGGCCGGCGAGGGCGCCCCGAACCGGCGGGGCAGAGCGGCTGACCGTGCGCAGGCCCGGCCGCGCACTGCCGTTCCCCCTCAACCCCGTGCCGCCGTTCGGGTAACGTCGGAAAGTGCACGGCCCGCACCATGCCACCACCTTTCGCCCGTAGGAGCCCGCCATGAGCGATGCCGCCGAGCGCCCTGCCGCCCCGGACCCCGACGCCTGGGCCACCGCGTGCGAGGAGGACCTGGCCGCCGAGAAGGCCCGCCGCCGCGCCGAGTACGGCCCGCCGCCCGTCAACGCCGCCGAGGAGCTGCGCCGGCTGGCGGACGCGGTCACCGAGAAGGTCGCCGAACTCGGCAAGCCGCTGATGGGCGCCGTCGGATCGGCCGCAGCGCAGGGCATGGCGCAGCAGTTCTTCAAGCAGGCGAAGGCGACCATCGAGCCCGTCGTCGAGCGCAATCCGCAGCTCTTCGACCACCTCGCCGCCGCGGGCGGCGAACTCCTCGCCGCCTATCGCTCGGTGGTCCACGAGGCCGAACGCCGCTGGACCGAACGCCCCGGCGCCGAAGACGCGGAGCGGATCGACGTCGAAGAGATCGCCGACCTCTCCCATCAGGCGGACCTGGACGCGCGAGCCGCGGAGCGGGCCGTCGAGGAGCACATCGAGGTCGAGCCCGACGACGAGGACCACGACCGCGACTAGAGCGGGCCCCGCACGGGGGGCCGGCGAGGGGGTGCCCCTGCGCGAAGCGTGCGGACTGCGGGCGCGTCGTGGCCGGGCGCGCAGTTCCCCGCGCCCCTTCGGGGCGTGCCCCTCGCGGAAGCGTGCTCCGGTACCGTTGGCGGCGGCGGGGATCACATTCGGATGACCGAGGGACACATGGGACTGACAATCGGGGTCGACATCGGCGGCACCAAGATCGCGGCTGGCGTTGTGGACGAGAAAGGCACCATTCTCGAGACCAGCACGGTGCCCACACCCGACACCCCTGAAGCAGTGATCGACGCCATCGCGGACGCCGTACGCCAGGCCAGCGCCGAGTACCAGGTGGAGGCCGTCGGAATCGGCGCCCCCGGGTATGTGGACGACAAGCGCGCCACCGTGCTGTTCACCCCCAACCTGAGCTGGCGGCACGAGCCGCTCAAGGACAAGGTCGAGCAGCGCATCGACCTGCCCGTCGTGATCGAGAACGACGCGAACGCCGCTGCCTGGGGCGAGTACAAGTTCGGCGTCGGCACAGGGCACGAGGACGTCGTCTGCATCACCATCGGCACGGGCCTGGGCGGCGGCACCATCATCGGCGGCAAGCTGCACCGCGGCCGGTACGGCGTGGCTGCCGAGTTCGGCCACATCCGGATGGTCCCGGACGGCCTGCTGTGCGGCTGCGGCAACCAGGGCTGCTGGGAGCAGTACGCCTCAGGGCGTGCGCTGCTCCGCTACGCCCAGCAGCGCGCCACCGCCACCCCGGACAACGCCGCGATCCTGCTGGGGCTGGGCGACGGCACCTCCGAGGGCATCCGCGGCAAGCACATCAGCGAGGCGGCCCGGCAGGGCGACCCGGTCGCCATCGACTCCTTCCGCGAGCTCGCCCGCTGGGCGGGCGCGGGCCTCGCCGACCTCGCCTCCCTCTTCGACCCTGGCGCCTTCATCGTCGGCGGCGGTGTCTCCGACGAGGGCGAGCTGGTGCTCGACCCGATCCGCAAGTCCTACCGCCGCTGGCTCGTCGGCAGCCGCTGGCGCCCGCACGCCGAGGTCCTCGCCGCCCAACTGGGCAACAAGGCGGGCATGGTCGGCGTCGCGGACCTGGCCCGCCAGGGCTGAGCGGATCGGGGGGCGGGGTGTCCAGGGAGACGGGCGAGACGACGGCGGGAGGGGCCGTGCCGGTCGCCGACCTGCCGGCTTCGCGTACGGAGTCCGACGGCTCGGCCGTCGTCCGGCTGCTCAGCTACAACATCCGCTCCCTGCGGGACGACGGGGAGGCGCTCGTCCGGGTCATCCGGGCGTGCGCCCCCGATGTCGTCTGCGTGCAGGAGGCGCCGCGCTTCTTCCGCTGGCGCAAGCGGGCGGCCTGGCTGGCGCGCCGTACCGACCTCACCTATGTCACCGGCGGCGCGACGGCGGCCGGACCGATGATCCTCGCCTCGCTGCGGGCCCACGTCGAACGCACCGAGGACGTGCTGCTGCCGCGTACGCCCGGACTGCACCAGCGTGGCTTCGCCACCGCCGAGCTGCGGTTCGGGCCTGCTCCCGGCTGTCCGGAGGAGGTGCCGCCGACCCGGCTGGGCGTCGTCAGCTTCCACCTCAGCCTCCAGGCCCGCGAGCGGCGGCAGCAGGCCCGCGCCCTGCTGGAGCGGACCGCCGCGTTCGGCTGCCCGGTGGTGGCCGCGGGCGACGTCAACGAGCGGGCGGGCGGCCGGACCTTCGGGCTGCTCGGAGAGGGGCTGCGGGACGCGTGGGGGGTGGCGCCGTGGGGCGCCGAGTACACCTCGACGCCCGCGGCACCGGTGCAGCGCATCGACGCCGTCTTCGCGGGGGAGGGCGTCGAGGTACTGGGCGCCGGGGTGCCCCGCGGGCTGCCGGGTGTGACCGAGGGCGATCTGTCCGCCGCCACCGACCACCTCCCGGTGCTGGCGGCGCTGCGGATCCGCGCGGGCGGGCGGGCCTGAGGGCTCACACCACGGCGCCGCGCCCCGGGTCGTCCCAGTCGTCGTCGTCACGGCCGTCCCGCATCCGGGTCACCAGGGTGGCGAAGCCACCGAGGAAGCCGCCGACCCCGAGGGTGATGATCCACCACGTCAGATCGGCCTGCACCAGTACGGTGCCGATCAGCAGCAGCGGCCCGCCCAGCGCGGCCAGCCAGGCGAACTTCGTCGTGGTGTCCGTCTCGGGCAGCGGCGGCGGCTCGGGCGGCTCGAAGTGCCCCTCGCCGTCCTCGTCCTCGTCTTCGGCGGGCTCCCAGTCGCGGGGCCCGGTCCCAGCGGCGTAGACCGTGAAGCTGCGCACCGGCGGCTCCGCGTCCGGCGCGGGCCGCGGCTTGGTGAGCATGTCACCGTCCGGCTCCCCGGCCCCGTCCCCGCTGCGGCTCTCGGGCGTACCGTCCGCGGCCGTCGGCTCGACGGGCTCCGCCGGCTCCTCGCCGTACGCCGCGACGATCGCCGCCCAGGCCGCCTCCTCCTCGGGCGGCAGTGCCGATCCGCTCCCTCGGTCGTCGGCGGAGTCCTTGGGCTCGTTCGGGTCGCGGGGCTCGCCCTCGTCGGGGTCAGGCGCCGTCACGGGCGCTCCGTGCTGTGCTGAGCGGCTCCTGTACGCCGGTGAGCCGGTCGATGAAGCCGCGGGCGTCGGCGAAGATCCGCTCCGCGTCGTGGTCGAGGGTGGCGACGTGGTAGCTGTTCTCCAGCACGGTCTCGGTCACATCCTCGGACGAGACGCGGCTGAGGATGAGGGCCGAGTCAGCGGGCGGCACCACATGGTCGGTGCGGCTGCGCAGGACCAGCAGCGGCTGCGTCACCTTCGGCAGATCCCGCTGGGCGACGCGGAGGAAACTGCGCAGCGCGTACGCGCCCCGGGTGGGCACCCGGTCGTAGCCCAGCTCCTGCCGGCCCTCCTTGGCGATGTCGCTCACGATGCCCGGCGCAGAGCGGACCAGGAAGCGGCCGACGGGCAGGAGATACCCCGGCAGCCGGGGGAAGGTCATCGCCGGGTTGACGACGATGATCCCGCGTACCGCGTTCCCGTTCAGCGCGGCCAGCCGCAGCGCCAGGGTGCCGCCCATCGAGAGCCCGCCGACGAAGACCTGGTCGCAGCGTTCGCGCAGCAGCTGCAGCTCCCGGTCGACGGTCGCGTACCAGTCCTCCCAGCTCGTCATGGCCATGTCCTCCCAGCGGGTGCCGTGCCCGGGGAGCAGCGGCAGGGAGACCGTCAGCCCGTGCCCGGCCAGGTCCTCGGCCCAGGGGCGCAGGCACTGCGGGGTCCCGGTGAAGCCGTGACACAGCAGCACACCGGTCGCTGATCCGTCGCGGTGGAATGGCTCGGCTCCGGGAAGGATGGGCGGCACGGTGGGCCTCCAGAGGCTCAGCGGTCGTGGCTCGGCAACTCGGCAAGGAGTGCTGCCACCCTAATTCGTCCTCCGGCGGTCCGGCAGTGTCCAAGGGGCCCCCGGGGTCACACCTCGGGCGGCCTGCGACCGCCCCAGCAGCCGGACGGCGGACGGCGGGGATCCGGTGGCACGGTGGCGGGATAGGGTCGAGGCGTCCCACCAAGGAGGTCGAGGTTGTTCTACAGCGCGATGAAGCTGTCGGTCGGCAGCACGCTGAAGCTCGCGTTCCGGCCCTGGGTGGAGGGCCTGGAGAATGTGCCGGCGGAGGGGCCCGCCATCCTGGCGAGCAACCATCTGTCCTTCTCCGACTCCTTCTTCCTGCCCGCCGTCCTCGACCGCAAGGTGACCTTCATCGCGAAGGCCGAGTACTTCACCTCGCCCGGGGTCAAGGGCAAGCTGACGGCCGCGTTCTTCAAGGGCGTCGGCCAGCTCCCCGTCGACCGCTCCGGCGCACGCGGTGCGGGTGAGGCGGCGATCAAGAGCGGCCTCGAAGTGCTGGAGCGCGGCGAGCTCTTCGGTATCTACCCGGAGGGCACCCGCTCGCCCGACGGCCGCCTCTACCGGGGCAAGCCCGGCGGCCTCGCCCGGGTCGCGCTGCGCTCCGGCGCTCCGGTGATCCCGGTGGCCATGATCGATACGGAGAAGATCCAGCCACCCGGCAAGGTCGTCCCCAAGCTGATGCGCCCGGGCATCCGGATCGGCACCCCGCTGGACTTCAGCCGGTACCAGGGCATGGACAACGACCGGTTCATCCAGCGCGCCGTCACCGACGAGGTCATGTACGCCATCCTGAAGCTGTCCGGCCAGGAGTACGTGGACATGTACGCGACGGCGGCGAAGCGGCAGATCGCGGAGGCCGCGAAGGCCGCGAAGATCGCGGAGGCCGCCAAGGGCGAGGGAGCCGCGAAGGGCGAGGGAGCCGCCGAGAAGCGGACCGGTCAGGATGAGGCGGGCGGCAACAAGGCTGCCTAGTCCGGCAGTCGTCGGACCGCCGGACTCTCGCCGTTCGTCGTCCCGCCGTTGCGGCGGGAAGAAGTTGCTGCGGCAGAAGCACGGGACAAGGTGGGGGAGCCATGGGTGCGAAGCTGATGTCCGTGGAGCAGCCGCTGTGGCGGGCGTTGACGGGCTACCGCATCCTTGCCGTCCTCTACGTCCTCGGCGTCTTCTTCTGGAGCTACCGGGAGTACAGCGCTCCGGTGCCGGGCGGGGTCTACCTCCTGGTGCTCGCCTGCTGGACGTTCGGCACGCTGCGCAACGTGGGCTCGGCCGACCGCTGCACGCTGCCGTTCCTCGTCACGGACATCGTGCTGGGCGTCGTCGGCATCCTGCTCTCCCCGGTCGTGGACGGTCACGGTCTGGTGGGCCCGACCCTGCCGTCCATCTGGGTGGCGGGCCCCGTCCTCGCGTTCGCGCTCAAGGGCGGCTGGCGGTGGGCCGCGGGCGCCTCGGTGCTGGTGGGGATCGCCAACATCGTGGAGCGCGGCATGATCACCCGCTCCACCTTCCACAACGTGCTGCTCGTCTGTGTCGCGAGCGTCGCCATCGGCTATGTCATCGAGGTCGCCCGCGCCAGTGAACGCACCCTGGCACGCGCCCTCCAGATAGAGGCGGCCACCCGGGAGCGGGAACGGCTGGCCCGCGACATCCACGACAGCGTCCTCCAGGTGCTGGCCATGGTGCAGCGCAGAGGCACGGCTCTCGGCGGTGAAGCGGCGGAGCTGGGCCGGATGGCGGGGGAACAGGAGGTGGCTCTGCGCGCCCTGGTCTCCAGCGGCGTGGTGCCGGAGCCCGGGCGCGCCCCCACGGGTGACCGCTGGCCCGCGCTCGCCACGGACGGCGGCAACCCGGCCACCGCCCCCGATGCCACCGCCCCCGATGCCACCGACGACGACACCGCCCCCTGCGACGTCCGCGCGCTGCTCTCCTCGTACGCCACCTCCCGGGTCACCTTCTCCGAGCCCGGGGCGCCGGTGCTGCTGCCCGCCAGGGCGGCCACCGAACTGGCGGCCGCTGTCGGTGCCGCACTGGACAATGTGGCCCGGCACGCCGGCGGCGGGCCGGGCGGCGAGGCGCACGCGTGGATCCTGCTGGAGGACGAGCCGGACGCGGTGCTCGTGACCGTACGGGACGACGGACCCGGCATCCCCGCGGGACGGCTGGCGGACGCGGAGGCCGAGGGCCGGATGGGAGTCGCGCTCTCCATCCGGGGCCGGTTGCGGGACCTGGGCGGCACGGCGGAGCTGGTGTCGGTGCCCGGACAGGGAACGGAAGTGGAGATGAGGGTTCCGAAACATGACAACTGAGGCACAACCCGTCCGGGTGATGGTCGTCGACGACCACCCGATGTGGCGCGAGGCCGTCGCACGCGATCTGGCCGAGGCCGGGTTCGAGGTCGTCGCCACGGCGGGCGACGGTGAGCAGGCGGTCCGCCGGGCCCGCGCCACCTCCCCCGATGTGCTGGTGCTGGATCTGAACCTGCCGGGCAAACCGGGTGTGGAGGTCTGCCGCGAACTGGTCGGTCCCGACTCGGCGCTGCGGGTGCTGGTGCTCTCGGCCAGCGGGGAGCACACCGATGTGCTGGAGGCCGTCAAGTCCGGGGCCACGGGCTATCTGGTCAAGTCGGCGGGCCCCGAAGAGCTGCTGGACGCGGTACGCCGCACCGCGCTGGGCGACCCGGTCTTCACACCCGGGCTGGCCGGGCTGGTGCTGGGCGAGTACCGCAGGCTGGCCGCCGACCCGGCCCCGGCCGCCGAGGACGCCCCGGACGTGCCGAAGCTGACCGAGCGGGAGACGGAGGTGCTGCGCCTGGTCGCCAAGGGCCTCGGCTACAAGCAGATCGCCGAACGGCTCGTCATCTCCCACCGCACCGTGCAGAACCACGTCCAGAACACCCTGGGCAAGCTCCAGTTGCACAACCGCGTCGAGCTGGTGCGATACGCCATCGAACGCGGCCTGGACGACTAGCGCCTTTGGCGGGGCAGCCGGCACCGCGTACGCACGTCCTTCGTACGAGTGATTGCCCTATCCTCAAATCCCTCCTCTCCCAAGGAAATCCACCGCTCGCCACATCCCGTGTGACGTGGATCACCGCTAGCGTGACGGACGTTGCGCCGTGTGTTCACGGCGTCGCATCCAGGTGCGTCCATGCGGAGAAGGGAGATCCCATGCGGGTCGGAGTGCTGACCGGGGGCGGCGACTGCCCCGGTCTCAATGCGGTCATGCGGGCTGTCGTCCGTAAGGGAGTCCAGCAGTACGGCTACGAGTTCACCGGGTTCCGCGACGGCTGGCGCGGACCGCTGGAGGGGGAGACGGTCCGGCTCGACATCCCGGCGGTGCGCGGCATGCTGCCGCGCGGCGGCACGATCCTCGGCTCCTCGCGCACCAACCCGTTCAAGGAGGAGGACGGCGTCCGCCGGATCAAGGAGAACCTCGCGAAGTACGAGGTCGACGGGCTGATCGCGATCGGCGGCGAGGACACCTTGGGCGTCGCGGCCCGGCTGACGGACGACTACGGCATCCGCTGTGTCGGCGTGCCCAAGACGATCGACAACGACCTGTCGGCGACGGACTACACCTTCGGCTTCAACACAGCCGTCACCGTCGCCACCGAGGCCATCGACCGGCTGCACACCACGGCCGAGTCCCATATGCGGGTGCTGGTGGTCGAGGTCATGGGGCGGCACGCGGGCTGGATCGCCCTCCACTCGGGGCTGGCGGGCGGCGCCAACTGCATCCTGATCCCCGAGCAGCGGTTCGATGTCGACCAGGTCTGCGAGTGGGTCACCTCCCGCTTCAAGGCGAGCTACGCGCCGATCGTCGTGGTCGCGGAGGGTGCGATGCCCAAGGGCGGCGAGATGGTCCTCAAGGACGGCTCCACGGACTCCTTCGGGCACGTCAGGCTCTCGGGGGTCGGCGAGTGGCTGGCCAAGGAGATCGAGTCCCGCACCGGCAAGGAGGCCCGCACCACCGTCCTCGGCCATGTGCAGCGCGGCGGCACCCCCACGCCGTTCGACCGCTGGCTGGCAACCCGCTTCGGGCTGCACGCCATCGACGCGGTACGGGACGAGGAGTGGGGCAGCATGGTCGCCCTCCGCGGTACCGACATCGTCCGTGTCCCGCTCGCCAAGGCCACCGAGAAGCTGAAGACGGTGGACCCGGCGCTCTACGAGGAGGCGGGCGTCTTCTTCGGCTGACGCGTCCCTCGGGCGCCGGCGAGGGACGCGGCCAGCGCGGGATCCGGGGAGGAACGAGGAGAAGGGAGCCCCCTCGGGGGCTCCCACCCCTCACACCGGGGTGCTCACATCACACCGGGGTGCTCACGGCCGTCCCGCGCTCGCGGCTCCCTCGCTCACCGCCGCCAGCAACTGCGCCGTCACGGTCACCCCGTCCAGGGTCAGCACCGACTCCGGGTGGAACTGCACCCCGGCGAAGCCGGGCCCGCGCAGCGCGTGGACCTCGCCGGTGGCCCGGTCGCGGCTCAACTCGACGCCGTGCAGGGCGAGTTCGGCGGCGGCCTCGTCGTCGCAGCGTGCGGTGTAGGAGTTGTAGAAGCCGACCGTCTCCTGCCGCCCGAACAGCTCGATCGTCTCCTGCGCGCCCTGGTGGGGGCGCTGCTTGCGGACCAGCTCCAGACCCAGTTCATCGGCGAGCAGTTCGTGCCCGAGGCAGACCCCCAGCAGTGGCTGCCGCCGGGCACGCACCAGTTCGCGGGTGAGGCCGCGCAGCAGCCGCATCTTCGGGTCGGCCGCATCGCGCGGATCGCCAGGGCCCGGGCCCAGCACCACGGGCCCCTCGTGCCGCAGCGCCGCCTCGGTCAGTCCGGGCTCGTCGTAGCGGCGTACCCGCACCGGGTGCCCCGTCGAGCCCAGCAGGTGCGCCAGCATCGAGGTGAAGGTGTCCTCGCCGTCGACGACCAGCACCTGCGCCGCGTCGGCCCGCTCCTGCCGCCCCACCCGCATCCGCAGCCAGAACGGCGCGAGCCCGGCGCGCCGCCCCTCCAGCGCGGCCCGGACCCGCGGGTCGTCCGCCAGCCGCGGGCGCGGACCGTCCGGCGTACGGTCCCGTGCCTCGCGCACCCCCAGCGCCGTCAGCACGCCCGCCGCCTTGGCGTGTGTCTCCGCCACCTCGCTCGCCGGGTCGGAGGCGCGCACCAGCGTGGCACCCACCGGCACCCGCAGCCGGCCGCTGCGCGCGTCGATGTCAGCGGTGCGGATGAGGATGGGGGAGTCCAGCGTCTGGGCGCCGCCCGAGTCCTGGCCGAGCAGCGCGAGAGCTCCCGCGTAGTAGCCGCGCCCGCCGGCCTCGTGCCGCTCGATGACCCGGCAGGCGTTCTCCACGGGAGAGCCGGTCACCGTCGCGGCGAACATCGTCTCGCGCAGCACCTCGCGCACATCCAGCGTGCTGCGGCCGCGCAGCTCGTACTCGGTGTGCGCCAGGTGCGCCATCTCCTTCAGCCGCGGCCCGACGACGACCCCGCCCTCGTCGCCGACGGTGCACATCATCTTCAGCTCCTCGTCGACGACCATGGACAGCTCCTCGCTCTCCTTGCGGTCGGCCAGGAAGTCCAGCAGCCCCGCCACATCCGGGCCCTGCGGCGGATAGCGGTAGGTGCCGCTGATGGGGTTCATCACGACGGTTCCCCCGGTCATCCGGACATGTACTTCCGGACTGGCACCCACCAGTACGCGGTCGCCGGTGTGGACGACGAACGTCCAGTAGGCGCCCTGCTCACCGCGGAGCAGCCGCCCGAACAGGGCCAGCGCGTCCGCCCGGGAGAAGCCGGGGACGCGGGCCAGGTAGTCGCGCCGGATGACGAAGTTGGCGCCCTCGCCGGCACCGATCTCGTCCGTGACGACCCGGCGCACGATCTCCTCGTACGCGCTGTCGGCCACATCGAACGCTCCCTGCTCGACGCGCACCGGATGGTCCGGCAGCGCGGCGAGCGTGCCGGTCAGCGGCAGCTCGTACCGCTCGTCGGGCAGCAGCACGGACAGCGGTGTGCCGTCGTCCCGTACATCGAAGCCGCGTTCGCGGATCTGCCGGAACGGTACGAGCGCGAGCGCGCCCGCCTCGCCGTCCGGGCGCACGGGCAGATCGGCGAGCCGCTCCACCTCGTGCACGCTGCCGGTGAGCACCTCGACGAGATCGGAGTCCCGGCCGGGCGTCCGCCTGCGCAACAGCGCGAACGGTGGGGCGTCGTCGCTGGTCAGACGCTCGACAAGGGCGGCGGGTGAGGGGGTGTGGGCCGGTGTGGCGGTGCGGTGCATGCGGGGTCCCTTCGCGTGTACGAGGTGTACGGGAGGAACGGCCGCGGAAACGCAAAGGCCGCCCCTCGGGCGGCCTGGCACGTGACTGAGCTTGTTCAGTGCATACGCGCGTCGTGGCGGGCCGCCGTGCGGGCGGGCCACCACCAGTTCATGGTCGACAGCGTGTGCATGCCGGACACCATAGCGGACCAGCAGGCAGCCGTGTCCGCCTCCGCGTCCGGAGACCCGCCGCGCCGCGCGGCCAGGATGCCCGGACCGGGTGCGCCAACGCACCCCTGCAGAGGCGCACTTGAACACCGCTCGGCAGCCGCTCGTCGAGCGGAGCGGGTCCGCTCCCGGGCAGCGCGTTCCGGGCCACTGAGGTGCTGGGCGAGTGCGCCGGCACCCGCGAGGGCTGCGCGGCCACCGCCGCTGGACCTGCCGTTTCCGCTGGGGGAGCCGCTCCACGACGGCCCGCCGCCGGTTCCCCCGATGCCGCCGCCCGCCCGCTGTGCCGCCCCGGGCGCCGTCCCCGCCCGGCCGCTGGTGATACGGGTCTCGTATGGCGGGCAGCTGAACAGGTTTCCCGTACAACCCCGTAACCTTGGGTCCGTGACTGTGAACGCCCACACCGATGCCGGTGCCCACACCTGGCGGGACCTGCCCGCAGCACAGCAGCCCGACTGGCCGGACCACGAGGCTCTGCGTACCGTCCTCGCCGAGCTCGAGTCCTATCCGCCGCTCGTCTTCGCGGGCGAGTGCGACCAGCTGCGGGAGCGGCTGGGGTCGGTCGCGCGCGGTGAGGCGTTCCTGCTCCAGGGCGGCGACTGCGCCGAGGCGTTCGACCAGGTCAGCGCCGAGCACATCCGCAACAAGCTGAAGACGCTCCTCCAGATGGGAGCCGTCCTCACCTACGCGGGCTCGGTTCCGGTCGTCAAGGTGGGCCGGATCGCGGGCCAGTACAGCAAGCCCCGCTCCAAGCCCACCGAGACCCGCGACGGTGTGACGCTGCCCTCCTACCGCGGCGACTCGGTGAACGGCTTCGAGTTCACCCCCGAGGCCCGCAGGCCCGACCCGGAGCGGCTGAAGCGGATGTACCACGCGTCGTCCGCCACGCTGAACCTGGTCCGCGCCTTCACCACCGGCGGCTACGCCGATCTGCGCCAGGTGCACGCCTGGAACCAGGACTTCGTCAAGTCCAGCCCCTCCGGGCAGCGGTACGAGGCGCTGGCGCGCGAGATCGACCAGGCCATGAAGTTCATGCACGCCTGTGGCACGGACCCCGAAGAGCTGAAGACCGTCGAGTTCTACTCCTCGCACGAGGCACTGCTGCTCGACTACGAGTCGGCGCTCACCCGCGTCGACTCGCGCAGCGGCAATCTCTACGACGTGTCCGGGCACATGGTCTGGATCGGCGAGCGCACCCGGCAGCTGGACGGTGCGCACATCGAGTTCGCCTCCCGGGTGCGGAACCCGATCGGGGTGAAGCTGGGCCCCACGACGACCTCGGAAGAGGCGCTCGCCCTCATCGAGCGGCTCGACCCGGACCGCGAGCCGGGCCGGCTCACCTTCATCACCAGAATGGGGGCCGACAAGATCCGTGACCGGCTCCCCGAGCTGGTGGAGAAGGTCACCGCCTCCGGCGCCACCGTGGCCTGGGTCTGCGACCCGATGCACGGCAACACCTTCGAGGCGGCCAGCGGCCACAAGACGCGCCGCTTCGACGACGTCCTGGACGAGGTCAAGGGCTTCTTCGAGGTCCACAAGGGCCTGGGCACCCACCCCGGCGGCATCCACATGGAGCTGACCGGTGACGATGTCACCGAGTGCGTGGGCGGCGGCGACGAGATCTTCGTCGACGATCTGCACCAGCGCTACGAGACGGCCTGCGACCCGAGGCTCAACCGCAGCCAGTCGCTCGACCTGGCCTTCCTGGTCGCGGAGATGTACCGCGACCAGTGACCGGAGGCGTCCGCGCCCGGTCATGTACTGCCGCACCGTTGGGGCCCGCATCACCTGTGTGACGCGGGCCCCAGTGGCGTATGTGGACAGGCCCAGATGGGTAAGGTTAGGTTAACCTCAGCAAGTCTGAGACTGACCGGATCGATCCGAGGCGGAGGTGGCCGCGTGTACGTCTGCTCGTGCTTCGGCGTCACCGAAGAGCAGGTGCAAGAGCACGCGGCGGCGGGGGCGTGCACCCCGCGCCAGATAGCCTCCGCCAGCAAGGCCGGCACGGACTGCGGTTCCTGTGTCCGCCGTATCCAGGGCATCCTCGGCCGGGGTCAGTGCCCACGCCGAGCAGCCCTCGACCGCGGCGAGTCCCCGCTCACGGCCCAGCCGTCACCGGCCCCAGCTGCTGCTTAGGCTTGCGGCGCCTCTTGCGCACCCCGCATGGGGGCTGCGCTTGCCCACCCTGCGCCCCTGGCGCAGACTGCCCAAGCTTCGCCGGAAGGGCACCCCCTCACGTCTCCTTGGGGGCCGTCTGCTCGATCTGCCGGGAGATGTAAAGCGCTTCGCCCAGCTTGTCGATCAGGTCGAGCTGGGTGTCCAGATAGTCGATGTGGTGCTCCTCGTCCGCGAGGATGTCCTCGAAGATGTTGGCGGACGTGATGTCGCCCTTGTTCCGCATCAGGTCGATGCCGCGCTTCAGCCGGTCGATCGCCTCGACCTCGATCTGCCGGTCGGCCCGGAACATCTCGGTGACGGTCTGGCCGACCCGTACATGGAAGAGCCGCTGGTAGTTCGGCAGGCCCTCCAGGAAGAGGATGCGGTCGGTGAGCCGCTCCGCGTGCCGCATCTCGTCGAAGGACTCGGCGCGGGTGTACTCGGCGAGCTTGGTCCAGCCGAAGTGCTCCTGCATCTTCGCGTGCAGGAAGTACTGGTTGATCGCGGTCAGCTCGGCGGTGAGCTGTTCGTTGAGGAACTCGATGACCTCGGGGTCGCCCTGCATGGTGGCGGGCTCCTTCCAGGGGCATGACGCATGTACCGGGCAGTGCGCGCCTTGCGTGGCGCGCAATCGCGCATCCTGTCACCGCCCACCGGCTCGGTCCAGTAAGTGCACGCTTACCGGGTGTGCCCAAATTTGCTGTTGTGAGCGGTGTCGAGCTCCCCACCGACTACCCGCTCGGGGGGTGGTCAAGACCAGCGCCCCGGGTCTGTCACCATGGGGACATGGGTCAGCCGCAAAGCCGCGAAGGGGAGCAACCGGAGCTTCCGCCCGGGCAGCGGCTCCAGCGTGGGTGGCCGGTCACCCACTACGGCCCCGTACCCAAGTTCCGCCGGGAGCGGTGGGACTTCCGGGTCTTCGGCGCCACGGCGGACGGCGAGAAGCACTGCTGGGACCATGAGCAGTTCTCCGCGCTGCCGTACCGGACCGTGGTGGCCGATCTGCACTGCGTCGCGAAGTTCAGCATGCTGGGCGCCGAGTGGGGTGGCGTACTCGCCCGTACGATCCTCGAACTGGCGCCGCCCGCGGCCGATGTCACCCATGTGATGGTGTGGGCGGAGTACGGCTTCAGCGCGAACCTGCGGCTGTCGGACTTCACATCTGAAAAGACGGTCTTCGCCACGCACCGCGCCGGTGAGCTGCTGACCGCCGAGCACGGCTTCCCCGTCCGCCTCGTCGTGCCCCATCTGTACGCGTGGAAGGGCCCCAAGTGGGTCCGGGGCATCGAGTACATGACGGCGGACCGCCGGGGCTTCTGGGAGGAGCGCGGCTACCACAACATCGGCGACCCCTGGAAGGAACAGCGCTACTCCTACCAGGAGGAGCCGGGGGACGGCCCGGAGCTGTAGGCGCTCCGCCCGCCCCCCGTCCCGTCAGTGGTGGTACTGGTGCACCACCGCGTGGCCCTTGCCCGCGCTGATGAGCCGGCGGTTGACCGGCGTGGTGACCACGAAGGCGACGGCGAAGGCCACCGCGAGGGCGCCCCAGAACAGCCCCGTGTCCAGATGCGCGTCCATCGCGCCGGGGACCAGCAGGATGACGCCGTTGTCGACCAGCTCCATGACCAGGATGGAGACCGTGTCGGCGGCGAGGGCGACCTTGAACGCCGTACGGAGATCGAGGCCGGCGCGGACGACGGCGTACATCGTGAAGCTGTAGCCGAAGGCGAACGCAAGGGCGATCGCCAGCGCCATGGTGGGCGCGTTGTGCCAGGCCAGAGCCGTACCGATCACCATGCCCAGAATCTCGCCCACCGCACAGCCGACGAGGCAGTGCAGGGTGGCCTTGGCCGCTGTGGCCCAGGAGGAGTGGACGGCGTCGTGCTGGGCGTGCTGAGTCATGGGACACCTCGTCGTGAGCAGAGCGGATAGCGCTGTCGCGTCGCCATAACGTTATACCCCTTGGGGGTATTCCACCAGTGTCCGGATGAGCCTCAGCGGTCCCGCAGTTTCTTCAGCATGGCCACGTCCGCCGCGTGCCCCTCCTTGCGGCCCGGGGTCTCGATCACCAGCGGTACGCCCGCCGTCAGCGGATGGGCCAGCAGCTCGGCGAACGGCTCGCTCCCTATGTGGCCGGCGCCGATGTTCGCGTGCCGGTCCTTGTGCGCGCCGACCACGTCCTTGGAGTCGTTGGCGTGGATCAGCCGCAGTCGCCCAGGCCCTGTCACCGACACCAGCTCTTCCAGGGTGCGTTCCACCCCGCCGGGTGCGGCCAGGTCGTGGCCGGCGGCGAAGACATGGCAGGTGTCGAGGCAGACGCCGAGCTTCGGATGGTGCTCCAGCGCCTCGAAGTACGGGGCCAGCTCGTGCACTTGGGAACAGAGCGAGGCGCCCTGCCCGGCCGTCGGCTCCAGCAGCAGCCACGGGTCGTCGTCGTGGGTCAGCTCGTCCAGCAGCGGCATCATCAGCTCGCGCGCCTGGGCGAGCGCCGTCGACCTGGACCGGCCGCCGGTCGCCGCGCCGGTGTGGACGACGACACCCAGCGCGCCGATGGCACGCCCGCGCCGCAGCGAATGCCGCAGCGAGAGCACGGACTTGGTGGCCGTTTCCTCCGTGTGCGAGCCGAAATTGATCAGATAAGGAGCGTGTACATACGCGGGAAGTCCACGCTCCGCGCATGCGGTGCGGAATTCGGCGTCCTGGTCCGGATTTCCGGGCGGCGTGGCCCAGCCGCGCGGATTCGCGACAAATACCTGAAGTGCTTCGGCGCCGATATCTGCGGCATAGGAAATACCAGTGGCGGCCAGGCCCCCGGCTACGGGGACATGGCCGCCAATGGGATTACGCATGCGCTGCGTCTCGTTCGTGGTCACACCACTCAGTATGCCGAGTTGACGTTGTCCATCGAACCGTAGCGGTCCGCCGCGTAGTTGCAGGCGGCGACGATGTTCGCGACCGGGTCGTACTGGTCGTACGCGGTGCCCTCGACGTGGTAGGCGTCGAAGGTCGGCTTGATCACCTGGAGCAGGCCCTTGGAGGGCACGCCGTTGACGGCGTTGATGTCCCAGTTGTTGATGGCCCGCGGGTTGCCGCCGGACTCGCGGATGATGTTCCGCTTGATGCCCTCGTAGGAGCCGGGGATGCCGTGCTTGGCCATGATGGCGCGGGCCTCACGGATCCAGCCGTCCAGGTTGTTCGGGTAGCTGGGCGCGGCGGCGCGCTGCTTGGAGCGGTTCGCCGCGGCCTGGACCGCACGCTCCTTCGCCGCTGCTGCCTGAGCCTTCTCCTGGGCCGCGGCCTTGGCGGCACGCTTGGCGGCATCGGCCTTGATCGCGGCGGCTGCCTCGTCGGTGCTGGTGAAGCTCTTGGCGGTGGTGGTGGCGTCCTTGACGCTCGCCACCTTCTCGGCGTCGGCGGGCACCTTCACCAGGGACTGCTCCTGGGCGGTGAGGTCCTTGCCCTGCTTGGGCAGCACCGAGGAGTGGGAGCTGAAGGCGACGCTCTCAGCGGTGACCTTCTTGGCCGTGGCCTGGCCGGAGTCGCCGTGGGCCGCCGTGCTCGGGAGAACCGTCGCGGCCAGGGTGGCGACGCCCGCGGCGCCGAGACCGATGGCGGAGAACTTCTTGGCCTTGGGGCTGAGACTGAGGCTGGAGATGTTGGGCATGAGGAAGTGCGGAACCTTTCATCGCTGGCGTCGTCGCAGAGGCGGGGGAGCCGGGGAGAAACGCCGAGTGCTGTTTCGGCGCCGTGCGACGACCGCAATTGTTAAAGGGCCCGTTTTACGAAATCAAAGGTGTGACGTACTACCTGAATTCGTTGCCGGGGGTCCGCGCACACCGCGTTTTTCACCCCTGCATTCCAGGTCGCGCGGTGGATTCCTTTCCACTACTCCATGTCGTAGGTGACGTGCGTCCTATGGGTGGGCTCACATGCCGCAAGGCCGGGCACCACTGCCCGTGACGGGATATGCGCGCCAAGTCGGACATGACTCCACGCACGGTGACCGATCCACCACACGGAAAAGCCCCGCGAGTCGGCCGGCGTACCGGCCGTCGCGGGGCTGTGCGGAGCAGGGGTGAGCGGGGGCGGGAGAGGGCTCAGCGGAGCCAGATGGTGACCTCCGAGCCCCGGGGCGCCTGCTCGCCGCTGTCGGGGGACTGGTTGAAGACGGTGTCGCCGAAGAAGATGCGGCGTACGTTCACCTCGAAGCCCGCCTGCTCCAGCTTCGAGGTGGCCTCGTCCTCGCTGCTGCCCTCCACATCCGGCACCTCGACCATGTCGGGGCCCTTGGAGACGGTGAGCGTCACCGTGTCGCCCTTGGCCGCCCTGGTGCCGTCGGTGGGCGACTGACGGGCGATGGTGCCCTTGTCGTGCTCGGAGTGGACTCGCTCGGACGCGATACGGACCTTCAGGCCCGCCTCCTTCAACTCGTCCACCGCGTCGCTCTGGTCGTCACCGACCACATCGGGCACGTCCACGGGCGCGCCCTTGGAGACCGTGAGCGCCACGGCCACGCCCGGCCTGCGCTTGCTGCCGGGGGCGGGGTCGGTGGAGACGACGGAGCCCTGCGCGGTCTCCTCGTCGAACCGCCGCTTGACCACCCCCGGCTCGAGACCGGCGTCCTTCAGCTTGCGGCGGGCGTCCGAGAGCGGGGTGCCCTTCAGATCCGGGACCTTCACCACCTGGGGGCCGCGCGAGACGGTCAGTGTGACGCTGCCCGTCTTGCGGACGCGCTCGCCCGGCTTCGGGTCGCTGCTGATGACATGGCCGCGCTTGACCCGCTCGCTGTAGTCGCGGTCCACCTTCACATCGAGCCCGGCGTCCGACAGCGTCCTCGTCGCCTCGGACTGGGTCTTGTCCAGCACGGCGGGCGTGCGGATGAACTGCCCGGAGTTGACGTACCAGACACCCGCGCCCACCAGCGCGACCAGCAGCACCCCCAGTGTCACCAGCACCCAGCGCGGCTGGAGCGCCCGCCGCCGCGGGGCGCCGCCACCGGGCCCGACCGCGCCGTCCGGCGGAGCGGTGGGCGGCGCGGCCGGGGGCGCGCTCAGCAGCGCCGTACGGTCCAGCGGCTCCGCGTCCGGCACCGGGTCGTCGGCCGCGGTCCCCGCCGGGCGGGGGATCACATAGGTGTCGGCCTCGGTCCGCGTGCCGGCGTCGGTGTGCGCTGCCGCGGCCATCTCACCGGGGACCGGGGAAGCGTCCTCGGCGGCTGCCGGACCCGCCGGACCTGCGCCGTCGGCCTTGGCCTGCGGCGGCACCGCGTCCAGCTCCTCGTCGGTCAGCGCCGCGCGGGCCGTCCGCACCTCCGACAGCAGCGCGACAGCGTCCTCGGGGCGCCCCTCGGGCGCCCGCGCCGTCGCCCGCGCGACCAGGGCGTCCAGCGCCGCCGCCATCCCCGGCACCGAAGCTGACGGGGCCGGCATGTCCTTGTTCAGATGCTGGTAGAGCACCTGCGCCGGGGAGGCCCCCGAGTGCGGCTTGCTGCCGGTCAGCATCTCGTAGAGCATCACGCCGCACGAGTACAGATCCGTACGCGGGGTCGCCGTACCGTCCTCGATCTGCTCCGGCGCCAGGTAGGAGACGGTGCCCAGGATCGAGTCCGTCGTCGCGGACGTCTGGCTGTCCACGGCCCTGACGAGCCCGAAGTCGGCGACCTTCACCCGGCCGTCGTCCCCTATCAGCACGTTCTCCGGCTTCACGTCCCGGTGTACGAGACCGGCACGGTGCGCCGCACCCAGCGCGGCCAGCACGGGCTCCAGGATGTCGAGTGCCGCGCGGGGGCGCAGGGCGCCCCTGTCGCGCAGTACGTCGCGGAGCGTGCAGCCCTCCACGTACTCCATCGCGAGGTAGACGTATGTGCCGTCCGTGCCCTGGTCGAACACCCCGACCACGTTGGGGTGCGCCAGGCGCGCGGCGGACTTGGCCTCCCTGATGAAGCGGGTCACGAACGTGTCGTCCGCGGAGAGGGAGGTGTGCATCACCTTCAGGGCCAGCACGCGGTCCAGGCGGGTGTCCATGGCGCGGTACACGGTCGCCATGCCGCCGACGGCTACCCGGGCGTCGACGCGGTACCGGCCATCGAGAACCTGACCGACCAGGGGGTCCTTGAGGGTGGTGTCCATTGCGCAGAGTGTACGAGGGGCCTGCGCCGGCTCGGCCGTGTGGTTGCGGGTTGCGGAGGATCTGGAGCCGAACAGTGACAAGCCGTCGGCGCCGCCCTCGCTAGTGGAAGGCGGGGCGCTCGGGATCCAGCACGGGGACTCCCTCAACAGGCGAGGACGCCTCCGCGAAATGGCGTCGGGGAATGCGCCCCGCGCGGAAAGCCAGGCGCCCCGCCTCGACCGCACGGCGCATGCCCTCGGCCATCAGCACCGGTTCCTGGGCGCGGGTGACGGCGGAGGCCAGCATCACGGCGGCGCAGCCCAGCTCCATGGCGAGGGCGGCATCGGACGCCGTACCGGCACCGGCGTCCAGGATCACGGGGACCTCGGCCCGCTCGGTGATGAGCTGGAAGTTGTGCGGGTTACGGATGCCGAGCCCGGAGCCGATGGGGGAGCCGAGCGGCATGATGGCGGCGCACCCCACGTCCTGGAGCTTCCGCGCGAGCACCGGGTCGTCGTTGGTGTACGGCAGCACGGTGAAGCCGTCGTCCACCAGGGTCTCGGCGGCGTCGAGCAGCTCGACGGGGTCGGGCAGCAGGGTGCGCTCGTCGGCGATGACCTCCAGCTTCACCCAGTCGGTACCGAGCGCCTCGCGGGCCAGCCGCGCGGTCAGTACGGCCTCGCCCGCCGTGTAGCACCCGGCGGTGTTCGGCAGTACGCGGATGCCGTGCTTGTCGAGTACGGACAGCACGGATCCGCTCACGGAGGGGTCCAGCCGCCGCATGGCGACCGTCGTCAGCTCCGTACCGGAGGCCAGCAGGGCGCGTTCGAGGATGTCGAGGCTGGGCGCGCCGCCGGTGCCCATGATCAGGCGCGAAGTGAAGGTGGTGTCGCCAATGGTCAGCGGATCGTCGGCCATCGCTGTGCTCAGCCTCCCTGGACTGCGGTGAGAACTTCGACGCGGTCGCCCTCGCCGAGCGGGGTGGCGGCCCAGCGGCTCCGGGGGACCACGTCCTCGTTGAGCGCCGCGGCCACCCCTGAGGGCGCGGTGGTGAGGGTGGCCACGAGCCGGTCGAGGGTGAGCCCGGCGGCAATCCGGCGGGGCTCGCCGTTGACCGAGACGGTCAGCATCCGGGTGGTGGACGTCATGCGGGCTGCTCCTGGAGATGGGAGGCGGCGAAGCGCCGGGGTGCGAAGGGGCGCGCGGACTCGGGCAGTTCGCCCGTTGTCAGCAGTTCGGCCAGCACCTCGCCGGTGACGGGGGTCAGGAGTACGCCGTGCCGGTAGTGGCCGGTGGCCAGGTGGAGACCCGGCAGTGCGGTGGGGCCGAGCAGCGGCGCGTTGTCGGGGGAGCCCGGGCGCAGTCCGGCGCGGGTCTCGGCCAGCGGCAGTTCGGTGATGCCGGGTACCAGTTCATGCGCGTCCCGCAGCAGCTCGTAGACGCCGCCCGCGGTGACCGTGGTGTCCCAGCCGAGCTCCTCGCTGGTGGCGCCGACGACCAGCTCGCCGTCCTCGCGCGGCACCAGATACAGCGGGCCGCCGCGTACGACGGCGCGGACCGTACGGGAGAGGAAGGCGCCGTGTCGGGCGGCGGGCATCCGCAGCCGCAGGACCTGGCCCTTCACCGGGCGGACCGGCGGCGCCACTTCAGGCGGCAGGCCCTCCAGCGTGCTGCTGCGGGATCCCAGCGCGAGCACTGTCTGCCCCGCGTGCAGCTCGGTGCCGTCGTCGAGGGCGGCCCCCGCGGCGCGGTCGCGGGCGGTGAGCAGCCGCACCGCGCGGGAGCGCCGGAAGGTGACCCCCGTACGTTCACAGGCGCGCAGCAGCGCGGTCGCCAGCCGGCGCGGGTCGATCTGGTGGTCGCCGTCCACGCGGGCTCCGCCGCGTACCGAGGGCGCCAGCATCGGCTCCAGGCGGCGGCACTCGCGGCCGGTCAGCCACTGCGAATCCAGCCCGCACCGCTGCTGGAGCGCGTGCAGCTCGCGCAGATGGGCGCGGTCGTCGGCGTCGAGCGCGACCGCGAGGGTGCCGCAGGCCCGGTAGCCGGTGTCCAGCCCGGTGGCGGCCTCCAGTTCGGCGACGAAGTCCGGATAGCGCGCCGCCGAGGCGAGGTTGAGGTCCAGCAGCGTCTCCTCGCCGTAGTGCAGCTCGGTGACGGCCGCCAGCATGCCCGCCGCCACCTGTGCGGCGCCGCCGCCGGGCTCGGGGTCGACGACGGTGACCGCCAGCCCGCGGCCGGCGGCGCGCCAGGCGGTGACCAGGCCGATGAGGCCGCCGCCGAGGACGAGCACATCGGGGCTCGCACCCCGTCCGTCGGGGGTGGCGTCCTTCGCGGTGCGCTCCGCAGGAATCGAGATGACGCGCATGGGCGCTGCTGCTCCCTTCGCCGGAATGACCCGGATCAGGTTCGGACGGTCGGAGGCCGTCAGCCTCCCTCTCAGCCCGGTGCGTCCGGGCTCCCGCGTATGCCGTAACTACCGCACCCACCCTACTGCGGTGCCTCCGAGCCGGGTAAGGCCCACCGGCGCCCGGCCAGGCGCCACGCGACGCTCGACCGGCGGCCCTACGACCGGTGACCGATGGCTGCACGAGCCGCCCGGCATACAGTGATCGCGTGAGCGACAGTCAGAAACAGCAGCGGGTCGTGATCGTGGGTGCCGGTATGGCCGGCGTGCAGACCGCCGTGCAGCTGCGGGAACAGGGCTGGCCCGGTTCCGTACGGCTGATCGGGGCGGAGCCGCACGCGCCGTACGACAGGCCGCCGCTGTCCAAGGCCGTGCTCCTCGGTACGGGAGAGGCGGCGGAGGCACCGCTCTTCGAGATCGACTTCGCCGGGCTGGACATCGAGCTGGAGCTGGGCAGAACCGTCACCGGGCTGCATGCGGGCGAGCGGCTGCTGGTCACCGACGCGGGGCCCGTCCACTACGACCGTCTGGTGCTGGCGACCGGCGCCGAGCCGGTGACCCTGCCCGGCAGCGAGGGCGTGCCCGGCGTCCATCTGCTGCGCACCCTGGACGACGCGCGGCGGCTGCGGCCGGTGCTGGCCGAGCGGGGCCGGATCGTGGTGGTCGGCGCGGGCTGGATCGGCGCGGAGTTCGCGACGGCGGCACGCGAGCGGGGCTGCGAGGTCACCGTCGTGGAGGCCGCGGACACCCCGCTGCCGGGCGCGCTTCCCGCGCAGGTCACCGAGCCGATGCGGGCCTGGTACGCGGAGGCCGGGGCGACGCTGCGCACCGGGGTGGCGGTGGCGGCGGTCGAACGCGGTGAGGTGCTGCTCGCCGACGGCACGCGGCTGGCGGCCGACGCGGTACTGGTCGGGATCGGTGCCCGTCCGGCGACCGGCTGGCTGCGCGACTCCGGCGTGGAACTCGGCCCCGACGGTGCCGTGGCCGCCGACGCCCGGCTGCGCGCCCCGGTCTCGGGCAGTCACGACTTCGGCATCTACGCCGTGGGCGACTGCGCCTCCTTCCCGTCGGCCCGGTACGGCCGGCGGCTGCTGATCCACCACTGGGACAACGCGCTCCAGGGCCCCCGTACGGTTGCCGCGAACCTGCTGGCCGAGGGGCACGCCGACGGGGAGGCCGACAGCGTTGCCTACGATCCGGTGCCGTACTTCTGGTCCGAGCAGTTCGGCCGTTTCGTGCAGTACATCGGCCACCACGACCAGGACGACGAACTGGTGTGGCGCGGCTCTCCCGACAGTGCAGCCTGGAGCGTGTGCTGGCTGCGCGGGGAGCGGCTCGCCGCGCTGCTGGCCGTCGGCCGTCCGCGCGATCTCGCGCAGGGCCGGAAGCTGATTCAGCAGGGTATGACCGTGGACCGGACACTGCTGGGCGACGCGGCCGTCGCCCTGAAGCAGGCGGCGCGGTAGTGACCGTCGGTCCCAGATGGCAGTCTGGAACCCGTGACCGAGATTGACGCAAAGACCGATGCTCTCGTCCCCGCCTGGCTCACCCTTCCCGACGTCGCCGAGAAGCTCGGCGTCGAAGTGACCCGGGTACGGCAGCTCGTGAAGGAAGGCCAGCTGATCGCGGTGCGGCGGGAAGCGGAGTCCGGAAACAGGGTGCTCCAGGTTCCGGCCGCCTTCATCGGCGAGGGGCGGATCGTGAAGGGCCTGTCGGGCACCATCACGCTCCTGAAGGACGACGGCTTCAGCGACGAAGAGATGCTCGAGTGGCTGTTCACCGAGGACGAGTCCCTGCCCGGCTCGCCCGTGACGGCCCTGCGGGAGAACCGGGGCACGGAGGTCAAGCGCCGCGCCCAGGCGCTCGCCGTCTGACGCCGCTGCCCCGGGCCGGCCGGCCCGGGGCACCCGGAAGAACACCGACACCACCGGGTGCGTGGGCCCGCTCGCGGGTCCACGCACCCCCTCATGGGGGGAAGCACCGCACGATGTCCCGCAGCACCACCACGCCCGCCGCGTCCACCGGCTCCGGCCCGTCCGCCGAAGCGCGGAAGCGGCTCGGCGACGCACGGCTGTATCTGTGCACCGACGCCCGCAGGGAGCAGGGCGATCTGCCCGAGTTCCTGGACGCGGTGCTGGCGAACGGCGTGGACATCGTCCAGCTGCGTGACAAGGGCATGGAGGCGGCGGAGGAGCTGGCGCAGCTGGCCGTCTTCGCCGAGGCCTGCCGCCGGCACGGCGCGCTGCTCGCCGTCAACGACCGCGCGGACGTGGCCCACGCCGCCGGCTCCGACGTGCTCCACCTCGGCCAGGGCGATCTCCCCGTTCCCGCAGCCCGCGCGCTGCTCGGCGACGAGGTGCTGATCGGCCGCTCCACGCACTCCGCGGCCGAGGCGGACGCGGCGCTGGCCGAGCCCGGCGTCGACTACTTCTGCACCGGTCCGTGCTGGCCGACCCCCACCAAACCGGGCCGCCCGGCACCGGGGCTGGATCTCGTCCGTCACACCGCCGCCCGTACCACCGCGAATCCGGCGGCACGGCCCTGGTTCGCCATCGGCGGGATCGACGCGGACAACCTGGACCAGGTGCTGGAGGCCGGGGCCCGCCGGGTGGTGGTGGTCCGCGCGCTCACCCGGGCCGACGATCCGGGGGCCGCCGCGGCCTCGCTGGCGCAGCGGCTGCGGGAGGCGGCCGACGGCGACCCGCACCCCTGAGTGCAGTGACCCGGCCGTTCCCGTAACACGGGGTGGCCGCCTGTCCAACAGGTGGACATCGGCCATCCGGGAAACGGACAGATCATCCCTTAACGTGGCAGTGTCGAGCCGCTCTACAGGTCAGGCCGCTAGCCTGCATCCATGGCCATCGGTATCTCAGCTCCCAGGACAGACCGTCCGCCGACTGTGCGTGATCTGCTCGCGAGCGGAGAGCAGTCCTACTCCTTCGAGTTCTTCGCGCCGAAGACCGAGAAGGGAGAGCGGACCCTGTGGGACGCGCTGCGGCGCATCGAGGCGGTGTCCCCGACCTTCGTGTCCGTCACCTACGGAGCGGGCGGTTCCTCGCGTGAGGGCACGGTCCGCAACACCGAGCGCATCGCAAACGAGACCACGCTGACCCCGGTCGCGCACCTCACCGCCGTCAACCACTCGCGGGCCGAGCTGCGCAACGTCATCGGGCAGTACGCGGACGCGGGCATCCGCAACGTGCTCGCGCTGCGCGGCGACCCGCCCGGCGACCCGCTGGGGGAGTGGGTCGAGCACCCCGACGGGATCAACTACGCCTCCGAACTCGTGGAGCTGATCAAGGAGTCCGGCGACTTCTGCGTCGGCGTGGCGGCCTTCCCCGAGATGCACCCGCGCTCAACCGACTGGGAGAGCGACATCCGGCACTTCGTGAACAAGTGCAAAGCCGGTGCCGACTACGCCATCACCCAGATGTTCTTCCGGGCAGAGGATTACCTGCGGCTGCGTGACAAGGTCGCCGCGGCCGGCTGCCACACGCCCATCATCCCGGAGATCATGCCCGTCACGAACGTGAAGCAGATCGAACGGTTCGCGCAGCTGAGCAACGCCACCCTGCCGACCGAGATGATCGAGCGACTCCACGCGGTCCAGGACGATCCGGCAGCGGTACGCTCGGTGGGAATCGAGTACGCCACAGACTTGTGTGCGAGGCTGATGGCCGAAGGCGTCCCGGGGCTGCACTTCATCACGCTCAACCACTCCACGGCGACGCTGGAGATCCACCAGAATCTCGGCCTTCGGGAGAGGGCTAACCTGGGCCTTCGCAAGGGGGCTTGAGCCACGGATCCGCCCATGAGGGCGGCGGGAGCGGGAAGAGGGGCGTAGATGGGCTGGACGGTCCTCTATATCGCGTTCGGCGTCGTTGCGCTGTGGCTGCTGGGCGAGGTCCTGCTCCAGTACAAGGCCCGGCTGCGCTGGCGGGCGCTGGCCTTCGCCGGCTTCCTGGGCGTGGTGGTGGGCACCGTGCTGCCGTCGGTCATCGTGATCGGCGTCGGCATCGCGGCCTTCGCCGTCGGCCAGACGTTCGTCACGCTCTCCGTGCGGAGCGGGTTCACCGCCGGGTGGTCGCTCGGCGGTGGCCCCGGCTCCAGCCGGCGCCGCCGCGGGGGCGCGGCGCCCGGCCCTGACACCGCCTCGCTCCAGGTCTCCGACCTCCAGACCCACGGCCCCGGCGCCGTGCAGGCCCCCGGCACGCTTCCGGTGCCCGATCCCGTCGACGACTACGGCCAGCAGGGCTACGGCCAGCCTGAGCCCGCCGCCCAGTTCGGCACGGGAACCGGCGCCGGGCCCGATTACGCCTACGCCGGCTACGACGCGTACGGCGGCACCGGCACCGGCACCGACGGCTACGAGGAAGAGACCTCACTCTTCGGCCAGGCCCCGGGACCGATGCCGACGCCGGGACCGATGCCGGCCCAGGCGCCCGACCAGACCCAGGTGTTCGCCTACGGGGACGGGTCCGGCGAGCAATACGCCGGTCAGTACGCCGGGTACCCGGACCCCGCCGGAGCCGCCGAGTACCAGAGCTATCCCGCCCAGCAGGAGTACGCGGACCCGTACGCCGGCTACGGCGGTTACGCCGACGAGTACGGCTACCCGGCGACGCCGCCCCAACAGCCCGCTCAGCCGTACTACCCCGATGTCCCCGAGACGCCGCCCGGTGGCGTCTGGGTCCCCCAGCAGCGGGACGCCGGTGCGCCCCTGCCTCCGGCCGAACCGCCTGCCCCGTACGGCTACGGGAACGAGTACGGCGACTACTACGCCGACGACGCGGCCTCCCAGCCGCAGCCCCAGGCCCAGGCCCAGCCGTATCCGCAGCAGACGCCGCAGTATCCGCAGGACTACTACGGCAGCGGCCAGTACTGAGCCCCGCCTGACGCGGGGTGCCGGGGCTCAGACCGAGCCGCGCCACTCCGGGTCCTGGACCAGCCCCGCCACCATGGCGCCGCTCATGCCCGCCGCGGGCAGCCCGCCGCCCGGGTGGGACCAGCCGCCCGCCGCGTAGAGGCCCGGCAACCCGGTCCGGTTCGCGGGATACAGGAAGGCACCGCCTGCCCCGGGCAGCGCGGGCGGCGGCACCCGGCCGCCCGGAGCGCCCGTTTCCGCCTCGCTGTCCGCCGGGGTACGCACCTCGTGCCACAGCAGCCGCTCGCTCAGCCCCAGCCCCGCCGCGTCCGTCGCCGCCAGCAACTGCTCGGCGAGCCGCTCCGCCGCACCGGGTGCCTCGCCCGTCCCCGGAGGCACCGGCAGCGTGAGCACCGCCGTCTCGTGCTCGTCATCCGGGCGCAGCGCCGGATCATCGGGCCGCAGAACGGTCACCGGCTGCCCCGGCGCGTCGGCCCGGTGCACCAGCGTGCGGTGCGCCGTGCCCTCCGGGCGGGCGCCGCGCAGCGCGAGCAGCACGGTGAACCGGGCCGCGCCCCGTTCCGCACCGCCCTGGCCACCGGGCGCGGCGGGACCGCCGGCCGCGACGACCACGTCCGCGTCGGCCACCGAGCCGTCGGCCAGCTCCACACCCGCCGCCCGGCCGTCCTTCTCCCGTACGCCGGTCACAGCGCTGTCGAAGTGGAAGGTCACCCGCCGCTCCAGACAGCGCTCATAGAGCGCGTCGGCGAGCGCACGCATGCCGCCGCGTACGTACCAGGTGCCGAAGGTGTCCTCGACGTAGGCGAGAACGGCGGCGCTCGCGGGGGCCGTTGCCGGATCCAGACCGTGCGCCCAGACGCAGCCGCACAGCATCGCCGCCAGCCGTGGATCACGCAGCTCGTGCCGCGCGGCCTCGGCCAGTGTCGGCGTACGCCGATGGAACAGGCCCCTCTTCCGCAGAGCCGGATAGGCGCCGTCCCGAACGAGCGTGCCCCGGGAAGACGGCTCGTCGCGCAGCGGCTCCTCCAGCAGCGGGCGGCGCGTGGCCTCCCACGCCTCGCGGGCCCGGGTCAGCATCCCGGCCCAGCGCTCGCCCGCGCCGCCGCCCAGCGCCTCGTCCAGCGCGGCGATCACTTTGCCTCGGGAGGCGTTCGGCAGCGATACGGCGCTGCCGTCGCCGTCGGCGAACACATGGCGCGCGGTCACCGGCACCTGGACCAGCTCCACCCGGTCCTCCAGCCGCTCGCGGCCGGTCTTGACGAACAGGTCCCGGTAGACGGCCGGCAGGTGCAGCAGCCCCGGCCCGGTGTCGAAGGTGAAGCCCCCGCGCGCGTACTGCCGTACGGCACCGCCGTGCGTTCCGGCCCGCTCGTGCACCACGACCTCGTGCCCGGCGACAGCCAGCCGAGCCGCCGCCGCCATCCCACCCATCCCTGCCCCGACCACCACGATCCGTGCCATGCCCACCGACCCTACCGACCCCCACATCCAGTCAGGGGCGCGGGGAACTGCGCGCCCAGCCACGACAGACGCGCAGCCCGCAAGCTTCGGGCAGGGGCACCCCCCGGAAAGACGGAGAGGCGGGGCGCACGCAGGCGTAGGTACCCGTACTCACCCGAGATCTTGAGTACCCGAACGGATGGACCCATCCGTTCGGGTCGGCAGAGTGAGGCCACACGGAAGGGCACGGGGCCGCACCGCTGACACGGGGCCGCGGAACGGCGCCCGGCGCCTTTCCGGAAGCCACCCCCCGCACAGATGAGGCGGCCCCGCGCAGCGCGCGGGGCCGCCTCGCATAGGGGGCCGGTTCCGCGGTCAGCGGAGCCGGTCCCCGCCGACCCGGCCCTGGAGCAGCAGGGACAGCGCCCCGTGCACGTCCTCGATGGAGCGCTCCGGCTGGAAGGCCTTCCAGTCCAGCGCGGCCACCAGCACCATCCCCACCAGCGCGGCGGCGGTGAGCTGGATGTCGATCTCCTCGCTCAGCTCTCCCTCCGCGACGCCGGCCCGCAGTACGCCCTCCACCACGGCGACCGCTTCCTTGCGCACCATCAGCAGGGTGTCGTTCCAGGCCCGCCCGGTGCGCCACAGCTCGGCGACGTAGAGCTGGGTGAAGGCGGGATAGCGGTCGATGAACTGCAGCCCCGCGCGGACCATCGCGTCCAGCGCGTCCACCCGGCTGCCGCCCCGCCCGGCCGTCTCCTCGGCGGCCTGCCGCAGATCGGCGGTGAGCAGTTCCACCCCGTGCCGCAGCAGTTCCTCGAACAGCTCGGTCTTGCTGGCGAAGTTGTAGTAGACCGTGCCCTTGGCCACTCCGGCCCGTTCGGCGATCTCCTCCACGGTCGTGGAGGAGAACCCCTGTTCGGCGATGAGGGTGACCGCCGCGTGGAAGAGCTTGTCCCTGGTGGCGCTGCGGCTGCGTGGCGTGGTGGTGCGGGCACTCGTCATGCGGCCATTCTCCTCTCGGAACGACCTCGTCCTCACAACGAGATCTCCGGACGCAGCCGGTCCAGCGTCCACACCTGCTTACGGCGCGCGGTGACGGCCGTCAGCGCGAGGGCGCCCAGCGTGAAGGCCAGCAGCACCAGGCACGCCCGCCACACCGGCCACAGCTCCCCGCCGGTGATCAGATGCCGCAGCCCCTCCACCACGTAACTCATGGGCAGGAACGGGTGGATCGCGTTGAAGAAGCCGGGACTGGTCTGGATCGGGTACGTACCGCCCGCCGAGGTCAACTGGAGCATCAGCATCGCCAGTACGAGGATCCGGCCCGCCGGTCCGAAGCGCGCGTTGAGGAACTGGACGACGGCCGTGAAGCACGCCGTCACCAGCGCCAGGAAGCCCACCGTCGCCAGGCCGCGCGCCATCTGGAGGCCGAGCCCCCAGTGCAGCACGCTCATCAGCGCGGCCACCTGTGCCACCCCGATCGCGGCCACCGGCAGCCAGCCCGCCAGTGCGATCCGCCAGGCCGGGGCACCTGCCGCCAGCGCCCGCTTGTTCAGCGGCTGGAGCAGCATGTACGCGATCATCGCGCCGACCCAGAGGGAGAGCGGGATGAAGTACGGCGCGAAGCCCGTGCCGTAGTTGGGCGCCGTGTGCGCCTTGTGGGAGGCGAGGTCGACCGGGTCGGCCATCACGCCCGTACGGTCGTCGCGCTGCTTCTTGTCGTAGTCCGGGATCTGCTCGGCGCCGTCGTGCAGGCCGCCGGCCAGCTTTCCGGAGCCGTCGGCCAGTTTGAACAGTCCGCCGTCGAGCGAGGCGGCACCGCCGGACAGTTTGCCGAGACCGGTGTCGAGTGTCGCGGCGCCGCTCTTGGCCGTACCGAGCCCGGAGTGCAGCTTTCCGGCGCCCTTGGCGACCTTGTGGGCGCCCTTGTTGAGCTTGTTGATCTGCCGTACGGCGCTGTCCACGTCCTGCTGGAGGTGCGGGGCCCGCTTGGCGACGTCGTTCGCGGCGCGGTTGAGGTCGTCGAGGTCGCGGCCGAGCTCGTCGAGGTTCTTCTCGTTCTTGACGTACCCGTTGACCTTCGCGGCGACCCGAGCCGACCGCTCGGCGGCATCCGCGGCCTTCTTCAACTCCGGGCAGGAGCTTGGCGCGAGAGCCGTGCCGGCATTGCCGGTCTTGCCGGTGGAGGGCGAAGACGGCGAGGAGGGCGGGGGCGGCTGCGGTGCCTCGGGGGACGCGTCGCCCGGAAGTGTCACGTCAGGGCTGGGCCTGCCCGGAACGCCCTTGCCGGGAGCGCCCTTGCCGCAGCGTGCCTCGTAAAGCCTCGAGAGCGTGTCGGCGGCCTCGCGTGAGTCGGTCTGCGCGCGCTGGGCGGCGCCCGGCAGCTTGCTGAGGTTCTGCTTGAGCGTCTTGCTCGTACGGGCCACCCCGCGCGCGGCCTTGCCGATGTCGCCGCTGTGCGCCTTGAGGAACGGCCGCACCTTGCCGGCGGCGCCGTTCACCTTGTCGGCCAGCTTCTGGGTGCCCTCGGCGACCTGGCCCGCGCCCGTCTCCAGGGTGCCGGAGCCCTTGTGCAGCTTGGCCGTGCCGCTCTTGAGCCGGCCGCTGCCGTCCTCCGCGTCGCCGAGCCCGTTCTTGAGTTTGCCCGCGCCCTTCTTCGCCTTGCCGATGCCCTCGCCGAGATCGTCGGCGCCCTTGGCGGCCTTCGCCGTCTTGCCGTGCAGCGTGGAGAAGGAGACGTAGATCTTGTCGTAGAAGCCGCGCGACACCTTGCTGGAGGCGCTGGCGCGGACCTCGGAGAAGACGGTGCGGGATATCTGCCCGACGATGTAGTTGTTCGCGTCGTTGGTACGCACCTTGAGCGCACCCGTCTCGGGGGAGTCGCCCGAACTGGAGGAGACCCGCTTGCTGAAGTCGGCGGGCACCGTCAGCGACAGGTAGTACCGCCCGTCCTCGACCCCCTTGCGCGCGTCGGCCGCGCTGGTCTCGTGCCAATCGAACGAGTCACTGTTGTGCAGGCCCTTGGCGATGTCGTCGCCCGCGTTCACCTTCTCGCCCTTGACGGAGGCCCCCTGGTCCTCGTTCACCAGCGCCACCGGCACCTTGTCCAGGCGCTCGTACGGGTCCCAGAACGACCACAGGTACAGCGCGCCGTACAGCAGCGGCAGCAGCAGCATCGCGGCCATCGCGGCCCGCGGCAGCCGTCCCCTGCCGAACCGCTTCAGCTCAAGCGCGGCTAGCCTCGGCGAGCGCATCGTCCGCCCCCTCCCTCTCCAGGTCGTCGTCCCCTTCGGTCCGCGCGTCGCCGGACTCCCCGGCCGCCCCGGTCTTCCGCGCCTCGCGGTCGTCGCCCGCGCGGGCCTTCTCGATACGGACCACCACGGCGCCCTCGGCCGGCGGCTCGCTGCACACCGCGAGCACCGTGGTGCCCTCCTCCGCCACGGCGCGCAACAGCCCCCACGCGTCCCCGCGTTCGCTCTCCGACAGCTTCAGGTCCACATCGTCGACGGCCAGCAGCCGCGGCTCGCCCAGCAGCGCCAGCGCCACCGCGAGCCGCAGCTCCGTCGGCCGGTCCAGATCACGTACTGCTGTGCGTCCGCCCTTGGGCAGCGCGTCCAGATCGAGGCCCGCGGTCTCCAGCGCCGCCTCCAGCCGCGCCCGGCTCGCCGCGGCCCGCTCCTTGCGGGGACGCAGCAGCGCACGCAGCGGGCTGTCGAACCGCCGCTGGAGCAGTACGCGCTCGCGGAGTTGCTCGGTGACGGTCAGCGCCGGGTCCAGGTCGTTGACGCCGGGGACCGGGCCCAGCGCGCTGATCCGGCGTACAGCCGCGAGCCGCTTGGGCAGCGGGTGCCCGGCCACCTTGGCGTGCCCACGGCTCGCCTTCATCCGGCCGGTCAGCGCCAGCAGCAGACAGGTGCGTCCGGACCCGGACGGGCCGGTCACGGCGATCAGTGAGCCCGCCTGCGCGGTGAAGCTCACCCCGTCGAATACCGGGCCACGTGGCCCGTCGAGCCCGAAGTCCTCCGCCGATACGGCGGCTCCCCGCAGCTGTGTCACGGCCCCTCCCGCTCTCTGTCGCGCCTGCCGATACCGGGTCTGCTGTCGGCCTGCTGCCGGTCGGTCTGCTGTCCCGCCGCCGGTCGTGCCCGCAGGCCGCAGCGCCCGGCGCAATCCCGGACCGGCGCGCCGTGCCCGGTCCCCGGTGCCGGGCACGGCGCTTTTTGAACTGACTGGTCAGTCCAAAGTATGCCGCAGACGTGGGCTCGTACGCCAACCGGCCCCGCCGCCGGGCCGATCGCCCCGGCGCCTCGTCGCACCGCACGGCGTTTGCGCAGGTCAAGCCGATTGTCAGTGGCATGCGACACGATGTGCCCATACGACCGGTTCCTGAACCGGCATCAGCCGACGGGAGGTTGATTCACGTGATGCGACCTTCTCGGGGAGCGCGCCCCGTGCCCCCGCAGCCGACAGCGCAGCCCGCCAGCCACCCCGACCCCACCCGCGACGCCCACGACATCCACCCCGTGCTCCGCCGGGCCACGGCCCCGCCCGCCGCGCTCGACCTGCTCGCCCAGGCTCAGCACGGCCTCGACGAGGCGGCCGCCATGGAGACCGCCAACGAGCGGTACGCCACGGCCCACCTCGCCGCACTGCGCACGGCCGCCGCCGTCCTCGCCGTCCGCGGCAGGCCCGAGCTCGAGCCGGCCCGCAAGCGCGGAGCCGGTCCGCGCCGGGTGCGGCGCCCCGCCATCCGCAGCGCCTGGGAGGTGCTGCCCGAAGTCGCGCCCGAACTCGCCGAGTGGGCCGCCCTCTTCGCCTCCGGCGCCGCCCGCCGCGCCCGCGCCGAAGCCGGCATAGCCGGCGCCGCGACCTGGCGCGACGCCGACGACCTGGTCCACTACGCCGGGATGTTCCTCCGCCTCGTCGAGCGCCTGCTCATCACCCAGCCCGCCCTCCCCCACCCCCGCACGACCACCACCGACGAACCCCCCTCCCCAACCTGGAACCGGCGAGCGGGATGAGCGGCCAGGGGAACGCGCCCCGAAGGGGCGCGGGGAACTGCGCGACCAGCCACAAACTCACCCGCACTCCGCAAGCAACGGCCAGGGGCACCCCCTCCTCGGCCTGGGCCCGGCGGGCGGGATGAGCGGCCAGGGGAACGCGCCCCGAAGGGGCGCGGGGAACGGCGCGATCAACCACAACGACCCGCACCCCGCAAGCAACGGCCGGGGGCACCCCCTCCCCGGAACAACGGAGGGACGGGCCCAAGATCCGCCGACCACAGCCGGAGGCAATAAGGTGGGAACCGCCCGTCCCTGAGCCGAGGAGCACCGCATGTCCCGCCCCAGCGCAACCCTCCGGACCGCAGTGGTCTGGGACGTCCTCAGGGGAGCTCTCGACCAGCGCGCCAAACTGGCGGACCGCGCCGAGCTGGAGGTCCTCGACACCGGAGGCGGTACCGGCAACTTCGCCGTGCCCGTCGCCCGGCTCGGCCACCGTGTCACCGTCGTCGACCCCAGCCCGGACGCCCTCTTCGCGCTGGAGCGCCGCGCCGCCGAGGCAGACGTCGCCGACCGGGTGCGCGGCGTCCAGGGCGATGTGCGCGGCCTCTTCGACGTGGCCGAGCGCAGCGCCTACGACGTGGTGCTCTGCCACGGCGTCCTGGAGTACGTGGACGACCCGGCCGAGGGCCTCGGCAACGCCGTCGCCGCGCTGCGCGAGACCGGCGGCACGCTCAGTGTGCTGGCCTCGGGGCTGGGTGGAGCCGTGCTGGCCCGCGCGCTCGCCGGCCACTTCACCGAGGCCCGGCACGCCCTCACCTCGCCCGGCGGACGCTGGGGCGAGGGCGACCCCATGCCCCGCCGCTTCACCCCCGAGCAGCTCACCGCGCTGGTGACCAGCACCGGCCTCGAAGTGATCTCCGTACACGGCGTACGGGTCTTCGCCGACCTGGTGCCCGGCGCGCTCGTGGACACCGAGCCGGACGCGCTGGAGGCGCTTGCCAGGCTGGAGGCCGCCGCCGCCGAGCTGCCCGACTTCCAGTCGGTCGCCAGCCAGCTGCATGTGCTGGCCGAGGTTTCCCCTCGCGCGCCCATGGGCACCGTCGGCTGACGTCTCCCGCGTTTGTCCGGCGGGGGGCGCTCGTGCCGCGCGGCAGGGGCGCTCGCGTTGTGCGGCGAGGGCTCTGTTCACGACCGCCCGATCATCCGCTACGCGCCGTATGATCGAGGCACACCGTCCGGCATGGCGGAAAGGTGGTGCGGGAATGAACGGAACACGCCGTCGGCACCCCCGTCCGGTATATCGGGTGTGGTGGGAGGAATTGGCGTAGAGGGGCGGGTTTCACGGGGGCGATTCCCTGCCTATCCTGAAAGAGTCGCATCCGGTCGCCCCCGCGACCGACGAGTAGGAGGACTCCGTGCCGCTCTCTGAGCACGAGCAGCGGATGCTCGAGCAGATGGAGCGAGCGCTGTACGCCGAAGATCCCAAGTTCGCGACAGCGCTCGAGGGAAGTGAGCTGCGCCGGTACACCCGCAAGCGGGTCTACCAAGCGGTTGCGGGCTTTCTGGTGGGTATCGCGCTCCTCATGGCCGGAATGGTCGCTCAGCAGATCTGGATCAGCGTCGTCGGCTTCCTGGTGATGCTGGGGTGCGCTGTCCTCGCGGTGACAGGGTGGCGGAAGGCCCCCAAGCAGGGCGAGGGACAGACCGGCGGCCAGCCCGCGCAGGGGTCGGGGTCCGGATCGGGTCGCCGACAGCAGCCACGGAGCCGCAAGTCGATGATGGCCCGCATCGAGGAGCGCTGGCAGCGCCGCCGCGACGAGGGCCACCACTGACGCGGAGCGCGCCGACGCGGACGCCGCACCTGTCTCCTCTCGCTCCCGCCGCCCCCGGCCCCTTCGTCCGCCGCAGCGGTGACCAGCCATGACGTAGCCCGGCGGTGCCGAACTCACCGATAGAGGTGGATTCGGCACCGCCGGGCTACGTCGTTCCGTGTCCCTACGTCGTTCTGCGTCCGCGCTGCTTCGTTTCGCGTTTCTACGTCGTTCGGTGTCCGCGCTACGTCGTTCCGCGCCCGGGCTGCGTCGTTCCGCGTCGAACTCTCGCCGTGCCGCACCGGGGAGACCGCCCCCCCCGCCCCGCCCGGTCACTTCGCGAGGCGGGGGCGGGTGAGCGCGCGGGTCCAGCGGGCCCGCATGGCGCGTGCCCGGCGGCGGGCGGCCCACAGGAGGCGGGCCGTCGAAGGGGGCAGGAGGAGGGCGCGGATCCGCACGGTGCGGGGGGCGGCGGCACGCAGCCCGGCGTGGATGCGGCGGACCTCGTCCGCGATCCCGGGGGCGGCCCCCGGGGCGGGCGCGTACAGCACCTGCTCGACCGCGAGCGCCACCCGTTGCACCGCCTCGGCGTCGTCCGGCCGTAGCTGACCGATCCGGGCCAGCCGCGCGGCGGCCGTCCGCGGGGTCGCGGAGTCCTCGGGCAGGATCCCGTGGTCCCACCCGGTGTCGAGGAGCTCGTGCCAGGCGGCCAGCACCGCGTCAGGACCGCCAGGGCCCGAGCCCGGGACCCGTAGCCGCCGGGAACGTCTGCGCATCCGCAGCAGCATCGGCAGCAGCAGCAACCCCAGCACCGCCACACCTGCGGCGCCGACACCGGCGATGGTGCCCACGGGCGGCCCCTGCGCCGAGTTCCCCGCGTCGGGGAGCGGGGCCGCGGCCCCGCACTCGGGATCGGCCCGCTTCTCCTGGGCCGAGCACCGGTCGGACGGCGAGGGGCTTGCCGAGGGCTGGTCGTCCTGGCTCCGGTCGGGTAGCTCCTCGCCCGGGTTCTCGTCGGTGTCCGGCGAGTCCGGCTGGGCGTAGGGCGGGGTGGTGCCCCGCGTGGGGGTGGGCTCGAAGCGGGTCCAGCCCACCCCTTCGAAATACAGCTCGGGCCAGGCGTGCGCGTCCTGGAAGCCGACCTCCATCTTGCCGTCGCCGCGCGCCGTGCCCGGGGTGAAGCCGACCGCGACCCGGGCCGGGATGCCCAGGGTGCGTGCCATCGATGCCATGGCGAAGGAGAAGTGGACGCAGAAGCCCTCCTTCTGCTTCAGGAAGTCGGCGATGGCGTTGGCGCCGGTGCCGGCCTCCACCTCGGTGTCGTAGCTGAACCCGCCCTTGTCGGCGAACCAGTCCTGGAGCAGCACGGCGCGGTCGTAGTCGTCCTTCGCGCCGCGGGTGACCTTGCGTGCCGTCTTCGGTACGACGGACGGCAGTGAGTCGGGGACCGCGGTGTACTCGCGCTGGAGCGCGGGCGGCGGCGCGGGGGCGTTCCGCAGCTGCTCGGCGGTGGGCTGGACGCTGAGGCTGTCGACGCTGTAGCGGAGGCCGCGGGTGGTCTGCTTGTCGTAGCCGACGATGGTGCGGCCCTCGGGCTCGAACCGCCATTTGCCGTCGACCTGCACCCGGCTCGCGGGGTACGGCATCGGGAGCCAGTCCTGTGCGTACGCGTCGCTCGCCTGGATGGTGCTGCTGACCGTGCGGGTCCGGATGTCAGGGCCCAGGCCCCGTGGGGTGGGCAGCGGGTTCGGGATCTCGCCGATGCGCCGTTCGGAAGGCTTCCACTGGGCGCCGTCGAACTTGTCGAGTGCGACGATCCGCAGATAGAGCTCCTCGTCGTCGCTGTCCGTCGAGTAGGTGAGTGCGGTGCGGTTCTGCGGCTGGTTGAGGCTGTTCTTGAGGGCGACGACCGGGTTGACGGCGGAGACCGTGCCGCCGCCCTTGTTGCCGCCGCCTCCACCGCCCGAGCCCACGTCCTCCAGCAGCCCGCCGCTCAGCGAGGGCAGCGCGGCCGGTACCACCAGTGAGAGGCCCAGCGCCAGCACGCCGATCCGCCGTCCGGTGCGTACCGGCGCCAGGGCGGGGCCGCCGATGCTGCCCGGCTGATGCGGTGCCGCACCCGGCCGGGCCCGGTCGGCGAAGACGCGGCCCCACTGCGACAGCCGCTCGCGCCCCTCCGCCAGCAGGAGCAGCAGATAGCCGCCCGCGGCGCACAGGAACCACAGCCAGCGCGCACCGCCTTGGGAGAGCCCGGCGGCCACCGAATACAGGGCCAGCAGCGGCAACCCGGCGGGGGCCGCGCTGCGGTAGGTGACCGCGACCATGTCCACCAGCAGGCCGATGACGAGGACGCCGCCGACCAGCATCAGCCGGATGCCGTCGGTGAGGGGCGCCGGTATCGCGTACCTGCTCACGTCCTGGATGCCCTGCTCGAACAGCGTGCCGAAGTGCTGGAGGCCCGCCGGACTGGGCAGGAAGCCGGCCGGCGCGTACTCCCGTGCGAAGACGACGGTGAGCAGCAGCAGCGAGATGACGGCCTGTGCCAGCACGGTCACCGGCCGGGCCAGCGGCACCCGGCGGGTTGCCGCGCCCACTCCGGTCTGTACGGCGGTCAGCAGCGCGGCCTGGAGCAGCCAGGTCGCCGGGTCCACCAGCGGCAGCAGCGCGCAGGACGCGGCCAGGGTCGCCAGCGCGGCGCAGCATGCGAGCCTTCCCCGTCCACTCATCGTCCCAGCCCCTTGGTGCTGTCACTGTCGGCTTCCTGCCACAGCGTGGCCAGCGATGTTCCCGGCCCGCCGGGCAGCGCTGTCCACCCGGCCTCGCGCAGGGCGCGCAGCGGGGCTTGTTCGCTATCGGGCGCGGCCTGCGCGCCGCCCGCGTGCTGCTGCCCGGCGGGACCGGCGAGGAAGGCAACGGCGCGGTTGGAGCGCTGCCGCATCCGGCCGACCGTGAGCGCCTGCTCCTCGTCCAGCGCCCCGAGGAACGCGATCAGCAGTCCCTCGTTTCCGGTCGTCCCGCCGCGCAGCGCGTCATAGGCGCCGGACAGCCCCTGCTCGTGCGAGTGCTCGACGACGGCGAGGGTGTCCAGGAGCAGCCCCGCAGTGTCCGAGGTGTCCGAGAGGAAGCCCCCGCTCTCCGGGCCCGGTGCGGCGGCCCCGGTGTCGGTCAGCAACCGTACGGAGTAACCCCGCTCCAGCAGATGCATACAGACGGAGGCGGCGGCCGCCACCGCCCACTCGAAGGGGGAGTCGGGCCCGGCGCCGGGGAAGGCGGCACGGCGGGTGTCCAGCAGTACGGTGCAGCGGGCCTGCTGCGGCTGTTCCTCGCGGCGCACCATCAGCTCGCCGTAGCGCGCCGTCGACCGCCAGTGCACCCGGCGCAGGTCGTCGCCGTGCCGGTAGCCGCGCGGGATCACATCGTCGTCCCCGGCCAGCGCCAGGGCACGCTGCCGCCCCTCGCCGTAGCCGCTGGTCTCGCCGGCCAGCCGCGCTGCCGGCAGGGCTTCGACGGGCGGTACGACGGTGAGGGTGTCGTACGAACTGAAGGAGCGCGTCAGCTCGCACATCCCGAACGGGTCCGTCAGCCGCAGCTGGAGGGGGCCCAGCGGATAGCGTCCGCGCAGGTCGGAGCGGACCCGGTAGGAGACCTCGCGCCGCCCGCCGGGCTCCACCCGGTCCAGGACGAACCGGGGGCGCGGACCGAGCACGTACGGGACCCGGTCCTGCAGCATCAGCAGCCCGGTGGGCAGCCGCGAGACGTTCTCGATCCGCAGCTTGACGCGCGCTTCCGAGCGGGCCGGAACCCGGGAGGGCGACAGCTTGCGGTAGCCGGCGACCCGGTAGCGGGTGCGGTGCAGCACCAGCACGCACACCAGCGGCAGCACCGCCAGCAGCACGCCGACGCGCAGCAGTTCGTCCTGTCCCAGTACGTACGCGCACAGCGCCGCCGCCACCCCGGCCGCCAGGAACGAGCGGCCGCGGGTGGTGAGCCCGCCGAACGCCAGCCGCAGCGAACCCCGGCGCTCCGGCCGGCCCCGGTCCTCGTCGGCGCTGCCGGGACCACCGGCCGCGCCCGCGCCGTAGGGCCCCGCACCGTACGGCCCCGTACCGCTCTGCGGCGCCGCGCCGGGGGCCGGTGGTGCGCTGGGGGCCGGTCCGTAGGCCATCAGTAGCCCCGGGGCTGCCCGGTCTGCGGCCGGCCCATCGGGGGGTGCTGTCCGGGTGGTGCCGGGGGCTGTCCGTAATCGCCCGGCGCGCCCGGCGCCCCGGGGCCGCCCGGTGCCGTTCCGGGTGCCGAGGGGCCGGGGCCGATGGCGGGTACGGGAACCCGTTGCAGGATCTCGGCCACCACTTGCTCTGCCGTACGGCGGTTCAACTGCGCCTGCGCGGTGGGCAGCAGACGGTGCGCCAGCACCGGTACCGCCAGCGACTGCACATCGTCGGGCAGCGCGAACTCGCGCCCGGCCAGTGCCGCCGACGCCTTGGAGGCCCGCAGCAGATGCAGCGTCGCGCGCGGCGAGGCGCCCAGCCGCAGCTCGGGGTGCGACCGGGTGGCGGCCACCAGTTCGACCGCGTATCGCCGTACCGCGTCCGATACGTGCACGCCCCGTACGGTCTCGATCAGCTTGGCGATGTCGTGTGCGTGCGCCACCGGCTGGAGGTCGTCCAGCGGGGAGGCGCCGCCGTGCACGTCCAGCATCTCCAGCTCGGCGGCCGGGCTCGGATATCCGATGGACACCCGCACCATGAACCGGTCGCGCTGGGCCTCGGGCAGCGGGTAGGTGCCCTCCATCTCCACCGGGTTCTGGGTGGCGACCACCATGAAAGGGTCGGGCAGTTCGTAGGTCTGCCCGTCGATGGTGACCTGGCGCTCCTCCATGGACTCCAGCAGCGCGGACTGGGTCTTGGGGGAGGCGCGGTTGATCTCGTCGCCGATCACGATCTGCGCGAAGACGGCTCCGGGCTTGAACTCGAAGTCCTTGCGCTGCTGGTCGTAGACGCTGACTCCGGTGATGTCGGAGGGCAGCAGATCGGGGGTGAACTGGATGCGGCGTACCGAGCAGTCGATGGCCTTGGCCAGCGCCTTGGCGAGCATCGTCTTGCCGACGCCCGGCACGTCCTCGATCAGCAGGTGCCCCTCGGCGAGCAGCACCGTCAGCGAAAGCCGGACGACTTCGGGTTTTCCCTCGATCACCGACTCGACACAGCGGCGCACCTCGCCCGCTGTGGCGCTCAGATCGCTCAGGTTCGCCCGCTCGTCATAGGTCGTCACCGGCCCTCCTCGGCCCCATCCCCGTTTGCCCGTTCATACGTGCCCGCTGCGTACGCGCCCGCGTCCGCTCCACCGGGCCCTGCTGTGTGCGCTGTTGCGTATTCTTCACGGCGACAGGGCCTTCCGTCACTCTCCCGGGTGTTCCGGGCAGCGGCCCCCCCCCAAGAGCCGGACCGGCTCGGGCCGGGCTCAGGCCGGGGCGATCTCGCGCAGCAGGCCCGTCGTCACGTCGAAGACGAAGCCGCGTACATCGTCCCGGTGGGGCAGGAACGGTGAGGTCCGTACGCGTTCGATCGACTGACGCACGTCCTGGTCCAAGTCCTTGAAGGACTCGACAGCCCAGGACGGCCGCTGGCCCACTTCCAGTTCCAGCTCGTGCCGGAAATCCTCGGTGAGATTGAGGAGTCCGCAGCCGGTGTGGTGGATGAGCACCACGGAGCGGGTGCCCAGCGCGCGCTGGCTGATGGTGAGGGAGCGGATGATGTCGTCGGTGACGACGCCGCCCGCGTTGCGGATGGTGTGACAGTCACCCAGCTCCAGGCCGAGCGCGGCGTGCAGGTCCAGGCGGGCGTCCATGCAGGCGACAACGGCCACCTTGCGGACCGGGCGGGCGTCCATCCCGGGGTCGGTGAACTCGCGCGCGTAGTCCTGGTTCGCTGCGACGAGGTCATCGATCACGGTCGGTGCGGGCTGGGGCCGAGGCGCAGATATCGACATGTGTACGACGTTAGACGCTTCCGGGGTGGGCGGCCTGTCCGGAGGGTGGCGAAAACGGGCGGCTCGCCGCGGTGTGAGGTAACCCACAGGGCCCTCGGCGGCCTTCCTGGTCCGGCGCACACCGTGGTCACCCGTCAGGTGTCAGCCGCTGTCAGGATGGCCGTGATCCCGTAGGTGGACGCGCCTGGTCCCGTAGTTGACCGAGGGGACGAGTGGACTAAAGTGACGCGAAGTGGGAGGCGACGAACGCTCCCCAAGGACCCCGATTCCCCTCGCGTGCGCGGGCGCGCACGTGCGGCTCGGCCTCCTCCCGCTCCCGGCCTCCGGCGCCCGCTCGGCGCGGGTGGCCGCTCCCCTTCGAGCGGGCGGGGACCAAGGAGCATGTGCACGGTGCCCGCCAGATCTGAGAGGGCACAGTGACCACCAACGAGCGGCCCATCGGCGAACTCCACAGCCCGGTCATGCTCCGGCGCACCCTGGACCTGCTCGCCCCCGCCCTCGCCGAGCCCGGCGCGACCGTCGTCGACTGCACCCTCGGCCTCGGCGGCCACAGCGAGGCGCTGCTGGCCACCTTCCCCTCGGCCCGCCTCATCGGCCTGGACCGGGACACCGCAGCGCTCGAGCTCGCGGGCGAGCGGCTGGCTCCCTACGCGGACCGCGCCACCCTGGTGCACGCCGTCTACGACGAACTGCCGGAGGTGCTGGCCCGGCTGGACGTCCCCCGCGTCCAGGGCGTGCTGTTCGATCTCGGCGTCTCCTCGCTCCAGCTGGACGAGGCCGACCGCGGCTTCGCCTACGCGCAGGACGCCCCGCTGGACATGCGCATGGACCAGACGAAGGGGCTCAGCGCCGCCGAGGTGCTCAACACCTACCCGCCCGGCGACCTGGTGCGCATCCTGCGCTCCTACGGCGAGGAGAAGCAGGCCCGCCGGATCGTCGAGGCCATCGTCAGGGAACGCGCGAAGGAACCGTTCACCCGCAGCGCCCGGCTGGTCGAGGTGATCCGGGACGCCCTGCCGCAGGCCGCCAAGCGCACCGGCGGCAACCCGGCCAAGCGGACCTTCCAGGCGCTGCGGATCGAGGTCAACGGGGAGCTCGCGGTGCTGGAGCGGGCGCTGCCCGCCGCACTCGACCTGCTCGCCGTGGGCGGCCGGATGGTGGTCCTGGCGTACCACTCGCTGGAGGACCGGCTGGTCAAACAGCTGTTCGCCACCGGTTCCCGCAACTCGGCCCCGCCAGGACTGCCGGTCGTACCCGAGCAGTACCAGCCCCGGCTGCGGCTGCTGACCCGCGGCGCCGAGCTGCCCACCGACGAGGAGATCGCCGAGAACCGCCGGGCCGCACCGGCCAGACTGCGGGCCGTCCAGCGCATCAGGGAGGCGCCATGACCGCCCGCCGCACGAGGGAGGCGACATGACCGCACAGCAGCGCATCGCGCGGCTGGCCAGACTGATGCCCGCCGGGAACACCCCGGCGGCCCGCGCCCCGTTCGTCCTGCTGGTCGTCCTGCTGCTGGGCAGCGGACTGCTGGCCCTGCTGCTGCTGAACTCCGCGCTCAACAAGGGCTCCTTCCAGCTGGAACGTCTGGAGAAGGAGACCGAGGAGCTGACGGACCAGCAACAGGCCCTCCAGCAGCAGGTGGACGGCTACGCGGCCCCCGGCGAGCTGGCCGAGCGCGCCCGTGAGCAGGGTCTGGTGCCGAGCGGCAACCCCGTCTTCCTCAACCCGGACGGCACCGTGCGCGGCAAACCGGAGAGCGCGCCCACCGAGGACACCGAGCAGGTGGGCCCGTGACGGAGCGTCCCCGCGAGCCGGGCCGCGGCGCCCGCCAGACCCCCCGCCAGGCACCGGACCAGGGCCGGGCCCAGGCGCCGGGCAAGGGCCGCACCGCCGACCGGAGCCAGGAGGACAACCCGCGCCGCGTGCCCCGCCCCGGCCGCCCGGCCGCGTCCCGTACGACATCCCGTACGACGTCCAAGAGCGCCCGGCCGCCGGCGGCTCGGCGTGGCGGCGGTGCCCGCCCTCCGCAGGGCGGCGGGTCCGCTCCGCTGCGGCTGGTGAACCCGCGGCCCCGGCTGCGGCTGGTCGCCGTCGGGCTGACGCTGGTCATCCTGGCCTTCACCGTACGGCTGCTCCAGGTGCAGGCCATCGACGCGAGCGCCTACGCGGACAAGGCCGCGGTCAACCGCTACATCACCGTCCCGCTGGCCGCCGAGCGCGGCGCCATCACGGCGCGGGACGGCTCCGCGCTGGCGAGCACGGTGGACGCCTACGACATCACAGCCGACCCGTATCTGTTCAGCCCCAAGCAGACCAAGATCAAGGATGCCCCCGAGCGGGCCGCCAGGATCCTGGCGCCCCTGCTGCACAAGGACCGGGCGGAACTGGCCGCAAAGCTCTCCCGGCCGGGCACCCGCTACGTTCTGCTCGCCCGCCAGCAGACCCCGCAGACCTGGCGGAAGATCAAGAAACTCAAGGCGGGGCTCGCCGCCGAGTCCGCAGCGGCGCCCAAGGGCGAGAAGCCCAATGTGCTGGCCGGGATCTACCAGGAGAAGCACGCCAAACGCGTCTACCCGAACAAGGAGCTGGCCGCCCACGTGCTCGGCTTCGTCAACTCCGACGGCAAGGGCGGTGCCGGGCTCGAGGCGATGCTGAACGACAAGCTCGTGGGCGAGAACGGAAAGATCACCTACGCCCAGTCGGGCGGCCGCCAGGTTCCCACCGTGAGCGCCCGCGAGCAGGCGGCCAAGCCGGGTTCCGACATAGAGCTCACGCTGGACCGGGACATCCAGTGGTCGGCCCAGCGGGCCATCGCCGACCAGGTGTCCACCTCGCACGCCGACAGTGGCTACGTCATCGTCCAGGACACCAGGACCGGCCAGCTGCTCGCCATGGCCAGCGCGCCCGGGTTCGACCCGAACGACATCCGCGGCGCGAAGGTCGACTCCTTCGGCAACCCCGCGGTCCAGGACGTCTACGAGCCCGGCTCCACCAGCAAGGTCATGTCGATGGCCGCCGTGCTGGAGGAGGGCAAGGCCACCCCCACCACGGCCGTCACCGTTCCCAACCGGCTCAAGCGCGCCGACCGCGCCTTCGCCGACGACGTCGACCACCCCACCTGGCACCTGACCCTCAACGGCGTACTGGCCAAGTCCAGCAACATCGGCACCATCCTCGCCACGGAGCAGCTCGGCAGGACGCAGCGGCAGGCCAACAAGGTCCTCCACCACTATCTGCGCGAGTTCGGCATCGGCCGGCCCACCGGGCTCGGCTTCCCCGGCGAGACCGACGGCCTGCTGTCCAAGCCCGGCAAGTGGAGCGCCTCCCAGCAGTACACGATCCCCTTCGGCCAGGGCCTCTCCCTCAACGCCGTCCAGGCGGCCTCCATCTACTCCACCATCGCCAACGGCGGCGAGCGGATCGAACCGACGGTCGTACGCGGCACCACCGGACCCGACGGGCACTACGAACCCGCCGCGCCGCCCGAGAAGCGCCGGGTCGTGAGCGAGAAGACCGCCAGGACCCTGTCGCGGATGCTGGAGTCCGTGGTGGGCGACATGGAGGGCACCGGCACCACCGCGAAGATCCCCGGCTATCGCGTCGCGGGGAAGACCGGTACGGCCAACCGGGTGGACCCGAAGACCGGCCGCTACCACGGCTACACCGCCTCCTTCGCCGGGTTCGCGCCCGCCGACAAGCCGCGTATCACCGTCTACTGCGCTGTCCAGAACCCCAAGAAGGGCAGCTACTTCGGCAGCGACGTGTGCGGCCCCGTCTACAAGAAGGTCATGAAGTTCTCCCTCAAGAGCCTCCAGATCCCCCCGACCGGGGCGAAACCCGCGCGAATCCCCGTACTCGCGGGGAAGGGCCGGAACGGCTGAGCCATGCACCACGTGAGAACGATCACTGACAGCGCGTACAACCCTGAGGGATCAGCGCCGCCGAGCCCCTCGCTTCGCGGCGCGACCGTCCCGCCCGGTACGCTCACCGCCGTGCCACAAGCTGATCAGACCTCCCCCGAGTCCTTCCCCGGGCCGCCCCGCCCCACGCGGGTCGTACCCGTCCCGCTCGCGGAGCTGGCCCGACTGCTGGATGCCGACGACCCCGGCGCTCCGGTGTCCGGCGCCGGCGACGCAGCCGAGGCCGATGTGTCCGTCACCGGCATCACCCACGACTCGCGCGCCGTACGCCCCGGCGACATCTACGCCGCGCTGCCCGGCGCCCGGCTGCACGGGGCCGACTTCGTGGAGCAGGCGCAGAGCCTGGGTGCCGTCGCCGTACTGACCGACCCGGGCGGCACCGGGCGCGCCGAGGCCACCGGGCTGCCGGTGCTGACCGTGCCCGACCCGCGCGGCCGGATGGGACAGCTGGCCGCCACCATCTACGGGACCCCCGGCGAGGACCTGCTCCAGATCGGCATCACCGGCACCTCCGGCAAGACCACGACGGCTTACCTGGTCGATGGCGGGCTGCGCAGAGTGGCCCAACAAGGGGAGCCACGCGCAGCGTGTCCTGCGAAGGGCGGTGGCGGGCGACGGGCGGGCGGCGGGCTGACCGGACTGATCGGCACCGTCGAGTCGCGGATCGGCGACGAGCGGATCAAATCCGAGCGCACCACGCCGGAGGCCACCGATCTCCAGGCGCTGTTCGCGGTGATGCGCGAGCGCGGCGTCAGCTCGGTGACGATGGAGGTCTCCAGTCACGCGCTGGTCCTCGGCCGGGTCGACGGCTGCGTCTTCGACGTCGCGGTGTTCAACAATCTCAGCCCCGAACACCTCGACTTCCACCCGGACATGGAGGACTACTTCCAGGCCAAGCGGCAGCTGTTCACGCCGAAGCGCTCGCGGGCCGCAGTGGTCAACTTCGACGACGAGTACGGCTTCCGGCTGCTGGGCGAGCTCAAGGACGAAGGTTTCCCCGTCACCAGCTTCTCCGCCGAGGGCCACCCGGACGCGGACTGGCGGGCCGAGGACGTGGAGGTCGGCCCGCTCGGCTCGACGTTCACAGCCGTGGGACCCGACGGCCGGGAAGTGCTCGCCAGCGCTCCCATCGCCGGTCCCTTCAACGTCGCCAACGCGCTCGCCGCGCTCACCGCGCTGGTCGCCGCCGGGATCGACCCGGACACCGCCGCCGAGGGCATCGGCGCCGTCCCCGGCGTTCCCGGCCGGCTCCAGCGGGTGGACGCGGGCCAGGACTTCCTCGCCATCGTCGACTACGCGCACAAGCCCGACGCCGTCGAGTCCGTGCTCTACGCCGTCCGCAAGGTCACCGACGGCGCCGTGCACGCGGTCCTGGGCTGCGGCGGCGACCGCGACCCGCACAAACGCCCCGCCATGGGCGCCGCGCTGGCCCGGCTGGCCGACACGGCGGTGCTCACCTCGGACAACCCGCGCTCCGAGGATCCGCTCGCGATCCTCGCCACCATGCTCGGCGGCGCCGCCGAGGTCCCGGCCCACGAGCGCGGCACCGTGCTTCTGGAGGAGGACCGGGCCGCCGCCATCCGGGCCGCCGTCGACCGGGCCGAACCCGGCGACACCGTCCTCGTGCTGGGCAAGGGCCACGAACAGGGCCAGGACATCGCCGGCGTGGTGCGGCCCTTCGACGACGTCCAGGTCCTGCACGACGCCATCCGCGCCCGGTCGGCCGAGCAACCCCAGCACTCCTCCGCGGCCGCCGTACCGGCCGCACCGTCCCCTGCCTCTCCCTCCTACCCCTCGTCCTCTCCCGCCGAGAACCACCGGACAGACAACCAGAACCGATGATCCCCCTCTCCCTCGCAGAGATCGCCGCCCTCACCGGCGGACGGCAGCACGACATAACGGACCCGGAAGCGCGGATCACCGGGCCGGTGGTGATCGACTCCCGGGAGGCGGGCCACGGCGCGCTCTTCGCGGCGTTCGCCGGTGAGCGTGCCGACGGGCACGACTTCGCCGCCGCCGCGGTCGCCTCCGGTGCCGTCGCCGTGCTCGCCACCCGCCCTGTCGGCGTCCCGGCGATCGTCGTCGACGACGTCACCCGCGCCCTGGGCGCCCTGGCCCGGCACACCGCGCACACGCTCGGCACCGAGGTCGTCGCGCTGACCGGGTCCAGCGGCAAGACCAGCACCAAGGACCTCATCGCCCAGCTGCTGGAGCGGCTGGGCCCCACGGTGTGGCCGGAGGGCTCGCAGAACAACGAGATCGGCCTGCCCCTGACCGCCCTGCGTGCCGATGAGACCACCCGGCATCTGGTGCTGGAGATGGGCGCCCGCGGCATCGGCCACATCCGCTACCTCACAGAGCTGACCCCGCCCAGGATCGGTGTCGTCCTCAACGTCGGGACGGCGCACATCGGCGAGTTCGGCGGGCGTGAGCAGATCGCCCAGGCCAAGGGCGAACTGGTGGAGACGCTGCCGACGGCGGACGACGGGGGAGTGGCGGTGCTCAACGCCGACGACCCGTACGTCCGCGCGATGGCCGCACGTACCCGGGCCAGGGTGCTGCTCTTCGGCGAGGCCCCGGAATCGGACGTACGGGCCGAAAACGTGAGGTTGTCGGAACGCGGCACACCAGCTTTCACCCTTCACACACCTACCGGGTGCGGCGATGTGACCATGCGCCTGTACGGTGAGCACCACGTGTCGAACGCGCTCGCCGCGGCGGCCGTCGCCCACCAACTGGGCATGCCCGCTGGGGACATCGCCGACGCGCTCTCCTCCGCCGGCACGCTCTCCCGTTGGCGGATGGAGGTCACCGAGCGCGCCGACGGCGTCACGGTCGTCAACGACGCCTACAACGCCAACCCCGACTCCATGCGGGCCGCGCTCCGTGCGCTGTCCGCCATGGGGGAGGCGGCGAAGGCCCGGGGGGGCCGGACCTGGGCGGTGCTGGGCGAGATGGCCGAGCTCGGCGACGAAGCACTCGCCGAGCACGACGCGATCGGACGGCTCGCCGTCCGGCTCAACGTCAGCAAGCTCGTGGCAGTCGGAGGCCGGGAGGCCGCCTGGCTCGACATGGGTGCCAAGAACGAGGGTTCGTGGGGTGAGGAGTCGGTGCATGTGTCCGGCACTGAGGCGGCCGTCGACCTGCTGCGCGGTCAGCTGCGTACGGGGGATGTCGTACTGGTGAAGGCCTCCCGGTCGGTGGGTCTGGAGAGGGTGGCGGCCGCCCTCCTCGAGGACGGGACCAGGGAGGGTGAGGGCTCCGCCCGATGACGATGAAGCAGATCCTCTTCTCCGGGGTCATCGGACTCTTCCTGTCCCTGATCGGGACCCCTCTGCTGATCAAACTGCTCGCCTCGCGCGGCTACGGCCAGTTCATCCGCGACGACGGCCCGCAGAACCACCACAGCAAGCGCGGCACCCCCACCATGGGCGGTATCGCCTTCATCCTGGCGACGCTGCTCGCCTATGTGCTGACCAAGCTCATCACGGGCGAGCAGCCCACCTTCTCCGGTGTGCTGGTGCTCTTCCTGTTCGCCGGGATGGGTCTGGTCGGCTTCCTGGACGACTACATCAAGATCGTCAAACAGCGCAGCCTGGGCCTGCGCGCCAAGGCGAAGATGGCCGGCCAGCTCATCGTCGGTATCGCCTTCGCCCTCCTCGCGCTCAGCTTCGAGGACGCGCGCCAGCTCACCCCCGCCTCCACCAAGCTCTCCTTCACCCAGGACTTCGGCTGGGCCCTGCCGCCCGTGCTGTTCGTCGTCTGGGCGCTGTTCATGATCCTGGCGATGTCCAACGGCGTGAACCTCACCGACGGCCTCGACGGTCTGGCGACCGGTGCCTCGGTGATGGTCTTCGGCGCCTATGTGTTCATCTGCGTATGGGAGTACCAGGAGTCCTGCGCGCATATCGCCACCGCGGGGCCCGGCTGTTACGAAGTACGAGATCCGCTCGACCTGGCCGTCGTAGCGGCCGCGCTGATGGGCGCCTGCTTCGGCTTCCTGTGGTGGAACACCTCGCCCGCGAAGATCTTCATGGGCGACACCGGCTCCCTCGCCCTCGGCGGCGCGCTGGCCGGGCTGGCCATCTGCTCGCGCACCGAACTGCTGCTGGCGATCCTCGGCGGCCTGTTCGTACTGATCACGATGTCCGTGGTGATCCAGGTCGGCTCGTTCCGGCTCACCGGGAAGCGGGTCTTCAAGATGGCCCCGCTCCAGCACCACTTCGAACTCAAGGGGTGGTCCGAAGTCCTTGTGGTGGTCCGGTTCTGGATCATCCAGGGCATGTGCGCCATCGTCGGCGTCGGCATCTTCTACGCGGGCTGGGCGGCGAGCAAGTGAACGCCGCCGACGCGACGAACCGGACGAACCTGACGAAGCTCTCCGAGGAGCTGTCCGGCAAGCACGTCACCGTCGCCGGGCTCGGCGTCAGCGGCATGCCCGCGGCCAAGGCGCTGCACCGGCTCGGGGCCCGCGTCACAGCCGTCAACGGCGGCGACGGCGAGGGCCCACGCCGCCAGGCGGCCGAACTGGAGGCGCTCGGGGTCACCGTCCGGCTCGGCGACGACCGTACGCTCCCCGAGGGCACAGACCTCATCGTCACCACCCCCGGCTTCAAACCCACCAGCCCCCTCTTCCAGGCGGCGGCCGAGGCCGGCGTACCGGTGTGGGGCGATGTGGAGCTGGCCTGGCGGATGCGCGGACCCGACGCCGCGCCATGGCTGGCGGTCACCGGCACCAACGGCAAGACGACCACCGTGCAGATGCTCGCCTGCATCCTGCGCGCCGCGGGGCTGCGGACGGCAGCGGTCGGCAACATCGGCGTCTCCCTCATCGACGTCGTACTGGAGCAGGAGCCCTACGACAACCTCGACGTCCTGGCCGTCGAGCTGTCCAGCTACCAACTGCACTGGGCCCCGAGCCTGCGCCCGCACTCCGGCGCCGTGCTCAACCTCGCGCCCGACCACCTCGACTGGCACGGCTCGATGGAGGCGTACGCCGCCGCCAAGGGCCGGATCTACGAGGGCAACCAGATCGCCTGCGTCTACAACGCCGACGACCCCGAGAACACCGGCGTGCCCCGCACCGAGGACCTGGTGCGGGCCGCCGACGTGGTCGAGGGCTGCCGCGCCATCGGCTTCACCCTCGGCACCCCGGCGCCCTCCCAACTCGGCGTGGTCGAAGGCGTTCTGGTGGACCGGGCCTTCGTCGCCGACCGGCAGCAGCAGGCGCAGGAGCTCGCCGAGACCGGCGACATCACACCCGCAGCGCCGCACAACATCGCCAACGCGCTCGCCGCGGCGGCCCTCGCCCGCGCCTTCGGCGTACCGCCCGCGGCCGTACGCGACGGACTGCGGGCCTTCAGCCCGGACGCCCACCGCATCACCCACGTCGCCGAGGTGGGCGGCGTCTCCTACGTCGACGACTCCAAGGCCACCAACACACACGCGGCCGAGGCCTCGCTGGCCGCCTACCCGTCCATCGTGTGGATCGCGGGCGGGCTGGCCAAGGGGGCGACGTTCGACGCACTGGTCGCCGCGTCCGCGCCCCGGCTGCGCGGCGTCGTGCTGATGGGCGCCGACCGGCAGCTGATCGCCGAAGCGCTGGCGCGACACGCGCCCGATGTGCCCGTGGCCGACCTCGAACGCACGGACACTGGGGCGATGGCGGAGGCCGTCCGCCGGGCGACAGCGCTGGCGCGGCCCGGCGATACCGTACTCCTGGCCCCCGCGTGCGCCTCGATGGACATGTTCGTCAACTACAACGCCCGCGGCGACGCGTTCGCCGAGGCGGTCAGGGCCCTCGCCACCGCCGAAGGTCACAGCACCGGCGCAGGCCACAGCGAGCCTGCCGAAGGCCATAGCGAGCACTGACCCCGTCCCCGCCGGCCGAGGACGCGGGCGAGACGGAGGGGATACGGAATGACGGCGCGATCCGCCAAACCGCCCACGCCCCGGCGCGCGAGCAGCCAGCCCGCGCCCATGCGTCCGCCGAGACACCCCGGTACGCCTACGGGCACCTCGGCGCCGCAGCGGCTCTACGCCCGCGCCAAGCGCGCCTGGGACCGCCCGTTGACGGCGTATTACCTGATTTTGGGCGGCAGTCTGCTCATCACCGTGCTCGGTCTGGTCATGGTCTTCTCCGCCTCGCAGATCCAGGCGCTCCAGTCAGGACTGGCCTCCACCTACTACTTCCGCAAGCAGTTGGTGGCCGCGGCGCTGGGTGCGGTGCTGCTGCTGGCCGCCTCCCGGATGCCGGTACGGCTGCACCGGGCGCTGGCCTACCCGCTGCTGCTGGTCTCCGTCTTCCTGATGTGCTTGGTGCAGGTGCCCGGTGTGGGGCAGGAGGTGAACGGCCAGCAGAACTGGATCTATCTGGGCGGCCCGTTCCAGCTCCAGCCCAGCGAGTTCGCCAAGCTGGCCCTCGTCCTGTGGGGCGCCGACCTGCTCGCGCGCAAGGGCGACAAGAAGATGCTCACCCAGTGGAAGCATCTGCTCGTTCCGCTGGTCCCGGTGGCCCTGCTGCTGCTCGCACTGATCATGCTCGGCGGCGACATGGGCACCGCACTCATCCTCGGCGCCGTGCTGTTCGGGCTGCTGTGGCTGGCGGGCGCGCCGACCCGGCTGTTCACCGGCGTCCTCGTGGCCGGACTCACAGCCGCCGCGCTGCTGGTCACCTCCAGCCCCAACCGGATGGCGCGGCTCGGCTGCATCGGCGCCACCGATCCCGGGCCCGACGACCGGTGCTGGCAGGCAGTGCACGGAATCTATGCGCTGGCCTCCGGAGGATGGTTCGGTTCCGGACTGGGGGCGAGTGTGGAAAAATGGGGTCAACTCCCCGAACCCCACACCGACTTCATCTTCGCCGTGACAGGGGAGGAACTCGGTCTGGCGGGGACGCTGTCGGTACTCGCCCTCTTCGCGGCTCTAGGCTATGCGGGTATCCGCGTGGCCGGACGCACGGAGGAACCCTTCGTCAGGTATGCCGCGGGAGGAGTGACGACGTGGATCATCGCGCAGGCGGTGATCAATGTGGGAGCGGTGCTCGGTCTGCTGCCCATCGCCGGTGTCCCTCTCCCGCTGTTCTCCTATGGTGGGTCCGCCCTGCTGCCGACGATGTTCGCTGTCGGACTGCTGATCGCCTTCGCGCGCAGCGACCCGGCAGCACGCGCTGCCCTGGCCGTGCGGCAGCCCGCCCTGTGGCAGCGCACGTCTCGGGGAGGGCTGGCAGGGGTGCTGCGATCGCGGAGCACCCCCGGCCGGAAGAGAGAGAAGACGATGAGACGGCGCGCCGGAAGGCCGCCGTCCGGAGAGCGGTGAAACAGCGTGCACGTCGTACTCGCCGGTGGGGGGACCGCCGGCCATATCGAGCCCGCGCTCGCCCTCGCGGACGCCCTGCGCAGGCAGGACCCGACCGTGGGGATCACGGCCCTCGGTACCGAGCGCGGCCTGGAAACGCGGCTCGTGCCGGAACGTGGTTACCAACTCGAGCTGATTCCGGCCGTTCCGCTGCCGCGTAAACCCACGCCCGAGCTGATCACCGTGCCCGGGCGGCTGCGCGGCACCATCAAGGCCGCCGAGCAGATCCTGGAGCGCACCAAGGCCGACTGCGTCGTTGGCTTCGGCGGCTATGTGGCGCTGCCCGGCTATCTGGCCGCCAAGCGCGCCGGTGTGCCGATCGTCGTGCACGAGGCCAACGCCCGCCCGGGGCTCGCCAACAAGATCGGCTCCCGTTACGCGCACGGGGTCGCCGTCTCCACGCCCGACAGCAAGCTGCGCGGCGCACGCTACGTCGGCATTCCGCTGCGCCGCTCCATCGCCACCCTCGACCGCTCCGCCGTACGGCCCGAGGCGCGTGCCTCGTTCGGGCTGGCTCCCAACCTGCCGACGCTGCTGGTCTCCGGCGGCTCGCAGGGCGCCCGCCGGCTCAACGAGGTCGTCCAGCAGGTCGTTCCGCATCTCCAGCGCGCGGGCATCCAGATCCTGCACGCGGTCGGCCCCAAGAACGAACTCCCCCACGTGGACCACATGCCCGGAATGCCGCCGTATGTGCCGGTACCGTATGTGGACCGGATGGACCTCGCGTACGCCGCGGCCGACATGATGCTCTGCCGCGCGGGCGCGATGACCGTAGCGGAGCTGTCGGCTGTCGGGCTGCCCGCCGCCTACGTCCCGCTGCCGATCGGCAACGGCGAACAGCGGCTCAACGCCCAGCCGGTCGTCAAGGCGGGCGGTGGACTCCTCGTCGACGACGCGGAGCTGACGCCGGAGTGGATCCAGAGCAATGTGCTCCCGGTCCTCGCCGACCCGCAGCGGCTCACCGCCATGTCGCGCGCGGCAGCCGAGTTCGGCCGTCCGGACGCCGATGAACTGCTTGTCGGCATGGTGTACGAGGCGATCGCCGCGCGCCGCCAGGGCTGATACGGCGCGGCGCGGAAGCGGCGGCTCACAGAAAGCAGGGTGGTCCTTGTGGTCCGAGCTGCCAAAGCCGTCAGGGCGACCAAGGCGCCGAAAGCGTCCAAGATGTCCAAGGCGTCCAGAGAGTCGACGGCGCCGGAGGCGTCCGGCGGGGCCGACGGCACGCGCTCGCGGAGCCGGACCGCCGACCGGAGCGGGCGGGGCAACCCCGGTGCCGCCGCCCGCTCCGGCGCACGTTCGGGCAACCGCGACCCCGAGGACCGGCCGCGCCCGGGAGGGTTGAGGACGCGCCTGCGATGGCGGCGCGTCCTCCTCCTGCTGCTCGTTCTCGCCGTTCCGCTGGGCGGCTTCGGCAGCTGGCTGCTGTACGGCTCGCCGTGGCTGCGTGTCGAGAGGGTCTCCGTCACCGGCACCAGGGCACTGAGCGACTCCGCGGTCTCCCGCGCGGCGGCCGTCCCCAGCGGCGCGCCGCTCATCACCGTCGACAAGGCGGCCGTACAGCAGCGCGTACGTCAGGCGCTGCCCCGCGTGCGCGAGGTCAAGGCCGAACGGTCGTGGCCGCACGGCGTCACGCTCACCGTCACCGAAAGACGGCCCGAACTCGCCATGGAGAGCGCCGGCAAATACGTGGAAGTGGACTCCGAAGGGGTGCGATTCGCCACAGTCGGCAAGCCGCCGAAAGGCGTTCCGCATCTCGTAGTGGAACCGAAGGAACCGGAAGCCGAGCGGTACTTCTCAGCGGCGCGGCTACGCCGTGCGGCGGCCCGGGTCACAGGCGCGCTGCCCGATTCCGTCCACCGCGCCGTCCGCACCGTAAGGGTCCGTTCCTACGACGACATCACTCTGCATCTGACGGGCGGTCGCACGGTCCGGTGGGGAAGCCCGGAGCGCGGCCCGGCGAAGACCAAGGCGCTGACGGCCCTGATGAAAGCCGCCAAGGACGCCGAGCACTTCGACGTCACAGCTCCCAGCGCCCCAGCCGCATCGGACAGTTAGCCGCCTCGCCCACAAAGCCCGTGTACGCCCAGCCGGGTTCGGCGAACGACTGGACTCCACCGTTCCGTGGCCGCGTCAGTTGACCCGGGCTGCCCCACATGATCAGGCTGATGTCCTCACCGGGAGCAACCCGTCCCAGTTGACGGGCATTGCTGCTGGTGAGCACCCTGGATGGCTACTGCTCGGTCTGATCACATAGGGTGAAAAGAAAAACGGGAGGTTCGGCGTGTTCGTTGAACACCCAGCACTTGTCGACTTAGTGTCCGTTGCGAAGAGTCCAAGTAAGACAGGCACTGGTAACCCTAAACTTCACACTTAGGGTTCGGGTCGGCGTTCGAACCGCCCCACAGGGATACGTAACTCGAGGCGAGAGGCCTTCGACGTGGCAGCACCGCAGAACTACCTCGCAGTCATCAAGGTCGTCGGTATTGGCGGCGGTGGCGTGAACGCCATCAACCGGATGATCGAGGTCGGTCTCAAGGGCGTCGAGTTCATCGCGATCAACACTGACGCGCAAGCCCTGTTGATGAGCGACGCCGACGTCAAGCTCGATGTGGGCCGCGAGCTGACTCGCGGCCTCGGCGCCGGAGCCAACCCGGACGTCGGCCGCAAGGCCGCCGAGGACCACCGCGAGGAGATCGAGGAGGTCCTCAAGGGGGCCGACATGGTCTTCGTGACCGCGGGCGAGGGCGGTGGCACCGGCACCGGCGGCGCGCCCGTCGTGGCGAACATCGCCCGCTCGCTCGGCGCCCTCACCATCGGTGTCGTCACCCGTCCCTTCACCTTCGAGGGCCGCCGCCGTGCCAACCAGGCCGAGGACGGCATCGCGGGGCTGCGCGACGAGGTCGACACCCTGATCGTCATTCCGAACGACCGGCTGCTGTCCATCTCGGACCGTCAGGTCAGCGTGCTGGACGCCTTCAAGTCGGCGGACCAGGTGCTGCTCTCCGGTGTTCAGGGCATCACCGACCTCATCACCACGCCGGGCCTCATCAACCTCGACTTCGCGGACGTCAAGTCGGTGATGTCCGAGGCGGGGTCGGCGCTGATGGGCATCGGCTCGGCCCGCGGCGACGACCGTGCGGTGGCAGCCGCCGAGATGGCCATCTCCTCGCCGCTGCTTGAAGCGTCCATCGACGGGGCGCGGGGAGTGCTGCTGTCCATCTCCGGTGGCTCGGATCTCGGTCTGTTCGAGATCAACGAGGCCGCCCAGTTGGTGAGCGAGGCGGCGCACCCCGAGGCGAACATCATCTTCGGAGCGGTCATCGACGACGCGCTCGGCGACGAGGTCCGGGTCACCGTCATCGCCGCCGGGTTCGACGGCGGCCAGCCGCCCTCCAAGAAGGGCGAGAAGGCGCTCGGCCAGTCGTCGTCCGCCGCTTCCCCGGCTCCGCCTTCGTACAAGGACGAGCCGTCCTCCTCCCCTGACCCGGAGCCCGAGCGGCCCTCGTTCAGCGGTCTCGGCGCTGTCGCCCCGCCCCGCGAGGAGGACACCCCGCCCCGCCCGGAGCCCGCGCCGGTGAGCGAGGTGCCGCCGCCCGCGGCCCCCACCCCGCAGGTGCCGCCGGCCCGCCCGTACCACGACAGTCAGGCGGAAGAGCTGGATGTGCCGGACTTCCTGAAGTGATAGCTGCGCAAGAGACGGTCAGCGGCGCGCACTTCGCTTTCACCGACAGGTGGGGTGGGGTGAGCGCCGCTCCGTATGAGGAGCTCAACCTCGGCGGCGCGGTCGGTGATGACCCCGAGGCGGTACTGACCAACCGGGAGCGCGCCGCTCGGGTGCTCGGACTGTCGCCCGACGAGGTGGTCTGGATGCATCAGGTGCACGGACGTGACGTCGCCGTCGTGGACCGCCCGTTCGGCGCTGACGCGCCGCCCGTCGACGGGGTGGTGACGGCGCGCCGGGGGCTCGCGCTGGCGGTGCTCACCGCCGACTGCACGCCGGTGCTGCTCGCCGACCCGGTTGCGGGAGTCGCGGGCGCGGCGCACGCCGGGCGGCCCGGCCTGCTGGCGGGCGTGGTGAGTGCGACGGTCGAGGCGATGACCGAGCTCGGCGCACAGCCGGAGCGCATGGTCGCACGCACCGGTCCCGCCGTTTGTGGCCGGTGCTACGAGGTGCCCGACGAGATGCGTGCCGAGGTCGCGGCGGCCGTTCCCGAGGCGTACGCGACCACCCGGCAGGGGACCCCCGCCGTCGACATGGCCGCCGGGGTGCGGGCGCAGCTCGCCCGGGCGGGAGTCACCCGGTGCGAACAGTCCTCCGTATGCACGCTGGAGTCCGCTGATCATTTCTCGTACCGCCGGGACAAGACGACGGGGAGGCTTGCGAGTTATGTCTGGATCGAGGCGAGCTGAGAAGTGACCGCAGAGATGTCTCCTGAGCCCCCTGGGTCTTCCGAGTCCCCTGTGTCCGGTGAGTCCTCTGTGCCCACTGAGTCCGCCGCTGCGGCCTCTGCGGCTTCTGGGCGGTTCGAGGCCCCCGCCGGGTCCCAGGAGCCGCCAGAATCCCCTGAGGCGGCGCGCAGGGCGGAGCTGGCCGCCAACCTCGCCCGGGTGGAGGAGCGCATCGCAGGCGCTTGTTTCGCGGCGGGGCGTAAGCGCGAGGAAGTCACTCTCATCGTCGTGACCAAGACCTACCCCGCGAGCGATGTCCGGCTGCTGGCCGAGCTGGGGGTGCGGAACGTCGCCGAGAACCGCGACCAGGAGGCGGCGCCGAAGGCGGCAGCCTGTGCGGACACCTCGCTCACCTGGCACTTCGTCGGCCAGTTGCAGACCAACAAAGCGCGGTCGGTTGCCGGTTATGCCGGTCTCGTCCACTCCGTGGACCGCGCCCGGCTCGTGACCGCGCTCTCGAACGCCGCCGTGCGCGTGGAACACGAGATCGGGTGTCTCATCCAGGTCGCCTTTGACGCCGAGTCAGGCTCGGTGGGGGAGCGCGGCGGTGTCGCGCCCGACGGTGTGACGGATGTCGCGGAGACGGTGGCGGCCGCCCAAGGTCTGCGGCTCGACGGAGTGATGACTGTCGCACCGCTGACCGGACCGCTGGCCGGGCGGCCGAGGGCGGCTTTCGACCAGTTGTTGGAAATCTCAACCGCCCTGCGAGCGGCGCATCCTGCTGCGACGATGGTGTCGGCGGGAATGAGTTCGGATCTCGAAGAGGCAGTGCTTGCCGGTGCGACACATGTGCGCGTCGGCAGCGCGGTACTCGGAGACCGACCCCGGCTCCGGTAACGTCGCGAAGCGAGTTGGGCCACAGCAGAATATATGGTCATTTCCGCCGGAAAAGGCCGGTCGGAGAGGCTGCGTGGATCATCCCAGGGCCACCGGTGACGGGGGCGGAGTCGATCCACCACAGAGCGGAGGACGCAGAGAATGGCCGGCGCGATGCGCAAGATGGCGGTCTACCTCGGCCTCGTGGAGGACGATGGGTACGACGGCCGGGGATTCGACCCTGACGACGAGTTCGAGCCCGAGCCCGAGCCCGAACGTGACCGTCGGCGGTACGAGTCGGAACAATCACACCATTCCCTCCAAAAGACCGAACCTGAGGAGCCGGTGAGGGTTGCTCACCCCCCGGCGCAGCGGGAGCGGGAGCCGGAGTCGACCCCGGCGGTTGCTGCCGAAAGCGGACGAGCCGGGAGAATTGCTCCGGTGTCATCCATCACACCTGAACGCCAGAATGTCGAGAAGAGTGCCCCGGTGATCATGCCCAAGGTCGTGTCCGAACGTGAGCCGTACCGGATCACCACGTTGCACCCTCGGACCTACAACGAAGCCCGTACCATCGGGGAACACTTCCGTGAAGGCACTCCGGTGATCATGAATCTGACGGAGATGGACGACACCGACGCGAAGCGACTTGTCGACTTTGCGGCTGGTCTGGTCTTCGGTCTGCACGGCAGTATCGAGCGAGTGACGCAGAAGGTGTTCCTGCTGTCTCCTGCTAACGTCGATGTCACGGCGGAGGACAAGGCCCGCATCGCAGAGGGCGGGTTCTTCAACCAGAGCTGAGACGCAGGATCCAGGAACAGGCCGCCAAGGCCGCACGAGAGCCCCAGGGGAGAGGGACGCGCAGATGAGAACCGCACTGGACGTGGTCCAAATCGCGCTGTACTGCTTCCTGCTCGTGCTGATCTTCCGGCTGGTGATGGACTACGTCTTCCAGTTCGCCCGCTCATGGCAACCCGGCAAGGCGATGGTGGTCGTTCTGGAGGCCGCCTACACTGTCACCGATCCGCCACTCAAGCTTTTGCGGCGGTTCATCCCACCGCTGCGCTTCGGGGGCGTGGCGCTAGACCTGTCCTTCTTCGTACTCATGATCATCGTCTACATCCTGATCAACGTCGTGGCCAGGCTGTGAACGATCGGAATGGTCTTGCCGATATGCCGACGACTTACGTTGAGGTGAAGAGATGCCACTGACCCCCGAGGACGTGCGGAACAAGCAGTTCACGACCGTCCGTCTGCGCGAAGGCTATGACGAGGACGAGGTCGATGCCTTCCTCGATGAGGTCGAAGCCGAGCTGACCCGGCTGCTGCGCGAGAACGAGGACCTGCGCGCCAAGCTGGCTGCGGCCACGCGCGCGGCCGCGCAGAACCAGCAACAACAGGGCGGCATGCGAAAGCCTCCTGAACCTCAGGACAGGCAGCAGCAGCAAGGCGGGGCCCCCGTGCCCGCCGCCATATCCGGACCGCAGCCCGTCCCGCCCCAACAGCAGGGCATGGGCGGCCCGCCGCAGCTTCCCGGCGGACAGGCGCAGCTCCCCGCGGGCCCCGGCGGCCCCGGTGGACACGGCGGTCCCGGTGGTCCGGGTCCGCAGGGCGGTCCGATGGGCCCCGGTGGCCCCGGCCCGCAGCAGGGCGGTCCCATGGGTCCAGGTGGCCCGCAGGGCGGCCCGCAGATGCCCGGCGGCGGCCAGAACAACGACAGCGCGGCCCGCGTGCTGTCGCTGGCGCAGCAGACCGCGGACCAGGCGATCGCGGAGGCCCGTTCCGAGGCCAACAAGATCGTCGGCGAGGCCCGCAGCCGCGCCGAGGGCCTGGAGCGGGACGCCCGCGCCAAGGCCGACGCGCTGGAGCGGGACGCGCAGGAGAAGCACCGGGTCGCGATGGGCTCCCTCGAGTCCGCCCGCGCCACCCTGGAGCGCAAGGTCGAGGACCTGCGCGGCTTCGAACGCGAGTACCGTACGCGGCTGAAGTCGTACCTGGAGAGCCAGCTGCGGCAGTTGGAGAACCAGGCCGACGACTCGCTCGCGCCGCCGCGGACGCCGGCGACCGCGTCGCTGCCCGCGCCCACGCCGTCGATGGCGTCGGCCGGAGCCCCGGCGGGGGCGGCCACCAGCGGTGGCGGCTCCATGGGCGGGCACCAGTCGATGGGCGGCAACGGGCACTCCATGGGCGGCCACGGTGGTGGCCCGCACACCCAGGGCGGTGCCGGGCAGTCCTACGGTGGGCAGCAGCAGATGTCGCCTGCCATGACGCAGCCGATGGCGCCGGTGCGGCCGCAGGGCGGTCCGCAGGGCCAGCAGGCGCCGTCGCCCATGCGGGGCTTCCTCATCGACGAGGACGAGAGCTGAGCCGCAAGCGCTGAGCCCCTTTTGACAGGCCGGGCCCGAGAGCACCAGGTGCTCTCGGGCCCGGCCTGTTTGTGGTTCGACACCGGCAACCCGACAAAGCTGGCAACCCGACAAAAGCGGGCACCCCCACCCGGAATGGGTGGGGGTGCTTCGATGGACGGCCTGCCGGGGAGGGCTCAGCGCTTGCGGAGGCGGAACTTCAGGTCGAGAGCCTCGTCCTCGAAGGTCGGGCCTTCGATCTCGGCGGGGTCGCCCTGGGCGAACTCCTCGGCGAGGACCTCTTCCGCGATGAGGAAGGTGTGCTCGGCGAGGGCGCGGGCCACGTCCTGGTCGCCCGACTGCCAGCGCAGCTCGATCCGGTCGGCGACATCGAGGCCGGAGTTCTTACGGGCCTCCTGGATGAGCCGGATGGCGTCGCGGGCGAGTCCGGTGCGCCGCAGCTCGGGGCTGATCTCCAGATCCAGCGCGACGGTGGCACCGGAGTCGGAGGCCACCGACCAGCCCTCCCGGGGCGTCTCGGTGATGATGACCTCCTCCGGGCTGAGGGCGACGGTCTCCCCGTTCACCCGCACGGTGGCCGTGCCCTCCCGCAGGGCCACCGACAGCGCGGCGGCGTCGGCCTCGGCGATGGCCTTGGCGACCGTCTGGGTCTCCTTGCCGAACCGGCGGCCCAGCGCCCGGAAGTTGGCCTTGGCCGTGGTGTCGACGAGCGAGCCGCCGACCTCCGAGAGGGAGGCGAGCTGCTCGACGTTCAGCTCCTCCGTAATCTGGGTGCGCATCTCGGGGGAGAGGGTCTCGAAGCCCTGCGCGGCGATGAGCGCTCGGGACAGCGGCTGCCGGGTCTTGACGCCGGACTCGGCGCGGGAGGCGCGGCCCAGCTCCACCAGCCGGCGGACCAGCAGCATGTCCTGGGACAGCTCGGGGTCGATACGGCTGAGGTCGGCCTGCGGCCAGGAGGTCAGGTGGACCGAGTCCGGGGCGCCGGGGGTGACCGGGACGACGAGGTCCTGCCAGACGCGCTCGGTCAGGAACGGGGTGATCGGCGCCATCAGCTTGGTGACGGTCTCGATCACGTCGTGCAGCGTACGCAGCGCGGCGGCGTCGCCCTGCCAGAAGCGGCGGCGGGAGCGGCGGACGTACCAGTTGGACAGGTCGTCGACGAAGGTGGACAGCAGCTTGCCCGCGCGCTGGGTGTCGTAGCTGTCCATGGCGAGGGTGACCTGGTCGACCAGGGCGTGCAGTTCGCTCAGCAGCCAGCGGTCCAGCAGCGGCCGCAGGTTCGGCGCCGGGTCGGACTCGGAGGGCGCCCAGCCGGCCGTACGAGCGTAGAGGGCCTGGAAGGCGACGGTGTTCCAGTAGGTCAGCAGCGTCTTGCGGACGACTTCCTGGATGGTGCCGTGGCCGACCCGGCGGGCGGCCCAGGGCGAGCCGCCCGCGGCCATGAACCAGCGCACCGCGTCCGCGCCGTGCTGTTCCATCAGCGGGATGGGCTCCAGGGTGTTGCCCAGGTGCTTGGACATCTTGCGGCCGTCCTCGGCGAGGATGTGGCCGAGGCAGACGACGTTCTCGTACGACGACTTGTCGAAGACGAGGGTGCCCACGGCCATCAGCGTGTAGAACCAGCCGCGGGTCTGGTCGATGGCCTCCGAGATGAACTGCGCCGGGTAGCGCTTCTCGAACAGCTCCTTGTTCTTGTACGGGTAACCCCACTGGGCGAAGGGCATCGAGCCCGAGTCGTACCAGGCGTCGATGACCTCGGGGACGCGCTGGGCCTCCAGCGTGCAGCCCTCGGTGGGGCAGCCGAAGGTGACCGCGTCGATGTAGGGGCGGTGCGGGTCGAGCCCTGACTGGTCGCTGCCGGACAGCTCGCTCAGCTCGGCCAGCGAGCCGACGCAGGTGAGGTGGCCCTCCTCGCAGCGCCAGATGGGCAGCGGGGTGCCCCAGTAGCGGTTGCGGGACAGCGCCCAGTCCACGTTGTTGTCCAGCCAGTCGCCGAACCGGCCGTGCTTGACCGAGTCGGGGAACCAGTTGGTCGCCTCGTTCTCCCGCAGCAGAGCTTCCTTGATCTGCGTCGTACGGATGTACCAGGACGGCTGCGGGTAGTAGATGAGGGCCGTGTGGCAGCGCCAGCAGTGGGGGTAGCTGTGCTCGTAGGCCACGTGCCGGAACAGCAGACCTCGGGCGTCCAGGTCGGCGACCAGGGCCTCGTCGGCCTTCTTGAAGAACTGGCCGCCGATCAGGTCCAGCTCCGGCTCGAACGTGCCGTCGGCGCGGACGGGCACGACCGGCTCGATGCCGTTGGCACGGGCCACCCGGAAGTCGTCCTCACCGAAGGGCGCCAGGTGCACCATGCCGGTGCCGTCCTCGGTGGTGACATAGGTGTCGTTGACGACGAAGTGGGCGCCGGGGATGTCGACGAGCTCGAAGGGGCGCTGATAGTGCCAGCCGTTCATCTCCCGGCCCGTGTAGCGCTCGCCGGTGATGTGCCAGCCCTCGCCGAGTGCCGTGTCCAGCAGCGGCTCGGCGACGACGATCTTGTCGGTGCCGTCGGAGGCGACGACGTAGGTGACGTCGGGGTGCGTGGCCACGGCGAGGTTGGCGACCAGCGTCCAGGGGGTGGTCGTCCACACCATCAGGGACGCCTCGCCGGCCAGCGGTCCCGAGGTGAGCGGCATCCGGACGTAGACCGAGGGGTCCACCACCGTCTCGTACCCCTGGGCCAGCTCGTGGTCGGACAGGCCGGTGCCGCAGCGAGGGCACCAGGGGGCGACGCGGTGGTCCTGGACCAGCAGGCCCTTGGTGAAGACCTGCTTCAGCGACCACCAGACCGACTCGATGTACTCGGGGTTCATCGTGCGGTACGCGTCGTCCAGGTCGACCCAGTAGCCCATCCGGGTCGTCAGCTCGGCGAAGGCGTCCGTGTGGCGGGTCACCGACTCGCGGCACTTGGCGTTGAACTCGGCGATGCCGTAGTTCTCGATGTCCTGCTTGCCGTTGAAGCCCAGCTCCTTCTCGACGGCCAGCTCGACCGGCAGGCCGTGGCAGTCCCAGCCGGCCTTACGGGCCACGTGGTAGCCGCGCATGGTACGGAAGCGGGGGAAGACGTCCTTGAAGACACGGGCCTCGATGTGGTGCGCTCCCGGCATGCCGTTCGCGGTGGGCGGGCCCTCGTAGAAGACCCACTCCGGGCGGCCCTCGGACATCTCGAGGCTGCGGGCGAACACCTTGCTCTCGCGCCAGAAGTCGAGCACAGCGCGCTCCAGCGCGGGCAGGTCGACCTGGGCGGGCACCTGGTTGTATTGCATCGGCGGGTCTTCTTCCTCCGGCGGACATCGGGAAGATGCTGCGCGTCTTCACTTCCGTCGGAGGGACGAGCTCGCCTGCCTGGCCGGCGGCGGACCCGCGGTACCACCCTCCTTGACGACGGGCTGTGCCCACCGTCCCCTCATTGGGTCAGCGCTGCCGGTTCTACTCGCCCGGAAGCTGCTGCTTCCGGACTTTCTTCCGGCGGCTCCGGGGTGATCTTCACGCCGCGCTCGCCTCCGGGCTTCCACCGTCCCCGGATCGCTCTGGGCCGCTCACGGACGCTACTCGTCCCCATCAACGCCTCTCGCCGCCCCCAGTGTACGGGGATTCACGCGCGGGCACGGAGCGGTTTTCGAGCGCCCGGGCGGGGCACAAAGGTTGCAGACCGGCGTGCCCCGTTGCCGTGTGCTTGAAGTCGATTTATCGTTCCGGTCACGTTCGCGAGCAAGATCACAAAATGTGAAGGGGCCGCGGTCATGGTGGCGGAGGAGAGCGCCGCGAAGAAGACGGCAGCATCGAAGAAGACCACGAAAAAGGCCGCGGCAGCGAAGAAGGTTCCCGGCAAGGCGGCACCGGCGAGCAAGGGGGCCGCCAAGAAGGTACCGGCGAAGAAGGCGGGGGCGAAGAAGGCACCGGCGAAGAAGGCTCCGGCGAAGAAAGCCGCGGCGAAGAGGACCGCGGGGGAACGGGCGGCGGCCGATGAGGGCGCCGCGGAAGTGACGGCGGCCGAAGCGGCAGCGGACCGCGCGGAGGGCACCGCACAGGCGCCCGCCGGGCAGGCCGCGCAGAAGACGACGGGAGCAGGGACGGTGGCTGCGAAGAAGACTCCGGCAGTGACGGAGGCCGAGGCAGTGCCCTCGGCGCGGAACGGGGAGGGCGCTGCGGCCCCCGGTGAACTGCCGGTACGCCCCGACGAGGACCCCTGGTCCCCGGAAGAGGTCGAGGAGGCGCGCTCGGGGCTGCGGGACGAGGCCGAGCGGCTGCGGCAGGAGATCATCTCCGCGGATGAGGCGCTCAACGGGCTGATGCGCGACTCGGGCGACGGCGCCGGTGACGACGACGCCGACACCGGGACCAAGAACATCACCCGCGAGCACGAGATGGCGCTGGCCGCCAACGCGCGCGAGATGCTCTACCAGAGCGAGCGGGCGCTGGAGCGGCTGGACGCGGGGACGTACGGGCTGTGCGAGAACTGCGGCAAACCGATCGGGAAGGCCAGGATGCAGGCGTTCCCGCGGGCCACGCTGTGCGTGGAGTGCAAGCAGAAGCAGGAGCGCCGCTGACCGCGGGAGAACGCCGTGAACGCCGCCGTCCGCGCGTGTCGTACCCTCAAAGCGTGACTGAGGTGGAGCGGCCTGTCGATGGCCCCGACGAAGGCGCGGCCGGCGGCGGCGAAGCGGAGCGCAGGGACGAAGAGGTGCGCTCCGAGGCGGAGCGCACCGAGGAGGAGCCGGCCGCTCCAGCACAGCGCAGGCGCCGGATCAGTGTGCTGATCGGGGTGGCCGGGCTCGCTTTCGTGCTGGATCTGCTCAGCAAGCTGGTCGTGGTCGCGAAGCTGGAGAACCATGCGCCGGTCGAGCTGCTCGGGCCCTGGCTCCAGCTGAACGTCATCCGCAACGCGGGCGCCGCCTTCGGGATCGGGGAGGCGCTGACGATCCTGCTGACCGCGATCGCGGTGGCCGTCGTGGTGGTGATCGCGCGGATCGCCCGGAAGCTCTACAGCACCCCGTGGGCGATCGCGCTCGGCCTGCTGTTGGGCGGCGCGTGCGGGAATCTGACCGACCGGATCTTCCGTACGCCGGGCGTCTTCCAGGGCGCCGTCGTGGACTTCATCGCGCCCAAGCACTTCGCCGTCTTCAACCTCGCCGACTCGGCCATCGTGTGCGGCGGCATCCTGATCGTGCTGCTCTCCTTCCGCGGCCTTGACCCGGACGGGACCGTCCACCGGGACTGAGCCGCCCCGGCCGGCGGTCGCGTGGCTCAGTCGCCTTCGTCCGGCACCTGGACGCGGATGCCGTAACGGCCGTGGCCGGTGGCCTCGGTGATGGTGATCCGTATCCCGCCGCGGAAGGTGTGGCTCTCACCGGGTGTGAAGGGCGCGTCCGACATCTCGGCGAGCTCGGTGGGCAGCCGGTCGGCGCAGGCCGCGCCGCCGCCGCTGCGGGGCCGGGAGTCGACGACGCGTACGGGGCCCTCGCCGGTGGGTCTGCCGGAGTCGACGGTATAGAGCAGTACGCCCTCGGCACAGATGTCCCGGTCCAGTCCTGAGCGGGTGCGGGCCTCGGCGACTATCGCGCGGTGCCGCCCCGTACGGATGACGGCCAGGCCCGCGTCGGCCGAGCTGACCGGGGAGAGGGTGTGCTCGGTGGTGCCGGACGAGGTGACGCAGCCGACCCGGGAGCGGGACAGCCAGCCGAACTTCCACTTGTGCCAGCCCAGCAGGTCGGAGATGCCCGCCATGCTCATGGTGTCCCAGCCGCCCACGTACTCGACGGAGGCGTTCTCGGCGACGTTGTAGAGGTCGGGCAGGCCGTAGAGGTGGTGGGCCTCGTGCACGAAGTTGCCGCGCTGCCACAGCGGCGAGTCGACGGCGCGGCCGAAGACGAGGGCCGCGCCGTGCACCCGGGTGCCGGCCGCCCTGAGCCCGTGGAAGGTGTGCGCCTGGGAGACGGTCGGCGCGGCGGGCAGATTGCTGTCGGCGACGATGAAGACCAGGTCGGCACTGTCCACGTCGGTGCCCTGCCGCCGTGCGGCCTCCAGTGCGTCCTGGACGTAGCCGCGCATCAGACCGGTCGGTATGCCGCGGGTTATCCCGTACGAGGACCACGGTCGCGGCATGCGTATCCAGTCGGAGCTGGTGTCGGTGTCCAGCCGGTACTTCCCGAACGAGGCGCGGTCCCAGAAGCGGTCGCCGTACCGGGAGAAGAAGCGGGCGCGCTCATGGGCCGGGGTCACCGCCGGGTGGTCGCTGAAGTCGACCATCAGCATCAGCGCCCGCTTGTGGCCGTGGGGGCGGACGTAGGCGGGGTTGAGCGGGCCCTCGTCGGTGCCGCTGCCGGGCGCTATCGCGCAGGGGCCCGCGATGCCCTCGGCCGACGCGACCTGGGCCGGGGCCAGGGTGAGGCAGGCGGTGGCCAGCGCCGTCGCCACCGCGAGCGCCCGGCGGTGCGCGGGGCTGCGGCGTATGCCCGGCTCGGCGCCGGAGTCCGGCGCGGGGTGCTTCGGTGTCCTGCGCGGCGTCATCGGGCGTGCCCTCCGGGGGTGCTCGACGGGTCCCGAGGCTCACGGACACCGTCGGCCGCGGAGCGGGGCGCCGCACCTCGGGCGGAGCCGCGCGAGTGACGTCGCCTCGCACCGGCCGGGAGATGGGGGCGGAAAGGGATCCGTTACCGCGCGGAGAGGGGGCCGCATCAAGCGCGGAGAGGGGGCCGCGTCAAGGTGGCATACGGCCGAATGCCGCCGTCCGGCATACTCGATCAGGTGAGCACGCTTCCTGAAACCCGCACCCTGCCCGTACCCGATGGTCTGGAGGGCGAACGCGTCGATGCGGCGCTCGCCCGGATGTTCGGCTTCTCACGGACCAAGGCGGCGGAGCTGGCCGCGGGCGGGAAGGTGCTGCTGGACGGGGCGCCCGCCGGCAAGTCGGACCGGGTGCAGGGCGGGGCGTGGATCGAGGTCGAGATGCCCCGGCAGGCGCAGCCGGTGCAGATCGTCGCCGAGCCCGTCGAGGGCATGGAGATCGTGCATGACGACGACGACCTCGTGGTGATCGCCAAGCCGGTCGGTGTCGCGGCCCACCCCAGCCCCGGCTGGAGCGGTCCCACCGTCATCGGCGGGCTGGCCGCCGCCGGGTACACCATCGCCACCTCCGGCGCCGCCGAGCGGCAGGGCATCGTGCACCGGCTGGACGTGGGCACTTCCGGACTGATGGTCGTCGCCAAGTCCGAGCGGGCCTACACGCTGCTCAAGCGGCAGTTCAAGGAGCGCATCGTCGACAAGCGTTACCACGCGCTGGTCCAGGGCCACCCCGATCCGCTCAGCGGCACCATCGACGCGCCCATCGGCCGCCATCCCCAGCACGACTACAAGTGGGCGGTCACCTCCGACGGCAAGCCCTCGGTGACCCACTACGACCTGATCGAGGCGTTCCGCGCCGCCAGTCTGCTGGACATCAAGCTGGAGACCGGCCGCACCCATCAGATCCGGGTGCACATGGCGGCCCACCGGCACCCCTGCGTCGGCGACCTCACCTACGGCGCCGACCCGACGCTGGCCAAGCGGCTACGGCTGGAGCGCCAGTGGCTGCACGCGGTGCGGCTCGGCTTCGAACACCCCGGCGACGGGGGCTGGGTCGAGTACGAGAGTGCCTACCCGGCAGACCTCCAGGCCGCACTGGACAAGGTGCGCGCCGAGAGCTCCTGATCCATGGATCAGCTCGCTCTCTTCTTCGCCCTGCTGCTCGCCGCCGTCCTCATGGTCCCCCTCGGGGACAAGCTCGGGCTGCCCTCGCCCGTACTGATGACGATCTTCGGCGGCGTGCTGGCGCTGATCCCCTCCATACCGAACGTCACGCTGCCGCCCGAGTACATCCTGCCGCTGGTGCTGCCGCCGCTGATCTACGCGGCTGCCCAGCGCACGTCCTGGCGGCAGTTCGCGGCGAACAAGCGGCCGATCTTCCTGATGGCGGTCGCACTGGTCTTCGTCACCACCGCAGCGGTGGCCGCCGTGGCCAACGCACTGGTGCCCGGGCTCGGCGTCGCGGGGGCCGTGGCGCTGGGTGCGCTGGTGGCGCCGCCCGACCCGGTCGCCGCCACCGCCGTCGCGGGCAATGTCGGTCTGCCGCGGCGGCTGGTCTCCGCGCTGGAGGGCGAGGGTCTGTTCAACGATGTGACGGCGATCACCCTCTACCACGTGGCGATCGCCGCCGCCGTCACGGGCTCGTTCTCGCTGCCCGTCGCCCTGGGCGAACTGGTGCTCTCCGGAGTGGTGGCCGTCGCCGTCGGCCTCGCGCTGGGCTGGCTCGCCAACAAGCTGATGGGCTACCTCGGGGACGCCACCCTCCAGACCGGGCTGACCCTGCTGGTGCCGTTCGCCTCCTATGTGCTGGCCGAGGAGCTGATGGGCTCGGGCGTGCTGGGCGTCCTGACGACGGCGCTCTATCTGGCCTCCGGGCACGCCGTGGACGCGGACGACGTGCAGGGCAGGCTGGCCGGGCAGACATTCTGGCAGATCGTGGACACGCTGGTCACCGGGATCGCCTTCGGGCTGATCGGGCTGGAACTGCATACCATCTTCGGCACCGTGCAGGAGGACTGGCGGCAGCTGCTGCCCGCGGCCCTCGCGGTCGTCGGCGTCGTGGTCGTTCTGCGGCTGCTGTGGCTGCTGCCCTCCGCATGGCTGGCGCAGCGGCTGCACCAGCGCAAGGACCTGGACGAGGACATTCCGCGCAACTGGCGGGAGACCGTCGTCGTGTGGTGGGCCGGGATGCGCGGGGTGGCCTCCGTCGCGCTGGCGCTGGCCGTCCCGCTGTCCGTGGAGCCGGAGGCCGGGGGCGGTGCCTTCCCCGGCCGCGAGGCGATCATCTTCATCGCCTTCGCCGTGGTGATCGTCACCCTGATCTTCCAGGGGCTGACCCTGCCCCGGCTGGTCAGGCGGCTGAACGTGCAGACCGACAGCGCCGCCGAGCGCGAGCTGGAGCGGCAGCTGGCGCTGCGCGTCGCCAAGGCGGCCCGCAAGCGGCTCAAGGAGATCGAAGAGGTCGAGGAGCTGCCCGAAGAGGTCTCCGAGACGCTGCTGCGGCGGGCCTGGGACGTGGGCGCGCGGATCTCCCCCGAGATCGTCGGCGAGGAGCGCCGCGCCGCGCACAGCAAGCGGGTGGCCCGGGCCCAGAAGATGCGGCGGCTCCAGGGCGAGCTGCTGTCCGCTGCGCGGCATGAGGTGCTTGCGGCGCGCGGGGAGGCCGGTGTCGATCCGGAGGTTGTGGACCGGGTGCTGCACCAGTTGGACGTCCGCAGTTTTCGGGGGCTGTGAGCTGCGCCCCGAAGGGGCGCGGGGAACTGCTCCCCCAGCCTCCGGCCGGGAGGTGCCCCCACCGGCCACGACGAACCCGCAGTCTGCGGAGGCCAGGAAGGGGCACCCCCGTCCCAGTACCGCGGATGACTAGACCAGCTTCTCCTGCGGAATGTGCCGGATCCCCGGCAGCGACTCGGGGTGGCACGCCTTCAGCCAGGCGATCAGCTCCTCGCGGAGCGAACACCGCAGCGTCCACAGATCGTCCGAGGAGCGTGCCGTCACCGCGACCCGCACCTCGATCGTGGTGGGCGTGGTGTCGGTGACCACCACGCCCCAGCTGCGCCCGTCCCACTCGTCGCTGGCCCGCACAAGCTCCTCCGCCTTGGCGCGGAGCTCGGCGATCGGGGCCGAGTGGTCGAGGTGGAGATAGACGGTGCCGGTCTGCTGCGGGCCGCCGCGCGACCAGTTCTCGAACGGCTTGCTGGTGAAGTACGAGACGGGCATCGTGATCCGCCGCTCGTCCCAGGTCAGGAGCACCAGATACGAGACGGTGATCTCCTCGACCGTGCCCATCTCGCCGTCCACCACGACCTCGTCGCCGATCCGCACCATGTCCCCGAAGGCGATCGACAGCCCGGCGAACAGGTTGCCCAGCGTCGACTGGGCCGCGATACCGGCGACGATGCCCAGCACACCGGCCGAGGCCAGCATCGAGGTGCCGAACGTCTTCATGCCGGGGAACTGGAGCAGCACCGCCGCCACCGCGATCACCGTCACCACGGCGGTGATCAGCCGCCGGATCAGCGTCAGCTGGGTGCGCACCCGGCGCCCGCGTGCCGGATCGTGGGTGGCGCCCGCGTACCGGGTGGCGATCGTCTCCGTTATCGCGGCGACGATCCGCAGGATCAGCCAGGCCGAGGCCGCGACCAGGACGATGGTCAGCCACCGGTCGACGCCGGCCCTGTGGTCCTTGGCCAGCTCGGTCTGGTCGAAGAAGGAGCTGACCAGCGCGACGAAGAGCACCGCCTGGAAGGGGAAGCGGCCGCTGCGCAGCAGCCCCCACATCGGGGTCTCCGGGTGGCGGACGTCGAGACGTACCATCAGCCGGTCGACGGCCCAGGCGAGGACGTACGAGAGCACGATCGCGCCACCGAAGACGATGACGGGCCGGAGCACGTTCTCCATGGTCGCCTTTCTCCTAGGTCACCTGTGAGGGCCGCCGGTCGCGCGGCACCGGGGTGGGCGGTCGCGCGGCGGCCGCCCGAGGACCACGGACGACCGTACCTGGCACCATGTGGAGTACCCGGCTCCAGGGCTCCCACCGGGGGCTGTTTGTGAAGGAAGTGACATCTGTGGCATCCGTATCGATCGTTCTCCTGCACTCCGTGTGCGGGCTCACCGCGGATGTGCACGCCGCGGCTGAGCGGCTCCGCTCCGCGGGGCACGAGGTGATCATCCCGGACCTCTTCGACGGGCGGACGGCCGCCTCGGTGGAGGAGGGGATGCGGATGCGCGAGGAGGAGGGCAGCCCCGACCGGGACGAGCTGCTGCGACGGGCCGTGACCGCCACGGCACCCCACTCCGACAAGGGCCTGGTCTACGCGGGCTTCTCGCTGGGCGGCTCCATCGCCCAGACCCTCGCGCTGGCCGACGAGAAGGCGCGCGGCCTGGTGCTGTTCTCCGGGACGTCGGACATCGCGGAGGACGCCGCGGTGGACGACCTCCCGGTGCAGCTGCACGTCGGGGACCCCGACGCCTTCGAGTCGCACGACTGGCTGACCGCCTGGTATCTGCGGATGCAGCGGGCCGGCGCCGACGTGGAGGTGCACAGATACCCCGGTGCCGGGCACCTGTACACCCACGCCGAGCTGGAGGACTACGACAAGGAAGCCGCCGAGCGCACCTGGCGGACGGTGCTGGGGTTCCTGGAGACGCTGTAGGCGACGGGCTCAGCGCTGGCAGCGCCCCGTACCCCGGCTCTTGTCCGGGGCGCAGACGTAGCGACGGTCGGCCGCGTTGTCACTGACGAAGCGGCCCACGCACTGGCTCGACGACGTCAGGCCGCGCGCGACGCACCAGTCCGTCACCTCCAGGCCGCTGCGGAAGCCGCCGGAGGGGCCGGGGGCGTAGAACATCCAGTAGCCCGGACGCAGCGAGGCGTAACGGTCGCTGTCCACATAGCGCACCCCCTCCGTCTTGCGGCTCAACGTGGCCCGCATCCTGTCGCGCTCGCCGATGCCGTCCGACTTGGCGACCGAGCCGAGCTGGGCGACCCAGGTGTTGCCGGGGGAGCCGGAGGACTCCGCGCCCGGGCTCTGGCTCCGCTCCGGCTGCTGGCTCGCCTTCTCCTTGGGGGAGGGCCCGGGGGAGGAGCGATCCTTGGCGTCCGTCATCGTCGGGGAGGGCCGTGCGCTGGGCTTGCTGTCCCCCGCGTCGGCGGACTTCCCGTCCGGCCGCGTCAGCAGATACGCACCCCCGGCGACGAGGGCGGCAGCCACCACGGCTCCGACGACGGCGAACGCGATACGGCCGCGGCGCCGTTCCGGGGCGCCGCCGGCGGGCAGCGGAGTGGTCGCCGCCCCGGACGGCGGCGGCGCTGGTGGCCCGGCCGGGGCGGGCGTGCGGACCGGCATCGACGGCTCCGTCGGCAGATACGGTGTAGCCTCCCGCCCCTCCGCCACATCGGTCAGCATCCGCTCCAGCTCCGCGGCGCCGATCCGGGCCGCGGGATCCTTGACGAGTACGGCCTCCAGCACGGGCCCCAGGGCCGCGCTGCGTACCGGCGGCGGAACCGGGTCGTCGATGACGGCGGCGATGGTGGCCAGCGTGGTGGCGCGGCGCAGCGGGCTGTGGCCCTCCGTGCACAGGTACAGCGTCAGCCCCAGTGACCACAGGTCGCTCGCCGGGTCGTCGTCGATGCCCCGGATCCGCTCCGGGGCGATGAACTCCGGCGAGCCCAGGAACTCGCCCGTCACCGTCACCGTCGCCGAGCCCTGCAGCGCGGCGATCCCGAAGTCGGTCAGCACCGCCGAACCGTCCTCGCGCAGCAGCACGTTACCGGGCTTCACATCGCGGTGCTGGATGCCCGCCGCATGCGCGGTACGCAGCGCGGAGAGCACTTCCCGGCCGAGCCGCGCCGCCTCGCGCGGCTCCAACGGGCCCTGGGCCAGCCGCTGTTCGAGCGACGGACCGCCCACCAGCTCCATCACCAGCCAGGGGTAGGGGCCCTCGTCCACGATGTGATGGATCGTCACCACATGTGGATGGCTGAGCCGGGCCAGGGCGCGAGCCTCCCGCAGCACCCGCTCGCGCAGCGCCCGGGAGCCCTCCGAGCCTTCCAGCGCCGCCTCCGGGTCGTCCGGATCGGCGGCCGGGGGCCGGACCTCCTTCAGCGCCACCTCGCGGTGCAGCGCGACATCCCGCGCCCGCCAAACCGTGCCCATGCCCCCGGCCCCGAGCCGCTCCAGCAGCTCGAACCGCCCGTCGACGACCTGCCCGCGCCTTCCGCGCCCGCCCCCTGTCATGGGGTCAGCGTACGGCGCGTACTGCGGCTCAGCGTATCGGCTGATATGTGCGTTCGACGCGCTGTGAGCCGGAGGCGGTGCGGTAGGAGCGGCGCAGCGTGGCGGTGGCGTTCTTGTCCGTCTTGTCGGACAGCACGAAGTAGTCCATCTGCGCCCGCGCCGCGTCCACGTCCAGCACCCCGAAGCCGTGCGAGTCCATGTCGACCCAGCGCACATGGCGGTTGGCGGCGCGGACAGCCGCCTCGGCGACGCCGGAGAGGGTGTCGGGGGCGACGTGCAGGATGTCGTCGAGGTTGTCGGAGGTGACGGAGGTGATGACGAACTCCGTGGCGACCGGGGGCTCTTCGTGCTGGTCGGCGGCGCGCAGCGGCACCTCGTTGGCCCAGTTCATATGGATGTCACCGGTCAGGAAGACGGTGTCGGTGACGCGGTTGTCGCGCAGGTGCGTGAGGAGCTCCCGCCGGTCGTCCGTATAGCCGTCCCACTGGTCGGTGTTGACGGCCAGCCCCTCCTTGGGCACGCCCAGGCACTCGGCCAGCGGGCCCAGGAACTTGGCGGGGACGGAGCCGAAGGCCACCTGGGAGATCATCACCGGGTTGGCGACCAGCTTCCAGCGGGCTGCGGAGTCCGCCAGACCCCGCTTGAGCCAGTCCAGCTGCCGGCGCCCGGTCAGCGTCCGGTCCGGGTCGTCGATGTCCTTGCCGTCGCCCACCTCCGCCTGCGCGTCGCGGAACGAGCGCAGGTCCAGCAGATGCAGTTCGGCCAACTGCCCGAAGCGCAGCTTCCGGAAGGTGGTGCCCGCGGTGGAGGGCCGCACCGGAAGCCACTCGAAGTACGCCTGCTTCGCCGCGGCCATCCGCTTCGCCCACTCGCCCTCTGCTGCCGGGTCGTGGTTGCCGGCACCGTCCGACCAGGCGTTGTCGGCCAACTCGTGGTCGTCCCAGATGGCGATGAGCGGGTGCGCCGCGTGCAGGGCCTGGAGGTCGGGGTCGGACTTGTAGTGGCCGTGCCGTATTCGGTAGTCGGCCGCCGAGACGATCTCGTGCGTGGGCTGCACGGTCCGTACGACGGCGTCCCCGGTGGGGTACTCGCCGTGCCCGTACTCGTAGATGTAGTCGCCCAGGTGCAGCACCGCGTGCAGATCGGTACGGGCCGCCAGGTGCCGGTACGCGGCGAAGTAGCCGCCCTCGTAGTTGGCGCAGGAGACCACCCCGAAGCGCAGGTTGGCGACCTCGGAACCCTCGGCGGGCGCGGTACGGGTGCGGCCCACGGGGGAGTGCACACCGTCGGCCGTGAAGCGGAAGTAGTACGTGGTGGCCGGGCGCAGCCCGCGCACATCGGCCTTGACGGTGTGATCGGAGGCCGCCTCGGCCTTCACGGTGCCGTGCGCCGCGGTGGTGCCGAACCCGCGGTCCTCGGCCACCTCCCAGGCCACCTCGACCGGGGCGCCCTTGCCGGAACCGGGGACGGCGCCGGGCTCCGGGGTGACCCGGGTCCACAGCAGCACCCCGTCCGGGAGGGGGTCACCCGAGGCCACACCGTGCACGAACGCGGGACCGGCGTCGGCGGCGCTCGCGGCGGGCAGCGCACCCGCGAGCGGCAGCAGCGCTGCCCCCGCCGCGCCGGCGGCGACCACGGCGCGGCGCCGCGGCGCCGGCACCGGCCCCTCGGCTCTTGCGGGCAGGGCTGTTTGGGTTCTCGCGAAGTCGGTAGAAGTCACGAGCGGCCATGCTACGCATCAGTAAGAACGAGGGGCAGACCGCAGGTTGCGGTCTGCCCCTCGTCTCGCCGGGTTCTGCGTCGGCTACTTCGTCTTCTCCTTGCCCGACTTCAGGTCCACGCCCATGTCCTTGAGCTTGGCGGGCACGTCCTGCGGCTGCACCTGCTCACCGTCGATCTTGATGGTGGGGGTGCTCTGGATCTCCGAGCCGTTGAAGCTGGCGATCATGTCCTTGGCCCACTTGTTGTACTTCTTGCCCTTGACGGCCTTCTCGAACGCCTTGTTGTCCTTCAGCTCCGGGACGGTGTCCGAGACCTTGAGCAGGTAGTTGTTGTCGGCGAACTTGTCGGGCCCCTGCTCTTCGGGGTGCCACTTGGCCGAGTACAGCTGCTGCTTGTAGTCCGCGAACGCCTTGGCGCTCACGGCCTTCGCGGCACCCAGCGCGCGGGCGGCGTTCTTGGAGCCGGAGCCGCCCATGTTGCCGTCGATGATCGCGCCGAGGTGGATACGCAGCTTGTACTTGCCCTGCTCGGCACCCTTCTGGAGCGGCTCGCCCACCGCCTGCTCGAAGCTGGCGCAGGCCGGGCAGCGCAGATCCTCGTAGACGTCGATGGTCTTCTCGGCCTTGGCACCCGCGGTGGTGACGGCCATGTCGTCGCCGCTGGAGTCCTGGTCGTTCAGCTTGGCGATGAAGATGCCGATACCGGCCACCACGGCCAGCACTCCGACCACCGAGAGGGCGACCAGCAGCTGCCGCCGCGTCCGCTCCTTCTTGGCCTGCTTCTCCCGCTCGGCACGCAGCCGCTCGCGGGCCGCGCGCTTGGCTTCCGAACTGTTGCGCTTGCTCATGACTGTTCTTCTCCGTTGTCCGTACGCGAAAGGGAACCCTGCTCAGACCGCCGGTGCGGCGGTGGCGAGCGCGGGGGGTCCGCGACGGTGTACGGAATGGGTCAGCAGCGGCAGTGCGCGGGGACGGCCGGGGTGCGGCGTACGCCGCGGCAGGGCCGGGCCGCTGCCGCGGGAGGCGCGGTGGACCGCCACCGCGAGCCGCAGGGGGCGGAAGGCGCTGGTCGCCACAGCGCGCAGCAGCCGGGCCAGGGCCGCCTCGCCGCGCCGCAGCCACAGGGCGCCCAGCAGGCCCACGCCGACGTGGGCGGCCAGCAGCAGCCAGGGCAGCGCCGGGCCCGGCACCCCGTGCACGCCCAGCGGATAGGCACCGGCCTCACCGCCGCGTGCGGCCATCCGCGCCAGCGGCGTGCCCACGCTGCCGCCGCCGCACAGCAGATCGAGGCCGACCGAGCGGAGCGGGCCGGTCACCGGCCCGCCCGTCTGCCCGTAGCAGGCGTGCTGGCCGGTGGTGAAGACGGTGTCCGCCGACAGCTCCAGCGGGATCAGCAGTGCCGCGATCCGGGCGAAGCTCCGCTCCCGCCCGGCCAGCGCGAAGGCGAGGGCGAAGATCACCGCGGAGACGGTGAGACAGGGCAGCAGCGGGACGGGGGCGCCGGAGAGGAGCACATGGGCGCCGGAGGACAGGGTGACGCACAGGGCCGTGAAGAGCCCCGCGCGTGCTGTCCTTACCCCTGCTGCTCCCATGGTGACCGAGTGTGCCATGGGATCGCGTAAGCGGTCTCTAAAGGGCCGGATCCGGGGGCCCGGCATTTCCCGGCGCCCCCGCGACCGTGCTCGGACCCGGGACGACCGTGCTCAGACCCCCGGAATACGCCCATTGCGGAAGAGGTCCACGAAGATCTGGTGGTCCCGGCGCGCCTGGGCGCCGTAGGTGTGCGCGAAATCGACGAGCATCTCGCGGAAGCCGGCCTCGTCCGCCGAGATCGCCTCGTCGATGGCGCGCTCGGTGGAGAACGGCACCAGGCTGTGGCCGCTCTCCGCCTCGTCCGCCGCCGCGTGCATGGTCGCCGTCGCGCGGGCCAGATCGGCGGTGACCTGCGCGATCTCGTCCGGGTCCGACAGATCCGACCAGTCCAGGTCCACCGCGTAGGGCGAGACCTCCGCCACCAGCTGGCCCGTGCCGTTCAGCTCCGCCCAGCCCAGCCACGGGTCGGCGTGCGACTGGAGGGCACGCTGCGAGATGACGGTGCGGTGGCCCTCGTGCTGGAAGTAGTCCCGTACGGCCTGGTCGGTGATGTGCCGCGAGACGGCCGGGGTCTGCGCCTGCTTCATATAGATGACCAGGTCGTTCTCCAGGGCGTCGCTGTGCCCCTCCAGCAGGATGTTGAACGAGGGCAGCCCCGCGCTGCCGATGCCGATGCCGCGGCGGCCCACCACGTCCTTGACGCGGTGGGCGCCGTGCCGGTCCCGGCCCTCGTGCGGCGGGAGGGTGTGCAGATAGGCGTCGAACGCCTCCAGGACCGCGTCCCGCGTCACCTTGTCCAGCTCGATGGAGCCGCCGCCCGGGCTGAAGCGGCGCTCCCAGTCGCGGATCTCCGTCATGGTGCCCAGCAGCCCGAAGCGGGTGTTGGCGCGGGCCGCGCGCAGCGCGTCCAGCACCGGGCCGCGGGCGGTCTCCAGGGTGAGGGTGGAGGGCTCGGTTCCGGCGACTCCGGAGGCCGTGGCGCGGATGCGGTCGCGGTAGGCGTCGGCGTAGGTGGTCACCAGCGCGGTGATCTGCTCGTCGCTGAGCGCCTTGCTGTAGCCCAGCAGCGCCACCGAGGCCGCGAAGCGCTTGAGGTCCCAGGTGAAGGGGCCGACGTACGCCTCGTCGAAGTCGTTGACGTTGAACAGCAGCCGGCCGTTGGCGTTCATATAGGTGCCGAAGTTCTCGGCGTGCAGGTCGCCGTGTATCCACACCCGGCTGGTGCGCTCGTCGAGGAACGGGCCGCCGTCCCGCTCTTCGTGCAGATCGGCGTAGAAGAGGCAGGCCGTGCCGCGGTAGAACGCGAAGGCGGAGGACGCCATCTTGCGGAACTTCGTACGGAAAGCCGCCGGGTCGGCGGCGAGAAGGTCGCCGAAAGCGGTGTCGAAGACCCGCAGGATGGTCTCGCCGCGCTCTGCTGCCTGGCCTGCCGTGGTCATGGGTGCGCTCCGTAAGGCGGTAGGGACTGAACCGGTGTACGAGGAATCGAGTGTCCAACGTACGTGGACGTGGCGGGGTGCCCGGTCGGTTCTTCGGCGGCTGTCGGTGGGGGGTCGTAGACTCCTAGGCCGCCCCAGAAGACCCGCGCCCGGAGGTGGCCTTCGTCGTGACCGACAAGCCCTTCACACATCTGCATGTGCACACGCAGTACTCACTCCTCGACGGCGCAGCCCGGCTGAAGGACATGTTCAACGCCTGCAATGAGATGGGCATGTCGCATATCGCGATGACCGACCACGGGAACCTTCACGGGGCCTACGATTTCTTCCACTCCGCAAAGGATGCCGGGATCACCCCGATCATCGGCATCGAGGCGTATCTGGCACCCGACCACCGCAGGAACACCCGCCCGGTCAAGTGGGGCACCCCGCACCAGAAGCGGGACGACGTGTCGGGTAACGGTGCCTACACCCATATGACGATGTGGGCGCGGAACTCCACCGGGCTGCACAACCTCTTCCGCGCCCAGTCGCGCGCCAGCCTGGAGGGCTTCTTCCGCAAGCCCAGGATGGACCGCGAACTGCTCGCCGAGTACGCCGAGGGACTGATGGCGACCACCGGCTGCCCCTCGGGGGAGGTGAGCACCAAGATCCGTCTCGACATGGAGGACGAGGCCCTGAAGGCCGCCGGGGAGTATCAGGACATCTTCGGCAAGGAGAACTTCTTCGTCGAGCTGATGGACCACGGCATCGACATCGACAAGCGCGCCAGGGACGGCCTGGAGCGCATCGCGAGGAAGATCAACGCGCCCTTCGTCGTCACCAACGACTCGCACTACACCTACGAGCACGAGGCGGCGGCGCACGACACCCTGCTGTGCATCCAGACGGGCAGCAACCTCTCCGATCCGGACCGTTTCAGCTTCGACGGCGCGGGCTACTACATCAAGTCCGCCGAGGAGATGTATGCCATCGACTCCTCGGACGCCTGGCAGTCCGGCTGCCGCAACACCCAGCTGCTGATCGCCGAACGCATCGAGACCGAGGGCATGTTCGAGCCCAAGAATCTGATGCCGAAGTTCGAGGTGCCCGAGGGATACGACGAGATCTCCTGGTTCCGCGAGGAGGTCCGGCGCGGTATGGCCCGCCGCTACCCGGACGGCGTCCCCCAGGACCGCCAGGAACTGGCGGACTACGAGATGAAGGTCATCATCGACATGGGCTTCCCGGGGTACTTCCTCGTGGTCGCCGACTTCATCAACTGGGCCAAGGACAACGGCATCGCGGTCGGCCCGGGCCGTGGCTCGGCGGCGGGCTCGATCGTCTCGTACGCCATGGGCATCACCGACCTCGACCCGGTGGTGCACGGGCTGATCTTCGAGCGGTTCCTCAACCCCGAGCGCGTCACCATGCCCGACGTCGACATCGACTTCGACGAGCGCAGGCGGGGAGACGTGATCCGTTATGTGACGGAGAAGTACGGCGCCGACAAGGTCGCCATGATCGGCACCTACGGCACGATCAAGGCGAAGGCCGCCATCAAGGACGCCTCCCGGGTGCTGGGCTACCCGTACGCGATGGGCGACCGCATCACCAAGGCGATGCCCGCCGATGTGCTCGGCAAGGGCATCCCGCTCTCCGGCATCACCGACCCCAACCACCCCCGCTACAGCGAGGCGGGCGAGGTCAGGTCGATGTACGAGAACGAGCCGGACGTCAAGAAGGTCATCGACGCCGCCATGGGCATCGAGGGCCTGGTGCGGCAGATGGGCATGCACGCGGCGGGCGTCATCATGTCCAGCGAGCCGATCATCGACCACGCGCCGATCTTCTCGCCGAAGAACGACGGCACGGTCGTCACCCAGTGGGACTACCCCAGCTGTGAGGCGCTGGGCCTGCTGAAGATGGACTTCCTGGGGCTGCGCAACCTCACCATCATGGACGACGCGGTCAAGATGATCCGCAAGAACAAGGGCGTCGACCTCAAGCTCCTCGATCTGCCGCTGGACGACCCCAAGACCTTCGAGCTGCTGTGCCGGGGTGACACCCTCGGCGTCTTCCAGTTCGACGGCGGCCCCATGCGCTCCCTGCTGCGCATGATGAAGCCCGACCACTTCGAGGACATCTCCGCCGTCTCGGCGCTGTACCGTCCCGGCCCGATGGGGATGAACTCCCACATCAACTACGCGCTGCGGAAGAACGGCCAGCAGGAGATCACTCCGATCCACCCGGAGCTGGAGGAGCCTCTCAAGGAGGTCCTCGACATCACCTACGGCCTGATCGTCTACCAGGAGCAGGTGCAGAAGGCCGCCCAGGTCCTGGCCGGCTACTCCCTCGGACAGGCCGACCTGCTGCGCCGGGCGATGGGCAAGAAGAAGAAGGAGGTTCTCGACAAGGAGTTCGTGAACTTCCAGAAGGGCATGCGGGACAACGGCTACTCCGACGCCGCCGTCCAGGCCGTCTGGGACGTGCTGGTGCCCTTCGCCGGATACGCGTTCAACAAGGCGCACTCCTCCGCCTATGGGCTGGTCACCTACTGGACGGCGTATCTCAAGGCCAACTACCCGGCCGAGTACATGTCCGCGCTGCTCACCTCGGTGCGCGACGACAAGGACAAGTCGGCGGTCTATCTCAACGAGTGCCGCAAGATGGGCATCAAGGTGCTCCCGCCGAATGTGAACGAGTCGGAGGCGAACTTCACCTCGAAGGACGACTCCACCATTGTTTTCGGTCTCACCGCCGTTCGGAATGTCGGCCAGAATGTGGTGGACTCGATCGTCAAGTGCCGCAAGGCCAAGGGGAAGTACACCTCTTTCCCCGATTTCCTGGACAAGGTCGAAGCCGTCGTCTGCAACAAGCGGACCGTCGAGTCGCTGATCAAGGCCGGTGCCTTTGATGAGATGGGACATACGCGTAAAGGGCTGACCGCGCAGTTCGAGCCGATGATCGACAACGTGGTGCAGGTGAAGCGGAAGGAGGCCGAGGGGCAGTTCGACCTCTTCGGCGATCTCGGTGGTGAGGCCGAGGACTCCGGTCCCGGCTTCGGACTCGATGTGCAGTTCTCCGAGGAGGAGTGGGACAAGACGTATCTGCTGGCGCAGGAGCGGGAGATGCTCGGCCTGTACGTCTCCGACCATCCGTTGTTCGGTCTTGAGCATGTGCTCAACGACAAGGCGGACGCCGCTATCGCTCAGTTGACCGGGGGCGATTACTCCGACGGCTCCATCGTCACGATCGGTGGGATCATCTCCGGCCTTCAGCGGAAGATGACCAAGCAGGGCAATGCGTGGGCGATCGCGACCGTGGAGGATTTGGCGGGGTCCATCGACTGCATGTTCTTCCCCGCGACGTATCAGTTGGTCTCCACGCAGTTGGTGGAGGACGCGATCGTTTTCGTCAAGGGCCGCCTTGACAAGCGGGAGGATGTACCGCGGCTGGTCGCCATGGAATTGCAGGTCCCTGATCTGAGTGAGGCGTCCGCGTCGGCGCCGGTCACGATTACGATTCCGACCGTGAAGGTGACGCCGCCGCTGGTTGAAAAGCTCGGCTATGTGCTTGCTCAGCATCGGGGGGCCAGTGAGGTGCGGGTTCGTCTTGAGGGGGCGCGGAAGACGACGGTTCTTCGCCTTGATCGGCACCGGGTGACCCCGGACCCCGCGCTCTTTGGTGACCTCAAGGAATTGTTGGGTCCCTCCTGCCTCGCATAACCCTGCGAGGGCCCCGTCGCTTGTGGGGGCACGCCCCCTTTGTTTTTCGGCTGCCGCCGACGGGTCGTGTCGGGGGGCTCCGCCCCCCAACGGCCCCCGCTAGGTGGGCTTCGCCCCCCTAGGACCCCCCTTCCGCACTTTCGGGCTCTACTGACGTAAGAGCAGACCGCCCGTGAGCTGCTGCCTTTTGTCTGCGGGTGGCGCCCATATCTGGGGTTGGAGCAATGGGCGCTCTCAACCACCCCAGATATGGGCGCCACCCGCACCGAATGGTCCTGGACCGGGGGCGGGGGTCGAATTGTCCAGACGGGGGCATGGGGTCGGGGGGGCTCCTAGGGGGGCGGAGCCCCCGTAGCGGGGGGCAGTTGGGGGGCGGAGCCGCCCCAACGCCCGTCCGGCGAGGACCGGGGGTTTGGGGGCAGCGCCCCCAACAACGGGAGAGGGCCCAAGGCGAGGCCCTCAACCCACCCGCGGCCCTCACTTATTGGTAGCGGTCAGTTGTGGCCGAAGCGGCGCTCCCTCATTTTGCGGGAGACGTCAGAGGGAGCCCTCTCGGCGGCAGCCGCCTTCGCCCGCTCCCTCTCCCGCCGCTGCTCCTCCGCGGAGCGCCCTTGCCGCGGCTGCTGACGGTTCTTGTTCTTGGCCATGATCGTGATCGCCTCCTGAACGAGGGGCTCCACACAGCCCCGCGTTCAGCGTTACATGCTCCGAAATGCCGTGCATGTCGGACAATTACGGCGAGTAAGCAGCCGCAGGCGCCACGCCGATGATCGAGTTCCGGCTGATAACCCCCGTACGGTCGGGCAGACTCGAAGGACACGGGGAACGGCCGGCACGCGAAGGCACAGCCTCGGCTGTACGTCATGACCGAGAGTGGGTGGAACGTCGTGGACCGCTGCGTCGTCCTGGTGGACGCCGGTTATCTGTTGGGCGCCGCCGCCAGCCTCCTGGCCCGGGAACCCACCCGCTCGCGGATCACCGTCGACCACGCCGGTCTCATCCAGGCGCTCCGCCAGCAGGCCGAGGCGGACACCCAGCGTGCGCTGCTGCGTATCTACTGGTTCGACGGCGCCCCGGACCGGGTCCCCCAGCCCGAGCATCGCAGGCTGCGCGTGATGCCACGGGTGACCGTACGGCTGGGCGCCCTCACCCGCAGCGACGGACGGTGGGCGCAGAAGGGCGTCGACGCCGCCATGCACGCGGAGCTGACCGAACTCGCCCGCAACCGTGCCTGCTCCGACATCGTGCTGGTGACCGGCGACGGCGATCTGCTGCCGGGCCTGATGTCGGCGAAGGAGCATGGCGTCGCCGTCCATCTGTGGGCCGTGCAGGCCGCCGACGGTGACTACAACCAGTCCGAGGACCTGGTCGCCGAGGCGGACGAGCGGCGCGTGCTGGACCGTACATGGATCACGCCCGTCGTCCGCGCCAAGGACCTCACCGCGCCCTGCGCGCCGCAGCCCGCACCCCGCCCGGAGATCGCCGCGATCCTCTCCGCGCCGCTGCCGGAGACCGCCAAGAACGGCGACGCCGCCGTCGAGCACCGTCCAGCGGGACCGGGGGTGCCGCCCGGGCCGCCCGGCCAGGCGCCCGCGCCGGCCCCGGCCGACCCGCGGGCCGAGGACACCGAGCCGGGCGCGGACACCGCCGGCGACACCGTGGCCGGCAAACAGCACGCGTCCGGCGGCGCGGGGCCCAACCGGACCGAGGGCGTCCCCACGCCCAAGGACCTGGCGGACCTCGGCCGGCACGGGCAGCAGACGAGCCCGCAGGCCGGGCCGCCCGGGGCCACGCTGCGCTGGTCGTCCGACCGCGGCTGGGTCGAGCGGGCCGCACCCGGCGAGTCGCCCGAGACGGCGGCGCTGCCGATGCTCGCCCAGCTCACCACCGCCGAGCAGCGCTGGGCGGATCGCGAGGAGGACATCACCGCGGTCAGCGGCGACCCGTACGAGGTCGGCCAGGTCTTCGCCCGCCGCTGGATCGAACGGTTGACCAACGACAGCCATCTGACGCAGCTCTCCGGCGAGTATCCACGGATTCCGCACCGGATCGACGGCGAACTGCTGCGCTACGCGGCCCGGTTCGGGCTGCTCGCGCACAAGGACGACCAGATCGACGAACACGACCGTTACGCGATCCGCGCGGGCTTCTGGCGCGAGGTCGACGCCCGCTCCGGCACCTCGGCCGAAGCCGCCCCCGCCGCGGACTGACCGGCCGGTACGGGCCCGAAGCGGGGCGGCGGAACCCGGACGCGTACCCTCATAGGTCGTGAGAACGGGCACTCGGCAGGCGGTGGACAGCTCGGTGGCAAGCGGAACGACGCCGATCCGGGCCGCCGTGCGCGTCGAGGACCTGGTCAAGACCTATCCGCCGGTGCGGGCCCAGCGCGGCACACCGGCAGCCCCAGCGGTCCGGGCCACCGACGGGATCTGTCTGGATGTGCGGCAAGGCGAGATCTTCGGCCTGCTGGGCCCCAACGGCGCCGGCAAGTCCACCCTCGTACGACAGCTCACCGGCCTGCTGCGGCCCGACGCCGGAGCGGTCGAGGTGCTCGGCCACGATCTGGTACGCCACCCGGAGCGGGCCGCGCGGCTGCTGGCCTATCTCGGCCAGGAGTCCACCGCGCTGGACGAGCTGACCGTGTCCCTCGCCACCGAGACCACCGCGCGGCTGCGCGGGATGGAGACCGCGGCGGCCCGGGTGGCACGCGACGAGGTGCTGGCCGAGCTGGGGCTGACCCCGCTGGCGGCCCGGCCGCTCAAGAAGCTGTCCGGCGGCCAGCGGCGGCTGGCGTGTGTGGCGGCGGCACTGGTCGGGGACCGGCCGCTGCTGGTGCTGGACGAGCCGACCACCGGTATGGACCCGCACGCGCGGCGTGCGGTGTGGGCGGCCGTCGACCGGCGCCGTACCGAGCGAGGGGTGACCGTACTACTCGTCACCCATAACGTGATCGAGGCCGAGACCGTGCTGGACCGGGTCGCCGTGCTGGACCAGGGCCGGGTGATCGCCTGTGACACCCCCGGCGGACTGAAGGCGGCCGTCGGCGACGAGGTGCGGCTGGAGCTGGTGTGGCGCGAGAGGGCACCGGTGGAGCTCCCGGACGTCGCCGCGCTCGCCGCCGGTGCCGTCGTCACCGGCCGCCGCTGGACGCTGCGGATGCCGCCGGAGGCCGCACGGGAGGCGGTCGCGCGGGTCACCACGGGTGCGGCGTTCGCCGCGCTCGACGACTTCCGGCTCGCCACCCCGAGCCTGGAGGACGTCTATGTGGCGCTCGGCGGCCGGGCCGCCGGCCAGGACGGCGCCGAGGGCCTGGTCAAAGGGTGAGGGCGGACGAAAGCACCTCCCCGGCCGCGGGCTGGGGGAGAGGCGTGACGATGAGGACGACGGTGAAGAGCCCTACGAGGACCGACAGCGACGCGGCGGCGCCGGGTGCCGTGGAGACCGAAGGTCACCGTACGGCCGCCGGTGACGGCGTGGGCGCGGCCGCCGGCGGGGACCTGGGCGGCGTGGCCGCCGGTGGGGATCCGGGCGGCGCGGTCGCCGGTGGGGACTTGGGCGGCGTGGCCGCCGGTGGGGATCCGGGCGCGCCGCTGGCCCCGCGGGCGCGGATGTGGCCCGCGCTGGGTGCCGTCTACCGGGCGCAGCTCTCCAGGGCCCGGGTGGCGCGGATCCCGCTGCTGTTCGTCGCGACGTTCCAGTCGCTGGGGATCATGGTGCTGATGCGCGGTGTGGTGGACGGCGGCGCGGAGGCGCGGGCCGTGGTCGCCGGGTCCAGCGTGCTGGTCGTCGCCTTCGTCGCGCTCAACCTGCTGGCGCAGTACTTCGGGCAGCTCCGCGCGGGCGGCGGCCTCGACCACTACGCGACGCTGCCGGTACCGGCAGCGTCCGTGGTGCTGGGGGCCGCGGCCGCCTACGCGTCGTTCACCGTGCCCGGTGTGCTGGTGACGGCGGTGGCAGGCAGCGTGCTCTACCAGCTTCCGCTGGGCGGACTGTGGGTGCTGGTCGCCGTCGTCCCGCTCGCCGGCGCCGCGCTCGCCGGGCTGGGCGCCGCGCTGGGACTGCTCGCCCCGCGCCCCGAGTTGGCCACCCTCGGCGGACAGCTGGGGATGTCGGCGGCGCTGCTGCTGGGCGTGCTGCCCGCCGGTGGGCTGCCGTTGGCGGTCCGGTGGACGCGGGACCTGCTGCCGTCCACCTACGGCGTGGAAGCCTTCGCCCGCACCTTCGAGCCGCACCCCGACTGGGGGCATGTCGTGGCCGACCTGGGCGTCTGCGCGGCGGTCGGGGTGCTCTCCCTCGCCGTCGCCACCCGGGCCTACCGGTGGGCCGCCACCCGCTGACCCCGCCCGGGCGTGCGCGGAGTGGGCCGGGGCCTCCCGTACGGTGCGGACCTGGCACGATGGCGGGGTGACCGTACCGACGCCCTCCCCGCACAACCCGGACCACTCGCACCCCTCCGCGCCGCCGCCCGGACCGGGTGACCAGCCCGGCACCGCCGCCTCGGCCCCGCCTCCCGCGCCGCCGCACGTGGTGAGCGCGGGCTACGGCGGCGAGGGCGGGCCGCTCGTGCGCCGCGAACTGCGGGACGCCGCCGTCTGTGCGGTGGCCGTCGCTGTTGTCGGGGTGCTGATGGGGCTGCTGTGGTTGTGGCTGGCGCCCCGGGTGCCGATGTACGCGTACGGCAAGATCGCCGTCCCCAAGCACCCGGAGGGCGAGGAGGCCATCGGAGCTGAGGGTGTCTTCACGCTGCTCGGTCTGGCGTTCGGCGTCGTGACGGGCCTCGCGGTCTTCCTGCTCCGCCGGAAGGGCGGCGTCGGCCTTGTCGTCGGCCTCGGCGTCGGCGGGGTGCTGGGTTCCTTGCTGGCGTGGCGGGCCGGGGTCTTGTTCGGCCCCGAGACGGATTTGTCCGCGGCGGCGCAGGCGGCGGGTAAGGGCGCCACGTTTGACGCTCCGCTGGAGTTGCACGCGTACGGGGTGCTGTTGGCTTGGCCGTTCGCGGCCGTCCTCGTCCATTTGCTGGTGACCGCCCTTTTCGGGCCTCGGGACGACGCCCCCGGCGCGGTTGTCGCCGCCCCGCAGCATTGGAAGAGCTGAGCGCTTCTGGGCGCCGCTCTATATCTGCGCTTGGGCAGTCTGCTCCCCCAGCCTCCGGCCGGGAGGTGCCCCCAGGGCGCAGGGTGGGCAAGCGCAGCCCCCATGCGGGGTACGCAGGCGTTGCGGGTGAGCTAGGCGCGGGCCACCGGGGCGATCACGGCTCCCGTCAGTTTGGCCAGGTCCGAGGGGGCGAGCTCTATTTCCAGGCCTCGGCGGCCCGCCGAGACGCAGATCGCGGCGTGCTCCTCAGCGGAAGCGTCCAGCACCGTGGGCAGCTGTTTGCGCTGGCCGAGGGGGGAGATGCCGCCGCGCACATAGCCCGTCGTGCGCTCGGCCGCCGCCGGATCGGCCATGGCCGCGCGCTTGCCGCCGACAGCCGACGCGAGGGCCTTGAGGTCCAGCGAGGCGGAAACCGGGACGACAGCGACGGTCAGGGCGCCGTCGACCTCGGCGACCAGCGTCTTGAAGACCCGCTCCGGCGGCACACCCATGGCCTCGGCGGCTTCCTCGCCGTAGGAGGGGGCTGCCGGATCGTGCTCGTAGGCGTGGGTCTCGAACGGGATACCGGCCTCGGTCGCGGCGACGATCGCCGGGGTGGCGGACCCCTGCCGCTTGTTCTTCTTCGCCATGTGCTCCGCCCCCGGGTAGGTTGTTCAGTTCTGGCTGGTCGGGCTTCGGGTCAGGTCCGCCGCGGGCAGCGACGGCAGCTTGCCGATGACGGCGGTCTCCCTGCGCAGCAGCTTCAGCTCGTCGGCCAGCCGGGTCGCGGTGTCCGGCGCCTGGAGCAGCCGCTGCTTCGCCGGGGTGTCCAGCACGGTGGCCGCCGCGACCAGATAGGAGACGACCGACGGGTCGTCCGGCAGATCCTGCTCCTGACCGGCGGCCAGGGTCCGCTCGCGGGCGCTGGCCAGCCGCTTCTGGTAGGCACGGAAGGCGCGCAGCACTCCGGAGGCGAGCGCGCCTGCCTCGTCGCCCTCCTCCTCGGGCAACTCCTCGATCTCGCCGGTCAGATACGGCCCTGAGGCGTCGACCGACAGCAGCCGGAACCGGGTGGTGCCGGTCGCCAGCACCTCGTAGCCGGTCGTACTGGTGCGGGGGTCGGCCCCCGGCGCCGCCTCCTCGGCTGCGTCCGCGGCCTCCGGGGCGCCCAGGCCCGCGACCCGCTCGCGGATGGTGGAGGCGTCGGCGATGCAGCCGACCGTGTAGAACGACTTGATCGGGTCGGGGCCGAAGCCGGCCGTCGGGTCGGTGCCCTGTGGCGGCGCCGAGTCGGGCATACCGGTGGCCGCGGGTGCGACCTCGCGACCGTCCCTGATGGCGACGACGCCGAACCGGCGCGGCGCGTCCTCGGGGAGCGCGAGCAGGTCACGCATCAGCGCACGGTACCGCGGCTCGAAGATGTTCAGCGGCAGCACCAGCCCCGGGAACAGCACCGAGTTGAGCGGGAAGAGCGGAAGCGCGGTTGTCACAACCGGTAAGCCTAAAGCCTCCGGCGCCCACTGCGGGGCCCGGTGCGCCTTACGAGGCGCCTACGACGCCCTTCCCGGCGCGGGCTCCGTACGCCCGCGCCGGGACCGACGCGCTCACCAGCGGCGCGACCGGGACACACCCCCGCCGCTACTGCCGCCGCAGCAGCCGGGTGGCGCCCGCGGCCACCGTCGTCGCCAGCACCCAGCCGGCCAGGATCATCCCCGCGGCGATCCACTGGTAGCCGCCGCCCGGGTCCCACGCGGTGTCCTGCCCGAAGGTGATGACGGGCAGCAGCAGATCCAGGGTGTAGAGCGCGGCGTTCCAGTGCGGCGCCTCGTCGCCCTTGAGCGCGGGCGGCCGGTGCGCCTCGAACAGCATCGCCCCGGTCAGCCACAGCAGCGCCATCCACAGCGCCGCCTGCCCCGGCCGGTAGCCGTACGCCACCGTCCAGTCCTGGAGGAAGCCCCACAGCTTGCCGGGCAGCGGCAGGGTCTCGCGGCGGCGGCGCTGCTTGGCCAGCAGGACGAGGCGCGCGTTGGTGTCCTCACCGCTGTTCCGGTACATCGCCGCCAGCTGCTCGTACGGCTCGGGGGCGTACTCGGCGGTGGCGGAGTTGATCCACTGGAGCCGTTCCCGGACGTTGAAGTGGCCTTCTTTGGGGATCGCGTGCTGGTAGGTGAAGCCGGCCATCCACAGCCGGTGGTCGCCCGGCCAGCTGGAGGCGCGGTCCATCAGCTTCTCCACGCTCGCCCCGGACAGCACGACCAGGCCGCGCTCGGGCAGCTGCGGGGTGAAGGTCAGCTCCGGAGTGGTGATGCGCCGCAGCGACAGCTCCTGGTCGCGCTGCATCTCCAGCCGGGCGTTCTCGATCACCAGCGAGGAGCCGAACCGCCCGTCGTCCAGCACCATGCCGCCGGTGCACTGGAAGTGCTTGGTGCGATGGGGGTCCCAGCCCGGTCGGGCGAAGCCGAGACCCCGGGGGAAGGCGGCCCCCTGGTCGGTGGTGTCGTAGCGGGTGCCGGTCGGCGGAGTGGCGCCGTAGATCTGCGGGGCGCTGCCGCGGCCGGCGTCGGCGAAGCTCGCCACCTGCTCGACGGTCATCTGCGGCGCGTACAGCGCGAAGCGTCCGCGCGGATTGCGCAGCACCGAGCCGAACATGTGCAGCGAGCTGCCGACGGAGGCACCGCGCAGACTGACCTGCCCGTCGGTGACCAGCAGGCTGGCCTGGAGTTCCTGGGAGACGGTGACGCCGTCGGCGGCTATGGCGCGGGTCCGCCGCCCGCTGCCGATGGTGGCCTCGTTGAGCAGCAGGTCGGTGCCGATCGTGGCGTCCGTCAGCTTGATGCCCTCCGGGATGCTGCACCTGGGCAGATGCAGATCGCCCTCGGTGGTCAGCCGCGCCGCCTCCAGCCGGGGGAGGTAGCAGTCCACGAAGCGCGCGGTGTTCACCCGCGCCTCCGGCATCCGCACCTCGTCCTCGAACCGGCACTGCCGCAGCTCGAAGTACGACTCCACGGCGCCGCCCGCCAGATCCAGGCAGCCCGTCACGAAGGCGCCGGTCAGATGCAGCGAGGCCACCCGGCCCAGCAGCGGCGGCGGCCCGTGCAGCAGCAGCAGCGCGATCACCCTCGCCCGCACCGTACGGTCCGGGCCCCAGACGTGATCCCCGTTCGGGTCGTCCAGCTCGGCCTCGCCGCTGCGCAGATCCTGCTCGCTGCCGTTGCGGAACGCCTGCCACAGCCCCCACTCGGCAGTCGTCAGATGCAGCCCCGGAGGCGGCTCGCCGGAGTCCGCTGGCTCGCTCACGCTGTTCCCCCCTCGGTTTTCAATTCCTCGATGTCTCGGCGTTCGAAATCGGCAGAACACGGCAGTCGTGTCGCCCGGCGTTCGAACACAGTGGTCGTACCGCTCCCATTCCCGCTCCGTGACCGGATGAACGCGGGTGGCGACGATCGTCTCGTGTGACCTGTATCAGCCTCTGATACAGGCGACAGCTGCCCACTGCCGGTCTGAGAGACTTGGGTGTGTGATCTCCCGAATCGATCTGCGTGGTGCAGCCGTCGCCGCCTCCCCCTCCGGGTCGGCGACCGGCGTGCTGGACCGTGACCTGCTGCCCCGTGCCGAGCTCGACGTCGAGGCCGCCCTGGAAAAGGTGCGGCCCATCTGCGAGGACGTACGGCATCGTGGCTCGGCGGCGGTGATCGAGTACACGGAGAAGTTCGACGGGGTGCGCCTGGCGCAGTCCCGGGTGCCCGTCGAGGAGCTCGGCAAGGCCCTCGATGAGCTGGATCCGGCCGTTCGCGCGGCCCTGGAGGAGTCCATCCGGCGGGCCAGGATCGTCCACCGCGACCAGCGGCGCACCGACTCCACCGTGCAGGTGGTGCCCGGCGGCACCGTCACCGAGCGCTGGGTGCCGGTGGAGCGCGTGGGCCTTTACGTACCGGGCGGGCGCGCCGTCTACCCGTCGTCCGTGGTGATGAACGTGGTCCCCGCGCAGGAGGCGGGCGTCGGCGCGCTGGCCGTCGCCTCGCCCGCACAGGCCGAGTTCGGCGGCCTGCCGCACCCCACCATCCTCGCCGCCTGCGCACTGCTGGGCGTCGACGAGGTCTACGCGGTGGGCGGCGCCCAGGCCGTGGCGATGTTCGCCTACGGCACCGCGGAGTGCCCCCCGGTCCAGCTGGTGACCGGCCCCGGCAACATCTATGTGGCCGCCGCCAAGCGGCTGCTCAAGGGCGTCATCGGCATCGACTCCGAGGCGGGCCCGACCGAGATCGCGATCCTCGCCGACGACACCGCGGACGCGGCCCATGTCGCCGCCGACCTGATCAGCCAGGCCGAGCACGACGTGGTGGCCGCCGCCGTCCTCGTCACCCCCTCCGAGGCGCTGGCCGAGGCCGTCGAGGCGGAGCTGAAGACGCAGGTGCCCGCCACCAAGCACAGCGAACGCATCGCCGAGGCGCTGGCCGGGCGGCAGTCCGGCATCGTGCTCGTCGACTCCCTCGAAGCCGGGCTGGCCGTCGTCAACGCCTACGCCGCCGAGCACCTGGAGATCCAGACCGCCGACGCCGCGGCCTGGGCGGCGCGGGTGCGCAACGCGGGCGCCGTCTTCGTCGGCCCGTACGCGCCCGTCTCGCTCGGCGACTACGCCGCGGGCTCCAACCATGTGCTGCCCACCGGCGGCTGCGCCTGCCACTCCTCGGGCCTGTCGGTCCAGTCCTTCCTGCGCGGCATCCACGTCGTGGACTACACGCGGGACGCGCTGGCCGAGATCACCCACCATGTCGTCGCGCTGGCGGAGGCGGAGGATCTGCCGGCCCACGGTGCGGCTCTGAAGGCAAGGTTCGACTGGAAAGTTCCGGAGAACGGCTCGTGACCGGTAACCCCTCTGTGTCCTCGTTGGACGAACTCCCCATCCGGGACGAGCTGCGCGGCAAGTCCCCCTACGGCGCGCCCCAGCTGAACGTGCCCGTACGGCTGAACACCAACGAGAACCCCTACCCGCTCCCCGAGGAGCTGGTGAAGCGCATCGCCGAGCGGGTCACCGAGGCCGCGCGCGAGCTCAACCGCTACCCGGACCGGGACGCGGTCGAGCTGCGCACCCAGCTGGCCCGCTATCTGTCCCGTACGGCGGGCCACAGCGTCGACCACCGGCAGGTGTGGGCGGCCAACGGCTCCAACGAGGTGCTCCAGCAGCTCCTCCAGGCGTTCGGCGGCCCAGGGCGTACCGCGCTGGGCTTCGAGCCGTCGTACTCGATGCACGCGCTGATCGCCCGCGGTACCGGCACCGGGTGGCTTTCGGGGCCGCGCAACGACGACTTCACCATCGACACCGAGGCCGCCGTAGCCGCCATCTCCGAGCACAAGCCGGACATCGTCTTCGTCTGTTCGCCCAACAACCCCACCGGCACGGCCGTCGGCGAGGAGACGGTACTGGCGCTGTACGAGGCCGCGCAGGCGGCGCGGCCCGAGCGCGGGGCGCTGGTGGTGGTGGACGAGGCGTACGGCGAGTTCTCGCACCGGCCCTCGCTGCTGCCGCTGATCGAGGGCCGTCCCACGATGGTGCTCTCGCGCACCATGTCCAAGGCGTTCGGCGCCGCCGGGCTGCGGCTCGGCTATCTGGCCGCGGCGCCCGCCGTGGTGGACGCCGTCCAGCTGGTGCGGCTGCCGTACCACCTGTCGGCCGTCACCCAGGCCACGGCGCTGGCCGCGCTGGAGCACACCGACACCCTGCTCGGCTACGTCGAGCAGCTGAAGGCCGAGCGTGACCGGCTGGTGGCCGAACTGCGGGCCATCGGCTGCGAGGTCACCCCCTCGGACGCCAACTTCGTACAGTTCGGCCGCTTCGACGGCGCGGCCGGATCGCACGCCGTGTGGGAGGCGCTGCTGGAACACGGCGTACTGGTCCGGGACAACGGGGTCCCCGGCTGGCTGCGGGTCTCGGCGGGCACGCCGGAGGAGAACGACGCGTTCCTCGACGCGGTGCGAGCCGTGACGAAGGAGCTGAAGGAGAAGAGCGACTGATGACGCGCAAGGGCCGGGTGGAGCGCACCACCAAGGAGACCTCTGTCGTGGTCGAGATCGACCTCGACGGCAAGGGCGATGTGGACATCTCCACGGGCGTGGGCTTCTACGACCACATGCTCGACCAGCTCGGCCGGCACGGCCTGTTCGACCTCACGGTCAAGACCGAGGGCGATCTGCACATCGACAGCCACCACACCATCGAGGACACCTCGCTGGCACTGGGCGCCGCCTTCAAGCAGGCCCTCGGTGACAAGCGCGGCATCGTGCGGTTCGCCAACGCCTCGGTGCCGCTGGACGAGTCGCTCGCCCAGGTGACCGTCGACCTGTCGGGCCGCCCCTACCTGGTGCACACCGAGCCCGAGGGCATGGCGCCGATGATCGGCAGCTACGACACCACGATGACCCGGCACATCCTGGAGTCCTTCGTCGCCCAGGCGCAGATCGCGCTGCACGTCCACGTGCCGTACGGGCGCAACGCGCACCACATCGTGGAGTGCCAGTTCAAGGCGCTGGCCCGCGCCCTGCGCTACGCCAGCGAGATCGACCCGCGGCAGACGGGGATCCCCTCCACCAAGGGCGCGCTATGACAGGACTGTCCGCCCTGCTCATCTTCGTCGGGCTGTTTCTGGCGGGCGGGGCGATCTCGTTCTGGAAGCAGCAGCTGCCCAAGGGCGTGATCGTGCTGCTCGCCCTGGCGTCCGCCATGTGTCTGGTGGCCGGAATCCTGCGGTTGGAGTGGTGGTCATGACGACGCAGAGCAAGAAGAGTGTCGTGGTCTTCGACTACGGCTTCGGAAACGTGCGCTCCGCCGAGCGCGCCCTGGAGCGGGTCGGCGCCGAGGTCGAGATCACCCGCGACTACGACAAGGCGATGGCCGCCGACGGCCTGCTGGTGCCCGGCGTGGGTGCCTTCGCCTCCTGCATGGAGGGGCTCATCCAGGCGCGCGGCCACTGGGTCGTCGGGCGGCGGCTGGCGGGCGGCCGGCCCGTGCTGGGGATCTGTGTCGGTATGCAGATCCTCTTCTCCCGCGGTATCGAGCACGGCCAGGAGGCCGAGGGCATGGACGAGTGGCCCGGCACCGTCGGCCCGCTCAAGAACGACGCCGCGCACCCGGTCCCGCACATGGGCTGGAACACCGTCGAGGCGCCCGCCGGCTCGCAGCTGTTCGCCGGACTCTCCGCCGACGAGCGCTACTACTTCGTACACTCCTACGCCGTGCACGACTGGGAGCTCGAAGCCACCAACCCGGCCCTCAAGCCGCCGGTGGTCAGCTGGACGACGCACGCCGACCGTTTCGTGTCCGCCGTGGAGAACGGGCCGCTGTGGGCCACCCAGTTCCACCCCGAGAAGTCCGGCGACGCCGGAGCACAGCTGCTGAGAAACTGGATCGAAACCCTGTGAGTCCTGTGAGCTCTGTGAGCCGAGAGAGCGAGAGCGCCGTGAGCAACCGGCTTGAACTGCTGCCCGCCGTGGACGTCCGGGATGGACGGGCCGTCCGTCTCGTACACGGGGAGTCCGGCTCCGAGACCTCCTACGGCGACCCGCTGGAGGCCGCACTGGCCTGGCAGCGTGCCGGGGCCGAGTGGCTGCATCTCGTGGACCTGGACGCCGCGTTCGGCACCGGCGACAACCGGAAGCAGATCGCCGAGGTCGCCCGCGCCATGGACATCAAGGTCGAGCTGTCCGGCGGCATCCGCGACGACGCCTCTCTCGAAGCGGCGCTGGCCACCGGCTGCCGCCGCGTCAACCTCGGTACGGCCGCGCTGGAGACCCCCGAGTGGGTCGCCAAGGTCATCGCCGAGCACGGCGACAAGATCGCCGTCGGCCTCGATGTACGCGGCACCACGCTGCGCGGCCGGGGCTGGACCCGGGACGGCGGCGACCTCTACGAGACGCTGGCCCGGCTGGACTCCGAGGGCTGCGCCCGCTACGTCGTCACCGACATCGCCAAGGACGGCACCCTCAAGGGCCCCAACCTGGAGCTGCTGCGAAACGTGTGCGCCGTCACCGACCGGCCCGTGATCGCCAGCGGCGGCGTCTCCTCCCTCGACGATCTGCGGGCCATCGCGGGGCTGGTACCCGAAGGCGTCGAGGGCGCGATCGTGGGTAAGGCCCTGTATGCCAAGGCGTTCACCCTTGAAGAGGCGTTGGAGGCGGTTGCCTGATGGGCTCGATACACCGGATCGCGTCCGATGCGCCGTGGGAGGAAGCCTTCGGCTACTCCCGCGCTGTGGAGCTGCCCAACGGCCTGGTGCTGGTGGGCGGCTGCACCTCGGTCGTGGGCGGTGAGGTCGCCGCGGACACCCCGTACCAGCAGACGGTCACCGCGTTCGGTGTCGGGCTGGAAGCGCTGAAGCGACTGGGGCTCGGCGCCGAGAGCGTGGTGCGTACGCGTATGTTCCTCGCCCACGCGCGGGACGTGGAGGAGGTCGGCCGCGCCCACAAGGAGCTGTTCGGCGAGATCAAGCCCGTCTCGTCCATGATCATCGTGTCCGGGTTCGCCGACCCCAGCCTCGTCGTCGAGGTGGAGATCGAGGCATACCGGAACCAGCAAGGCCCGGACAGCCGGGAGCAGCAAGGAGCACAAGCACCATGACCCTCGCGGTCCGAGTCATCCCCTGCCTGGACGTGGACGCCGGCCGGGTCGTCAAGGGCGTCAACTTCCAGAACCTGCGCGACGCGGGCGACCCGGTCGAGATGGCCAAGGTCTACGACGCCGAGGGCGCCGACGAGCTGACGTTCCTGGACATCACCGCCTCCTCCGGCGACCGCGAGACCACCTACGACGTGGTGCGGCGCACCGCCGAGCAGGTCTTCATCCCGCTGACCGTCGGCGGCGGGGTACGCACCCCCGAGGACGTGGACAAGCTGCTGCGCGCCGGGGCCGACAAGGTCGGCATCAACACCGCGGCCATCGCTCGTCCCGAGCTGATCGGCGAGATCGCCGAACGCTTCGGCAGCCAGGTGCTGGTGCTCTCCGTCGACGCCCGCCGCCGTGCCGAGGGCACCGGGTTCGAGGTCACCACGCACGGCGGGCGCCGCGGCACCGGCATCGACGCCGTCGAGTGGGCGCACCGCGCCGCGGAGCTGGGCGCGGGAGAGATCCTGCTCAACTCCATGGACGCGGACGGCACCAAGGACGGCTACGACACGGAGATGATCGCCGCCGTCCGTAAGCACGTCACCATCCCGGTGATCGCCTCCGGTGGCGCCGGACGCCTCGACCACTTCCCGCCGGCCATCGGAGCCGGAGCCGACGCCGTACTGGCCGCTTCCGTCTTCCACTTCGGTGATCTGCGGATCGGCGAGGTGAAGGACACCCTGCGGGACGCGGGTCACCCGGTGCGCTGACGGCCCCTGCCGCGTTTACGTGAGGGCACTCATGCCAGGGCGAAACCCAGCAGGACGGCGCCCTGGACGGTGACCTGGCCCGGCGACAGATCCCCGTCGCCCGAGGGCGCGTCGGCGGCGTGGCCCCGGTATCGGGAGGCGAGGGGGCCCTCCGGGTCCACGTCCTCGATGTGCACCACCGCGCCGAGTGTGACCCCGGCCGCCTCCGCGTACAGCTCGGCCTTGCGGCGGGCGGCGGCAACCGCCTCCGTACGGGCACGGGCGCGCAGCCCCGGCTTGTCCCGTACGTCGAAGTCCACCCCGTCCACCCGGTTGGCGCCTGCCTCCACGGCGGCCACCAGCAGCGGCTCCAGCGCGTCCATCTCCGTCAGCGTCACCGAGAAGTCCGCCTGGCAGCGGTATCCCAGGAACTTCCGGCTCGCGTTGTATCCCTCCCACTCCGTGCGCAGCCCCAGCCGCGACGAGGAGACGGCCGTGTCCGGCACGCCGTACTCCCGGAACGTCCGCCGCAGCGCCGCGACTCCCTCTCGCGCCGAGCCGAATGCCTCCCCGGCCGTCTGCTCGGTGCGGTCCACGGCGATCCGCAGCCGCACGAGGTCGGGGGTGGCGTTCACACTCGCGGCGCCGTAGACGCTGATGCCCCATGGGCTGTCGATCTTCATCTGCATGCGGCCAGTCAAACACGCGTGCGCCATGGCGGGCGGGGCGGTCCGCTCAACTCCGTTGGCTGTGGCTACGATCGGCACATGAAGCGACGATCAGCAGGTTGGTGGCTTCAGGCCACCGCGCTGGGACACGGGGCGATCGGCGCGGTGATCTACCGCGATGTACTGGCACAGCTGGCCCGTGACGGGCTGGTCAACTCTGTTCCGGACCGTGGCGACCGGGCGGCGGCCTTCTGGTTCATGGCGGCGGCGCCCGCGCTGTGGATGGGCGGCCGGTTGCTCAGCTCGGCGGAGGAGCACGGCGACACCGCTGCCCAGCGTGCTGCGGGCGCTGTACTGATCGGCGTCGGCGCGGTGGGAGCCACGGCCATGCCCAAGGGCGGCTTCCCCGCCTTGGTCGGCATCGGCGGCGTGCTCCTGCGGAGGGCCCGGCGCGGCTGAGCGGCTACAGCGCGGCCGGGTGCTCACCGGGTGCGCATGGTTAGGGTTTGTTTCATGTTCATGCCCTCCAACGCTCTCAGCGGCAGCCGTCGACATCGCCTGGCCATGGGGTCGATCCTCACGCCGTTCCTGGCCCTGGCCGGCGTGGCGCTGAGTGCCACGGCGGTCAGTATGTCCGAGCGGCCGTGGCCGTTGATCGGCTTCGGCTCGGCTGCGCTGTCGGCGTACGCGGTCGCCTGGTGGTGCGCCCGCTACTGGTACGCGGCCTTCCGGGAGGGACGGTCCTCCCAGCCCGTTCCCGAGCCCCACCCGTGGCCCTGGGGGCTGCCCCCGCTCGTGCTCGGTGGGGCCTTCGCCGCCACCGGCATCGGGGCTGTACAGGATGGGAAGACCGCAGCAGCGGTTATCAGCCTGGTGCTCGCTGCCGTGCTCCTCATTCCCGTGGCAGTCCTCCTCGTCGTGGGGGTGTACGCCCGGCGCGAGAGGCGCTCCCGCCCCAGCACACCGCCCTCCGGGCATGAGCCGCAACGGCCATACCGAGCCTGGGGATCGATCGACCGTTCGTAGCGGACTTCGGACAGCGAGAAGCCCCATCGTGTTCGCACGATGGGGCAGCCCTGGCGGTCAGACGGTGCCGAGTTCGCCGGTCTTGACGCCCGCGATGAAGGTGGTGAATGCGGTGGCCGGGAGGTTGAGGACGGGGCCGGTGGGGTTTTTGGAGTCGCGGATGGGGACCACGCCGTGTGTGGCGGCGAGGTTTGCGGCGACCTCCACGCACGCGCCGCCGTTCTCGCTGTAGGAGGAGGTGAACCAGCCGGGGGTTTCGGTTGTCACTGGGTGCCTCCGAAGTCTTCGGTCTTGACGCTGGTGATGAAGGCGGCGAATGCGGTGGCCGGGATGTTGAGGGCGGGGCCGGTGGGGTTCTTCGAGTCGCGGATGGGGACGATGCCGTGTGAGGTGGCGAGGTTTGCGGCGACCTCTACGCACTGGCCGCCGTTGTCGCTGTAGGAAGACTTGAGCCAGCGTGGGTTTTCGGTCGTCACGGGGTGCCCCAGTCACCGGCCTTGACGCTTGCCACAAAGGTGGCGAATGCGGTGGTAGGGAGGTTGAGGACGGGGCCAGCTGGGTTCTTGGAGTCCCGGAGGGGGACTGTGCCGTTCGACGCGGCGAAGTTGGTGGCGACCTCCACGCAGGCGCCGCCGTTGTTGCTGTAGGAGGACTTGAACCAGCGGGGTGTTTCGGTCGTCACGGGGTGCCTCCGAAGTCTTCGGTCTTGACGCCGGTGATGAAGGCGGTGAGTGCGGTGGCGGGAAGGTTGAGGACTGGGCCTGTCGGGTTCTTCGAGTCGCGGATGGGGACCACGCCGTGTGTGGCGGCGAGGTTTCCGGCGACCTCGATGCACTGGCCGCCGTTGTTGCTGTACGAGGACTTGTACCAACGGGGGGCTTCGGTCGTCACTGGGTGCCCCAGTCTCCGGCTTTGACGCTTGCCACGAAGGTGGTGAAGGCGTCGGTGGGGAGGTTGAGGACTGGGCCTGTCGGGTTCTTCGAGTCGCGGATGGGGACCACGCCGTGTGTGGCGGCGAGGTTTGCGGCGACCTCGATGCACTGGCCGCCGTTGTTGCTGTACGAGGACTTGTACCAACGGGGGGATTCAGTCGTCACGGGGTGCCCTTTCGCAACTGGTGGATCAAGGCCACGGATTCAGCCTGGGAGGGGGCTTCGGCCTGTAGTTGATGGTAGGCCGTCAGCATCGGCAGGACGAACTTGTTGTCCCGTTCGAGATGGCCCCGCTGTGCCGACTCGGCGTACGACATCAGCGAGCGGTCCGGCATCGTGAGGACGGTGACCGGCAGGTCGAACGGGCGGTGAGCCCCCATGCTGAACGGAGCGACCTGGAGGACGGTGTTCGGCAGTTGGGCGAACTCGATCAGCCGCTCTAACTGGGCGTTCATAACGGCGAGTTCGCCGACAGGACGACGCAGGCAGCTTTCGTCCAGCGCTGCGAAGACCAGCGGCGGGGGCGTTCGGACGAGTGCGGCCTGCCGCTCCGCGACGAGCGTGACCCGCTCGTGAGCCTGCTCGTCGGTGATCGCCCCCCGCCTGACGGCGCTGTCCGCCAGGACCGTTGCGTATTCCGGAGTCTGAAGCAGACCGGGAATGACCCCCACTTCGTACAGCCGGATCTCTACGGCGCGCCCCTCGTGGTCGACGAACTGCGGGAAGCCCTCCAGCAAGCTGCCGTGGCGGATCTCGCGGTGTTGGCGCTCGAACGTGTCCGTCGTGTCCGCGATGCCGAAGGCAATGTCCGCGCTGCGCGAGAAGCGCAAGGTCGGCATCTTGCGACCAGTTTCGACGGCTGAGATATGCGTGCTGGAATACCCGGTCTTCTCGGCCAGCTCCTCCTGCTTCCAGCCGCGCGCCTCCCGCATGCTGCGTAGGCGCGCTCCGAAAGCTGCCTGAGGAGAGCTGTCCGGGTCCAACTCCTTGATGTTCAACGGGCTTTCACCGACCTTCCGTTCTCGTCTGACACGTTGAATGGTTCCCCACGCCACGCCACGCTGAATCCCCTTGGTAGTCACAGGGCTACGGAGAGGAGCAGTCGTGATCGAGTACGACTCACGAGGCCGGGTCGGCGAGGCCGTGAGGTCTACGCCCCCGCGCAGGGCTGATGTCGAGCAGCTTCAGGCCGCGTATCTGATGCACCGCCAGGAGTGTCGTAGCTGTACGCGCAGGCGGTCGTGTGCGATGGCGCGGCGGTTGGAGGAGGCGCGTCGCGTATCGGAGGCGGCATCGTGACTGCGAAGGACAGCGCGGCCTGCGTGGAGTGTGCGCGGCTGGAGCGTGAGCGGGAAGCGGCGCGCACGGTGGGGGATTGGAGTCGGGTCACCGACTGTGTCGTGCTGCTGCGGCGGCATCCGGGGCACGGGAGGAAGTCGGTGGTGCGTGCGTGACCCGTGTGACCTTCCGGCTTCGTGAGTTCCGGTTGGTGCCGGATACGGAGCCGGACGCCGAGCCGGTGACCTTCACCATGCAGTGCGCCGTCTGCGACCAGACCCCCTCCCCACATACCAGCCAGTCGGTACCCCACAACTGGGTCACCCGCCATCTGAAGGACAACCCGGAGCACCTCACCTACCGGGAGATCATCACGCGCCCGTACCGGTTCGAACCGGGAGCATGGCTGTGACTGATCCCCGAGGGGAGCGCCCCCCAGCCGACGAGCTGAAGAAGCCCTGCCGGCACGAAGTCGCCCGAGGGGCGAAGCACTGCACGAAGTGCAAGAAACGGATCTACCTGTGAGGGAAGGGGGCTCCACCGGCGGTCAGGGGCTGCCCGGGCAGCGGATGTCACCTTCAGGTGCCCCGTCTCGTCCAAGAAGTGGACACTCAACCGTCGCTCTCGCCAAGAAGCTCGCCAAGAAGGAGACCTTCGTGTTCACCGCCTACCTCGTGGTCACCCTTCTCACCTCCGTCGCCAACGGTTCGGCCGCCATCGCCAACTTCATCGGCCACGACTACCCCAAGAGCCAGGCGGACAAGTTGCGCGTGCCCCGGTCGTGGATGCTTCCACTGGGCGCGTTGCTGGGGACGGGCGCGCTGGGGCTGTTGGCCGGGTTTGCCGTGCCGGTGCTGGGGATGCTCTCCGCCGCCGGTCTCGTGCTGTACTTCGTCGGTGCGTTCTGTGCCCATGTGCGGGTACACGACCGGCAGTTGGGACCGTGGGCCGTGTTCTTCTGTCTGGCGGTGGCCGCCCTGTCCCTGAACCTGGCCTACCACGGTTCCTGGTGATATGAGGGCCGGGCCCCGAAGGGGCGCGGGGAATTGCGCGGGAAACGACAACCAACCCGCGGTCTGCGGGACCGCGCAAGGGGCACCCCCCTACTTCAGGCACTCCGTGCGGCGGTCGCGAGCAGCAGCCGGCACCGCGGGGAGCCGTCCGCCCGGCGGCCCAGTTCGGGGAGGGGCCGCAATGACACGTCGAAGCCCGCGGCAAGCAGATCGCGGTGGACTTCGGCCAGTGGCCAGGTGCGGTAGTACATGACGAAGCGGGGCCGCCAGACGGCGTTTCGTACGCGCATCGCGGCATCGAATCCGAGCAGCGTCCAGTACGCCGCCGTACCGGGGCGCGGCGGGGCCGCCATGGGGAACGCGAACGTGCCGCCGTCGCGGAGGACTTCGCGGATCCGTGTGAACAGGCGGGGGCGCTCGGCGGGCAGGAAGTGGCCGAACGCGCCGAAGCTGACCACCAGATCGAAGGTGCCAGGGCGGAACGGCGGTGCGAGCGCATCGCCCCGTACCCAGTGCGGGGCGGGGTCGGGCGCGGTCGCGTACCGGTAACGGGCCTCCGTCAGCATGCCCGCGCTGAAATCGAGGCCCACCGTCCGGCCCGTGCACACCTCGCGGAGCACACGGGCGCCGGCGCCGGTGCCGCAGCACAGGTCGAGGCCGTCGGTGAACGGGCCGATCGTCTTCAGGGCATTGGTGGTGGCGTCCAGGACGCTGTCCGGGGTCCGGTACGGCGTGTGCTCGAACTTCGGGGCCAGCAGGTCGTAGCCCCGCTGTACGGAGGAGAGCGCCTGGCGCGCCAGTTCGGGGAGGGTGGGCCGCTCGCTACTCATGGTGTCCCCACTGTATGCGGCCCCCTCCCGGAGGCGATCACCGCTTGGCGGCGGCCCGCAGATACTCGCGGTTCATCGCGGCGATCGACGGCATGGGGATGCCCTTGGGGCAGGCCGTGGCGCACTCCCCGGCCAGCGTGCAGCCGCCGAAGCCCTCGGCGTCCATCTGCTCCACCATGCCGAGCACCCGGCTCTCCCGCTCGGGGGCGCCCTGCGGCAGCACGTTGAGGTGGTTCACCTTGGCGGAGGTGAACAGCATGGCCGAGCCGTTCGGGCAGGCGGCCACGCAGGCGCCGCAGCCGATGCACTCGGCGTGGGTGAACGCCGCATCGGCGGCGGGTTTCGGTACGGCTGTGGCATGCGCCTCGGGCGCTGCCCCGGTCGGCGCCGTGATGTAGCCGCCGGCGCCGATCACCCGGTCGAACGCCGACCGGTCGACGACCAGATCCCGTACGACGGGGAAGGCGGCGGCCCGCCAGGGCTCGATGTCGATGGTGTCGCCGTCGGTGAAGTGCCGCATGTGCAGTTGGCAGGTGGTGGTGCGTTCGGGCCCGTGGGCCTGGCCGTTGATGACCATGCCGCAGGCGCCGCAGATGCCTTCCCGGCAGTCGTGGTCGAAGGCGACGGGCTCCTCGCCGCGCTCGATCAGCCGCTCGTTGAGGGTGTCGAGCATCTCCAGGAACGACATGTCGGGGGAGATGTCCGCCACCTCGTAGGTGCGCATCTCGCCGTCCGCCGAGGCGTCCGGCTGGCGCCAGATCCGAAGGGTCAGATTCACGTGTAGCTCCGCTGGGTGGGGTGGACGTACTCGAAGCGGAGGGCCTCCTTGTGCAGCACGGGGGCCTCGCCGACGCCGGTGAACTCCCAGGCGGCGGCGTAGCAGAACTCCTCGTCCTTGCGCGCCGCCTCGCCGTCGGCCGTGCGGGACTCCTCGCGGAAGTGGCCGCCGCACGACTCGCCGCGGTGCAGCGCGTCCAGGCACATCAGCTCGGCCAGCTCCAGATGGTCGGCGACCCGGTTGGCCTTCTCCAGGGACTGGTTCAGCGCCTCGCCCGAGCCGGGCACCCTGATCCGCTGCCAGAACTCGGCGCGCAGCTCGGGGATCCGCTCCAGCGCCTTGCGCAGCCCCTCCTCCGTACGGGACATCCCGCACTCGTCCCACATCAGCTCACCGAGTTCGCGGTGGAAGGAGTCGGGGGAGCGGTCACCGTTGTTGGACAGCAGGGCGTAGAGCCGGTCGGTGACGGCGAACACCGCCTCGTGGACGGCCGGATGGTCCGGATCGACGTCCTGGTGCGGGTGGCGGGCCAGATAGTCGCCGAGTGTCGCCGGGAGCACGAAGTAGCCGTCGGCCAGCCCCTGCATCAGCGCGGAGGCGCCGAGCCGGTTGGCGCCGTGGTCGGAGAAGTTGGCCTCCCCGATGGCGAAGAGGCCGGGGATGGTGGTCATCAGGTCGTAGTCGACCCACAGCCCGCCCATCGTGTAGTGGATGGCGGGATAGATCCGCATCGGACGGGTGTACGGATCTTCGGCGGTGATCCGCGCGTACATCTCGAAGAGGTTGCCGTACTTCTCCTCGACGGCCGCCCGGCCCAGCCGGGCGATGGCGTCCGCGAAGTCGAGATAGACGCCCTGACCGCCGGGGCCCACACCGCGCCCCTCGTCGCAGACGTTCTTCGCGGCACGGGAGGCGATGTCGCGGGGGACGAGGTTGCCGAAGGAGGGGTAGAGGCGCTCCAGGTAGTAGTCGCGCTCCTCCTCCGGGATGTCCTGCGGCGCGCGGTCGTCGCCGGCCGCCTTGGGCACCCAGATCCGGCCGTCGTTGCGCAGCGACTCGCTCATCAGCGTCAGCTTGGACTGGTGGTCGCCGGAGCGCGGGATGCAGGTGGGGTGGATCTGGGTGAAGCAGGGATTCGCGAAGTAGGCGCCCCTGCGGTGTGCGCGCCAGACGGCTGTCGCGTTGGAGTTCTTGGCGTTGGTCGACAGGTAGAAGACGTTGCCGTAGCCGCCGGTCGCCAGCACCACCGCGTCGGCGAAGTAGGTGTCGATGCGGCCGGTCAGCAGATCGCGGGCGACGATGCCGCGGGCCCGCCCGTCGATGACGATCAGATCCAGCATCTCCGCGCGGGGGTGCATCTCCACGTTCCCGACGGCGATCTGCCGCGAGAGCGCCTGGTAGGCGCCGAGCAGCAGCTGCTGGCCCGTCTGGCCGCGGGCGTAGAAGGTGCGGGAGACCTGGACGCCGCCGAACGAGCGGGTGTCCAGCAGCCCGCCGTACTCGCGGGCGAACGGCACGCCCTGCGCCACGCACTGGTCGATGATCTCGGTGGAGATCTCCGCCAGCCGGTGCACATTGGACTCCCGGGAGCGGAAGTCACCGCCCTTGACGGTGTCGTAGAAGAGCCGGTGCACGGAGTCGCCGTCGTTGCGGTAGTTCTTCGCAGCGTTGATGCCGCCCTGCGCCGCGACGGAGTGGGCACGGCGCGGGGAGTCCTGGTAGCAGAACTGGACGACGTGGTAGCCCGCCTCCGCCAGGGTGGCCCCCGCCGAGCCGCCCGCGAGACCGGTGCCGACGACGATGACGGTGTGCTTGCGGCGGTTGGCCGGATTGACCAGCTTCGCCTCGAACCGGCGCCGGTTCCACCGCTCGGCGATGGGCCCGTCGGGCGCCTTGGTGTCGGCGACGGGATCGCCGGTGCGGTAGCTCTGGTAAGGGGTGCTCATTTCACCACTCCCGTCATGACGCCGATGGGTACGGAGAGGAAGCCCGCGGTGATGACCAGCGCGAGGCCGGTCGCCCCGGCTTTGAGCAGGCGGGCGGCGCCGGGTCGGGTCACCCCGAGGGTCTGGGCGGCGCTCCAGAAGCCGTGCCGGATGTGCAGGCCGACGGCGAGCATGGCGACGATGTAGATGACGTTCGCGTACCAGTTCCGGAAGCCGGCGACGATGTTCTCGTACGGGTGGCCCTCCTGGCCGCGCGGATTCACCGTTCCGGTCGTCAGATCGAGGACGTGCCAGACGATGAACAGCGCCAGGATGATCCCGCCCCAGCGCATGGTGCGGGTCGCGTAGCTCGCTCGGCGCCGGGTGTGCTGGTACTTGACGGGGCGCGCCGCGATGTCGCGCCTGCTGAGCTGGTAGGCGCTGACGCCGTGCAGCACCACGGCCGCGAGCAGCACCGCGCGGGCGATCCACAGGAACCAGCCGTGGCGCAGCAGCGGCTCCCCGAAGGTGCGCAGCCAGTGCGCGTAGCCGTTCATCTCCTCGGGGCCGAAGAAGACCTTCAGATTGGCGAACATGTGGACGAGCAGATAGGCCAGCATCAGCAGCCCGCTGACCGCCATGACCGTCTTCTTGCCGATCGTCGAGCCCCACAGGGTGCGCAGGACGCCGCCCCGCCGCTGCCTGACCGGCGGACGGGGGCCGGGCCCGGGGCTCTGGGAGGTGGGAGTGCGCGTAACCGTCGCCATGGCCATGAAAGTAGGAGCCTGCCCCGGCATCAGTCCAAGACATAGAACGGCTGCGCACGATAGAGGCTGGCTATCGCCGAGCCGTATGCTTGCCGTATGCAGCTACAGCAGCTCCGCTACTTCGTGGCCGTCGCCGAGACCCGCCACTTCACCCGGGCCGCCCAGCGTGAGCACGTCGCGCAGCCCTCGCTCTCCCAGCAGATCCGGTCGCTGGAGCGGGAGTTGGGCGCGGAGCTGTTCCACCGGGCACGCGGCCACATCTCGCTCACCGACGCGGGCGAGGCCCTGCTGCCGCTGGCCCGGCGGGTGCTGGCCGACACCGAGACGGCGCGCCGCGAGGTGCAGGAGGTGGCGCAGCTGCGGCGCGGACGGGTGCGGCTGGGGGCGCCGCCGAGCCTGTGCGCCAGCCTGGTCCCTGACGTACTGCGCGCCTTCCACGACCGGTACCCCGGTGTGGAGCTGGTCGTCCACGAGGACGGTTCCCAGGACCTGGTGCGGGTGCTGGCGGCGGGCGAGCTGGACCTGGCGCTGATCATCACCCCGCTCGCCGGGCAGGGGCCGGTGCTCACCACGGCGGAGCTGCTGAGCGAGGAACTGGTCGTCGTCTCGTCACCGGACGCGCCGGCGCCGGTGCGGCGCTCCCGGATCCGGGTCCAGGACCTGCGCGACCGCCCGCTGGCGATGTTCCGGCGCGGCTACGACCTGCGGGAGCTGACCGTCGCCGCGTGCCGGGACGCGGGCTTCGAACCCGCCTTCGCCGTGGAGGGCGGCGAGATGGACGCGGTCCTCGGCTTCGTCCGCGCCGGCCTCGGCCTGGCCGTCGTCCCCAGCATGGTCGCCGCCCGCTCCGGCCTGCGGATCACCCGTTTCGCCTCGCCGGGATTGCACCGCACCATTTCGGTGGCCCACCGCGGGGATGTCTCGCCACCTCGCGCGGCGCGGGAGCTCCAGCAGATCATTGCGGAGCGGCTGGCCGGCGGCTCCTGAGTGCCCCGCAATAGGGGCTGCGCTTGCCCACCCTGCGCCCCTGGCGCAGACTGCCCAAGCGCAGCAAGGGGGACGCGGACGCGCCCCGTAAGGGGCGCGGGGAACTGCGCGCCAAGCCACAACACACCCGCAGTCCGCGGACGACAGACAGGGGCAGCCCCTCAGCGGGGCGCCGTCGCCGCGTCAGCAATCCGTTGCGCCATCGGCGACTGGTCCGCGTCCAGCCGCACTGGGGTGAACGCCCATACGAGACGGCGCTGTTGGTCGCGGGTGGAAAACATGCCAGCCGCGTAGCCGTAGAACTCACCGGTCTTGCCCCACAGGGCAACCCCGTTCACGGTGGCGGTCTGCAGCCCGGCGCTGTACCGCGCGGGGCTCCCATCGAGCATCCGTACATGCCGCGGCGGCAGTGTGAACATCCGCCGCAACTGCCGCTCCGGCAGCAACGCACCGGAGAACAGCGCGGACAGGAACCGGTGCAGATCACCGGTGCTGGAGACGATCTCACCGTCCGCGTGCGAGATCGACATGTCGAACTCGGTGACATCCGCCAGCGAGCCGTCGCTCAACTCCAGACAGCCATGCATATGCGGCCCGCGGATGCGCCGCGGATTGCCCTCGGCCGACGGGAACGAGGTGTGCCCGAGCCGGAGCGGACGCAGGATGCGGTCCCGTATCACGACGCCGTACGGCCGCCCCGTCACCTGCTCGACGACCAGCGCCGCCAGCACATAGTTGATGCCGCGGTACTCCTGCTTGGTGCCGGGTCGGAACTTCAGCGGGCCGCCGGTGACCGTTTCCACGATCTGCTGCGGCGTCCACCGGTCGAAGCGGTGCCGCAGTACGTCCTCCGGCGTCTTCCGCTCGGGCAGTCCGACATGGTCGGGCAGCCCGCTGGTGTGGTCGAGTAACTGCGCCACGGTGATCGCGCCGAACCGCTCCGGCAGCAGATCGGGGAGGTAGTGCCGTACGGGGGCCTCCAGCCGCAGCCGCCCCTCGTCGGCGAGCTGGAGCGCGACCGTCGCCACGAACGGCTTGGTGATGCTGCCCGCACGTACCTTGTCGTTGAGCCCGACAGCGCGTCCGGTCGCCGGGTCCGACACCCCCGAGGTGCCGTACCACCTGCCGGCCGAACCGCTCACCCGCAGCTGGGCGCCGGAGGAGCGGGGGTGCGCCAGATCGTCGATGGCGGCCCGCAGCGCGCGGGCGTCGGGCGGAGGCAGGGTGGGGCGCCCGGCCCCGCCCGCGCTGTCGGCGACGGCGACCGGCACCGGCGTACCGACGGCGGCGACCGCGGCGCCGGAGAGCACCCCTGTCAGCAGGGTCCTGCGGGAGGGGGTGCGGGGAGTGGACTTTCGGCTGCGGGAGAGCGGCAAGGAAGTCATACCTCCACCTTCGCGACTGAGCGCCCCGGCTCCATCCGGGAACACCCTGACCCGCCCCCGTACCGATCCCTGTCCCGCCCCAGGGTCGCCGCCCGGCGCCAATGGGGGCGCACTTCCGGCCGCGTACCCCGCATGGGGGCTGCGCTTGCCCACCCTGCGCCCCTGGCGCAGACTGCCCAAGCACAGCAGGGAGACGCCCCGTCAGGGGCACCCCCTCCCCGGCGCTACAGGCCCAGATTCGCCTGGGTCAGACGGGTGATGGCGTCCTTGTCACCGTCCAGCTCCACATCCGCGTGCTCCTGCCGGCCGGAGGCGAACAGCAGCAGCTCCGAGGGAGCACCGACCGCGGTGACCACGGGCGTGCCGCGGTGGGCGACGGCCGTCTGCCCGTTGGGCCGCCGCAGCACGAGGCCGACCGGGGACTTGCGGCCGTACATCCGGGCAGCGGTCTCCAGCCGCCGCCACAGCGCGTCCTCGAAGACGGGGTCCAGCTCGCGCGGGGTCCAGTCGGGCTGCGCGCGGCGTACGTCCTCCGCGTGGACGAAGAACTCGACCGTGTTGGCCGCCTCGTCCACCTGCTTGAGCGCGAAGGGCGACATCCGCGGCGGCCCGGTGCGGATCAGCTGGATGAGTTCCTCGTACGGCTTGGCCGCGAACTCGCCCTGCACCCGCTCCAGTCGGGGCGCGAGCTGCTTGATCAGCAGACCGCCCGCCGCGTCGCTTCGGCGCTCCCGTACGACGATGTGCGCGGCCAGGTCCCGGGTCTGCCACCCCTCGCACAGGGTGGGAGCCTCCGGGCCGTGCGTCTCCAAGAGATCGGCGAGCAGCAGGCGTTCACGCTTCGCATGGGTCGACATGCCTGCAAGCGTACGGCGGGCCCGAGGACAGCGGGGCGCTGTGGGTGTGCGGGCGTGTGCGGGGCGTGTCCGCCGGTCCGTACGGAGGCTCCGCGCGGTGCGGGACAATGGAGCCATGTCCCAGGAGACCACTCTCGACCCTGCCGTCGCCGCCCGGCTCAAGCGCAACGCGGACGGGCTGCTGCCCGCCATCGCCCAGCAGTACGACACCGGAGAGGTGCTGATGCTGGGGTGGATGGACGACGAGGCGCTGCGCCGCACGCTGACCTCGGGCCGGGCCACGTACTGGAGCCGGAGCCGGGGCGAATACTGGGTCAAAGGAGACACCTCCGGGCATGTGCAGTGGGTCAAGTCCGTGGCGCTCGACTGCGACGCCGACACGGTGCTGGTGAAGGTCGACCAGCTCGGCGCCGCCTGTCACACGGGCAGCAGGACCTGCTTCGACGCGGACGTGCTGCTGCCCGCCGACCAGTAGGGTGAGGGGCCATGACGGCGCCCGACCTCGCAACCTTCCGCACGCTCGCCAAGGACCGGCGGGTCATCCCGGTGACCCGCCGCCTGCTGGCAGACGGCGACACCCCCATCGCCCTGTACCGCAAGCTCGCTCAGGAGCGCCCCGGCACCTTCCTGCTGGAGTCGGCGGAGAACGGCCGCACCTGGTCGCGGTACTCCTTCATCGGCGTCCGCAGCGACGCGGCGCTGACCGTGCGCGACGGCCAGGCGCACTGGCAGGGCACCCCGCCCGTCGGCGTACCCACCGCAGGTGACCCGCTCGCCGCGCTGCGCGAGACGGTCGAGGCCCTGCACACCCCGCGCGACCTGCACCAGGGCGGGGACCTGCCGCCGTTCACCGGCGGCATGGTCGGCTACCTCGGGTACGACATCGTCCAGCGGCTGGAGAAGGTCGGCCACCACCCCGGCACCCGGGACGATCTCGCGCTGCCGGAGCTGACGATGCTGCTCACCTCCGACCTCGCCGTCCTCGACCACCGCGACGGCACGGTGCTGCTCATCGCCAACGCGATCAACCACAACGACCTGGACACCGGCGTGGACGAGGCGCACGCCGACGCCGTACGCAGGCTGGACGCGATGACCGCCGACCTCGCCCGCCCCGCACCCGTCGAGCCGGTGGCGCTGCCGCCGTCCGAACTCCCCGCGTTCGAGGCCAGGTCGGGCGGTGCGACGTACCAGGGCTGGGTCGAGGACATCAAGGAACGGATCCGCGGCGGGGAAGCGTTCCAGGTGGTGCCCTCGCAGCGGTTCGAGGCCCGCTGCGAGGCGAGCGCGCTGGACGTCTACCGGGTGCTGCGGGCGACCAATCCGAGCCCGTATATGTATCTGCTGCGCTTCGACGGCTTCGACATCGTCGGCTCCAGCCCCGAGGCGCTGGTCAAGGTGGAGGACGGCCGCGCGATGATGCACCCCATCGCCGGCACCCGGCCGCGCGGCGCCACCCCGGGCGAGGACACCGCGCTGGCGGAGGAACTGCTGGCCGACCCGAAGGAGCGCGCCGAGCATCTGATGCTGGTGGACCTGGGCCGCAACGACCTGGGGCGGGTCTGCGAGCCGGGCAGCGTCGAAGTGGTCGACTTCATGTCGATCGAGCGCTACAGCCATGTGATGCACATCGTCTCGACCGTCACCGGTCAACTGGCCGAGAACCGCACCGCGTTCGACGCCCTCACCGCCTGCTTCCCGGCCGGCACCCTCTCCGGGGCGCCCAAGCCACGCGCGCTCCAGATCATCGAGGAGCTGGAGCCCACCAAGCGCGGCGTCTACGGCGGATGTGTCGGATATCTCGACTTCGCGGGCGACTCCGACACTGCCATCGCGATCCGTACGGCACTGCTGCGCGACGGGACCGCCTACGTCCAGGCTGGTGCCGGTGTCGTCGCCGACTCCGACCCCGCGGCCGAGGACACCGAGTGCGCCAACAAGGCAGCGGCGGTACTGAGGGCGGTCCGGACCGCCGAGCGGCTCGGGGGTAGCGTTGAGGGGTGACTTCTTCAGCCCCCGCTCCTGACCCGAACGGTGCCGAGGGAACCCCGCACTCCGCGGACGCGGCCCCCCGCCCCGGGCGCTCGCGCGCGGCACGTACCGCGCTGGCGGTCGCACTGCTGAGCGGTGCGGTGGGGGCAGCGCTCGCGCTGGTCTCCGCAGGACAGACGTGGAGCGAGTCCACGGCGAAGTTCGCACAGGGCGCGGTGCCGGTCAGCGCCGAGGGCGGCGACGTCACCGGCCTGCCCAGCGCCCTGGCCCTGGTCGGCCTCGCCGCACTTGTCGCCGTCTTCGCCGTACGCCGCACCGGCCGCCGTGTCGTCGCCGGGCTGCTCACCCTGTGCGGCGCCGCCGTGCTGGCCTCCGCCCTGCTCGGCGCCGACGACACCGGGGCGCTGGCCGCTGAGGCTGCGAGGACCAGTGGGCTTGCGGACAGTGGTATCGGTGCCGTCTCCGTCACTGCGTGGCCGTACGTCTCGGCCGCGGGTGGCGCGTTGCTGCTGATCGCGGGGCTGTTGGCGCTGCGGTACGGGAGTGGGTGGCCGTCGATGTCGGGGAGTGCGCGGTATGAGCGGGCGCCGTTGCGGCAGCGCGCTGCGCGCGGGCCTCGGCGAGTTGATCCCGACCGGCCCGAGGATTTGTGGAAGGCCCTGGATCGGGGGGAGGACCCCACTCGCGGCACGGCCTGAAGTTCCGATTCGGGGCTGCCCCTGGCTGTGGTTCGCGGGGTGCGCCCACGTTGTGGTTGCTCGCGCAGTTCCTCGCGCCCCTGACGGGGCGCGGGACGCGACCCCCGCGGTGGCGGGCTGCCGGGGAAGGGGGACAATAGGCGGCGAACGGGCCGGGTGGCCCCACCTCATGTTGTGATTCAAGGAGCATTCATGGCGCACAGCCACGGACACACCCCGGCCGCCTGGACCGGCTCGATCATCTCCTTCGTCGGTTTCTGCGTCGCCTCCGCCTTCACGGTGATGGCGCAGCCCGCCGGTGTGATCGCGGGACTGGTCATCATCGGAGCGGGTGCTGTGATCGGCGGCATCATGCGGGCGGCGGGCCTCGGCCAGTCCAAGTCCAAGGGCATGACGGCCGAGCAGGCGCGCGCCCACCGGCTGGCGCACCAGCAGGCACACCCGCAGGTCCACAGCAAGGCGCACTCCTCCTGAGCGACCGGCAGCACGCCGCGACGGTGCGGCACCGCCTCCGCAGCGCGGTGCCGCGGCTGGCCGCGCCCCTCGGCTCCCTCGCCGTGGCGGGCGCGGCTTTCGGCTATGTGGCCGCCGTCGACCCCAATCAGCCGGGCCACTACCCGGCCTGCCCCTTTCTGACCGTCACGGGGCTGTACTGCCCCGGCTGCGGCGGGCTGCGCAGCGCGCACGCCGCAGCGCACGGTGAGCTGGCCACCGCGCTGGGCGCCAACGCGCTCGCTGTCCTGCTCTTCGCCGCCCTCGCGCTGGGCTGGCTGCACTGGACCGCCCGCGCGGTACGGGCCCGGCCGTACTCCTTTCCGGTACGGCTGCGGGCCTGGCACTGGTGGGCCGCGGGGGTGCTGGTGGTGGCGTTCACGGTTGTCCGGAATACGCCCCTCGGCAGCGGGCTGACTCCCTGACCGGTCCCGCACGGACGGCCACCGGGGCGGTGATTTGTCCGCTATATGGGACCGTGTTCAACCGGATGCGGGACCTCCGCGCCGCGGCGGATACCATCACAGTGCCCCACCCGACCATCCCCTGCTCCGTCCATGAGGGGCCGCCCCCGGTCACCAGGCCGATCGATCCAGCCAGCCCGTAACCACAGCCAGCAAGGAGGCCGCTCGGTGAGTGTGCTCGACGAGATCATCGAAGGCGTGCGTGAGGACCTCGCCGAGCGGCAGGCGCGCGTCAGCCTCGAGGAGCTCAAGGAGCGTGCCGCCCGGGCGCCCCAGGTCAAGGACGGGCTCGCGGCGCTCAAGGGCGACAGCACGGCCGGAGTGCGGGTGATCTGCGAGGTCAAGCGCTCCAGCCCGTCCAAGGGCGCGCTGGCTGCCATCGCCGACCCGGCCGGGCTCGCCGCCGACTACGAGGCGGGCGGCGCCGCCGTGATCTCCGTCCTCACCGAACGCCGCCGCTTCGGCGGCTCGCTGGCCGACCTCGAGGCCGTACGGGCCCGGGTCGACATCCCCGTGCTGCGCAAGGACTTCATCTTCTCCTCCTACCAGCTGTGGGAGGCCCGTGCGCACGGCGCCGACGTCGTGCTGCTGATCGTCGCCGCGCTGGAGCAGGAGGCGCTGGTCTCCCTGATCGAGCGCGCCGAGTCCATCGGGCTCACCCCGCTGGTCGAGGTGCACGACGAGGAGGAGGCCGAGCGGGCGGTGGCGGCCGGGGCGAAGATCATCGGGGTCAACGCGCGGAATCTGAAGACCCTCGAGGTGGACCGGAGCAACTTCACCCGGATCGCGCCCGAGATCCCCGACCACATCGTCAAGGTCGCCGAGTCCGGCGTCCGGGGCCCGCACGATCTGATCGCGTACGCGAACGAGGGGGCCGACGCCGTTCTGGTGGGGGAGTCGCTGGTCACCGGCAAGGACCCGAAGACCGCGGTCTCCGATCTCGTCGCCGCCGGTGCGCACCCGGCGCTGCGGCACGGGAGGGGCTGACGCCCCGTGTCCGTCGCCGTCTCGTTGTGCTCCCTCGCGCTGGCGCGCGGGTGCCGGCCGCGTGGCTGCCGGGCTCCGGCACGGCGGGTGCGGGGGCGGTCCGTCCGGTACCACATCGGGTGCGAGCCGGGCGTGATCCGCGGCCGTCGATGGCGCTGACGTTCCCCGATCCTCCCCCAGACTCCGTCCGGGAGGTACCCCCACTTCCCGAATAGAGGGCTCCCCCTTTCCCCCTGATCGCTTCGCGTCCAGGCAGGCTGAATCTCAGCCCCTCCGGCGCTTGAGGAGCGGGGGCTCGGGGGCGGAGCCCCCAAAGAATTTCGGGAAGGGGTGGGGCGGGGGCCGAGTCATCACGTCAGCCCACTCGCGAGGAGCACTGTCGGCATGTCATCCGACTACTTCATTCCTGACCCCGAGGGTCTCAGCCCCAACGTCGCCGGGTACTTCGGCGCGTTCGGCGGCAAGTTCATCCCCGAAGCGCTGGTCGCCGCCGTCGACGAGGTGGCCGCCGAGTACGAGAAGGCCAAGGCGGACCCCGCCTTCGCCGCCGAGCTCGACGAGCTGCTCGTCAACTACACGGGCCGCCCCAGCGCCCTCACCGAGGTGCGGCGGTTCGCGGAGCACGCGGGCGGCGCCCGCGTCTTCCTCAAGCGCGAGGACCTCAACCACACCGGCTCGCACAAGATCAACAACGTGCTGGGCCAGGCCCTGCTCACCAAGCGCATGGGCAAGCCGCGCGTCATCGCCGAGACCGGCGCGGGCCAGCACGGCGTGGCCACCGCCACCGCGTGCGCCCTCTTCGGCCTCGAATGCACCATCTACATGGGCGAGATCGACACCCAGCGGCAGGCGCTGAACGTCGCCCGCATGCGGATGCTCGGCGCCGAGGTCGTCCCCGTCGCCTCCGGCAGCCGCACCCTCAAGGACGCCATCAACGAGGCGTTCCGCGACTGGGTGGCGAATGTGGACCGTACGCACTACCTGTTCGGCACGGTCGCGGGGCCGCACCCCTTCCCGCAGATCGTCCGCGACTTCCACCGCGTGATCGGCGTCGAGGCGCGGCGGCAGATCCTGGAGCGCACAGGGCGGCTGCCGGACGCCGTCGCCGCCTGTGTGGGCGGCGGCTCCAACGCGATCGGGCTCTTCCACGCCTTTCTGCCGGACACCGGCGTGCGGCTGGTCGGCTTCGAGGCGGCGGGGCACGGCGTGGAGTCGGGCGAGCACGCCGCCACGCTGACCGCGGGTGAGCCGGGCATCCTGCACGGCTCGCGAAGCTATGTCCTCCAGGACGACGAGGGGCAGATCACCGAGCCGTACTCGATCTCGGCCGGGCTCGACTACCCGGGCATCGGCCCCGAGCACGCGTTCCTCAAGGACAGCGGGCGCGGCGAGTACCGCCCGGTCACCGACGACCAGGCGATGCGGGCGCTGCGGCTGCTCTCGGAGACCGAGGGCATCATCCCGGCCATCGAGAGCGCACACGCGCTGGCGGGCGCCCTCGAACTGGGCAAGGAGCTGGGCAGTGAGGGCATCGTCCTGGTGAACCTCTCGGGCCGCGGCGACAAGGACATGGACACGGCCGCGCGGTACTTCGGCCTGCTGGACGGCACGGACGGGACGGACGAGAAGGCCGAGGGGGAGCACGCATGAGCGGCACGGGCGGAAACATCGCACTGCTTCAGGAGACCCTGGCGCAGGCCAAGGCCGAGAACCGGGCCGCGCTCGTCGGCTACCTCCCGGCCGGGTTCCCCACCGTCGAGGGCGGCATCGCCGCCTGTACGGCGCTGCTGGAGAGCGGCTGCGACGTGGTCGAGGTCGGCCTGCCGCACAGCGACCCCGTGATGGACGGACCGGTCATCCAGACGGCGGACACCATCGCGCTGGAAGGCGGGGTGCGGATCGCCGACGTACTGCGTACGGTCCGCGAGGCGCACGCCGCCACCGGGAAGCCGGTGCTGGTCATGACGTACTGGAACCCCGTCGACCGGTACGGCGCTGAACGCTTCGCCGAGGAGCTGGCGGCGGCGGGCGGTGCTGGGTGCATCCTGCCCGACCTGCCGGTCGAGGAGTCGGACGGCTGGCGGAAGGCGGCCGAGCAGGCCGGGCTCGGCACGGTCTTCGTCGTCGCGCCCAGTAGCCAGGACGCGCGGCTGGCCCGGATCACCGCCGCGGGCAGCGGCTTCGTGTACGCCGCCTCGCTGATGGGGGTCACCGGTACGCGCGAGTCGGTGGGCAACGAGGCCCGCGAGCTGGTGGCGCGGGTACGGTCCACGACCTCGCTGCCCGTGTGCGTCGGGCTCGGGGTGTCCAACTCGGCGCAGGCCGCCGAAGTGGCCGCCTTCGCGGACGGAGTGATCGTCGGCTCGGCGTTCGTCAAGCTCCTGCTGGCGGCCGACGACCTGGAGGCGGGCCTCGCCGAGGTGCGGGAGCTCGCCGCGGCCCTGGCCGAGGGCGTCCGCCGGTAGCGGAACGGCCCCCCGGAGCAATCCGGGGGGCCATCCCTTTTGGGTGAAAAAGCGCGCTGTGTGCTCGTCGGAGGCGGAGCCCTCTCGTTGGGTCGGGCGTGATGAGCCAGAACAGCAAGGACGGCGGCAAGCGCTCGGCCCGCGAGCGCCTGCGGGCCGAGCGGGAACGGGACAAGGCAGCCGAGCGCAGGCGGCGCTCGCTCAAGGCGGGCGCCCTGGTCGTCGGCGCACTGGCCCTGGCCACCGGCATCGGCGCCACTGTGGCGAGCATGGGCGGCGACGAGAAGGGCAGCCAGTCGGCGAAGCCGGTCACGGTGGGCCGGGCCGGCGCCCCGGCCAAGCTCACGGTCTACGAGGACTTCCGCTGCCCGGCGTGCGGGCAGTTCGAGAACGCCTTCGGGGGCACGATCAAGAGCCTGGAGCGGGCGGGCAAGCTCAAGGCCGAGTACCACCTGGTGACGCTCATCGACGGGAACATGGGCGGCCGGGGCTCCCACGAGGCGGCCAACGCGGCAGCGTGCGCCCGCGACAAGGGGAAGTTCGCCCCCTACCACGATGTGCTGTACCGCAACCAGCCCGGCGAGCAGCAGGACGCGTTCGCCAGCACCCAGCGGCTGATCCAACTGGCCGGGAAGGTGGACGGGTTGGCGGACGCCGGATTCAAGGAGTGCGTGACGAGTGGGCGGCACGACGACTGGGTGAAGCGCTCCGACGCGGCGTTCCGTTCGTCGGGGTACAAGGGGACCCCCACCGTGCTGCTGAACGGCAAGGACATTTTCAGTGATCAGTCGGATCCGTTGACCCCGGCGAAGCTGCGGAGGCTCGTCGAGGCCAAGAGCTAGCCCCCTCTCCTGGTGCCGGTGAGGGGGTGCGCCTGGTCGCCGGTTGCGGGCTGCGGGTGGGTTGTGGCTTGTCGCGCAGTTCCCCGCGCCCCTTCGGGGCGCTGATCCCCGCGCCCCTTCGGGTGCGGGGATCAGCGTTATCCAGCCGTTGTGCGGGCTGATTGTCCGGGGTGGTGCCGGGCACGGTAGCGTCGGGTTCGCCATGGAGACCCTTGCCTTTATCCCCAGTCCATCGGCCGGTGAGATTCACCTCGGGCCGCTCCCGCTGCGCGGCTACGCGCTCTGCATCATCCTCGGCGTCTTCGCCGCGGTCTGGCTCGGCGGGCGCCGGTGGGTCGCACGGGGCGGACAGCCTGGAACGGTCGCCGACATCGCCGTATGGGCCGTACCGTTCGGCCTCGTCGGCGGCCGGCTGTACCACGTCATCACCGACTACCAGCTCTACTTCGGAGAGGGCCGTAACCCCGTCGACGCCCTCCGGATCTGGGACGGCGGACTGGGCATCTGGGGTGCCATCGCGCTTGGCGCGCTCGGCGCCTGGATCGGCTGCCGCCGCCGGGGCATCGCGCTGCCCGCGTACGCGGACGCCGTGGCGCCGGGCATCGTGCTGGCGCAGGCACTGGGCCGCTGGGGCAACTGGTTCAACCAGGAGCTGTACGGGCGGCCCACCGATCTGCCGTGGGCCCTCAAGATCGACCCGGAGCACCGGCCGGTCGACACCCCCGACGTGGCGACGTACCACCCGACCTTCCTGTACGAGTCGCTGTGGTGCATCGGCGTCGCGCTGCTGGTGATCTGGGCGGACCGCCGCTTCAAGCTGGGGCACGGCCGGGCGTTCGCGGTCTATGTGGCCGGGTACACGGCGGGGCGCTTCTGGACCGAGTATCTGCGCGTGGACGACGCGCACCACCTGCTCGGCATGCGGTTGAACAACTGGACGGCGCTCATCGTCTTTGTGGCGGCGGTCGTCTACATCGTCGTCTCCGCGAAGAAGCGGCCCGGCCGCGAGGATGTTGTCGAGCCACACTCTGACGCCGATGGCCCTGACGCCGCGCCTGAGGGGTCCCCCGCGGAGAAGTCCGCCACCTAGCGTCCGTACCCGGCGTCGGGGGCTGCGCTTGCCAGCCCTGCGCCTTGGGGGTACCTCCCGGCCGGAGGCTGGGGGAGCAGACTGCCCAAGCGCAGCAGAGGGGACGCGGCCTGTCCGAATTGCATAGCTATGTATGCAATTCTCGGTGCGTGCTGTGGTTGATCGTCGCCCACTTCGCGGCAGCGTGCTGCGCCGGGCCACTGGTGCGGTGGCTCGGTCCGCGCGCGTTCCTGCTGCTCGCGGCGGTGCCGGCCGGCGCCGCCGGATGGGCGGCGGCACACTACGCCCAGGTCGCAGACGGCGGAGCCGTCACCGAGCACGCCGACTGGATCCCGGCGCTCGGTGTCGGGATCGCGCTGCGGTGTGACGCGCTCGCGCTGGTGATGGTGCTGATCGCCGGCGGCATCGGCGCCCTGGTGATGGTCTACTGCGCGGCCTACTTCGACCGCGGCGAACCACGGCTCGGGGCCTTCGCCGGATCGCTGACCGCGTTCGCCGGGGCCATGCTCGGGCTGGTCCTGGCCGACGACCTGATCGTGCTGTATGTGCTGTGGGAACTCACCACGGTCTTCTCGTTCCTGCTCATCGGGCACAGCTCGGAGCACCGCACCAACCGGCGTGCCGCGCTGCAGGCGCTGCTGGTCACCACGCTCGGCGGGCTGGTGATGCTCGTCGGCTTCCTGATGCTGGGGCGGGCCGGCCACACCTACCGGATCTCGCAGCTGCTCGCCGATCCGCCCGGCGGCGGGGCGCTGGTGGCGGGCGGTCTGGTGCTGGTGCTGGTGGGGGCGCTGTCCAAGTCCGCCGTATGGCCGTTCAGCTTCTGGCTGCCGGGGGCGATGGCCGCGGCCACACCGGTTTCCGCGTATCTGCACGCCGCGGCCATGGTCAAGGCCGGGGTCTATCTGATCGCGCGGCTCGCGCCCGGCTTCGCCGAGGTGGCGCCGTGGCGGACGCTGGTGCTCGTGCTGGGCAGCGTCACGATGCTGCTGGGCGGCTGGCGGGCGCTGCGTGAGACGGACCTGAAGCTGCTGCTGGCCTTCGGTACGGTCAGCCAGCTCGGCTTCCTCACCGTGCTGGTCGGCGACGGAACCCGGGACGCGGCGCTGGCCGGGGCCGATGTGCTGTTGGCACACGCGCTGTTCAAGGCGCCGCTCTTCCTCGTCGTCGGCATCATCGACCACCTCACCGGCTCACGTGACCTGGAACGGCTCTCCGGCGTCGGCCGGGCGCTGCCCGCGCTGTGCGGTGTCGCCGTACTCGCCGGGCTGTCGATGGCGGGGGTGCCTCCGCTGCTCGGGTTCGCCGCCAAGGAGGCGGCCGTCGCGGCGCTGCTGGACGCCGGGACGGCCGAGGCGTGGACGCTGGTTGCCGTGGTCGCGGGCTCGGCGCTGACCACGGCGTACACGCTGCGCTTCCTGTGGGGAGCCTTCGCCCGCAAGGGCGGAGCCCCGCCGCTGAACCCGGTGACCTGCCCGGAGGGTGCCCGCGCCGGAGCGCTGCTGCTGGGGCCGCCGCTGGTGTGTGTGCTGGCCGGGCTGGTGCTGGGCCCGGGTGTGGTGTGGCTCGACCCGCTGCTGGGCCGGTACGCCGACGCGTTCCCCACCGTGGGCGCGCCCTACCACCTGGCGCTGTGGCACGGCTGGGGCCTCGCGCTGGCCCTCGCGGCCCTCTCCTGGGCGCTGGGCGCCGCGGTCTTCCTCGCCCAACGGCCGCTCGGCGCACTCGGCGAGCGGCTCTCGCAGATCGACGGCGACCAGGCGTTCGCCCGCTCGCTGTGGGCGCTGGAGCGGCTCTCGCTCCAGGTCACCGGCGCCGTGCAGCGCGGCTCGCTGCCCGTCTACCTGGGTACGGCCCTCGTCGTACTGTTCGGCTTCGAGACGGCGCAGCTGGTGGCGGGCCGGCCCTGGACGGAACTGGGCGCCCCACGCTGGTACGACTCGATCCCCCAGCTGGTCGTCGCGGCCGGGGTGGCGGGGGTCGGGGTGCTGTGCGTGGTGACACAGCAGCGGCTCAAGGCCGCCGTCCTCGCCGGCATCACCGGATACGGCGCCGGACTCCTCTACGTACTGCACGGCGCGCCCGACCTGGCGTTGACGCAGTTCGCCGTGGAGACCGTCTCGCTGACCGTCTTCGTCCTCGTACTGCGCAGGCTGCCGGCGCGTTTCCCGGACGGCAGCCGGATGTGGCGGACGCGGCGAAGTGTGCAGCTGGTCTTCTCCGTCGCCGCGGGCGGGCTGATCGCCGGGCTCGTCCAGATTTCGCTCGCGGCCCGCACCGCCCCGCCCTCGGGGCCCGAGCTGCTCTCCGCGACGGCGCACGAGGGCGTCCGCAACGTGGTGGCCACCACCCTGGTCGACCTGCGCGCCTGGGACACCATGGGCGAGTCCGCGGTGCTCGCCGTCGCCGCCATCGGTGTCACCAGCCTCGTCTATCTGCGCCGCCGCACCCGGGTGCCTGTCGCCCAGCCGGTGCCGAGGGCGGAGGAGCCCGGCGGCCCTCCGCCGACGGCGCCCGTCGCGGGACCGGAAGCGGGGCCCGCCGCCGCACCCGGCTCGGCGAGCGTCGCCCTGGCCCGGCCCGGCGAGGTCGCGGAAACCGGGGCACACCGCCTCCCCGCCGGGCGCCGGGACGCCTGGAAGCTGCCCGTACGGCCCGGGGCCCGCCCGCCGCACGGCTCGCCCGTCGCACCGCGCCGCACCTGGCTGGCGGCCAGCTCCACGCTCGCCCCCGAGGGGCGCTCGGTGATGTTCGAGGTGATGGCCCGGCTGGTCTTCCACCCGATCCTGGTGCTCTCCCTGTACCTGCTCTTCTCCGCCGAGAACCAGCCGGGCGGCGGCTTCACCGCGGGCCTGGTGGCCGGGCTGGCGCTGGCCGTGCGCTATCTGGCGGGCGGCCGCCTGGAGTTGGCGGCGGCCGCACCCGTGGACGCGGGCTTTCTGCTCGGGCTGGGCCTGCTGATCATCACCGGTACCGGACTCGTGGGGCTCTGGCTGGGCGGCAGCGTGCTGGCCGCCGGCAAGGTGACCGGCGAATTCTGGCTCGTCGGGCACTTCCACGCGGCCAGCCCCGTGCTCTTCGACGCCGGCGTCTATCTGCTCGTGCTCGGCGTCGTCCTCGATGTGCTGCGCAGCCTCGGCTCGGAGATCGACCGCCGTCTGGAGCGCGAACGCGGCGGTGCGGGCTCGCCCGCCGCGGGGGAGGGCCGGTCGGCATGACGGGAACGGTCGCCCTGGTGTGCTGCGGCGGGGTGCTGTTCGCCGCCGGTACGGCGCTGCTGCTGGCCCGGCCGCTGACCCGCATCCTGCTGGGCGCCGTGCTCATCGGAAACGGCGTCAACATCCTGGTGCTCGCCACCTCAGGGCCGGACGGCGAGGCCGCGCTGCTCTACCCGGGTTCGGCACGGGAGCGGATGGCCGACCCGCTGCCGCAGGCGTTCATCCTCACCGCCATCGTCATCACCCTCGCGTTGACGGCGTTCCTGGCGACCATGGCCTACCGCTCCTGGCAGCACTCCGGCAGCGACGACGTACCCGACGACATCGAGGACATCCGCGTCGTCCGCCGCGCCACCTACGCCGAGGAGCGCGAACGGCTCCGCACCGCGTACCGCAAGCGGCGCCTCGAATACCGGGCCCTGGCACGCGGCGAGGAGGAGCGCGAGGCGCGGGAGCTCACCGCCTACGAGCGGCTGGGCACGGCCCGCGACCGGTACCGCCGGCTGCGCCGCCGCGCCCGCGCCGACGCCCGGGCCTTCCGCGCCCGGCAGGCGCGGGCCGAGGAGACCGCGGAGGAGATCGTAGGGGAGGACGACCCATGGCAGACCATCCTGGGCGCGGACCGATGACGCCGAGCACCTTGTGTCCGCCGCGAACTTCTTGGCCCGCGTGGGGAGGGCGGCGATGAGCGGGGCCGCGGGGCTGGTGCCCCTGCCGGTGATCCTGCCCCTCTGTGCGGCGGGGTTGAAACTGGCGATCGGCGCGCGACTGGAACGCGTGCAGCGCTTCATCAGTGCTGCCGTGCTGCTGGCCGTGCTCGTCGTCTCGCTGCTGCTGCTTATCGCAGCGGACCGGCACGGGCCGCAGGTGATGTTCGCCGGGGGATGGGCGCCGCCGGTGGGGATCGTGCTGGTCGCCGACCGGCTCTCCGCGCTGATGCTGGTGATCTCCTCGTCCGTGACGCTGTCCGTGCTGGTCTACTCCGTGGGCCAGGGCATGGCGGACAACGACGACACCACCCCGATGTCCGTCTTCCACCCCTCGTACCTGGTGCTGGTGGCCGGGGTCTCGGACACCTTCCTGGCCGGGGACCTGTTCAACCTCTACGTCGGCTTCGAGCTGATGCTGACCGCGAGTTACGTGCTGATGACGATCGGCGGCACCCTGGCGCGGATCCGCGCGGGCGCCACGTACGCGATCGTCTCGCTGCTGTCGTCCATGCTGTTCCTGGCCGCCGTCGCCATGGTGTACGCGGCGGCCGGGACCGTCACCATGGCCCCACTGCCCGCCCGGCTCGACGCGTTGCCGGACAGCGTGGGCATGGTCATCCAGATCGCCCTGCTCGGCGTCTTCGCCATCAAGGCGGCCGTCTTCCCGCTGGCCGCCTGGCTGCCCGACTCCTATCCCACGGCCCCGGCACCGGTGACGGCCGTCTTCGCGGGGCTGCTGACCAAGGTCGGCATCTACGCCATGCTCCGCACCCAGACGCTGCTGTTCCCGGGGCCCGGTATCGGCACCGTCCTGCTGGTCCTCGCGCTGCTGTCGCTGCTCGTGGGGATCCTCGGTGCCGTCGCGCAGACCGACCTGAAGCGGCTGCTGTCCTTCACCCTCATCAGCCACATGGGATACATGATCTTCGGGATCGGGCTGGGCAGCCCCAGCGGTATCTCCGGTGCGGTGTTCTACGTCGCCCACCACATCACCGTGCAGACCACGCTCTTCCTCGTCGCCGGGCTGGTCGAGCGGCGCAGCGGGACGACCGACCTCCAGAGCCTCGGTGGCCTGGCGCGGCTCTCCCCGCTGCTGGCCGTGCTGTTCTTCGTCCCCGCCCTGAACCTCGCCGGGATCCCGCCGCTCTCCGGCTTCCTCGGCAAGTTCGGGCTGCTGCGGGCCGGGGTCGACGACGGCGGGGCCCTCGCCTACGTACTGGTGGGCGGCGGCACCGTCACCAGCCTCCTCACCCTGTACGCGCTGGCCAAGGCGTGGAACGTGGCGTTCTGGCGCGCCCCCGCACCCGAGATGTGCGAGGCGGGCACGGTGCTGGAATCGACGGAGGAGGACACCCCCGAGGACGGCGCTCCCCGCGAGGGCGGCCGGGAAGGGGAACCCTCGGCCGCCGGCGGCGGGGGAACGCCGGCGGGCGGTGTCGGCGACTGGCCCACCGGGGGACTCACGGTGCTGGCGCCACGGCGGGGGACGGCCACCTTCGGCGGCCAGGAGATCACCACCAGCAGCTCACTCCCCGTCAGCATGGCGGGCGCCACCACGGCCCTCGTGCTTTTCGGGCTGGGCTTCACCGTGCTCGCCGGGCCGCTGTTCGCACTGACCGACCGCGCGGCCGACGAACTGCTGGCGCGCACCCCCTATGTGGAGGCGGTGATGTCCGGATGACGGCCCCTCAGCGGCTCCGCGAGGCCAGTCGGCTGCGTGCCACCCAGTGGCCCATGGTCCTCGGCCTCACTCTGCTGTGGCTGTTGTTGTGGGGCACCCCGACCCCGGCCAACATCGGGACCGGGGTGCTGGTCGCGCTGCTGGTGGTGCTCGTGTTCCCGCTGCCGCCCATCGAGAAGCAGGCCCGGCTGCATCCGCTCGGCATCGTGCGGTTCGTCATCACCTTCGGGTTGGACATGGCTGTCTCCAGCTGGCGGATCAACCGCTACATCCTCGGGCCCGGGCGCCCGCGCTGCGCCGTACTCGCGGTGAAGATGCGCTGCCCCGGCGACCTGATGCTGACCGTCACGGCCGTCGCGGTCACCGCCGTACCGGGCAGCACCGTCCTGGAGGTCGACCGCCGGTCGGGCACCCTCTATCTGCATGTGCTCGGCGGCGAACGGGAGGAGGATCTGGCCCGCGCCCGGCGGGACGCGCTGCGCCTGGAGACCCGGGTCGTGGAGGCCTTCGGCACCGCCGCCGACGTCACCGCGATCCGCGCCTCCGAGGCCGCCGAGGAGGTGTTCGGCCGGTGGCGGTGACAGCGGCGCCGCTTGGGGTGACGGTGGCAACCGATGCGGCGTACGCCCAGTTGACGGCGGCTCCTGACGCGCTCTCCCAGCTGACGGCGGCTCCTGACGCGCCGTACGCCCAACTGGCGGCGGCACCCGATGCGGCGTACTCCCAGCTGGCGGCGGCTCCCGACGCGGCGTACTCCCAGCTGGCGGCGGCTCCCGACGCGGCGTACTCCCAGCTGGCGCCGGCTCCCCACGCGCCGTACGCCCAACTGGCCGCGGCTCCCCACGCGGCGGTCTACGAGCTGGCCTCCGCGGTGATCGCGGGGCTGTTGCTGGCCGCCGGGCTGATGGTCACCCTGCGGCTGGTGCGAGGGCCTTCGACGCTGGACCGTGCCGTCGCCCTCGACGCGCTGGTCGCGGTGGTGATGGCCGGTATCGCCCTCCAGTCGGCGGTCGGGGGCAACCCCTTCTATCTGCCTGTTCTCCTCGTCCTCTCCTTTCTCGGCTTCACCGGCTCGGTCGGCGTCGCCCGTTTCATGGCGCTGCGGGACGAGGCCGGGACCGAGGACGTGGACGAGAGTGAGGGCACCGGCGAGGAAGGTACCGGCGAGGACGGCACCGGAGAGGAGGAGCCGCGATGAGCTGGATCGCCGTGGCCGATGTGGCGGGTGCCGTCTGCATGCTGACGGGCGCCCTGCTGTGTCTGCTGGCCGGGATCGGGCTGCTGCGGCTGCCGGACGTCCTCGCCCGGATGCACGCCGCGACCAAGCCGCAGTCCCTCGGCCTGCTGCTCGTGCTGATCGGCGCCGGACTGTGGCTGCGCAGCCCCATCGACCTGTGCACCCTGCTGCTCGTCGGCCTCTTCCAGTTGCTGACCTCACCGGTGGCCGCGCACATGGTGGGCCGGGCCGCCTACCGGACCGGCCGGCTGGACCGGGATGCCGTGGTCCGCGACGAACTGGCGGAAGCGCTGCGCACGGAGGCCGCCGCCCAAGATCGCCAGGGCCCTGAGGAAAACCCCAGGTCAGAGGGGTAAGTTCGGCCTTGCTTGCTGGCAGCGTACGGGGATTGGTGTCTACGCTTCGAACAGTGGACGCACATCTGCGCCCACTGTTCGAAGCGAAGGAGCCGTACCGGCCATGTCCCTAGCCGGAGTCACCGACCCGACCCACGTCGCACACCGCGACAACCACACCCACCGCGACGTCAACGGCGGCTGGTTGCGGCCCGCCGTGTTCGGCGCGATGGACGGGCTGGTCTCCAACCTCGGTCTGATGACCGGCGTGGCGGGCAGCGCCGCCTCCTCCCAGACCATCGTGATCGCCGGTCTCGCCGGTCTGGCGGCCGGCGCCTTCTCGATGGCCGCCGGCGAGTACACCTCCGTCGCCTCGCAGCGTGAACTCGTCCAGGCCGAGCTGGAGATCGAACGCCGTGAGCTGCGGCGCAGCCCGCGCGAGGAGGTCAGGGAACTGGCAGCGCTGTACGAGTCACGCGGCGTCGACGCCGACCTGGCCATGAAGGTCGCGCGGCAGCTGCACCGCGACCCGGAGCAGGCGCTGGAGATACACGCCAGGGAAGAGCTGGGCATCGACCCCGCCGACCTGCCCTCACCCACCGTCGCGGCCGTCTCCTCGTTCTTCTCGTTCGCACTGGGCGCCGTACTGCCCGTGCTGCCGTACCTCTTCGGGACCACCGCGCTGTGGCCCGCTGTGCTGCTCGCGCTGATGGGACTGTTCGTGTGCGGGGCGGTCGTCGCTCGGGTCACCGCGCGGAGCTGGTGGTTCAGCGGAGCGCGCCAGCTTGGCCTCGGCGCAGCGGCCGCGGCGGTCACCTACGGGCTGGGCGCCCTGTTCGGGGTCGCGGTCGGATAGCGGACGGATCAGTGGCGGCGGGCCAGCGACAGCGTGCGGCGGGCCCCCGCGACGACGGCCGCGTCGACGAACCGGCCGTCCGGCAGCGCCAGCGCCCCCGCGTCCGGGCCGGCGGCCGCCACGATCTCCTCCGCGGCGGCAACCTCCTCCGCGCTGGGCCGGTACGCCTCCTCGATCACCGGGAGCTGCCGCGGATGGATGGCCGTCCGGCCGAGGAACCCGCGCGCCCGCCCCTCCGCGCAGTCGAGGGCCAGGCCCTCGACGTCCCGTACATCCGGGTACACCGACTGCGGCGGTGGTGGCAGCCCGGCGGCCCGCGCCGCGACCACCGCCCGCCCCCGCGCGTACTCCAGTCCGCCGCCGGTGCCGGACGTCATGCCCAGGTCGGCGCGCAGATCGGCCTCGCCCAGTGCGATACCGCGTACCGCGTGGTGCCCGGTCGCGATCTCGAAGGCGTGCTCGACTCCGAGCGCGGACTCCAGCAGGGCGTACAGCGGTGGCACGTTCCCCCTCGGTACCCAGCCGGCGACGCGCCGCAGCGAGGCCGTGCCCGTCACCTTCGGCAGCCGCAGACCGGCGAGCCCGGGCAGCGGCGCCAGGGTGCGGATGTCGTCCTCGGCGAGCGGGCCGTCCAGGTCGTTGACCCGTACATGGACGGGCACCGGGCCGGGCGCGTCGTCGGACAGCAGCTCGGCGGTGGCGGCACGCGCATACGCCTTGCGCTCGGGGGCGACGGCGTCCTCCAGGTCGACCAGCACCACGTCGGTGCCCGAACGCAGTGCCTTGGCGACCACATCGGGCCGGTCCCCGGGAACGTAGAGCCAGGTCAGCCAGGTCTCCGGAGCGGCCGGTCCGGTTGCCCGCGGGGCCGGTGCGGCCGTTGAGGTCCTCACCGCACCACACCTCCCTCCCGCAGCTTGTCGATCTCCTCTTTCGTCAGGCCGAGGCCCGAGAGCACCTCGTCGGTGTCGGCGCCGTGCCGGCGGCCCGCCCAGCGGATCCCGCCTGGGGTCTCGGACAGCCGGAAGAGGACGTTCTGCATCCGCACCGTGCCGAGTTCGTCGTCCTCGACCTCGGCGATCGAACCGAGGGCGCGGAACTGCTCGTCGGCCAGTACGTCGCGGACGTCGTAGACGGGCGCGATGGCGGCCTGCGCCTCCTCGAAGGCGCGGAGCACCTCGTCGTGGCCGTGGCGGGCTATCCAATCCCCGACCGCCTCGTCCAGCTCCGCCGCGTGCGCGGCGCGGCCCGCGCCGGTCGCGAACCACGGCTCGGCCAGGAACTCCGGATGCCCCACCAGCCGCAGCACGCGCTCGGCTATGGACTGGGCGGATGTGGAGACGGCGACCCAACGGCCGTCCGCCGTGCGGTAAGTGTTGCGCGGCGCGTTGTTGGCCGACCGGTTGCCGGTGCGCGGCTGGAGGTAGCCGAGCTGGTCGTACCAGAGGGGTTGCGGGCCCAGCACGGTCAGCATCGGCTCGATGATCGCCATGTCCACCATCTGGCCCCGCCCGGTGCGGTTCCGCCCGGCCAGCGCCGTCATGACGGCGTACGCGGTGGACAGCGCGGCGATCGAGTCGGCGAGGCCGAACGGGGGCAGCGTCGGCGGCCCGTCCGGCTCGCCGGTGAGCGCCGCGAAGCCGCTCATCGCCTCGGCGAGGGTGCCGAATCCGGGGCGGCGCGCGTACGGGCCGAGCTGGCCGAAGCCGGTCACCCGGGCCAGCACGAGCCGCGGATTGGCCCCGGACAGCTCCTCCCAGCCCAGCCCCCACCGCTCCAGGGTGCCGGGGCGGAAGTTCTCCACGACGACATCGGCCTTCGCGGCGAGCTTCAGCAGTACGTCGCGGCCGTCGGGAGAGGAGAGGTCCAGGGTGATCGTCTTCTTGTTGCGGCCCAGCAGCTTCCACCACAGGCCGACCCCGTCCTTGCTGGGTCCGTGCCCCCGGGACGGGTCGGGCTTGTGCGGGTGCTCGACCTTGATGACCTCGGCGCCGAAGTCACCGAGCATGGTGGCCGCGAGCGGGCCCGCGAAGAGGGTGGCGAGGTCGAGGACGCGGAGTCCGGTGAGCGGGGCGTCGGTTGAGGGCCCGTCAGTCATGGGGTTGTGCTCCCTTCGCTGGTCGGCACGGTCGTAGGGGATGCCAGCGCAGCCGTACGGGAGGCCAGCGTGTCGAAGCCGACGCCGTCCATGGCGCCCACGCTCGTCGCCAGCCGGTTGTGCAGCGGGTCCGTCCAGCGGTCGGGGAGGGTGGCGGGGGAGCCCGCCAGCAGGCCGGTGAGGGAACCGGCCGTCGCCCCGTTGGAGTCGGTGTCCCAACCGCCCGACACCACCCGGCGGACGGCCCCGTCGAAGTCGCCGCGCGCATGGGCCACCGCTGCGGCCAGCAGCGCCGCGTTGGGCAGTACATGGACCCAGTGGTGGCTGCCGTACGCCTCGTGCAGCCCGTCGACCACCGCCTCGAACCCCGCCACGCTGTCGTCCCTGGCTGCCCGGGCGGCGGCGATGCCGGTACGGACAGCGGTCGCGTACCGGGAGGCGGGCGGTACGACGGACAGCCCCGCCGCCAGGCAGGTCTCCGCGTCCACGTCCCCGCCGCCGCCCGCCGCGCGGGCCAGCGCCGCCGCGACGAACATCGCACCGTAGACGCCGTTGGCGGTGTGGGTGAGCACCGCGTCCCGCCACGCGGCCTCAGCCGCTGCCGCCGGGTCGCCCGGGTGCGTCCAGCCGAAGATGTCGGCCCGGATCTGGGCGCCGATCCACTCGCGGAACGGGTTGCGGTACGCGCCCGTACGCGGCGGCTCCACCCCCGCCAGCAGATTGCGGTAGGCCACCCGCTCCGCGGTGAACGTACGGCCTGCGGGCAGCTCGTCCAGCCACAGCCGCGCCACGTCGGCGGTGCCGAACCCGCGGCCGTACCGCTCCAGTAGCAGGATGCCGAGCAGCGGATAGTTGAGGTCGTCGTCCTCGGGCGCCCCGTCGAGGTTCTCGGCGAGCGAGGTCGCGGCGGAGCGGCGGTTCCAGGGGTGCGCGGCGGCGGTCTCGGGATCGAGGCCGCGCGCGGTGAACCAGGTGGTCAGCGGCCAGTTACCGGTGGCCCGGGCGAGCGCCCGGATCCCCTCCAGCGGCACCTTCTCCACGGGCTTTCCCAGTACGCACCCGGCGGCGCGGCCCAACCAGGCGGCGTGCAGCCGCTCTTCCAGTCCGGGCCGCACCTCGTGCCGCGCGGCCGGCCAGTCCGGGCAGGCGGCACGGATCGCCTCCAGACCGGTCGGCTCCTGCCCGGCCGACGGCACCGCCAGCTGAGCCAGCTCGTCCAGCAACTCCTCGGCGAGCGACCGCAGTCGCGGATCGGCCGGGCCCTCCGACGCACCGGCCCGCTCCGGCGCCGCCCGCCCTCCCGCCGCCAGCCACCGCCGCTCGACGCCCGAAGCATCCCGCCCGTCCTCGGCCGCCTGCCGCAACTCGTGCCCGACCAGATCCTCGGGCTGCACCCAGGTGAGCCGCAACATGGATGCGCCGGGGGCGCCGGGCATGCCGTTGGTCATCGTGGCCCTCCCAGCGCGGCGAACGCGGCTTCGTGGGCGCGGCGGCGGGCGAGGTCGCGGGTGAAGATTTCGCGGGTGACGGCGGCCAGGGACACGGCCGGGGTGTGGAGGTCCAATTTGCTTGCGGCGGCGACCTGTTCGCTCCAGTCGGCCGGGACGGCCCGTTCGCCGTGCAGGGCACCGGCGAGGGCTCCGGCCATCGAGGCGATGGAGTCGCAGTCCCGCCCGTAGTTGACGGAGCCGAGCACGGTGGCGCGGTAGTCACCGGCGCCGACCAGCAGCATGCCCAGCGCTATCGGCAGCTCCTCGATGGCGTGCAGCCGGGAGGGACGGCGGGCGCCCAGCGAGGGGCTGCGGTAGTCGGGTCCTACGGTGTCGAAGGGCGCGACGGCCTCCCGCAGCGGGGCCAGCGCCGCCTCCCAGTCGTCGTACCGCGCGGCCGTCTCACAGACGGCCGCGATGGCGGCGCGGGTACCGTCCTTGGCGAGCCGTAGTGTCTCCTCGACGACCGAGCCCGGCGTGGCGCCCGGCCGGTGCGCTGCGGCCACGGCGGCGGCGAACACCCCGGCCGCCTCCCGCCCGTACGAGGACTGGTGGGCGCCCGCCACATCCAGCGCCTCCGCGTAGGCGGCGTCCGGGTTGCCCGCGTTGACGATGCCGACCGGCGCCATGTACATCGCGGCGCCGCAGTTGACGATGTTGCCGGTCCCCGCCTCGCGCGGGTCGACATGCCCGTAGTGCAGCCGGGCCACCAGCCACTTCTCGGCGAGGAAGACCCGCTGCAACAGCAGGGCCTCCGCTTCCAGTTCGGGGATCCAGCGGGGGGTGCCGATGAGTTCTGGCACCAGATGGTCGGCGACGGCGTACGCGTCCAGATGGTCGCGGACCGTCTCGTAGACGCGGACCAGGGCGTGGGTCATCAGGGTGTCGTCGGTGACGTGCCCGTCGCCCTTGTGGTACGGCGCGATGGGCCGGGCCGTACGCCACTGGTCCTTGTGGAACGGCTCGACGATGCCCCTGACCCGGCCGCCGTGCCGTTCGGCGATGGCTTCGGGGGTCCAGCCTTCGACCGGGCCGCCCAGTGCGTCGCCGACTGCGGCGCCGACCAGGCAGCCCACGCTGCGGTCCTCCAGTGCGGGCAGGGCGCGGTCCGGTGCGGGGGAGGAACTCATGATTCCGGGGGTCCTTCCGGGGCGAGGGTCCGGGCAGTGGTCGGTGGTGCGTCCGTCGGTGGCGTGAGCAGATGGTGTGCGGCCAGCCGCCGCGCGGTCGCCACCAGATCGGTGCCGGCGAACTGCGGCAGCGCGCAGCCGGACAGCTCCCGGCAGCTCTCCCGCCAGGAGACGGGCAGCGATCCGGAGCCGCCGAGCGCGCCCGCCAGCGCCCCGGTCAGCGCGGGTGCCGAGTCGGCCACCCGGGACAGACAGGCGGCGGCGGGTACGGCGGCGCTGAGCGAGCCCCGCGCGGCGGTCGCCACGGCGAGCGCGACGGGCACGGTCTCGGCGGCGGCGATGCCGTAGCTGTAGACGTGGTCGACGATCTCGTGCTCCAGCACGGGGACGAGCGCGAACGCGCTGCCCGACCCCGAGGCGCTCTCCCGCAGCGCACAGCGCGCCAGCCGCACGGCGTGCAGCGCGTTGCGGCGGATCTCGGTGCCCTCGGGCAACTGGCCGAGCGCTGCCTGCACACAGGCGCCGGTGTCGCCGCCCGCCAGTGCGACCGCGACGGCCGCGGCCATCGCGCGGGCGCCGTGCACCCCGTCGTCGTCCTGCGAGTAGCGGGCGTCGAACTCCGCGAGCGCCGCCGCCGACGCCGGGTCACCGGGGTGGACGACGGCCAGTACGGCGGCGCGTACGCAGGCGGCGTCGTCGAAGTAGTGCGGGTTGTCGTGCCCGGTGGCCGGCGGCCGCAGCCCGGCGGCGAGGTTGCCCAGGCCCGCGCGTACGGAGATCCGGGCGCGCAGCGGTATCTGCGCCGACTCGATCTCCTCGGCGCGTTCGGCGGCAGCCGCGACCTCGTCGGCCAGCGCGTTCCACGCCAGCGTCAGCGCCGTGCGCACCCGCTGGTCGAGGGTGAGGTCGCTGTGCCCCGCCGCGTCGGCCGACAGGATCGCGTGCGCGGTGAAGGCGGCCCACTCGGCGTCGTCGGACGGGCCCAGCCGCAGCGGTTCGGGCGGCTGGTTGAGCGCGATGGGCACCGGCAGTGTCGTGGTGGCGTTCTGCTCGGCGAACGTGTCGAGTTCGCGGGTCAGTCTGCGCGTCCAGTCCGGCAGCCGCGCAGCCCGGTGCCGCCCGGAGGGCCAGCCCGCCGCGTCCCCGGCGGCCAGCCCCAGCAGCAGCCCCTCGATCCGGGCGGCGCCGTCACCGCCGGGCGAGGGGGTGGGGCGCGGGGCGGCCGTCGCGCAGCTCACGAGGCGTCCCGGGCGTCGTGGTACGCGGCATCCCGCGTGTCGCGGACCGGCGCCAGCGGCTCACGGCGCGGCGCCGGTGCGCCTGGGCGGGGGGCCGGTGTGCCTGGCCGCGTCCCCGGTGTGCCTGGCCGCGTCCCCGGTGTGCCTGGGCGGGGCGCCGGTGCGTCGTGGACCGGAGCCAGTCGGTCGGCGATGTCGCGGACGTGCCGCCCGGCCATGGCGGGCAGACAACTGCCGCGTGCGGGGCGGATCGCGGCGGCCCACTGCGCTGGGATGGCCGGCTCGCCGCGGAGCGCACCCGCCAGCGCCCCCGCGACGGCAGCCGTGGTGTCGGCGTCGCGGCCCATGTTGACGGCGGTGAGCACCGAGCCGGTGAAGTCCCCGCGCGCGGCGGTGAACGCGCCGAACGCCAGCCCGACGGCCTCCGGCGCGAGGTCCGTCCACGGATAGCCGCCGATGACGACGGACGAGCGTACGGCCCGCTCGACGCTCAGCCGGGTGGCGTCGGGCCGCAGCGGTGCCCGCCGCGCCGCCGAGACGGCGCGCTGGAGGGAGCGTGAGGTCCACGCGTTCTCGGGGATGACCGACAGCGCGGCCTGCACAACGGCGTGCGGGCTGTCGCTCACCATCGCGGCGGCCACCCCTGCCGCCACGGCCTGCCCGCCGTAGATGCCCTCGCCCTCGTGGCTGACGGTGCCGTCGATGGAGACCAGCCGCGCCGCCTCGGCCGGCCGGCCCGCGGCGAAGACACCGAACGGCGCGGCACGCATGGCCAGTCCGTCGCTCCAGGCGTGCCGGTGCTGTGCGGAGATGGGCGCTGCCAGGCCCCGGCGCAGATTCTCCAGCGTGCCGCGTTCGCTGAAGCCCGCGCCCCGGAAGGAGCCCGCCCCGTCGCCCTCCAGGTCGGCGATCCAGCGGTGCCAGGCGGCCTCCACATGCGCGACCGTGAGGGCCGAGCCGTGCTCGGCCAGTAACAGCCCGGAGAAGATGGCGTACTCGGTGTCGTCCGTACCGGCCGGGTCCTCGCAGACGAACCCCTCGATCCGGCCCCAGCGTTCACGGATCTGTGAGGGTTTCATGTTCTCGGCCGGGGCCCCGAGGGCGTCACCGACGGCGAGCCCGACCATGGCGCCCCGGGCGCGGTCGGCGGGGGAGGGGGCGAGCGACGGGGGAGCCATGGGTGCGGGGACCGGGACGGGTGGGAGCGAGGGGTGGGAGGGCGGTGGCGCGGTCGGTGCTGCGGCCGAGTGCTCGGCGCTCATGCGGTGCTCTTTCTGTGCGTGCTGTGCGTGCCCTAGCGCTGGTAGCGGTCGAGTATGAGATTGCCGTCGTCGACGAGGGAGTCGCGCAGCGTCTCCAGATCGGTGTCCCCGTGGTAGTAGCGCTGGAAGGCGGGGGTGGCGACCTTGTCGGACCACTCCGCGTAGCCCCGCACGCCCAGCGTCGGTGACGGCCGCAGGGTGCGGGCGATCTGCGCGCCCGTCCGCCAGCCGTCCTTCCGCCGGTTGATGGCGGGATCCCGCAGCGCCTCCGTTGCGGTGGGCAACAGCCAGTCCCCCTTGGCGAGTTCGGCCTGGCGCCCGGGCGTGGTCATATACGCGACGAAGTCGGCGGCGGCCTGCTTGTGCCGGCTCTCCTCCGCCACCGAGAGGGTCTGCGGGACGACACCCTGCACGTTCTCCCCGGGGCGCTCACCCCGGGGCAGCGGCAGTACGGTCCACTCGAAGCCGTCCGGGGCCTGCTGCTGCACCTGCTGCCGGTAGGAGAAGTTGAGCGGCGCCATCGCGTAGCGCCCCGCGAAGAAGCCGGGCAGCGCGTCGGAGCCGCCCATGCCGAGCCCGCTTCTGGGCGCCGTACGGTCCTCGTCGACCTGGCGGCGGATGAGCCGGCTCATCGCCGCGTCCCGCGCCTCGAAGCGGACCGCGTTCTTGATGCCGTCGTCCGTCCGCTTCTTGGTGAAGACCTTCCCGCCGGTGGACAGCGCCAGGTTGACCGTCTGCTTGACCGGCTCCTTCATCGTCCACACGGTGCCGTACCGCTCGGGCTTGCCGTTGCGGTCCTTGTCGCGGGTCAGCTTCTTCGCGACCCGCTCGAACTCGCCCCACGTCCACGGCTGCTCCGCAGTGGGAACGCGCACCCCGGAGCGCTCCAGCAGCTTCCGGTTGGCGATGATCACCCTGGGCTCCTGGAGGAACGGCACACCGTAGAGGCGGCCGCCGTTCATCGTCACGGAGTCCCAGCTCTGCCGCGGGATGGCGGTGCGGGTGGCCTCGGGCAGATACGGGCGCAGATCGGCGAGGTAGCCGCCGTAGGCGAAGTCGGTCAGGTCGCTGGCGTCGTCGTGGATGATGTCGGGTGCCTCGCCGCCCTCGAACGAGGTCAGCAGCTGGTCGTGGACGGTCTCCCAAGTGCCTTGCACGTAGCGGATCTTGACCTTCTTGTGCGTCCTGTTCCACTGCGCGACCAGCTTCTTGTTGGCCGCGACGGACTCCTTCTGCCAGGCCAGGCTGTAGTAGTCGAGGGTGACGGTGCCGTCCTCGTCACCCTCGCCGCCGCCTCCGCAGGCGGCGAGCAGGACGCAGGCCAGCAGGGTCGCGGCGGCCCGACGGCCCGGGAGTGTGACGCGGCGCATCAGCCTTTCACCGCCCCTGCCAGCATCCCGGCGACGAGCCGCCGCTGGAGCAGTGCGAAGAACAGCAGGCTCGGAATGGTCGCCAGCACCGAGGCGGCGGCCAGCGGGCCCAGGTCGGCGACGCCCTCGGCGCCGAGGAACCGGGTGAGGATGACGGACATCGTCTGGTTCTCCGGGGACTTGAGCAGCACGAGCGCGAAGAAGAACTCGTTCCATGCGGTGACGAAGGAGAACATCAAGGTCGCCACCAGCCCCGGCGCCAGCACCGGCAGCACGACGCTGCGCAGTACGCGCCACCTGCTCGCCCCGTCCACGGCCGCCGCCTCCTCCAGCGACACCGGCACCGCGCGTACATACCCCTGGAGCATCCACAGCGAGAACGGCAGATTCCAGACGACGTACACGATCACCAGCCCGCCCACCGAGTCGATCAGGTGGAGGTTCTTCAGTACGAGGAACAGCGGGATGATCACCAGCACGAACGGGAACATCTGGCTGACCAGCACCCAGCCGTTGGCCGCGCCGCTCACCTTGGAGCGGTGGCGGGCCAGCACATAGGCGGCGGGCACCGCGATCGTGACGGAGACGAGGGTCGCGCCGCCCGCCACGATCAGGCTGTTGAGCGCCGAGCGGGCCAGTGGCTGCGCCTCGAAGGCGGAGCGGAAGTTCTCCAGGGTGGGGTGCCGCGGGAGCCACGTCGGGTCGATCTCCCCCAGTTCGCCGGGCGACTTGAACGCCGTGGACACGAGCCACACCAGCGGAAAGGCGAGGAAGACGAGATAGCACAGCAGCCCCGCGTACTGCCCAGTACGGCCCGCGATCCGCCGTACCCGCCGCCGCGCTGGCAGGGCCGGGGCGGGCGGTGCCGGGCTTCGGGTGCCGGTCGGCGCGCTCATACGGTGCCCTCCTCCGAGCCCTTCAGCCGCTTGCGCAGGAATACCGTGAGGAACACGGCGACGACGGCCATCATCACGACGCCCATGGCGGCGGCGTAGCCGAACTGTCCGTAGGTGAACGCCTCTTCGTACGCGAACAGCATCGGCAGCCGGGTCTGCCCGCCGGGGCCGCCCTGGGTGAGCACATAGGCCAGGCCGAAGGAGTTGAAGTTCCAGATGAAGTTGAGCGCGGTGATGGCGAGAGCCACCGGCTTGAGCGCGGGCCAGGTCACCGCGGCGAACCGCCGCCACACCCCGGCGCCGTCCAGCTGTGCGGCCTCGGTCAGTTCGTGGGGCACGTTCTGCAATCCGGCCAGCAGCACCACGGTGGTCTGCGGCATGCCTGCCCAGACGCCGACGAGGATGACGGCGGGCAGCGCGAGCGAGAGGTTCGTCAGCCAGTCGATGTTGCCCGAGCCCCCTGACAGCAGCCCCAGCTGGCGCAGTGTCCGGTTGAGGATGCCCGCGTCCTGGTGGTAGACGAGCCGCCACATGATGCCGACGACGACCTCGGGCATCGCCCACGGGACGAGCGCGAGCGTGCGGGCCAGCCAGCGGAACCGCAGGTTCTGATTGAGCAGCAGCGCGAGCCCGAGCGCCAGCAGCAGTTGCAGCGCGGTCACCGACACCGCCCACACCAGGCCGATCCGGAACGACTCCCAGAACAGCGAGTCCAGCCGCAAGTCCGCGAAGTTGTCGACGCCGATGAAGTCCGTCCGCACGGTGCGGCCTGCCTGCGCGTCGGTGAAGGCCAGCGAGACGGCGTACAGCAATGGCCCCACGCTCAGCACCAGGATCGGTATCAACGCGGGCAGCAACAGAAACCAGGCCCCATGGTCGAGCCCGAGCAGCCGCTTGCGGGCCGCGGGGGTTCGGGGAGGGGGTGCCCCGGTCTGGGGTTTGCGGGCTGCGGGCACTTTGTGGCTGGTCGCGCAGTTCCCCGCGCCCCTTACGGGGCGCGTCTCCCCTGCGCTGCGAAGCTTGGGCAGTCTGCGCCAGGGGCGCAGGGTGGGCAAGCGCAGCGCCCCATGCCGGGTACCGCCGCTCATGAGCCGAACCGCGGTGCGGAGGAGCCGCGCACGACAAGGCGGGGAGCGGCGGTTACCCGGCGGGCCGCCGTCGCCGTACCCGCGAGCCGCTCCAGCAGCATCCGTGCCGCCGCCCGACCCCGTTCCTCGGAGCCCAGATCCACGCTGGTGAGCGGCGGCCAGCCGGCGCGGGCCAGCTCACTGTCGTCCATACCGACGAGGGCCACGTCCTCAGGTATCCGCAACCCCCGCTCGTGCGCGGCCTGCCCCGCGCCGAGCGCGAGTTGGTCGTTGGCGCAGAAGACGGCGTCCGGTGCCGCACCGGAGTCGAGCAGGTCGAGCATCGCCGCGCGGCCGGCCGCCGGGCCGAAGGCGGTGGCGCGCTCCAGCGCGGGCTCCGGCACGATTCCGTGGTCCGCGAGCGCCTTGAGGTAGCCCTGGCGGCGGTTGTGTCCCGGCACCGTGTCCAGCGGGCCGTTGAGGAAGGCGATGCGCTGTCTGCCCGTCTCCGCGAGGTGGGTGACGGCCAGCCGGGCACCGGTGACGGAGTCGGCCGCCACCGCGTCCACCGGCACGTCGCCGGGCAGCGATCCGATGACGACCACCGGGCCCGCCGCGGCCTTCAGCACCTCGATGTGCTCGGGAGTGATGCGGATGGGGCAGAGGATCAGGCCGTCACTGGTGCGGTCCCCGAGGCTGCGTACGACGGCCAGTTCGTCCTCCAGGACGGCGTCCGTGGAGTGCAGCAGCAGCCGGTAGCCGGCGGTCCGGGCGACGGCCTGGATCTGGCGGACCATCGCGACGTAGACGGGGTTGCCGATGTCCTGCATGGCGAACGTCAGCTGCTTGGTACGGCCGCCCTTGAGGGACTGGGCCACGGCGTTGGGCACATAGCCCAGTTCGGCCGCCGCGCGTTCGACCCGGCGTACGGTCTCGGGCCGCGCTCCCACGCCGTTGAGTACCCGGGAGACGGAGGCGATGGAGACGCCCGCTCGTTCCGCGATCGACACGACGGTCGGTGGTACGCGCTCAGGCATCACTCGCCCCTTCGCGATGGTGGGCCGCCAGTCGGCTGAACGCCTTTACAGGTAACCGCTACAGCGACTGAAAACGTTTACAGATGGTGCGGCCGGGTGCTCGGCGCGTCAAGGGGGCGTGCACACCGGATAGTTGAGCGAACAACCATGGACGGATACGGACGTAAAGAGTGGTACCGATCGTCGAGAACGGCCTCATGCTGATCGGTAACGTGCCTAGGCTGGGCACGAAGTGACACCTGCGAACACTCCAAGTGCCGCCGCCCCCAGGGGAGTTACGACCGTGACCAGTCAGCCCCAGCCCTACGAGCCCGCCGCCGCGCACGGCCCACCGGCCGCGAGCGCCCCTTCCGCGGAGCGCCGGGGGTGCCCGGCCAAGGCGGGCGGCGGCCAAGGCGCCCCGGGGCCGGTCCCGCTCATGGGCCCCCGGTTCCACACCGACCTGGAGGCGGTCTACCGGGACATGCGCCGCGACCACGGCCCCGTCGTCCCCGTGACCCTCCCCGGCGACGTACCCGCCTGGCTCGTCATCGGCTACCGCGAGCTCTACCAGGTCACCACCGACCCGGTGCTCTTCCCCCGCGACCAGGGGCTGTGGAACCAGTGGGACACCCTCCCCGAGGACTGGCCGCTGCGCCCGATGATCGGCACCCGGCAGCCCTCGGTCTACTTCACCGTCGGCGAGGAGCACCGCCGCCATCTGGCCATGGTCCAGTACGCGCTGGAGAGCGTGGACCACATCGAACTGCGCCGCACCGCCGAGGAGATCGCCGACCGGCTCATCGACGGCTTCTGCGGCGCGGGCGAGTCCGAGATCGTCTCCGCGTACGCAAAGCCGCTGCCGCTGCTCACCCTCGCCCGCATCCTGGGCTTCCCGGACTCCGACGGGCCCGAGCTGATCCGCTTCCTGACGGACATGTGCGACGGCGGCCCCGACGCGCTGGCCGGGTTCGAGCAGGCTCTGGCCCTCATGCAGCGGCTGGTCGTCCGCAAACACCTCTCCCCGGGCGCCGACGTGGTCTCCGCCATGCTGGCCCATCCCTCGGAGTTCACCGACGAGGCCTACGCCCTCAATCTCATGGCCATCACCTCCGCCGGGTTCCTCCCGACAGCCGACTGGATCGGCAACTCGGTGCGGCTGATGCTCACCGACGAACGCTTCGCCGCCTCGCTGACCGGAGGCCGGCACAGCATCCCCGAGGCCATGAACGAAGTGCTGTGGGAAGACACCCCCACCCAGATCCTGGCCGGCCGCTGGGCCGCGCGCGACACCCGGCTGGGCGGCCAGGTGATCGCCCAGGGCGACATGCTGCTGCTCGGCCTCGCCGGCGCCAACGGCGACCCGACGGCGCACACCCAGGACAGCGCGGACGGCCTGCGCAACAGCAACTTCGCCCACTTCGCCTTCAGCCACGGCGAGTACCAGTGCCCCTTCCCGGCGCAGGAGATCGCCGAAGTCATCGCCAGAACGGGCATCGAGGTGCTGCTGGACCGGCTGCCCGACCTCGAACTGGCCGTCGCGCCCAGCACCCTGGCCCGCCGCCCCTCGCCCTTCCTGCGCGGCATGACGGTGCTCCCCGTCCGGTTCGCCACCACACCCCCGTACGGAGGCCGCTGAATGAACGGGAACGGACAGCCGCGGACCACTGCGAGCGCCGCACATCCCGGCGCCGGGACGGCAGCCCCCGGCCCGGACGGCTGCCCGGCGGGCGGGGGAGCGGCGCCCGGTTCCGGCAGCTGTCCGGTCACCGTCGACCGGGTCGCCGTCGAACCGCTGGCCATCGACCCGCTCGTCGGCACCCTCGCCGAGGAGACCGAGGCGCTGCGCACCGCCGGGCCGCTCGCCAGGATCGATCTCATGGGCGCCGAGGCATGGACGGTCACCACCCACGCCGAAGCGCGCAAGCTGCTCACCGACACCCGGCTGGTCAAGGACATCACCCGCTGGAACCTGTGGCGCAGCGGCGCGATCGACGCGAGCTGGCCGCTGATCGGCATGGTCGACGCGGGCCGCTCCATGTTCACCGTCGACGGCGCCGAGCACCGGCGGCTGCGGGTCAAGACGGCGCAGGCCCTCACCCCGCGCCGGCTGGAGGCGATCCGGCCCGCCGTCGAACGGATCACCGGTCGGCTGCTGGACGCGATGGAGGAGCACGCCGCACACGCCCCCGACGCGCCCCTCGATCTGAAGTCGGCCTTCGCGCAGCCGCTGCCGATGTCGGTGGTCTGCTCCCTGATGGGTGTCGATCCCGCGCTGGAGCCACGGCTGCACCGGCTGTACGAGGCGTTCTTCTCGATGCTGACGCCGCAGGACGAGCGGCTCGCCGTCATCGAGGAGCTGGACTGCCTCTACGCGGAGATGGTCCGGGACAAGACCGCGTCCCCCGGCGACGACCTGACCAGCGCCCTCATACTGGCCGACGAGGGCGGCGAGCCGCTGACCGCCGAGGAGGTACGCGGCAATCTGGAGGCCATGGTCGCCGCCGGGCACGAGACCACGGTGACCCTGATCCTGTGCGCCGTACGGGCGCTGCTCACCCATCCGGACCAGCTGCGCCTGGTGCTGGACGGCGAGGTGGGCTGGGAGGCGGTCATCGAGGAGACGCTGCGCTGGGAGTCGCCCTCCACCCATCTGCTGATGCGGTTCGCGACCTCCGACATCGAGGTCGGTGACGTGGTGGTGCGCGAGGGGGAGGGGGTGGTCATGTCCTACCGGGCCATCGGGAGGGACCGCGCGCAGCATGGGGACGACGCCGACTGCTTCGACGTGCGCAGGCCCGCGCCCATCCGGCACCTGGCCTTCGGGCACGGGCCGCACATCTGCCCCGGCGCCGCGTTGTCCCGGCTGGAGGCGTCGGTCGCGCTACCCGCGTTGTTCGAGCGCTTCCCCGCGCTGTCGCTGGCCGTCCCCGTCGCGGAGATCCGCAATCGGCCGGTGCTGACGCAGAACGAGCTGGAGTCGCTGCCGGTGCGGTTGCGGTAGGCCGATATGGGGGGCAGCTCCTCCCGCGAAGCTTGGGCAGTCTGCGCCAGGGGCGCAGGGTGGGCAAGCGCAGCCCCCCATGCGGGACACGCAGGCTGTGACCCGGTTCATGGCACGCGCGGCGGCAAACGTCGCATGATCCTTGTGTTACCCGGCGGTTTCAGCTTGCGTATGGCTGGGCAGAAGTCCGTAACGCCGCCGGCAATGACGCCTGCGTGCGAGAGAACACCGCTCGTTCACTCGGGGCCACCCACCCCGAACCCTCTGTGCAGGTTCCTTCAGGTCCCATAAGGGCCATCCCGCGTCGGCGCGCTCACACAGCTGCGCCCGCGTTCGTATGGTGAGATGCGGCTTCCACTTTCCGGGAAGTCGGCCACCATGTAACCTGCACGAAAATTTCTGCACCACGTTTTGCCACATGAGGGCCAACGTCGTCCCTCGGTACGTACCACTGCCACGAGACGACGGGAGAGCCGATGCGTGCTGCGCCGACAGCGGATTGGGCCGCCCACCACCCTGCCAAGCAGGGGATGTACGACCCCCGATACGAGCACGACGCCTGTGGTGTCGGCTTCGTGGCGACCCTGACCGGTGAGCCCAGCCATGAGCTGGTCGAAAAGGCGCTGACCGTGCTCCGTAACCTCGAGCACCGGGGCGCCACCGGATCGGACCCGGACACCGGGGACGGCGCCGGCATCCTGCTTCAGGTCCCCGACGCCTTCCTCCGCGAGAGCGTTCCGTTCGCGCTGCCCGAGCCGGGCTCCTACGCCGTCGGCATCGCCTTCCTGCCCCAGCAGGAGGAGGACCCCGGGGCCACCTCGGCGGCCGTCTCGCACATCGAGACACTGGCGTCCGAGGAGGGGCTGACGGTGCTCGGCTGGCGCGAGGTGCCCGTAGCGCCCGAGCTGCTGGGCCCCGGCGCCCGCGCCACCATGCCGACGTTCCGGCAGCTGTTCGTCGCCGACGCCGAGGGCAAGCGCAGCGACATCGCTCTCGACCGGCTGGCGTTCGTGCTGCGCAAGCGCGCCGAGCGCGAGGCGGGCGTGTACTTCCCCTCGCTGTCCGCGCGCACCCTGGTCTACAAGGGCATGCTGACGACCGGGCAGCTGGAGCCGTTCTTCCCCGACCTGTCGGACCGCCGCTTCGCCACCGCCATCGCGCTGGTGCACTCGCGCTTCTCCACCAACACCTTCCCGAGCTGGCCGCTGGCCCACCCGTACCGGTTCGTCGCGCACAACGGTGAGATCAACACAGTGCAGGGCAACCGCAACTGGATGCGCGCCCGCGAGTCGCAGCTCGCCTCCGAACTCTTCAGCCGCGAGCACGGCGGAGGGCACGAGACGCTGGAGCGGATCTTCCCCGTCTGTACGGAGGGCGCCTCCGACTCGGCGACCTTCGACGAGGTGCTGGAGCTGCTGCACCTGGGCGGGCGTTCGCTGCCGCACTCGGTGCTGATGATGGTGCCCGAGGCCTGGGAGAGCGCCGAGTCGCAGGACTCCATGGACCCCGCGCGCAGGGCCTTCTACCAGTACCACTCCACGATGATGGAGCCCTGGGACGGCCCCGCCTGCGTCACCTTCACCGACGGCACCCAGGTCGGCGCCGTTCTCGACCGCAACGGACTGCGTCCCGGCCGGTACTGGGTCACCGACGACGGGCTCGTCGTCCTCGCCTCCGAGGTAGGTGTCCTCGACATCGACCCGGCCAAGGTCGTGCGCAAGGGCCGGCTCCAGCCCGGCCGGATGTTCCTGGTGGACACCGCCGAGAAGCGGATCATCGAGGACGACGAGATCAAGGCGCAGCTGGCCGCCGAGCACCCGTACCAGGAGTGGCTGGACGCCGGCCTGATCGAGCTGGCCGACCTGCCCGAGCGCGAGCACATCGTGCACACCCACGCCTCGGTCACCCGCCGCCAGCAGACCTTCGGCTACACCGAGGAGGAGCTGCGGGTCCTGCTCGCCCCGATGGCCCGCAGCGGTGCCGAGCCGATCGGCTCCATGGGCACCGACTCGCCCATCGCGGCGCTCTCCGAGCGGCCCCGGCTGATCTTCGACTACTTCACCCAGCTGTTCGCGCAGGTCACCAACCCGCCGCTGGACGCGATCCGCGAGGAGCTGGTCACCTCGCTGTACTCGTCGCTGGGCCCGCAGGGCAATCTGCTGGACCCGACGGCCGCCTCCTGCCGCAGCGTCACACTGCCGTTCCCCGTCATCGACAACGACGAGCTGGCCAAGCTCATCCACATCAACGCCGACGGCGATCTGCCGGGCTTCAAGTCCGCCACGCTCTCCGGGCTCTACCGAGTCGCCGAAGGAGGGGACGGCCTCGCGGCCCGTATCGAGCAGATCTGTGCGGAGGCCGACGCGGCGCTCGAATCCGGGGCCCGGCTCATCGTGCTGTCCGACCGGCACTCGGACGCCGAGCACGCGCCGATCCCGTCGCTGCTGCTCACCTCGGCCGTGCACCACCACCTCATCCGCACCAAGCAGCGCACCCAGGTCGGGCTGCTGGTCGAGGCCGGTGACGTACGCGAGGTGCACCATGTCGCGCTGCTCATCGGCTACGGCGCCGCCGCGGTCAACCCGTACCTGGCCATGGAGTCCGTCGAGGACCTGGTGCGCGCCGGTACGTTCCTGCCCGGCGCCGAGGAGCTGCCGCCCGAGCAGGCCATCCGCAACCTGATCTACGCGCTGGGCAAGGGCGTGCTGAAGGTGATGTCCAAGATGGGCATCTCCACCGTCGCCTCCTACCGTGGCGCACAGGTCTTCGAGGCCGTCGGACTGGACGAGTCGTTCGTCGACACCTACTTCCACGGCACCACCACCAAGATCGGTGGCGCCGGTATCGACGTCATCGCCAAGGAGGTGGCGGCCCGGCACGCCAAGGCGTACCCGTCCTCCGGGATCGCGCCCGCGCACCGGCTGCTGGACATCGGCGGCGAGTACCAGTGGCGCCGCGAGGGCGAGCCGCACCTGTTCGACCCGGAGACCGTCTTCCGGCTCCAGCACTCCACCCGGCAGCGCCGCTACGACATCTTCAAGCAGTACACCCAGCGGGTGGACGAGCAGTCCGAGCGGCTGATGACGCTGCGCGGCCTGTTCTCCCTCAAGAACGACCGCCCCTCGATCCCCGTCGAGGAGGTCGAGCCCGCGAGTGAGATCGTCAAGCGGTTCTCCACCGGCGCCATGTCCTACGGCTCCATCTCGCAGGAGGCGCACGAGACGCTGGCGATCGCCATGAACCAGCTCGGCGGCAAGTCCAACACCGGCGAGGGCGGCGAGGACCCCGAGCGGCTGTACGACCCGGCCCGGCGCTCCGCGATCAAGCAGGTCGCCTCCGGCCGGTTCGGCGTCACCTCCGAGTACCTCGTCAACGCCGACGACATCCAGATCAAGATGGCCCAGGGCGCCAAGCCCGGCGAGGGCGGCCAGCTCCCTGGCCACAAGGTCTACCCGTGGGTTGCCAGGACCCGGCACTCCACGCCCGGCGTCGGCCTCATCTCGCCGCCGCCGCACCACGACATCTACTCCATCGAGGACCTCGCCCAGCTCATCCACGACCTGAAGAACGCCAACCCGGCAGCCCGCGTCCATGTGAAGCTGGTCTCCGAAGTCGGCGTCGGCACGGTCGCGGCGGGCGTCTCCAAGGCCCACGCGGACGTCGTGCTCATCTCCGGGCACGACGGCGGCACCGGCGCCTCCCCGCTCACCTCGCTCAAGCACGCGGGCGGCCCCTGGGAGCTGGGCCTGGCCGAGACACAGCAGACGCTGCTGCTCAACGGGCTGCGCGACCGGATCGTCGTACAGACCGACGGCCAGCTCAAGACCGGCCGTGACGTGATCATCGCCGCGCTGCTGGGCGCCGAGGAGTTCGGCTTCGCCACCGCGCCGCTGGTCGTCTCCGGCTGCGTGATGATGCGCGTCTGCCATCTGGACACCTGCCCGGTCGGCATCGCCACCCAGAACCCGGTGCTGCGCGAGCGCTACAGCGGCAAGGCCGAGTACGTCGTCAACTTCTTCGAGTTCATCGCCGAAGAGGTCCGCGAACTCCTCGCCGAGCTGGGCTTCCGCACCCTGGACGAGGCCATCGGGCACGCCGAACTGCTCGACACCTCCCGCGCCGTGAACCACTGGAAGGCCCAGGGCTTCGACCTGGCGCCGCTGCTGCACGTGCCCGAACTGCCCGAGGGCGCCGTACTGCACCAGGCCACCGCGCAGGACCACGGCCTGGAGAAGGCGCTGGACAACCAGCTCATCAAGCTGGCGGCCGACGCGCTCCAGGCCGACACCGCCGAGCAGGCCGAGCCGGTCCGCGCCCAGGTCGCGATCCGCAACGTCAACCGGACCGTCGGCACCATGCTCGGGCACGAGGTCACCAAGAAGTTCGGCGGCGCCGGACTGCCCGACGACACCATCGACATCACCTTCACCGGTTCCGCGGGCCAGTCGTTCGGCGCCTTCGTACCGCGCGGCATCACACTGCGGCTGGAGGGCGACGCCAACGACTATGTCGGCAAGGGCCTGTCCGGCGGCCGCGTGATCGTCCGCCCCGACCGGGGCGCCGACCACCTCGCCGAGTACTCCACCATCGCGGGCAACACCCTCGCCTACGGCGCCACCGGCGGCGAGATCTTCCTGCGCGGCCGGGTCGGCGAACGCTTCTGCGTCCGCAACTCCGGTGCCCTGGTCGTCTCCGAAGGCGTGGGCGACCACGGCTGCGAGTACATGACCGGCGGCGCGGCCGTCGTCCTCGGCAGCACGGGGCGCAACTTCGGCGCCGGCATGTCCGGCGGTACCGCCTACGTCATCGACCTGGACCTGGCGAACGTCAACGCAGGGCTGCGCGGTGCCGTCGAGGAGCTGACCGACGACGACAAGACGTGGCTGCACGAGGTCGTGCGACGCCACCAGGAGGAGACCGGCTCGACCGTGGCCGCCAAGCTCCTCGCCGACTGGGACGGACCGAACGGGGCGCTCAGCCGCTTCAGCAAGGTCCTGCCCGCCACGTACAAGGCTGTGCTCGCCGCCAAGGACGCCGCCGAGCGAGCGGGGCTCAGTGAGTCCGAGACCCACGAGAAGATGATGGAGGCGGCGACCAATGGCTGACCCCAAGGGCTTCCTGAACACCGACCGCGAGGTCGCCAAGACCCGCCCTGTCGAGGAGCGGGTCAAGGACTGGAACGAGGTCTACGTACCCGGCTCCCTGCTGCCCATCATCAGCAAGCAGGCCGGGCGCTGCATGGACTGCGGCATCCCCTTCTGCCACAACGGCTGTCCGCTGGGGAACCTCATCCCCGAGTGGAACGACTACGCCTACCGCGGCGACTGGGACGCCGCGAGCGAGCGGCTGCACGCCACGAACAACTTCCCCGAGTTCACCGGGCGGCTGTGCCCGGCGCCGTGCGAGTCGGCGTGCGTGCTGGGCATCAACCAGCCGGCGGTCACCATCAAGAACGTCGAGGTCTCCATCATCGACAAGGCGTGGGAGACCGGCGGCGTCACCCCGCAGCCCCCGGAGCGGCTCAGCGGCAAGACCGTCGCCGTCATCGGCTCGGGCCCCGCAGGACTGGCCGCCGCCCAGCAGCTGACCCGCGCAGGCCACACGGTGGCCGTCTACGAGCGCGCGGACCGTATCGGAGGTCTCCTCCGTTACGGCATCCCCGAGTTCAAGATGGAGAAGCGGCACATCAACCGCCGTATCGAGCAGATGCGCGCTGAGGGCACCAAGTTCCGTACCGGTGTGGAGATCGGCCGCGACATCGACGCGCGGAAGCTGCGCAAGCGGTACGACGCGGTCGTCATCGCGGCGGGCGCCACCACGCCGCGTGACCTGCCGGTCCCCGGCCGCGAGCTGAACGGCATCCACCAGGCGATGGAGTACCTGCCGCTGTCCAACAAGGTGCAGGAGGGCGACTTCGTGACGCCCCCCATCACCGCCGAGGGCAAGCACGTCGTCGTCATCGGCGGCGGCGACACCGGTGCCGACTGCGTCGGCACCGCGCACCGGCAGGGCGCGGCCTCCGTCACCCAGCTGGAGATCATGCCCAAGCCGGGCGAGGAGCGGGACCCGGCCCGCCAGCCGTGGCCGACCTTCCCCATGCTCTACAAGGTCACCAGCGCCCACGAAGAGGGCGGCGAGCGGGTCTACTCCGTCAACACCACCCACTTCGAGGGCGACGAGGACGGCAACGTCCAGTGGCTGCACCTGGTCGAGGTGGAGATGGTGGACGGCAAGCTGGAGCCCAAGCCCGGCACGGAGCGGAAGATCCCCGCCCAACTGGTCACCCTCGCCATGGGCTTCACCGGCGTCGACCGGGAGAACGGCCTGGTCGAGCAGTTCGGCGTCGAGCTGGACGCCCGCGGCAACATCGCGCGGGACGGCGACTACGCCACCAACGTCCCCGGCGTCTACGTCGCCGGTGACGCGGGCCGCGGCCAGTCGCTGATCGTCTGGGCCATCGCCGAGGGCCGCTCGGCCGCCAAGGCGGTCGACCGCCACCTCACCGGTGAGAGCAGCACCCTGCACGCGCCGATCCGCCCGACGGACCGCGCGCTGACGGTCTGACCCCCTGCTTCCGTACAAGGGCGTACGGACGACGCGGCGCCTGCCAGTCCCCGACCGGGTTGTGGCAGGCGCCGCGGTGTGTGTCCGTCCGGCGGTTCGTCAGTCCCGGACGATGGACTGGATTTCCTTCACCGTGACGTCCTTGGTTTCGCTGAAAGTGCCGGCCGGCAGATCGCCGCCGGTGCCGTCGGAACCCTTCCAGCTGATGTTCCAGGTGAGCGTCGCCTTCAGCGGATAGGACCCGTTCTTTCCGCTGGCCCGCAGATACCTGATCCCGCACGGCGGAGTCCGGTCCTTCTTCCCCGCCGAGTACTCCTCGCCCAGCTGGCCGTTCTTCACCACGCACTTTCCGGACCCGGGGTAGGTCTTGGCATCGCCGGTGCCGGGTTCGAGCGTGAGGGAAGTGGGCTTGGCGGTGGTGGTCGCCGAGAGGTGGGTGCCGTCGGCGAGGTCCAGCGACGCCGTCACATCCACCGGCTTGAACTTGCCCTTGTCCAGCCACACCCAGGTGTCGAGATTCACCGTCTGCTTGTTCTCCGGGTTCAGCGAGATCTCGGTCCCCGGAATGGGCAGTTCCTCGTACGCGTACTGCGCGAGGATCTTCGGGCTGACGGCGAGCGGCATGCTCTTCGGGGGCTTCCCCTTGGGCACCCAGATCGCGTGCTCGCTGCATGCGTCCGCCTTCGGGTCATCCGCCTTGTTGGGATTCCGCACCCCCTCCCAGAACATCCCCTCGCCCTGCTTGTCGATGTTGTAGTCCTTGTATTTGTCGGTCTGGTAGTAGTTGTCGAGAACGTTCTTGGCCTGGCCGCGGAGGGCGTTGGAGAGATCCGTGGCGTCGGTGCTGGGCGCGAGAATCGATCCCTCGTCCTTGTCCTTCTTCTTCGGCTTCTTCGGCTTCAGGCTCTCGATCTGCTCCTTGAGCTCCTTGGGAGTGGTCTTCGGCTCATACCAGCACGCCGGAGGCTCCCAGTTGGGGTCCTTGGGGTTCAGCTTGACGGTGTTCTTTCCCCCACCGCCGCCGCCGGTTATCTGGACGTGGGAGACCTCGGCCGCCGCTTTGCCGTTGCTGGCGGAGCCGCTGGCCCGGTCTCCTCGCCTCTTCTCTGCTTGTGCCGGTGACCCCATGGAGAGGGAGACTCCGACGACCAGAGAGAGAGCGACACCTGCCTTCGCTACTTTTCGCATTCCTCTGCTCCCCGTTTCGTCTGGCTGGAATAGGCCTGCCAGATTCCGCTCTTGCTCTGCCGCATGCGGCTGGTTTCCAGCGTGTCCCTCTTGTCGTCGGACTCGTAGGGGTCGAGCTTTCCCGTCTTCAGGTTTTTGTCGTTCGCCTTCGAGTCGTCGACGCAGTAGGAGACTTGCGCGGTGCTGCCGTCGAGGATTTTGACCTGCTGGTTGTAGTAACGGGTGACGCCTGCCCAGCTGTACTGATCATCGGTGTACTCCTCGATGTATTTGGTGGCATCGATGAATGCCTGACCATCGGCGTACAGCTTCAGATCGTTCACGCTCTTTCCTGTGGTGATGATCCGGTCCACCACATTGATCCGCGCCTGGTTGTCCGCCAGGACCTCATCCTTCTTCGGGTCACCGGTCTTCGCGTCCTCGAAGACGTTCTTCGCGTCCTTCGCCAGCTTGATCTCCTCGGGCGCCTGGCGCCCGGATCCAGCCGAACTCTTCGACGGGGAGGGGGACTTGGACTCCGCCTTGCCCTCTCCCTTGGCGCCGTCGATCTTGTCCTTCGACCCGCCGTCGCTCCCGCACGCGCCCAGGAGGAGGGACGCGGCGAGGGCTGCTGCGGTCCACATCGCTGTGCTGGCCTGCTTATTCATGCGCAAGTTCTCTCAGCTCTCTGTCCGTGGGCGCCGGCGGTACGAATCACCCGCAGTTTTGATCACTTAAAGTTACTACAGTGAAAGGAGTGCCGAACAGTCCTCAGTCCGGTTCTCCCACTCAGTCCGGTTCTCCCACTTGTGTCAATCGGTGATCATTCAACTGCCGTTGCACGTCCTGGAGGAGAACACGCAGCAACTCGGCGAGCTGGTTCTGCTGGTCGGGGTCGAGGCCCGTCAGTAGTTCGGCCTCCCGGGTGAGGACCTGGTCGACGGTGGACTCGACCAATTCGTGTCCGGCCGGGGTCAGTTCGACCAGGACCGAGCGGCGGCGGCCGCCCCCGGGGCGGCGGGTGACCAGGCCCTCCCGTTCGGCGCGGGCCACCCGCTGGGAGATGGCGCCCGCGGTGATCATGGAGCGGTCGGCCAGTTCCCGCGTGGTGAGGGTGTACGGCTCACCCGCGCGCCGGAGCACGCTGAGCAGATCCAGGGTTGCGGTGTCCACGCCCGCGCGGGCGAGCACGCGGCGGCGGTCGTCGCCGAACAGCTTGGCCAGCCGCCAGAGCGGGGTGACGATGCCGATCGAGGAGACCGGCGTGCCGGGGCGCTCGCGCCTCCACGCTGCGGCGATGTCCGCCACGGGGTAGTCGCCCGCGCTGTCCAGCGGGTAGTGATCGCTTGCCATGGCCCCTTCTTCCCGTGTTATGTTCAGGTCTAAATTTAGGTCTGCACAGAACGTGGAGGACACTCTATGGCACGCGGCATCCTGGTCACCGGCGGTGCGACAGGCATCGGGCTGGCTGTGGCGCGGCACTTCGCGGAACAGGGGGAGGCGGTCGTCATCACGGGCCGCCGGAAGGAGGTACTGGAGGCGGCTGCCGAGGAGATCGGCGCGCGGGCCGTGGTCTGCGACCACACCGACCCGGAAGCGGTGGAGCGGCTGCTGCCCCAGCTGCCCGAGCGGCTGGACGTACTGGTCAACAACGCGGGCGGCAACACCGACTTCGACGCCTCGGAGGACCCCGGAATCAGCCCGTTGGCGGCGTTCGCGCGGAGCTTCCGCGCCAACCTGGACGCCAATCTGCTCAGCGCGGCGTTGACGACCAAGGCGGTCGAGGACCGGCTCGCGGAGGGCGGCGCTGTCATCAGCATCGGCTCCATCGCGGCCGACAAGGGCTCCGGAGCGTACGGGGCGGCCAAGGCGGGCGTCGCCTCCTGGAACCTGGGCCTGGCACAGGAGCTGGGGCGGCGCGGCATCACCGCGAACGTCGTCTCGCCCGGCTACATCGCCGACACCGAGTTCTTCCGCGATCACCTCACGCCCGAGCGGCGCGACCATCTCATCGCCTCCACCGCGCTGGGCCGCCCGGGCGTTCCGGGGGACATCGCGGGAGCCGTCGCCTTCCTGGCCTCGCCCGCGGCACGCGACATCACGGCGCAGGTGCTCAACGTCAACGGCGGGGAACGCGGCACCCGTTGACCGCCGCCGCACAGTGAAGCGCTGCTTATACGCAGGATTCACGGCAATTAAATGGTGCGCGGACCCTCCCGGCCGCACACTCCGGCCATGCCGATCTCCGCAGGGCCCCTGGGCCGTATCGCAGCAGCCATGGTCACCCCGTTCGACGCAGCGGGGGAGCTCGATGTCGAGGGGGCTCGGCGCCTTGCCGTGCACCTGGTGGACGAGGGCGGGTGTGACGCCCTCGTGCTCAGCGGGACGACGGGTGAGTCGCCGACGACCTCCGACGACGAGAAGGCCGCGTTGGTGCGCGCCGTGGTGGCGGAGGTGGGGGACCGGGCGAGCGTGGTGGCGGGGGTCGGCTCCAGCGACACCCGCCACACCGTCGCGCTCGCCCGGGCCGCCGAGGCGGCGGGCGCGCACGGCCTGCTGGTGGTGACGCCGTACTACTCGCGTCCCACCCAGGAGGCCGTGGCGCACCATCTGCGTACGGTGGCCGATGCCACCCGGCTGCCGGTGCTGCTCTACGACATCCCGGGCCGCACCGGAACGGCGCTGACCACCGGCACGCTGCTGCGGCTGGCCGGGCATCCGCGGATCAGGGGCGTGAAGGACTGCGCGTACGACCTGATCAAGTCCTCCCGGGTGATGGCGGACACCGGGCTGGCGTACTACGCGGGCTGCGACGAGTTCGCGCTGCCGCTGCGGGCGATCGGCGGCGCGGGGTGCATCAGCACCGTCGCCAATGTCGCGGCGCCGCTGGTGCGCGGGGTGCTCGACGCCTATGACGCGGGGGAGCACGAGCCGGCGGCGCGTCGCCATCTCGCGCTCGCCCCGCTGACCGAGGCGGTGATGACCGGCCAGCCGGGCACCGTCGCCGTGAAGGCCCTGCTCAACGCGCGCGGCCTGCCCGCGGGCCCGGTGCGGGGCCCACTCCTGGACGCGGGCCCGACGCTGACGGCACATCTGCTGGAGCTGCTGGACAAGGCGGAGACGGCGACAGCGGCGGTGGCCGGGCCGGGGGCCGGGGCGAGGGTCTAGTGTCGGTGCCTGTGATACCTCCTGTTGCGGAAGTGGCCGAGGCCCAGCGAGTGCTCCGAGAGCTGCTCGCCGATGTGGACGACGAGCAGGTGCGGGCGCCGTCCGCGCTGCCCGGCTGGTCGCGTGGGCACGTGCTGGCGCATCTGACCGACAACGCCCGGATGTTCGCCCGCCTCGCCGAGCACGCGCTGCGCGGGGAGCGGGTGCCCGCCTACGACGGGGGACAGGCCGAGCGCGACGCGATCATCGAGGCCACGGCCGGGCGTACGGCAGCGGAGCACCGGGCGGCGCTGGCCGGACACACCCAGGCGCTGATGTCGGTCTGGTCCCGTGCCAAGGCCGAGGACTGGCGGCGTCCCGTCTCGTTCCGGGACGCCGATATCGCCGCGACGGTGTTCGCCCGCTGGCGCGAGGTGTGGATCCATCTGGTCGATCTGGACCTCGGTGTCGGCCCGGCAGCCTGGCCCCCGGAGTTGGCGGGCCATGCCCTGGACTTTCTGCTGGGCAGGCTGCCGCCCGGCACCAGCCTGGTCGCCACGGATCTGGACCGGCGCTGGCACGCCGGCGGGGGCGAGACCGCACCGGACCGCGAAGTGCGCGGCGCCGTACGGGACTTGGCGGCATGGCTGGCCGGGCGGGTGCCGGACTGTCCGCCCCGCTCCCCGGACGGCCTCCCCGAACTGGGCCCCTGGCCACCGCATCCGCCCCAGCAGACCGACCGGACAGTATGGAGCTGAGGACCCGGAGCTGAGGGTCACCCCGGAACGCTGAGCGTCACCCCGGAACGCGAGCGCTCCGCGACAGTTCCCGTACGGCGAACGTGCGGAAGCTGCGGGGCGGGCGCCCCGTGAGGCGCTCGACGGTGTCGGTGGTGCGGTCCTCTGCGCCCTCGGCGATGGCCTGGTCCAGCCCGGCCAGCAGCGCGGCGAACTCCACGGGCAGGACGGCGGCCAGCCGGTCGCGCAACTGCTCGTAGGTCAGCCGCCGGTGGGTGACGGTGCGGCCCGTGACATGGGTGAGGGTGGCGGCGACGTCGTCGTAACTCAGCGCCTGCGGGCCGGTGATGACCAGATCGGTGTTCGGGGCCTGGGCATCGGTCAGCGCGTGTACGGCGACGGCCGCGATGTCGTCGGCGTCCACGAAGCCGACACGGCCCTCGCCGGTCGCGGTCAGGACGGTCCCGTCCGCCCGGAGGGTCTGTGCGTGCGGGTGGTCGCCGGTGAAGTTCTGCATGAACCACGAGGGCCGCAGCACCGCCCACTCCTCGAACAGGCCGGGCAGGGCCTGGTGCACCCGCCCGGTGGCCGGGCCGCCCGCGGGGATCGCCGAGGAGCTGAGCAGCACCGCGCGCCGTACCCCTGCCGCGCGGGCCTGTTCGAGGAAGGGCAGCATGATGCCGGTCGGTTCCGGGTCGCCGAGCGGCGGGATCAGATAGACCCGGTCCGCGCCGTGCAGGGCCTCGCCGTGGCATGCGGGATCGTCCCAGTCGAAGCGGACGGGGCGGGTGCCGGGCACCGCTGTGGCGCGCCGGGAGGCGGCCTTGACGCGGTGTCCTCCGGCGGCGAGCCGGGCGGCGACGCGGCTGCCGGTGGTGCCGGTGGCCCCGATGACGAGAGTGGTGCCGGTGGTGGTCATCGGCTGCTCCGGGTGAAGTCGCTCGCGGGGTCCTGGAGGAGGGTGAGCGGGTTCCAGTAGTCGCGGTAGTGGGTGATGAGGCCCTTCTCGACGGTCACGACAGCGATGTAGGTCATCTCGAAGGGGCTGCCGGTCCGCACGAGACGGCCCACTGCGCGCATCTCGACCACGATGGTGCGTGGGTCGGTGGTCTGGTGGATCTCCAGGTGGGGGAAGTCGTGCAGGTCGATGTGGTCGGGGTAGCCGCGCATGTAGTCGGCGACCGCGGCCTTGCCCGCCAGCCGCCGGGGCCGGCCTTCGGGCGCGAACGGGAACTCGAACACCCCGTCGTCGTCCCACAGCTCGACCCAGGCGGGGATGTTCTTCTCCAGCAGCAGTTGCAGGCCATGGCGGAAGAGGTCCGCCGGTGCCGGGTGAGTGGGCATGGTGCTCCTGTCCCGTACGATGTGGACCTCGGGTCCGTTTCATGTTGGACGATACGGACCCCGGGTCCGTTTTGCAACCGGAGTGGCACGGAGAGACCTCATGCCCGAGCGCAAACCACGCAAGGACGCAGCCCGCAACCGGGCTGCCGTCCTCGCGGCAGCCGACGAGCTGTTCGCCCGCTGCGAGAGCCCCGAGGCCATCACCATGGCGGACGTCGCGGCAGCGGCCGGCGTGGGCAAAGCGACGCTGTTCCGCGCCTTCGGCGACCGCACCGGCCTGATCCGCGCACTGTACGAAGCACGGCTCGAACCGATCAGAAACGCCGTGGAGGAGGGGGAGCCGCCGCTGGGCCCGGCTGCCCCGCCCCACGAACGGGTGTCGGCCCTGCTGGACGCCGTCCTCTGCTTCAAGTTCGACAACCGCCACCTCGCCCTGGCCCTGGAGGGCACCGGCAGCGACAGCCCCTACCAGGCCGCGCACTACGCGCGCTGGCACCGCACACTCCAGGACCTGCTGGAGCAGCTCCCCGGCTTCACCGACGGCGGGTTCACCGCGCACGCGCTGCTCGCCGCCACCCGCGCCGACCTCGTCGAACACCTCGTACGCCACGAACAGGCCGACCGCGAACAGGCGCGGGCCCGACTGGCGGCCTTCACCGCCCGGGTGCTGGGCTGAGCGATCCGCGGGCCCAGGGCGTGTCCGCAGGGACACGCGCCCCGAAGGGGCGCGGGGAACTGCGCGACAAGCCACAACGCAGCCGCAGCCTGCAACGGTCAGGCAGAGGCGGTCTCCAGAACAGGTGTCAGCGGCGGAGCAGGCCGCAGGCAACCGCGGCTTCCCGTACCTCCTCGTACAGCGCCGTCAAGGCCGGGCTGACGCTCACCCGGGGGAGTTGGAGGCTGTCCAGGGCCGCGGCGTCGGCGCCCACGTCTGACCAGCCCTGACCGGTGAGCAGCCGCATCAGTGCCGGGTTGAGGCGGTCGACGCCGCGCACCAGCCGGGCCTCCGGGGTGGCGCCCTCCTCGTACTCCCGCCAGAGAGCGAGCAGTTCAGGGCCCAGCGGTGCGGGCAGCGCGCCGAACCGTTCGCGCGCCACCGCCTCCTCCGTGCGCGCCTTGTCCGCGACGGCGTCCTCGTCGGCCGTGTGCCAGGCCGACGGGTCACCCGCGTCGATCTCCACCACGTCGTGCATCAGGCACAGTTTCAGCATCCGGCCCAGATCGAGCCGCAGCCCGCTCTCCCGCTCGAACTCGGCGTGCAGCACCCAGCACACCATCGCCAGATGCCAGGAGTGCTCGGCCACCGATTCGGGCCGGGTGGCGGTGGCCCGGTTGTGCCGTTCGACCTCCCGCAGCCGGGCGGTGTAGGCGATGAAGTCGAACAGGGGGCGGGTGTCCGGCATGGTTCTCGTCCTGTCCTCGTTCTCGTTCTCGTCCAAAAATGCTTGGACCCTGGCGGTGGGGCGCCGTTAAGGTGCGGGCATGTCCAGCCCAGAGGCTTCCAGACTCTAGCCACCGGTCGTCCGGTGGCTGTCGCTGTGTGCGCCGAGCGCCATCGGATCGCCGTGCCACGGGCTGTTTCGCGGTAGTGCTGCCGCGTGCCCGGCTGGACGGATTCCCTTCCTGAGTCACGCCTTTCTCCGAGGCTTCTTCAGGCATGCCCTGCCGCCGGGTGCTGCTCGCGCCTGCCGCTGTCCTTTTCCGAAAGGGATTGCGGAGTTTTTCATGCCATTTGTGTTGTACGTTCTCGCGCTGGCGGTGTTCGCGCAGGGAACGTCGGAGTTCATGCTGTCCGGGCTCGTCCCGGACCTCGCCGCCGACCTGGAAGTGTCCGTCTCCGCAGCCGGGTTGCTGACCTCGGCGTTCGCCGTCGGGATGGTCGTGGGCGCGCCGCTGATGGCGGTGCTGAGCCGTCGCTGGGACAGACGGCGGGCGCTGCTCGGCTTTCTGTGCGCGTTTCTGCTCGTGCATGTGGTGGGCGCGGTGACGACGAGCTTCGCGGTGCTGGTCGCCACCCGGGTGCTGGGGGCGCTGGCCAACGCCGGGTTCCTCGCCGTCGCGCTGACCGCCGCCGCCGGGATGGTGCCGCCGGACGCCAAAGGGCGGGCCACGTCCGTGCTGTTGAGCGGCGTCACCCTCGCCTGTGTCGCCGGGGTGCCCGCGGGGGCGCTGCTGGGGCAGACCTGGGGCTGGCGCTCGGCGTTCTGGGCCGTGGCGCTGGTGTCGGCGCCGACGGTGTTCGCCCTCGTACGGTCGCGGCCGGGGGCGGACGACGGGCCGCCACGGGCAGCCGCGCCGGCGGCGGACGCGGCGCGTTCGGACGCGGCGTTCGCGGACCCGGCGCACGCCCAACCCGTCAGTGTCCGCCGTGAGTTGCGGGCGCTGCGCGGGCCGCGGCTGTCGGTGACGCTGTTGCTGGGCGCGCTGATCAACGGTGCCACGTTCTGTACGTTCACGTACCTCGCCCCGCTGATCACCGATGTCGCGGGGTTCGGTGACACCTGGGTGCCGGTGCTGCTGGCGCTCTTCGGGCTCGGCTCGTTCCTCGGCGTCACCGCCGCGGGCCGGGTGGCCGACACCCGGCCGCTGCGGCTGCTGACCGTGGGCGGGAGCGCGCTGCTCGCCGGGTGGGTGCTGTTCGCACTGACGGCGGGCAGCCCGGCCGCGGCCGTCGTCCTAGTACTCGTCCAGGGCACCCTCTCGTTCGCCGTCGGCTCGACGCTGATCTCGCAGGCCCTGTACGCGGCGACCGAGGCGCCGACGCTGGCGGGCGGTTTCGCGACGGCGGCCCTCAACGTCGGTGCGGCGCTGGGCCCGTGGGCCGGTGGCGTCGCCCTCGGCGCCGGGTTCGGCTACCGCGCGCCGCTGTGGGTGAGCGCGCTGCTGGTGGCGCTCGCGCTGGCGACGGGCGGGGCGGCGCGGGCCGTTGCCGCCCGCCGCGCCGCCCGCACGCGTACGGTCGCCGCGGCTACGGCTGGAACAACTCCCGCCAGCGGTGCGCCACGGACACGTCACCGCTGAGGGTCAGGTCCTCCAGCGGCAGCCGGTTCCACAGCGCGAGGTACAGGTCCCCGGCCGTGCCCTCGTACACACAGTCCGGCGCGGCGGGCGGCCCGGTGACGCGGTCGGCGCGCGCCGGGTCGCCCAGGAACACGGTCCAGGCCGCGCCGGGCACGTCCGTCGCCCGTACGTACACAGTGCGGGGCTCGGCGGCGAAGCCCTCCGGGGTGCCGCGGCGCGGATAGAAGCCGCACAGCAGCTCGTCGGTACCGTCGGCGGCGAACGCGGCAGGCAGCGGGGACAGCGGGACGCCGAGCGCCAATTCGGCGTCCACCCGGTGCACCGCCGTCTCGTGCGCCTGCCGCCGCGCCCAGAACGCGAGCGGGGAGGGTGCGGGTATGAACGTCCAGCAGGACAGGTCGTCCGGCGCCGCCTCCAGCGCCTCGACCAGCAGCCCGTGCCCCTCCCGCAGCCACGGCGCCAGCTCCTTGTCGGGCAACTCCTCAGCGCCGGGCGGCTCGGAGGGCCACACCCGCTCGGTACGGCCGTCCCGTACGAAGCCGGTCGCCCAGCGGTGCACCGTGCCGAGGTGGGTGGCCAGGTCGCGTACCGACCAGTCGGGACAGGAGGGGACGGGTGCCGTGGGATCGGCCTGCTCGACGGCATCCGCGAACAGGCGCCCCTCACGGCGCAGCACGTCGATGAACTCGGAGTTCTCCATGGCACGCAGCCTGCCCGCCGACACCCTCGACGGCGACCGAATTCCGCTGCAAGCGGAGCCGCAGGAGATTGAGCGACGCGCCCCGAAGGTGCGCGCGGAACTGCGCTGATCGCGGGGGTGGCCGACGGGGCGATGACAGCGCCCCATAGTGTGACCGCGTTCCAAGCTTCGGGATACGACCACACCATGGGGGATCACGTGCCGTCCGACAGTGACCAGGAAACTCTCGTGCTCGCGAGCCGATCCGCCCGGTTCGCGGCTCGACTGGTGGACCTGATGCTCTGGGCGGTCGTCAGCGTCCCGGTGTACGGCGTCGTGACGACGTACACCGAGGAGGGCACCGCACGTGCGCTCGCCTCTCTCGGCAGCAGTGCGCTCCTGTGGACGCTGCTGTACCCCTTCGCCCTCTCCCGGTTCGGCTACACGGTGGGCAAGCGGCTGATGGGGGTGCAGGTCGCACGGATGCGGACCGGCCGGCATGCGGGGTTCTTCCAGGCGCTGGGGCGGGAGTTCCTGTACCTGTTCCTGGCGGTGATCCCCATCGTGGGCCTGCTCAACGTCGCCTCCTGCCTGTGGGACAAGCCGTATCAGCGGTGTTGGCACGACAATGCCGCGGGGACCCTTGCGTTGGACCGGAGGGCGCGCCGAGCTGCCGCGGGTTGACGCCGCTTCCGGGGAGGGGGTGCCCCTGTCTGACGGTTGCGGGCTGCGGGTGTGTTGTGGCTGGTCGCTCCCCCAAGTTCTCGGCTTCGCTCGAACAGGGGGGACCCCCATCGCGGCGGAGCCGCACATGAACACAGCCCCGCACCCCTGACGGGGCGCGTCCCCCTGCTGTGCTTGGGCAAGCGCAGCACGACGACTCGCGTTCCGTTCACCGAACCTTCCCGTTCGTCGAACCAAACGAAGGGCGGCGCCCTCGCGGGCCGCCCTATCCCCGTGCGGGACCCCTACTCACCGCACGGCGCGACCTCGCCCGGGAGGGAGCCCGGGGTGTCCGGGGACAGTTGTTGGTCCGCTCGGTACTGGAGCAGCAGTACCGAGCGCACCGTCCCCTCCACGGCGGCGTAACTGTGCGGCAGTGTGGCGTCGAAACCGACGTAGTCCCCGGCCGACAGCTCCACCTCGTGCCCGTCCACCGTCACCGCCAGCCGCCCGGCCTGCACGATGGTGTGCTCGATGCCCACGTGACCCAGCGAGTCCCGCCGCTCACCGGCCCTGACCTGCTGGTCGTACACCTCGAAGACGGCCTGCCCGGACTCGATCCGCTGCAGCGGGCGCAGGTCGATGGCCTCGCCGCTGAGCACCTCGACGTCCTTGGCCCGCACCACGCGCAGCCCCGCGGGCTGCCGGGTGTCCAACAGGTCGGAGATCGGCACCTCCAGGACCCGCGACAGGCTGAAGACCGTCTCGATGGTGGGGTTTCCGGTGCCGGACTCCAGTTGGGACAGCGTCGCCTTGCCGATCTTCGACCGTCGGGACAGCTCGGAGATCGACAGTCCCCGCTGGGTCCGCGCCCGCTTCAGATTGAGCGCCAGCATTCCCCGGATCGACCCCTCAGGACCGCTCACGGCCCCTCCCTTTCGTCGCGTTCCTCGCACTGTACGTTCGCTTTACGGAACGATGTCAACGGCGTGCCTGGTCATTATCCCGAACAGAGGTCGGGCGGCTCCGGCAGGGGCCGCCGGGAGGAGTCATCTCTCGACGAGGGTTATCTCCGTCGCCTTGACGCTGGTGAACACTTCGGCGCCGTCCGCCAGCCCGAGCTCGGCAGCGGCCTCCGTGGTGATCTCGGCGACCAGATCCGGTCCGTGCGGGCTGTACGGGCTGTGCGGACCGGGCGCGCTGTCCGCGTCGTTCGGGCTCGCGGGGCCGGGTGTCGACGTGACGAGCACCCGCAGCCGGCTGCCGACCGCCGTGATCTCCCGTACCGTCCCCGGCCATACATTGCGCGGGCTCCCGTGCGGGCGCTCGCGGTGCAGGGCGATCGCCTCCGGAGCGATGACCGCCAGCACGGTGGCCCCCTCCGCCACCGTGTCGGCGACCACCATGCTGCCCCCGCCGTCGAGGGTCAGCGTGCCGTCCCCCGCTGCCGTTCCCGCCAGTGCGTTACGGCCCAGCATCCGCGCGACCCATGGCGAACGCGGATGGCGGGTGACCTCGGCGGGCGGAGCGTCCTGGACGGCCCGGCCGTCCTCCAGCACCAGGACCCGGTCGGCCAGCGAGACCGCCTCCACCGGGTCGTGCGTGACCAGTAGACAGACGCCGCCGAACCCGGCCAGGTGGCCGCGCAGCGTGTGCCGTACCTGGGCGCGCGTCGTCTGGTCGAGCGCGGCCAGCGGTTCGTCCAGCAACAGCAGTCGGGGCCGCGCCGCCAGCGCACGGGCCAGCGCCACCCGCCCCGCCTGACCGCCGGACAGCTGCCCCGGTCTGCGGTGCGCCAGGTGCCCGACGCCCAGCCGCGTCAGCCATTCCTGAGCCTGACGGCGCGCCTCGGTACGCCGTACGCCCTGCGCGCGCAGCCCGTACGCGGTGTTCGACAGCGCGCTCAGATGCGGGAACAGCGCATCGTCCTGGGGGACCCATGCGACCCCGCGCCGGTGCGGCGGCAGTCCGCCGACCTCGGTGTCACCGAGCGACAGTTCGGCGCGAGCACGCGGCGTGAGGCCGAGCAGCGCGCGCAGCAGCGTCGTCTTCCCCGCACCGTTGGGGCCGACGACAGCCACCGTGGTGCCGGGCGCGGCCTCCAGCGTGAGCTCGGTGAAACCGGTGACGCGAGCGTGCAGCGGCCACTTCTCTGTCCGGGGAAGGGGGTCGAGGAGGGGCTGCCCTTGGCTGTTCGTCGCGGGCTGCGGGTCTTCCCCCAGGCTCTTCGAGCAGGGAGGTACCCCCATGGCTGAGCGCGCAGTTCCCCGTGCGCCTTCGGGGCGCGGGCCCGTTCCCGCCCACCGGCCGCGCAGTCCGATGAGCACCGCCATGGCGATGACGAGCAGCAGCAGCGACACGGATGTCGCCGCCTCCGGCTGGTCCTGGAGCAGGAGATACACCTGGAGCGGCAGCGTCTGCGTCGTCCCCGGCAGGTTCCCCGCGAACGTGATCGTCGCCCCGAACTCGCCCAGCGCCCGTGCCCAGGTGAGCGCCGCGCCCGCCGCCAGCCCCGGGGCGACCAGCGGCAGCGTCACCGTGCCGAACACCCGCAGCGGCCCGGCGCCCAGCGAGGCCGCCGTCTCCTCGTAGGCGGGCCGCAGCCCGGCCAGCGTGCCCTCCAGGCTGATCACCAGGAACGGCATCGCCACGAACGTCGCCGCGACCACCGCACCCGAGGTGTGGAACGGCAGAACGATGCCGAACGTGTCCTCCAGCCACGGCCCCAGCAGCCCCCGACGCCCGAAGCCCAACAGCAGCGCCACGCCCCCCACGGTCGGCGGCAGCACCATCGGCAACAGCACCAGCGAGCGCACCACCGCCTTGCCGGGAAAGTCGACCCGCGCCAGCAGCCAGGCCAACGGCACGCCCAGAACCAGGGAGAGCGCGAGCGCGCCGAACGACACCAGCAGCGAGAGCTGCACCGCCTCGGTGACGCCCTCACTGCCCAGATGCGAGCCCAGGTCCCCCCACTGCGTACGCGTCAGGATGCCGAGCAGCGGCACCAGCAGAAACGCGATCGCGAGCAGCGCGGGGACCGCCAGCGCGAACGGCGTACGCGGCCGGGTCCGGGGCCTCCCGGAGCGGGCGCGGAGCTTCGCCGGCGGGGTCGCGGGCGCTGGAAGCTGCGTCATGGGCGGGGTCATGGGCGCTGGAAGCCGGCCTTACGCAGCAACTTCTGCGCCTCGGGCGTGCTCAGCCACTTCACGAACGACGCGGCCTCCTTCGGGTGTTCGGACTGCTTCAGCGGGGCGGCCGGGTAGGAGGCGATGGCGTTCTGACTGTCGGGAATGTCGACGGCGTCGACCTTCTTGGGCGCCGTGGCCGCGTCGGTCCTGTAGACGAGGCCCGCATCCGCCTCGCCCAGCTCCACCTTGCTGAGCACGGCTCGTACGTTCGGCTCCTGCGAGACGGGATCGACCTTCAGCTTCTGCGCGTCCAGCACCTGCTTGCCGTATCGGCCGACGGGTACCTCCGGCGCGGCCAGCACCACCTTGAGTTTGCTGTCCGCCAGGTCCTTGAGGCCCTTGACGTGCTTCGGGTTGCCTTCGCCCGTGGCGATCACCAGCCGGTTCTTCGCGAAGACGGCCGGCCTGCCCGTCTCGCCCTTGAGCCCGTCCATGGTCCTGGTGTCCGCCGTGGCCAGCACATCCGCGGGAACACCCTGCTTGACCTGCGCCGCCAGCTCCTGCGACCCGGCGAAGGAGAACTTCACCTTCGTGCCGGGGTGCTCCTTCTCGTACGCCTTGCCCGCCGCCTGGAACACATCGGTGAGCGACGCGGCACCGAGCACCGTCAGCTCGGTCTTCCCGCCCTTACCGCCCTCGTCTCCGTCGCCGCTGTCGCTTCCGCACGCCGCCAGGGGGACGAGAACGGCAACGGTGCCGAGCGCAGCCAGCACCCGGCGAGGCGTCAGAGGCGTCAGAGGATTCGTGGCCATCGGCGGAACTCCTGGTGAGGCAGTGAGCGGGTGGGGCGAGGGAGCTGTGACTCGGTACCGGGGGCGGTCGACAGCTCAGGCACGGTCGACAGCTCAGGGGCGGTCGATATGGACGTTGGTCGACTTCACCCGGGCAGTGGCCTGCATCCCGACCTCCAGCCCCAGCTCCTCGACCGCCTCCCGGGTCAGCAGGGAGACCAGCCGGTGCGGACCCGCCTGGATCTCGACCTGCGCCGCCACATCCCCGAGCTTGACGGCGGTGACGATGCCGGGGAACGCGTTACGGGCCGAGGTATAGGGGTTCTCCTCGTCCTCGCCGGTGTGCTGGGCGAGCTCCACCGAGAAGGCCGCCAGATGGCGCCCCTCGATCAGTCGGCGCCCACTCTCGTCACGGTGCGTGGCGACCCGTCCCGCGTCGGCCCAGCGTCTGGCCGTGTCCGGACTGACGCCGAGCAGCCGCGCGGCCTGCCCGATGGTGTACGACTGCATGTGCGTCAACGTATGAGGTCCGGCCTCGCATCTGCAATGTTTATCCCCTCTCTTTATGGCATCTGCCAGCCCTCCCTGGATGAATCACCAACCCCGCGTCTCGGCCGAGCGGAGCTGCGCGCGGCGCTGCGCTGCCGACCCACCCACGGTGCGGCCTGGACTCGGCGCACAGCTCCTGGGGGCAGGCGTCGAGTGGAGAGGGCACCGAGGTGAGCGAGCGCAGCGATCCCCCAGGGGACATGCCCCCGGTCGCCCGCATCGCGCACAACGCCCGGGTGTGGAACTACTGGCTCGGCGGCAAGGACTACTACGCCGTTGACCAGCAGGTCGGCGACCACGTCAGCAGCATGTTCCCCAGCATCCGCGAGGTGGCCCGCGCGGACCGCGCGTTCCTCGGCCACGCCGTACGGTTCCTCGCGGGGGAGGCGGGCATCCGGCAGTTCCTCGACATCGGCACCGGGCTGCCCACCGTCGAGAACACCCACCAGGTGGCCCAGAGCGTGGCTCCCGCCTCCCGGATCGTCTACGTCGACAACGACCCCACCGTCCTCGCCCACGCCCGCGCCCGCCTCGCCGGCTCCCTGGAGGGCGAGACCGACTACATCGACGCGGACGCCCACCAGCCGCGAGCCATCCTCGATGCCGCTTCGGACACCCTCGACTTCACCGAGCCGGTCGCCGTCATACTGCTGGGCATCCTCAACTTCATCGCCGACACCGACGAGGCGACAGCCATCGTGGACACCCTGATGGCGGCCGTCCCCTCCGGCAGCTACCTGGCGCTCACCCACCCGACCCTCGAACTGGGCGGCGACGGCAACATCGAGGCCATGCGCTTCTGGAACGAGAACGCCACACCCCCCATCACCGCCCGCACCGGCGCCGAAGTCGCCCGCTTCTTCCAGGGACTGGAGCTGCTGGTGCCCGGCATCGTCTCGTGCGCTCGCTGGCGTCCGGGCCATGTGGCGGAAGAGGAGAAGACCGTCGCCCAGTTCGGCGCCGTGGCCCGCAAGCCCTGACTCCCTCTCCTAACGCTCTTCTCCTATGTGCCCTCCCCTCGCAGATACGTCAGCACGGCGACCACACGGCGGTTGACGTCCGGATCGTCCGCGGGAAGTTCAAGCTTGTGCAGGATCCCCGCGATGTGCTTTGCGACGGCCGCTTCCGTCACCACCAGGCGACGCGCGATGGCCGCGTTGGAGTGCCCTTCCGCCATCAGCGCCAGCACTTCGCGCTCCCGGGGAGTGAGCCGCTCCAGCGGACCGCGGCGACGGGCGAGGAGCTGGCGCACCACCTCCGGATCCACCACCGTGATTCCGTCGGCGACGCGGCCGACCGCATCCATGAACTCCCCTACATCTCCCACCCGTTCCTTGAGCAGATACCCCGTACCGGCCCCGCCTTCGCCGTTCTCCAGCAACTCCTCGGCGAACGTCTGCTCCACATACTGGCTCAGCACCAACACGGCCAGTTCCGGCTGCTCCGCCTGGAGGGCGCGCGCCGCACGCAGACCCTCGTCGGAGAAGTCCGGCGGCATCCGCACATCCGCCACGACCAGCTCCGGCCGGTGCTCCCGCACCGCCGCGAGCAGTGCATCACCGTCACCCACCGCCGCCGACACCTCGTGGCCGAAGCGCTGGAGCAACTGGACCATCCCTTCGCGCAGCAGCACGCCGTCCTCAGCTATCACGATTCGGAGAGGGCGCTCGGCCTGCATGGGATCTCCGCTCTCACCCGGGTCGGTCCGCCTCGTGGGCTGGACAGGAACATTCTGCCGTCGGCAGCGGCCACCCGGTCGGCCAGACCGGTCAGGCCCGAGCCGGCCTCTGTGTCGGCACCGCCTACCCCGTCGTCCGTCACCTCCAAGTGCAGCACTCCCTCCTGGACGCGTGTCCTCACCGCGCAGCGCGCTGCCCTGCTGTGCTTCGCCGCATTGGTCAGCGCCTCGGACGTCACGAAGAACGCTGTGGTCTCCGCAGCGGCCGGCAGCCGACCCGGCAACTCGATATCCAGGTCCACAGGTATCGGCGAGCGGCCCGCTATGTCCCGCACCGCCGCGTGCAGGCCCCGCTCGCTGAGGACCTGCGGGTGCACGTTGCGGATCAGCTCCCGCAACTCGGCCAGAGCCTCCTTGGCCAGCGCGTGCGCCTCACCGACTTCTTTGGCCGCGACGCTCCCCGCAGGCAGGTCCAACGTGGCCAGACCCAACCGCACGTTGAGCGCCACCAGTCGCTGCTGCGCCCCGTCATGCAGATCGCGCTCGATACGGCGACGCTCGGTCTCGAACGCGTCCACCAGCCGGGCCCGGGAGCGGACAACCTCACGCAGCTCGCCGTCCCTGGGCGCCAGGACCGAGCGTGTGACCGCACCTCGGACCCCCGCCCACGCGCCTATTGGATAGGTCGCGACGACCAGCAGCATCGCGCCGGCTATCGGGCCCGTGACCCTCTCCCAACTCGTCGCCGTCGGCTGGAGCGGCGAGAGCAGCAGCATTCCGGGGATGCCGAGCGAGACCAGCGCCACCGCCAGGTCGGCCCATGCCACCGCCAGCACCGAGACCGCGCCGTAGCCATAGGCTCTCCGGCCCTTGGGCAGCAGCGGAACATCGAGCTCCACCAAGCCGAGTCGCCACCGCTCCAGCGGGCCGGACAACGCGGCGCCGAACGCTATGGCCAGCACCGAGCACAGCACTCCGGTCGCTCTGCCGAACGGCGCGGCCAGCACGGCCGCGACGGTCAGATACACCGCGGCCGCCAGCCCGCCACCGGTCAGTAGGTAGGCCAGCGAGCGCCATGGCCAAGCGGTGAGTGGAAACCGCAGTGGCGCACGGCCGAGAGCTTCCAGGACGGTTCGTGAGATCACCGAACGACCGTAGCCCGGCGGCATGGGCCGGGGCAGTAGTGCCAGGTGTAGTCCTGATACTCGCCCAGGCACTGGTGTGTTCGGGGCATCCCGCGGCGTTCCCTTGGAGCCATGACCAAGGAACAGATCACGTCACGGGCCACCGGCCCGACGGCCGGGGATCCCGCCGCACGTACCGAGGCGCCGGCGCCCGTAGAACTTCGGGGAGTGGGGAAGCGGTACGGAGAAGGCGACCGAGCCTTCACCGCACTTCGCGACGTCACCCTCGGGTTCGCCAGCGGCACCATGACCGCGGTGATGGGCCCATCCGGCTCGGGCAAGTCCACGTTGCTGCACTGTGCGGCCGGTATAGAGCGGCCGACTGAGGGAAGTGTGCTGGTCGCCGGTGACGAGCTGGGCGGACTGGACGAGAACGCGCTGACCGAGCTGCGTCGTGACCGCATCGGCTTCGTCTTCCAAGCATTCAACCTCGTCTCCGCGTTGACCGCTGCCCAGAACGTCGAGCTGCCGCTGCGGCTGGCCGGGCGCCGTGCCGACCCGGGAGAAGTGGCCGCTGCCCTCGAACGGTTCGGACTCGGCGAGCGTGCCGGGCACCGGCCCAGCGAGCTGTCCGGCGGCCAGCAGCAGCGGGTGGCCCTGGCCCGGGCCGTCATCACGCGCCCAGCAGTGCTCCTGGCCGACGAACCGACAGGCGCGCTCGACACACATACCTCACGGGGTGTCCTTCGGCTGCTGCGCGAACTGGTCGATGCGAACGGCCAGACAATCATCATGGTCACCCACGACCCCGCAGCCGCCGCCTATGCGGACCGAGTAGTGCTGCTCGCCGATGGCAGACCCGTCGACGAACTGCGCGGCAGTGAAGGGGCGGAGGCGATTGCGGCACGTATGGCCGCGCTGGAGGAGTCGGCAACAGTCGGAAACGCTGCCGAGGACCCCGATCCCCGGCCCGCCGACGACGGCCGAGGGGCGGTTCAGCCGTGATCAGTCTTTCCACCGTGCGCGAGCGCTGGCCGGCGTTCCTCGGATCGTTCGTGGCCGTGGCGCTCGGCGTCGCCGTCGTGACAATGAGCGCACTGATATTGCTGTCCGGTGGCTCCGGAGTGCCTGAACGACTGGCCGGCGCACCTGTGTTGGTGCGGGCGTCAGCAGGGGACCAGGTGGGAGGCAAGTTCGCTGAGCCGCCGCCATGGGAGCCGGGACACGCCACAGAGCTGAGACGGAAGCTGGACCGGCTTCCGGGGGTCCGCGCGGCCGTCGCCGACCGCTCCTTCTACGCCCAACTACCCGATACTGAGCAGGACAAGAGCGAACGACAGGGGCACGGCTGGTCCTCGGCCGCCCTCGCCTCTTACGGTCTCCACGATGGGCGGGCGCCGACGAAACACGACCACATCGCCCTCGACCGCTCATACGGGCACCAGCCCGGAGACCGGATCACTGTGCTCACCGCCGACGGTCCCCACCGGTTCACCGTCTCCGGCACGCTGGACGGGCCCGGCTATTACGTCACCGACACGCGTGCAGCAGCTCTCGCCGGCGGGGTCCGCGTAATCGGACTCACCCTTGAGCCCGGCACATCCGTCGCCCACGTGGTGTCCGCTGCCGAGCGCACCGTGGCGGACACGGCCGGGGGAGGCGAGGTCCTCACCGGAGGAGACCGCGACGCCCTGGCGCCCCAACAGGACGAGATGACCCGGTGGATCGGTTCGCAGGTGCTCACCGCCATGGCCGCGCTCTCGGCCTTCGTGACCGTCTTCATCGTCTCTTCGACGTTCGCCTTCACCGTCGCGCAGCGACGCCGGGAGTTCGGGCTGCTACGGATCATCGGGGCCACCCCCGAACAGGTGCGCCGCACGGTCTGTGCGGAGGCGATGACTGTGGGGGTGCTCGGTGCCGCCGTGGGGGCGGTGGTGGGGTCGGCGGTCGCCCCCTCGGTCGCCGGTGTGCTGGTGGACGCGGGTTTGCAGCCGGAGGGCTTCTCGGTGCGCTTCCGCTGGTGGGTGCCGTGTGCCGCGCTTTTCCTGGGGAATGCTGTCGCCCTGGTCGGGGCGTGGTCGGCAGCTCGGCGTGCGGCGCGGGTGGCACCGATGGAGGCGATGCGGGAAGCGGCGGTCGACGAGCGGCCCATGCCCCGGAGGCGCTGGGCGGCCGGGCTGACGGCGACCGCGCTCGGGCTGGCGTGCGCGGTGGGAACGGCATTCGCAGACAGCGACACCATGGTGTTGCTCGGATTGGGCACGGCAATAGGACTGACGGCCGGGCTCACCCTGCTGACACCGGGGCTGGTGCGACCCGTCGTCGGAGCGCTCACCCGTCCGCTGGCCCGCCGTCCAGGGGCGACGTCACTGCTCGTACGCGAGAACATGCGAGCAGCGGTGCGCCGCACCTCTGCCACCGTCGCTCCGGTGCTGGCCACCGTGACGTTTGCCGTGCTGATCACCAGCACGGTGCAGACGACGGAGACCGCCGACACCGACCGGCAGGCGGCCTCTGTGCGAGCACGCACCGCGCTGGCGCCCGCGGGTACTCCGGGGCTCAGCGATGCGGCGACGGCACAAGCCGGTGTGACACGCAACGCGATGCTGGGCACCACCGTCTACGGCGGACGCGGGAAGGAGGCGTTCACAGCGGCGGGGGTCGGTGAGGGGTTTGCGCGACTGTACGGCCACCCCTGGCCACCGGTCGGCGGGGTCCTGGTGACTGAATCCGTGGCCGCCGCGCATGGCTGGCAGGAGGGCCGGAGCGCGGTGCTCACCTTCGAGGACGGCCGCAGCGAGCGGCTGCGGGTGGCGGGAGTGTTGGGCGACGGGGAGGTGCCGTATCAACTGTTGCTCCCGCGTGGGGTGGTGCGGGCGCACGACCCGTCGGCTCTCACGGACGTCGCCTATCGGACGAGTGAGGACGTGGTGCCCCAGCTGGGCGATGAACTGGGGGCGCGCGAGGTCTCGGTGGAAAGCTATGCCTCTTCGAGCGAGGCGGAAGAAGACAGACTGGTATGGATCTTCACGTTGATGCTGGTGGCCATGACTGCGGGGTATACCGCCATAGCCGTGGCCTCCACGCTGCTGACGGCCACCGCTGACAGAGCTCGGGACCTGCGGATCCTGCGGCTCTCGGGAGCAACTGCCAGGCAGGGGCTGCGAGCGGTCGCCGGGGAGACGGTTTGCGCTGTCGCATTGGGGGCCGCGCTGGGCATGGTCGTGGTCATACCCGCATTGCTGGGGATGGTCCACGGGCTGCGGGAGAGCATGGGTGTCCCTGTGGAGGCGGTGGTCGCCTGGCGGTGGGTGGCGGGCGCCGTGGGCGGCTGCCTGGTGCTGGGCCTGGTGGCGAGCGTCGTTCCGGCGTACGGCCTGCTGCGGGGCCCGGCCGGAAGACCCGGGGCACGTGTGGGATAGCGCACGGTGGTCCGCCCCCCCCGCCCCCGCTTCGCCGGGCTCGCGAGGGTCTTCGGCCGGACAGTTGCGGGTGGGGCCCCTGTCGGACGAGCGCCTTCGGCGAGCAGACGCTTTCGCGAGGGCAGGCGCTTTCGCTGGGCCGGGCCATCGCGGGGCCCTTCATGGGGCGGACTTCCCTGACAGGGTGGTCGCGCTCGCTTGGCAGGGCGGCCCCCGCGCGGGGCGCCTCGGGCCGCTCGTGAGGGCCCTCCGGCGGACGAGCCCTCCTCGCATGTCAGGCCACGGCAGGGGGCCAGCCCCCCGCGCCCGCCCACCCTCGTGCCCGCCCACCCGCGGGCCGGGCCCTACTCGCCCGCCGGTCCCCTCACGCGTCGGTCCCCTCACGCGTCGGCCCCTCGCGGGCCGGGCCCTCGCGGGCCGGGCCCTCGCGCGGCCGCAGTCCGGCCGGGACGGGTCCGGCCAGGGGGGGCGGCCGGGACGGGGCCTTGGCGCGGAGGCATTCCGGAGGCGTTGGGTGGGCTGGTGGGAGGGGTGGTCTGGGCGTCGTCATGGGGGCGGGAGGGGGTTTCGGGGCGGGTTACGTTGGGTGGGTGAGTGAGATGAGTGGGCGGGGGAGTACGGAGCGGTTGCGGGCCGACTGTGGGAGCTGCGCGGGCCTGTGCTGTGTGGCGCTGCCGTTCACGGCGTCGGCCGACTTCGCTGTGGACAAGCCGGCCGGGAAGCGATGCGCGAACCTGACCGCGGACAATCGGTGCTCGATCCACGCGGGGCTGCGGGAGAGCGGTTTCACCGGCTGTTCGGTCTTCGACTGCTACGGGGCCGGGCAGCGCGTGACCGCGCGGGAGGGGCTGACGCCGGGGCCGGAGATGTTCGCCGTTTTCCGGGTGACGAGGCAGCTGCATGAGTTGCTGTGGTTGCTGACGGAGGCCGAAGCCGCGGAGCAGGGCGGGGAGGAAGAGGAGGCGCGGCGCTTGATCGCGGAGCTCGACGCGTTGGTCGAGGGCGACGCCGAGGTGCTGCGCGGTGTGGATGTGGACGTGTGGCGGGGGCGCGTGGGGCCGGTGCTGGAGACGGTCAGTGCGCGCGTGCGGAGCGGTCTCGGTGGGCGTGATCTGCGGCGGGCCGATCTGATGGGCGCCCGGCTGCGGGGCGAGCGGCTGCGCGGGGCCACGCTGCGGGGTGCGCTGCTGATCGCGGCCGACCTGCGCGGTGCGGACTTGCGTCAGGCCGACCTGCTCGGAGCGGATCTGCGGGACACCGATCTGCGGGGTGCCGACCTGTCGGGTTCGCTCTTTCTGACCCAGCCGCAACTGAACGCCGCCCGCGGTGACTCCGCGACCACGGTGCCCGACACGCTGACCCGCCCCGCGCACTGGCTGACCGGCCCTCCGCCCGGGCAGCATGAGGCTCCGCGGCAGGTGCGGGGTATGCCGCGTGGGAAGGCCACCGCGGGCGGCGGTGGCGGCGTCGGCGGGAGGAGCGGCAATGAGCAGCGCACCGGGCGTGGAGGACGCGGCAAACGGAACGGAGGAGTGGTACGCCGCAACGGCACCGGTCAGTCCGGGCGCCGCCCCACCGAGTGAGGCACCCGCGCCGAACGGGTCGGCCATGAAGGAGCCCGCTGCGGAGGGGCCCGGTGCGGCTGTCGGGGACCAGGTCCCAGAGGGCGGGGCCCCGGTGGGATCGGACCAGGTGGAGGGGACCGCCGCCTCCGGGCAAGGTGGTCCGGGCGAGACGGCGCGGGCTGGGCGGGCCGGCTCTCGGCGGCGGGACCGGCACGGGTTGGAGATGAGTGGGCTCGGCAGTGGGGAGGGCGGTGCGGAGGCAGCGGCGTGGTACGAGAGCGCGGTGGACTCGCTGCTGTTCTTCCGGGGTGATGTAGCCGAGTCCGTCGGGGCGATGCGCCGGGTGGCGCCAGGGGCGCCGATGGGCCAGGTGTTCGCGGCGTATCTGGGTCTGCTCGGTACGGAGCAGACGCAGGCGGCGGCCGCGGGTGAGGAGTTCGCGCGGTTCCGTGCCGAGGCGGACAACAGCGGGTTCACCGAGCGCGAGCGGGCCCACCTGTGTGCCGCGTCCGTCTGGCTCGGCGGGGACGTCGAGCGGGCCGGGGAGCTGTTGCGCGAGATCAACGTCTGCTGGCCGCGGGACACTCTGGCGCTGACCGTAGGGCACCAGATCGACTTCTTCACCGGGAACGCCGCATCGCTGCGCGACCGGATCGCCGGGGCGCTGACGGCGTGGGACGAGGACGATCCGCACTACGGGCCGCTGTTGGGCATGTTCGGCTTCGGTCTGGAGGAGTCGGGCCACTACACCCGGGCCGAGGAGATGGCGTCGGCTGCCGTGGAGCGCCAGCCGTACGATGTGTGGGGCATCCACGCGGTCGTGCACACCCTCGAGATGCAGGGGCGCTTCGCGGAGGGCATCCGCTATCTCGACGCGCGCACGCCGGACTGGGGCGCCAACAACATGATGGCGGTGCACAACTGGTGGCACTACGCCCTCTATGCGCTGGAGGCCGGCGATACGGGCCGCGTGCTGGAGATCTACGACGCCGTGCTCGACCCCGCCTCCTCCGCGGGTCTGGCCCTCGAACTGCTGGACGCGGCCGCGCTGTTGTGGCGGCTCTACCTGGAGGGCGAGGAGGCCCGGCGGGCTGTCGGCGACCGCTGGGGGCCGCTCGCCGACGCCTGGGCGGCGCGCGGCGACGGTCCGCACTACGCCTTCAACGACACCCATGCCGTCATGGCGTACCTGGGTGCCGGTCGGGTGCGCGAGGCCGAGGCGCTGGTGGCCGACCGTACGGAGTGGGCGGCGCGTCCGCTCCCCGGCGTCACCAACCACACAATGACGGCGGAGATCGGGCTTCCGGTCTGCCGGGCGCTGATCGCCTTCGCGCGGGGACGGTACGAAGAGACTGTGGACCTGCTGCTGCCGCTGCGTGGGCGGCTCCATACGTTCGGCGGCAGCCATGCGCAGCGGGATGCCGTGCAGCGCACGCTGGTCGAGGCGGCGCTGCGTGCCCGCCGCTGCGAACTGGCCCGCACCCTGCTGAGCGAACGCCTCAACCTGCGCCCCACCAGCCCCTACAACTGGCTCGGCCAGGCGCGCCTCGCCGACGAGTTGGGCCGCGCGGCGCTGGCCGCCACCGCCCGTACGAAGGCCGCCGACCTGGCTGCCCCCGGCCAGAAGGCGCTGGCCGGAGCGGCCACCCCGGCGGAAGCCCTCGCCCCGGCGGGTGCCCATGCCCCGCCGGATGCCCATGCCACAACGGGAACTGCTGCCACGGGGCCCTCGCAGGACTGACGACCGGGCGCCTCCCCCGCTTCCCCTGGCGCCCGCAGTCCGCCCTCGGGTCACCGGCGCACAACTGCCGGTCATATGAAGAATCCGGGTCGGTCGTTGGGTGATCGGAAAGGCGGGCAAGTCCCTTTTATGACGTGATTGCGGCAGCGTAATCACCGGCGAAAGGGGCTGGAAATTGCCCGATGCTTGGTATTTGCTGCGTCCGCCGCATACCCGGTCCGTTGTCGGAGAGCGGCTGCGGGAGTTGCGATCGCGTGGTCGGGCGGCCCTGTCGGCCGGTGTTGCCGCGGGGCTCGCCGCCGCGCGGGACACGAGGGCCGACCCGCCCTGGACGCAGGTCAATCTGGCGGTGGAGCGGGAGGAGCGGGCCCGCGCGCATTTCTGCGCGGAACTCGGTGTCGTGGCACGGGAATTCCTCGGTGCCGACCGGGCGCGGAACTTCTTCTTCATGCACAAGGAACCCGGAATGCGGGTGCGCTTTCAGGCGTCAGGGGCGGATGACGTCGAACCGCTGCGCGCCGCGCTGCTGCGTCGGCTCGACCGGTGCCAGGGGGCACGGACGCGGCCGGTGTCGGTGGTGTACGAGCCGGAGCAGTATCTGTTCGGCGGTCCGGCATCGATGGCGTACGTGCACGACCTGTTCACCCTCGATTCCTTCGCCTGGCTGGATCACCACGCCCAGCACGGCGGTAGCGAGGGCCAGTTGACGGCCTGGCGGCATTCGCTGTTGCTGCTGCGGGAACTTTTCGCCGGGCTGGGCATCGTCGGCTGGGAGCACCGGGGGGTGTGGCACGCCGTGAGCCGTGAGGCGGGACGCGGGCTGCGCGGCGCGGCGGCGGGCGTCGATCCGGAGGCACGGCGGCAGGCCGCCGCTGGGATCGTCGCGTACTGGCGTGCGTCCCGCGAAGAGGCTCTGCGTGCCTTCCCGGAGAAGCGCCGCCCTGCGCTGACCCGGCATGCCGAGGCGGTCCGCCAGGCGGCCACCCGCTGGCGGAAGGGGTACTTCGAGGCCGGTCAGGCGACAGTGGGTCCGCGTACGGCCGCCGCCTACTTCACGGTCTTCCACTGGAACCGCGGCCGACTGTCCCTGGCCCGCCAGAGCATCATGACCGACGCGCTGGCAGCCGAGGGAGGGCTCCCCCATGAGGGCACACCACCCCGGCACTGACGCCGCCGCCACAAGGTGCGACCTCGGCCCGAGTGCGGCGGGCCGACCCGGGGCGGAGCCGAGGACCCTGCCGCAGCCCCGACGCGCGGGTCACCGAGAGCGAACTGGCGGAGCCCTCGCCGAAGGCCGATCACAGCGAACTCCGCACGATCGTCGTCTGCGGATCCGTAGTGATCTGCTGACCCGCACCGCTTCTCGGCCCGTACAGGGCCGATGGCTGCCACGAGCCGCCCGGCAGCGGGCCGGGCGGCTCCCCGGACACCTTCATCGACCGATGGGAGGCACCCCGCCATGACCCAGCACGCTCTCACCGACGCCGGGATCCGTGCGGTGGCCCTACGGGTCGCCGTCGCCGCGCTCGACCGATGGGCCGACCGCGCCAGACAGGCCGCGGTACAGCGCCCGCCCGACGTATCCGTCGGCACGCCGCCCGAACCCGCAGGTGACCCCGGAATCCCCGTACTGGCGCGGCAGGTGGCCGCGGTCGGAAGCGCCGAGGCGGCGGCGGTCGCCGCCCGCGCCTGCGCCGTGTGGGCCCGTGCGGCGGGCCGCGGCCCCGGCCACCGCGGGCTGTACGACGGCGGGCTGGCCGGGACGCTGGTGGGGCTGCGGCAGTGCGCCGTACTGCACCCGGCACTGCAGCCGGTCGCCGACCGGCTGCGGGACCGGCTGCTGGACCGGCCCGTCAGCGGCCAAGTGCCGTACGGGGCGGTGACGTTCCCCGACTACGACCTGATCCTCGGCCCCTCCGGCGTCCTCCTCGTGCTGACCGCGGACCTGCCCCACGCGAGGAGTACGCGGGACAGGGCGGCCGGCGCGCGAAGCATGCCGGCCGGCGCGGACGACAGGCGCGCGCCCAAGGGCTTCGGAAAGGGGCTGACCGACGGCGTCGCGGACGGAAACGCTCCCGGCCTGGTGGGGCTGACCGCATACGCGGAGCACCTCGCGGCCCTCTGCGACACGCCCGAACTGCCCGGTCTGCGCGCCCACTACCCCGACCACCCGCTGCTGGGATGGTTGCACGGGCGGATCAACACCGGTATGGGGCACGGCGTCGCGGGTGTCACGGCGGCGCTCAGCGCGGCCGTACGGCGACTGGGCCCGCGCCCCGAACTGACCGCCGCACTCGGTCACACCTGCCACTGGCTGACGGGCGAGTCCTTCGACGACGCGCGGGACATCCGCAGCTGGAACGCCAGTGGGCCCGCCGGAGCTCCGCGGCTGCCCGGCGGAAACGCGCGCCAAGGGTGGTGCTACGGCACGCCCGGCGTCTCCTGGGCGCTGTGGGAGGCCGCCGACGCGCTCGGCGACGGGGCGGCATCCGCCTGGGCTGCGACCGCCTTCACCTCGCTGGCCGAGGGCTTCCACGAGGGCTACCACCTCTTCGGGGACCACCCCGGCGACCGGCTCGGTCTGTGCCACGGCGCTGCGGGCGTGCTGGCGATCGCCGACGCGCTGCACCGCCACGGCGGGCTGCCCGCCGCCACCGCGCTGCGGAGCCGCCTGCTGTGCCATCTCGTCGCGCACGAGGACGAGTTGGCGGCCCTGGCCGAGGAACGGTGCGGGCTGCTGGGCGGTGCGGGCGGCGCCCTCGCCGCCATGCTGACCGCGACGGGCGGAAGCCGCAGCTGGCTGCCGTGCCTGGGCCTGCGCTGAGCCGCGGCGGCGCACGTACCGGTTACGTGCCGCTGAGTCGCACCGCCGCACGTACCGGTTACGTGCCGCGCTCTGCCGCACCTACCGGGTACGCGCCGTGCCCAGCCCGTCGGCCGCCGGACCCGCTGCGGGGTGCCCCAGCGGGGCTCTAGCGAGGCTCCACAGGGGGCGCTTGTGCTGGTGGGGCCGTGGGCCCTACGGCGGTTTCGGGGAGGCCGGGTGGCGACGCTGATCGAGGACTACGCGCTGATCGGTGACATGCAGACAGCTGCGCTGGTCGCCAGGGACGGCTCGGTGGACTGGCTGTGTCTGCCGCGCTTCGACTCGCCCGCGGTCTTCGCGGGCCTACTCGGCACCGACGAGCACGGGTTCTGGCGGCTGGCGCCCGCCGCCCGCGGTCCGGCGCCCGGGGAGGCTGCCGCGCGGCGCCGCTACCGGGGCGACTCACTCGTGCTGGAGTCCGAGTGGGACACGCCCGAGGGCACCGTACGCGTCATCGACTTCATGCCGCCGCGCCGGGACGCGGCGCCATGCCTGGTGCGGATCGTGGAGGGCGTCTCCGGGCGGGTGCGGATGAGTTCCGCGCTGCGGATGCGGTTCAGCTACGGCCGTGTCGTGCCGTGGGTGCGGCGGGAGGGCGGGCAGCGTGCCACCGGGCTCGCGGACCGTACGGTCGCCGTCGCGGGGCCCGACTCGCTGTGGCTGGACACCGAGGCCGATACGTACGGCAGCGACCTGACCACCCATGCGGACTTCGCCGTCGCCGCGGGGCAGCGGGTGACGCTCACCCTCAGCTGGCAGCCCTCGCATCTGGCGGCGCCGCCCCGGCCCGACGCGGACGAACTGCTGTGCGGCACCGAGCGGTTCTGGGCCGGGTGGACAGCGCAGTGCAGCTACACCGGGCGCTGGCGGGAGGCCGTCGTCCGCTCCCTCATCACCCTCAAGGCCCTCACCTACGCGCCCACCGGCGGCATCGTCGCCGCGCCCACCACCTCGCTGCCCGAGGAACTCGGCGGGGTGCGCAACTGGGACTACCGCTACACCTGGCTGCGGGACGCCGCCATCACACTGGGCGCGCTGCTGCGTACCGGCTACCGCGAGGAGGCCCGGCGCTGGCGCGAGTGGCTGCTGCGGGCCGTCGCCGGGGACGCGCAGAACCTCCAGATCATGTACGGCGTCGCCGGTGAGCGGGAGCTCGCCGAGTCCGAGCTGGCCTGGCTGCCCGGATACGAGGGCTCCCGGCCGGTACGTATCGGCAACGGCGCCGCCGACCAGCTCCAACTGGATGTGTACGGGGAGGTCGTCGACACGCTGTGGCTCGGCCAGACCTCCGGGCTGACGCCCGACGTACGTGACGACAGCACGCACATCCTCCAGATGAAGCTGATGAACTATCTGGAGTCCAACTGGCGGGAGCCCGACGAGGGCATCTGGGAAGTACGCGGCCCCAGGCGGCACTTCACCCACTCCAAGGTGATGACCTGGGTGGCCGCCGACCGCACGGTGCGCCGGCTGTCCCGGCTCGGCCTGGACGGCCCCGTCGCGCGGTGGCGTGCCCTGCGTGACGATGTGCATCGCGAGGTGTGCGCCAAGGGGTACGACGCGGACCGCAACACCTTCACCCAGTCCTACGGTTCGCGGGAACTGGACGCCTCACTGCTGCTGATACCGCAGGTGGGTTTTCTGCCGCCGGACGACCCGCGGGTCGTCGGCACGGTGGAGGCGGTGCAGCGGGAACTGTGCGAGGACGGGTTCGTACGGCGCTACCCCGTCACCGGCGAGGGGGACGGGCTGCCGGGGGGCGAGGGCGTCTTCCTCGCCTGCTCCTTCTGGCTGTCCCACGACCTCGCCCTCATCGGCCGCCCCGCCGAGGGCCGCCGCCTCTTCGAGCGCCTCCTCGCCCTCCGCAACGATGTGGGCCTCCTCGCGGAGGAGTTCGACACCGCGCGCCAACGGTTGGTCGGCAACTTTCCGCAGGCCTTCAGCCATGTGCCCCTCATAGACGCCGCGTTGCGCCTAGGGCGTCCCGCCGAAGGTGAGGGCTGACACCGGCATTCCGCTTGCCCGGCGTGGGGGCTGCGCTTGCCAGCCCTGCGCCTCTGGCGCAGACCTCCCAAGCTCCGCAGGGGGACGCGCCCCGAAGGGGCGCGGGGAACTGCGCGAGCAAGCACAATGCGCCCGCAGCCCGCGTGCCACGGGCAGTGGCACCCCCTGGCCGGAAACCGGGGGGGAGTCGGGGTCTAGAGCCGTCCACGAGTGGGAGCTCTCACGCTGGGGGCCCAATCGGCTGCCCCCCGGGAGGAAACGTGTGGGTTCGCAAGGCGTTGACGGTGATATGGAGGGCCCTCTCCACATACGGAATGCTCTGGGTGGTCCCGCACTTCGAGGTGCGGGAGAACAAAGCGACGGCTCCCGATCCGCAAGGATCCACGGTGAATAAAGGGGGACTTGAGAGGGTCGAGTCAAGCTCTGGCCAGAGATGACACGTTCGCGGGTCGTCTGAAACGGCCCGCCCGTCGGGCGGGTCGCCAACGGGGCTATGGGGGCGATGATGGCTGTGCCCAGGAACTTCTCGGAACTCGCACTGCGGAGAATCCACGAGCGGCCCGAAGCGACCGCTTACCAGTTCGTCCGGGCAGGCCGCGACGACGGACTCGAAGCCGATTCCCTCAGCTACGGCGACCTGGGCACGCGCTCCCTGCACCTGGCGGCCTGGCTCCAGGAGCGTGGCTGTCACGGGCAGCGGGTGCTGATCCTGCACACCGACGGGGCGCAGTTCGTCACCAGCTTCCTGGGCTGTCTGCTCGCCGGCGCCGTGGCCGTTCCGGCGCCACCCCCCAGCGGCGCCCGGCAGAACGTGGAGCGCGTCGCGAACATCATCAAGGACGCAGCCGTCAGCTATCTGATGACGGACTCCGCGAACGCCTCCGCCGTCTCCCAACTCCTGGCCACCATCGGCCACTCCGAGGTCGTCTGCCTGGCCACCGACCGGGCGACGAGCACGAACAGCGCGCCCGCGCCCGAGTGGCACGAGCCCGGGCTCTTCCCCGACGACGTGGCCTACCTCCAGTACACCTCCGGGTCGGTCAGCGACCCCAAGGGCGTCATGGTGACGCACCGGAACATGCTGGCCAACCAGGAGGCCATCCGGCAGGGAATGCGCACGACGGCCGACTCGGTGGTCGGCGGCTGGCTGCCGTTCCACCACGACATGGGGCTGGCGGGCCATCTGCTGCACCCGTTGTGGCTGGGCGGCAGAGGGGTGCTGATGCCGCCGATCACTTTCGTCAAGCGACCTGTCAACTGGCTGCGGATGGTCGACACCTACGGCATCACCACGGGCGGCGGCCCCAACCTCGGCTACGACCTGTGTCTGCGCCGCGTCACTGATGAGCAGATGCGGGGGCTGGACCTCTCCCGCTGGACGACGGCCGTCAACGGGGCCGAGCCGGTGCGCGCTGAGACGATGGACGCGTTCGCCGAGCGGTTCGCCCCCACCGGGTTCCGCCGCTCGGCGTTCTACCCCTGCTACGGGCTGGCCGAGGCCACCCTGCTGGTCTCCGGCGGGACACCGGGCGCCCCGGCGCTGGAGCGCACCGTCGACTCGGGCGACCTGGAGCACCACTCCCTGTGCGACGCGCGGCCTGCCAGGCCGAGCCGCACCCTGGTCAGTTCGGGCATCCCGCGCGGCTGCGAGGTGCGGATCGTCGACCCCGAGAGCCATGCGCAGCTGCCGGACGGACGGGTCGGCGAGGTGTGGGTGCGCGGGGACAGCGTGGCGCACGGCTACTGGAACCGGCCGCTGGACAACGCGCACGCCTTCCGCGCCACCACTGCCGACGGTACCGAGGGGTTCCTGCGCACCGGGGACCTGGGAGTGCTGGACGGCGGGGAGCTGTTCGTCACCGGACGGCTCAAGGACATCATGATCGTCGCCGGCCGCAATCTGTACCCGCAGGACATCGAGCGCAGCGTGCAGCAGGTCAGCGCGCTCTTCGGCTCCAGTGCCGCGTTCTCGGTGGAGTCGGACCGCGACCATGTGGTCGTCGTCCAGGAGGTACGCACCAGCCGTAACTACGACACCCAGCTGGCGTCGCTGGCGGCGGATGTGCAGCAGTGCGTGGCCCGGGAGTTCGAGGTCGCCGCGGAGAACGTGCTGCTGGTGCGTCCGGGGACCGTGCGCAGGACCACCAGCGGCAAGCTGCAACGCCGCGCCATGCGGCAGATGTTCCTGGAGGGACAGATCCAGCCGCTGCACGAGGTGGTCGCCCCCGAGGTGCGCAAGCTGGTCGACGCCGGGGCCGACGCGCGCGCAGGCAGCCGCCGTGCTGCGGGGGAGCGGGGATGACGGTGCTGCGCGGGCGGCGTACGCGGCAGGAGCGCGAGGCGGCGTCCGCCGCGCGCTGGCCGCTCGCCGAACGCTTGGACGCCTGGCTCGGTGACCCGCACGACAGCACCGGGCCGTTCGGCTACGCCACCGCCGCGCGCGCGGATGCCGCGGAGGAGTTCCCCTCCGCCGCCTGTGCCGCGCTCGACGAGCTGGGGCTCCAGCACTACTACGTGCCCGCCCAGTACGGCGGCACCCTCACCTGCCTGCCGCAGCTGCTGGAGCTGATCCGTACCCTCGCCCGGCGGGATCTGACGACAGCCGTCGGGCACGGCAAGACCTTTCTGGGCGCGGTGTGCATCTGGGTCGCCGAGGAGGGCGCGGGGGCCGCGCGGCTGGCGGATCTGGTGCGCGCCGGAGAGCCCGTCTCGCTGGGACTGACCGAACGTGCCCACGGCAGCGACCTGATGGCGGGCGAGGTCGTCGCTGAGGCGACACCCGACGGCTACCGCATCTCCGGTGAGAAGTGGCTGATCAACAACGCCACCCGCGGCCGCCTCGTCTGCCTGCTGGCCCGTACGGCGCCCGAGGGCGGCCCGCGCGGCTTCAGCCTGCTCCTCGTCGACAAGGCGGAGCTGCCGTCCGGCACCTTCCGCACCCTGCCCAAGGTGCCCACGCTCGGCATCCGGGGCGCCGACATCAGCGGCCTCGCCTTCGACGGGGCGCCGGTGGCCCGCGACTGTCTGGTGGGGCAGGAGGGCAAGGGTCCGGAAACCGTACTGAAGGCGCTGCAGATCACCCGCTCGCTGTGCACGGCGCTGTCGCTGGGCGCGGCCGACCACGGGCTGCGGCTCGCCCACGGGTTCGCCGCGGAGCGGGAGTTGTACGGGCGGCGGATGCTGGATCTGCCGCAGGTGCGGCGGACGCTGGCGGAGGCTTACGGAGATCTGCTGGCCGCCGAGGCGCTCAGCACGGTCGCGGCACGCAGCATCCACACACTGCCGGGCGAGCTGAGCGTCACCTCGGCGGTCGCCAAGTATCTGGTGCCCACCATGGTCGACCGGATGCTGCTGCGGCTGCGCGGGGTGCTCGGAGCGCGGGCGTTCCTCAGCGACTACCACGCGCACGGGCGGTTCCAGAAGCTGGAGCGCGACCACCGCATAGTGGGCATCTTCGACGGCAACACGATGGTGAACCTGTACGCGCTCACCGCCCAGTTCCGCACGCTGGCCCGCGGATTCGCCCGGCGGACGGGCCGATCCTGCGACCCGGAGCAGCACGCCGCCACCTTCTCCCTCACCGGCCCGCTGCCGGATCTGCGGCCCGACCGGCTGAGCCTGCTGGCCCGGGACGGCAGCGCGCTGATGGCGTCCCTGCCCACGAGCACAGCGGCCCTCGAACGGGCGGCCGCCGCGGACGCCCGGCTGGCGCCCGCGGCCCGCTCGGCAGCCACCCTCACAGCGGCGTGCCGCGAGCTGCATGCCCGGATGGGCGCGGCCCGGCTGCTGCCCGGCGGGGCGCCCGTGGAGAGCTTCGATCTGGCGCGCGGCTACAGCGCCTGCTTCGCCGCCGCCTGCGCACTGGGCCTGTGGCGGCACAACAGCGGGCCGTACGACGGAGGTTGGCGCGAGGGACAGCCGCCCGGCGAGGCCGACGGCGCTCCGTCGCCGCTGTGGCTCCAGGCGGTGCTGGACCGGCTCTCGAGCGCGCTGGAGGAGGCTGTACCCGGCAGTACCGGGCCGTTGCCGCGGCCCTGGGGGGTGGAGGAGGAGGCGCGGGAGTCGCTCTACGAGCGGCTGCTGGAACGGATGGCCGCACAGTACGCGGCGGGGGAGCTGTTCTCGCTGCTCCCGTGCCGCATAGCAGAGGGACCGCCATGCTGACGCCGACCGAGGGCACCGGGCACACCGAGGGCGCCGGAGCCGAAGAAGAGCTCCGGGTCCAGCACCGTGTCGCCGATCTGGAACGCCGCTTCGGCGATCCGTCCGACCCGGACAACCCGCTGGGCATCACCGCGCTGCTGGCCGCCGACGAGCGGGGGGAACTGCTCGCCGAGGCCGAGGACGTACTGACCGACTTCCAGCTGAACGCCGAGTTCGTACCGCGGGAGTGGGGCGGCAGGCTGGAGCGGGTCGACACCATGGGCCGGGTGCTGCGTACCGTCTTCCGCAGGGACGCCAGCCTGGGGCTCGGCTACGGCGCCACCTCCTTCCTCGCCGCCATCGCCGTCTGGGCGGCCGGTACCGACGAGCAGCGGCGGCGGGTGGCCGAACTGCTGCTGGGCGGCGGCCGGCTGGCCATCGCGTACCACGAGCTGGCGCACGGCAACGACTTCGTACGCAACGAGTTCCGGGCCACCCCCACCGCCGACGGTGGTTTCCTGCTCGACGGCGTCAAGCAGGTGATCAACAACGTCGTCCGTGCCGAGGCGCTCGTCCTCTTCAGCCGCACGGACGACGCCGCGGGCAGCCGCAGCCACTCCGTGCTGCTGGTGGAGAAGGACCGGCTGCCGGACGGCCATCTGCGCTATCTGCCGCGCTACGCCACCGTGGGCGTACGCGGCTGCCAGAACGCCGGAATCGAGTTCACCGACTGTCCCGTGTCCGGCGACGCGCTCGTCGGCGAGCTGGGTGACGGTGTCGAACTGGCGCTGCGTTCCTTCCAGATCACCCGCAGCGTCGTGCCGTCGATGATCCTGGGCGGGGGCGACACCGCGCTGCGTACCGCCGTGAGCTTCGCGCTGAACCGGCAGCTGTACAACCGCTCGGTGCTGGAGATCCCGCACGCCCGCGCCACTCTCGTCGGCGCCTTCACCGACCTGCTGATCTGCGACTGTCTGGCGCTGGTCGCCACCCGCGCGGTGCATCTGCTGCCCGCCGAGACGAGCGTGTACGCGGCAGCCGTGAAGTATCTGCTGCCGAAGCTGCTGACGGATACCACCTACGACCTGTCCGTCGTCCTGGGCGCCAACTTCTATGTGCGCGGCGGCGAGTACGGCGCCTTCCAGAAGCACGTACGGGACCTGCCGATGATCAGCCTCGGACACGCGGGAACCGCGGCCTGCCAGGCGACGATCATCCCGCAGCTGCCCCGGCTGGCCCGCACCGCCTGGTTCACGGGACCACCGGCACCGGATGGGCTCTTCCGGATCCGCGACCCGCTGCCGCCGCTGGACCCCGGGCGGCTGGAACTGGTGGCCACCGCGGACGGGCTGGCGTGCTCCCTGGTGGGCGTCGCCGACGAACTGGCGGGCGAGGGCGGCGCGGAGGGCGCGGGCATCGGTGCCCGTACCGGCGAGTACGGCGAGGCGATGGTCGCGCTGGCCGGGGAGCTTGAGGCGGAGCTGCGCGGCCTCCAGGAGGAGTGCTCCGCCATGCCCGCCAAGGACCGTACCGTGCTGGCCAGTCCGCGTGCCTACGCAGGTGCGGACCGCTACGCACTGCTGCTGGCGGCGGCGGCCTGCCTCGGCGTATGGCGCAACCAGGGCGGCGCCCCGGACCCGGATGGGGAGGCGGACCCGCACGCCGCCTCCACGGACTTCCTCGCCTCACCGGTGTGGCTGACCGTCGCCCTCACCCGGCTCGCCAAGCGGCTCGGCCGTCCGCTGCCCAAGCTGCCCGCCGGCTGGGAGGAACATCTGCTGGACGAGGTGCTGTCGCGGTACCACGAGGCCCGCAGCTACGACCTGTACGACACCCCGCTCGCCGGCTGAGGAGCAGGACGAGGAGCATGCCATGGTGCCGCAACCGACCGGGGCGCAGGCCCCGGACCCGTCAGGGACCCGTACGCCGGCCCGCGCGGCGTTGCACGCGCAGCCGGGTGAGCGCGAGTTCGCGCGGTGGCTGACCGCCCGGCTCGCGGAGTTCCTGAGCCGGCCCGCCGAGGACATCGACCCGCGCACGCCGTTCGCGGAGTACGGGCTGGACTCCGTCGCCGCGCTGAGCCTCTACGGCGACATCGAGGACGAGTTCGCGCTGTATCTGGAGCCCACCGTCGCCTGGGACCACCCCACCGTCGAGGCGCTGGCCCGCTGCCTCGCCGACGAGTACGCGCGCAGAGGCGGCCACGCACGCGCCGACGGATCAGCGGAGGTGTGACGATGCCCCGCCCCGAGTCGGCCAACGGAACGGCGGCCAACCGACCGGCGCCGCAGCCGAGTTCGCGTGCGGTCGCGGTCGTCGGCCTGGACTGCGCCTTTCCCGGGGCGCCGGATCCGGCCGCGTACTGGCGGCTGCTGAACGGCTCCGCGCACGCCGTCGGCAGCCCTCCGCCGTCCCGGTTCCGCGCCGGGGCCAAGGGCGCGTTCCTCGCCGACGCCGACGCCTTCGACCCCGGCTTCCTGGGCATCTCCACCGCCGAGGCAGCCGCCATGGATCCGCAGCAGCGGTTGCTGTTGCAGTGTGCCTGGCGGGCCGTCGAGGACTGCGGGGTGCCGCCGCCCGAGCTGGCCGGCAGCCGCACCGGGACCTACGTCGGCGCCATGTCCGACGACTGGGCGCGGCTGGCGCTGGCCGACCCCGCGGGCATCACACCCCGCACCGGCACCGGCAGCGGACGCTCGATGCTCGCCAACCGGCTCGCCTACCAGCTCGATCTGCGCGGCCCCAGCCTCACCGTGGACACCGCCTGCTCCTCGTCGCTGGTGGCCGTGCACCTGGCCTGCAACGCGCTGCTGACCGACGAGTGCGACCTGGCGCTGGCCTGCGGCGTCAACATCGTCATCGGCACCGCGCTGGACCAGATCTACCAGCAGGCCGGGCTCGCCGCCGCCGACGGACGCTGCAAGCCGTTCGCCGCCGAGGCCGACGGCATCGGCCGTGGCGAGGGCGTGGGCGTGGTGGCGCTGCGCAGGCTCGACGAGGCCGTACAACACGGCGACCCGGTGTACGCGGTGATCCACGGCAGCGCCGTCAACCAGGACGGGCGCAGCAACGGCATCATGGCTCCGCACCGGGCGGCCCAGCGGGAGGTCGTCACGGCCGCGTGCGTGCGCGCGGGCGCGGAGCCCGACCAGATCCGCTACGTCGAGGCGCACGGCACCGGCACCGCGCTCGGCGACCTCATCGAGGTGCTCGCCCTCGACGACGCGCTGGGCGCCAGGCAGGGCCCGCGCGCGGCACCGCTCGCGCTCGGCTCCGTCAAGGCCGCCATCGGTCACACCGAGGGCGCCGCGGGAATGGCGGGGCTGGTCAAAGCCGTGCTGGCGCTGCACCACGGCACCGTGCCGCCCGGCCCGTCCGTGGGAACCGAGAACGGCCAACTGGGCCTGGCCAAACGGAGTATGGAGCTGGTGACGGAACCGCTGGAGCTGGCCGCCGAGGGGCCCGGCTGCCGGGTCGGCGTCTCCAGCTTCGGCATGGGCGGCACCAACGCCCACCTCGTCCTGGGCCCGGCACCGCACACACCGCCACCCGAATCGGGGCACGGGACGGCACCCGGTGTGTTCACCCTCTCCGCCGACACCCCCGACGCGCTGCGCGAGAACCTCCGCGTCCAGGCGGCGGCTGCCGAAGCCGCTCCGGACGGGGATCTGGCGGCCCTGTGCCGTACGAGCAACCGGGTGCGGTCGGCGCAGCCGTGCCGGTTCGCCACGGTGGCCGGCACCCCTCAGGAGCTGGCCGAAGAGCTGCGGACGGCGGCCGGGTCGATGCCGGAGCCGGTCGCCGCCACCGAAGAGCCCATGGTGGCCTTCGCGTTCACCGGTCAGGGGTCGCAGTACCCCGGCATGACGGCCGCGCTGTACGCGGGCTCGCCGCTCTACCGCGGCTTCCTCCAGGACGCGTCGGCCGCGCTGCGCCCCTGGACCGGCGAGCCGGTGCACGAGCTGATCCTGGGCGGCAGCGAGCGTGTGCACCGCACAGGGCTCACCCAGCCCGCGCTGTTCGCCGTCGAGTACGCGCTGGCCAGGACCCTGACGGAGCTGGGGCTGCGGCCGTGCGCGGTGATCGGGCACAGCATCGGCGAGTTCGCCGCCGCGGTGCTCGCCGGCGGGCTGGAACTGGCCGACGCGGCCCGGCTGGTGGCGCGGCGGGGCGCGCTGATGGAGGCGCTGCCCGAGGGCGGCGGCATGCTCGCCACCCGGGCCCGCGCCCGGGAAGCGCGGGCCCTGGCCGAGGACGAGCCGCTGTGCGCGGTCGCCGCCGTCAACGCCCCCGGCGCCACGGTTCTCTCCGGCGATCTGGCGGGGCTGGCCCGGATCCGGGAGCGGCTGGACCGGGGCGGCTTCGGCTGCACCCCGCTGACCGTCTCGCACGCCTTCCACTCGCCGCTGATGGAGCCGATGCTGGACGCCTTCGCCGACGCGGCGGACGAGGTGCCGGGGGCGCCGCCGCGGATCCCGTTCCACTCGACGGTGTACGGCGGGCAGCTGCCCGAGGGGGCCGCGCTGGACGCCGCGTACTGGACGGCGCAGATCCCGGCGACCGTACGGTTCGAGGAGGCCGTCGGCTCGCTGTGCGCCGAACCGCCCACCCACATCGTGGAGATCGGCCCCAAGCCGGTGCTCACCGGGCTGCTGCGCCGTATCACCGCGGCCCGCGGGGTCGCTGCGCTGGCTCCTTGCCGGAATGCCGACTCCGGTCCCCGGCAGCTCGCTGAAGTTGTGGCCCGCCTCTACCAGGACGGCCTCGACCCCGAGTGGGACCGCCTGTACGCCGAAGCCGACCGGCGCATCGTGCGGATGCAGCCGCATGTCTTCGCCACCCACTGGCGGTCCTGGTACGAGTCCGCGTACCCCGCGAAGGGCGCTGCGCTTGCCGGCCCTGCGCCTCTGGCGCAGACCTCCCAAGCTTTGCGGGGTCCCTGTCAAGGGGCGCGGGGAACTGCTCCCCCAGCCTCCGGCCGGGAGGTGCCCCCAGCAACCACAACGCACCCGCAGTCCGCAATCAACGGACAGGGGCACCTCCTCGCCGGAATCCGCATCGTGGTGGCCGAGATCACCGGGAGGGCCCCCACCGAGCTGAAAGAGGAAGTGCGCTTCTACGACGACCTGGGCTTCGACTCCGTGATGCTGATGGAGCTCAAATACCGGCTGGAAGTCCGCTTTCCCGAGCTGGGCGAGCTGTCGCTGCCCGAGATGCTCTCCAGCCTGGTGAGCATCGGCTCCCTCGCCGCCTATCTGCGCGGCCTGCTGGCACCGGCGGCCGTGTGATGGCCCGCGCCCGCGCGGCAGCGGCGGCGGGTGCCCCCTCCCTGCACGTGCTGGGCATGGGTACCGCGCTGCCCGGCGAGCCGGTCGGCAACGACCGGCTCTCCCACCGCCTCGGCATCCCCTCCGCGTGGGTGGAGACGTTCATCGGCACCAGGACCCGGCACTTCGCCGTGGATCTGGACAGCGGGCGGGTCCGCTGGTCCCTGGAGGACCTGTGCACCGACGCGGCCGACCGCGCGCTGGCGGACGCCGGTGCCGAACCGTCCGAGGTCGGCTTCATCGTGCTGGCCACGGCCACCCCGGACGCGCTGATGCCCACCACGGCCGCGCTGCTGGCCGACCGGCTGGGCATCGAGGGAGCCGCCGCCTACCAGCTCCAGTCCGGCTGCGGCGGCGCCGTGCAGGCGTTCGCCGTGGCCCGCGCTCTGCTGGCCGTCAGCCCGTCCGGGCTCGGCCTGGTGGTCGGCGGTGACGTGTGCAGCAAACACCTGGATTTGGCGCAGGACTTCCGCGAGCTGCCGCCGGGCGCGCTGGTCAACTACGTACTGTTCGGCGACGGGGCGGGCGCCGCCGTCGTCAGCGGAACGCACCGCCCCGGCACCCGGGCCGTACTCACCCATCTCGAACACCGGCTGGCGGGGCTGGGACTGCCCCCGGGGCAGCGCGTCGAGTGGTTCGGCGCGGCCGACCTGCGCAACGGCGGGGTGCGGGGCCCGGCGGTGACGGAGGACTACAAGGCGGTGGAGCACCGGGTACCGGTGCTGGCCCGCGAGCTGCGGGACACGCTGCTGACCGTCTCGGGCTGGCGCCCCGACACCGTGGACTACCTCCTTCCCCCGCAGCTCAGCGGCCGGATGACCGAGCGGATCACGAGTGAGCTGGGCCAGGGATTCGAGTGGGAGCCGGTTTCCTGTGTCGCGGAGACCGGCAACAACGGCAACGCGCTGGTCTTCCTCCAGCTCGACCGCCTGCTGCCCCGCCTGACCCGGGCACAGCGGGCGCTGGCGCTGGCTGTCGAGTCCAGCAAATGGATCCGTGCCGGATTCACCGTGGAGGCACCGGAAGGGGCACCGCGAGCAGCACCTCAGGAGGCACCCGATGCGTGAGAGGGACCGCACGCCGACCGGGTACGGGAACCTCGGCCACGCGCCGTCCCTGCGTACGCTGCACGCGCAGGGCAGGCTCGCCGCCGCGTACCCGGCCGTGCGCGGGCTGCTGGCCGACGCGGCCGGCGACGAACTCGACTTCGCCGGACGGGTGCTCGCCCCGCTCGACCCCGACGAGGTGCTCGCCCACCACCCGGACACCCCCACCGTGCGCGTCGCGGTCACCGGGCGGGGAACCGTCGGCGAGCTGGTGCCCGCGCTCACCGGACAGCTGGCGCGGCACGGCATCCTGGCCCGTATCCGGGTGTGCGGCACCGGCGGCCACCTGGGAGAGCTCGCCGATCCCCGTTCCCCGCTCTACGCCCACGCCCCCGACGTCACCCTGTGCGTGCTGGATCCGCTCACCGTCTGGGACAAGGTCACCGCGCCGTGGCAGCCGATCGAGGTGAGCGTCGCGGCCGAGCGGCAGCGCAGGCTGCTCGGCGAACTGGCCGAGGCACACGCCGCGTACGCGCCCGCCGGGGCGACCCTCGTACTGAACACCGTGCCACTGCTGCACCGCTTCACCCACCAGCTCACCTCGCTCACCCAGCGCGCCGAACTCGGCGGACTGTGGCGGCAGTTCAACGCCGATCTGCTGTACATGACCGACCCGTCCGCCGGGCTCGCCGTCCTCGACCTGGAACCGGTCACCAGCGCGGGAGTGCGGGCCGACGCGCCGCGCACCGGCGCCTACGCCGACGCGCACTGCACCACCGAGCTGCTGGCCGGCTACGCCCGTGAGGCCGCGCACCTGATCCGCGGACTGCGCGGAGCCGCCAAGAAGTGCCTGGTGCTCGATCTGGACGGCACCCGCACTCTGCGCGGCGCGGCCTTCCGTGCCTTCCAGCGCACCGTCGGACAGCTCGCCTCGCAGGGCGTCCTGCTCGCCGTGTGCAGCAGAAACGACCCTGAGGACGTCGCCCGCACCCTGGCCGGGCATCCCGAATTCCCGCTGAGCGCCGACCATTTCGCCACCGTCGTCGCGGACTGGGGCTCCAGGGCCGAGGGCGTGCGCACCGTCGCAGCACGGCTGGGCATCGCCCCGGAGGCCGTCGTCTTCGCCGACAACACGCCCTTCGAGCGGGAGACCGTCCGCGCCGAAGAGCCCGATGCCGTCGTGGTCCCGCTGGGCGGCGAGCCCGCACTGCACGTCGAACGTCTGCTCGCGGACGGCTGGTTCGACACTCCGGCCCTCCCCGACGAGGAGCGGAGAGCCCCGGCCGGACCCTGGGCACATCCAGTAGGAGGGGGGAGGTGAGGGCGTGCGCACCGTCGAAGAACTGATCGAACTCGCCAATACGCACCTCGGTACGGCGCTCGCCTCCGCCGACGCCGAGGCGGAGTTGACCGAGCTGGCCGAGTGGGACTCCGTACACCTGCTGCGGCTGGTCGCGCTGCTGGAGCAGGAACTGGGCCGGCCGGTACCGGTGGACGCCGTACTCCAGGCACGCAGCCTGCGCGACATCTGGGCCGTAGCGGTGGGCACATGACCGCACGCGCCCCGGCCGCCCGGCAGGCACTGCCGGGCACGCTCGCGGTGAACTCGCCGGGTCACCGCGCGGCGGACGTACTCGACGGCGTGGGGACACGCCTGGAGGGCTGGCATGGCGATCACCTTGGGCCCCGCGACGGACGAGCGAACGGCACAGACCCTCGCCCGGCCGGTGCGGGTGAGCGGACCGGAGGGACCCTGGGAGCGGGTCCGTGCGGCGGTCGAGCGCCACGGCAGCGTCGTCGTGCACGCGCGGTTGGCGCAGTGGCTGCCCGACGACCTGGAGGACCCGCGGCTGCGGCCGCTGCTCGGCCGGGACCACGTCCGCTTCCAGAAGATGACCCATCCGCAGGTCAGGGCCCGCTTCGTGGCGTCCAGACTGCTGCTCAAACATGTGGCGTGCGCGGTCATCGAGGCCGCGCCGGAAGCCGTCGAACTGGCCTACAAGCCCGGCGGGCGCCCCTATCTGCGCGGCCTCGACCAGATCGACATCAGCCTCAGCCACACCGAGGACCTGCTGCTCGTCGGCCTCACCCGGCGCGGCTGGATCGGCGTCGACGCGGAGGCCAAGGACCGGCCGATGCTGGGTCTGGGCACCGAGAACCAGGTCTGTACGCCGTACGAGCGCCGCACCCTGGCGCAGATCGCCGAGGAGCGGCGCAACGCCGCACTGGTGCGGCTGTGGACGCTGAAAGAGGCGTACAGCAAGGCCATCGGGCAGGGCATGCGGTTCCGCTTCACCGAGTTCGGATTCAGCCCGCAGGACCGCAACGTGCAGGTGCTGCGGCCCGACGGGGCGCCGGGCACCGGCGAGGAGTGGGCGTTCCACACCTGTCTGATCGACCGGGCCTACACCGTCAGCGTCGCCCTCTTCGACGCGGGCTTCGGCGACACGAGCGACACGGCGGCGGCCACGATGCTGGACGCGGGGCTCATCGCGGCACTGGTGGACGAGACGGGGGAGGGGAACCGTGCGGAGTGAACAGCCCGGGGAGGACCGCTGCGAGCCGACGGCGCCGAGCGGCAGCGGGACGGCGGACCTGGACACGGACGTGTGCGTGGTCGGCGGCGGGCCGGGCGGCCGCGCTCTCGCGCTGGCGCTGACCCGGCTGGGCTGCGACGTCGTCCTGCTGGAGAAGCGCGACCCGGCCCGCGGCACGGGCCCCGCCTTCCGCGGCGAGTCCGTCTCACCGGACGGCGTACGGCTGCTGGCCGGGCTCGGCGTCTGGGAGCGGGTGCGCGAGGCGGCGCACCGGGTGGACCGGCTGGAGATCGAGGACGCGGGCCGCCGCGTGCTCGACGTACGGTTCGCCGACTTCCCCTACCGCTACCGGCACCCGGTGGAACTCGCCCAGCCCACCCTGCTGGCGGCGCTCGCGGAGCTGACCGGCGGGCAGCCCGGCTCCTGCACCGTACTGGAGCCCGCCACGGTGGTCGGCCTGCTGGTGGAGGGCCCGGCGGTGACGGGCGTACGGGCGAGCACACCGACCGGAACGGTGCGGGTCCGCGCGGCACTGACCGTCGGCGCCGACGGCCGCTACAGCGCCGTACGCCGGCTGAGCGGGCTGGCGGAGCGGGCGCGGCAACTGCCGTTGGAGCGGGACGTGGTGTGGATGAAGCTGCCCTTCCCCGCCGACTGGGACAGACGCGCCTACCGGGTGCGGATCGCCGGCAGCAGCCACGGGCTGTTCCTGCCCAGCACGGACGGCACGGTCCGGGTCGGCCTCAACATCCCCAAGGGCGGGCTGCGGGCACTGCGCGCGGGCGGCCTCGACCAGCTGCACGCCCGACTCGGCCAACTGGCCGCGCAGGCGGCCGAGTCGGCCCGCACCGGGCTGCGCAGCTGGTCGGACACCGCGCTGCTGGACATCTTCACCACCGATGTACCGCGCTGGTCGGCGCCCGGCGTCGTACTGATCGGCGACGCGGCGCACACCCTCTCGCCCGTCCTCGGCCAGGGCGTCAACCACGCGCTGGCCGACGCGGTGGAGCTGGCACCGCTGGTCGCCGAGGCGCTGGGCCGCGACCGGCGGGTCCGCGGCCGGGCACTGACCGGGGCCCTGCAGGTCTTCCAGCGCCGCCGGGAGCCGCACGTACGCCGCTCCCGCGCCCTCCAGCTGCGGCAGGAGCGGATGTTCACCCTGACCGCGCCCGCCGCGACAGCGCTGCGCCGGACCCTCTACCGCACCCTGGACGCCAGCCCGGCCCTGCGGCGGCGGGTGCTGGCCCCGGCGTACTTCCCCGGCCGGCGCCCGGACGCTGCACGGGACGAGGCGGACTGCCCGAGTGAGGTGACACCCGTATGAAGCGAGGCGACACGTGTATGAAGCGAGGTGACACCGGTATGAAGCGAGGCGCCACTTGCATGCGCGGCAGCGAAGCACCGACGCTGACGGAACTCCGCGCGCTCGCACGCGAGGTGAGACCCGTATGAGCGGCACCGAATCACCGACGCTGACGGAACTCCGCGCGCTCGCGCCCCTGCACGCCCGCGCGCAGGGCATACCGGCTGCCCGCTGCCGCGCCGTGCTCTCCCGTATCCGTACGGCACACGGCGACGCCGCCGACTCCTGGCCCGCCGTCTGGAACCGCGCCGGGGACGCGCTCGCCGCCCGTGGTCGCCACCTGGACGCCGCCCGCCACTACGCGCTGGCCCGCTTCCCCTATGTGGACGGACCCGCGCGGGAGCGGGCGCAGCGGCTGTGCGTCCGCTCCTTCGACAACTGGCGGTCGGCCCACCCCGGCATCAGCCGTACGGAGCTCGAACTGCCCGCCCTCGGCGGTGGGTTCGCGGCATGGACGGCTGGCCTGTCCCGGCAGGCGCCCCGCCCCCTGATCGTCGTCTGCGGCGGCATCGTCTCCGTCAAGGAACAGTGGGCGCCGCTGCTGGCCCGCGCCACCACGCTGGGCACCGCCCTCGCTGTCACGGAGCTGCCCGGTGTGGGGGAGAACACCCTGCCCTACGACGCCGCCGCGCCCGCCATGGTGAGCGCCCTCCTCGACCGGCTCGCGGACCGGGCCGACGTCAGCCGCACCCACGCCGTGGCCCTCAGCTTCGGCGGCCACCTCGCGCTGCGGGCCGCGCTGACGGACCGCCGCCTCGTGGGCGTCTCCACGGTGGGCGCGCCCGTACGCCACTTCTTCCACGACCGCGACTGGCACGCCGGCCTCCCCGCGACGACGGTGCACACCCTGGCCCGGCTCACCGGCCGTCCGCCCGCCGACTTGGGGGAGTGGGCGCTGACGGCGGACGAGCTGGCCCGGCTGACGGACCTGCCCGTCACCTACGTCGCCGCGCTGCGGGACGACATCGTGCCGCTCAGCGACGCGGCGGCGCTGGCCCGCGACCCGTCGGCGCGGCGCCGGTTCCTCATGGTCGACGATGAACACGGCGCCCCCGCCCACCTCGCGCGGATCCGCCCCCTGCTGCTCGGCTCGGCCCTGCGCGATCTGGGCATCCACCCGCTGCGCCGTACGGCACTTGAGGCGGCCGCCGGACTGCGCGGGGGTCGGCGGGGCCGGTTGCGGACATGAACGGCTGGAGCTGGCGCACCCCTTGGGGCCGAACTGTGAGCGGCACGATCGGCGCGGCGGCCCTTGTCGCGGGCGCCAGGCTGGGCGGCCCCCGCAACCGCGTGTTGTGGACCTCCGCGCTCCTCCCCGACGCCGCCCTCCTCTACGGTGCGGCGTCGGCACCCACCTTCGACCCCCTCCCGCCCTACGCGGTCCGCCCTTACAACGTCCTGCACTCACCCGGCATCCCCCTCACCCTCTTCGGCGCCGCCCGCGCCCTGCGCAACCGGACGTTGGCCGTCGCCGCCTGCGGCTGGCTCGCCCACATCGCCGTCGACCGGGCCTTCGGCTACGGCCCGCGAGCGCGTGACGGCTCGCGGCTTTAGCACGCTCCGTGCTGTGAGGGCTGGGGAACCTCACCGATTCAGCGAGCGACCCTACCGAGTCGCTGCGCTGGTTGTACGAGACTCCCCCGATACCTGCCGCACTGTCCGCCTCTCCAGCTAGCGTCGGGTCCATCCCGCAACCGAGGAAGGTGACGGCATGACGCGGCGAATCCGCATGGTGGGCAGCGGCAGCGGTAACGACGGATGCCCCACGCTGTACGAGATCGAGGGCACTGACGAGTGGCTCGTCCAGGGCGACAAAGTCACAGACCCGGCAGAGATGGCGCAGCTCGCCAACGTGAAACCCACCGAATGTGCCGTGACCGTACCGCGGGCGCTGCTCGCGAACTTCGGCCCGAAGGAGCCTGTGCCCACCCGCGAGGCGATCACCCTCGAAGACTTCGGCCAGATGTTCACCACACTCAAGCACTCGGCATGGCGACTGGAGACCCGCCGCCGCTACGCCTCCGACGAGGAGACCGACACCTACAGCGAGTTCCTGCGGACCGGCTCGGTGCAATGGGACCTTGACGACCCGTGGTGCGTGAACCGGCGCGAACAGGCCGCGGATGGTAAGCGGTTCGAGCGTGTCCGCATCCTCGACTCGCCACCCACCGAGGGCCAGCGCTACCTCCTGGACAACGCCCGCCGCAACACGGCGGTCGGAGAGACCATCCGGACTCTGCCGCGAGCCACCGCCGAGGAGCTACGGCTGCCCACCGAAGACTTCTGGATCTTCGACGCCCGTGTGGTGGCTTTGCTTCAGTTCGACGAAGCCGACGAGATGACCGGGGTCGAGCTGGTCTCCAACCCGGTTGAGGTCGTGCGGTACTGCCAGGTGCGAGAGGCAGCGTGGCACTACGCCACCCCCTACGACCGGGCAGAACGATAACTTCGCGGTGTGAGCACGGACTTCCAACAGGCGCGTGTGGCGCTCGGCGCCCGCCTCCGCGAAATGCGTGGCGGCCTCACCGGGCGCCAGCTCGCCGAACGCCTGGGCTGGACGCAGTCGAAGGTCTCAAAGCTGGAGACGGGACGGCAGACCGCGACCCCGGATGACCTGACCGCTTGGGCGCAGGCAACCGGCCACCCCAATGCTGCGGACGAGTTGACATCCCGCCTCGCAGGGCTGGAGTCGCGGTCGCGCTCGTGGCGCCGCCAGTTGGCCAGTGGGCACCGGCCAGTGCAGGAAACGCTCACCGTCGAGTGTGAACGCTCCCGGTTGATGCGGGCATGGCAGCCTGCCATGGTTGTAGGAATCCTCCAGACCGCCGAGTACGCCCGTGCGATCTTCTCCCGGTACGCCGACCTCCAGCAGTCCGTCCGGGACATCGACGACGCTGTCCGCGCCCGTATACGGCGCCAAGAGGAGCTGTACAACCCGGGGCGCCGCTTCGAGATCGTGCTGTGGGAAGGAGCGCTGCACGCCATGGTGTGCCCGCCCTCTGTTCTCGCCGGGCAACTCGACAGACTGAGCGGTGTCCTCGGCATGGACACCGTGCACCTTGGCATCGTTCCCTTCGGGGCCCCGTTGGACATCCCCCCGGCGAACGGGTTCTGGCTGTACGACGAGCGGCTGGTCATCGTCGAGGACTGGCACGCAGAACTGTGGCTGGACGACGCTGGGAGCGTGGGACTGTACGCCCGCCTCTGGCAGACCATCACGGCACCGGCTGTCTACGGCGCCAAGGCGCACCGGCTCATCACCCGCGCGAGGGCGCAGATCGACCTCACTTGAGCATCCGGGCGAATCAGCGCTGACGAGCGGCGAATATTCGAGAATCAAGGCCCTGGGTGAATCCCGATTCTCCCTACGGTCCTGCCATGGTGCTCTCAACAGCGCACACAAAGGCGGGACCCGCATGGTCGGCCGGCGCCCGCTGGCTCGCCGAGTCAACGCCGCACCCCACTGACGTCTACGCCGCATGGGCCCGCGATGGTCTGGCCACCTTGGGGGTGCCGCCCACGTGGAACGTGGTCGAGGCTGACCTGCTGGAAAGCATGGACGCCATACCGGCCCTCTCCCGCGCGGGCAAGCTCGGCCCCGTTCTCGTCCACCCGGAGAGCCGCCTGGCCTGGTGGCTCCTTCCGCCGGACGCAGCTGACCACTTGGACAACCTCCGCCGCCTCATCGTGTGGCCCCGCAGCAAACCCCTGCGGTGCCCGGCGCCCGGGGACTACGGGCACGGCCGAGGCTGGCTCGAAAGCCCGGACGGTACGGGCCGACTGACAGACCCTGTCGCGCTCGGCGCTGCCTTCGGCGCTCGCATCCGTCTACCCGCGGCGGCATTCGTATGAGCGCCGCACCGACAACAGCAGCCGGTGACCCGGCAGTCCGCGCGGTCCTGGACGCGGTCCTGGCCGAACGTGTGGCGTGCCGACGCTGCGGCGTACTGCCGACCGTCCTGATCGGGGCCGAGCCCACATCGAGCGGCGATGAGCCCGGCTGGATCACCGCGCAGGGCACCTGCGCCTGCCCATCCGCAGAGAAGGAAGAAGACCACATGACGGCCGGATACTGCGCCTGGCACCAAGGCATGGCCGACGACGTCGCGCTCATCACCATCCACGAGCAGGGCTCGGGAGCGGGGAGTGGGGAGTACGCCTGCTTGCCGTGCGCACGAGCGCTGGCCCATCAGTGGACGACATCCCCCGATGCCAAACAGGCGATCGCGGCGCTGGCGAGGCGAGCCGCCGCGGCCGAGGCCCGGGAGGCCGGTCGTGTCTGACACCCGCCACCTGACGCTCCGCCGGTTCATGACCGAGCGCCTGCGGACACACGGCCCCGAGGAGGCCATGAAGTCGAAGTTCCTACGGCTCTTCTGGGAGAACTTCAGTGCTGGGGACCGCGCTCGTGTCCTCACGCATCTCGCCCGCCAGGCCGCGTATCTGGAACTGGCGCATCCGACCGGGCCCGAGGCCGGGCAGTTCGCCGTCGAGTTGCAACGGTCCGCTCGTGAAGCGCCGACCGGCTCGCGCGTCGTGTCGGACGGGCTGCCCGCGAACCCGATGGTCCAGCTGGAGGCGGGGATGCTGCTCTTGGACGCCATCCTCACAGCCTCGGAGTCGCGGCCGACGACACCCGCTCTCCGCGGTGAGGGCGGTGGCGATGTGACGGCCCGCTGCGAAGGCTGCGGCACCGCACACGGCGTCGAAATCGTCCGCTGCATGTCCACCACCGGTCCGGACCGCGATGTGCCGGTGTGCGCGGATTGCAGGAGGCGACCGGCCAACCTGCCGCCCGTGGTCGACGAGATCATCCGCCGGGCGCGGAAACGAGGAGGCGCCCCCTCATGACCCCCGCCCCCTGGGCGAGCCGCCGCGCACGGCTTCCACTCCAACGCGTGACGGCCGCAGCCCCGGAGGCGGGTCCCCGAGAAAGCCAGCAGAAGGAGGAGCACCATGCATGCCCTGATCCTGGCCGCCGATCCCGAGGACGATGAGCCTACCGACCCGGCTGACGCCCCTGACTGCGGCAGCGGCCAAGGCTGTGGCGGCGGCGACCGGTAACAACTCCGCACGCGTGGCGCTCCGTTCGCGGACCGGGGCGCCACGTCCACCAGGAAGGAAGCCGGACGGTGCACTGGCACGCGTACGCCTACACCGGGGCACAGTGGCCGAAGGACAGCGAGGCTCGGAATCTTCAGTCGGCAGTTCCCCCGAACACCATCGCGCAGTGGTTCCGCAAACCGCAGTCCATGCGGGCCGGCACCTTCACCGACCCGGAAGATGCCTACGCCTGGCTGGAGAAGGAGGTACGCGGCATGCCGCCGACGGATGTCGACGGAAAGCTGGCCTACCTGCGGGGCTGTGTCGACCGGGACGCCGACGCGTACGCGGGCTATTACTCGCGCGGGCAGTTGGTGGTGCGGTGTGCGTTGGCGTGCCCGCGCGATGGCGAGCGTTGCCCCGACCCGCCTCGCTGACCGACCGCCAGGACCGCGCCCGCCCCCGCCCGCACCGTGCCCGGGGCGGGCACCCCCCGGCTTCCCGGAGAGGAACCCCCCCGTGCCCGTTCCCCACGACATCGCCGTCGAGACCGAACTGTGGAACTCGTACGCGGAATCGGCGTTCGACTCCGACGCCGAGCCCGCCTTCCGCTGGACCCAGTACGCCGCGCACGGCCCCGGCCCCGAGCTGCTCGGGGCCCCGAAGACCGCGTTGGAGATCGGCTGTGGCACCGGTCGCGCGGTGGCCTACCTCGCGAAGCAGGGGTTGCAGGCGACCGGACTGGATCTCTCGCCCGTCATGGTCAAAAAGCTCAAAGAGCATTGGCGCATCCCGGGCGCCACCTTCGTTTGCGGCGAAGTGCTCGACCATCTCGACTCGCACAAGGCGTCCTATGACGCGATCTACTCCGTCTTCGGCTGCGCGTGGTTCGCCGATCCCGGGCGGCTCTTCCCCCTCGTCCGGGCCCGGCTCAACGCCGGTGGTGTGTTCGTGTTCTCCCAGCCGCCGGCCATTCCCGGTGCTTATGGCCCGCAGGGCATGTACAAGGGCGGCTTCGCCGGGCCTGCGATGTTCACTTACCGTTACAGCTTCCGGCCCCGCGTATGGGAACGCCTGCTGACCCGCGCAGGGTTCACCGCCGCGGAGGCCACCGTGCTGGACGCTCCCGAGCCGGGACACATCGGCACGCTCATCGTCACCGCACAAGCCTGAGCCGGGACACAAGAAGCTCAATCCCACTCGACCGGCAGCTCCGTCAGGCGGTTGACCAGCAAGCCCGTGTGCATGGTGATGGACTCGACGGGGGCGGCCAGGCGCATGGTCGGGAAGCGGTCGGCCAGTACGTGGAGGGCGATGGACAGTTCGGCGCGGGCCAGAGGGGCGCCCAGGCAGTAGTGGGGGCCGTGGCCGAAGGCCAGGTGGGGTGGCTGGGTGGGATCATCGGCGCGGCCTGGAACAAAGCGGTCCGCGTCCGGGAAGCGGGCACCGTCCCGGTTCGCCGAGCAGATGGAGGCGATCACCGCGCTGTTGGCGGGGAGTACCCGCCCGGCGATCTCGACCGGCTCCGTGGTGACCCGCAGCGGCCCGCCGTCCCCGATCGGGTTGATCCGCAGCAGCTCCTCGACCAGCGCGGCCGACTCCTCCTCCCCGTCCGGTACCAGGGCCAGCCGGCCGGGCTGCCGCAGCAGGGTGAAGACGGAGGTGCCCAGCACACCGACCGTGGTCTCGTGCCCGGCGATGAGCAACGTCATGGCGAGGGTGAGCAGTTCATGCTCGCTCAGCCCGCCCTCCGCGCCGCCCTCCTCATCCCGTACGGCGACCAGCGCACTCAGCAGATCCTCGCCCGGCGCACGCCGCTTGTCGGCAACCAGGTCGCGCAAATAGCCCAGCAGCGCCTGCTTGTGCCGCATCATCTCCTCGGGCGTATGCGCGGTCAGCGACAGTACGGCGTCCGACCAGGTACGGAACCGTTCCCGGTCCGCGTAGGGGACGCCGAGCAGTTCGCAGATGACGGCCACCGGGAACGGGAAGGCGAACGCCGCGTTCAGGTCGGTGGGGCTGCCTGCCGCCGCCATGGAGTCGGCCAGCTCCCCGGCCAGTTCGGCGATGCGGGGCCGCATGCCCTCCACCCTGCGCGGGGTGAAGGCGCGGGCGACCAGGCCGCGCAGCCGGGTGTGCTCGGGCGGGTCCATGGTGAACAGGCCGCCCGCGTCGAACGGGACGGCCGTCAGCTTCGGTGCCTCGGGCAGTACGGTCGCGGCCCGTGAGCAGCGCGGATCGGCGAGCACGGCCCGTACGTCGGCATAGCGGCTGACCAGGTGTCCGGTGTCGCCGCTGGGCAGGGTGACCTCGGCGACCGGCTCCTGGGCACGCAGTACGGCATAGGCGTCGGGCACCTCGGTCGCCGAACGGCGCGGTGGAGGGTAGGCGTGCGAGTTGGTGTGCGCGTCGGCGCGGATGTCGGTACGGGCGGCGGAATCCTGGGCCATGCACGCACTGTTCAACTTTGGCCTCGATTCATGGTCGAGGCGGTGTTGCGGGCGGCGGGAGGCGGTATTCTCTCGTCTCCAACGCCAGTCAGGCCAGGCCGAGTCCGCGGGGGACCTCGACGATGATCTCAGTGGTGCTCGCCGAGGACATGCATATGGTGCGTGGCGCTCTGGTGGCGCTGCTCGACATCGAGACGGACATCGAGATCGTCGCCGAGGTCGACTCGGGCAGCGACATTCTGCCGACCGTCTTCGCGCACCGCCCCGACGTCGCCGTCATCGACATCGATCTGCCGGGCATGGACGGGCTGACGGCGGCCGCCGAGGTGCACGAGAAGCTGCCGTCCTGCCGCACCCTGATCCTCACCAGCCTGGGCCAGCCCGGCAATCTGCGCCGAGCGCTGGAGGCCCATGTCTCCGGCTTCCTCCTCAAGGACGCCCCGCCCAGCAAGCTGGCGGACGCCATCCGCCGCATCCAGGCGGGGGAGCGCGTCATCGACCCCGAACTCGCCCTGGATGCCTGGTCGGCGCGGGAGAACCCGCTCACCGCGCGCGAGACCGAGGTGCTGCGGCTGGCGGCCGAGGGCGCGGAGGCCGCCGATATCGCGGGGCGGCTGTTCCTCTCGGTGGGCACCGTGCGCAACTATCTGACGACCATCGTGATCAAGCTCGGGGCGCGCAACCGGGTGGACGCCCTGCGGATCGCCCGCGAGCAGGGCTGGTTGTAGCCGGACGACCCGCCTCCGTGCGATGCGGGGCCTGGAGCGTCGCCGGCCTGGAGCGCCGGTCCTAGGCGCCGCGTACCGAAGGCGGAATCTTCGCTTCCAAATGGAAGCAGCCGTCCTCGTGCACATCCGCGTGCAGGGTGCCGCCGATCGCGGCGACTCGGGTGGCCAGGTTGCCGATGCCGCTGCCGCCGTCGGCGTCCGGCTGCGGAGTGGTCGGGTCGAGCGGGTCGGGGCGCGGCTGCACCCCGTCGTTGACCAGCCGCAGCACGGCGTGGTCCGGGCCGCCGCGCACGGTGATCTGGCAGTGCCGCACCTTGCTGTGCCGCAGGATGTTGGTCACGCCCTCGCGCAGCACCGTGGCCAGCACCGTACCGACCGTCTCCGAGATGTTCTCCAGCGTGGAGTCGACCTCCGCCTCGATTCCGGCCGCCTCGAACACCGAGACGGCCGAGGAGATCTCGACGGGCAGCGAGATGTTGCGGTAGCTGCGCGCCACGGCCCGTACGTCGGACAGCGCCTGCCGGGAGATCTCCAGGACATGTGTCACCTCGTCCTTGGCGCGGGGCGGATCGGCGTCCACCAGCCGGTGCGCCAGCTCGCTGCGCAGGGTGATCGCCGACAGGCTGTAGCCCAGCAGGTCGTGCAGATCACGGGCGAAGCGCAGCCGCTCCTCCTCGACGGCCAGCCGCGCGATCTCCTGCTGTGCCGCACGCAGTTGGATGACGATCTCGGACAGCTTGGTGAGCCCGTAGACGACGGCGCAGGTCGTGAGCGTGGACACCCCGTTGTAGGCCACGTCCAGCGGCGGCCAGCCCGAGGAGGTGGTGACGATCATGACGCTGGCCAGGCAGCCGGCCATCCCCAGCCATGACCAGGGCTTCCGCAGCGTCAGCAGCAGCGAGCCGGCGAGCAGCCCCGGCAGCCCGACCCAGGACGTACCCAGCAGCAGCATCGGCAGAAAGGTGCAGATCGTCTGCACGACGAGCACCCCGTACTGGTAGGCGCGGCTAAGCCGCATGCCGCGCTGGGTCGAGCGGGCCACCTGGGTGCAGAACATCACCGCGATCGCCGTACCGCCGACCAGGATCTGGTTCAGCGAGCCGCCGATGGTCAGCAGGTGCAGCACGGCCGCGCCCATGATTCCGCTGAGCGCCACGACGAAGACGGTCAGCACTATCCGCGGAGCCATGGCGGCGTCGACCCCGTACACGGGCGTCCTCAGTGCCCAGTGCTGTGGTCGCTGACGTAAAGATTGCTGCTGTAAAGAGGCTCGCTCTCCCCCAGGGCTCACCTTGCGATCCCCCCTCGCCCCGCCGAAGGTGTGCACAGCATAGGCGAGGGGGTCGGGGGCCACCATCGGCTAGACGAACACCGGGATGGGGTTAAGGCCGTCGTAGTGCGGCGGCTGAGCGAGACGGCCGAGTGAAACGGGCACATCGTAGAGCCTTCCGGGTGCGAATCGTGCCCAGAAGTGCCGCAGCCCCGGCACGACGACCTTCACCACCGGGATGCCCAGATCGGGCCGGGTCTGATCAAGCACCAGCATGTCCATGCCGTGCCGGCGCAGCAGCGCCACCGCGTCCTCCACGTCCTCGCGCAGGTCGGGGCGTGGTGTGTAGGTGTAGTCGGCGGCACACAGCACGGCCGCCTCCGGATCCGGCGCCAGATAGGACTGGTCGGCGACCCTGCGCCGGACGCACCAGTCCCGGAAGACCGGGTCCTCGAAGCTGAGTCGGGTGTCCAGCACTGCGGGCAGCATCTGGGTCATCTCCGTCAACGCCCTGCGCAGGGCCAGCGCCGGGTCCTGATGGCAGCCGAAGCCGAACAGGATGTCCTCCCGGTCGCAGCGGGTGCGGTCGGTGTGCCGGGAGACGGCGCACATCACCGGGATGCCCAGGTCCGAGGTCAGGTCCAGCACCCAGAACTCGCGGCCCATCGCGGCGTACGAGGCGCGCATCCGGGAGATCCACTCCTCGCCGAAGGACTCCGGGTCCACCTGCGGCTGACGGGTGCGGTTGTACCACCACAGCGCCACCGCGTCGCGTTCCACCAGCTCCAGGAAGCCCTGGAGGATGGCGTCCTCCAGGCTGCTGCCCGCCGCGTTGCCGTTGGAGTCGGCGCGGGCGAAGACCGGCGCTTCGGTGTGCTGCGGGGTGGCGAAATAGAGCATGGAGGTGGGCAGCAGCCGGTGCCGCCGCTCGGTCAGCGACCACACCGGGGTCCAGTCGATGACCGCCTGCTCGTCGAACGGATCGCAGACGAACTGGAACGGCGAGTGCACCGCGTTCCACTCCCGCCGGTGGGCGTACTGCCGCTCGTCGTACAGCTGGCAGGAGTTGGGATGCACCGCCGCGCCGCCCAGCTCGGTGAAGCGCCCCTGGATGCGGGCCTCGTCTCCCTGGAAGGTGCCGGAGTACCGCTCCAGCGCCTCGCACAGCGCCCCGACCTTCGCCTCCAGCTCCGTGACGCCCTTGCCCGCGCTGTGGCTGCGCAGCGCCGAGCGCAGGGTGCGCACCCCGTTGCCGAGCAGGGCCGGATTGCTGCCGGACACAAAGGCGTTGAGGTCGGACGGGCAGCGCGGGTCACGTTGCAGCAGCCGCACCACGCCGGTGACCTCGCCGACGAGGCGCTCGTACCGCTGAAGCATCTCGCGGCTCGACAGCGACCGGTGACCACCGCCCGTGATCACCTTGGGACGGGAGACGAGCGTCACCGGCTGCCGCGTGCGGACGGCAACCAGCGCCGGATCGCCGCAGGCCGGGCACTGCGGCCGGCGCTCGACCGGGTGGTGCCGGCCCTCGCCGCGCAGGCTGTCCAGGGTCCATACCGCCGACTGGCGTGCGTCCCGGAACCCGCCCAGCCAGGTCGCCGCCCGGAACGCCAGCATGTGGAGCGCACAGGCCCGGCTCGCGGGGATGTGCGCACGCGGCGGCGTGACCGGCGCGGACAGGCCCAGCGCCTGGCCCACATAGCTGTGCGCCGTCCTGTGGTGTCTGAGGCGGTGCGCGAGGCAGTGCCAGCAGGCGCCCTCGCCCGGCTGGAAGAACGGCCCGAGCCACGGTTCGACGCCGTACGGCTTCGCCAGCAGCCAGGGCCGGCCGGTGCGCCGCTGCGCCGCGTCGATATCGGCCAGCGCCGGCGAGAGATAGTCCTCGCACAGCACCACCGTCAGGGTGTGCCCGGAGGTGTCGTCCGGCTCGGTCAGCGCCACTCCGGCGGCCCGGAACGCGTCCCGGGCGGCGCCGGGGTCCTCGCTCCCGTCGAGGGTGAGCAGTCTGACCCGTCCCGCGGACAGTTCGGCGTCGGCCCGTACCCCGTTCAGCCCGGCGGACTCCCAGAACGCTGAGGTGGCATCGGACTGTGCCGCGCTCGAACCGGAGGTGGGGGCGAAGCTGGCGACGAGGTTGGCCTCGGTCAACTGGCCCAGCAGGCTGCCCAGTTGGCCGGGCGAGAGCACTCCGCGGGTATCGCGGGCCAGTTCGGCCAGATCCCGGCTGCCGTCGAGCAGCGGCGCCAGGGCGGCCATCGCCGCGCCCTCGACCGCTGTGACTCCCTGCTCGGAGACGAGATACGTGGCGTCCCCCGGCACGACGGCCGGGCGCAGATTCTTACGGAACCCCAGTCGGGGCAGTGCGGTTTCGATCTCCATTCTGTGTATCCCCCGCTCTGTGTGCTTCGAGCTGACTCAGCAGCCCGGTTCGATGGGGGAGATCGGAACGGTGGGGATGCGCTGCTCGGCCGGCGCTGCGTACGTCCAGCTGTCGCACAGGGCGGAGTGGCCGACGGTGTCGCGCGGGTTGAGGCTGGTGATGGTCACCTCGCAGCCGAGCCCGGTGGGCAGCGCCGGAATGTGCGTCCGCTCGTCGGTGGGTATGCCGAACTCGGCCAGCACGCTGCGCGGTTCGACCGCGTAGCGCACCGCGAGGGCCGGGTCGAGACAGCACTGGGCGGTCAATTCGGCGAAGCGCCAGTCCTGGTCGATGGAGTCAAGGGCGCTGTGCGCGCGGTTGACGGTGACCTTGGCGAGCGCGTGACCTGACATCGTGACGTCTCCCGTCTGCTGAGAGAAACCCATGGCCCCCCGTGGACTCATGGGGCGACGCGGTGTGGGGAGTGGCCCGATTTGATGGGTCCGTTGCGCAGAACAGAAGTGTGAGTGGGACCCGGTACGGGGGCCAGTGGCCGCTTCACGACCCTCCATGTGAAGAATTCATGGCTCGTCCCGCCACATATCCGCGCCATGATCGTGAGTTACTCACTGTTCCCCCACACGGCCGGGGTGGGATTCTCCAGATCCTGTATCACTTCGCATCACTTCTGCGAGAACCGCCAACGGGGAGGCCCCCAATGCGTATCAGGGTGCTGGGAACTCTGCACGCCGAGACGGCGGGCGTCTCGATCGCGCCGAGCGCGGCCAAGCCGCGGCAGATCCTGGCCCTGCTCGCCCTCCAGAGCCGGCACATCGTGCCGGTGTCCGACCTGATGGAGGAGGTGTGGGGCTCGGGCCCGCCGCGCAGCGCCCCCACCACACTCCAGACCTACATCCTGCAACTGCGCCGCAGGCTGCGCGCCGCGCTCGGCGAACCGGGCGCGCTGCCCGGCGCCGGACCCGCGCCCCGCGACCCGTACGCGCCCAGCGACAAGGACATCCTGGCCACCCGGCACGGCGGCTATCAGCTGGAGATCGCCGACTGCGACGTCGACGCGCTCGAGTTCGCGCGGCTGACCCGCACCGGGCACGCCGCCTACGAGGCGGGCGACATGGCCAAGTCGTCGCAGCTGCTGGACTCCGCACTCGCGCTGTGGCGCGGCCCCGCGCTCGCCGACCTCCCGCACGGCAAACACCTGTCCATCGAGGCCACCCGGCTGGAGGAGAGCAGGCTGGGCGCGCTGGAGCGGCGTATCGACGCCGACCTGAGGATGGGGCGGCACCGCGAGGTGCTGGGCGAACTGTGCGCGCTGCGCGGCCGCTATCCGCTCTACGAGAATCTGCACGCGCTGCTGATGGTCGCCTTCCACCAGGACGGCCGCTCCTCGGACGCGCTGATCGCTTTCCGGCGGCTGCGCGGCACCCTCGTGGAGGAGTTGGGCCTGGAGCCCTCGCCCCGGATCGACCGCCTTCACCAGGCCATTCTCCGGGGCGAGGATGCCTTGGACGCGTGGCGCGGAACCGGCTCGGGCCAGGCCGCCGGTCTCGCGGGGTGATGTGCCCTACCCGGGCCCGGTCCACCCCGCTTCGAGCTGTCGTCCAGCGCCGGTCGTGAGGATCTGGCCCTCGGCGACCGGCCCCGTCAAGGGGACGGGGGAAGGGGGGAGGGATGAACGCGTATCTCGCGGCACCTCCCGGCCACCGGCCGACGGACGCACCGCCCGGCACGGGCGAGGTGTCCGCCGACGGACTGCGGCTGTTCTGCTTCCACCACGCGGGTGCGGGCGCGCTCACCTTCGCGCGCTGGCGCCGCGGTTTCGATCCCGGCGTATGTGTACTGCCCGTCCGGCTCCCCGGCCGGGAGACCCGGCTGCGTGAGCCCAGGATCACCGACGGGCGCCGGCTGCTGGACGAGCTCGACGCACAACTCGGTCCACTGCTGGAACAGCCGTACGCGCTGTACGGGCACAGCCTCGGCGCCCTCGTCGCCTACCGCTTCGCACAGCGGGTACGGCGCGCGGGCCGCCCGACGCCGGCACTGGTCGGGCTGGGCGCCTGCCCGCCGCCGCATCTGCCGACGCCGCTGACCGACCAGCGTGAGTTGCCCGACGCGGCGCTGCTGGCCGCGCTGGACCGCTACGGCACGCTGCCCTCCTATCTGTTCGAGCGCCCGCGCTGGCTGCGCACCCTGCTGTCCACCATGCGCGACGACCTGCGGCTCGCCGCCAGCCTGCGCGGGGTCGACGGTGCGGCGGACGAGGGCTGGAACGAGCCGCTCGACTGCCCTGTGCACGCCTTCGCCGGCACCGCGGACGAGGCCGCACCGCCCGCCGCCGTCGCCGAGTGGCGGCGCTGGGCGAACGGGCCGTTCGCCGTGCACACCGTCCCCGGCGGCCACTTCTTCGTCCGCGACACCGCGCTGCCCGAGCTGCTGGCGGCACAACTGCGCCTGCGCACCGGGCGGGAGCGCGTCTCGCACCTGTCCGAAGCATCCATGTAGTTCCGAGTTCCGAGTGTTCCGAGTTCCGACGTACGACACATCGTTTCGATCTCGCACACAACGCACCCGAAGGGAGCGAGAGATGGACATCAGCGTGCTGGGGCCCTGCAGGGTCGTCCAATCGGGGGTCTCCGTCGTCCCGACCGCGGTCAAACCGAGAAAGGTGCTCGCCCTGCTGGCCCTCTACCCGGACCAGGTGGTCTCCGTCGCCTCCCTGGTGGAGGAGCTATGGGGAGAGTCACCGCCGCGCAGCGTCCAGACCACACTGCAAACGTACGTACTACAACTGCGCAACCTCATCGCGGCGGCCCTCGGCGATCGGCTTCCCGCCGACCTGCCGAACGGCGCCAAGAGCGTACTGATCACCGAGTCCGGCGGCTATCTGCTGGACACCCAGGGCGGCATGGTCGACGTCTCGGAGTTCGAACGGCTCTCCGGCGCCGGACACCGGGCGCTGGAGGCCGGTGACTTCGTGGGCGCCTCCGCCTCCTTCCGCAGGGCGCTGGAGCTGTGGCGCGGGCCCGCACTGGTGGACGTGCAGTGCGGACCGCTGCTGGAGATCGAGGCGACCCGGCTGGAGGAGTCCCGGCTGGGCATCCTCAACCAGCGCATCGAGGTCGACCTCAGCCTGGGCCGGCACCACGAACTGGTCGGCGAACTCTCCGGGTTGGCCGCGCAGCACCCGCTGCACGAGGGGATTCAGGCGCAGCTGATGCTCGCCCTGTACCGCTCGGGCAGACGCGGCAACGCGCTGGAGGTCTACCAGCGGCTGCGGGGGGTTCTATCCCGCGAACTGGGTCTGGATCCCTCGCCCGATCTGCAGCGGCTGCAGTGTGCCGTGCTCGACTCGGCCGTCGAACTGGAGCTGACCGGTGCTGCCCGTGAGGCGGCCTTCAGCGGCAGCGGGGGGCCGCTGAGGGCACTCCGTGGGGGCTGAGTCGTTTTCCGGGGAGGGGGTGCCCCTGTCCGTCCTTTGCGGGCTGCGGGTGCGTTGTGGTCGCTCGCGCAGTTCCCCGCGCCCCTGACGGGGCGCGGTCCGCGGCTCCCATGCGGGGGCAAGCCTTAGTGGGCCAGCACGGTGCGGGGCGGATGGCGGAGGTGGCAGCCGCCCGGGCGGTTGCCGAATAGCAGAGTGCGTAGCACCAGCGGCGAAGCCGCGGGACGCACGTGTTCCTGGACCACGCTGTCGGCCTGCTCGAAGGCCCGCCGTATCGCGGTGGTCCAGGTGCGGTCGTCCGTTTCGTGGCCCACCAGGACGGGCCCCGTACCGGACACAGCTCGCTTCAATATGAACCGTTCGCGGTGGGCCAGCAGCAGGTCGGGCAGTTGCTGCTCGGTGCCGTGCCATCCGGTGCGGCCCGCGAGGGTGATCCGTGTCCATGGCAGTCGGCGTTCCACCAGTGCGCGCTCGCCGCGGGTCATCCAGGGAAGGCCCTCGGAGACCAGGGCCAGCGCCCGTTTGTCGGCCAAGAGACCACTGCTGAACGGCGGCAGCAGCAACAGTCCGGCGCGCTGTGCGTGCCGTACGGGCGCCGGGTCCGTACCGCCTGACTGCCGTGTGCCCAGCATGCCCAGCGCATAGCGCAGCCGGCCGGGGCGGCCCAGTGCGCCGGGCAGCCGGCCGGGGTCCACCAGGTCGGCGGTGAAGCCGCGGTCCCGCAGGTCCTGTGCCTCGTCCGGGTGGAAGCCGGGCCCGATCAGGGCCACGGCGGGCGGCAGCCCCCTGCGGGCGCACAGGTCAGCGAGCGCCTCGGCACGGGCGGCCCGCGGGTCGTACCCGAACAGCGGCTCCCCACCCTGCTCCGGGAGTGCTTCGCACTCGTGGGGAACGCCGAGGGCCGCGCCGGTGTCCAGGCCCACCAGCCATGGTCCCGCCTCGCCGACCACGAAATCGGCACCGGCCAGCAGGGTGCAGCAGTCCGTCTCCGTGGTCTCCAGCCCTGAGTGCGGCAGTTGGTCCGCTGGGTCCGCGCCCAGGGCGACCAGCCGTTCCGGCCAGGAGGGTGCCGGCGCCAGCACCGCTCTGCGCACCAGCGCGAGCAACTGCGCCGCGGTGTCGAACAGTTCGTCGTAGGAGTGCCGCGGCAGCACCAGCGGACCGGCGGGCGGCAGGGGGACGCCGGGCAGGCCCGGCGTCGCCGTCACGGCCGCCATCCGTACGGGTGCAGTGCCCGGGTGACGACGGAGTGCAGCTCGTCGACGGAGTCCGCGTACCGCACGAGCTCGTCCGGCACCGGGGCGCGGTCGTCGTCCGCGCTGTACGAGCCGGTGCCGTGCACCACCACCTCGGGCTCGGTCAGCAGGCCCCGCTGCACGGCGTTCATGACCCCGGTCAGCGTCATCACCAGCGACCACTCGGCCAGCCGCGCCGGGTCGGCGGGGAGTTCGATGCCCGCCGGGCGCAGCATGGCGCGTACGGACGGATAGCGGGCCAGGCACTCGTAGCGCGAGACGACGATTCCGTCGCCCCCGTGCGTGCGCACCAGCGCGGTCGTCGCGGGCGCCGTCGCCGGGGCGCGGGTGAAGAAGGTGGGCTCCAGAATCTCTTCCAGGCTGTGGGCGGTACGCGGGAAGTGCGGGTCCCGGCTCTCGGGCGGCTGCTGGTGGAGGCGGCGCGCCCTGTCGTACCTGTACGGCGGCACGCCGTCGCGGGAGAACGATCCGGTCAGCAGATGGAGCACCAGTTCCGGAGTGTGCAACTGCTGCACCAGCAGATAGCGCGAAGAAGACGGCTCTGTCGCACCGTCCGGCTGCACCAGTGTGCTGCCCAGGCGGTGGCCCAGCAGTCCCGATCCGGTGGCGACCGCCTGCGCGTGCACCCGGCCGGCGGCCGGAGCGGCGCCCAGCGCGTCCCGTTCCACGAAGGCGCGCAGCGCGTCCATCGCCTGCTGTTCGACGGGATCGTGCACGTACCACAGCGCGGTGCCCGTCCCGGTGCGCAGCGCACTCGCGCGCTCCCGGCAGTACGCGGCGGCCAGTTCGTGCACGGCGCCCGGCTCCGAACCGTGGTAGACCACCAGCGGATTGCGGCGCCGCAGCTGCGGGTGCCGGGCCAGCGCCGAGTCCGCCACCTTGTGCCGCGAGCAGGCGGGCACCAGGCTGACCACCCGCACCTGGTCGGGGCCCGCCAGCCCGCACATCTGGGCGCGCAGCACGGCAGCGCGCAGCGCGGTCGCCCTGTTGCCGGACGAGGGTGCCAGCAGCGTGACGCCCTGGCCGGTGCGCCGTACGTGCTGCACAGCGCGCGCGACCGTCACCAGCGCCCCGCCGGGCTGCACCGCCTGCGCTCCCGGGCCCCGGCACAGGTCGAGCAGATGCAGCCGGGTGCCGCGGTAGTCCGGCAGCCGTACGACGCGCGCGCTCGCGGGGGCCAGGTAGGCGCGCAACTGGCCGTCGAGCGCCGGGAGTTCGCCGTCCGGGGTGAAGGCGGCGGGATCCTCCGCCGCGCCACCCGGTTCCGCGGCAGCCGTTCGCTCGTGCAGGGCACGGACGAGGGTACGGACGGTGTCCCAGTGGTCGGTCAGCGGTTGCCCGGAGGACGCCGTCCGCTGCCGGGGCCCGGCGAGGCCGGTATCCGTGTCGGGGCCGGTGTGTGCGGTGAGAGTCATGGACGGGTCCCCCTCCTGATCCGGGACCGGCCCGCTGCCCGGGTCGGCCCTCTCGACACCCCGCCTGTGTCCCTCTACGCTGAAATCACCGTCTCTGGTATGAGATTGCATGACATCGAACGACATCGGTGATTCCTCGGAAATGCGGCGGCGAGCCGCAGGGAAAGGTAACCCGGCTGGGTCGAGTGCCGGTTGAAACCGGTCGGACCGGCCCCGCCCGCGCCCGAGGAGTCGTCGATGACCCAGCCCTCCATGCCCGTGCTGGAATCCGTCACCCGCACGTGGCCCGACCTCGAGGCCGCGCACGAAAGGGCCACGGGCGCCGGCGCCGCGCTGCTGCACGGCCGTACCGAACTGCTGACAGCGCTCACCCGGCTCGCCACCTATGCGAGCGCCCGCGACGAACTGCTGCGCTCGCTGCGCGCGGTGGCCGGAGCGCCCTGGGAGCTGGCCCGCACGGGAGTGCCGCAGCTGTCCCGGATCTCCGTCGTCCTCCCGCAGCAGACCGCGCTCTACTCCTATGTCCGCGACTGCCTGGTGCCCGCGCTCTACTGCGACGAGGTGGTGGTACGGCCCGCGCCCCGGATCCGGGAGACCGCCTACGAGGTGCACCGGATCATCAGCCGCAGGCTGGAGCCGCAATTGGCCGAGCGGATCCGGTTCACCGACGCCGCCGAGAGCGACTTCACGCCCGTGTGCGCCGAGTCCGACGCCGTCGTCTTCACCGGCTCCGCCGAGGACGGCAGCCGGCTGATGACCCGGATCGGCGACGGACCGCTCTTCCTCCTCTCAGGGCCCGCGCCCAACCCGCTGATCGTCGGGCCGCGTGCCGAACCGGCCGCCGCGTGCCGTGCCGTGCTGCGTGCCCGGCTGCACAACTCGGGCCAGGACCGGCTCTGCCCCGATGTGCTGTTCGTCCACAGGCTGCGGCTGAACGCGCTGGTCGAGCAGTTGCGTGCCGAGCTGTCCGTGCTGACGGTCGGTGCCCGTAGCTGGCCCGACGCCGTGCTCACCGCGCTCACTTACGGGGAGGCCGTGCAGGGGGCTGCGCGCTTTCTGGCCGCGCACGGGGATCGGGTGGTGGCGGGTGGTGGAACCGATCTGGAGCGGATGCAGGTTGAGCCCTCACTTCTCGTCTTCGACGAGGATCCCGGCTTCCATCCGCCGCCGTTGGCCGGGCCGCTGTTCTGTGTCGTCCCCTATGAGGACCCCGAACTGCTGCGGGCCTGGGCGCGGCATCCGTTGGAGTTGGAGCGCGGGATGTACGCGGGGGTGCTCGGTGAGCCGCGGCTGACAGGGCAGACCCTTGGTACGGCTGTCGTTCTGCGTGATGCCACGCCTTTTGATGCGGAGGACGGGAATCAGCCGTTCGGCGGGTATGGCGTGCGGGCCAGTGGTGTGCGGCGGGAGGGGCGGCTGATTGGGCGTCCGCTGTTGCTGTCGCGCGAGGTCGCGCAGCGCCGGGCTGTGATTACCGGCCCGCTGCGGTAGCCGTGCTGGAGAGGGGCTGCCCCTTGCTGCGTTCGCAGGCTGCGGGCACGACCTGGCCGAGCGCGCAGTTCCCCGCGCCCCTTCGGGGCGCGGGTTGAGTGGCGCTGTAGAGCCCCCTGGCAATCTGCGCGGGTAGGCCCGTCGGATGGATGGGACGGGCTGCTCCAGACCTTTCCGAAGGAGGCGACGGTGGCACACCGGACGCTCATAGTGGCGCGGATGGAGCCGGGTAAGGCCGACTCCATCGCGCGGATCTTCGAGGAGTCGGACGCGACCGAACTCCCCCACATGGTGGGGGTGGCGCGGCGGACGCTCTTCACCTTCCACGACCTGTACTTCCACCTCGTGGAGGCGGACGACGACATCACTCCCAACCTCTACCGCGCCCGCAGCCACCCCCTCTACGACGACATCAACACCCGCCTCGCGCAGTGCGTGTCGCCCTACGACCCGAACTGGCAGGAGCCCAAGGACGCGATGGCCAACCCGTTCTACGTATGGACGGAAGACGGAGGGAGGATCCAGTGAGCGAGTTCACCCAGCGCGAGCTGGCCGAGAAGCTGCTGGAGTGCGCGGGCGAGGCCGAGGACGTCGACATCGCCGACGAGTCGGCACTGGACGTGCCGTTCCTCGAACTCGGCTACGACTCACTAGCGTTGCTCCAGGTGACCGGCGTCATCAAGCGCGAGTACGGCGTCGAACTGTCCGACGATGCCGTGGTGGAGGCGGAGACGCCCCGGCTGCTGCTCAAGATGATCAACGCCAACCTGCCCGATGCGGCATGAGCGGCGGAACCGCAGCCGGTACGGAAGGCGGTGTGCTCCCAGCGCCGGGACTCGCGGGCAAGCGTGTGCTGGTCACGGGCGGCACCCGGGGCATCGGCCGTACCACGGTCCTGGCCTTCGCCGAGGCGGGTGCCCGGCTCGTCGTCGCCCACCGTACGGCTGGTGACGACGCGCGCACCCTCACCGAGGCGCTGGCCGCCACCGGTGCCGAACACCACCTGGTGCGCGCCGATGTCACCGAGTCGCGGGACGCCGCCCGGCTCGCCGAGGAGTGCCGCACGCGGCTGGGCGGCCTGGATGTGCTGGTCAACAACGTCGGTGTCGACGGGCACAGCAAGTTCGCCGACCTGGACGAGACCGAGTGGCACCGGCTGATGGACTCCAACGTGACCTCCGCCTATCTGGTCACCCGCGCCGTCCACGAACTGCTCGCGGACGGCGCCTCGATCGTCAACGTCGGCGCCTCGGTCGCCCTGCGGGGACGGGCGCTGGGCACCCACTACTCCGCCTCCAAGGCGGCGCTCGTCGGTTTCGGCCGGGCGCTGTGCAAGGAGGTCGGCAGCCGCGGCATCCGCGTCAACACCGTCGCGCCCGGCGTCACCGCGACCGAGGACGAGCCGGGTGCAGGGCTGCCGCCGCAGCTGGTCGAGCGCCTCGCCGGAATGACCGCACTGGGCCGGCTGGGCACCGCGGCGGACGTGGCGGGCGCGGTCCTCTACCTCGCGGGTGACACCTCCCGCTACATCACCGGCGCCACGCTCACAGTCGATGGAGGAATCTGATGCCCTACGCGGCAATCACCTACCGGGTCAAGCCCGGCCACGAGGACGAGATCGCGGAGATCTTCGCCAACTTCAAGCGCGTCGACACCCCCGATCTGACCGGGGACGACGGCCAGGCGGCCGGACGGCTGCTGGGCACCGGCGTCTTCATCAAGGACGACGTGATGGTGCGCGTCATCCACTACGAGGGCGACTTCGCCGCGGTCGGCAAGCACATGGCCCAGCAGAAGGGCGTGCACATCCTGGAGGAGAAGCTCCAGCCGTATCTCGCCGAGGAGCGCGACACCTCCTCCCCGGCGGCCTTCGCGGCCTACTTCCGGGATGCCACCATGCGGTCCATCGCCCAGCTGACCGTGGACACACACCCAGCCGGGAGCTGAACCGATGCGGGTGGACGCTGTCCTCGGGGTGGCCGTTCTCCTCGGCAGCGGCGTCACGGCGGGGGTCCTCTTCGCCGTGGCGCTCAGCGTGCTGCCGGCGCTGTTCGCCATGGAGACCGGCACGTATGTGCATGCGCACAAGCTGCTGGGGCGGAACTGGGACCCCACCATGCCGGTCGTCGTCCTGACGTCCACGGGGCTGGCCGTCGCCCTCGCCTTCGTGGCCGACGGCGCCTCGGCCCGTGCGCTGTTCGCCGTCGCGGCGGTCCTGCTGTTGGGCGTTTCCGCCGTCTCCCACCTGTGCAACGTGCCCATCAACAGACGGGTCAAGGCTGTCGCGGACCCCACCGCGCTGCCCGACGACTGGGAGGACCCCCGCCCCTTGTGGCGCCGCTGGCACCTGCTGCGCACCGCGCTGTCCCTCGCCGCCTTGGCGCTGAACGCCGTTGCGGTGACAGCGCTGTGACCCGCGTGGGGGTGCTGCGCTTGCCCACCCTGCGCCCCTGGCGCAGACTGCCCAAGCACAGCAAGGGGGACGCGCCCCGAAGGGGCGCGGTGAACTGCGCGACAAGCCACAAACGACCCGCAGTCCGCAACCGACAGCAAGGGGCAGCCCCTCACCGGGACAACGGCGAAGCCTCCGCTCGGTGGCCGCTCATCACGGCGAGGCTTTCGTCGCGGATCGGGCGGGAAGTGTCGCGGTCGGGCCGGTAGGGGGCCAGCTCCGGGATGGGGGCGGAGGTAGTCAACTCCTGTGCCGCAAAGGCGGCGAGCAGCGGCGCCAGGGTCACCCCACTGTGCGTCGTAATGGTGTAAAGGCCGGGCGCCTCCGGATGCGGGCCGACCAGAGGGAGGCCGTCCTCAGGGACGGGCCGCACCCCGATGCGGGTCCCTCCCAAGGCACGGAAGGCGGGCAGCAACGCGGCGCACCGTCCGAGCAGATCCGCCTCGGGAGGGACGGCGGTCGCCGCGGTGGGCTCGAGCAGCGCGTCGACCGGCCAGGAGATGGCGCAGACCCGGTTCCCCGGCGCCGGGCGCAGATCCACGCCGGGCGTCGCGAGGATGGCCCGCAGCGGTTCGGCGAGCGGGGTCGACTCGCCCACCAGCCCGGGGATCTGCCGCAACGGCAGCCGTACACCGGCCAGTTCGGCAACGCGCCCGGCGTCGGGCCCTGCGCAGTTGACGACGTGGTCGGCCTCGAAGCGCCGGCCGCGTGCCTCGGCGCCGCGTACCCGCCCGCCGTCCAGCAGCAGAGCGGTGACGGGACTGTCGTAGCGGATGTCGGCGCCCAGCGTCGCGGCGCGGTCGAGCAGCGTGCGGGCGAGGAGGGGCGCGTCGTACCAGGCCGCGTCGTCGTGCACGACGAGTTCGGGCGCGTGGCAGGCGGCAGGGTCGACACCGGGGGCGAGAGTGCGCAGTTCGCCGGGGTCGGCGGTGCGGCAGGGATGCCCCCAGCCGGCCAGGCGCTCGGCACGGGCCCGGAGGGTGCGCTGTTCCTCCTCGGTGTGGCCCCACTGCACGAGCGGTGCCCGGTGGCGCCAGCCGGCATCCCCTCCCACGGCGCGGATCTCCTCCTCCAGCTCCCGGTGCAGGGCCGCGCTGCGCCGGTTGAGCTGGAAGTAGGAGTGCGGGGTCTTGAGGTGGGTGACGTCGATGGAGAACGTGGCGCTGGAGGTGCCCGGCGTAGGGCCGCCCGCGTCGAGGACGGTGACGCTGACGCCTGCTTCGGCGAGCCGGTGCGCGGTGGCGGCGCCGATCACTCCGGCACCGATGACGACGGCTCGGGACATGACGGAACTCCCTTGGGGGGGTGGCGGGTGCAGCGGGAAGGGTCGGGCGGGGCGGTCAGAGGACCTTGCTGAGGAAGGCGCGGGTGCGCTCGTGGCGCGGGGCGCCCAGCACGTCCGCCGGCGGGCCGGTCTCGACGACGACCCCGTCGTCCATGAACACCAGCGAGTCGCCGACCTCCCGCGCGAAGCCCATCTCATGGGTGACGACGACCATGGTCATACCGTCCTCGGCGAGCGTCCGCATCACCTCCAGCACCTCGCCGACCAGTTCGGGGTCGAGCGCCGAGGTGGGCTCGTCGAAGAGCATCAGCTCTGGCTCCATCGCCAGGGCGCGGGCGATGGCCACCCGCTGCTGCTGGCCGCCGGAGAGCTGGGCGGGGTAGCTGTGTGCCTTGTCGGCCAGCCCGATGCGGTCGAGCAGCGCGGTGCCGCGTGCCCTGGCCTGTTCCTTCGGCTCCTGCCTGACCTGGACGGGAGCCTCCATGATGTTCTCCAGGGCGGTCATGTGCGGAAAGAGGTTGAAGCGCTGGAAGACCATGCCGATGCCCTGGCGGCGCCGGGAGACGGCCTTCTCGCTCAGCTCGTACAGCCGGCCGTCCCGCTCCTCGTAGCCGACGAGCTCGTCGCGTACGTACAGCCGTCCCCGGTCGATGGCCTCCAGATGGTTGACGCAGCGCAGGAAGGTGGACTTGCCGGACCCTGAGGGGCCCACCAGGCACATCACCTCGCCGGGGGCGACGGTCAGGTCGATGCCCTTGAGTACTTCGGTCCGGCCGAAGCTCTTGTGCACACTCTCGGCTCTGATCACGGCCGGGGCCGCTGTCGATGTCGCTGCGGGGGTCAACGTGCCTTCTCCTCACGGTGGTTCCGGGCTGCGGCGCGCAGCCGCTGGAGCGGGGTGGGCGGCAGATCACGGCTGGCGCCGCGGCCGAAGCGCCGCTCCAGATAGAACTGGCCGACGTTGAGCACCGAGGTCGCCACCAGATACCAGAAGCAGGCGACGACCAGCAGCGGAACCTGCTGGAAGTTCCGCGAGTAGATGCCCTGGATCGAGGTCAGCAGTTCGGGTACGGCGATGGCGAAGACCAGCGAGGTGGTCTTCAGCATGGAGATCGCCTGGTTGCCGGTGGGCGGGATGATGATGCGCAGCGCCTGCGGCAGCACGATGCGGCGCAGGGTCTGCCCGCGGGACATGCCCAGCGCCTGGGCCGCCTCGTTCTGGCCGTCGTCGACGGAGGTGATGCCCGCCCGCACGATCTCCGCCATGTACGCCGCCTCGTGCAGCCCGAGTCCGAGGACGGCGGCGGTCAGCTGGGTGATGAGGGTGTTGGTGTCGGCCTGGACGAACGTCGGCCCCCAGGGGATGCCGAGGCCGACGGTGGGGACGACCGCGGACAGGAAGTACCAGAACAGCAGCTGGACCAGCAGCGGGGTGCCGCGGAAGATCCAGATGTAGCACCAGCTCAGCTGGGACAGGATCGGGTTCGAGGACATCCGCAGGATGGCGAGGACGACACCGCCGGCGATGCCGAGCGCCATGGCGAGCGCCGTCAGCAGCAGCGTGGTCCGTAGCCCCTCCATGATCACCGGCGAGAAGAGGAACTCACCGACGGTTCCCCACTGCATCCGGGGATTGGTGATCCAGCCCTCCAGCAGGAAGACCAGCAGGAAGGTGACGACGACCGCGGCGACGCGCAGTCCTGGACGGCGCAGCGGGACGGCGGTCAGCGACTCGGCCGTGCCGCCGCGGTCCGCGGGGGCGAGGATCTGGGTCATGCCGAGCCCCCGTTCACCGTGGCGCGCTCGAGAGCCCCCGACTCGATGTCCCATGCTTTGAGGATCTTCGCGTAGGTGCCGTTGTCGATGAGTTTCTGCATGGCACCGCGGATGGCCCGGACCAAGGTGCGTTCCTCCTTGTTGATCAGGATTCCGTAGGGCAGGAAGCGGTACGGCTTGCCTGCCGTGCGGAACCTCCCGTGGGACATCTCCGCCTGGTAGACGACGGTGGGGGTACCGCCGACGAAGGCGTCGGCGCGGCCCGTGGACAGGGCCTGGAAGCAGCCGACGGAGTCGGGGAAGACCAGCTTCTCCAGCTTCGGCTTGCCGGCTGCCGCGCACTTCTTCGCCTGCGCCGCCACGTCGTCGACCTGCGAGGTGCCCTGCTCGACGGCGACCTGGTTGCCGCACAGGCTGGTGAGGGAGCGGATGTTCCCGGCGGACTGCTTCGAGGCGAGGATGGAGCTGCTCGTCTTCATGTAGTCGACGAACGTGACCTGCGACTGGCGTTCCTTCTTGTCGAGCATGGCCTGGATCGCCACGTCGTAGCGGTGGGAGCGGACGCCGCCGATGATGCTGTCGAAGTTCGCCTGCACCAGGTGTACGCGTACGCCGAGGATCTGGCCGACGGCGCGGATGAGATCGGGTTCGGCGCCGATGACGGTCTTGTTGTCGATGTCCAGCAGGGACAGCGGCGGATAGTCGTTGCCGACGGCCGAGGTCAGACTCCCCTTGGCGCGGATGTCCTCGGGGAGCAGCGCGCGGAGAGCGGGGTCGGTGCGCTGCTCGGGCACCTTGGACCGGTTGACGGTATCGGTGCCGCCACAGGCCGTCACGGTCGAGATGAGCAGCGCCGCGAGCGCGAGGGGAAGTGCGGTGGCGCGGGCCCGCGGATGCCTTCCCGGCACGGTGCCTCCCTTCTTCAGCTGCTGGTCAGGGGACCGGTGCAGGCGGTGGACGCCCGCTGCGATTTCCCGGGGGATGACCCCCGTGCCCCCAGCCGGACAAACAGGCCAGATGGGGCATGACATCGCGAGGCGAGGCTCAATAATCTGCGGGATGGCGGAGGCCTGGGCAAGGTCAGAGAGAATGAACGTTGCCGTACGGGGTGTTAAGTTCAGCTGATGCTGACCCCACCGCAGCTGCAAGCGATATGCGAGGTCGTCGCCGCGGGATCCTTCCGTACGGCGGCCCAGCGCCTCGGGTACACGCCCTCCGCCGTCTCGCAGCAGATCTCCACCGTCGAGCGCGCCCTGGGCGTCCCGCTCTTCGAGCGCTCACCGCGCAGCGTGCGCCCGACCCCGGCCGGGCTCCAACTGGCCCGGCGTGCGGGACGGCTGCTGGCCGACCTGGCCGCGACGGAGAACGAGCTGCGCGCCTACGCCGCCGCCGAGCGGGGACGGCTGCGGCTGGGCAGCTTCTGGTCCGCGGGGTTCCGGCTGGTGCCGACGGTGCTGACCGGGTTCCTGCGTGACCGGCCCGAGGTGGAGGTCCGCTACGAGGAAGGAGACCCGCAGGTCACGGTGCCCGCCGTACTGGAGGGGCGGCTGGACCTCGCGGTGATCTTCGAGTATGGAGTGGTGCCGCACAGCTGGCCCGAGGGGCTGGAGCACACGCTGGTCCTGGAGGAGCCGCTCTATCTGCTGCTGCCCGCCGCGCACCCGCTGGCCGGACGGCCGCAGCTGCGCCTGGCCGAACTGCGGGACGAGCGCTGGATCAGCTACCACGAGGACACGGACGCCGCTCGCTGTCTGCGCCACATCTGCGCGGCCGGCGGCTTCCTGCCCGAAGTGCTCTTCCGTACGAACGACTACAACCTGCCCTACGAGCTGGTCCGGCAGGGTCTGGGCGTGGCGATCGCACCCGAGCTGGCCGTCCCGGACCCGCCGACCTCACCCGACACCTCCGGCACCCGGCTCGTCCGGCTCACCGACCCCACGCACACCCGCCGCGTCTACGCCACCCGGCGCACCACCGACCCCAACCCGTTCCTCCCCCAGGCCCTCACCCTGCTGCACGCCGCCGCGGCCGCACTGCCCGAGCGGGCCGATGGGGAGTGCCACGCGGTCACCGCGTGATGTCCATCTGGCCCATCATGCCCATCTGGAGGTGCCCCAGCAGATGGCAGTGGTACATGTACAGGCCCTCGTAGTCGGTGAAGCGGAGCTGGATACGCGCCGACTCCCCGGCCAGGACGGAGATCGTGTCCTTGAGCCCGGCCTCACCGGCCGCGGGTGGCTTGCCGTTGCGGTCCAGGATCTTGAAGGCGTTGAGGTGGGGATGCATGGAGTGCGGAATGCCGTACTGGGTGTCGGCATTCGTGATCTTCCAGGTCTCGGTGACGCCCAGCTTCGGCCGGATGTCGACGCGGTCGACGTCGAACGGCTTGTTGTTGATGAGGTGCTCGCCCGTCTTCGGATTGAAGGACATCGTGAACTCGCGCTCGACCTGTGAGGTCCCGAAGTCCGGGACGGGCCGTAGCTTCGACGGCACGCTGCTCGGGTCGGCGGCCTCGCGGACCACGTCGAAGCGCATGACCCCGGGGGCCTCGCCCTCGTACGGGTAGGTGTTGTTGAGCACCAGTTTCCGGCCGACGCCGTAGCGGGCGAAGTCGACGACGATCTCGTGCCGTTCGCCCGGCCACAGCTGGAGCAGCCGGGTGGTGACGGGCGCCGGAAGCAGCCCGCCGTCCGTCGCGATGTGCGTGAACTCCTCGCCCTCGCCCTCGCCGAGCTGGAGCAGGAACAGCCGCTCGTTGGAGGTGTTGATCAGCCGCAGCCGGTACTTACGGGCCGCCACCTCGAAGTAGGGGCGCGGCCGGCCGTTGACGAGGACAGTGTGGCGGCCCTCGAAGTCATGCATGTCCCACACCAGCGCGCCGTTCTCCTCGAACTCGGCGTCACGCAGCTGGAGCGGCACGTCGTACTGCCCCTTGGGCAGCGGCAGGCTCTCCTCGAACTCGTCGGTGACGAGGTAGGTGGCCGCCAGCCCGCGGTAGACGTTCTCGGCGTGCTCGTGGTGCGTGTGGTCGTGTATCCACAGGGTGGCGGCGTCCTGGGCGTTGGGATAGCGGAAGATCCGCTGGTCGCCGGGGTTCACCTGGTACTTGGGGTGGCCGTCCGAGCTCCCCGGGGTGTGGCCGCCGTGCAGATGCATGGAGAACGGCACGTTCAGCCTGTTGATCTGCTCGATGACCACCGGCCTGCCCCGCCGGGCCACGATCAGCGGGCTCATCGTCCCGTTGAAGGAGCGGATCCGCGTCGTGGTGCCCGGCAGCACGGTGACGTCGGCCTCCCGCGTCGTGAGCCGGTAGAAGTCGTGGTCGGCCAGCCGCACCGGGCGAATCGGGGTGGGCACCTTCAGCGGGGTGGTGAACGGCGACTCGGCCGCCCGTGCGGTGCCCGACCGGCTGCCGACGACGACGCCCGCCGGTACGGCGGCCAGCACGCCCGCCGCGGTGGTGGCCCTGAGCATGTTTCTGCGTGTGAGCAAGGAGAACTCCTCCAGAGAGCCGGACTTGGCGAGCCGGGATCGGGCGGGCCCGGATCAGGCGGCGTCCCTCACCGACATCTGCGCCATGCAGGTCAGCAGCGAACGGCGGAACGTCTGGACGAAGCCCTCGACCGTGTCGGTCGCCCGTGGCCGGGCCAGATACGGGGCCAGCTTCTCCTCCACCTCGCGCACCCCCGGCTGGGTCGCCATGTGCCGGGCGATGGCGTCCAGGTCGCCCTGGTACTCGATGACCCGGACCATCGTGTCGTCGCGGATGAAGACGGCGGTGGAGAGGATGCGCGCCGCCTCGCCGCCCGCCTCGTCCTGGACGACGGGCGAGCCCACTCGCCGGAAGTTGCCGAAGATCTCGGAGATCTCCTTCTCGTACCCCGCCTTGATGTCGTAGGTAATGGCGGCGAACGGCATGGGCTGCTCCCTCGCTGTCGCGGACATGGTCCTTGCGGGGCTATCTCGCCGGATGCCGCTCGCCGCGTGCTTGAGCTCCGCTGGGGAGGGGTTGCCCCTGTCCGCCGTCTGCAGACTGCGGGCGCGTTGTGGCTTGGCGCGCAGTTCCCCGCGCCCCTTCGGGGCGAAGCCCCCATCCATGGCGGTTCGAGCGGACTTGTAGGGCCGGCTGCCAAGGTCCCCGCGCTGGGCGAGGGCGCAACCACCCGGCGGCACCAGCCAAGGACACCGAAGGAGGCGGGGGTCAGTGACCACCGAGATCACGCGCACCGTCCGGGTGCACGCCGACGACGTCGAGGCCAACACCCGGCGCGGCGGCGACATCAGGACCACGCTCAGCCCGAAGACCACGGGATGCACCAGCGGTTTCGGCGGGGTGCTGACCCTGGCGCCGGGCGAGCACGTCACCGAGCACTACCACCCCTACTCCGAGGAGTTCCTGCACATCGTCACCGGCCGGCTGGAGATGACGATGGACGGGCAGGCCGTACAGCTGGGGCCCGGCGACTCGCTGCTGGTGCCCATCGGGGTACGGCACCGGCTGGTGAACACCGGCACCGAGTCCGCGCACGCCGCCTTCCACCTCTCGCCGCTGGCGCCCCGGCCCGACCTGGGGCATGTGGACACCGAGCAGGTGACCCGGCCCGAGCAGCCCAACCCCTCGGTCGGCGGTGCCTCGTGACCCGTGACGCAGCGACCGGCCGCCGCGCGGTCGTCACCGGCGTCGGCGTGGTCGCGCCCGGCGGCGTGGGCCGGGAGGCGTTCTGGAAGCTGCTGTCCGACGGCCGGACAGCGACCCGCCGCATCTCCCTGTTCGACCCCGCGGACTTCCGCTCCAAGATGGCGGCCGAGGCCGACTTCGACCCCGTCGCGGCGGGACTCACCCCGCGGCAGATCCGGCGGATGGACCGCGCCGCGCAGTTCGCCGTCGTCAGCGCCCGGGAGGCCGTGGCGGACAGCGGCTACGACTTCACCGCCGCCGACCCGGCCCGTACCGGGGTGAGCATCGGCAGCGCGGTGGGCTGCACCATGGGCCTGGAGGAGGAGTACGTCCTGCTCAGCGACGCCGGCAAGCACTGGCTGGTGGACCACACCTACGGAGTGCCGCATCTGTACGGCTACATGGTGCCCTCCACCCTCGCCGTCGAGGTCGCCTGGGAGGTCGGCGCCGAGGGGCCGGTCGCGCTGATCTCGACCGGCTGCACCTCGGGGCTGGACTCCATCGGGCACGGCGTGCAGCTGATCGAGGAAGGCAGCAGCGACGTGGTGCTGGCGGGGGCGACCGACGCGCCGCTCTCGCCGATCACCTCCGCCTGCTTCGACGCCATCAAGGCCACCTCGCCCAACAACGACGACCCCGAGCACGCCTCCCGCCCGTTCGACGCGCAGCGCGACGGATTCGTCCTCGGCGAGGGCGCCGCCGTCCTCGTACTGGAGGAGAAGGCGGCGGCCGAGGCGCGCGGGGCCCGTATCTACGGGGAGATCGTCGGCTACGCGGGCCGCAGCAACGCCTTCCACATGACCGGGCTGAAGGCCAACGGGCGGGAGATGGCCGAGGCCATCCGGGTCTGCCTCGACCGGGCCCGGCTCGATCCGACCGCCGTCGACTACATCAACGCGCACGGCTCCGGCACCAAGCAGAACGACCGCCACGAGACGGCCGCGTTCAAACGCAGCCTCGGCGAGCACGCCTACCGGGTCCCGGTCAGCTCCATCAAGTCCATGGTGGGCCACTCGCTGGGCGCCATCGGCTCCATCGAGGTGGCCGCCTGCGCGCTCGCGCTGGAGAGGCAGGTCGTACCGCCCACCGCCAATCTGCACAACGCCGACCCCGAGTGCGACCTGGACTACGTTCCGCTCACCGCGCGCGAGCACGCCATGGACGTGGTGCTCAGCGTCGGCAGCGGCTTCGGCGGCTTCCAGAGCGCGACCGTGCTGGCCAGGCCCGGAGTTGTGGCGTACGAGGGGAGGGCCGCATGAGCCCCACCGCGACCGCTCGGCCGACGCCCGTCTCCGCGACCGGCGTCACCACCCCGACCCGCGCCCCCGTGGTCACCGGGCTCGGTGTCCTGGCACCCACCGGCATCGGCACCGAGGAGCACTGGGCCTCCGTGCTGGCGGGCCGCTCCGCCATCGACCGGATCACACTGTTCGACCCGACGCCCTACCCGGTGCGGCTCGCGGGCCAGGTGCCCGGATTCGTGGCCAAGGAGCGGGTGCCCAGCAGGCTCATCCAGCAGACCGACCGCTGGACCCATCTGGGGCTCGCGGCGGCCGAGGCCGCCATCGCCGACGCCGGGGTCACCCCGGCCGAACTGCCCGAGTACGAGATGGCCGTGGTCACCGCCAGCTCCTCCGGCGGCACCGAGTTCGGCCAGCACGAGATGGAGAACCTCTACCAGCACGCCCCCGACTGGGTGGGCGCCTACCAGTCCATCGCCTGGTTCTACGCGGCCACCACCGGCCAGATCTCCATCCGGCACGGGATGCGCGGCCCCTGCGGCGTGCTGTGCTGCGAACAGGCCGGCGGACTGGACGCCATCGGCCAGGCCCGGCGGCTGATTCGTACCGGCGCCAAGCTGGTGATGACGGGCGGCACCGACGCCTCGCTGTGCCCGTACGGGCTGACGGCGCAGCTGACCACCGGGCAGCTGTCCACCGTGCAGGACCCGGCACGCGCCTATCTGCCGTTCGACGCCGACGCTTCCGGCTATCTGCCCGGTGAGGGCGGTGCGTTGCTCGTCGTCGAGGACGCCGACGCGGCCGAGGCCCGCGGCGCCGGGCAGGGCTACGGCCGGGTGCTGGGCTACGCCGCCGCCTTCGATCCGCCGCCGGACTCGGACCGAGGGCCCGTGCTGGCCCGCACCGTGCGCACCGCGCTCGCCGACGCCGAGCTGGCGCCGGCCGATGTGGACGTGGTGTTCGCCGACGCGCTCGGCGTACCGGAGGCCGACCGGGCCGAAGCCGAGGCGCTGGCCGAGGTGTTCGGACCGCGCGGCGTACCGGTCACCGCGCCCAAGACGCTCACCGGACGGCTCTACGGCGGGGGAGCGGCACTGGACGCCGCCACGGCCCTGCTGGCACTGCGCGACCAGATCATCCCGCACACCGCGGGCCCGGCCGCGGCAGCGCCCGGATACGAGATCGATCTCGTACTCGGTGAGCCACGCCGGGCCGAGCTGCGAACCGCGCTGGTCGTCGCACGCGGCCACGGCGGCTTCAACGCCGCACTCGTGCTGGGACACGCGCCGCAGGACGCGCCGGGACACAACGAGAAGTGAGGAGGGACCGCCATGGCGGGCCACACCGACAACAGCATCGTCATCGACGCGCCGATGGACCTGGTCTGGGACATGACCAACGACCTCAAGTCCTGGCCCCAGCTGTTCAGCGAGTACGCGGCAGTCGAGGTGCTGGAGGAGAACGACGGGGAGCAGGGCCGCGAGATCATCTTCCGGCTCACCATGCACCCCGACGAGGACGGCAACGTCTGGAGCTGGGTCTCCAAGCGGATCCCCGACCCGAAGGCCCGCCAGGTGCGGGCCCACCGTGTGGAGACCGGGCCGTTCGAGTACATGAACATCTACTGGGAGTACCTCCCCGAGGGTGACGGCACCAGGATGCGCTGGGTGCAGGACTTCCATATGAAGGAAGCCGCGCCGGTCACCGACGACGGCATGACCGAACATCTCAACCGCAACACGGCCATCCAGATGAAGCTCATCAAGGAGAAGGTCGAGGCAGCGGCGGGGCGGTCGTGATCGCGTATCTCGCCCCGCTCGTCGTCCTGTTCAACGGGCTGGCCGCCGGTGTGCTGTTCGGCACGCAGCTCGGCGGCTGGCCGCTGCTGGCGGCGCTGCCCGCCGACCGGTACGTGCACGCACACGCGTTCTTCGCCACCCGCTACGACCCGGCCATGCCGATCTGCCTGCTCGGCACCCTGGCCGGGGACATCTGGCTGGCGGCGGTCAGCCCGCACGCGGTGGCCCGCGGACTGTTCGTCGCGGGCGCCGCCCTCGCGGCGGGCACCATCACCATCTCGCTCACCAAGAACGTCCCGGTCAACAAGTGGGTGCAGACCCTCGATCCGGACAATCTGCCCGCCGACTTCGCCGACCGCGACCCGCGTTGGCGCTGGGGCGCCTGGAACCAGCGCCGCAGCGCGCTGACCGTCCTCGCCCTGATCGCCAACTGCGCGGCCCTCACGCTGCTGCTGTGACAGACGACCCTTTACGGAGGAACTCATGGATCTCGGCCTCAAGGGCAAGAAGGCCCTGGTCACCGGCGGTACCAGGGGAGTGGGCCGGGGCATCGCGCTCGCCCTCGCCGAGGCCGGCGCCGATGTGCTGACCTGCTACCAGAAGGAGAGCGAAGCCGTCGCCTCGCTGGAGGCGGCACTCAAGCAGACCGACGGCGACCACCATGTGGTCTGCGCCGACGTCTCCGACCCGGACAGCGTCGGCGCCCTCATCGCCGAGGCCCGCAGCCGCTGGGGCCGGCTCGACGTGGTCGTCAACAACGCGGGCGCCATCAGCCACATCCCCTACGCCGAGCTGCCGCTGGAGGAGTGGCGGCGCATCGTCGACACCAACCTCACCGGCGTCCACCTGGTCATCCAGGCGGCGCTGCCGCTGCTGCGCGAGGGCTCGTCGGTCGTCAGCATCGGCTCCAAGGCGGTGGAGGCGGGCATCCCGCTGCGCTCCCACTACACCGCGACCAAGGCCGCGCTCGTCGGCCTGAACCGGTCCCTGGCCAAGGAGTTCGGCGCCAAGGGCATCCGCTTCAACATCGTCGCACTCGGCGTCATCGAGACCGAGAACCTGCACAAGATGCCCGAGGACCAGCAGAAACTCATGATCGAGCGGTACAGCGCCAAGACCGCGCTGGGCCGGCTCGGCACCCCCGACGAGGTTGCCGGCGCCATCCTGTGGCTGGCCAGCGACCTGTCCCGCTATGTCACCGGCGCCACCATCGGCGTGGACGGAGGGATCTCCTGATGCCTACGGAAACCAAGCGCGAAGGGCAGTTCCGGGTGCTGCTGCGGATGCAGATCAACCCCGGCATGGAAGCCGACTTCGAGAAGGTGTGGCGCGGCAGCACCGAGGCCGTCACCGGCCACCCCGCCTGCCTGGGCCAGTGGCTGTCCAAGTCGGCCGACGAGGAGTCCGTCTACTACATCGTGAGCGACTGGGTGGACGAGCCGGGCTTCCGCGAGTTCGAGACCAGCGACGCGCACCTCGCCCACCGCGAGCGGCTGCACCCCTACCGCTCCCAGGGCTCCTTCAACACGATGACGGTCGTCGCACACGTGCCGGGCACGGCAGGCACGGATGCCCGCTGAAGTCCGCGTACTGGTCCACCAGGCGGCATACGACGACGAGCAACTGGCCGCGGTACGCGCGGCGTACCACCAGGTCAGCAAGCGGATGGCACAGGTGCCCGGGATGCTCGGCAACGAGCTGCTGCGGTCGCCCGCCGACCCGACCGCGCTCGTCGTCGTCAGCCGCTGGTCCGACATGGCGGCCTTCCGCGCGTGGGAGGAGGGCGCCACCCACAAGGACGACACCGCGCCGCTGCGCCCGTACCGGGACACGCGGCTGAAGGTGCCGTTCGGCATCTACGAGGTGGATGCCACCTATTGACGGCCGCATTTCCTTCCCGCCGCGACGGCGCGTACCACGACGGGTGGTAACCGGCGGTGCCGAACTACGCGAACCCCAGGGACACCAATGACAACCTCCACCGCGCTGCCAACGCAACAGCAACAACCCTCATGGGTCTCGTGCACCAACTGCCGCTCCCTCGTCTACGGCAAGCGGTACAAGCGGCTGCTGCACGTGTGCCCCGAATGCGGGGCACACGCCCGACTGGACGCCCCCTCCCGCATAGCGCAGCTCTTCGACGAGGGCAGTGTCCAAGGCCTCGACGTACCCGAGACACAGCACAATCCCCTCGACTTCGTGGACCAGCGCCCGTACGCCGAGCGGCTCCAGCAGGCCCGCCACAAGACGGGCCAGCAGGACGCGGTCCTCGCCGTCCGGGGCCGTATCGAGGGGCGTCCCCTCACGGCGGCCGTGATGGACTTCCGCTTCTTCGGCGGCAGCCTCGGCGTCGCGGCGGGCGAGGCGGTCACCACGGCGGCCGAGCACGCGCTCAAGGACCGCACCCCGCTGCTGCTGGTCACCGCCTCCGGCGGCGCCCGGATGCAGGAGGGTGCGCTGGCGCTGATGCAGATGGCCAAGACCAGCAACGCGCTGGCCGAACTGGACGAGGCCGGGCTGCTGACCGTCACCCTGGTCACCGACCCGACCTACGGCGGGGTCGCCGCGTCCTTCGCCACGCTCTCCGACGTGGTCGTCGCCGAGCCGGGTGCCCGGATGGGGTTCGCCGGGCCGCGCGTCATCGAGCAGACCATCCGCCAGCAGCTGCCCGACGGCTTCCAGACCGCCGAATTCCTGCGTGACCACGGCCTGGTGGACGACGTATGGGAACGGGGCGAACTGCGGGCCCGGCTCGCCCGGCTGCTCGCCGTCTCGGACAGCCCGGCACCCGCGTGGGGCAGCGGCGAGGAGGATCCCGTCGTCCGCGACAGCCAGCTGCTGGACCAACTGCCCGCCTGGGACTGTGTGCAGCTCGCCCGCGAGGCCGGCCGGCCCACCACCCTGGAGCACATCGGGTTCTGGCTGGACGGCTTCGTCGAACTGCACGGCGACCGGGCGGGCGAGGAGTGCCCGGCGATCGTCGGCGGGATCGGCTGCCTGGACGACCTGCCGGTGATGGTCATCGGACACCAGAAGGGCCACACCACGACCGAGTTGGTGAGCCGCAACTTCGGGATGCCCTCACCCGCCGGCTACCGCAAGGCCGCCCGGCTGATGCGGCTGGCGGCCAAGCTGCGGCTGCCCGTCGTCACCTTGATCGACACCCCTGGCGCCTACCCCGGGCTGACCGCCGAGGAGACCGGTCAGTCCGGTGCAATCGCTGAGAACCTGCGGCTGATGGGGTCCTTGCCGGTCCCGGTCGTCGCCGTCGTGACCGGCGAGGGCGGCAGCGGTGGGGCGCTGGCGCTGGGCGTCGCCGACCGGGTGCTGATCTGCGCGAACGCGACGTATTCGGTGATCAGTCCGGAGGGGTGCGCGGCGATTCTGTGGAAGAACGCCGCGGAGGCGGCTGTCGCCGCGGATGAACTCGCCCTTGATGCGGCGTCGTTGCTGCGGCTCGGCGTGGTGGACGGGGTCATTCCTGAACCTGAGGGCGGCGGTCATGTGGACACCGCCGCGCTCAGTGACTCCGTGCGGAGAGCTGTTGTCGCGGCGCTGCGCGAGTTGCGGGCCGCGCCGGATGGGGAGTCGGTGCCCGCGCGGAGACGCCGCTTTCGGTCCTTCGGACTTGCGGAGGGCTGATGGCGGCCGGTGAGGGGGTGCCCCTGTGCGTTTTTTGCGGGCCGCCCGTCCGCTGTGGTTGCTGGGGGCACCTCCCGGCCGGAGGCTGTGGGAGCCGTTCCCCGCGCCCCTTCGGGGCGCAGTCCCCATGCCGGGCACGCATTATCAATTGAGAGGCACTCATGAGTGAGTTCACCCAGACGCAGGGTCTGGACTACGACAACAGTGGCCTGGCCCTCGAAGACATCTGCCGAAGTATCGCCGAAGTGGTCCGCGTAGGACCCGACCGGCCGCGCAGGGTGCGGATCGCACTCGGCGCGGCCAGCATCGAGGTCGAGTGGGAAGGCGACCACACCCCCGCACCGTCGACCGTCCTGGCCTCGCACAGCGAACTCGGCGCCGCGGGGGGCGCCGAGGAGACATTCCTCGAAGGGCATCGCGAATGTGCCCCGCTCGTCGGCACCTTCTACGCCGCCCCCGCGCCGGGCGCACCGCCCTTCGTACAGCCGGGCGACCATGTGGAGAAGGGCCAGCAGCTCGGCATCATCGAGGCGATGAAGCTGATGAACCCGCTGGAGGCCACCCGGCCGGGGCGGGTCGTGGAGGTGCTGGTCGGCGACGGTGAGCCCGTCGAGTACGGCGAGCCGCTGGTGCTGCTCGACCCCGACGACGCTGCCGCCGGCGGCCCGGACGAGAGGACATGACGTGGGCTTCGGCACAGTCCTGGTGGCCAACCGGGGCGAGATCGCGATACGCGTCATACGGACCTGCCGCGAGCTGGGCATCCGCACCGTGGCCGTGCACTCCACGGCCGACAAGGACAGCAGCCATGTGCGGGCGGCGGACGCCGCGGTGCAGATCGGGCCCGGGGCGCCCCGCAAGTCGTATCTGTCGGCGCCCGCCGTGATCGAGGCGGCGCTGCGCACCGGGGCCGACGCGGTGCACCCGGGCTACGGGTTCCTGTCCGAGGACCCGGACTTCGCGGAGATCTGCGCGGAGAACGGGCTCACCTTCATCGGGCCCCGGCCCGAGGTGCTGGCCCAGCTCGGTGACAAGGCCGTCGCCCGCTCGCTGATGACCGATGCGGGGCTGCCCGTACTGCCGGGCAGCCCCGGCACCGTGGACAGCGCGGCCGAGGCGTCCGATCTGGCGTCCCGGATCGGCTACCCGCTCATCATCAAGGCGGCGGCCGGTGGCGGGGGCCGCGGGATGACGGTCGTCCGCAACTCGGCGGATCTGCTCCCCGCCTACCGGCAGACCCGGGCCACCGCACAGGCGGTCTTCGGCGACAACCGCGTCTACATGGAGCGGTACTGCGACAGCGCCCGCCATATCGAGGTGCAGGTACTCGCCGACGGACACGGCACCGTACTGCACCTGGGCGAGCGGGACTGCTCCGTACAGCGCCGGCACCAGAAGCTGGTCGAGGAGAGCCCAGGACCCGGGCTGCACCCGCAGCTGCGCTCGGCCATGGCCCGCGCCGCGGTGCGCGGCGCGCGCGCCATCGGCTACACCGGCGCGGGCACCTTCGAGTTCCTGGTGCACGACGAGGGTTTCTCCTTCATGGAGATGAACTGCCGCATCCAGGTCGAGCACCCGGTCACCGAGGCGGTGTACGGGGTCGACCTGGTACGCGAGCAGATCCGGGTCGCCTCGGGGGAGGCACTGCGGATGACCCAGGAGGATCTGGTGCCGCGCGGTGTCGCCGTCGAGTGCCGGGTCAACGCGGAGGACCCCGACCGCGACTTCGCACCGGCCCCGGGCACCCTGGAGGAGTTCGTCCCGCCGGGCGGCCCGTTCGTACGGGTGGACACGCACGGCAGGGCCGGGTGGAAGGTGCCGCCGCAGTACGACTCGCTGCTGGCGAAGGTCATCTGCTGGGCGCCCGAACGGGACGAGGCGCTGGACCGGATGGACCGGGCGCTGGCCGAGTTCCGGGTCGCCGGGCCCGGGGTGCACACCACCATCCCGCTGCTGCGCGAGATCGTCGCCGACCCCGTCTTCCGCGCGGGCCGGCACATCACCTCGTTCCTCGACAGCCGGGGCTGAGCCCGCCCGGGAACGGCCCGGGCGGGACGGCCGCTCAAGGCGCGCTCGAGCCGCGCACGGAAACATGGAACCTCCCCCAGACCGCAGGGAGTCGCGATGGAATCCGTCGTCCGGGTCGCGATCAAGCGGCCACGCACGGTGATCGCCGTATGGATCGTGCTGGCAGCGCTGTGCACTCCGCTGATGATGGGGCTGACCGGCGCCCTGAAAGCCGGCGGGTTCGAGAATCCGCGCGGTGAGGACCGCAAGGGTCAGCAGGCGCTCCAACGGGACTTCGACGAGCCCGAGGAAGCCCTGCAGGCCGTGCTGCACGACCCGGACGGCGATGTGACCCGCGCCGTGCCGCAGGCGGCCGAGGTGGCGAAGGGCGCACCGAAGGTCAGCACCGTCGAGGACTACCGTGCGCAGCCCACCTGGCTCTCGAAGGACCGGCACACCACCTTCCTGCAACTGGGCTTCGACGCCGACGCGACGGCTGTGCAGGAGGAGATCGACGGGCTGCGCGAGCGCCTGGACTCCGCGCTGGACGAGCGCGGCGTGGACGTGAAGGTGACGGGGGAGCAGGCGCTCGACTACGACATGAGCGTGCAGTCCGAGAAGGACACCGTCACCGCGGAGATGATCGCCTTCCCGCTGCTGATCATCGTGCTGCTGCTGGTCTTCCGCTCGGTCGGCTCCATGCTGGTGCCGATCGTGCTGGCCGGGGTGGCGCTCGTGGTGGCCATGGCCGTCGGATATCTGCTGGCCCAGGTCACCGATCTGTCGGTGCTGTTCATGAACGCGCTGACCATCATCGGCCTCGCGGTCTCGGTGGACTACTGCCTGTTCATCATCAAGCGCTACCGCGACGAGCTGGCGGACGGCGTCGAACAGCGGACCGCGCTGGAGACCGCCATGCGCACCGCGGGGCACGCCGTACGGTTCAGCGGACTGGCCGTTGTGGTGGCCCTGCTGGCGCTGTTCATCCCCCGCATGATGGTCTTCACCAGCATCGCCCTGGCCGGCATCGTCGTAACCCTGATCGCCCTGGCCATCTCCATGACCCTGCTCCCCGCCGTGCTGCGGGTACTGGGCCCCCGGATCAACTGGGCGTCGCTGGGACCCGCGCCCCGTAAGGGGCGCGGGGAACTGCGCGAGCAACCACAACAGGCCCGCAGCCCGCGGATACAGGCAGGGGCACTCCCTTACCGGAGCAGCGAGGGGCGGGGCAAGACGGTGCGGCTGCTCGTCGTCCTGGTCGCCGTCTTCGCCGCCCTGTCCCTCCCAATGACCCAGGTCCGCCTCCAAGCGCCAGTAGCCAGCGCCTCGATCCTCCCCGCGAACGCGGAATCCCGGCAGGGCATCGAACGGCTCTCCGAGGACCTGAAGTCCCAAGAACTCTTCCCGCTCCAAGCCGTCCTCACCGCACCGCGCAACGCCGAGCCGGACAAGCTGCTCGACGCGGTCGGCGAAGCCACCACGCGGGCCCGCGCGCTGGAGGAGACCGGCTCCGTCCAGGCGATCACCACCCTCGGACTGCCGCGCGCCGCCCAGGAGTCCGCCACCAAGGGCGACTTCACCGGCGTGCCGCCGCGGGCGCAGGCCGCGTTCGAGCAGCTGTGGACCCAGACGGACGGCCGCTATGTGAGCAGGGTGGTCGTCGTCGCCAAGGACGACCCGGACAGCGACGCGGCGCACGACCTGGTCCGCAAGCTGCGCGACGAACTCCCGGGCGCCGATGTGCTGCCCGGTCTCGATACGAAGGTGACCGGGGCGACCGCGCACGGCGTGGACTTCGACGACGCGCTCATCGGCGCGCTGCCCGCCATCCTGGGCGCCGTGGCGCTGATCACGCTGGCCCTGCTGACCCGCGCCTTCCGCTCCTGGCTGCTGCCGCTGCTGGCGCTCGTCCTCAACGCGATGGTCGTCGGCGCCAGCATGGGACTGCTCACCCTGATCAGCCAGGAGGCGCTGGGCCAGCGCATCGACAGCACCACACCGGTACTGCTGTTCGCCATCATGTTCGGGCTGAGCATGGACTACATGGTCATCATGATCGCCCGGATGCGGGAGCACTATCTGCGCGACCCCGACCACCAGCGCGCCGTCACCGAGGGGATGCGCAGCACCGCGGGGCTGGTCAACGGCGCCGCCGTGATCATGGTCGCCGTCTTCGTCTCCTTCCTCGCCGCCCGGATCAGCGTCGTACAGCAGCTCGGTCTCGGCCTGGCGCTCGCCGTGGTGCTGGACGCCCTGGTCGTCCGGCTGCTGGTGATGCCGGCAGCCCTCCACCTGCTCGGCCCGCGTGTCTGGGGCCGGGTCCCTTCCGCAGCGGGCACGCCTGCCGCCGGTCCGGAACCGGCGCAGCACACTCCGCCCGCCCCAGCCAAGAGGTGAAGCCGTGAACAAGGCCGCAAGCGACACCGGACTGACACCCTCCGGTTCTGTCGCGGAACTCCACGACGCCGTACGCGAGCACTACGACAAACTCATCGACCTGTACGAGCAGTTGTGGGGCGAGCACATCCACCACGGCTACTGGGACCTGGATGCGCCCGACGTCCCCCGCCACCAGGCCCAGGAGCGCACCACCCGCGAACTGGCCGCCTTCTCCCGGCTCCCCGAAGGCGCCCGCGTCCTGGACGCCGGCTGCGGTATCGGCGCCTCCGCGATCTGGCTCGCGCAGCAGCACGGCTGCCACGTCGAGGGGATCACACTCAGCGAGGAGCAGGTCGCCCGCGCCACCGAGAAGGCCGCCGCGGCGGGCGTCGCCGACCGCGCCGGCTTCCGGCTGCTGGACGCCATGGCCACCGACTACGACGACGGCACCTTCGACGCCGTCTGGGCCATGGAGAGCTGCGAGTTGATGCCCGACAAGAAGGCGTTCCTCGCCGAGTGCCATCGGGTGCTGAAGCCCGGCGGCACCCTCGCCGTCGCCACCTGGTGCTGCCGCGACGACCGACTGGCTCCGGCCGAGGTGCGGCTGCTGCGCAAGCTCTACCGCGACTTCGCGATCGCCTTCGTGCTGCCGCTCGACCACTACGCCGAACTCTGCGCCGAACTCGGATTCACCGATGTGGACACCGTCGACTGGACGGAGCACGTGCGCGCCACCTGGAAGCTGTCGGCGGACATCGTCAAGCCGGTGGTGCGCGATCCGCGTGTCGTACGCGACCTCATCAAGGCGAAGGGCTTCAACACCTTCCGCTTCCTGAACTCCGTGCCCCTGATGAAGCAGGCCTACGACAAGAACATCATGCGCTACGGCGTCTTCCGCGCCACCAAACCGGAGTGAGCGGGACCGCTCCCGTCCGTCACCGTCACCGGGCGACGGCGGCGGCGAACTCCGCGACCAGACCGGCTGCTTCGCTCAGCCCGCCGTCGGCGAAGGCACGGATCAGCGGCGAGCCGATCACCACCCCCGCCACGCCAGGCCGGCGGACGACGGCAGCAGCCAGGGCAGGCGTGGAGACCCCGATACCGGTGAGGACCGGAGTCGTCGGAGCCGCACGCCGGATGGCCGCGACGAACGAGGCGAGCCCGTCCAGATCCAACCCGTCGGAGTAGCCCGTACGCTGCCCCGCGACCGCCGGCGCATAGACGAAACCCGTGGCGGCCCGGCAGACGGCGCTCAGCTCGGCAGCCGATGCCTCGCGGCCGACCAGCAGCGGAGCGCTGATCCCGGCATCGGCGGCCGCGGCTGCCCATGCCGCGACACTCTCCGGCGGGACATCGGGAACGAGGCACCCCACAGCTCCCGACGCGGCCAGTTCGAGGGCCGTGCGCTGCGGGCCGTACGCCGAGACCGTGGCCCAGTAACTCATCACGATGACGGGCTTGCCGGTGAGCGCCGAGACCTGCCGCACCGTGGCGAGCGTGACATCCATGCCGTGCCCCGCACGGCGAACATGGTGGTGCGTCGCGGCGATTGCCGGGCCGTCGAGCCACGGATCTGCTGCCGGAGCACCTACTTCCAGCACACTCGCACCACTTCGGGCGGCGGCGACGAGAACGTCCACGCCTGCTTGCTCATCCGGAAACCCCGCCATCCAGAAGGCACCGAGGGCGGGCTGCTGTTGAGCAAGCAAATCGGTCGGGCCGGTGGCCCGGCGGCTTACATCTGGGCTGGTGGTGCCGCGTATATCCATGCCAGGCGTCATCGGAGCTCCCCCGTGATCGAGTCCGTATCGACGTGATCATGACGGGCCCCGACGATCAGCGCCAGCCTCTTGCGTTGCGTTTGGTTGAACTTTCACAACAACGGGGGGACGCGCCCCGTCAGGGGCGCGGGGAACTGCTCCTCAAGCGCGGGACAGGGCGGCGGAACGGGCGGCGAATTCAACGACCTGGTCAACCATGATCTCGAGCCGCCGCACCGTACGCGGGCTGCCCCATATCGCGTCCTCCGCCGGAGGCAAATCCGCGGAGTTGACGGTGACACTCATCGGGGTGACCCAACCCCGCAGGCACAGCACGGCGTTGCGGACCTCCGCGACGGCGTGTGCGGCGCCGTGCTCGCTCCAGCCGACGGCCACCGCGCCGGCGGCGCGGCCGTCGAGATAGGCGGGGGTGTCCTGCGCGAGGTCCTCGAGGTGGTCGAGGGCGTTCTTGAGCAGCCCGGACATCCCCCCGTGGTACACGGGTGTGGCGACGACGAGCCCGTTGGCGCGGCGTACACCGGCCAGCAGCCGCCGCGCCTCACCGGTGGGCTGCTCGACCCCCGGCTCGTACAGCGGCAGCCGCAGCTGCGGCGCGGGGATCACGGTGACGTGCGCCCCGCGCCGCCGGGCGAGCTCGGCGCAGACCCCGAGCACCTGGGTGCTGAACGACCCGGGGCGCAGGGACCCGCCCAGCAGCGCGAGTTCGACCCCGCCGCCCCCCATGCCGGGGCCGCCGCTCACGGCAGGGTGCCTTCCGCCAGCATCCGGGCCAGCAGCGGCCGCTGCGCCTTGCCGCTGGGCGTCCTGGGCAGCGTCTTGCGCGGTACGACGACGACCTCGCTCGGCCGCAGCCCGGTCGCCTTGCTGACGGCCAGTTCGATGCGCTTGCCCAGCAGCGCCGCCTCCTCCGGGTCGGAGTGCAGCCGCGACTCCACGGCCATCACCAGCCGCTCGGTGCCCTGTTCGGGGTCGAGGACGCCGACGGCCGCGACGCCGCCCGGCCGGACGCCCTCCACGGTGGTGGCGGCCAGCTCCAGCGGCTGGGGCTGGTAGTTGCCGCCCGCGATGATGATGAGGTCCTTCGAGCGCCCGGTCACGAACAGCTCGCCGCCCAGGGTGAAGCCGAGGTCGCCGGTGTCCAGCCAGCCGTCACGCAGATCCTCTGCGGTGCGCTCGGGCATCCCGTAGTAGCCGGCCATCATCGACTCGCTGGCCACCCGCACCGAACCCGCGTGGCCCTCCGGCAGTTCGCGGCCCTCCGGGTCGGTGACGCGCACCCGGATGCCGGGGACGGGGATGCCGGAGGAGACGTAACTCTGGGCGTCCTGCTCGCTGACCGGCGGCGCGGCGATCCCCTGGTCGGCCATGGCGGTACGGGAGAGCACCTCGATCCGCGGCAGCGATCCGGCGGGGGCGAAGGTGGCGGCGAGGCCCAGTTCGGCCATCCCGTAGCAGGGCCGCATGCTCTCGGGCCGGAAACCGTGCGGGCGCATGACGCGGGTGAAGTCGCGCAGGGTACCGGCCTCCACCACTTCGGCGCCGTTGAAGGCGGAGCGCCAGCTGCTCAGGTCCAGACCCGTCAGATCCATCCGGTGCGCGGTGGAGGCCACCAGCCGGTACGCGAAGTTGGGCGCCGGCGAGACGGTGCCGCGGTAGCGGTGGATGGCGCGCAGCCAGGTCTGCGGCCTGGTCGCGAAGGACAGCGGCCGCATCAGCGCCGAGGGCAGGTCGTGCAGGAACGTGGAGAGCAGGCCGCCGACCATGCCCATGTCGTGGTGGAGCGGCAGCCAGCTGATCATGATGTCGCCGCGCCGGTAGGGGATGCCCTCGCCGATGGAGCGGGCGGCGGCCAGCAGCCCGCGGTGGGAGAGCATGATGCCCTTGGCCGCCGAGGTGGTGCCCGAGCTGAACTGGATCAGCGCGAGCTCCTCGGGGGCCGCGTCGACCGCCGGTTCGGCCACCGCGCCGGGTGCGAACGGCGGGCACAGTACGCGCAGTCCGCGCGGGGTCAGCGTCTCGTGGGCGGTCTCGCGCAGCAACTCGTCGCAGACGACGGCCTTCGGTCCGGTGACCCGCACCATATGGGTCACCCGGTCCAGCCACAGTTTGCGGCGGCCGACGGTCAGTGGCGGCTCGGCGAGTATCGGTACGGCGCCCAACAGCGCGGTGCCGTAGAGGGCCGCCACGAGCTCCGCGGAGGTGTCGAGGCACAGGATGACCCGGTCCCCGCGGCGGACTCCGGCGGCGGACAGCGCGGCGCCTGCCGCGTTCGCGCGCTCGTACAGCACGCCCACCGTCATGCGCTCGGCCTCTTCGGGCTCCTCCGGCAGGTAGTAGGCGACGGCGTCCGGCTCGCGCGCCGCGCGGTCCATCAGTGCCGCGGCGAGGTTCCGCTTCGCGGTGGGCCGCGCGGGGGTTGGGTCGGGGTGCCAGTCGAGGCGGTCGGGGTGGACGGTTGGTTGGGTGCTTGTGCTGGTGCTGGTACGCATGTCCGCTCCGCGGTGGTCATGGTTCGGTTTCGGTATGACTGGTCAGGGGCTGCCCCTGCCTGGCCGTTGCAGGCTGCGGGTGCGTCGTGGCCGCTCGCGCAGTTCCCCGCGCCCCTGACGGGGCGCGTGTTCCCCTGCGCAGCCCCCTCGCGGGGTACGCCTCAGGGGAGGACGAACGGGAAGCCGTGGCGTTCCAGCTCAAGCGCGGAGTCCGTGACGGCCGTACTCAGTTCATCGATGTCCGCCTCATCGTGCGCGTCGCCGAGATAGATCATCGGGAGGCTCAGGGTGAAGACGCCGCGGCGGCGCAGCAGCAGAGTCAGCAGGAAGGAGCCGAGTGCGTTGACGGCGGTGGCGAACTCGCGGTAGTCGGCGTAGGTCTCCTTCTCCACGAAGCCGAACGTGCCGCAGTACTCGCCGAAGCCCAGCAGCCGCAGCGGGATGCCGGTGCGGCTGCGGAAGGCGGCGAGCCTGTCCTGCAACCGGTCGGCCTTCGCGTTGACCCGCGTGTAGAAGCCGGGGCCTGCCGAGTGCAGCATTCGCAGCGAGGCGAGCGAGGCCGCCAGCGCCAGATGGTTGCCGGAGTGGGTGTTGACCAGGAAGGTCTTGACGCCGACGTCCCCGGCGGACAGCCCGGAGGTGCGCATGATGTCCAGCAGCTCGGCCCGGCCGCCCAGCGCCGCCAGCGACAGGCCGAGTCCGGAGGTCACCTTGCCGTAGGCGATCAGGTCGGCGTCCAGCCCGAACCGCGCCGCGGCCCCGCCGACGCCGAACCGGAACCCGGTCAGCACCTCGTCCAGCACGAAGGGGACGCCCAGCGCGCGGCAGCGCGCGGAGACCTCGCGCAGCTCGGGGATGGTGTGCTCGGTGAACGGGTACGACTGGCAGGCCGCGTCCGCGATGACGCACGCCAGCCGGTCCCGGTGCTGGTCGAGCAGCGCCAGCGCGGTCGGCGCATGGTGCGGGAGCACCAGCACATCGGCCGGGGCCGCGCCGGCGAACGCCGAGGTGGGCCGCACGCTGCCGTCGTCCCGTACGGCGGGGAACGGGGCGAGGCCCGGGGTGCCGTGTGCGAGGAAGGAGGTGTTGTGCGCGGCGACGTCGTGCACGCCGTGCCAGCAGCCCTCGAACTTGGCCACCAGCTGTCTGCCGGTGTGCGCCCGGGCCAGCCGGATGGCGGCGTTGGTGGCGTCGGTGCCGGAGTTGAGGAACGCGAACTTCTCGCAGTGCGGCAGCATCTCGCCCAGCAGCGAGCTCAGTTCGGCCTCGATCTCGTTGAGATAGCCGTTCCCCGTGTTGGCGCTGGTCAGCTGGGCGCGTACGGCGTCCAGCACCGGCTGCGGGTTGTGTCCGAAGAGGGACTGGCCGCCGAAGCCCATATGCATGTCGAGGTAGGTGTTGCCGTCCACATCGGTGATGCGGCTGCCCTCGGCGCGTACCACGGCGGGCGGGAACTGCGGGGCGTGGAAGGGCAGGAAGGCGTGGCTGGAGGACGCCTGGCCGCCGGTGCGGTCCGCCAACCGCTGGGAGCCGGGGTGCCGTTCGGCGAGTTCGGTGAGCAGTTCGCCCACCCAGGGCTGGGCGAGTACGTCGTTCGCCACATCGGCCGCGGTCTGGGCGCGCGGTATGTCGGATGTCGTCATGGCAGCAGTTGCTCTCTCTCGGAAGAAGCTCAGGGCAGCACGAACGGGAAGTCGTTGCGGGCCATCTCGCGTGCCGCGTCGATGACGGCCGTGCAGATCTCGTCGACGTCCGCGTCGCTGTGCGCGTCGCCGGTGAAGAGCATCGGCAGGCTCAGCGTGTAGATGCCGCGGCGCCGCAGCATCAGCGTCAGCAGGAACAGGCCGATCGGGTTGACGGCCGCGGCGAACTCGCGGTAGTCGGCGTACGACTCCTCGGCGGTGAAGCCGAACGAGCCGATGAAGTCGCCGAAACCCAGCAGCCGCAGCGGGACGCCGGTCTCGGCGCGGAAGCCGGCCAGCCGGGAGCGGACCCGGTCCACCTTGGCGCGGGTGCGCGCGTAGTAGGCGTCGCCCTGCTCCCGCAGCAGGCTCAGCGAGGCGTAGGAGGCCGCCAGGGAGAGGTGGTTGCCCGCGTGGGTGGTCTGTACGCAGGTCTTGCGGCCCAGGTCGGTGAGGGCCAGACCGGAGGTGAGCATGTGCTCCAGCAGCTCGGCCCGCCCGCCCAGCACCGACAGCGGCAGCCCGAGACCGGTGACGACCTTGCCGTAGCAGTACAGGTCGGCGGGGATACCGAAGTGCCCGGCGGCGCCGGAGGGCCCGTACCGGAACCCGGTCAGCACCTCGTCCAGCACGAACGGCACCCGCAGCCCCCGGCAGCGCTCGGCGACCTGCCGGATCAGCGGCACGGTGTGTTCCTCGTACGGGAACGACGAGGAGACCGCCTCGCCCAGTACGCACGCCAGCTCGTCGCGGTGCTGCTCGATGAGCGCCAGTGCCGCTTCGGTGTCGTTGGGCAGGATCAGCAGTTCGCTCGCCGGTGCCGGCGCGACACCGGTCAGCGCGGGCAGCGGCGCGACTCCCTGGGGACCGATCGAGGGGAACGGCTCGACCGGGTGGCCGTGGTACCAGAACGCCGTGTTGTGCGCCGCGAGGTCGTGCACGCCGTGCAGGGCGCCCTCGAACTTGGCGACCATCCGGCGCCCGGTGTGGGCGCGGGTCAGCCGGATGGCGGCGGCGGTCGCGTCGGTGCCGGAGTTGAGGAAGGCGAATTTCTCGCAGTGCGGCACGAACTCGCCCAGCAGCGCGGCCAGTTGTTGCTCCACCGGGTGCAGATAGCCGTTGCCTGTGGAGCGCCCGAGCACGTCACGTACCGCCTCCACGACGGCCGGCGGATTGTGTCCGAACAGCGCCTGGGCGCCGAAGCCCAGATGGCTGTCGAGGTAGGTGTGCCCGTCCGCGTCGGTGATCCGGCAGCCGGCCGCCTCGGTGGTGACCAGCGGGAACTGCGGGGCGTGGAACGGCCAGAAGGCGTGCGAGGACACCGACTTCTCGCGCACCTGCCCGGATATCGCCATGGACTGCTGCTGCCGCTCGGTCAGCTCGGTGAACAGGTCCGTCACCCAGCTCTGCGTGAGCAGATCGGCGACCAGGGATTCGATGGTGGGGGATTCGGAAGTCGTCATCACACATCGCTCCGGTGTGTCGATGGGGTCGAAAAGAGTGCCGGAGGGAGCCCGGCTCAGAACCTGATCAGCGCGGATTCCATGGTCAGACCGGGTCCGAAGGCCATGAAGACGCCGTACTCACCGGGTGCGGGACGGACCTCGCGCATCAGGTGGTCCAGGATCAGCAGCACCGTCGGCGAGGAGCAGTTGCCGCGCGAGGCGAGGATGTCCAGCGAGGGCCGGACCGCCTCCTCGGGCAGCCCGAGCCGGTCCCCGATGAACTCGATGATCTTCGGTCCGCCCGGGTGGATGCCCCAGTACGCGACCTGGTCGCGGGTGAGCCCGTACGGCGTCAGCAGCCGTTCCACGAACGGCCCGATGGTCTCCGAGAGATACAGCGGCACATACGGCGAGAGCGTCATCCGGAACGCGTCGTCCATCACCTTCCAGGTCATGGCGCGGACGCTCTCGGGGTGCGTCTCGGTGTGGGTGCCCAGCACCAGCGGCCCGGAGACCTCCGGCGGCTCGTCGGTGTCGCCTGCCGCCAGCAGCACGGTGGCGGCCGCGTCCCCGAACAGGCCGTGCACCACGATCTGTTCCTTGGTCACCTCGGGCCGCAGATGGACGGAGCACACCTCAGCGCAGGTCACCATGGCCAGCTCGGCCGGACGCGCGGTGAGCGCGTCCAGGGCGACCTTGAGGCCGTTGAACGCGGCGTAGCAGCCCATGTGCCCGACGAAGGTACGGCGCAGGTCCTTGCGCAGCCCGAACTCCTTGGCCAGCAGCATCTCGGGCGTGGGACCCGCGTATCCGGTGCAGCTGACGAAGGTGTAGCTGCCCACGTCCGCCGTGGTCACCCCGCCGGGAGCCACGCTCTCCAGCACGGCGGCCACCGAGTCGCGGCCCATCGCGAAGGCGTGCTCCTCCCAGGCGGCCATCCGCTCACGCATGCTGGGGTAGCGCTCGGCGTAGTGCTTGTGCGGCGGCCAGGCCATGTAGCGCTCGCGCACCTGGGTGTTGAGGAACAGACTCTCGGCGTCCGGCACTTCGGCGTACAGCCCCCGGTAGAAGGCGTCGAACATCTCCTGCTGTCCGACGGGCTCGCCCACCGAGGCCGGGGCCAGGCCGAGGATCCGCGCCGCTGTCGCCGTCACGACACACCCACCCGCTGGTCCTCCGCCGCCTCCTTGATCGCCCGCAGAAAGCCCTCGGTGACCTCGTCGGTCTCCTTCTGCGCGAACGGTTCGATCAGGACGATCACCACCGGCGCCACATCGACCGACGCTTCCGTGCGGGTCTCGATACGCAGCCGCTGCTCACCGTCGTCGGCGCCGTCCTCGATGCGGAAGGTGCCCCAGGAGCGGAAGTTGTGCTCGCCGTACGGCTCCCAGCCGATCGCGTCCGGGTCCGAGGTGTCGAAGCGCGCCTCGTACTCCGGGGTGAAGGTGACGGCGCCGTTGGAGACGGTGGCCAGCCGGTAGTGGTACACGTCCGGGCCCGCCGCTGCCCGCTCCAGGCTCTCCACACCGGGCATCAGCCGGCCGCAGCCGACCACGTCACCGATCAGCGCACGCAGCCGGTCGCGTTCGCAGCGGATGGTGACGCTCTTGTCACTGGCGGATCGTACCCATGTCATCTCTCGGCCCTCCGGGGCCTCTCGTCCGGCGGAGCCGGGTTGTTGTTGGGATCCGTGGGGGATTTGACGGCGTGCCCGATGTAGCTGACGGCCGTGGAGGAGGTCAGCCCGAAGGTGCCGAGCGGGCGGCGGCGTACGAGAGCCGCCAGCAGCCGGTGCGGCGGTGCCGTCGGTGCCAGGCCGCGCGGGGCGGCCAGGGTCAGCCCGCACCGGGCCAGCGCGGCGCGCAGCTCGTGGGGGCGGATGAACATCCGCCAGTTGTGGGTGCCCGGGTAGATGACCCGCAGCAGCCGCTCCAGCACCAGGATCGCCATCAGATAGCTGGCGGCGGTGCGGTTGATGGTGTCGTAGACCAGCACTCCACCGGGCCGCAGCACCCGGGCGACCTCCGCGACCGCCGTGGGCAGATCGTGCAGATGCTCCAGTACGTCGGACATCAGCACCGCGTCCATACTGCCGTCGGCGAAGGGCAGTTCGTAGGCCGAGCCGACCTGGTAGGTGACCTCGACGCCGCTCGCCGCGGCGTGGGCGCGCGCGGTGCGCACCGAGCCCTCCGACAGGTCGAGGCCGGTGACCCGGTAGCCCAGCGCGGCCAGCGGTTCGCTCATCAGCCCGCCGCCGCAGCCGATGTCCAGCACCCGCAGCGCGGACCGGTCGCGGCCCAGCAGCTCGCGCACGGTGCGGACGAAGTAGCCCACCCGGGCCGGGTTCATGTCGTGCAGGGCCCGCAGCGGCCCCTGCGGGTCCCACCACGAGTCCCCGATGGTGGAGTAGTAGTCGTTGTCGATCGCCGCCGCGGCCGGGTCGAGCGCCGCGGTGTCCCTGCCGGTGGCCGCCATCACAACCACCTCGGGGTCTGCGTCGGGTCGATGCCGAACGCGGCCTTGCCGACCAGCTCCCAGGCGGTGTCGGCGTCGTAGCCGGGCCGCGGGCCGCTCTTCACGTCCTGCCAGATCCGGGACAGCCGGCGCTCGGTCTGCTGCCGCCCGCCGCGTATCTGCTCGTACGCCGTCGAGACCACCTGCTCGGCCACGGCCCCGGCCCGCAGCCGGGGAACGGCGCTGTCGGCGCGGGTGGTCGTGGTGTGCGGATCGTCCTCGGCACGGGCGTACGCGGCCAGCAGCGCGTCGGCCGAGGCCAGCTCGGCCCGCATCCGCGCCACCGCGAACTGGGTGCCCGGCAGCAGCGCCGGCGCTTCGGCGGGGCTCGCCGCTTCGGCCGAGCGCTCCTTGAGGTCGGCGACGGCCAGCCGGTACGCGCGCTCGGCCAGGCCCAGCAGTACGGCGGCCTCCGCGTGGTCGGCCGCGCGGGTCGCGGCGTCCTCGGCCGCCCGGTCCGCGGCGTCTTCGGCCGTCCTGGCCGCCGCACCGGTCGCCGGGCTGCCATCGGCCGCCGCCTGCTCGCTGGCGGTCGTGCTGCCCTCGGCTGCCGCCGTCCGCTCGCCGGTGGCCGTGCCGCCCTCGACCGCCCCCGCCCGCTCGCCGGTCGCCGTCGCCCGCTCCCGGGCCGCCGCCGCGTACCGCTCCGCCAGCGCGAACGCCGTACGCCCGCAACCGCCCGCGAGGATCCGCAGCAGCGCACCGCGGCGCACCACGGTGCCGCCCGGGTCCGCGCCCAGCGCGGCCGTCAGCTCCGTCAGGTTCTCGGCGATCCGGTCCTCGGCACCGCCGTCGGTGCGCCGCTTGCCGAAGGCGGCCGCCAGCTGTGCCGCTTCCTCGGCGAGCCGTTCCCAGGCCGTGTCCTGCGCGCTGTTCATTCCGCCGTGTCCCCTCTCCAGGTTCTGCGCGGCAACGTTGCTCGTGGGCATGCCGCTCACCCCGCCCACCGGGGCTCGGCGAACAGCGGTACGTCCAGCGCCTGCTTGCCCGCCCACTCCAGGACGACATCGGTGGCGGGCGGCACCAGCAGCCCCGCGACGACATCCCGGTACATCCGTTGCAGCGGATCGGCGGAGGCCAGCGAGGAGCCGCCCTGCACCTGCATGGCCAGGGTCACCACCTCGTGCGCCAGCCGGGTCACGGTGAACTTCATGATGCTCATGTCGATGTAGTGGCCCAGCGGGTCCGGTGTGTCGTGCTCGGCGTGGATCGCCGCCTCCAGATACGCCTCGGCCGTCGCCAGCTTGGTCGCCATCTCGGCCACCCGGAACTGGATGCCGGGCAGCTGCGCGTTCGGCTTGCCGATCACGCTGATGACCCGTTTGCGCTGGGTGGCGACCACATGCTCCAGGGCGCCGCGCGCGATGCCGACGAAGCAGGAGGCGAAGCTGCACCAGGCCCAGTGCACCCCGTTCATGAACAGCAGTGGCAGGCTGCCGCGTTCGCCGATCGACCACTTCTCGTCGACGAACAGGTTCTCGATGGCCAGCGAGTGACTGCCGGTGGCGCGCATCCCCGCCGCGTCCCACTCGGCGGTGACCCGCAGCCCGTCCTCCGGCGCCGGCTTGGGAATCAGAAACGCCATCGGCTGCGGCAGGCCCCGGTCGTCGGTGGCGGCGGCCGACAGGAACAGATGGGTGGCGCCGGGGAACCCGGTGAAGAAGCCCTTGCGGCCGTTCAGAATCCAGCCGCCGTCCACCGGCTCCGCCTTGGTGGTCGGATGCCACCAGTTGCCGCCCACGCCCGGCTCGCTGAAGCCGCCCGCGATCACGGCGCCGTCGGCGACCTGCCGGCAGGCCCGCTCGGTGCTCTCCCCGCCCAGGTTGGCGATCATGGCGAGCCCGTGGACGTGCATGTTCACCGAGAACGCCGTCGAGGCGCAGGCGGCGGCCAGCACCCGCTGGGCCGCGCACAGCTCGGCCAGGCTCGCCCCCGCACCGCCGTACTCCTCGGGCACGGTCATCGCCGTATAGCCGCTGGAGACCAGCTCGGCCAGGTTCTCGTACGGGAACGAGGCGTCGGTGTCGTGCGCCGCGGCACGCTCGGCGAACCCGGGCGCCAGCTCGCGCGCCAGCGCCACGAAATCGGTGCGGCCCGTGCGGCCCGCCCGGCCGCTGCCGGTGCCGCTAGACACGGGGCACCTGGTGCGGACGGGCGGGCCGCACGGACTCGGACGCGGCCAGCGACTCGGCCATCGAGCCGACGCTGTCGGACTCGGACTGGAACGTCTGGTCCAGCCAGTGCATCAGGTCGAAGTCCGGGTATGCCTCCCGGATCCTGCGGCCCAGCGCCTCCAGGTTCATCGAGTCGAATCCGAGGTCCTCGGTGAGCGAGGCCTCCGGCGCGATCTCCTCCGCCCGCAGGGCGGGCTTGACCGCGACCAGTTGGACCCGTAACGCGTGCAGGTGGTCCGTAATGAAAGCTCCGTCGAGCACGTCGATCATCTCCAGGGATTAGGACGGTCGCGTGCCCCGGAGAATGGCCGCCCCGACTCGCACCGGGCTCAAAGCGCCCCGACTCGCTCAAGACGCCCGACCCGCACCCGGCTCAAAGAGCGCGATGCATCCGGGAGCCCGACGCGCCGCACCGACGGCACGCTTCCGCCCACGAGCGGAGCCCCGGTCCTGGGATCAGGACCGGGGCTCCGGTCGTGTGGGAGAGACGGTCGGTCAGCTCTTGGCTTCCTCCGTCTCGCTCTCCTCGCCCCAGCTCTCGTAACCGCGCACCTCGCGCGGCATCGTCTGGGCGAGCAGCGCGACGACGGCCAGGCCACCGACCGTGAACCACACGAAGCGCCCGAAGGTGTCGGTGAACATCTCGGCGCGGCTGGCGTCGACCGCCTTGTCCACGGCCTGCTGCACCTTGGGGTCGCTGCCGGCCTTCTCGAACACCGGGCCACAGCTCCTCGGCTGCTTGTCGGGGTTCTCCTCCTCGGCGTAGTCGAGGAAGCACGGCCGCAGCTGGGCCGAGAGCTCGCGCGCCTCGGATGCCGAGGCGCCGGCGGCGGTCAGCTGGGTGCGCAGCTGCTTTTCGTGCCCGTCGAAGGCGCCAGGTGCGGCATTGGCGAGCGGCGTGAACAGCAGGACGCCCAGCAGTGCGGCCCCCGTCGCGTTGCCGAGCTGTACGGCGGCGCTCAGCGAACCGGAAGCCGCCCCCGCATCCCGGCCCGCCACGTGCGCGCCCGCGACGGTGAAGGCCGGGCCGATGACGCCGCCCATGCCGATGCCCGCCAGGAAGAGGCCCGGGGCCAGCTCCCACCAGCTCGCGCCCGGCTCCAGGGCCAGCGCGAACCACAGCATGCCGCCGGCCATCACCACCGCGCCGGCGGTGAGCAGATGCCGCCCCAGCTTGCCGACCAGACCGTCGGCGGCGCCGGAGGTGAGCGCTGCACCGATCGCCCACGGCAGGAAGAGCAGCCCGGTACGCATGGCGCTGTAGCCGAGGCCGATCTGCAGGGTGAGCGAGATCGCCAGGAAGAAGCCGATCATCGTGGCGTCGAAGACGAACAGCACGATGGTTCCCGCGCTGAATCCGGGCTGCCCGAACAGCCGCAACGGCACCAGTGACGAGTCGTCCCGTCGCTCCTTGGCGCGGGCGTGCAGCGCGTAGCCGGCCATGACGAACGGTGCCGCGACCATGGCAACGATCATCCAGGTGGGCCAGCCGCTGGTGCGCCCCTGCACCAGCGGATACAGCAGGAGCAGCAGGCTGGCACTGACCAGGATCACGCCGAGGATGTCCATCCGCAGCGGGAAGTCCGACTTCGTCTCCGGCACCAGCACGGACGCCGCGAACAGCGCGGCAATCCCGATCGGCACGTTGACGAGGAAGACCGCGCGCCAGCCGAGGCCCAGCACGTCGTAGGCGACGAACACGCCGCCCAGCAGCGGCCCCGCCACCGCGGCCAGCCCGGTCACGGCGCCGTATGCGCCGCTGGCGCCGCCGCGCTCGTTCGCCGGGAAGATCGCGTAGACCGTCGCCATGATCTGCGGCACCATCAGCGCGGAGGCGATGCCCTGCACCGCACGCGCGGCCACCAGCGTCTCGACATTGGGCGCGATGCCGCACACCAGCGAGGAGACCGTGAACAAGCCGATGCCCAGCAGGAAGATCCGCTTGCGGCCGTAGCCGTCCCCCATCCGGCCGCCGGTGATCAGCCCCAGACCGAACGCCAGGGTGTAGGCCGTCACCACCCACTGGGATGCCGCGTAGCCGGCGTCCAGGTCACTGCGGATGTCGGGTAAGGCGATGTTGACGATCGTGACGTCCAGCAGGTCCATGAAAGCCGCGGCGAGCAGTACCCCGAGCGCCAGCCAGCGCTTGGGGTACGGCCCGGCCGCCGGGGTCACCGAGTTGTCCGCTGTGGTGGTCATGTCTCCAACTCCGCACTGTCGGTGCTATGAGGTTGTGGGCGGTCCGGGGTTTCGGCACGTGTCATGGGCGGGGCCGTCACCAGGCGACGGGCAGCTCGTCCAGACCGCGGATCAGTGACCCCGTACGCCAGGTGAGATCCTCCTCGGGCACCGCGAGCCGCAGGCCGGGAAAGCGGCCGAGGAGCGTACCGAGCGCGATGTGCAGCTCCATCCTGGCGAGTTGGGCCCCCAGACAGAAGTGGGCGCCGTGCCCCATCGCCAGGTGGTGGTTGGGCTCCCGGTGGAAGTCCAGCTCGTCGGGGTGATCGAAGGCGGCCGGGTCACGGTTGGCGGCCCCCAGGTCCACGATCACCGCCTCGCCCGCGGCGACCGGCACCCCGTGCAGCACCGTGTCCTCGGTCACCAGGCTCGCGAACGCCGAGCCGGCACCGGTCGGCACATACCGCAGCAGCTCCTCGACGGCCCTGGGCCACAGCTCGGGGTGCTCGCGCAGCTCCTGCGCGCGTGCGGGATTGCCCAGCAGGACGTAGGCGAAGTTGGTGATCTGGTTCAGGGTGGTCTCGTGGCCCCCGATGAGCAGCGCCACCCCCAGCCACACCAGTTCCTGTTCGGTCAGCTTGTCGTCGTCGTCCCGTGCGGTCACCAGCGCACCGAGCAGATCGTCGGTGGGGTTGGCGCGGCGCTCGGCGACCAGTTGGGCGAAGTAGCCGAAGAAGTTGCCCATGGCGGCCTTGACCTCGTCCGAGTCGAAGGCCGTGGTGCCCATGATTCCCTCGGTGAAGGCGCGGAAGTGCTTCTCGTCCTCGACGGGTACGCCCATCACCTCGCAGATCACCCGCACCGGCAGCGGTACGGCCAGATGCCGCACCAGATCGGCGGGTGCGCCGTGCGCCACCATGCCGTCCAGCAGTTCGTCGACGGCCTTCTGGATGCGGGGGCGCATGGCCTCCACCCGGCGTGCGGTGAACGCCTTGCTGACCAGGCGGCGCAGCCGGGAGTGCTCCGGCGGGTCGAGCGTCATGATCGTCCCGGCGGGCGGGGGTTCGGGCAGCAGCCGGGGTATCGCCGGGTTCTCCGCCGCAGCCGCGCGGCTGACGGCGGGTGAGGACATCACCTCGCGCACCGCCTCGTAGCTGGTCGCCAGCCAGGCGCTGCCGCCGTGCGGCATCGTCACCCGGGTGAGCGGGGCCTCGGCGAGCAGCCTGGCGTAGCCCGGGTGCAGATCCAGGCGCGTGGGCTCGCCCAACGGGTAGGCGAGGGGCGGCTGTTCCTGCTGCGGTGCCGAGGGCTGCGGACCTGTCGTGGTCACACCTGGCTCCCTTCGAAGGCCGTTCTTCCATGCGGAGGCTGCAGTGATGTGACCGGCCGCACCGGCCAGGGTCCCAGCCGCGCCTCGAGTCCGCCTTGAGCGCGGCGAGACCTGTTCATGCGCCGCTCCAGCCGAAGTCGTGGTTGCTGTGCGTCGTGATCTGCACGTAGTTGCCCTCGGGGTCGGTCACATACGCGTGCCGGTCCCCCCAGGGCTGGTCGCGGGGCTCCAGCACGACCGGAGCGCCCGCGTCGCGGAGTGCGCCGACGGTCTTGTCGACGTCCTCGACGATGACGGTGATGTCGAAGCGATGGCTGCCGGACGTGCCGATGTCCGGCAGTGCGGTCGAGTCGCGTACGGCTGCCGCGTCGGCCAGCGTCAGATGGAAAGCGCTCCACTTGAGCGTGATGAAGACCGGTTCCTCCTTGGTGGGGAACCGGTATGTCTCCACGAAACCGATGGTCCGGTAGAAGGCGGCCATCGCCTCGATGTCCCCGGTGAAGAGGGTGGGCTGGCCGGCCCGGACGTCGTTGTCGGCGACGGCCGCCGTGTCGTCCCCTGGCACGTTGGATACCTCCTGCGGGTTCGCTGTTGGCCGGAGAGGGCGGGTCGCGGCCGTCGACGAACCGCCGCACCCTCCCCGTTGTGGCTGAGTGGCGTTGCGGCGGAAGCGGGTTTCCGATTCCGCCGCAACTGCCTTGCTCGGCCCGTCAGTTGTTCGGCGGCGGAGGCTGGACCTCGGGGGTGCGCTCGCCGATGTTGAAGAGGGTGCCCAGCGGGTCCTTGAAGTCCGCCGACAGGCCCCAGTGCTCCTCGGTGATGTCGTTTGCGATCTCGACCCCGCGCGACCGCAGCTCCTCGACGGTCTTGTGGATGTCGTCGCAGTAGAACGCCGTGTGCGAGCGCTGTCCTGCCGTGCTGGGCATGCCCTCGGGACGCTGCGCCAGGATGAGGATGGCCCGCTTGTCCGGCGTCACCACCTCCACCCACCCCGCACCCGGGCACTCCTCGGAGTCCAGGTGGAGCCCGAAGCCCATGGTCTTGGTCCAGAACTCTTTGGCCTTTTGCTGGTCGTCGACGAAGATGAAGATCTTGTTCACGCCGTTGATCACTGGGAGTACCTCCGCAGGACTGTGATGGGCTGTCGTCCCCAGGAGTAGCCAGCGGCCCTCGAAGATGTCTGGGGACGTGGTCGGGGCCTCCGCCGCCGGTGCGGCTACCAGCCGATGACCGACTCCCGCCGCAGGAAGACCCCGGACGGCCCGTCGTCGGGCAGGGTGGCCGCGCGCACGATGTGTTCGGCGGCCTCCAGCGGTGTCTGCTGTGCTTCGGGCCGCATCCGGGTACGGACAAGTCCCGGGTTGATCGCGTTCACCAGTACGCCGGTGCCCTCCGTCTCCCGGGCGAGCAGGACGGTCAGCGCGTTGAGGGACGCCTTGGAGACGGAGTAGGCGGGGCACGGGCCGGGGAGGCCGAGAGCGAACGAGGCGGTGCCGCTGGAGACGTTGACGACCCGTCCCCAACCTTCGCGCACCATGTCCGGCACGAACGCCTGCGCCATCCGCCAGCCGCCCAGCAGATTGACCTCCAGCGTGCGGTGGACCAGCGCCAGATCGATCCCGGTCGGCTGCTCGTCCCAGTCGAGCTGCACCCCGGCGTTGTTGACCAGGATGTCGACCCCGCCCACCGTGGCGTGCAGCTTGGCCACCGCCTCGGCGTCGGTGACGTCCAGCTCGGCACCGGACGCCGGCTCGCCCAGCCGCTCGGCGGCGGACCGCGCCTCGTCGCCGTCCCGTGCCGCGACGATCACGCGGTGCCCGCGCTCGTGCAGCAGCGTGGCGACCGCGTATCCGATGCCGCGATTGCCGCCGGTGACCAGAGCAGTCCTGGAGACGTCCGCCATGGGATCGCCCTTTCGGTGTCGTTGTCGTAGGTGGACCTACGTCGTCGTCGTACGCGGAACCGCGTCGGTGCCTACGTCGTACGCGGACCCGCGCGGACCGGGGCGGCAGCATCCCGCGTCCCGGTGGAGCCGTGCTCGACCGCGGATGCGTCAACTGCCGCGGACACCAGCGAAATTCGAGCGCCCTTCGGCATGCTGGAGCGATGACCAGTTCGCCGCACAGCGCCACCCACGACCCCACCGGCGCCGACCAGCCCGACGCCGGAAAGCAAGCCGACTCGGCGGCCGGGCCGCCCGCCCGCACCCGCGGGAAGGTCATCCGCCGCCGCATCCTGATCGGCGCCGGCTCGCTACTGGGCCTGGGCGCGCTCACCGGGGGCGCGTACGGCATCAACTTCGCGATGGTCTACCGCGACCGCAAGCTCTCCAACGTCGGCGAGCTGGACTTCCGTAATCGCCTGGCCATTCCCCGGCTGCTGGAGCCCGAGAAGGACAGCCGCGGCCGACGGCACTTCACCCTCAAGGCACGCGCCGGCACCAGCACCCTCGTACCCGGCAAGAAGACGCCCACCTGGGGCATCAACGGGGCGTTCCTCGGCCCGACGCTGCGGGCCCGGCGCGGAGATATGGTCTCCGTCGCCTTCACCAACGGGCTGCCGGAGACCACCACCCTGCACTGGCACGGTATGCATCTGCCCGCCGAGATGGACGGCAGCCCGCACCAGGCCGTCGCCCCCGGCTCGGTGTGGCGGCCGAGCTGGCGCCTCGACCAGTCGGCGGCGACGCTCTGGTACCACCCGCACCCGCACGGCGAGACCGCCGACCACGCCACCCGTGGCATCGCGGGACTCTTCCTGATCGAGGACGAGCACTCCGGCGACACCGGTCTTCCGCAGACCTACGGCGTGGACGATGTGCCCCTGATCCTCCAGGACCGCGCCTTCAACGACGACGGCTCAATGTCGCTGCACGGGTACTCCTTCCGGGAGGAACTGGCCGGAGCCGGCACCTCCGGTGTTCTCGGCGACACGATCCTGGTCAACGGCACTCACAACCCGCACCTGGACGTCGCGACCCGGCTGGTGCGGTTACGCGTACTGAACGGGTCCAACGCCCGCGTCTACAACCTCGGCCTCACCGACGGCCGCGCCTTCCACCTCGTCGCCCAGGAGGCGGGCCTGCTGCCGGCCCCGCTCCGGATGCGCCGCCTCCAGCTCGCACCCGCCGAACGCGCCGAGATCGTGGTGCCCTTCGAACCGGGCGACAAGGTGGTGCTGCGCAGCTACGCGCCGGACCTCGGCGTGGGTTTCCCCAGCAGCCGGCTGGACGGCGGCGAGGACACCTTCGACCTGCTCCAGTTCCGCGCCGCGAAGAAGCTGCGCGGCCCCGGCGAGCTGCCCGCCAAGATGTCCGGAGCACCCGAGACGGTCACGGCACCGGACTCGGCGCGCACCCGGAAATTCGAGCTGTCCGGCTTCCAGATCAACGGGCGGACCATGGACATGAAGCGTATCGACCAGGTCTCGCCCGCCCGGGCGGTCGAACTGTGGGACGTGGAGGCCATCGACGGGGCGCCGCACTCCTTCCATGTGCACGGCACCAGCTTCAGCGTCGTCTCGTACGACGGCGAGTCCGTCCCCGAGCGGCTGCGCGGCCTCAAGGACACCGTCTATCTGCCGCAGCAGAAGACGCTTCGGCTTGCCGTGCCGATGCCCGAGTACACCGATCCGGCCACGCCGTACATGTTCCATTGCCACATGCTCAAGCACGAGGATCAGGGCATGATGGGCCAGTTCACCGTCGTCAAGCCCGGAACGGAGCGCTCCGCGCCACGGCGCATTTCGGGGGGCCATCACTAGGGCTTGCCCGGCGAATTTTGCCGCGCCCCTTACGGGGCGCTTGAGCGGTTCGAGCGGTCCGCAAGGGGGGTTTCCTACCCTCGCCGCACTGTGGCAGAAGGGCTGCCCGGTCTTGACGAGAGGCGAGGACGAGCATGGGTAACCCACAAGCGCCAGGGCCGAAGCGGCAGCGTAGGGCGCTGCTCATCGGCTGCGGGATCGCCGGCCCCGTGCTGGCTCTCTTCCTCCAGCGGATCGGCGTCGAGGCCGTCATCCACGAGGCGAGCGAGGCACCACGCGACGACGTGGGCGCCTTCCTCAACCTCGCCCCCAACGGGCTCGCCGTGCTGGAAACCCTCGGCATCAGGGAGAACGTCGAGCAATACGGATCGCCGACCACCAGCACAGCCTTCCTCAACCACCGCGGCAAGCAGCTGGGGGAGAACCCGGCCGAGACGCTGCTCCTCAAGCGCGGCCTGCTCAACAAGGGGCTGCGTGAAGCCGCCGTCGAGCGGGGAATCCGCATCGAGTTCGGGAAGGTCTTCGAGAGCGTCACCTCCCGGGCCGATGACGGAGTCACCGTGCACTTCCGCGACGGCTCCACCGCCGAGGGCGACTTCATGGTCGGCTGCGACGGCATCCACTCCAGGACGCGGTACTCGGTGCTGCCCGACGCGCCCAAGCCGACGTACACGGGCGTCATCGGCACCGCCGGCTACACCCGCTCCCGGTACGGCGCGCCCGAGGACGGCACGATGCGGATGTCGTTCTGCCTCGACGGGTTCTTCGGCCACCAGACCACACCCGGCGGGGAGATCTACTGGTTCGAGAACTACCACCAGGCCCGCGAGCCCGAGCGCGGCGAGATCGAGGCCGTCACCCACGAGGAGTGGCAGCGGCGGCTGGTGGCCAAGCACCGCAAGGACCACTTCCCGGTGCCGCAGCTCATCGAGGACACCCCGGCGGGCATCCTCGGCTACCCCATCTACGACATGCCCTCCCTGCACACCTGGTACAAGGGCCGGGTCTGCCTGATCGGTGACGCGGCGCACGCCACCTCGCCGCACGTCGGGCAGGGCGCCTCCATGGCGATGGAGGACGCGATCGTGCTCGCCAAGTGTCTGCGGGACCTGTCCGACGCGGAGAGCGCCTTCGCCGCGTTCCAGCGCATCCGCAAGGGACGGGTCGAGAAGATCATCAAAGAGGGCCGCAAGACCGGCAACCAGAAGGCCGCCACCAACGGCTTCCAGCGCGCGGTGCGCGACCTCGTACTGCCCTTCTTCCTCAAGCTCGGCGTCAAGGCGACCGAGCCCGTCTACTCCTACCGCGTCCCGTGGGACGAGCCGGTGACGGCCGCCCGCGTCTGAGTACCGCAACCACCCGAGGGGCGCGCCCGATTCACGGGCGCGCCCTCTTGCGTGCGCCTGCGCCCAGGGGCGGCCGGTGTTTCGAGGCCGCCTCCACCGCCCCTCCGGCCGCGCAGCGCACGGTGCCGGGGAGGGTCCGAGCCTTCCACCCGACCTGTCCAGGACCCCGGAGGAATGGAGAAGTTCATGCGTGGTTCCACCCAGATCCTCGTCATCGGGGGCGGACCTGCCGGGTCCACGGCAGCCGGACTGCTGGCCAAGCAGGGCTTCGAGGTCACCCTGCTGGAGCGTGACCAGTTCCCCCGCTACCACATCGGCGAATCGATCCTCCCCTCGTGCCGGCCGATCCTGGAACTGCTCGGCGTCTGGGACAAGGTGGAGTCCCACGGCTTCCAGCCCAAGGGCGGCGCCTACTTCTTCTGGGGCCCGGAGGAGTGGGAGGTCAAATTCGACAGCCTCGGCGACGACGGCACCAACGCCTGGCAGGTCGTCCGCTCCGAGTTCGACGAGCTGCTGCTGCGGCACGCCGAATCGCTGGGCGTCGAGGTCGTGGAGAACATCACCGTCAAGGAGCTGGAGTTCGACGGCGAGCGGCCCGTCGCGGCCCAGTGGGCCGGCACCAAGGACCCCGCTTCCAGTGGACGCATCACCTTCGACTACGTCGTCGACGCCTCCGGGCGCGGTGGCGTCATGGCGGCCAGGCATGTGAAGAACCGGCAGTACCACGAGATCTTCCGCAACGTGGCGGCCTGGTCGTACTGGAAGAACGTCAAACCGCTCGACCGCGGCCCCGAGGGCGCCATCGCCGTCTGCTCGGCACCCGACGGCTGGTTCTGGGTGATCCCGCTGCACGACGGCACCACCAGCATCGGCCTGGTCACCGGGCGGGACATCTTCAACGAGAAGCGCAACCGGCTCGGCGGCATCCAGCAGGTCTACGACCAGGTGCTGGCCGAGTGCCCCGCCGTCACCGGGCTGCTGGGCGGCGCCGAGCAGGTCAGCGGGATGAAGGTGGAGCAGGACTACTCCTACACCGCGGAGAACTTCGGCCGCCCCGGCTATCTGATGTGCGGCGACGCCGCCTGCTTCCTCGACCCGCTGCTGTCCACCGGCGTGCACCTGGCCACCTACAGCGCCATGCTCGCCAGCGCCGCACTCGGCAGCGTCATCCGCGGCGAGGTCGAGGAGGAGGAAGCCTGGCACTTCTTCAACACCGTCTACCGGCACGCCTACGAGCGGCTGCTGGTGCTGGTCTCCGTCTTCTACGAGAGCTACCGCGGCAAGGAGCACCACTTCTACAACGCCCAGAAGCTCACCTCCTCGCAGCGCGAGAACCTCAACCTCCAGGACGCCTTCAACCGCATCATCACCGGCATCGCCGACATGGAGGACGCGCAGGACGTGTACGCGAGCGTGCACGCGCACCTCAACGGCGCCGAGAGCGGCGACCCCAACCCGCTCGCCAATCTCAACAAGGTCCACGAGCAGAAGCAGGCCCCCATGAGCGAGCAGAACGCCGTCGGCGGGCTGTATCTGTCCTTCCGCCCGCATCTGCATCTGGCGCGGGCCACGGAAGCCGAGGCCGAGGGAGGTCCCGCCGCATGACAGCCGCGAACACTGCTCCGCGCGAGGACCCCGGCAGCGCTTCCGCCTCGATGCGCCCCTGGCCCAACTGGTTCCGCACCCTGTTCCTGTCCGACCTGTGGGAGCGCTTCGGCTTCTTCGGCATGCAGGCGATCCTCGTCCTGTTCGCCGTCGCGCCCCGCGACGAGGGCGGGCTCGGGCTCGCCAAGGCGGACGCCGCCGCGCTGTTCGGCGCCTGGATCGGGCTGGCCTTCATGCTGTGCCTGCCCGGCGGCTGGATCGCCGACCGGCTGCTCGGGCCCCGCCGTACGCTGCTGCTCGGCGCGGCCATCACCACCGCGGGCCACTTCGCGCTGGCGACACCGCTGCTGTGGCTCACCCCGCTGGCGCTCGTCCTGCTGGCCGTCGGCATGGGCCTGTACAAGCCCAACCACCAGGCCCTGCTCAACCTGATGTTCAAGGACAACGGGCGCCGCGAGGCGGGCATCTCGCTGATCTATGTGGGCATCCAGGTCAGCGCGCTCACCTCGCCCCTGATCGCCGGGTTCCTCGGCGAACGCGTCGACTGGCGGCTCGGCTTCGCCGTCTCGGGCACCGCCATGCTCATCGGCACCGTCCAGGTCGCCCTGGCCAGGCCGCAGTTCCAGGGCGTGGGCGAGCGGCCCGGCAGACCGCTGGACGCTCAGGTGGCGCGTCGAGTCAAACGCCGCGCCGGTGCCGTCGCGGGAATCGTCGCCCTGCTGCTGGGCGGGATGGCGGCGGCCGGCGGGCTGACGCCGGGCAGCGGTATCGCCCTGGTCGGCATGGTCACCATCGTCGCGCCCGTCATCGCCTACACCGTGCTCTACCGCAGCCGTGAACTGGGCCCCGGCGACCGCAGACGGCTGCGCTCGTTCCTGTGGATCTTCCTCGGCTCGACGCTGTTCTGGTCGCTGATCGCCCAGGACGGCTCATCACTGACGCTGTTCGCCAAGCACTCCACCGACCGTGACGTGCTCGGCTTCGAAGTCCCGGTCAGCTGGCTCCAGTCGGCCACCCCGCTGTTCATTCTCGTCCTGGCGCCGGTTTTCGCCTGGCTGCTGCTCAAGCACGGCGGCGGACGCGCCGGCGTCCCCGCCAAGTTCTCCGCCGGGCTGCTGCTCACCGGCGTCAGCTTCCTCATCATGGCGGTCGCCGCCGCCCTGGCCTCCGGGGACGACAAGGTCTCCCCGCTGTGGCTGCTGGTGGTCTATCTGATGCACGCCTGCGGTGAACTCATCGTCGCCGCCGTGGGTATCGCCGCCGTCGCCGATGTGCTGCCGCGCCGGTTCATCGCCCATATGCTCGGGCTGCTGTGGCTGTTCGCCGCGCTCGGCGGCGGCGCGGGCAGCGGCCTCGTCCGGCTGATCGATGTGATCCCCGAGGCGCTGTACTACCTGCTGCTCGCCGTCCTCGCGCTGGCCGTCGGCGGCGCGCTCGCGCTGCGCAGGCACACCGTGGCACGCGGGCTGGCCCCCGAGGGCCCCGAGGGCGACGCCGCGGAAGCCTTCGCGGCACCCTCCGGGCCGCCCGAGGACGCCGCGCCCGCGACCGTCAAGGAAGGTGATCCCGCATGACCCCCTTCTCCCCGGTACCGGAAACCACCGCCCCCGACGCGTCGGAGACCTCGGCGCTCGCCCAGCTGGGGCTCGGCTTCGCCGCCTCCAAGCTGCTGCTCAGCGCCCTCGAACTGGGCGTGTTCAGCGCCCTCGCCGAGACGGCCGACGGCACAGCGGAGGCCGAGGAACTACGCGCCGCGCTGGGTCTGCACCCGCGCGCCGCCTCGGACTTCTTCGACGCGCTGACCGCCGTCGGACTGCTGGAGCGCCAGTACGGCCGCTACCGCAACAGCGAAGCGGCGCAGCGCCATCTGGTGCGCGGCCCCGACTACCAGGGCGGCTTCCTGGAGGGCGCCAACTTCGTGCTCTACCCGGCCTGGGGCCGGCTCACCGAGGCGCTGCGCACCGGAAAGCCGCAGGCCGAGGGCGACTTCGAGGCCATGCTCAGCGACCCGCACGCCCGCCGGATGTTCCTGGCCATGCAGGACTCGCTGAGCCGGCCGCTGATCCCGCACCTGCTGGACGCGTTCGACTGGTCCGCGTACACCAGCCTCACCGATGTGGGCGGAGCGCGCGGCAACCTCGCCGCGCACATCGTCCGCGAGCGCCCCGGACTGACGGCGACCGTCCTCGACCGCCCGCAGAACGCCGAACCGTGCGCCGAGCACACCGCTGAGCTGGGCGTGGCCGACCGGGTGACGTTCCACGGCGGGGACTTCTTCACCGACCCGCTGCCACCCGCCGACGTCGTGGTCATCGGACACGTCCTCGCGGACTTCTCCCGCGACGAGCGCCGAACGCTGATCGAGAAGGCGTACGCGGCCGTCCACGACGGCGGTGTGCTGCTCGTCTACGACCCCATGAACGGCGACAAGCCCGAACTGGCCTCGCTGATCGCCAGCCTGCACATGCTCGTGATGACCCCGGCAGGCGCCGGATACCACCCGGACCACTGCACGGGCTGGATGGAACAGGCCGGGTTCACCGAGGTGACCAGCCGTCCGCTGCCGCTGGGCAACACCCTGCTGATCGCCCGCAAACGGGCGGCCTGACGCCCTGACGTTGTCCGACGTTGTAAGGAGACCGACTGTGGAGATCGGAGTGGGCCTGCCCACCACCGTGCCCGACGTCGACGGGCGCAGGCTCGTCCGATGGGCGGTCCGCGCCGAGGAGCTCGGCTTCTCGACGCTGGGCGTACTCGACCGGCTCGTCTACGACAGCTACGAACCCCTCACCGCGCTCACCGCCGCCGCGGCCGTCACCGAACGGATCCGGCTGGCCACCAGTATTCTGCTGGCCGCCTACCGGCCCGGCACCCCGCTGCTGGCCAAACAACTCGCCACCCTGCACGAGATCTCCGGTGGCCGGCTGGTGGTGGGCGCCGCGGCGGGCGGCAGGGAGGACGACTTCCAGGCCACGGGTGCCCCGTATCGGGGCCGGGGCCGCCGCCTGGACGCCATCCTGACCGAGCTGCGGGCGGTGTGGGACGGCAAGGAGACCGACACCGGCGTCGCGGGCATCGGCCCCCGCCCCACGCCGCCCGGGCCCGAACTGATCGTGGGCGGCCACACCCCGGCGGCCATGCGGCGCGCAGCCCGGCACGCCAGCGGCTGGATCGCGGGCGGCAGTTCCGCCACCGGGTACGCGGACCTGGCCCGGCAGGCCCGCGCCGCCTGGCGCGCCGAGGGCCGCACCGACAGCCCACGGCTGGTCGCCCTCGTCTACGCCTGCCTGGGGCCGGACGCCCGCGAGACCGCCGAGCGCTATCTGCGCGCGTACTACGCCTTCATCGGCCCCAAGGCGGAGATGGCGGCCAAAGCCGTCATCACCGACGCGGGTTCGCTTCGCGAGACGGCCGCTGCCTATGAGGCGGCAGGCTGCGACGAGCTGTTGGTCTTCCCCTGCACCGCCGCCCCAAGCCAGCTGGACCTCCTGGCCGAGGCCGCCCTCGCCTGACCCCCTCCACCCGACGCCCGCCCCCTCGGGGGCGGGCGTTTTCCATGCGGCATGCGCACAACGGGAGGGAGCGTCAGCTCTTCCGGGCGGTGGGGGTCCCAGCGGCGCGCGGCGGCCCGGCCTGCTCCGCGGGGAAGGAGAAGTCGCCCAGGGCCGCGGGGCCGCCGCGGCGGCGGCCGAGTGCGGTGAGCAGGGGGCCGGCCATGGCGGTGGTCACCAGGGCCATGACGACCATCATGGCGTACAACTCGGGGCCGATGACGCCCAGTTGGAGACCGACGGTCAGAATGACCAGCTCCGTGAGGCCGCGGGTGTTCATCAGCGCGGCCAGCACCCCGCTCTGCACACGGGGCACCCGGTTGAGGCGGGCGCCCAGATAGGCGCCGGCGAACTTGCCGGTGATGGCGGTCAGCAGGATCAGCCCGAGCTCGCCCAGCCCGCGGGTGCCCGTGCGGGACAGATCGACCTGGAGCCCGGCGACGACGAAGAAGGCGGGCAGCAGCAACAGCCGCGTCACATACTCGAGGCGGTCGGTGATCTGGTGCCGCAGCTGCCGTGCGGTGTCGCGGGGCATCACCGCACCGAACAGGAAGGCGCCGAAGACGAAGTGGGCGCCCATCCACTCGGTGGCCAGGGCGGAGAGCAGCAGCCCGCCCAGCACGACGATCAGCTGGTCGGCGGTCACATGCTCACGCGCCCACCCCGCCCAGCCGGTCCGCCGTCCGGTCGAGTTCCGCCCGGACCCGCCGTCGAACAGCCGCCGCAGCCAGGGGCGTACGACGAGCAGCATCACGGCGAGATACACCGGAGCCAGCAGCATCCGCCACTGGCCGCCGCCGCCCGCGACGGTGACGACGACGGCCAGCAGCGACCAGGCGAGGATGTCGTCGAGTGCGGCACTGGCCAGCGCGATGCTGCCGACCCGGGTGCGGCCGAGCCCGCTGTCGGCCAGGATCCGGGCCAGTACGGGGAACGCGGTGACCGCCATGGCGGCGCCGAGGAAGAGCACGAAGGCCGCCCGGCTTCCGGTGGCGTGCTGCTCGGCGAGGTGGAGCGCGAGCAGCCCGCCGAGGGCCAGCGGCGCCAGTACGGAGCACAGGGACACGCTCAGCGCCACCCGCCGCTTGCCGCGCAGCCGTGACAGGTCCAGCTCGTAGCCGACGACGAACATGAACAGCACCAGGCCCAGGTCGGCGAGCGCGCTGAGCATCGGCCGGATGTCGGTGGGGAACAGGAACCGGGCCAGCGCCCCGTCGAACAGGGTGGGCCCGACGAGCACCCCGGCGAGCAACTCGCCCACCACGGGCGGCTGTCCGATTCTGCGGGCGCCCGCGCCCAGCAGCCGGCTGAGCGCCAGGATGGCGGCGAGCCCGGTGAAGAAGGACTGGACCTGCTCCGGAGTCATGAGTGCTGCCCCTCCCGCCTGTTCTTGCTACGGAGCTGCCCCTGGCTGTGGCTTGCAGTCTGCGGGTGCGTTTGTGGTTGCTGGGGGCACCTCCCGGCCGAAGGCTGGGGGAGCAGTTCCCCGCGCCCCTTGAGGGAACCCCGCGAAGCTTGGGCAGTCCGTGCCAGGGGCGCAGGGTGGGCAAGCGCAGCCCCCATGCCGGGTACTTGAGGGTAAGAGGGTGCGCTCGGAGCTGCCTCGAGGGCCTACACCGCGCCGGGGTCGGGCAGCACAGGCCGGGTGCCGTCGCGGTGTGCGGAGCGGCAGTCGTCGAGGAACTCGCGGGAGAACATCGCGCTCAGCGTCGCGACGCCGCCGCGTGCGACGCGGATCTCGCCGCGCCGGAGGGTGCCGGTGAGCCGGATGACGCGGCCGTGGTGGGCGACGTGCCGCTCGCGGTCCTTGATCTTGCAGCGCCCGTCCAGGGTCAGCTCGCGCTCGTCGAGGACGGCGTCCTGGGGGAGCAGCAGCTTGATCATGCTCCGCTCGCTCAGCAGCCGAAGCTCGATCTCGCCCTCGGGGAGCTGCGCCGAGCGCAGGTCGAGGTGGAGGGAGGCGCGGCGGGTGCGGACGTCGATCGTCCTCCTCCGCGTCCAGTGGCCCAGCCGTTTCACACTGGTGTAGAAGGCTTCGACCCGTTCGGTGTGGAGGTCGGGCATATGTGCTGTGGGCCGGCTGTTCTCGGTGTGCTGGTTGCTCATCGCAGCGTTCCTTTCCGGAACCCGGGCAACAACCCGAAGGTAGATGGATGCCTTGAGAACCGGCTATCTTGGCAGTCAAGCTAACCGGTAGTCGTTATTTTGAGAGTCGAGATACTTGTATGTCAAGCGAACAGGTTTCTCCGCCGCAGGAGCCGAAGGAAACCGAGCTGCGCCGGCAGCTCGGCGAGGAGGTCCGCGCCCTGCAGAGCGCGACCGACGCCGTGGATGCCGCCACCGCCGACCGGCTCGGCATCAACCGCACCGACCTGCACTGCCTCGATGTCCTCACCCAGCGCGAGAGCGCGACCCCCAGCCAACTGGGCGCCGCGCTCGGCCTGACGACCGGCAGTGTCACCGCGATGCTCGACCGGCTGGCCAAGCTCGGCTACCTCACCCGCGAGCCCGATCCGCACGACCGCCGTAAGTCCGTCGTCCGCGCCACCGCGGAGATACAGCGCGGTGCCCACGACCTCTACGGCCCCCTCGCGCAGGAGGGCGCCGCGCTGCTGGAGCGCTACTCGCTGCCCGAACTGGAGCTCCTCCTGGACTTCGCCCGGCGCAGCCGCGAGATCCAGGAGCGGCATCTGAAGCGGCTGCGGCGCGAAGAGGACGGAAAGTGAGCCGGGGAGCGCCACGAAGAGTGAGCTGAGCTGCGGCTCGCCCGGTGTACGGCGAGCATGGGAGGGAGCGCGCCGGGAACGCGGGGTGCGCAGCGCACGCTCCACCCCGCACAGGAAGCAGGTGTTCGCCATGCCCGAGGCCATCGCCTTCGCCGCGTACGGCGGTCCCGAGGTCCTCCACCCCACCGGCATCGACATTCCCGAGCCCGACCCGGACCAGGTGCGCGTCGCGGTACGGGCCGCCGGCGTCAACCCGCTCGACTGGAAGCTCCGCAGCGGCGCCCTGGCCGCCGCCATGCCCGTCGAGCTGCCGTACATCCCGGGGCTGGAGTTCGCGGGCACCGTCGACGCGGTGGGCGACGGCGTGGGCAGCCTGGAGCCGGGCGACGAGGTCTTCGGCCGCGCCCAGCACGCGTACGCCACACTCCTCGTCGCCGACACCACCATGCTGCGGCTGCGCCCGGACGACCTGGACGTCCTCCGCGCCGCCGGACTGCCCGTCGCAGCGGAGGCCGCCTACCGGGCGTTGGAAGAGCTGGGCGTCGCCGCGGGGGAGACCTTGCTCGTGCACGGCGCGGGTGGCGCCGTCGGCAACCTCGCCGTCCAGTTCGCGGTGGCACGCGGCGCCCACGTCGTCGGTACGGCAGCCGAGCGGGTGCACCGGCGACTGGCCGACCTGGGGGCCACCCCCGTCACCTACGGGGAGGGCTGGGCGGAACGGGTGCGCGCGGTCGCCCCGCGCGGGGTGCACGCCGTGCTGGACACCTCGGGCGCCGATGTGCTGGGTGACTCCGTCGGGCTCGCCGGCGGTGGGGCCGCGAGGGTGCTGACCCTCGCCGATCCGCAGGCCGCGCGGGCGCACGGAGTGCGGTTCTCCTGGGGCCAGGCCGGCTCCCATCTCGGTGCCGCCCTCGATCAGGCCCTCGCCCTGCACCGGCGCGGCACGCTCAGCGTGCCGCTGGCTGAGCCGGTGCCGCTTGCGGATGCTGCGCGGGCCCACCGCGCCGGCGAAGCCGGCGGCCTCTCCGCCAAGCTGGTCCTCACCACTGCTGCTGAGTAGGGGCTGCCCCTGTCTGCCGCCCGCAGCCTGCGGGCGCGTTGTGGCTTGTCGCGCAGTTCCCCGCGCCCCTTACGGGGCACCGTTTTGCGCTTGGGAGGTCTGCGCCAGAGGCGCAGGGCTGGCAAGCGCAGCCCCCTTGCGGGGTACGCGAGATGGAACCCCCGCCCACCGTGCCCGGAAGGGGTGGGTGGGCGGGGGAAACGGCTCAGTGGGCCTTGTGGGCGATGACCAGGGTGACATCGTGGCCCAGAGCGCGATGTTCCACGCGGGCGAACCCCGCGTCATGCATCCACGCCGCACACTGCGCGAGGGTGTAGCCCTTACCATGCGGGGTCATCAATTGGAGATTGAGGCTGCGCAGCAGATTCCGCAGATAGCTCTCGTCCTCCGGCACGATGACCGGGTCCCACACCAGGAACGCCCCACCGGGCCGTACGCCGGCGAAGGCGTTCTTGACCAACTGGGCCCGCTGGTCGTCGTTCCAGTCGACCAGCGCGTGCCCCAGCATCAGCACATCGGCCTCGGGCAGCGGCCCGGCGAAGAAGTCGCCGCCGTGGAAGCCGAGCTTGCCGGTCATGCCGAGCGCCGCCATGTGCGCCGTGAAGTCGCTCTCCAGCTGCGGCAGATCGAAGACCCGCGCGTCGAGATGCGGATGGGCTGCCACCACGCCGGCCAGCACATTGCCCCGGCAGCCGCCGAGTTCCAGTACGGAGCCGTACGACGACCAGTCGAAGACCTCGGTCAGTGCGGGGATGAGCGGCCGGCTGGCGTCCTCGGCCATACCGACCAGTCCGTCCTTCTTCTCCTCGCTGTCGTAGAGCTGGTCGAACATGTCCTCGCCCGAGTACGTCGCCGCCTGCGGCTCGCCGGTCCGCAGCCCCTCGGCCAGCCGGTCCCACGCGGGGTACATCACCCGGTCGGCCAGGTGCAGAAAGCCGCTGAGCGAGGCCGGGTCGCCGGGCACCAGCAGCTGTGCGGAGACCGGCGAGTTGGCCCAGGCGCCGTCCGCAGCGCGCTCCAGGAAGCCGAGTTCGGCCAGCGCGGCGAGGAAGTGGTCGCAGCCGCGCGGGTGCAGCCCCAGCCGCTCCCGCAGCTGCTCCTCCGGCTGCGGGCCCTCGGCCAGCGCGGAGAACAGACCGAGCCGTACTCCTGCCAGCACCAGCTTCGCCGGCTGGAAGGCCATGGCCTGGCCGAGCACCTGCCCGGCCCGGGCCGTCACATCGTCAGCCACGAAGCCACCTCCCGGTCACGAGCCGACCGCCGAGCGGGCCGTCGCCGAAGGAGCCGCCGCCGAGGCGCGCGCCAGCACATCGTCGAGCACCGCGTCGGCGTCCACCGCGGCGGCGTCACCCGCGTTGCGCCAGGCGACGAACGCGTCGGGCCGCACCAGCACGGCGCCGCCCTCGTCCACCCCGTACGCCGCCGCCCAGTCCCGGTCCTGCGGCCGCAACTCCTCCTCGGGGCCGACCGCATGGGTGCGCAGCGGAACGCCCAGCCGCTCGGCGGCCTTGACCGCGGCCTTCGCCCAGGCGCCGCCATCGGGACCGTGCAGCAGTACGAAGTCGTCCCAGAACAGGTCGATGGTGGAGATCGTCTCCTCACCCCGGCGCAGCCACACATGCGGGGCGCGAGTGCCGGGCTCGCCAGTCAGCTCCAGGTCGGGGGTGAGGACCTTGGAGCCCTCGGCGCCGACGATGGAGGAGCTGCGGTAGCGGTAGCCGAGCGTGATGATCACGTCGTCGACGAAGTCCTGCCGGTCCTGCTCGGTGGCGTACCCGTGCCGGATCCGGTTGCGTACCAGCGCCTGCTCGGACATGGCGGTGCCCAGCGGGCGGCGCTCCGCGTCGTAGGTGTCCAGCAGCGCGTCGGTGCCCCAGCCGTCCTGTACGGCGGCCAGTTTCCAGGACAGGTTGTGCGCGTCGTGGATACCGGTGTTGGCGCCGAAGCCGCCCGCGGGCGGGTGCACATGCGCGGCGTCGCCGGCCAGGAAGACCCGGCCGACCCGGAAGGTCTCGGACACCAGCTGGGCGCCCTGCCACGGCACCTTGTCCATGATCTCGACGTCGATGTCCTTGCCGGCCGCGCGGCGGACGATCTCCACGCACCGTTCATCGGTGTAGTCCTCGGGCTTCTCGCCCTTCTCCGGGTAGTAGATCGGCGCCGCCAGCCACGGGTCGCAGCCGTGCAGCCGGGAGAGCCCCATCAGTGAGCCGCCGGCCGAGGCGTAGCACAGGATGAACTTACGGTCCTTGAGCAGTGTCTCCAGCTCGGGCGCCCGGAAGTAGATGCTCAGCGCGTTGAAGACGGTGCCGCGGCCCACCCTCTCGACGCCCAGCGCCTGCCGGATGCGGCTGCCCGCGCCGTCGGCACCCACCAGATAGTCGGCGCGGATGGTCAGCCGGTTGCCCGTCGCGGCCTCCTCGGCGATGGCGGTGACGCCCTCGTCGTCGGCCTCGAAGGAGAGCAGCCGGGTGTTGAACCGTACGTCGGCGCCGTATTCCTGGGCCTTGGCGACCAGCACCTTCTCGTAGCGGTCCTGGCCGCAGCCCATCACCCGCTCGGGGCTGACGGTGGGGCCGTCCAGCGACGGGGACTCCAGCAGCTCGGCGTTGTCGATGTCGGAGAAGGTGTCGACCTTGATGATCCCGCCCTCGAAGTAGGCGTGCGAGTTCCCCTTCTCCAGCGCGCGGATGTCCTTCCCGAGTCCCGCGGCGCGGAACAGTTCCATCGTGCGGGCCTGGAGGCCGGGGGCGCGGGGAAGCATGGAGGTGCTGTCCCGCTTCTCCAGCAGCATCGTGCGGACGCCACGTCGGCCGCTGAACAGCGCGGTGGACAGTCCGACGGGACCACCGCCGACGATCAGCACCGGGATCTTCACGTCATACATGCATGTCCCCTCTGAACGGCTGGGCTTGGCCGGTTTCGGCACCCCTGATGAGTAGCCACGACTCCTTGAGGGCTGCTGGAGATCCGGCGGGGGCCCGGCACGCCGAGCGGTTCCCCGCCGGCCCCGAAGCCGCCCCCGTGCTGCCCCCACCGCCGTTCGAGGGGCGCTCAACTTCGCGGTGTGACCCTCCCGGGGCGGCCCTGGCGCCAGGCCATGTGCCGTTTCGGAAGGAGTCCTGCGCATGACGCACACCAGCCTGGATGTCAGCACGCCGGCCGGGATCATCCGGCTGAGCAACGCGTTCTGCGACGCGAAGGCACTGCTGACCGCCGTCGAACTGGGCCTGTTCACCATCCTCGACGAGAAGGGCCCCCAGGCCCAGGAGGAGATCCGCAAGGAACTGGGTCTGCACGGCCGCGGGCTGAGCGACTGGCTCAACCTGCTGGCGGCGCTGGGTCTGCTCACCCGCGAGGAGGGCGGCAGGTTCGGCAACGCCGAGGGGGCCGGCACCTATCTGGTGCGCGGCAAGAAGACCTACGTCGGCGGCTTCCTGGAGCGCTCCAACCGCAATCTCTACCCCGCCTGGGGCAAGCTGAGCGAGGCGCTGCGCACCGGTCAGCAGCAGTCCGGCAGCGACTTCGAGGAAGTCACCAAGAACCCGCACATCCTGCGGCAGTTCGTCGGCATGATGGACGCGCTCACCCACGTCGTGGGCCCCGAGCTGGTGGGGAAGTTCGACTGGAGCGGCTACAGCTCCATCCTCGATGTCGGCGGTGCCCGCGGCAATCTGTGCTCCCTCATCGTCAAGGCACAGCCGCATCTGCAGGGGCACGTCTTCGACCTGCCGCCCATGGAGCCGCTGTTCGACGAGAAGGTCGCCGAGTACGGACTGACCGGCAAGGTCACCTTCCACGGCGGCAGCTTCTTCACCGACCCGCTGCCCAGCGCCGACGTCGTCACGCTCGGGCACGTGCTGCACGACTGGGACGAGAAGCAGCGCGGCGACCTGGTCGCCAAGGCGTTCGGCTCCGTCAACCCCGGCGGTGCGCTGCTGATCTACGACCGGATGCTGGACGACGAGCCCGACCACGTCGAGAACCTCGTCATCAGCCTGGACATGCTGCTGGTCACCGACGGCGGCTCCGAGTACCCGGTCTCCGAGGCCGTCGCGCACGCCGAGCGTGCCGGGTTCGCCTCCACCGAGGTGCTGCCGCTGAGCGACTACGACACGCTCGTGATCTGCCGCAAGGCCGGCTGAGCGGGCTGCCGACGGAGAGGAGTCCGTACCCCATGAGCGACCCCAAGACCGATACCCAGCAGGTGCCGGTGCTCGTCGTCGGAGGCGCGGTGACAGGGCTGTCCACCGCGGTCTTCCTCGGCTGGCACGGCATCCGTTCGCTCGTCGTCGAACGTCACCCCGACACGCTCAGCCATCCGCGCTCGCGCGGCGTCAACCCGCGCACCGTGGAGCTGTACCGCCAGGTCGGGCTGGAGGGGCCGATCTGGTCCGAGGCCAGTCTCGCCACCGACTTCAGCAAGCTGCTGATGATCCGCGCCGAGACCCTCGCGGGGCCCGAGATGTTCAGCGGCCCCACCGACCAACCCGACCCCACCGGCGGAGTGAGCCCCTGCGAGTGGGCCCCCATCGACCAGGACCGGCTCGAACACCTGCTGCGCGGGCGGGCCACCGAGCTGGGCGCCGAACTGGCCTTCGGCACCGAACTGGTCTCCTTCGAGCAGGACGACAACGGGGTCACCGCGGTGCTCCGGGACGCCGCGAGCGGACAGGAGCGCACCGTGCGCGCCGCCTATCTCGTCGCGGCCGACGGCAGCCGCAGCCCCATCCGCCGCGAGGCGGGCATCGAGACGGACGGGCCGGGCGAGTTCGCCACCACCCTCTCGGTGCTCTTCGAAGCCGACCTGAGCCAGGCGGCGCGCGGCCGCGACGTCGGCGTCTGCTACCTCGACAAGCCCGCGCCCTCCACCATCCTGTTCGCGCACGACGGCAAACAGCGGTGGATCTTCGCCACCGCCATGCCCGAGGGCGAGACGCTGGAGACCATCACCGAGGACCAGGCGATCGGGCTGGTCCGCGCCGCCATCGGCCAGCCCGATCTGGACGTACGGATCGTGCCTCAGCTGCCGGCGGGCGGCGCCAAGTGGTTGAGCTTCATCATCGGCGCGCAGGTGGCCCGGGAGTACCGCAGGGGCCGGATCTTCCTCGTCGGCGACGCGGCCCATCTGGTGCCGCCCACCGGCGGGTTCGGCGCCAGCCTCGGCATCCAGGACGCCAACAACCTGGCCTGGAAGCTGGCCGCCGTCCTCGACGGCGAGTCAGGACCCGAACTGCTGGACACCTATCAGGCGGAGCGCCACCCGGTCGCCTGGATGACGCTCCAGCAGGCCCTCGGCATGATGCAGGAGCGCACCGGTCCCGACGGCGACGGTGAGGGGGAGGGCCCCGACCCCGCGGAGGCGTACAGCACCACCGTCTTCGGCTACCGCTACGGCGAGGGGCCGCCCGTCCCGCCGCATGCCCTGCGCGGCGAGCCGGGCACCCGGGCCCCGCATCTGGAGCTGGACCGCGCCGGGGAGCGGATCTCCGCGCTGGATCTGTACGGGCGCGCCCCGGTTGTGCTCACGGCGGAGGGCGGGCAGAGCTGGGTCGAAGCGGCCGCGGCCGTCGCGGCGCAGACCGGTGTGCGGCTGGACGCCCACCGGGTGGGCGGCCCCGGCGCCACGCTGACGGCCCCCGGCGGCCGGTCCGTGACCGAGGCGTACGGCATCGCGGCCGACGGCGCCGTGCTCGTCCGCCCCGACGGGTTCGTCGCCTGGCGCTCCGAAGGCGCCGACGCCGACCCGACGGCGACCCTGCGGGAGGCGGTGCGCACGCTGTATCCGCGTACCTGAGCGGCGCTTGTACCTGAGCCGCGCTCAGCTCCCGTCCGGACCGGGTCCGGCAGTGTCCCCCGCTGCCGGACCCATTCGCGTGCGATGAGGTGCGCCGCGGGTCAAGATGATCCCCATGGATGTGGCCGAGCTCGTACTCAAGTATGTCGAGGCCGTGATCTGGCCGTTGGTGACCCTCACGGTGGCCTGGTATCTGCGCGCCTATTTGCGGGAGGCCTTCGCCCGGATGACGCGGATCGAAACCCCGGCGGGAGCCATCGAGTTCGAGGCGGAGGCCCGCCAACTGCGCGAGCGCGCCGAGGAGCTGGCGGACGCCCCGCCCGCCGTGCCGTACGGACGCGACACGCAACCCTGGACGGTCCCGGCCCCCTGGCAACAGCAGCCGCCGCTCCCGCACGACCCGGACCCCGCACCGGCGCAGGCCCCGGCCCCCTGGCAGCAGCCGCCGCCGCAACCGCAGGCCCCGGAGCCGGAGCCCGCAGCGGCACAGACCCCGGTGCCCGCACCGGAACCGCCTTCGCCGGGGCCGCCTTCGCCGGGACCGCCCTCGACCGGGCCCTCGACGCCGGAGCCTGCTCCAGTGCCCGCACCGGGACCGCCCTCCCCGGGACCGCCGCCGACGCCGGAGCCTGCTCCGCGTCCGAAGCCGCGTCCGAAGCCGCGCCCGGAACCCGAGTCCGATCCCCGCGTGGAGCCGAGCCGGGAAGAGATGAGGGACGCAGAGGTGGAGGACGAGCCCGGACTGCCGCCGCTGCCACCGCAGTTCCAGCAGCCGGCCCCGGCGACCGGGACGGCGTTCGGCTACGGCCAGCCGCCGGAGCCGACCCGCGCGGCTGCCGGGCAACTGGCGGCGGCGTTCTCCGCGGCGTGGGAGATTCTCGACTCGTCGCCCGTCGGTGCGTTGGCCGCCGCCTGGTCCACCCTGACGGAACGGCTGGACGACATCCTGCCGCCGCTGCCCCAGCCGCCTTCAGGCCGGGAGCCCGCGGTGCTGCGGCGGCGACTGGCGGTGGCCGGTGCGCCGCCGGACACCCTCGCCGTCTTCGACGGGCTGCACCGCCTGCGGGAGGCGGCGGTGTTGGAGAGGATCCCCGTCACCGCGCGGGCGGCCCGCCACTATCTCGTCGGCTGCGAACGCCTGATCGAGGAGCTGTCCGCCACCCACTAGGGTGTCCGGCGTAGTTGAAACTCCGTCGTACGCAGGGGGCACCGCATGACCGTCACGCCGAAGACACGCAGCACCGAGCCGGAGAGCGCCCGGAGCAGGCGGCGGAGGCTGCGCTCGTCCACCGTCGTCCTCGGCAGCATGGGCGCCCTGGCGGTCGCGCTGTCCGGGTACTCGTCCGAGCCGGACCGGCGGTGCGTCGACCCCGACAGCTATGACGCGGTGCGCGGCTACCGCGTCCTGCCGCCGAGCCAGTGCGAGACGGGCGGCGCCCGGGCCACGGCACAGGACGCGGCCTTCCCGGCCGCCGCGGGCGCGGCGCGCTCCGACGACGGCCGGCGTACCGAGAGCTCGGGCACGTTCTGGTACTACGGCGGCCACGAGGACGACGGCCGGGCCAAGGGCGGCACGTTCGTCCGCACGGCGGCTGTCGAGCGGGCCGGCTTCGGCTGCGACGACGATGACGACGGCGGCAGCAGCGGCGGTGGCGGGTACGGCGGCTGAGCCGGCGCGGCACGGCGGCGAGGAGAAGAGGCGAGAGGAAGAGGAAGCCCGCGTGGAACGCCACACCATCGCTCCTCGTCCCGGCTGGCAGGAGACCGTCGAGGAGCAGGGCTGCATCTACCCGCTGACCCGGTACCCCGACGGCTCACTGCGCCCGTACTGGGACGAGAGCGCCTACTACTCCTTCACCCTGCCCGAGGTGGAAGCCCTCGAGGAGGTCGTGGAGGAGCTGCACGAGATGTGTCTCCAGGCCGCCGCGCACATCGTGGAGACGGGCCGGTTCGCCGATCTCGGCATCACCGACCCGGCCCTGGTCGACCGCGTCGCGGAGAGCTGGCGGCGGCGCGCCGAACTGCCCAGCCTCTACGGCAGGTTCGACCTGCGCTACACCAAACCCGGCGAGCCGGCGAAGCTGCTGGAGTACAACGCGGACACCCCCACCTCACTGGTGGAGGCGGCCTCCCCGCAGTGGTTCTGGATGGAGGAGTGCTTTCCCGGCGCCGACCAGTGGAACTCGCTGCACGAGCGGCTGGTCGACGTGTGGAAGAAGCAGGCGGCGCTGCTGCCGCCGGGCGCGCCCGTGCACTTCGCCCACTCGGCGCGCGACGAGCTGGGCGAGGACCTGATGACGGTGGCCTACCTCCAGGAGACCGCCGAGCAGGCCGGGCTGGAGACCGTCGCGATACCGGTGGAGGAGATCGGCTGGGACCGGCTCTCGGGCCGGTTCGTGGACCAGCGGCTGAAGTTCATCCGGGCCTGCTTCAAGCTCTACCCGTGGGAGTGGCTGGCCTCGGACCGGTTCGGCCCGCATGTGCTGGAGACCCTCGACAACGGGGGCGGCACCGGCAGCACGCTGTGGATCGAGCCGGCCTGGAAGATGCTGCTGTCCAACAAGGCGCTGCTGGCCATCCTGTGGGAGCTGTTCCCCGGCCACCCCAATCTGCTGCCCGCCTATCTGGACGGGCCGCGCGAGCTGGCGGCCACCACCGGGTGGGCGGCCAAACCGCTGCTGGGCCGGGAGGGCGCGGGAGTCACCCTGCACGAGCCGGGCGCCGAGCCGTCGGTACGGGACGAGCCGTGCTGCTACCAGGCCCTGTGCCCGCTGCCGGACTTCGACGGCAACCGCACGGTGCTCGGCACCTGGGTCGTGGACGGTGAGGCCGCGGGCCTGGGCATCCGCGAGTCGGCGGGCCTGGTCACGGACGAGTACGCACGGTTCCTGCCGCACGTCATCCTGTAGCGGGCCCCCGAGATCCGGTAGCGAACACCCCAAGCGAAACGAAACCGTTTCGCTTGGGGGTCTGCCGGATCGAGCAGGAGACCGCGCTCATGCGCGGGATCGGCCGCGCGGCGCACGACAACCCCGGTCTGTTCCGCGCCCTGCGGGAGTTGCTGCCGGAAGCTGACACCGGGGAGGGGGCGGCGAGGCCGGCCAGGTGGGCAGCAAGGGCGTCGGCCCTCTGCCCCGGACCGGTGCCGGGCCAGAGGGCCGGATCAGGAGAACGACCGGCTAGCGGATGCTCGGTGTGCCCTTGAGCTCCTTGGTCATGGCGCCCTTGCCGTCGTTGTTGATGTTGTAGGAGATGATTCCGTCGGTGGTCCAGCCGCCCTTGAAGGAGGAGGACGTGTTGAAGCCGGCCGAGGTCGTGTGGACCCGGCCGCCGTTCGGGATGTCCCACGGCTTCGTCCGGGACTTGACGGTCGAACCGTTCCGCTCCAGGTGGTAGATGATCTTGAAGGAGTCGAACCGCTTACCGCCCGAGATGTGGATCCCTTCGAGCTGAACCTGGACCTTCGAGTTGAGGGTGGTCGAGTTGATGCGGCTCACGCACAGCTCGGCGTAGCCATGCATGTCCGGGTTGCCGGGCAAGTTGAAGGAGAGGCCCGTCCGGTTGCACTCGGTGGACGCGGCCTGGGCCGTCCCGGTCCCTGACACCGTGACGAGCGCGGCAGCGACTGCCGTGATCGCGAGTGCGGACGTTCCCTTGCGCATGTGGATCTCCGTGTGGTCGAAAAGAGCTGGTCGGTCAGGAGTGAGACGCGGCCATACATGCGGAGTTGGTCTGGATCCCCCGTATATGCCGCTGGCGTATCTTCTTCGAGCGCCGTGCTCACCGGCGTTGTTCTGCGCAGACCGTTACCCACCTGCGATACTCGCGCCGTCGGCCCGGGCACCCGGGCATCACGAAAGGGCCCCCTTCGGGGCCCTTCATCGTCCCGGCCGGTCCGTGGGCGCGGGGAGGCGGACAACGGACCGGCCGTGGTCAGTGCTTGTCCGGCGGATCTCGCGTTCCCCGTAGTGGGGAGACGCGCCCCGAAGGGGCGCGGGGAACTGCTCCCCTGGGGGCACCTCCCGGCCGGAGGCTGGGGGACTCCGGCCGGGTGGGGGTACCCCCGGCCGAAGGCTGGGGGAGTGCGCCCACAAGCCCAAACCCACCCGCAGCCTGCATACGCCAGGCAGGGGCAGCCCCTGATCAGAACAGGCGGAAGGGCCGGGCAGGATCCGCCGACCAGCCTTAGTCCTCCGTGACGCGGATGGACTTGGTGGGGCACCCACGGGCCGCGCGGCGGACCTCCTCGTGGAGCTCCCCCGGAGGGGTCTCGTCGAGGACGAGGACCAGCCCGTCCTCGTCCTGGTCGAAGACACCTGGCAGCCGGTAGACACACAGACTGCTGACCGCGCAGGTGTCGGAATTCGCCGTCACTCGGAGCATGTCACCACTCCACGGGGATCTCGGTGAAGCCCTCCATGAACCCGCCCAGCGCGCGCGGCAGTTCCTCGGCGGGCGCCGCAAGCCGGATGTCGGGGAAGCGCCGCAGCAGCGACTCCGTGGCGACCTGGAGCTCCATCCGGGCCAGCGCGGCGCCCACGCAGTAGTGGATGCCGGCGCCGAAGGTCATGTGGTGGTTCTCCTGGCGGCGGATGTCCAGCTCGAAGGGCTTGTCGAAGACCTCGGGGTCCATGTTGGCCCCCTCCTCCGACAGCAGCACACTGGTGCCCTTCTTGATGACCGAGCCGTCCGAGAGGGGGATGTCCTCGACCGCGTACCGCATGGTGCCCACCGAGGAGCCCATGATCTGGGTGCGCAGCAGCTCCTCCACGGTGGAGGGCACCAGCGACCAGTCCGCCTGGATCTGCCGCACCAGCTCCGGGTGGTACAGCAGCACCGCGGTGCCGGTGCCGATCTGGCTGGCGGTGGTCACATAGCCGGCGATGAGCAGCCCCTGGCACCAGAAGTGCAGCTCATGGTCGTTGAGCCGGTTGTCCTCCTCGTCGCGGACCCGGATCAGCTCGCTCACCAGGTCGTCGCCCGGGTTCTCACGCTTGGCGTCGATCAGGTCGCCCAGGTACTTCCACAGGTTCTGCCGGCACTGTCCCACCTCTTCGGGCGGCAGCTTGGTGACGGACAGGAAGCCGTCCACATAGGTGCGGAACTGGTCGCGGTCCTCCGCCGGGACGCCCAGCAGCTTGCAGATCACCTTGATCGGCAGCGGGAACGCCAGCGCCTCGTTCAGCTCCACCGGCTGCGGCCCGGCCGCCATCTCGTCCAGCAGCTCGTCGGCGACCTGCTGCACATACGGCCGCAGGGCCTCGATCCGGCGGGCGGTGAACGCCTTGGTCACCAGCGACCGCACCTGGGTGTGCTTGGGCGGGTCCGGGTCGATCTCCGGGTCCATGAACAGATCGTTGTCCTTGGAGATCCGGGCACAGTCGGGGCGCGCGATGTTCCGGGACAGGCGCTTGTCGGCGAACAGGGCGCGCACGTCCTTGTAGCGGGTCACGAGCGTCGCCACGTCCCCGCTCGGCAGCGTCACCTCCATCGCGGAGCTGCCGTGCACATGCCGCAGCGCTTCGGGCACCTGCATGGGCGGGGTCCAGGCGAACGGATACCTGGGCGGGGTGTGAGTGCTCACGGTTGTCCCTTCGGGGTCGGTGATGAAGTGCCTGCTGCCGCAGCCGTCAGACGGGCCACTGGGGGCGCGTCCAGGCGGCCTCGGCGAATGCCCACTCGTGGCGGATGCCGGTACGGAAGTGCTCGATCAGCCGGTCCCGTTCGGCCGGCGAGGACGTCTCACCCAGTTCGTCGGCCAGCCCCATGAAGGCCCGCACCGCGTAGCGGTAGCCCTCGCCCGGGTGGTAGACCTCGATCCACCCGGCATACCGGGAACCGGCCTTGTGCCGCTCCAACAGGCCGTCGGAGACCTGGTGGTTGAACCACACCATCGGGAGCAGCGCCCCGACCCCGGCGGTGAACGAGGCGGCGCTGGAGGCGTTGAAGAACGCACAGTGCGCATGGGTCGCGGGACCGGCCTGCGGTGCCTGGGTCGGCGGCTGGGGGAGGCCCATGCCGTCGGCCAGCTCCGCGTACTTCTCCCGCAGCCGGTCGCGGGCCTCCAGGGTGCCGGTGATCGAGCGGCCCAGCAGCGCCGTGTGCGCGTCCCGTTCGGCCGCGGCGGCCGTACGGGCCAGCGCCCGGGCGTAGGCGGGCAGCAGATGCCCGGTGTCCTGCTCCACGAAGTACGCCAGTGACTCGCCCGGCAAGGAGCCGTCCCGCAGGCCCGCCCAGAACGGGTGGGCCTGCACCTTCTCCAGCACCGGCGCGGCCAGCTCCGTCAGCTGATCGCTCAGCCTCATCAGACCTCTCCGTCCTCTCCGTCCGCTCTCACAGGTCCAGCCGGACGCGGTAGTGGCGCAGCCAGGCGTCGAGCTGGAGGACCATCTCCACGTTGCGGCGCTCGCCCCACCCGTCCACCGCGATCGGCCGGTCCTCGGCGGCCAGCTGAGCACAGGCGGGACCGTCCAGCAGCGGCCGCACCGGGCTGGCCGGATCGGCGACGACCGCGTCGAAGCGCCGTCGCAGCACCTGCCCGTAGTGCGGGTCCTGGGTGATCGGGAAGGGGCTCTTACGGCGCTGGGTCACCGACTCGGGAAGCAGGTCGGCGACGGCCGAACGCAGCACACTCTTCTCGCGGCCGTCCGCCGTCTTCATCGCCCAGGGGATGTTGTAGACGTACTCCACCAGCCGGTGGTCGCAGTACGGCACCCGCAGCTCCAGCCCGACGGCCATGCTCAGCCGGTCGTCGCGGGAGAGCAGCAGCGGCAGCCAGCGCGTCAGATGCGCGTGACCGACCCGCCGCATGACCCGCTCGGTCTCCGACTCGCCCGGCACGTCCGGCACTTCCGCGACCGTCTCCGACCAGCGCTGCGCCGAGTAGCCCGGCACATCGATCTTCCGCAGCAGCCCGGGGTCCAGCAGCCCGGTGCTCATCCCGTGCGGCGCGACACGCAGCCCCATCGTCACCCAGGGGAAGTTGGCGGTGTCCACCAGGGTGGGGTCCCGGAAGGACTGGTAGCCGCCGAAGAGTTCGTCGGCGACCTCACCCATCAGCGCCACCGTGGAGCGCTGCCGTACCGCACGCAGCAGCAGATACAGCGAGCGGTCCATGTCGGGGATCGGCCGGGGCAGATCCTGGGCACGCAGCGCCGCCGCGTCCACCACATGGTCGGCCAGATCGGCGGTGCGCAGCACGACAGGCTCGTGGTCGGTGCCCACATGCCGGGCGACCTCGGCGGCGTAGGGCGCGTCCGGGTCCTCGTGCCAGAAGTCCTTGCGGAACCGCTCCGTGTGCCCCTCGAAGTCCACGGCGAAAGTACGCGGCCGTCCGGCGCCGGAGCGGGCCGCGAAGGCCGCCAGCGCGCTGGAGTCGACACCGCCCGACAGCAGTGTGCACAGCGGTACGTCGGAGACGAGATGGCCGACGACCGACTCCTGGAGCAGCCCCCGCACCGTCTCGACAGTGCGCTCCAGCGTGTCCGGGTGCTCATGGTTGGGCAGCGACCAGTAGCGCGACTCGCTCAGCACCGCACCACCGGCGCCCTCCCGCAGCACCGCCGTGTGCCCGGCCGGCAGTTCCCTGATACCCCGGTAGACGGCGTGCCCCGGCGTCGCGATGTAGGCCAGCAGTTCCGCCAGCCCCTCCGCGTCGACCACGCACTCCAGCGACGGGTGTGCCAGCAGCGCCTTGGGCTCGGAGCCGAAGAGGAGACCGTGCGCCGTGCGCGCGTAGTACAGCGGCTTGATGCCCAGCCGGTCGCGGGCCAGCAGCAACTGCCTGCGGCGCGGATCCCACACGGCGAACGCGAACATCCCGTCCAGCCGCCGCGCGCACTCCTCGCCCCACTCCAGGTAGGCCCGCAGTACGACTTCGGTGTCACCAGCGGTACGGAACCGATGGCCGAGCGCCGTCAACTGCTGCCGCACCTCGCGGTAGTTGTAGACCTCGCCGTTGTGCACCAGCACCGCGAGGGTGTGTCCGTCGTGCTCGGCGGTCATCGGCTGGGTGGAGTCGTCGACGTCGATGACGGCGAGCCTGCGGTGGCCGAGCGCGGCGTCGGCGTCGGTCCACACCGCCTCGTCGTCCGGGCCGCGGTTGGCGAGGGTGCCGGCCATGGCGCGTACGGTGCTGCCCTCCTCGCTCATCTGCCGCGCGAAGTCGATCCAGCCCGCTATGCCGCACATGCGACCACCCGCTTCTCCAGCTCGCCGACGACCTCGGCGGGCGCGGGCTGCGCCAGCATGCCGTCCCGCAGCGTCCACGCCGCCTCGCGCCGCCCGGCGGCCTGTTCGCCGTCCAGCAGCGCCGCCGCCTCCGCGCGGAGCCGCTCGGTGCTCGCCTCGTCCCGCGTCAGCACCTCACCCGCGCCGGTCGCCAGCACGCGTGCCGCATGCCCCGCGTGGTCCGGCAGTTGGGGAACGAGCAGCAGCGGCAGGCCAGCGCGCAGCGAGGTCAGTACGGTGCCGGCGCCGCCGTGCGCGACCACCAGATCGGCGCTGCCGAGCAGCGTGTGCAGCGGCGCGTCGAGCGTCACATGCACTCCGTCGGGCACCTGGCCCAGCAGTGGTCGCTGCGCTGCGGTGACAGCCAGCACGAGCTCCGTACGGGGCAGCCCGGCCAGCGCCCGCGCGGCGTGCCCGGCCAGGAACAGCGCGGGATCCAGCCGCGCCATGGTGTGCCCCCAGGTGATCACGACCCTGCGGTGTCCGCGCGCCGGTGGTGGCAGCGGCGGATCGGGCGGTGTCCCCGGCCCGTTGAACGGCACGTACCGCATGGCCAGCCGGGGATGCTCGGCCGGAGCCGGCGCCTGGAAGCCCGGCGGGCAGGGGTCGATGGTGAAGTCCCCGAACGGGTGGTAGCCCGCCGGGTCCACGCCCACCCGCTCGGCCAGCTGCGCCAGCACTTCCGGCAGCAGCGTGCGGGCCCGCGCCATCAGATCGGCGCCGTACAGCAGCCGTACGGCCGGAATCCCGGTGGCGGCGGCAGCCAGCGGGCCCGCCAGCGCCGTCGGCTCGGACACCACCACGTCGGCGCCCCATCTGCGGGCCGTCTCCGTCACCCCGTCGACCATCGAGTCGGCGTGCGCGGTGAACATCCGCAGCGCCCGCGGCCCCTTGCCGCCACGCGGTGCCCGCTGGTCACCGGTGGGGTCGTCCTTGCTGGGCAGCACATAGCCGCGCACCATGCCGACCCCGTCGACGTCCTTGCCGACGGCCGCGCCCGGCAGTCCGGTCCGCTCGATCAGCGGCAGCAGCTCCGGCTGGCTGACGACCAGCACCTCATGTCCCGCACTACGGCAGGCCCACGCCAGCGGCACGAGTGCGTACAGATGAGAGGGCCAGGCCCAGGTCGTGAACAGTACCCGCATCGCAGCCCCAAACCCTTCCGCCGCCGACTCCTGACGAGCAGACGGTGACCCAGCGCCCTAGGAGAGGGGTCGGCGCTCACTAGAGCGGGCCCCGAAGGGGCGCGGGGAACTGCGCGAGCAACCCCAAACCACCCGCAGCCCGGAAGCGAGAGGCAGGGGCACCCCTCACCGGCACAACGGGGACCGGGCCCTCCCGAAGCGGGGCTCGATCAGATGTCGAGCGCCGGTGGCAACGGTGTAGGGCGTACCCCGCGGCTGCGGCCGCAGGCCCACGCTTTGGAGGCGGGCAAATGAAAGCGTTCCGCGTCATGCTGCGGATGGAGATCCACCCGAACAAGCGCCAGGAGTTCGAGAACACCTGGCGCCACGTGGCGACCGGCATCGCGCGCGAGCCCGCCAACCGGGGCCAGACGCTGGTGCGTTCGGTGGAGGACGAGAACGTCTACTACGTCCTCACCGACTGGGCGGACGAGTCCTCCTTCCGTACGTTCGAGCTGAGCGAGGCTCACGTCGAGAACCGGCGCAGGCTCCAACCGTTCCGCACCGGCGGCGAGATGATCGTCACCGAGACCGTGTACGAGGTACCGCCCGCGCCGGAAGCACCCCGGGACGCGACCCCCGCCGACCCCGCTCCCGGCGACCCCGGCGGCGAGCCGCTGGCCTTCATCGGTCTGGGCAACATGGGCGGCGGCATGGCGCACCGGCTGCTGGACACGGGACGCGCGCTGACCGTCCACAACCGCACGGCCGCCAAGGCCGCGCCGCTGGCCGAAGCAGGCGCCACCGTCACCGCGAGCCCCGCCGAGGCCGCCAAGGGCCGCTCGGTCGTACTGCTCAGCCTGGCCGACGAAGCCGCCGTCGAGGAGGTGCTGTTCGGTCAGGTGGCCGATGTCCTGGCACCTGGAGCCGTCGTCATCGACACCTCCACCGTCTCGCCCGGCTACGCCCGCGAGTGCGCCGAACGGCTCGCCGGACGCGGGCTGCGCCGGGTGGAGGCATGCGTCGTCGGCAACCCCTTCCAGGCCCGCGAGGGCAAGTTGCGCGTCTACACCAGCGGCGACGAGGAGGACATCGCCCGGGTCGGCGACATCCTGGACGCGCTCGGCGCGCAGGTCGTCCACCTCGGAGCGCCCGGCACGGCCGCAACCCTCAAGCTCATCTTCAATCTGCTGCTCGGCGCGCAGGTCGCCTCCCTCGCCGAGGCGGTGGCCTACGGTGTCGCTGCCGGGCTGGACCGCGACCGGCTGCTGACCTCCGTCGCGGAGAGCGGCTTCAGCTCGGTGGTGCTGCGCTTCCGCGCCGAACTGATGCGCAAGGGTGCCTACGAGCCGGCGTTCTTCCGCTCGACGCTGATGGAGAAGGACCTCCGGCTCGCTCTCGGCGACGCGGCGGTGGCCGGAGTGCCGCTGCCCGTCCTGGACTCCGTACGCGAACGCTTCGTGGACGTCAACGCGGCAGGCGACGGTGACAAGGACGCCTCCGTACTGCTCGAACACACGGTGCGCGGCGGCCGTGCGGAGGCGGCGTCGTGACCGCGCGCGAGGCGATGTTCCACCAGCTGCGCAACATCGTCCGCTCCCGCGCGGCAGCCACCCCCTCGCCGCCGCCCGACGAGGTGGAGGCGCTGCTGGACCTGGTCTTCGAGTGGTTCCGCGCCCGGTTCAGCCCGGAGCGCGCCGCGCTCGCCTCCGGTGTCTTCCACTACGAGATCGACACCCCGCTCGGCGTCCGCCACCGGTACGTCGCCGTCGCCCAGGGCGCCTGCACCACGTCCAGCACGCCCGAGTCCACGCTGGGCGGCGCACTCGACGGCGCACCCGACGCCACCATCGGCGTGGCGCTGCCCGATCTGGTCGCGCTGGCGGTGGGGGAGTTGAAGGGCACCGACGCGTTCGTCGGCGGGCGGCTGAAGATCTCGGGAGACGTGTTCTTCGCGATGAACTGGATCGAGTGGTTCGGCGCCCGCAGCGGCCATCCGCCCGGCCCCGGCGCGGACGCGGTCTGACCCCCTTCGACAGCGCTCCCATCCGAGCAAGGAGAATTCCCGTGCGCATAGCCGTGACAGGTTCGATCGCCACGGACCATCTGATGACGTTCCCCGGCCGGTTCAGCGAGCAACTCCTGCCCGACAGCCTGCATACGGTCTCGCTCTCCTTCCTGGTGGAGGAGCTGGAGATCCGGCGCGGCGGCGTCGCGGCCAACATCGCCTTCGGCCTCGGCAGACTCGGACTGACCCCCGTACTGGTCGGCGCCGCGGGCAGCGACTGGGCCGACTACCAGCTGTGGCTCAAGGAACACGGCGTCGACACCGACTCCGTGCACGTCAGCACCAGCCGGCACACCGCCCGCTTCGTGTGCACCACCGACGCGGACCACAACCAGATCGGCTCGTTCTACCCGGGCGCCATGAGCGAGGCCCGCGACATCTCGCTGCTGGAGGTCGCCCGGCGTACCGGCGGGCTCGACCTGGTCGTCATCGCCCCCGACGATCCCGAGGCGATGCTGCGGCACACCCGCGAATGCGCCGAGCTGCGCGTCCCGTTCGCCGCCGACATCTCCCAGCAGCTCGCCGTCATGGACCGCGACGGTGTACGGGCGCTGCTGGCCGGGCCCGCGTATCTGTTCACCAACGCCTACGAGGCGGTGCTGCTCCAGGAGCGCACCGGCTGGACCGAGCAGCAGATCCTCGGCCGCGTCGGCACCTGGGTCACCACCCGCGGCGCCGAGGGGGTGCACATCGAGCAGGCGGGCATCTGCCCCGTGGACGTACCCGCGGTGCCCTTGGGGCCGTCCGCCACCGTCGACCCCACCGGCGCCGGTGACGCCTTCCGCGCCGGCTTCCTCGCGGGCCTCGCCCGGCAGTTGGGCCACGCACGCGCGGCTCAACTGGGCAGCGCCCTGGCCACCACCGCGCTGGAGGTGACCGGCACCCAGACCTACACCCTGGACCGGACCGCGTTCCTGGCCCGCCTGCGGGGTGCCTACGGCGTTGAGGCCGCGCAGGATCTTGCCCCGCATCTGACGTTGTTCCGGTGAGGGGGGTGCCCCTGTCCGACGTATGCGGGCTTCGGTTTGTGTTGTGGCTGGTCGCGCAGTTCCCCGCGCCCCTGACGGGGCGCGTCCCACCCCACCCCCTGCTGCGCTTGGGCAGTCTGCGCCAGGGGCGCAGGGTGGGCAAGCGCAGCCCCCCCATGCCGGGTACGGGTCAGGAGGCCAGCCGGGCTGGGAAGCCGCCCTTGGCGATGGGGCCCCAGCGGCGCGGGGTGACCCGGATCAGCGATTTGCCCTGCTTCAGCATGGCCGCCCGGTACTCGTCCCAGTCCGGGTGCTCGCCGGAGATGACGCGGTAGTACTCGACCAGCGGCTCCACCGCCTCGGGCACATCCAGCACCTCGGCCGCTCCGTCGATCTGCACCCAGGGCCCGTTCCACTCGTCGGACAGCACGAGCACGCTCACCTGGGCGTCGCGCCGCGCGTTGTGCGTCTTGGCGCGCTCCGGATATGTCGCGACGACGATCCGGCCCGCGGAGTCGACCCCGCACGTCAGCGGCGACGCCTGCGGTGTGCCGTCCTCCCGCCGCGTCAGCAGGATGGCCCGGTGCCGGGGTCGTACGAACTCCAGCAGTTCATCGAGTCCGACCCGGGTGTTGGTAGCGATCGAAGGAGCCATGCCGTCGAACCTACGCCATGGCCTGGCCCGCTGCCCGCCGTGGGAGCAGGGGAGCAGAAAACCGTTTGTGTCATAGGACATTTCCCGTAAGCTGCGATCCATGGACGGACGCATCCGAGGTGCGAACGCGGCGGAGATCGCGGAGTCGGTACGGGAACTGGTCGAGACCGGAGCCCTGGCCACAGGTGCCGCGCTGCCGCCGATCCGCACGCTGGCTGCCGAGTTGGGGGTGAACCGGAACACGGTCGCCGCCGCGTATGCGCAGCTGGGGTCAGCGGGCGTGGTGGAGAGCCGCCGCCGCGGAGGCACGGTCGTGCTGGGCGTGCCGGCCGTCGACGGCGAGGGGTTCGCGGTGTCGTCGGCGCTGGTGAATCTGGCCGACGGCAATCCGTCGCGGGAGTTCCTGCCGGATGTCACCGCCGCCTACCAGGGGTACGAACCCCCGCTGTACGGGCACGAACCGGTCAGCGGCGCCCTCGCCGACTGGGCACGGCAGGCGATGAGTCCCGACGTGGAGACCGAGCACCGGCTGGTTCTCACCCACGGCTCGCTCGATGCGGTCGAACGCTGTCTGAACAGCCATCTGGCCCGGGGCGACGCGGTGGCCGTCGAGGACCCCTGCTTCCTGTCCAGCATCGGGACGGCACGCGCGAACGGCTTCCGCCCGGTGCCCGTACCCATCGACGCCGAGGGCATGGACCCCGAAGGTCTGCGCGCCGCCCTGGTGGCGGGAGCGCGCGCGGTGGTGTGCACCCCCCGCGCGCACAATCCCACCGGTGCCGCACTGTCGGCGGTCCGCGCCCGGCAACTGCGCGAGGTGCTGGCCGACTTCCCCGGCGTACTGGTCATCGAGGACGACCACTTCTCGGCGGTCTCCGCACAGCCGTACCACCGGATCACCCCGCCGTCCGCGCCCCGCTGGGCCCTGCTGCGGTCCGTCTCGAAGTTCCTCGGCCCCGACCTGCGCCTGTCGTTCGTACTGGCCGACCCGGCCACAGCGGCTCGGCTGGAGGCGCGGCTGAATCCCGCCTGGGTGAGCCACCTCCTCCAACACGTCGTCGCGGGCCTGCTGTCCGACCCCGGGACCGCGCAACTGCTCCAGCGCGCCCGCGACGCGTACGCCACGCGCAGCCGGAGCCTGATCGAGGCGTTGCGGCAGAACGGGATCACCGTGGCCGACCGCTGCGACGGACTCAACGTCTGGATCCCGTTGCCCGGTCGCACCCGGCGGATCGTCGAAGCGCTGGCGGAACGCGGATGGGCCGTACGGCCGGGAGCGGACTTCGCGGTCACCAGGAGCACTGCCTCGGCGATCCGGGTCACGACGGCCACCCTCACACCCCAGCAGGCCCAGGTGTTCGCCGCCGACCTCGCACGGGTCATGTCCTGACGTTCCATCACTCGCCGCAACCAGGGAGAAAAGCCCATGTTCACCGGCCTGAGCGCCTTCCCGCTCACCCCGATCACCGACAACGGCATCGACGAGCAGGCCTACGCGGGACTGGTCCGCCGACTCGCCGCTGCCGGTGTCGACTCGATCGGGGCACTGGGCTCCACGGGCTCCTACGCCTACCTCACCCGCGAGGAGCGGGCTCGGGCCGCCCGTATCGCGGTGGAGAACGCCGACGAGACCCCCGTGGTCGTGGGCATCGGCGCGCTGCGCACCCGGCACGTCCTCCAGGCGGCCGAGGACGCCCAGCGCGCGGGCGCGGCAGGGGTGCTGCTCGCACCGGTGTCCTACCAGCCGCTGACCGAGGACGAGGTGTTCGGGCTCTTCGAGGACGTCACGGCGAACCTCTCGGTCCCCCTGGTCGTCTACGACAACCCGGCCACCACCCGTTTCACGTTCACCGACGAGCTGTACGCGCGGGTGGCGGAACTGCCACAGGTGGCGTCCGTCAAGATCCCCGGCGTACCGGCCGACCCCGCGGCTGCCCGCGCCCGCGTCCAGCAGCTGCGGCAGCTCCTGCCCAGCACCGTGACCATCGGCGTGAGCGGCGACGCCTTCGCGGCCACCGGACTGAACGCCGGGTGCGACGCCTGGTACTCGGTGATCGCGGGCACCCTCCCCGGACCGGCACTGACCATCACCCGCGCCGTACAGTCCGGCGACGCCGACCGGGCGCTGGCGGAGTCCCGGCGGCTCCAGCCGCTCTGGGAACTCTTCGCCCGGCACGGCTCGCTGCGCGTGGTCGCCGAAGCCGCCGCCCAGCTGGGCCTCACCCCGCCCGACAGCCTCCCACTGCCACTGCGCGGACTGCGCACCCAGGACCGGGCACGCGTCACCGAACTCCTCGAACAGCTGGGTCCGAACTCGTGAGAGAGCGGGACACCACAGCGTCGGCGTCCGCTGCCTGGGCCCCGGCAACAGGGCCGTCATCGGCACCGCCCGCGGCGGCGGTGCCGGGTTGGGGCGGTCTGGCCCGCTACATCATCGCCGCGACCCTGGCCAGGGCCTCCGACGGTGGTGCGGTGGTGGCCATCGTGCTGCTGGTGACCACCAGCGGCGGCCCGGGCTGGCTGGCCGGACTGCTCGGCGCCTGCATCACGGCGCCCCATCTGCTGGGCCCCTTCGTCGCGCGGGTCCTCGACACCGCACGCGACGGCCGCAAGGTGATCGCCGCAGCGTGCATGGTGCACGGCGGCACCCTGGCGGCGGCCGTACTGCTCTACCCCGTCACCATTCCGGTCGTCACCGCCGTACTGCTGATCGCCTCCGGACTGGTCGGCCCGCTGCTCACCGGAGGGATCAGCAGCCGGCTTCCCGCCATCGCGGGGGAGGGCCGGGAGCGCCAACGCCGCGCCCAGGGCTGGGACGTGGCGACGTACGGCATCGGCGGAACGGTCGGCCCCACCGTCGTCGCGGCGGTCTCCGCCTGGGCCTCACCCCTGGTGGCCGCGCTCGTCCTCGCCGGGGGGACGTTCCTGGCCGCCGCCGTGGTCCGCTTCCTCCCCTACGCCCCGCCCCCGGCCGCCGCCTCCGACGTCCCGAAGCCCGGACGCACCCTCGTCGGCATCCTCACCTCGGGGCCGCTGCGCCGCACGCTGTACCTGACCGTGACGGTCGCCTTCGGCGTCGCAGCGCTGCCCGTCACCGCGGTGGCCGGCGCCGGCGCACTGGGTGTCGGGCCCGCTGCCGCCGGTGTGCTCACCGCCGCCTACGGACTGGGCAACCTCCCCGGCTCCGCGGGCGTGATGCTCCGCCCGGCCCGTGCGGACGCGGACGGGCTGATGACCCGGCTCGCCGCGCTTGTCGCCGGCACCCTGGTGCTGGTCGCCCTGGCCCCCTCGTTCCCGATCGCCGTCGCCGCCTACGCGGCGGCCGGAATCGCCAACGCCTGCTTCTTCGCGGCCACGCTCGCCGCCCGCAGCGAGTACGCGCCCCCGGCCGCACGCGGCCAGATATTCGTCTGGGTGGGAGCACTGAAGATCACGGCCGGATCAGCGGGAACCGCCTTCGCCGGAACCATCATCGGCACGGCCCTCCCCCTTCCCCTCACCCTCGCGGTCGCCCTCACCTTGGCCGCCGCGCTGCTCTCCCTCACGGAACGCCGCTGACGGGGGACGCGCCCCGAAGGGGCGCGGGGCTGTGTTCATGTGCGGCTCCGCCGCGTGGGCGCGAGCAACCACACCGCACCCGCAGCCTGCGTACTCCAGCAAGGGGCACCCCCCTCGCCAGCCCAAGCGAGGACCCAACTACGTGTCGCACGACCAAACCGCCCCGCACAGCCCGCACCGCGCCCGTACATGCCCCCGCACCGGCACCCGGACCCGCACCCGGCAGGTGGGGCAAGGGAACGACACCCGCAGCCCCGCACCGTCACCGGGCTCGAATGCGTACCCCGCGCCACCGCCGGGACCGGCACCCGCGGCACCGCCGCTCGCCCCATGCCGCCGCTCCCTCACATAGCGGCGCCGCTCCAGCCACGGCGCCCCGGACAGCGGCGGCACCTCCTCGTCGCGGGCCGCCATCCGGCGCCCCCGCTCATACGCCTCGTACGCCTGCGGACTGGTGAACCAGATCGCCGGGTCCTCCGCGAAGACCCGCGCCCGCTTGGCCAGTACGTAGCCGAACTCCTCCGGCGTGAGGTAGCCGAGCTTCTGCGAGGTGAGCGCGTCCTGCCGGAACGCGTCCAGCAGCAGCCAGCCGGCGCCGAGGTAGGTGGTGGCCGTGTCGGTGAGGATCTCGTTGGCGCGGGTGCCGTCGAAGGCCAGCCCGAGACGGTGCAGCCACACATGGGTGACCTCGTGGGCGAGGGCCGCGCCGATGTCGTTGCGGTGCTTCTTGAAGCGGGCGTTCAGCTCGATGAAGTACTCGGGTCCGGCCGTCAGTTCGACGTTCGCCGCGTGCGTCATCTCGCGGAAGCTGACGATCACCCGCGCCTCGGGCAGCCGCAGATGCCGCACCAGCACACCTGCGACCCGCTGGGCGCCCAGATACAGATCGTCGGCGTCCGCGAAGGCGACATCACCCGGGGCGACGCTGGTGTCGAAGCCGCGCACGGAATCGGCCGACATCCGCCGGTAGAGCGCGGTGATCGCCTCGCGCACCGTCTCCAGGTGCGGAAAGCCCCGCTCCACGGGGTCAGTCACCGAACCACCCATCCCACACCCCCAGCGCGCGGCCTACCGCCACGATAACGCCGCCCCCACCGCACCGCCGGGCAAGCGGTGACCGCCGGCCACCCCCGCACCCCGGACCGCACCCGGGCACTTCCGCGCCGCGAGCACTGCCGCACCCAGGGCACTCCCGCACCCCGGGCCCTTCCACACCCCAAGCACTTCCGCACCCCGGGCACTTCCCACCACCGGCAACCGTTGCTCTCCCGGGAAAGTTGCGATCACCGGGGTTTGCGGACGGTACTGTCGGTAATACGAAACGCCAGGTGCTTGGGAGGACAGGCACATCCGCGGGGAGGTGGCCGCGAACGGTCGCCCCGGGTGTGTCGCCACAAGCCGCCTCCCGCGGTTGCCGGGAAACACAAGACCGGGAGGAGCGAGTTCCTATGTGCGCCGCACGCCACCGTCACGTTCGCGACCGCGCCCTGGACGTGTACACGTCCCCTCAGGCGCGCGAGCTGCGCGAGAAGGTGCGCGCCGCTGTCCGAGAACTGAGCCGTACGACCCGGGCCGAGTCCCCCACCGTCGAACGGATCGCCCAGCACACCGGGCTGGCCGGGGACGAGGTGCGGGCCGGACTGGAAGCCATGAGCAACTGCTGCACCACCATGGAACGCCACCGTGCCGCCGGGTACGGACACGGCACCGTACGCCCGCACGCGCCCGGGCGCGTGCTCACCGTCTGACGGCCGTGGCCGCGGGACATCCGTCCCGCGGCCCCCGTATGCCCGCAGGCCCCACGGCCCCGCGGGCCGCGGGCAGGCGAGGGGAGGAGTTTCCGTCGGCGGGAGGTGCGGTGTGCGCGTGGGTGTCCTGGATGTCGGCTCGAACACCGTACGGCTGGAGATAGCCGACGCCGACGGGGCGGTGCCGCTCCCTGTGCACACCGTCAAATACCGGCTGCGGCTGGCCGACGACGTGGACAGCGAGGGCCGGCTGCCCGAGTACGCGGTGGAGCGGCTGGCCGAGGCGACCGCGGCGGCCGAGGAGGAGGCCCGCTCCTGGGGCGTGGCCCGGCTGACCGCCTTCGCGACGGCGATCGTCCGGGAGGCCCCCAACCGCAGCCAGATCGTGGAAGCCGTACGCAAGCGCGCCGGGCTGGAGTTGCGGATCATGTCCGGGCGGCGGGAGGCCGAGCTGACGTTCCTCGCCGCGCGGCGCTGGATGGGGTGGCGGGCCGGGCCCATGGTGCTGCTCGACATCGGCGGCGGCTCCGTGGAAGTGGCCTTCGGCCGCTCGGGAGTGCCGGACCTCGCGGTCTCGGTCCCGCTGGGAGCGGGGCTGCTCACCCGGGAGCACTTCGGCACGGCGGACCCGCCCCCGCCCGAGCAACTGCGGGCGGTACGGCGTCAGGTGCGGCACCAGCTGCGCGATGTCACGGCCCGGATCCGGTGGGAGCGGCCGCACACCGCCGTGGCCACCTCCCGCACGCTGCATCAGCTCGCCCGGCTGTGCGGGGCTGCGCCGGGGCGCGAGGGCCCGTTCACCCCCCGGTACTTGAAGCGCGGCCGGCTGCGCACGGAGCTGGACAGACTGCGACGGCTCCCGGCGGCCGAACGCGCCGAGCTGCCCGGTATCTCACCGGCCCGGGCCGGCCAGGCACTGGCCGGCGCCCTCGTCGCGCACACCACCATGACGTTGCTGGACGTGACGACGCTGGAGCTGTGCCCCTGGGCGCTGCGCGAGGGCGTCCTGATCCACCAGCTCGAACAGGACGCGCCGCACCGCTGCGAACAGGACGCACCGGGCGGCACCGGAAGTCCAACAACCCCGCACACTTGTCCATAGGCAGCCGCCTGCCCGCTCGCCAAGGCTGGGGCGTCCAACCGGAAGGCGACACCGGGGCGTCGAACCGGAGGGCGACAGCCGAGCGGAGGCGGAACCATGGCGAGCGGCGAGGCGAGCAGCCGGGCGAGCGCGGACGCGCCCAGCGACGTGACCCGTGGCGTGACCCGCAGGTCGGTGGTGGCGGCAGGCGCGGCTGGGGCCGGCACCGTACTCGGCACCCTCGCCTTCCCGGCGCCCGCGAGCGGCGCACCCCGCACCAGCGGCGCACCCCGCACCCACACCCTCCGCACCCCGGCCCTCGACGTCACCGTCGACACGGCCTTCCCCCGCATCGTCGGCTACACCGACCGGGAGACCGGCAAGACCCTGCACGCCCAGCAGCACCCCGTCCGCACCCTCCTCATCGACGGCGAGGAGCACACCCCCCGGGTCAGCAGCGAGCCCGGCGCCGACAGCCGCGGCATCACCTACACCCTCAGCCTCGGCACCGGCACCGAACTCACCGTCCGGATCGAGGCCGAGGACCGTCAGGTGCACTGGCGCGTCACCCGTATCAAGGAGAGCGCCACCGGCCGCATCGGCACACTCCAGCTCCCCGGGCTGGCGTTCCTCTCCGTCAGCTCCGACCAGCAGCCGGCCCCGGTGCTGTACGCGGCCAGGGTGGAGCTGGACAAGGCCAAGAGCGGTGACACCCTGATCGAGCTCACCAGCAGTACGAAGACCGATCCGGAACCGGTCGGCTGCGCCTACGCGGTCGTCGCCACCGGTGACCTCGCTGCGGCCATCGAGACCAACACCAGCTACGACAAGCCGGCCGCGACCAAGGGCGCCGACTGGGACAACGGACGGCTGTGGCGGCAGACCGTCGACGCCGACGGCGCCGTGGCGGCCCGGCTGACCTGCGGCCAGTGGACCCACCGCGCCGCCACCGCCGGGCCGGACCAGACCGAGCCGCTGCCGTACGTGACCGTCATCGTCACCCGGGACCGCAACGGCGACGGGGTCGCCGACTGGCAGGACGCGGCCATCGCGATGCGCGAGATCATGGTCGACCCGCACGGCGCCGACGAGCAGCATCTGCGGGTGGTGCCGCACATTCCGTTCAACTTCGCCAGCCAGGCCACCAACCCGTTCCTGGCCACCCTCGACCAGGTCAAGCGCATCCATCTGGCCACCGACGGGCTGCGCCAGTTCACCCTGCTCAAGGGCTACCAGTCCGAGGGCCACGACTCCGCGCACCCCGACTACGCGGGCAACTACAACAAGCGCGCCGGCGGCCTCACCGACCTCAACACGCTGCTGGCCAAGGGCAAGCAGTGGAACTGCGACTTCGCGGTGCACGTGAATGCCACCGAGTCGTACCCGGTCGCCCACGCCTTCTCCGAGACCCTGGTCGACAAGACGAACGAGCAGTGGGACTGGCTCGACCAGTCGTACCGCATCGACCAGCGTCGCGACCTGGTCTCAGGCGACATCGTCGAACGCTTCCGCAACCTGCGCGAGGACACCGACGACGGACTCAACTCCCTCTACATCGATGTCTTCCGCGAATCCGGCTGGACCTCCGACCGCCTCCAGCGCGCCCTCCGCGACCAGGGCTGGCAGCTCACCACCGAATGGGGCCACGGCTTCGAACGCTCCGCGCTGTGGTCGCACTGGGCGACCGAGCCCGACTACGGCCCCGACACCTCCCGGGGCATCAACTCCCGCCTCATCCGCTTCATCCGCAACCACCAGAAGGACGTCTTCGCCGACAAGTGGCCCACGCTGCTGGGCGCGCCCCGCATGGGCAACCACGAGGGCTGGCGCGGCAAGACCGACTGGCACGCCTTCTACAAGTTGATCTGGACTCACAGCCTGCCCGCCAAGTACCTCCAGGCCAGGCCCATCCGCAGCTGGACCGCACACGAGATCACCTTCGAGGGCGCCGAAGCCACCTCCGTCACCGACGCCGACGGCAAGCGCCGCATCACCACCGACGGCCGGCCGGTCTACGACGACGGCACCTATCTGCTGCCCTGGGAGCCCCGCAGGGCCACCGATCCGGAGAAGCTCTACCACTACAACCCGCGCGGCGGACGCACCACCTGGCGGCTGCCCGCCGGCTGGGCGGGCACCGGCACGGTGTACGTCTACCCGCTGTCCGCCCGCGGCCGGGGGAAGGTGCGGCAGGTGGCCGTCTCCGGCGGCAAGGTCACCCTGTCCGCCGAGCCCGGGCAGCCCTACGTCGTGCGCCGCACCCCCGCGCCCGCCCCGCGCGACCCCCGCTGGGGCGAGGGCACCCCGCTGGCCGACCCCTGCTTCCACGCGGGCAACCTCGCGGCGTGGACCGTCAAGGGCGCGGCGCGCGTTCAGCCGAGCGAGCGCGGCGACGACGAACTCGTCCTCGCCCCCGGCGGCCCCGCCTCCGTCAGCCAGCGGCTGGCCCGCCTGGAGCCCGGCACCTACGCGGCCTCCGTACAGGTGCAGGTGGGCACCGAGGCGGGCCACCGGCGCCGCGCCGCGCTCACCGTCCGTACCGCCGACGGCGTCACCGCCGAGAACTGGACGGAGACCTCAACCGCCACCAACCACGTCGCGGCCGACCTCAAACAAGGCACCCGGTTCCAGCGGATGACGACCTGGTTCACCGTGCCCGAAGCCGGCGGACCGGTCACCCTCGCCCTCACGGTGGGGAAGGGCGAGGTACCGGTCCGCTTCGACCACGTCCGCGTCGTCCGCGGCACCGAATCCCGCCGCCGCGGCGCCCTGGTGTACGAGGACTTCGAGCACGTACCGCAGGGCTGGGGGCCGTTCGTCAAGGGCGACGCGGGCGGCTCCACCGATCCGCGCACCCATATCGCCCAGCGGCACGCGCCCTACACCCAGCGCGGCTGGAACGGCAAGGCGGTCGACGACGTGATCGACGGCGGCGAGTCCCTCAAGTCCCGTGGCGAGAACACCGGGCTCGTCTACCGCACCGTCCCGCACACCGTCCGGTTCGAGCCCGGGGCAACCTACCGGGTCTCGTTTCGCTACGAGAACGAGAAAGCCGGCCAGTACGCCTGGATCACCGGCGCCGACGCGCCGGAACCGCGCGAGCTGGACCGTACCCCGCTGCCGGTGGCGACCGAACCGGTCACCCACAGCTACGAGTTCACCGCCCCCGAGGACGGCGAGGCATGGGTCGGCCTGCGCAAGGTCGGCGACGACGGCAAGGCCGAGTTCGTGCTGGACACCTTCACGGTGACGCGGGTGCGAAGGTGACGGGAGCCCGCCGCTGACGCACCGGTGACCCGCCCGGGGTGATCACCGTACGCTGCTGCCCTGAACGAGTGAGGGGAGCGCATGCGGTGGCCGAGCACCGGTACCAGTGCTGGATGCGGTACTTCACCCCTGGCCCCGTACACCACCGGCTCGGCCTGGTCTGTCTCGGCGTCGGCATGCAGCACGGTGCGCTGCCCCCGGTCGGCCCCCGCACCCTCGACCACCATGTCGCCATCGTCATCAGCGGCGGCCGCGGCTGGTACGCGGACCCGGACGACCCGCAAGGACAGCGACGGGAGGTGGTGGCCCCCGCGTTGCTGTGGCTCACCCCCGGCGTACGGCACCACTTCGGCGCCGACCCCGAAGAGGGCTGGGACGAGAGCTTCGTCGACTTCACCGGCTCCGCCGTGACCGCCTACACCGAACTGGGCTGCATAGAACCGCACCGCCCCCTCGTCCCGCTCACCGACGCGGGCCCGGCACGCGCCGCCATCGCCCGGATCGCCCGCTCGGCGCGGCCCGGCAACCCGCTGCTGGAAGTGGAGGCGGCAGCCGCTGTACACGAACTCCTCGTCGCACTGCGCCGGGCCCGCGCCGACACCACGGCGGACGGCGCACCCGTCCTGCAGGCCCTGGCCCGCGACGCCTTCCTCCCGCTCTCCGTCGCCGACCACGCGGCGCGGTCCGGGATGACTCCCGCCGAACTGCGCGCCGCCGTACGGCGCAGTGCCGGGTGCAGTCCGAAGGACTATTTGCTGGGCATCCGCCTCGGTCGGGCGAAGGAGTTGCTGGCCGGTACGGATCTGCCGGTCTCCACGGTCGCTCGCCGGATCGGCTATGACGACCCGGCGTACTTCTCCCGGCTCTTCACGCGCCGCGTGGGCACCCCGCCCGTCCAGTTCCGCGCCACCCAGTCCCGCAAGGTCCCCGGCGGCTACGCCACCCGCGTTCCCGACCCGGACCACCCGCCGATGATCCCCCGCGTCCGCTCTTAGGCCGCGCACCCTGCACTGCGCTTGGGCAGTCTGCTCCCCCAGACTCCGTCCGGGAGGTGCCCCCAGGGCGCAGGGTGGGCAAGCGCAGCCCTCATTGCCGGGTACGCAAGATCCGTGCGGCCCGGCCGGGGAGGCCGGATAAGCTCGGGCGATGAGCAGTAGCGAGAACGCGCGGCCCGCCACCACCGCGCAGCCCGACCAGTCGGTACGCGCGGAGCTGACCGCGCTGCGCGACAGCATCGACAACATCGATGCCGCCGTGGTGCACATGCTCGCCGAGCGCTTCAAGTGCACCCAGCGCGTCGGCCGGCTCAAGGCCGACCACAATCTGCCCCCGGCCGATCCGGCCCGCGAGGCCCGGCAGATCGCCCGGCTGCGCGAACTGGCCAAGGACGCCAAGCTCGACCCGGCCTTCGCCGAGAAGTTGCTGAACTTCATCATCGCCGAGGTGATCCGCCACCACGAGCAGATGGCCGGCAACGGCAGGCAGCAGAACAGCTGACCCGGGCCGCAAGGAGGCGGCCCGGGTCACAGTCAGGTGCGCGCGTCCGAGAACGCGTGGGCCCTCAGGAGTCCTCCTCGCCCAGCCGGTGCACCCGCACGAGGTTGGTCGAGCCGGGGACGCCGGGCGGCGAGCCGGCGGTGATGATGACCAGGTCGCCGCGGTCGCAGCGGCCCAGCTTCAGCAGCATCTCGTCGACCTGGTCCACCATCTCGTCGGTGGTCTGCACCATCGGGCCGAGGAATGTCTCCACCCCCCAGGTGAGATTGAGCTGCGAGCGCGTCGCGGGGTCAGGGGTGAAGGCCAGCACGGGGATGGGGGAGCGGTAGCGGGACAGCCGGCGGACCGTGTCCCCGGACTGGGTGAAGGCCACCAGGTACTTGGCGCCGAGGAAGTCACCCATCTCCGCGGCGGCCCGGGCCACCGCACCGCCCTGGGTGCGCGGCTTGCTGCTCTGGGTCAGCGGCGGCAGCCCCTTGGCGAGGATGTCCTCCTCCGCCGCCTCGACGATCCGGCTCATCGTCCGCACCGTCTCGATCGGGTACTTCCCCACGCTGGTCTCGCCGGAGAGCATCACCGCGTCGGTGCCGTCCATCACCGCGTTGGCGACATCGGAGGCCTCGGCGCGGGTGGGGCGGGACGCGTCGATCATCGAGTCCAGCATCTGCGTCGCCACGATCACCGGCTTGGCGTTCCGCCTGCACAGCTTGATGGCGCGCTTCTGCACCAGCGGCACCTGCTCCAGCGGCATCTCCACACCCAGGTCACCGCGGGCGACCATGATGCCGTCGAACGCGTCGACGATGGACTCCAGGTTCGCCACCGCCTGCGGCTTCTCCAGCTTGGCGAGGACGGGCAGATGGCGGCCCTCCTCCGCCATGACGCGGTGCACTTCCTTGATGTCGTGCCCGCTGCGCACGAACGACAGCGCGATCAGGTCGGCGCCCATCCGCAGCGCCCAGCGCAGGTCCTCGACGTCCTTGTCGGAGAGCGCGGGCACGGAGACCGCGACCCCCGGCAGATTGAGGCCCTTGTGGTCGGAGACCATGCCGCCCTCGATGACCATCGTGTGCACCACGGAGCCCTCGACACGGGTGACTTCCAGCGTCACCCGGCCGTCGTCCACCAGGATCCGCTCGCCGGCCGTGACATCGGCGGCCAGCCCCGGATAGGTGGTGCCGCACATCGAGCGGTCACCCTCCATGTCCTCGACGGTGATGGCGAACTCATCGCCCCGTTCAAGGAGTACAGGCCCCTCCTGGAAACGCCCCAGTCGGATCTTCGGACCTTGAAGGTCCGCGAGCACCCCCACATTCCGCTTCGTCTCCTCGGCGGCGGCGCGCACCCGGTGGTAGCGCTCCTCGTGCTCGGCGTGCGTGCCGTGGCTCATGTTGAACCGGGCGACATCCATTCCCGCCTCTACGAGCGTCTTGATCTGCTCGTACGAATCGGTGGACGGACCCAGGGTGCTGACGATTTTTGCTCGGCGCATAGCCCGAGCCTAAGACTTACCGACGCGTAAAGAACCGCCGTCGGACAATTGTCCAACCGCCTTTTACCGAAAAGCCATGGAATCCCGAGGACAACTAATAAAGTGGGCGCCCATTTGCTCGGATGAGCATCCACAGGGCTGTTCCGTCTCAAGTACCGAGACGGAACAGCCGAGCGCCTCTCGCACCCTCCTCGGACCTCAGCCGAGCTGCGGCGGACTCATCACAAAGCGCGCGTTCACCTGCGCGGACACCGTCTGCCGCTGCGGCTCCAGATCCAGCGCCGGCGGCGGCCCGGCCGCCCTGCCGTACCCGGCCAGCCCGCCGGGCGCCGCCGGATACGGCGGCGGAGCACTGTTCTCGGCACCCAGATCCGCCAGCTCGACCAACGCCACCAGCCGCGAACCCAGCGCCTCCGCATACTCCCGGGCCCGCTTCACCGCCTCCCGAACCGCCTGCTGCCGGGCCGTACGGTGCGCCGTCGAGTTCCGCCACAGCCCCCACCACGGCCCCTGGACCTCCGTCAGCTCCAGATCGGCCAGCCGCGTCGTCAACTCGCCCAGCACCGTGAAATCCGTGATGGTGGCATTCAGCCGCACCCGCCCGTCGTAGGCGTACACCCGCTCCCGCTTGCCGTCCCGCAACTGCGGCTGCACGCTGAACGTCCCCGTCGACAGCTTCTCCACGGCGTCGCCGTAGCTCTTGACCAACTCCAGCGCACGCGCGTTCCGCTGCGTCAGATCCTCCAGCGCGGCCCGCCGGTCGGCACCCCGCGCCGACACCGAGATGCCGATCCGCGCGTACTCCGGATCGAACTCCAGGCTCGCCTCCCCACGCACCGCCACCCGCGGCGCGTCAGGAGTGCCGTACGGCATCGCACCGGAACCGTTCGACGGCGGGGCGACGGACAGCGGCTCGTCTTCGGGTATCTGTGTCATACGCCAACTGTGGCAGACCTTCCCGCAGCTGAGGCGCCCGCCTGCTGCTCCCGCAGCCCGAAGCGGGTGAAGGCCGCACGCTGCGGCAGCGGATAACTCTCCCGGCCCGTCACCGCGTTGAGGATCACCGCGCTACGGTGCGCCGCCAGCCCCAGATCCGGGGCACCCACCCCATGCGTGTGCCGCTCCGCGTTCTGCACGAACACCGAACCGGTGACCGCCGGATCCAGCACCAGCCGGTACTCCTCGTCCACCAGCGGACGGCCCGAACCGTCCCGCCGCAGATACGGGTCCAGCGCCGCCAGCATCCCCTCCGCCGGGCGCTCGGCGTACCCCGTGGCAAGCACCACCGCGTCCGTCGTCAGCACACTCCGCTCCTGCTGCTCCGGATGCTCCAGATGCAGCTCCAGCTGGGAGCCGCCGCCCCGCCCGGCCGTCCGCACCCGCACCCCGGGCGTGAGCACCGCGTCCGGCCAGCTCCCGGCACGGCCACGGCCGTCCCCTTCACCGCTGCCACCGCCATCCCCGCCACTCTCGTCGTGGCCCGCGCCGCTGTCCAGCAGCAGCATCCTGCGGTACAGCTCGTCGTGCACAGCCGCCAGCGTCTCCGCGTCCACCGCCTTGTGCAGCTGCCACTGCCGGGGCAGCAGCCCGTCGCGCACCCGCTCGGAGAGGCCGTGGAAGTAACGGGTGTAGTCCGGCGTGAAATGCTCCAGGCCCAGCTTGCTGTACTCCATCGGCGCGAACGCCGCGCTGCGCGTCAGCCAGTGCAGCCGCTCCCGCCCCAGCGGGCGCCTGCGCAGCAGATCCAGAAACACCTCGGCGCCCGACTGGCCCGACCCGACGACCGTCACATGCCCGGCCGCCAGCAGCTCCTCACGGTGCTCCAGATACTCCGCGGAGTGGTACACCGGCACCGACGGCGCCTGAGCCAACGGCCGCAACGCCTGCGGCACATGCGGAGCCGTACCGATCCCCAGCACCACGTTCCGCGCGTACGACCTCCCCAGCGCCTCCGCCTCCCCGTACGCGCCCAGCTGCGTGAAGTCGACCTCGAACAGCTCCCGTTCGGCATTCCAGCGCACCGCGTCCACCTGGCGACCGAAATACAGCCCCGGCACCGACTCGCTCACCCACCGGCAGTACGCGTCGTACTCGGCCCGCTCGATATGGAACCGCTCCGCGAAATAGAACGGGAACAGCCGCTGCCGCTCCCGCAGGAACCGCAGAAACGACCAAGGGCTCGCCGGATCCGCCAGCGTCACCAGATCCGCCAGGAACGGCACCTGAAGCGTCGCCCCCTCGATCAGCAGCCCCGGATGCCAGCGGAACGCCGACCGCTGCTCGTAGAACGCGCACCGCAGCCCCGGCAGCCCGTCGCCCAGCGCCGCCAGCGAGAGATTGAACGGACCGATCCCGACCCCCACCAGATCCAGCGGCTCCACCGCGCCCTCGGCCGCCGCCCGGCCCTCCTCGATTTCCGTCACGCGTCCGCTCCCTCGCACGCCGAATCCTCCGCCTCCGCCACGAGCTCGACCAACGCGGCCAGATCGCTGCCCCGCACCGCAGGGTTCAGCAGCGTCACCTTCCACCACAGCCGGCCGTCCAGCGCCGCCCGGCCCAGCACCGCCTGCCCACGCTCCAGCAACCGCCGCCGCACCCGCGCCACCACCGCGTCGTCCCCGCCCGCCGGGCGGAACACCACCGTGGAGACCGCCGGGCGCGCATACAGCTCGAACCGCTCGTCCCGCGCCAGACGGTCCGCCAGCTCAACCGCCGCCGCGCACGTGCGCTCCACCAGCCGGGCCATCCCCGCCCGCCCCAACGCCCGCAGCGTCACCGCCACCTTCAGCACATCCGGCCGCCGCGTCGTCCGCAGCGACCGCCCCAGCAGATCGGGCAGGCCCGCCTCGGTGTCGTCGTCAGCGTTGAGATAGTCCGCGCGGTGATCGAGCACCCGCAGTACGGTCCTGTCCGGTACGGCCAGAAAACCGGCCGCCACCGGCTGCCACCCCAGCTTGTGCAGATCGAACGTCACACTGTCCGCGCGCTCCAAGCCCGCGACCCGGTCCCGCAGCCCCGCACCGAACAGCAGCGGTCCGCCGTACGCCGCGTCCACATGCAGCCGGGCGCCATGGCGGCGCGCCACCTCGGCGATCCGGGGCAGCGGGTCGATCGCGCCCGTGTCCGTCGTGCCGGCCGTCGCCACCACCAGCACCGGAGCCCCCGCCCCCGCGCCGGCCCGCGCCAGGACACCCAGCGCCGACTCCAGCGCCACCGGATCCAGCACCCCACGCGGAGCCGGCACCACCAGCGGCGCCTCCATCCCCAGCAGCCACGCCGCACGGTGCACGCTGTGATGCGCGTTCGCGCCGCACACCAACCGCGCCGGGCCGCCACCCGCGACCCGCCGGGCCTGCTCGCGCGCCAGCAGCAGCCCCAACTGGTTCGCCTCCGTACCGCCAGTCGTCACCAGGGCGTCCGGACCCGCAGCCGAATCCGCCCCGTCCGACCCGGGGAACACCAGCCGCGCCAGCGCCCGGCACACCAGTACCTCCAACTCCGAGGCGGCCGGTGCCTGGTCCCACGAATCCATCGACGGATTCAGCGCACTGGCCGCCACATCGGCGGCAGCCGCCACCGCCAGCGGGGGACAGTGCAGATGCGCCGCACACAGCGGATCCGCCGGATCGGCCGCCCCCCGCGCCACCGCACCGACCAGCACGTCCAGCGCCTCCATGGCACCCCTGCCCTCTTCCGGCAGCACCGCGCCGACCGCCTCCCGCACCTGCGCGGCGACCGCCTCGGGACCACCCCGCGGCAGCGGCCCCCCACGCTCCACCGCACCCCGCGACAACGCCCCCACCACCGTGCCGAGCAGCGGGCGCAGCGCGGCCGGGCCAACTGCCCCGCCCGCGAGCATCCGATCCTCCGGATCCGCCCTCCCACGTGGGCGCGGGGCGGCATCCTGCAAGCCATCGACGGTGAACGCAGACATGGCGGCTCTCTCATACACGGTTGGTTAGGGCGCCCTAACTTATGTGTCGTACACCGCGCCACCCGGCGATCTCCGCGCTACTTCGCCCGAAGGAGGTAGATCCGTCAGGACCCACGCGGCGCATCTGATAAGAGGGCCCGCCCGCGCCCCGCAAGGGGCGCGGGGAACTGCGCGCCCAGCCACAACGCACCCGCAGCCCGCGAGCGTCGGCCAGGGGCACCCCCTTACCGGAACAACAGGGGCGCCCTGGTGCGCGACGCCTCACGACACCGCCGTACGCACTCCCAACGCCCGCCGCAAATCATCCAATTGGTCCTCCAGATGGCGCCGCAGGGCAGGAACCGGGCCGGCGGAGGACAGGCACGCCTCGCCGAGGGTCAGCGTCCGCTCGTCGACGAACGCCGCAGGAAACGCATACCGCCCAGCCGCCTCCGCCAGCGCGGGCCCCCGACGCGCCGCAAGCGGCACCACATCGCTGAAGAACCGCTCCACATAACCGCCCAGCAACTCCGACTGCTCCGGCTGCCAAAAACCCTGCGCGGTGGCCACGAACAAATAGTTCGACAGCGCGTCCGCAGGACCGAACATCGCCTCCCACGCAGCCTCCTTGCCCGCCGCGCTCGGCAGCGCGGCCCTGCACCGCGCAGCCGCCTCCTCACCCCGCGCACTCGGATCACCCGCACGGGCCTCGTCGATGTCCGCCGCGTCCACCGCACCCAGCACCGACAGCCGCAACAACAACCGCCAGCGCAACTCCGCGTCCAGCACCGGACCACCACCCGGCACCTCACCCGCCGACCGCCACGCCAGCAACTCCGCCGGATCGGTCGCACAGTCGATGAAATACCGCGCAGCCGTCAGCCGCACCCCCGAACCACCGGCAGCCGCAACACCCCCGGCACCACTCTCCAGCAACTCGCGACACACCCCACCCAGCAGCTCCAGCGCCTCCATACGCTCCGCACCCACCAGATAGCGGTCGGCCGCATGCACCCGCGCGAACGCCAACACCCCCTGCACCACCGCGTTATCCGTCTCATACGGCAGATGCGCCCGCGCCGTACGCACGAACTCCAACGGCTCCAGCTCCGCCTCCCGCACCATGTCGCGAGCCGCGTTCCACACCACCGCACGCGACAACTGCCCCGGCAACCCCGACAACGACGCACGCACCGTGCCCCACGACACCGGATCCAGCCGCACCTTCGCATACGTCCAGTCCAGATCATTGACCAGCACCAGATCCGGACGCGGCCCATCCAGCGTCACCGTCAGCCGACCGCCACCCGGCGGCACATCCCGCTCCAGCCGCTCCCGCAACATCAGCCGCGAAGCATCCGCCGGAGCCCTGTCATACAGCCCCACCGCCAACCGGTGCGGACGATCGCCACGGTGCTCCACATCCACATACCACTGCCGAGCCTCCGACTCACCCACCCGCGGCACCAACATGTCCACACCCGTGGTCCGCAGCCAGCTCTCCGCCCAGCCACGCACATCCCGATCCGACGCCCGCGCCAGCGAATCGAGGAAATCCGCCAGCGTCGCATTCCCGAACCGATGCCGAGCGAAATGCCCGTTGATGCCCGCCAGGAAGCTCTTCTCACCCAGCCACACCACCAACTGCCGCAGCGCCGAAGCCCCCTTCGCATACGAGATCCCATCGAAATTACCCCGCGCCGCCGCCGTATCAGGCACCCCGTCCGCATCCGGCGCCACCGGATGCGTCGACGGCCGCTCGTCCGCGTCGTACCCCCAGCACTTCCGCTCCACCGCGAAATCCGTCCAGGTGTCCGTGAAGTGCGTCGCCTCACTCAGCACCTGATAGCCCATGTACTCCGCGAACGACTCGTTCAGCCAGATGTCGTCCCACCAGCACAGCGTCACAAGATCGCCGAACCACATGTGCGCCATCTCATGCGCGATCACCATCGCCCGCGTCTGCCGCTCGGTGTCCGTGACCGCCGAACGGAAGACGAACTCATCCCGGAACGTCACCAGACCCGGATTCTCCATCGCCCCCGAATTGAACTCCGGCACAAACGCCTGATCGTAGGAGTCGAACGGATACGGCTCGTCGAAGATCTCGTGATAACGGTCGAAACAGCGCCGCGTCACCTCCAGCAACTCCGCCGCGTCCGCCTCCAGATACGCACCCAGCGACCTGCGCACATGCAGCCCGAACGGCAACCCCGCATGCTCGGTACGCACCGAATGGAACGGACCCGCCACCACCGCCATCAGATACGTACTGATCGGCGGCGTCGGCGCACACTCCCACCGCCCGCCCCCGCCACTGCGCGCGGCAACCCCGTTCCCCAGCACCGTCCACTCCTCGGGCGCCGTCACCGACACCCGGAACTCCGCCTTCAGATCCGGCTGATCGAAACAGGCGAACACCAACGGCGCATCAGCCACACAGCACTGCGTATACACATACACACAGCCGTCCTCCGGATCCGTGAAGCGGTGCATCCCCTCACCCAGCCGCGAGTACGGCATCAGCGCCTCGACCCGCAACTCGTGCTCCCCGGCCGCCAGCCCGCGCAGCGGCAGCCGCCCCTCACGCAACTCCTCCGGATCGATCGCCACCCCGTCGAGCTCGGCCCGCACCAGCTCCCTCGGCCGCACCTCCACAAAGGTGTTCACCCCCGACTCCAGCGCGGCGAACCGCACCACCGTCGTGGACCCGAACACGTCCTCCCCCCGCGTCAGATCAAGATCCACGGCATACTGCCGCACCGCCACAACCCGAGCCCGCCCCTGCGCTTCCGCACGCGTCAACACGACCATGCGCGCCATAGTGCCGCACCCGTGCGGACCACGCACCGAAACCGCTGTCGCGGCAGCAGCCGCGGGCCCCGTAAGGGGCGCGGGGAACTGCGCGACTCGCCCCAATCAACCCGCAGCCTGCAACCGACACCAGGGGCACCGCCGGAGGCACCTCAGTGCTTCGCGCCGACATGCACATCCATCAGCTCCACGGAGGCCCGGCGGGCGACGGAGATGTTGTAAGGCACCGTGCCGCGTCTGGTGACCTTCCACTCGACGCCGACCTGGTCAAGGGTGCGGCAGTAAAGGTTCAGGATGTCGGCGGACTTGTTGGCGAAGAAGTAGCGCGGATACTCATACCGCTTCCGCTGCCCGCCGACCATGCGCGTGGTCCAGTTGGTGATCCGGCAGCCGTCGGAGTGCACGAGCCCGCGGATCAGCTCCCAGGGGTACGCGTCGACGATCTCCTGCTGCCATGGCTCCAACGCTATGTGGCGCTCATGTTTCTTGCCGGGGCCGTGCTGGGGGAAGAGGCAGGGCCAGTGGTTGGAGTAGGCAGTCACATTGACGCAGCCGACGCGCTGGACGCGGAAGACCTTGTTCTCTGGTCGAACCAGACGCATCGCCTGCTCGCAGGCGGCGATGAGTCCGGGCCAGGCGTCCGCGCACGCGACCCGAAGCATGTGCGTGCGGGCCAGCGCACTGATACAGCCGTCGCCCAGGTAGAGACCCAGCAGATAGCTGTAAGCAGCGAGATCCGCCGGCGGTCGGGGAGGAGAGGAGCACCGCTCACATGTGGTGGCGCATCGGCGGCTCGGCTGGAGCCTCTGCTGCCATGCGCGAAGACACCACCGCGAGATGCCGGTCTGCTTACTCACGGAGTTGAGGCTGCGGCCCTGCGCGACGAGTGTGAGAGCGCGTTTCCTCGTATCGAGGTCGTACATGCGAGCAGCATTCGCTGATCCGTACGACACGGGAGGGCGAAAGGGGCTCCGTTAACACGATTGAGCGGAATCAGCCGTTTCCGCTTGCCACCTTGGAAACGAAGGTGGAGTGCCCCGGGTCGGACTCGAACCGACACTGTATGGGTTTTGAATCCATCATCTCTACCAATTGGATTACCGGGGCTCTTCGAAACGAAGGCTTGCGGCCACCCGCTGTGCCCCTACTCTACAGGACCTGGGTAGGCTCGAAGCTCCCACCTGTGCGGAAACGAGGAGCCAAGTGAGCGCGGCGGACTTCCCCGAGCCTGAGAGTGCCCAGAGTGCAGAGTCCGTCGAGGCGGAAGCCTCGACGGACGGTAGTGCGCATGTACCTCCGGCGACGACCCGGGTCGTGATCGCGGAGGACGAGGCGCTGATCCGGATGGATCTCAAGGAGATGCTGGAGGAGGAGGGCTACACCGTCGTCGGTGAGGCCGGCGATGGCCAACGGGCGGTGGAGCTGGCCCGCGAGCACCGTCCTGACCTGTGCATTCTCGATGTGAAGATGCCGGTGCTCGATGGCATCTCCGCGGCGGAGAAGATCGCCGAGGAGAGCATCGCCCCGGTGCTGATGTTGACCGCGTTCTCCCAGCGGGAGCTGGTCGAGCGGGCGCGGGATGCCGGGGCGATGGCCTATCTGGTGAAGCCGTTCAGCAAGACGGATGTGGTGCCGGCCATCGAGATGGCGGTTTCCCGGTTCACGGAGTTGAAGGCGCTGGAGAAGGAGGTCGCGGACCTCTCCCAGCGGCTGGAGACGCGGAAGCTGGTGGACCGGGCCAAGAGTGTGCTGCAGACGCAGTACGGGCTGTCCGAGCCGGCTGCGTTCCGGTGGATTCAGAAGACGTCGATGGATCGTCGGCTGTCGATGCAGCAAGTGGCGGAGGCGGTCATCGCCGACGCCGAGGAGCGCAAGAAGCAGCAGTAGTCGGGCGGCGGAGCAGCAGCAGACGGAGGGGGCGCCCCGGGAGATTCCGGGGCGCCCCCTCCGTTGGTGTGCTTCTTCAGTCTTCCCCGAGGTATGCCTTGCGTACTGATTCGTCGTGCATGAGTTCTTCGCCGGTGCCCGAGAGGGTGATGGTGCCGGTCTCCATGACGTGGCCGTGGTCGGCCAGGGAGAGTGCTGCCTGGGCGTTCTGTTCGACGAGGAGGATCGTCGTTCCTTGTTCCTTGAGTTCGCTGATGGTCGACATGATCTTCTGCATCATGATCGGTGAGAGGCCCATGGAGGGTTCGTCGAGCATCAGCAGTTTGGGGCGGGACATGAGTGCGCGGGCCATGGCGAGCATCTGCTGCTCTCCGCCGGAGAGGGTGCCGGCGGCTTGGCGGCGGCGTTCGCCGAGGATGGGGAAGCGTTCGTAGGCGCTGGAGATGTCTTTGGTGACGCTGTCGGTGTCTTTGCGGAGGAAGGCGCCGAGCTGGAGGTTTTCCTCGATGCTGAGTCGGGGGAAGATGCGGCGGCCTTCGGGGGAGTGGGCGAGGCCCATGGAGACGATCTTGTGGGCGCCGACGCCGTTGAGTATCTCGCCCTCGAAGGTGATCTTCCCGGTGACGGGTTTGAGCAGGCCGGAGAGGGTGCGCAGGGTGGTGGTTTTTCCGGCGCCGTTGGTGCCGATGAGGGTGACGACTTCGCCGGCGTCGACGGTGAAGGAGATGCCTTTGACGGCTTCGATCTTTCCGTAGGCGACGCGCAGGTCCTCGACTTCGAGCAGGGCCATTAGTCCGTTTTCCCTTCCTGCTTCCCGTCTTGTGCGTCGGTCCCGGCCCGGTTCCCGGGTGCTGCTGGGCCGGCGGCTTCGGCGGCTCGTACTTCGGCTTCGGCGGCCTGTACTTCGGCTGCTTCGGCTTCGCCTGGTTCGCCTTCGAAGGGGGTGCCGAGGTAGGCGGCGATGACGCGTTCGTCGCGTTGCACGGTTTCGGGGGTGCCTTCGACGAGTTTTTCGCCTTGGACGAGGACGGCGACCCGGTCGCAGAGGTTGAAGATGAACCGCATGTCGTGCTCGATGACGAGTACGGCGGTGCCTTGTTCGCGGATGGCGAGGACGAGTTCGCGGGTGGCGGTGGTCTCGCCGGCGGTCATGCCGGCGGTGGGTTCGTCGAGGAGCAGCAGTCCGGGTTCGCTGGCGAGGGCGCGGGCGATTTCCAGCTTGCGTTGTTCTCCGTAGGGGAGGTTGCGTGCGAGGTGTTCGCGTTTGGCTTCGAGTCCGGTGAAGCGCAGTAGTTCCATGGCGCGTTCTTCGGATTCCTGTTCGGCGCGGCGGAAGCCGGGGCCGCGGACGAGGGCGGAGAAGAGGCCTTCGTGGGTGCGGGTGTGGCGGCCGACGAGGACGTTTTCCAGGACGGTCATGTTGGCGAACAGCCGGATGTTCTGGAAGGTGCGGGCGATGCCTGCCTGGGTGACGAGGTGGGAGCGGTGGGGCAGGACGGTGCCTTTGTAGCGGACTGTTCCTTCGGTGGGGATGTAGAGGCCGGTGAGGCAGTTGAAGAAGGTGGTTTTGCCGGCGCCGTTGGGTCCGATGAGGCCGACGATTTCTCCGGCGCGTACGTCGAGGTTCACGTTGCGTACGGCGGTGAGGCCGCCGAAGCGCATGGTGACGCCGGAGGCGTCGAGTACGACGTCGCCCGGGGCTGAGCCGGGTGCGGGCGTGTCGGCGGGTGTGGTGGTGGTCGTCATCTCGTCTCACGCCTCCGTCTTGCCGAGGCCGGGGATTGCTGCCGCGGGGACATCGAGTTGTCCCGTTTCACGGAATTCGAGCTGTTTGCGGCGGTCGGCGATGAGGCCCTCGGGCCTGAAGCGCATCAGCAGGATGAGCGCGATACCGAAGAGCAGCAGTTGGTAGTCGGCCATGAACTGGAGCTTGGCCGGGATGAGGTAGAGCAGCGCGGCGCCGATGAGCGGGCCGCTGACGGTGCCCATGCCGCCGAGGATGACGGCGATGAGGAGGAACGCGGAGTTGGGTGGCGCGGTGTGTACGAATTTGTATGACTCGGGGGTGACGGAGAACTCGACGTGGGCGAGTACGGTGCCCGCCATGCCGGCGAGGGTGGCGCCGAGGGCGAAGGCCATCAGTTTGAGCCGGAAGGCGTTGACGCCCATGGCGCGGGCGGCGACCTCGTCCTCGCGGATGGCGATCCAGGCGCGGCCGATGCGGGAGTTGTCGGAGCGCCGGAAGACGGTGACGACGATCGCGGTGAAGACGAGCATCAGCAGGTAGTAGTTGGCGAAGCGGCCGAGTTCGAAGCCGAGGACGGTGTGGGTCTCGCCGAGGTTGAAGCCGAAGATTTCCAGGTCGGGGATGTTGGGGATGCCGTTGGGCCCGTTGGTGACGTTGGGTCCTGAGTCGCCGTCGAGGTTCTGTACGGAGATGCGGAAGATCTCTCCGAAGCCGAGGGTGACGATGGCGAGGTAGTCGCCGTGCAGCCGTAGTGAGGGGAAGCCGATGACGAGCCCGAAGACGAGGGCGACGGCGGCGCCGATGAGTACGGCGGCCCAGAACGGCACATGGATGCCGACCGAGGAGGTCTCGGCTCCGGAGACGAGCGCTGCGGTGTAGGCGCCGACGCCGAGGAAGGCGACGTATCCGAGGTCGAGGATGCCGGCGAGGCCGACGACCATGTTGAGGCCGAGCGCGACGGTCGCGAAGATCAGCACGCTGACGGCGATGTTGGTGTAGGCCTCGTTGCTCTGGGTGATCGGGAAGAGCAGTGCGGCGACGAAGGCGGCGGCCAGGGTGGTGGTGCGGTTCTTTCCGGCCAGTACGGACAGCCGCCGGGGGAGTCCGGCCCTGCCGAGTGCGGGGAAGGCGAACGCGGCCAGTACGAGGAAGCCGATGAAGGGCGGCCCGTCCTCGGCTTCGATGCCGTAGGCGAAGACGTAGAGTCCGACGGCGCAGGCGGCGCAGATCACCAGGATCTCGGCCCAGCCGGGGATGGGTGCGGCCGTGCCGGGTGCGGGTGCTTTGAAGGCGTGGACGAGCCGCTTCCAGGGTCCTGGCCGCTGCTCGCCGGTGCCGGGTTCCCAGGGCAGGTCGGCGGGGAGGGCGAGGGCGCCGATGACGGCCAGCAGGGTGCCGGCGACGCCGATCCACATGCCGGGTTCGAGGTGGATGAGGCCGCCGAGTTCGACGGCGATGGCTGCGGCGGTGTACCAGGTGGCGGCGAGGTTGGCCAGGGTGAGCAGCAGCAGTGCGCTGTGCTTGCCGCCGGGGGTGAGCCAGCGCAGTCCGGGGACGCCTGCGGTGGCGAGCAGCATGGCCGCGGTGAGGACGGCTGCGACGAGGGTGAGGAGTTGGAGGCCCGCCGGGTACATGGCGATGGTCAGGTCGCCGGGGAACTCGGAGGTCCAGGTCCAGGGGAGCATGGTGCTCACGAAGGAGATGACGGCTCCGGTGCCGACGAGGATCCGGCCCAGCTTGGTCCCGGCCTGCGGGTCGCTGCTGAGGGGGAGTGGCGGGGGGCCGGCGGGGGAGGTGTGCTCTCCTGTGGTGGCCGCTTCGTCGGTGGCCTTCGTGGTGGTGTGCTGAGTCGTCATGGGTATCACGCCCGATCCGCGAGGCGTTCGCCGAGTATTCCTTGGGGCCGTATGAGAAGGACGAGGATGAGCAGGACGAACGCCCATACGTCCTTCCACGAGCCGCCGCCGAACTGTTCGAGCCCGGGGATGTCGCCGATGTAGGCGGTGGCCATGGCTTCGGCGACGCCGAGGACGAGGCCGCCGACCATGGCGCCGTAGATGTTGCCGATGCCGCCGAGTACGGCTGCGGTGAATGCCTTGAGCCCGGCGATGAAGCCCATCCTGAAGTTGACCTCGCCGGTTTTGAAGCCCTGCGCGATGGCGGCGATGGCGGCGAACGCGGCGCCGATGGCGAAGGCCATGACGATGATGCGGTCGGTGTTGACGCCCATCAGTTTGGCGGTGTCGGGGTCCTGCGAGGTGGCCTGCATGGCGCGTCCGGTGCGGGTCTTGGCGACGAACAGGCCGAGGGCGACCATGCACACGGGGGCGGAGATGAAGATGAACAGGTCTTCGCGGGAGACGGTGACGAAGCCGAGGTCGAAGTCGCTGCCGCCGATCTGCGGGAAGGGGCGGGCCTTCTTCGCGTCGGGGTAGAAGGCCCAGACGGCCTGCTGGAGCGCGAGGGACAGTCCGATCGCGGTGATCAGCGGGGAGAGCCTGGGCCCGCCGCGCAGCGGCCGGTACGCGAAGCGTTCGGCGCCGATGGCGACGAGTACGGCGCATACGACGCCGAGCAGGATCATCAGGGGGAGGGCGACGGCCAAGCCGGTGCCGTCGGGCAGCCACAGGTAGGCGGTCAGCGCGCCGAAGCCGCCGATCATGAAGATTTCGCCGTGGGCGAAGTTGATGAGCTGGACGATGCCGTAGACCATCGTGTACCCGATCGCGATGAGGCCGTACAACGCGCCGAGTGCGAGTCCGTTCGCCAGCTGATCCGGCAGATCTTGCACCGGGACTCCTTGGGGTGTGTCAGATACGGCTGCGCGGGGGCGCGTTCGGCGCCCCCGCGCGGCTGTGAGGTTCAGACTGGGGCGTGGGTCCGGATCAGCTTTCCTTGAAGGTGCCGGTCTTCACGGGCTTGTGCTTGCCGTCCTTGACCTCGTAGACGGACAGCTGCTTGTTGGTGGTGTCGCCGTACTTGTCGAAGGCGACGTCGCCGGTGACGCCCTTGAACTTGACGTCCTGCACGGCTTCGGTGACCTGTTTGCGGGTGTCGTCCATGTTGTCGGGCAGCTTGCCGTCGTTCTTCTCCACGACCGCCTTGACGGCCTGGATGATCGCCCAGGTGCTGTCGTACGAGTAGCCGCCGTACGCCTCGTAGGGGAGCTTGTAGCCGGCCGCCTTGTAGTCCTTCATGAACGTCTTGGCGGTGTCGAGGGTCTCCAGCGGGGCGCCGACGGAGGTGGCGAGGTCGCCCTCGACGTTCTTCTTGCCGAGCTTGATGTACTCCTCGCTGTAGAGCGCGTCACCGCCGACGACCAGGGCCTTGGAGCCGGCTTTGCTGATCTGTGCGCTGAGCGGGGCGCCCGCCGGGTACTCGCCGCCGTAGTAGACGAAGTCGGCCTTGGACTTGGCGACCTTGGTGCCGACGGCGGAGAAGTCGCGGTCGTCGGGGTTGATGTGGTCGGTGCCCACGACCTTGCCGCCGAGTTTCTTGAACTCGTCGGTGAAGGTGCCGGCCAGCCCCGCGCCGTAGGTCTTCTTGTCGTCGATGATGTACGCCTTCTTGAACTTCCGCTTGTTGAACAGGTACTGGGCGGCGTACGGGCCCTGTACGGCGTCGGTGGTGGAGGTGCGGAAGTAGGTGTTGAACAGCCGCTTCTTCTCACCCTTCTGCCAGTTGGGTCCCTGGGTGAGCTCGGGGGCCGTGTTGGCGGGGGAGATCTGCACCAGGTTGGCGTTGCCGAAGACCTTCTGCATGGACTGGCCGACGTGCGAGTTGAGGGGGCCGACGACGCCGACGACCTGCTCGTTGCCCACCAGCTTGGTGGCGTTCTGCTGGCCGGTGCCCGCCTGGCCCTGGTCGTCCAGCGACTCCAGCTTGAAGGTGACGCCCTTGACCTCGTTGTTCTTGTTGGCCGTCTTGACGGCGAGCTCGCTGGAATTCTTGATGCCCTGGCCCAGTGCCGACAGATCGCCGGTGAGCGGGGCGTCGACGCCGATGACGACGGTGGTCTTATCACCGCTGTCACCGCCGCCGCTCTTGCCGTCGCGCGAGCCGCACGCCGACAGGGTGAGGGCTCCCACCGTCACGGTGGTGGTGAGTATGAGCAAGGAACGATGACGCACGATCAGTCCTTTCCCCAAGGCGCGGCCCCCAAGGAGTGAGGCCGTATCGCGCGCCGGGCCGTACGTGTGGTACAGAACGGAGCTTTGTCGTGCGCGCCCGGCGGCGCGGTGACTGGCGGTGACTCTATGGCCGCTGCCGTGCGGTCGGGCAGAGGTCGGATCCAGGATGTGACTCTCTTGTTATGACCGTCACGGAACCAACAGCCCGGCAGTCGGTTCTTCCCGGCGCGCCCGATATGACGGGGAGATGCCGGACACGTTTCCCGCCCCGAAGCCGCAGTTGGCTCAACGGGTCGCCGGTCAGGGCCCGGAAGAGGGTCCGCATACCGTACGGAACGCGCGGGTGAGTGCCCGGGCGTAGCGGTCCCCGGGGATGAAGCTGAGATCTTGCGACGCTCGCGCGTTACGCAACGTAACGTCGAGGAAAGGGAGCCGTGCCTGTACCGGCAGCTGCCCGCAGGAGGTGACCCGCGCCTTCACCCACACCGGCTCGGCCTGCCCGGGCTGCACCGTCACGGCCCGCGCGGGGGAGAGCTTCATCGTCAGCGCCTCGTACTCCTGGGTCACCCGCCGCACCAGCACCGGATCCTTGGTGACTGCCCGCAACTCGACCCGGAACGTCCGCTTCTCCGCGTCCACATCGGTGATCCGGACGAAACTGATCCGGGTGCTGTGCACCGGATACGGCACTTTGTGCCGTTCCGTGCGGGACGGGGGAGCGGTCTCCCCGGGGCCGGCGAGGAGTAGGCAGACTGCCGCACCGGCGAGGAGGAGGCTGAGGGCGAGGGTGATGATCAGGTACCGGACGTGCCGGGGCAGCGCTTCCCAGCGCTCGGAGAGCCGGGGGCCGTCACCGCCACCACCGGTGAGTACGTCGGCCATGTCCTCCCCCACTCGTTCCGCCGCAACGGCGCACGCCACAACGGGGAGGGTTGGGGGCACCTCCCGGCCCCGAAGATTGCGGGAGGAGCCGGTGGTGGCGCAACCCCTATGCGTTGCGCAGCAGACAGGTCAGCCGGGCCGTACACACCCGGCGGCCCTCCTCGTCGGTGATGACGACCTCGTAGCTGGTCATCGTCCGCCCCTGGTGCACCGGGGTGGCGACGCCGGTCACCAGGCCGGAGCGGGGGCCGCGGTGATGGGTGCAGTTGAGGTCCACTCCCACGGCGGCCCGGCCGGGGCCGCCGTGCAGCATGGCGCCCACCGATCCCAGCGTCTCCGCGAGCACGGCGGAGGCGCCACCGTGCAGCAGGCCGTAGGGCTGGGTGTTGCCCTCGACCGGCAGGGTGCCCACCACCCGCTCGGGCGCGGCCTCCAGGATCTCCAGGCCCATCCGCTCGCCCAGCTTCCCGGCCGAGAACAGCGCGGGCAGGTCCACCCCCGACCCCGCCCACTGGTCCAGGATTTCCTGGGGGAACTTGGTGGTGGTCTGCTGCTCGCCCATGCGCCGCTGCTCCGATCCGCGCTGTCCAACCGGCCGGATCCGAGCTTAAGCCCGTACAGCCGTCACTCGGCGGCTGACGGAGTGAGCCTGATCACGATGGACTTGCTGGCGGGGGTGTTGCTCGTGTCCGCCGTCGCATCGAGCGGGACCAGCACATTTGTCTCCGGGTAGTACGCGGCGGCGCACCCGCGCGCCGTCGGGTAGTGGACGACGCGGAACCCGCGCGCCACCCGCTCCCGCCCGTCGCTCCACTCGCTGGTGAGATCGGCGTACGAACCGTCCGCGAGCCCGTGGGCCGCCGCGTCCTCGGGGTGTACGAGCACCACACGGCGGCCGTTCCTGATGCCCCGGTAGCGGTCGTCGAGCCCGTAGACGGTGGTGTTGTACTGGTCGTGCGAGCGCAGGGTCTGCAGCAGCAGCCGGCCCTGCGGCACCCGCGGGTACTCCACCGGCGCCGCCGTGAAGTTCGCCTTCCCCGTCGCGGTCGGGAAGCGCCGCTCGTCCCGCGGTGCGTGCGGCAGTGTGAAGCCCCCGGGGCGGGCCACCTTGGCGTTGAAGTCCTCGAAGCCGGGCACCACGCGGGCGATGCGGTCGCGGATCAGCCCGTAGTCGCCCTCGAACTCCTCCCAGGGGGTCGCGGACGACTCGCCCAGCACCGCACGCGCCAGCCGGGCGACGATCGCGGGCTCCGACAGCAGCTGCTCACTGGCCGGTGCCAGCCGTCCCCGCGAGGCGTGGACCATGCCCATGGAGTCCTCGACGGTGACGAACTGGTCCCCGCCGCGCCGGGTGTCCCGCTCGGTGCGGCCCAGCGTCGGCAGGATCAGCGCCCGGGCGCCGGTCACACAGTGCGAGCGGTTCAGCTTCGTGGAGACATGCACGGTCAGCCGGGCCCGGCGCATCGCCGCCTCGGTCACCTCGGTGTCGGGCGAGGCGGCCACGAAGTTGCCGCCCATCGCGAAGAACACCTTCACCTGCCCGTCGCGCATCGCGCGGATGGCCCGTACGACGTCGTATCCGTGCTCGCGCGGCGGGGCGAAGCCGAACTCCTGCTCCAGCGCGTCCAGGAAGGCGGGCGCGGGCCGCTCGAAGATGCCCATCGTGCGGTCGCCCTGCACATTGCTGTGCCCGCGCACCGGACACACCCCGGCGCCGGGGCGGCCGATGTTGCCGCGCAGCAGCAGGAAGTTGACCACCTCACGGATGGTGGGCACCGCGTGCTTGTGCTGGGTGAGTCCCATCGCCCAGCACACCACGGTGCGGCGGGAGGCCAGCACCATCTCCAGGGCACGCTCGATCTCGGCGCGCGACAGCCCGGTCGCCTCCCGTGTCCCGTCCCCTCCGCTCGCGCCCGCGGCCGCGGCGAACTCCTCGAAGCCGTGCGTGTACTCCCGTACGAAATCCTCGTCGACGCCGCCCCGCTCCAGGATCAGGCGGTTCAGCTCCCGGAAGAGCGCCTGGTCGCCGCCGAGCCGGATCTGGAGGAACAGATCGGTCAGCGGGGTACCGCCAGCGGCCAGCCCCTTGGGGGTCTGCGGGTTCTTGAACCGCTCCATCCCGGCCTCGGGCAGCGGGTTGACGGTGATGATCTTCGTGCCGCCCGCCTTGGCCTTCTCCAGCGCGGAGAGCATCCGCGGATGGTTGGTGCCCGGGTTCTGCCCGGCGACGATGATCAGGTCGGCCTTGTACAGGTCCTCCAGCAGCACGCTGCCCTTGCCGACGCCGAGCGTCTCGGTCAGTGCGGAGCCGGACGACTCGTGGCACATGTTGGAGCAGTCCGGCAGGTTGTTGGTGCCGAACTCGCGGGCGAAGAGCTGGTAGAGGAAGGCGGCTTCGTTGCTGGTACGGCCCGAGGTGTAGAAGACCGCCTCATCGGGTGAGGCGAGGGCCTTCAGCTCCTCGGCGATCAGCGCGAAGGCGGCGTCCCAGCCGATCGGCTCGTACCGCTCGCCGCCCTCGGGCAGATACATCGGCTCGGTCAGCCGCCCCTGCTGCCCCAGCCAGTACCCGGACCGCCCGGCGAGGTCGGCCACCGGGTGCGCGGCGAAGAAGTCCCGGGTGACCCGGCGCGTGGTGGCCTCCTCGGCGACCGCCTTGGCCCCGTTCTCGCAGAACTCCGCCGCATGCCGCTTGTCACCCTCGGGCCACGCACAGCCCGGACAGTCGAAGCCGTCCTTCTGGTTGACGCGCAGCAGCGTCAGGGCGGTCCGCTTCACCCCCATCTGCTGCCGCGCCATCCGCAGCGAGTGCGCGACGGCGGACAACCCGGCAGCGGCATGCTTCGGCGCCTCCACCTGGGGGGAGTCCTGAACGGGGTCACTGGAGGGCGGCTTCCGCGTCATAGCACCTGATGGTGCCACTGATCAGCGACTGTGGGCAGTCGGTGCTCAGTGGTCTTTGGGCAGTCTGCTCCCCTGGGGGCACCCCCCGGCCGGAGGCTGGGGGACTCCGGCCGGGAGGTGCCCCTGGGGGTACCCCCTGCTCGAAGAGCTTGGGGGAGCAGGGTGGGCAAAGACCACCCACCGGCCCGCACAGGGCAGCGAGGCCCAGCCACACACCGACGTGTCCCGCCATTGTCAGACCCGCATGCGAGGATCGGCACGTGGCTAAGAAGGCAGCATCGAAGACGGCACCAAAGGCAACCCCCGGAGCAAAGGGCAGCGGCGAGGCGCAGCCTCGCCTGATGCTCATGGACGGGCACTCCCTCGCATATCGGGCGTTCTTCGCCCTCCCGGCGGAGAACTTCAACACCACCACGGGCCAGCCCACCAACGCGATCTACGGCTTCACGTCGATGCTGGCGAACACCCTGCGCGACGAGGCCCCCACCCACTTCGCCGTCGCCTTCGACGTCTCCCGCAAGACCTGGCGCTCCGAGCAGTTCGCGGACTACAAGGCGAACAGATCCAAGAGCCCGGACGAGTTCAAGGGCCAGGTCGAGCTGATCGGCGAGCTGCTCGACGCCATGCGGGTGCGCCGCTACGCGATCGACGGCTATGAGGCGGACGATGTGATCGCCACGCTCGCCACCCAGGCCGAGGCCGAGGGCTTCCAGGTGTCGATCGTCACCGGCGACCGGGACACCTTCCAGCTCGTCAGCGACAACGTCACTGTGCTGTACCCGACCAAGGGCGTCTCCGAGCTGACGCGCTACACACCGGAGAAGGTGCAGGAGAAGTACGGCCTGTCCCCCGACCAGTACCCGGACTTCGCCGCGCTGCGCGGCGACCCGTCGGACAACCTCCCGGGCATCCCCGGCGTCGGCGAGAAGACGGCCACCAAGTGGATCAACCAGTTCGGCTCCCTCGCCGAGCTGGCCGAGCGGGTGGACGAGGTCAAGGGCAAGGCGGGCGACAACCTCCGCGCCCACCTGGAGTCCGTCCTGCTCAACCGCCGGCTGACCGAGCTGGTCCGCGACGTGGCGCTGCCCGACCGCCCCGAGGACCTGGTGCGCGCTCCGTACGACCGGGACGCGCTCGCCGTCATCCTGGACACCCTGGAGTTCCGCCACCAGAACTTCCGCGACCGCCTCTTCGCCGCCGACCCGGGCGTGATCGCCGAGGAGGAGGAGCCCGCCGCGGCGGAGGGCATCGAGGTGGACGGCACCGTCGCGGAGGCCGACGAGGTCGCCCCCTGGCTGGAGCGGCACGGCGCCGCCACACTCGGTGTGTCCACGGTCGACGTGTGGAAGCAGGGCAGCGGCAGCGTCAGCGAGATCGCGCTGGCCACCGGCGCCGGCCCGGCCGTCTGGTTCGACCCGGCCGAGCTCACCGAGGGCGACGAGCAGGCGTTCGCCGCCTGGCTCGCCGACGCCGACCGTCGCAAAGTCATGCACGACGCGAAGGCGCTGATGCGGGTCTTCGCCGACCACGGCTGGCAGGTGGACGGCGTATGGATGGACACCGCGCTCGCCGCCTACCTGGACAAGCCGGGCCGCCGCTCCTTCGCGCTGGACGCGCTGTCGGTGGAGTATCTCGGCCGCGAGCTGGGCCCCACGGCCGAGGCCGACGGACAGCTGGCGCTCGGGGTGGACGAGCAGGCCGAGGCACAGGCCCTGATGATCAAGGCCCGCACCGTTCTGGATCTGGGCAGTGCCTTCGAGGAGCGGCTGGAGCAGGTGGGCGCCGCCGATCTGCTGCGCGAGCTGGAGCTGCCGACGTCCGAGGTGCTGGCCCGGATGGAGCGCGCCGGTATCGCGGCGAACCGGGAGTGGTTCACCGGCCTCGAGCAGCAGTTCGCCGACGCGGTGCAGCAGGCGGTCAGCGAGGCACACGCCTCGGTGGGCCACGAGTTCAACCTGGGCTCGCCCAAGCAGCTCCAGGAAGTCCTCTTCGGCGAGCTGGGCCTGCCCAAGACGAAGAAGACGAAGACGGGTTACACCACGGACGCGGACGCGCTGGCCTGGCTGGCGGCCCAGACCGAGCACGAACTGCCGGTGATCATGCTGCGCTACCGCGAGCAGCAGAAGCTGCGCACCACGGTCGAGGGCCTGATCAAGACCATCGCGCCCGACGGCCGTATCCACACCACGTTCAACCAGACGGTGGCCGCCACCGGCCGGCTCTCGTCCACGGACCCGAACTTGCAGAACATCCCGATCCGTACGGACGAGGGCCGCGCCATCCGCCGCGGCTTCCGCGTCGGTGAGGGCTTCGAGTCGCTGATGACGGCCGACTACAGCCAGATCGAGCTGCGGGTGATGGCGCATCTGTCGGAGGACGAGGGCCTGATCGAGGCGTTCACCTCCGGCGAGGATCTGCACGACACAGTCGCGGCGCAGGTCTTCAGCGTCAAGAAGTCGGCTGTCGACGCCGATATGCGCCGCAAGATCAAGGCGATGTCCTACGGCCTGGCGTACGGGCTGTCCGCCTTCGGGCTCTCGCAGCAGCTCGGCATCACGCCCGACGAGGCGCGGAAGCTGATGGACACCTACTTCGAGCGCTTCGGCGGGGTGCGGGACTATCTGCACCGCACCGTCGAGGAGGCCCGCGCCACCGGCTACACCCACACCATCATGGGCCGCCGCCGCTATCTTCCCGACCTCACCAGCGACCACCGGCAGCGCCGCGAGATGGCCGAGCGGATGGCGCTCAACGCGCCGATCCAGGGCACGGCTGCCGACATCGTCAAGGTCGCCATGCTCAAGGTCGACGCGGCACTGCGGGCGGCTCGGCTGCGCTCCCGGATGCTGCTCCAGGTGCACGACGAGATCGTGCTGGAGATCGCGCCGGGGGAGCGCGAGGAGGTGGAGAAGTTGGTCCGCTCCGAGATGTCCACGGCCGTCTCACTGCGGGCACCGCTGGACGTGTCCGTCGGTGTCGGCCTGGACTGGGAGTCCGCGGCGCACTGAAACCGCCCGGGCGGAGTCGAGCGTCCCCCGGGTGGGAACGTCCGGACACAGAGCGGTCCTGACGGACGGGGGACGCTCGGCACCGGCGGCGGGCTGCATCCGGCCGCGGATTGCATACGGGGCCGGGCTGGGTCCGGGGGGCGTTCCAAGGGGCGTTCATTCAGGGAACGATGGGGAAACAACGGGGCAAACACCGGGAAAACCGGCTGCGAAAGCGGGTCAGAAGCGCCAGAAGTGGCCGATGGCCGCTGACTTGTGGCCCGGCTCTGCCGTAAGGTCACGGTGATTGCGTCCGAAGGGGAGAGGACGGGGACTGACCTATGGCGCGAAACCGGGGCAGGCACGCCGCGCAGCGGGCGGCCACCACAGCGGCGGGGCACCGACGTCGCAGCGGGCTTCGCAGCACCAGATACCGCAGGGGACTGGGCGGTACCGCGATCGCGGCCGTCGTCATGGCGGCGCTGACCGCCTCCCAGGCGCCCGGTGTGGAACTCGGCGGCGATCACGACAAGGGGCGTTCCGGGACCGCGGGTGACCGTACGCCTGGCGACGACAGCTTCGAGACGGAGCTGCCGCCGCTGGAGTCCCCGCACCCGCCCGGCGCTTCCGAACCCGGCGGCTCGGGCGACAAGTCCGGCATACCGGCTTCGGTGCTGGCCGCGTACAAGAAGGCCGCCAAGTCGCTCGCCTCCCGTACGCCCGGCTGCGGGCTGCGTTGGGAGCTCCTCGCGGGCATCGGCAAGGTCGAGTCGGGGCACGCCCGCGGCGGCGCCGTCGACAAGGACGGTACGACGCTGCGCCCCATCCTCGGTCCGGTGCTCAACGGCGAGGGCTTCGCCAACATCAAGGACACCGACGGCGGCCAGTGGGACAGCGACTCCAGCTACGACCGCGCGGTCGGGCCCATGCAGTTCATCCCCTCCACCTGGAGCCGCTGGGGCGCCGACGGCAGCGGCGACGGCCGCAAGGACCCCAACAACGTCTACGACGCCGCGGTCGCAGCGGGCGACTATCTGTGCGCGTCCGGCCGTGACCTGTCGAGCGGCGCCGATCTGAACCGGGCGATTCTCAGCTACAACAACTCCAGCGACTATCTGCGCACCGTGCTGGCCTGGTTCGAGTACTACCGCAAGGGCACCCACGCGGTGCCGGACGGCGGCGGCTCCCTGCTGCCCACCGCGCCGGGCCTCGGCGAACCCGGCGGCGGCTCGGACAAGGGCTCGCCGGAGCGCGGCGGAAAGGGCGGCTCCCACAAGCCGGGCAAGCCGAATAAGCCGAACAAGCCCAGCAAGCCTGGCAAGCCGAACAGGCCCGGCAATCCCGGCGGAGGCAACGAGGGCGGCGGCGGTCACGAGACCCCCACCCCCGAGCCGACGAAGCCGCGCTCCATCGAGCGGGCCGGCGCCAGGGACTTCACCGCGGTCGCCGGCGAGAAGTTCGCCGCACGTCCCGCGGTCAAGGCCGAGACCTCAAAGGGCAAGGGCGTCAAGGGCGTCAAGGTCCGCTTCGAGATCCGCGGCAACACCGGCGCGACGTTCGAGGGCGGTGCCAAGCAGGCGACCGTCACCACCAACGCCGACGGCGTCGCCACCGCGCCCGCCCTCGCCGCGGGCAGCAAGACGGGCTCCTTCACCGTGCGCGCGACGGCACCGGGCAAGGACCTGGGCACCGTCGACTTCAGGGCTTCGGTGACCGCGCCGAAGGCGGACTCGCTGGCGCGGACCAGCGACGTGGTGCTGGAGGCGCAGAAGAACGGTGTCTTCGGGGAAGCAGTCGAGGTCAAGGCCACCCGCAAGGGCAAGCCCGTAGCCAACACGACCCTGACAGCGGCGTTCGACGACCTCACCAAGGGGCCGTTCTTCCGCAAGGACGCGGCAGGCAAGCCCGTCCGCAGCCTCGCCGGGCTCAAGACGGACGAGAGGGGCGTCGTCAAGCTGCCCCAGATCTTTGCCGACGACCAGCCCGGCACCTACACCCTGACGCTGAAGGCCGACGGCGGCGCCACCCTGAAGGTGAAGCTCACCATCAAGGGCTGAGCCGCAGCCGCTCAGCAGAGCCCTTCGCCCCCGGCGCCCCACCGGCGCCGGGGGCGAAGGCGTTTCCGAGGCGCCGTACGGTCACGGCTGCCGGACCACATGCGGTCACGCCTGCCGAACCCTTCGACGCGTGGTTCCCATCAACTGCTCGCGTTGCTACGGTACCCAGCACCTGACGAGGCGTCAGCTGTGCTCGGTGTCGGCCACCCAAGAGGGGGGTGAAGCAGCACATGCGAGCTCTCATCGCCGCCGGGATCGGACTGGCCGCCGCGCTCGCGCTCGTCTTCGCGATCACCGCGATCGGCGCCCCGCCCGGCGAGACGTCGAAGAAGCCCCTGCACACCACCGTCCCCGAGCACCCCTAGCAGCCGGCAGGAGACAGCATGCGCAGGAGAGCGAGCCTGATCCTCCTGGCCCTCGCGGTGTTCTTCGCCGCGCTCTCGCCCCTGATCCGCTGGTACGCGTTCCCGCGGCTGGCGAAGATCCCGCCCAGCCAGTACCAGGACATGGTCCTCGAGGCGAAGAACGCCACCCTCCTCGACTACGCCACCATGAAGTCGAAGAAGGTGCCCAAGGTCAGCATCGTGCAGACCCTCAAGGGCAATGTGGCGGCGGCGAAGAAGGTCAAGGAGCGCACAGGCCGCGACGTCGTCGTCTGGGACACGCTCAGCTATGTGGCCGACGACAAGGGGAAGCTGGTCTCGCGCATCCCCGAGCGCTACGTCTTCGACGCCCACTCCCAGGAGCCCGTGCACGCGGGCGGCGAACACGTCGACGGCGACCCGGTACGCCGGCAGGGCATCGAGTACAAGTGGCCGTTCCTCACCGAGAAGCGCGACTACGAGTACTTCGACTTCCAGACCCGCACCTCGGCCCCCATCCACTACAAGGGCACCCGCACCGTCCGCGGCATCGAGACCTACTACTTCGAGCAGACCATCCCCTGGACCAAGGTGAAGGTCCCCAAGAAGCTGGCCCTGGGCGCCACTCCCGAGACCGTCGAACAGATCGGCCTGGAGCGCTGGTACACCACCAAACGGATGTTCTGGGTGGAGCCGGTCACCGGAGCGCCCGTGGACGGCCAGGAGATCCACAAGGAGGAGATGCGGTGGACGGACAAGCCCGGCAAGAAGCCGCTCACCGCCTTCGCCGGGCATGTGAAGATCCGCCCCGACTACCAGGACGCGACGGTGGACCTGGTCTCCTCCCAGCGGCAGCTCGTGCTGACGATGACCACCTACCTGCCCTGGGGCTTCCTCGCCCTGGCCGCCCTCCTGCTGGCCGCCTCCCTCACCCTGGAAGCCCGCGGCCGCGGCCACGCGCCCCGTAAGGGGCGCGGGGACTGCGCGACCAGCCACAAAAGGGCCGCAGCCTGCAGGTGACGAGCGGGGGCAGCCCCTCACCAGACCCCGGGAGGGCGAAGCCCTAGTTACAGCCCCGCCCTCGGGAGGCCCTGGTGTGCCGAGTGGGCTCCGCCGTAGCGGGGTCCTCCGGCCACGGATGCTTGGGGTACCGCCCCCGCAACTCCGCCCGCACACCCCGGTAGCCCTCCGCCCAGAAGGACGCGAGATCCGCGGTCACAGCGGCAGGGCGCCCCGCAGGGGAGAGCAGGTGCACGAGCAGCGGCACCCTCCCGTCCGCCACCCGCGGTGTCTCCCTGGCCCCGAACATCTCCTGGAGCTTCACGGCCAGCACCGGCTGCTCCGGCTCGTAGTCGACCCGGATCCGCGAACCCGACGGCACCTCGATCCGCTCCGGCGCCAGCTCGTCCAGCCGCGCCGCCTCACCGGAGGCCCATGGCAGCATCCCCGACAGCACACCGGCGGCGTCCACCCGGGCGAGGTCGGCCCGGGACCGCACCTGGCCCAGCCACTCGTCGGCCCGCTCCAGCAGTGCCTCGTCACAGACGTCCGGCCAGGGCGCACCCAGCGTCCGGTGGAGGAAGCCGAGCCTGCGCCGCAGTGCCACCGCGCTCTCCGACCAGCGCAGCAGCCCCGTCCCGTGCTGCCGCAGCCCTTCCAGCGCGGCCTCCCGCAGCGCCTCGGCCGGCGGATCCGGCAGCGGACGTACCGACAGCCGCACCGCGCCCAGGGACTCCGCCTCGCGCGCCACGACATCACCGCGCCCGCCCTGCGCGCCCTGTCCCGTGTCCCAGCGCACCTCCTCGCGTACGCCGTACAGCGCGCCCGCCGCCGCGAGCGCCGTCTCCGCGTCGACCGGCGCCGCCAGCCGCACCCGGGCCGAGGCAGCACCCACGGGCCGGTCCGCCACGGCGACGGCCAGCCAGTCAGTGCCGCGCAGCGGACTGTCCGGGGCCGTCTCGGCGCGGGTGCCGCCGACCATCAGATACGACGTCCCGCTCTGCGCCCGCGCCACGCGTTCCGGCTGGGCGAGCGCGACCACCGTCCCGACCCCCTGCTCGTCGGTGACCCCGCCCGGCCGCACCCTCTCCTCACCCAGCAGCGACCGCAGTCGCCGCACCTCGGCGGCCCAGCGTGTCCCGTACGGATCGTCCCGCCGCGCCGCGCGGGCGCGCCGCAGGGCCGCTGCCGCGTCGTCGCCGTAGGAACGCGGCGGCTCCTCGCTCAGCAGCGCCACCGTCTCGGCCGCCAGCTCGCTGCCCACTGCCGTGGCGCCGTCCAGCAGTGCGCGGGCGAGTCGCGGATGCACACCCAGCCGGGCCATCCGCTGCCCCCGCCGCGTCACCCGGCCCGCCTCGTCCAGCGCGCCGACCGCGCCCAGCGTCCGCCGCGCCGCGCTCATCGCACCCGGCGGCGGTGCGTCGAGCAGCGCGAGCTGCGCGGCGTCCGGATCGCCCCAACAAGCGACCTGCAACGCGAACGCCGTCAGATCGGCAACCGCGATCTCGGGCGACGGCTCCCGCGGCCGTCCCGCCTCCTCCGCCTGCGCCCAGCACGCGTACGCCACTCCGGGCGCCTCGCGGCCCGCCCTGCCCCGCCGCTGCTCGGCCGCCGCGCGGGAGACCCGCACCGTGGTGAGCGAGCCGAGACCGCGCGCGTGGTCGGTACGGGGTTCGCGGGCCAGCCCCGCGTCCACCACCACCCGCACGCCCGGCACCGTCAGGCTCGACTCGGCCACCGCCGTCGAGAGGATCACCCGCCGCTCGCCGCCCGGGCCGCCGCTGAGCACGTCGTCCTGCAGCTGCGCCGGCGCCCGCCCGTGCAGCGGCAGTACGCGCGCGTGTACGTCGGACAGCAGGGCCGCGACCTTGCCGATCTCGCCGACGCCCGGAAGGAAACAGAGCACGTCACCCTCCGGCACCGCCGACAGCGCCTGCCGCACGGTCGCCGCCACATGGCGCAGCAGTGCGGGGTCCACCCACATCCCGTGCGGCGGCCGCACCCCCGCGGGCGGCGGCGCGTACCGTACGTCCACCGGGTGGCTCGTCCCCCGTCCGTGTACGACTCGCGCGGACAGCAGCCGCGCCCACGCCTCGCTGTCCTGCGTCGCCGACGCGGCGATCAGCTGCAGCTCCGGGCGGAGCGTGGCGCGTACGTCCAGCAGGAACGCCAGCGCCGTATCGGCGTCCAGATGGCGCTCATGACACTCGTCCATCAGCACGAGGTCCACGCCGGACAGCTCCTGGTCCCGCTGGAGGCGTTGCAGCAGTACGCCCGTCGTGACGACCTCCACGCGGGTACGGGCGCCGACGCGGCGCTCGCCCCGCACCGTGAAGCCGACGCTCTCACCCGGCTTCTCGCCCAGCAGCCACGCCATCCGACGCGCCGCCGACCGTGCCGCCATCCGGCGCGGCTCGGCCACCAGGACGGTGGGTGAGGGGGCACCGTCGGCCAGCAGCCCGGCCAGCGCCAACGGCAGCAGCGTCGTCTTGCCGGTGCCCGGCGGGGCGTGCACGACGGCCGCCCCGCACGCGGTGAGCGCTTCGCGCACCCGGGGGACGGCCTCGGCTATGGGGAGCTGGTTCAGCTGGTCGTCATGGCGCACCGGAAATGCTCCTGTCGGGTGCTCACGCGCGCGTGCACACGAAAATGGCGGTTCCCGGCACCAGCCGGCCCCGCAGGGGCGACCAGCCGCCCCACACCTGCTGGTTCCATGCGGGCCACTCCGGCTCGACGAGATCGTCCAGCCGGAACCCCGCGCCGACCAGCTCCCGCACCCGGTCCCCCAGCGTCCGGTGGTGCTCCACGTACACCGTCCGCCCCGCGGCGTCCTGCTCCACGTACGGCGTGCGGTCGAAGTAGGAGGCCAGGACGGTCAGCCCCTCGATACCGGGCTCGTCAGCGAGGGTCCACCGCAGTGGGTGGGTCAGCGAGAAGACCCACCGCCCCCCTGGGCGCAGCACCCGCGCCACCTCCGCGAACACCCGTTCGGGGTCGGCCACGAACGGGACCGCGCCGTACGCCGAACAGGCGAGATCGAAGGACCCGTCCGCGAACGGCAGCGCCCTCGCGTCCGCCTCCACCAGCGGGAACCCCAACTCGCCGCCCTGTCCGTCACCGATCCGCAGCGCGTGCTGGAGCTGCCGGTGCGAAAGGTCGAGGGCGACGGGCCGCGCGCCCTGTGCGGCCAGCCACCGGGAGCACTGCGCCGCGCCGGCGCCCACCTCCAGTACGTCCAGCCCGCGCAGCTGCTCCGCCGGTCCGAGCAGTCCCGCCGTGGCCTCGTCCAGGCCCTCGGGGCCCCAGACGAAGCGCGCGTCGCCGAGGAAGTCGCCGTGGTCGTTCTGGTACTCGTCCGCGTTCCGGTCCCACCAGCCGCGACTGGCCCGGCTGCTCTCCCGGCCACCGGCCGGCCGCCGCAGGGCCTCGGCGTCGTCGGCGCCGTCCTGCGAGGTGGCGGGGGTGGTGAGAACGTCCGACACGCCGGGCCCCTCGGGCCGGCCGTCATGATCACTGTGTGTCAGGGGGTGGACACCCCCGCCGACGTCGTGCTTTTGTTCCATTGCGCCAGTAGCCGTACTCTCGGTCGATCGGGAGGTCCCCCTGTGGAGGGCCATCTGACTGTGGGGAGCGGCGAGTTCTGCCGGGTATGGGGTGTTGCATCCCAGGTGTGCTCTTTCGCGCATTGACCATGCCCAGCGGCCCCCGTATGCTACAAGTTGCGCTGCGGGCCTGCGTGCCTCGGACGGAGCAGGCCGCGCTCGCATCGGCTGTATGTCCCCTCGGGTTCCCGGCTTTCCTGGCTCTCCGGCTGACTTGCATGTGTGGTGCGATCAAAGGGTCCTCGGCGTAGCAGTACCTACGACTTCATGTCCGTACCGGAGACCCTTTCCCACATGACGAGCAGCACCGAGACTTCCGCCACCACTCCGCAGGTTGCGGTCAACGACATCGGTTCCGAGGAAGCCTTCCTCGCCGCGATCGACGAGACGATCAAGTACTTCAACGACGGCGACATCGTCGACGGCGTCATCGTGAAGGTCGACCGGGACGAGGTCCTGCTCGACATCGGTTACAAGACCGAAGGTGTCATCCCTTCCCGAGAGCTGTCGATCAAGCACGACGTCGACCCCAACGAGGTCGTCGCCGTCGGTGACGAGATCGAGGCCCTGGTTCTCCAGAAGGAGGACAAGGAAGGGCGCCTGATCCTCTCGAAGAAGCGCGCCCAGTACGAGCGTGCCTGGGGCACCATCGAGAAGATCAAGGAAGAGGACGGCATCGTCACCGGTACCGTCATCGAGGTCGTCAAGGGCGGCCTCATCCTCGACATCGGCCTGCGCGGCTTCCTCCCGGCCTCCCTGGTCGAGATGCGCCGTGTCCGCGACCTCCAGCCCTACGTCGGCAAGGAGCTCGAAGCCAAGATCATCGAGCTGGACAAGAACCGCAACAACGTGGTTCTCTCCCGCCGCGCCTGGCTGGAGCAGACCCAGAGCGAGGTCCGCCAGACCTTCCTCACCACCCTCCAGAAGGGCCAGGTGCGCTCCGGCGTCGTCTCCTCCATCGTCAACTTCGGTGCCTTCGTGGACCTGGGTGGCGTCGATGGTCTGGTTCACGTCTCCGAGCTGTCCTGGAAGCACATCGACCACCCGTCCGAGGTCGTCGAGGTCGGCCAGGAGGTCACGGTCGAGGTCCTGGACGTCGACATGGACCGCGAGCGCGTCTCCCTGTCGCTCAAGGCGACCCAGGAAGACCCGTGGCAGCAGTTCGCCCGGACCCACCAGATCGGCCAGGTCGTTCCCGGCAAGGTCACCAAGCTGGTGCCGTTCGGTGCGTTCGTCCGCGTCGACGAGGGCATCGAGGGCCTGGTCCACATCTCCGAGCTGGCCGAGCGCCACGTGGAGATCCCGGAGCAGGTCGTCCAGGTCAACGACGAGATCTTCGTCAAGGTCATCGACATCGACCTGGAGCGCCGCCGCATCAGCCTCTCGCTGAAGCAGGCCAACGAGTCCTTCGGTGCGGACCCGACCGCGGTCGAGTTCGACCCGACGCTCTACGGCATGGCCGCGTCCTACGACGACCAGGGCAACTACATCTACCCCGAGGGCTTCGACCCGGAGGCCAACGACTGGCTGCCGGGTTACGAGAAGCAGCGCGAGGAGTGGGAGCGCCAGTACGCCGAGGCGCAGGCTCGCTTCGAGCAGCACCAGGCGCAGGTCATCAAGTCCCGCGAGGCCGACGAGCAGGCGGCGGCCGAGGGTGCCACCGGCGGCGGCGCCGGTGCCCCGCAGGGCGGCGGTGGCGGCGGCCAGGGTGGCGGCGGCTCGTACTCGTCCGAGGGTTCGGAGGAGGACTCGGGCGCGCTGGCGTCCGACGAGGCGCTTGCCGCGCTCCGCGAGAAGCTGGCCGGCGGCCAGAGCTAGTCGCTCGCCGCGAGGCGTAAGCCGAAAACGAGGCCCGCACCCCCACCGGGGGTGCGGGCCTCGCCCCTTTTCGGGTCCCGGTGCCGCCGCCCACACCACCCCGGCCACGAAGAAGCGTGGCAGGGAATGCCTTATGGCGCAGCGGCGTTGGGAAGGACATGGCACAGAAGCGGGAAACTCTGTACGCGTGGGATCAGGCCGGACTCGACGCCGTCGACGCGATCATCGGGGAACCGGACAGCGCCGGACTGGTGATGCTGTACCACTTCGAGGGCTTCATGGACGCCGGTGACACCGGCGACCAGATCGTGGAGCGGCTGCTGGACACCCAGCCGTATCTCACCGTGGCCCGCTTCGACGTCGACCGGCTGCTCGACTACCGGGCGCGCCGCCCGATGATGACGTTCCGGCGTGACCGCTGGGTGTCGTACGAGACGCCCCGGCTGGAGCTGCGGCTGATGCGGGACGCGACGGACACGCCGTTCCTGCTGCTGTCGGGTCCGGAGCCGGACAACGAGTGGGAGGGCTTCACGGCGGCGGTCGGCGAGATCGTGGAGCGGGTGCGGGCCCGGCTGTCCGTCACCTTCCACGGCATCCCGATGGGCGTCCCCCACACCCGCCCCGTGGGCCTCACCCCGCACGGCAACCGTACCGACCTGGTGCCGGCCCAGCGGTCCGTCTTCGAGGAGGCGCAGGTCCCCGGCAGCGCGTCGGCGCTGACCGAGCTGCGGCTGGCCGAGAGCGGCCATGACGTGCTCGGCGTCGTCGCCCACGTGCCGCACTACATCGCACGGTCCACATACCCCGACGCCGCGTTGGTCGTCATCGAGGCGATCACCTCCGCGACGGGCCTGGTCCTTCCGGAGGTCGCGCACGCGCTGCGTACGGAGGCGCTGCGGACGCAGAACGAGATCGAGCGGCAACTGGCGGAGGGCGACGAGGAGCTGGTGTCGGTCGTCCGCGGCCTTGAGCAGCAGTACGACGCGGTGGCGGGCGCCGAGACCCGCGGGAACCTGGTGGCCGAACCCAACGAGCTGCCCTCCGCCGAGGAGCTCGGCGCCGTCTTCGAGCAGTTCCTCGCCGACCGGGAGAGCCAGCAGGGCCCCGGCTCCGAGGGCGGGCAACCGGACTGAGGGCGCCGCGTCGGCAGCGGATAGCGTGTGCCGCATGGTGAAGGTGGGTCTGACAGGCGGGATCGGCTCGGGCAAGAGCGAGGTGTCGCGGCTGTTCGCCGAGTGCGGAGCGGTCATCGTCGACGCGGACCGGATCGCGCGGGAGGTCGTGGAGCCGGGTACGCCCGGGCTGGCGGCGGTCGTGGCCGAGTTCGGCGAGGAGATCCTGGCGCCGGACGGCAGTCTCGACCGGCCGCGGCTCGGCTCCCTCGTCTTCGCCGACCCCGAGCGGCTGGCCGCGCTGAACGCGATCGTCCACCCGCTGGTGGGCGAGCGCTCCGCTGAGCTGGAGCGGGCCGCCCGGGAGGCCGACGAGGACGCGGTCGTCGTTCATGACGTGCCGCTGCTGGTGGAGAACGGGCTCGCCCCGCTCTACGACAAGGTCGTCGTCGTGGACGCAGCCCCCGAGACCCGGCTCGACCGGCTGGTGCGGCTGCGCGGTATGGCCGAGGACGAGGCGCGGGCCCGGATGGCCGCGCAGGCCAGCCGCGAGGAGCGGCTGGCGGTCGCCGACATCGTGATCGACAACAACGGCCCGCTGGAGAAGCTGGCCCCCCGGGTGCGCGAGGTCTGGGAAGAACTGCACGGCTGAGGCCCGGCCGCGTGGCCGACGCGGGTGCGTCTTGGGTTTGCGGTGGCTGATTTTCGTTCGCTGCTCCTGGGCGCGGGGCATATGCTCCCCAGCCCCGGCCGGAGCGCCCCTGGGAATGGTCACGGGCAGCGCGACGTTGTGCCGAGGCGGAAGCCGAAGGAAGGGCAGTGTTGTGACGAGCCCCGAGACGAACCTCATCCAGTTCCGCGCTGCGGAGCAGCTGCTGGAGGCGCGCGATCCGCGCGGTGCGGTCAACCTTCTGGACAACGTGATCGAAGAGCACCCCGAGCACCGGGGCGCCCGGCTGCTGCGCGCGCGTGCGTACTTCCTGGAGGCCCGGCTCCACTCCGCCGAGCAGGAGTTCCAGTGGGTGCTGGAGCGAGAGCCCGACAACGCGTTCGCGCACTTCGCGCTGGCCCGTACGCTCCAGCGGGCGTCCCGGGACGACGAGGCTCGTGCGCACTTCAAGCTCGCCGCCGCGCTCAACCCGCGGCCGGACTTCGTGGAGGCTGCGGGGTTCGACAGTTTCGAGCCGCCGGAGCCCGGTGCGACGGACCTCGGTAACTGACCGCGAGGCCCTGATGAGGGCCTGCGGTGGCTACTCGTTCGGGTATTCCTCGGCCCAGCGGGCCAGCGCGGTGAAGTCGTCCTCGCGCAGCCCCCGCCGAGGGTCCACATGGTGGAGGAGGGCGGGACCGGGGTGGTGGGCGCCGACGAACCGGCGCTCCCTCGCCGTCAGCGCGTCGTCCACCCACGCGAACGGCCGCCCGGCCGCCCATGCCACCACGTGCCGTGTCTTGAACAGCAGCCCGTCCAGCTCCGGCACGATCTCGTCCCCCCACTCGATCACCGGCAGCCGCGGCAGCCCCAGCAGTGGCCCGATGTACTCGTTGGCCTCGGTGCCCCAGGCGGTCGCCCACACGAGGTCGTACCCCAGCCCCAGCAGCCGCTCGCCATGGGCGGCGTTCAGCCGTACGCGCAGCGGCCGCGAGTCCCGCCCCGCTGCTTCCCGCCGCGCCACATAGCTGGCCGGCAGCATCCGATGGGTGCGATAGCCGCGCGGGCGGCGTGGCCAGCGCGCGGCGAACGGGTTGAGCGGACCGTCGACATCCAGCATGAGCAGCGGGCGGCACGACTCGCCGGCGGCCATCAGCGCGCCCCGGCTGTCTCGGCCGGCTTGGCTGCCGACGCCTCGGCTGCTGCCGCGACGGCGAGGAGGTCGGCTTCCCGGCCGTGCGGGGCGACGAGTTGCAGCCCCACCGGCTCACCTGCGGCGGTCCACCCGGCGGGGAGGCTGATCGCCGGGTGTCCGGTGATGTTGAACGCCCAGGTGAGGGCGACGCTCATGGTCTCTCCCGGTCCGTCGTGGCCGTGCGGTGGGTTGGGGGTGGTCGGGGTGGCGATGAGATCCACCTCGGCGAAGACACGGTCCAGTTCGGCGGTGAGGGCGGCGACTGCGCGCGCCGTCGGCCCGTGGCCTGTCGCGCCGTCGGGATCGGTACGGAGAGCCCGCCAGCAGTCCGCGGGGTCCGGCAACCGTACGGACACGGCACGTGGGGCGAGGACGTCCGCCCGGACCAGGGCGTCCAGAAACGTACGCGCCGTCCTGGCGACCGGCTGCTGCGTGTCCGCGAAGCCCAGCGTGGCAGACCAGGCCGTCCGCACAGGACCGGCCGGAGGCGAGAGCGGGGAGAGGACCGGCGTGCCGGTGAGCGCGGAGAGGCAGGCGGCGGCATCGGCAGCCGTACGGGCCAGTGGACCCGGCACGCTCCGCCGGGCGCGATCGCCTGACCGGCCCGGTACGGGCAGCAATCCGCCGGTCGTCTTCAGACCGAGGACGGCACACCATGCCGCCGGGATACGTATGGAGCCCGCGCCGTCGCTCCCGGTGGCGAGCGGCACCATCCCCGCCGCGACCGCGGCGGCCGATCCGGCCGACGAGCCCCCTGGGCTCCGGTCGGGGTTGTGGGGGTTGCGGGTGGGACCACGGTCGGTGGCGCCCCAGGTCTGCCATCCGGTGCCGGTGCCGGGCGTGGCAGTGCTGCCGACGGGTACGCAGCCCGCCGCCACCAGCCGTGCCACCTGCCGTGACGAGAGGCGCTGGGTGGCCTTCACCGCCAGCGGCACCCCGGCGAGCGGCAGCCGGTCGCCCGCCCGGACGGCTCGGTCCACATCGGCTGCGTGCGCCGCGGCCCGCGCGGGCCACACCTCGGTGAACGCCCGTATCGATTCGTCGACTTCCGCGATCCGGGCGAATGCTGCCCGCGTCACCTCGTGTGCCGTCAGCCGGCCCGTCGCCACCCCGTCGGCGATCTCGCACGCCGACATACGGCGGTACGCGGCGGCGCCGAGCGAGCCGGTCCGCGGCGCGGGCGGCGTGGTGCTGCTGTCCCCGTTCATCGGCACCCCCCGTTTCCGGAAACGGTACAACCGGGTGCGGCCTGGCGGCGCCGTCCGGGGGCGAATTACCGTATGACGTATGGACGTTGCAGCTGCCCTCACCCTCGCCTCCACTGCCGCCTCTGCCGCTGCCGGCGGTGCCGCCAGCGCGGCCGGGCAGTCCGCCTGGCAGTCCCTGCTGTCACTCGTACGGCGCGTGGGCGGCCGCCGCGACGTCGAAGCGGACGAGGAGCGGCTGACCGCCGTCGATCCGGCCGACAGCGAGCAGGTACGCGTACTGACCGGCTGGCTCGGCGAGCAGGCCCGTGCCGACGAGGAGTTCGCAGCGCTGCTGCGCGGCTGGGCCGAACGGCACGCCCCCGCGCTGCGCGCCGAGCACTCCGAGGTGCACAACACGGTGTCCGGCTCCGCCACCGTGAACGGCCCCGTCATCCAGGCCCGCGACATCCACGGCGGCATCAACCTGGGCTGACCCGGACCCGGCCCGCGCCGGCCGGAGCTGATCAAGGGGCTGACCAGCACGCCCCTTGATCAGCACGGGGATTGTCAGTGGCCGCTCCTAGACTCGCCGGCGAGGTTGCAGTCAGGTGTGCGGGAAGCGGTGGCGCGTATGGGGCAGGGGAGCGGTGCGGACCTCCTGCGGTGTGCCGCGGTGTTTCTGCCGGGGGAGGTGCCCCGGAACGGGCGGGTGGCGTTCTGGCGGGACGACGAGGGCGAGCTGCCCGAGGTGGGCGAGCCGGGAGAGCTGGCCGTGGTGCGGCCGCACGGGAAGGGCGTGCGGCAGCGGGTGGTGGCGGCGCGCTGGCTGCCGGTGCGGGAGGCGCTGCCGGTCCTGATGAGGGCGCGGACGGATGGGCGTGCGCACCCGGCCGCCGCCTGCTGGGGCGCGGCCGCGTTGCACGGACTCCGGCTGGTCGCCCGGGGGCGGCTGATGCCGGGGCTGGGTGAGGGGGACACGGATGTGTGGCGGGCCGGTCCGCTGGACGCGGAGGATGTGGCGCACCTGAGCGCGGTGGCCGCCGCGATGCCGCCGGAGGCCCATGCGGTGCCGGTCCAGCCGGAGGGCGGCCTGCCGGAGGCTCATGCGGCGCTGGTCCTGCCGGAGGGCGGTTCTCCCGGGCCCGCTCCGTCCTGGTCCGGCCTGCCGGAGGCCGGTTCTCCTGGGCCCGCCCCGTCCCGGTCCGGCCGGGTGGCGGCTGCCCCACCGGGGGCATCGGCCCAGGTCGGGCCTGGACGCCGGCCGGCCGGCGGCCGAATCAGGGTGCCCGAGCCGGAGGGGCTCGTACGGGCGTTCCTGGACGCGGTCGCCGATGTGCTGCCCCGTACGCCCGCCGGTCCCGCTGCCACGGGACCGGCGTTCGCGGGGCGGGAGCCGCAGCGGCTCTCCGAGCGGTATCCCCGGCTGCGGGAGTGGGCGGCCGAGGTGGCGGCGGGGACGGAGGCCGGGATCCGGATCTCCCTCCGGCTCGATCTGTCGGCGGACCGGATCTTCGACGGCGGCCCGGAAACGGAGCAGGAGGAGCACGGAAGGGACAACCAGGACCCGGAGCAGGAGAACGGAAGGAACAGCCAGGACGGCGGCCCGCAAAGCCACCACGGATCGGTGTCCCCGGAGCCGTATGTCGCCGCGGCGGTCGTGCAAGCGACCAGCGTCGTGGACGCGACGCTGGTCGCGGACGTGGCGGCGCTCTGGCGAGGAGAGGCGGAGTATCTGGGGCCGCGCGCCCGGGTGGACACCGTGCTGGCCATCCGCCGCGCCGCGCGCGTCTGGCCACCGCTCGGCCGGCTGCTGGAGCGGCCCACGCCCGATGTGCTCCCGCTGACCGAGGAGGAGCTGAACGACCTGCTGGGGCGTACGGCCCGTGAGCTCGCCGCCGCGGACGTGGCGGTCCACTGGCCGCGCGCGCTCGCCCGCAGTCTGCTGAGCGCGACGGCGGTGGTGCGGGCGGGCCCGCAGGCGCCCGGCTCGGCAGCCGACGGGTTCGGGTTCTTCAAGGAGCAGCAACTGCTGGAATTCCGCTGGCAGGTGGCGCTCGACGGGGAACCGCTCACCGAGGGCGAGATGGACGAGCTGGCGGAGGCGCACCGTCCGCTGGTGCGGCTGCGCGACCAGTGGGTGCTCGTCGACCCGGAGCTGGTGCGCAAGGCACGCAAACGGCATCTGGGGTTGCTCTCACCCGGCGACGCGCTGGCCGCGGCCCTCTCGGGCGAGGCCGAGGTGGACGGCGAGCGGGTCGAGGCGGTGCCGGAGGGCGCGCTGGCGGCGCTCCGGGACAGACTCAGAGGCGGCGCGGAGTCGGCCGCCGAGTGCGTGGACCCGCCTGCCCAACTGCGGGCCCGGCTGCGCGGCTACCAGCGGCAAGGGCTCGCCTGGCTGGAGTCGATGACCTCGCTCGGGCTGGGCGGCTGCCTCGCCGACGACATGGGGCTGGGCAAGACGGTCACGCTCATTGCGCTCCACCTGCGCCGCGCCGAGCAGGGCGGGACGGCGCCGACGCTGGTGGTCTGTCCGGCGTCGCTGCTGGGCAACTGGCAGCGGGAGGTGGCGCGGTTCGCGCCCGACGTTCCCGTACGCCGCTTCCACGGGCCCGGGCGCACCCTGGAAGGGCTGGACGGTGACGGCGCCGGTGCCGGGCCGGCGTCGGGGGAGGGGCGGGACGCGGGGTTCGTCCTGACGACGTACGGCACCCTCCGCAGCAGCGCGGAACAACTCGCCGCACGCGAGTGGGGTCTGGTCGTCGCGGACGAGGCACAGCATGTGAAGAACGCCTACTCCGCCACAGCGCGTGCCCTGCGCACCCTCCCGGCCGCCGCCCGGGTCGCTCTCACCGGCACGCCCGTCGAGAACAACCTGTCGGAGCTGTGGGCGCTGCTCGACTGGACGACGCCGGGGCTGCTCGGCCCGCTCAAGACGTTCCGCGCCCGGCACGCCCGTGCCGTCGAGGGCGGCGAGGACCCGGAGGCGACGGAGCGGCTGGCGCGGCTGGTGCGGCCCTTCCTGCTGCGCCGTAAGAAGTCCGACCCCGGCATCGTCCCCGAGCTGCCGCCGAAGACGGAGACCGATCACACGGTCGAACTCAGCAGGGAGCAGGTGTCGCTGTACGAGGCGGTGGTCCGCGAGACCCTGGCCAGGATCGAGGCGGCCGAGGGTATCGAGCGGCGCGGGCTGGTGATGAAGCTGCTGACCGCGCTCAAGCAGATCTGCAACCATCCGGCGCAGTATCTGCGCGAGGGAGCGGGCGGGCGGCTCCCCGGCCGCTCCGGCAAACTCGGGCTGCTGGACGAACTGCTGGGCACGATCCTGGCCGAGGGCGGCTCGGTGCTGGTGTTCACGCAGTACGTGGAGATGGCGCGGCTGCTCCAGGCGCACCTGGCCGAACGCCGCATCGGGACACAGCTGCTGCACGGGGGCACGCCTGTCGGGCGGCGGGAGGAGATGGTGGACGCCTTCCAGTCCGGTGAGGTCCCCGTCTTTCTGCTGTCGCTCAAGGCGGCGGGCACCGGCCTCAATCTGACCCGCGCCGGGCACGTCGTCCACTACGACCGCTGGTGGAACCCGGCCGTCGAGGAGCAGGCCACCGACCGCGCCTACCGCATCGGCCAGACCCAGCCCGTGCAGGTGCACCGACTGCTGACGCAGGGCACAGTGGAGGACCGTATCGCCCAACTGCTGGCGGCGAAGAAGCAGTTGGCAGACGCGGTGCTGAGCGGCGGCGAGGCCGCGCTGACGGAGCTGACCGATGCGCAGCTGGCCGACCTGGTGGCGCTGCGGAGGCAGTCATGAGCGGCGGACAGGCTCCCGGGAGGGCCCCGGAGGGAGAGACGGAGAGCTGGGGCGGAGCATGGCTGCGCGCGATGGAGGGGACGGCGCGGGATCCGGCCCGGCTGGAGCGAGGGCGGGCGTACGCGGATCAGGGCCGGTCGGCCCGGGCCGGTGCCGGTTCTGGTGGCGGGGGAGTGTCCGCGGTGCGGGTCGGGCCTGGCCGCATCACGGCGTATGTGCACGGCAGCCGTCCCCGCCCGTACCGCGCCGTATGGCGGCTTCCCGTGCTCCCGGAGGAGGAGTGGGACGCCTTCCTGGCCGCCGTCGCGGCCCGGCCGGTGGAGGCGGCGGCGCTGTTGGACGGGGAGATACCGCGCAGTGTGGCGGCCACGGCCCGGTCGGCGGGCGTGCGGCTCCTCCCCGACGCGGGTGAACTCATCCCCGGGTGCAGCTGTCCCGACCAGGGCCATCCGTGCAAACACGCGGCGGCGCTCGGCTACGAGACCGTACGCCTGCTGGACGCCGACCCCTGGGCGCTGCTCCTGGTGCGGGGCATGGACGCGGAGACCGTACGGGAGGAGGTGGCGCGCAGGAGCGCCGTGTGGCGGGCGGACGCGGGTGCGCCGGGCGCGAGTGCGCCGGGCGATGAGGGCGATGCGCCTGCTCTCCCGGCCGCGCGTCGGTCTTCCCCTGCCCAGGACCTGAGCCGGTCTTCTTCCCGGGACCCGAGCCGGTCTTCCCCTGCCCAGGCTCCGAGCCGGTCTCCTGCTGCCCAGCGGCAGTTGAGCAGCACTCTGCCCGCGCGGGAGGTGTTCGCCTCCGCCGTCCGGCCTCCGCTGCCCGAGCCGATGCCGCTGCCGGAGGACCCGGGCGGGCCGGGCACGTTCCCCGACCTGCCCGGCGCCCCCAGCGCCGACGCCCTCACCTTCCTGGCGACCGACGCGGCCACCCGGGCCCGGCACGCCCTGACAGCGGTGCTGGACGAGGGGGACGGCAAGGAGGGAGACGAGGACTGCGGCGACCCGCTGCCCGAACTCTCGCTCTGGCACGACACCATCCGTCTCGCCGCCACCCACCCACAGCTGACCGGGCGGCGCAGCCTCTCCTCGCTCTTCGCCGCCCTCGCGCGGTCGGCGGGCCGGGACGCGCTGGAGCTGGCCCGTGCCGCCGCGGCCTGGCGGCAGGGCGGCCCCGCGGGGCTCGACGTACTCGAAACCGTCTGGGACCCGCCTGCGGGCGCCTTCGACCGGGGGCGCAGCGCCCTGGCGGGGCTGGGTATCGCGATGACCATCCACCGCAACCACCTCACCCACACCACCCGCCCCGTCCAGCTCCGTTACGGACGCGACGGCCGCTGGTACCCGTACCGGGCCGCCACCGACGGGCCCTCACCCGGCGCCGAGTCCACCCGCGATTGGTGGCCCGAGGGCCCCTCCGCCCCCGACCCGGTCCAGGCCCTCAGCAGAGGGGGACGCGCCCAGTAGGGGGCGCGGGGAACTGCTCCCCTGGGGGCACCTCCCGGCCGGAGGCTGGGGGACTCCGGCCGGGTGGGGGTACCCCCGGCCGAAGGCTGGGGGAGTGCCCCCAGCAACCACAACCCAACCCGCAGCCCGCAACCGACGGCCAGGGCTCCCTCACCGGACGCCCTACCCCTCAATCGCCGTATCGCGCGCAACCGTCTCCCAGCTCTCCACCTCGGTGCGGACCCGCTCCAGATGGCCGAGCACGGCGTCCACGGCATCGTCGCCCAGCGGGAGGCGCAGCGGCGTCTCCTCGGCGGCGAGCGCTGTGAGGATGGCGGCGGCGGCCTTGGCCGGGTCGCCGGGCTGTTTGCCGTCGCTGGACTCGATCATGCGGCGGGTGGTGCCGACGGTGTCCGCGTACGGCCCGGTCTCCTCGCTGGTGGTACCCGCGCTGAACAGGCCGGTACGGAACGAACCGGGCTCGACGATCAGTACCTTGATGCCGTACGGCGCCACCTCGTCCGCCAGCGCCTCCGACATCCCCTCCAGCGCGAACTTCGTGCCGCTGTACGCCCCGAACCCGGCGAAGGACAACTGGCCGCCCATGCTGCTGAGCTGCACGATGGCGCCCGTACGGCGTTCGCGCATGTGTGGCAGGACGGCGCGGACGAGGGCGGCGGGGCCGAAGACGTGCACATCGAACAGGGCGCGCAGTTCGTCGTCGGTGGTCTCCTCCAGGGCGCCGACGTGGGTGCGTCCGGCGTTGTTGACCAGTACGTCGATCCGGCCGTGCCGGGCCAGTACGTCCGCGGCGACTCCCGCTGCCTGCTCGCTGTCGGTGACGTCCAGGCGCACCGGGTCCACCTGGTCGGGGTGTTGGGCGACGAGGTCGTCCAGCGACGCGGGACGGCGCACCGCCGCCACCACGGTGTCACCCGCGGCCACGGCCGCCTCGGTGATCGCCCGCCCGAACCCGCTGTTGGCGCCCGTCACCAGCCACACTCTGCTCATCTGCACTCCGTTTCCTGCCTGTTCCGGCTCGACGAGTCGTCTCGTCCCATGTCCGGCCCTGCCCCGACTCCGGTCGTGCGGCGGGCCGTCGGTGAGCAACACTCCTCGACAATTCCGTCGCACGTCCAAGACCTTCCGTGATAGCCAACGGTTATGGACGTGCACGGTCGGGAGCTGCGGTACTTCGTCACGGTGGCGGAGGAGTTGCACTTCACCCGGGCAGCCGAGCGCCTGTTCGTCTCGCAGCCCGCACTGAGCAAGCAGATCCGCATGCTGGAGCGGACACTCGGCGTCTCCCTCTTCGAACGTGACCGGCGGGGCGTGGCGCTGACTCGTGCGGGGGCCGCCCTGCTGCCGTACGCACAGCGGGTGCTGGCCGAATGGCAGACAGGCTGGAAGGCGGTCGAGGCCGTCAGGGCAGCGCAGCGGGCCGGTCTGGTGGTCGGCATGAGCTCCAGCCCGGGGCGGGACGGCCTGCTCCCCGCGATACGGTCGCGCGTCACCGCGGAGCACCCCGAAGCCGTGCTGAAGATACGGCAGTTCAGCTGGGACGACTCCACCGCGGGGCTGGCCGACGGCACCAGCGATGTGGCCTTCGTCTGGCTGCCGCTGCCCGAGCCGGAGCGCTACCGCTGGACCGTGGTGGCCCAGGAGCCGCGCCACGTCGCACTGCCCGAAACCCACCGGCTGGCCCGGTACGTGACCGTCGACTTCGCCGATCTGCTGGACGAACCCTTCCTCGCCCTGCCGAAGAGCGCCGGGCCGCTGCGCGACTACTGGCTCGCGACGGACGCCCGCGCCGGCCGCGAACCGGTCATCGGCGCGGAGGTCAGCAGCTCCGAGGAGACCTACGAAGCCCTCGTCGGCGGTCAGGGCGTGTGTCTGCTGGCGGACGGCAACGCGCCGCTGCTGATGCGGGGCGGCGTGGTCACCCGCCCCGTCCCGGGGCTCAGCCCCAGCCGCCTGGCCGTCGCCCGCCGCGCGGACGACGACCGGCAGCTCGTCCACGCCTATATGCGGGCGGCGAATGGCGCGGCGGGAGACTGACCGCCGGTGGTTGACCCCGAGGGCTGACCCCGACCGTGGGAGACCGATCCCGATCCGCGTTGCCCGCTCTGCGCAGTTCCTCCACACCTCATGCACACCGGGCGCCGGGTGGCCGCCACTGTGACTGTCATCACGGGCCTTGTCGCTCACGGACAGGCGGGGGAAGCTGTCGATCGCGGAGCTGTACCAACTCCCGCGTCGGAGGCGGGACATACGCCGTCGGCCCTGAGTTGTCTTTGACCGTTGATGACCGCTCGTTGACCGTCCCTGGCCCGTTGCTTGGTTTCCCGCCTGCCCCGGGCTACCGGGCTGTGGCCCCCGGTCGGGAGAATTGTCACCTCCGGCGAGTACTCTGCGCCGAACGCAAAGACAGCGCCGTACAACGCGGCGAACGGAGCGAGGAGCGGTCCGATGGCCTTTCGTAAGGCGACGATGAAGAAGCAGGTGGCCGAGGCCATTGCCCAACAGGCGCCCGGAGACCGGCCACTGGTCTCGGTCGCCACCGTCGCGGGTCCGAACCCGTGGCTCAGCGTCGGTTTCCTGGGACTGATCGGCCAGTTTCTGATCAAGTACTACTTCATCACGGTCACCGAACAGGCCCTGTTGGTGCAGCGGATGTCCCGGTTCTCGCAGCGGCCGAAGGAAATCGTGCACGCGATCCCGCGCGACCAGGCCCCCTCCCTCTTCGGTGAGATCCAGCTCAACCCGCTGTGGAGCTTCTACCACATGTCGCTGCCGGGCGAGGCCAAGCCGGTGCGCATCAACATCCACCGCATGTGGCGCAACGAGCTGGAGGAACTGCTCGCCGTCGTCGGGGGCGCGCCCGGTCAGCAGGGCGCCCCGCAGGGCTACGCGCCGCAGCAGGGGTACGCCCCTCCGGCCCAGCCCCAGCAGGGCTACGCGCAGCAGCCCCCGCAGGGCCAGCCGTACGCCCAGCCGCAGGCTCCCGGCGGCTACCAGCAGCCGCAGCCCGGCCAGCACTACGGCAACCCGCAGGCCCCCGGCGCCCCGGCGGCCCCTCCCCAGCAGCCCGCGCAGCAGCCGGGCCAGTACTACGGCAACCCGGGCCAGCAGCAGGGCGGCGCCCCCGCCGACCCGCGCAGCAACCCGTACGGGTGATGCCGCTCGCCGTCCGCTCGCGGCCGGCCGACCCCACCCGCTCCGCACGGCGCCGCGTTGCGAACGCGGCGCCGTCGGCGTCGAGGGGCCGTAATCCCTGCTGGCGGGCGCCTGTTCGAGGCCGGCGTCGGCGGCCCGAGGCCGGCCGATAGCTTGAGGCCATGAGTCAGGCAGCCGGCCAATGGGGCGAGGAAGACGAGCAGGTTCCCGGCAGGAGCGGGCCGACCGCGACGGTCGAGGTGGATCCGCGTGCGGTGGGTGCCGTACGCATGAGGTACGCGCCCGATCCGGACGGCGACCCGGACCCCGGGGAGATCGTATGGACGTGGGTGCCGTACGAGGAGGCCGACGGCCGGGGCAAGGACCGCCCGGTGCTGATCGTCGCGAGGGAGGGCGACGGTGATCCGTCGCCGGTCCTGGCCGTACAGCTCACCTCCCGGACCAGGAACGGTGACCAGGAGTGGCTGCCGCTGGGTTCCGGTCCCTGGGACCGCGAGGGGCGCCAGTCGTGGGTGGGACTCGATCGGGTGCTGCGGGTGCACCCGGGCGGCATGCGGCGTGAGGCGTGCGCCCTGGACCGCGCTCGCTTCAACGCGGTGGTGCACCGCCTCCAACAGGTCCACGGCTGGCGGTCAACTTGACCCGGCCCTAAAGGACCGGGCTTGGAGGTAGCGCCCAACTGGCTGCTGGGTTGGCTCCTCCGTCCAGACACCCCTATGGGGTGGCAGGGACGCGTGACTCACGCCCCGCATTCCACACGGTCTCGCCACGGGTGGCGATGTTGTGGGAAGCATTCCGATCGGCGTGAGCAACGACCCCGCACCCCCGGCAGATGAAAAGCCCCTGGTCGACACGGTTGCGCTTGTCGACGTGGCCGCACTCGGCGCACGTCTGCGACGTGTACGCGGGATCAGCGAAGACCAGGGGCACGCCTGCCCGCTTGGCCTTGTAGACGATGAAGTCTCCGAGCTGGGCGAAGGCCCAGGAGTGGAGTGCGACCCGTTGGGGCTTGCGGAGCCGTACCCTCTGCCGGATGCCCTTGAGTTCTTCCCGGGACAGTCCGGACGAGGTGCGTTCAGCCTCGGTCACGATCGTCTTGGCGATGATGTGGTTGGTGTTCTTGACGTGCCGCTGTTCGCGGCGGGAGCGCTCCTTCAACCGGCGCTTGGCGGACTTGGTGCGCTTCTTCTGGAGCTTGGCCCGCAGGGCAAGCTGACGCTTGCGGTAGCGGTTCAGCCCGTGCCCGGCGGCCTGGTAGCCGGTGGACGTGGTGGCGATGTTGACGATGCCGAGGTCCACGCCGATGAAGCCGTCCGGCTCGTAGGTCTCGGCCTCGGGGACCTCGCAGGTGGCGATCAGGTAGAAGGCCCCGTCACGCTCGATCAGGTCGGCCTCGCCCTTGCGGTACTCGCGGAGCGTCTTGAGCGCGTCGGCGGAGCAGGCGAAGCGGACGTTCTTCAACCGGCCGGAAGTGGTCCAGATAGAGACCATCTGCGCGTCGTACTGCCAGCTCAAACACCGGTCGTCATACGGCTGCGCGGCCTGCGGACGGAATGTGATCGGCTTCAACTCCGCCTTGATCCGGCGCTTCGACTTCGGCTTGCCGAGGTTTCCGGCGCGGATGTTGGCGTGCAGCGTGGTGTACGCATCGCGCACCTTCTTGATCACGTGTTGCGCCGCCTGCGCCCCGAGCCCGGAGGCTTTGAGGTGCGGGTACGTGTGCTTGCGCAGCTCGTACTCACGCGGCACGCCGTGGGCGAAGGCCACTTCGGAGACCCAGCACGCCAGGTCGTTGACCGTGCGCAGGGTCGCCGACAGCGCGGTGGCCTGGTCGGCCTCCGGCATCAGCTTCACCTGCGTCACGATCTTCATGCCGGGCATCGTACTACAGTTGATCTATGTCACCACGCTGGGAGCCAAACCCCAACATTCGCAGGGGCCGCACGGTCGTCTACACCCTGCACGCGCACTTGGTCTTCACGCCCAAGTACCGGCGCGGACCGTTCACCGACGAGATCCTTACGCGCTGCGAAGAGATCATGCGGGCCGTGTGCGCCGACTTCGAAACCGAGCTGGTGGAGTTCAACGGCGAGGCCGATCACGTCCACCTGCTCGTGCACTACCCGCCCAAGGTCGCCATCTCCCGGCTGGTCGGCTCCCTCAAGGGCGTCTCAGCCCGCAGGCTCCGCCAGGAGTTCCCCGGCCACATCCGCAAGTACCTGTGGGGCGACCACTTCTGGTCCCCGTCCTACTTCGCCGCGTCCTGCGGCGGCGCGCCGCCGGCGATCATCAAGGAGTACATCGAGAACCAGAAACGTCCCGGCTGAGGCCAACAGTGCAGACCCGTGCACCCGTACGGGTCACCCCTATCTTGAGAAGCGCTTCCTCCCGGCCCTGAAGGGCCGGGGTTCCGCGCTAGACCCTGCTGAACGGGCCGGTCGGGCCGGCGGGCCAACCGGTCAACGGGCCAATGGGCGAACCGGCCGACTGGCCAATCGGCGAACCGGCCGACGTGCCGTCGGGGCGGGAGGCTGACAGGCTGTTGACGCCGCTCGGGAACAGCACGGCACGGTGCGAAGTTGCATCCGGTGAACGGCGCCAACGGGGGCGCGGGCGAGGAAGGTGGAACGGAATGACGGCCACAGCGCAGAGCGCGGAGGAGCACGGCGCGGCTGAGCAGTTGGCGGCGATGCCTCAGGACTGGACCCGGGCGCTGGCGATCGTCGCCCATCCGGATGACCTGGAGTACGGCGCCGCCGCGGCCGTCGCCGAGTGGACGGCGCAGGGCAAGGAAGTCACTTACGTCCTGGCCACCCGCGGCGAGGCGGGCATCGACACCATGGAACCCGGCGAGGCCGCCCGGGTCCGCGAGGCCGAACAGCGCGCCAGTGCACAGGTCGTGGGAGTGGCCGAGGTCGAGTTCCTCGACCACCGCGACGGTGTCCTGGAGGAGGGCCCGGCGCTGCGCAGGGACATCGCGGCGGCGATCCGCAGGCACCGGCCCGAGCTGGTCATCACCCTCAACCACCACGACACCTGGGGCGGCGGGCCCGGCAGCCCCTGGAACACCCCCGACCACCGCGCGTTGGGCCGCTCCGTCCTCGACGCCGTCGGCGACGCGGGCAACCGGTGGATCTTCAGCGACCAGCTCGAGAAGGACGGCGTGCTGCCCTGGAGCGGCGTGCGGTGGGTGGCCGTCACCTCGTCGCCGACCGTCACGCACGCCGTGCGGGTGGGGGAGGAGGCAGCCCGCAAGGGGCTCGCCTCGCTGCTGGAGCACCGCGCCTATATCGAGGCCCTCACCGACGAGGACCCCGAGACATACGCGCGTTCGATCGTCTACGGCGGCCTCGACCACTACAGCCGGCTCAACGGCGGCCACCGCTCGGTCGCCTTCGAACTCCACCCTCGCTGACCGACCGGGCGGTATGACGGGGAGAGGGCGGCCCCCTGTGGGGTCAGCGCCGTACCGCGACGACCACCGTCAGCGCTGCCACCGGGAGGAGCAGCACTGACGCCAGCAGGTTCAGCCAGCCGTAACCCGCCTGGGCGACGACGAGACCGGAGAGGGCGCCGCCGGCACCCGCGGCGGAGTTCATGATCATGTCGGAGAAGCCCTGCACGGCCGCGCGGGCCTGCTGCGGAACGGAGTCCGTCAGCAGCGCGGAGCCGGAGACCAGCCCCGCCGACCAGCCCAGCCCCAGCAGGAACAGCCCGGCCGCGGACTGCGCGTGGTTCCCGTTCGCCGTCCCCGCCAGCGCGGTGGCACACCCCAGCAGGGCCACCCCGGACAGGATCACGCTGAACCGCCCGATCCGGTCCGCGAGCCAGCCCATCACGGGCGAGAACGCGTACATGCCGGTGATGTGCCCGCTGATGACCAGCCCGATCAGCTCGACCCCGGCGCCGTGCCCGCCCAGGTCGACGGGGGTCATCACCATCACGGAGACCATGACCGTGTGGGAGCCGGCTATTGCCGCCAGGGCGACCCGGGCGTGCGGCGAGGCCGCCACCGCGGCCAGCCCCGCCCGTAGCGACCGCCCGCCGCCGTCCCCGTCCGCTTCCGCCCCCACGCCCTCGGCGTCGCCCCTCTCGGCCCGTGCCAGCGCGCGGGCCGTCAACAGCGGGTCGGGCCGCAGCAGCAGATGCAGCAGCGCCCCGGCCAGCAGGAAGACGACGGTTCCCCACAGGAACGGGCCCGCCGCCTCCGGTATGCCGAGTCCGCTCACACTCTTCCCGGCGGGCGCCGCGATGTTCGGGCCCAGCACGGCGCCGACGGTGGTCGCCCATACGACCGTCGAGATGGCCCGCGCCCGGTGCAGCGGCTCGGCCAGGTCGGCGGCCGCGAACCGCGCCTGGAGCCCGGCCGTGTTGCTGGCACCGAAGGCGGCCATGCCCACCAGCAGCAGCGGGAAGTTCCGCATCGCGGCGCCGGCCACCACGACGAGCCCTCCGACGGCGGCCACCGCGTAGGCGGACGTCAGCCCGACGCGCCGCCCGCGCCGCGCCATCAGCGCCGCGAACGGCAGCGACAGCAGCGCCGTGCCGATGACGGAGGACGTCGACGCCAGACCCGCCACGGCCTCCGAGCCCCCGATCTCCTCGGCCAGCACGGCGGCCAGCGCCACCGCAGTGGAGACCCCCAGCCCTCCGAGGATCTGACTGATGACCAGCGCCAGCCGCACCCGCCGCCGCATGGCCTCCAGCTCGGCCCCGCCCGGCACCGCACGCTCGTCGGCGGCGAACTGTGCCGGAGGCCCCGCTATGTCCTCCGGTATGTCATCACCGTCGGCCGTGTCACGAATGTCAGTCACGCCGCGCAGTCTGGCACCCCGCGCCCCGCGCCACCACGGGCTTGCGACGGATCAGCGGGACCGACGGACGGGCCGATGGACGAGGGGACGGGCCGACGGACGCCGGGGACGTGGGGGACCGGCCAGGTCAGAACAGGGGCTGCGGCAGCACGCCCTCCAGTGCGAGCAGCGCCCGCTTGGTTTCCAGACCGCCGCCGAAGCCGCCTATCCCGCCCGAGCTCTCCAGCACCCGATGACAGGGCACCACGACCGGCAGCGGATTGGACCCCATGGCGACTCCGACCGCGCGGGCCGCACCCGGGTCGCCCACGCGGAGCGCCAGATCCTGATAGCCGACGGTCGTCCCGTACGGCACCCGGGTCGCCAGCTCCCGGAGGACCCGCTCGTTGAAGCCGCCGGTCAGCGACCAGTCCAGCGGGACGGTGAACGGATCGGCGGAGCCCGCGAAGTAGCGGTCGAGCGCCGCCACGGCCGCGGCGAGGTGGCCGGACGGCGCGGGGGCGTGCTCGGCGGGCTGCGGCCCGGCGGGCTCCGGCTCGGCGCCGAAGCGGGCGGACAGTCGCGAAAGGGCCTGGTCGAGTGTGCGTCCTCGCGCATGGAAGACGACGTTGACCAGGCCCTTCTCGGTGGCCGCGAGCAGCAGCGGCCCGATGGGCGTCTCGCGCAGCGTCCAGGCCGTCGGCCGCACCGGGTTGTCAGTCATAGCCGCACACTAGAGGCCCCCTCTGACAGCCCCACGGCGGCAGCCGACCGGCGCCCCGGCGCCCGGCTCACGTGCCCCGGCCCTCCGCAGGCGGTGCTCAGCCGATGGGCGACCGCTGCCGCACGGCGTCGCTGATCACATCCGGCTTGTTGGAGATGATGCCGTCCACCCCCGCGTCGGCGACCTTACGGGCGGTGTCCGCGTCGTTCACCGTCCATGTGAAGACCTCCAGCGTCTTGCTGTGCGGGCCCTTGAGCGCGTGAACGGCGTTCACATAGTCCTTGGTGGCGTCCGTGTAGGTGGGGTTGATCTGGTCGGTGAACTTGGCGTACTCCTTCAGGGAGCTCACCTTGGGGGTGCCCAGGAAGCCCGTCTTCACCTCGGGCTGCTGCTGGTGCACCCGCTGGACCGACGCCTTGTCGAAGCTCTGGATGATGAGCTTGCTCCGGGTGTTGAGGCCCAGCCAGCCCCTGTTCCGCAGCGCGGCGAGGGTCTCGCGTTCGATGCCCGGATAGATGTCGGGCGACTTCAGCTCCAGCAGGAGCTCCTGCCCGTTCTGGGAGAGCCGGTCCAGGAACTCGTTCAGCGTGGGGATCTTCTCGCCCTTGAAGTTGCTGCCGAACCAGCTGCCGGCGTCCAGCGTCTTGATCTCCTTGAGCGTGAAGTCGGAGACCTTCCACGGGCTGCGGTCGGGGAAGCGCTTCTCGACATCCGTGGTGCGGGAGAGCGTGGTGTCGTGGATCACGATGAGCTTGCCGTCCTTGGTGCGCTGCACATCGTTCTCGACCCAGTCGATGCCGAGCTCGTGCGCCTTGTCGACGGCGGCGAGCGTGTTCTCCGGTGCGTAACCGGATGCTCCCCTGTGCGCAACCGGGAGGGGTGCCCGTTGTGGCTTCCGGACGCCAGGCTTGCGCGCAGGTGTCTCGGTGCCGGTGGGTTCGGCAGCGTAGCTGGAGTCGGGGTCGGCGGGTTCGGGGTCGGCGGGGTCGACGACGGGCTCCGGCGTCTGTCTGGCCGACCGTTCCGAGGCCGCGGCGGTCGGCGTGGCGGTGAGGAAGAGCGCGCTCATACCCAGCAGTGCACCTGCGGCGGTAGCGGTCAGCGGGCGTATCGACATGCGGGACTCCTCGCTTGTGCTGCACGGACTGACAAAACAGTTCCCGATGCGCAATACAAACAAGCGGGGACAAAGTGGCGTAGAGCTGAACGAGTTGTAGTCGAGCCGCTGACCTGCGACGGAACAAATTGGCAGCAATCTGCCAGTGGGGGGTAGTTTGCGCTCCGGAGCCCGCTGTCAGAGGTGAGTCGTACCGTGGTGAACATGCGGCCCAACACCGAGATCCAACGCAAGGTGGCGCCCTTCGAGGTCGTCAGCCCCTACCAGCCCAGCGGCGACCAGCCGACCGCCATCGCGGAGCTCGCACAGCGAGTCACCGCAGGTGAGAAGGATGTCGTGCTGCTGGGCGCCACCGGCACCGGTAAGTCGGCCACCACGGCGTGGATGATCGAGAAGCTCCAGCGCCCGACGCTGGTGATGGCGCCGAACAAGACCCTGGCAGCGCAGCTCGCCAACGAGTTCCGCGAGCTGCTGCCGAACAACGCGGTCGAGTACTTCGTCTCGTACTACGACTACTACCAGCCGGAGGCGTACGTCCCGCAGACGGACACCTACATCGAGAAGGACTCCTCGATCAACGAGGAGGTCGAACGTCTGCGCCACAGTGCGACGAATTCGCTGCTCACCCGGCGTGACGTGATCGTCGTCGCCTCCGTCTCCTGCATCTACGGCCTGGGCACCCCGCAGGAGTACGTGGACCGCATGGTGCCGCTGAAGGTCGGCGAGGAGATCGACAGGGACGAGCTGCTGCGCCGCTTCGTGGACGTCCAGTACACGCGCAACGACATGTCGTTCACCCGCGGCACCTTCCGGGTCCGCGGCGACACCATCGAGATCTTCCCGGTCTACGAGGAGCTGGCCGTCCGCATCGAGATGTTCGGTGACGAGATCGAGGCCCTCTCCACCCTCCACCCGCTCACCGGCGAGGTGATCTCGGACGACCAGGAGCTGTACGTCTTCCCCGCCTCGCACTATGTGGCGGGTCCGGAGCGGATGGAGCGCGCCATCGGCGCCATCGAGGCCGAGCTGACCGAGACGCTGGCCACCATGGAGAAGCAGGGCAAGCTCCTGGAGGCCCAGCGGCTGCGGATGCGGACGACGTACGACATCGAGATGATGCGCCAGATCGGCACCTGCTCCGGCATCGAGAACTACTCCCGGCACATCGACGGCCGTGACCCCGGCTCCGCGCCGCACACCTTGCTGGACTACTTCCCCGAAGACTTCCTGCTGGTCATCGACGAGTCCCACCAGACGGTCCCGCAGATCGGTGCCATGTACGAGGGCGACGCGGCGCGCAAGCGCACCCTGATCGACCACGGCTTCCGGCTGCCGTCCGCACTCGACAACCGCCCGCTGAAGTGGGAGGAGTTCCTGGAGCGCACCGACCAGACCGTCTATCTGTCGGCGACGCCCGGCCCCTACGAGCTGGCCCGCTCCGACGGCTATGTGGAGCAGGTCATCCGCCCCACCGGGCTGGTCGACCCGGAGGTGGTCGTCAAGCCGACCGACGGCCAGATCGACGACCTGGTGCACGAGATCCGGCTGCGCGAGGAGCGCAACGAGCGGGTGCTGGTCACCACCCTCACCAAGAAGATGGCCGAGGATCTGACGGACTACTTCCTCGAACTGGGCATCCAGGTCCGCTATCTGCACAGCGACGTGGACACCCTGCGCCGCATCGAACTGCTGCGCGAACTTCGCTCCGGCGAATACGACGTGCTGGTGGGCATCAACCTGCTGCGCGAGGGCCTCGACCTGCCCGAGGTCTCACTGGTGGCCATCCTGGACGCCGACAAGGAGGGCTTCCTGCGCTCCGGCACCTCGCTGATCCAGACGATCGGCCGCGCGGCCCGTAACGTCTCCGGCCAGGTGCACATGTACGCGGACCAGGTCACCCCCGGTATGCAGCGCGCGATCGAGGAGACCAACCGGCGCCGCGAGAAGCAGATTGCCTACAACGCGGAACACGGCATCGACCCCGAGCCGCTGCGCAAGAAGATCGGCGACATCGTCGCGGACATCGCCCGCGAGGAGATCGACACCGAGGCGCTGCTGGACACGGGCTACCGCAAGCGGGACGAGACCGGTAAGGCAGCCAAGGGCAAGGCACCCACCCCCGCCAAGAAGCGGGCCGCCAAGGGCGCCGAGGAGCTGACCGACCGGCCCGCCGCCGAACTCGCCCAGACCATCGAGGATCTGACCGAGCGGATGCGCGCCGCCGCCGCCGAGCTCCAGTTCGAGGTGGCCGCCCGGCTGCGCGACGAGGTGGGCGAACTGAAGAAGGAGCTGCGCCAGATGAAGGAGGCGGGGCTCAAGTAGCACGGCGCCGCCATACTCCGCGGGGTGCGCTGCGACAGCGGTACCGCGCGGAGTGTTGCAAGACCGACACAAGTCCTGGGCGGCCGTCCGGGCTGTCGGTCCCCTTGCGTAGGGTGCTGTGCCTGGTGGCCGTCGGCCGGTGGCGGCCGCGGTTCGAGAGAGGGGACGTACGTGTCGGTCAACTTGTCCAAGGGCCAGGGGATCAGCCTTCAGAAGAGCGACGGGGCCACGCTCACGGCGGTGCGCATGGGTCTGGGCTGGCAGGCCGCACAGCGCCGGGGCCTGTTCGGTAAGCGCTCCAAGGAGATCGACCTCGACGCGTCGGCGGTGCTCTTCGCCGACAAGCAGCCCGTCGACGTGGTCTTCTTCCGCCACCTCGTGAGCGACGACGGCTCGGTCAAGCACACCGGTGACAACCTGGTGGGCGGCGTGGGCCAGGGCGGCGACGACGAGGCGATCATGGTGGATCTCCAGCGCGTCCCGGTCCACATCGACCAGATCGTCTTCACGGTCAACTCGTTCACCGGGCAGACCTTCGCCGAGGTCGAGAACGCCTTCTGCCGCCTCGTCGACGAGACCAACGGCCAGGAGATGGCCCGCTACACCCTCACCGGTGGCGGCCAGTACACCGCGCAGATCATGGCCAAGGTCCACCGGCAGGGCAGCGGCTGGCAGATGACCGCCATCGGCGAGCCCGCCAACGGCCGCACCTTCCAGGACCTGATGCCGACGATCCTGCCGAAGCTGTAACAGGCCACAGCTGTAACAGGCGACAGCTGCAGCAGGCCACAGCTGTCGCAGGTGCGACAGGCCGCAGCCGGTGGCGAGCCACCTCCTGCCGAAGCTGGGCCGACCCGGCGCTTCCGGCACCGCGACAGGCGCCGGGATCCGCCGTAGGCGCGATGAGCCATGTGACGAGCCACAGGGGAGAGGCACGACGATGACGGCCGAGCTGGTCCGGGGGCAGAACCACCCGCTGCCCGGGACCCGGGTGGAGATCCGGGTGACGGCGGGCACCCCGATCGTCGCCGGGGCGACGCTCAACGACGAGCAGGGGCGGATGCGGGACGCGGGGTGGATCGCCCACCCCGCCGCTCCGCAGCTGCCCGGGGTGGAGGTCTCCCGCCAGGCGGCCGCCGTCCACCACCTCGCGGTCGACCCGGGCGCTCTGCCGCAGGACGTCCACCGGGTGAACATCCTGCTGGCCCTGCCGACTGTGCCGGGCGCCCCGGCCGACTTCGCCGGGCTCGCCGCGCCGTTCCTCGCCGTCACCGGCCCGGACGGCGAGCAGCTCGTCAGCTACACGGTGACGGGGCTGAGCGCCGAGTCCGCCGTGGTCGCCCTGGAGCTGTATCAGCGCCAGGACACCTGGAAGGTGCGGGCCGTCGGGCAGGGGTACGCCGACGGGCTCGCCGCGATGCTCGCCGACCAGGGCCTCGCCGAGGCACGCGCACTCGCCGAGACCATCAACGAGGCGGTGGCCGCCGGAATGGCCCGCTCGGTGGCGCCCGCGCCCGACCGGCCGACCCGGCACGCCGCGGGCTCCCGCACGGAAGCGGGACAGCCCACCGCGGCTTCCGCCCAGCCCGCCGCCGAGGCCCAGCAGCCGGCCCAGGGCGGCGCTGCCTCGGGCGGCGGCCCGATCAACTACCGCCACCCGCGCCGCGCGACGGCCACTCCGCAGCCCGCGGCCGGTCCCGCCCAGCCGACCGTGCCCTCGCAGGCCGGCGCGGCCCAGCCCGGTGCCGGGCCGCAGGGCCAGGGCGGGGACGGCTCCCAGCCCGTCGCCGGGGACGCCCCCGGCTGGTCGATGGAGGAGCGGCTCTACAACCAGGTGTGGGGCATGTTCGAGGACTTGGCCCGCAGCGTCGCGGCGTACCGCTCGGCCGTCGACTTCGCCGACTCCCGTATGGAACGCGAACTGGAGGGCGTGCTCGACGATCCCCGGGCCCGCATCGGCCCCGCCGCGGACGCGGCCCGCGCCGAGGCCCGGGCCAAGCACAGCGCGCTGGTGGAGCAGGCCCGCGCGGTGCTGGAACGGGACGTGGCCCAGCTGGAGGCCGAGTCCGAGGTGGTCGAGCCGGCGCTGCCGCCCGCGCTCGCCCGCTGGGACAACCCCGTATGGCAGGCGTACGAGCCGCCCGCCGAGCGCCCCATGGCCCTCCGGGTGGGCGATCTGAGCGTCCCGGAGCGCGCCGAGTTGCGTATACCCATGCTGGTGCGGCTGCCGCTGGAGCGGGGCCTGTGGATCGACAGCGGCCGGCTGCGGGGTGCCGAGGCGGGCCTGGCGGATTCGGACGAGCTGCGCCGCCTCGCGCAGCTGACCGCCACGGCGCTGGCCGCCCGTATCGTCGCCGTACACCCCGCCGACGAGATGACGCTGCACGTCATCGACCCGGCGGGCTCGGCCGCCACCTCACTGCTGCCGCTGGTGGAGTCCGGCGTGCTGCGGGATCCGCCCGCGGCGGGCGCGTCCGGGGTGGCCCGCACCCTGGAGCGGCTGACGCAGCGCGTCGACCTCGTTCAAATGGCGGTACGCAGCCGGGCCACCGACGCGCTGCCGCCCGACCTGGACCTGGCCGACCAACTGCTGGTCGTGCACGACTTCCCGCACGGCTTCGACGACCGCGCCGTAAACCAGCTGCGCTATCTCGCGGACGAGGGTCCCTCGGTCGGGGTCAGTCTGCTGGTGGTCGCCGACCGGGACGAGGCGCGCGGCTACGGCCCGGTTCTCGACCCGCTGTGGCGCTCGCTGCTGCGGCTGACACCGGTGCCGGACGACCATCTGGCCGATCCGTGGGTGGGCCACGCCTGGACATACGAGCCGCCGCTGGCGCCCAGCAACAGCCAGGTCGTGCCACAGGTGCTGCGGCGCGTCGTGGCCGCGCGGCACTCTTCCGGAGGCTGAGAGGGCGGGGCTGAGCGGGCCTGAATCGACCCCTCCCAGGCCCAGGACTTTACCTTTTCATGGGATTACTTTACTCTCTCATCAACGGAGGGGAGTATTCCCAGCCATGCGGTGACCCCGTCAGTACGGACCGGACAGGACGGTCCCGGGGCACCGGCCCGGTCCGCTGTGGGCGGCGCGCTCGGGTGGAAGAGACCTCCGGCCCATGCTCGAATGCAAGCCGGAGGAATAGTTCATGGAAATATCCATGACCGCCTGGGCGCTGACCATCGTCGGTCTGTGCGCCCTCATCGCGGTTGACTTCTTCATCGGCGGCCGCAAGCCGCATGACGTCTCGCTCAAGGAAGCGGGCATCTGGACGACCGTCTGGATCGTCCTCGCCGTGCTCTTCGGGCTCGGCCTCTTCCTGTTCGGGGGTGGTCAGGCGTCGGGTGAGTTCTTCGCGGGCTTCATCACCGAGAAGTCCCTCAGCGTCGACAACCTCTTCGTCTTCGTCCTGATCATGGCGAAGTTCGCGGTGCCGTCCATCTATCAGCAGCGGGTGCTGATGGTGGGTGTGCTGATCGCACTGGTGCTGCGCGGCATCTTCATCGCGGCGGGTGCCGCGATCATCTCGACCTTCTCGTGGGTCTTCTTCATCTTCGGTGCCTTCCTCATCTGGACCGCCTGGAAGCTCATCCAGGAGGCCCGCTCGGGCGAGGAGGAAGAGGAGTTCGAGGAGAACCGGCTGCTCAAGGCGGTCGAGCGGCGCTTCCCCTCGACGGACAAGTACCACGGCACCAAGCTGTTCATCGTCGAGAACGGCAAGCGGCTGATGACGCCGATGCTGATCGTGATGCTCGCGATCGGCACCACCGATGTGCTGTTCGCGCTGGACTCCATCCCCGCGATCTTCGGTCTCACCCAGGACCCGTACATCGTCTTCACCGCCAACGCCTTCGCCCTGATGGGGCTCCGGCAGCTGTACTTCCTGATCGGCGGGCTGTTGCAGAAGCTGGTCCACCTGTCCTACGGGCTCTCGGTCATCCTCGGCTTCATCGGCGTCAAGCTGGTGCTGCACGCGCTGCATGAGACCGGGGTACATGTGCCGGAGATCAGCATTCCGGTCTCGCTGGGCGTCATCTGCGCCGTGCTGATCGTCACGACGATCACCTCGCTGATGGCCTCCCGGAAGCAGTCGCAGGCTGCCGCCGAGGCCGACCGCGAAGAGCGGGCGCACGCCGACTCCTGAGACCCGGCGGCCCCCGGCCGCCTGCCGAGCACCGTTCTCCCGGCCCCGCCCCACCACTCCTTCCGGTAGGGGGCGGGGCCGGGGTCTTTCCGGCAGGCTGTCCGCCGAGCAGTGAGTTATCTGCTGACGGTCACCCGCTGCTCGGCACGTTCTCCGTTGACGATCACCGAAAGAGTGACCGTGCCAGGACTGCGCCCGGTGAGGGTGCCGTCGGCCGGATCGAACGAGGCCACACAGCGGCCCCGAGGCACCGTGCCCTTCACACACAGTCCTGGCGAGCCCGGCCAGTCCGCGCTCACCGGCCAGCCGACCGGCACCCGGCGTGCGGTCGGACCGGTGCCCTGCTCCACCGTCGCCGACGCCGTGGCCTTGCCGCCCACCGTGAGCCGCTCAGGGGCGTCCAGCAGCAGCGCGTCGACATGGGCGCGGGTCTGCACCGAGAGCCAGTCACCGTCCCGCGGCGGCCGCCCCTGGTCGATGCCCACCAGCGACCAGCCGGTGAAGCCGCCCTCGTCCGGGGGAGCGGCGGGCGCCTTGGCCGAGTTCCCGTTCACCAGATACGGCACCCCGTCCACCCGGGAGGCGTCGAAGGCACCGACATGCCCCGCCACCAGCGCCGCGCCCTTGCCGGAGCGGGAGCGGAAATCGGCCAGCCACCGCTCCAGCAGATCGGCCTCCATCCGGTCTGTGAGCTGGCTGCCCCGCTGAGGCGTCGGGTCACGTGGCGGTACGTGCTGGATGACGGCGACCGAGCCGACGCGCCGGTCCCGTGCCGCGTCGTCCAACTGCCGCCGCAGCTCCTGGAACTGCGCGTAGCCACCACCGCGTACGGTCAGCGACGAGGTGTCCAGCGTGATGAACCGCGTCCCACGATGGTCGAAGGTGCGCTGCGCCGGCCCGAACTCCTTGACGAAGTTGGCGATCGAGCCGCCCATCACCTCGTGGTTGCCCGGCACGTAGTACCAGTCGACCGCGTCACCCAGCTCCTCCTCCAGTATCTTCCGGGCGAACGCCAGATCGTCCGGAGCGCCCTCGTCCACCAGATCGCCGTTGACGAGCACGAAGTCGGGCTGTGCGGCGCGGATCTCGCGCAGGCTCCGGCGCGCCTGCCGTACGGCCTCGCTGTCCGGGTTCCGCGCCACGAACTGCGCGTCCGACAGCACCGCGAACCGCCAGTCGCGGCCGGCCGTGTCGGCAGCGGTGGAGATCAGCGGGTCGTGCGGCCGCCCGGTGGCCGGAAGGTCCACATCCGGCGGCGTCCGCGCGATCAGTTCGTCCAGCACCACCTCGCCCTTGTACTGGGCGTTGGGCCGGGTCTCGGCGAGGTAGAAGCGGCGCAGCTTCAGCGGGTAGGACACCCCCTCGGGAACCTCGAAGGTGACCTGCTGCCAGCCTTTCCACTCCACGAGCGGGCCGCGCAGTATCTGGTCGGTGCCTGCCGCGTCCTTGAGGTGGAGCGAGGGCCAGGCACCTGAACCGTCACCCTTCAGCCATATGGTGAAGCTGCGCGGCTGGCCGGAAATCTCCCGTTCGGCGGGCGGGTTGGCGTAGGCGGCACGGGTGGCCGTCGACTGGGTGAAGTCGTAGCTGAGCTTGAGCCCGCCGCCCTCCTTGCCGTCCGGCTCGGCCGCCACCGCACCGCCGGCGCGGGCAGCGCTGAACGTCCACGCGGACGCGTCGTCGAAATCGGCCACCTTCTGCTCCCGCAACCCGACCGTGACGGCCAGCCGCGTCGTGTGTCCCCGCACCGTGACGGTCACCGTGCCCGAGGCGGAGTCCTGGCCGGAGCGGGTCTTGACGGTGAACGCACCGGCGGCGCCGTCCTCGTCCGGAACGACGGAGAAGAGCGAGCGGTCGTACGACAGATGCGCATCGGTCGGTTCGACGGGCGCGCTGTTGCCGTCCGCGTCGTAACCGACCAGTCGGAATGTCCCGCTCGCGGCACCGTTCGCCAGCCCCACCCGGTCCGTGGTCGGCCGGATACGGTCCAGCTCACCGAGGACCCGAAGCTTCGTCGACCCCTTCGCCGTACCGGCGCGTGCGGTGACGTCGGTGCTGCCGGCCCGGCGTGCTCGGAAGACGCCCTGCGCGTCGACCCGGCCCACATCCGGCCGCGCGGTACGCCACCCGGGGCGCGGCGCGCCGTCGGCGGGTCCGTATGTCTCGTCGTACGCGGCGGCGGTCAGCTTCCGGGTCAGGCCGGGGAACACCCGGTCGGGGTGCCCGCCCGGCATGCTGTCCGCCGTGGCGGCCTTGCCCGGGTCGATGGCCGTCTCCACCCAGTAGCCGGACAGCCGCCCCGATCCCTCGGGTGCCGTGAGCGCCAGCCCGTCGGGGACCTCCCGCTCCTCGCCGTCGGAGGGCGAGTTCTCCACCTGGAGTCGGGCGCTGCCCGGCTCGCGGGTGAGCAGGGTGGAGGAGCCGCCGCCGTCCAGGTTGAGGGCGTTGTGGGCGCCCAGGTCCTTCATCATCAGCCCGAGTTCGGTCAGCGTCACCCCGCCCGAGGCGGCCTGCCGGCCGTCCACCGTCAGTACGTGCATCGTGCCGCCGTCCTGGGAGAACCCGACCGCGGTACGCGGCGCCGCGGTGTTGTTCGGCCTGCCCTCCCAGTTCTGCGGCTTCCCGTCCTCGACCAGCACGCCCCGACCGCCGACCGCCGTACGTGGCACGGGCGAGCCGTCGTCGGTCCGCACCCGGTAGTCCCAGCTGACCGGGTCACCCGTGTCCAGCTCCGCCAGCCGCTCGGCGCCCTTGCCCCGGCCGATGAGGACGCCTGCTCCTTCGGGGATGTCACCCTTGCCGGGCTTCTCGGCGACGGAGGTGACCTTGCCGTCCTCGACGGTCACCTCCGTCACGTCCGGTTCCTGATCGACCGTCAGCGCCCGGTCCGCCGTGCCCCAGTTCGCGTCGTACAGCCCGATGCCGTCCTGCGGTACGTTCGCCGCGTCCCGGCCGTCGAGCGGCGCGGTGCCCTCCGGAAGGGTGACGGTGCCCTCGAAGTACAGGTCCAGAATCCGGCCCGCTGCCTGAGGGCCGACGCCGACTGCCTCGGAGACGCCGGGAGCGGGGGAGTGGGTGGGTTTGCCGTCGCGTACGCCGGGGCCGAGCGGGGCGCCCGTCTCGTTGATGTCGAAGAAGTCGGCGTTGAACGCCGCGACGGTGCGGCGCCCCTTGCCGGGGTCGTGCGCCTTGGCCAGCTCACTGACCGTACGGCGCTCGGTGACCTTGCCGGAGGAGAGGTAGTCGGCCGTGGCGCCGGCGGGGCTGTTGCCGAGCTTGAAGGTGAGGGCGTCGGCACGCAGCCACTTGTCGGACTCGAGCCGGTCGAAGGAGGTGAGTTCGGCGCCGGGGGCGATGGGGCGGGTGGTGCGGGAGAGCTCCATGCCGTCGCCGTCGGCGATGGCTTTCGGCTCCGGCTCGCTGACGGCCGGGGCTGTTGCCGTCGGCCGGGTGGTGGGTTCGTCGGCCGCCGCCAGGACCGTGCCGGCCGGCAGCAGGCCGGTCAGCAGCGCGGAGACGGCAGCTGCCGGCAGCAGCGATCTGGTGAGTCTTGCGCGAGCGTGGACCTGTCTCACAACGTCCCCCACAAAGACCAGTGTTCTCGGCACTTTTTGCGCACAGTGCCGCACAGGGTCCCAAGGGGGACCGGTCTACACCAGAGGGGCGGAGCGAAGTCGGGGGAAACGCTGCGTATCTTCCTCCGGTTGGCCGCAGGTCATGGTGTCCGGCGGCTCTTGGTCGGCCCTCTGCGTTGTTCCGGTCAGAGGGTGCCCCTGCCGGACGCTCGCGGGCTGCCGGTGGGTTGTGGCTTTGGGGGTACCTCCCGGCCGGAGGCTGGGGGAGCAGTTCCCCGCGCCCCTGACGGGGCGCGGGGAACTGCGCTGTGCTCGGAATGCCTTAGCCCGCGATGAGCTTGCCCTTCTGTACCTTCACCGGTACCGAAGGCAGCGCCTTGGTGGCGGGGCCCTTTGCCACTTCGCCGGTGTCCGCCTGGAAACGGCTCCCGTGCCGCGGGCACACCGCGACCTCGCCCTCGACCTGGTCGAGCAGGGCCCCCTGGTGGGTGCACACGGCGCTGAACGCCTTGAAGTCACCCTTCTTCGGCTGCGCGACCAGCATCTTCTTATCGGCGTACAGCTTCGCCCCGCCCACCGGTACGGCTTCCGCGTCGCCCAGCTCGACAGGCTTGTCGGTGGTCGGTGCCGACGAACCCTCGTCCGACGCACCACCTCCGCCGCACGCGGCGGCGGTCAGTCCCAGCGCGGCCAGTGCGGCGCGGCACAGCACGGTGCGGCGCGTGGCCGTCGATTCCTCGCTCGTCGTCACGCGCCGCACTCTACGTCCGTAACACTGCCCGGTGCACCCACTCGGCGCACCCGATCAGCGCTTGCGGGCTGCCGACTTCCTGGCGGCGGTACCTCGCGGCGCAGCGGCGCTCTTGGCAGCCGTCCGCTTGGCGGGAGCCTTCTTCGCGGCGGGCTTCACGGGGGCCGCCGCGTCGCTGACGCGGTCGCCCAGCACGTCGCGCAGGAACTTCCCGGTGTGGCTGGCGGGCACCGCCGCCACCTGCTCCGGAGTGCCCTCGGCGACCACCAGGCCGCCGCCGTTGCCGCCCTCGGGCCCGAGGTCCACGACCCAGTCGGCCGTCTTGATGACATCGAGGTTGTGCTCGATGACCATCACCGAGTTGCCCTTGTCGACCAGGCCCTCCAGAACACCGATCAGCTTTCTGATGTCCTCGAAGTGGAGGCCGGTCGTGGGCTCGTCCAGCACATAGACCGTGCGCCCCGTCGACCGCTTCTGAAGCTCGCTGGCGAGCTTCACCCGCTGCGCCTCACCACCCGAAAGAGTCGGCGCGGACTGCCCGAGCCGCACATATCCCAGCCCGACGTCGTTGAGCGTCCGCAGATGGCGGGCGATGCCGGGCACCGCCTCGAAGAAGTCCAGGGCCTGCTCGATCGGCATGTCCAGGACCTCGGCGATGTTCTTGCCCTTGTAGTGCACCTCCAGGGTCTCCCGGTTGTAGCGCGCACCGTGGCAGACCTCGCAGGGGACGTACACGTCCGGCAGGAAGTTCATCTCGATCTTGATCGTGCCGTCGCCCGCGCAGTTCTCGCAGCGGCCGCCCTTGACGTTGAAGGAGAAGCGGCCCTGCTGATAGCCGCGGACCTTCGCCTCCGTCGTCTCGGCGAACAGCTTGCGCACATGGTCGAAGACACCGGTGTACGTGGCCGGGTTGGAGCGCGGCGTACGGCCGATGGGCGACTGGTCGACGTGCACCACCTTGTCGACCAGGTCGTCACCCTCGACGCGGGTGTGTCTGCCGGGCACCGTCTTGGCGCCCTGCAACTCGCGGGCCAGGTGCGTATAGAGGATGTCGTTGACCAGCGTCGACTTGCCGGATCCGGAGACACCCGTGACGGCCGTCAGAACGCCCAGTGGGAAGGAGACGTCGATGTCGCGGAGGTTGTTCTCCCGCGCGCCGCGTACGGTCAACTGCCGCGACGGGTCGACGGGGCGGCGCATCTGCGGGATGGGGATCTCGCGCTTGCCGGACAGATAGTCGCCGGTGATGGAGTCCTCGTTGGCCAGCAGCTCCTTCAACGGACCGCTGTGCACGACCTTGCCGCCGTGCTCGCCCGCGCCGGGGCCGATGTCCACCACCCAGTCGGACGCCTTGATGGTGTCCTCGTCGTGCTCGACGACGATGAGCGTGTTGCCGAGGTCGCGCAGTCGCACCAGGGTCTCGATCAGCCGGTGGTTGTCGCGCTGGTGCAGGCCGATGGACGGCTCGTCCAGTACGTACAACACGCCGACCAGCCCGGAGCCGATCTGGGTGGCCAGCCGGATGCGCTGGGCCTCGCCGCCGGAGAGGGTGCCGGCGGCACGGTTGAGCGTCAGATAGTCCAGGCCCACGTCGACCAGGAAGCGCAGCCGTTCGTTGACCTCCTTGAGCACCCGCTGGGCGATCTGCTTGTCGCGCCCGCTCAGCGTCAGATCGCGGAGGAACTCGGCGCACTCGGTGATCGACATCGCGGAGACCTCCGCGATGGACTTGTCCTGCACCGTCACCGACAGAATGAGCGGCTTGAGGCGGGTGCCCTCGCAGGCCGGGCAGTTCACCTCGCGCATATAGCCCTCGAAGCGCTCCCGGCTGCTGTCGGTCTCCGCCTCCGAGTGCCGCCGCTTGACGAACGGGACGACACCCTCGAACGCGGTGGTGTACGCGCGCTCGCGGCCGTACCGGTTGCGGTAGCGGACCTCGACCTGGGTCTTGTGGCCGTACAGCAGTGCCTTCTTGGCGCGCGCGGGCAGCCCCGCCCACGGGATGTCCGTACGGAAGCCGAGCGCGTCGGCCAGTGCGCCGATGAGCCGGCCGAAGTACTCCTTGGTGTGCCCGTGCGACCAGGGGTGCAGCGCGCCCTCGTCCAGCGACTTGTCCTCGTCGGGGACGATCAGCTCCGGGTCGACCTCCATCTGGGTACCGATGCCGGTGCACACCTGGCAGGCGCCGAAGGGCGAGTTGAAGGAGAAGGAGCGCGGCTCCAGCTCCTCGAACGAGAGGTCGTCGTAGGGGCAGTACAGATGCTCGGAGTACATCCGCTCACGCTGCGGGTCGTCCGGCTCCAGGTCGACGAAGTCGAGGATGACCATGCCACCGGAGAGGCCGAGCGCGGTCTCCACCGAGTCGGTGAGCCGCCGCTTGGCGCTGCTCTTGACGGTCAGGCGGTCGACGACCACCTCGATCGTGTGCTTCTCCTGCTTCTTCAGCTGCGGCGGCTCGGACAGCTGGACGGTCTGCCCGTCGACCCGGGCGCGGCTGTAGCCCTTGGTCTGGAGCTCGTTGAAGAGGTCCACGAACTCGCCCTTGCGCTGGCGCACCAGCGGCGAGAGCACCTGGAAGCGGCTGCCCTCCTCCAGGCCGAGCACCTTGTCCACGATGGCCTGCGGCGACTGGCGGGTGATCGGAAGGCCGCAGGACGGGCAGTGCGGCTTGCCGATGCGGGCGTAGAGCAGCCGCAGATAGTCGTAGACCTCGGTGATGGTGCCGACCGTCGAGCGCGGGTTGCGCGAGGTCGACTTCTGGTCGATGGAGACCGCGGGGGAGAGGCCCTCGATGAAGTCGACATCGGGCTTGTCCATCTGCCCGAGGAACTGCCGGGCGTAGGCGGACAGCGACTCCACGTAGCGCCGCTGGCCCTCGGCGAAGATCGTGTCGAAGGCGAGCGAGGACTTCCCGGAGCCCGAGAGCCCGGTGAAGACGATGAGCGAGTCGCGAGGGAGGTCTATCGAGACGTTCCGGAGATTGTGCTCGCGAGCGCCACGGACGAGAAGACGGTCGGCCACGCCTGTTGGCACCTTTCGTGTGAGAAGCGGGAGCCCGCGGCGGAGCGGGAATCCCCGACCAAGAGTAGGACGGCGCCGTCCGGAGTGTCGTTCGCTTCCGGTTCGGGAGCCGGGCTCGACCCTATAGCACGTTCATTCGAATTGCGGCGGGCCTTGCCATCTTCCCCACGAACGAGGGACGCCAGTAGCTTTGGATCATGACCACGCCTGCGCACGACGCCGAACTCGTACGGACCGCGACCGGTCACCTGCTCAGCAACACCGTCAAGCTGGAGGCCCATGAGGTGGCCGAGCCCTCCCAGCTGCCGGGCTGGACCCGCGCCCATGTGCTCACCCACCTCGCGCGCAACGCCGACGCCCTCGTCAACGTACTGGCGGGCAGGCCGATGTACGCCAGTGCCGAGGCCCGCGACGCCGACATCGAGCGCGGCGCCCACCGCTCCCTCGACGAGCTCGTCGACGACGTCCGCGCCAGTTCGTCCCGCCTGGAGAGCGCCTTCGCGGCGCTAGGGGACGAGGACTGGGGGCGCACCGTCACACTCCGCAACGGTGTGACCGATCTCGCCTCCGCCGTCCCGTTCCGCCGCTGGATCGAGGTCGAGCTGCACCACGTGGACCTCGGCATCGGATACACGCTGGAGGATCTGCCCGGCACGTTCGTGGACCGGGAGCTGGCCAACATGGCCCGCCGCTTCTCCGAGCACCCCGACATCCCCGCCGCCATCGAGCTGCGCGCCGAGGACGGCAGGACCTGGCGCACCGGCGCGGCCGAAGCCGGCGCGGAGGGCCCTCTCGTCGTGGTCGGCAGCCCCGTCGCCCTGGTCGGCTGGCTCACCGGCCGCACAAACGGCAGTGGCCTGTCCGCGCGGGGCCCCCTCCCTGCGCTGCCCGCGCTGTAGGTGTCCTACCTCTGCGCTTGGGCAGTCTGCGCCAGGGGCGCAGGGTGGGCAAGCGCAGCCCCCCGTGCCGGGCACGCGAAATGGCGAGGGCACCCAATAGGCTGGCGGCATGCCATACAGCGGAACGGTACAGGTCGGCGGCCCCGCGGATGTGCACGAGCTGCGGCACTTGATGATCTCCAAGGTCGCCGTAGGCCCCATGGACAACAACGCGTATCTGCTGCGCTGCCGGGCCACCGGCGAGCAGCTGCTGATCGACGCCGCGAACGACGCGCAGACCCTGCTCGGCCTCATCGGAGACGACGGCATCGCCGCTGTCGTCACCACCCACCGGCACGGCGACCACTGGCAGGCGCTCGCCGATGTGGTGAGCGCCACCGGCGCACGCACCTACGCCGGGCGGTACGACGCCGAGGGCATCCCCGTCCCCACCGATGTGCTGCTGGACGACGAGGACACGCTGCGCGTCGGCGAGGTGCAGCTGACGGCCCGCCATCTGACCGGGCACACCCCCGGCTCGATTGCCCTGGTCTACGACGATCCGAGCGGCCACCCCCATCTGTTCACCGGTGACTGCCTCTTCCCGGGCGGAGTGGGCAACACCTTCGGCAGCGCGGAGAACTTCGCCCGTCTCATCGATGACGTCGAGACCAAGCTTTTCGGTCAACTCCCCGACGAGACCTGGGTCTACCCGGGCCACGGCGCGGACACCACCCTGGGTGCCGAGCGCCCGCACCTGGCGGAGTGGCGCGAACGCGGCTGGTAGTCGGCGGAGGGGTACCGGGAGGCGTGACCCGGAGGCCACACGCCCTCCCGCGTCGGCCGTACGCTGATCGCTGTCGGTGTGCGCCAGTAGGGTGGGTCACATGGCAGACCCCTCCACCTACCGTCCCAAACCGGGAGAGATCCCCGACTCGCCCGGGGTCTACCGCTTCCGCGACGAACACCGCAGGGTGATCTACGTCGGCAAGGCGAAGAGCCTCCGCCAGCGGCTCAACAACTACTTCCAGGACCTCGCGGGGCTGCACCCGCGCACCCGCACGATGGTCACCACGGCCGCCTCCGTCGAGTGGACCGTCGTGAGCACCGAGGTCGAGGCGCTCCAGCTCGAGTACACCTGGATCCAGGAGTTCGCCCCCCGGTTCAACGTCAAATACCGCGACGACAAGAGCTACCCGTCCCTCGCGGTGACGATGAACGAGGAGTTCCCCCGCGTCCAGGTGATGCGCGGCCCCAAGAAGAAGGGCGTGCGCTACTTCGGCCCGTACGGCCAGGCGTGGGCCATCCGCGAGACGGTCGATCTGCTGCTGCGGGTCTTCCCCGTACGCACCTGCTCAGCGGGGGTCTTCAAGCGCTCGGCGCAGATCGGCCGGCCCTGCCTGCTCGGCTACATCGGCAAGTGCTCGGCCCCCTGCGTCGGCCGGGTCACCCCCGAGGAGCACCGCGAACTGGCCGAGGAGTTCTGCGACTTCATGGCCGGGCACACCGGCTCGTATCTGCGCCGCCTGGAGCGCGAGATGCAGGAGGCGGCCGAGGAGCTGGAGTACGAACGCGCCGCCCGGCTGCGGGACGACATCGACGCGCTGAAGCGGGCGATGGAGAAGAACGCGGTGGTGCTCACCGACGCCACCGACGCCGACCTGATCGCGGTGGCCGAGGACGAGCTGGAGGCGGCCGTCCAGATCTTCCATGTACGCGGCGGCCGGGTGCGCGGCCAGCGCGGCTGGGTCACCGACAAGGTCGAGGAGGTCGGCACCGCCGAGCTGGTCGAGCACGCCCTCCAGCAGCTCTACGGCGCCGAGCAGGGCGACGCCTCCGCCGGCGGCGGCAGCGGCGGCGTGCCCAAGGAGGTGCTGGTCCCGGCGCTGCCCGAACCGGTGGAGCCGATAACGCAGTGGCTGACCGAGCGCAGGGGCGCCCAGGTGAGCCTGCGCATCCCGCAACGCGGCGACAAGCGCGCCCTGATGGAGACGGTCAACCGCAACGCCGAGCACGCCCTGGTACTGCACAAGACCAAGCGGGCCTCCGATCTGACCACCCGCTCCCGCGCCCTGGAGGAGATCGCCGAGGCGCTCGACCTGGACTCGGCGCCGCTGCGGATCGAGTGCTTCGACATCTCGCACCTCCAGGGCGACGATGTTGTGGCCTCCATGGTCGTCTTCGAGGACGGTCTGGCCCGCAAGAGCGAGTACCGCCGCTTCCAGATCAAGTCCGTCGCGGGGCAGGACGACGTCCGGTCCATGCACGAGGTCATCAGCCGCCGCTTCCGCCGTTACCTGGTGGAGAAGCAGAAGACCGGGGAGTGGCCGGAGGAGGAGCTGGGCGGCGAGCTGGAGTCAGGCCCTGAAGGCGGGACCCCCCAGCCGCGCCCCGCCACCGGGCCCGCGCCCGAGCAGCCCGCGCAGGGCGCCACCCGGGACGAGGAGGGCCGCCCCAAGAAGTTCGCGTACCCCCCGCAGCTGGTGGTCGTCGACGGCGGACAGCCGCAGGTGGCGGCCGCGCAGGCCGCGCTGGACGAGCTCGGCATCGACGATGTGGCGGTCTGCGGCCTGGCCAAGCGGCTGGAGGAGGTGTGGCTGCCCGGCGAGAGCGACCCGGTGGTGCTGCCGCGCAGCAGTGAGGGCCTCTATCTGCTGCAGCGCGTCCGCGACGAGGCCCACCGCTTCGCCATCCGCTATCAGCGGGGCAAGCGCGGCAAGCGGCTGCGCGGCAGCCCGCTGGATGCGGTGCCGGGACTGGGGGAGACTCGGAAGAAAGCTCTGCTCAAGCACTTCGGCTCGGTCAAGAAGCTGCGTGCGGCCTCCGTCGAGGAGATCTCCCAGGTCCCGGGCGTGGGCAGGAAGACCGCCGAGACGGTCGCCGCGGCGCTCTCCCAGGCGGCACCCCCGGGCCCAGCGGTGAACACGGCGACCGGTGAGATCGTTGAAGAAGAGTGAAGAAGAACGAAGAAGAGTGAACCGGTGGCACGAAGATCGACATGTCGGGGGATGACAGCATGAGCGCGGAACGTGAGCAGCGCGGAGACGGAGCCAAGGTGAGTACGCCCCAACCGGCGCAGCCGGAGGAGGCGGGCGCGACGATCCCGGAGTTGGTGCTGATCTCCGGGATGTCGGGCGCCGGCCGCAGCACCGCCGCCAAGTGTCTGGAGGACCTGGGCTGGTTCGTGGTCGACAACCTCCCGCCCGAGCTGATCCCGACGATGGTCGAGCTCGGCGCCAGGTCGCAGGGCAATGTGGCCAGGATCGCCGTCGTGGTCGACGTACGCGGCCGTAACTTTTTCGACAACCTCAAGGGCTCCCTCGCCGACCTCACGGCCTTCAACGTCGCCCGGCGGATCGTCTTCCTGGAGGCGTCCGACGAGGCACTGGTGCGCCGCTTCGAATCCGTACGCCGCCCCCACCCGCTCCAGGGCGACGGGCGCATCGTGGACGGCATCGCCGCCGAGCGCGATCTGCTGCGCGAGCTGCGCGGCGACGCCGACCTGGTGATCGACACCTCCAGCCTCAACGTGCACGAGCTGCGCGCCAAGCTGGACGCCCAGTTCGCCGGCGACGAAGAGCCCGAACTGCGCGCCACCGTCATGTCGTTCGGTTACAAGTACGGACTGCCCGTGGACGCCGATCTGGTGGTCGACTGCCGCTTCCTGCCCAACCCGCACTGGGTCCCCGAGCTGCGCCCCTACACGGGCACCAGCGAGGAGGTCTCCAATTACGTCTTCAACCAGCCCGGTGCCAAGGAGTTCCTGGACCGCTACACGGAGTTGCTCCAGCTGATCGCCGCCGGCTACCGCAGGGAGGGCAAGCGGTACGTCACCGTCGCCGTCGGCTGCACGGGCGGCAAGCACCGCAGCGTCGCGATGTCCGAGAAGCTGGCCCGCAGGCTCTCCGACGGGGGCGTGGAGACGGTGGTCGTGCACCGTGACATGGGGCGTGAGTGACGCCCATGGCACCAAGCAGTCTGCGGCATCTGGTCGGGCGGCGCGCCACCCTGCGCGGCCTCACCTCCAAGCAGCCCAAGGTGGTGGCGCTCGGCGGCGGTATGGGCCTGTCGGCGTCGCTGACGGCGCTGCGCCGCATCACCGGAGACCTCACAGCGGTGGTCACCGTCGCCGACGACGGCGGCTCCAGCGGCCGGCTCCGCGACGAACTGGGCGTGCTGCCCCCCGGCGACCTGCGCAAGGCGCTCGCTGCGCTGTGCGGGGACGACGAATGGGGCCGCACCTGGGCCCAGGTCATCCAGCACCGCTTCGAAAGCAGAGGCGAACTGCACGAACACGCGGTCGGCAATCTGCTGATCGTCGCCCTGTGGGAACAGCTGGGCGACCACGTCCAGGCGCTCGACCTGGTCGGCAAGCTGCTGGGGGCGCACGGCCGGGTGCTGCCCATGTCCGCCGTACCGCTGGAGCTGCGCGCCAGCGTGCGCGGCCACGACCCCGAGCGCCCCGACGAGCTGTCCACCGTCCGTGGCCAGGCCACCGTCGCCCTCACCCGCGGTGAGGTGCAGGAAGTACATCTGGTCCCGCACGATCCACCGGCCGTGCCCGAGGCCGTACGCGCCGTGCTGGACGCCGACTGGGTGGTGCTCGGCCCCGGCTCCTGGTTCTCCTCCGTCATCCCGCATCTGCTGGTGCCGGAGCTGCTGGAGGCGCTGACCGAGACCAAGGCCCGAAAGGTCCTTTCTCTCAACCTTGCTCCGCAGCCGGGAGAAACGGACGGTTTTTCCCCGCAGCGTCATTTGGAGGTTTTGGCCCGACACGCACCTAAACTCGCCTTCGACGTGGTGCTGGCCGACCAGGATGCCGTGCCCGACCAGGACTCCCTGAGCGAGGCCGCCGACCAGCTCGGCGGGAAGGTCGAGCTGGCGCCCGTAGCGGCAGCTGGGAGCACCTCCCCGGGCACACCGCCCGGCCGAAGGCCGGAGGAGGACTCCGGGGGAGGAGTCGCCCGGCACGACCCGGAGCTGCTGGCCGCCGCGTACGACCGTATTTTTCGGATGCATGGAAGGATCGGCCCATGGCGATGACGCCTGCGGTGAAGGACGAGATCTCCCGGCTCCCCGTCACCCGGACCTGCTGCCGGAAGTCAGAGGTCTCGTCGATCCTGCGCTTCGCGGGTGGGCTGCACCTGGTGAGCGGGCGGATCGTGATCGAGGCGGAGCTGGACACGGGCATTGCGGCGCGCCGGCTCCGCAAGGACATCCTGGAGATCTTCGGGCACTCCTCCGACCTGGTGGTGATGGCCCCCAGCGGACTGCGCCGCAACAGCCGGTACGTCGTACGGGTGGTCGCGGGCGGCGACCAGCTGGCCCGGCAGACCGGCCTCGTCGACGGCCGCGGCCGCCCCATCAGGGGGCTGCCCCCGCAGGTGGTCTCGGGGGCCACCTGTGACGCGGAGGCCGCCTGGCGCGGCGCGTTCCTGGCGCACGGTTCGCTGACCGAGCCGGGGCGCAGCTCCTCGCTGGAGGTCACCTGCCCGGGCCCGGAGGCGGCGCTGGCTCTCGTCGGCGCGGCGCGCAGACTCCAGATCGCCGCCAAGGCCCGCGAGGTGCGCGGAGTGGACCGGGTCGTCGTCCGGGACGGTGACGCCATCGGCGCGCTGTTGACCCGCCTCGGCGCCCATGAGTCGGTGCTGGCGTGGGAGGAGCGGCGGATGCGCCGCGAGGTGCGGGCCACCGCCAACCGGCTCGCCAACTTCGACGACGCCAATCTGCGCCGCTCGGCCCGCGCCGCCGTCGCCGCCGGCGCCCGGGTGCAGCGCGCGCTGGAGATCCTCGGCGACGAGGTGCCGGAGCACCTGGCAGCGGCCGGGCGGCTGCGGATGGAACACAAGCAGGCCTCGCTGGAGGAACTGGGCGCACTCGCCGATCCGCCGCTGACCAAGGACGCGGTGGCGGGCCGGATCCGGCGGCTGCTGGCCATGGCCGACAAGCGCGCACAGGACCTCGGCATCCCCGGAACCGAGTCCAATCTGACCGAGGAAATGGTCGGTTGACCGAGGGAGAATGGTCGGCTGATCCGACTGCGGAGACGGTCGGTTGAGCCGCCCCGCGCTCGACTGAGCCGCCCGGTTCCGCCCGCCCGGTCGATGTGAGCCCCGCCCCGATGGAGAGGTAGGGTCGGACTCGGTCGGGGACATCCCAAACAGCCCTCGCCGGTGTCCGTACCGGCGTACCTAGCGAGGAGATCGGTTCGTGACGATCCGCGTAGGCATCAACGGCTTTGGCCGTATCGGTCGTAACTACTTCCGCGCGCTGCTGAACCAGGGTGCGGACATCGAGATCGTCGGTGTCAACGACCTGACCGACAACGCCACCCTGGTGCACCTGCTCAAGTACGACACCGTGCTGGGCCGCCTCCAGCAGGAGGTCGGCCACACCGAGGACACCATCACGGTCGGCAAGCAGACGTTCAAGACGATGGCGGAGAAGGACCCGGCGAAGCTCCCCTGGGGCGAGCTGGGCGCCGACATCGTCATCGAGTCCACCGGCATCTTCACCAAGCGCGAGGACGCGGCCAAGCACCTCGCCGCCGGTGCCAAGAAGGTCCTCATCTCGGCTCCGGCCAAGGAAGAGGACATCACGGTGGTGATGGGCGTCAACGAGGACAAGTACGACGCCGCCAACCACCACGTGCTCTCCAACGCCTCCTGCACCACCAACTGTGTGGCGCCGATGGCGAAGATCATGGACGAGAACTTCGGCATCGAGCGCGGTCTGATGACCACGGTGCACGCCTACACCAACGACCAGCGCATCCTGGACTTCCCGCACAAGGACCTGCGCCGCGCCCGGGCCGCCGCCGAGAACATCATCCCGACCACCACCGGTGCCGCGAAGGCCACCGCGCTGGTCCTCCCGCAGCTCAAGGGCCGGCTGGACGGCATCGCCATGCGCGTCCCGGTCCCCACCGGGTCCGTCACCGACCTGGTGCTGGAGCTCAAGCGCGAGACCACCAAGGACGAGGTCAACGCCGCCTTCAAGAAGGCCGCCGAGGGCCAGCTCCAGGGCATCGTCGAGTACACCGAGGACCAGATCGTCTCCTCGGACATCGTCAACCAGCCGCCGTCCTGCACCTTCGACGCCTCCCTCACCATGGTCGACGGCAACCAGGCCAAGATCATTGGTTGGTACGACAACGAGTGGGGCTACTCCAACCGGCTGGTCGACCTCACCACCTACGTCGGCTCTCAGCTCTGAACCCGGGCGGACCGAGGTGAACGACAGGGCTCGTGCGCCGCGCACGAGCCCTGTCCCGTGCCGCGTTTGCTGCGTAATCCCCGGGTCGCTGCCCCGGGACCGAACCAGGAGCCATCCATGAAGACGATCGACGAACTCGTCGGTGAGGGCGTGTCCGGCAAGCGGGTCTTCGTCCGTGCCGACCTCAACGTCCCGCTCGACGGGGACACCATCACCGACGACGGCCGGATCCGGGCCGCCGTCCCCACGATCCAGAAGCTCGCCGAGAGTGGCGCGCGTGTGGTCGTGGCCTCCCATCTGGGCCGCCCCAAGGGCGCCCCGGAGCCGCAGTTCTCGCTCGCGCCCGTCGCGCAGCGGCTCGGCGAACTCCTCGGCAGCCAGGTCGCGTTCGCGACCGACACCGTGGGGGACAGCGCGAAGGCCACCGTCGGCGGAACCGCCGACGGCGGGGTCACGCTGCTGGAGAACCTCCGCTTCAACGCCGGCGAGACGAGCAAGGACGACGCCGAGCGGGGCGCCTTCGCCGACGAGCTGGCCGCGCTCGCCGACGCGTATGTGAGCGACGGCTTCGGCGCCGTGCACCGCAAGCACGCCTCCGTGTACGACCTCCCGGCGCGACTGCCGCACGCCGCGGGGTATCTGATCGCCACCGAGGTCGGCGTGCTCAAGAAGCTCACCGAGGACGTCAAGCGGCCGTACGCCGTGGTCCTGGGCGGCGCCAAGGTCTCCGACAAGCTCGGCGTCATCGACCACCTGCTGGGCAAGGCCGACCGGCTGCTGATCGGCGGCGGCATGGCCTACACCTTCCTCAAGGCCAAGGGCTACGAGGTTGGCAAGTCGCTGCTCCAGGAGGACCAGCTGCCCGCGGTCAAGGGCTATCTGGAGCGCGCCGAGGAGCTGGGCGTGGAGTTCGTGCTGCCGGTGGACGTACTGGCGGCCGCGGAGTTCCCCGATCTGAAGACCAAGGCACCGGCGAACCCGACGGTCGTGGCCGCGGACGCCATCCCCGCGGAGCTGGAGGGCCTGGACATCGGCCCGGAGAGCCGTAAGCTCTACGCCGCGAAGCTCGCCGACGCGGCCACCGTCTTCTGGAACGGTCCGATGGGCGTCTTCGAGCACCCGGACTTCGCCGAGGGCACCAAGGCCGTCGCGCAGGGGCTGCTCGACTCCCCGGCCTTCACGGTCGTCGGCGGCGGCGACAGCGCTGCCGCGGTCCGTCAGCTGGGCTTCGACGAGAACGCGTTCGGACACATCTCGACCGGCGGTGGCGCCAGCCTCGAATACCTCGAGGGCAAGACGCTTCCCGGCCTGGCCGCACTGGAGGATTGACGCCGTGAGCGTCGCACGCGCGGCTGCCGGGCCGCAGACAACTACGAAACTCGCACTGCGCCGCGCGGGCGGAGAAGCGAACAAGGAAGGAGGGGTATGGCAACCCGTATCCCGCTGATGGCGGGCAACTGGAAGATGAACCTCAACCACCTCGAGGCCATCGCCCACGTCCAGAAGCTCGCCTTCGCGCTGACGGACAAGGACTACGAAGCCGTGGAGGTCGCGGTCCTGCCGCCCTTCACCGACCTGCGCTCCGTCCAGACGCTGGTCGACGGCGACAAGCTGCGGATCAAGTACGGAGCGCAGGACCTCTCGGCGCACGAGTCGGGCGCCTACACCGGCGAGATCTCCGCCCCGATGCTGGCCAAGCTCAACTGCACCTTCGTCGCCATCGGCCACTCCGAGCGCCGCCAGTACCACGGCGAGGACGAGCCGATCGTCAACGCCAAGGTGAAGGCCGCGGTCAAGCACGGGCTGACCCCGATCCTGTGCGTCGGTGAGGAGCTGGCGGTCCGCGAGGCGGGCAACCACGTGAGCCACACCCTCGCCCAGGTCGACGGCGGCCTCGATGGTGTCCCCGCCGAGGCCGTGGCCGAGCTGGTCATCGCCTACGAGCCGGTCTGGGCCATCGGCACCGGCAAGGTCTGCGGCGAGGAGGAGGCCCAGGAGGTCTGCGGCGCGATCCGCGGCCGGCTGGCCGAGCTGTACGACGAGGACACCGCGCAGCAGGTCCGCATCCAGTACGGCGGCTCCGTCAAGGCGGGCAACGTCGCCAAGATCATGGCGCAGCCGGACATCGACGGCGCGCTGGTCGGCGGCGCCTCGCTGGACGCGGAGGAGTTCGTCAAGATCGTCCGCTTCCGGGACCAGTGAGCCGGCAGCGGGTGATCAGCAGCGTGTGACGCCGGGCCGCAGCCCGTCGTAGTCTTGCGGGGGCCGGGCCTGAGCTCCGGCCCCCGTAAGCGTTCGTAACGTTAAGTGTCCAGCCACGATCCGAGAGAGTTGGTCCAGCCGTGGTCATGGGGTTCTCAATCGCCCTCATCGTCTTCAGTGCCCTGCTGTTGCTGCTGGTGCTGATGCACAAGGGCAAGGGCGGCGGCCTCTCCGACATGTTCGGCGGCGGTATGCAGTCCTCCGTCGGTGGCTCGTCGGTCGCCGAGCGCAACCTCGACCGGATCACGGTCGTCGTCGGTCTGGTGTGGTTCGCCATCATCGTCGTGCTCGGCCTGCTGATGAAGTTCAACAACTGAGCGTCACGTCGTACGGATCAGGACCGGGCGGCGTACCGGTCCGATCTGCCGTCTATCCGCCGCCGGGGCACGGCGTTCGCCAGTTGCCGCCTGCACAACGGCTGACAGGGTGTTGCACCCCCTGCCTATCATGAGGGTCCGCGTCCGGTACCGACGCAGTAACTCCGGTCACCGGGCGCGCGTTGGGCCCTACGTACACTAGGGCGCTCGCAGCGGAGCGCGCAGTGCCGACGCTCCGTGGCACCGTGAGGCAGGGAGTTACGACCGTGGCAAGTGGCAACGCGATCCGGGGCAGCCGGGTCGGAGCGGGGCCGATGGGGGAGGCCGAGCGAGGCGAGTCCGCGCCCCGCCTCCGCATCTCCTTCTGGTGCTCCAACGGGCATGAGACCCAGCCGAGCTTCGCCAGCGACGCGCAGATCCCGGACACATGGGACTGTCCGCGCTGTGGCTTCCCAGCCGGGAAGGACCGGGACAACCCACCGGACCCCCCGCGCACCGAGCCGTACAAGACCCACCTCGCCTATGTGCGGGAACGGCGCAGCGACGCGGACGGCGAAGCCATCCTCGCCGAAGCGCTCGCCAAGCTCAGGGGCGAGATCTAGGGCTTTCCGCACGGAGTTCGCGCGCCCCGTGGTGGGGCGCAGCGGAGTGCGGGACCGCGCCCCGTCAGGGGCGCGGGAAACCTGCATCCTGCGGACGGCAGACAGGCGTAGCCCCATCCCGGAAACGCGCCCCATGCGCTGAAGCGCGCTCGTCGTTCATCGTCTAGGTTTGGAGACGGCGGGGTTCGTTACGAGAGGAATGGGCTGGTTTCCCTGATGAACGCTGAAGGCCGCACCCGACTCGACCACCTGCCCGAGTGGCAGGCGCTCTCCAAGCACCGCGACGAGTTCGGGCTCACGCACCTGCGGCGGCTGTTCGAGGACGACCCGGAGCGCGCCGAGCGCTACACCGTACGGGTCGGCGACCTGCACATCGACTACTCCAAGAACCTGGTCACCGACGAGACGCTGCGCCTGCTGCGGCAACTCGCCGAGGCGACGGGCGTGGCCCGGCTGCGGGACGCGATGTTCGACGGCGAGAAGATCAACGTCACCGAGGACCGCGCCGTTCTGCACACCGCCCTGCGCACCCCCGAGTCGGCGACCGTCCGGGTGGACGGTGAGAACGTGATGCGCAAGGTGCACCAAGTCCTCATCCGGATGGGCACTTTCGCCGGCAAGATCCGCGAGGCCCACTGGCGCGGCCACACCGGCGAGCGCATCAAGAACATCGTCAACATCGGCATCGGCGGCTCCGACCTCGGCCCGAAGATGGCCTACGAGGCACTCCGCCCGTACACCCGGCGGGACATGACCTTCCGCTTCGTCTCCAACGTGGACGGCGCGGACCTGCACGAGGCGGTCCGTGATCTGGACCCGGCCGAGACGCTGTTCATCGTCGCCTCCAAGACGTTCACGACGATCGAGACCATCACCAACGCCAAGGCGGCGCGCAGTTGGCTGCTGAGCGGGCTGGGCGGCGACGAGGCAGCCGTGGCCAAGCACTTCGTGGCCGTCTCCACCAATGCGGAGAAAGTCGCCGAGTTCGGCATCAACACGGACAACATGTTCGAGTTCTGGGACTGGGTCGGCGGTCGCTACTCGTACGACTCGGCCATCGGGCTCGCCCTGATGGTGGCCATCGGGCCCGAGTGCTTCGGTGACATGCTCGCCGGCTTCCACCTCGTGGACGAGCACTTCCGCAGCGCGCCCTTCGAGTCCAACGCGCCGATGCTGCTGGGGCTGCTGGGCATCTGGTACGGCAACTTCCACGACGCCCAGTCGCACGCCGTACTGCCCTACAGCCACTACTTGTCCCAGTTCACCGCCTACCTCCAGCAGTTGGACATGGAGTCCAACGGCAAGTCGACCAGCCGCGAGGGCAGCCCCGTCAACTGGCAGACCGGGCCCGTCGTATGGGGGACCCCCGGGACCAATGGCCAGCACGCCTACTACCAGCTGCTGCACCAGGGCACCAAGATGATCCCGGCCGACCTGCTCGGTTTCGCCGACCCGATCGCCGAACTCGGTGACCTGCGTGACCAGCACGACCTGCTGATGGCGAACCTCTTCGCCCAGGGCCAGGCCCTCGCCTTCGGCAAGACGGCGGAGGAGGTGCGCGCCGAGGGCGTTCCCGAGGCCCAGGTGCCGCACCGTACGTTCCCCGGCAACCGGCCCACGACCACCATCCTGGCCTCCGCGCTGACTCCCTCCGTGCTCGGCCAGCTCGTCGCCCTGTACGAGCACAAGGTGTTCGTACAGGGCGCAGTCTGGAACATCGACTCCTTCGACCAGTGGGGTGTCGAACTCGGCAAGGTCCTCGCCAAGCGCATCGAACCCGCCCTGACCGAGGGCGCGAAGGTGCCGGGCCTGGACGCCTCGACCTCGGCGCTGGTCGACCGCTACCGCTCGCTGCGGGGGCGCACGGCCTGAGGGCGCCGGCTCCTCATGGGGGCGAGCTCACGGATGCGAGCTCATGGGCGGTCCGCGAGCGGGCCGCCCTCGGGCTCCGTCCGGAAGGTGCCCTTTGACCGGAGAGTGCCCCGGTGCGTGCCGCTCATCCGCCGGGCGTAGTCCCGGGCCACGGCGAGGACGAGGAACCCCCAGGCGGCGCCGGGCAGATACAGATATCCCACCCATGCCTCCGGCTGCTCGTACTCCCGTTCCTGCTCGATGACCCTCGGCCCCTCGTCGACGAAGTGAAAGACGAGGTTGAGCACCGCGTATGCCGTGAGGAGTACGAGGAGCACCCCACCGGCCCGCGCCACGCGCACAACGGCACGCGCGGGCACCGGACGCGCGGCGGCGAACGGCACCCAGCGGGGGAACCGCTCTCCCCAGCCGCTGACCAGGCCGACCGTCAGAAACGCCAGCCCCACGCTGAGCACGCTCAGCACCAGCATGTAGCTGGATTCGGCCCCGGTGTGTCCCTCCCCGCCGAGCGCGCCCACGGCGCGCCAGATCGCGGACGGCAGCACACCCAACGGCGCGGCCCAGGCCGCCCACACGGCCCAGCGGGCCGGTGGCAGGGGTGAGGGGGGCGACACCGGAGCGGTGGCTGAAGTCGTCATGACAGCTCCTCGAGGGGCACGGATGTCTTCCTCTGTCCTCCTCGAAAGTCTTCCGGCGCGCCGGGCCCGCCGATTCGCCTCGGTGGACGAGATCGGCTTCCGTCGGGAGACCGAGCCCGTTCACCCGATCGGTTGACGGGCTCCGCGACCGATTGCCGCGCGAAGCCCGAATCCAGGCGGAAGTCGGCGCCCCGCGGCCGCCCGCGTCCTCAGCAGGGCGAGTCGGGCCCGCCCTACGATGCGCAGCGTGACCGCACACACCGAGTGCGGAGCGCTGACGAGCGAAGGGGGAGGCCATGAGTGGTGGGACAGGACCGGACCTGGCGCATTCCGGGACGGCGAAGCGGCGGGCCGCCCGCTACCTCGAACGACACCTCGGCCCGGACGCCCGCGCGGCGGGGCAGTTGGCGGACGAGGCCACCGACGCCGTGACGGGCGGCGGAGGTTCCGCTCCATGGGCGCCGGGCCGGCAGGGGCCCGCCACCTTCTCCCCGCGCGGCGGGCTGCGCGGCGGGCTGCGCGGCTGGGAGGTCCGGGCAGGGCTCGGCCACCGCCGCGCCGCCTGGCACCGCCACAGCACACAACTGGTCCGCCGCCTCCGCGCGGAGATGACGGCCCTTCTGGGGACGAACGTCCTGTTCACAGACGAGGATCAGGCCAAGGCGGCTGCCATCCGGGCGGCCGTACGCGCACCGTCCCGCAGCCGCCTGGATCTGCTGTTCTCAGGTGCAGGCAGCCATGCCCGAGGTTGAGAAGAAGTTGCCGTGTGGAAAGTGAGAGGGCCCCGCCATTGGCGGCGGGGCCCTATGCGAGGCGGGAGGCTGCGGGGGTGTCGAGGAGCCAGAGGGTGCGGGAGCGGCCGTACGCGGCGGCGGCCGGGGCCTGGAGTTCGCCGGGCCCCGAGAGGGCCAAGGCGACCGCGTCGGCCTTGTCCTCCCCCGCCGCGAGCAGCCACACCTCCTCCGCGGCACGGATCGCGGGCAGAGTCAACGACAGCCTGGTGGGCGGCGGTTTGGGCGCCCCGTGGACGCCGACGACCGTGCGCTCGGTCTCCCGCAGAGCGGGGTGCTCCGGGAAGAGGGAGGCGACATGGGTGTCGGGACCGACACCCAGCAGCAGCACGTCGAAGGCGGGAACCCGCGCCGTCGGGTCGGCGCCCGCGGCGGCGGCGAGCTCCGTGGCGTACGCCTCGGCAGCCGCCTCGGCGTCCCCCGCGTAGCGGCCGTCGGACGGCGGCATCGCATGCACCCGCGCGGGGTCCAGCGGCACCGTGTCCAGTAGGGCCTCGTGGGCCTGGGTGTGGTTGCGCTCGGGGTCGCCCTCGGGGAGGAACCGCTCGTCGCCCCACCACACGTCCAGCCGTGACCAGTCGATGCGCTCCCGCGCCTCGGGGGAGGCGGCGAGCGCGGCCAGCAGGGCGTTGCCGTTGCGGCCCCCGGTCAGCACGACCGACGCGGTGCCGCGCGCTGCCTGCGCTTCGGTCAGGCGTGTGGTCAGCCGTGCTGCCGCGGCCTGGGCGAGCGCCTCCTTGTCGGGGTGCACAAGCACCTCGCGGCCGGCGCTGCTCACTTCGTGGCCTTCTTCGAATTCGCCGGATTCGAGCGGGACTTCGACCTCGCCGCCGCAGGCTTCCCCGCCGCGGACTTGGCCGCCGGCTGCGAAGTGGTGGGCTCCTGGCCCTCCGTCGTCGCGGAAGTCTCCGCCGGGGCAGGCGCCGGGGCGGCCGGGGTCGGGTGGGCCGGGTCGGGGCCGGAGATCTTGTTGATGCCGAAGCGGACGGCTTCGGCGTACGCCTCGTCCGGGTCGAGCCGCCGCAGCTCCTCGGCGAGCAGCTCGGCCGTGCTGCGCCGCTGGAGGGCGACGTGCCGGTCGGGCTGGCCGGGGACGGCGAGTTCGGCCAGGGCGCCGTTGGCGCGGTCGAGGCAGATCTGGCCCTCGGCGGTCTCCAGCCGTACGCCGGTGATGCCGGGGCCCTCGGAGATCCGGCGTTCGACGGGGACCCGCAGCCGTTCGGCGAGCCAGAGGGCGAGCAGTTCGCTGGAGGGGTTGTACTCCTCGCCTTCGATGACGGCCGCGTTGATGGTCGTCTGCTTCTGGTCGACCGAGGCGGCCAGCATGCTGCGCCAGGGGGTGATACGGGTCCAGGACAGATCGGTGTCGCCGGGCGCGTAGGTGCTGGCACGCAGGCTGAGCGCACCGACCGGGTCCTCCGTCGCGGCGGCGTCGGTGATCCGCCGCTGCGCCAGCTTGCCCAGCGGATCCTCGGCGGGGTTCTCCGGCGCGTCCTCGGGCCACCACACGACCACCGGGGCGTCCGGCAGCAGCAGCGGCAGGACGACGCTGTGGGCGTGGGAGGCGAGTTCGCCGTGCAGCCGCAAGATGATCGTTTCCCCGGAGCCCGCCTCGCGGGCGTCGCCGCCGACCCGGACCTCGGCGTCGAGCCGGTGCTGTGCCCGGTCGCGGGGGGAGCGGCCGGGGCGGCGTACGACGACGAGGATCCGCGAGGGATGCTCCTTGGAGGCGCCGCTGGCGGCCTTGAGCGCGTCGTAGTGGTTGCCCTCGTCGGTGACGATGACGAGGGTCAGCACCATGCCCATGGCAGGCGAGCCGAGGGAACGGCGCGCCTTGACCAGTTCGGCGTTGATGCGGCTGGACGTGGTGTCCGTCAGGTCGATGTTCATGGCCGCCGCCAAATCCGTCCGTCGCGTGCGAGCATCTCGTCGGCGGCCTGGGGTCCCCAGGTGCCGGCGGGATACTGCTCGGGTTTGCCCTGGGTGTCCCAGTACTGCTCGATCGGGTCGAGGATCTCCCAGGACCGTTCGACTTCCTGGTGCCGGGGGAAGAGGTTCGCCTCGCCCAGCAGGACGTCGAGGATGAGGCGTTCGTACGCCTCGGGGCTGGTCTCGGTGAAGGACTCGCCGTAGGCGAAGTCCATCGTCACGTCCCGGATCTCCATCTGGGTGCCGGGCACCTTCGAGCCGAACCGGATCGTCACGCCCTCGTCCGGCTGGACGCGGATGACCAGCGCGTTCTGGCCCAGTTCCTGGGTGTCGGTGGCGTCGAAGGGGGAGTGCGGGGCGCGCTGGAACATCACCGCGATCTCGGTGACGCGGCGGCCCAGCCGCTTGCCGGTGCGCAGATAGAACGGGACGCCGGCCCAGCGCCGGTTGTCGATCTCCAGTTTGATCGCGGCGTAGGTGTCGGTCCTGGAGTTGGGGTCGATGCCCTCCTCGTCCAGATAGCCGGGCACCTTCTCGCCGCCCTGCCAGCCTTCCGCGTACTGGCCGCGCACGGTGTACTTGCCCAGATCCTTCGGCAGCCGTACGGAGTTGAGGACCTTGAGCTTCTCGGTCAGCAGCGCCTTGGCGGCGAAGGAGGTGGGCTCCTCCATGGCGGTCAGGGCGAGCAGTTGGAGGAGATGGTTCTGGAGGACGTCGCGGGCGGCGCCGATGCCGTCGTAGTAGCCGGCGCGGCCGCCGATACCGATGTCCTCGGCCATGGTGATCTGCACATGGTCGACGTAGCTGCGGTTCCACAGCGGTTCGAACAGCGTGTTGGCGAAGCGGAGGGCCAGGATGTTCTGGACCGTCTCCTTGCCGAGGTAGTGGTCGATCCGGAAGACCTCGCTGGCCCGGAACACCTCGTGGATGACGGAGTTCAGTTCCTGCGCTGACTTCAGGTCATGGCCGAACGGCTTCTCGATGACGGCGCGGCGCCAGGAGTCGGGTCCGGCGTCGGAGAGGCCGTGCTTCTTGAGTTGGGAGACCACGGTGGGGAAGAACTTGGGCGGCACCGAGAGGTAGAAGGCGAAGTTGCCGCCGGTGCCCCGGGACTTGTCCAGCTCGTCGATGGTGGACCGGAGCGTCTCGAACGCCTGGTCGTCGTGGAACTCGCCGGAGACGAAGCGCATGCCCTGGGCGAGCTGCTGCCAGACCTCCTCGCGGAAGGGGGTGCGGGAGTGCTCCTTGACCGCGTCGTGCACGACCTGGGCGAAGTCCTCGTCCTCCCAGTCGCGCCGGGCGAAGCCGACGAGGGAGAAGCCCGGTGGGAGGAGCCCGCGGTTGGCGAGGTCGTAAACCGCAGGCATCAGCTTTTTCCGTGACAAATCGCCCGTGACGCCGAAGATCACCAGGCCCGACGGTCCCGCGATGCGCGGGAGCCGTCGGTCCTGAGCGTCACGCAGCGGGTTGGCTGTGCCGCTCGCGCTGCTCAATTCGGTTACGCCTCCTTCGGGGCCAGGCGCTGGAGCTCGGCCTCGGTGGACTTGAGCAGTTCGTTCCAGGAGTCCTCGAACTTCTGGACGCCCTCGTCCTCGAGCACCTTGACGACGTCGTCGTAGGAGATGCCGAGCTTGGCGATGCTGTCGAGGACGGCCTGGGCCTCCTCGTAGCTGCCGCGGACCGCGTCGCCCTTGATCTCGCCGTGGTCGCCGACGGCCTGCAGGGTGGCCTCCGGCATGGTGTTGACCGTGTTGGGCGCGACCAGCTCCGTGACGTACAGCGTGTCGGGCAGCTCCGGGTCCTTCACGCCGGTCGAGGCCCACAGCGGACGCTGCTGGTTGGCACCGGCCTTCTCCAGGGCCTGCCAGCGGTCGGAGGCGATGACCTCTTCGTACGCCTGGTAGGCGAGCCGGGCGTTGGCGATGGCCGCCTTGCTCTTCAGCGACTTGGCCTCGTCCGTGCCGAGGGCCTTGAGCCGCTTGTCGAACTCGGTGTCGACGCGGGAGACGAAGAACGAGGCCACGGAGTGGATCTGCGACAGATCCATGCCCAGGCCCTTGGCCTTCTCCAGGCCCGCCATGTAGGCGTCCATGACCGCGCGGTAGCGCTCCAGCGAGAAGATAAGCGTGACGTTGACGCTGATGCCCTTGCCGATCGTCTCGGTGATCGCGGGCAGACCGGCCTCGGTGGCCGGGATCTTGATGAAGGTGTTCGGCCGGTCCACCAGCCAGGCCAGCTGGCGGGCCTCGGCGATGGTGGCCTTGGTGTTGTGCGCCAGCCGCGGGTCGACCTCGATGGAGACCCGGCCGTCCTTGCCGCCGGTCGCGTCGTGCACCGGGCGGAGGATGTCGGCGGCGTCCCGGACGTCCGCGGTGGTGATCATGCGGACGGCCTCTTCGACCGAGACCCGGCGGGCCGCCAGATCGGAGACCTGCTGCTGGTAACCGTCGCCCGCCGAGATCGCCTTCTGGAAGATGGTCGGATTCGTCGTCACGCCGACCACATGCTGCTCGTCCATCAGCTCGCCGAGGTTGCCCGACGTGATGCGCTTGCGCGACAGGTCGTCCAGCCAGATCGCGACGCCTTCGTCGGAGAGGCGCTTCAGTGCGTCTGTCATGGGGTTCGCATCTCCTGTGCTTGTTGGCTTGTGGTTTGTCGGGGCGCTCCGGGCGGCCACCGAATGGCGGGCCGCCCGGAGCCCTCGGGCTGTCAGCGGGCGGCCGCCTGGAGCGACTCCTTCGCCGCCAGGTGCACGGCCTCGGCGGTGAGACCGAACTCCCGGAAGAGGACCTTGCCGTCCGCGGAGGCACCGAAGTGCTCCAGCGACACGATCCGGCCGGCCTCACCCACGTACTGGTGCCAGGTCAGACCCACGCCCGCCTCGACGGCGACGCGCGCCTTGATGTCCGGCGGCAGCACGCTGTCCCGGTAGGACTGCTCCTGCTCCTCGAACCACTCCAGGCACGGCATCGAGACGACCCGGGTGGGTACGCCCTGCGCCTGGAGCCGGTCGCGCGCCTCGACGGCGAGCTGCACCTCCGAACCGGTGCCGATCAGGATCACCTGCGGGTGACCGCCCTCGGCCTCCAGCAGCACGTAACCGCCCTTGGCCGCGGCCGGGTTGGCCTCGTAGGTGGGCACACCCTGCCGGGTCAGCGCGATGCCGTGCGGCGCCGGCTTGCTGCTGTGCCGGCGCATGATCTCGGCCCACACCGTCGAGGTCTCATTGGCGTCCGCCGGGCGGACGATGTTGAGGCCGGGAATGGCGCGCAGCGCGGAGAGGTGCTCGACCGGCTGATGCGTCGGACCGTCCTCGCCCAGCCCGATGGAGTCGTGCGTCCACACGTATGTGACGGGCGCCTTCATCAGCGCGGCGAGCCGGACGGCCGGACGCATGTAGTCGGAGAAGACAAGGAACGTTCCGCCGTACACCCGCGTGTTGCCGTGCAGCGCGATGCCGTTCATCGTCGAACCCATCGCATGCTCGCGGATGCCCCAGTGCACCGTACGCCCGTACCGGTCGGCACCCGGCAGCGGGTTGCCCTCCGGCAGGAACGAGGTCGTGGCGAACGTGGTGTTGTTCGAGCCCGCGAGGTCGGCCGAACCGCCCCACAGCTCGGGGATGACCGGGCCCAGCGCCTTGAGCACGCTGCCGGACGCCTTACGGGTGGCCACCGACTCGCCCGCGGGGAAGACGGGCAGCGCCTTCTCCCAGCCCTCGGGCAGCCGGCCTTCCCGGATCCGGTCGAACTCGGCGGCGCGCTCCGGGTTGGCGGAGCGCCACACGGCCATCCGCTTCTCCCACTCGGCCTGCATCGCGCGGCCGCGGTCGCTCGCCTTGCGGACGTGCGAGAGGACCTCGTCGGAGATGTGGAAGTGCTTGTCCGGGTCGAAGCCCAGCACCCGCTTGGTGGCCGCGACCTCTTCCTCGCCCAGCGCCGAGCCGTGCGCCGCCTCGGTGTTCTGCGCGTTGGGGGCCGGCCAGGCGATGATGGACTGCATCGCGATGAAAGAGGGGCGCTCGGTCTCGGCCTGCGCCGTCCTGAGCGCCTGGTGGAGCGCCTTCGGGTCGAGGTCGCCGTTCTCCTGCTGGGCGACGCGCTGTACGTGCCAGCCGTACGCCTCGTACCGCTTGAGCGTGTCCTCGGAGAACGCGGTCGCCGTGTCGCCCTCGATGGAGATGTGGTTGTCGTCCCACAGCACGATCAGGTTGCCGAGCTTCTGGTGGCCGGCGAGCGAGGACGCCTCGGCGGAGATGCCTTCCTCCAGGTCGCCGTCGCTGGCGATGACCCAGACGGTGTGGTCGAACGGGGACTCGCCCTCGGCCGCCTCCGGATCGAACAGCCCGCGCTCGTAGCGCGCCGCCATCGCCATACCGACCGCGTTGGCGACGCCCTGGCCCAGCGGCCCGGTCGTCGTCTCGACGCCCGCCGTGTGCCCGTGCTCGGGGTGGCCGGGGGTGCGGCTGCCCCAGGTACGGAAGGCCTTGAGGTCGTCCAGTTCCAGCCCGTATCCGGCCAGGAAGAGCTGGATGTACTGGGTCAGGCTTGAGTGGCCTGCGGAGAGGACGAAGCGGTCACGGCCGGTCCAGTCCGGGTCGGTCGGGTCGTGGCGCATCAGCTTCTGGTAGAGCAGGTACGCGACGGGGGCCAGGCTCATGGCCGTACCGGGATGGCCGTTACCGACCTTCTGCACGGAATCCATGGCCAGGACTCGAACCGTGTCCACGGCCTGCTGGTCCAGGTCGGTCCACTCAAGGTCTGTGGTGGTCGGCTTGGTGCTCACCCTGCGTCAGGGCTCCTCTCCACATGTTCGATGGCCGGTGTGTGTGCGCTCACCGGGCGGTGTCGAGCGTACCTCTGCCGGGACGTGCGACTTTTCGACCGTTCACTCTGTGGTCGTCACCGGGCGACGACCCCGGGCCACGGCCGACAACCGCGAGAACGTTCCGGAAACGACGACGAGATAGTTGCTATTCCCATCGATTGGCGGCCGCGGCGCCGGAGCACCACTCCCAGGCTGACGTCTGTTCCCCCGATCCGCCCGTCGAACACGGCCCGGTTGCCCCGGACCGGACCCGCCACACACCCCGGGAGGGGCCTCCTGATGCGGCACCGGGCCCGCGGCCAACACGGTGACCCCCCATGACTGGGGAGATATCGCCAACGTCTAAAGTGGCGTGGTACGCGCGAGCTTGATGCGGGCCTGCACCTTTTCTTTCCGTGCGCCCGCGCGGGTTCGCTGGTTCTTTATGAGGCGATCAGGGGTGTCCGTGACGGCCGTCGAATCCCGTCCTGCGGGGACGCTGGAGCCCAGCGGTCACCGGCCGCTCGGTGCCCGCGTAAAGGCGTTCATCGAGCTGACCAAGCCGCGGATCATCGAGCTGCTCCTCATGACCACCGTCCCGGTCATGTTCCTCGCGGCCCAGGGCGTTCCGGATCTCTGGCTCGTGTTGATCACCTGCCTCGGCGGATATCTGTCCGCGGGCGGCGCCAACGCGCTGAACATGTACATCGACCGGGACATCGACGCGTTGATGCACCGCACCGAGCGGCGCCCCGTCGTCACCGGAATGGTCAGCCCGCGCGAGTGCCTGGTGTTCGGCATCAGCCTGGCGATCGTCTCCACCCTGCTGTTCGGGCTGCTGGTCAACTGGCTGTCCGCCGCGCTGTCGTTGGGTGCGCTCCTCTTCTACGTCGTCGTCTACACGATGCTTCTCAAGCGGCGCACCTCGCAGAACATCGTGTGGGGCGGTATCGCCGGCTGTCTGCCCGTCTTCATCGGCTGGTCAGCGGTGAAGAACGAGGTCAGCTGGGCCGCCGTCATCCTCTTCCTGGTGATGTTCTTCTGGACGCCGCCGCACTACTGGCCGCTGTCCATGAAGGTCACGGAGGACTACAAGCGGGTCGGCGTGCCCATGCTCCCGGCCGTCGCCGGCAATGTCGTCGTCGCCAACCAGATCGTCGTCTACAGCTGGGTGATGGTTCTCGTCTCCCTGCTGCTGTGGCCGCTGGGCTACGTCGGCTGGTTCTACCCGCTGGTCGCGGTGCTGGCGGGCGGACTGTGGCTCTGGGAGGCGCACGCCCTGCGGGCTCGCGCCCGTGCCGGTCTGAAGGGGCCCAAGCTCAAGGAGATGCGGCTCTTCCACTGGTCGATCACCTATGTGTCGCTGGTCTTCGCGGCAGTGGCCATCGACCCGTTCCTCCGCTGAGAGCGGCGCTTTCGCCCGCTGAGAGCTGCGCTTTCCTTCGCTGAGAGCGGCGCTTTGCCGAGGCCGTAAATGGAGAGGCCCCTCCTGGGTGGGAGGGGCCTCTCCATTTCTGCCGGGTGTTCTGCCGGGCGGAATGGGCGGAGCTACTTGTTCGCCGGGCCGCCCAGCTGGATGCCGGCCATGCGCTCCCACTCGTAGGGGCCGGTCCGCACGTGCTCGGCCATCTCCCCGTCGAAGCTCTCGTGGAGGGTGACATCGGAGGAGGCCTGGACGGCTTCCTCCGCGACGTCCTTGGAGGGCGCCATCAGGTCGCCCCAGGTGCCGTCCGCGCCGACCAGGGAGATACGGAAACCGACCTGGCCCACGTAAGCGATCTGCGCCTCGGCGCTGCCGCCGTGCCGCCGCGTGAAAGCGCCGATCTGCTTGGCGAGCCGGGCCGCCCGCTTGCTGCTGTCTGCTGCCATGAGGCAGATGCTACCGGCGGGTAGCCGAACCGGCGAGAGGGGGAGCCGCAGCGGATTCTGCGGCAGCGGCAGCGCCCGGCGCCGCCACCGGGAGCCCCCGCTCGCGTGTGGACAGCACCACCCGCAGCACCCCGATCCACACCAGGGTCGAGCCCAGCAGATGCAGGCCGACCAGCAGCTCGGGCAGATCGGTGAAGTACTGCACATATCCGATGAGACCCTGTCCGAGCAGCACCAGCAGCAGAGTGCGCGCGGTGCGCCGGGTGCTCATGGGCGCGTCCATGACGCGCAGGCCCACGTACAGCAGCACGGTCAGGGCGATCACGATCCAGGCGAAGACGGCGTGCGTCTGCGTCGCCAGCTCCACGGCGACCGGCATCCGCTTCACATCACTGCTGTCACCCGCGTGCGGCCCCGAACCGGTCACGACGGTGCCGGCGACGATGAGACAGGCCGCGAAGAACGTCAGCGCGTGGACGAGCTTCTTGACGGGCTTCCCCACCAGCGGACGGGGCGGCGCGTCGCCCTCCCGTGCGCGCAGCCAGGTGAGGGTGGTGACGGTCAGCAGTGCGGTCGCGGCCAGGAAGTGGCCGGCGACGACGAACGGGTTCAGCTTCACCCACACGGTGATGCCGCCGACGACGCCGTTGCTCATGATGACCCAGAACTGCGACCAGGCCAGCCTGCTCAGCCCCTTGCGGGCGGGCTTGGCCGCCCGTACGGCGATGATGGTCCAGCCCGCCGCGGCGGAGACCACCCAGGCCATCATGCGGTTGCCGAACTCGATGGCACCGTGGATGCCCATCGCGGAGGTGGTGGTGAGGCTGTCATCGGTGCACTTGGGCCAGGTGTCGCAGCCCAGCCCCGAACCGGTGAGCCGCACGGCCCCGCCGGTGACCACGATGACGATGCTCATCAGCAGCGAGATGAAGGCCGCTCGCTCCACGGTGCGGGGCGAGGGGGTCCAGCGCGCGGCGATGTACGCGATGGGATTACGTACGAGTTCGAGCAGTTTCGGCACGGAGCCATGGTAGGGCGCCGCTTGTGCGCGCATTCACGAGGGCCTCCCTACCGAGCCTGGCAGGCCTTCACTCCCACTTGAAGAAGCGCGCCGCCGTGCCCAGCCCCAGCACCGCCCACACCGCCAGCACACCCAGATCGCCCCACGGCACTCCGGTCCCGTGCCGGAGCACGTCGCGCAGGCCGTCGGAGAGGGCGGAGATCGGCAGCAGCTGGAGCACGCTCTGCGCCGCGTCCGGGAACTTGTCCAGCGGGACGATGACGCCGCCGCCGACCAGCAGCAGGATGAAGACCAGATTGGCCCCCGCCAGCGTCGCCTCCGCCTTGAGGGTCCCGGCCATCAGCAGGCCGAGCCCGGAGAAGGCCGCCGTACCGAGCAGCAGCAGGAGCAGCACCGTCGCCGGGTTGCCGTGCGGGGACCAGCCCAGCGCGAGCGCCACCACGGTCAGCAGCAGTACCTGGAGGGCCTCGATGACCAGGACGGAACAGGTTTTCGCCGTCATCAGCCCCCACCGGGGCAGCGGCGAGGCGCCGAGCCGCTTCAGCACGCCGTAGCGGCGCTCGAAGCCGGTGGCGATGGCCTGCCCGGTGAACGCGGTCGAGAGCACCGCCAGCGCCAGGATCCCCGGCGCCAGGAAGTCGACCCGCGAGCCCTTGCCGGTGTCCACGATGTCCACGGCGCTGAAGAGCACCAGCAGCAGCGTCGGAATGATGACGGTGAGCAACAGCTGCTCACCGTTGCGCAGCTGCGTCCGGGTCTCCAGCCACGCCTGTGCCCGCACCATGCGGGACAGCGGCGCGGCACCGGGCGCGGGCGCGTAGGTCCCGGCGGTCCCTGTGCCACTCATGACCGCAGCTCCTTCCAGGGGCGGGTCCTCATGACCGCAGCTCCTTCCCCGTCAACTCCAGAAAGACGTCCTCCAGCGTTCGGCGCTCCACCGAGATGCGGTCCGGCATGACCCCGTTCTGGGCGCACCAGGAGGTCACGGTGGCGAGCAGCTGGGGGTCGACGGTGCCGGTGAGGCGGTAGCTGCCCGGGGTGAGCTCGACCGCGACGGTCTCCGCGGGGAGGGCCTTGAGCAGCGACGTCAGATCGAGTCCCGGCCGTCCGGCGAAGCGCAGCGTGTTCTCCGCGCCGCCCTTGCACAGCACCTCGGGTGCGCCCTGGGCGATGACCTTGCCGCCGTCGACGATGGCGACGTCGTCGGACAGCTCCTCGGCCTCGTCCATGTAGTGGGTGGTCAGCACTACGGTCACGCCGTCGGCCCGCAGGTCGCGGACCAGGTCCCAGGTGGCGCGCCTGGCCTGCGGGTCGAGCCCGGCGGTCGGCTCGTCGAGGAAGACCAGCTCGGGGCGGCCGACCAGGGCCAGCGCCAGCGCGAGCCGCTGCTGCTGGCCGCCGGAGAGCCTGCGGTACGGGGTGCGGCCGCAGCCGCCCAGGCCGAGGCGTTCGATCAGCGCGGTCACATCCAGCGGGTGCGCGTGCAGCGTCGCCATATGGCGCAGCGTCTCCTCGACGCGTGCCGTGGGGTAGATCCCGCCGCTCTGGAGCATCACCCCGATCCGGGGCCGCAGCGCGGCGCCCTGGGTCGCCGGGTCCAGGCCGAGCACCCGTACGGTGCCGGAATCCGGCCGGCGGTAGCCCTCGCAGGTCTCGATGGTGGTGGTCTTACCCGCTCCATTGGGGCCGAGGAACGCGGTGACGGTGCCCCGCGCGACGGTCAGATCGAGCCCGTCGACGGCGGTCCTGCTGCCGTACCGCTTCACCAGCCCGGCGACTTCCACAGCCGCTGAACTTCGCATGCAGGGCAGTCTAAGGAGCGGGCAGCGTCACTCGTCCGGCGGGCCGTACGGGCTCCTGCGGCAGGCTGTACGGACCTGGGCGGACCCCTCCTGGTTAGGTCTGCCTTACGTGATGCACCCCATTGGGGCTGGTCACGACCATCGCTTGCCGGGGTCAGCCGAATTAAGCAACAATGACGTTGTGAAAAAGAGGGAGCAGGCTCGGGAGGACCGACCGATGGCCGCACAGGCCACCGGCGCCGCCCCCACGTCGGGGCCCTCTACAACAGCACAGTCGTCGACGCCACAGTCGACGACACAGGATGAACAGCACGGCACGAGGAACAAGGTCGCGCGCTCCATTCTCGACCACGGTCCGTCCACCGCGGCCGAGCTGGCGCTGCGTCTGGAGCTGACCCAGGCCGCCGTCCGCCGTCATCTCGACGCGCTCGTCGCCGAGGGCGTCGTCGAGGCCCGCGCCAAGCGGGTCTACGGCTCACGCGGCAGGGGGCGCCCCGCCAAGGTCTTCGCCCTGACGGACTGCGGCCGGGACGCCTTCGACCAGGCGTACGACCAGCTGGCCGCCGACGCCCTGCGGTGGATCGCCCATTCAGCGGGCGGCGGAGAGGTCGGGGAGGCGGCGGTCGCGGCCTTCGCTCGTGCCCGTGTCGAGGCGCAGGCGGAGAGGTACCGCGAGGCGCTGGAGAGCGTGCCGCAGAAGGACAGGGCGCGGGTGCTGGCGCGTGCGCTGTCCGAGGACGGGTACGCTGCCACCGCGCGTGCCGCGCCCGCGCAAGCCGGTGAGCAGCTCTGCCAGCACCACTGCCCGGTGGCCCACACCGCCGAGCAGTTCCCGCAACTGTGCGAGGCGGAGACGGAGGTCTTCTCCCGGCTGCTCGGCACGCACGTCCAGCGTCTGGCGACCATCGCACACGGCGACGGAGTGTGCACGACGTTCATTCCCGGAACGCACCAGCACCCGAAGACCGCCGCGGCCAAGCCCCCGGCAGCCAGAACCCCCGCACAACCGCCCAAGACCACCAGCAACACCAGCAACGCCACCAATGCGAACGAGGCCGGGAGGAACCCCGCATGACCGCTCCTACGGAGACTGCTCACCCCGAGCTTGAGGGGCTGGGCAAGTACGAGTACGGCTGGGCCGACCCCGATGCCGCGGGCGCAGCCGCCAAGCGCGGCCTCTCCGAGGATGTCGTCCGCGACATCTCCGGGAAGAAGAACGAGCCCGACTGGATGCTCAAGCTGCGGCTCAAGGGCCACAAGCTCTTCGAGAAGAAGCCGATGCCGAACTGGGGCTCGGACCTGTCGGGCATCGACTTCGACAACATCAAGTACTTCGTCCGGTCCACCGAGAAGCAGGCCCAGACCTGGGACGACCTGCCCGAGGACATCAAGAACACCTACGACAAGCTCGGCATCCCGGAGGCGGAGAAGCAGCGCCTGGTCGCCGGTGTCGCCGCGCAGTACGAGTCGGAGGTCGTCTACCACCAGATCCGTGAGGACCTGGAGAAGCAGGGCGTCCTCTTCCTGGACACGGACACCGCGCTGCGCGAGCACCCGGAGCTGTTCCAGGAGCACTTCGGCACGGTCATCCCGGCCGGTGACAACAAGTTCGCCGCGCTGAACACCGCGGTGTGGTCGGGCGGTTCGTTCATCTACGTGCCGAAGGGCGTGCACGTCGACATCCCGCTCCAGGCCTACTTCCGGATCAACACCGAGAACATGGGCCAGTTCGAGCGGACGCTGATCATCGTCGACGAGGACGCTTACGTGCACTACGTCGAGGGCTGCACGGCGCCGATCTACAACTCGGACTCGCTGCACTCGGCCGTCGTCGAGATCATCGTCAAGAAGGGCGGCCGCTGCCGCTACACGACGATCCAGAACTGGTCGAACAACGTCTACAACCTGGTCACCAAGCGCGCCGTGGCCTACGAGGGCGCGACCATGGAGTGGGTCGACGGCAACCTCGGCTCCAAGGTGACGATGAAGTACCCGGCGGTCTACCTCATGGGTGAGCACGCCAAGGGCGAGACGCTGTCCGTCGCCTTCGCGGGCGAGGGCCAGCACCAGGACGCGGGCGCCAAGATGGTCCACATGGCCCCCCGCACCTCCTCGAACATCGTCTCCAAGTCGGTGGCCCGGGGCGGCGGCCGCACCTCCTACCGCGGTCTCATCGAGATCGGCGAGGGCGCCGAGGGCTCCAAGTCCAACGTGCTGTGCGACGCGCTGCTGGTCGACACCATCTCGCGCTCCGACACCTACCCCTACGTCGACGTCCGTGAGGACGACGTGACTATGGGCCACGAGGCGACCGTCTCCAAGGTCAGCGACGACCAGCTCTTCTACCTGATGAGCCGCGGGCTGTCCGAGGACGAGGCGATGGCGATGATCGTGCGCGGCTTCGTCGAGCCGATCGCCAAGGAGCTGCCCATGGAGTACGCGCTGGAGCTCAACCGGCTGATCGAGCTCCAGATGGAAGGCGCGGTGGGCTGACGCCCTCCGCCGTCGGTTCCCTGTGAGGCAGCACCCTTTTTGACCAAGAAAGCGAGCAACACGACAGCCATGGCTGAGGCCCAGAACATTCCGGTCGGGTCCAACACCACCGGAGCCATCGCGGTGGCCGCAGAGTCCACCACCGCCACGAGGATGAGCGCGCCGCCGTCCTTCGACGTGGCGGACTTCCCGGTGCCGCACGGCCGGGAGGAGGAGTGGCGGTTCACTCCTCTGGACCGGCTCAAGGGCCTGCACGACGGCACGGCGCAGGCGACCGGCACGGTCAAGACCGAGGTGTCGGCGCCCGACGGCGTCACCGTCGAGAAGGTGTCCAGGGACGACGCGCGCGTCGGCCGGGCCGGCAAGCCGGTGGACCGGGTGGCGGCCCAGGCGTTCTCCTCGTTCGAGAAGGCCGCCGTCATCACGGTGCCCAAGGACGCGGTGCTGGCCGAGCCGGTGCGGGTCAACCTGCACGGCGAGGGCGGTGTCACCTACGGGCACACCGTCTTCGACATCGGCGCCTTCGCCGAGGTGGTCATCGTCATCGACCACACCGGGGACACCGTGCGCTCGGCCAACGTCGAGTTCGTCGTGGGTGACGGCGCCAAGGTCACCGTCGTGTCCGTCCAGGACTGGGACGACACCGCCGTGCACTGCTCGCAGCACAACGCGCTGGTCGGCCGGGACGCGACGTTCAAGTCAGTCGTGGTCACCTTCGGCGGCGACCTGGTGCGGCTCAACCCGCGGGTCAGCTACGGCGGCCCGGGCGCCGAGGCCGAGCTGTACGGGCTGTACTTCACCGACGCCGGGCAGCACCAGGAGCACCGGCTGCTGGTCGACCACGACACCCCCAACTGCCGCAGCAACGTCGCCTACAAGGGCGCCCTCCAGGGCGACGACGCACACGCGGTGTGGATCGGTGACGTGCTCATCCGCGCCGAGGCCACCGGTACCGACACCTACGAGCTCAACCGCAACCTGGTGCTCACCGACGGCTCGCGGGTCGACTCGGTGCCCAACCTGGAGATCGAGACCGGCGAGATCGTCGGCGCCGGTCACGCCTCGGCGACCGGCCGGTTCGAGGACGAGCAGCTCTTCTATCTGATGGCACGCGGCATTCCCGAGCGCGAGGCGCGCCGCCTGGTGGTGCGCGGCTTCTTCGCCGAGCTCGTCCAGCAGGTCGGCCTGCCGGACGTGGAGGAGCGCCTCATCGCCCGGATCGAGGCGGAGTTGGAGGCGTCGGTCTCATGAGCGAGGAAGGCTTCGTCAAAGCGGCTTCGCTGAGCGAGCTGGAGGAGGACACCCCGCTGCGGGTGGAGCTGGGCGGCGTCCCGGTCTCCCTCGTCCGCACCCAGGGTGAGGTGTTCGCCGTCAACGACATCTGCTCGCACGCCAATGTGTCGCTCTCCGAGGGCGAGGTGGAGGACTGCACCATCGAGTGCTGGCTGCACGGATCCCGCTTCGACCTGCGGACCGGTAAGCCCTCCGGACTGCCCGCCACCCGCCCCGTCCCCGTGTACCCCGTAAAGATCGAAGGGGACGATGTGCTCGTCTCCGTCACACAGGAGTCCTGAAGTCCCCATGGCAACGCTTGAGATCAACGACCTGCACGTCTCCGTCGAGACCGAGGGCGGCCCCACCGAGATCCTGCGCGGCGTCGACCTGACCGTGAAGCAGGGCGAAACGCACGCGATCATGGGCCCGAACGGCTCCGGCAAATCCACGCTGGCCTACTCGCTGGCGGGCCACCCGAAGTACACCGTCACCGGCGGCTCCGTGAAGCTCGACGGCGAGGACGTCTTGGAGATGTCCGTCGACGAGCGCGCCCGCGCGGGCGTCTTCCTCGCCATGCAGTACCCGGTCGAGGTCCCCGGTGTCTCCGTCTCCAACTTCCTGCGCACCTCCGCCACCGCCATCCGCGGCGAGGCCCCCAAGCTGCGTACCTGGGTCAAGGAGGTCAAGGAGGCCATGGAGCGCCTCTCGATCGACCCGGCGTTCGCCGAGCGGAACGTCAACGAGGGCTTCTCCGGCGGTGAGAAGAAGCGCCACGAGATCCTGCAGCTCGAGCTGCTGAAGCCCGCGATCGCGATCCTGGACGAGACCGACTCCGGTCTCGACGTGGACGCGCTGCGCGTCGTCTCCGAGGGCGTCAACCGCGTCCGGGAGTCCGGCGAGGTCGGCACCCTGCTGATCACGCACTACACGCGCATCCTGCGTTACATCAAGCCCGACTTCGTGCATGTCTTCGCCAAGGGCCGGATCGCCGAGTCCGGCGGTGCCGAGCTGGCCGACAAGCTGGAGGAAGAGGGCTACGAGGAGTACGTGAAGGGTGGTGCCACTGCGTGACACAGCTCCCGGGCCTGCTGGACACCGAGGCGATCCGTAAGGACTTTCCGATCCTGGACCGCCTGGTGCACGACGGGCAGAAGCTCGTCTACCTGGACAACGCCGCCACCTCGCAGAAGCCGACGCAGGTGCTCGACGCCCTGGCCGACTACTACGAGAAGCACAACGCCAACGTCCACCGAGGCGTGCATGTGCTGGCCGAGGAGGCCACGGCGCTCTATGAGGGCGCGCGCGACAAGGTCGCCGCGTTCATCAACGCGCCCAGCCGAGACGAGGTGATCTTCACCAAGAACGCCTCCGAGTCGCTGAACCTGGTGGCGAACATGCTCGGCTGGGCCGATGAGCCCTACCGCGTCGAGCGGGACACCGAGATCGTCATCACGGAGATGGAGCACCACTCCAACATCGTTCCGTGGCAGCTGCTGTCGCAGCGCACCGGCGCGAAGCTGAAGTGGTTCGGCCTCACCGACGAGGGCCGGCTGGACATGGCCGGGATCGAGGAGCTGATCACCGAGCGCACCAAGGTGGTCGCGCTCACCCTCGTCTCCAACATCATGGGCACCTTCAACCCCGTCGAGGACATCGTGCGGCGGGCCCAGGAGGTGGGTGCGCTGGTCGTGGTGGACGCCTCGCAGGCGGCCCCGCACATGGTGCTGGACGTACAGGCGCTCCAGGCCGACTTCGTGGCCTTCACCGGGCACAAGATGTGCGGCCCCACCGGCATCGGCGTGCTGTGGGGGCGACAGGAGCTGCTCAACGACCTGCCGCCGTTCCTCGGCGGCGGGGAGATGATCGAGACCGTCACGATGCACTCGTCGACGTATGCTCCGGCGCCGCACAAGTTCGAGGCGGGTACCCCGCCGGTCGCCCAGGCGGTCGGGCTGGGTGCGGCCGTGGACTATCTGACCGCGATCGGCATGGACCGTATTCAGCAGCACGAGCACGCGCTGACCGAGTACGCGGTACGCAGGCTCCAGGAGATCCCGGACCTGCGGATCATCGGCCCCGCCACGGCCGAGGACCGCGGGGCCACGATCTCGTTCACGCTGGGTGACATCCACCCGCATGACGTGGGCCAGGTCCTGGACGAGCAGGGCATCGCGGTGCGTGTCGGCCACCACTGCGCCCGCCCCGTCTGCCTGCGGTACGGAATTCCCGCGACGACGCGAGCGTCGTTCTATCTGTACTCCACGCCCGCCGAGGTGGACGCCCTGGCGGACGGCCTGGGGCACGTACGGAATTTCTTCGCTTAGGGGCTGTCGGTGAAGCTGGACTCGATGTACCAGGAAGTGATCCTGGACCACTACAAACACCCGCACGGGCGTGGGCTGCGCGAGGGCGACGCCGAGGTGCACCACGTCAACCCGACGTGCGGTGACGAGATCACCTTGCGTGTGCGGTACGACGGCGACACCATCGAGGACGTGTCGTACGAGGGCCAGGGCTGTTCCATCAGCCAGGCCAGCGCCTCGGTGCTGAACGAGCTGCTGGTCGGCAAGGAACTGGCCGAGGCCCGCAGGATCCAGGAGACCTTCCTTGAGCTGATGCAGTCCAAGGGCCAGCTGGAGCCGGACGACAAGATGGAGGACCTGCTGGAGGACGCCGTGGCGTTCGCCGGGGTCTCGAAGTACCCGGCGCGTGTGAAGTGCGCGCTGCTGAGCTGGATGGCGTGGAAGGACGCGACGTCGAAGGCGTTCAGCGAGGCGGATGCGACGACGCAGCCGCCGGGGACCGAAGCCGACTCGGCCAAGGAGAAGACCGCATGACCGAGATGACCACCAAGCCCGCGAGCGAGGACGAGGTCCGCGAGGCGATGATGGACGTCGTCGACCCCGAGCTGGGCATCGATGTCGTCAACCTCGGCCTGGTCTACGGCATCCATATCGACGACTCGAACATCGCCACCATCGATATGACGCTCACCTCGGCGGCCTGCCCGCTGACCGACGTCATCGAGGACCAGGCGCGCTCGGCCACCGAGGGCATCGTCAACGAACTGAAGATCAACTGGGTCTGGATGCCCCCGTGGGGCCCCGACAAGATCACCGACGACGGCCGCGAACAGCTCCGGGCGCTGGGCTTCAACGTCTGAGTTCCCGCGCACTGTTTCCGTACGTCAGCGACGGCCGCGTACCCCTCGGGTACGCGGCCGTTCGCATGCGCGGAGAAATCGTGTGTACGGTCGTACGCAACGTTGTGTACGCTCGTACGTATGGCGTATGTGATGTTGGCGGGAGCGATACTGGCCGAGGTGCTGGGGACGACGGCGATGAAGTACAGCGACGGCTTCAGCAAGCTGGTGCCCTCGCTGGTCACGGCGGTCGGTTATCTGGTGGCGTTCGTGCTGCTCGCGCAGACCCTCAAGAGCATGTCCGTCGGCACCGCCTATGCCATCTGGTCCGGGGCGGGGACGGCGGCCATCGCGCTGATCGGCATGGTGTTCATCGGGGAGGCCGTCACCGCGGCGAAGGTCCTCGGGATACTGCTGGTGATCGCGGGGGTCGTGGTGCTGAATATGGGAGGAGCGCACTGATGAGGCGGCGATACGACCCCGAGCGGCGGCAGCGGATCATCGATGCCGCGATCCGGCTGGTCGAGCTGAAAGGCATCACGGCGCTGAGCCACCGCTCGGTCGCGGCCGAGGCCGATGTGCCGCTCGGCTCGACGACGTACCACTTCGCGAGCCTGGACGATCTGCTCGTCGCGGCACTGCAGCAGGTCACCTGCGGGCCGCAGTCGGCGATCGAGAACTGGGACAGCGAACTCTCGGGCGACGAGCCGCTGCTGGACGCGCTGACAAGGATCCTGGAGGAGTACGCCTCGGGCGCGCACGGGCGGATCCGGCTGGAGTACGAGCTGTATCTGGCCGCGCTGCGTCGCCCGCCCCTTCAGCCGGTCGCGGCGGCCTGGATCGACGACTGGGTCGAGGTGGTCGGCCGGCACACCGACGACCCCGTCACCGCGCGGGCGCTGGCGGCGCTCATCGACGGCCTGCTGCTGCAGTTCCTGCTCACCGACCGGCCCTTCGACCGGGCGGAGGTCCGCTCGGCGCTCGCCCGGGTCGTCGGCGATCCGGGTACGGGCACGGGCACGGACAGTGAGAGCTCATAGCGCCGCCGCCCGACCTGTGGACCGGGTTCGTCATCGCGGGCCGAGTCCGGATAGCGTTCGAGGTATGACCGAAGCACCCACCTCTCCCAGCACCACCGGCGCCGTCGCCGCCGGGCTCGCCACCGTCACCGCCGACGGCACCGTACTGGACACCTGGTTTCCGCGGCCGGAGCTCGTCGCCGAGCCCGGTCCCGCCGGAAGCGAGCGGCTGAGCGCCGAGCGCGCCGCTGAGCTGCTCGGCGAGAGCGCGCCGCAGGCCCTCGGCGAGGACCCCCGCCGCGGGGTCGAGGTCGTGGCCGTCCGTACGGTCATCTCCTCCCTGGACGACAAGCCGCTGGACGCGCACGACGTCTATCTGCGGCTCCACCTGCTCAGCCACCGGCTGGTCAAGCCGCACGGCCTCAGCCTCGAGGGACAGTTCGCCCACCTGGCCAACGTGGCCTGGACCAACCTCGGTCCGGTGCCGGTGGACAAGGTGGAAGAGGTCCGCCTCGCCGCCCGGGCCTCGGGTGCGTATCTGAACGTGACCAGCGTGGACAAGTTCCCGCGGATGACCGACTACGTCGTACCCACGGGCGTACGCATCGGTGACGCGGACCGGGTCCGGCTCGGCGCGCACCTCGCCGAGGGCACCACGGTGATGCACGAGGGCTTCTGCAACTTCAACGCCGGCACCCTGGGCACCTCCATGGTCGAGGGCCGGATCAGCGCGGGCGTCGTCCTCGGTGACGGCACCGACCTCGGCGGCGGCGCGTCGATCATGGGCACGCTCTCCGGCGGCGGCAAGCAGGTCATCTCCATCGGCCGGCGCTGCCTGATCGGTGCCGAGGCGGGCGTCGGCATCTCGCTCGGTGACGACTCGGTGGTGGAGGCCGGTCTGTACGTCACGGCCGGCACCCGCGTCACCCTCCCGGACGGGAAGGTCGTCAAGGCGCTGGAGCTGTCCGGTGCCAACAACCTGCTGTTCCGCCGTAACTCGGTCACCGGCACCGTCGAGGCGCTCCAGCGCAGCGGCTCCTGGGGCGGTCTCAACGAGGCGCTGCACAGCCACAACTGAGCAGCCGGCCGCCCGTCGGCGCGCCCGGTCGGCTTGACGCTGAACAGTCACAAATGCGCAACCGATCGGGAAGGCGCCGGTAGCTGCCGTCCCGCACATATGCCCGTAGGCCGTAGGCTTGCGGGCATGCGTGATCTTGGGGCCGGGCTGCGGTACTTGGGGCAGGGACAGCGGTGGGTGCTCACCCACGGACGGTGGTTCGGGTACGGGCTGCTGCCCGCCCTGATCACCCTTGTCCTCTACGCGGCGGCCCTCACGGTGCTCGGCTTCTACGCCGACGACATCGCTGCCTGGGCCACACCCTTCGCCGACGACTGGGACTCGACCGGACGGGCACTGACCCGCGGCGCCTTCGCCGTCATGCTGTGGATCGGGGTGCTGATGCTGGCGGTGGTGACCTTCGCCGCCGTCGCGCTGCTGATCGGTGAGCCGTTCTACGAGAAGCTCTCGGAGAAGGTGGAGGAGAGCGAGGGCGGGTTGCCCGAGGGCACCGTCGACCACCCACTGTGGCGTGAGTTGTGGATCGCGCTGTGCGACAGCGTCTACGTCCTCTTCCGGACGCTGCTGTTCACGATTCCGCTGTTCCTCCTGGGCTTTGTGCCGTTCGTCGGGCAGACCGTCGTTCCGGTGCTCGGTATCTGCGTCTCCGCTTTCTTCCTCACGGTGGAGCTCGCCTCGGTCGGACTGCAACGCCGCGGCGTCCCGGTGAAGGAGCGGCTGGTGCTGCTGCGGCGGCGGAAGGCGCTGGCGCTGGGTTTCGGGGTGCCGCTGGCGCTGGCCTTCCTGGTGCCGTTGCTGGCCGTTCCGCTGATGCCGGGGGCTGTTGCGGGGGCGACGCTGTTGGTGCGGGACCTTATGGGGACCCGCCCCGCGGGCGCCTCCGGCGTGGGAGGGCCCGGCCAGCGTGTTCCCGGCGCGGGGCGCCCTGGCGCGGGGCCCGGCGTCGGCTCCGGGGCGCCGAACCCGTACGGGGCGCCGCCTTCCCCGTACGGGGCGCCGGGCCGGCCCGCCGCCGCGCCTCCGTACGGGGCGCCCCCGCCGCCGTACGGTCAGCCCGGTCGGGGCTGACGCCTACCCGCCGTTGCGGCTTGGGCGCGTTTGCGTCGTCCGGTGCGTCGTGGCTGGTCGCGCAGTTCCCCGCGCCCCTTCGGGGCGCGCACCGGCTACCGCCGGATACGGACCACCGACGGGTCGTGGTCGCTGGTCTGGTCGGTGAACTCCGAGTTGATGTGGACGATGTCGTAATCGGGCCGTCCGGCGCCCGGGCTGGTCAGCAGGTGGTCGAGGGCCTGCGAGTTGCCGTTGAAGACATAGCCGTAGCGCTCGTTCTCGGGTAGCCGGTCCATGGGGCTGGTCAGGGCGTGGCCGGAGCGCAGGGCCTTGAGGGCGGGTGAGAACGGGAAGTCGTTGAAGTCGCCGCCCGCGACGACGAGGGCGTTCGGGTCGACGGCCCGGATGTCCCGTACGAAGCCGTTCAGCAGCTTGGCCTGCTGGACGCGCTGCGGCTCCGAGTGCCGGGCGGGCGGCTGGAAGCGGCCCTCCATCGGCTGGTCGCCGTCCAGGTCGCCGCCGCCCTTGGAGCTGAAGTGGTTGGCGACCACGAACACCGTACGGCCCCGGAAGCGGAACTCGCCCGCCAGCGGCTTGCGGCTGGCCTTCCATGCTTCGTCCTGCGGCGCGATCCGGCCCGGCGAGGCGGACAGTGCGGGCTTGCCGCCCTTGCCCTCGACCTTGACCGGGGTGGTGGTGTCACCGCCGGGGCGGTCGGTGAAGGAGACGCGCTCGGGGTTGTAGAGGAACGCGACGCGTATGTTGCCGCCGGGCTGGCCGCCGTCGGCCTTGTCCGCGGGGTCGATCTGGCGCCACTCGTAGGAGGGCCCGCCCGCCTTTCTGACCGCCTCGGTCAGCGTCTTCAGCGTCTTGTCGGCGGCGACCGTGCCGTCGTCGTCCGGGCCGGTGTTGTCCTGGACCTCCTCGACGGTGACGATGTCGGGCGAGGAGAGGTTGGTGACCAGCCCCTCGGCCAGCCGTTCGAACTTGGCGGGCTCGGACTTGGGGGAGAGGTTCTCGACGTTGTACGTCGCCACAGACAGTTCGTCCGGGCGCTGCTTGCGCGTGCGTTCGCGCTTCAGGTGGTTGTCCCGGTGCTCGCCGAGCGTGGTGGCGCGCACCGTGTAGCCGCCGAACTGCTCGAAGTCCAGCGGGCCTTCGGTGGTACCGCGCAGCTCGTCGCCCACATTGGCCTTGGGGAAGGGGTGCTCGGCCGGCGGGAGGAGCGAGGAGACCTTCACGCGGGCGCCGTTCTGCTCCTCGTACGAGCCGTAGAGGGTGCCGCCGCGCGGGGTGGGGTTCTGCTTCGGGTCGGTGGTCGCCCACAGGTCGTGGTAGCGGGAGGTGGGCCCGGTGACCCGTACATCGCGGACCGAGACCCGCATGCCCTCCAGCGACTCGTAGCGGTCCAGCGCGTACCGGTTCGGCCGCAGCGTACGGTCCTCGATGCTGCCTCCCCCAAATCCTCCGGATCCGGGGGGACCCCCATCCGCGTCGGGCGCGTACGCCTTCGGCACCGAGCGCGCGGAGAGCCGCACCGCGTCCGGGAGCTTGCCGCGCCCGACGGTGTCCGCCGCTTCCCAGGACGCTTCGGTCAGTTCGGTGATCGACTGGCTGCCCAGCTCCTTGCCGCCCAGGTAGTACTCCTGGACCTTCCCGGTCACCCGCAGGGCGTCCCCGACCGAGACGCCGGGGCTCTTCTTCGCGGTGTAGACGAAGATCCCCTCGCTGGTGGCCGCATCACGGTCGGGGCGCGGGTCCTGGAGCCAGAAGCCACGAGTGTCGCCGAAGTCCCGTACACCCGTGACGATTCCGGGTATGCCGGCGACGCGCTGCCCGGCGAACGGGGACAGCCGGGTTCTGCCCTGGATGTCGTGGATACGTGGCGCCGCCGCGGTGTCCGTGGCGGAGGCCGGGGCTGCCGCACCCGAGGACGCGGGCAGGACGAGCAGCGTGCAGCAGACGGCGGCGACGGTGAGCGTCGCGCTCCTGGTCAGCCGGGACAGCGAGCGGGACGACGAAGGGGACGGCACGGAGGGCCTCCGGAGTACGTGGGGGAACACTGACGTCTCCACGCGGGCATGCGCCACGCGGGCAGTTCTGCGCTGGCATTCTCTACGCGCGTAAAGCATGGCGGGCCAACGGCAGTTGTCAAGGACGTGACAGCGCTGATGAGCAGAGCATCACTTCCGGGCCACCTCCGCGTTACGTGGCCGGTGCACGATTCGGGCACCGGGGGACAGAACCCGTTTACGCTGGGTCCTCGCACCGTCCGGCAATCCGTAGGACCCGTAGGAGATGAACCCGCACATGACCGGTGACGACCGTCCCACCCTGCCGCCCGTACGGCTGCCCTCCGATGCCGAACTGGCGCGGGACGCACTGGCCGCACCGCTGCTGGCGCGCGCTGTGGAGCTCACCCGCTGGGCGCGCGCCGGCGGCCCCGCGGGCGCGGGCATTCCGGTGGGAGCGGGCGGTGAACTCCTCTCCGAACAGCTGAAGGAGGCTGCCACGCACCTCGGTCTGACGGGTGACGAGGAGGCCCCGGCGCTGGCCGCCGACGCGTGGAACTTCGCGGTGGACACCGGGCTGTTGGTCGTAGACGAAGACGAGGTTGGTGACGAGTCCGACGAGGCCGACGGCGGCGCGGATGGAGCGGCATCCGGCGCGGGAGCGGACGGTGAGATCTCCCCCAGCAGCGACGAACCGGTGGGCGTGGCCACGCCGGACGCCGAACTGGGCGGTCTGACCGGCGACCCCGACGCCTCCGTACCCGCCCCCGACGAAATCCTCGAATTGTGGCGTACCGGCCTGGAGACCGTGCTCGCGGACGCCGCGACACCCAGTTTCGAGGAACTGCTGGGCGGTATCGAGGGCGCGATCGGCGAGAACGGGGAGATCGACCCGGACGCCATCGACCTCGACGCCATGGACTGGAACCCGGAGGAGGAGACCGAAGCGCTCGACAGCGCCCTCGGAAACCTCTACCTGCTCACCGCGACCGACCCCGCCGTCGCCGCCGGCTCGATGGTGCCGCTGCCCGTGCTGGCCGCCTCGATGACCGTGCCCGAAGGCATGGACGAGCCCACCGACGAGGTGCTGGAAGAGGTCTCGACCGCGATGATGCGGCTGGACGAACAGTTCCGGATGCTGGAGCCGACCGGGCTGGTCGCCTACCAGCCGGTGGACGAGGCCCTCACCCGTGAGGCCGCCGACGGTGACGAGGGCGAAGGCGGCGAAGAGGGCCACGGCGCCGAGGAGTTGGGCGTCGACCTCGACGAGGAGGACGTCTCGCGCTACGGCATGGTGCGGCTCACCCCGCTCGGCCTGTACGGCGTACGCGAGCGGATGCGGGAGGCCGGGCTGGAGGTGCCCGCGGTGGGTGACCTCGCCGGTGCGGGGGCCGAGCAGTTGCTTGCCGCCCTGCCGGTCTATACGGAGGAGAACGCGCAGAGCGAGATCGAGACGTGGTTCGCGGCGCGGGCCGCGGCCGACGGGGCGGACAAGGACGGTGGCACTCTGGCCGCCGCGCGTGAGCTGTTGGCGGCGGCGCGCGGGGGCGACGAGGGGGCGCCCGTCCGTCGCCTCGCCTGCCAGCAGGCCCTCTCGCTCGCCGGGCCGGAGGCCGAGCCCGCGCTGCGCGAGGTGCTGGACGACCGGCAGTTGGGCGGGCTCGCCCGGGTCTGGCTCGCCGAGCGCGGCGTTCGCGATGTGCCGCAGCCGGACGAGGAGATGGTGTTCTGGCTGACCATCGACACCATTGCCGCGCAGGTCGCGACGGCAGGCGAGCCGGACGAACTGCGGGAGCTGGTGCGGGGTCTGGTCGACCAGCACACGGGCTTCTTCGACAAGGCGTGGCGGGTGGAGCATCCCGCCACCGGGGATGTGCTGGAGACCATGGGGCGGGTGCATCCGGACAAGCGGGTCGCCAAGGAGGCCCGCAAGGCGGCCTTCAAGGCCCGCTCCCGCTGATTCGCTGCCGCGGAGGCGCTGCCGCTGGAGGGGCCGCGCCGCTGAGGGCCCCCTCCCGCTGAGGGGCCCCTCCCGTCGAGTGACCACGCCCTTGAAGGGCCCTCCCGCCCAGGGCGTGTCCGGCGGATCTTGTCCGGGCCTTTCCGTTGTGCCGGTCAGGGGGTGCCCCTGCCTGACGTCTGCGGGCTGCGGGTTTGTTGTGGCTTTGGGGGTACCTCCCGGCCGGAGGCTGGGGGAGCAGTTCCCCGCGCCCCTTCGGGGCGCGTCCCCCGCGCCGGGTACGCAACGTCTCAGCCGTCGTCTCGCTGCGCGAGATGACCGGAAGGCGGTCCGCCGTTTCGTTTACCGTTGCATCTATGTCCGGACCCGCGTGCCTGCTGGCGCTTGCCCTCACGCTCTTCGCGGCCACCGCGTGGAGCGTTGACGACGCGCTCTGTTGCCGCCGCCCGCATCACTGATGGCGCGGCTGCATCGCTGTCCGGGTCCAGTTCGTCTGTGCCTGGGACACGCCCGTACCGGGGAAGTCCGCCGTCGCCGTGCCCCTTTCCGCTCGTACTCGCACGGAGACTTCTGTGACGACCGCTTCTCCCCCTGAACACACCCGCCCCACGCCGGCAGGTCCCGCTCCCACCTCGGCGCCCGCGCCCGAAGCGCCGGCCGCGCCTGCCGTGCGGTGGGTACCGCTCGGTGCCGCGCTGGTGCTCGGAGTGGCGCTGGCCGGATATGTGTGGTCGGCGCACGGCGCCAAGTCCGGTGTCCTGCTGCTGCTCGGTATCGGCCTCGGTGTCGGGCTCTTCCACTCCCGGTTCGGATTCACCTCCGCCTGGCGGCAGTTGATCGCCGTCGGCAATGGCACCGGGCTCCGGGCGCACACGCTGCTGCTCGGTACGACAGCCACCCTCTTCGCGCTGATCATCGGCACCGGCACCGGACTGTTCGGCGCCGCGCCCGCACCCAGCGGCGGACCGCTGGGAGCCGCGCTGCTGCTGGGCGCCTTTCTCTTCGGCGTAGGTATGCAACTCGGCGGCGCCTGCGCCTCGGGCACGCTGTTCGCCGTCGGCTCCGGGCAGAGCACCATCGTGCTGACGCTCGGCGGCTTCGTCGCCGGCTCGACCCTCGCCGCCTGGCAGTACGGACTCTGGAAGGATCTGCCCGCCTTCGAGCCGGTGCTCTTCTCCGACCATCTGGGCTGGCCGGGCTCCCTCGCACTGACGCTGCTGCTGCTCGCGCTGGTCGTCCTGGTCTCGCGCCGGGTCCAGGCCCGGCGCAATCCGCCGCCGGTGGGGGCGGCCCCGACCGCGCGTGGTGCGCTCGCCCGTGTCGTGCGGGGCTCCTGGCCGCTGGCGGCCGGGGCCCTGGTGCTCGCCGTGCTCGGTGCAGCGGTGCTGCTCGTCTCGGGCGGCAGCTGGGGGGTGACCAGCGCCTTCGCACTGTGGGGTGCCAAGATCGTGGGCGCGCTGGGTGGCTCGCCCGAGAGCTGGGCGTACTGGCAGGAGCCGCAGAACGCCACGGCGCTGGCCAGTCCTGTGCTGGCCGACAAGACCAGCCTCACCGACATCGGCATCATGATCGGCGCGGCCGTCGCGGCAGCCGCGGGCGGCGTGTGGACGCTGCACAAGGGCGTTGCGTGGCGGACCGCGGGCGCGGCCGTGCTCGGCGGGGTGCTGATGGGGATCGGTGCGCGGCTGGCGGGTGGCTGCAACATCGGCGCGTATCTGGCCGGTATCGCCTCCGGCAGCCTGCACGGCTGGATCTGGGCCGCTGTCGCGCTGGCGGGCACCTGGGTCGGGCTGCGGCTGCGTCCGTATGCGGGGCTGGCCAACCCGAAGCCGGGGGACGGCGTCTGCTGACGGCCCCTCCGCGCGCGTACCCGGCGGGCGTGTCCGCGCGCGCGACCCGGCGGGCGTGGCCCGAGGACGGCGGACCGGGCTCGTGTAAGACGCGGCGAGTCCGGTAACCCGCTGCCGTGATCCGCTTCGGCCGTTCCGTACGATCGGCAGGTCCGGCCTTTCGGCTATACGGAACAAAGGGTGTGAATGCCGACGTGAGTGAGAGCCCCAAGGGAGAGCCGGGGGGCGAGGTGGCGGCCCGGAACGTGCCGCGGGCGGTCGCCGAGCTGCCCCGTCAGGTCCGCGACGAACTGGCGCACAGGCTGCGCCGCAAAGGCCGTCCCTTCACGAAGGAGGACGTCCAGGTCGTCGAGGAGCCCATGCTCAAGCGGGCGGTCACGGCCTCCGCGCTCGGCAACTGCATGGAATGGTTCGACTTCGGGGTCTACAGCTATCTGGCCGCGACCATCGGCAAGGTCTTCTACCCGGGGGCCTCCGACGCGGCGCAACTGCTGGCCTCGTTCGCGACCTTCGCCGCTGCCTTCGTCGTCCGTCCGCTCGGCGGGCTCTTCTTCGGGCCGCTCGGCGACAAGCTGGGGCGGCAGAAGGTGCTCGCCGCGACGATGATCCTGATGGCGTTCGGCACCTTCCTGATCGGTTTCATCCCCAGCTACGCCACCATCGGGATCGCGGCACCCATCCTGCTGCTCGTCGCGCGGATGCTCCAGGGCTTCTCCACCGGCGGTGAGTACGGCGGAGCCACCACCTTCATCGCGGAGTTCTCGCCCGACCGCAGGCGCGGATTCCTCGGCAGCTGGCTCGATTTCGGGACGTTCGTCGGCTACGCCCTGGGTTCGGCACTCGTCACGCTGCTCAACCTGGCGCTGTCCGACGGTCAGATGCTCGCCTGGGGCTGGCGCATCCCGTTCCTGATCGCCGGGCCGCTGGGCCTGATCGGGCTGTACATGCGGCTCAAGCTGGAGGAGTCACCGGCCTTTCAGCAGCAACTGGACGAGCATGAACAGGCGGTCGCCCAGCGGGAGGCCGAGCGGCACGAGTTCCGTACCATCCTGCGCCGGCACTGGGAGCCGCTGCTCATCTGCATCGGCCTGGTACTGCTCTACAACGTGACCAACTACATGGTCACCGGCTACCTGCCGACGTATCAGACCGAAGTCCTGGGCCGGGCAGGCACCACCTCCGATCTGCTGGTACTCGTCGGCATGGTGTGGGTGGTGGTGCTCATCACCTTCATCGGCCGGCTGAGCGACCACGTCGGCCGGCGCCCGGTCTACCGCTGGTCAGCCATCGGGCAGATCGTGCTGGCTCTCCCCGCCTTCCTGCTGATCCGCTCGGACGGCTGGGTACTGCCCGGGATCGGCGTGCTGATCCTGGCCACCCTGCTGGCCGGGTTCGCCGCGCCGTCGGCGGCCACACTGCCCGCGCTCTTCCCCACGAGCGTGCGTTACGCGGCGATGGGCATCGGCTTCAACTTCTCCGTCGCCGCCTTCGGCGGTACCACGCCGCTGGCCACCGAGGGGCTGGTCAGCCTGACGCACAACGATCTGGTGCCCGGCGGCTATCTGATCGTCAGCGGGCTGATCGGCCTGCTCGCCGTCCGCTTCATGCCGGAGAGCGCCGGTGTCCCGCTGCACGGCTCGCAGCCCATGGTCAGTACGGAGCAGGAGGCCAAGGAGCTGATCTCCACCAGCCGCGACCTGCAGACCCTGCAGGCGCAGACGGAGAAGGTCAGCCGGCGGTAGGCCGCTCCCGCCCGTCGCCCCGCATCCGGTCCTGGAGGGCTGTCCACAGCACAGCGAGCGTGCCCAGGGCGACCGGCAGCAGGGCGAGGACGAGCGTCCCGGTCTGCGGCCCGTCCTTCGCCTGCGGCGCGGTGCTCCACATCACCCTGCACACGACGGCCAGTGTCAGCCCCAGGCAGCAGGCGAGGAAGAGCTGCGCCCGGGCGACGCGCCGGGCGCCTTCCCGGGTCTTCGGCCGGTTGACCAGGCTTGAACCACGCTGCTCCGGCGGGAGTTCGGACAGGGGCGTGATGCGCAGCGTGGCGCAGGCCGTCCCGGCCAGCAGTGCCAGTGCGCCCGCATGGACGAAGACGGGCACGAAGACGCTGCCCACGGACTTGTCCGCGTATCGGTCGATGCCGTCGCTGCCGAGGTGCTGCGGCACCTTCGCCGGGAGGTCGGGGTAGGCCACGATTCCCCACAGCAGAAGCCCCGCCAGCACCAGCAGCCCCGGCAGCAGCCACAGCCAGGGGAACCCCGCCCCGCCGGCCGCCTGTCCGTCCCCGTCCCCGCGCACCGCTCGCCTCCCCGTGTCGTCTGAGCGCTCTGCTGACCCCCGATGCGGCGCTCACTCCACCTCGCGGCCCCAGACCAGATGGTTGCCGCCCTGCCATTCGATGACCGAGTCGTCGTAGAGATCGACGGTGGCGATGTCCAGGCCCGCGCGGGCAAGGTACTCGATCAGGTCGGTCAGGCCGTAGGCCGTCCCCAGCGTCTCGCCGCGCGCGGTGACGCGGCGACCGCCGCCTGGGGCGGGCGGGTGGACGACGACGAGCGCGCTCATACTTCCAGGCTGCGTCAGCGGTCGTGGTGACGCACCTCGGGGTACTGTCTGGCCATGGCTGGTGTCCGTCCTGATGTGCACGGCTTCTGGGAGGCCGACGGCGCGACGAAGACGTTCACGCATTCCCTCGACCCCGACCTGCTCGCCACCCATGTGCCGCGCACCGCGCACATTCTGGACTACGGCTGCGGGTACGGCCGGCTCACGGCAGAGCTCGGGGAACTGGGGTACGCGCATGTCGTCGGCGTCGACCCCTCGTACGCGATGATCGAGCGCGGGCTGCGGGAGCACCCGCGGCTGGCGCTCCGCCACCAGGTCGAACTGCCGCTGCCCGACTGGGACGGGTCGTACGACGCCGCGCTGCTGTTCGCCGTCCTGACCTGCGTGCCCGACGACGCGGCACAGGGCGCGACGCTGGCCGAGCTCGCGCGGCTGCTACGGCCGGGCGGCGTGCTGTATGTCAGCGAGGTGCCGCTCCAGCGCGACGAGCGGAACGTGGCCCGCTACGAGCAGCACAACAGGACCGCACCGCACAGCCCGTACGGGACGTTCACCACGGAGGACGGCGGCCTCTTCCGGCATCTGCCGGCTGAGCAGCTACGGGGCCTGCTGGCCGACCACGGTTTCGCGGTGGTCGAGGAGAAGGCCGGCACGTCGCCCACCCTCAACGGCCATCGGGCCGAGCGTCTGCAACTGGTGGCCCGGCGGCGCGCGGACGGGTGAGCGCGCGCTCCAGGGCCTGCTCGGCCAGTGCACGCGCCGTACCGACTGGTCGGTCGATGACCGCGAGGCCGCGCAGCACCGTGGCTCCCTCGTGCAGCAGTGCCAGTTCGTCGGCCAGCCGGCCGGGGTCGTCCGCGCCGGCCGCGACGGACAGCTCGTACAGATAGCCGCGCAGCCAGCGCTTCTGCTCGCTGATCACCTGGCGTCCCGGGTGCGCGGGGTCCGGCAGTTCGGCGGCGGCGTTGACGAAGCCGCAGCCGCGCGGGTTGTGCCGGCGCATCCACTCCGCGAGCGCGTCGAAGGTGGCCAGCAGCTGCTCGGCGGCCCGGCCGTCGGCGGCGTGGTCGTCCACCCATGAGGTCAGCCAGGCGCGCCAGCGCTGATCACGCTCGCGCAGATACGCGGTGATCAGGGCGTCCTTGCCGCCGAACCGGTCGTAGAGCGTCTTCTTGGTGGTGCCCGCCTCCTTGGCGATCAGGTCGACCCCCACGGCCGTGATGCCGCGCTCGTAGAACAGGGCGCTCGCCGCGTCCAGGATCTTCCGCGCACCGGGGGTCAGCTCCTGCGGTGCCGCAGCTCCCGGCTTCGCCTCCGTCGTCATCTCCGCCTCCGGCTCCTTCGGCCTACGGGCCCGCACACCGGCCCGTATCAGCACACCTGCGGTAAACAGAACAGTCTACTTCACCGTACTGCCCGGCCGGGGCGGACCGTGGGGCGCAAGGAACCGGAACGTCGGCGTCGGCAACCGGATCCACGGCGAAGACCCAGGCCACCGGCGAAATGCGGGCACGGCAAAGGAACCGCAAAGCGCTGCCAGTCGTTACCCCCGGCATGACCGCAATGACTCCTGGCTCCAATCTGCCGCTGGCCGCACAGCGCGTGGCGGTGGACGTAACCGCACCCAGCAAGCTCGACGTCTCGGCACTGCTGCTGAGCCCGGAGGGCAAGGTCCGCTCCGACGACGACTTCGTCTTCTACAACCAGCCCACCGCTCCGGGCGTGACGCACAGCAGCGGCGCCACCGACACCATCACGGTGGAGACCGGCGCGGTGCCCGCCGGGATCGACAAGGTCGTCGTCACCGCGAGCCTCGACGCCCCCGGGGCCACCTTCGCGGGCACCGAGCCCACCGCCACGGTCCGCGACGCCGCGACCGGCGCGGTGCTCGCCACCTTCACCCCTCCGCAGCTGGGCGCCGAGACCGCCCTGCTGGTGGTGGAGGTCTACCGCAGGAACGACTCCTGGAAGGTCCGTGCCGTCGGACAGGGGTACGCCAACGGGCTGGGCGGTATCGCCTCGGACTTCGGCGTGAGCGTGGAGGAGCCCGCCGCCCCGGCGGCCCCGGCCGCTCCCGCAGCACCCACCGCCCCACCCGCGCCCGCTGTCTCCACCCCCGCGGCCCCCTCGGCTCCCGCGGCTCCCTCGGCCCCGTCCGCGCCCGCCGCCCCTTCGGCTCCGGCCGCCGCGGGCGCCGGGGCTGGGAAGATCAACCTGGACAAGGGCCGGGTCAACCTCCAGAAGAACCAGACGGTCTCGCTGGTCAAGGGAGGCAAGCCGCTGCTCACCTCGGTCCGTATGGGGCTCGGCTGGGAGCCGGTGTTCCGCGCGGGAGGGCGGGCGAAGGACATCGACCTCGACGCCTCGGTGATCGCCTACGACGCCAACCGCAAGAAGATCGACTCCTGCTACTTCGGCAAGCTCGCCATCCTCGGTGGCGTCATCCAGCACTCGGGCGACAACCTCACGGGCGAGGGCGCGGGGGACGACGAGGTGATCACCGTCCACCTCGGCGACATTCCGCCGCAGGTGACGGGGCTGGTCTTCACCGTGAACTCCTTCTCGGGCCAGAAGTTCACGGATGTCGCCAAGGCGTACTGCCGGCTGCTCGACGGCGCCGGCGCGGAACTGGTCCGTTTCGACCTGACCCAGTCCGAGCCCCGGACGGGCGTCCTGATGGCCAAGTTCATCCGCCAGTTCTCCGGCGAATGGGAGATGACGGCGCTCGGTGAGTACGTCGACTCGCGCACGGTGCGCGGAATGGTGAAGCCGGGCGCCGCGGCGCTGTAGTCCACGGCACCCGGCGGCGTCCGGAGGGTCAGAAATCGAAGACGGGGCCCGTCGCGCGGTGCATGGCACAGGCGTTGGGGAACGTCTTCTTCCAGTGGACGGCCTGCCCCCGGTGGCTGCCGTATGCGGCGACGGTCACCGGGGCGTGCTGCATGGTGCAGTTGCCGCGCTTGCGGGGCAGAGCGGAGAGGTTGCCGCGCGCCTTGTCGAGCGCGGCGCACGCCTCGGCGGCCTTCGGATGGCGCCCGCGCGGAGAGGGCTCGCACTGGAGCAGGACGCCCCGGATCGTGGCCTTCTTGGAGCCGGAGATGCTCAGAAAGACGCCCTGGGTCTTCTTCTTGCGATCGGGTTTGCGGTCACGCTCGTGGCTGCTGTGGCTGCCATCGGTGGTGGCGCTCGCGGCGCCGACGGCAGGCGCGGTCTGTACGGCCAGCAGCGGCACGGCCAGGGCCACGGCGGCCATGGCGGTGCGGACGAGGTGCCGGTTGGAGATTCGAGTGCTCACGGCCTCCTAACGAGGCCGGGTGCCGGGAAGATACGGGGCGCTGCCGCGCCGCGGCGCACCCGGCGGCGAACCGTCTGGGGGCTCCCCGCGCGCCGTGCGGCACGCGGGGAGCCGCACTCAGGACTGCGGCCGACGGCCGTGGTTGGCCGCGTTGTTGCGGCGAGCCTTCTTCTTGCGCCGACGCTTGGACGACATGGCGCCTCCTTCCACGCGATGGATGAATACTCCGCGTTTCTACCACCCACCAGCTCTGACCCCCGAACCCCCGCCCCCACCGGCGCCGGAGGGAAACCCTCGACCTGGGGTCTCTACCCCGCCGAAGGCTGGTGAGGGACAGGAAGTTCTTCCCGCCGCAACGGCGAGCGACCACAACGGAGGGGGTCCGGCGGCATGGCGACAGCCGCAACCCTCACGTCCGACGACCCCCACTCAGCGGCGATCGCGCGAGTGGCCGAACAGCAGCCGGTAGACGACCAGCAGGACGAGGGAGCCGGCGATGGCGGCGACCCAGAGACCGGGGTCGACGACGTTGTTGGCTATCGGGCGGTCCAGGAAGGTGGCCGAGAGCCAGCCGCCGATGAAGGCGCCGGCGATGCCGATGAGGACGGTGCCCACCAGGCCGCCCGGATCGCGGCCGGGCAGCAGGATCTTGGCCACCGTACCCGCGACCAGGCCGAGGATGATCCAGCTCAGCACTCCGGAGCGCGCCAGCTCGGAGAGCGGGTTCGAGCCCGAGTTGTCCGAGTCGGCGAGCTGGGTGAGCGGAGCGAGGTGGGCGAGCGGTGTGGCGAGCATGGGTGGAGCCTCCCCGTGGCTGATCGGTTGCGGCCCCATCATGCCTGCTGGATCCGGCTTTCCCGGTACTCCCTTCAGCTCCCCCTCAGCGAGGCCACATCGGCGGGTTCGTACAGAAGTGGCCGCCCAGATGCGCCTGGTCGGGCCGGGTCGGGTCCAACTCGCCGTGCTCGGCGATGAGTTCGGCCGCGTAGGGCTCGGAGTCGTCGCGCGGTTCGTATCCCAGGGCGCGGGCCGAGCTGAGGTCCCACCACAGCCGGGTGTTGGCGGAGGAGCCGTAGACGACGGTGTGGCCGACGTTCTCCGCGGTGAGCGCCGCGTGAAAGAGGCGGGCACCGTCGGCCGGGCTCATCCACACGGACAGCATCCGCACGGAGGTCGGTTCGGGGAAGCAGGAGCCGATCCGGACGGAGACGGTCTCGATGCCGTGCAGGTCCCAGTAGAGCTGTGCCAGGTCCTCGCCGAAACACTTGGAGAGCCCGTAGAAGGTGTCGGGCCGGCGGGGCGTGTCCACGGGGATCGCGGCGGCCCCGCCCTCGCCGGCCGTGCCCTTTCCGTCGCCCGGCACCGGGGTGAAGCCGACCGCGTGGTTGGAGGACGCGAAGACGATGCGGCGTACGCCCTCGGCGCGCGCCGCCTCGTAAAGCGCGTACGTGCCACGGATGTTGGCGTCGAGGATCTTCTCGAAGGTGGACTCCAGTGAGATCCCCGCCAGATGGATGATCCCGTCCACGCCGCGTACGGCTGCGCGCAGCGCGTCGCTGTCCGCGCTGCTCAAGTCCAGTACCAGGGCGTCCGGCTCGCCCTCGACGGGGCGCATGTCCAGCAGCCGAAGCGTGTAGCCGTAGGAGGGCAGCAGTCCGCGCATCAGGGTGCTGAGGCCGCCGGCGGCGCCGGTGAGCAGGACAGTGCGGCCGGTTGGCTCCGCCGAGGGGCTCTCGGACATGACGGCGATCTCCATCCGTGGATGAGGTTCATATATGGGGAGACGCTATGGAGTGCCCCCAGGCCCGTCAAGAGAGCGGTGCTCCGGGCCGGGCGCTCCTGTGTGCGGTGAAGTCGGCGCTCCGGTAGGGGTGTTCGTGCTTGACCGGTGGTGCGCTGCTGCCTTAGCGTGACCACCGTTCAGGAATATGGACGTACGTCAGAAGAGTGCACGACTGGAGGGCGCACCTCGCACCCGCCCGCCCGTCCCGGCTCGCAAGGAGCTCCGTATGCCCTCGTCCTCGTCCTCCACGGCCCCCGGGACGTCGCTCACCGAGCGGCTCGACGGACTGCTCTTCTTCCCCGTGACGGCGTTCGCGCCCGACGGCTCCGTCGACCTCGACACCTTCCGCGCACATGTGCGGCGCGGTGTGGCGGCGGGCGCGGGGGCCGTCTTCGCGTGCTGCGGCACCGGCGAGTTCCACGCGCTCGCGCCGGACGAGTTCGGCGAGTGCGTGGCCGCGGCCGTGGCGGAGGCGGACGGCAGGGTGCCGGTGCTGGCGGGCGTCGGCTACGGGCCCGCGCTCGCCCGCGAGTTCGCGCGCCGGGCCGAAGCGGCGGGCGCCGACGGGCTGCTGGCGATGCCGCCGTACCTGGTGGTGGCCGACCCGGCCGGGCTGGTGCGGCACTACACCCGGCTGGCGGAAGCCACCTCGCTGCCCACCATCGTCTACCAGCGCGACAACGCCCTGTTCACTCCCGAGGCCGTCGTACGCCTCGCCCGTCACCCGCGCATCGTCGGCCTCAAGGACGGCCATGGCGACCCCGACCTGATGCAGCGCATCATCACCGCCGTCCGCTGCGCCGGACTCGACGGGGACTTCAGATACTTCAACGGGCTGCCCACCGCCGAGCTGACCGGGCTCGCCTACCAGGGGCTCGGCGTCTCCCTCTACTCCTCCGCCGTGTTCTGCTTCGCACCCGAGATCGCCCTCGCCTTCCACCGGGCGCTCGCCACCGCAGACGAGGCGACGGTACGGGCGCTGCTCGACGGCTTCTACGTACCGTTCGTCGAACTCCGCAACCAGGGCCGCGGCTACGCCGTCTCGCTGGTCAAGGCGGGGGTACGGCTGCGCGGTCTGGACGTCGGCGGGGTGCGCCCGCCGCTGTCCGACCCCGCGCCCGGCCATGTCAAGGAGCTGGCCGCGCTGCTGGATCGGGGTCTGGAGCTGGCCGCCGCGGCACCCGTGGGAACCGCCTCGGCGGAGGCCGGGAGGGCGCGCTGATGCGGGCGGCGGCGTTCCTCTACCCCTGGGACGTGGTCGGCGATCCGGAGGCGCCGGGCCGGCTCGCGGCGCTCGGCATCCAGCAGGTCACCCTGGCCTCCGCCTACCACTCCACCCGCGCCCTGACCCCGCGTCACCCGCGGCACCGCGTCGTCGCGGCTCGGCACTCGGCCGTCCTCTACCCGCCCGACCCCGCCCGCTGGCGGCACGACGCCCCGCACCCGTACCCACAGGACTGGGTGGCCTGCGACGATCCGGACGGGCCGTACGCGGAAGCTGCCCGTGCGCTGGCCGAGGCGGGGCTGGAGGTGCACTCCTGGGTGGTGCTGGCCCACAACTCCCGGCTGGGCGAGGACTTTCCGCACACCAGCGTCCGCAACGCCTACGGCGACCGCTACCCGTGGGCCCCGTGCATCGCGCGCCCGGAGGTGCGGGCCTACGCCGTCGCGCTGGCGGCCGAGGCAGCCGTACGGCCCGGCACCGGAACCCGCGGCACCGAACTGGAGTCCTGCGGCTGGTACGGGCTCGCCCATCTGCACGCCCACGACAAGATCGGCGGAGTGCCCCTGGACGGTGCCGCGGCCGCGCTGATGTCGCTGTGCTTCTGCGAGGTGTGCGAGGAGGGTTACGCGTCCCTGGGCGGCGACCCGGAGCGGCTGCGGGACGCGGTGCGGCGCGCCCTGGAACCGGTCTGGCGGGGCGAGCGCACCACAGCGCCGCCAGCAGAGACCGGGGAGACCGCAGAGACCGGGGAGCGCCGACGGGCGGGGGAGTGGTCCGCGATCGAGGCGCTGCTCGGCGCCGAGACCGCGGCCCTGGTCGCAGGGTGGCGGGACGCGGCGGCCGGCCGCCTCCAGCGCGAGACGGTCGCGGCGGTACGGCAGGAGGCGGCGCCCGACCGTTTCCGGGTGCTCCTGCACGCCGATCCGGCCCCGCACCGTACGGGCGCCAACGCGGGCACCCGTCCCGCCGATGTGCTCGGCCACGCCGACGGAGTAGTCGTCCCCTGCCCCGGCGGCCCCGAGGGCGGCGCCGAACGCGGCGAAGTCCTGCGGCCGTTCGCCGCACACGGCGGCCCGCTAGTCACGCTCGCCGCCAACTTCACCGTCGTCTCCGGCATGGGCGGCAGCCCGCACACGCTCGCCGAGGACGCCGCACACGCCCGGGCGCTCGGCGCCACCGAACTTCGGCTCTACCACGCAGGGCTCGCCTCGGACCAGGACCTCGCCGCGGTGGCCAAGGCGCTCGCGGAGCAGGTGTGAGGCCCGCCAGCCGAATCAGCGCACCCCGCGGGGCAGATCAACGCAGCCCCCGGCCGGATCACCGCAGTGCGGCCTCCATCATCTTCTTGGCGATGGGGGCCGCCAGCCCGTTGCCGCTGACCTCGGCGCGGGCCGCGTCCGAGTCCTCCACCACGACCGCCACGGCGACCTTCTTGCCGGGGTCGGTCTCGCCGTAGGAGGTGAACCAGGCGTACGGCGTACCGCTGTTGTCGACACCGTGCTGGGCCGTACCGGTCTTGCCGCCCACCGTGATGCCGTCGATCTTCGCGTTGCTGCCGGTGCCCTTGTCCACCACCGTGCCCATCGCCGATTGCAGCTGCTCGGCGGTGCGCTCGCTCATCACCCGGTGCGAGCCGGGGTCCTGGTACGACTGGAGCGTGTGCCCGCCCGCGTCCTGCACCCGGGAGACCATGTGCGGGTCGACGAGCTTGCCGTCGTCCGCGATGGCCTGCGAGACCATCGCCATCTGGAGCGGGGTGGCGGTGACCTCGAACTGCCCGATGCCGGACAGCCCGGTCTGCGCCTCGTCCATCTTGGCGGGGAAGTTGCTCTTGGCGGCGCGGACGGGCACGTCCTGCTCAGCGTCGTTGAAGCCGAACTTCTCGGCCTGCTCGCGGAGCTTCTTCGCGCCGAGGTCGGTCGCCAGCTTGGCGAAGACGTTGTTGCACGAGTAGCGCAGCGCGGTCCGCAAGGAGGCGTTCTCGCAGGGCGCCGACTTGTTCTCGTTCTCCAGCACCTGCGAGGTGCCCTTGAGGGTGTACGGATCGGGGCTGTCGGTCGGTTCGTCCACCGACTCGTACCGCCCGTCCTCCAGCGCCGCCGCGGCCACCACCAGCTTGAACGTCGAGCCCGGCGGTACGGCCTGGCGCAGTGCGCGGTTGAGGGTGGGTTTGTCGTCGGTCTTGTCGTTGCCGCTGCGCGCGGTCAGTTTCTTCCAGGCCGCGGTGTCGTCCGCGCCGCTGCCACTGATAGTGGACGGGTCGAAGGACGGGGTGCTGACGGCGCCGAGGATCTCGCCGTTGTCCGGGTCGATCGCCACCGCGGCGCCCTTCTTGCCGCCCAGCGCGTTGAACCCGGCGCGCTGCACGTGCGGGTCGATGGTGGTGAGGATGTTGCCGGGCTTGGCCTGCTCGCCGGTCAGCAGGTCCAACGGGCTCTTGAGCCGGTCGTCGGTGCCGTCGAGCACGTCCTGGTAGATGCCCTCGAGCTGGGTGGCACCACGCACCTGCGAGGCGTAGCCGGTGACGGGCGCGTAGAGCGGGCCGTCGGTGTAGGTGCGCTGGTAGCGCAGGTCACCGCCGTCCTTGGAGCGCTTCGAGCCGGTGACCGGCTCGCCGCCCACGTATATGTCACCGAACGGCTGCGCGTACTGCTCGATGGTGTTCCGTCGGTTCTTTTCGCTGTCCGCGAGGGCTTCACCGTGCGCCATCTGCATCCAGGTGAGCCGCAGCAGCAGCGCCATCACCAGCAGCAGCGTGACGGTGCCCGCACGCCTGATCGTCCTGTTCATCCCGTACGAGAACGCGGCCGGGGGCGGCGTGGGTTCCTGCTGAGGGGACTTCTCAGGACATTCTCATCTCCCGCCCAGGTGACGGCTGTCTCAGCCCGGGGTGACGACACCGTTCTCGTAGGCCAGGATGACCGCTTGTGTACGGTCCCGGGCACCCAGCTTGGCCAGTACGCCGGCGACGTGGGTCTTCACGGTCGCCATGCTGACGGTGAGGTCTGCGGCGATCTCCGCGTTGGTCAGCCCCTGGGCCATCAGCCGCAGGACCGCAGCCTCCCGGTCGGTGAGCCGCGCGGTGAGCGCCTCGGCGCGGCGGTCCCGCGCGTGGTGGGCCGCCAGGGCGCGGACCGCGGCGGGGAACAGCAGCGACTCACCGCGCGCCACCAGCCGCACACCGGCGACCAGGTCCTCGGCCGTGGCCCGTTTCAGCAGGAAGCCGTGGGCGCCGGCCCGCAGCGCGTCGTAGACATAACTGTCGTTCTCGAACGTGGTGAGGATCAGAATGCGCGGCGCCTCCTCGCCCATGCTCCGCACCAGGTGCTCCGTGGCGCGGATGCCGTCCACGCGCGGCATCCGCACGTCCATCAGCACCACGTCCGGGCGCAGTTCACGGACCGCGGAGACCGCCTCGTCGCCGTCCGCCGCCTCGCCCACCAGTTCGATCCCGGGCTCGCTCGCCAGGATCGCGCGCAGCGCCGTACGGACCATGCGCTCGTCGTCCGCGAGAAGGACCCGCAAGGGCGCCGCTGTCATGGAGTGCTCTCCTGTCCGGTGCTGTTCCGTGCCGCACTGTGCGACCGTACTGCCGGGGCCAGCGGCAGGCGGGCCGTCAGCCGCCATACGCCCTCCTCGCTGCCCGCCCGCGCGGTGCCGCCCAGCAGGGTTGCACGCTCGGCGATCCCGGCGAGACCCCGCCCGCCCGAGGGCCGGGCGGCAGCCGCCCCGTCCGCCGCGTTCTCGATCGTCACCGCCAGCAGTTCGCCCTCCGGGGAGTGCTGCCGCTCCAGCCGGACGTCCACGGCGGCGCCCGGCGCGTGCCGCAGTGCGTTGCTCAGCCCCTCCTGTACGACGCGGAAGGACTCGGCCGACACCTGCGCTTCCAGCAGTGCGAGAGGGCCGAGCGCGTCGTCGACCCGCAGCCGGACCTCGGTTCCGGTGGCGCGGGTGCGGGCGACCAGCGCGTCCAGTCCCGCCGCCAGGCTGGGCCCGGCCGCCGGGGCGCTCTCCCCGGCCCGCAGCACCCCGAGCACCGCGTCCAGCTCCGCGACGGCGCCCCGGCTGGTCTCCTCGATCGCCGTCAGCGCCTCTCGTACGAATTCCGGGTCGCCGTCCAGCACCCGGCGTGCGGCGCCCGCCTGGAGCGACACCGTGCTGAGCGCGTGCCCGACCGAGTCGTGCAGCTCGCGCGCCAGCCGGTTGCGGACCGCCAGATCGGCGGCCCGGCGCTCGGCGGCAGCGAGCCGGTCAGCGGGCGTCGGCCCCAGCAGTACGGGCGCACACCGCGCCAGCAGCGCCCCCGCCCCGCGGACGGCCGCCACCAGGCCCGCGAGCAGCGCGAGCCCGGCCACCGGCGCCGTCCACAGCGCGCTGCCGTCGTGGTCCCACGGCCACGCCCACTGTTCGTCCTGCAGCGCCGGGAAGAGCGGGAGGACCAGCAGGACGACCGCCATCGGCGGGACCGCCAGCGAAGCCCCGCTCACCATCCCGCCGAGGCCCACGTGCAGCGTGAACCAGACCGCCGAGCGGCGTCTGGCCGCCCATGAATCGGCGGGCCCCAGTGCGAGGGTGCCGCCGGGGAGTTCGCACAGGGTACGGGCCGCGGCGGACTCCAGCGCCCTGAGCACCGGGATCAGTCCGGACACCGCCACCAGCGGGAGGGAGAGCCCGAACGCCAGGAACTGCGGGCCTGGTTCACGGTTGAGGAACTGGGCCATATCGGGGCGTACGACGCCGATGCCGACAGTGGTCAGCAGATAGAACGGCATCAGCAGCGCACCGCCCTGGAGCAGATGCACCCAGCGCAGCGCCAGCGTCCGCACCCTGCCGCGGCCCGGTGGCCGTTCCGTCATGCCGTCCCCCCGCTGTGTGTACGCGCTCTCAGGCGTGCTGCCGCACTGCCGCACCGGGCGCCGGGCGGGGCGTCAGCTGTCGCGCTCGGCGGCGCAACTGCTGGGCGCCCAGCGCCGCGAGCAGCAGCCCGGCGAGCGCCTGGCAAGAGTAGGCCAGCAGCGTCCCGGCGCTCACCTCCTGGCCCAGCGTCCGGCCGCCGCCCGAGAGCGCCCCCAGCAGCAGCCAGCCGCCCCAGCACGCCAGCACCCCGGAGCCGGTCCAGGCGACGGCCAGCGTCGGCCACAGCCGGGCCGTGCCGCGGTCCCTCGCCCCGCCCGTACGCAGCAACCGTGCGACTGCTGCGACGGTGAGAATCACGTACAGCAGGAACGTCGCGTCGACGATCCGGCTGTCGGCACTGTCGTCTGCCAGCTGCACCGCCTGCCCCCCAACGGAGGGAAGCGCCACGAGCACAGCTGCGGCGAGTCCGTATCGGTGCCATGGATGGGCACTGTTGTGCTCCGCAGCGCCTGGGTGGAGCGGGGAGCGCAGCAGTGTGCCCCAGCGGTCGCGTACATAGAGCACGAACAGCGCACCCAGGGCGAGGGCCTGCACGGTGAATCCGGTGTAGACGAGAGTCCACACCCAGCTGTCCAGCAGCTCATCGGCTCCGCTGTCCATACCGCCGCCGGTGCCCCCGCCCAGCACCCCGTAGAGCGTCTGCACGGGGAAGGCGACCACGATCGGGCCGAACAGCCCGCAGGCGATCCACAGGGGCACGGCGAGTACGGCGCCGGGGAGTCGCCGCCCCCAGGGGCGGGTGAGGGCGAGGACCAGCAGGATGACCGTGCCGTCCATGGCGACGGTCAGCGCGTTGAGGATCCACATGGTGGCGCCGCCGTCGAGCAGCGGGCTCCCCTGCGGGATGCCGGCCTGCCCGCCCGACAGCCAGCCGGCCTTCAGGGTCAGATACGGCAGGCAGGCGGCGACCGTGACGGTGGCGAGGACGGTTCTTGCTCTCTCCATGGCCACCACGCTCCCCGCCCGGCGGGAACGGGACGTCCTGCTGTACGACGAACCCCCTCCGCCGCGCGACGGAGGGGGCTGCTCGCTGGGTGGAGGCGCAGGGAGGCGTGCGGACGCGTCAGAGCGTGCGGGTGGCGTGCATCAGCCGGTCCCGCGCGTCGAACAGCGCGTCCTTGATCATCTGCTCGTGCGCCGGTGTCAGCCGGGCCACCGGCACCGAGCAGCTGATGGCGTCCCGCGCCGGAGTGCGGTACGGGATGGCCACGCCGAAACAGCGCAGCCCCAGTGTGTTCTCCTCGCGGTCCACGGCATATCCCTGCTCCCGCACCAGTCGCAGCTCCTCGATCAGCTGCTCGCGGTCGGTGAGGGTGTGCTCGGTGAGCTGAGCCAGGGTCTCGGGCAGCATCTTGCGCACCTGCTCGTCCGGATACGTCGCCAGCAGTGCCTTGCCCAGCGAGGTCGAATGCGCGGGCAGCCGCCGTCCGACGCGGGTGAACGGGCGCAGATAGTGCTGGGACTGGCGAGTGGCGAGGTAGACGACGTTGGTGCCGTCCAGCCGCGCCAGGTGGATGGTCTCCGTGGTGTCGTCCGAGAGCCGGTCCAAGGTGGGCTTGGCAGCGGCCACCACCTCGTCGCCGTCGATGTACGACGTCCCCACGAGCAGCGCCCGCACCCCGATCCCGTACCGGGTGCCGGTGGCGTCCGTCTCCACCCAGCCGAGGTCGACCAGGGTGCGCAGCAGCATGTAGAGGCTCGACTTGGGATAGCCGACCGCCTCCTGGACGGCGGCGAGCGTATGCATCCCGGGCCGCCCCGCGAAGAACTCCAGCAGCTCCACCGTCCGCACGGCCGACTTGACCTGCGAACCCCCCGCCTCGGTACCCGACATCGACCTTGACCCCTCTGTTCGAGCAGACCTACAGTCCCAAAGGAATTCACCTACAGGGACGTTGTTCAGCATACCGAACAAGACGGCTCCGCAGGGCCACGAAAGCCGCGCGGAACGCCTGTAGGCGATCGGATCCGCAGGACCAGGAGGACTCCGGTGGCAGCAGCAGTACCAGTGTGGAGCGTCGACCCCCGTACCGGAAAGCAGCGGGAACAGGTCGCCGACGAGGCCACGGCGGCCGATGTGGACGCCGCCGTACGGGCCGCGCACGAGACGCTCCCCGCGCTCGCCGACCGGGTGGTCCGCGCGGCCTTCCTGCGCGCTGCCGCGAAGCGGCTCGAAGCCGACGGAGAGCGGATCGTCGCGACGGCGGACGCCGAGAGCGCGCTGGGCGAGCCCCGGCTGATCGGCGAACTCGCCCGTACGACAGGGCAGTTGCGGGCCTTCGCCGACGAGATCGAGGACGGCGGCTACCTCGACGTCATCATCGACCACGCCGACCCCACGCTCACCCCGCCCCGTCCCGATCTGCGCCGCTACAAGCTGCCGATCGGGGTCGTCGCCGTCTACGCCGCCTCCAACTTCCCGCTGGCCTTCTCCGTCCCCGGCGGCGACACCGCCAGCGCGCTCGCCGCCGGCTGCCCCGTCGTGGTCAAGGCGCACCCCGACCACCCCGCCACCTCCGCACTGTGCGGGGCCGCGCTGCGGGCCGCCGCCGTGGACTCGGGGCTGCCCGAGGACGTGGTCTCCGTCGTGTACGGATTCGAGGCGGGCGTCGAACTGGTGCGGCATCCGCTGGTGTCCGCCGCCGGGTTCACCGGCTCCGTCAAGGGCGGCCGTGCCCTCTTCGACGCGGCTGCAGCGCGGCCCCGGCCCATCCCGTTCCACGGTGAACTCGGCTCCCTCAACCCCGTGGTGATCACCCGCGAGGCCGTCGCCGAGCGTGCCGAGCAGATCGGCGAGGGACTCGGCGGCTCCACGACGCTGGGCACTGGCCAGTTCTGCGTGAAGCCCGGCCTCGTCCTGGTCCCGGAGGGGCAGGACGGCGACCGGATGCTCGACAAGCTCTCCGAGACCCTGCGCGGCACGGCCCCCGGCCATCTGCTGGACGACCGGATGCGGCAGGCGTTCCTGGCGGGCGTCGCCGAGCGGGCGGCACTCGAACGGGTCGAGGCGCCGGTCGTCGCCGGGGCCGGTGACGAGGAACGGACCGTGCGGCCCGGGCTGTTCACCGTCTCGGCCCGCGAACTGGGCGACGAGCACGAGCTGTTGCTGGAGGAGTGCTTCGGCCCGGTGACCGTCGCCGTCCGGTACGCGGACGAGGCGGAGGCCGAAGCGGTGCTGGCGCGGGTACCCGGCAGCCTCACCGCCACCGTGCATCTCGGTACGGACGAGGCGGCCGGCAGCGAGGGCGCCGCCTCGCTGGTCGAGCGGCTCACGGCTGTCGCGGGGCGGGTGCTGGTGAACGGATGGCCCACCGGGGTCGCCGTCGCTCCGGCCCAGCACCATGGAGGGCCGTACCCGGCCACCACGTCGACCTCCACCTCCGTGGGGGCCACCGCGATCGAGCGCTGGCTGCGGCCGGTCGCCTTCCAGAACACACCGGAGGCCCTGCTCCCGCCCGAATTGCGGGACGGCAACCCGCTCGGACTGCCGCGCAGGGTGGACGGGGTCCGCGAGTGAGGGCATAACCCGGTGGACCGGCGGCAGCCGCCCCGCGACACTGGCGGGATGGATCCACGTGTGCTCGCCGCCGAGTTCAAGCCCGAGGTCACCTACTTCAACACCGCCTCCCACGGCCTCCTCCCCGCCCGCGCGGCAGCGGCGGTCGCCGAGGCCGTAACCGGAATGTCCGCAGGCCGTATCGATCAGGCGGTCTACTACGCGGAAGTCGACAAGGCGCGCGCGGCGTTCGCACGGATCGCCGGCACGACGGCGGCCCGAGTGGCGGCGGGCAGCGCGGTGTCCACGCACACCGGACTGATCGCCGCCTCCCTCCCCTCCGGCGCCGAAGTCCTCGCGCCCGAGGGCGACTTCAGCTCCGTCGTCAACCCGTTCACGGTGCGCGACGACATCACGCTGCGCACCGTGCCCCTCACCGAACTCCCGGACGCGGTGCGGCCCTCCACCACGCTGGTGGCCCTCAGCGCGGTGCAGTCGGCGGACGGCCGTATCGCCGATCTGCCCGCCGTACGGGCGGCCGCGCGCGCTGCCGGCGCGCGGGTGCTGCTGGATGTGACGCAGGCGGCGGGCTGGCTGCCGTTCAGCGCCGACGACTACGACTACGTGGTGTGCGGCGCGTACAAGTGGCTGCTGTGCCCACGCGGTGCGTCGTTCCTGGTCGTCTCGGCGCAGGCGCAGCGCGACCGTGCGGTCCTGCCGCTGCACGCGGGCTGGGTGGCGGGGGCCTCGCCCTGGGACGACTGCTACGGCCCGATCGCGCGGCTCGCACCGGACGCGCGGGCATATCAGGAATCGGTGCCGTTCCTGCCGTATCTGGGCGCCGTGCGCTCCCTCGAACTGGTCGAGGAGCTGGGCGGCCCTGAGGCGATCGGGGCGCACGACCGGGCGCTGGCCGCGCGGTTCCGCAAGGAGGTCGCGGGGCTGGGCCGCGGATACGAACCGGTGCCGGGTGACTCGGCGATCGTCGCGGTGCCCGGTCTCGGGCACACCGTCGGCAGGCTGGCGGCCGCCGGGGTGTCGGCCTCGGACCGGGAGGGCAATCTGCGCGCGGCCTTCCACCTCTACAACACCGAGGAGGATGTGGACCGGCTGCTCAACCTCCTTGCGGGCTGAGCACATACGGCACCGGCCGAGCAGATACGGCGCGGGGGCGGGACCGCGTCCGGTCCCGCCCCCGCTCGGTCCCCGTACAAGGGGGCACAGGGCGTGTCACGTCACGGGCGTATGTGTCACTTCACGGGCGTGAAGTCCCGCGCCCCGATGAACTCCGGGCGGCGGACCGGCGCTGCGAAGGGTTCCACTGCCTGGTTCTCGACGCTGTTGAAGACGATGAACACGTTGCTCCGCGGGTACGGAGTGATGTTGTCACCGCTTCCGTGCATGCAGTTGCAGTCGAACCAGGTCGCCGACCCCGGCTTGCCCGTGAACAGCTTGATGCCGTGTGCTTCGGCGAACTTGGTCAGGGACTCGTCCGTCGGCGTCCCCGCGTCCTGCATCTGCAGCGACTTCTTGTAGTTGTCCTTCGGCGTCTCGCCCGCGCAGCCGAGGAAGGTCTTGTGCGACCCCGGCATGATCATCAGGCCGCCGTTGGTGTCGTAGTTCTCCGTCAGCGCGATCGAGACCGACACGGTCCGCATCCGGGGCAGACCGTCCTCCGCGTGCCAGGTCTCGAAGTCGGAGTGCCAGTAGAACCCCGTGGCGCCGAAGCCCGGCTTGACGTTGATCCGGGACTGGTGGACGTAGACGTCCGAGCCCAGGATCTGCCGTGCTCTGCCCACGACGCGCGGGTCACGCACCAGCTGTGCGAAGACCTCGCTGATCTTGTGCACCTCGAACACGGACCGGATCTCCTGCGACTTCGGCTCGACGATCGAGCGTTCATCGGCACGCATCTCCGGATCCGAGGTGAGCCGTTCCAGTTCCGCGCGCAGCACATCGACCTCGTCCGGCCCGATGAGCTGGTCGATGGCGAGGAACCCGTCCCGCTCGAAGCCCGCCAGATCCGCGGCCTCAATAGGCCCCGGCGTACCCGGTTCGGACCACACGACGGGGTCCATCCGCGGGATGGCCACCTCGGTGGTCCCGCGAGTCGGGTACAGGTCGGCGGTGCGCTCGGGTGCGGTGGTCATGGAAGTGCCTTCCTCTCCTCTCGTACGGCCCTGTTCACTTGGCGAAACGGCCGAGACGGCCGAAGTGGACCGGCGAACGGTCCCCAGTCACGAAGGGCGGTTGCCTCAGCGTGTCAGCACGTGGGCGCTTCGGCGCGACGGTGCTGCGGCGCGTCGCCGCTCAGCCTTCGGCTCAGTCGTCAGGCTCGGTGAGCAGCGGGTAGACGCCGTTCTCATCGTGGTCTTCCCGGCCGGTGACCGGCGGGTTGAAGACGCACACGCACCGGAAGTCGGTCTTCGGGCGCATCGTGTGCTTCTCGTGCCCGTCGAGGAGGTACATCGTGCCGGGAGTGATCCAGTGCTTCTCGCCGGTCTCGTCGTTGGTCAGTTCCGCCTCGCCCTCGACGCAGAGCACGGCCTCTATGTGGTTGGCGTACCACATCGAGGTCTCGGTGCCCGCGTAGAGGACCGTTTCGTGCAGGGAGAAGCCCACCTTCTCCTTTGCGAGAACGATGCGCTTGCTCTCCCAGGTGCCCGACGCCGCCTTGACGTGTCGGTCGGTGTTCTCGATGTCCTTGAAGGAACGAACGATCACGGTCTGATGGTGCCTTTCTCTGTGTCCCTTACGGAAGAGGCTGCTTTATGTCCATTACGGACGAAGCCCGTTCCTACTGTGTCCATTACGGACGAAGCCCGTCCCGGCGGGAAGCCGGGACGGGCCACGACATGGGGGTCAGACGGTCTCGCGGACAGCCCGCGCCAGAATGCGCAGCCCCTCGTCCAGCTCATCGGGCGTGATGGTCAGCGAGGGCAGCAGCTTGACGACCTCGCTCTCCGGACCCGAAGTCTCGATGAGCAGCCCCAGTTCGAAGGCGCGCCGGGCGATGGCGGTGGCGCGGCTCTTGTTGTGGAACTCCAGGCCCCACACCAGGCCACGGCCGCGGTAGTCGGCGACCTCGTCGGCATGCTCCTCGGCGATGGCCTTGAGCTGGGCCTCGACCTGCTCACCGCGGGAGAGCGTCTGCTTCTCCATCTGGCCGTCGGCCCAGTAGGTCTGGAGCGCGGCGGTCGCGGTGACGAAGGCCGGGTTGTTGCCGCGGAAGGTGCCGTTGTGCTCGCCCGGCTCCCAGATGTCCAGCTCCGGCTTGAACAGGGTGAGCGCCAGCGGCATCCCGTAGCCGCCGATGGACTTCGACAGCGTGATGATGTCCGGCTTGATGCCCGCCTCCTCGAAGGAGAAGAAGGCGCCGGTGCGGCCGCAGCCCATCTGGATGTCGTCGACGATCAGCAGCATGTCGTGCCGCTCGCACAGGTCGGCCAGGGCGCGCAGCCACTCGGCACGGGCGACGTTGATGCCGCCCTCGCCCTGCACCGTCTCGACGATGACGGCAGCGGGCTTGTTGAGGCCCGAGCCCTGGTCTTCCAGCAGCCGCTCGAACCAGACGAAGTCCTCGGTGGCGCCGTTGAGATAGTCGTCGAACGGCATCGGGGTGCCGTGCACCAGCGGAATGCCGGCGCCGGCGCGCTTGAAGGCGTTGCCGGTGACGGCCAGCGAGCCCAGCGACATGCCGTGGAAGGCGTTGGTGAACGAGACGATCGACTCGCGGCCCTTGACCTTACGGGCCAGCTTCAGCGCCGCCTCGACGGCGTTGGTGCCGGTCGGCCCCGGGAACATCACCTTGTGGTTCATGTCGCGCGGCTTGAGGACCAGCTCCTGGAAGGTCTCCAGGAACGAGCGTTTGGCGCTGGTGGACATGTCCAGTCCGTGCACCACACCGTCACGCTCGAGGTAGTCCAGCAGGGCCCGTTTGAGCACCGGGTTGTTGTGGCCGTAGTTGAGCGTGCCCGCTCCGGCGAAGAAGTCGAGGTAGGTGTGGCCGTCCTCGTCGTACATGTGCGCACCCTGCGCCCGGTCGAAGATGGTCGGCCAGCCACGGCAGTAGCTGCGCACCTCCGATTCCACGGTTTCGAAGACGCTGAGGTCCGGCTGGGTGATGGTCACAGCTTGCTCCAGGGAGTGAGTCGCGTGGGAAGAAAGTCTGGATATGGGCGGTCGGCGACGGTGCCTACCCGCGGGTGTGCGGCCGTATACGTCAGCGCTTCGATGCGCCGGGAAACACGACCGGACCGATCCGGTACAGCACTTCCGGCAGGTGGCCGTCCTCCGGGAAGAGAGCGGCGTCGAACAGCACGTCCTTGGCGACCGCGGCCGAGTGGCGCTGCGCGTAGGACGTGAACAGCCGGTTGGAGGGGGTGTTGTCCGGAGTGACCGTGGTCTCGACGGTGTCGATGCCGTACTCCTCGGCGACGCGGAGCGTCAGCCCGTCCAGCATCGCCGCGGCCAGTCCGCGACCGCGGGCCGCCTCGTCCACGGCGACCTGCCAGACGAGGAGGGTGCGCGGCTGCTCGGGCCGTACGTAGCCGGTGATGAAACCGACCGGCTCGCCCGCGCCGTCGCGGGCCACGACCGAGGTGGCGGCGAAGTCGCGGCACCACAGCAGGTAGCTGTACGAGGAGTTCAGATCGAGGGTCTTCGAGTCGCGGGCGATGCGCCAGATCGCGGCTCCGTCGTCCACACGGGGTGTGTCGAGCTTCAGTCCCTCCGGCATTTCGAGAAATCCTCTAGGGGCACGTGCATGGTCTGCTTGTGCGGCGGTCATGTGAATTCAACTTACCCAGCAGAATCCAAAACTGCACGGGCGTGAGGGGTTACGGGAGCGGGGTGGTCTGTGTTATCGCGCGCGGGCGAGCGGGCGCGCTGGACCGCTGCGCTGGGCTCCCGCTTAAGCGGATATGTCCGTGTATAGCGGCCGACCTGTTGGATGCGTCACAGTCCGATAACAGCCGTGTGATCCACCGGAGATTTGCACCCCGGAGCTGCGATGAAGCTAACGAAATCTTGGCGTTTGAGCCGACGGAGAGCGGGCAGAAGAATACGGGCGCCTGTGCCGGAAAAGCGGCCCGGATTGCATCGTAAAGCCGGAGCTTAGGGCCTGTCCGCCTTTTCTGCGGATCCGCAGAGCTCCTTCTTCGCTTTCGGTCCCGCCAATGTTCACGCAACCGCCTTCCGCCGTCCCGCCGGCCCAGGGGACGTGCCCTGGACGGCGCCACGCCGGGCACTCGTACAGTGCGGATATGAGCGAGCGCGCGAGTCTGCACATCAAGGGGCGGGTGCTGGTCGGGCCCGAGGACGTACGGGACGAGCTGTGGGTGGTCGACGGACGCGTCACCTACGAGCGGCCGGCCGGGCCCGGCGGCGGTGCCGATCCCGCCGTTCTGACCGGCTGGGTGCTGCCGGGCCTGGTGGACGCGCACTGCCACGTCGGACTGGACGCGCACGGCCCCGTCGACGACTCGACCAGCGAGAAGCAGGCGCTCACCGACCGGGAGGCGGGTGCGCTGCTGCTGCGTGACGCGGGGTCGCCCTCCGACACCCGCTGGATCGACCACCGGGACGATCTGCCCCGCATCATCCGCGCCGGGCGCCACATCGCCCGTACCCGCCGCTACATCCGCAACTACGCCCATGAGATCGAGCCCGGCGACCTGACCGCGTACGTACGCCGCGAGGCACGGCGCGGCGACGGCTGGGTCAAGCTCGTCGGCGACTGGATCGACCGCGAAGAGGGCGATCTGAGCTCCTGCTGGCCGCGCTGGGCCGTCGAGGAGGCCATCGCGGCGGCCCACGAGGAAGGCGCTCGCGTCACCGCGCACTGCTTCGCCGAGGACTCGCTGCAGGACCTGGTCGAGGCGGGCATCGACTGCATCGAGCACGCCACCGGGCTGACCGAGGAGACCATTCCGCTCTTCGCCGAGCGCGGCGTCGCCATCGTGCCCACCCTGGTCAACATCGCCACCTTTCCGGCCCTCGCGGCGGGCGGCGAGGCCAAGTTCCCGCGCTGGGCGGCCCATATGCGGGAGCTGCACGCCCGCCGGTACGACACTGTGCGGGCCGCGTGGGAGGCGGGGATCCCCGTCTTCACCGGTACCGACGCGGGTGGCTCCCTCGCGCATGGGCTGGTCGGGCAGGAGATCGGGGAGCTGGTCAAGGCGGGGATACCGGTGCTGGATGCGTTGTCGGCCGGCACATGGGGGGCCCGCGATTGGCTGGGGCGGCCTGGTCTGGCCGAGGGGGCGCCTGCGGATTTCGTTGTTTATGAGAGTGATCCGCGTGTTGATGTGCGGGTGCTGGAGGCGCCGAGTCGGGTGGTTTTGCGGGGGCGGGTGGTGCGTTGAATTGCTGGGGGGGGGTGCCCCTTGCTGTTGATTGCAGGCTGCGGGTCGTTTGTGGCTTGTCGCGCAGTTCCCCGCGCCCCTTACGGGGCGCGAGTCCGCGTCCCCTTGCTGCGCTTGGGAGGTCTGCGCCAGAGGCGCAGGGCTGGCAAGCGCAGCGCCCCATGCCGGGTACGCAAGAGCTGCCGGACAAGCCACTGGTGCGCACGGCAGCCTCCGTGTCGCAGGCTGGACGTATGACTACAGCGCGTACGGTGCTGGCCCAGCTGGCGACCGGCTTCACGGAGTTGCACGCCCCGGAGGGGCGGCCCGCGGCGGCGGACGGGCCGCTGGGTTGGCCCGGATATGACGAGATGCGCAAAAAGGCTCAGCAGCGCACCGGGGAGCCCGAATCCGTGGTGTGCGGCACAGGGCGGGTCGGCGGCATTGAGGCGGTGCTGCTCTGCTTCGAGTTCGGGTACCTCGGCGGCTCGCTGGGAGAGCGCACCGGTGACCGTATCGAGGCGGCGCACGCCCAGGCGCGTGAGCGGCGGCTGCCCGTGGTGACGCTGGTGGCCACCGGGGGGAGCCGGATGCAGGAGGGCATGCGCGCCCTCGTCCAGCTACAGCGGGTGACCCGGCAGACCGCGCTGACCCGCGCCGCGGGACTGCCGCAGCTCGCGGTCGTCCGCGACCCCACGACAGGCGGCGGCTGGGCCACCCTCGCCGCGGGCGCCGATGTGGTGCTGGGCCTGCCCGGCGCACAGGCGGCGTTCGCCGGCTCGCGTGTGCGTCCGCGCGCGGCCGACCCCTCCGCGTACACCGTGGAGGCCCAGTACGAGGCCGGTCACATCGATCGCATCGTGCCGGAGGCGGAACTCCCCACCGTCCTCGCCCGCTGGCTCACCCTGCTCACCCTGCTCGCCGGGACGAGCACCGGTCCGGGTACCGGTGCGGCACAGGCAGACCCCGCACCGGTGCCGTACGCGCTGCCAGGTCCGACCGCCTGCGGCCGGCTGCCCGACAGCGGTACGGAAGCCGTCGCACGCGCCCGCGCTGCGGCCCGCCCCCGGGCTGCCGCCTATCTGGACGCCTACTTCACGGAACGCGAGGAGATCAGTGGCGACCGCTGCTCGGGCACCGACCCGGGCGTGCTGTGCGGATTCGGATTGCACGACGGGCGCACGGTCGCCTACGCGGCGCAGTGCGGTACCCCGACCCGGCCCGCCGGATACCGCACGATCGCGCGGCTCGTCCGGATGGCAGACCGGCTGCGTATCCCCGTTCTGACCCTGATCGACACACCCGGCGCCGCCAACGGCCCCGAGGACGAGCGGGCGGGTGCCGGGCCCGCCATCGCCGAGGTGTTCACCGCCGTCGCCGAGGCCACCGTGCCGGTCACCTCGCTGCTGATCGGCGAGGGCGGCTCGGGCGGCGCCCTCGCGTTGGCCGCTCCCGGCAGGCTGTGGGTCACCCCGGACAGCTACTTCTCCGTCATCGCCCCGGAACTGGCCGCCGCCATTCTCAAGCGCGACTCCGAGCAGGTGCCACAGACCGCCGAGGAGCTGCGGCTGCGCCCCCAGGACGCCGTCGAACTGGGGGTGGCCCGCGCAGTGGTGGAGACGGCGTACGGCGCGGCGAGGACACCCGGCGTCACCGGGACGGTGCCGGGCGGTCAGGGCGGCCAGGGCAGCCGGGGCGACGGGGAATAGCCGGTGCGCGGTGGCGGTTCGACCGGACATGCGCGTAGAGATCTGGTCCGACATCGCCTGCCCCTGGTGCTACATCGGGAAGGCCAGGTTCGAGAAGGGCCTGGCGGCCTTCGCCCACCGGGACGAGGTGGAGGTGGTGCACCGCTCCTTCGAACTCGACCCGGACGCGGGCGCGCCGACCGGGCTACCGGTCACCAGGCTCCTGGCGGACAAGTACGGCCTCACGCCCGAGCAGGCCGAAGCGGCCGAGGCGCGGGTTGCCGAGACCGCGCACGGCGAGGGCCTCGGCTATGCGTCCGGCCGCCTGATGAACGGATCCACCTTCGCGCTGCACCGCCTGCTGCACCACGCCAAGCGGCAGGGCCCGGCCGTGCACACCGCGCTGCTGGACGCCCTCTACCGCGCCAACTTCGCCGAACTGCTGCCCCTCGGCGCCCCGGAGACCGTCGTCTCGGTCGCCACCGGCGCCGGACTGGACGAGGCCGAGGTCCGCCGGGTCCTCGCCGACGAGGACGCCTACGCCGAGGACGTACGCGCCGACGAGCGCGAGGCGGCAGCGCTGGGCGCCACCGGCGTGCCGTTCTTCGTGCTGGACCGCCGCTTCGGTGTCTCCGGCGGCCAGCCCGCCGAGGTGTTCACCCAGGCGCTGGAGCAGGCGTACGCGGCAGCGGGCGGACTCGTCCAGGTGGCGGCCGGATCCGGCCCAGCCGGGCAGCACGGTGGAGCGGCGTGTGACGATGGGACCTGCGAGGTGCCCGCACACCGCACGGAGGACGCGCCGTGACCGAACGCAAGCCCCCAGGAGTCAGCTTCGAGAGCTGGGCCGACCGGCAGATCCGGGAGGCCGAGGAGCGCGGCGAGTTCGCCGACCTCCCCGGCGCCGGAAAACCGCTGCCCGGCCTCGACAAGCCGTACACCGAGCAGTGGTGGGTCGAGCGCAAGATGCGCGACGAGAACCTCTCCTATCTGCCGCCCTCCCTCGCGCTCCGCAAAGACGCGCAGGAAGCCCGGGAGCGGGCCGCAGAGGCGCGCTCGGAGGCCGAGGTGCGCTCGATCCTCAGCGAGATCAACGCCAGGATCGACGAAGCGATCCGCCGCCCTCCGGAGGGCCCGCCCCATCGCCTCGTCCCCTTCGACGTGGAGAGCGCCGTACGGCAGTGGCGCTCGGCACACGGGAAGCGCCGCTGAAGCCGGTCCGGCTGGGGTGGAAGCGCCGTAGCGAGTGTGACCGTCGTCGTCACGCCTCGCCGCAGTGTGCCGTGTGGGGGCGGCGGCACGGTGGCCGCTCCGGTCAATGCTCGTCCGCCGTGTGCTCGTGCGCGGCGTCCAGCGTCTCCAGCGCGTGGTGCAGCGCCCCCACGAACCGGTCGGTCGTCGAGCGGTCCCGTACCGCCATCCGGAACCACTGCCGCCCGAGCCCGGGGAAGGTGTCCCCGCGCCGTACGGCGAAGCCCAACTCGCGCAGCCGGGCGCGCAGCGCCGCCGCACGCGGGTGCTCCAGCAGCAGGAAGGGCCCTTCCGGGGTGGGTGTCGCCTCGCGTATCCCGGCCGTACGCAGCTGTGCCAGCCGCTCCCGCAGATGGTCGCGGTCCGCCGCGAACTGCCGGGCCGCCTGCTGGGCTTCGGCCAGTGCGGCAGGCGTACTGCACGCCTGGGCCGCCACCAGCGCCGGGGCCGAGACGGGCCACAGCGGCTGCTGATGCGCCAGTGCGCGCACGGTCCCGGGGTCGCTCAGCACATAGCCGATACGCAGTCCGGCCAGGCCCCAGGTCTTGGTGAGGCTGCGCAGCACGACCGTCCGGCCCGGCAGCTGTCCCAACAGCGGCACCAGCGACTCCCGCTCCCCCGGTACCGCGTCCACGAACGCCTCGTCCACGACCAGGGTGCGCCCCGCACGGGCGAGCCCGGCCAGGTCTGTTGCGGGGTGCAGCACGGAGGTCGGGTTGGTCGGGTTGCCGACCACCACCAGATCCGCCTCCGCCGGTACGGCGTCCGCCTCCAGCCGGAAGCCGTTCCCCGGCCGCAGCAGCACCTGCTCCACCTGGTGCCCCGCGTCCCGCAGTGCCGCCTCGGGTTCGGTGAACTGCGGGTGCACCACAACCGGGCGGCGGGCGGATATGGCGCGCGCCAGCAGGACGAACGCCTCTGCCGCGCCCGCCGTCAGCAGTACGTGGTCTTCCGGCAGCCCGTGCCGCTCGGCCACCGCACGGCGCGCCGCAGAGCTGTCCGGATAGGCGGCCAGTGTCGTCAGCGAGGTGGCCAGCCGCTCTCGCAGCCACACCGGGGGAGTTCCGGTACGGACGTTGACGGCCAGGTCGGTCAATCCGCTTCCGGCGCCCCGCACTTCCACGTCCCCGTGGTGCCGCAGGGCCTCGCCCAGGGCGGTTCCGTCCGCGTTCACGGCTCTCTCCCCGGCACGGCGACGGCGGCGACGGCAGCGGTGACGCGCACGGGAGCCCCCGCTGTCGCCCGTGCCTTGGTCTTCGGCACCAGCAACACCGGAGCCCCTCCCTGTGCGGCCGGTCCGCTGCCTCCGCCACCCGCCAGCAGTGCCGCCGCCTCGGCGACGGAAGGCGTGCCCACGGCCGTACGGGAGAAGTCCGAGGGGTGCGGCACCCGTACGCGGGCCAGCGTCCGTGCGTCGTAGGCGATCAGCGGCAGGCCCAACTTCCGTGCCGCCGCCAGCAGCCCCGGCTCCTCGGCCCGCGCCTGGACGGTCGCCAGCGCCGCCGCGTCACCTTCCGCGAGCCCCGCGGCGGTCAGCACACTCCGCACCAGTTCCAGCACCTCTTCAGCCGTCACACCGGCGCAGGTGCCCACACCGACGGTGACCACGCGCGGCCCCTGCCCCGTACCGGCGCCGAACGCGCTCATGCCGCGTTCCCCGCTCCGGGAGACCCGTTCCCCGCTCCGGCAGCTCCGTTCTCCGCATCCCCGCGTCCCGCGCAGCGCGCCACGAACCGTGCCGCCATCCGCGGCGCAGCCGCCCAGTGCACATGCAGGTAGGAGGCGTGCACATTGCCCTGGACGAACCCGTCCGGGCGCCGCTCGGGCCGCACCAGCCCCCACGCGGGCACCTGCCCCGCACCCGGCAGCAGTTCGGTGCGGTGGAACTCGTGCCCCCGCACCCGGGTGCCGGCCTCGGCGAGCGCGCTGTCCGCGACGGCCACCGCCTCGCGGTAGCCCAGCGTCAGCCGCTCGGCCATCCGCCCCCGCGCGTCGAGTACGCCGCACATCGGCTTGCCGTCCAACTCCCGTGCGAGATACAGCAGCCCGGCACACTCGGCCGCGACCGGCCCGTCGAAGGCCGCGATCTGCTCCCGCAGGGGTCGATTTTCGGCCAACTCCGGAGCGTATACCTCCGGGAAGCCCCCACCGATCACAAGCCCCGCCGTGCCGTGCGGCAGCGCCTCGTCCCGCAGCGGATCGAAGCCGACGACCTCGGCGCCCGCAGCCCGCAACAGCTCGGCGTGCTCGGCGTACGAGAAGGTGAACGCCTCCCCGCTCGCCACCGCCACGCGCGGCGCCCCGGCCACCGGCTCGGCCCCCACCTCGGCGACCGGGTCCCACGCCTCCGCTGGCAGCGGCGGAGCCTGCCGCGCCAGCGCCAGCAGCGCGTCCAGGTCGCACCCTTCGCGCACCCGCTCCGCCAGCGCCGTCACCGACTCCACTGCCTCCGCGCGCCGTTCGGCCACCGGCACCAGCCCCAGATGCCGGGAGGGCGCCCGCACCACCTTCGTACGGCGCAGTACGCCCAGCACCGGCACCCCCGAGCCATCCAGCGCCTCGCGCAGCAGCTCCTCGTGCCGGTCGGAACCCACCTTGTTGAGCACCACTCCCGCGACCCGCACCTCGGGGTCCCAGGAGGCGAAACCGTGCACCAGCGCGGCCACCGAGCGCGACTGCGACGAGGCGTCCACCACCAGCACCACCGGAGCGCGCAGCAGCTTGGCGACATGCGCCGTCGACGCCAGCCCGCCCTGCCCCGCAGCGCCGTCGTACAGCCCCATCACGCCCTCGACCACGGCGAGATCCGCGCCCCGGGCGGCATGGCCCAGCAGCGGTGCGATCCGCTCGGGACCGCACAGATACGCGTCCAGGTTACGGCCGGGACGGCCGGTCGCCAGCGCGTGGTAGCCGGGATCGATGTAGTCGGGGCCGACCTTGTGCGGGGAGACGGCCAGCCCGCGCCCGGCGAACGCGGCCATCAGCCCCGTCGCCACCGTCGTCTTGCCGCTCCCGGAGGACGGCGCCGCGACCACCAGCCGCGGTACCCGGATCACGTGGCGGCCCTCCAGCAGCGCTCAGCGGCAGCCGTCACCACTCGATGCCCTTCTGCCCCTTCTGACCCGCGTCCATCGGGTGCTTGACCTTCGACATCTCGGTGACCAGGTCCGCGGCGTCGATCAGCTGCTGCGGCGCGTTCCGCCCGGTGATGACCACATGCTGGGTACCGGGACGGTCCCGCAGCACGGCGACCACCTCCTCGACGTCCACCCAGCCCCAGTGCATCGGATAGGCGAACTCGTCCAGCACCAGCAGCCGGTACGTCTCGGCGGCCAGGTCGCGCTTGACCTGCTCCCAGCCCTCGCGGGCCGCCGCCTCGCTGCTCATCTCACCGTCCTGGACGTTGCGCTGGATCCACGACCAGCCCTCGCCCATCTTGTGCCAGGTCACGCTGCCGCCCTCGCCGGAGTCGCCGAGCACCCGCAGCGCGCGCTCCTCGCCGACCTTCCATTTGGCGGACTTGACGAACTGGAACACCCCGATCGGCCAACCCTGGTTCCAGGCCCGCAGCGCCAGCCCGAACGCGGCCGTCGACTTGCCCTTTCCGACGCCTGTATGGACCGCCACCAGCGGCCTGTTGCGCCGCTGACGCGTGGTGAGACCGTCCTGCGGTACGACGCTCGGCTGTCCCTTCGGCATTACGCCGCCCTCCCTGCGTGCCCTGCGTTACGTGAATCGGTTGTGCTGCGGACGAGTTCCGTCACGGCGTCCGCACGCAGCTCGTCCAGCGTGACGGCGCTGCCGCCCAGTTCCGCGGCCAGCTCGCGGGCCAGCCCGAGCCGCACGTGCCCCGCCTCGCAGTCCACGACCACCGAAGCGGTGCCGTCGGCCGCCAGCAGCCGCGCCGCCTGCCGGGCCCGCACCAGCGGCTCCTGGCCGCCCGTCGCGCGCCCGTCCGTGACCGTGACCAGCAGCGGCCGCCGCGCCGGGTCCCGCAGCCGCTCGACCCTCAGCACCTCGCGGGCCCGCAACAGCCCCGCCGCCAGCGGCGTACGCCCACCGGTCGGCAGCGACTCCAGCCGGGCCGCCGCCGCGTCCACCGACGAGGTGGGCGGCAGCGCCACCTCCGCCTCGCCGCGCCGGAACGTCACCATGCCGACCTTGTCCCGCCGCTGGTAGGCGTCCAGCAGCAGCGACAGCACCGCCCCCTTGACGGCGCTCATCCGCTGCCGCGCCGCCATCGACCCTGAGGCGTCCACCACGAACAGCACCAGATTGCCCTCGCGGCCCTCCCGTACGGCCTCCCGCAGATCGTCCCTGCGCACCACCAGACCGCTGCCGCGCCGGCCCCGAGTGTGCTGGTGCGGGGCAGCCGCCTGCACGGTCGCCGCCAGATGCAGCCTGCCCAGCGCCCCCTGCGGGCGGCGCGACCCTGTCGTACGGCCGTGCGCCGTGCGGGCCCGCGAGCGCCGCCCGGCCGCACCCTCGCCGAGCCCGGGGACGGTGAGGGTGCGCGCCTTGAACGGTTCGCCGGCGGGAGCGGTGGGTTGCTGCGCGGCAGCGGGGGCTTGCGGGTCGGGCTCGGGCTGGCCGGGGGAGGGGGTTTCGGTGACCGACCGGTCGGTCTGCTCGGGGAGGTAGGGCTCGGGTGGGGCACCTTCGAGCGGGGCATCGTCCTGCGGAGCGCCCTGCGGCGGCAGCCCGCCGCCGTCCGGGCCGCCGTCAGGCCCGCCGTCGTCGGGGCCGTTGTCGTCCGGCCCTTCCGGCTCCGGGCCGCCCTCGTCCTGGCCGCTGTTCTCCTCCAGCGTCTGGTCCAACTTGTCCTCGTCGAGGCCCGGCGCGTCGAACGGATTGCGCCTCCGCCGGTGGGGGAGTGCCAGCAGCGCCGCCTGCCGCACATCCGCCGACTCCACCTCGGTACGCCCCGCCCAGGCCGCCATCGCCGTCGCCGTACGGGCCATCACGAGGTCGGCCCGCATGCCGTCCACCTCGAACGCCGCGCAGGTGGCGGCGATCTGCCGGAGCGCCGCGTCACCGAGCCGCACCTGGGGCAGCAGTGCCCGGGCTGCGGCAATCCGCTCGCGCAGCTGCTGCTCGTCGTCCGCCCAGCGCGCCGCGAAGCCCTCCGGGTCGTCGTCGTAGGCGAGCCGCCGCCGTACGACCTCCACCCGCTCGTCCGTCTCGCGGGAGGCGGCCACCTCGACCGTCAGCCCGAACCGGTCGAGCAACTGCGGGCGCAGCTCGCCCTCTTCCGGGTTCATCGTGCCGACCAGCAGGAACCGGGAGGCGTGCCGTACGGAGACGCCTTCGCGCTCCACATAGGAGGCGCCCATGGCGGCGGCGTCCAGCAGCAGGTCCACCAGGTGGTCGTGCAGGAGGTTGACCTCGTCCACGTACAGCACGCCCCGGTGCGCGTCCGCCAGCAGACCCGGCTCGAACGCCTTCACGCCCTCCGACAGCGCCCGTTCGATGTCCAGTGCGCCCACCAGCCGGTCCTCCGAGGCGCCGACGGGCAGCTCCACCATGCGGGCCGGGCGGGATTCGGCAGCGCCGGCGCCCTGGTGGGGGCCGTCCGGGCAGGCGGGGTCGGGCGCGGAGGGGTCGCAGGAGAACCGGCAGCCGGGCACGACGTCGACGCCGGGCAGCAGCGCTGTGAGCGCCCGGACGGCCGTGCTCTTGGCCGTTCCTTTCTCACCCCGCACCAGCACGCCGCCGATGGCGGGGGAGACGGCGTTGAGCAGCAGCGAGAGCTGGAGGTCCGCCTGGCCGACGAGGGCGGTGAAGGGATAGGGGGTCGTCACGCGACGGTCACTCCTTCGAGTGGCTTGGGTGCATCAGGGGCGGCGGAGTGCGGGCCGGTCACACTGGCGCCCCCGGCGGTACGAACGGCAGCCCCTCGGGCACGCCGTCCTCGATGAGCCGCAGCAGCGCCGCCGTGTCCGCGTGCTCCTCGACCAAGTCGCCCAGCCGGTCCAGCTGTTCCTCGCGGAGTGCGGCGAACCGGGTGTCGGGCGCCGGCTCGAAGGCGCGGCCCGCGTCGGCGGCGACCCGGCGCAGAAAGGCGCGGCGGAAGCCGTCCGACTCCAGCGAGCCGTGCCAGTGGGTGCCCCACACGGTGCCGACCCGGCAACCGTCCAGCGCAGCACCCTCGGGGCCGCTCAGGAACGGCTCACCACCGTGCACGTCGGCCACCCCGTGGTGGATCTCGTAGCCCTCCACCGGCTCACCCAGCGCGAGCCCGTGCGGGCGGGCCAGCGTCTTGTCCCTGGCGAACCGCACCCGCACCGGCAGCAGTCCGAGTCCGTCCACCACACCCGCGCGCGACTCGACCTCGTCCTCGATACGCTCGCCCAGCAGTTGGTAGCCGCCGCAGATGCCCAGCACGGGCCGCCCCTCGGCCGCACGCCGCGCCAGCGCCGCGGCCAGCCCACGCGCGCGTACCCACTCCAGCGCCTTGACCGTGCCCCGGGTGCCGGGCACCACCACCAGGTCGGCGTCGGCCAGCTCCTCGGGGCGGTCGCAGAACCGCACCACCACACCGGGTTCGGCAGCCAGCGCGTCCACATCGGTGAAGTTGGACATCAGCGGCACCGGCAGCACAGCGACCCGCAGCACATCGGCACCGTGCGGGGGCGCGACGGCGGACTCCCGTACGGTCCCGCGCAGCGAGACCCGGAGCCCGTCCTCCTCGTCGATGCCCAGCCCGTGCTGGTACGGCAGTACGCCGAGCGTGGGCCGCCCGGTCAGGCCGTGCAGCATCTTCAGGCCGGGTTCCAGCAGTGAGACGTCGCCGCGGAACTTGTTGACCATGTAGCCCGCCAGCAGCGCCTGGTCCTCCGGCGCCAGCAGTGCCGTGGTACCGAAGAGCGAGGCGAACACCCCGCCCCGATCGATGTCGCCGACCACCAGCACCGGCAGCCGACAGGCGCGCGCCAGCCCCATGTTGACGATGTCGCTGCGCCGCAGATTGATCTCGGCGGGGCTTCCCGCGCCCTCGCAGATGACCGCGTCATGGGTGCTCCGCAGCTCCTCCAGACAGCCCGCGACGGTCTCCAGCAGCTCCGCACGCCCCCCGTGCCGTACGTCGCCGCTGCCCTCCGTGTGGCGGCCGAAGTATCCCCGGGCCGACATCTCGCCGACGGCCTTGCCCAGCAGTACGACCTGACTGGTGCGGTCGCCGCCCGGCTTCAGCAGCACCGGGTTCATCAACGCGCTCGGCTCGACCCGTGCGGCAGCCGCCTGCATGGCCTGCGCCCGGCCGATCTCCGCGCCGTCGAGCGTGACGTACGAGTTGAGCGACATGTTCTGCGCCTTGAAGGGCGCCACCCGCACGCCTTTGCGGGCCAGCCAGCGGCAGATGCCCGCCGTCACCACGCTCTTGCCGGCGTCCGAGGTCGTCCCGGCGACCAGCAGCCCGCCTCCCGTACGCGCGCTCACCGCACCCCTCCCATACCGCGGCCCCGCCCGCGGCGGCGTACTGCCGTACCCACCAGACAGCTCGTGGCCAGCGCCAACAGTCCTACCCGGCGCGACAGCCGCACAGCCCGCTCGATGTCCGCCGTGCGGACGGCCCGGCCGGGCGCGTTGAGAACGGGCCGGTGCTCCACCCGCCCGCCGTACGAGAGCGTCCCGCCCAGCCGCACCCCGAGCGCGCCCGCGAACGACGCCTCCACGGGCCCGGCGTTGGGGCTGGGGTGGCGGTGCGCGTCACAGCGCCAGGCGCGGACGGCACCGCGCGGGTCCGGTCCGGCGAGCGCGGCCAGTACGGCGGTCAGCCGCGCCCCGGGCCAGCCCGCCACGTCGTCCAGCCGCGCGGCGGCCCAGCCGAATCTGCGGTGCCGGGGGAGGTGTGCCCGACCATCGCGTCCAGGGTGTTGACCGCGCGGAAGCCCACCAGCCCGGGTACGCCCGCCAGCGCTCCCCACACCAGCGCTCCCACCACGGCGTCCGAGGTGTTCTCCGCGACCGACTCGACCACGGCGCGGGCCACCGCCGGCGCGTCCAGCTGCTGCGGGTCGCGCCCGCACAGCGCGGGCAGCCGCTCGCGCGCCAGCTCCAGGTCCCCCGCCTCCAGCGCGGCGGCCACGGCCCGGGCCTCGCGGGTCAGCGACGTACCCCCCAGCACGGCCCACGCGGCGACGGCGGTCAGCGCGATGCCCGGCACCGGTGAACGCCCCACGGCGCGCGCGGGGTTGCGCCCGGCGCTCGCCGTAGTCAGTCCGCGGGCCGCTGCGGCGGCGCCTCCCACGCAGAGGGCGACATAGAGCGCGCCCGCACCCCGGTGGTCGCGCCACATGCGGCGCTCCAGTGCTGCGGCGGCCCGGCCGAAGACGGCGACAGGGTGGCCGCGCCGTGGATCACCGAGCAGCGCGTCGGCTGCGAACCCCAGCAGCGTGCCGCACACATGGACGTCACGGCTCCGCATCAGCCGACGGATCCGGCGCACGCATCCACAACGGCAGCAGGTATGGGGGCAGGGCCACGCATGGCAGTGTCCTCACTCAGGGTCCGCGCCCTGGCTCGACTCGACCGGCGGCGGGAGTCTCCTGGCTCCCGGATCCACACCGCCCTCGCCTTCCAGCCCGCATGGGCCGTGGCTTCGTTGAGCGCGGCGCTCCCCGGTGACAGTGGCGGGACCGCGCCGGATTCGCACCGGCTTCCTCCCCATGCCGCCGTTTGGCACCGGCAGTCCACCACGTTTGACCTGCGGCGGGCAAGCCGGACGTGGTGCTTGCGGCCGTCCCCTTATGCCGCCGGACCCTCGCCGTCGTGGCTTCTCGCCGCTGCGGCGGAAAAAGAAAGGGGGCCGGGGGGGCGTAGCCCCCCGGGCCCCCTTACGGCTACGCCGCGATCAGGTAGATCCCGTACGCCACCGCCGCCAGGCACACGGCATAGCAGGCATACGCACCAGTACGGGCGAGCACCGAAGGTGCGGAGCCCGCGGTGCGGGGGGAGCCGGCGACGATGCCGAGGGTGAAGACGCCGACGAGTCCCACCGTCGCCGCCAGGCTGACGCCGAAGACCTGGCCGAGCGAGGCCCAGTCGATGTTCATGCGGTGATCCCCTTCTGCTTACCTGAAGCTGCTCGCCGACGCGGGGCGGCCGGTCGAATGCGCGGGCTCGGCCGCCGTCGTCTCCTCCGCGGCAACACCGGCCGCGCTCACTCCCGCCGGCGGCGGGGGCGGGGAGACGGCCCGGATGGCGTTGGTGACCACCCCGGCGGGCTCGGACTCGGGCTGCGGCTCCGGCTCGGCGGCCGGGCTCGGGATCTCCGCGGCCTGCGCGGCCACGGCGGGCTCGACCTCGTTGACGTTCGTGTGGTCCACCGGCGCGCGCCGGGAGCGGAGCCAGATGGCGCCGCAGAGCACGACGGTGAGCACGGCCACCGTGGTCACGCCCCAGTCGCCCTGCTCGGCCAGCAGCGCGGCAGCGGCCGCGACCCCGCCGGCCGCGGGAAGGGTGAGCCCCCAGCCGATGAACATCCGGCCCGCCGTTCCCCACCGCACGACGCCGCCCTTGCGGCCGATCCCCGAACCCATCACGGCGCCGGAGCACACATGCGTGGTGGAGAGGGAGAAGCCGATGTGCGAGGAGGCCAGGATGGTGGCCGCCGCGCTGGTCTGGGCCGCGAAGCCCTGCGGGGGCTGGATGTCGGTGATGCCCTTGCCCATGGTGCGGATGATGCGCCAGCCGCCGAGGTAGGTGCCCAGCGCGATGGCGAACCCGGCCGAGGCGATCACCCATACCGGCGGGTCGGCGCCGGGCGCCAGGGCGCCGCCGGTGACCAGGGCCAGCGTGATGACGCCCATGGTCTTCTGGGCGTCGTTGGTGCCGTGCGCGAGGGAGACCAGCGCGGCCGAGGTGATCTGGCCGGCGCGGTAGCCCTTGGCGGTCCGCTGCTCGTCGGCGTGCCGGGCGACCCGGTAGGTCAGCCGGGTGGCGCAGACCGAGGCGATGCCCGCGACCAGCGGCGCGGCGAGCGCCGGGATGAGGACCTTCATGACGACGACGTCGCCGTTGACCGCGCCGGTGCCGACGGCGGCGAGCGTCGCGCCGATCAGTCCGCCCATCAGTGCGTGCGAGGAGCTGGAGGGCAGCCCGGCGAGCCAGGTCAGCAGGTTCCAGATGATGGCGCCGACCAGCCCTGCGAAGATCACTTCGGGCTGGATGCCGGAGCCTTCATCGATGATTCCCGAAGATATGGTCTTGGCCACCTCGATGGACAGGAAGGCACCGAGGAGGTTGAGGACCGCGGACATGGCCACCGCCGCCCGAGGAGCCAGTGCCCCGGTGGAGATGGTCGTCGCCATGGCGTTGGCGGTGTCGTGGAAGCCGTTCGTGAAGTCGAACACCAAGGCCGTGACGATCACGATCCCGATGAGAAGCGTGATGTGTTCCATTCACCAGGCACAATCAGTTCGAGGGGCAATGACGTCGTGAACGTAAAGACGGCGAGTGAACGGAAGGTGAACTGGGGCAGGCATCGAAGTGTCGCCCCCTGACACCTGTTGTGTGGGCCAGATCACACCGTAGGGGCGGAGGCTCCGCGAAGCCAACAGGGTGTGATGCCGTGCCCCCAATTTCCAATGGCGCCACGCCGGTTGACGCCCCGTCGCCGCGTGCCGACCCGGCCCCGATTCCCCCGGCGAACCGGCCCCGATTCCCCCGGCCGGGCGTCACCCTCCCGGCCCGCCCCGCTGGTTTCGCACGCCCGATCGCGTCAACACTGACAAGGATGCGTCTGCGAACCGCGGCACTGGCCGCCACCTCCGTGCTCGGTACCGGCGCGGCCACCCTGGCGGCCGGACGGTACGCCGCCGACGCCGCGCTGCGCCCGCCGCGCCCCCGGAGCGACGGCGGCAGCAGGCCCACCGCGGGCTTCGAGGGCACCCGGCTGACCGTGCACTCCCACGACGAGAGCCGGATCTCCGTCACCCGCTCCCTGGCGGCCCGGCTGCCCGGTGTCTACGGACTGACCGGACGCGGTATCCACGCCGTCGTCGGGCCGGTGCTGGAGGACGAGACGGCCGCCGAACCCCGCCCGCACGCCGTCGTACGGGAACTGCGCCGCATCGACCGCGGCCGGCTCAGCGCCGGTGCCACCGTACGGCTCACCCCGCAGGTGTACGTAGGCACCCCCGGTGAAGCCCTCGGCGCCGAGTACGCCGACGTCGAGATCCCCGGTGAACTCGGCCCGCTGCCCGCCTGGTTCATGCCCGGCGACCGCAACGCCTGGGTCATCACCGTGCACGGCCTCGGCGCCACCCGCGAGCACCCACTGACGCTGCTCCCGTTCTACCGGAGGTACAGCGTCCCGGTGCTCGACATCGCCTACCGGGGCGACGCCGGTGCGCCCCCGCCCCTCGACGGCATCGGCCACCTGGGCAACTCCGAATGGCGGGACCTGGACGCCGCCATCCGCTACGCGGTCCAGCACGGCGCCCAGCGGGTGATCCTGCACGGCTGGTCCAGCGGCGCCACCATGGCCCTGCACGCCGCCGCCAACTCCCCGCTGCGGGACCGGGTGGCCGGCCTCGTACTGGACTCGCCCGTACTCGACTGGCCGCGCACCGTGCGTGCCCTGGCGCTTTCCCGAGGCACCCCCCGCGCGCTGCTGCCGCTGGTCGTCCGCGCCGTCCAGGGCCGGGCCGGACTCCCCGAGGGGCGCGACGCCGCGCTGGTCGACCCCGCGAAGCTGACCGTGCCGGCGCTGCTGCTGCACGGCCCAGCGGACACCATCGCCCCCTGGGACAGCTCCCGCGCGCTGGCGGCCCACCGCCCGAAGCTCGTCTCCCTGCACAAGGTCCCGCACGCCCCGCACGCCGCCATGTGGAACGCCGACCCGCACGGCTACGAGGAGAAGCTGCGCCGCTTCCTCACGCCCTTCATGTGAGACAGCTTCATGTGAGGCCGCCGGCCGCGGGCCCATGTGAGGGCATGTCACGCTGAGCCCTTTTCAAGCCCCCGCGTACGCCCGGCCGGAGAAGGCGAACGACCGGAAAGGGCACCCCAGGTTTGGGTTTCAACGGCGCAGCGTGAAGACTGCTCCTGTGACGACGTCCCGTACCCCGGGGGACAACCGGCTCCGCCTCGTCCCCCGACAGCCCGTCGCCGCCGCCCGGCGCACTGTGACGACCAGGCGCTCCGCCAGGACGCCACCGCCCCCGGACGGTGTGCTGCCCCGCGACCAGCTCGCCCGGCACGCGCGTGCCTGCCTCGCCGATGCCGTCCGCGTCGCCCGCTGGGCGGCCGGGACCGGCCGCTCCCCGCAGCCTGGCGCCGAGGCGGAACGGGCGGCCGAATCCCTGCGGATGACCGTTCCGCTGGTGCGTACGCACTGGGACCGGGCCAAGCTGGCCGGCCTCATCGAACTGCACGGCGACACCGCCCGCGCCGGCTGGCGGCTGCGTGCCTGGGACCGGGACGACAGCGCCGTACTGCGCGGCTGGGTCGCCCTCTTCGACGCCTGGTCGCTGGCCCACCCCGCGCCGCTGCCGCACGAGCAGAGCCTGGTCGCGGAGATCGTCGAGGCGGTGCCGCAGTTCCTCTCCGTGATGCACCTCTCCGGCGGCCCCGTCACCTTCTCGCTGCTGCACGATCTGCTCGCGCAGCGCATCGCCGAGCTGCGCGCCGAACGCGAGCAGGAGACCAGCCGCGCGATGGTCGGCGTCGCCCTGCCCGGGCTGCTCGACTGGGCGCTGGACGGGCTCTCCGCGGTCGGGGCGCTGACCCGCTGCCCGGACGAGGACCCCGCCGAGGAGACCGGCGTACGGCAGGGCTCCGCCGTCCTCACCCCGCTCGGCAACTGGGCGGTGTGGACCAAGCTGGAGCAGATCTGCGTCGCGGCCCAGAGCCCGGCCGGCAACATCGAGCAGTCCGCCGAGGAGATGCTGCGCGGCTGCGCCCGGATGACCCCGGGTCCGGCCCGCGACGAGTACCGCGCCTGGCTCGCCGCGCGCCCCACCGGACCGGCCGTCACCGAGCTGCTGGAGGCGGCCAGGGGCGAGGACGCGCTCATCCGGGGGCTTGCCTTCGAGGCGCTGCGGGTGGTGGGCGCGCCTGCCGAGGAAGCCGTGCAGGAAGCAGCGCAGGAGCCCACCCTGCGTCCCTACGCGCTGCTGTGGCTCGCCGAGCAGGCGGGCATGGACCCGGAGGACCTGGCCGGTGGCGCCCCCGGCGTCCTCACCCGGCAGGAGGCGACCTGGCTGTGGGTGGACACCGCGGCAGCCGTCACCGACCACGGCGAGGAGCGGCTGCTGGTCGACCACCTGGGCACCGCCGTACAGGGTTCGGTGCCCAAGCTGCTCGAGGACGTCCGCGCGACCGGCCACCCGCGCACCGTGCAGGTCCTGGTGGCGCTCGCGGCGGCCCATCCGGACCCCGCGCTGGCCAAGGCCGTACGGCGAGCCGCCTTCCAGGTCCACACCGGCGGCGAGTGACCGCGCCGCCCCCCGGCGCCCGCACAGGCATGCCGCAGGCGCTGTCGAGCGTCCGCCCGCATCCCGGAAAAGCGTTTGCCCGGCGCCGGTAGACTGGCTCTCATGCCTCATCTCCTCGTGCATTAGGCGTGCGTACGCCGCTCCCGCACTTCCGCCGTACGCACGTCCACAGTCCTGCCTTGGAGTTCTCCAGTGATCACCGCCACCGGTCTCGAGCTGCGCGCCGGAGCCCGTGTCCTCATCGAGTCGGCCACCTTCCGCGTCGCCAAGGGCGACCGCATCGGCCTCGTGGGCCGCAACGGCGCCGGCAAGACCACCCTCACCAAGTGCCTCGCGGGTGAGGCCACGCCCACCGCCGGCACCATCACCAGCAGCGGCGAGGTCGGCTACCTCCCGCAGGACCCGCGCACCGGCGACCTCGATGTACTCGCCCGCGACCGCATCCTCTCCGCCCGCGGCCTGGACGTGGTGCTGCGCAAGATGCAGGAGAACGAGGAGCGCATCGCGGGCGGCAAGGGCGCCACCCGCGAGAAGGCGATGAAGAAGTACGAGCGCCTGGAGACCGAGTTCCTCACCAAGGGCGGCTACGCGGCCGAAGCGGAGGCCGCCACCATCGCGGCCAGCCTCGGCCTGCCCGACCGGGTGCTCGGCCAGCCGCTGCACACCCTCTCCGGCGGTCAGCGGCGCCGCGTCGAGCTCGCCCGCATCCTCTTCTCGGACGCCGACATCCTGCTGCTGGACGAGCCGACCAACCACCTCGACGCCGACTCGGTGGTGTGGCTGCGCGACTTCCTCAAGACCTACCGCGGCGGCCTCATCGTCATCTCCCACGACGTCGATCTCGTGGAGACGGTGGTCAACAAGGTGTTCTGCCTGGACGCCAACCGGTCGGCCATCGACATCTACAACATGGGCTGGAAGCAGTACCTCACCCAGCGCGAGGACGACGAGAAGCGGCGCCGCCGCGAGCGGGCCAACGCCGAGAAGAAGGCGGCCGCGCTCAACTCCCAGGCCGACAAGATGCGCGCCAAGGCCACCAAGGCGGTCGCCGCCAAGAACATGGCCCGCCGCGCCGAGAAGCTGCTGTCCGGGCTGGAGGGCGAGCGCCAGGCCGACAAGGTCGCCAAGCTGCGCTTCCCCGACCCGGCGCCCTGCGGCAGGACGCCGCTGATGGCCGAGGACCTGTCCAAGTCCTACGGCTCGCTGGAGATCTTCACCGGTGTCGACCTGGCCATCGACCGCGGCTCCCGCGTCGTCATCCTCGGCCTCAACGGCGCCGGTAAGACGACGCTGCTGCGGCTGCTGGCCGGAGTCGAGGAGCCCGACACCGGCAAGGTCGTCCCCGGGCACGGACTCAAGCTCGGCTACTACGCGCAGGAGCACGAGACGCTCGACCCGGACCGCACGGTGCTGGAGAACATGCGCTCGGCAGCGCCCGACATGGACCTGGTCGACATCCGCAAGACGCTGGGCTCCTTCCTCTTCTCCGGCGACGACGTCGACAAGCCCGCCGGGGTGCTCTCCGGCGGCGAGAAGACCCGGCTGGCGCTGGCCACCCTCGTCGTCTCCTCGGCCAATGTGCTGCTGCTGGACGAGCCGACCAACAACCTCGACCCGGCCAGCCGCGAGGAGATCCTCGGCGCCCTGCACACCTTCACCGGGGCCGTCGTGCTGGTCACCCACGACGAGGGCGCCGTCGAGGCGCTCCAGCCCGAGCGCATCATCATGCTGCCGGACGGTGTCGAGGACCTGTGGGGCGAGGAGTACGCGGACCTCGTCGCCCTTGCTTGATCCATCCGAGATGGATCATTCGGCCGACGGTTGATCCTTCATCTGAGTGAGTACGGCTCGTACCCCGGCGCGGCCTCACGGCTGCGCCGGGTGTTCGTGGCAGGAGCCGCCCGGGGGAACTGCTCACTTCGCGATTGCGCCGCTGACCTGCGGATCAGCGCACCATCCCGACTCGGAACGGGTCGTGCACGTGCATATGCATGCGGACGGAATCGGTTGCTCCGGAGCAATCGTGGCGTGCACAAGTTCCCAAGCTGCTCATGAAGACCTTGCCGAATGGGTGGCCAGAAGTGGGGGGAGGGGTGATCATGAGAGTCACAGAGCGCACTTCCCACGAGGAGGCACGGGTGGCCGAGACTCTGAAGAAGGGCAGCCGGGTGACCGGCGCCGCGCGCGAAAAGCTCGCGGCAGACCTCAAGAAAAAGTACGACTCCGGAGCCAGTATCAGGGCGCTGGCCGAAGAGACGGGCCGTTCCTACGGGTTTGTGCACCGGATGCTCAGCGAGTCGGGTGTAACCCTGCGCGGACGCGGTGGAGCGACCCGAGGCAAGAAGTCGAGCTCCTCCTGAGGAGGCTTTCGGGCGTTCCCTTCGGTGGTTACTCTTCGGTTGACCATACTGCTGGGTAACCACCGGAGGAACCTCGATGACCCTGCTCAACCAGGACGGCGTGCACGTCGCCGCCGACGGTGAGGTGGCCACGGTCACCCTCACCAACCCGGCCAAGCGCAACGCGCAGACGCCTGCCATGTGGCGGGCACTGGCCGAGGCGGGACGCGTGCTGCCGGGGACGGTCCGGGTCGTCGTGCTCCGCGGCGAAGGCAAGTCCTTCTCCGCCGGGCTCGACCGCCAGGCGTTCGAGCCCGAGGGCTTCCCCGGTGAGCGGTCCTTCCTGGAACTCGCGCGAGACACCGACGAGGAACTGGACGCCGCCATCGCGGAGTACCAGCAGGCGTTCACCTGGTGGCGCCGCCCCGACCTCATCAGCATCGCGGCGGTCCAGGGGCATGCCATCGGCGCCGGGTTCCAGCTCGCACTCGCCTGCGATCTGCGGGTGTGCGCGCAGGACGTGCAGTTCGCCATGCGGGAGACCAGCCTGGGGCTGGTCCCCGATCTGACCGGTACCCACCCGCTGGTGGGCCTGGTCGGCTACGCGCGCGCCCTCGAAATCTGCGCGACCGGACGCTTCGTCCATGCCGACGAGGCCGAGCGCGTCGGGCTCGCCAATCTGGTCGTCGCCGCCGGGGAACTCGACGGCGCCGTCACCGATCTGACCGCGGCCCTGCTCTCCGCGCCCCGCGACGCGGTCATCGAGACGAAGGCGCTGCTCGCCGGCGCGGGTGCGCGTACGTATGAGGAACAGCGCGCCGCTGAGAGGGCTGCCCAGGCCCGCCGCCTCCGCGATCTCGCGGGGCTCGCCGACTAGGGCTTGCCCGGCGCCCTTTGGCTCGCCCCTCCGTTGTTCCGGTGAGGGGGTGCCCCTGGCTGGCGTCCGCGGGCTGCGGCTGCGTTGTGGCTGGTCGCGCAGTTCCCCGCGCCCCTTCGGGGCGCGCTCCCACGTCACACCCGCTCGATGGCGGTCACCAGTACGGCGACCGTCACCTTGCCGGCGGCACCCAGCGCATTGCGTGCCGCAGCACTGGCCGCGCTGGCGGTGTCGAGGGCGCGGCGGGTGGGGGAGACGCCCAGTTGGAGTAGGACGTGACAGCGGCCTTCTTTCGGGTCGCCCTCGATTTGGACGGCGCTGACTGCCGGTCCTGCGGCGACGCGGGAGAGGGCCGGGCCCACCACGGGGGCGAGCCGGGCCACGCCCTCGACGGCGAGCACGGCGCGGGCGACCCGGTCGGCCGCGTCCTGGTGGGCCGCCCCGGCCGACCCGGACGCCTCCGTGTCGGACCCGGAAGCGCCCGCGTCGGACACCCGCCCGGATTCGGGCCCGTCGCCCGCGGCCGGTCCGGGGGCCGCCGTCTCCACCAGCTCGGTGACCCGCAGATCCACGCTCTCCAGCGCGAGCCCCAACTCCTGCTCGGCGGCGGCCAGCAGGGCCTGCCGTACATCGTCCGCGGCGGCGGGAACGGGCCGGTCGGCGGGGGACGCCAGCTCGGCGGTCAGCGTCAGCGGACCCGGCGGCAGGGCGCCGGGCGGTGGCGGGACGGCGGGCTCGACGGCAGCCCGCGGACTGGTGAGCTCCACCCGCAGCGCGCTCAGCCGTACGCCAGGCACCGACCGCACCGATCGGTCGAGTACGGCGACGGCTGCCTCCTCCGTCACCCAGGCGCCGTCCGCCGCCTCGCCCAGCGGCAGGTGCCGCCCCAGACCGAGCTGCTGGCGTACTGCCCGGGTCAGCCGTTGCGCCGTCATGGCGTGCACTTCCCTTCGCTTTCGCTGCCGTCGCGCAAGAGAACCTTCCGCGTCGGTGGTGCCGCCTCGCGCGCCGCACGGCGTACGGGCGCCGTAGTCACCCGCTCGGCGGTGCGTGCCGGAGCTGCGCGAGCGGCGCACACCGGGCCGTGCTTACGGTGAGCAGCGGAGCGGCAGGCCGCTTCGAACCTCCGAAAGGGGCGCAGAGATGTCCGAGACCAGTACGTCCGCCCGCTCCGAAAGCCGCAGCGCGAGCACGGCCAACCAGCCGGCCGGTGGCACGACCGAGCAGCCGCGCCGGATCGGTGGGCTGTCGCCCGCGGGCTCCCGCGGCCGCACCACCATTGCCGACGGCGTGGTCGAGAAGATCGCGGGCATGGCGGCCCGCGATGTGGTCGGTGTCCATGCGATGGGCGGCGGCATGGCCCGTACGTTCGGTGCCGTCCGCGACCGGGTGCCCGGCGGCGGCCGGTCGGTCACGCGCGGGGTCAAGGCCGAGGTCGGCGAGGTGCAGACGGCGCTCGATCTGGAGATCGTCATCGACTACGGAGTGTCGATCTCGGATGTGGCCCGCTCCGTGCGGGAGAACGTGATCTCGGCCGTCGAGCGGATGACGAGCCTCGAGGTGGTCGAGGTCAACATCGCGGTGAGCGATGTGAAGCTGCCGGACGAGGAGGAGGAAGAGGAAGAGGGCCAGGAACGGCCCCGCCTCCAATGAGCGACAGCGTCGCGGTGGGCGGTGACGGAACCCCTGGCGAAGTGATCGCGCGCCGCGCGCCCTGCCGCGGTGCCGAGCGAAGGAGCGCACGATGAGCATGGCCTTTGTCGGCTTGATCGCCGGCCTGGCGCTGGGCTTCGCCGGGTACTTCGGCGGTTTCGGAGCCTTCGTGCTGGTGGCGGCGCTGGGGGCCGTCGGCTTCCTGGTGGGCAGGTTCCTGGACGGGGATCTGGACGCGGGCGAGTTCTTCCGCGGCCGGGACAGCGAGCGCCGCAGGTGACTCCGTGACGGATACGCAGGTTTCCGCGGGTGAGCGCGGGGCGATCCGGATCGCCGACCGCGTGGTCGCCAAGGTCGCGGCCCAGGCGGCGCGGGAGGCGCTGCGCGGGGAAGGGACAGGTGAAGGGGCAGGCGAAGGGGAGGGCAGGCCGACGGGCGGGCCGCCGGTGCGCCGCTCCGTCCGCCGTACGTCGGTCACTGTCCGGGAACGGACGGCCCGGGTGCGGCTGGGGCTGGAGTTGGGCTACCCCTCGGACGTCGGCGCGCAGTGCGGCGCCGTGCGCCGGCGCGTCATCGCGCGGGTGGGCGAACTGGTCGGCATGGACGTGCCGGACGTGGCCCTCGAAATCGAGCGGCTGCACTCGGCGCATCTGAAGGGCGGCTCCGGGAGGGTGACGTGACGCGGGAAGGCGATACGGACGACCCCCGTCCGGCCGCACGGAAACCAGGAGCGGGGCAGGGTTCCGGCACCACGCTGGAGAAGCCCCCCGAGGCGCCCAGGACCCCCCAGCCACCGGAGCCACCCACCCCCGAGCACCCCGGCTCCGAGGCGGCACCCCCCGGCGCGGACGGCGGACCGGGCGCGGGCGGGGGGAAGGCGGGGCGGTTCTGGTCGGTGCGCAGGGCGCCGGCGGGCATCGCGGCGCTGCTGCTGTTCGCCGGGATCGGCATCCTGCTGTACGACGTGTCCTCCGTACGCGCCGGCCGAGCGGGCATGGCCTGGCGCCGCACTCTCACCGACGAGCTGGCCACCCGTCGCCTCGACGACACCTTCATGCTGGCGGGCGCCGCCGCGCTCGCCGCGCTCGGACTGTGGCTGCTGGTGCTGGCGCTCACCCCGGGGCAGCGGTCGCTGCTGACGATGCGGCCGGACGTTCCGCAGGTGCGCGCCGGGCTGGAACGGTCGGCCGCGGCGCTGGTGCTGCGGGACCGGGCGATGGAGGTCCCGGGCGTGCAGTCGGTACGGGTCACCGTCACCCGCCGCAAGGTACGCGCCCGGGCGGCAGCGCACTTCCGCGACCTGGACGAGGTACGCGGTGATCTGGACGGCGCGCTCCGGGAAGGCATCGGACAGCTGGGTCTGGCCAGTCGGCCGGGCCTGTCCGTCCACGTACGACGTCCGGCGAAACGACGGTGAGGCGAGGGCGATGCTGCGGACCGTGAACCGGGTGCTGATCGCACTGCTCGGGCTGGTGCTGCTCGCGCTCGGCCTGGCCGTGCTGTTCGCCGGCCTGGACCTGCCCCGCCGCTGGGGTGTCACCATGCCGTCCGGCTGGCCGTGGGACCGGCCCCGGGATGTGGTGCTCAGCGATGCCGACCGTACCCGGTGGACCGACGAGGGCTGGTGGTGGCCGGTGGCCCTCGCCGTCCTGGCCGTGCTGTTCCTGCTGTGCCTGTGGTGGCTGCTGGCGCAGCTGCGGTCGCAGCGGCTGGACGAGGTGCTGATCGACAGCCGGGACGGTGAGGGCGCGGTGCTGCGGGGGCGCGCCATGGAGGACGTCATCGAGGCGGAGGCGGAGTCCCAGCCGGGCGTCGACCGGGCGCGGGTCGTACTCACGGGCCGGCGCCGCCAGCCCCGGGCCCGTATCGGGCTGGTGCTGACCGCGCGCGCCGAGCCGGGGCCCGCGGTGCACCGGCTCCGCCGCGAGGCCATCGCCCACGCGGTGACCTCGGCCGGACTGGAAGCCCTCCCGGCCGAGGTCAGAATGCGCGCCGCCCGGCACCGCGCGGAGCGGGTGAGCTGACGGTCGGGGAAACCCCGGGGCGCGCGGCGCTCAGATCCCGTGCAGTGCCCCGCCGTCCACCGGAAGCGTCACCCCGGTCAGATACGAGGCGGCGGGGGAGAGCACGAAGGCCGCCGTCCGGCCGAACTCCTCCGGAGTGCCGTAGCGGCGCAGCGGGATGCCCGCCGAGTTGCGTTCGCGGGCGGCGTCCCCGTCGCCGGAGAGGGAGTCGAGGTACTGCATCCGCTCGGTGCCGATCCGGCCCGGCATCAGCCCCAGCACCCGGATACCGCGCGGGCCCAGCTCATTGGCGAGGCTCTTGGCGAACCCCGCCAGGCCCGGACGCAGTCCGTTGGAGAGGGTCAGCCCGGGAATCGGCTCGCGGACGGAGCCGGAGAGCACGAAGCCGATCACCCCGCCCTCGCCGAGCTCGCCGGCAGCCGCGCGCGCCAGACGTACGGCGCCGAGGAAGACGCTGTCGAAGGCCGTCTGCCACTGCTCGTCGGTGAGCTGGTCGGCGGGCACGCCTGCCTGCGGGCCGCCGACGCTGACGAGGATGCCGTCGAACCGCCCGAACCGCTCCCGGGCCGCCGCGATCACCCGTGCCGGAGTCTCCGGGTCCGCGTTGTCGGCAGCGACGCCGAGCGCCCGGCCTTCCGCCCCCGACGCCTCCACCCCGAGCTGCGCCGCCGCCTCCTCGGCCGACTTCTCCGACCGCCCGGTGACGACAACACGCGCCCCCTCGGCGAGCAGTTGAGCAGCAGTGGCGAACCCGAGCCCCCGGGTGCCGCCGGTGATCACATAGACGCGCTCTGATAGTCCAAGGTCCATGCCCTGCAGTTTGCCTGACGGCTGCGAACGTTGTTGTTGCGGAGTCCGCTTCTGCCGCCGGACCCTCGCCATCGTGGTTGCTCGCCGTCGCGGCGGAAAGGGTTGTGGGGGCTCCGCCCCCACAACCCCGGTCGCGCGGTGCCGAGGGCTCCGCCCCGGCGCGGCAGACAGATGTGCTGGGGGCTCTGCCTCCGCGCCCCAAGGGGCGAAGCCCGATCGGGGGTCGGGGGCGAACCCGAACGCAGGGGGCGAAGCCCGAACGGGAGGCCGGGGGGTCGGGGGCGAAGCCCCCGAACACTTTCCCGCCGCAACGGCGGGGAACCACGACGGCGAGGGTCCGGCGGAAGCTCAGGCGGCCTCAGCCACAACGTCCGACGCCCCCCGCCGCTCTGCGGCTTCGCGGCGGACGAGGATGATCCATCCCACCGGTACGGCGGCGGTGAACAGCCACCATTGGATGGCGTAGGCCATATGAGGGCCGATGCCGCTGTGGTCGGGCTCGGGGAGCACCTCGGGCTGTTTGCCCGCCGGCTTGGGGGAGATCTTCGTGAGCTGGATGAAGCCGCCCAGCATGGGGCGGCCCACTTCCCCGGCCTGCTTGCGGCTGTTGATCAGCATGACCTGGCGGTCGGGCAGGCCCTTGGTGTCCTTGATGCCGCTGGCCTCGGTGGTCTCGTCGGGCATCATCCGCCCGACGACACCGACCCGGCCCTTCGGCGGCGCGGGCACCTTCGGGAAGCCGGTCAGATCGCGGTCGGCGCGGATCCAGCCACGGTTGACGAGGATCGCCGAGCCGTCCTCCAGGATGAGCGGGGTGACGACGAAGTAGCCGATGGTGTCGCGGTCCGGGCCGGTACGGTGCCGGACGACGACCTCGTGCGCGGTGTCGAACGTCCCGCGCGCGGTGACCGTACGGAACTTGTCGTCGTCGGCGGGCTCCCGGCCCTTCCCGGTCAGTTCGGTGACCGGCACGGTGGGTGCCGCCAGGCTCGCGGCCACTTCCTCGTTGCGCGCGACCCGGTTCTCATGACGGTGCAGCTGCCAGAAGCCCAGCTCGATCATCGTGGGGATCAGCACGAGGCCGAGCAGGGTGAGGATCACCCACTGCCGGGACAACAGGAAGCGGTACACGCCTACTGACGGTACCCCGCGCCTTTCAGCCCTCCGGAGCGGGGGCCACATCCTGGAGGAGCTGCGTGAAGGCGGCCTCGTCGATGACGGGTGTGCCGTAGGTGCGGGCCTTCACCACCTTCGACGTGGGGGAGTCCGGATCGTTGGTGACCAGGAGACTGGTCAGCCGCGAGACGCTGCTCGCGATGTGCAGCCCCGCCTCGATGGCCCGGTCCTCCAGCAGCTCCCGGTCCACGGAGGTGTCGCCGGAGATGGCCACCCGCATCCCCTGCACCAGCCGCCCCTCCGGTTCGTACCGCCCCGGGTTCGGATACGGGCAGGCGGGGCGTTTCCGTGAGGGGCGCCAGGTGCCGTACCCGTGCCCGTACGAGCGGGAGCCGGATCCGGTGCTCGCCCCGCCTCCGGCACGGCGCGGCACCACCGCGTCGGACCACTCGCTGAGCGGCTGGCACGCCAGCAGCGGCAGCCGCACCTGTTGCCGCGCCGCCAGATGGAGGCTGGGGCGGAACGCCTCGGCCAGCACCCGCGCGTCGTCCAGCGCGTGGTGTGCCCGCTGCTGGATGACGCCGTAGTGCGCGGCGAGGGATTCCAACTTGTGGTTGGGCAGCGGCAGCGACAGCTCCTTGGACAGTGCGATGGTGCACAGCCGCTGGCGCACCGGGGCCTCGCGCTTGGCCCGTGCGTACTCCCGCGCGATCATCGACCAGTCGAAGATGGCGTTGTGTGCGACCAGCACCCGGCCCGCCAGCCGGGTGGCGAAGTCGTCGGCGATCTCCTCGAAGAGCGGCGCGTCGGCCAGGGCTTCGGCCGTCAGCCCGTGGATCCACGTGGGGCCTGGGTCGCGCTGCGGATTGACGGGTGTGTACCAGTGGTCCTGGACCTCGCCGCGTGCGTCCAGGCGGTAGACGGCTGCGGACACTATCCGGTCGTCCCGTGCGAGGCCGGTGGTCTCCACGTCCACCACCGCGTAGCCGTCCGGGTATCCGGCCGGCCAGCTGAGGGGTGGCCGGGTGTCGGCGGCGGGCTGCGCGGGGATGCGCGCGGACGACCCATCCGTGCGTGCCGTCTGGTCTTCGAGCATGGTCACAGAGAATACGGGTCGGTACTGACAGCGCTCCGCAGCAGCCGCTGGAGAAGCCTCAAAGCTCCAGCTGTGCGGGCGAATCGGGCACCTGGAGCAGGCCGTCGACCAGCGCCCGTATCGTCGATGCGAACACCTTTCCGGCATCCGGCGGTGTGGCCAGTGCGCGCACCAGCGCCGGGTCGTCCGTCTCCTGGTCGCTCTGCCACAGCTCCGGCTCGCCGGGGGACTGTACAGGGGCGCGCTCCCGGTTGCGTTCGACCAGGACGTGACCGACGACCGAGAACTGCACGGCGCGTACCGCCTCCGCCGCGCGCGCCCCGCGCAGCCCGGCGGCGTGCGCCTCCCTCACGAGCGCCCGCTGCGCGGAGAGGAACATCCGTTCCGTCAGGCCGCGTTCGTGCACCATCGCGATCAGGTGGGGCCGCGCCAGCAGTTCGCGCCGCAGCGTGCGCGCGATGGAGACCATCCGGGCCTGCGGCGTCCTGCCGTACGCCCGGATCTCGCCCAACTCCCGTACGGTCCGCTCGACCAGTGCCTCCAGCAGCGACTCGCGGTTGCCCACATGCCAGTAGATGGCGGTCACGGCGGTGCCGAGTTCGGCGGCGAGCCTGCGCATGGTGAGTGCTTGCGGGCCGTGCTGCTGCACCAGGGATGCGGCGGCCTCCAGTACCGCTTCCCGGGTGAGGGGGGACCGGGTGGGCTGCGGGTCGGCGCTGGGCTGCGGGCTCGGCATGTTTCCCCATTCTGGCCGGTGCATGTCTCTTCACCCTTCGCGGAGTCTGCTGTAACGGTGTTACAGACGCAAGCCGCAGCGCTGTCCGATGCGCTGTCCCTTGGAGGTGTCGCAGATGGCACGTGTCCGGTACGGCCCACGCGACGAGACCGAGATCAGGCGGGCGAGCAAGGCAGGCGCCGAGCTCCCCGACATCTGGTCCACCGGTGTGCTGGCCGTCTGGGAGACCGATCCCGACGCGGTGGCCGCCGTGCTCCCGCCGCCCCTCGAACCCGCCGAACGCCCCCTGATGCGGGCCAACATCAGCCAGGTGCAGCTGCCCGGATTTCCGCTGGGCGCGGGCTCCGTTGCCGTGGCAGCGCGCCATGCGGGCACCGACGGCTGGTACCCGCTGGTGATGCCCATGACCCATGAGCGCGCCCTCATCGGCGGCCGCGAGGTCTTCGGCGAACCCAAGAAGCTCGGCGACGTCACACTGGAGCGCGGCCCGCACGGCACGGTACGGGCGAGCCTTGCCCGGCACGGCATCACCTTCGTCGAGGTCACCGGCACGGTGGGCGCGGCCCTCCCGCTGCCGGAGCCCACCGGCAAGCTCGACTTCTACTTCAAGTTCCTGCCCGCCGTGGACGGCAGTGGCTTCGACGGCGACCCCCTGCTGGTGCACTGCCTGCGCCATGAGAAGGTCCGCAGACTGGAGTCCGTCACCGGCGAGGTCACCCTGCGCGATTCGCCGTACGACCCGGTGGCCGATCTGCCCGTACGGCGGCTGGTCGAGATCACCCTCGGCGAGAAGACCGGCGACCAGCGCGGCCGGGTCGCCCAACGCGTCGATGCCGAGGCCCTGTTGCCCTACGTCCACCAGCGCTACGACGACGCGGCACAGGCGCACGACGCACCTCCACCGACGGCCCACACACCGCCGCAGCAGACAGCCGTCCCCGTACAGCAGGCAGGCGCGACAGCGGAGGGGAGCGCCTGATGCGGCTGTACGCGGGCCAGACGGCTGTCGTCACCGGCGCCGCCAGTGGCATCGGCCTCGCCATGGCGCGCCGTTTCGCCGCCGAGGGACTGCATGTCGTCCTCGCCGATGTGGAGCGCGCCCCGCTGGAGAAGGCCGCCGGTGAACTGCGCGCTGACGGTGCGCGGGTGCTGGCGCACATCACCGACGTCAGCGAGCCCGACTCGGTCGAGGCGCTGGCCGAGGCCGCCTGGGAGGCGTTCGGCGCCGTTCATGTGCTGTGCAACAACGCGGGCGTCGGCTCCGGGGCCGAGGGCCGGATGTGGGAGCACGAACTCAACGACTGGAAATGGGCGTTCGCGGTAAACGTCTGGGGCGTCTTCCACGGCATCCGGGCGTTCGTGCCCCGCATGCTGGAGTCCGGCGAGCCCGGACATGTCGTCAACACCTCGTCGAGTGACGGCGGAATCGCGCCGCTGCCCACTGCGTCGGTGTACGCGGTGACCAAGTCGGCCGTGGTCACCATGACCGAATCGCTCTACGCCCACCTGCGCGCCGAGTCCGCGGCGGTCGGGGCCTCGGTGCTCTTCCCCGGCCCGCACATGCTGCGCACCGGCCTGTGGGAGTCGTACCGCAACCGCCCGGCGCGCTACGCCAAGACCCGCCCGCGCAGGACGCCCTACCGCACACTCGACCAGTGGGAGGCGGCCATGCGCGAGTCCGGGCAGGAGGTGCGCTTCACACCCGTCGAGGACGTCGCCGAACTCGTCGTGGCGGGCATCCGGAACGACAGCTTCTGGATGCTCCCTCCCAGCGAGCACAGCGACGCCCAGATCCGCGCCCGCGCCCGCTCCATGCTGGAGCGCGCAAACCCGGGCTATTTGGAGAGCTTCGTACTGGATTGAGAGCCCAGCTGTGATTCGGCCGGGGGGTACGGGGGTTGTCCCCCGGGGGGTTGCAGCGTACTGGACTGAGGTGTCTTCCGTGAGTGACGACCCGTACCTGATCATCTCCTCCGACTGCCACGCCGGACTGCCCACCGAGCGGTACCGGCCCTACCTGGAGAGCAAGTTCCACCGGGAGTTCGACGACTTCCTCGCCCAGCGCGACGCCCGGATCGAGGAGTCCACCCGCCTCGGCATCCGCAACGAGACCTTCGCCCGCAAGTGGTTCGAGGACAACGAGGAGGGGCTGCGCGGCGGCTGGGACGCGGCGCAGCGCGTCAAAGAGCTCGACGGCGACGGGGTGGCAGGCGAGGTGGTCTTCCCGGACGCCGACGCCGTCGACAGTGGCACCGCGGCCCCCTTCGGCGTCGGCCTGGGCCTGAGCGGCGACCAGGACCCTGAGCTGGGCATGGCCGGCGCACAGGCGCACAACCGCTGGCTGGCCGAGTTCTGCTCCGCGCACCCCGAACGGCACTGCGGCGTCGCCCTCTTACCGGTCACCGGCGAGGTGAAACGCGTTGTCGCCGAGATCCACCGCGCGCGAGAATCCGGACTGGGGGCGCTGATGATCCCGTCCATGTGGGTGGACAAAGCCCCTTACCACGACCGCCGTTACGACCCGGTGTGGGCGGCAGCGGCGGAGACGGCCATGCCGGTCGTCACTCATTCGGGTGCCGCACCCCGCCACGAGTACGGCGACCATCTGGGCATCTACGTCAGCGAAGTCACCTGGTGGCCGGCGCGCCCGCTGTGGTTCCTGCTGTGGTCCGGCGCGTTCGAGCGGCACCCGGGGCTGCGGTTCGGCGTCGCCGAGTCCGGCTGCTGGTGGCTGCCGAACCTGCTGTGGTTCATGGACCGGCTCTATCTGGGTGCGCACGGCGGCAAGAAACTCTCGCCGTTCGCCGAGCTGAAGCGCCCGCCGCACGAGTACCTCGACCGGCAGGTCTTCGTCTGCGCCACCAACACCAAGCGGCGCGAGCTGGCCCAGCGCTACGAGATCGGCGTCGACAACATCCTGTGGGGCAGCGACTTCCCGCACCCCGAGGGCACCTGGCCCCGCACCCGGGAGTGGCTGCGCGACACCTTCCACGACATCCCGGTGGCCGAGACGCGCCGGATGCTGGGCGAGGCGGCGGCCGAGGTGTTCGGCTTCGACACCGCGGCGCTGGCACCGCTCGCCCGCCGGATCGGCCCCACCCCCGCCGAGCTGGGGCAGCCCGCCGACCAGCGGCCGGTGGAGGAGTCCTGGCGCCGCGCCCGCGAGACGGGCCGGCACTGGCTGACCGGAGCCGACTTCCCGTTCGTGGGGGTGGACGCACCATGAGCACCGACACCGGCCACAGCGCCGCCGACCGCTACACCGTCATCTCCGCCGACTGCCACGCGGGCGCCGACCTCCTCGACTACAAGCCGTATCTGGCGCAGCGGTACCACGACGACTTCGACGCCTGGGCGGCCGACTACGTCAACCCGTACGAGGACCTGCTCGCCGACACCGCCGACCGCAACTGGAACTCCGAGCGGCGGCTGGCCGAGATGGAGGCCGACGGCATCGTCGCCGAGGTCGTCTTCCCCAACACCATCCCGCCGTTCTTCCCGTCCGCCTCCCTGATGGCGCCCGTGCCCACCCGGGAGGATCTGGACCGGCGCTGGGCCGGGCTGCGCGCCCACAACCGCTGGCTGGCCGACTTCTGCGCCGAGGCGCCGGGACGGCGGGCCGGTGTCGCACAGATTCTCCTCAACGATGTCGAGGAGGCCGTACGCGAAGTGCGCTGGGCCCGCGATGCGGGGCTGACGGGTGGCGTACTGCTGCCGGGCGCACCGCCGGGCTCCGGGATCCCCGAACTGTACTCGGAGGTCTACGACCCGCTGTGGGCCGTCTGCGCGGAACTGGACGTTCCCGTCAACCACCACGGCGGCTCCGCCTCACCGCCGCTGGGCGACGAGCCCGCCGCACGTGCCGTCTTCATGGTGGAGACGACGTGGTTCTCGCATCGCGCCCTGTGGCATCTGATCTTCGGCGGGGCCTTCCGCCGCCATCCCTCGCTGCGGCTCGTGCTGACCGAACAGGGGTCCGGATGGATTCCCGGCGTGCTGGAGATGCTGGACTACTACCACGAGCGGCTGGTCTCAGCGGCGGGCCGGTCGGCTGCCACCGCCGAGTCCAAGTTCGGCGCCGGTCTCGCTGAGGCCATGGGGCGGCGTCCCAGCGCGGTGTGGCAGGAGAACTGCTTCGTCGGGGCGAGCTTCATGCGTCCGCACGAGGTGCCGCTGCGGGAGCGCATCGGCCGCGACAAGATCATGTGGGGCAGCGACTACCCCCATGACGAGGGCACCCAGCCCTATTCACGGGAGGGACTGCGGATCGCCTTCGCGGGGCTGCCGCGCGAGGAGGTCGCCGCCATGGTGGGGGGCAACGCGGCGCGGGTGTACGGGTTCGACGCGGGGCTGCTCGACCCGATCGCCGCCCGGGTCGGCCCCACGGTCGCCGAGATCGCCGAACCGTTGACCGAGGTCCCGGCCGACGCCACCAGCCCCGCCTTCGCGCCGGGAGGGAGCGTGCGGGTGTGGTGAGGCAGCGAGACGAGGGAGCCTTGCGCGGGTGACGCAAGAACTTCATACCCGGCGGTAACAACCCCTGGCGCGGCGCCGTCACCGGCTTTACCTTGCTGACATGCCGTCTAGCCTGCCCGATGTCGTCCTGTGGTCCATCCCCGCCTTCGTCCTGCTCACCGTCATCGAAATGGTGAGCTACCGGCTGCATCCGGACGAAGACTCCGCCGGGTACGAGGTGAAGGACGCCGCGACCAGCATCACCATGGGGCTCGGCAGCCTGGTGTTCGACGCGCTGTGGAAGATACCGATCGTCGCGATCTACGCGGCGATCTACGAACTCACCCCGCTGCGCGTGCCGATCCTCTGGTGGACCCTGCCCCTGATGCTGCTCGCGCAGGACTTCTTCTACTACTGGTCGCACCGTGGCCACCATGTGATCCGCATCCTGTGGGCCTGCCACGTCGTGCACCACTCCAGCGAGAAGTTCAACTTCACCACCGCGCTGCGCCAGCCGTGGACGACCTGGACCGTGTGGCCGTTCTACGTGCCGATGATCGCCTGCGGCGTCCATCCGGCGGCCCTCGCGTTCTGCTCCTCCACCAACCTCGTCTACCAGTTCTGGATCCACACCGAGCGGATCGGGAAGCTGCCCCGGCCCGTCGAGTTCGTCTTCAACACGCCCTCGCACCACCGGGTGCACCACGCCTCGCAGGGCAGCTATCTGGACCGTAACTTCGGCGGCATCCTGATCGTCTGGGACCGGCTCTTCGGCTCGTTCGTGCCGGAGACCGACGCCTGTGTCTTCGGGCTGACGAAGAACATCAAGACCTACAACCCGCTGCGCGTCGCCACCCACGAGTACGCGGCCATCGCCCGCGACCTCCGCGCGGCGCGCGGCTGGCGCGAGCGTGCCGGGCGGATCTTCCACGGCCCCGGCTGGCAGCCGGCCACGGACACCGCGCAGCCCGCCGGCCCGGGCGGGCACACGACGGAAGGGGCCGGACCGCTGGATTCGCGGTCCGGCCCCTCACGGCAGCTGTCCTGACAGCGGGGCTGCCTCAACAGCCGGCGGTCGTCACTTGGTGACGGCCGCCAGCGCGTCCACGAGCCCGTGGCCGTAGAAGCTGTTGTTGCCCTTCACACCGGTGCACTTCGCGGCGTAGGTGCCGCGGTTGCCCGGGTCGTACTTCTCCGGGCAGGGCAGGGTCTGCGCCTGCGCCTTCAGCAGCCAGGAGATCTCCTGCGGGCTGGACTTGGGGTGCTTGCTCTTGAGCAGCGCCGCCACGCCCGCGACCTGCGGTCCGGCCATCGAGGTGCCCTGGAGGTAGGCGTACTCGCCGTTCGGCATGGTGGACAGCACGCCGCCGTCCTTGGCGGGCTCCTCCGGCGTCTGGAACGACCGGTCACCGCCGGGAGCCGTGACGTCGATCTGGTTCCGGCCGTAGTTGGAGTAGTACGACTTCAGATCCTCAGGACCCGTCGAGGAGACGGAGGTCGCACCGTTCAGCATCGTCGGCACGTCCGGGCAGGTGGCCGGGTTGATCGTGCGCTTGACCGGCGTGCTGTCGTCCGGGCTGGTCTCGTCCACGATCTCGCTCGCCGCGAGGTCGTGCGAGGAGTTGCCCGCCGAGCTGACGGTGGTGACGCCCTTGCCCTGCGCGTACCTGATGGCACGCTGCACCGACTCGGCGATGGCCTTCTGGTCCGCTTGGTCGTCGCAGTTGTAGAGCCACGGGTCGACGTAGTAGCTGTTGTTGGTGACCTGGATGCCGTGGTCGGCCGCGTAGACCATCGCGCACACGACGGCCTCGCTGTAGAACAGCGCGGTCTCCGGCTCGCTCACCTTGAGAGAGGCGATCTTCACGCCGGGCGCGGTGCCCGCGATACCGACCCCGTTACGGGGAGCGGCGATGATGCCCGCGACGTGGGTGCCGTGGTAGTCCCCGTCCGGGTTGTACGGACGCCAGGCACCGGGCGTGGTGTCGGCCTTGCCGCCGACGCAGTTCGCGGACTGCTTCGCGGAGAAGTTGGGCTTCAGGTCCGGGTGGGTGTCGTCCACACCGGTGTCGATGACGCCGACGGTGACCTTCCTGCTGCCCTCGTCGACCTTGGCTGCCTTGTCGGCCTTGATGGCCCGCTTGTCCCACTGCAGGGACTCCAGCGGCTCCTGCTCCTTGGCCTTCGCCTTCGCCAGAGCGGACTTCGCCTTGGGCTCCTTGACGAAGTCCGGCTTGCCCACCTCGGTGGTGGTGGCGGCCTTGAGCGGGGCGGTGCGGGTGGCACCCGCAGAGTCGACGCCGTCGACCGCGCGCATCGTCTCGCCGAACTCCGGGTTGCTGGAGTGCGCGACGATGACGCCTATTTTCTGATACGTGGCGACGACCTTGCCGTCAGCCTCACGTATTTCCTTCTTGACCCGTTCGACGGTACCGCCGCCGGTTTCGGTGTTGACGATGTAGCTGAGCTTCTCGCCGGACTTCGCCTTGGGCGCCGCGTCAGCGGCTGCGGCCCTCTCGGTGGTCTGCGCGTTCGCGGCAGCCGCGCCCGCCAGACCGAGGGAGGCGGTCAGTACCAGTCCCAACGGCACCGCGAGGGCGCGCCGCCGTCTGGATGGTCTCGAATCCATGCGGTCTCCATGTCGTCTGAAGTTGTCCACAGACGACGGAAGTTATCCCTGTGGGCCAGGTAACTGCAATGGATTGATGAAGAAAGTCCGAAGGCTGTGCACAACCGTGATCGGTCTTATCCGTTTCAACTACCGACCCCTGTTGTCGGGCCGACACACGATCTACGATGCGCGCACTGTGCGTCTATTGAGACGTGGGTCACAATTTCTTCCGTACCGTCCCCCAACACGTTCCTCACGTTCCGTCTGGAGTCACTGTGGACACCGCCCCAGAGCACGCGAGTTCCGGCCCCCCGGGCCCCCGGGACTACACGGACGTGCAGCACAGCGCCGAGTTCGGTGAGCTGCGGCGCGGCTACCGTTCGTTCGTCTTCCCGCTCACCGTCGGATTCATCGTCTGGTACCTGCTCTATGTCCTGCTGTCCAACTACGCGGGCGGGTTCATGGGCACCAAGGTCGTCGGCAACATCAATGTCGCCTTCGTCTTCGGTCTCGCGCAGTTCCTGACGACCTTCCTGATCGCCTGGTGGTACTCGCGGTTCGCCGCCGCCAAGCTCGACCCCAAGGCGGAAGCGCTCAAGACGCGGCTGGAGGCGGAGAACCTCCAGCGGGCCGCCGGCGGCGGGATCGGCCACCAGGCCGACCGCCTCGGCAAGGACAAGGGCGAGCTCACCGGCAAGGAGGACGACGCATGAGTCTCACCCACCAGTTCGCGGCGCCCGCCACCCAGCTGGCGGCCGACGGCGCCAGCGAGCACCGCCCGCTGATCATCACCCTCTTCTCCCTCTTCGTCGTCGCCACCCTCGCCGTCACCGTCTGGGCAGGCCGCAAAACGAAGGACGCCACCGACTTCTACGCAGGTGGGCGGCAGTTCAGCGGCTTCCAGAACGGGCTGGCCATCTCCGGCGACTACATGTCGGCCGCGTCGTTCCTCGGCATCGCCGGAGCCATCGCGCTGGCCGGATACGACGGATTCCTCTACTCCATCGGCTTCCTCGTCGCCTGGCTGGTGGCCCTGCTGCTGGTCGCCGAACCGCTGCGCAACTCCGGCCGTTACACCATGGGCGACGTACTGGCCTACCGGATGCGGCAGCGCCCCGTCCGGACCGCGGCCGGCGTCTCCACCATCGTCGTCTCGATCTTCTACCTGCTCGCCCAGATGGTCGGCGCCGGGGCGCTCGTCGCGCTGTTGCTGGGCATCACAGGCGAGGTGGGCAAGAACCTGATCGTCGTCTTCGTCGGCGTCATCATGATCCTCTACGTGACGATCGGCGGTATGAAGGGCACCACCTGGGTCCAGATGATCAAGGCGTGCCTGCTGATCGGCGGCACGGTCATCATCACCGTCCTGGTGTTCCACAAGTTCAACTACAACCTCTCCTCACTGCTCGGCGCTGCCGCCGAGAACAGCGGGAAGGGCGCGTCGTTCCTCGAACCCGGACTGAAGTACGGCGTCACGACGACCTCGAAGATCGACTTCATCTCGCTGGGCATCGCGCTCGTCCTCGGCACCGCCGGGCTGCCGCACATCCTCATCCGCTTCTACACCGTGCCCACCGCCAAGGCGGCCCGGAAGTCGGTGAACTGGGCCATCGGCATCATCGGCGTCTTCTACCTGATGACCATCGCGCTCGGCTTCGGCGCCGCCGCGCTGCTCAGCCCGAAGACGATCACCGACTCCAACGAGGCGGGCAACACCGCGGCACCACTGCTCGCCCAGGAGATCGGCGGCGGCGCGGACTCGACCGGCGGCGCCGTGCTGCTGGCGATGATCTCCGCGGTCGCGTTCGCCACCATCCTCGCGGTCGTCGCCGGGCTGACGCTCGCCTCCTCGTCCTCCTTCGCCCACGACCTGTACGCCAACGTCATCCGCAGGGGCAGGGCCAGCGAGAAGGAGGAGGTCAAGGCGGCCCGCGTCTCCGCCGTCATCATCGGCGCCGTCGCCATCGGGCTGGGCATCTTCGCGGGCAAGCTCAACGTCGCGGGACTGGTCGCCCTGGCCTTCGCGGTCGCCGCTTCCGCGAACCTGCCCACGCTGCTGTACAGCCTTTTTTGGAAGCGCTTCACCACCGCGGGTGCCTTGTGGTCGATCTACGGTGGGTTGCTCTCGTCGGTGGTGCTGGTGTTCTTCTCGCCGGTGGTCACCGGCAAGGAGACCTCCATGTTCCCCGACGCCGATTTCGCGTGGTTCCCGCTGGAGAATCCGGGGCTCATCTCCATTCCGCTGGGGTTCTTGCTCGGGTGGGTCGGGTCGCTGGTCTCCAAGGATGAGGGCGCTGGCGGCGCCAAGTACGCCGAGTTGGAGGTGCGCTCCATGACGGGCGTGGGCGCCCACTGAGGGCTCCGCCGGTTGTAACCGGGTACGTAGTTGGGCCGGGTGGGTGGGGGTGGTGGGTTGAGGGCCCCACCCCCGGGTCCCCTCTCGTGTTGGGGGCGCTGCCCCCAAACCCCCGGTCCTCGCCGGACGGGCGTTGGGGCGGCTCCGCCCCCCAACTGCCCCCCGCTACGGGGGCTCCGCCCCCCTAGGAGCCCCCCCCGACCCAATGCCTCCGTCTGGACAATTCGTCCTCCGCCCCTGCTCCAGGACTATTCGCTGCGGGTGGCGCCCATATCTGGGGTGGATGAGAGCGCCCATTGCTCCAACCCCAGATATGGGCGCCACCCGCAGACAAAGGGCAGTAGCCCTGAAGCGGTCTGCTCTTACGTCAATAGGTGGCGGTCTTGCGGAAGGGGGGTCCTAGGGGGGCGAAGCCCACCTAGCGGGGGGCCGTTGGGGGGCGGAGCCCCCCGACACGACCTGTCGGCGGCAGCCGAAATACAAAGGGGGCGTGCCCCCACAAGCCAGCCGGGCCCGGCGGCAGGCGGGGGGCCGTCCCCCAACCCCCACCCCCCACCCACCCACCCTGCGCCGCGACCACCCCTCCCCGCCCTCCCAGCGCCACCCCACCCTCGCTCCGGTCCCCACCCACCCCCGGCGCCCCCCGCGGATGCGGGCCCTCAAGCGGTGGGGCCCTCTCAGGTGCGAGGGGGTAACAATTGGCGCTGTTCGAATGTCACAGGCGTGACCTACGCTGCGAAGCAGCTCACGCACCTGGGAGGCCCGTCAGCATGCTGCTCGACACCTACGGCCGGGTCGCCACCGACCTGCGCGTCTCGCTGACCGACCGCTGCAACCTGCGCTGCACGTACTGCATGCCGGAAGAAGGCCTGCAGTGGCTCGCCAAACCCGAGCTGCTGACGGACGACGAGATCGTCCGTCTGATCCGCATCGCCACCACCGACCTCGGCGTCACCGAGGTCCGCTTCACCGGCGGCGAGCCCCTCCTGCGCCCGGGGCTGACCGGCATAGTGGCGCGCTGCGCGGAGCTGGAGCCCCGCCCCAGGATGTCGCTGACCACCAACGGCATCGGTCTGGAGCGCACCGCGGAGGCGCTGCGCGAGGCGGGTCTGGACCGGGTCAACGTCTCGCTGGACACCCTGGACCCGGAGACGTTCCAGCGCATGACCCGCCGCAAGCGGCACGCCGATGTGCTGCGCGGCCTGGCCGCGGCACGGGACGCGGGCCTGACGCCGGTGAAGGTCAACGCGGTGCTGATGCCGGGGTTCAACGACGAGGAGGCCCCCGACCTGCTGGCGTGGGCGCTGGAAGAGGGCTATGAGCTCCGCTTCATCGAACAGATGCCGCTCGACGCCCAGCACGGCTGGCAGCGCGAAGGCATGATCACCGCCGGTGACATCCTGGCGTCGCTGCGTACCCGCTTCACCCTCACCGCGGAGGGGCAGGAGAAGCGTGGTTCGGCCCCGGCCGAGCGGTGGCTGGTGGACGGCGGCCCGCAGCGGGTGGGCGTCATCGCCTCGGTCACCCGGCCGTTCTGCCGGGCCTGTGACCGCACCAGGCTGACGGCGGACGGACAGGTGCGCACCTGCCTGTTCGCCACGGAGGAGTCCGATCTGCGGGGCGCGCTGCGCGGCGGCGCCTCCGACGCGGAGGTCGCGGCGCTGTGGCGCAAGGCGATGTGGGGCAAGAAGGCGGGAGCGGGGATCGACGACCCCTCGTTCGTCCAGCCGCAGCGCCCGATGTCGGCGATCGGCGGCTGATCCGGGACAAAGGCCCGGCCGACGGCTGATCCGGGGTAAGCCCAAGCTCCCGCTCAGCGACTGATCCGGGACAAAAGCCCCGTCAGCGGCTGATCCCGCACAAGCCCTACGCCCCGTCGGCCGACTCCCACTCCGCCAGGGGCACGGTGTCCTTCAGGAAGCCGCGGACGCCGAGGAACTTCGACAGATATTCGCGGTGCTCCTCGCACGCCAGCCAGGTCTTGCGGCGCTCGGGGGTGTGCAGCTTCGGGTTGTTCCAGGCGAGCACCCACACGGCCGGCTCACGGCAGCCCTTGGCGGAGCAGATCGGGGTGTCGGGCCCCTCGGCGGAGGGGGAGGCGGAAGGGATCACGCCCCCATCTTCCCTCACCGTCCGGACATTAAGCGACGCCGGGCAGCCACGGGGGGAGCCGCCCGGCGTCGGTCCATCGCTCCGACGGGGGATGCGGAGCGCACATGAAGTATGGCATGCGGGAGCGGCCGCAGTGCACCGGAACCGCAGGATTGATCTGAGGTTTTCTTGAGCTTTGTGCGAAGAGCCAGATCAACTGCGGTCGCTCGATGTGCCGTTCGGGGCCGACTCAGCCCCTTCCGGAGCCTCTTCGGGGGCGGTCTCCCCCTCCGCTTTCGTCACCCGCGAGCCTTCCAGCGGCTCGCGCGGAGGAGTGGCCAGCACCGTCGGGGGAGCGGAAGGAGCGTTCTCCCGGCCCGCGTTGGCGATCACCACCGCGATGTACGGAAGAATCAGTCCGAGCACCAGCGTCCCCACCGCCAGCGGACGCTGGACGTTCCACAACACCACTGTGAGCAGGACGGCAACCGTGCGGATCAGCATGGAGATCACATAGCGGCGCTGCCTCCCGCGCACATCCTCCTGCAGCCCCTGACGGGCCCCGGTGATCCGGAAAACCTCCGGCTGGTGCTGCTTCCGCATCACATTCCACCACCTGCTCACCTGCCGTTCTCCGTGGCCTTGCACGGAGATCCGGACGTTTTCCACGGTACGCCCCGGATGCGTCCGCTACGAGACCGGGGCGCTGCGCGTACCGGACCGGCCGTCCTGCGTACGACGGCGGCACGGCGGGTCCGGCAGGCTGCGTACCCCGGCTGGAGAGCCGGGTACGACATGGCCCGCCGGCCCGCCGCGCACCGTCACAGACCGCGGATCTCGGCGACCTTGCGGCCCGCCTTCAGGTACACAGCGTCGGCCGCGCCGCCTGCCTGCGCGGCCACCGCCTCCCGGGCGACCTCGGCCAGCGGGCGCAGCGCCTCCGCCTCGGAGAGCACGACGGCCTGCTGCTCCTGACCGCCCTTCTCGACGATCAGCCGCAGCCCGTTCTGCTTGGCGATCCTGCGGGCGGCCGACGCGCTCGGGGTGAACTCCAGGACCTTCGTCAGCACCGCGGCGACGCCTTCCTCGCCGTGTTCGGCCACCGTCACGAAGGGCAGCGTGTCCACGTCGGAGAAGGACTTCTTGGAGAACTGCGCCACGAAGTGGGCACGGGCCGCCATCGCAGCGGGCACGCCGTGCAGGGCCGCGACGACCTCGCCCGCCAGGACCTTCTTCAGATCCATCGGGTGCAGCGAACCCGCCGCGATCCGGGCCGTGGCCTGCTCGATCTCCGCGTCCGTCCATTCGGTCCAGGCCCGCAGGTAGGGGACCATCAGCCGGTCGGGGATCGACATGATCTTGCCGAACACCTCGTCGGGCGCGCTGCCCAGGCCCACGTAGTTGCCCTTGGACTTGGACATCTTGGCGCCGGAGCCGTCCGTGCCCTCGACCAGCGGCATGGTGACCACGAGCTGCGGCTGCTGCCCGTACGCCTCCATCACCCGGCGGCCCATCTGGAGGTTGAGCAGCTGGTCGACACCGCCCAGCTCCACGTCGCAGTCCAGCTCGACGGAGTCGAGGGCCTGCGCGACGGGGTAGAGCAGCTCGGACATCGTCAGCCCCGAGCCCTCCGAGAGCCGGTTGCGGAAGTCCTCGCGCTGGAGCAGGGAGGAGACCGGAACCTGTGCCAGCAGTCCCAGCAGCTTCGGCAGCGTGAAGGGGGCCAGCCATGTGCTGTTGTGCGCGAAACGCACCTTCTCGAAGTCGAAGAAGGGCCGCACCTGTTCCTGGTAGCCGGACAGGTTCCGCGCGATGTCCTCGTCGGTCAGCGGCGGACGTTCGGCCGTACGCCCCGAGGGGTCGCCGATCTTGGCGGTGAAGTCGCCGATGATCAGCGTCACATCGTGGCCCATCCGCTGGAAGCGGCTGAGCACGATCATCGGCACCGTGTGCCCCAGGTGCACATCCGCCGCCGTCGGGTCGATGCCCAGCTTGATGTGCAGGCCCTTGCCCTGGGCCGCGCGTTCCTCGATCCGCTCGGCGAGCTTCTCCACCGACGGCAGCAGCTCGACCGACCGCGCCCCGATCAGCTCGGCCTGCTCCTCGGCCGGTAGATCGCTCAGGTCCAGATAGCGCCGCGCCCCGGTCTCCGCGAGCAGTCGCTCGACGTTGGTGTCGGAGGAGAGGTCCTGGGCCAGCAGCTCACTGGCGCGCTGTACGGAGTCGCCGAGGCGTGTCACGTCACTGTCCTGGTGTGGTGGTTGCTGAATACGGTCACGGGAAGTCTATGCGCCCGCACCGACACCGATCGCCCTCGGCGTTTCTGTAGGGACTCCACAGGAGGCCGCAGGTGCCCCTGTCCGTGCCCGAGTGCTCGTGACCTGGCGGCGCCGGATAGGTTCTCTTTGCGACAGACCGCGACAGCAGAAGCAGAAAGGGTGGTCACACAGTGAGCCGCTCAGTGCTCGTGACCGGAGGGAACCGCGGCATCGGCCTCGCCATCGCCCGTGCCTTCGCCGAGGCAGGCGACAAGGTCGCCGTCACCTACCGCTCCGGAGAGCCGCCCGAGGGCTTCCTCGGCGTCAAGTGCGACATCACCGAGCCGGAGCAGGTGGAGCAGGCGTACAAAGAGATCGAGGAGAAGCAGGGCGCGGTCGAGGTACTCGTCGCCAACGCGGGTGTCACCCGCGACCAGCTGCTGCTGCGGATGTCCGAGGACGACTTCACCTCGGTGCTCGACACCAACCTCACCGGCACCTTCCGGGTGGTCAAGCGTGCCTCCCGCGGCATGCTGCGCGCCCGCAAGGGCCGTATCGTGCTGATCTCCTCGGTCGTCGGACTGATGGGACAGGCGGGCCAGGCCAACTACGCGGCCTCCAAGGCCGGTCTGGTGGGCTTCGCCCGTTCGCTCTCCCGCGAGCTGGGTTCCCGCAACATCACCTGCAACGTCGTCGCGCCCGGTTTCGTCGACACCGACATGACCCGCGCGCTCAGCGACGAACAGCGCGAGGACATCGTCAAGCAGGTCCCGCTGGGCCGCTACGCCGCGCCGGAGGAGGTCGCCTCCTCGGTCCGCTTCCTGGCTTCCGACGAGGCCGCGTACATCACCGGAGCCGTCATTCCCGTGGACGGCGGATTGGGCATGGGTCACTGAACATGAGCGGAATCCTCGCTGGAAAGCGCGTCCTGATCACCGGCGTGCTGACCGACTCCTCGATCGCCTTCCACGCGGCAAAGGTCGCCCAGGAGGAGGGCGCCGAGGTCGTACTGACCGGCTTCGGCCGGCTGTCACTGGTGGAGCGCATCGCCAAGCGGCTCCCCAAGGAGGCGCCGGTCATCGAGCTGGACGTGCAGAACAAGGAGCACCTGGACGGGCTCGCCGCGAAGGTCGTCGAGCACTTCGGCGACGACACCGCGCTCGACGGCGTCGTGCACTCCATCGGCTTCGCCCCGCAGGACGCGCTCGGCGGCAACTTCCTCAACACCGAGTGGGAGTCGGTCGCCACGGCCGTCGAGGTCTCGGCGTACTCGCTCAAGTCGCTGACGATGGCGCTGCTGCCGCTGCTGGAGAAGCGCGGCGGTTCCGTCGTCGGCATGGACTTCGACGCGCAGCTGGCCTGGCCGAAGTACGACTGGATGGGCGTCTCCAAGGCCGCGCTGGAGGCCACCTCCCGCTACCTCGCGCGCGACCTGGGGCACAAGAACATCCGCTGCAACCTGGTCTCGGCCGGCCCGATCAAGTCGATGGCCGCCAAGTCCATCCCTGGCTTCGAGGAACTGTCCGACGTGTGGAGCACCCGTGCCCCCATCGGCTGGGACCTGACCGACCCCGAGCCGGCCGGCCGCGGCGTCGTGGCCCTGCTCTCGGACTTCTTCCCCAAGACCACGGGAGAGATCGTCCACGTCGACGGCGGCGTCCACATGATGGGCGCCTGACCGAACGAGCGGCATACACCCATGGGGGAGCCGCCGGACGGCTACAGCGCGCCGTCGCCCCATTCCGCCGTATGCGAGGCCGCCTCTTCGGAGGCGGCCTCCGCGTCCTGGGCGCGGATGGCATCCAGCAGCCGGGTGTGGTCCATGTAGTTCTCCGGGCGCAGTTCCTCGCCCACGTCCTGCCGGAGGTAGGCCCGCAGCACCTCGCCGAGGTCGGCGTACAGCGCTGCCAGCACCTCGTTGTGCGAGGCGGAGACGACGCCCATGTGCAGGCTCCGGTCGGCGTCGATGAAGTGCTCGACGTCCCCCGAGTCCCAGGCCGCCTCGCGCCGCGCCAGCAGCCCGTCGAGCTGCTCCACGTCGGCGTCCGTACGGCGGCGTGCCGCCAGCCGCGCGCCCGCCGTCTCCAGCGCGGAGCGCAGCTCCGCCACATGCCGCAGATCGGCGCCCGCGAATCTGCGGTGCATCACCCCGGCCAGCTCACTGGTCGCCACCACATAGGTGCCCGAACCCTGCCGGATGTCCAGCAGCCCGTTGTGCGCGAGGGCGCGCACCGCCTCCCGCACCGTGTTGCGGGCCACGCCGAGCTGCTCGACCAGTTCCGGCTCGGTCGGGATACGGCTGCCCACCGGCCACTCCCCGGAGGTGATCTGCTGCCGCAGTGTCGCGATCACCTGGGCGGCCAGGGGGGCGCGGTGCAGGGCGGAGAGCGCGGGGAGCGAGGGCGGATCAATTGGTTGGGCAGTATTCATCCCATGATTCTATGATGGGTCGCATGGCAATGGCAGACGACGACAGCAGGAACTTCGCACCCGCTACCGATCTGGGGACCCGTACCGTCCCCGAGCGCCCCACCGGGACCCAGGCCCCGACCCCCGACCCCGCTGCCGCGGGCCCCGCGGTGCCCCGCTGGCTGTTCGGTCTGATCGCCGCCGGAATGGTGATCGCGGCGCTCAATCTGCGCCCCGCCATATCCGGGCTCGGTCCGCTGCTGGAGGAGGTACGGCACGGACTGCGCATGAGCGGCACCGTCGCGGGGCTGCTGACCTCCGTGCCGCCGCTGTGCTTCGCCGTCTTCGGCGGTCTCGCCCCCCGGCTGGCCCGCCGCCGCGGCCCGGCCCCCGTGGTGCTGGCCGGCATGGTCGCCATCACCCTCGGCCTCGCCCTGCGGCCACTGGCGGGCGGCACGGCCACCTTCCTCGCCGCCACCGCGCTCGCCCTCGCCGGGATCGCGGTGAGCAACGTCCTGATGCCCGTCATCGTCAAGCACTGGTTCCCCGACCGGGTCGGCTCCATGACCGGGCTCTACTCGATGGCGCTCGCCCTGGGCACGGCCGGCGCCGCAGCCGTCACCGTGCCGATGACCGACGCGCTCGGCGGCAGCTGGCGGGTCGGCCTGGGCAGCTGGGCGGCGCTGGCCGCCGTCGCCGTCGTCCCGTGGGCAGTGGTCTCCCGGCACCGTGCGGCCCACACCCCCGAGCCGGAGGCCGTACAGGAGGCCGTGCCCGAACAGACCGTCGAGGGCGAGGCCACCACCGAGTCCCGCACCAGGGGCCGTACGCAGGCGGGCTCCGGCTCCGTACGGGGCGGCTCCGGGGGGCGCGGGGGCGGTGCGCCCGCGTTGCGTATGACCAAGTCGCCCACCGCATGGGCGCTCGCTGTCTTCTTCGGCCTCCAGGCGTCCGCCGCCTACATCACCATGGGCTGGCTGCCGCAGATCTTCCGGGACGCCGGGGTCTCCGCCTCGGCGGCCGGTGTGATGCTCGCGGTGACGATGGGCATGGGCGTCCCGCTCTCCTTCGTCCTGCCGAAGCTGGCCGCCCGGATGCGGCATCAGGGCCCGCTGGTGCTCGCCCTCGGCGTCTGCGGCCTGGTCGGCTACGCGGGCCTGTGGTTCGCCCCCGCCGCCGGTGCCTGGGCGTGGGCCCTGGTGCTGGGCGTCTCCAACTGCGCCTTCCCGCTGGCCCTCACCATGATCGGCATGCGCTCCCGGTCCAACGCCGGGGTCGTCAAGCTCTCCGCCTTCGCGCAGAGCACCGGCTATCTCATCTCCATCCCGGGCCCGCTGCTCGTCGGCTCGCTGCACGACCTCAGCGGTGACTGGCACCTGCCGCTCCTGCTGATGGCCCTGCTGATGTTCGCGCAGATGGCGACGGGGCTGCTGGCGGGCAGGGACCGGGTCATCGAGGAAGGACGCTGAGTGCGACACTGGCTCACATGCCAGTGCTCGAACCGAACCCCCCGGAACCGCAGAAGAAGCTGCTGATGATCTTCGGCGCGATGATGGCCGTCACCGTCGTCATCGGTGTGATCGCCAGCATCGCCGCCGGCTGACACCGCTCCGCACCCCCGCCGGGTCCCGCCGGTCGCCCGTCTGTCGTCCGTCGGGAGTCCGCCCGGGGGTGTAGCTGGCACCACCATCCCCTAGGGGGTTGGCGTCAGGGGTAACTGGGTGGCTCACCGGATGGGATCGCTCTCCCGTCCTCCGTACCGTCGAGGCATACGAGAACGAGCAAGGCCCACGGAATCCGGAGGCGAAGCCCATGACGGCCCCCGCGCACCTGACATCGGACCGGAGCAGGAACCGCCCGGCCCAGGGCGCCGCACGACCGAGGCAGTCGGACGTCGCACAGACGCGGCTGCCCTGGTGGGGAGTGCTGCTCCCGATACTCGGCTTCGCCCTGCTGCTGGTCCTCCTGATGGGCGGGGGACAGGCGGACGCAGCCCAGCGTGCCGCGGACAGCCCGCTGCTGTCCTTCCTCACCCATCTGTGGGGTTCCCTCACGGGCTGAGGCCGGGCTGAGCCGTCCCGGTGACGGGGAGCGGTGAGGGGAGCGGTGCCGGGTGAGCGGTGCATCACCGTCCGTCACCCATGGGGGACCGACCGTCCAACACCCCGCGCCTGTCAGCGGGTTTCATGCGAAGCTGGGACACATGAGCGTCGATGTGCCCCGCAGTATCGTCCTTCTCCGGCACGCCAAGGCGGACTGGCCCCAGGTGGCGGATCACGAGCGGCCCCTCGCGGAGCGAGGCCGCCTGGACGCCCCAGCGGCGGGCGAATGGCTCGCCGGTCAGGGCATCACCCCGCAACTCACCCTCTGTTCGACAGCGACCCGCACCCGCGAGACATGGAAGCTGGTCGTCTCACATCTCCCACAGCGGCCCAAGACGGTCTACGAGGAGCGTCTCTACGAGGCGCCGCCCGGCCAGATCATCGAGGTCATCAACGAAGTCGCCGACGAAGTGCGGGACTTGCTGATCATCGGCCACAACCCCGGTATGCAGTCGGTCGCCGACGTGCTCGCCGGGGCCGCCGACCAGGAAGCGCAGGAGCGGATGGCCCGCGGTTTCCCCACGGCGGCGGTGGCCATCCTGCGGTACACCGGCTCGTGGAAATCGGTGCAGCCCGGCAGCGCGGAGCTGACCCACTTCTGGTCGCCGCACGAATGAGGCCGTCGCCAGCTACGAGCTCGTCGGCAGCTATGAGCTCGTCGGCGGAGAGCGCGAGCCGGTCGGGCGCGAAACGTCCGGCCGTCCAGAGGCCGGGCCGTCGGGAGGGAGCTCAGACCCTCTCGAAGGGCTTCTCGGGCCCGTCCGCGGCCTCGACCTCTTCGCGCGTGATGCCCAGTAGATAGAGCACCGTGTCCAGGAACGGCACGTTCACCGCGGTGTGAGCGGCCTCCCGCACCAGGGGCTTGGCGTTGAAGGCGACGCCGAGCCCCGCGGTGTTGAGCATGTCCAGATCGTTGGCGCCGTCACCGATGGCGACGGTCTGCGCCAGCGGCACCCCCGCCTCGTCGGCGAACCGCCGCAGCAGCCGCGCCTTGCCCGCGCGGTCCACGATCTCCCCGGTGACCTTTCCCGTCAGCTTGCCGTCGACGATCTCCAGCGTGTTGGCGGAGGCGAAGTCCAGCCCCAGCTCCTCCTGAAGCGCGTCCGTCACCTGCGTGAAGCCGCCGGAGACGACGCCCACCTGGAAGCCGAGCCGCTTGAGGGTACGGATCAGGGTGCGCGCCCCCGGAGTGAGCCGCACCTCCTCGCGCACCTTCTCGACCACCGACACATCGAGCCCCGCCAGCAGTTCGACCCGCGCGTGCAGCGACTCCTCGAAGTCGAGTTCGCCGCGCATCGCCCGCGCCGTCACCTCGGCGACCTCCGCCTCGCAGCCCGCATGGGCCGCGAACAGCTCGATCACCTCGTCCTGGATGAGGGTGGAATCCACATCCATCACCACCAGCCGCTGCGCCCGCCGCTGGAGCCCCGAGGCGACAACGGCCACGTCGACGCCGTACTTCGCCGCCTCCAGCGCCAGCGAGGTACGCAGCAACGCCGTCTCCGTACCCGAGACATCGAACTCCACGGCGAGGACCGGGTACTTGGCGAGCCGGAAGATGCGGTCGATGTTGCCGCCCGTGGAGGTGATGCTGGCCGCTATGGCGGCGGTCGACTCCGCGGTGAGCGGGTGGCCCAGCACGGTGACGTGCGAACGACCGACGCCGCGCGGCCGGTTGTCGCCCGTACCGGAGATGATCTCGGCGGTCAGCCCCATCGACTCCGCCCAGCTGTGCACGGTCGCGCGCAGCTCCCCCTCGGTGCCGGTGCCGGTGGTGGGTGACGTCACCAGGGCGCACAGCGTGATGCGGCCACGGGTGACGAGCTGCTCGATGTCGACGACCTCGACGGCGAAGGCCGCCAGGGTGTCGAAGAGGCCGGCGGTGATGCCGGGCCGGTCCTTGCCGAAAATCTTGACCAGCAGGGTCGGGGTTTCGGCGTACGACGGAGGGTGCGCCACAGGTGTGCTCATGGTCCTCTCACACTACCGCCGCCAGGCCCGTCAGCCCTGTCGGGGCCCGACCGCGTCCGTGCGCCGTACCCGCCCCACCTGCGCTCCGTGTCCGCCGCGCACCACTCTTGTCCGTATCAGTCGTGATCGGTGGCGATCCGTGGGGGCATCCGCAGCGAGGCCCCTTTCTCTCCGACATTCCCTGGCCAGAACGGTCACAGCCTGGTCCCTAGCGCTGGCCCGGCTTCCTGTCCGGCGGCCGAGCCTGAAATAGTTCCTCACGATGTTCGCCATCCCTAGACTCCCTCTCCGAAGGGGGTACCTCGGGGGACAACTTTGTGGGGCATGGAGTGCCGGAACTCGTACTGGAATTGAACGGACAGACCTGGACGCTGGATCAGTCCAGGGCCTACACCCTCGGCCGCGATCCGCAGGGCGACGTGGTGATCGAGGACGCCAGGGTTTCCTGGCGGCATGCCACGGTGCGCTGGGGAGGGCGCGCCTGGGTCATTGAGGATCACGGCAGCACCAACGGTACGTATGTGCAAGGGCGGCGGATCCAGCAGCTGGAGCTCGCCCCCGGCATGAACGTCCATCTGGGCAACGCCACCGACGGCCCGCGGCTCGGCTTCTCCGGCGGGGCCGGCAGTGGCCAGGCGCCGGTTGCCGACATGTACGGCGGTCAGACGGCGCCGCAGCAGCAGGGTCAGCATCAGCAGCACGGGCAGCCCCAGGCGGCGCAGGCCGCCGCCCAGCACAGCGCCCCGACCCAGCAGCCGCAGGTCGGCGGCCAGGGGGGTCCCGGCTGGGGTCAGCAGCCCCAGCAGCCACCCCCGGGCTGGCAGCAGCAGCCCCAGATGCCGCAGCAGATGCAGCAGGCACCGCCGCAGCAGTACGCGCAGCAGCCGCCGCAGCAGCACATGCCACAGCAGGGCATGGGCGGACCCGGCGGAGGCGGGATGCCGGGCGGTCAGGGCGGTGCGGCCCCGCAGCCCGCGGGCGACCGCAGCCCGACCACCTTCCACCAGCTCTCCCTCGGCCGGGTGATGCGCATCGGCCGTGCGCTGGAGAACGAACTGGTCGTCTCCGACCTCCAGGTCTCCCGGCACCACGCCGAGTTCCACGCCTCGCCCGACGGCCGCTGCGAGATCCGCGACCTCGGCAGCCACAACGGCACCTACGTCAACGGCCAGCCGATACCCCGCTCGGGCACGGTCGCCATCACGCCGCAGGACATCGTCGGTGTCGGCCACTCCACCTTCCGGCTGGTCGGGGACCGGCTGGAGGAGTTCGTCGACACCGGTGAGGTCTCCTTCTCGGCCCGCCATCTGACGGTGAAGGTCGACGGCGGCAAGGTCATCCTCAACAACGTCACCTTCGGCGTGCCCGAGAAGTCGCTGGTCGGCGTGATCGGCCCGTCCGGCTCCGGCAAGTCCACACTGCTGCGGGCGCTCACCGGCTACCGCCCGGCCGACGTGGGCGAGGTCCTCTACGACAACCGGAACCTCTACAAGCAGTTCGCCGAGCTGCGGCAGCGCATCGGTCTCGTCCCGCAGGACGACATCCTGCACAAGGAGCTGAAGGTCCGCACCGCGCTGCGCTACGCGGCCAAGCTGCGCTTCCCCGGCGACGTCGCCGAGGCCGAGCGCAACGCCCGGGTGGAGGAGGTGCTGGCCGAGCTCAAGCTCGACATCCACGCGGACAAGCGCGTCACCTCCCTCTCCGGCGGCCAGCGCAAGCGCGTCTCCGTCGCCCTGGAGCTGCTCACCAAGCCGTCGCTGATCTTCCTGGACGAGCCCACCTCGGGCCTCGACCCGGGCATGGACCGCGACGTGATGCAGCTGCTGCGCGGCATGGCCGACGACGGCCGCACCGTGCTGGTCGTCACCCACTCGGTGGCCGAGCTCCAGCTGTGCGACAAGCTCCTGGTGATGGCGCCGGGCGGCGGCGTGGCCTACTTCGGCCCGCCCGAGGAGGCGCTGAACTTCTTCGGCTACGACTCGTGGGCGGACGTCTTCTCCGCCTTCGAGAACTACCGCGACTACGACTGGATGGGTCGCTGGCAGGGCTCGCAGCACTACCAGATGTACGCGGCCGACATCGACCAGCAGATGCCGCAGCAGGACCCGTACGCGGCACACCAGCAGGCGATGCAGCCGACCAGGCTCCAGAAGCCGCAGAGCTGGGGCAGCCAGCTGTGGACGCTGATCAGACGCTATGTCTCGGTGATCGCCTCGGATCGCTCCTTCCTGGTGCTGTCCTTCGTCACCCCGCTGCTCCTCGGCCTGGTCAGCACCCTGATGCCGTCCGACTACGGACTGACGGCACCACCGCGCAAGACCAACGGCGACGCCGGTCCCATCCTGCTGATCCTCGCCATCGGCGCCTGCTTCTCGGGTGCGGCCAACTCGGTGCGTGAGCTGATCAAGGAACGGGTCATCTACGAACGCGAACGGGCAACCGGGCTGTCCCGGTCGGCCTATCTGATGTCGAAGGTGATCGTCCTGGCCGTGGTCGCCGCGATCCAGGGCGTGCTGATGTGCGTCGTCGGCTTCTACCCGCGCGACCTTCCCGAGGAGGGCCTGCTCGCCTCCAACCCGGCCATCGAGATGGCCCTGGTGATGATCGCGCTCGGCGCCACCTCGATGATGTTCGGCCTGATCATCTCCTCGCTGGTGAAGACCTCCGAGAAGACGATGATCCTGCTCGTGCTCTTCGCGGTCGTACAGGTCGTCTTCACCGGTGTGCTCTTCAAGCTCTTCGACAGCCCCGGTGTGGAGCAGCTCGCCTGGCTGATGCCGTCCCGGTGGGCGATGGCGGCCCTGGGTACGACGATCGAGCTGGGGCGCCTGATGCCGCAGGACGACAAGGACCCGACCAACACCGACCCGCTGTGGGACCACTCGCTGGACCAGTGGACGATGGACATCGGCATCCTCGTCGCGATGGGCGTGCTGTGCTACTTCGTCATCATCCGGCTGCTGCGGCGGCACGAGCCGGAGATCATGCGCAAGTGAGGGCCTGAAACGCAGGGAAGGGGCTCCCTCGCATGAGGGGGCCCCTTTGCTGCGCTTGGGAGGGCCCGTAGGACGTCGGACCTAGGTCCACCGGACCCTCCCGCCCCTGGCCGCGGCCCGATCCCGCGCCGGCGGCGGCGCGAGTACGGTGATCGCATGGTCCCCCGCTCCGGGCTCGCCGCGGTCAGTGCGGCGCTGCTCGCCATGAACCGCCGGCTCGAGGTGCGCGACGTCCTCCAGACGATCGTCGCCTCGGCCCGCGACCTGCTCGACGCCGAGTACGCGGCGCTCGGCGTACCCGACGACCACGGCGGCTTCGCCCAGTTCGTCGTCGCCGGAGTCAGCGAGGAGCAGTGGAAGGCCATCGGCCCGCTGCCGCGCCAGCACGGCATCCTCGCCGCGATGCTGCACGACGCCACCCCGCAGCGCCTCGCCGACGTCCGCAAGGACCCCCGCTTCGGCGGCTGGCCCTCCGCGCACCCCTCGATGGCCGACTTCCTCGGCATGCCCATCGCCGACGGCGAGCAGGTGCTCGGCGCCCTCTTCCTCGCCAACAAGCGCTGCGACCCGGCCACGCGGGAACAGCGCCGCCCGGCCTCCAGGGAACGGGCCTGCGCCTTCACCGAGGACGACGAGGAACTGCTGCGGCTGCTCGCCCAGCACGCCGCCATCGCACTCACCAACGCGCGGCTGTACGAGCGCAGCCGTGAGCTGACCATCGCCGAGGAGCGCACCCGCATCGGCCACGAACTCCACGACGCGGTGGCCCAGAAGCTCTTCTCCCTGCGGCTGACGGCGCAGGCGGCCACGGCCCTGGTGGACCGCGATCCGGAGCGCGCCAAGGCCGAACTGCACGAGGTGGCCCGGCTGTCCGGCGAGGCAGCCGACGAACTGCGCGCCGCCGTCGTCGAACTGCGGCCGGCCGCACTGGACGAGGACGGCCTCGTCGCCACCCTGCGCACCCAGGCCCAGGTCCTCGACCGCGCGCACAGCGCCGAGGTGGACTTCGTGTGCGAGGGCGTCCGGGCGCTGCCCTCGGCACAGGAGGAGGCCCTGCTGCGCGTCGCCCAGGAAGCACTGCACAACGCACTGCGGCACGCGGACGCCACGCACGTCCGCGTCGCCCTCGTCCGCCGCGGGCCGTCCGTCGTCCTCACCGTCACCGACGACGGCACGGGCTTCGACCCCGGCGCCGTGCGCTCGGCGGGCCGCCACCTCGGCCTCGTCTCGATGCGCGACCGGGCCTCCGGCGTCGGCGGCACGCTGACCGTCCAGTCGGAGCCCGGCAAGGGCACAGTTGTCGAATTGGAGGTGCCCGGTGGCTGACCCGATCCGTGTGCTGCTCGTCGACGACCACCAGGTCGTACGGCGCGGACTGCGCACCTTTCTCGAGGTGCAGGACGACATCGAGGTCGTGGGGGAGGCGTCGGACGGCTCCGAGGGCGTGGCCCGCGCCGAGGAGCTGCGACCCGACGTCGTCCTGATGGACGTCAAGATGCCCGGGACCGACGGCGTCGAGGCGCTGCGTACGCTGCGTGATCGCGACAACCCGGCGCGGGTGCTGATCGTCACCAGCTTCACCGAGCAGCGCACCGTCGTCCCCGCACTGCGTGCCGGTGCCGCGGGGTACGTCTTCAAGGACGTCGACCCCGAAGCGCTGGCCGGAGCCATCCGCTCGGTGCACGCCGGTCACGTACTGCTGCAACCCGAGGTCGCCGGGGCGCTGCTCTCCGACGACCAGAGCGGTGCCGCGGGGCGCGGCCCCTCGCTGACCGAGCGGGAACGCGAGGTGCTCGGCCTGATAGCCGACGGCCGTTCCAACCGCGAGATCGCCCGCGCGCTCGTGCTGTCGGAGAAGACGGTCAAGACCCATGTCTCCAACATCCTGATGAAGCTCGACCTGGCCGACCGCACCCAGGCGGCCCTGTGGGCGGTCCGCCACGGGGTGACGGGCTGACGGGGAACCGGCCAGGCGTTCCCCTCCGTACGGCAATTCATACCGTCGTGTGGTCGTCATCTTTTCTGCGCACCCTCGCGACGGGTGCTCCGTTCTCCATGGCGTGCCCGCGGCGGTCGGCCGCGGCACCGTTCAGCAGAACCACAGGGAGAACCCCCATGAACACCGCCAAGAAGGCCGCCCTCGTCATCGCCGCCGCCGGTGTCGCCGCCGGCGCCTCGGCCGGCTCCGCGTGCGCCGACAGCGCCGTCGCACAGGGCAAGGCCGTCAACTCGCCGGGCGTCGGCTCGGGCAACCTGGTGCAGGTGCCGGTCGACGTCCCGGTGCGCCTCACCGGCAACTCGGTCAACGTCGTCGGCGTCCTCAACCCCGCCTTCGGCAACCACACGCACAACTGACCCGCGGGGCCGGCACGCCGGGAGGGCGGGCGGCACCGCTCAGGCCTGCCCGCCCTCCCGCCGCCGCTCCAGCTCCTCCGCATAGGCGTTGTACGCGGCCACCTGCGCCCGCCGCGCCGTACGCTCCACCGGCCGCAGCGCCTCGGCGCGGGCCGCCATCTCCGCGGCGCTCACCGCGCCCCCGTGCTCCCTCCCGTCACCGGCGGCACCCCCGTCCCCGTACGCGATCGAGACCAGCGCTCCCACCCGCTGGGCCAGCTCCAGCACCCGCACAGCGCGCGGCGGATAGCCCGGCGCCAGCAGCTGCCGGCCCGCCTCCATCCGCGCCCGGTACGCCTCCAGCGCCGCGTCGGCCACCGGGCCCGAGCCCGCCACATCGAGCCGCGTCAGCACCTGAGTGGCCTCCCGCATCGCCTCCGCCAGCTCCCGCTCCGCCTCCGCGAGCGAGGGCACATCGGCCGGCGGGGCCTCCCGCACCGGCAGGCACTCCCACAGCACCTCCGTATGCACGTCCTCCGGATCCGCGTCCGCCGGCCCCGCCTCGTACACCTCCGGCACCAGACCGAGCGCGGTGCCGTACACCAGCACCGCCTCCTCGGCCTCCAGCGCCCGCGCGTTGAACTCCGGCGGCCCGCTGAGCCCCAGCGGATGGCCGGGCACCGGCAGCGCCACCCGCAGCCCCACGGCACCCAGCGACCGCAGCCGCCCCAGCGCCAGCGTCAGCCCCACCGGGTCACCGTCGTCCCCCGGCAGCACTACGCGGTGCCGCGCATCCTGTTCCGCGATGCGCTCGGCCGCCTCGTCCGGCGAGACGAGTCCGGCGAGCAGTGCGTTTCCCCAGGCGGCCAGCCGCCCCGAGCGAGGTTCTGTGAGCATGAACCAAGCCTAGGGAACAGGCTTCGCACACGGTGGCGTAGGTTTTCCCCTGGGGAATGTGCCCACAGGCACCTAAACGCGACTGCAATAGGAGACAACGCGCTCATGAGCGAAGTACTGGAGCTGGTGGACGTATCCGTGGTCCGCGACGGACGTGCTCTGGTGGACGATGTCTCCTGGTCGGTCAAGGAGGGCGAACGCTGGGTCATCCTCGGGCCGAACGGCGCGGGCAAGACCACGCTGCTCAACATCGCCTCCAGCTATCTGTTCCCGACCTCCGGCAGCGCCGCCGTCCTCGGTGAACGCCTCGGCAGCGTAGACGTGTTCGAGCTGCGTCCCCGCGTCGGCATGGCCAGCATCGCCATGGCCGAGAAGCTGCCCCGCCGCCAGACCGTGCTGGAGACCGTGCTCACCGCGGCCTACGGCATGACGGCGCACTGGCAGGAGAGCTACGACAAGGTCGACGAGGACCGCGCGCTCGCCTTCCTCGACCGGCTCGGTATGTCCGACTACCTGGACCGGAAGTTCGGCACCCTCTCCGAGGGCGAGCGCAAGCGCACCATGATCGCGCGGGCCATGATGACCGACCCCGAACTGCTGCTCCTGGACGAACCCGCGGCCGGACTCGACCTGGGCGGGCGCGAGGACCTCGTACGGCGCCTCGGACGGCTCGCGCGCGACCCGTACGCCCCCTCCATGCTGATGGTCACCCACCACGTGGAGGAGATCCCGCCGGGCTTCACCCATGTTCTGATGCTCCGCCAGGGACGGGTGCTGGCAGCCGGGCCACTGGAGACCGAACTGACCTCTCGTAACCTCTCGCTGTGCTTCGGCCTGCCGCTGGTCGTCGAGACGCAGAACGGCCGTTGGACCGCACAGGGCCTGCCGCTGCGCTGACCGTACGCCTACCATGGCCGTGTGGACGCATGGGTCTGGTGGCTCGTAGCCGCCGCAGCGCTGGGGATTCCGCTCATCATCACGGCCATGCCCGAGTTCGGCATGCTGGCGGTGGGCGCGGTCGCTGCCGCGGGGACGGCCGGGATCGGCGGAGGCCCGGTCGCCCAGGTCATCGTCTTCGCGATCGTCGCCTCGGCACTGATCCTGGTCGTACGGCCCGTCGCACGCCGGATGCGGACCGAACGCCCCGCTCTGGCAAGCGGAGTCGACGCGCTCAAGGGCAAGCAGGCCCTGGTGCTGGAGAAGGTCGACGGAACCGGCGGCCGTATCAAGCTCGCCGGTGAGATCTGGTCAGCTCGCGCCCTCGATTCGGACACAACTTACGAGCCTGGCAGTCAGGTTGACGTGGTCGAGATCGACGGGGCCACCGCGGTCGTGATGTGATGGCTATGAGCATCCGCACACGGGCAGTAACTCTTCAGGCAGCGCTTTACACCATGCAGGGGGCAAGACCATGGACGCCATCATCATCGTCCTTATCATCTTGGTGGTGCTGGTCTTCATCGCACTCATCAAGACGATCCAGGTCATTCCACAGGCGAGTGCGGCGATCGTCGAGCGCTTCGGCCGGTACACCCGGACCCTCAACGCGGGCCTGAACATCGTCGTCCCCTTCATCGACACCGTACGCAACCGTGTCGACCTCAGGGAACAGGTCGTCCCCTTCCCCCCGCAGCCGGTGATCACCCAGGACAACCTCGTGGTGAACATCGACACCGTCATCTACTACCAGGTGACCGACGCCCGCGCCGCCACCTACGAGGTCGCCAGCTACATCCAGGCGATCGAGCAGCTCACCGTCACCACCCTGCGCAACATCATCGGCGGCATGGACCTGGAGCGGACGCTCACCTCCCGCGAGGAGATCAACGCCGCGCTGCGCGGCGTCCTCGACGAGGCCACCGGCAAGTGGGGCATCCGCGTCAACCGCGTCGAGCTGAAGGCCATCGAGCCGCCCACCTCCATCCAGGACTCGATGGAGAAGCAGATGCGCGCCGACCGTGACAAGCGCGCCGCGATCCTCCAGGCCGAAGGTGTCCGCCAGTCGCAGATCCTCACCGCCGAGGGTGAGAAGCAGTCGGCCATCCTGCGCGCCGAAGGTGAGTCCCGCTCCGCCGCTCTGCGCGCCGAAGGTGAGGCCCAGGCCATCCGCACGGTCTTCGAGTCCATCCACGCCGGCGACCCGGACCAGAAGCTGCTCTCCTACCAGTACCTCCAGATGCTCCCGAAGATCGCCGAGGGCGACGCCAACAAGCTCTGGATCGTCCCCAGCGAGATCGGCGACGCCCTCAAGGGCCTCGGCGGCGCCCTCGACAACTTCCGCCCCGACTCCGGCGGAAACGGCGGCACTCGCGGCGGCACCCCCACCCCGCCCAGCGTCCCCAAGCCCCCGCGCGAGCAGCCCCCGCTCGACTCCTGACGACCCCGCGGGCACGGCGCAGCCGAGGTCCAGCAGTCGGACCGCCGCACATACGAGCAGCCCCTTCGGGCATGATCAGTGGCACTGACACCGATCACCGAAGGGGCTGACGCGTGACCGTATGGGAGGCCGTGGCCGTCTGCGCGGCAGGCATCGGCGCCGGAGGCATCAACGCCATCGTCGGCTCCGGCACACTCATCACCTTCCCCGTGCTGCTCGCCGTCGGCCTGCCGCCCGTGACCGCCAACGTGTCCAACTCGCTCGGCCTCGTCCCCGGCTCCATCAGCGGCGCCATCGGCTACCGCCGGGAGCTGCGCGGCCAGGGCCGCCGCGTCATCCGGCTCGGCACCGTCGCGCTCCTCGGCGGGCTGGGCGGCGCCATCCTGCTGCTCACCCTGCCGTCCAAAGCGTTCGACACCATCGTCCCGGTGCTGATCGCGCTCGCCCTGGTGCTCGTCGTCCTCCAGCCCCGGCTGGCCGCCGCCGTCCGTCGCCGCCGCGAACGCCAGAACAACAGCGCCCACCCGCACGGCGGGCTGCCCCTCCAGGGCGGCATACTGCTGGCCAGCGCCTACGGCGGCTACTTCGGCGCCGCCCAAGGCGTCATCTACCTGGCCCTGATGGGCCTGCTCATCCCCGACGACCTCCAGCGCATCAACGCCGTCAAGAACGTCCTCGGCGCGGTCGTCAACGGCACAGCCGCCGTCTTCTTCCTCTTCGTCGCGGACTTCGACTGGACCGCCGTGCTGCTGATCGCCGTCGGCTCAGCAGTAGGGGGCCAGCTCGGCGCCCGGGTCGGACGCAAGCTGGCCCCCGGAGTGCTGCGGGGCGTCATCGTGGCCGTCGGCATCGTCGCGATCGTCCAGCTCCTGCTGCGGTGAGCGACGGCCCGGTCCACCGGGCGGGTGAGCGGAGCCCGGTCGCCGGGCCCTGCTCACCCCGCCCCCTCGCTCACGCCGCGGCCGGCAGCGACAGCCACTCCGGCAGCGACTCCCCCTCCTTCAGCCCCAGCGCCAGCAGAAGCGCGTCCGCCGGAGTCGGCTCGAACGGCTTGACCAGCAGCTTCATCCCCGCCTGCGCCGGCGTCCTGGCCGCCTTCCGGTGATTGTCCGCCGCACACGCCGCGACCGTGTTCAGCCACGTGTCCCCACCGCCGTGCGAACGCGGAACGATGTGATCCACCGTGGTCGCCCGGCGCCCGCAGTACGCACACCGATGCCGGTCCCGCACCAGGACGCCCCGCCGCGACCACGGGGCCCGTTGTCGAAAGGGCACCCGCACATACCGGCAGAGTCTGATCACCTGCGGCACCGGAAGCTCCACCTGCGCCGCACGCACCCGCAGCCCGGGATGCGACTGCTCGACCACGGCCTTCTCCCGCATCACGAGCACCACTGCCCGCCGCAGCGACACCGTCGACAGCGGCTCGAAGCTCGCGTTCAGTACCAGCGTCTCCCGCATCCCGACCGCCTCCCCTTCTCCGTCTCCGCCCGCACGCGCCCGCGCCGGGGTGGCACCAACTGTGCCGTTGTCCACGCACGCCGACAACGCAATTTCCCCAAGCTGTACAGGAAATGAAGCACCCGGGAATGCCAGGTCACAGAGGGCGGAAAAGGATCACGGAGGGACAAATCGCGGAGAATTCGAGAACTTCGAGAACCGAGACGAGAACTTCGGGAACGGAGAAAAGAGCGGCCCCGGACGGCAGCGAAGGCAGTCGGCGCGGCCGTCCGACCCCCGGCCGGACTCCGGCAGACAGCGGCGCTGATCAGCGCCTGCCACCCCCGCTCGCGGTGATGTACCGCGCCACGGTGCCGACTGCCCCCATACACGTTGCGCCGCGCAGGAGCGCGGCGCAACGGAATTATTCGGGACAGCCCCGCGGGATCAGCCCTCCGCGGGGATCTCGTACTCGCCGATCAGCTGCCCCCGCGCCAGCGTGTGGAAGCGCAGATTGAACCCCACGAAGGCAGGCGTCGCCTCGGCATCGGGACCGAGCTTCTCGGTGTCCACGGCATAGACGGTGAAGACATAGCGATGCGGCCCGTCCCCGGGCGGCGGCGCGGCCCCGCCGAAGTCACGCGTCCCGAAGTCGTTGCGCACATGCACGGCCCCCTCGGGGAGCCCCTTCATCTCCCCCGTACCGGCACCGGCGGGCAGCTCGGTCACCGAGGCGGGGATGTCGAAGACGGACCAGTGCCAGAACCCGCTCCCGGTCGGAGCGTCCGGATCGAAGCACGTCACGGCGAAGCTCCTCGTCGCCTCCGGGAAGCCCTCCCAGCGCAGGTAGGGCGAGGTGTTCCCCTCCGCGTACACCTGTGCGGAACCCAGATGGCCGCCGTCCGCCAGATCGTTGCTCACCACGCGGATTGACGGCACCGGGGGGTGGAAGTCATGGGGGAGCGGGCGCCGTTGCTGGTCGGTCACGTCGGGAACCTCCTCGTCACGCGAATCGCTGCAACGGCCAGCCTAACGATCCGGACAGCCTCTCTTTGCCACCATGACGGGGTGCGACAGCACACCCCGTACACCCCAGCCCTGTGCCCGCAGCCGTCAACGCCATCAGGTGAGTGACCACGACGAGACCCCGAAGCGGTGGTGCCGACCATGACCAGCCCCGTGGACCTGCCCGAGCTGCCCCAGGCCGACCTCCCCGGCCTCTTCGACGACTCGGTGCCTCCCGGCGTCTACCGGTTGCCCTCGGTCGGCCCGGACGCGCTGATGCAGGCGGACGCGGCAGGCTGGTTCGGCACTGTGGTGGACCTGACCGGCGTCGACAACAAGGCCGACTTCATGGAACGTTGCGCCACCGGTCTCGAGCTCCCCGACTACTTCGGCCGCAACTGGGACGCGCTCGCCGACCTCCTCACCGATCTGTCCTGGTGGGGCAAGCCCCGCGGCTATCTGCTGCTGGCCACCGGCTGGTCCGAGTTCGAACAGGCCGACCCGGAGGACGCCGCCGCCGCTGCGGACGTCTTCACCGCGGCAGTCGGCTTCTGGTCGGTACGCGAAACCCCGCTCAGCATCCTGCTGGGCTGAGCGGGGTCCAGACGACGCTCCCCGACGACCGGGGCGGCTCTCCGCCGGTCTCCGGTCTCAGAACCAATTCCGCTTGCCGCCGACCTCGGCCAGCCACTGATTGAGGTACCCGGCCCAGTCCGTCTGCTGGTAGGAGTCGAAGTCCACCGGGAAGGCGCGGAAGGTGTCACTGCCCTCCGAGAACAGCCCAGGCTTCTTGTCCATCTCCAGCACCACATCCATCCCCCGCGAGTCCGCGACGAACGACAGCTCGACCTGGTTGAGCCCCCGGTACTGCTGCGGCGCGTGGAACTCGATCTCCTGGTAGAAGGGGAGCCGCTGACGCGTGTTGCGGATATGCCCCTTCTCCATGTCCGCCGACTTGAAGCGGAACCCGAGCTGTCCGAAGGCGTCCAGGATCGCCTGCTGCGCCGGCAGCGGATGGATCTCCACCGGATCGAGGTCGGTCGAGTCCAGCGCCCGCGCGATCGCCAGCTCCGTCGTCACCCCGATCTGCATGCCGCGCAGCTGCTGCCCCAGGAACATCGTGATCGGCGTCTCCCACGGCACCTCAAGAGAGAAGGGCACCACATGCGAGGCCCCCTCGTGCAGGGTGAGCTCCCCGCCGAGCTGCTGGGTGCCGAACTCGATGTTCTGGTGCGCCTCCCCGTCGTTCGTCTCCACCTCGACCCGGGCCTGGAGCCCCACCGAAAGCGACTGGATCTCCTGCGTGACCGAGCCGCCCTCGATCCGCACCTCACCCTGCACCACACCACCGGGCACGGCATGCGGCTCGTGCAGCACCGTGTCCACCGATGCGCCGCCCATCCCCATGCTCGCGAACAGCTTCTTGAAGCCCATCCCCTTGTCCTCCCCTTTCGGCTTCCCCCGTGGGAAGCACGACCAGTTCTTGTACGCTCGGACGGCATGATCGCAGGCCGAGACCGCAACCCCAGCACCACCAGCGGCGATGCGCACCTACCCCGAGCCTTCTTCGACCGTCCTGTCCTGGATGTCGCTCCCGACCTCCTCGGACGCGTCCTGGTACGCACGACGACACAGGGGCGTATGCGGTTGCGCATCACGGAGGTCGAGGCGTACGCGGGCGAGGCCGACCCCGGCTCCCACGCCTACCGCGGCAGGACCGAACGCAACGCCTCGATGTTCGGTCCGCCGGGTCACGCATACGTCTACTTCATCTACGGCATGTGGTTCAGTCTCAACCTCGTCTGCGGCCCCGAGGGCCAGGCCAGCGGTGTACTGATCCGCGCCGGCGAGGTGCTGGACGGAGTGGAGCTGGCCCGGCAGCGCCGACCCAAGGCCCGCAAAGACCTGGAACTGGCCAAGGGCCCTGCCCGCCTCGCCACCGCCCTCGCCGTGGACCGGGAGCTGAACGGCACCGACGTGTGCTCCCACGACGACTCCGCCCCACTGAGCATCCTCGCAGGTGAGGGGCAGGATCCCGAGGCCACTAAGAACGGCCCGCGGACCGGCGTGGGCGGCGACGGCGCCCACTACCCCTGGCGCTTCTGGCTCGACGGCGACCCGACGGTGAGCCCTTACCGGCCGCACAAGCCCCGGAACCGTCGGCCCTCGCTTGACGCAGGCCGGTCCACCCCCTAATGTTGGACGAGCCGCTGGAAACGGGACGGCTTGCCACGGGCCTGAAGGCCCAGTGAGAGCGGCCCCCGGAAGCGGACAATCACTACCTACGATGTACCCCAGAATCGGGGTCACTTTCGGTACGCCGAAAACTGACTCCGAGGACTCGATTATGAGTCTCCGGGGAAACGCGCTAACGTAGTGGACACCGAAAGGGCAAACGTCCGGAGGAAACCCGCGAGGGAATCCAAAGGAAGCGTCCGTTCCTTGAGAACTCAACAGCGTGCCAAAAGTCAACGCCAGATATGTTGATACCCCGACTCGCCGAAGGCGAGTTGAGGTTCCTTTGAAGAAAATTACAGCGAGGACGCTGTGGACAGTGCCGGACTATTCCTCTGGTTACTGTTCCGCTCTTCCGCGAATGATGCATTCACGGAGAGTTTGATCCTGGCTCAGGACGAACGCTGGCGGCGTGCTTAACACATGCAAGTCGAACGATGAACCGGCTTCGGTCGGGGATTAGTGGCGAACGGGTGAGTAACACGTGGGCAATCTGCCCTGCACTCTGGGACAAGCCCTGGAAACGGGGTCTAATACCGGATATGACACGGGATCGCATGATCTCCGTGTGGAAAGCTCCGGCGGTGTAGGATGAGCCCGCGGCCTATCAGCTTGTTGGTGGGGTGATGGCCTACCAAGGCGACGACGGGTAGCCGGCCTGAGAGGGCGACCGGCCACACTGGGACTGAGACACGGCCCAGACTCCTACGGGAGGCAGCAGTGGGGAATATTGCACAATGGGCGAAAGCCTGATGCAGCGACGCCGCGTGAGGGATGACGGCCTTCGGGTTGTAAACCTCTTTCAGCAGGGAAGAAGCGTAAGTGACGGTACCTGCAGAAGAAGCACCGGCTAACTACGTGCCAGCAGCCGCGGTAATACGTAGGGTGCGAGCGTTGTCCGGAATTATTGGGCGTAAAGAGCTCGTAGGCGGCTTGTCGCGTCGGATGTGAAAGCCCGGGGCTTAACCCCGGGTCTGCATTCGATACGGGCAGGCTGGAGTTCGGCAGGGGAGATCGGAATTCCTGGTGTAGCGGTGAAATGCGCAGATATCAGGAGGAACACCGGTGGCGAAGGCGGATCTCTGGGCCGATACTGACGCTGAGGAGCGAAAGCGTGGGGAGCGAACAGGATTAGATACCCTGGTAGTCCACGCCGTAAACGTTGGGCACTAGGTGTGGGCCGCATTCCACGTGGTCCGTGCCGCAGCTAACGCATTAAGTGCCCCGCCTGGGGAGTACGGCCGCAAGGCTAAAACTCAAAGGAATTGACGGGGGCCCGCACAAGCGGCGGAGCATGTGGCTTAATTCGACGCAACGCGAAGAACCTTACCAAGGCTTGACATACACCGGAAACCTCTGGAGACAGGGGCCCCCTTGTGGTCGGTGTACAGGTGGTGCATGGCTGTCGTCAGCTCGTGTCGTGAGATGTTGGGTTAAGTCCCGCAACGAGCGCAACCCTTGTCCTGTGTTGCCAGCAACTCCTTCGGGAGGTTGGGGACTCACGGGAGACTGCCGGGGTCAACTCGGAGGAAGGTGGGGACGACGTCAAGTCATCATGCCCCTTATGTCTTGGGCTGCACACGTGCTACAATGGCCGGTACAATGAGCTGCGATGCCGTGAGGTGGAGCGAATCTCAAAAAGCCGGTCTCAGTTCGGATTGGGGTCTGCAACTCGACCCCATGAAGTCGGAGTCGCTAGTAATCGCAGATCAGCATTGCTGCGGTGAATACGTTCCCGGGCCTTGTACACACCGCCCGTCACGTCACGAAAGTCGGTAACACCCGAAGCCGGTGGCCCAACCCCTTGTGGGAGGGAATCGTCGAAGGTGGGACTGGCGATTGGGACGAAGTCGTAACAAGGTAGCCGTACCGGAAGGTGCGGCTGGATCACCTCCTTTCTAAGGAGCACTTCTTACCGGGCTTTGCCCGGTCAGAGGCCCACTACGTCAGCGAGTGTCTGACGGTGGGTTGCTCATGGGTGGAACGTTGACTATTCAGCCTGGTTCAGGCGGGTTTCGCTAGTACTGCTCCTCGGAGCGTGGAACACGGAAACCTGTACTGGCCGGGTTGGGCGCGCTGTTGGGTGTCTGAGGGCACGGCCGTGTGGTTGTAGCTCTTGGTGCCGGTCCCAGTGAACTCCAGCTTGTGTTGGGGGTGGTGGGTGGCTGGTTGTTGTTTGAGAACTGCACAGTGGACGCGAGCATCTGTGGCCAAGTTTTTAAGGGCGCACGGTGGATGCCTTGGCACCAGGAACCGATGAAGGACGTGGGAGGCCGCGATAGGCCCCGGGGAGCTGTCAACCGAGCTGTGATCCGGGGGTGTCCGAATGGGGGAACCCGGCAGTCGTCATGGGCTGTCACCTGCCGCTGAATGTATAGGCGGTGTGGAGGGAACGCGGGGAAGTGAAACATCTCAGTACCCGTAGGAAGAGAAAACAACCGTGATTCCGGGAGTAGTGGTGAGCGAAACCGGAGGAGGCTAAACCGTATGTGTGTGAGACCCGGCAGGGGTTGCGCATGCGGGGTTGTGGGAGTTTCCTTGATCGGTCTGCCGGCCGGTCGGCGAGTGAGAAACCGTGGTGATAGGCGAAGGGCATGCGAAAGGCCCGGCGTAGAGGGTAAGACCCCCGTAGCTGAAATCATTGCGGCTCGTTTGGAGATTTCCCAAGTAGCATGGGGCCCGAGAAATCCTGTGTGAATCTGGCGGGACCACCCGTCAAGCCTAAATATTCCCTGGTGACCGATAGCGGATAGTACCGTGAGGGAATGGTGAAAAGTACCGCGGGAGCGGAGTGAAAGAGTACCTGAAACCGTGTGCCTACAAGCCGTGGGAGCGTCGCATCAAGTGTTTGCACTTGGTGTCGTGACTGCGTGCCTTTTGAAGAATGAGCCTGCGAGTTTGCGGCATGTTGCGAGGTTAACCCGTGTGGGGGAGCCGTAGCGAAAGCGAGTCCGAAGAGGGCGACCCAGTAGCGTGTTCAAGACCCGAAGCGGAGTGATCTAGCCATGGGCAGGGTGAAGCGCGGGTAAGACCGTGTGGAGGCCCGAACCCACCAGGGTTGAAAACCTGGGGGATGACCTGTGGTTAGGGGTGAAAGGCCAATCAAACTCCGTGATAGCTGGTTCTCCCCGAAATGCATTTAGGTGCAGCGTCGTGTGTTTCTTGCCGGAGGTAGAGCACTGGATAGGCGATGGGCCCTACCGGGTTACTGACCTTAGCCAAACTCCGAATGCCGGTAAGTGAGAGCGCGGCAGTGAGACTGTGGGGGATAAGCTCCATGGTCGAGAGGGAAACAGCCCAGAGCATCGACTAAGGCCCCTAAGCGTGTGCTAAGTGGGAAAGGATGTGGAGTCGCAGGGACAACCAGGAGGTTGGCTTAGAAGCAGCCATCCTTGAAAGAGTGCGTAATAGCTCACTGGTCAAGTGATTCCGCGCCGATAATGTAGCGGGGCTCAAGTACACCGCCGAAGTCGTGTCACTCACATGGATAGCCTTAACGGGTGTGTGGGTGGGTAGGGGAGCGTCGTGTGCCGGGTGAAGCAGCCGTGGAAGCGAGTTGTGGATGGTTCACGAGTGAGAATGCAGGCATGAGTAGCGATACATGCGTGAGAAACGTGTGCGCCGATTGACTAAGGGTTCCTGGGTCAAGCTGATCTGCCCAGGGTAAGTCGGGACCTAAGGCGAGGCCGACAGGCGTAGTCGATGGAGAACCGGTTGATATTCCGGTACCCGCTATGCAGCGTCAAACATCGAATCAGGTGATGCTAAGTCCGTGAAGCCGCTCTGGATCCTTCGGGTGAAAGGGTTTTGGTGGAGCCGACGGCCCGAGCTTGTAGTAGGTGAGTGATGGGGTGACGCAGTGAGGTAGTCCAGCCCGGGCGATGGTTGTCCCGGGGTAAGGGTGTAGCCCGTCGGGTAGGGAAATCCGCCTGGCATGAGGGGTGAGACCTGATGCCGAGCCGTTTGTGGTGAAGTGGGTGATCCTGTGCTGTCGAGAAAAGCCTCTAGCGAGTTGTGTGGCGGCCCGTACCCTAAACCGACTCAGGTGGTCTGGTAGAGAATACTGAGGCGTTCGGGTGAACTATGGTTAAGGAACTCGGCAAAATGCCCCCGTAACTTCGGGAGAAGGGGGGCCATTTCTGGTGATCCAACATGCTTGGTGAGCTGGGGGTGGCCGCAGAGACCAGCGAGAAGCGACTGTTTACTAAAAACACAGGTCCGTGCGAAGCCGTAAGGCGATGTATACGGACTGACGCCTGCCCGGTGCTGGAACGTTAAGGGGACCGGTTAGTCACTCTTCGGGGTGGTGAAGCTGAGAACTTAAGCGCCAGTAAACGGCGGTGGTAACTATAACCATCCTAAGGTAGCGAAATTCCTTGTCGGGTAAGTTCCGACCTGCACGAATGGCGTAACGACTTCTTGACTGTCTCAACCATAGGCCCGGTGAAATTGCAGTACGAGTAAAGATGCTCGTTTCGCGCAGCAGGACGGAAAGACCCCGGGACCTTTACTACAGCTTGATATTGGTGTTCGGTTCGGCTTGTGTAGGATAGGTGGGAGACTGTGAAGCGGCCACGCCAGTGGTTGTGGAGTCGTTGTTGAAATACCACTCTGGTCGTGCTGGATGTCTAACCTGGGTCCGTGATCCGGATCGGGGACAGTGTCTGGTGGGTAGTTTAACTGGGGCGGTTGCCTCCTAAAGGGTAACGGAGGCGCCCAAAGGTTCCCTCAGCCTGGTTGGTCATCAGGTGGTGAGTGTAAGTGCACAAGGGAGCTTGACTGTGAGACTGACGGGTCGAGCAGGGACGAAAGTCGGGACTAGTGATCCGGCGGTGGCTTGTGGAAGCGCCGTCGCTCAACGGATAAAAGGTACCCCGGGGATAACAGGCTGATCTTCCCCAAGAGTCCATATCGACGGGATGGTTTGGCACCTCGATGTCGGCTCGTCGCATCCTGGGGCTGGAGTCGGTCCCAAGGGTTGGGCTGTTCGCCCATTAAAGCGGTACGCGAGCTGGGTTTAGAACGTCGTGAGACAGTTCGGTCCCTATCCGCTGCGCGCGTAGGAGTCTTGAGAAGGGCTGTCCCTAGTACGAGAGGACCGGGACGGACGGACCTCTGGTGTGCCAGTTGTTCTGCCAAGGGCATGGCTGGTTGGCTACGTTCGGGAAGGATAACCGCTGAAAGCATCTAAGCGGGAAGCCTGCTTCGAGATGAGGACTCCCACCCCCTTGGAGGGGTTAAGGCTCCCTGGAGATGACGGGGTTGATAGGCCGGATCTGGAAGCCCAGTAATGGGTGGAGGTGACCGGTACTAATAGGCCGAGGGCTTGTCCGTAGATGCTCGCGTCCACTGTGTTGGTTCTGAGACAACAACCGCACTTCAATTGAAGAGTGTGCTTGTTCGCTAAGAGACTCCAGGGCCCGGATTCTGTTGATCCGGAAGTCCTGAACAGAGTTTCGGTGGTCATAGCGTTAGGGAAACGCCCGGTTACATTCCGAACCCGGAAGCTAAGCCTTTCAGCGCCGATGGTACTGCATGCGGGAGCGTGTGGGAGAGTAGGACACCGCCGAACAATCTTTATGGCCCTTGGCCTTCAGCGTGCATGCGCTGGAGGCCAAGGGCTTTTTTGTTTTTACCCTTCGCTTTTCCGAAGAGCGTTGTTCCACCGCCTGCGCGAGAATTGATGCGCAGGCACGCAGACAGGAGTCATCATGTCCCCCAACTCCTCCGACGACCGCGGCCGAGCCGACCGTCGGCCACGACAGTCCGGCCCGCGTAGCAGCAATGGCCGTGAGCGTTCCCGCGGACCCAGGCGGGAGGACGGTGGCCGGGCCGGCGGGGGCTTCCGGCGTGATGAACGAGGCCGTGACGATCGAGGCGGCTCGTCGGGCGGTTTCCGCCGGGATGAGCGCCGCGGGGACGAGCGGCGTGGGGATGAGCGTCGGCGGGACGACCGGCCGCGTGGTGAGCGGGGGTACGACAACCGTGGACGCGATGACCGCGGGGGTGGCGACCGTCGCGGGCGCGGTGGCCAGGACGGTCCCGGCTTTCGGCGGGACGACCGCCGGGATGACCGTCGGGACGATCGTCGTGATGAGCGTGGGGGCGATCGGGACCGGTTCGGTTCCGGTCGTTCGGGCCGTGGCCCGGCTGACCGGGGAGGGGATTCCCAGGGCCGTGACGACCGTGGACGTGGGGGGTTCCGGCGTGACGAGCGCAGGGACGATCGGCGTGGTGAGTCGCGGGGCGATCGGCCGCAGCGGGACGACCGGGATCGCGAGCGTGCGCCGTATCGCAGGGACGACCGGGCGCGTGACGAGCGCCGGGACGATCGGCGTGGCGGCTCTCGGGAGGATCGGCCGCAGCGGGATGACCGGGGTCGGGAGCGTGCGCCGTACCGCAGGGACGACCGAGCGCGTGATGAGCGCAGGGATGACCGGGATCGCGGGCGTGCGCCGTATCGCAGGGATGACCGGGACGGTGGGCGGCCGCAGGGTGGTCGTGGGCCGCGGCGGGAGGACGACCGTGGCGGGCATCGGCCGTATGGGCAGGGCGGTGGTGCTCGGGGACGGGACGACCGGCGGGACGACAACCGTGGGGGTGGCTTCCGGCGCGACGATGACCGGGACCGGCCGTACGGGCGCGGCGATCGGGACCGTGACCGGGGGCGGGACCGGCAGGAGCGGGAGCCGCTGCGGCGGTTGCCGATCGATGAGGATGTCACCGGCGAGGAGTTGGACAAGGACGTCAGGCAGGAGCTGATGAGCCTGCCGAAGACCTTGGCCGAGGATGTGGCGCGGAACCTGGTGATGGTGGCGCGGCTGCTGGACGAGGACCCCGAGCAGGCGTACGCGTACGCGAAGGTGGCGCTGCGGCTCGCGTCGCGGGTGCCGTCGGTGCGGGAGGCGGCCGGGTTCGCCGCGTACGGGGTGCAGAAGTACTCCGAGGCGTTGGCGGAGTTCCGGGCTGCCCGGCGGATGACCGGGCTGCAGCACCTGTGGCCGGTCATGGCCGACTGCGAGCGCGGTCTGGGGCGCCCGGAGAAGGCGCTGGCGATGGCGGGCGAGCCCGAGGTGCAGAAGCTCGACAAAGCGGGGCAGGTCGAGATGCGGCTGGTCGCGGCGGGGGCCCGCCGTGACATGGGGCAGCCCGACGCCGCTGTGGTGACGTTGCAGAGTCCGGAGCTGGCGTCCAACTCGACGCAGCCTTGGACGGCTCGGCTGCGCTACGCGTACGCAGACGCGCTGTTGGAGGTCGGGCGTGAGGACGAGGCGCGCGAGTGGTTCGGCAAGGCGCTGGAAGCGGATCAGGGCGGGGTGACGGATGCCTCCGACCGGCTCGCGGAGCTGGACGGCGTCGAGTTCATCGACGCCTTGGACGAGGACGCCGACGATGACGTCGATAAGGACGCTGACAAGGACGCCGACAAGGGTGAGCCGTCGGCTGAGGGCTGAGTCTTCGGCGGCAGTGCGTTGAGGCGAAGGGCGGATCCCCTGCGGGATCCGCCCTTCGCTGCGTTCGGCCCGGGATTATTCGCCGCGGCCTATTTGTGAGCGCTCAGGGGGTTCTTCAGGGTGCCGGTCAGTTGGAGGGCGCCGGCGGGGTCCTGGAGGTCCACCATCTGCTGGTTGTTGCGCAGTTGGAGGCGGTTGAGGCAGGAGAGGGCGAACTCGTCGGCGAAGAGGTCGTACTGGGCGTGCCGGGCTGCCAGGTGGGGGGTTGCCTTCTGGTAGGCCTTCGTCACGTCGGCCACCGTCGCCCAGAAGCTCGCCTCGTCCAGGACTCCGGCCGCGTCGAGGGTGGGGGCCAGGAAGCGGAAGAAGCAGTCGAAGACGTCGGTGAAGAGGGAGAGGATCTTCATGTCCTCAGGGACATCGGCGCGGATGCGTTCCACCTCGGGGGGCAGTTCGGCGTCCTCGCTCATGACCGCGATCTCCTCGGCCAGGTCCTTGAAGAGCGCGCGGCGTGGGGCACCGTTTTCGTCCAGGACCAGGATCACGTTCTCGCCGTGCGGCATGAACACCAGGTCGTAGGCGTAGAAGCAGTGCAGCAGCGGCGTCAGGTAGGCGTGCAGGTAGGCGCGTAGCCACTCGGTGGGCTCCAGCCCTGAGCTCTCGATGAGGGCTGCGGCCAGAGAGTTGCCGTCGCGGTCGACGTGCAGGAGCGACGCCATGGTGGCGGGCTTCTCGCCCTCGTCGAGGAACGGTACCGGGCTCTCGCGCCAGAGGGCCGCCAGCATTTTGAGGTAGGCGGAGCCCTTGGGGGCCGCTGCTTCGTAGGGGGCGGGGTGGTAGCCGACGGCGGCGCGTTCGCGCAGGACGCCCAGGCCGGTGTCGCGCAGGATGTCGTCGTTCGCCACCAGGTCCGCCAGCCAGTCGTTGATGGCGGGGGTGGCTTCCATGTAGGCGGCGGACAGGCCGCGCACGAAGCCCATGTTGAGGACCGAGAGGGCGGTCTTCACATAGTGCTTGGCGGGGTTGGTGGCGTTGAAGAAGGTACGGATGGACTGCTGGGCGAGGTGTTCGTCGTCGCCGTGGCCGAGGCAGACCAGGTGGCGCTGGGCGACCTCGGCGGCGAAGGTCACCGACAGCTTGTTCCACCACTGCCAGGGGTGGACGGGGATGAGGTAGTAGTCGTCCAGGTCCAGGCCCTGCTCGGTCATGGCGGCGGAGAAGCGGCGCAGCGTGCCAGCGGAGAGCTCGGAGAGCAGCAGCTTGTCGTAGCTGAGGTCCGTACAGGCGGTGAAGGTGGCACGGTCGCGGCGCGCGGCGATCCAGATGAGGCGCACGGGCGAGCCGGTCTCGGGGGCGTAGGCACGGTACTCGGCGATGTCGAAGCCGAGGCGGCCGTTGTTGGCGACGAAGCAGGGGTGGCCCTCGGTCATCCCCGCCTCGATGGCCTGGAAGGGGGCAGCGGCCAGCTCCGCGGCGGTGACCGGTGGGGCTGCGAGTTTGTAGGCGGTGCTGGCCAGGGTGGAGCTGATCTCCTCGAGGTAGACGGGGAGGATCTCCTCGCCCAGGCCCAGCGTGTCACGCAGCTCCGTGATGAACGCGAGGGCGTCCAGCGGGAGTTCGCCGCCCTCGCGGTGCCGGGTGATGCTGTCGGCGTCGACCTGCCAGTGGTCGAGGGCGAAGCGGCGGGCCGCGAAGCGGTACTCGGTGGTGCCGTCGTCGGAGCGGACCGCGTACCGGTTGTCGCCGTCGTCGAGCGGGGCCGGTCTCAGCAGCCGCTCGTGGCTGAATTCGGCCAGCGCCTTACGGACGAGGAGCCGGGTGGCCTGCGCCCAGCGCTCGGGGGTGAGATGGCTGACGGCCTCGTACGGCTGGGTCGGCTGGGGCGTGATGGGGAGGGTCATACGGGGGTCACTCCTGTGGCGGTCCGGAACTGCTCGCGGGTGCAGAAGCTGAGCAGGGCTTCCTTCTCCGGTTTGGTGAGGGTGGAGTCGACGCGGAAGCCGACCGCCTCGTTGAGGGCGTGCACGGCGGTGTTGCGGACGTCCGGCTCCACGACGACGCGGCTGGTGTCCGGGTCGGCGAAGAGCATCGCCATGACGGTGGTGATGACCGCGCGGGTGAATCCGTGCACCGGCTGCTCGGTGGGCGCGCACAGGAAGTGCATGCCGACGTCGCCGGGCTGGTGCGGATAGAGCCCGGCCAGCTCCACATGGCGGGGGTCGTAGCGCTCCATCAGGAAAGCCGGCGAGCCGTTGTGCAGACCGAGGAAGGCGTCGTGGTGCGGGGAGGCCGCGATGCTCATGAACTCCCGCTCCACCTCGGGCAGTGAGGCGTCCTGGAGCAGATAGAACGCCGACTTGGGGTGGGTCACCCAGCGGTGCAGCAGCTCGGCGTCGGTGAGCGGGTCGACGGGGCGGAGGGCGAAGGTGCCCAGCGTCTCGTCGGTACGGGTGAAGACGGTGGCGTCGGTGGCCGTCACAGCGCTGCCTCCAGACCGTCCGCTCCCGCCCTGGCGTCGTCCGTTGCCGCGCCGGCCGGTTCGTCCGTGGGCGCGGTGAACTCCTGGAAGGCGATGGACTTCTCGATCGGGTAGACCTCGCGGCCGAGCAGTTCGCGGATGATGCAGGAGTTGCGGTAGGCGGCCATGCCGAGGTCGGGGGCGACGAAGCCGTGGGTGTGCAGCTCGGCGTTCTGGACGTAGATCTCCTGTCCGGCGGTGTCGATGCTGTAGTCGCGGCGTACGGCGAAGCGGCCGCGGGCGTCCCACTCGATGCGGTCGGCGATCGGGTCGAGGAAGGCGGGCCGCTGGTAGCGGTAGCCGGTGGCGAGGATCAGTCCCTCGGTGGTCAGGCTGAAGTCGCGTTTCTGCTCTTCCTGGCGCAGCCCGAGGGTGTAGGTGCCGTCGGTCTCGTCGTACGAGGCGTCGGTGAGCGCGGTGTTGGTCATCAGCCGGGTGGGGCAGGGCGCGAGGCGGTTCTTCTGGTAGAGCAGGTCGAAGATGGCGTCGATCAGATCGGAGTTGATGCCCTTGTAGAGGTTCTTCTGCGAGGCGACCAGGCTGTCCCGGGTGTCGGGCGGGAGGGAGTGGAAGTAGTCCACGTACTCCGGGGAGGTCATCTCCAGCGTCAGCTTGGTGTATTCGAGGGGGAAGAACCGGGGGGAGCGGGTGAGCCAGGTGAGGGAGTAGCCGTGGCTGTCGATGTCCTGGAGGAGGTCGTAGTAGATCTCCGCCGCGCTCTGGCCGCTGCCGACGAGGGTGATGCTCTTCTTCTTCTGGAGGGCTTCCTTGTACTCCAGGTAGCGGGAGTTGTGGATCAGGTCGCCGCCCAGGTCCCGGCAGGATTCGGGGAGGTACGGCGGGGTGCCGGTGCCCAGGATCAGTTTCCGGGCGCGGAAGGTGCGCGGCACCGGGCGCTCTCCGCCCGGCAGGTATTCGGCGTGGACGGTGTAGTGCCCCTCGCCCTCGTCGTACTCGACGCTGGTGACGCGGTGGCTGAAGCGTACGGTCTCGCCGAGGCGGTCGGCGGCCCAGCGGCAGTAGTCGCTGAACTCGGCGCGCAGCGGGTAGAAGCTCTCGCGTATGTAGAACGAGTACAGCCGGCCGGACTCCTTGAGGTAGTTGAGGAAGGAGAACGGCGACGTCGGATCGGCGAGGGTGACCAGGTCGGACAGGAACGGGGTCTGGAGGGTGCTGTCGTCCAGCATCATGCCGGGGTGCCAGTTGAACTCCGGCTTGTCGTCCAGGAAGACGCCGTCGAGCTCGGCGATCGGTGCGGTCAGACAGGCGAGGCCCAGGTTGAAGGGGCCCAGGCCGATGGCGACGAAGTCGTGTACGGGCGCGTCGGCCGGGTGGGCGCTGGAGGGAGTCACGTGGGGGCTCCGTGGGGGGTCGGTCAGCATGCCTGGGCGGCGCTGAGGGCGGGCGGGTGGGCGGCGTTGTGCCGGTCGGCGTACTGGCCGGCGTGTGCGGCGATCAGGTCGAGGACCGTGGCGATGTCGGCCAGCGAGGTCTCCGGGTTGAGCAGGGTGAACTTGAGGTAGTGGCGGCCGTCGACCACGGTGCCGGCGACGATGGCCTCGCCGGAGGCGAACAGCGCCTCGCGGGCGTGCAGATTGGCCCGGTCGATCAGCGTCCCGTCGTCCAAGTGCCCGTCTCGGGGCAGGTAGCGGAAGACGAGGGTGGAGAGCTGGGGTTCGACGACGACCTCGAACCGTTCGTCGGCGTCCAGCAGCCGCCAGGCGTCGGCGGCGCGGTCCACGACCTCGTCGAAGAGTTCACCGAGTGCGTCGGCGCCCATCACACGCAGCGTCATCCAGAGCTTGAGCGCGTCGAACCTGCGCGTGGTCTGGATCGATTTGTCGACCTGGTTGGGTATCTCCTGCTCCACGCTGCGGGCCGGGTTGAGGTAGTCCGCGTGGTAGGTGACATGGCGCAGGGTGTCCCGGTCGCGGACCAGGACGGTGCTGGAACTGACCGGCTGGAAGAAGGACTTGTGGTAGTCGACGGTCACCGAGTCGGCGCGCTCCACACCGTCCAGCAGCGCGCGGCGGCGCGGCGAGGTCAGCAGCCCGCAGCCGTAGGCGGCGTCCACATGCAGCCAGGTGTTGGTCCGCTCGCACTGGTCGGCGATGGCGGGCAGCGGGTCGATGCTGCCGAAGTCGGTGGTGCCCGCGGTGGCGACGACGGCCATCACCGTCTCTCCGGCAAGCGCGCAGCGCTCCAGCTGTTCCGTCAGCGCGTCGACGCGCATCCGGCGCTGCTCGTCGGTGGGGACCGGGATGACGGCCTCGGGTCCGAGACCGAGCAGCACGGCGGCCTTCTCGATGCTGAAGTGGCTGCACTCGGAGGTGAGGATCCGCAGCGTGGGCAGGATCTGCGCGGTGCTCAGCGACGTCTCGGAGTTCTTGCGCACGAGGCGGCAGGTCTCCTCGCGGGCGAGCAGCAGCGCTTGGAGGTTGGACTGGGAGCCGCCGCTGGTGAAGATGCCGTCCGCCGCGGTGTCGAAGCCGATGCGCTGTGCCGTCCAGTCGATGAGGCGGCGCTCGATGAGGGTGCCGCCCGCGCTCTGGTCCCAGGTGTCCAGCGAGGAGTTGACGGCCGCGATGACGGCTTCGCCGAGTACCGCCGGGATGACCACGGGGCAGTTGAGGTGTGCGAGATAGCGCGGGTGGTGGAAGTAGACAGCGTCGCGGAGGTACACACGCTCCAGTTCGTCCAGCGCTTCGCGAGCGTTGCCCAGGGGTTTGTCCAGGTCCACAGCGGAGACGGTGGGGGCGAGCTCGGCCGGCGTGACGCCGGTGAACGGCTGTTCCGCGCCGGCGAGTTTCGCGGCGACCCGCTCGACGCCGTGCGTGAGGGAGCGCCTGTAGTGCTCCGCTGTCCTGTCGTTGAGCAGGTGGGACCTGCTGCTCATGAAGTGTCCTCCTGACACGGACGTGGCACACCGCGCGGCTCGCGCGGTCAGGTAAGGCTAGCCTAACCAAACCCGTCGCTGAGCATGCAAGTGGGTCCCGGGCAGCGTGAGTAGGCCGTGCCGGAGGGTGATGTGCCGGTCAGTAGAGGGGGCGGAGCACCAGCCCGGTGGCGGGCTTCGGGCCGAACGAGGTCGACTTCCGGGGCATGGTGACGCCCTGTTCGGCCAGCGCCCGCACCGTCTCCTCCGGAACGGCGCGCAGCAGTACGGCCGTACCGCCGTGCCCCGCCGCCTGCTCCAGAGCCGCCTCGGTGTGGTGCAGATAGCTGATGTCCTCGGGGCGGTCGGGCACCTGCCAGACAGCGTCCAGCAGCGTCGAGTGCAGCACCGCGGCGTCCAACTGCCGCCACGCCGCGGGCCGGTGCGTGTCGACCGTACGCTCCAGCAGGGCGGGGGAGGGCTGGTCGACCAGATGGAAGACGCCCTCTCCCTCGGTCAGCAGGAAGGCGTTCCCCGCCGTGTCCTCCAGCTCCTCCAGCGCCTCGTCCAGCGGCGCCTCCAGCGTACGGACGCGGAAGGCGCCCCCCTCCCCGTATCCGGCGCCCGCGCGGTCGAGGAGGTCGAGCGCCCGCTTGAGCGGCAGCCTGGGCAGCACCCGGTGGATGGCGCGGACCTGAAGGGGATAGCGCGCGGTGTCGACCAGCAGGACCAGGCCGTAGTCCCACGGCGAACCCTCGGCGGAGCCGCCCTGCTCGGCACGCAGCCGCAGATACGTCGCCCAGCGGTGGTGACCGTCGGCGATCAGTGCGCTGCGCCGGGAGAGTTCGGCGTCGACCTCGGCGATTTCGGCCGGGTCCGTGACGGCCCACAGCCGGTGCGCGAAGCCGTCCTCCGTGGTCGTCGCCGCCAGCGGCGGGCCGAGCGTGGCCCGCTCGATGACGGCGGTCGCGCCGGTACGGGTGCCGTTGCCGCGGTAGGAGAGCAGCAGCGGCTCGGGGTTGGCGGCCATCTCGCGCATCAGATCGGCGCGGTCGGCCACGACCTCGTCTATCACCTCTTCGTGCGGCAGGACGACACCCTCCTCGGGAGCCGACAGCCGCAGCGCCCCGATGAGGCCGCGTTGCAGCAGTTCGCCCTTGCGCTGCTCGTAGACGTACAGCGCCGGCTGTGGATCGCGGGACAGCACCCCGTCGGCCTGCCAGCGGCCCAGTGTCTCGGCTGCTTTGTGGTGCCGGGTGGTCGGGTCCTCGGCCTGCGGAAGGATCAGCCGCACGATGTTGTACGGGTCCGCCGTCTCCAGCTGCCGCAGTCCGTCCGGCGTGACCACCACGTCGTACGGCGGCGAGGTCACTGCAGCGAGGCTGCTGACCCTCTCCGGCGCGTAGCGCAGCCCCCGGAACGGGGCGAGTCTCAGTCCTCGGACGGTCATCTGTGCATGGTATGCCCGTTCCCTCTCCCCGGTGGAGCGGGGCACAGGGGGCGCAGGGGTGCGGAGCGCGCGGCGGTGTACGAGAGGATCGGTACGGCGCGGGGACCGCCCACGGCCCTCCGCGCACCACGGGAGAGAAAACAAGGAGCAAGCCCTCATGCAGCACAGCCCAGCAGCCGAGGCAGCCGGCACCGCCCGGGCAACCGAGCCCGCCGAGCCGGTCCTGCCGTCCCGCCCGCTGCCGTGCGACAGCGGGCTGCACACCGCGTACGACACGGCGCTGCTGGACCTGGACGGGGTGGTGTACGCCGGGGGAGAGGCCGTGCCGCACGCGGTCGATTCACTGGCCGCCGCGCGGGAGAGCGGGCTGCGGCTGGCGTACGTGACGAACAACGCGGCCCGCACGCCGCAGACGGTCGCCGCGCATCTGACCCGGCTGGGCGTGCCCGCGGCGGCGGAGGAGGTGATCACGTCGGCGCAGGCCGTCGCCCGGCTCATCGCCGAACAGGTTCCACGGGGCGCCCGGGTACTGGCCGTCGGTGCCGACGGGCTGCGGGTCGCGCTGGAGGAGCGGGGGCTGACCGTCGTCGAGACGGCCGACGAGGAGCCCGCGGCCGTGGTGCAGGGCTATGGCGGGCCCGCCATGGAGTGGGGGCGGCTGATCGAGGCGGCGATCGCCGTGCAGCGCGGGGTGCCCTGGTTCGCGTCCAACACCGATCTGACGATTCCCAGCGGGCGCGGCATCGCGCCCGGCAACGGCTCGGCCGTCGAAGTCGTCCGTATCGCCACCCGGTGGCTGCGGACGCCGCCGGAGCCGCAAGTCGCGGGTAAACCGTTGCCGCCGATGCACCGGGAGTCCATCCTGCGTACCGGCGCACGACGCCCGTTGGTGGTCGGCGACCGGCTCGACACCGACATCGAGGGGGCGCACGCGGGGCGCGTGGACTCACTTCTGGTACTGACCGGCGTGACGGACGCCGCTCAACTGCTCGCGGCGCGGCCCGTGCACCGGCCCACCTATGTGGCCCGTGACCTGCGGAGTCTGCTGGAGTCCCAGCCGGAGGTGACGGGGGACGCCGACTCGGGTTTCGGGTGCCGCGGCTGGCTGGCGCACGCCGGAGCGGACCAACTGACGCTGGAGGGCGACGGCGACCCGGTGGACGGGCTGCGCGCACTGTGCGGCGCGGCCTGGTCGGCGGCGGGGGAGTGCCGACTGGATACGGAGAACGCGCTGGCCCGGCTGGGGTTCTGAGACCCCGGCCGGGCCGGTGCGCCCGGCCTCAGCCGGCCGAGCCCGCGAGCGCCTCCGCGACCAGCTGTTCCTCCGTCGCCCCCAGCCGCCAGTACCCGGTGAACTTGACCGCCCGGCGGTCGAATCCGCGCTCGGCGACCAGGTGCCTGCGCACGGCCTTGACGGAGCCGGCCTCGCCCGCGAGCCACGCGTACGGCGTGCCCGCGGGAAGTTCGGCGGCGCGCACCGACTCGACCATCCGCTCCGTCCGCGAAGCGGTCGCCGCCTCGTTCCGTACCAGCCAGCTGATCCGCGCGTCCGCGAGGGTCGGCAGATCCTGGACGTCCTCCCGGTGCGCCACCTCCGCGAACACCCGTACCGGCATCCCGGTGGGCAGCCACTCCAGGATGGCGCCGATGGCGGGCAGCGCCGTCTCGTCGCCGCTCAGCAGCACCCAGTCGGTTCCCTCGGGCGGCCGGAAGTCGACGCCGGCGTTGTCCGCGACGACCGGGCCGAGCAGGGTGACCCGGTCCCCGGGCATGGCACGCAGCGCCCAGCGCGAGGCGGGACCGGTCTCGCCGTGCAGGGCGAAGTCGACGTCCAGTTCGTCGGCGGCGCCGTACTCGCTGCCCCTGCGCAGCGCCCGCACGGTGTAACTGCGCATGATCCCGCGGATGTTCTCGTCCATCGCGCGCCACTCGGTGAACCAGTTCTCGCCCGCCTCGACCGGCACCACGGGCCTGGTCTGGCCCGGTTGCGGCAGGAAGAGTTTGAAGCGCTGGTCCCGGCCGCCGGAGGCGAAACGATCCAGCCCTTCGCCGCCGAAGGTGACCCGCAGCATGGTCGGGCCCAGCCGACGGGTTCGTACGACGTGCAGCTCGAAGAACTCGAACGGAACGGTGGAGGGCGCGGACTGCGCCGTGCTGACCGTGCTCATCGTGTCTGCTCCTGGCGAGGGGGAGGGGTCCGGCGTGCGGGTGGTCGGGACGCGGGCCGGGCGGCAGCCGCGTCAGCGGAGGATCAACGGACCTTCTTGGCCTTCTCGATCGCTTCCGCGAGGTTCTCCAGCAGTGGTGCGGCGCCCGCGTACGAGAAGCGCGGCTCGGCCGCCCACGGGGCGACCTGGTCCTTCTTGACGGCGGGCAGGTCGTTCCAGGACGGCTTCGACTTGAGGGCCTTGGGCTGGAGGGACCGGGTCCGGTTGTCCAGGATGATCAGGTCGGCCTGGTACTTGTCGGCGTTCTCCCAGCTCAGCTCCTCGAAGAAGCCCTGCTTGCTGATCTTCTTGGGCTTCACGAAGTCGACGCCGAGCTGCTTGAAGTACTTGAGGTCGGCGTTGGCGTCGGGGTCGGAGACATAGAACAGGTCGGGTGCGCCGGAGGCGGCCATCACGCGGATACCGCTCTTGGCGGCCTTGCGCAGCCGCTCGGCCGCCTGCTCGAAGCGCGCCTTGGCGTCCGTGACGGACTTGGCCTTCACGTCCGCGCCCAGCGACTCGGCGAGCTTCGCGTACTGCTGGATGACCTCGAGCATCGGGACCTCCGCGGCCTTCATGGCCACCTGGGGCGCGAGCTTGAAGATCTTGTCCTTGCTCTCGTCCGGGACGTAGAAGAGCGCGTCCTTGAGGTACATGTTGCTGATCAGCAGTTGGGGGCGGAGCTTGGCGTACTTCTCCAGGTCGAACTCGCCGAAGGCGTTTCCGATGATCTTCACCTTGGAGATGTCCATGTCCCCGGCGAGCACATCGGGCTTGCCGTTCTTCTGCTTCGTCGGGCCGAAGACACCGACGACCTTGTCGCGTACGCCGAAGTCCCACAGCGCCGCGGCGGTGGCCGTGTAGGCGACGATCCGCTCGGGAACGGCGTCCAGGGTGACCTTCTTGCCGCGGCCGTCGGTGAAGGCCCAGCCCTCGCCCTTCGAGCCACCACCCGAACCGGATCCGGAGCCTTCACTTCCGCAGGCGGCGAGCAGCGCTCCGAGACCGGCGGCGCCGCCCGCGGCCAGCAGACCGCGGCGCGAAAGGTGGGATATGGGGGAAGAGCTGGGCATTTCTCCGGCCTTCTCTCGACGTACTGAGAACGCACCGCGGCCATACCGCGGACGTACACGGGGCGGCCATGGGGCCGAGTTCGCAGTTAGGCTAACCTAACCAAAGTTGTTGTTGTCCAGTGGCCGGGCGTCCCGTCTTCCCCGGCCCCGACCGGAGCGCGTACGTGACTCTCACCAAGTCCCCGCAGGTCCAAGGGGGTTCAGCGGCAGTACGCCGTGGAGCGGGACAACCGGCGGCCGGGCAGGAGGACCAGCCCGCACGTGCCCGGGCTCCGCTCGCACGGGCCGCCGGTCTGCTGGCCGCCACACTCGTCCTGTTGCTCGTCGTCTTCCTCAGCCTCGTCTTCGGCGCCCGCCCGCTCTCGTTCGGCGAGGCATGGTCGGGGCTGGTCGACAGCGGCTCGGCGAGCTACACCGTCGTCCACGAGATGCGGCTGCCGCGCACCCTGCTGGGCCTGCTCGCCGGGGTCGCGCTCGGCCTGGCGGGCGGCGTCATGCAGGCGCTCACCCGCAACCCGCTGGCCGATCCCGGGCTGTTGGGCATCAACGCGGGCGCGGCGGCGGCGGTCGTCACCGCCATCTCCTTCTTCGGCATCACCGGGTACACCGGCTACATCGGCTTCGCCTTCCTCGGCGCCGCCGCCGTCTCCGCACTCGTCTACGCCGTCGGCGGCGGGCGCGGAGCCACCCCGGCCCGGCTCGCCCTCGCGGGTACGGCGCTGAACGCCGCGCTGGTCTCGTATGTGAGCGCCGTTCAGCTCCTGGACACCGCCTCGCTGGACCGGATGCGGTTCTGGATGGTCGGCTCACTGGCCCGCGCCCAGGACTCGACGGTCGCCTCGGCGCTGCCCTTCATCGCCGTCGGCGCCCTGCTGGCGCTCGTACTGGCCCGGCCGCTGAACGCGCTGGCGCTCGGCGACGACGCGGCACGTGCGCTCGGCTCCCGGCCCACCCGGACGCGTGCCGCCGCCATCGTGGCCATCACCCTGCTGTGCGGCGCCGCCACCGCCGCCTGCGGGCCGATCGTGTTCGTCGGGCTGATGGTGCCGCACATGGTGCGCGCGCTCACCGGCCCCGACCAGCGCTGGATGCTGCCGTACTGCGCCGTCCTGGCCCCCGTGCTGCTGCTCGGCGCGGACATCCTCGGACGCATTCTGGGCCGGCCCAGCGAACTCCAGGTCGGCATCGTGACCGTCGTGGTGGGCGGGCCGTTCTTCCTCTACTTCGTGCGCAGGCGGAGGGTGGCACAAGCATGAGCCTCACCGGCATCCGTACGAGTGTCGTACGCACCCCCGGCGGCCTCTCCGTCAACTACCGGCCGCGCGCCCTGCTCATCGGCGCGGGCTGCCTGCTGCTCGCGCTGGTCGCCGCGGTGTTCGCGATCGGCAGCGGCGAATACCCCATGGCGCCTGGCGATGTGATCCGTACGCTGCTCGGCCAGGGCGATCCCGCCGACGCGTTCATCGTCAACGAACTGCGGCTGCCCCGCGCCGCGACCGCACTGCTCGTCGGGGCGAGCCTGGGGCTGTGCGGCGCCGTCTTCCAGGCCGTCGTCCGCAACCCGCTGGGCAGCCCCGACATCCTCGGCTTCAGCAACGGGGCCGCGTCCGGGGCGCTGTTGGTCATCTTCGCGACGGGCGGCAGCAGCGCACTGCTGGCGGGCGGCGCCGTCGCCGGAGCCGTCGTCACCGGCACGCTGATCTACGCCCTCGCCTGGAAACGCGGTATGCACGGCTACCGGCTGGTGCTCGTCGGAGTCGGCGCCACCGCCATCCTCACCGGCGTCAACAGCTATCTGATCACCCGCGCGGGCATCACCGAGGCGTCCCGGGCCGTGCTGTGGATGACCGGCAGCCTGGACGGGCGCGGCTGGAGCGACGTACTGCCGCTGGTCTACGGCATGGTGGTGCTCGTCCCGCTGGTGCTGCTCGGCTGCGGACGTGCCCTGCGGATGATGGAGATGGGCGACGACGCGGCCTACGCGCTCGGCGTCCGCGTCGAACGCACCCGGCTCGCGCTGCTGGCCGCCGGGGTGCTGCTGGTGGCGCTGTCGGCCGCCGCGGCGGGGCCGGTCTCCTTCGTCGCGCTGACGGCACCGCAGCTCGCCCGGCGGCTCACCAAGGCGCCGGGCCCCAACCTGCTGCCCTCGCTGTGCATGGGCGCCGCACTGCTGATCTGCGCCGATCTGATGGCCCAGCGGGCCTTCGGGGAGCACCAGCTCCCCGTCGGCGTGATCACCGGCGTGGTGGGCGGCAGCTATCTGGTGTGGCTGCTGGCGAGCGAGCGCAGGGCGGGACGGATATGAGAGGGCCGAACATTTCGGCTGCGGCGCCGCGGCGAACGGCTCGGGCCCACCCAGGAAAGACGCACACGACAGAGGCGGGGACACGATGAAGACCGCGACGGAGAACAAGGAGCCGGCCTCCGACGGCGCTGCCACGGCGACCGGCGAGCCCCGGCTGACCGGGCACGGCCTCACCCTCGCCTACGACCAGCGCACCATCGCCCGCGAGCTCGATGTCGCCGTACCGGACCAGTCGTTCACGGTCGTCGTCGGCCCCAACGCCTGCGGCAAGTCGACGCTGCTGCGCGCCCTCTCGCGGATGCTCAAGCCCACGCGGGGGCAGGTGCTGCTGGACGGCAGCGACATCGCGGGCCTGCCCGCCAAGGCGCTGGCCCGCACCCTGGGACTGCTGCCCCAGTCGTCCACGGCCCCGGACGGGATCACCGTCGCCGACCTGGTGGCCCGCGGCCGCTACCCGCACCAGGGCCTGCTGCGCCAGTGGTCGCGGGACGACGAGCGGGTGGTGGCCGAGTCCATGGCGGCCACCGGCGTGGAGGGGCTCGGCGACCGGTTCGTGGACGAACTCTCCGGCGGCCAGCGGCAGCGCGTATGGATCGCCATGGCGCTGGCCCAGCAGACGCCGCTGCTGCTGCTGGACGAGCCCACCACCTATCTGGACATCGCCCACCAGATCGAGATCCTCGACCTGTGCGCGCGGCTGCACGAGGAGGAGGGCCGGACGCTCGTCGCCGTACTGCACGACCTCAACCACGCGGCCCGCTACGCCACCCACCTGATCGCCATGCGGGACGGCCGGATCGTCGCGCAGGGGGAGCCCGCCGAGGTGGTGACGGCGGAGCTGGTGGAGGAGGTCTTCGGCATGCCGTGCCGCGTCATCGACGACCCGGAGACCGGTACCCCCCTGGTGGTGCCCGCCGCGCGACGCTGAGCTGCCGGACCCGGGAGTCTGTCAGACCCGGGAGGTAGCGTCGGGGCATGAGCGAGTTCGCGCAGGGACCCGGGCACGCCCCCACCCCCGAGCAGCACCTCTCGGCCGGCGGCACCGAGCGGTACGACGAGACAGCGCAGCCCGAGGAGCCGCACGGGCAGGCCGAGCCGGTCGAGCCGGCCGAAGGCGCCGGGAGCGCCGAGGGCGTCGGCGGCGCCGCGGAGCCGGCCGACGAGCCCGAGGAGGGCCCGCGGCCCCTCGGCGTGGGGGTGCGCCCCACCGGATACGCCCCGGTCGACGCCCAGCTCAAGCGACTGGAGGACGCCGACCACCTCGCTGTCTCCGGCCATCTGGAGGTGTACGAAGATGTCCACCGCGGCCTGCGCGAGAGCCTGGCCGCGCTGGACCGACCCCACACCCCCCGGAGCTGACCCGTGGCACGACGCCGACTGGACGCGGAGCTGGTGCGCCGCAACCTCGCCCGTTCGCGGGAGCACGCCGGCCGGCTGATCGCCGCGGGGCGGGTCACGGTCGGGGGCAACGTGGCGACGAAAGCGGCCACCCAGGTCGAGACGAGCGCCGCCGTGGTGGTCAAGTCGGACGAGAGCGATCCGGACTATGTCTCGCGCGGCGGCCACAAGCTCGCCGGGGCGCTGGAGGCCTTCGTTCCGCGCGGGCTGCGGGTGGCGGGCCGGCGTGCGCTGGACGCGGGCGCCTCCACCGGCGGTTTCACCGATGTGCTGCTGCGCGCGGGTGCGGACCATGTGGTCGCCGTGGACGTGGGCTACGGGCAACTTGCCTGGTCCTTGCAGAGCGACCCCCGCGTCACCGTCAAGGACCGTACGAATGTCCGGGAACTGACGTTGGAGGCGATCGGTGGCGAGCCGGTGGAACTCGTCGTCGGTGATCTGTCGTTCATCCCCCTGGGGCTCGTGCTGCCCGCGCTCGTCCGGTGTGCCGTGCCCGAGGCGGACCTGGTGCTGATGGTGAAGCCACAGTTCGAAGTGGGCAGGGAACGGCTGGGCAGCGGCGGTGTCGTGCGCAGCCCCGAGCTGCGTGCCGAGGCCGTGCGGACGGTCGCCGGACAGGCGGCTGCCCTGGGTCTGGGCGCGCTGGGCGTCACCTCGAGTCCGCTGCCCGGGCCCTCGGGAAACGTCGAATACTTTCTGTGGCTGCGTGCCGGGGCCGACGACCTCGACCCGGCCGAAGTCGAGCGAGCGGTGGCGGAGGGGCCCAAGTGACCGAGGACAGCCGAGCTACGCGGCCAGCACAGCCCCACGGGACCGGTGCGGGGGACGCCGCCGAGGGCGGGGACCGTACGGTCTTCCTCCTCGCCCACACCGGCAGACCCGCCGCTGTGCGCAGCGCCGAGCTGGTCGTCCAGGGGCTGCTGCGCTGCGGCATCGGGGTGCGGGTGCTCGCGGAGGAGGCGGCCGATCTGCCGCTGCCCGACCGGGTGCAGACCGTGACGGCCAAGCCGGACGCCGCCGAGGGCTGCGAGCTGCTGGTGGTGCTGGGCGGGGACGGGACACTGCTGCGCGGCGCCGAGTTCGCCCGCGCCTCGGGTGTGCCGATGCTGGGCGTCAACCTCGGCCGGGTCGGCTTCCTCGCCGAGGCCGAGCGGGACGATCTGGACAAGGTCGTGGACCGCGTCGTCTCCCGCGCCTACGAGGTCGAGGAGCGGATGACCCTCGACGTGCTCGTACGCAACGCGGGCTACAACGCGCACACCCCCGGCACCGGCCATGTCGTGCACGCCGACTGGGCGCTCAACGAGGTCTCCGTCGAAAAGGCGGCCCGCGAGCGGATGCTGGAGGTCGTCATCGAGGTCGACGGCCGCCCTGTCTCCAGCTTCGGCGGCGACGGCGTGGTGTGCGCCAGCCCCACCGGATCCACCGCGTACGCCTTCTCGGCGGGCGGGCCCGTGGTGTGGCCCGAGGTGGAGGCGCTGCTGATGGTGCCGATCAGCGCCCACGCGCTGTTCGCCAAACCCCTGGTGACCGCGCCCGATTCGGTGCTGGCCGTCGAGGTGCAGCCGCAGACCCCGCACGGGGTGCTGTGGGCCGACGGACGGCGCAGCGTCGAACTGCCGGCCGGGGCCCGGGTGGAGGTGCGGCGCGGCGCGGTGCCGGTACGGCTGGCGCGGCTGCACCACGCCTCGTTCACGGACCGCCTGGTGGCCAAGTTCGCACTTCCGGTCACGGGCTGGCGCGGGGCACCGCGCTAGCCCGCCCGGGAGCGGGGGAGGGAGGCGAGGGGAGAAACACAACGGCGGGCCAGGGGGAGAAAACGGATAAGACACCGCAACCCGCCGCGGACCGGCACGGTGCACGGCCCCACGATCCGGCTACCACCCGGACCACAGGTGTGGACCGGGCGAGGAGACCTCGTATGGTCGTATCCGTGTTGGAGGAGATGCGGATCAAAGCCCTGGGCGTGATCGACGACGCCGTTGTCGAACTGTCCCCCGGCTTCACCGCGGTAACCGGTGAGACCGGGGCCGGCAAGACCATGGTCGTCACGAGCCTCGGGCTGCTGCTCGGCGGGCGCGCCGACGCCGGGCTCGTCCGGGTCGGCGCCAAGTCGGCCATCGTCGAGGGCCGGATCGCGCTCGCGCCCGACGCCCCAGCCGCGCGCCGCGCCGAGGAGGCGGGCGCGGAGCTGGACGAGGGGGCGCTGCTGGTCAGCCGCACCGTCTCGGCCGAAGGCCGCTCGCGCGCGCACGTCGGCGGGCGCTCGGTCCCGGTCGGACTGCTGGCGGAGCTGAGCGACGACCTGGTTGCCGTGCACGGCCAGACCGACCAGCAGGGCCTGCTGCGTGCAGCGCGGCAGCGCGAGGCGCTGGACCGCTACGCGGGTCAGGCCGTCGCCCGGCCGCTGGCCGCCTACCGGGAGGCGTACCGCAGGCTGCGCACCGTCGCGGCGGAGCTGACCGAGCTGACCACCCGCGCCCGGGAGCGCGCACAGGAAGCCGACATGCTGCGCTTCGGCATCCAGGAGGTGGAGGCCGCCGAACCCCAGCCGGGCGAGGACGCCGAACTCGCGGCCGAGGCCGAACGGCTGGGCCACGCCGAGGCCCTCGCCTCCGCGGCCACCACCGCGCACGGCGCCCTGGCCGGCGACCCCGCCGACCCGGAGGGCGTCGACGCCGCCACCCTCGTCGCCGGAGCCCACCGCGCCCTGGAGGCGGTGCGCGCACACGATCCGGCGCTCGCCGCACTCGCCGACCGGCTGGGAGAAGTGCACATCCTGCTCTCCGACATCGCGGGCGAACTGGCCGGGTACGCCGACGACCTGGACGCCGACCCGCTCCGCCTCGCCGCCGTCGAGGAACGCCGCGCCGCACTGGCCCAGCTCACCCGCAAGTACGGCCAGGACATCACCGCCGTGCTCGGCTGGGCCGAACAGAGCGCCGAGCGGCTGGCCGAACTGGAGGGGGACGACGACCGGATCGGCGAGCTGGACGCCGAGCGGGACGCGCTCCGCACCGAACTCGCCTCGCTGGCCCGCACACTCACCGAGGCGCGCGCCGACGCCGCCAAACGGTTCGCCGACGCGGTCACCGAGGAGCTGGCCGAACTGGCCATGCCGCACGCCCGGGTCACCTTCGAGCTCAAGCACAACGAGGACCCCGAAGGGCTCGACATCGACGGGCGGACTCTCGCCTTCGGCCCGCACGGCACCGACGAGGTCGAACTGCTGCTCGCCCCGCATCCCGGTGCCCCGCCCCGGCCCATCGCCAAGGGCGCCTCCGGCGGCGAGCTGTCACGGGTGATGCTCGCCGTGGAGGTCGTCTTCGCCGACTCCGACCCGGTGCCGACCTACCTCTTCGACGAGGTGGACGCGGGCGTCGGCGGCAAGGCGGCCGTCGAGGTCGGCCGCAGGCTGGCGCGGCTGGCCAAGTCGGCACAGGTGGTGGTGGTCACGCATCTGCCGCAGGTGGCCGCGTTCGCCGACCGGCACCTCGTGGTGCAGAAGACCGACGACGGCTCGGTGACCCGCAGCGGTGTCCAGGCAATGGAGGGCGAGGACCGGGTGCGCGAGCTGTCCCGGATGCTCGCCGGCCAGGAGGACTCCGAACTCGCCCGCGCCCACGCCGAGGAGCTTCTCGAAGCGGCCCGTACCGGAACGTGACGTTCAGCGGCGCGCACGCTCTCACTCTTGTGAGTGAGAGCGTGCGGCGTGCGCCCCACCGTGACGGCTCTCCGGTGCGTTCGGCGGCGCGGCGGGTCCCCCTCGCCTGGCATCCTGGGCAGGCCCCACCCCCCACCGTCAGCCAGGGAGCCCGCCTGCCGTGAGCCCGAGCCGCACCCCCGCGCCGCGTCGGCCCGCGGTCGGCGCGCGCCCGCCGCACGCCGTACACGTGCTCGGCGGCGGCCCGGCGGCAGGCGGAGCCGAGCCGCCCTCGGCACATATGGCAGCTCATGCGCGCTCCCTCGCCGAAGGACTGACGGCACGCGGGGTGCGGGTGACGGTGTGCACCCGGCACGATGACGCACTGCGGCATGTGTTCGCGGAAACCGGCGCGCAGTTCACCGCCCTGCCCGGCCGTACGGAGGCCGACACGGCGGCCCGGCTGCGTACCGTCTGCGCCGACGCCGACGTCGTCCACGCGCACGGACCGCGCGCCGGACTGCTGGCGGCCCTCGCGCTCGGCAGACGGCGCGGCGAGGTGCCGCTCGTCGTCACCTGGCACGCCCTGCCCAGGTCACGGGCCGAACACACCGGCCGCGCGGAAGCCGCCCGCGAACTGGTGAACCGGCTGCTGGCGAGGCGGGTGGCCCGGGCCGCCACCGTCGTCCTCGGCGCCACCACCGAACTGGTCGACATGGCCCGCCGCAGCGGCGCCCGCGACGCCCGGCTCGCCCCCGCCCCCATCCCGCTGGCCGGTACGGCGGCCCGCCCCAGGGCGCAGAGCGCGGACGACGAGGAGGTGCTGCGGCACAAGACGCGCGCGGGCATCGGTGCCCTCGACCGGCCGCTGATCGTGGTTGTCGGCCGCCTCGACGGACGGCGCGGTCTCGACACCGCACTGACCGCCTCCCGCGCCTGGCGCCGCCTCACACCGCCGCCGCTGCTCGCCGTCGCGGGGGAGGGGCCCGAGCGGGCCGTGCTCCAGCGCCGGATCGACGAGGAGAGCTGCCGGTACGGCTGCTGGGCCGTCGGCACGACGCGCTGCGGCTGCTGGCGGGCGCCGACCTCGCGCTGCTGCCGGCCCACGGCCAGGGGCGGTCCCTGGTCGCCCAGGAAGCGCTGCGTGCCGGGGTGCCGCTGGTCGCGGCGGACGGCGGCGGCGTCGCCGAACTCGTCGGCACCGCCGCCCTGCTGGTGCCCGGCGGAGACGCCGACTCCCTCTCCTCCGCCGTCCTCGGCCTCCTCGCCGACCCGGCCCGGCGCGCCGCACTCGCCGCTGCGGGACGGGCACGGGCCCGCACCTGGCCGACGGAGGACGACGCCGCGGCGCAGGTGCTGAGCGTCTACGACGAGGTCAGACACATCCCACCCGGTGAGCACTGAGACCGGGAGGTGCCTGCGTGCCGGCGGAACCCGTCCCGCAGCAACTGCGCCTCTCCCGGCCGAGGACCGGGAGAGAGTAACCGCAGCGCCGCGTCCGGGGAGGGTCTAGACCCCGTACGCTCCCGACGCTGTCAGCCGCAGGGCCGTGTCGATCAGAGGGACATGGCTGAAGGCCTGCGGGAAGTTGCCGACCTGCCGCTGGCGCACGGAGTCCCACTCCTCGGCCAGCAGACCCACGTCGTTGCGCAGGGCCAGCAGCTTCTCGAACAGCTTCCTGGCCTCGTCCACCCGCCCGATCATCGCCAGATCGTCGGCGAGCCAGAACGAGCAGGCCAGGAAGGCCCCTTCCTCGCCCGCGAGGCCGTCCACGTTCTCGGCGGTGCCGTGCTCGCCCGCCTCGCTGCTGGTGGGGTAGCGCAGCACGAAGCCGTCCTCGGTGGTCAGCTCACGCTGGATGGCCTCGATGGTGCCGATGACCCGCTTGTCGTCCGGCGGCAGGAAGCCCATCTGCGGAATCAGCAGCAGCGAGGCGTCCAGCTCCTTGGAGCCGTAGGACTGGGTGAAGGTGTTCCGCTCCTTGTCGTAGCCCTTCTCGCAGACCTGGCGGTGAATCTCGTCACGCAGGGCGCGCCAGCGCTCCAGCGGCCCGTCCACATCGCCCGACTCGATGAGCTTGACCGTACGGTCGACGGCCACCCAGGCCATCACCTTCGAGTGCACGAAGTGCCGGCGCGGGCCGCGCACCTCCCAGATGCCCTCGTCCTTCTCCTCCCAGTGGTTCTCCAGGTAGCCGATCAGCTTGAGCTGGAGCAGCTGGGCGTAGTCGTTGCGCGCCAGGCCCGTCATATGGCCCAGGTGCAGCGCCTCGACCATCTCGCCGTACACATCGAGCTGGAGCTGGCCCGCGGCGCCGTTGCCCACCCGGACCGGCTTGGAGCCCTCGTACCCCGGCAGCCAGCTCAACTCGGCCTCGGACAGCTCGCGTTCGCCCGCGATGCCGTACATGATCTGAAGGTTCTCCGGGTCGCCGGCGACCGCGCGCAGCAGCCATTCGCGCCAGGCGCGCGCTTCTTCGCGGTAGCCGGTGCGCAGCAGGGAGGAGAGGGTGATGGCCGCGTCCCTCAGCCAGGTGAAGCGGTAGTCCCAGTTCCGCACCCCGCCGATCTCCTCGGGCAGCGAGGTGGTCGGCGCGGCGACGATCCCGCCGGTGGGCGCGTAGGTCAGCGCCTTGAGCGTGATCAGCGAGCGGACCACGGCCTCCCGGTAGGGCCCGTGGTAGGTGCAGGTCTCGACCCACTCGCGCCAGAAGTCCTCGGTGGTGCGCAGCGCCTCCTCCGGCTCCGGCAGCTCCGGTGCCTCCCGGTGCGACGCCTCCCAGCTGATGGTGAACGCCACCCGGTCACCGGGGCCGACGGTGAAGTCGGAGTAGGTCGTCAGATCCTTGCCGTAGGTGTCGGCCTCGGTGTCCAGCCAGACCGAGTCGGGCCCGGCGACGGCTACCGTGCGGTTCCCCGCCTTGTGCACCCACGGCACCACCCACCCGTAGGAGAACCGCATCCGCAGCGCCGAGCGCATCCGCACCCGTCCGCTGACGCCCTCCACGATCCGCACCAGCTGCGGTGCGTGATTCTCACGCGGAGGCATGAAGTCGATGATCCGGACGGTACCCCGCGGGGTGTCCCACTCCGATTCCAGCACCAGGGAGTCCCCCCGGTAGCGGCGGCGGTCGGCCTGTGGCGGGTCGCCGCCTGCCGGGTGCGCCGGGCCCACCCGCCAGAAACCGTGCTCCTCGGTGCCGAGCAAGCCGGCGAACACCGCGTGGGAGTCGAAGCGGGGTAGGCAGAGCCAGTCGACCGTGCCGTCTCTGCCGACAAGGGCCGCGGTCTGCATATCCCCGATGAGTGCGTAATCCTCGATGCGCCCAGCCACGTGCATCTCCAGTCGAACGAACTGCGACGCCCCCGCGGGACGTGCTGGATGACCTGTGTGTTTGTGCCTGTCCCAGGCAAGTGTCCGTGCTGTCCCAGGCAAGTGTCCGTGAAGGATACGACGCAGCGAACCCTTCCGCTCGACGGTCGGCTGGGTCCGGCTGCGCCGATTAGGTGACCTTGGCTACCGCGTTCACCTGCTGCGACTCGCCTGTCACGCTGGGACGCGCCCAGTCGCTTCCCGACCCGGCCGGGGGCCTCGGCAGCCGCAGCGGCCCGGCGGCACTGTTACGCTGGTAGCCCGTGGAGCGGTGGGCACGCGAACGCGATCTGTTCGAGACGACAGCCCCCCGAACCGCAGCGAGGCCACCTCGGACACCAATCCAGGATGCAGCCTCCGCACCCCACCAAGCGACCACGGGAGCCCCCTCTTGGCCATGCCGCCTACGTCCATGACGACCAAGCACCTCTTCGTCACCGGGGGTGTCGCATCCTCGCTCGGCAAGGGGCTCACCGCCTCCAGCCTGGGCGCGCTCCTGAAGGCGCGCGGTCTGCGGGTCACCATGCAGAAGCTCGACCCCTATCTGAACGTCGACCCGGGCACGATGAACCCCTTCCAGCACGGTGAGGTGTTCGTCACCAACGACGGCGCCGAGACCGACCTGGACATCGGCCACTACGAGCGCTTCCTCGACGTCGACCTCGACGGCAGCGCCAACGTCACCACGGGTCAGGTCTACTCCACGGTCATCGCCAAGGAGCGGCGCGGCGAGTACCTGGGCGACACCGTGCAGGTCATCCCGCACATCACCAACGAGATCAAGCACCGCATCCGCCGGATGGCAACCGACGACGTGGACGTCGTCATCACCGAGGTCGGCGGCACCGTCGGCGACATCGAGTCGCTGCCCTTCCTGGAGGCCGTCCGCCAGGTGCGGCACGAGGTCGGCCGCGACAACGTCTTCGTCGTCCATATTTCGCTGCTGCCCTACATCGGTCCCTCCGGCGAGCTGAAGACCAAGCCCACCCAGCACTCGGTCGCCGCGCTGCGCAACATCGGCATCCAGCCGGACGCCATCGTGCTGCGCGCCGACCGCGACGTGCCCGTCTCCATCAAGCGGAAGATCGGGCTGATGTGCGACGTGGACGACGCCGCCGTGGTCGCCTGCAAGGACGCCCGCTCCATCTACGACATCCCCAAGGTCCTGCACTCCGAGGGCCTGGACGCCTACGTCGTACGCAAGCTGGACCTGCCCTTCCGCGACGTGGACTGGACCCAGTGGGACGACCTGCTGCGCCGCGTCCACCAGCCGGACCACGAGGTGACGGTCGCGCTGGTCGGCAAGTACATCGACCTGCCCGACGCCTATCTGTCGGTCACCGAGGCGCTGCGCGCCGGCGGCTTCGCCAACCGGGCCCGCGTCAAGATCAAGTGGGTCACCTCCGACGACTGCCGCACCCCCGAGGGCGCCAAGCGCCGGCTCGGCGACTGCGACGCCATCTGCATCCCCGGCGGCTTCGGCGAACGCGGTGTGGACGGCAAGGTCGGCGCCATCACCTACGCCCGCGAGAACCGCGTCCCGCTGCTCGGCCTGTGCCTGGGCCTGCAGTGCATCGTCATCGAGGGCGCCCGCAACCTGGCCGGCATCAAGGACGCCAACTCCACCGAGTTCGACCAGACCACCGCGCACCCCGTCATCTCCACCATGGAGGAGCAGCTCGACATCGTCGCCGGTGAGGGCGACATGGGCGGCACCATGCGGCTGGGCATGTACCCGGCCAAGCTCGCGGAGGGCTCCATCGTGCGCGAGACGTACGGCGGCGAGCCCTACGTCGACGAGCGCCACCGCCACCGGTACGAGGTCAACAACCACTACCGCACCGAGCTGGAGAAGAAGGCCGGTCTCGTCTTCTCCGGCACCTCGCCCGACAACAAGCTGGTCGAGTACGTCGAATACCCGCGCGAGGTCCACCCCTACCTGGTCGCCACCCAGGCCCACCCTGAGCTGCGCTCCCGCCCGACCCGTCCGCACCCGCTCTTCGCCGGTCTGGTCAAGGCCGCCGTCGAGCGCCAGCAGGGGAAGTGAGCGCCATGGCCAGCCGTATCGCCGACACCCCCGAGGAGTGGGAGGTCACCGCGACCTCCACCCCCTTCCAGGGCAACAAGACCGGGGTACGTACCGACCAGGTCGTCATGCCCGACGGCTCCGTCGTCAGCCGGGACTACCAGACCCACCCCGGATCCGTCGCCGTCCTGGCCCTCGACGACCAGGACCATGTCCTGGTCCTCAGCCAGTACCGGCACCCCGTGCGCGAGAAGCTGTGGGAGATCCCGGCCGGGCTGCTGGACGTCCCCGGCGAGAACCCGCTGGCGGCGGCACAGCGGGAGCTGTACGAGGAAGCCCACGTCAAGGCCGAGGACTGGCGCGTCCTCGTCGACATCTACACCAGCCCCGGCGGCACCGATGAAGCCGTACGGATCTTCCTGGCCCGCCAGCTCTCCGAGGTCGAGGGCGAGCGCTTCGAGGTCTCCGACGAAGAGGCCGACATGGAGCTGGCCCGGGTACCGCTGGAGGAGCTGGTGCGGGGTGCACTGGCCGGGCAGCTGCACAACAACTGCCTGGTGGTGGGAACCCTGGCGCTGAGCGCCGCACTCAGCAGCGGCGGCGGGCTGGGCGCCTTGCGGCCCGCCCAAACGCCGTGGCCGGCGCGGCCCTTCGACCCGATGTGACGGAAGGTCACCCCGGCCACCCGCCGCGCGATGAGGGCGGGCGGCCGGGGAAGGTCACCTGAGCCGATGTGGTGATTTTCGGGGTGGGCGCGGCGGCTGTCGGCGGTGGCCGGCACCCCGCGGTGAACTACGCTCGCAACCATTCGTCCGCGCCCACACCAGGTGAACAGCGAACGGGAGCGTAGCCCGTGACAGATCAGGCGGTGCAGCCCACGACCGCGGGGCCGGGCCCGCACACCTTCACGGGCCGCGACCGCGAACTCCGCGCGCTGCGCGAGGACATCGAACGCGCGGGGCTGCACACCATTTCCGGCCGCCCCCTCCCGCAGAGCAGAGTCCTGCTGATCGCCGGGGCGCCCGGATCCGGCCGTACCGCTCTCGCCGAAGAGTTCGTCCGCAGGATCGCCGACCGCTATCCCGGCGGAGTGCTGCGGGCCCGCCTCACCGACCCCGGCGGCACCCCGGTCCCCACCGAGCGCACCGCACGCGACCTGCTGGCGGCCCTCGCCGGGCAAGCCGGGGGAACGCCCGGCACACCGCCCCAAGGCACACCGCCCCAAGGCACACCGCCCCCAAGCACGCCGCCGCCCGGCGCCGACGACGCCGCGGTGACGGAGGCACTCCGCGCCGCCCTCCTCCGCCGCGGCCGGATCATCCTGCTGCTCGACGATGTGGCCGCCTCCGACCAGGTGCTGGACCTGGCACCGGAGAGCCGGGACTGTCTCGTGGTCGCCGTCTCCTCCGGGCCGCTCACCGACGTTCCGGACGTACGCCCCTGCACCCTCGGCGGCCTCGACCGCGCCTCGGCGGTGGCGCTGCTGGCCCGGCACGCCGGCTCCGCGCCCCGTATCACCGTGGATCCGCGCAGCGCGGAGATGCTGGCCGAGCTGTGCGGCGACCTCCCCGCGGCGCTCACGCTGATGGGCGGCTGGCTCGGTGCCCACCCCAAGCTCTCGGTGCTCGACGCCGCGACGCGGCTTGCCGGGAGCGAGCCGCGCGCGGCCGCGGAACCGGACGGCGAGGAGGCGGCCCAGCCCGCGGCGCCACGGCCCCCCGCGCCCCTCGCGCGCGCCTTCCGGCTCGTCCACGACTCGCTGTCCCGCCCGCATGCGCGCCTGCTGCGGCTGCTCTCCCTCGCCCCGGCCGGGTTCGTCGACCCGCAGCTGGCCTCGGCGCTCGGCGGCTGTTCGGTGGGTACCGCGCACTCGGCGCTGGAGGAGTACGTACGGCTCGGTCTGCTGCGCCGGATCGACGAGGACGGCGGCTACGGCGTCGACCTCGGTGACCGCTACCAGGTTCCGGCGTGTCTGGACCCGCTGCTGCGCGCTGAGTTGGCGGCGCACGAGCGTTCCGACGAGACCCTGCTGGCCCGGGCGCGGATGCTGGAGCGGCTGGTGAGCCGGCTCCAGGCGTGCCGCGCGGTGTGCGAACCGGCGGGGTCCGAGGCACGCAGGCAGCTGGCGGGGATGCCGCGGGCACTGCGTTTTCTGCACCCCCTGGAGGCGCGGGCCTGGCTGGAGACGCGGCGGCCCGCGCTGCTGTCCGCGGCTCGGACGGCCGTCGCGGAGGGTGAGGGAAAACTCGACACCCTGGCCAGGCGGCTGGTCTCCGCGCTGGCCCGCGCCTTCGACGCGCACCGCGACCCCGAGGAGGCCGAGCCGGAGCTCTACCGGCTGCACGAGCTGGTGCTGCGGGTCGCCGAACGCAACCGTATGCACCGGGAGCGGGCCGCGGCGCTGCTCAACCTCGGTGATCTGGACGCGCGTACCGACCGTCTGGAGGAGGCCCTCGTCCGCTACCGCACGGCGCTGGACGCGGCCCGCCAGGGCAACGACGAGAGGGCGGCGGGCCGGGCCCTGGAGTCCCTGGGCGACTGCTATGCGGAACTGGACGACCAGGACCGCGCCACCGACTGGTACGGCAGGGCGCTCGCCCTCCGGCTGGCCCGCGACGAGCGTGCCGACCGGGAGGCGACGGCACGGCTGCACGGCCGGATCGGCACCGTCCATATGGAAGCGGAGCGCTGGGAGGAGGCGCTGCGGGCCTGGCGCGCCTCCGCGGCGGCCTTCCGCAGGCTCCGGGAACCGGGCGCCCAGGCGCGGGCGCTGGCGGAGGCGGCCCAGGCGCAGGAGTACGCGGGGTGGCCGCAGGACGCGCTGCGTACCTGGGGGCAGGCGCTGGCGGCGTCCCGGGGCGCGGAGGACGCCGGGCTGGAGGCGGCGCTGGAGCTGCGGGCCGCCGACGCCTGTGAGCGGGTGGGCAACCTGCGTGCGGCCCATCGGCACCGGGCGGCGGCCGCCCGGCTGCGGGCCCCATCGGCGCGGGCCGCGGCGGCGGCCGGTCCGCCGGCCGCCGGGCCGGGGCGCGGGGGAGAAGCGGAACCGGTTGCCGGGTACCCGGCGGACAGTGACAAGGGCCACTGAGCGGCTGTCCGGCGCCCCCTCGGGGCCTTTCTGGGGGCCGCCCCACCTGCAACCTGCGAAACGAATAGCGATCTCGAAAAAGATCGACCCTTTGTAAGGCTGGACAGCTCAGCTTCCTTCATTAGACTGGTCGAGCCGCGGTCCCCCCGGTGTTTTCGAGCATGCGCGACCCGGCTTTCTCTGCCTTCTGCACCCTGAGTGAAGGACCGTGATCGACGTGAAGGTCGGTATCCCCCGCGAGGTCAAGAACAACGAGTTCCGTGTCGCCATCACCCCGGCCGGGGTGAACGAGCTGGTGCGGAACGGACACCAGGTGTTCGTGGAGAAGGACGCCGGAGCCGGCTCCTCCATCCCGGACGCCGAGTACACCGATGCCGGTGCCACCATCCTGGGCACCGCCGACGAGGTGTGGGCCACCGCCGACCTGCTGCTGAAGGTCAAGGAGCCGGTGGCCGAGGAGTACCACAGGCTCCGCAAGGACCAGACCCTCTTCACCTACCTGCACCTCGCCGCCTCCCGAGAGTGCACCGACGCGCTGCTCGAGTCGGGTACGACGGCCATCGCCTACGAGACCGTCGAGCAGGCCAACCGGGCGCTGCCGCTGCTCGCCCCGATGTCCGAGGTCGCGGGCCGGATCGCGCCGCAGGTCGGCGCCTACCACCTGATGGCCTCCGCGGGCGGCCGCGGCGTGCTGCCCGGCGGTGTCCCCGGTGTGAACCCGGGCCGCGCGGTCGTCATCGGCGGCGGCGTCTCCGGCTGGAACGCCACCCAGATCGCCGTCGGCCTCGGCTTCCACGTCACGCTGCTCGACAAGGACGTCAACAAGCTCCGCGAGGCCGACAAGATCTTCGGCAATCGGGTGCGCACCATCACCTCCAACGCCTTCGAGCTGGAGCGCGCGGTGCTGGAGGCCGACCTGGTCGTCGGCGCCGTCCTCATCCCGGGCGCCAAGGCGCCGAAGCTGATCAGCAACGAGCTGGTCTCCCGGATGAAGCCGGGAAGTGTGCTTGTCGACATCGCGATCGACCAGGGCGGCTGCTTCGAGGACTCGCGCCCGACCACCCACGCCGAGCCGACCTTCCGCGTCCACGACTCGGTCTTCTACTGCGTCGCCAACATGCCCGGCGCCGTGCCCAACACCTCGACGCATGCGCTGACCAACGCGACGCTGCCCTACATCGTGGAGCTGGCCAACCGCGGCTGGCGTGACGCGCTGCGCCGCGACCCGGCGCTGGCCAAGGGCCTCAACGCCCATGACGGAGAGGTCACTTACGGCCCCGTCGGTGAGGCGCACGACCTGCCGGTGCGGGACATCGCGACGCTGCTGGGCTGAGCTCCGGACCCACCGGCGGGCTGGCGTGCGGGCTGGGACAGAGCCCGCGCCCGGGGTCAATCCCCGGCGTCAACGTCAGCAACATCACGTCACCGTCCGGACCTTGGAGGGAAGGTCCGGACGGTGACGTCGTCGTGTCCGCGGGACGGCGACCCAAGTTGCCCTTAACGTAACAGTCCAACCTTTTTGTCCACCGGGGAAAGTCCCCGGACGTCACTCGGGAGCCTCTTGACATAAGGGGGCCCGCATACCGACACATCGGGCCGTCTGAGGCGGATTGTGTTGCTGCGGACCGCCGACACGCCATAGAGTCGCCAACCGTCGGCATGGTGTCACGCTGACCTGTTGAGAAATTTCCTGGTCACCAAGGAGGTACGACGACTTGTGAACGAGTCGACATTTTCTCCCGGGGGTGGTCAACCAGGAGCGCCTGTACGAGGCCAGGGGTCCTCAGGTCCCACAGGACCCGAGGGTGTCGGCTCCGTCGCTGTCCGCACCTTCGCAGCCCACCAGAACCCGACGCCCACCATGACAGCCAACCAGAGCACGGACGGCCAACACGTGAACGCCACGGCCGGCGACGCTACGAACGGTCAGTCCGCCGAGCGTTTCGCCGACTACAGTGACCCGCACTACGACCCCAACTACGGCGAACTGCCAGAGGGTCACTTCTACGACCCGGACGCGGAGTACGAACCCGATCCGGAGTACGCGGCCACGCTCGCGCCCGACGCCGCACGCCAGCGCCGCGAGCGCATCGGTCCGACCGGCCGCCCGCTGCCGTACTTCCCGATCCCCGGTCCGGTGAACGAGCACGGCCCGGCCAAGATCATCGCGATGTGCAACCAGAAGGGCGGGGTCGGCAAGACGACGTCGACCATCAATCTGGGCGCGGCACTCGCGGAGTACGGACGGCGCGTGCTGCTCGTCGACTTCGACCCGCAGGGCGCCCTCTCGGTCGGCCTCGGCGTCAACCCGATGGAGCTGGACCTGACGGTCTACAACCTCCTCATGGAGCGCGGCCTGGCACCCGACGAGGTGCTGCTGAAGACCGCGGTGGCCGGAATGGACCTGCTGCCCAGCAATATCGACCTGTCGGCAGCCGAGGTGCAGCTCGTCAGCGAAGTGGCCCGCGAGTCGACACTCCAGCGCGCGCTGGGCCCGCTGCTCAACGACTACGACTTCATCGTCATCGACTGCCAGCCCTCGCTCGGTCTGCTCACCGTCAACGCGCTCACCGCGGCGCACAAGGTGATCGTTCCGCTGGAGTGCGAGTTCTTCGCGCTGCGCGGGGTCGCGCTGCTGACCGAGACGATCGAGAAGGTCCAGGAGCGGCTCAACCCCCAACTGGAGCTCGACGGCATCCTGGCGACGATGTACGACTCGCGGACCGTGCACAGCCGTGAGGTGCTCGCCCGGGTCGTGGAGGCGTTCGACGACAACGTCTACCACACCGTCATCGGGCGCACCGTCCGCTTCCCCGAGACCACCGTCGCGGGCGAGCCGATCACGACGTACGCCTCCAACTCCGTCGGCGCCGCCGCCTATCGCCAGCTCGCCAGGGAGGTGCTCGCCCGGTGCCACGCCGAGTGAGTCTCCCGGCAGCCGACGAACTGTTCCGTACGACCGGTGGTGCCGCCGTACAGCCCTCGGCACCGCAGCAGGAGCCGTCCGCACAGGTCGGCCAGGCGAACGGGGAGCCGCCGTCGGCCCAGCCCCCGGCGGGCCCGGCCGGCGCGGCGTCCCCCGGGCCCAAGGTGCCGGCGCCCGCCTCCGAACCCGACCCGGAGACCGACGCCGCCGAACCGGCGGCGGGCGACCTCGGGAGCTATGCGGGGAACGAGGCGGCCAACGGCGGCCGGCGGACGGCCCGCGGGGCGCGAGGCGGGGCCAAGACGGACGAGCCGCGCACCACCGCACCGCCCCAACAGGCCGTCCCCGCACCGGCCGAGCGGACCGGCCGACGCGGCAGCACGGCCAAGGGGCGCCAGGCGACGGGCTCTTCAGCCCCTTCTCCGTCCCCCACGTCTGCTGCGTCCTCCACATCCTCCGCGGCACCCGCGGCTTCCCGTCGCGGCCGGGCGGCCCGCCGTCCCAGCGGGCGTGAACGGCACGACGAGAAGATCACGGTCTATGTCTCGGCCGAGGAACTGATGGACCTCGAACACGCCCGGCTGGTGCTGCGCGGCGAGCACGGACTCGCCGTCGACCGCGGGCGGATCGTGCGCGAGGCCGTCGCCGTGGTGCTGGCCGATCTCGAATCGCGGGGAGACGCGAGCATTCTCGTACGGCGGTTGCGCGGGCGCTGACCTGCTTGCCAGTACGCTGCCTGCGATGCCCACTCCTGACGACGCACTCCGCAGCCGGGGCTCCCGCCGACCGCTGGGGCGGGGGCCCGGGGCGGCGTACGAGTCGGAGCCGGCACCCGAACCGGCGGCGGAACCGACCCCGGCTCCACCTCCGGCGGTCGCCCCGACGCCCGTACCGGCCCAGCCTGTTGCCGAGCCGAAACCGGCGCCGGACGAGCCGGTGGCGGAGCCTCGCGACGAACCCGTGGCGGATCCCCGCGACGAGCCGGCGGAAGTGCCCCGCGACGAACCGGTGGCGGAAGAGCCGCGCGACGAGCCCTCCCAGCCCCGCCAGGAGGCCACGACAGAGCCCGCGCCGAAGGGCTGGGCGGACGAGACGCAGACCGGCCGGGCGGCCGACCAGGAGGCCGACGACGGCCGTTTCAGGGTCGTCCTCGACAACTTCGAGGGCCCCTTCGACCTGTTGCTCCAGCTGATCTCCAAACACAAGCTGGACGTCACCGAAGTCGCGCTCTCCAAGGTCACCGACGAATTCATGGCCCATATCCGCGCCATGGGCCCGGAGTGGGACCTCGACCAGACCACCGAGTTCCTGGTCGTCGCCGCCACCCTGCTCGATCTGAAGGCCGCGCGGCTGCTGCCGCAGGCCGAGGTGGAGGACGAGGCCGATCTGGCGCTGCTGGAGGCCAGGGACCTGCTCTTCGCGCGGCTGCTCCAATACCGCGCCTACAAGGAGATCGCGAACATCTTCGCGGCCCGGCTGGACGAGGAGGCCCGGCGCTTCCCCCGTACCGTGGGCCTGGAGGAGCAGCACGCCGAGCTGCTGCCCGAAGTGGCGCTCAGCGTCGGCCCGGAGGGCTTCGCCAAGCTGGCCGTCAAGGCGATGCGGCCCAAGCCCAAGCCGCAGGTCTACGTCGAGCACATCCACGCTCCGCTCGTCAGCGTCCGCGAACAGGCCGAAGTGGTCGTGGCACGGCTGCGGGAGCGGGGCGAGGCCAGCTTCCAGGAACTCACCGAGGACGCCCCCGACACCCTCACGGTCGTCGCCCGCTTCCTCGCGCTGCTGGAGCTGTACCGCGAGCGGGCCGTCACGCTGGAGCAGGACGAGGCGCTGGGCGCGCTCCTCGTCAGATGGAGCGGCACGGCGGACACCGAACCGCTGGTGACCGACGAGTTCGACCAGGAGCCAGGGGAGCGCAAGGATGACTGAGATCACCAGGCCCGACGAGGCACCCGAGAGCTACGAGATCCAGGAAGCCGCAGCCGAGACGGACCAGGCGGCCCCGGACCCCGCCGGCGCCTCCGATGTGGCCCAGCTGCCGCTGAAGCCCGCGCTGGAGGCCGTCCTGATGGTCGTCGACGAGCCCGCCACCCCCGAGCACCTGGCCAAGGTGCTCGAACGGCGCCCGCGCGAGGTCTCCGACGCACTGCGCGAGCTGGCCGACGAATACACCACCCAGGGCCGCGGCTTCGAACTGCGGCTGGTCGCAGGCGGTTGGCGCTTCTATACGCGCGGTGACTACGCGGACGCGGTCGAGCGCTTCGTACTGGACGGGCAGCAGGCCCGGCTGACCCAGGCGGCGCTGGAGACCCTCGCGGTCGTCGCCTACCGGCAGCCGGTCAGCCGCTCACGGGTCTCGGCCGTACGCGGTGTGAACTGCGACGGCGTGATGCGCACCCTCCTCCAGCGGGGTCTGGTGGAGGAGGCGGGCACGGAACCCGAAACAGGTGCGATCCTTTACAGGACGACGCATTACTTTCTGGAGCGGATGGGCCTGCGCGGCCTGGACGAGCTTCCGGAGCTGGCGCCCTTCCTTCCGGAAGCGGAGGCCGTGGAGGGGGAGACCCAGGAAGGTATGCCGTCGTTCGACGTAGACGATCCTTCCCCCGACTCCCAGACGGAACATTGATGCGAAGCAGCGGCAGGAACACCGGCGGCAACCGAGGCGGTAAGCAGGGCGGCGCGGGCCGCGCCGGCCAGGGGGGCCAGCGCGGGCAAGGCGGCCAGGGCGCCCCCCGAGGCCAGCGGGGCCAGGGCGGGCAGCGAGGGCGGCAGCAGTCCTCGGGCTCCCGGCCACTCCGTCCCGAGGAGCGCCGCTACACCCAGGGCGGTGCCCAGCCCGGCGGCGGCAAGCCCGGCGGCGCCAAGCCGGGCGGTCCCAAGGCGGGCGGGGCCAAGCCGGGCGGCGCCAAGCCCGGCGCCCCGAAGGCGGCCAAGGGCGGCAAGCCCGGCGGCCCCAAGAGCAATGTCCGCAAGGACGTGACCAAGAGCGGCGCCCCCAAGGCGCGCGCCCGCAAGGCCTCGGCGCCCGCGCGCCCGCGTGAGTACGAGGCGCAGATCGAGGAGCGCAACCGGGCCCGGCACGCCAAGCCCCCGGTCAAGCTGCCCAAGACCTTCGGCGAGCAGGAGGGCGAGCGCCTCCAGAAGGTGCTGGCCCGCGCGGGCATGGGCTCGCGGCGCGCCTGCGAGGAGCTGGTCGAGCAGGCCAGGGTCGAGGTCAACGGGGAGATCGTGCGCGAGCAGGGGCTGCGCGTGGACCCCGAGAAGGACGAGATCAAGGTCGACGGGCTGACCATCGCGACCCAGTCCTACGTCTTCTTCGCCCTCAACAAGCCCGCCGGAGTCGTCGCGTCCATGGAGGACCCCGACGGCCGCCAGTGCCTGGGCGACTACGTCCAGAACCGGGAGACCCGGCTCTTCCACGTGGGCCGTCTCGATACCGAGACCGAGGGGCTCATCCTGCTCACCAACCACGGTGAGCTGGCCCATCGCCTTACCCACCCCCGCTACGGCGTCACCAAGACGTACCTCGCCGCCATCCAGGGGCCGCTGCCGCGGGATCTCGGCAAGCAGCTGAAGGAGGGCATCCGGCTGGACGACGGGTATGCGCGGGCCGATCACTTCAAGGTGGTCGAGAACACCGGGAAGAACTACCTCGTGGAGGTCTCGCTGCACGAGGGGCGTAAGCACATTGTGCGGCGCATGTTGGCCGAGTCCGGTTTTCCGGTGGACAAGCTGGTGCGGACGCGGTTTGGGCCCATCGCTCTTGGTGACCAGAAGTCCGGGTGGCTCCGGCGCCTCACCAATACGGAGGTCGGCATGCTGATGAGGGAGGTCGGCCTCTAAAAGTGAGGGCCTCACCTTTGGGCCCTCTCCCGTTGTTGGGGGCGCTGCCCCCAAACCCCCGGTCCTCGCCGGACGGGCGTTGGGGCGGCTCCGCCCCCCAACTGCCCCCCGCTACGGGGGCTCCGCCCCCCTAGGAGCCCCCCCGACCCAATGCCTCCCTCTGGACAATTTGTCCCCCGCCCCTGGTCCAGGACTATTCGGTGCGGGTGGCGCCCATATCTGGGGTGGATGAGAGCGCCCATTGCTCCAACCCCAGATATGGGCGCCACCCGCAGACAAAAGGCAGTAGCCCTGAAGCGGACGGCTCTTACGTCAATGGCTCAAGGCCTTGCGGAAGGGGGGTCCTAGGGGGGCGAAGCCCACCTAGCGGGGGGCTGTTGGGGGGCGGAGCCCCCCGACACGACCTGTCGGCGGCAGCCGAAAACGAAAGGGGGCGTGCCCCCACAAGCAGCCGTCCCGGCGGCAGGCGGGGGGAGCCGCCCCCAACCCCACCCACCCCAGGCCACCACCCCCACCCACCCACGCCACCACGAACCCCCACCCACCCCGCACCGCCACTACCCCCACCCACCCGAGCCACATCACCCCACCCACCCAGCGCCGCCACCAAACCCACCCTCCCAGCGCCGCCACCCACACCGGCGCCCCCACCACCCCGCACCGTCACCCCCACCCGCGCCCCCTCTCGCCCTGTGGGCCCTCAGGACCACAGGGCGAGGTCGAGGGCTCGACCATTGGGGTCGCGGCGAACTTCGAGCATGCCGGCCACCGCAGACCGATTGACCCGCCCATGAATGCGAGGCCCCGGCTCCCAGCAAACGCGCGCGTCCAGCCGGCGCTCATCGATCATGAGGGCCATCACAGGACCGACGGCATCCCGAAAATGCGCGTCGGCGACGGCCAGCGCCAGCCCCTCGTCGGTCGTGCACGGAATGAACCCGTCCTCGGCCAGCGCCCGCGGCGCGTACGGGCGGTCAGGGGCCAGCAACCAGTCGTCGAGCGGGACCACGTGGAAGAGCATGCCTCCACTTGTACCGTCTCACTGGGCGGTCGGCCCGGACATCCGCGCGTGGCCGTACCTACCCTGACCCGGCCAGGCAGCGGCAGGCACAGGCACAGACAGAGGCACAGGCACCCGGCAAGGACGAGGAGCGGCGGTGGCGGAACGAGCAGTGCGCGCGGTGCGCGGCGCGGTGCAGCTGGACCGGGACGACGCGGAGCACATGAGCGAGCGCGTCGGCGAACTGCTGACCACGGTGCTGGAGCGCAACAACCTGACCAAAGAGGACCTGATCAGCATCTGGTTCACGGCCACCCCGGACCTGCACAGCGACTTCCCCGCCGCCGCGGCCCGCAAGCTGGGCCTCGTCGACGTGCCCCTCATCTGCGCGCAGGAGCTCGAGATCGCGGGTGCGATGCCCCGGGTGGTCCGTATCCTGGCTCACACGGAGACCGAGCTGCCCAGGTCCGGCATCAACCACGTCTACCTGGGCGCAGCCGCCGCACTCCGCAAGGACATCGCCCAGTAAGGACGTCGCTCAGCAATGCGCACCGCCCTCGTGCTCGGCACGGGACTCATCGGCACCTCGGCCGCGCTGGCCCTCTCCGTACGGGGAGTCAAGGTGCACCTCAGCGACCGTGACCCGGAGCGGGCCCGTACGGCCGCCGCGCTGGGCGCCGGGACGGAGGGGGAGCCCGCGCCGGGCTCGCCCGTGGACCTGGCGATCGTGGCCGTACCGCCCGCGCACCTGGCGGCGACGGTGGCCGACGTGCAGCGCCGGGGGCTGGCACGCGGGGTCATCGACGTGGGCAGCGTCAAGGGCGGGCCGCGCCGGGAGCTGATCGAGCGGGGCGGCGATCTGAGGACGTACCTGGGCAGCCACCCGATGTCGGGCCGTGAGCAGTCGGGCCCGCTCGCCGCGACGGCCGACCTTTTCGAGGGGCGGCCCTGGGTGCTCACCCCCACCCAGGGCACCGACACCACCCAGGGCACCGACACGGAGGTGCTCAACCTCGCGCTGGAGCTGATCGCGCTGTGCGGGGCCGTACCGGTGGTGATGGACGCGGACGCGCACGACCGGGCTGTGGCGCTCGTCTCGCACACCCCGCAGCTGCTCTCCACCCTGGTGGCCGCGCGGCTGGAGGAGGCCGCCGAGACGGACGTACGCCTGTGCGGCCAGGGCATCCGGGACGTGACCCGGATCGCGGGCTCCGACCCGGGGATGTGGGTGGACATCCTGTCCGCCAACCCGGGGCCGGTCGCCGACATCCTCGCGGAGGTGGCCGGCGACCTGGAGACTGCGGTGCGGGCGCTGCGCGAGCTGGACTCGGCGGACGAGACCAAGCGGGCCAGCGGCGCGGCGGGCGTCGAGGCGCTGCTGCGCCGCGGCAACGCGGGGCGGGCCCGGGTCCCTGGCAAGCACGGCCAGGCACCGGCCGTCTACGAGACGGTGACGGTGCTGATCAGCGACCGTCCTGGCCAGCTGGCCAGGATCTTCGCCGACGCCGGCTCGGTGGGCGTCAACATCGAGGACGTCCGTATCGAGCACGCGACCGGGCAGCAGGCCGGTCGTATGCAGCTCATGGTGGAGCCGGGCGCCGTGCCGGTGCTGGAGCAGGTACTGCGCGAGCGCGGCTGGTCCCTGCGCCAGTGACCACGGGCGGGCGGGGCTGGCGCGCCCCGAAGGGGCGCGGGGAACTGCTCCCCCAGCCTCCGGCCGGGAGGTGCCCCCACCAGCCACAACGAAACCCGCAGCCTGCGGACGACAGGCAGGGGCACCCCGTGGCCAGCACACGAGAGGGACGGGGCAAGACCCGCGGAGACGGCCCAAACGCAGGGCACCGTGCCGCCTCGGCACGCGGCAAGCTGGAGGGAGGGCCCCGCCTCGAACGCGGGGCCTGACACGACCGTGGCAGCCGGTAGCCTTGTGCGGGGACCCGGCCGGTCCCGTCCGTCCCCGTGCGCCGCCGCGCGCCGAGAGCTCCAGACCCACGAAAGGTGCCCACAACCGTGTCTGCAACCCCGGCAGTGATTGTCGCCATCGACGGCCCCTCCGGCACGGGCAAGTCGAGCACCTCCAAGGCCGTCGCGGCCCAGCTGGGGCTGAGCTACCTCGACACCGGCGCGCAGTACCGGGCGATCACCTGGTGGATGCTGAACAACGGCGTCGATGTGGCCGACCCGGAAGCCATCGCGGCGGCCGCGGGGAAGCCCAGCATCGTCTCGGGCACCGACCCGCTGGCCCCGGCGATCTCCGCCGACGGCGTGGACGCCTCGGGCCCGATCCGTACCCCGGAGGTCACCGCGGCGGTCAGCGCGGTCAGCGCGGTGCCCGAGGTCCGGGAGCGGATCACCGAGTTGCAGCGGACCATCGCGGCCGAGGCGCGGGGCGGCATCGTCGTCGAGGGCCGGGACATCGGTACCACCGTGCTGCCCGACGCCGATCTGAAGGTCTTCCTCACCGCCTCGGCCGAGGCCAGGGCCGCCCGCCGCAACGGCGAGCTGAAGTCCGCCGATGGCAAGCCCGTCAGCGACCTGGCCGCCACCCAGCAGGCGCTGGCCGCGCGGGACAAGGCGGACTCCAGCCGTAAGACCTCCCCGCTGAAGAAGGCCGACGACGCCGTCGAGGTGGACACCACCGAGCTGTCCCTGGAGCAGGTCGTCGAGTGCATCGTCACGCTCGTGGAGAAGGCCGCGGCGGACAAGGCCGGCCCTGCGGAGAACATGGAGAAGGCAGCCAGGTGACGGGAACCGACTCCGCTGCGAGCGAGCGGGGCGCCGCTGTCGGCCGCCGGATCGGCATCGGGCTGATGTACGGCCTGTGGCGGCCCCGGGTGCTGGGTGCCTGGCGGGTGCCGCCGAGAGGGCCGGTGATCCTGGCGGTCAACCACGCGCACAACATCGACGGACCCATGCTGATGGGCACGGCGCCCCGGCCGGTGCACTTCCTGATCAAGAAAGAGGCGTTCATCGGGCCGCTCGACCCGTTCCTGCGCGGCATCGGCCAGCTCAAGGTCGACCGCAGCACCGCCGACCGTACGGCGGTCACCGGCGCGCTGGCCGTGCTGGAGCAGGGCGGGGTGCTGGGAATCTTCCCCGAGGGCACCAGGGGCGAGGGCGACTTCGCGGCGCTGCGGGGCGGTCTCGCCTACTTCGCGCTGCGCTCCGGTGCGCCCGTCGTCCCGGTCGCGGTGCTCGGCAGCTCGGACCGCCCGAGCCGGGTGATACGGGCGCTGCCGCCGCTGCGCAGCCGGGTCGATGTGGTCTTCGGCGACCCGTTCACCGTGGGCGACGGATCCGGGCGCCGGACCAGGAAGGCGCTGGACGAGGCCACCGTACGGCTCCAGGAGCGGCTCGCCGGGCACCTGACCGACGCCAGGCGGCTCACCGGCCGCTGACCCGTACCACCCGCACCAGCAGCCGCGGCACCGGCAGCAGCTGATCAGACCCGCTGAACGACGAGGACGAGACGTCATGAACGACCAGATGCACCCCGCCGACGACGGCACCGAGCACGTCCACGGCGAGCTGGGTGACGCCGAGTTCGCCGAGTTCATGGAGCTCGCCGCCGAGGAGGGCTTCGACCAGGAGGAGGTCGAGGGCGCGCTCGGCGAGGCGGGGCACGGTCCGCTGCCGGTGCTCGCTGTCGTCGGCCGCCCCAATGTCGGCAAGTCGACGCTGGTGAACCGGATCATCGGCCGCCGCGAGGCTGTCGTGGAGGACCGCCCAGGAGTGACCAGGGACCGGGTCACCTACGAGGCCGAGTGGGCGGGCCGCCGCTTCAAGGTCGTCGACACCGGCGGCTGGGAGCAGGACGTCCTCGGTATCGACGCCTCCGTCGCGGCGCAGGCCGAGTTCGCCGTCGAGGCCGCCGACGCCGTGGTGTTCGTGGTTGACGCCATGGTGGGCGCCACCGACACCGACGAGGCCGTCGTCAAGCTGCTGCGCCGCGCGGGCAAGCCGGTGGTGCTGTGCGCCAACAAGGTCGACGGCCCTTCGGGCGAGGCGGACGCCGCCTATCTGTGGTCGCTGGGCCTGGGCGAGCCGTACCCCGTCTCGGCACTGCACGGGCGCGGTACGGGCGACATGCTGGACGAGGTCCTCAAGGTGCTGCCGGAGGCGCCCCGGCAGACCTTCGGCGGCACCCCGCTGGGCGGGCCGCGCCGGGTCGCGCTCATCGGCCGGCCCAACGTCGGCAAGTCCTCCCTGCTGAACAAGGTGGCGGGCGAGGAGCGCGTCGTCGTCAACGAGCAGGCGGGCACCACCCGCGACCCGGTGGACGAGCTGATCGAACTCGGCGGCAGGACCTGGAAGTTCGTCGACACGGCGGGCATCAGGCGGCGGGTCCACATGACCGAGGGCGCCGACTACTACGCCTCGCTGCGCACCGCGGCGGCGCTGGAGAAGGCCGAGGTCGCGGTCGTACTGATCGACGTCAGCGAGTCGATCAGCGTGCAGGACCTGCGCATCATCACCATGGCTGTCGACTCCGGCCGGGCCGTGGTGCTGGCGTACAACAAGTGGGACACCCTGGACGAGGAGCGCCGCTACTACCTGGAGCGGGAGATCGAACAGGAACTCGTCCAGGTGCGCTGGGCGCCGCGGGTCAACGTCTCGGCACGCACCGGGCGGCATATGGAGAAGCTGGTCCCGGCCATCGAGACCGCGCTGGAGAGCTGGGAGACGCGGGTCCCGACGGGCAAGCTGAACGCTTTTCTCGGCGAGATCGTCGCCTCGCACCCGCACCCGGTGCGCGGCGGCAAGCAGCCCCGCATCCTCTTCGGCACCCAGGCCGGGACCCGGCCGCCGCGGTTCGTGCTGTTCGCCTCCGGCTTCCTGGAGGCCGGCTACCGGCGGTTCGTGGAGCGGCGGCTGCGCGAGGAGTTCGGCTTCGAGGGGACGCCGGTGCAGATCTCGGTACGGGTGCGCGAGAAGCGCGGCCGCAAGAAGTAGCCCCGGCACGGCCCGCCCGGCCGGGGCTTCGAGACCAAGCCCCCCGCCGGGGCGGCTCAGTGGTGGTGGCCGTGGCGGGGCGCGGGTGGCAGCGCAGGCAGATGCCAGGAAGGGGTCTGCCAGGCCGGCTGCTCCTGGTCGCCCCAGGATCCCGTCCCCGTGCCGTGCACCGTGCCGAACCCCTCGAAGCGCAGCTCCTCCTCGCCGGTACGGTCGCCGGGCAGTGCCCGGAAGAGTCTGCGGTACTCCGCGTACAGCGAGTCGTAGATGGGTGTGGACCCTTCCGTGGACGAGCTGTGCGGTGTCCGCATCCGGGGGACCGCCGGGGCGCCGGCCGCGCTCACGGCGCGCCCGTGGCCGAGGTGGGAGTGGTGGGCTCGGAGAGGCTCGTATTGCTGCACGTCTGCCCAACGACCGTGCGGCGCCCCGGATGCGGGCCCGTGCGACGAATGACCGGATCGCACAGGTTGTCCCTGTTCGTACTTGCTCTGCTGGTGCACGCTCTCGCCCCCGGCCGCCCCCTGCGGCCGGGGGCGGTTCGGGCGCGGCGGCTGTGGGCGGCTCATGTGCCCGTCAGCGGCATGGTGCCGGCGACCAGGACGCCGCTTGCCGCCGCCTTCTCCAGCGCCTCGCGCATCAGGTCCTCGCGGGGCTGTGGGCCGATGGAGCCCGCTGGTGCCGCGTAGACCACCACGGTGTGGCTCTTGGCCGCCGCCGTGCGCCAGCCCTCGGTGACGGCGAGCGGCTGGTGCGCCTGCCACCAGGCGACCGGCTGGCCGCCCGGTGAGGCGGGTGGCTGGAAGATGGCGTGCAGCTGCCCCATGGCCACCAGCACCGACCAGCCGGCCACCGGTGCGGGCAGCCGGCCGACTTCGGTGACGGGCATGAAGCCCTGCTCGATCAGCAGCGGGAGGAAGTCGTCACCCGGCCCGTCCGAACCGGGGCGCGCGATGGGCCCGGTGGGCTCGACGACGATGGCGGGGTGCGCGGTGTCGTCGATGAGGACCTGCCCACAGGTGACCCCGAGCACTGCCTGGCGCGGCCCGGTGTCGGGCACCGCCGGGCGGGAGGGGGCGGGGGGCGGGGGAGCGGCCGGGGAGGGAACGGCGGGAGCCGGGGCGGCGGGAGAGGGCGCGGGCGGCGGCTCGGTGTGTCCGGCCGGTGGGGCGGTCTCGCTCGCCGTGATGGAACGCACGGCGCCCTGGAGCTGGTCCTCGGTGACGGTCACGACCTGGGAGGGGATGCACGCCGCGTGCGCGAAGGCGAGGACGGCGGTCTCCTCACCGATGAACAGCACGGTGCTGGTGCGCTCCCGTTCGGTGTTGCCCCGGGTGCGGCACGAGGTGCAGTCGTAGTCTCCTGGGGCGTTCTCTCCGGCGAGCAGCCTGTCGGCTTCTGCTTCGCCGATCTCGGCGCGTACGGCGTCGCTGACATCGAGCATGGGGGGCACGGGAGCTCCTGGCTTTGGGTTCCTGTTCGCCTGGACAACGGGTGATCTGTGGTCACGGTCACGCGCGTGCGCCTGCGCGCGTCCCCGATTCGTACGTAATCGGTCACGCAGGTGGGGGAAGAGTTCACGTCCCGTCAATAACTGGCAATGGCAAGGAAGTTCGAGGGGTGAAGTGACTCACAAGAAGCGGGCCGAGCTGTCAACTACTGCCCGGAATACGGTGGTTTGGGGGGTGTCCTAAAACTGATGTTATACCCGGTAACCAGGGCATGGCCTGCAAAGACAAGGTTCTGGTTGAAACCCGGGCGAGGTGCTCTCTACATTCCACGACGGTGCAACGAGCACCACCCGGGACACGTGGAGCCGAGTGCGGGCGCCCGATGCGCCGACCGCACTCGCCCACACGGGGGGAGACAGGGGGTTTCCCGGGTTCGTGGAGAGGGTTTGATTTGTCCAAGCGTCGTACAGCAGTGCTCACGGGTGCCGGCCTCGCCGCCCCGCTCGCCCTGCTCGCCGCCACGGCTCCGACGGCCTCGGCGGCGTCGAACGACGGAGTGTGGGACCGCATCGCACAGTGCGAGAGCGGAGGGAACTGGCAGACCAGCACCGGCAACGGTTACTACGGTGGTCTCCAGTTCTCGGCCGGCACCTGGAAGGCGTACGGCGGTGGCGCCTACGCGCCCACCGCAGACAAGGCCAGCAAGGCGCAGCAGATCGCTGTCGCCACCAAGGTGCAGCGGGCTCAGGGCTGGGGCGCCTGGCCCAGCTGCTCGGCGAAGGCGGGAGCCTCCGGCACCCCGCCGCAGACGTCCCAGCCGGCCCCCGGGCCTGCGCAGTCCGGACAGGGCGGCGAACAGGGGGGCGGACAGCAGTCCGCGCCGCAGGCCGGGTCCGGGTCGGACGACCGTCCCGCCACCCACCCCAACCGCGGCTCCGCACGCGGTGGCTCCGGCAACTACACGGTGAAGACCGGCGACACCCTCGGCTCGATCGCCGACGCGCACGGGAAGAGCTGGAAGGACATCTACAGCGCCAACAAGGACGTCATCGGGGGCGACCCCGACCTGATCCTCGCGGGCCAGAAGCTCAACGTCTGAGCTGCGTATGGCTCGCAGAGCTGAGCGGCCCCGTCAGGCAGTTGCCTGACGGGGCCGTCGCTTGTTCGTATCGGATCCCGAACGTTTCAGGTATCGAAAAGGTTCCCAACACAGGGTCACAGAAGTAAAACCATTCAGAACTCTTCTGAAACAACCCGCTCAATGTGCCCAACCCTCCCTGGTACTTAACGGTCTAGCTCGGTGACAGGCGGACAGAGGGGGACTGACCGCGAGGATGCGTGGGACTCGGGTAAAATGCACATTTCCTTTTTGCTCCACAACGGGTACGCCATCGGGGGAACCGTCCGTACCACCTACAACCTGGCCCGCAGTCTGGCCGAACACCATGACGTCGAGGTGGTCTCGGTGTTCCGGACCAGGGACCGGCCCGTCTTCGATCCAGGCCCCGGGGTGAAGCTGCGTCACCTCGTGGACACCCGCGGGGTGCGCTCACCGGAGAGCCTGGGCGCCGAACACACGCTGCCCGCCCGGGTCTTCCCGGAGGCCGACGGCAAGTACCCGATGTACAGCGCGCTGACCGACCGCCTCATCGGGGAACACCTGGGCAGCACCGAGGCGGACGTCGTCATCGGCACCCGGCCGGGCCTCAACACCCACATCGCGCGCCAGACCAGACGCGGACCCGTACGGGTGGGCCAGGAGCACCTCACCCTCGCGACCCACTCCCGCCGTCTGAAGCTCGTACTGCGCAGCGTCTACCCTCGGCTCGACGCGCTGACCACCGTCACCGAGGCCGACGCCGCCGACTACCGACGACTGCTGCGGCTGCCCGGCGTGCGGATAGACGCGGTGCCCAACAGCGTGCCCGAGCCCGGTGTCACCCCGGCCGACGGCAACAGCAAATGGGTCGTCGCGGCCGGCAGGCTCGCCCCGGCGAAACGGTACGACCTGCTGGTACGGGCCTTCGCCAAGGTGGTGGCCGAGCGGCCCGACTGGCGGCTGCGGATCTACGGGGGAGGCCGGGAGCGGCCGGGGCTGCGCACCCTCATCGACGAACTCGACCTCTACAACCACGTCTTCCTGATGGGCCCCACCCACCCCATCGAACCGGAGTGGGCCAAGGGCTCGATCGCCGCCGTGACCTCCAGCCTGGAGTCCTTCGGGATGACCATCGTCGAGGCCATGCGCTGCGGTCTGCCCGTCGTCGCGACGGACTGCCCGCACGGGCCCGCCGAGATCGTCCGCCCGGGCGTCGACGGCCGGCTCGTCCCGATGGGCGACGAGGACGCCGTCGCGGGGGCGCTGCTCGGCCTGATCAACGACGACGAACTGCGCCGCCGCATGGGCCGGGCAGCGCTCGCCGACTCCGCGCGCTTCGATCCGGCCCACATCGGGGCCCGCTACGAGTCGATACTGCGCGACCTCGTCGGCAAGGGCAGCCGCGGGCTGCACCGCACCCGCGCCTCGCTGCTGAGCGGGGCCTACGCAGTCAAGGACGCACTCACCGGCGCCGGGCCGGGAGCGCTCCAGGGAGGACGCACAGCATGAGCGGCAGCACCACCGAGAAGGCCACACCCAGGGCGACCGGCACCGCGGACAGCCCGCTCGCCCCGCTCCCCACCGCCGCGGGGGAGCAGCACGACAGAACCGCTGCAGACCCCGGAGAACCCGTGCGCCCCAAGCCCGACCGGCGCGGCCCGGCAGCCGACTGCACCGCCGACAGCGCAGGGGGCCTCACCTTCGATCTGAGACTCCCGGCAGCCGAAGCACAGGGCGGGGACGCGGGGTTGCTGCTGCGCCGCCGTCCGGGCCCCTCGGGCGAGACGGAGGAGGTCCGGCTGCCGCTGTCCCCGGTGCAGGAGGCCGAACCCGGCACGCTGCGCGCCGCGCTGCCCAGCACCGTGCGGCTGCCCGAGGGCCGCTGGAACGTCTTCCTCGTGCTCGCCGGCCGCGCCCCGCGCCGACTGTCCCCCGGCGTCAACGACCTGCGCTCGCTGGTCGACCGCGTCCCGCACGCGACCCGCGGCAGGCTCGGCGTCCGCATCCCGTACGCCACCAAGCACGGCAACCTCAGCATCCGTGCCTGGACGCGCTGGCCGCACGCCGAGGCGGGCGCGCTGCGGGTGAGCGACGGACTGCTGACGCTGAGCGGACGGCTGTACGGGGCCGAGGTGGCGGACACCGCACGGCTGGAGGCGTGGCCCCGGCGCGGCGAGACCGCGCCGGTCGTCGTGGAGGCGGCCGCGGAGAGGCCCGACCAGCGGGAGTTCACCGCAGTACTGCCCTACCCGCCGCTGGCCGCGAACCGGTTGTGGGACCTGTGGCTGCGCCCCGCGGAGGGGGCGGAGGCGGTGCGGATCGCGCGCATCCTGGACGACATCCCCGACAAGAAACGGATCTTCACCTACCCCGCGCACTCCGTCGAACCGCGCACCGCGCAGACACCGGAGACCGAGTCGCCCACCGCCACCGCGAAGCCCTATTACACGCTCAACAACGATCTGGCCGTACGGATCGACCACAGGAACGCAGCCGCGCGCCCCTGAAGGCGAGGGCCTCGCGGGCGGGGGACCGGCGCTCGCGGAGATGGGACCGGCGCTCGCGGACACGGGCTGTCCGCGAGCAGTGCCAGACTCGGCTCATGCTGGAGACCTCGGCACGCCTGCTACGGCTGCTCTCACTGTTGCAGACCCACCGCGACTGGTCGGGCAACGACCTCGCCCAGCGGCTCGGCGTCAGCCCCCGCACCGTCCGCAGGGACGTCGACCGGCTGCGCGAGCTGGGCTACCCCGTGCACTCCACCAGCGGCACGGCGGGCGGCTACCAACTCGGCGCGGGAGCCCAGCTGCCGCCGCTGCTGCTGGACGACGAGGAGGCGGTCGCCGTCGCCGTGGGGCTGCGCGGCGCGGCCCTCGGCGGCGTCGAGGGCATCAGCGACGCGTCGGCGCGCGCCCTCGTCAAACTCGAACAGGTCCTCCCGCACCGGCTGCGCCGCAGGGTGGGCGCGCTCAGCGAGTTCACCGTCCCGATGGTCGGCGCCCACCGCGGACCCGCCGTCGACGCCGGCACGCTGGCCGAGCTCGCCCACGCCTGCCGCGACCACGAACGGCTGCGCTTCCGGTACGAGAAGAACGACGGCTCCCCCTCCCGCCGTATCGTGGAGCCGCACCGGCTGGTGACCACCCACCGCCGCTGGTATCTGGTCGGCTGGGACACCGACCGCGACGACTGGCGCACTTTCCGGGCCGACCGCATCACGCTCACCCCGCCGCACGGTCCCCGCTTCGAGCCCCGTACGCCGCCGGCCGAGGATCTGGCCGCATGGGTGTCGGAGGGCGTGTCCACACGCGTCTATCCTGCTCGGGCCACGTTTCTGCTGCACGCGCCGATGGAGCAGGCGGCGGAGCGGATATCGATGTCGGCCGGGACGCTGGAGCCGCTGGACGAGCACAGCTGCCTGCTGCGCACCGGCGCCGTCTCGTTGGACGCGGTGCTGGTCCATGTGCTCATGCTGGGCTTCGACTTCGAGGTACGCGAACCGGCGGAGCTGACCGAGTGGGTCGGTGTGCTGCGGGACCGGCTGGGCCGCTCGCTGCCCCCGGCGGCACGGGAGCCGGAGGGGCTGTAATGCACTCTCCGGAGAGAACTCTTCGGAAAGAATTAAGGTGTTCTTCCCGCGCAGTTCCGGAATTCATAAGACAGTCGTCAACGCCGTTGATTCCGGCGGTGGCAGCGGAATGCGGAATTCTTTTCAATTGCGTGCGGGGCGGGGTGCGGAAGCCACGTACGAGTGAAGCGGGCAACGGGGGAGCGTGCACCGAGCGTTGTGACGCAAGCGTGACGCCGCCGCAGCGAAGGCGGGACTTCCGGCTGTTGCGGCCGTCCGCATACGGTGGGCCCCATGGCACCGGAATCCGCAGTACCGCGACCCCCCGACGACGACCCCGACAGCTATGTGGGCCTCGCCGCACAGGAGGCCGAGCGGCGTGCCCGGGAACGCGGCTGGACCAGTGTGCGTCAACTGGATCCGGACGCGATCATCACCATGGAGTACGTCACGGGGCGGCTGAACCTGGCGGTCAAGGACGGCCAGGTGGTGCGCTGCTGGCCCGGCTGACGGCCGTCGACGGCGCCGTCAGCGGTGCGAGTCCGTCGCGCGTCAGTAGCGCGAGGAGGCCGGGGCGCGTGCCTCGTCGGCCGTACGCGGCAGCGCCGTACGCGTCCCGCCCCCGGAGTCCTGCGCCGGCACCCGCGCGCCGACCAGTGGCTGCCGCGCGGAGACCGGCTGCCCGGCGGGCGGGGCGGCGGGGCTGGGGCAGGGCGCCAGCGACGAGCCCGCCGTGCTGAACCGTTCACGCAGCGCGAAGACGAGGGCCTCCACCCGTGCGATCGCCGGCTCGCACCACGGGAGCCCGAGAAGGATCAGCAGCCCGGCGGCCCAGCCGAGAAGGACGTCGCTCACCCAGTGCGTACCGAGGTAGACGGTGGTCGCGCCCACACCGAGCGCGAAGACGGCGGCGACGACGGACAGCCAGCGGCGGGCCCGCGGCGTGGTGGCCAGATAGGCGAGGATGCCCCAGGTCACCACGGCGTTGGCGGTGTGACCCGAGGGGAATATATCGCCGCCTGCCCACAGTTCGGCCGAGCCGACCTCCGTCGCGTAGTGCGGCCCCAGACGGCCCAGGCCGATCTTGACGGCGCCGACCGACACATTGAGCAGCAGTAGCGCGAGTCCCAGCGCCAACAGCGGCCGCAGCGTGCGCTGCCGCCAGGAGCGCCAGCCCAGCCAGGCCGCGACCAGCACCGCCGTGGGGCCACGCTGGCCCAGCACCACGAAGGCGTCCAGGAAGCCGTGGATGGCGGGCCACTGCTTGTACGGGCGGAAGAGCATGACCTGCCAGTCGAGCTGCACCAGCCACGTCGTGCCCAGCACGGCGACCACGATCGCCAGATAGAAGGCGACCGTGGCACTGAACAGGCCCAGCCGGACAGGGCTCATCCGCGGGAAGGGCCCGCGGGGGCGATGAGGCTCCTGCTCCAGCCGGGAGAAGATTCGGTCGGTACGCACCTAATCGAGATTACCGGGCGTGAAGAGCCGGTTCGGCGATGGCGGCCCGTTTGTGATGGCGATGTGATGTGCAAAAGCGCCCCGCGCAAGCTTAGGTTCTGTTTATCTCCCACGATTCCGGGGCCGATTGATTGTCCGGACGGGACCGTGAAGCGACTTCGGTCACAGGTGGGTTGGCGCGAATTTCCGCCATTCCCCGGTCGCGCGACCGGTTTTCCCCGCGCACCGTGCACCCGTGCACCCGCGTACGCCCGCCGTGCGCCGGATCTCACGGCGGGCCCGTGCCGTTGAGCCACCACGCCCCGTAACAGGCCGACGCCGCCGCCAGCGCGCACAGCGTCGCCGTCGTACGTGCCGTACTCCACCGGGCCAGCCCGGCCGCCGCGGGGAGCAGCAGCGGATAGGCGGGCAGCAGCAGCCGCGGTTTGGAGCCGAAGTACCCCTTGGCGCACAGCGCGAGGGCCACCACGACGCCCGCGTACACCAGCAGCGCGGCGGGCTGCCGCTGCCGTACGCACAGCACGTACAGCCAGATCACCAGGGCGACGCCCGCGAGCAGTCCGAGGCCGCCGACGACGGTGCCCGTCAGGTTCTCCCAGATGAACCCGGCGAACGCCCAGCCGCCGTCGAAGCCGTTGCCCCACTGGCCCTGGATGTCCAGATACCCCGTGACGCTTCCGGTGCGGAATCCCACCCACACGACGTACCCGAGCCAGCCTGCCGGTGCCAGCAGCAGCCCCAGCGCCATCCGCGCGCCGGGCCCCCGGCGCTCCCGCCGCAGCTCCAGCAGTGCCGCGATCCACACCGCGGCGACCACCGCGGCCCCCACAGGCCGGGTCAGCCCCGCCAGCGCCGCCAGCGTTCCGGCCCACACCCAGCGACCGGTCAGCACCGACCACAGGGCCCACGCGGCAAGCGCCGTGAACAGCGACTCGCTGTAGGCCATCGACTGCACCACACCGACCGGCACCGCCGCCCACAGCACCGCCAGACACAGCCCCGCGCGATGCCCGTGCAGCCGTGCGCCGGTCAGATACAGCGCCCAGGCCGCCGCCAGCGAGGAGAGCCAGCTCACCGCCAGTCCGGCGTCCGGCGCCGTCAGCGGCGAGAGCTCGGCCAGCCCGCGCTCCAGCGCCGGCAGCAGCGGGAAGAACGCCAGATCCGAGTGGACCCCGCCGTCCGGCAGCCGTACCTGGTAGCCGTACCAGCCGTCGGCGACCCTGAGGTACCACAGCGAGTCCCAGCGGGCCGTGAGCAGTTTGTGCGCGCTCGTGTCCCGCGCCGCGCTCCAGACCGCCAGCACGACCAGACCCAGCGCGCGCACGCCCGCGTACGCCAGCAGCGCGGCGGCGGGCCGCCGCCAGGCTCGCGTACGGGCATGCGCGGTGGCGGTCCGCGGCTGGGGCTTGCCGGGATCGGCGAGGTCAGTCATTCGGACGATTATTGGCCACCGGCCCGACGCGGCGGGCAGCGGGCCGGAAACCCGCGACGCTACGGCCTGTGCCAGGAAACCGCTGGAAAATCGCGGTCATAGTTGGCGGTGCCTCGGGCAGATGCACGGGCGACGATCCACCCGTTGAATGGGGGAGCGCTGGACGCCCGCGCCGGTTCGCGTACGCTGACCGGCACTCGCCCCTCTTCACCGGGGCCGGACGTCGACGCCGATCGGGCCGCGCGCGGGCAGGTCGCCGCGACCCGGGCAGCCGTCCCCCACCCCCACGGTCCGCCCCGCGGGTGCGAGAGCAACAGGAGGTGCGTACATGTCCGGGACGACCACGGCCATATCGCGGCAGGCGGCGGACGTCCCCGAAGGCGGAGCGGGAGTGCGGCGGCCGGGCGATGTGAACCGGTGGATCGTGCTCGTCGTGCTGTGCACGAGCCTGCTCCTGGTGGCCGTCGACGCCACCGTGCTGCACGTCGCCGTGCCCGCCGTCTCCGAGGATCTGCGGCCCGGCTCGATCGAGCTGCTGTGGATCGTGGACACCTATCCGCTGGTGTGCGCCTCGCTGCTGATCCTCTTCGGCACGCTCGGCGACCGGATCGGCACCCGCCGGGTGCTGCTGTTCGGCTACGCGCTGTTCGCCGCGGCCTCCGCCGTCGCCGCGTACGCGCACACCCCGGCCGTACTGATCGCCGCGCGGGGGCTGCTCGGGGTCGGCGGCGCCATGATCATGCCGGCGACGCTCTCGATACTCCGGGAGGTCTTTCCCGACCGCCGGGAGCGTGCGCTGGCCGTCGGTATCTGGAGCGCCGTCGCCGCGGTGGGCGCGGCTGTCGGGCCGCTGGTGGGCGGGGCGCTGCTGGAGCACTTCTGGTGGGGCTCGGTCTTCCTGATCAACATCCCGCTGATGGCCGCCAGCCTCCCGGTGGGGCGGTGGCTGCTGCCCGAGTCCGCCAAGGGCAGCGACGGCCCGTGGGACGTACTGGGCGCCATGATGGCCGCCTTCGGCCTCTTCGGGGTGATACTCGGCGTCAAGAAGGCCGGCGGCGGCGAACTGCTCTCGCCGCTGTGCTGGCTGCCGCTGCTGGCCGGTGCCGTACTGATCACACTGTTCGTACGCCGCCAGCAGCGGCGCCCCCACCCGCTGATCGACTTCGGCACCCTCACCCGCGCCGCTTTCGGCACGTCGGTCGGCTGCATCGTGCTGACGGTGCTGGCCCTGGTCGGGCTCGCGCTGATCGCGGCCCAGTACCTCCAGCTCGTCCTCGGGCTCTCCCCGCTGGAGACCGGGCTGCGGCTGCTGCCGCTGTCCGTCGCCGCGATTGCCGCCGGGCTCATCGGCTCCAGGCTGCTGGCGCTGCTGGGGCCGCGTGTCATGGTCGCGCTCGGCTTCGTGGTCACGGCGCTGGCCGTGCTGTGTCTGACCGGTGTGGGCCAGCACGACCGGCCAGGGCTGCTGATCGGCGGCTTCGTGCTGCTGGGCTTCGGTCTGGAGACGACCCTGTTCGGCTGTTACGAGTCCATGCTGAGCGAGGCCCCGCCCGGCCAGTCCGGCGGCGCGGCCGCCGTTGGCGAGACCGCCTACCAGCTCGGCGCCGGGATCGGCATCGCCTTGCTGGGCAGCGTGATGAACGCCGCGTACGGCCCGGGCGTACGCGCCGCCGCCCAGCGCCTCGGACTGCCCGGCGACACCGGCGCGGACGCCGGCCATTCGCTGGGCGAGGCGTATGAGGTCGCCGGTCAGCTCGGCGGCGCCCACGGTGAGGCGCTGCGGTCCGCGGCCCGCTCCTCGTTCGTCACGGGGCTGCATGTGACGTTGCTGGTCAGCGCCTGCCTGCTGCTGCTCGGCGCGCTGGCGGCGCTGCGGCTGCCCCGCAGGATGGACAGCGCCGGCAGCACGGCCGAGGGAGAGCAGGGACGCTCCGGGCACCCCTTGTCGCAGGGCGTTACCCAGCCGTAGCGTCAGCTGGGTAGCCGTGATCGTTCCGCTTCGCGTGAGCGTTCCACCTCGCGTGAGCTGTCCACCGAAAGGCGCCGCCCATGAGCTCGCTGCCCGCGTTCGACGCGCACGACCCGCTGGGACTCGACGATCTGCTCGACGACGAGGACCGCGCCGTGCGCGACACCGTGCGCTCCTGGGCGGCCGACCGCGTCCTGCCGTACGTCGCCGATTGGTACGAGCGCGGCGAGCTGCCCGGTATCCGGGACCTGGCCCGCGAACTGGGCTCCCTCGGTGCCCTCGGGATGTCGCTGACCGGCTACGGCTGCGCGGGCGCCAGTGCGGTGCAGTACGGCCTCGCCTGTCTGGAGCTGGAGGCCGCCGACTCCGGTATCCGCTCCCTGGTCTCCGTACAGGGGTCGCTGGCGATGTACGCCATCCACCGGTTCGGCAGCGAGGAACACAAGCAGCGCTGGCTGCCGTCCATGGCCACGGGCGAGGTGATCGGCTGCTTCGGGCTGACCGAGCCCGACCACGGCTCCGACCCGGGCGGTATGCGCACCTACGCCAAGCGCGACGGCACGGACTGGGTGCTCACCGGCCGCAAGATGTGGATCACCAACGGTTCGGTGGCCGGGGTCGCCGTGGTCTGGGCCCGTACCGACGAGGGCGTTCGCGGGTTTGTCGTACCGACCGACACGCCGGGCTTCTCGGCGCCCGAGATCAAGCACAAGTGGTCGCTGCGCGCCTCGGTCACCAGCGAACTCGTACTCGACGAGGTGCGGTTGCCGGCGGACGCCGTACTGCCCGGCGCGCAGGGGCTGCGTGGCCCGCTGAGCTGTCTGAGCCATGCCAGGTACGGGATCGTGTGGGGCTCCATGGGCGCCGCGCGCACCTGCTTCGAGACCGCGCTGTCCTACGCCACCGAGCGGGAGCAGTTCGGCAAGCCGCTGGCGGCCTTCCAGCTCACCCAGGCGAAGCTGGCCGATATGGCGGTCGAGCTGCACAAGGGGGTGCTGCTCGCACACCACTTGGGACGGCGGATGGACGCGGGGCGGCTGCGGCCGGAGCAGATCAGCTTCGGCAAGCTCAACAACACACGGGAAGCCATCGAGATCTGCCGCACCGCGCGGACCGTACTGGGGGCGAACGGGATCTCGTTGGAGTATCCCGTGATGCGGCACAGCACGAACCTGGAGTCGGTGCTCACCTACGAGGGGACCGTGGAGATGCACCAGTTGGTGCTGGGCAAGGCGTTGACCGGGGTGGACGCCTTCCGGGGATAGCCGCCTCCCGGGGATGGCCGACGCACCGGAGGGGCCACGTGGTGGCCCCTCCGGCGGTCAGCTCTGGTTGAAGAAGCCGCCGGGGTCGCGGCGGTCCTCGTTCGTGACGACGCTGTAGTCGGGCGGCGTCAGCAGGAAGACGCGGTTGGCGACCCGCTCGATGGAGCCGCGCAGACCGAAGGTCAGCCCCGCCGCGAAGTCGACGACCCGCTTGGCGTCCGCGGATTCCATGGCGGTGAGGTTCACGATCACCGGGACCCCGTCCCGGAAGAGTTCGCCGATACCGCGGGCGTCACGGAAGCAGTCCGGGCTGACCGTTGCGATCTTGGTGCCCTGGTCCTGCGCCGTCTCGGCCGTGACGCGGACTCTGGGGTCGGTGACCCACGGCTCGCGTGCGGCGTCCCCGGGCTCCGGACCGTCGGCGGGGCCGTCCGTTCCGTCGGCATAGTCGTAGTACCGCATCTCGCTGTCGTCGACGAGGCCCAGCCAGGCACTCGCCTTGCGCACCGATCCCATGGACGCCTCCTCTCCTCTGCGCGGTGTCCCACCGTTCTCAGCGCTCCGCCGCGGGTCCGCAACCCCTATGGTCGTCCATGATGCTGATGATGCGCCAAGCGGTTACCCGTCCAGCACGGCATTCGTGACGGTTCTGGTGCACAAAAGGGTGGCGCTCGGTCAGGTCGGTTGCGTTGCACGGCTGGTGACGGCGTGCAGGATGCTCCCCATTGTCCCGTTCCGCCCCCGGACGGATGGTCGCCGGTGACATCCGAGTGAGCGACCGCCCCGCCGTGCTCCCAGGTTGACCCAGGGGCCGGCCAGGGATTGGCCAGGCCCGTCTCCTCCCCACTCCGCCCGGCGTCAAACGGCGTGCGCCGCACGCGAACTGGACTCAAGGAGTCCGAAAGACGCCCTTGCGGGTCCGGAAAACCACTGCGAATACTCCATTCAGCGTTTGTCAGGAGCACGCTTGGTTTTCCCTGAACGGGAGGAAAAGTGAGGATCAAACGCACAAAAGCCATCGACAGCATGGCACGCCGCAGACGCAACCGGCTGATCGCCGCCGCGTCGGGCATGGCAGCGGCAGGCGCACTCATCGCACCGGCCACGGCCTCCGCAGAAGCTCCGTCCCCCCACACCTACACCGCGAGTCAGCTCAGCTCGGCAAGTGACGCCGTGCGGGCCGCAGATGTGGCGGGCACGGCGTGGCACGTCGACAAGGAGAGCAACAAGCTCGTCGTCGCGGTCGACAGCCGGGTCTCACGTGGAGAGATCGCCAAGATCCAGCGCGCCGCGGGCAACAACGCGGGCGCGGTGGAGATCGAGCGCGTCAAAGGCACGTTCAAGAAGTTCCTCTCGGGCGGCGACGCCATCTACACCGGTGGCGGCCGCTGTTCGGCCGGCTTCAACGTCCGCAGCGGAAGCACCTACTACCTGCTGACCGCGGGACACTGCACCGACCTCGGCGGCAACTGGTACACCAACTCCAGCCGCACCACCCTCATCGGCCCCACCGCCGGATCCAGCTTCCCCGGCAACGACTACGGGCTCGTGCGCTACAGCAACTCCTCCGTCCCGCACCCCGGCACCGTGGGCAGCGTCGACATCACCGGCGCGGGCAACGCGTCCGTCGGCCAGTCGGTGACCCGGCGCGGCAGCACCACCGGCACCCACAGCGGTCAGGTGACCGGGCTCAACGCGACCGTCAACTACGGTGGCGGCGACATCGTCTCCGGCCTCATCCGCACCACCGTGTGTGCCGAGCCCGGCGACAGCGGCGGCCCCCTCTACCGGGGCAGCACCGCGCTCGGTCTGACCTCCGGCGGCAGCGGCAACTGCAGCAGCGGCGGGACGACGTTCTTCCAGCCGGTGCCCGAAGCGCTCAGCGCGTACGGCGTGAGCATCTACTGACGTACAGCCTCCGGGCACGTCGGTTCCACCAGCACCTGCACTGATACAGCGCGGCCTTGTGCCCGTACACGCGCCCTGGGTGTGTGTACGGGCACTTCCGTGTGCGGGCCTCGTGCGCGGGCGATCCCGTGTACAGGCGCTTGCGGGTGGCGAGCGCGGCTTTGTGCGTGAGTGCGCGGGTGTGTTCGTGCGCGCACGTACGAACGCGCCGTACGAGCGGGCGCAGGGGGCTGTGAGGTGCTCCGATTCGTTGCCGGAATCCGGCTGTTGGGGGATGAATACCGGACAGGTCCACTCCTTACATCGCGAACACGCCGCGTCGCCCCGCGTGTTCGTTCTACCGGACGTCAGGGACAGGAAGGGACGTTCGGCACCTTGACAGGCAGACCGAACTTCCGGTCGGCTGACGCGATCTGAGCCTTGTGCGGCCATCGGTGGATCGCAATACTCGGCGCACAAGTTGGCATGGACGCGACTTCCTCTTGGGTAAGAGGCTCGTGTCCGTACATCCTCCGGGACCGCCCACACCTCGGGCGGGCCCAACCCCCCACTGGAGGTATCACGTTGTCCAACCACCGACGCGTACCCAAGCGGCGGATGCTGGTGGCCGGTGCGGGAGCCGTGGCCCTCGCGGCCGGCGCCCTCACTGTCACCACCGCCAACGCCGCCCCCGAAGCACCCACGGCCAAGACCCTCTCGGCAACCTCGGCGGCCAAGCTCGCTTCCAAGCTCACCTCGGACATCAAGGGTGACGCGGGCTCCTACTACGACGCCAAGGCCAAGAAACTGGTCGTCAACGTCACCGACGACGCGGCCAAGGAGAAGGTCGAGGCGGCGGGCGCCAAGGCTCGGGTCGTCGAGCACACGCTCTCCCAGCTCAGCTCCGCCAAGGACGCCCTCACCGAGAACGACGTCACGGGCACGGCCCGCGCCGTCGACGTGAAGAGCAACAAGGTTGTCGTCACCGCCGACAGCACGGTCAAGGGCGCCAAGCTCGACAAGCTGAAGAAGCAGCTCAAGGCCCATGGCAGCAAGGTCGAACTGAAGCGCACCAACGGCAAGTACACCACCAAGATCGCCGGTGGCGACGCCATCTGGGGTGACGGGAGCCGCTGTTCGCTCGGCTTCAACGTCACCACCAAGGACGGCAAGCCCGGCTTCCTGACCGCGGGCCACTGCACCACCGCGATCTCCTCCTGGTCCGACAAGCAGGGCGGCGAGCCGATCGCCGAGAGCGGCGACGGCAAGTTCCCGGGCGCCGACTACGGCATCGCCACCTACACCGGCGAGACCGAGCACCCGAGCGAGGTCAACCTCTACGACGGCGGCAAGCAGGCCATCTCCGGCCCCGGCGAAGCTGAAGTCGGCCAGAAGGTCACCCGTAGCGGCAGCACCACCAAGGTGCACGACGGCACGGTCAAGGCGCTGGACGCCTCGGTCTCCTACCCGGAGGGCACCGTCGACGGGCTGATCCAGACCGACGTGTGCGCCGAGCCCGGTGACAGCGGCGGTTCGCTCTTCGCGGGCGACAAGGCGCTGGGTCTGACCTCCGGCGGCAGCGGTGACTGCTCCTCCGGCGGCGAGACCTACTTCCAGCCGGTGCCCGCCGCGCTCGACGCGCTGGGCGCCAAGATCGGCTGACCCTGACCCCCCACCGGCCGATCGCAGTACCCGGCCACCACGCGGGATCCTGGTGAGCCCCTTACGCGGAGGGGCTCCAACCCCCCCACAGCGGAACCCCCCGGACTCGGTCCGGGGGGTTCCGTGGTGCTGTGCGGCCTTCGTGCCGCTTCAGTGCCGCTTACGGAGTAGTGCCGCTTATGGAGTGTCAGCTCAGCTCGGCCGCGACCAGCTCGGCGATCTGAACGGCGTTGAGCGCGGCGCCCTTGCGCAGGTTGTCGTTGGACAGGAAGAGCGACAGACCGTGCTCCACCGTCTCGTCGGCGCGGATACGGCCCACATAGCTGACGTCCCTGCCCGCCGCCTGGAGCGGGGTGGGGATCGGCGACAGCTCCACGCCCGGCGCGTCGGCGAGCAGTTCGGCGGCGCGCTCCGGGCTGAGCGGGCCCGCGAAGCGGGCGTTGACCTGGAGCGAGTGGCCGGTGAAGACGGGGACGCGCACACAGGTGCCGGAGACCTTCAGCCCGGGGATGTCCAGGATCTTGCGGCTCTCGTTGCGGAGCTTCTGCTCCTCGTCCGTCTCGGCCAGGCCGTCGTCGACGATCGAACCGGCCAGCGGCAGCACGTTGAAGGCAATGGGTCGCTTGAACTTGTCCGGCTCCGGGAAGTCCACCGCCTCGCCGTCGAAGGTCAGCCGAGCGGCGTCGTTCTCCACCGCCTTACGGGCCTGGGTCTCCAGCTCGGCGACGCCCGCCAGACCGCTGCCGGACACCGCCTGGTAGGTGGCGACGACCAGCGCGGTCAGCTCCGCCTCCGCGTGCAGCGGGCGCAGCACCGGCATCGCGGCCATGGTGGTGCAGTTCGGGTTGGCGATGATGCCCTTGGGGCGGCGCTTGGCCGCTTCCGGGTTCACCTCGGAGACGACCAGCGGTACCTCGGGGTCCATCCGCCAGGCCGAGGAGTTGTCGATGACGACCGGCCCCTGCGCCGCGACCTTCTCGGCGATCGCCTTCGAGGTGGCGCCGCCCGCGGAGAACAGGACGATGTCCAGCCCGGTGTAGTCGGCGGCGGCCGCGTCCTCGACGGTCACCTCGCCGTCCTTCCAGGGCAGCGTCCGGCCCGCGGAGCGCGCGGAGGCGAACAGGCGCAGCTCGTCGACCGGGAAATCACGCTCGGCCAGAATCTCGCGCATCACTGTGCCGACCTGACCGGTGGCTCCGACAATCCCGACCTTCATGGGGCTCCTTCTGCCTTTCGCTGAGCGCGCGGCTTTGCGAGGCTTGCGCCTTTCGCCGCGCTGGTGTCGTGCGTGCCCCTACCCTGCACGGTGCCGGGTACGGGGTGCCAGTACTTTGATTTCGGTCACAGCCCGGCACCGGGAGCGGGCTGACGTGCGGAGGCCTGTGCGCGGGGGGTGCGCAGTCCCTCGGTCAGCCCCCGCAGACAGCGTACGGCGAGTGCGGCGGGACCCTGCTCCGGATCGTCGGGCTCCGCCTCTGTGGTCGCCCAGGTCTCCATCGCGATCCGCATCGCGGCGTTGGCCGCGGCGGCCGTCAGCCGCAGCTCCAGCGGATCGGTGCCCTCGCGCGCGAGCCGGGTCAGTACGGGCACCAGCGCCTCCTCCGTCTCCGCGTGCACCCGCAGCCACACCGAGCGCAGCGCCGGGTCGCCGGGGACGGCACGCAGCAGGCCGCGGGTGCTCTCCAGGGCCTCGGCCTGGAGATCCGCGTACGGCCCGTCCGGAGTGAGCGCCGCCCGGACGGCGTGCTCCAGCGCCTGCGCCACGGACAGCTCGGCGGGCGCGGCGGCCAGGTCGGCCAGCCACTGGCGTACCCCGCCGGTCAGCAGTGGGGTGACCGCCTCCTCCTTGGTGCGGAAGTAGCGGTAGAAGGTGCGCAGCGAGACGCCCGCCGCCTGCGCGATGCCCTCCGCGGTGACGCCCGCCGCGCCGTGCTCGGAGAACAGCTCGGCGGCGTGCCGCGCGATCTCCCGCTGGGTCTCGGCCTTACGGCGCTCGGTGAGGGAGGGGCGGGGGGAGGGCCTGACGGGACGGGGGGAGGGCTGCGAGGTCATGGACGAAAGCGTATGCCGCCGGGCTGTCCGGGCTGCACGATAAGCCTTTACGGCACTGTGTGCCATTACGGCGTACGGTTGCAGGGCAGGTCCTGCTCGCCATGGAATCGAGCTTGTGAGGAGCAGTCATGAACCGCTTCACCGACCGCAAGGTCCTTGTCACCGGCGCGGGCTCCGGCATCGGCCAGGCCACCGCGCTGCGGATACTCGCGGAGGGCGGCAGCGTCGCCGCGGCGGACATCGCCGAGGCCGGGCTGGAGAAGACCCGCTCACTGGCCGCCGAGGCCGGTACGGACGGGCGGCTGAGCACCGCCCTCGTCGACATCGCCGACGAGGGCTCCGTACGGGAGCGGGTCGGCGCCGCGATCGAGCGTCTCGGTGGGCTGGATGTGCTGGTCAACGCCGCGGGTGTGCTCGATTCGCGGCACACCGAGAGCATGACCCTGGAGTTCTGGAACCGGATCATCGGCGTCAATCTCACCGGCACCTTTCTGGTGACGCGGCAGGCGCTGCCCGCGTTGCTGGCCGGCGGGCAGGGGGTCGTCGTCAATTTCAGTTCGACCTCGGCGAGTTTTGCGCATCCCTATATGGCGGCGTACGCCGCGACGAAGGGGGGCATTCAGGCCTTTACGCATGCCATCGCGGCCGAGTACAGCAAGCGGGGGTTGCGGGCCGTGTGTGTGGCGCCGGGTTCCATCGACTCCGGTATGACCCGGAATCCGGGGTTGCCGGAGGATGCCGATTTCGAGCTTTTCGCGAAGTTGGTGCCTGCGATTGGGGAGGGGTTCGCTGGTCCGGAGGTCGTGGCCGGGGCGATTGCGATGTTGGCCTCCGATGATGGGGGCTTCATCACTGGCACCGAGCTCCGCATAGACGGCGGCACCCACATGTGAGGGGCCGCGTTGTGGCGGCTCCTCCCGCCTGCCGCCGGGATGGCTGCTTGTGGGGGCACGCCTCCTTTGTTTTTCGGCTGCCGCCGAGGGGTCGTGTCGGGGGGCTCCGCCCCCCAACGGCCCCCCGCTAGGTGGGCTTCGCCCCCTAGGCCCCCCCTTCCGCAAGACCGCCACCTATTGACGTAAGAGCCGTCCGCTTCAGGGCTACTGCCTTTTGTCTGCGGGTGGCGCCCATATCTGGGGTTGGAGCAATGGGGGCTGTTATCCACCCCAGATATGGGCGCCACCCGCAGCGAATAGTCCTGGAGCGGGGGCGGGGGACTGATTGTCCAGACGGGGGCATGGGTTCGGGGGGGCTCCTAGGGGGGCGGAGCCCCCGTAGCGGGGGGCAGTTGGGGGGCGGAGCCGCCCCAACGCCTGTCCGGCGAGGACCGGGGGTTTGGGGGCAGCGCCCCCAACACAGGAGGGGCCCCGGGGTGGGGCCCTCAACCCACCACCACCCCCACCCACCCGCAGCCCACCCACCCGCGGCCCTCGCCCACCCGCCCCCGGCGAATCGAATAAAGGTTCGATGGCTGGTTTATTGTGGTGGCTCGGGACAGAGAGGGGGGCACGAAGGCGGGAGGTGACACAGATGGCGGGCTTCACACACCTGCACGTAGCCTCCGGGTTCTCCATGCGCTACGGCGCCTCCCACCCCGAAACCCTCGCGGAGCGCACCGCCGAGAGAGGGATGGAAGCGGTCGCCCTCACCGACCGCGACACCGTCGCGGGCGCCGTCCGCTTCACGAAGGCCTGCACCAGGGCGGGGGTGCGCCCGGTGTACGGGGTCGACCTCGCCGTCGAACAGCCGGTGGACCGGGACGGCGCGCGGGCCGGGGGCCGGCGCCGTACCCCGGTCCGAGGCGGAAGCTTTGTCGACGAGTCGGCCCAGCGGGTCGTCTTCCTCGCCCGTGACGGCGCCCACGGCTGGGCCGAACTGTGCCGGATGATCACCGCGGCGCACGCCGAAGGGCAGCGCGGCCAGGACAAGCCCCTCCTCCCATGGGCGGCGCTGCGGGGCGAAGCCGTGACCGTGTTGCTGGGCGCCGACTCCGACGTCGGCCGGGCTCTCGCGGCAGGGCGCCCCGACCGTGCCGCCGCCCTCCTCGCCAGGTGGCGGGAGATCTACGGGGACGCGCTCCGGCTGGCCGTCTCCGGCTCCGGGCCGCTGCGCGAGGCGGCCAGGGCGCTGGGGCTGGCGGCCCGGGAGGGGGTGAAGCCCGTACTGACCAACGCCGTGCGCTACGCCGATCCGGCTGCCCCGGCCGGCGAGGTGGGCGTCGCCGATGTGCTGGACGCCGCACGCCGTCTCGTACCCGTCGACCCGCGCAAGGGCCTGGACAACGGCGAGCGCTGGCTGAAGGGGCCGAAGGAGATGGCCGAGGCGGCGGAGCGGATCGCCGAGGCCGCCGGGTACCGGCACAGCACCGCACACCGCCTGCTCGCCCTCACCGAGGAGACCGCGGAAGCCTGCCGGGTCGATCCGGAGGAGGACCTGGGGCTGGGGCGGGTGCACTTTCCCGAGCCGCGGCTGGCCGGGACCGGCGGTCGTACGGCGGCGCGTGCCCTGCGCTCGCACTGCGCCGCCGCGATGGTCACCCGCCGTTACGGCAAGGACTCCGCACGCTGGCGGCGGCTGGACGAAGAGCTGGCTGTCATCGAAGAGCTTGGTTACTCCTCGTACTTCCTGACCGTGGCGCGCATCGTGGCGGACGTGCGGGAGATGGGGATCCGGGTTGCCGCGCGCGGGTCGGGTGCCGGGTCGTTCGTCAATCATCTGCTGGGCATCGCGCACGCCGACCCGGTCGAGCACGGGCTGCTGATGGAGCGGTTCCTCTCGGCACGCCGGGCCGAGCTGCCGGATATCGACATCGACGTGGAGTCGGCCCGGCGGCTGGAGGTCTACCGGGCCATCTTCGAACGCTTCGGCGAGGAGCGGGTGGCCACCGTCGCCATGCCCGAGACCTACCGGGTACGGCACGCCATCCGCGACGTGGGCGCTGCCCTGGCGCTGGACCCGGCCGAGACCGACCGGCTCGCCAAGGCGTTCCCGCACATCAGGGCGCGGGACGCGCGCGCCGCGCTGGCCGAGCTGCCGGAGCTGGAGAAGCTGCGGCAGGAGGGGGCGCCCGCGGAGCACGGGGAGCGGTTCTGGGAGCTGGTGGAGGCGCTGGACGGGCTGCCGCGCGGGGTGGCGATGCACCCGTGCGGGGTGCTGCTCTCGGACTCGTCGCTGCGTGCCCGTACGCCTGTGGTGCCCACCAGCGGTGAGGGCTTCGCGATGGCGCAGTTCGACAAGGACGATGTGGAGGATCTCGGGCTGCTCAAGCTGGACGTACTGGGCGTCCGGCTCCAGTCGGCGATGGCGCACGCGGTTGCCGAGGTCGAGCGTGCGACGGGGGAGCGGATCGAGCTGGACGCCGTTCCGGAGGGCGACGGGCCCACCTACGAGCTGATCCGGGCCTCCGAGACGCTGGGCTGCTTCCAGATCGAGTCACCGGGTCAGCGAGAACTGATCGGGCGGCTCCAGCCGGAGACCTTCCACGATCTGGTCGTCGACATCTCCCTCTTCCGCCCTGGGCCGGTCGGCGCCGACATGGTCCGCCCCTTCATCGAGGCCCGGCACGGGCGGCGCCGCATCCGGCATCCGCACCGCGACCTGGAGGAGCCGCTGGCCGAGACGTACGGAGTGGCGATCTTCCACGAACAGGTGATCCGCATCCTCTCCCGGCTGACCGGCTGCGACCGGGGCCGGGCCGACGAGGTGCGGCGGGTCCTCAAGGACGACGAGCAGCGTCCGGCCGCGAAGCTCTGGTTCGAACGCGCGGCAGCGCGGCGGGGATACCCGGCCGGGGTGATCGCCCACGCCTGGGAGGTCGTGGAGTCCTTCGGCTCGTACGGCTTCTGCAAGGCGCACGCCGTGGCGTTCGCCGTACCGACCTACCAGTCGGCATGGCTCAAGGCCCACCGCCCCGCGGCTTTCTACGCCGGGATCCTGGAGCACGACCCGGGCATGTATCCCAAGCGGCTGCTGCTGGCGGACGCACGGCGGCGCGGGGTACCGGTGCTGCCGCTGGATGTGAACCGGTCCTCGGTTTCCTATCGGATCGAACTGGAGTCCGAATCCGGGGTGTGGGGGCTGCGGCTCGCGCTCGCCGAGGTGCACGGCATCAGCGAGGCCGACGCCGCCCGTATCGAGGCCGGCCGGCCCTATGACTCGCTCGGCGACTTCTGGCGCCGGGCCCGCCCCTCCCGCCCGGTGGCCGAACGTCTCGCCCAGGTCGGCGCGTTGGACGCCTTCGCGCCCGGCGGCAACCGCCGTGACCTGCTGCTGCACATCTCCGAACTGCACCGCGCCCAGCGCGCGGCCGGCGCGCGCGAGGGGCAGCTCGCGCTGGGGGAGTCCGCTGGATCGGGCAGCACAGCGGGTACGACGCAGCAGGCCGAGCCCGTCCAACTGCCCGACCTGGACAGCAGCGAACGCCTCGGTGCCGAACTCGATGTCCTCGGCATGGACACCTCCCGCCATCTGATGGCCGATCATGTCGCTTTCCTGCGGGAGCTGGGCGCCCACTCGGCCCGCTCCCTGCGCTCGGCACGGCACGGCGAGACGGTGCTGATCGCGGGCGCCAAGGCCGCCACCCAGACCCCGCCGCTCGCCTCGGGCAAGCGCGTCATCTTCACCACCCTGGACGACGGCACAGGGCTGTCCGACCTCGCTTTCTTCGAGGACTCGCACGCGGCCTGCGCCCATACCGTCTTCCACTCCTGGCTGCTGCTGGTGCGCGGCGTGGTCCAGCGGCGCGGCCCGCGCAGCCTCACCGTCGTCGGCTCCGCGGCCTGGGACCTGGCCGAACTGGTCGAACTGCGCCGTACGGGCGGCCTGGAGGCGGTCACCGCGCGGCTGGGGGAGGAACGCCCGGAGGACGGCGGGGAACCCGCACCCGGCCGCACCATCGAGGTCGCCCCCGGCTACGAGATGCACCCCTGGGCCGACCTCCGCCCCGCGGGCGAGACGGCGGCCTCCAGCAAGGCACTCCGCAAGATGTGGCACTCCAGCCCGGGGAGCGCGGGATGAACGACAGATCCGCGAACGCACCGGGCGAACCGCATGTGCTCTACGTGCACTTCGGTGACCCCGCGGGTGGCCTCGCGCCCGAACGGTACGACGCGCTGCTCGCCCTGCTCACCGACATCACCCCCGTCGTCCAGGCCCTCCCGCCGGACGCGGCGCTCGCCGATGTCCGGGGCGCGCTGCGGTACTTCGAGCGGGACGCCGCCGAACTGGCGCGGCTCGTACGGTTGCGCGCACTCGCGCTGTACGGCGTCGACTGCACCATCGGCGTCGCGGACAGTCCGCTGCTCGCCCGGATGGCCGCCCAGGCGGGCGCGCCGGGACAGGTACGCGAGGTACGCCCCGAGGAGGCCGCCGAGTTCCTCGACCGCAGACCGGTGGCCGCGCTGCACGGGGTCGGCCCGGCGACGGCGCGGGCGCTGTGCGCGTACGGACTCGACAGCGTCGGCCGGCTCGCCGCCGCACCGCTCGGCACGCTCCAGCGCATCCTCGGCGCCGCGCCGGGCCGCCGGCTGCACGAGCGGGCACGGGGTATCGACCCCACGCCCGTCACCCCTACGGCACCGTCGCGCTCGGTGAGCGCCGAGCACCACTTCGAGCGGGACGAACTCGATGCCGAACGCCGCCGCGGCGCGCTGCTCACCCTCGCCGACGAACTGGGCTTCGGGCTGCGCGCCGAGGGGCAGGTGGCCCGGGCCCTCACCCTCACCGTCCGCTACGCCGACCGCTCCGCCACCACCCGCACCCGCACCCTCTCCGAACCCACGGCCCACACCCCCGCACTGGCCACCGTGGCCTACGCCCTGCACGACGCACTGGCCCTCCAGCGCGCCCGGGTACGCGGTGTCTCCCTGCGCGCCGAGGAGCTGATCGCCGCCGAACTGGCCGCGCGGCAGCTGTCGTTCGACGTACGCGACGACAAGGCCCGCCGCGCGGAGGCGGCGGCCGACCGCGCCCGCCGCCGCTTCGGCCCATACGCGGTACGCCCGGCCGGCTCGGACCCGCCGCGGGCCGCCTGAGCCTGCGCGGAGTACCGGAGCTCGATCAACTCCGGTGTCAGTGGGGCGTGTCAGCATCCGGGGCATGGGTTTCTTTGATGATCTCGTCGTAGCGGACGAAGAGCCGGAGGAGCAACGGCCCCTGGTTCTCGAACTGGGGCCGCCCACACCGGAGTCGCTGGTGGACCGGCCGCCGGAGGACTGGTTTCTGCCCGCCGTGCTGCCGCGCCGTACGCAGGTCGGCGCGGGGCCGCAGGCCCGGGTGATGCTCACCGGCTTTTCCGTGTGGCCCGACGCGGTGACGCTCCATCTGGTCGCCTTTCTGCGCCGTATGAAGACCGGGGGTTTCCTCGATCCGGAGTGCGATCGCTCCGGCGGGCTCAGGGTCGGGCTGCTGCTCGCCGGTGGGATCCGGGTGACCACGCTGGACGGCGACCCGTGGCCCTGCCCTCCGGCGGGCAGCGGCCGGCGGCGGTACACCCTGACCAGCTACGGCGGGAGCGGCGCCGGTTTCCGGACCGAGGTGGACCTCCTGCTCTCCGCGCTGCCCCCCGAGGGGCCGCTGACGCTGGTGATCGAGTGGCCCGACCAGGACGTGCCCGAGACCAGGACCGAGCTGGACGCGGCGGAGATACGCGCCGCGGCTTCCGAGGCGGTGGAGATTTGGCCCGGGCTGGGCACCACCGTGCCCGATCCGGACCCGGAGGAGGACGAGGTCACCAGCTTCGGCTTCGCCTCCAGCGGGCCCGCCGACATCCTGGCCTCCGTGCCCGACGAGCGGTTCACCGACGCTGCCCGGCGCGGTCGGCCCCGGCCCGAGCCCGAGCCCGACCCGCGTCGCCACGCCCCCCGGTCCGACTGGGACGACATGCCGCTCGGCGGCTGGAGCGACATCGCCCTGGTACGGGCCGGGCTGGACGGCGGGGCCGACCCCTGCTCGCTGGGCGGGAACGCGGCGGAGGAGGGACAGACTCCGCTGCACGCGGCCGCGGAGGCCGGCGCCCCGGCCGAGGTCCTTCTCGAACTGGTGCGGCGCGGCGCCGACCCGGACGCGGCGGACGAGTGGGGTGTGACCCCGCTGTGGCAGGCCGTCTGCGAGAACGAAGCGGAGACCGTCGCCGCGCTGCTGGAGGCGGGCGCCGACGGATGGCGCCCCTGTATCGACGGCTGGACGCCCGGGCGGCTGGCGCTCACCCTGCCCTCCCTGGCCCCGCTCTTCGAGAACCTGCCCGGGGCGGTGCCGCTCACCCCCGAGGAGCGCGCCGCGCAGGAGGAGGCCGACCGGCTCATCGACCTCTTCCGGGAGGTCGAGACGGAGGGGTTCAGCGCCGCTTTCGTCGCGGGCGTCGACGAGGAGGAGTTGATCCGCCGACTGGGCTCCTCCCCTGACAAGTGCCCGGTGCTCGACCTGGACCGCGAGCCGGGCCCGTACGGCACGGGCCCGGGCGGCTTCGACCCGGACGACTACGAGGAGAGCGGGCGTTGGGTCGGGGTGACCGGTGTCGAGGACGGCTGTGTCGTCATCCAGCCGATCTGCAGTCTGCCCGCCACTCCGGAATTCCTGAGGAGGGTTTCGGCGGGCACCACGGCGTACGGGCTCTACTTCAACGCCAAGGGCGGCACCTTCGGGGATCTCGCGCGGGACGGCCGGATGGTGCGGCACGAGGAGCTCGGGCTCTCACCCTTCGAGGGCGACCCACCGGAGTTCTACCGCTTCCGGTTCTGGCAGACCGGCGAAGACGCCCCCTACCGCGCGGCGGAGCTCGCCTACGCCTGCGCCATGGCGGGCATGAGCCTGCGCGACGCGGAGCCCTTGACCGGGCCGCCCCGCCGCTGGGTCCGGGTGCCGTTCGAGCCGTGAGGCCGTCAGCCATGAAGTGAGGCCGTCACCACGCCGCGGGGCCGTAACCCATGCCGAGAGGCCGTCACCCATGACGGTGACGGCCTCCACTCCGGCGTCCGAAGCCCTCACTCCGCCGCGCGGAACCTCCGCAGCCGCAGGCTGTTGCCCACCACGAAGACCGAGGAGAAGGCCATCGCGGCACCGGCGATCATCGGGTTCAGCAGGCCCGCCGCGGCGAGCGGCAGCGCGGCGACGTTGTAGGCGAAGGCCCAGAAGAGGTTGCCCTTGATGGTGCCGAGGGTGCGCCGCGAGAGCCGGATGGCGTCGGCCGCCACCCGTAGGTCGCCCCGTACCAGGGTGAGGTCACCGGCCTCGATCGCCGCGTCGGTGCCGGTGCCCATCGCCAGGCCCAGATCGGCCTGGGCCAGCGCCGCCGCATCGTTGACGCCGTCGCCGACCATGGCGACCGAACGCCCCTCGTCCTGGAGCCGCTTGACGACGCCGACCTTGTCCTCGGGCATGACCTCGGCGATGACGTCCTCTGCGGGGATGCCGACCTCGGCGGCCACCGACTCGGCGACGGCCCGGTTGTCGCCGGTGAGCAGCATCGGCCTCAGGCCCAGCTCGCGCAGCCGCCGGATGGCCTCGGCGCTGCTCGGCTTGACCGCGTCGGCGACCTCCAGGACGGCGCGGGCCTCGCCGTCCCAGGCGACCGCGATGGCCGTACGACCTGCCCGCTCGGCCTCCTCCTTGGCGGCCGCCAGCCCGGCCGGCAGCTCCAATGCCCAGTCGGAGAGCAGCTTTTCGCGACCGACCAGCACCGCGTGGCCCTCGACGACGCCCTGGACGCCGAGCCCGGGGACGTTGGCGAAGTCCTCGGGGACGGGCAGCGTGCCGTACTCCCGCTCGGCGCCCTTGGCCACGGCCTGGGCGATGGGGTGCTCGGAGGCGTTCTCCAGGGCGCCCGCGAGCCGCAGGGCCTGCTCCTGGGTGGTCCCGTCCGCCACATGCGTGGCCAGCAGTGTCATCGCGCCGGTGGTCACGGTGCCGGTCTTGTCCAGGACGACGGTGTCGGCCTTGCGGGTCGTCTCCAGCACCTCCGGGCCCTTGATCAGGATGCCGAGCTGGGCGCCGCGTCCGGTGCCGACCATCAGCGCGGTCGGGGTGGCCAGCCCCAGCGCGCAGGGGCAGGCGATGATCAGTACGGCGACGGCGGCGGTGAAGGCCGCGGTCAGCCCCACGCCGTTGCCGAGCCAGAAGCCGAGGGTGGCCAGGGCGAGGCCGATCACCACGGGTACGAAGACCGCGGAGATCCGGTCGGCGAGCCGCTGCGCCGCCGCCTTGCCGTTCTGCGCGTCCTCGACCAGCTTGGCCATCCGCGCCAGTTGGGTGTCGGAGCCGACGCGGGTGGCCTCGACCACCAGTCGGCCGCCCGCGTTGAGCGTCGCGCCGGTGACGCTGTCGCCGGCGGCGACCTCGACGGGCACGGACTCGCCGGTGAGCATCGAGGCGTCCACGGCGGAGCTGCCCTCGACCACGGTGCCGTCGGTGGCGATCTTCTCGCCGGGGCGTACGACGAAGCGGTCACCGACGGCCAGCTCCTCGGTGCGGATCAGCACCTCGCGGCCGTCCCGCAGGACGGTCACCTCCTTGGCGCCCAGTTCCAGCAGCGCCCTGAGGGCCGCGCCCGCCTTGCGCTTGGAGCGGGCCTCGAAGTACCGCCCGGCGAGGATGAAGGCGGTGACGCCGGCGGCGGCTTCCAGATAGATGTTGCCCGCGCCGTCGCTCCGTTCGATCGACAGCTCGAAGGGGTGCGTCATCCCGGGCATCCCCGCCGTACCGAAGAACAGCGCCCACAGTGACCACAGCATCGCGGCCGAGGTGCCGAGCGAGATGAGGGTGTCCATGGTGGCCGCGCCGTGCCGCGCGTTCGTCCACGCGGCGCGGTGGAAGGGCCAGGCGCCCCAGACGACGACGGGCGCGGCGAGGGTGAGGGAGAGCCACTGCCAGTACTCGAACTGGAGGGCGGGCACCATTGCCATCGCGATGACCGGCACGGCGAGGATCACCGAGCCGATCAGCCGCTGCCGCAAGGGGCGCAGCTCGGCGTCCGCTGCGGCGGAGGCGTCGGCGGATGCGTCGGCGCCGCCCGCTGCCGGCCCCGGTTCCGTCCGCGGCGGCTCGGGCGGGGCCGCCGTGTAGCCGGTGGCCTCGACGGTGGCGATCAGATCGGCGACCTGGACGCCCTCGCCCATGCTGACCTTGGCCTTTTCCGTCGCGTAGTTGACGCTGGCCGTGACGCCGTCCATCCGGTTGAGCTTCTTCTCGACGCGGGCGGCGCAGGAGGCGCAGGTCATACCGCCGATCGCCAGCTCGACCTCGGTGCCGGCGGCCGGGCTTCCGGCGCCCGTGGTGCTTTCCGTGCTCTGATGCGTCGCGGACATGGTCCCTCCAGGTCAACAGTTCGCGTGCCCACTCTGCCATACCCGCCTGGGGTATTGGTAGTGCACGAGTTCTGTATACCCCTAGGGGGTATTAATTTCAAGCGGTGGTGCCACTCCACGGCTGTGCGAGGAGCAGGGAAAGTGCGCAGGGCGCGGAATCCGGCCGGTGTCCGCGCCGAATTTCCCCCGTACAACTACTGGTCAGTGACCCTACTCACGCGTAAGTTGACGGCGATTCAACAGCTCCGCTCCCACCCCCCCACATCCCTCACAGCGCGAGGAGCCGGACATGAAGCCGAAGCTGTCAGCGTCGTCAGCGAAGCGCATACGCAGAGCGGCAGCCACCGCCGCTGCCATGACGGTTGCCGTCGTGGCCCTGCCCGGTGCCACGGCCACCGCCTCCGCGGAGGAGGCGCAAACCGCCGGCGGCTGGAACGACTACTCCTGCAAACCCTCCGCCGCGCATCCCCGACCCGTCGTCCTGGTCCACGGAACCCTCGGCAACTCCGTGGACAACTGGGTCGGGCTCGCGCCCTACCTGGTCAAGCGCGGCTACTGCGTGTTCTCACTGGACTACGGACAGCTGCCGGGCAAGCCGTTCTTCCACGGGCTCGGCCCCATCGAGGACTCCGCCAAGCAACTGGACGCCTACGTCGACAAGGTGCTTGCCGCCACCGGCACCGACAAGGTCGACATCGTCGGCCACTCACAGGGCGGCATGATGCCCCGCCAGTACCTCAAGTTCCTCGGCGGCGCCCCGAAGGTGAACGCGCTCGTCGGTATCGCCCCCAGCAACCACGGCACCACCCTCAGCGGACTGACCAAGCTGGTCGACCAGTTCCCGCCCGCCGGTGATGTGGTCGACGAGATCGGCCCCTCGCTGCTCCAGCAGAAAGAGGGCTCCGAGTTCCTCAAGAAGCTCAACGCGGGCGGCGACACGGTGCCCGGCGTCAAGTACACCGTGATCGCCACCAAGTACGACCAGGTCGTCACGCCCTACAAGACGCAGTTCCTCGACGGTCCGAACGTGAAGAACGTGACGCTCCAGGACCTGTGCCCGGTCAATATCTCCGAGCATCTGGCCATCGCGCTCGCCGACCGGATGGCGTGGCACGAGACGGCGAACGCGCTCGACCCGACCAACGCCACCCCCACGACCTGCCTCTCCTGAGAGCAGGGCCCGCACCGGGGCCCGGCCCCGGGGCTCAGCCTTCGGTGTAGATCTTCTCGGCGTACCGCGGGCCGTAGTACTCCTCCAGGAACTCCAGGGAGTCCTCGGTCCGGTCGAGGGTCTTGGCCAGCCGGGCGCGGTTCGGCAGCGCGTCCGGCCGCCAGGTCTCCGGCTGCCAGGTGCCGGAGCGAAGAAACGCCTTGGAGCAGTGGTGGAAGACCTCGTCGATCTCCACCACCAGCGCCAGCTTGGGCCGGTTGCGCCGCACCACCATGTCGTCGAAGAACGGCGCCTCGCGCACGATCCGCGCCCGGCCGTTGATCCGCAGGGTGTCGCCCCGGCCCGGCAGGAAGAAGATCAGGCCGACGTGCGGGTTGGACAGGATGTTGCGCAGCCCGTCGATGCGCTTGTTGCCCGGCCGGTCGGGGATGGCGATCGTACGGTCGTCCAGGACCTTGGTGAAGCCGGGCGGGTCGCCCTTGGGGGAGACGTCGCAGCTTCCGTCGGCCGCCGAGGTGGCGACGAGGCAGAACGGCGAATGGGCCAGCCATTCGCGGTCCAGTGGATGCAGTGCGGTGCGGGCCTTGTTCACCGCGTGGGAGGCCGGCTCCCCGACGAGGGCGCGCAGCTCCTCCTCACTGGTGACCTCCACCATGGCTCTCGCCGCTTCCGGTGCCGTCATGAGCACTCCGCTCTTTCGCCGCTGTACGGGGAACGAGCGTACGGCCGCCGCTGTACGGGGATCGAGCGTGCGGCCGCCGCTCTACGGGGATCGAGCGTACGGCGCCGCTTTCCCCTGTGCGACGGGGAAAGCGGCGCCGACCGCGGCGGGCTCCGGTCAGCCGCGGGACTTGGTGGCCCGGCGGCGGGCCGTGGCGAACAGCACCCCGGCACCCGCCGCGAGGACGGCGGCGCCGCCGATGGCGAGTGGTGCGGTGTTGTCGCTGCCGCCGGTCTCGGCGAGCTTCGTCTTGTCCGAACCGCCGTTGGGCTCGGGCGCGTTGGGCTCCGGCTCATCGCTGGGCTCGGGCGCCTGCTTGTCGTGCGGCGCCCCCTGGTGTCCGGCGGGGTGGTGGTCGCCGCCGTGGCCGTCGTGGTCCACGGTCGACTTTTCCATGCCCGCTTCGATCTGCTTCTCGTCGGGGGCCGGGGGCGCACTCTCGGGCGCGGGGTCGCTCTTCCCGCCGAAGGTCACGTCCGAGCAGGTGTAGAACGCCTCGGGGCTGTCCGAGCGCTGCCAGATGCTGTAGATCAGATGGCGCCCCGACTTCTTCGGCACGGTGCCGTCGATGATGTAACTGCCGTCCTTCAGCGTCGGGTTGGTCACCTTGGCGAACGGCTCGGCCTCCAGGTCGGACCACTTGAGCGGCTTGGCCGGGTCGTAGCCGTCCTTGGTGACGTACAGCTCGAAGGTGCCCTTGTGCGGCGCCGTGGCCTTGTACCGGAAGGTGTGCTTGCCCGGCTTCATCGCCGTGGCCTGCCAGTCCGCGCGGGGCAGGTCCAGCCCCTTGTACTTGTCGCGGCCCGCGCTGCACAGCTTCCCGTCCGGGATGATCTCCCGGTGCTTGCCCGCCGCGTCGGGGATGTTGACCTCGTTCCAGTCGTAGAACGCCTGCGCCCCGCTGGCGGCGACCGCGGCCTTGCAGGCCTTCGACTTCGGGCTCTCCGGCCCCTCGGCGAAGCAGGCGGAGACCCGGCTGACGGGGTCCTCCATGGAACCGTGCGCGGCGGCGGGCCCGGCGGTCAGCACGGTGAGCGCGAGCGGGGCGAAGCCCAGTGCGACGATCCCTGCGGCCTTGCGGCCGGCTGCCTGGCGGCGAACGGTCATGTGAGTGGCTCCTTGTCACGGATGTGGGGGTGGCGGGCGGCCACGTACGACGGCGGCCTCCCGAGCGGCGTCGACGTGCACTCGCACCACGCCGGCGGTCCGGGCCGGGTCCAACTGCCGCCTCCCCTGCGGCCCGCGCCGAACCCGCCCCGGCGACCAGCACGTTAGCCACGACGAAGGCCGAAAACCGCCCCGAGACGCCTGGTCCGGCGATCTTTAGGGTTCACTTAAGGCGGGTCTAAGCGCCCGAACAGACTCGGCCGGAAACCCGCCTCGCCGGACGCACGACCGCGCCCACGGCGCCGGGCGAACCCCGCACAGGGGAACCGCTAGCTGTGGTTATGCGTTTTTCTCCCTGAACGCTCCGCCTGGCTGTACGCGCGTACAGCGGACAGGTGGGGTCAAAAGTGGCAAAACGGGCGCAGCGGACAAGCGCTGGGCAACGAGAGCGAAGGGAGGGAGCGAGGCCGTGAATCTGCTGGATCTGCTCCTGATCTTCGCCGCGCTCGCCTACGCCGGATCCGGATTCCGCCGCGGGCTGGTCGCGGGACTCGTCTCGCTGGCCGGTTTCGTCGGGGGCGCCATCCTCGGCGTCTGGCTGCTGCCGTTCGTCCTCGACCTCGCCGAGCGCGGTACGACCACCGCCACCGTGCTCGCGCTGCTCACCGTGCTGGCACCCGCACTCGCCGGGCACGCCCTCGCCTCCCAGCTCGCCTGGCGGATACGCCATGCGCTCAGCCGCACCCCCGCACGCTGGGTGGACGGAGTGGGCGGCGCCCTCGTCAACATCGTGGCGGTGCTCGTCGTCGGGTGGGTGGCGGGCAGCGCGCTCGCGGCCTCGCCCTCACCCGCGCTCAACCAGGCCATACGAGGCTCCTCCCTGCTGGAGGGCGTGCACGAGCGGATGCCCGGCAGCGCGGCGACGTGGTTCAACCGCGCCACCGGCGCACTCACCACCGCCGGCTTTCCCCCGGTCTTCAACCCGTTCGAGCAGGAACCGGGCGCCTCGGTGCCCCAGCCGTCGGGCGACGCCGTCACCAAGGCGGCGACGGCCGCGGCCCAGCGCAGCACGGTCAAGGTCGAGGGCGTCGCCGACGTGGACGGCGGTGAGCAGGGGCAGGAGGGCAGCGGCTTCGTCTACGCCCGCGGCCATGTGATGACCAACGCGCACGTCGTCGCCGGTGTCGACGCGCCGACCGTCCGCGTGGGCGGCGTCGGACGTCCGTACGCCGCGCAGGTCGTCCTCTTCGACGCCGAGAAGGACATCGCGGTCCTCAACGTACCGGGCCTGACCGCCCCCGCGCTCCAGTTCGCCGGCGACGCCACCCGCGGCGACCAGGGCGTGGTCGCCGGATACCCGGAGAACGGCGGCCTCGACCTGCGGGCGGCGGCCGTGGCAGCGCGCACCCCGGCACGCGGCCAGGACATCTACGGGGGCGCGCTGACCACCCGCGACATCTACGCCATACGCTCCCAGGTCCGGCCGGGCAACTCCGGCGGCCCGCTGCTGACGCCCGGCGGCCGGGTGTACGGGGTCATCTTCGCCCGCTCCACCACGGACGCCGGAACCGGATACGCGCTCACGGCCGACCAGGTACGGGACGCCGCACAGCAGGCCGCGGATGCCACTGCCGCGGTGGACACCGGGGACCGCTCGGCGCTGTGAAGCCGGAAAATCTGTGAAGCCGGAAACGCTGTGAAGCCGGAAGGCCGCCCAACAGCGCCCCCTCACAGCTCCTTGACGCAGCGCCACTCCGTGCCGACCTGCGCATAACCCAGCCGCCGGTTGACGGCCAGCATGGGCGCGTTGGCCGCGTCGTTGCCGGTGTAGGCGTGGGCGTATCCGGCCGCGCGGGCACGGCGCAGCGCGGCCAGCTTCGCCAGCCGCGCCAGCCCCCGGCCCCGGAAGGCACGCCGGGTGCCCGTCATCCCCGACCAGTAGCGGTCCACCCCGTCCGTCTGCGCGACGCTGTACGCCGCGACCTGGCCGTCCACCAGCGCCACACTGCTCAGTTCCGCGTCCCAGTCGGGCCGCCGCCAGTTGTGCCGCAGCCACTCCTCGTACGGTGTGCGGCCCACGCTCACATCGCCCGGCTCGTCCGCCGCGCACTCCGTGTCCGCCTCGTACAGCGGCCGCAGATCGTCGGCGAACTCGGCCACCCGGCGCAGTGTGACGCCCACGGGCAGCGGATCGGGCAGCCGGGGCAGGGCCGCGCCGCGGAGTTCGAGCCCGAGGAAGCGCGCCTGCCGGGAGCGGGCGTATCCGCGGCGCTCGGCGAAGCCTCCGGCACGGTCGTCGTCGGCCACCCAGCTGTGCACCCGCCGCGCCCCCAGCCCCATGAGATACGCCTCACCCGCGGCCACCAGCGCGGAGCCCACACCCCGTCCGGTGGCTCCCGGCGGGACCGCAGTGTGCAGAAAACCCTGCCCCGGCTCGGTGCTCCCCGCGACCAGCCCGGCGTCCGCGCAGCCGACGACCGTGCCGTCCGGCCGTTCGGCGACGAACCAGCACAGCCGCTGGCTGGCCGGAGTGTGCGCCACCTCCCAGCCGAGCGTCGCGGCGGTGCAGACGAGATACGGGACGGTTGCCCGGCGGACGGCGGCGACTGCCTCGGCGTCCCGCGGATCGTCGGCGCGCAGGGCGCGGACTGTGAGCGTCATGGCGCGGAGGCTACGACGGCGGCGTGCCGCGCCGCTCCCGGTTTTCGCATGGTGGGGGAGAATCGGCCCGTTGCCCCTCGCTCCCCGGAGGACCCGTGCCGCGGAACCCATCGAACGCCCTGCGTATCACCCTGGACGCCGACGCGCCCGAGGCGCCGTACGAGCAGGTGCGGGCGCGCATCGCCGCGCTCGCCCGCGGCGGCGACCTGCCCACGGGCTACAAGCTGCCGACCGTGCGGGGGCTCGCGGAGGAACTGGGACTCGCGGCGAACACGGTCGCCAAGGCGTACCGCGCGCTGGAGACCGACGGAGTCATCGAGACCAGGGGCCGCAACGGGACCTTCATCGCCGCCACGGGCGGTGTCACCGAGCGGGAACTGGCCGAAGCCGCACAGACCTTCGCGGCCCGCGCACGGCGACTGGGCGCGGACCAGGACGCGGCGCTGGCCGCCGCCCGGGATGCGCTACGCGCGCAGTACGGCGCGTAGCGATCCCCGAACCGCGCTCCCCCCGATCCGCGCTCCCCCGATCCGGCAGGCGGGGCGCTCAGCGAAGCGGCCCGGGCCGGCAGGCGGGTCGGCGTCAGAGGCGGGCCGCCGCCATGGTGGTCGTGGTGCGGAACGACGCCACCGGGGCGTCCTCCAGCGTGCCCATCTGAGCCCACCGGACCACGCTGACCTTGGCGCCCTTGCGGACCACCGCGAACAGATTCACGCCGTGCTCCGACTCGGGGGGCGCGGTGTGCACGCCGTAGATGTGGGCGCTGTCGCCCGCGTCGACGGTGCCGTAGTCGTCCCAGGACGCCGAGCTGCCCGGGTTTTTGCGCAGCCAGTCGGCTGCGCAGTTCGCCGCGCGCTTCTCGAGCTTGGCCGCCAGCTTCCCGGCCGCCTTGGCGGACGCGGCCCGGACGCTGACCTGGGAAGCGTGGGTGTCGTATTCGGTGCTGAAGATCCGGTGGTAGGTCCCGGCCTGGGCGGGGATCGCACCGGCCATGCAGAAGGGCTCCGGATCCGGCAGGCCCTTGCTGACCGGCCCCTCGTGCCACGGTGAGGTGGGGTGCGGGGGCAGGTCGTCGGCGGTCAGGAAGCCGGGCGCCGTGGTCCTGGGCGCAACTGGGGCCGCGGTGGCGGTGGCTGTCGCGGCAGTGAGCAGGGCGACGGTCACGGCGGCGGTGGCGGTGGCCGTGCCGACGATGGAGCGAGAGCGCATGGGCGGGTCCTCCCCCTGAACGGGCTGTTGTGGGAAGAGACCCGCGAGCGCGGTCGATGGTTGTCCGGAACGGGGCCTACCGGTCACCGGCACCGGCCGGACCCCGCCGGACCGTCACAGATACAGCACTGTCACAGATACAGGCCCGAACTCTCCCTCTCCTGGTGGGGGACGTCGGCGGGACGCTTGCCCTTCTTCAGCGCGTAGAGCTCCGCCAGGGTGGCGCCGTCGCGGCCGATGCCCTCCTCGGTGCCGAGCCAGGAGACGGCCTCGGCGCGGCTGAGCGAGCCCACCTCGATCCGGGCCAGACAGCGCCCGGGCCGGACCACGGCCGGGTGCAGCCGCTCCAGGTCCTCGTTCGTGGTGACTCCCACCAGCACGTTACGGCCCTGGCCGAGCAGCCCGTCCGTGAGGTTCAGCAGCCGGGAGAGCGCCTGGCCCGCCGCGTACTTGGCCTCGCCGCGGATCAGTTCGTCGCAGTCCTCCAGGAGCAGCAGCCGCCAGCGGCCGGACTCCGGGTCGGAGTCGTCCGCGCCGATGGCGATGTCCATCAGATAGCCGATGTTGTTGAACAGATGCTCGGGGTCGAGGACGCAGTCGACCTGGCACCACTGGCTCCACGAGCGGGCCAGCGTACGCAGCGCCGACGTCTTGCCGGTGCCGGGCGGGCCGTGCAGCAGCAGGAGGCGCCCGGAGATCTCATCGGGGGTGACCTTCATCAGATCGTCCATGGCGGTGGCCACCCGCGCGGTGTAGTTCTGCCGCACATCGGCCCAGGAGCCGGCGCTGATGGTGCGCGACGTACGGCGCGGGCCCCGCATGGGGGAGTGGTACCAGAACCCCATGGAGACCTGGTCCTCCTGGGGTTCGGGCTCGTCCTCCGCGCCGTCCACGGCCTGCTTCAGCCGCTGCTCGGCCAGCTCGTCGGTGACCGCCGTGACCGTGACCTCGGCGCCCCGGTTCCAACGCGAGACCCGTACCGTCCAGCCGTCCCCCTCGGCGAGCACCGAGCCGGAGTTGTCGTCCTGCGCCTCGCGCAGCACATGCGCGCCCGGGGGCAGCAGGGTGTGCCCCTTCTTGATGCGGTCCACGGTGTGGCTGCGCGAGTACGGCTGTTCCCCCACGGTGAAGCGGCCCAGGAAGAGGGCGTCGATGATGTCGCTGGCGGAGTCGCTGTCGTCGATGTGCAGCCGGGAGGCCACAGCCCGCTCGGGCGGGGTCGCAGCCGGCGGCACGGCCTGCGACGCGGCCTGGTCGGGGCTCGGGGCGGGGGTGGTCGGGGGCGTCGTCGGGGTCTCGGAAGCCAGGGCCGCACTCCTGTCGTCGGGACGGCGGTCGGTACACATGACCGCCATGATCCGGCATGACGGCTCCACTCGCACGCGGGTTTCGCGGCGTGCCACCAGCGCACCGTAAGGGGTCGTCCGCCCCCTCTGTGCGCCGGTCGGCTTCCGAACTCCGGTAGATGTGTCCGTATTTGCGGCGTTTCCCGGGGTGCCCGGGAGGTCCCGGGACGGCGTACCGTGTTCCCCAACAGCCTTGTGGGGCAGGTGAATGCTGTGGCCGGGATACACGCATGTCGTAGTCGGGAGATAGGGTTACTCTGCCCGGGCCGGGTGCCCTCGTACGGGTGGGGAGTGACATGGAACAGATAACAGTCGGCAGCAGGGCGCGTGTGCCCGCGATCAAATGCGGTACCGGCGCGACGAGTTCGCGCCTCGACCGGCACCTCTCCGTGCTCGCAGGACCCGCTGTCCCACAGGGCGAGACGGAGGACGCGACCACGCTGATGCGTGAAATAACGCAGCGTGACGCGGTACGGAGCCGGGCGAGCAACCGCAGTGCGCGGGTCTCGCTCTTCGCCCCGCTGCGCAAGCTGCGCCGCACGCTCTTCGGCGGGCGCGGCTGAAGGCGGCCGCCGGACTGTCGTCCCGGCGGCCGTCCCGCTCGTCCCCGCCCGCCCGTGAATCCGCCCACCCCGCCCATGGGCTGCGCTCGCCGGCCCGCCGCCTCGGCGGACCAGCAGGCGGTATTCAGTCCGTCACATTCTCCAGCGTGACCGAGAAGGCGAACCGATCGCCCCGGTAGTGGATACGGACCACGTCCACCACCCGCCCCTCCCCGTCGTAGGTCACCCCCGTGTAGTGCAGGATCGGGCTCAGCAGCGGCACCTGAAGCAGCCGGGCCGTCTCCGGATCGGCCAGCCGTGCCTCCACCGTGTCCGTGATCCTGCTGATGCGTACCCCCACGCGATCCCGCAGCACCTTCGTCATCGGCCAGCCGCGGCGCAGATCCGCGGGGTCGATGTTCTCGGCCACGTCCGGGCGGATGAGGTTGAGCGCCCAGTTGGTCGGCTCGCCGCTCTCCCGCTCGCAGCGCAGCCTGCGATAGGCCATCGCCTCCGGCTGGCCGGGGAAGTGCTCGGCCAGCTCGGCGGGGACCGGCTCGGGGCCGTGGGCAAGCAGCGTGGTGGGCTCCCCGGACTGCTGGGCCACGATCGTGTCCACCGAGCCCAGCAGCCGCACCGGGCGGGAGCGGCGTGCGTCCGGCTCGATGAAGGTGCCGCGCCGCCGGTGCCTGCTGATCAGCCCCTCCGCCTCCAGCTCCTTGAGCGCCTGACGCATGGTCAGCACACTGACGCCGTAGTGCCCGGCCAGCTGGTCCTCGGGCGGCAGCCGGTCCGGTGCCTGCGGCGGGCGGCCCAGTATGGAGGCACGCAGCGACTGCGAGACCTGGTACCAGAGCGGCAGCTTCCGGTTCAGCTCGACGGAATCCGGGGTGAACAGCGGCGTCATGGGACGTGCCTCCACGGGTGAGGTCGGCCCTCCGGCGGTCCCTCCCGGCCGGGCGGGCGGGGAGGGACGTCGCGGGGGGACGTCAGGGGGCCGGGAAATGACGCTGAAGACCCTGCCACACCGCGTCGTAGTCCGATTGCAGGTGGGCGGCGCCGGCCGCCTGCTCGGTGAGCGAGACGGGCCAGCGGGTCTCGAACATGAAGGCCAGCCCGTCGTCGATCTTCTGCGGCTTCAGCTCGGCGGCCGAGGCACGCTCGAAGGTCTCCCGGTCGGGGCCGTGCGCCGACATCATGTTGTGCAGCGAGCCGCCACCGGGGACGAAACCCTCGGCCTTGGCGTCGTAGGCACCCTCGATCAGGCCCATGTACTCGCTCATCACGTTCCGGTGGAAGTACGGCGGCCGGAAGGTGTCCTCGCCCACCAGCCAGCGCGGCGCGAAGACCACGAAGTCCACGCCCGCCAGCCCCGGGGTGTCCGAGGGCGAGGTCAGCACGGTGAAGATCGACGGGTCCGGATGGTCGTAGCTGATGCTGCCCAGCACATTGAAGCGCCGCAGGTCGTAGACGTAGGGCAGATGGTTGCCGTGCCAGGCGACCACATCCAGCGGCGAGTGGTCGTAGACGGCGCTCCAGAGGTTCCCGCAGAACTTGTTGACGACCTCGACCGGGCCCTCCACGTCCTCGTACGCGGCGGTGGGCGCCAGGAAGTCCCGGGGGTTGGCGAGCCCGTTGGCGCCGATCGGGCCCAGGTCGGGCAGCGCGAAAGGGCGGCCGTAGTTCTCGCAGACGTAGCCGCGCGCGCTCTCCGCCAGCAGTTCGACGCGGAAGCGCACCCCGCGCGGAATCAGCGCCACATGGCCCGGCTCGGCCCGCAGCAGACCGAACTCGGTGCGCAGCAGCAGACCGCCGCGCTCGGGGACGATCAGCAGTTCGCCGTCGGCGTCGCTGAAGACCCGGTCGGTCATCGACGCGTTGGCGGCGTACAGGTGGACGGCCATTCCGCAGCGCTGCCGTGCGTCGCCGTTGCCGCCCAGCGTCCACAGGCCCGCCAGGAAGTCGGTGCCCGCGGGCGCATCGGGCAGCGGGCCCCAGCGCAGCCGGTTCGGGTCGGGGACCGTCTCCTCGAAGGGCGCGCCCCGCAGATTGCCGTTGTCCGTACGGACGAAACGGGGGTGCGCCGCGGAGGGGCGGATCCGATAGAGCCACGAGCGCCGGTTGTGCGCCCTGGGCTCGGTGAAGGCGCTGCCGCTCAACTGCTCCGCGTACAGGCCGAGGGGCGCGCGCTGGGGGGAGTTGCGGCCGACGGGGAGCGCGCCCGGCTCGGCCTCGCTGCTGTGCTCGTTGCCGAACCCGGACAGATAGCTCAGGCGCTCGGCCGTTCCGCGTGCCTGCTCCCGTGCCCCGCCGGTGGAGGTGCTGGTCGTGCTGGTGGTGCTGTCGGTGCCCTGGCCCATGCCAACTCCCGCCGCCTCATGAATTCCTGTGTAGGACCATAGGAATAACCGAGGGCCCCCGTCAACGCACCACGCGCCGGGTGCCGGGCGACTTCCGCTCTTGGCCCGGCCGCCCGGCGCACCGGGCTCCGCCGCAGCCCGCGCGGTGATCAGCTGAATTCTTCGCCGCAGACCCCGGCCTTCAGGCCGGGGACAGGCGATTCTCGCGCCGGAGCCGCGCAGCAGCGAAGTCCCATATCCGTTCTGACCTGCACTGATACGGTTAGATCAGGTCAACTGCTCATGTTTGAGGAGGTGTTGTTTCATGCTGTCCGGTCGCCGGTATCTGCTCGCGCTGTCGCTTGAGCAAGAGGAGATGTGCGAGGAGTTCGGGAACATCTGCCGGGCAGTGTGGAACACAGGCCTTGAGCAGCGGCGCGAGTACCGGCGGCGCGGCGCGTGGATGAACTACGTTCCGCAGGCCGCCGAGCTGGCCGAAGCCAAGCACGAGCACCCGTGGCTCAAGGCCGCTCCCGCGCACGTGCTTCAGCAGACGCTGAGGGATCTGGACAAGGCTTGCCGGGAGCACGGCACGTTCAAGGTGCGGTGGCGGTCGAAGGTCCGCTGGTCGCCCTCGTTCCGGTTCCCGGCCGGGAACCTCATCCGGGTGGAACGCCTGGGCCGCAAGTGGGGCCGGGTCAAACTGCCGAAGCTGGGATGGGTCCGCTTCCGCTGGTCACGGCCCCTCGGGGGTGAGATCCGCTCGGCGACCCTCAGCCGCAAGGCCGGACGATGGTACATATCGTTCCTCGTGGACGACCAGACGGTCACGCCCAGCCGGCATGCCATGCCGGATGCGGCGGTCGGTGTCGACCGCGGAGTGAAGACGGCGGCCGTCACGTCCGATGGCGAGTTCTTCGACCGATCGTTCATCACCGCCTGCGAAACCGTGCGGTACCGCATGCTTCAGCAGAAGCTCGCCCGCACCCGCAAGGGCAGCGCCAACCGGGCCAAGACCCGGGACAAGCTGAACCGGATCATGGCCCGGGTCACCGACCGGCGCGGCGACTTCTGCGCCCGGACCGCTGCCCACTTCGTGGGCAAGAACGCTGTGGTCGTGCTGGAAGACCTCAAGACCCGCAACATGTCCAGGTCGGCGTCCGGCACCCGCGAGGAGCCAGGCACGCGCGTGGCCCACAAGCGAGGCCTGAACCGCGCCATCCTCGACAAGGGATGGCATCGCCTCGGACTCGCCCTCACCAATGCGGCCCGGTACACGGGCACGGCTGTGGTGAAGGTCAACCCCGCCTACACGTCGCAGCGGTGCTCCGCCTGCGGATTCGCCTCGGAAAACAACCGCGAAAGCCAAGCGGTCTTCCGATGCAAAGCCCCAGACTGCGGACACACCCAACACGCCGACGTGAACGCGGCCATCAACATCAAACACGCGGCAGGGCATGCCGTGTCAGCCTAATCCGTAGGTAAGACAGTCCGGGCGAGATCAGAGTTCGTTACGGGCTGTTCGAGCAGCGGGGCCGTGACACTCACGACCACCCGGGCACTCGATGCCTCCCCGTAGATCGGTGCGCGGCCCTGGTGCTCATGGTGGTGGCGGTCGCGTAGGCGCCGAACGGATGCCTTGTGTCAGCCGGGCTGTAATGCCTCTCCACAGACCGTGCGGCGTTCGGTGTCCTCGCGGCCGCCACCACTCCGACTCCGGTGCCGGCGCGCGTCGGCACCGGGTGGATGCCTTCTGACATCAAGGCAAGCGATGCCTCAGAACAGATCGCGCAGTACCCGGCGTCCGTCGCGCGTCAACACTCGAACCTTGATCACTCGTTGGTGTTAGTGGTGCGAGCCCGCTGCATGGTGACCTCTTGTGAAGCCCGAGCCGTCTGAGCTCCCGCATAGACCGAGGCCCGTGGGGTGAGCTGGTGCCACGAACGGCTACCGAGGTGTCGGCCCGGCCCGTCGTGGTTGAGGCCTGGGATTAGGGCGCCGCGTGGTCCCGCATGAGCTCGTGACCAGCACAAACACACATTATGGGGAGGAAATCCGTCTTGATCTACTGCGGCATCGACTGGGCGGAACGCAGCCACGACGTCGCCCTGGTCGACGACACCGGCCAGCTGTTAGCCAAACGCCACATCACCGACGGCGCGGCCGGTTACAAGATCTTGCTGGACCTGCTTGCTGAGTACGGGGACAGCGAGGAGAGCCCGATTCCGGTCGCGATCGAAACCTCCCGTGGCTTGCTCGTAGCGGTGCTGCGGACCGGGAAGCGCCAGGTGTTCGCGATCAACCCCATGGCAGCAGCCCGATACCGTGACCGGCATAGCGTCTCGCGCAAGAAGTCCGACCCCGGCGACGCCCTGGTCCTGGCGAACATCCTGCGCACCGACATGCACGCTCACCGGCCGCTACCCAACGACAGCGACCTCGGCCGTGCGATCGCCGTCCTGGCCCGCGCCCAACAGGACGCGACATGGAACCGGCAGATGATCGCCAACCAGCTGCGCTCGTTGCTACGGGAGTACTACCCGGCCGCCCTGACGGCTGTCGAGACGTGGAAGAACGGCCTGTGTCGCCCCGAAGCGCACGAACTTCTCCGCCTCGCTCCGACGCCAACCCGGGCTGCCAAGCTCACCCGGACACAGCTCCAGGCCGCGCTCAAGCGCGCTGGCCGCAAGCGCGGTATCGAGGTGGAAGCCGAGAGGATCCGCGAGGTCTTCCGTTCCGATTGGGCCCACCAGAAGCCGCTGGTCGAGGACGCTCTCGGCAAGCAGATGCTCGCCCTGCTCATCCAGCTCGAAGCCGCCTCCCAAGCCGCCGATGACCTGGCCGAGGCGGTGGAGGAGGCTTTCCCTCAGCACCCGGACGCCGAAGTGATCCTTAGCTTCCCGGGCCTCGGTGTCCAACTCGGCGCCCGGGTCCTCGCCGAGATCGGAGACGACCGCACCCGGTTCGCCGACGCCCGCGGTCTCAAGGCCTACGCCGGCTCCTCGCCCATCACCAGAGCCTCTGGGAAGAAGTCGTCGATCACCAGGCGGTGGGTGAAGAACGACCGGCTTAACCATGTCGGCTACCTGTGGGCGTTCTCTGCGATCACCGCTTCACCCGGCGCCAAGGCGCACTACCGGCGGCGGCGTGACGACCACGGAGACTGGCACGCTGCCGCCCAGAGGAACCTCTTTAACCGTATGATCGGCCAGCTCTTCTACTGTCTCCATCACAACAAGCTGTTCGAAGAGGACATTGCCTTCCCCACCCAACTTGCCGGAGCCGCTTGACGAGTTACCGCCCCGAGGTGTCTGTGGAGACCTCGCCGTCAGGCGGTCCGTGAAGCAGGAACCCGTAAGCCGGGCGACCGGCCGAACCCCCTCGTAGGGGAATCCCCCTCGTCTACGAGGAGGAGGAAGTCAACCAGGGCACTACGAGGCCGTGCTGACACCTTGCTGACCCGACAGTAGGTTTGCCCCATGAAGGCACACGACGGCATGTACATCGACGGAACCTGGCGTCCCGCCGCGGGCACCGGGACGATCGAGGTCACCAACCCCGCCGACGGAACCCTCCTAGCCACCGTTCCAGCGGGCGGTCCCGAGGACGTCGAGGCGGCCGTGCGCGCCGCCCGTGCGGCGCTCCCCGGCTGGGCCGCCACTCCGCCCGCCGAGCGGGCCGCGCGTCTCGAAGCGCTCCGGCAGATCCTGGCCGACCGGAGCGAGGAGATCGCCGAGACCGTCACCGCGGAGCTCGGCTCGCCGCTGACCCTCTCGCGGAAGGTGCACGCCGCCGTGCCGGTCGCGGTCTGCGCCGGCTACGCGAAGCTGGCCGCCGAGTACGCCTTCGAGGAGGAGGTCGGCAACTCCCGGGTGCTGCGCGAACCCGTCGGCGTCGTCGGCGCCATCACGCCGTGGAACTATCCGCTGCACCAGATCGTCGCCAAGGCGGCACCCGCTCTCGCCGCTGGCTGCACCATGGTGCTCAAACCGGCCGAGGACACCCCGCTGGTCGCCCAACTGTTCGCGGAGGCCGCCCACGACGCGGGCGTACCCGCCGGTGTCTTCAACCTCGTCACCGGGCTCGGGCCGGTCGCCGGGCAGGCGCTGGCCGAGCACGACGGCATCGACCTGCTCTCCTTCACCGGCTCCACCGCCGTCGGCCGCCGTATCGGTGCGGTGGCGGCTTCCGGCGTCAAACGCGTCGCGCTGGAGCTCGGCGGCAAGTCGGCCAACGTCATCCTGCCCGGCGCCGATCTGGCCAAGGCCGTCAAGGTCGGTGTCGCCAACGTGATGTCCAACTCCGGCCAGACATGCAGCGCCTGGACCCGGATGCTGGTCGACTCCGAACGCTACGACGAAGCCGTACGGCTCGCCGCCGAAGCCGCGGCCAAGTACGTGGCCGGAAACCCTCTGGAGGAGACCACCCGCATCGGCCCCGTCGTCAACGCCGAGCAGCGCGAGCGGGTCACCGGGTACATACGGCGCGGCCAGGAGGAGGGGGCCCGGCTGGTGGTGGGCGGCGCCGAGCCTCCGGAGGGCCTGGAGCGCGGCCATTATGTGCGGCCCACCGTGTTCGCCGACGTCACCCCCGAGATGACCATCGCCCAGGAGGAGATCTTCGGCCCCGTGCTGTCCATCATCGAGTACGCGGACACCGAGGACGCGCTGCGCATCGCCAACGGCACCGTCTACGGGCTCGCGGGCGCCGTGTGGTCCGAGGACGAGGCCGAGGCCGTCGCCTTCGCGCGCCGGATGGAGACCGGACAGGTCGACATCAACGGTGGCCGGTTCAACCCCCTGGCGCCCTTCGGCGGTTACAAGCAGTCCGGCGTCGGGCGGGAGCTGGGCGTCCACGGCCTGGAGGAGTACGTGCAGACCAAGTCCCTCCAGTTCTGACCCGATTCCGCCGCTCTACCGAGGCCACCCCCGTCCCCGCACGCCGCTTGGAGCTCGCATGGTTCGCGCCGCCGTACTGCCCGCCGTCTCGGCACCGCTGGAGGTCACCTCGATAGCCCTGCCGGACCCCGGTCCCGGCCAGGTGCGGGTGCGGCTCGCCGCGGCCGGCGTCTGCCACTCCGACCTCTCCCTCGCCAACGGCACCCTGCGCCAGCCCGTACCGGCCGTGCTCGGCCACGAGGGCGCGGGCACCGTCGTGGCCGTCGGCGAGGACGTACTGGACGTCGCGCCAGGGGACCGCGTCGTGCTCAACTGGGCGCCGAACTGCGGCGAATGCCACTTCTGCGTCCAGCTGTCCGAGCCGTGGCTGTGCACCCGCGCCAACGAGGCCACCACCACGCCCTACGCGAGCACCCGCAGCGGCGACGGCCTCTACCCCGGGCTGAGCGTCGCCGCTTTCGCCGAGGAGACGGTCGTCCCCCGGCGCGCCGTCCTCCCGCTGCCGCCCGGTGTGCCGCTGGAGGACGCGGCGCTGCTGGGCTGCGCCATGCTCACCGGGTACGGCGCCGTGCACCACAGCGCCCGGGTGCGGGTGGGGGAGTCGGTCGCGGTGTACGGCGTGGGCGGGGTGGGCCTGGCCACGTTGCAGTCGGCACGGCTCGCGGGCGCCGGACAGATCATCGCGGTGGATGTCTCCGCGGAGAAGGAGGACATGGCGCGGGCCGCCGGCGCCACGGACTTCGTCGTGGCCGGTGAGAAGACCGCCAAGGCCGTACGCGCACTGACGGAGGGCGGATACGGCGCCGACGTGGCCATCGAATGCGTGGGCCGCGCCGAGACCGTCCGGGCGGCCTGGGACTCCACCCGGCGCGGCGGGCGCACCACCGTCGTCGGCATCGGCGGCAAGGACGAGCGCGTCACGTTCTCCGCACTGGAGATCTTCCACTTCGCGCGAGGGCTGCGAGGCTGTGTGTACGGGGACTCCGACCCGGTACGGGACGTTCCGGTGCTGGCCCAGCATGTGCGGGACGGGCGACTGGAGCTCGGGGCGCTGGTGACCGACCGGGTGGGGCTGGAGGGGGTCGGTGCCGCTTTCGACGCCATGCGGGCCGGTCGGGGCGGGCGCACCCTGGTGGTGTTCTGAGTTGGGCCTGTCCGTCCTGCCCGGTCTGCCCGGCCTGTCCGGCAGGGGGCGGGTGGCTAAGCAGTCGCTCAGCGCACAGTAAGCTGGCCGAATGACGACGGGCGAGATCGACGAATCGTTTGGCGGTGTCACCCCGGACGCCGCCCGCCGCCTCCTGCTGGGCGCTGTCCAGGCATTCGCGGAGCGGGGTTTCCATGCCACCACCACCCGCGACATCGCCGGCCGAGCGGGGATGAGCCCCGCGGCGCTCTACATCCACTACAAGACCAAGGAAGAACTGCTCTTCCACATCAGCAGGGTCGGCCACGAGCGCTCCGTGGCGGTGCTGGAGGAGGCCGTGGCCGGCGCGGCCGACAGCGCGGAACGCCTCGCCCGCGCCGTCCGTGCGTTCGTACGCTGGCACGCGGAGCACCACACCACGGCCCGCGTCGTCCAGTACGAGCTCGCGGCGCTCGGCGAGGAGCACTACGCCCATATCGTGGTGCTGCGCCGCCGCAGCGAGGAGATTCTGCGCGGGGTCCTCGAAGCGGGAGTCGCGGCGGGCGAGTTCGACATCCCGGACATTCGGGGTACGGCGCTCGCGGTGATGTCGCTGTGCATCGACGTCGCCCGCTGGTTCAGTCCGGGAGGCCGCAGGACGCCGGACGAGATCGGTGAGCTGTACGCAGATCTCGCCCTGCGGATGGCCGGGTACCGGGCCGCCGGTGTCACCAGTAGTAGCGGCTGAGGCTCTCCGCGACGCACACCGGCTTGTCGCCGCCCTCTCGCTCCACGGTCACCTGTGCGGCGACCTGCACCCCGCCGTCGGACGTCTCCCCGACGTCCACCAGGGTCGCCCTGGCGCGCAGTCGGGAGCCGACGGGCACGGGGGCGGGGAAGCGCACCTTGTTGGTGCCGTAGTTGACGCCCATCTTCATGCCCTCGACGCGCAGGATCTGCGGGACGAGGGCGGGCAGCAGCGAAAGCGTCAGATAGCCGTGCGCGATGGTGCCGCCGAAGGGGCCCCCGGCGGCACGCTCCGGGTCGACGTGGATCCACTGGTGGTCACCCGTCGCGTCGGCGAACAGGTCGATCCGCTTCTGGTCCACCTCCAGCCAGTCGCTGTGGCCCAGCTCCTGGCCGACCGCGGCACGCAGCTCGTCGGCCGAGGTGAAGACCCGGGGTTCCGCCATGCGAATTTCCTCCTATGCGGGGTGCCGTGGAGTGGGCAGCCGATGTGTGGGCCTCGGCTAAGCGACTGCTCAGCATGTGTCCGTCAGCATGCCAGTTGCCTGCGGCGCTGCGCCACCCCTGAGTTCGTGCGGGCCCCGCCTGGGAGCGGCAGCCCGCCGTAGGGGTTGCTGCCCGGCGGCCGTTTGCACGTTCGTTGTGGCTTGGCGCGCAGTTCCCCGCGCCCCTTTCGGGGCTTGGTCTCAGCCCTGGGAGGGGAGTGGGTTGCTGAAGCCCAGGCGGGAGCCTGTGCCTTGGCGGTGTGGGTTGCGGCGGCCGGTGCCGTCGGTACGGATCTCCGTCCGTACGCCCCGGTCCATCCGCAGACCGCGGCGTTGCGGTGGGGTCTCGTACGCGTCGTCCGTCATGGCGATCATGCGGCGCAGCACCTCGGCCAGCCGGGGGGTCGGCGGTTGGGCCGGATCGCAGTGCATCAGCGACCTGCCGCCCCACGTTCTGCGGTGCCATTCGTCGAGCGCGGTCGGCTGTCTGATCCCCTTGCGCTTCTCCCGTTTGCGGCGGGCCGCGACTTCGGACTCGTAGTCGAGCCAGACCGCGCGTGCCTCCTCCAGCTCTTCGAGCGCCGAGACGAGCAGCGCGGGGTCGGGTTCGCGGTCGTCGGGATGGAACCCGGCGTTCCTGCACAGGTGTTGCCAGGTTGCGCGGTGGCCGTAAGGGGCGAACCGCTCCAGGCACTTGCGCAGTGCCTGTCGTCGTTGGGACGGGTCTCTGTCTGGGTCACGGACTTGTCGGGCGAGCGCTCTGAAACCGGCCAATCATCCCACCTCCGGCGGAGAGGACCCGTGTCGTCGGGGATGTGACGTACCACCCCGCACTTCGGATCCGTCTCCGGCGATGCTTTTTCGCGCGGCGAGCGCGCACTTGCTTCGGCGTGGCGGATTACCCCGGATGTGGCCCTCTATTCCTGTAAGGGTCGGTTTCACGCCTCATCGGCCGCAGTCGCTTCCGGGCTCTCCACCTGTCACGCATACGCGACGCCGCGCGCCGCACACAACAGAGGAACGAGCCTCGCGCCGCACGCGTTCCCGGGCCCCGGTCCTGGGGGGCGTCGGGGCGGTTCCGGGGTTCCTCCGCCACCCCTTCCGAAATGACATACCGACTGGTTAGTCTGCCGGGCGGGTGCTGGATCCGGCGGGGCCGTTCCGCCGTACGCACCGAACGGGGACGCAGCCGCACGAACCCGAGAGTGGAGGCGCAGCTGATGGAGTCCTTGCGCGACAGTGCCGTTGTCGTCACCGGAGCCGGTGGTGGCATAGGGGCGGCCCTCGCCCGCAGATTCGCCGCCGAGGGCGCGCGGGTCGTCGTCAACGACCTCGACCCCGGCCGGGCCCGCGCCGTGGCCGAGGAGATCGGCGGCATCGCCGTACCGGGCGACGCCGCAACCGTCGTGGCCCCCGCGAGCGAGGCGCTGGGCGGCGCTGTCGACACGTTCTGCGCCAACGCCGGCGTCGGCACCCAGGGCGGTCCCGAGAGCCCCGACGCCCAGTGGAACGCGGCCTGGGACGTCAACGTCATGGCACACGTACGCGCGGCGCGTGCACTGCTGCCCGGCTGGCTGGAGCGCGGGCGGGGCCGTTTCGTGTCCACCGTCTCGGCGGCCGGGCTGCTGACGATGGTCGGCGCTGCGTCCTACAGCGTCACCAAGCACGCGGCACTCGCCTTCGCCGAGTGGCTGTCGGTCACCTACCGGCACCGTGGCGTGGACGTGCACGCCATCTGCCCGGAGGGCGTACGGACCGACATGCTGGAGGCCACCGGCACCGCGGGTGACGTGGTGCTGCGGCCGGGCGCCATCGCCCCCGAGGCTGTTGCCGACGCGCTGTTCGCCGCGTTCGCCGAGGGGCGTTTCCTCGTTCTGCCGCACGCCACCACCCAGGGCCACTACACGGCGCGCGCCAGCGGCACGGACAACTGGCTGAGCGCCATGAACCACCTCCAGCAGAAGGTCGAGCGCCGGGCGCACGACGGGCTCGAAGGCGCACGGCCCGGCCCGGAGGGTGCGCGGGAGGGGGAGCCGGCATGACGTCGGCAGCCGCGGTCACGTACGAGGACAAGCCCTGGCTGGCCCAGCTCAACGCAGCCCAACGCGCGCCCGTCACACCGCCCGAGACGGTGCTGCACGCCTTCCGCGCCGCTGCCCGTGAGGTGCCGGACCGCACGGCGCTCGCCTACTTCGACGGCCGGCTCAGCTACGCCGAGACCGACGCGCTCTCCGACGCCGTCGCCGCCCATCTCGCCGAACGGGGCCTGGAGAAGGGCGACCGGCTCGCCCTCATGCTCCAGAACACGCCGCACTACGTGCTCGCGCTGCTGGGCGCGTGGAAGGCGGGGGCCACGGTGGTGCCCGTCAACCCGATGTACAAGGAACGCGAGGTCGCGCACGTCCTCGAGGACGCGGAAGTCGCCGTCCTGGTGTGCTCCGACCGAGCTTGGGAGGACCGGCTGCGCGCCACTGTGGCCGGCAGCACCGTGCACACCGTACTGACGGCCTGTGAACTCGACCTGCAGAACCGCGACGACGCCCGCGTACTCGGATTCGAGCGGTGTGCGCCCGCCCACGACGCGCAGGATCTGCTCGCCGTCGCACGCACCGGCGCACCGGCCCCCGCCGGACGTGAGCCCGCTGCCGAGGAGATCGCGCTGATCAGCTACACCTCCGGCACCAGCGGCTCCCCCAAGGGCGCCATGAACACGCACGCCAACCTCGCCTTCAACGCCGAGCGGCAGCGCGTCGGCCACGGCCTGCCGGAGGGCTCCTGCATCTTCGCGCTGGCGCCGCTGTTCCACATCACCGGGATGGTGGTGCAGCTGTGCGGATGCATCGTCAACAAGGGCACGTTGGCGCTCGCCTACCGCTTCGAGGCGGGCGTCGTCCTCGACGCCTTCCTGGAGCACCGCCCCGCCTACACCGTCGGCCCGTCCACCGCGTTCATGGCGCTGGCCGCACACCCGGGTGCGACCCGCGAGCACTTCGCCTCGTTCCGGCACATCTCCTCCGGCGGCGCACCGCTGCCGCCCGCGCTGGTGGAGAAGTTCCGCGCCGCCTTCGGCCCTTACATCGGCAACGGCTACGGGCTCACCGAGTGCTCGGCGCCGTGTGCCTCCGTACCGCCCGGGAGACAGGCGCCGGTCGACCCGGAGTCCGGCACCCTCGCGGTGGGTGTGCCGGGCCCGGACACGGTCGTGCGCATCCTGGACGAGGCGGGGGTGCCGGTGCCCCTCGGAGAGCAGGGCGAGATCGCGGTACGCGGCCCGCAGGTCGTGCCCGGCTACTGGCGGCGGCCCGCGGAGACGGCCGCCGCGCTGCCCGACGGTGAACTGCGCACCGGCGACATCGGGTTCATGGACGAGGACGGCTGGCTGTATGTCGTCGACCGCAAGAAGGACATGATCAACGCCTCCGGGTTCAAGGTCTGGCCCCGCGAGGTCGAGGACGTGCTGTACGCGCACCCCGCCGTCCGCGAGGCCGCGGTGGTCGGCGTCCCGCACGAGTACCGGGGCGAGACCGTCAAGGCGTACGTCAGCCTGCGCGAGGGCACCGATGCCGCGCCTCACGAACTGAGCGCGTACTGCGAGGAGCGGCTGGCCGCCTACAAATACCCCCGCGAGGTGGAGATCCTCCGGGAGCTCCCCAAGACCACCAGTGGGAAGATCCTGCGACGGGAGCTACGTTCCCGGCAGATGAACGAGGATCGGAGTCGGCCGGGCGACGTCGGCCGATGAACGAGGAGTGAGAGGCAGGTGGCGGCCATGACGACCAAGGCCGATTCGGCGGGACATGGGACGCGTTGGGACATGCCGGGCATGATGAGCCGTCAGGACGACGGCTGGGGCGGCGACACCCCCGCGCCCGTACCGCAGCGGCTGCTGGCGGCCGCCACCCGCCTGTTCGCCGAGCGGGGCTACGACCGCACGTCCGTACAGGACATCGTGGAGGCGGCAGGCGTCACCAAGGGCGCCCTCTACCACTACTTCGGCTCCAAGGACGATCTGCTGCACGAGATCTACGGCCGCCTGCTGCGGCTCCAGCAGGAACGCCTCGATCTGTTCGCCGAGCGCGAGGCACCCGTCGAGGAGCGGCTGCGCGCGGCCGCCGCCGACGTCGTCGTGACGACCATCGACAACCTCGACGACGCCATGATCTTCCTCCGCTCCATGCACCAGCTCTCGTCCGAGAAGCAGAAGCAGGTGCGCGCGGAGCGGCGCCGCTACCACGAGAGGTTCCGCGCCCTGATCGAAGAGGGCCAGCGCGCCGGGGTGTTCAGCGACGCCACGCCCGCCGATCTCGTCGTGGACTACCACTTCGGCTCCGTCCACCACCTCAGCAGCTGGTACCGACCCGATGGCCCACTCACCCCCCAACAAGTAGCCGACCACCTGGCCGACCTGCTGCTGCGGGCGCTCCGGCCATGAGCCCGCTCCCGCATCCAATCCCGCCGCGACGGCGCGCAAGCACGACGGCGAGGGTCCGGCGGAATCAGCGACAAGCTCAACCACAACGTTCGGCATGAAAGGAACCCCCGTGCAGGCATGGCGTGTTCATACCAACGGCGAACCGCGTGACGTGATGCGGCTGGAGGAGATACCCGAGCCTGAGCAGGGCCCCGGGCAGCTGCTGGTGCGGGTGCGGGCCGGAAACGTCAACTATCCGGACGCCATGCTGTGCCGGGGCGAGTACCAGATCCGCCCGCCGCTGCCGTTCACCCCCGGAGTGGAGCTGTGCGGCGAGATCGTCGGCGGACCCCGCGCGGGGGAGCGGGTGCTGGGGCAGCCCGTGCTGCCCTGCGGCGCCTTCGGCGAACTGGCCGTCATCAGCGAGGAGAGCGCGCGGCCCGCCCCGGAGGCACTGGACGACGCGGAGGCCGCCGCGCTGCACATCGGCTACCAGACCGGCTGGTTCGGGCTGCACCGGCGCGCCCGCCTGCAGAAGGGCGAGACCCTGCTGGTGCACGCCGCGGCGGGCGGCGTCGGCAGCGCCGCTGTCCAGCTCGGCAAGGCCGCCGGAGCGCGGGTGCTGGGCGTCGTCGGCGGCGAGGCGAAGGCGCGGGTCGCCCGCGAACTGGGCTGCGACGTGGTCATCGACCGGCGCAGCGACGATGTCGTCGCCGCCGTGAAGGAGGCCACCGGCGGCAAGGGCGCCGACGTGGTGTACGACCCGGTGGGGGGTGACGCCTACGCGGCGTCCGCCAAGTGCGTCGCCTTCGAGGGACGCATCGTGGTCGTCGGCTTCGCCAGTGGCGCGGTGCCCACGCCGGGGCTCAACCACGCGCTGGTGAAGAACTACTCGATCCTCGGGCTGCATTGGGGGCTCTACGCGCAGAAGGAGCCGTCGGCTGTGGACCGCTGCCATGAGGAGCTGACCCGACTCGCCGCGGAAGGCGCTGTCAGGCCGCTGGTGAGCGAGCGGGTGGCGCTGGACGGCGCAGCGGACGCCGTCCAGCGGGTCTTCGACGGGGTGACCACGGGGCGCGTGGTGGTGACGGTGGGCTGACAGGGGCTCAGCCCGGCGGTCGGCTGATACGTCAGGCGACCGCCCGCGCCGCCGCCCTCCCCGCCGTGCGGCCCGAGAAGAGGCAGCCGCCCAGGAAGGTGCCCTCCAGGGAGCGGTAGCCGTGCACGCCACCGCCGCCGAAACCGGCGGCCTCGCCTGCCGCGTAGACGCCGGGCAGAGGCTCCCCGCCTTCCGTGAGTACGCGGGAGGACAGATCCGTCTCCAGCCCGCCCAGCGTCTTCCGGGTCAGGATGTTGAGGCGTACGGCGATCAGCGGACCGGCGGCGGGGTCGAGCAGGCGGTGCGGGGTCGCGACGCGGATCAGCCGGTCGCCCAGATAGCGCCGGGCGCCGTGGATCGCGGTGATCTGGAGGTCCTTGCCGAACGGGTTGCGGATCTCGCGGTCCCGCGCGGCGATCTCCCGCCGCAGCGCGTCGGCCTCGATCAGCTTGTCCCCGGTCAGTTCGTTCATCCGGCGGGCCAGCGCGGCGACATCGCGCTCGATCACGAAGTCGACGCCGTTGTCCATGAACGCCTGTACCGGCCCTGGCGCGCCCTTGCGTGCCCGGCCGAGAACATCCCGTACCGACCGTCCGGTCAGATCCGGATTCTGCTCGGACCCGGAGAGCGTGAACTCCTTCTCGATGATCTTCTGGCTCAGTACGAACCAGGTGTAGCCGTGGCCGGTCCGCATGATGTGGTCGAGGGTGCCCAGCGTGTCGAAGCCGGGGAAGAGCGGGACCGGCAGCCGCTGTCCGGTGGCATCCAGCCACAGCGAGGAGGGGCCGGGCAGGATGCGGATGCCGTGCCGGTCCCAGATGGGGTTCCAGTTCTCGATGCCCTCGGTGTAGTGCCACATCCGGTCGCGGTTGATGAGCCGGCCGCCCGCCTGCTCCGTGATGCCGAGCATCAGCCCGTCCACATGTGCCGGGACGCCGGAGAGCAGCTTCCGGGGCGGAGTGCCCAGCCGTTCGGGCCAGTTTGCGCGGACCAGTTCGTGATTGCCGCCGATACCTCCGGAGGTGACGATCACGGCCTGCGCGCGGAGTTCGAAAGCGCTGGTGGCCTCCCGGCTGCTGGCCGTACCGCGCCGCGCGTCGCTGGGCACCAGCACCTCGCCGGTGACGGTGTCCACCGCCCCGGCCGTACGCGACAGCCCGGTGACGCGGTGCCGGAAGCGCAGCTCCACCAGGCCCCGCGCCACGCCCGCGCGCACCCGGCGCTCGAACGGCTCGACGAGCCCTGGCCCGGTGCCCCAGGTGATGTGGAAGCGGGGCACCGAGTTGCCGTGGCCGCCCGCGTCGTAGCCGCCGCGCTCGGCCCAGCCGACCACGGGGAACAGCTTCAGCCCCTGCGAGCGCAGCCAGGACCGCTTCTCCCCGGCGGCGAAGTTCACATACGCCTCGGCCCAGCGGCGCGGCCAGTGGTCCTCCGGGCGGTCGAAGCCGGCCGTGCCGAGCCAGTCCTGCCAGGCCAGCTCGTGGCTGTCCTTGATGCGCAGTCGGCGCTGTTCGGGGGAGTCGACGAAGAAGAGGCCGCCGAAGGACCAGTGCGCCTGGCCGCCGAGTGCCTGCTCGGGCTCCTGGTCGAGGAGGATGACGCGCCGCCCGGCGTCGGCGAGTTCGGCCGTCGCGGCGAGGCCCGCCAGCCCGGCTCCGACCACGATCACATCGGCGTCGTACGCCATGCTCCCACCTTTCGTACAGCTGCACCCGACCGGTGACCGGAGAGTAACCTTCGGCCGGGCCGTCGGACACCCCTGCGGAGCCGTCCGTGTCAACGGTGGTGCTTGGATGGGCGTATGACGGATCAGGGGCGTTCGGCGGACGAGCTGCTGGACATCGTGGACGAGCAGGACCGGGTCGTCGGACAGCGGCTGCGCGGCGAGGTCTACGCGAAGCGGCTGCGGCACCGCAGCACCTCCATCCGGGTGCGCGACGCAACGGGCCGGATCTTCGTACACCGCCGTACCCCCACCAAGCTGATCTTCCCCGGGATGTACGACGTCGTGGTGGGCGGTGTGGTGGGCGCGGGCGAGCAGTACGACACGGCGGCGCTCCGGGAGGCCGAGGAGGAGCTGGGCGTGAGCGGGCTGCCGCAGCCCGAGCGGCGGCTGAAGTTCCTCTTCGAGACGCCGGAGTTCTCCTGGTTTCTCCAGGTGTACGAGGTGGTGTGCACGCTGCCAGTCCAGCCGCAGCCCGAGGAGGTCGAGTGGTGGGACTTCCTCCCGGAGGACGAGCTGGAGCGGCGGCTGGACGGCTGGGCGGCGGAGGGAAAGGTCGTCCCGGACGGGTTGGAATGCCATCGCCGCCTCTCGGCGCTGTGAGGGCCCACCGGACGGCGCCTCGGTGTCCCACCGGAAGAGCGCCGCAGGTCACGGCGTACGGTTGAGCCATGCTCGACCGGATCTCGGCGACCCTACGGCTGTGGTTCGCCCCCCAGCGGCTCAGGGACGAGGGCACTACGCCCGACTACCGCTTCTCGCTGGCCAACGAGCGCACCTTCCTCGCCTGGATCCGCACCGCACTGGCCCTGGTGGCGGGCGGGATCGCGGTCGACCAGTTCCTGACGGACCTGCGCTGGGGCGTGCGGACGGGCGTCGCGATCGTGCTGCTGGCCGGTGCGGCGCTGTGCGCCTTCCGCGCCGTGAACCACTGGGTGCGCTGTGAGCGTGCCATGCGCCGCGGTGAGGACCTGCCGGCATCGCGCTTCCCGGTGCTGCTGGCGAGCGGCACTGCGTTCGCGGCGCTGCTGGTCATCGCCCTCGTCGTGCTCGGCCTGGCGGGCCGGTGACGGGCCGGTCGACGGCCGGCGGGGCGAGCGTGGGCGGGCCGCCGTGCGACCCGGACGGTACGCCCCGCGATCCGGGCGCGCAGCCGGAGCGAACCTGGCTGGCCTGGCGCCGTACGACTCTGACCTGCGCCGTCTCCGTGGCGCTGGCGGCGCGGGTGGCGCTCGCTGAGCCGTCGGGCCTCGCCCGGGTGGCCGCCGGTCTCGGAGCGCTGGCCTGGGTCGGCCTGCTGATCACGGCCCACCGGCGGATCGGTCTGCTCTCGCGGGCCCGGCCGGAGACGATGGGTGCTGCCGAGACCATCGGGACGCTGGTCTGTGTGCTGGTTCTGATCGGCGTGGGAGGGATGATGCTGCTGTGAACAGCCGGGGGAGCGCTCCGGGTCCGCTCGTCGTCGTGATGGGCGTCTCCGGGTCCGGCAAGAGCACCGTCGGCGAGTGGCTGGCGGAGGTGCTGGACCTGCCGTTCGCCGACGCTGACGACTTCCACCCCGAGCGGAACATCGAGAAGATGTCCGCCGGTGTCCCGCTGGACGACGAGGACCGGGCGCCCTGGCTGGACGCGATGGCCGACTGGCTGGACCGGTCAGCCGACAGCGGTGCCGTGCTGGTCTGCTCGGCGCTCAAGCACCGCTACCGCGAGCGGCTGCGCCGGGCGTCCCCGCTGCTGTTCTTCGTACATCTGGAGGGCTCCTACGAGCTGATCGCCGCACGACTGGCCCGGCGCAAGGGACACTTCATGCCGCCGAGTCTGCTGCGTTCGCAGTTCGACGCACTGGAGCCGCTCGGCCGGGACGAGCGGGGGGTCACCGTTTCCGTCGCGGGAACGCCGGACGAGACCCGCGCCACGGTGCGGAGCGCGCTGGCGCACGCGGGGGTCCGCTGAGGGCTGCGCCGGGAGGGCGCGGGCGCACGGGCCGGGTCAGCCGAGCGCGACGGCGGTCAGGATCAGCACGCCGACCGTGAGAACGATGATCAGTGCGAGGGCTGAGGGGTTGCGGTGGTTGAGGACATAGCCGTTCCTGGAGCGCTCGTCGCGTACGAACAGCGGCTCGTTGTCACCCATGGGCATGCCCCGAGGCTAGGGCGCGACCGGCAGATGTGTCATCGGACTTCGGGCGGAAAGCGGTGCATCGCACATCGAGCCCGCCGCATACGGGTCAATCCGGACGGAGAGCGGGGCGCCCGGAAACGCGGGGCATGGCGGGAAAGAGGTCCGCGCGGAAAGGGGCGGGGGCAACCCCTGGACGCGCATACCGACTAGTCGGCATGATCAGGGCGATGGATGGCGAAGGAGCGCGCACGATGAGCGAACAGAATCCGCCCGGTCTCGATCTGGCGCGGCTGGCCGCGCACCTGGAGCGGGAGTGTCCGGGGCTGATACGGGGACCGCTGAGCGCCCAGGTCGTGCAAGGGGGCCGGTCGAATCTGACATACCGGGTCACGGATGGGGCCGGACGGTGGGTGGTGCGGCGTCCGCCGCTGGGTCACGTACTGGCCACCGCGCACGACATGGCCCGCGAGCACCGCGTCATCAGCGCGCTGCGCGACACCGCCGTGCCGGTGCCGGGAACCGTGCTGCTGTGCCAGGACCCGGACGTGATCGGTGCCCCGTTCTATGTGATGGAGCACGTCGACGGCACCCCGTACCGCACGGCCGAGGAGCTGGCCCCGCTCGGCCCTGAGCGCACCCGCGAGGTCGTACTGGCGCTGCCCGACACGCTGGTGGCGCTGCACGCTGTCGATCCGGAGGCGGTGGGGCTGGGCGATTTCGGGCGGCCGGAAGGGTTTCTGGAGCGGCAGTTGCGGCGCTGGAGCAAGCAGTTGGAGGCGTCCCGCAGCCGGGAGCTGTCCGGTATCGACGAGTTGCGCACCGCGCTCGGCGAGACGCTGCCCGACTCCGGGCGGCCCACTGTCGTGCACGGCGACTTCCGCCTGGACAACGTACTGGTGGACGCGGACGACCAGGTCGCGGCGGTGCTGGACTGGGAGATGTCCACCCTCGGCGACCCGCTGACCGACCTCGGGCTGCTGGCGATGTACAGCGAGCGCCAGGACGTGCCCGACTCACCGGTCAGCACCACCAGCGGGGCGCCCGGCCACCCCACGGCGGCCGAGCTGATCGAGCGGTACGCCGAGCTGTCGGGCCGCGATGTGTCGCGGATCAACTGGTACACCGCGTTCGCCTACTTCAAGCTCGCCGTGATCCTCGAGGGCATCCACTACCGCTTCACGCTCGGCCAGACCGTCGGCGCGGGCTTCGACCGGATCGGCGAGCTGGTGCCGGTCTTCATCGACAACGGACTCACCACTTTGCGGAAGGGCTGAGCAGCAGATGGACTTCGCATACGACGCGCGTACCGAGGAACTGCGCGAGCGGCTGCTCGCCTTCATGGACGAGCACGTGTACCCGGCCGAGCAGGTGGCCGAGGAGCAGCGCGCCGCGCAGGACTCGCCCTGGTCCACCGTGCCGGTGCTTGAGGAACTGAAGGCCACGGCAAGGAAGTTGGGGCTGTGGAATCTCTTCTTGCCGGACGAGGAGTACGGCGCCGGGCTCACCAACCTCCAGTACGCGCCGCTGGCCGAGATCACCGGGCGCAGCCCGGAGTTGGCGCCGACCGCGCTCAACTGCGCGGCCCCGGACACCGGGAACATGGAGGTGCTGGCCCAGTTCGGCTCGGCCGAGCAGCGTGCGCGCTGGCTGGAGCCGCTGCTGGCGGGCGAGATCCGGTCGGCCTTCGCGATGACCGAGCCGGAGGTGGCCTCCTCGGACGCCACCAACATCGGTACCCGTATCCGGCGGGACGGTGGGGGCACCTCCCGCTCGAGCGGAGCCGAGAGTGGGGGATCCTATGTCATCACCGGCCGCAAGTGGTACATCTCCGGCGCCATGCACCCGGATTGCGCCATCTTCATCGTCATGGGGAAGACCGACCCGGACGGCGACGACGTGCGCCGCCAGCAGTCCATGGTGCTGGTCCCACGCGACACACCCGGCGTGGAGGTGCGCCGCGCGATGTCCGTCTACGGCTACGAGGATCACAGCCACGGCGGCCACGCCGAGGTGGTCTTCCACGACGTACGCGTTCCGGTGGCCAACCTCGTCGGCGAGGAGGGCGGCGGCTTCGCCATCGCACAGGCCCGGCTCGGCCCCGGCCGGATCCACCACTGCATGAGGCTGATCGGGATGGCCGAGCGGGCCATTGAGCTGATGTGCCGGCGGGCGCTGGACCGTACGGCCTTCGGCAAGCCGCTGGCCCGGCAGGGCGTGGTGCAGGAGTGGATCGCCGACGCGCGGGTGCAGGTCGAGCAGTTGCGGCTGCTGGTGCTGAAGACGGCGTGGCTGATGGACACCGTCGGCAACCGGGGCGCGCACACCGAGATCCAGGCCATCAAGATCGCCACCCCCCGCGCGGTGGTGCGGATCATCGATGACGCGATCCAGCTGCACGGCGCCGGTGGAGTCTCCCAGGACTTCCCCCTCGCCCACCTGTGGGCCTCAGCGCGGACGCTGCGACTGGCCGACGGCCCGGACGAGGTCCACCAGCGTTCGCTGGCCCGCCGCGAGCTGAAGCGCCATTCCGGGTACCCGGCATAGAGGGCTGCGCTTGCCCACCCTGCGCCCTGGGGGTACCCCCTGCTCGAAGAGCTTGGGGGAGCAGACTGCCCAAGCGCAGCCGTTACTCGGGGCGACGAACGGGCCGGCGGCCGGGCGGCGGGGACGGCTCGGGGCGGGGCGGCGGGCGGCGCATCTGGTGCGACTGCGGCGCCCCGCAGGACACCGTGAAGCGCCTCCCGCAATGGCACAGCTCCAGCGCCTCGCCCTCCAGCAACGTGTAGGTGGCCGTCGTGCCCTCCAGCTCCACCCGCAGCCGCCGCCCCCGCACCTGCACCGTGAAGGCCAGCCGGCTCAGCTGTTCCGGCAGCAAGGGGGAGAAGTCCAGAATGCCGCGCCGCAGCCGCATCCCGCCGAACCCGGCGACCAGCGCGATCCAGGCGCCGGCCAGCGAGGCAATGTGCAGCCCGTCCCTGGTGTTGCTCTCCAGATCCTCCAGGTCCATCAGCGCGGCCTCGCCCACATAGTCGTAGGCGAGCCGCAGATGGCCGACCTCGGCGGCCATCACGGCCTGGCAGCACGCGGAGAGGGAGGAGTCGCGGACGGTCATCTGCTCGTAGTAGGCGAAGTTGCGGGCCTTCTCCTCCGCGTCGAAGGCGTCACCGCGCTTGTAGAGGGCCAGCACCAGGTCGGCCTGTTTGATGACCTGCTTGCGGTACAGATCGAAGTACGGGTAGTGCAGCATCAGCGGATACTGGTCGGGCCCCGTCGAGGCGAAGTCCCACATCTGGTGCCCGGTGAAGCCGGCCGACTGCTCGTGGACCTGCAGCGTCTCGTTGAACGGTATGGCCACCGCGTCCGCCGCGTCCCGCCAGGCTGCCGCCTCCTCGTCGTCCACCCCCAGCGCGGCCGCCTCCTCGGTGTACCGCTCCACGACCTCGGCGGCGGCGCGCAGGTTCTGCTGCGCCATCAGATTGGTGTAGAGGTTGTCGTCCGCGACGGCGCTGTACTCGTCAGGGCCCGTGACGCCGTCGAAGTGGAAGGTGCCGTGGTGGTCGTGGTGGCCCAGCGAGTGCCACAGCCGGGCGGTCTCCACCAGGATCTCCACCGCCGTCTCCCGCTCGAACTCCACGTCGTCGGTGGCCGCCACGTACCGTACGACGGCGTCCGCGATGTCCGCGTTGACATGGAAGGCCGCGGTACCGGCAGGCCAGTACGCGGAGCATTCCGAGCCGTCGATGGTCCGCCAGGGGAAGGCAGCCCCGCGCAGGCCGAGTTGGCGTGCCCGGTCGCGTGCGGCGGGCAGTGTCTCCTGCCGCCAGCGCAGCGCCTCGGCGACCGAGTCGGGCGAGGTGTAGGTGAGCACCGGCAGCACGAACTGCTCGCTGTCCCAGAAGGAGTGGCCGTCGTAGCCGGAACCGGTCAGGCCCTTGGAGGGGATGGCGCGTTTCTCGGCCCGCGCGCCCGCCTGAAGGACGTGGAAGAGCGCGAAACGCACCGCCTGCTGGATCTCGGCGTCGCCGTCGACCTCCACATCGGCGCGCGCCCAGAAGCTGTCCAGATACTCCCGCTGCTGCTGCACCAGTCCCCGCCAGCCCTTGCTGTGCGCGCCGGCCAACGCAGCGTCGACCTGGTCGCGTACGGCGGGCAGCGAGCGGGCGCCGGACCAGCCGTAGGCGACCAGCTTCTCCACCCGCAGCGGTTCGCCGGGCCGCAACTCGGCGGTGACGGTGAGCCGGGCGACGTTCTCACCGCTCTCGCTGGAGGTGCTGGTCGACGCCGGTCCGTGCACGGCGTGGTCGGCGGCCGCGCCGACGCGCAGTCCGCTGCGATCGGTGCGGTGCACCAGGCGCAGCCGCATCTCGTGGGCGAAGTTCTCCTCCGGCAGCAGCACATCCTCCAGCGCGGCGGCGACCCGCGGGTCCCCGCCGGTCTTCTGCGGCAGCTGCTCGTTGGCGACCAGTTCGGACTGCACGACGATCCGGACGTCGGAGTCCAGCGGCTCCACCTCGTAGGCGACGGCGGCGACGGCGCGCTGGCTGAAGGAGACCAGCCGGGTCGAGGTCACCCGTACGGTGCAGCCGGCCGGAGAACTCCATTCGCAGACTCGGCGCAGCAGCCCCGTCCGCAGATCCAGTACGCGCTCGTGGAAGCGCAGCTTGCCGTAGCGGACGTCGAACGGCTCGTCGTCGACGAGCAGCCGCATGATCTTGCCGTTGGTGACGTTGATGACCGTCTGCCCGGACTCGGGGTAGCCGTAGCCCGCCTCCGCGTACGGCAGCGGATGCAGCTCGTGCACCCCGTTGAGGTAGGTGCCGGGCAGCCCGTGCGGCTCGCCCTCGTCGAGGTTGCCGCGCCAGCCGATGTGCCCGTTGGAGAGGGCGAAGACGGACTCGCTCTGCGGGAGGACGTCCAGATGCAGCTCGCTCTCCCGCAGGGACCACGGCTGGACGGCGTAGCACGAGTGGCTGATCACGAGCGCTCCTTCCCGGGCGTGTGCTGGAGGTCGCGCCGCAGGTCGCGGGCCCTCAGCAGCTGTTGCAGGTCCTGGACGACGATGTCGGCACCGTGGGCGCGCAGCGCGTCGGCCTGTCCCGTACGGTCGACGCCCACGACGTACCCGAAGTGGCCGGAGCGGCCGGCGTCCATCCCGGCCAGCGCGTCCTCGAAGACCGCCGCCGCGGCCGCCGCGACGCCCAGTTCGCGGGCGGCGGCGAGGAAGGTGTCGGGGCGCGGCTTGCCGGGCAGCCGGCGCTCCCTGGCCACGATCCCGTCGATCGTCACATCGAACCGGTCCTCGATACCGACCGAGGCGAGCACGTCGCGGCAGTTGGCGCTGGAGGACACCACGGCCGTCCGCAGCCCCGCGGCGCGTACGGCGTCCAGATAGCGCAGCGAACCGTCGTACGCCTCGACGCCGTCCTTGCGGATCTTCTCCAGCAGCAGCTCGTTCTTTCGGTTGCCCAGCCCGTGCACGGTCTCCCGGCCGGGCGGGTCGTCGTCGGTGCCCTCCGGCAGCTGGATGCCGCGCGAGGCGAGGAAGGTGCGTACGCCGTCGGCACGCGGCCGCCCGTCCACATACGCGTCGTACTCCGCGACCGGGTCGAAGGGCCGGAAGCCGGGCCCTTCGCGGTCGCGCAGATAGGCGTCGAACATCTCCTTCCAGGCGGCGGCGTGTACGACGGCCGTTTTGGTGAGGACGCCGTCGAGATCGAACAGACACGCGCGGATGCGGTCCGGCAGACCGAGGTTCGTCATGCGTGCCGGGTCCCCTGGCCGCAGGGTCGCCATGCCTGCCTCAGGGCTTTGCCGCCCGGCTGGGCGCCGGGCAGGCGGCTTACTCGCCGGCCGGCGCACCGCCGCCGTGCAGGGGGACCTCCCAGACGATGCGGGTGCCGGGGCCCGTCCCGGACGCCGGATCGGCGCCCTGACCTTCCGTCATGGTCAGCGTGCCGCCGAGCAGCTCGGCCCGTGACCGCATATTGGCGAGCCCTCCGCTGTGCTGGCTGTCCTCGCGCCGCCTGCTGCCGTCCAGCCCCACGCCGTCGTCGACGACGGTCAGCGTGATCATGTCGTCGACGTGCAGCGTCACATCGGCCCGGCGCGCCCGCGCGTGCCGCACGATGTTGCTCAGCGCCTCGGCCAGCACCGCGCTCACCTGTTCGGCCGCCTCCACCGGGACATTGGTGTCGACGGGCCCTTCCATCCGCAGGGAGGGCAGGAAACCGAGCCGCTCGGCCGCGTCGCTGACGGCCTTCGCCATGGTCCTGCGCAGGCTGGTCTCCGGATCCGCCGGCCCGTCCCCGGAGGTGCGCAGCGCGAAGATGGTGGCCCGGATGATCTTGATGGTCTCGTCGAGGTCGTCCACGGCCCGGTTCACCCGCTCCGCCGCCTCGGGCCTGTCGATGAGCCGCCCCGCGCTCTGCAACGTCATCCCGGTGGCGAACAGCCGCTGGATGGCCAGATCGTGCAGGTCGCGGGCGATGCGGTCGCGGTCGTGCAGCAGCGCGATTTGCTCGGACTCGGCGCGGTGCTGCGCCATCTCCAGCGCGAGGGCCGCCTGCGCCGCGAAGTCCTTCAGCAGCTCCACCTCCGTCTCGTCGAACGGCGGACGCCCCTTGAGCCGGCTCAGCCGCAGCGCACCCGGCGCGTCCTGCTGCGCCAGCAGCGGTACGGCGACCACAGGGCCGTGCTCGACCTCCCCGTCCGGAAAGGCGTGCGTACGCGGATCGTTGGAGATGTCCGCCGTCACCGCCGACTCCCCGGTGCGGGCCGCGAGACCCGAGAGGGTGTCGTCGTAGGGCACGATCACCCCCGTCTGCTCCTTGGCGAGGTCACCGACCGCCACCACGACGCGCAGCGCGTCCGCGCCGCCCTCGGTGTCCGGTAGCAGTACGCACGACGTGTCGGACTGGGCCACCTCCAGCGCCCGTTGCGCGATCAGCCGCAGCACCTCGTTCGTGGTGGCTCCGCTCAGCAGCAGCCGGGTGATCTCGCCCAGCGCCTCCAGCCACTGCTCGCGGCGCCGGCTCTCCGCGTACAGCCGCGCGTTGTCGACGGCGACCCCGGCGGCGACGGCCAGCGTGGTGACGACCGCCTCGTCGTCCGCGTCGAAGTCCGCGCCGCCGCGCTTCTGCGTCAGATAGAGGTTGCCGAAGACCTCGTCCCGTACCCGTACGGGTACGCCGAGGAACGTCCGCATCGGCGGATGGTGTTCGGGGAAGCCCTGGCTGGCCGGGTGCGCGGCCAGATCGGTGAGCCGTAACGGCCGTGGTTCGCGGATCAGTTCACCGAGCACACCGTGTCCGGACGGCAGCGGGCCGATGCGCGCGGCCTGCTCCGGTGAGACGCCCACGGGCAGGAACGTCGACAGCCGCTGCCCGTCCCCGATGACGCCCAGCGCGCCGTACTCCGCGTTGGTCAGCGCCAGCGCCGCCTCCACGATGCGCCGCAGCACCTGGGACAGTTCCAGCTCCCGCCCGACGCTGAGCACGGCCTCCAGGAGGCTGTGCATCCGGTCCTGGGTGAGGCGAGCGGCGTCCAGCCGGGTCTGGAGCTCGTCCAGCAACTCGTCCAGCCGGAAGTGGGGCAGCTCCTCGCGGTACTCCTCCCCGCCCCGGTCTTCGTCCCGGTCCGGACGGTGCTGCCCCGCTCTGGCAGCCTCCGACATGCGCACCTCCGTACGCCGTACGACAACCGGGCCCCCGCACGACCCCGGAACCGGCAGTCTACGGCCGAACCGACGTCAGGTCGCCGGTCGTTTCCGGCTCCACCTCGGTACTCCCGTCGCCAGGACCGGAGTTCGCACCCTCGTCGCCCGGCCTACTGTTCCCGCCCCGCCGGCGGGACGGCCTCGATCGGTCCATTCCGCGCCACTCCGGTCGCAACCCGGTCAAGGTTCGTCGAGTTTCCCCGGTATCGGGTTCTCGGTCGTACCGGAACCTCAAGTGGCAGGTAATACCGGGCGTTCGAGCGGGTACCGAACGGCCCCTACTCATCGGGCTTCTCGTACCGCAGGCTGTGAGAGCCCACCCGAGGAGGTCCAGTGCCGGGTTCCGAAAGCCCGGGCGGCGAGTCCGCCCGCCCCGCCACCCCTGTCCGTGTCTTTCTGCTCGACGATCACGAGGTGGTCCGGCGGGGGCTGCGCGATCTGCTGGAGGCGGAACCGGATCTGGAGGTCGTCGGCGAGGCGTCGTACGCCGAGGAGGCGCTCGCCCGCGTCCCCGCGGTGCGCCCAGACGTCGCGGTGCTGGATGTACGGCTGGGCAGCGCCGAGGAGGACGGCGACCACGCGGGCATCGAGGTCTGCCGCGAACTGCGCGCCCGGATGCCGGAACTGGCCTGCCTGATCCTCACCTCCTTCGACGACGACGAGGCCCTGATGGACGCGGTCATGGCCGGCGCGGCGGGCTATGTGCTCAAGCAGATCAAGGGCGCCGACCTGGTCAGCGCGATCCGGACGGTGGCCGACGGCACGCAGTTGCTCGACCCGGAGGCGAGCGGGCGCGTGATGGCCCGGGTCCGCGCCCGGGAGAACCGCACGGCCCCGCCGGAACTGGACCGGCTCACCCCGCGCGAGCGGGAGGTGCTCGCGCTGATCGGCGAGGGGTTGACCAACCGCCAGATCGGCGAGCGGTTGTTCCTGGCGGAGAAGACGGTGAAGAACCGGATCTCCGCCATCCTCGGCAAACTCGGCGTGGGCCGCCGCGTCCAGGCAGCCGTCATCGCGGAGCGCCTGAGGGAGCCGTAACGCGCCCCGTCAGGGGCGCGGGGAACTGCGCGCCAAGCCACGAAGCACCCGGCAGCCTGCGACGGCCGGGAAGGGGCACCCCCTCATCAGCGGTGAGGCACGCTCAAGCGGATCCGCGGAGACGGTCCAGCTCTCGGCGGTCGCGCTTGGTGGGGCGCCCCGCGCCCCGCTCGCGGCGGGCGATGACCGGGACCTCCACCGGCGTGGGCGGCGGCGGACTGTTGTCCTGGTAACACGCGACAGCGATTGGCGCCCCCACCCGTTTCTTGATCAGCCGCTTGACGATCACGATCCGCTCGCGCCCCGCCTGCCGCACCCGTACCTCGTCGCCCACCCGGAGGGCATGCGCCGCCTTCACCCGCACACCGTTGACCTTGACGTGACCGCCACGGGCCGCGGTCGCCGCCTGGGAGCGGGTCTTCGTCAGCCGTACGGACCAGATCCAGCTGTCGACCCGTACCGACCCCTCGTCTGCCGTCATGCTCCCGACTTTAGGGGAGCACGGCCGCCCGGGTGGCCCCGCGCGGTCCGGCGCGGGCCATGCCGCCCGGCGAAGAAGCGCGACAAGGCCGACAATGGCGACATATGGAAGCCTCATCTGTGGATGCCTCGCCCGGAGCCCCCGCGGGTACTCCGGAAAGCGCGCTCCAGGAGCTCAACCAGGTGGCGCTGCGCACGGTCGCGCGTGCCCGGCACAACGCGCGCGTCCGGATCGCCGAGGCGAGCCCGGCGCACCCCGGCCACTCGGTCCACTCCGGCGGCGACGGGGACGCGCCGGGCCGGCCGACGACCGGGCCGTTCGCATACGACGGCGCCGAGAGCGCACCGCCCAGCGATGTGGCGGTACTCCCCGGGCTGCCGTCCTGGCTGCCCGCCGTGCTGGGTGTGCTGCGGGGCAGCTCGACGGTGCTGCGCCCGGAGTACGCCGCGGACGGCACGGTCCGTGACTTCATCGTCGTCGGCGCGAACCACTTCGAGCTGAGCGGTGTGGAGCGCGGCTCCTTCGACTTCCTCGGCAAGCGGCTGTCCGAGACCCGCCCCGGCATCCGTACCAGCGGGATGTACGACGTCTACCGTGCGGCGCTGGACAGCGGCACCCCCGTCTCCAGCGACACCATCGACTACGTCGACATCATCGACGGCGTCCTCCAGCGTTCCCGGCTGCGCGGCACCGTGACCCTGCTGCCGGACGAGGGGCTGCTGCTGACCAACTGGGAGCCGGTGGGCGAGGCCAGACTGAGCCGCCGTATCCAGGAACGGGGCCGGATGGGGTGGGCCGAGTGGGATCTGGTCACCGGCAGAATGCGCTGGTCACAGGGGATGCGAGAGCTGCTGGGCCTGACCGTGCCACTGCCGGAGGGGGTCTCCGCGGAGGCGAACCACGACCTGGAGGGCGCCGCCCGCTCGGTGACCTCCGCCAAGGACATCTCGGCGGACCTGTTCACCGTGGGGCAGAAGATCGACGCGGCGGACATCCCCGCGTTCGTCGACGACATGCGGACGCTACTGGCCGGCGGCGAGGTACCCGACCGGGAGCTGACCGTCCACGTGGGGGACGAGGCGCGGCGGATCCGCTGGCTCGGCCACGCCCAGCCCGAGGGCGCCGAGGTGCCGGAATCCCTGCTGTTCGCCGCGCGGAACGTCACCGGGCAGGAGGAGATGCTGAGCCGCGCGCTGAGCGAGACCGAGCGGCTGCGCCAGGAGGCCGCCGCCGAGCACCGCGTCTCCGACACCTTCCGCAGGGCGCTCACCCCGCCGCTGGGTGCGCTCACCCCGCCGTGGCTCTCCGTCAGCGCCGCCTATGTGCCCTCCGACTCGGGCGTCGGCGGCGACTGGTACAAGTGCCGCGAGCTGCCGGACGGCCGGGTGCTGCTGGCCGTCGGCGACGCCTCGGGGCACGGGGTGGACGCGGCCAGCCGGGCGGTGCAGCAGCGCTCCGCGCTGGCGGGGCTCGCCTACACGGACGAGAACGCGGCCGAGCTGACCATGGCGCTGGGCGAGGTCGTCTACTACGGGGGCCTGGACACCACCGCGACCTGCGTGGTGGGGCACCTGCATCCCGACACCCGCGTCCTCCACTGGGCCAGCGCCGGGCATCCGGCGCCGGTCCTCGTACGGGATGGCGTACCGCAGCTGCTGGAGGCGGAGCACGGGCTGATGCTGGGCGTCACACCGCATATGACATACCCCATGAACACCACCCAGCTGCAAGCCGGTGACCTGCTGCTCTGCTACACGGACGGCGTCATCGAACGCCGCGGCATGGACCTGGACGAGGGGATCGGTGCCCTGCTGGCCGCGGTACGGGAGTGCGCGGCACGCAGCGAGTCGGCCGCTGCGGCCACGGACTGTCTGGTCTCCACCCTGCTGGGCCGGGAGGCGGAGGACGACGCGACGATCCTCGCTCTGTACCTGTCCTGACCTGGCCTTATCCTCATGGTGCCCGGCCGGGCTCAGCGGGGGTCGGCCCTGCCCCGCTCGTAGCGGCGGAGCCTGCGATAGCCGGTCAGCTCGCCGTCCGGGTCCAGCGTCATCTCGTACGAGCCGAGCATGCTGACGCTGTCCGGGATCCGGCGCAGCTCGACGACTTCGATCTGGAGCGTCCAGCTCCCGTCGTCACCTCTGACGACGGAGGAGACCGACTCGGACTCCAGGCCGGTCAGCTCCTCGATGGCCTCCCGCGCCGACCGCAGGACCTGCGCGGTGCCGGGGGCCTTCGCCTCGACGGCCGGCTTCTTCTCGCTCATCCCGGTCCTCCTCCCTCCCCGTCCGTGCGGGGGAGCGTCGGTGAACGGGCGGGTGCCCGCTGTGCGCGGAGTGAACCGGGCGGAGCCGGGTACCGGAGAGGGGCCGGCGGCTGTCCGGTCAGTCCTCGCCGCGGAAGATGTGCGACTCCGGGTCCCGATCGCCGGACGTGGCGTGCGGACCGTAGCCCATGGGTCCGTCCGCGCGCCGCGCCGTCCGCGAGACGTTCACCGTCGGGCGGCGGGTCGGCCGGGCGTTCTCGTCACGGGTGGTCGTCTGGTTCTGCTGCACGTGAGATCACCTCCAGATCGGCTCACGGTGGCGGGTCCCCACACACCACCGCGTGAAACGGTGACCGGGAGGAAACGGTCATCGAGGACGGAACGGGACCAGGCTGGAACGGGACCGAGGAACGGGACCGAGGAGAGGCGATGCCGCACCGTCCGGACGTACTCGAATTGCTCACGGACGCGCACGCCGAGGCCGAGCGTCTCGCTGCGGCGTACGAGGCGACCCGGGACCCGGAGCGCCGCGCCGCCCTCGCCCAGGAGCTGGTCGCCGGTCTGGAGCGGCACGCCCTCGCGGAAGGCCGTGCGCTGCACCCCGTCGTCCGCCGGGTGCTGCCCGACGGGGACCGGCTCGTCGCTGCGGCCCGCCGGCGTTGGGCGGTCGCCTCGGCGACCGCCCAGGAGCTGTCGGCCGCCGAGCCGTGCTCGGTGGCCGCCGAGCGTCGGCTGGACGCTCTTCTCGGGCAGCTCCGCGAGCATGCCGCCCGTGAGGAGGGCGAGGTCTTCCCCGCACTGCGGGTGCGGCTGCGCCGCAGGGAGCGCCGCGAGCTCGGCGCCACCGCCGCCCGCTGCTTGCGGGCCACTTACGCGGGGTGAGCACCTCTGTCGCCGTAGCCCTCTCTTCGCCGCAGCCCCCGCCGGGTCGCCTGGCCGCCGCAGCACCCTCTTCCTGCCGCAGCACCCTCTTCCCGCCGCAACGGCGCGACGCGAAACGCACGAGTCCGGCGGTGCCGACCTGCCCCAGCCGGTGGGTTCGGCACCGCCGGTCACCTTCGCGGTGGCTGAGCACCGCTGCGGCGGAACAGGGGATCCGCCGACCCCCTGTCCCCGGCGAGGAGGGCATGCGGCGGAACAGGGGACCTCCCGGCCCCCTGCCCCCCCGGCGAGGAGGGCACGCGGCGGGAAGAGGGGGCTGGCCCTCAGCGCGGGAGAGGGAGCCCGGAGACGCGGGAGTTTCGGCATCCGCGGCGCGGCTACCCGTCCGTGGCCGCACGGGAGTTCCCATCCCGTGGAGCCAAGCCAGCAAGCGGCGCCAAGAAGCGAAGGAGGCTCTGCCTCATGACTGTCGCTCCGGCACAGCAACAAGGCGGCGGAACCGGCAATCTCTACGACGTACTGGAACTCGTCCTCGACCGCGGACTGGTCATCGACGCGTTCGTACGGGTGTCCCTCGTCGGCATCGAGATCCTCAAGATCGACGTCCGGGTCGTGGTCGCGAGCGTGGACACGTATCTGAAGTTCGCCGAGGCGTGCAACCGCCTCGACCTGGAGTCGGGCCGCAACAAGAGCCCCGGCCTGCCCGATGTGGTGGGGCAGGTCACCGAGTCCGGGGCTCAGGGCAAGACCAAGGGCGCGCTCAGCGGCGCGGCGCAGACCGTGTCCGATGCGTTCCAGCAGGCGCGTGACGAGTCCCAGGAGGGCAGCACGCGGCGGCGTACCACCACCCGCAAGAAGGAGGAGCGGGAGTGAGCACCTACGTCTACGGCATCACCCGCACCCCGGCCCCACCCCTGCGCGACGGCCTGACCGGCGTGGGCGACCCGCCCCGCCCGGTACGGGTGCTGGAGCGGGACGGCCTGGTGGCGGTGGTCAGCGACGCCCCCGACGACCTGCGGCCCAAGCGCCGTGAGCTGCTCGCGCACCAGCAGGTGCTCGCGCAGGTGAACGCCGAGCGCGTGGTGCTGCCGATGCGCTTCGGCAGCGTCTCGGAGGACGACACCACCGTCGGCCAGGTGCTCGTCGAGCGGGCCGAACACTTCCTGGAACGCCTCGACACGCTGGAGGGCAAGGCCGAGTACAACATCAAGGCCAGCCACAACCAGGAGGCGGTGCTGCACATCGTCATGGCGGAGCACCCCGAACTGCGCGCGGAGAGCGAGGCCAACCGCGCGGCGGGCGGCGGCAGCCGCGAGCAGAAGCTGGCGCTCGGCGAGAAGGTCGCCCGCGCCGTGCAGGCCAGGGAGCCCGTCGACGCGGCCCTGCTGCGCCGTGCGGTGGAGCCGCTGGCGACAGAGGTGAGCGAGGGCCCGCAGAGCACGGGCTGGCTGGCGAACCTCTCCGTCCTGGTCGAACGCGAAGCGGGCGACGCACTGCTGTCCGCGATCGAGGAGCTGGGCACCTCCGCGCCGCAGCTGGATCTGAAGGTGAACGGTCCGCTGCCGCCCTACAGCTTCGTCGAGAAGACCGACGCGTCGGCCGACGCGACCGCCACAGCGCGGACCGTACCGGCGACCGGCTGACGGTGCCGACGGGCCGCGAGGGGCCGGTGGGCCGACGCAGCCCAGGGAGGTCGACATGGGCCTGATCAGCGAACTGCTGCTGCTGCCCGCCGCCCCGCTGCGTGGCACCGTCTGGGTGCTGCGCCAGGTGGAGGCCGAGGCGGAGCGCCAGTACCGCGACCCCGCCACGGTCCAGCGCGAACTCGCCGAAGCGGAGCGGCAGCTGCTCGCCGGCGAGATCGACGAAGACGAGTTCGACCGCCGCGAGGACGAGCTCCTCGCGCGGCTGGAGAACAGGAACCCGTGGACATGAACGACAGACTGACGATGGCGCTCGCCGTCGCGGGAGGTTACCTCCTGGGCCGGACGAGGAAGGCGAAGTTCGCCGTCGCCGTCACACTGGTCTCGGCCGGCGCCCTGCTCGTACAGCTCGCCAGGAACCCGCAGGCCGCGGAGCGACTGCTCGTGACAGTGGCCCGCAAACTGGGGCAGGCCGCAGGCCGGCTCGACAGCGTCGCCGGGAACGTTCCGGAAGCGGCGTACGAGGAAGAGCCCGGAGACGAGGAAGACCCCGGCCCCGAGGGCGAGTCCGGGCCCGACGACGAGCCCAGGTCCGAGGACGAGCCCGCGCCCGAGGACGAGTCCGCGCCCGAGGACGCGTACGCGGCGGCGGGTGAGCGCTCGTGACGACGCCGAGCAGGCTGCCGGAACGCTACGAGGGCGGCAGCAGCGCGAATCTCGCCGACATCCTCGAACGGGTCCTCGACAAGGGCGTGGTGATCGCGGGTGACATCCGGATCAACCTGCTCGACATCGAGCTGCTGACCATCAAGCTCCGGCTGATCGTCGCCTCCGTCGACAAGGCCAAGGAGATGGGCATCGACTGGTGGGAGACCGATCCCGCGCTCAGCTCGAACGCCCGGCGGGGCGAACTGTCCGAGGAGAACGACAGGTTGCGCCGGCGCATAGCCGAGCTGGAGCAGCGTGCACCCGACCGCCTGGAGGGAGAGCGCGATGCACGCGGAGAGCGTCATGAACGCGGACAGCGTCATGAACGGTGAGCTGCGGTACGTCTACGCGGTGACCGCGCCCCTCGAGGCGCCCCTGCCCGACGGTGTGCGGGGCGTGAGCGGCTCCGCCCCGTACACCGTCCACCACGCCGGACTGCAGGCCGTCGTCGGCCGGGTCCCCGAGGCGGACTTCGCCGAGGAGCCGCTGCGCGCCCACCTCGAGGACCTCGGGTGGCTGGAGGAGACCGCCAGGGCCCATCAGACGGTGGTGGACGCGCTCACCGGTCTCACCTGTCCCCTTCCGCTGCGGCTGGCGACCGTCTACCGCGACGACGACGGGGTCCGGCGCGCCCTGGCGGACGGCAGGGAGGAGTTCCTGGCCACCCTCGACCGGCTGGCCGGGCGCGTCGAGTGGGGCGTGAAGGTCTACGCACAGCAGCCGCCCCAGCCCGCCGCCGCGGCACCCGCCCCGGCCAACGGGCGGGAGTTCCTGCGCCGGCGCAGGCAGGAGGTCACCTCGCGGGAGAACGCGCTGGGGGAGGCCGAGGAGCTGGGCCGTACGCTCCACGCGGCGCTCGCGGCGCAGGCCGAGGACGTGCGGGTGTACCCCGCGCAGAACCCGCAGCTGTCCCGGGTCCCCGGGCAGAACCTGCTCAACGCGGCCTATCTGGTGCCCCGCGAGCGGTCGGAGGAGTTCGTCACCCGCGTGGAGCGGCTCGGCGCACATGACCCCGCCGTCCGGGTCGAGCTGACCGGCCCGTGGGCGCCGTACTCCTTCGCGGCACCGGACGCGTCGGACCGGCACCGGGAGGGCAGCCATGACGGCGCCGTCTCCTGAGCCGTACGGGCCCTCCGCGGTGCGCGGCCCGGTCGCCGTCGACTCCCAGCAGCCGCTGGCCCGGCGGCAGGTCGCCCTGGTCGATCTGCTGGACCGGCTGCTGGGTACCGGAGCGGTCCTCACCGGGTCGCTCACGCTGGGTATCGCCGATGTGGACCTGGTACGGATCGATCTGCGGGCCCTGATCAGTTCGGTCAACGCACGCGTCCCCTCGCCCTGGGAGGGAGGGCAGCCGCTGTGACACGCGCGCCTGAGACACCGGGCTCCGCGGCCCGTCGGCTGGATTTCGACCCCGACACCGTGGAGCGCGACCTCGCCGCGCTGGTGCTGACCATCGTCGAGCTGCTGCGGCAGCTGGTGGAGCGGCAGGCCCTGCGCCGGGTGGAGGTCGGTGACCTGGACGAGGACCAGGAGGAGCGGATCGGGATGACGCTCATGCTGCTGGAGGACCGTATGGAGCTGTTGCGGGAGCGGTTCGGGCTGACGCCCGAGGAGCTGAACTTGGACCTCGGCCCGCTCGGTCCCCTGCTGCCTACCGACTGAAATCGCCCGAAGCTGTTAGACCTCGCATATGAACGACGCGTTCTACTCTTCCCTCGGCCAGGGCTGGCCCCAGGTGGCCGACCTTGCCCTGGCCTTCGTTCTGACCTCGCTGATCGGCCTGGAACGGCGGGCCAAGCACAAGAGCGCTGGGCTGCGCACCCATGCGCTGGTGGGGCTCGGCGCCGCGCTCTTCATGCTGGTCAGCAAGTACGGCTTCGCCGATCTGATGGGCATGGAGGACATCTCCATCGACCCGTCCCGGGTCGCGGCCCAGGTGGTCTCCGGTGTCGGGTTCCTCGGCGGTGGCGTCATCTTCCTGCGCCGTGACGTGGTGCGCGGGCTGACGACGGCGGCGATCGTCTGGGTATCGGCCGCGGTCGGTATGGCCTGCGGCGCGGGGCTGCCGCTGCTGGCCGTCGCGACGGTGGCCATGCACTTCCTCACCGTGTGGGGCTTCACCAAGATCAGCGACCGGCTGCCGGGTGTGGAGCCAGGTCATCTGCGGCTCACCTACGAGGAGGGGCGGGGCGTGCTGCGCAACACGCTGGCGATGTGTACGGAGCGCGGTTTCGTGGTGACCGAGACGAACATCGAGCAGGTGGGTGAGCCGCGTCCGGAGCTCACCAAGCTCACCCTGGCGGTTTCCGGCTCCGGCTCGGTGCCGGAGCTGGTGGGCGAGCTGATGACGGTCCCCGGGGTGCTCACGGTCAACGGCCGCCGCGCGGTCACGGGTGCGCAGGACGGCGACTGAGCGCCCCGGGGTCGCTCACCCGTTCGCCCCGGGGCTGGGGCCAGGTTTCCTTTCGTCCGCCACGGAAACCCCGGGTGGTGACACCGCGAGCCGAAGGGGGCTGAGCACATGAACGCGGACGTCACGCTGACGGCCATGGATCTCGCGGCCCGTGACCACCTGGTGGGCCTGGTGCCGGGGCTCATCGGGCTGCTGATCGTGGCCGCGCTGATCGGCGCCGTCTGGCTCGGCATCCGGATCAAGAACCGTGAGCCCGAACCGCCGGACCCCGACGAGCAGCCGCATATGCCGGACACCGGTCCGACCGAGGAGGTCACGGAGAACCGCGAGCCGGACGAGATGCCCCGTGACGGTATCCGCCGGTTGCCGCACAGCGGCGTGCACGACTACGGCGACCGCGAGCACCACCCCGGCGAGCCGCCGACGCGCAAGAAGTGGGAGCCCGGCAAGAGCGGATCCTTCGGCAGCGGCGGCCCCGGCTGATCCCTCACTTGCCGAGGCCCAGCGTCATGCCCGTGATGATGCGGCGGGAGAGCCAGCCGTACAGCAGCAGCATGGGAGCCACGATCAGACACAGCCCGGCGAACATCCCGCCCCAGTCGGCGCCCCGGTACTGCTGCTCGCCGATGAACCGGGCCAGCACCAGGGGCAGCGTGAAGTTGTCGTTGCTCTGCATGAGCGAGAGCGCGAACAGCGTCTCGTTCCAGTTGTTGATGAGCTGGAGGAGGAACGCGGTGATCAGCCCGGACCGGGCCAGCGGCAGCACGATCTGCCAGAAGGTGCGGGCGGGCGAGGCCCCGTCCAGGGCGGCCGCCTCCTCCAGTTCACCGGGCAGCGAGCGGAAGAACCCGGTCAGCAGGAAGACCGTGAACGGCATCGCGAGCCCCACGTACACCAGGAAAAGTCCGGGCAGCGTGTCCACCATGTTCACCTCGGTGAGCATGAAGAACACCGGGATCAGCAGCACCTGCCCCGGCACGCCGAGTCCCAGCACGAACAGCATGGTCAGCGGCTCGGCGAGGGCGTTCAGCCGGCGGCTGAGCGCATAGGCGGCCGGCGCCGCCAGTGCCACGGCCGCCACCGCCGCCGAGCCGCTGACCAGCACACTGTTGACGGCGGCCCGGCCGAAGCCGGAGTCGAACGCCGTGCGGTAGTTGGACAGCTGCCATGGGTCGGGCAGCGCCCATGGCCGGTCGAAGATCGCCCGGGAGTCCCGCAGCGAGGTCAGCGCCATCCAGCCGAGCAGCAGCAGCCCGGCCGCGACGCAGAGCCAGATCATGCCCAGGCCGACGGCCCGCCCCGTGCGCGCACGCGTGGTCATCGCCGCACCTCTCAGTACTCGACGGGGTCGCGGCGCATCAGCCGGCGCAGCAGCGCGGTGAAGACGGCGACCAGCAGCAGGCTGGTGATCCCGGCCGCGCAGACCGTGCCGAACTGCGGGATGTCCGAGCCGGTGAACGCGTTGCGGTAGATGTACAGGGCGCTGGTCCAGGTCTCGATGGGCGGGGCGCTGGTGGTGAACGTGCCGCCGAACACCAGCACCAGCTCGAAGACCTTCACCGAGCTGATCGTCCACAGCACGGCGCACACGGTCACCACGTCCCAGCTCAGCGGCAGCGTGATGTGCCAGAACTTACGGAACGCGCCGGCGCCGGCCAGCTCCGCGTCCTCGTACAGATACCCGGGGATGTTGTCGACGGCGGCCATCAGGATGGCGACGTAGAAGCCGGTGGAGGTGCACACCATCGTCGCCATGATCAGAAGGAAGACGTTGTCGCTGCCCAGCCACTTGGGCGGCTCGTCCACCCCCAGCCCGGCCAGCGCCGAGTTGACCAGCCCGCCCGGGTTGAAGAGGAAGCCCGCCAGCACGCCGAAGACCATCGCGTTGACGATGTGCGGGAAGAAGAGGACGGCCCGTACGAACCGCCTGCCCGCCATCTCCCGCAGCACCATCGTCAGCGCGAACGCGAGCACGAAGACGGTCAGCCCGACGAACACCAGGATCTTGAAGGTGTTCACCATCGAGGTACGGAAGAACGGATCGTCCACCAGCGCCCGGTAGCTGCCCAGGCCGTTCCACTCCATCGCGGAGTAGCCGTCCCAGCTGTGGAAACTGGTCCACAGCCCGAACAGCAGCGGAACCAGATGGCACACCGCCAGGAACGCCAGCGCCGGGAGCACGAACGGCCAGAACAGCCTCCGCCGTCGGAGCGCCAGCGGCGTGTCCCGCCCCGGCGCACCCGGCGCCCGCGCCTGCCCCGGTTTGCGGCCGGCGGTCAGCACCGACATCAGCGGTGCGCCTTCGCATACGAGACGTGGAGCTTCTTCAGCTCGGTGATGAACTGCCGGGCGTCGGCCTCGCCGGAGAACAGCTTCTTGTACGCCGGGTAGAGGGCCTTGTCGGTGTAGGAGGTCACCGAGCCGGGCAGCTGCTCGCGGGAGGGCGTGGACTCCATCTGCTCCTTGACGTCCCGCAGTACGGGCGGCGCCGGGATGTCGGGGCGCGGGGTGATGTTGTCGGCCTTCTCGGCGATGCCGCGCAGCCGCTTCTTCGCCAGGAAGTACGAGATGAACTTCTCGGCCGCCGCGGAGTTCTTGGCCTGCTCGGGCACGGCGAAGCCGAACACCCGCACATCGGTGGCGTTCCGCTTGCCGGCCGTGGAGTCCACGGCGGAGGGGAAGGGCGCCGACCGGAAGTCGAAGTCCTTCCCGGCGAACTCCCGGGTCTCGGTGGGCAGCCAGCTCCCGTTCAGATTGAACGCCGCCTTGCCCTGCGCCCAGCGGTTCTGCTGCTCGGGGTACTTGCTCGCGTCGTACCCCTTGAGCAGATAGCCCGACTCGACCAGTTCGTGGATCTTCTCCGCCGCCTGCTCGACCGCCGGATCGTCCCAGCCTTTGCCGGAGGGGTCGGTGATGGCCTTCTTCATGACCCCGTCGCCGCCGATCCGGTCGGCCAGATAGTCCAGCCACCAGAGGATGTAGACGGGCTGGTCGCCGTCCGCCGAGATGCAGGCGCGGCCCTTGGCCTTGAGCTTGGCGCAGATGTCGAGCAGTTCGTCCCAGGTCTGTGGAGCCTGTACGTCCTTGTCGGCCGCGTTGTACCAGAGGTTGACCGAGGTGACCTCGTAGGGGACGAGCCATCTGTTGCCGCCGCCGTCGGGCAGCTTGCGCAGATAGCTCAGATAGCTCATCTTCAACGCCTTGGACAGCGGCTTCTTCTCGCCCGTCGCGGGCCGGTCGAAGACGGCGGACAGATCCTTGGCGCGGCCGGGCTGCACCAGCGTCGGGTAGAGCTTGTCGTCCGACTGGTCCACCAGATCGGGCACCTTGCCGGTGGTCAGCGTGGGTGCGAGCTTCTCCAGCACGGTGCGGCCCTGCCACTGCACGGTCACCTTGATGCCGGTGTCCTCGGTGAAGCCCTTGATGGCCGACTTGAGGACCGCGGCCTGCGGCTCGTTCTCGGTCCACATGGACCAGTACGTCAGGCTCTTGCCGTCACCGCCGTCCGCGCCGCATCCCGTCAGTGAGCTGAGGACGGCCGCTGCCGCCAGCGTCACGGCGGCCGTGCGTGTTCCGGTGTGCGTCATGGGCCCTCCCGGCGAGGCGCGCGGTCCGTCTTCCCGGCGTCTCGGCCAGGACGCGCGAGATTGATGCGGACAGATCAATTGATCTCGCGCAAGCCGGTCACGGTCAAGACACGTGCGCACAAGTCCAGTTGTGCGCACCGGTTGCCCAAGCCGGTGCCTGGGTTCTGCTGCTGCGGCCACGGGTGGGGGACGCGCCCCGTAAGGGGCGCGGGGAACTGCGCGACAAGCCACAACGTACCCGCAGCCTGCGGTAGCCAGGCAGGGGCACCCCCTCATCGCCGTAGGAGCGGCACGTGCCGAGAGAGGGCGCCGCGCGGCGGGCCACCCTCCCGTACATCCGCGGCCCCTCCCGTACATCCGCGGTCCCTCCCGCGACCAGCGGAAAATGCACCCGTCCTGGGGACACCCCGCTGCGTCGAACGGCCCAAGCCGCCCGCGTGCCGCGCCCGCGCGGCCGCTCCCACGCGGCGCGCGGACGCACGATCGTGCCATGACTCAGGTCGCACGAAAGAGACGGGCGGCGGCTCCAGTGGCCGCGCTGGTGTGTGCGGTGGTGCTCACCGGTGGCGCCCCGCAGGCTGTGGGAACCGCCCCCGCGCAGGGCGCCGCCGAGGCCGCGCAGCCGCTGCCCGCCAGGATCGCCTCGCTCTACCGGGAGGCCGCTGCTGCCTCCGCGCGCTACGAGGCCGCCCACCGCAAGGCGACAGCACAGCGCGCGGCCCTCGCCCGCGCGGCACGGGCCGTCACCGAAGGAGAGCGCCGGCTGCGGCGGCTGCACCGGCAACTGGGCGCCGTGGCCCGCAGCCAGTACCAGCAGGGCAGTTGGGCGCCCACCAGCCGACTGCTGATGACGAGCTCCCCGGACACCCTGCTCGACAAGCTCCGCTCGCAGCGCCAGGGCGACCACGCCTTCCGGCGGCTGCTGCACACCACCCGGGTCACCCAGCGGAACCTCGTACGGGACCGGGCGGAGGAGCGCACGCAGCTGGACAGGCTGAAGGCGGACGTCGAGCGGCAGCGGCGTGCCAAGCGTGCCGTCGAGCGGCGGCTGGCGCAGGCCAGGGAGCGGCTGCGGGAAGCCAGGGAGGAGCGTGCCGCGCGGGCCGCAGGGCCGATCTCCCGGGCGGCTCTGGGCGCCGAGCCGAGTTCGGGCAGCTGCGCGTACAGCCCGCCGCACGGGCGCCGGGCGGCCAGCGGTGAGACGTGGGTGGCGCCGGTCAAGGACTACACGCTGTCGGCGGGCTTCGCCTCGGCGGGCAAGCGCTGGGCGAACAACCACACGGGTCAGGACTTCGCGGTCGGCGTCGGCACCCCGGTACGGGCTGTCGGCGACGGCACCGTCGTCAAGACGGAGTGCGGCGGGCCGTTCGGCAACCAGATCGTCCTCAAGCACCCCAACGGCTACTACACCCAGTACGCGCATCTGTCCCGGATCCACATCAAGCCGGGCGACCAGGTGCGGGCGGGGGAGCGGATCGGCCTCTCCGGCAACACGGGCAACTCGACGGGCCCGCATCTGCACTTCGAGGTGCGCGTCACCCCCGAGGACGGCTCGGGCATCGACCCGGTGCCGTGGCTGCGCAACCGCGGGGTGGACGTCTGACGACGTACCGACGAGGCGCCGGCGACGGTCGGTGCGGGGGCCTGCCGGGCTTTCCAACGTTGGAAAGCCGTGCTCGGCGAAGGCGGACACGGGGAGGCCCCCGCCCCAAGCCGGCCGCTCATCGGTCCGGGCGGCCCCGCGTGCTCTCCCGCTCCAGCAGCCGGAAACCCGGCCGCAGTTGGCGGGGGCCCGCCGGGGCGTCGGCCCCGCTCGACAGACGGCGCACCACCGACTCCACCGCCAGCCGGGCTATCGCCCGCTTGTCCGGCGCCACCGTGGTGAGCGTCACCATCCCGTACCGGCCCTCCGTCAGATCGTCGAACCCCACCACCGCGATGTCCTCCGGCACGCGTAACCCGCGTTCGGCCATCACCCGCATCGCCCCGATGGCGACCAGGTCGTTGTAGGCGAACACCGCGTCCGGCCGCTGCCCGGCGTCCAGCAGCGCGGCCATCGCCGTGGCGCCGTCCTCCCGGTCCCAGCCCTCCACCCGCGCTACCAGCGTCTCGTCCGCCGCGAGGCCGGACGCCGCCAGCTCCGCCTGCCAGCCCAGCAGCCGCAGATGCGCGGGCCTGCTGGGCCGGTCGCGGCGGGCGCCCAGGAAGGCGATACGGCGCCGCCCGAGGTCCAGCAGATGCCGCACCGCGGCACGGGCCGCCGCGATGTTGTCGATCGCGATGTGGTCGTACGGCAGGTCGTAGCGCCGCTCGCCGATCAGTACGAGCGGCACATCGTCGTCGCGCGCTGCCAGGTCCTCCGCCTCCAGCTCCAGCGGGTTGAGGATGAGGCCGTCGATGACCCGGGTGCGGAACCCCTGGGCGACGAGCAGTTCGCGTTCGCGGCGGCCCTGGGTGTGGTCGAGCAGTACCGTGTAGTCGTGCTCGGCGGCGGCGTCCACCACGGCACCGGCCAGCTCCGCGAAGTAGGGGTTGCCCAGTTCGGGCACGGCGAGGGCGATGATGCCGGTGCGTCCCCTGCGCAGATGGCGGGCCGTGGGGTTGGGGCGGTAGCCGAGCGCGTCGATGGACTGCTGCACCTTGAGCCGGGTGGCCGGGGTGACGTGCTGGTAGTCGTTCACCACGTTGGAGACGGTCTTGACCGAGACGCCCGCGTGCTCGGCCACTTCCTTGAGACTCACCCTCACCCGGCCCAACCCCGCCTCTCTCGTGCCCGTTTTCTGCCCGTCTTCTGCTCGTTGCCCGCCCGATGTACGCCCGGTTCCGCTTCCGTCGTCGGCTACCTGGACAGGGTGCGACATGCGTGCTGTCATGCCAACTGCCCCTGATTCCAACGTTGTACAAGCACGGCAGGGGCCTTCACGGGGGCCGCACCAGAGTTTTCACCGGGCACAGTTCGCACCACATGTGGCACACCTCACCGGAGGCACCGTGAGACGCGCACACCCCTGGTCAGCGGCTGTCACCGCCGCCTTGTCCCTGCTCACTCTCCTCGCCCTGCTCAGCGCCGCGCCGGGCGGCTCGCCCACGGCGTCGGCCGCGGCACCCGCCGCCCAGGACCCGCCCGCTGTGCACGGCCTCAAGGGCGAGTACTGGACCCAATCGGCCCCCGGCGCCTATGACTTCGGCACCCTCAAGGCCACCGCCTTCGACCCCTCCCTCGACTTCGACGACCTCGAACCGAGGCTCAAGGAACGCACCGGCCGCAGCGACCACACCAGCGAGCGCTGGACCGGCAAGCTCACCCCCGAGCGGTCGGGCAGCCACACCTTCCACATCACCGGTGACAACGGCTTCCGCATGTGGCTCGACGGCCGGCTCGTCATCGACCACTGGGTCCCCGACTGGGACAAGGAGCAGAACTCCGAGCCCGTCGAGCTGACGGCGGGCAAGGCGTACGACCTCAAGGTCGAGCACTTCGAGGAGGAGGGCGGCTCCAACCTCCATCTGCGCTGGACCCCGCCCGGCAACGCCAAGACGGCCGTGCCGCAGTCGGCCTTCACCCTCCCGGACGGCTTCGACTACGACGGCCCCGCCGAGGTGCACGTACGCCCGTCGGGCCGCACCCTGGAACTCGGCTTCGCCCAGCCCCTCGCGGCGCCGCCCGCCCGCGTCCGCGACCACCTCAAGGCCGTCATCGGCGGCGCCGACTGGCCACTGGGGGAGCTCCGCCTCGACCCGGACGATCCCCGTACGCTGCTGCTCGCGCTCCCGGAACCGGTCGTGGGCCAAGGCGGCACCGCGGATGTCCGCTACGACGGCGAGGGCGGGCTGACCGCGGCCGACGGCCGGCCGGTCAGCGCCTTCTGGACCTCCGGTGACAACAGGTCGGAGTACCAGCTCAAGACCAGGTGGGCGAAGGACGTCGGCCCAGGCAACGCGCTGCCCGACTACCCGCGTCCGCAACTGGAGCGCGAGCAGTGGCAGAACCTCAACGGCAGCTGGCAGTTCGCCCCGGCCGAGGCCGGCGAGCAGCCGCCCGTCGGCCGGGACAAGCGGCTGGCCGAGAAGATCCTCGTCCCGTACCCGGTCGAGTCCCAGCTCTCGGGTGTTGGGCGGCACGAGGAACGGATGTGGTACAAGCGGTCGTTCACCGTGCCGAAGAGCTGGCAGGTCGGTGCGCGCGGTGCCGCCAAGCGGCTGAAACTGCACTTCGACGCCGTCGACTGGCAGGCCACCGTCTACGTCAACGGCAAGCGTGTCGCCGCGCACAAGGGCGGCTACGACCGCTTCAGCGTCGATGTGACGGACGCGCTGCGGCCCGGAGGCCGGCAGGAACTTCTCGTCGGCGTCCACGACCCCACCGACTCCCCGGACGGCCCCAACCCGCCCGTCGGCAAACAACGTCTCAGCCCCGAAGGGATCTGGTACACGCCCTCGTCCGGGATCTGGCAGACGGTCTGGATGGAACCGGTGGCCGCCGACCACACCACACACGTCAAGACCGCCCCTGATCTCGCGGGTGAGCAGGTATCCGTCACGGCGCGCGGTGTACGGGACGGTGTGCCCGTCACGGCGGTCGCCTACGACGGCGGCCGGGAGGTGGGCCGGGCGACGGGCAGCGGCAGCGAGCCGTTCCGGGTGCCGGTGCCTGATCCGCACCTGTGGTCGCCCGACGATCCGCACCTCTACACCCTCAAGGTGAGGGTGGGCGACGGCCGGTCGGCCGACACCGTCAAGAGCTACTTCGGCATGCGCGAGATCGCCGTCAAAACCGTCGACGGCAAACAGCGCATGGTGCTCAACGGCAAGCCCGTCTTCTCGATGGCCACCCTCGACCAGGGCTTCTGGCCCGACGGCCTCTACACGGCGCCGACGGACGAGGCACTCGCCTTCGATCTGCGCCGGCACAAGGAGATGGGCTTCAACTCGGTCCGCAAACACATCAAGGTCGAACCCGACCGCTGGTTCTACCACGCGGACCGGCTGGGCCTGCTGGTGTGGCAGGACATGCCCTCCATGCGGTCCGACCGCACACCGGACAGCGCGGCGCGGGCGCAGTACGAGCACGAGCTGAAGCAGATGATCCAGCAGCACGACAGCCACCCCTCGGTGATCATGTGGGTCACCTTCAACGAGGGCTGGGGCCAGTACGACCAGGCACGGATCGCCGACTACGCCAAGCGCCTCGACCCCGCGCGGCTCGTGAACAACATGAGCGGCCACAACTGCTGCGGCGCCGTCGACGGCGGCAACGGCGATGTGTCCGACGCACACGGCTACCCGAGCGCGAAGCTGCCCGCGCCCGACGGGAAGCGGGCGCTGGTGAGCGGCGAGTACGGCGGACTCGGGCTGGCCGTACCCGGGCACGCCTGGCCCGTCCGGCACACCTACGTGGGCGTCGAGAAAGGGAAGTACACGGACGAGTACCTGGCCAAGCTGAAGGAGGTCGAACGCTTCGCCGCCTGCGACGGCAGCAGCGGCGCCGTCTACACCCAGATCACCGATCTGGAGGGCGAGTTGAACGGTCTGCTGACCTACGACAGGGAAGTCGTCAAACCGGACGTGGCCCGGCTGAAAGCCGCCCACCGGGCGCTGATCGAGGGCGCGGCCGACGGCACCCTTTCCTGCGACCGGTAACCCGAAGGGGCGCGAGGAACTGCGCGAGCGGGGAGAGGGTGCCCCCTCTCCCCGCTCGCGCACCGGTCAGCTGGCGGCCAATGCTTCCGTCGGCGGCAGCCGCGCAGCCCGCACCGCGGGATAGAACCCCGCCAGCCCACCGATCACCAGCGTGGCACCCACACCGCCCGCCATTGCCCAGACGGGCACCACGGACGGCCAGCCTTGGTAGGCCGCGTACCCCGTGGTGACGCCGATGCCCAGCAGCACCCCGCCCAGGCCGCCGAGCGCCGACAGCAGCTGGGACTCGCACAGGAACTGGCCGCGGATCTGCCCCCGGGTGGCACCCAGCGCCCGCCGCAGCCCGATCTCGGAGCGCCGCTCCAGTACGGAGATCACCATGGTGTTGGCGACCCCGACGCCGCCGACGAGCAGCGCCACGGCGCCCAGCCCCAGCAGCAGCCCGCTGAGCGTGTCGTCGGACGCCTCCTTGGCGGCCAGCGCGTCCGAGGGCCGGGAGACCGTCACCTCGTTGGGGCTCTCCGGGTTGGCCGTCGGCCCCAGCAGCTCCTGCACCCGGCCGACCGCCGACTCCTCAGCGCGGGTGTGCACGGTCGTCGGATAGCCGTCGAAGTCCAGGTACCGCGCCGCCGCTTCCCAGCCCACCAGCGCGCCGGCGTCCAGATCAGGGGCGAGTTCGTTGGGTGCCAGGATGCCCACGACGGTGAACCACCGCCCACCCAGCCACACCTGGGTGTCCCGGGTCGGGGTGTGGATGCCCAGCTGGTCGGCCGCCTTCGGGCCCAGCACCACCGCCGGATAGCGGGAGTTGGCCGCGTTCAGCCAGCGGCCCGCCGTCAGCCGGGCACCGACCGTACGGGGCAGATCGGTACGCGCCGCGACGACGGAGATGCCGCCGGTCTCCTCCTCGGGCATCCGGTCGCTGCGGAAGACCTTGGCGTCCGTCTTCCCCACCGCGGACACCGACTCCACCTGCGGCATCCGGCCGATCATCTGCACCGCGCTCTTCGGCAGCCGGGCCTCCTCCCCGGAGAAGGACTGCCCCGGTGTGACGGTGAGCAGATTGGTGCCCAGCGCGTCCAGCTTCCGGTTCAGATCCTCCCGGCTGGAGGTGGAGATCCCCACCACCCCCACCATGGCGGCGATACCGATGGCGATGCCCAGCGCCGAGAGGAACACCCGCATCGGCCGCGAGCGCAGCCCCGAGCCGCCCACCCGCAGCACGTCGGCGAGGCTCATCCGCGCGGCGCGCGGCGCGGTTCCGGTCGTACGGTCCGTCATCGGGCGACCCCCGCCCCCGCCGCCGAGTCGTGCTCGATCCGGCCGTCCCGCAGCCGCACCTCGCGCGGCAACGAGGCGGCGATGTCCCGGTCGTGCGTGATGACGACCACCGCGGTGCCAGCGCGGTGCAGCTCGTGCAGCAACTCCAGTACGGCGGCGCCCGACCGCGAATCCAGCGCACCCGTCGGCTCGTCCGCCAGCAGCAGCGGCGGCTCGCCCAGCACCGCGCGGGCGATCGCCACCCGCTGCTTCTCCCCGCCGGACAGCTCGTGCGGCCGGTGGAACAGCCGGTGCCCCAGCCCGACCCTGCGCAGCGCCGCTTCGGCGGCCCGCCGCCGCTCGCCGCGCGGGGCGCCGCTGTAGAGCAGCCCGTCGGCGACGCTGTCCAACGCCGGTACGCCGGGGGAGAGATGGAACTGCTGGAAGACGAAGCCGATCGTCCTGGCACGCAGCGCGGACAGCCGGCGGTCGGACAGCCCCGCCACGTCGTGCCCGTCGATGCGGACCGTGCCCCGAGACGGCCGGCTGAGGGTGCCCATGATGTTGAGCAGCGTCGACTTGCCGGAGCCCGACGGGCCGACGACGGCGAGCAGTTCGCCCCTCGCCACGGTCAGGTCGGCACCGCCGAGCGCCACCACGTCGCCGTACCGCTGCTCGACGCCGGCCAGCTCCACCAGCGTGCGGCGGGACTTCGGGGCCGGGGGTGCGGGCCGCGGCGGGGGCGCGGAGCGGAGCCGGGTGGACGTCATCGGGGCACCCCCACGTCGAGCCCCTCATTGACGCCCTTACCGGACACCTCCACCTTGCCGTCCGCGAACATCCCCAGCTCCACCGGAATCCGGCGGGACCGCTCGTCCGCGCCCCTGGCCTCGACGGCGTAGCCGCCACCCGGCTCGGCGAGCAGCGCGTTGACCGGCACCGCGAGCACGTTCTCGCGGGTCTGCGCCTTGAGGACCACATCCACCGAAGCCGCCTGATAGCGGCCCAGCTTCTGCTGTGAGCCGACTTCCAGCTCGACGGGCAGCGTCGCCTCCTCGGAGCCGTCCCCCTCGCCGCCCCCTTCGGCGCCCTGCCCGTCGCCGGCCCCGTCCTGAGCACCGGAGGGGGTGCCGACGTCGGTCACCTCGGCCTGGGCGGTGCCGCCGTCCGGCAGCCGGATCGTCGCCTTGGTGCCCTTCTTCACCAGGCTCTCCAGCCCCGCCTCCAGCTCGACCTCCACGATCCGGTCGGTCCCCGTCCAGGTCAGCGCCTCGCCACCGGCCAGCGCCCCCGGAGAGGTCTTCTGCTCGGCGACCCGGCGCGCCCCGGACGCCACCACGGCGTCACCGGGCGCGACCTCGCCCGTCTCCGCACGGTGCATGTCGTCCTGCCAGTCGCGGACGGCTCCGGCCGTACCGCTCGTGAAGGTGTCGTCGACGGTGAAGCCGCTGTAGCCGAGCTTGGCGAGGTTCCGCTCCAGCGTCTTGACGTCGTCCCCCTCGGTACCGGCGCGCATCGTGCGGTAGAAGGGCTTGGAGCCGTACAGCAGCGGCACCTTGTGCTCGTCCACGCTGTAGACGGTGTCACCGCGGGAGAGGGTGGCGCCCTCCTCCGGGAGCCAGGTGACGATCCCCGCCTCCTCGCCGCTGCCGCCCCCGTCGGAGGAGCCCCCGGCTCCCGCGCCCGGCTGCTGTCCGGAGCCCGTACCGCTGTTCTGTTCGCCTTCGGTGGCCGCCTGCTGGACCGTGGTGGGGGTGCCGAAGCCGAGCGTGCCGTCCACGGTCTCGGTACGGGTGAGTGTGGTGCGCTCCACCGGCGCCGTCTTGCGCGGGCCCGTGTCACGGGGCGCCCCGGAACTCTCCCCGTCCCCGCCGAAGGCACCGGTCGCCGCCACCCCGGCAGCCCCCACCGCCGTCGCGGCGGCGAGCACCAGCAGCGAGACCCGCAACGCCCGCCGCGTGCCCCGCCCCGGCCCCGGCTTATCGGCTCCGTCCTCGCCCATGTTGCCTTCGCCGGTGCTGTCCCCGCCGTCGTGGACCACGGCGGACGCGGCCTCCTCCGGCGCCGCGTCGGACGCCTCGCGTGCCGTCGCGCCGGGCGCCACGCGCTTCGCCGCGTCGGCGGCTGTCGCGGCGGCGGCCGTGGCCGGTTCCGGGTCGCTCCCGGTGGGCGGCCCGGATGCCGCCGGTTCCCGTTCCGGGGCGCGCATTCCGGCGGACGGCTCGTCGTGAGCGTTCACTGCCCGCCGCCGCCCTTCATCTGCAGGCCGCCGCCCGGGTACTTGCTGCGGCACGCCTTCTGGGCGTCCTGGAACGCCTTGCCGCCGGGCTCGATGCCGGTGCCCGCCAGGTCGATCTGCATGGCGCTGCCGTTGACCACGGGGTCGGGGAAGTCGGCGAGCCCGTTCTCGCGGATGCATTTCGCCCAGGCGGCGACCTTCGCCGAATCCAGCGGCTTGCCTCCGCCGCCGTCCATCTGCGGTGCCTTGTCGCGGCACGCCTCCTCCGCGTCCTTGAACGCCGCGGAGTCGCGGTCGACGCCCGGGCCGCCGAGCCGGATGCCACCGCCTTCCTGTTTGGGGTCGGGGAAGTCCTTCACGCCGTTGTCGCGCATGCACTGCGCGTACTCCAGCGCCTTGTCGAACTGCTTGCCCGCGCCGCCCCGGGCGCCGTCGTCGCCTGCGGCCTGCGGGGTCGCGTCGTCCTTGCCGCCGCCGTCGGAGTCGCCGCCGCAGCCGGTGAGCAGCACGCCGGTCAGCAGCACGGCCGCCGCGGGAAGGGTACGTATCAGGGATCGGTTCCGAGTGATGAACATGCGGTGAGTTCTACGCCCGGGCCGGTTACACGGCGGGAACGGCGGCTGTTACGCCGGTGTTATGCCCACTGCCGCATCCTTGCGTCATGCGCGTGCTGATCGTGGAAGACCACCGGGAGTTGGCGCAGACCGTGGCCACCGGGCTGCGCCGCGACGGTATGGCCATCGACCTGGCCTTCGACGGGGAGGAGGCGCTGGAGCAGGCGACCGTGCACGACTACGACGTGATCGTGCTCGACCGCGATCTGCCCCGGCTGCACGGCGACGAGGTGTGCCGCGCCCTGAGCCGCGACGGCTCCCGCGCCCGGCTGCTGATGCTGACCGCGGCGTCCACCCTGGAGGACCGGGTCGAGGGGCTCGACCTCGGTGCGGACGACTACCTCGCCAAACCGTTCGCCTTCGCCGAACTCGTCGCCCGCATCCGGGCGCTGGCCCGCCGCGCCCAGCCGGCCGTACCACCGGTCCTCGTGCACGGCGACCTCACCGTCACCCCGGCCGAGCGGCTGGCTCGCAGGGGCGGGCGCAGGCTGGATCTGTCACCCAAGGAACTGGCCGTACTGGAGCTGCTGCTGGCCGCGCGCGGTGCTGTCGTCTCCGCCGAGGAGCTGCTGGAGCGCGCCTGGGACCGGTCGGCCGACCCGTTCACCAACACCGTGAAGGTCACCGTCAGCCGGCTCCGCCGCAAACTGGGCGACCCGCCCCTGATCGAGACGGTGCCGCATGCCGGCTACCGCATCTGAGCCCGGCCGCGCGGCGTACGGACCGGCCGGGCCCGCGCGGCCCGCACCTGTACGGACGGCACGCGGCGGCATCCGCTGGTCGGCACGGCTGCGGCTGACGCTGATGTACGGCGCGCTCTTCCTCGTCTCGGGGGCGGCGCTGCTCGGCAGCACTTATCTGCTGGTGGCCCAGAGCCCCGTCAGCAAGAACACCCGGGTCACGGCCTGGGGAATCGCGGGCCCTGACGGCGAGAGCGACCGGATGCGCACCAAGCTGGAGGACATCGTCAGCGAGCGCCGCTCCGCCGAACTGCGCACCCTGCTGACCGAGTCGGGGATCGCACTGGCCGGAATGACGGGCGTGTCGGTGGCGCTGGGCTGGGTGATGGCGGGCCGGGTGCTGCGCCCGGTGCGGGTCATGGCCGACCGGGCACGGCGGATCTCCGAGCGCAATCTGCACGAGCGGCTAGCCGTGCCCGGACCCACCGACGAACTGAAGGAACTGGGCGACACCTTCGACGGGCTGCTGGCCCGGCTGGACGCCGCCTTCGCGGCGCAGCGGCGCTTCGTCGCGAACGCCTCGCACGAGCTGCGCACCCCGCTCACCCTCCAGCGCGCCACTGTCGAGGTCGCCCTCGCCGAGCCGGACGCCGACGTGGCGACGCTGCGGCAGGTGTGCGAGCGGGTGCTGCGGGCCGGGGAGAGCCAGGAGCGGCTGATCGAGGCGCTGCTGACGCTGGCGAGCAGCGAACGCGGGCTCGACCCCGCACGCAGCGGCCCCACCGATCTCGCGGCCGTACTGGAGACGGTGGTGAGCGAACGGGAGGACACGCGGATGACCGTCACCCTGCGCCCCGCGCCGGCACACGGCGACGCGGCACTCCTGGAGCGGCTGGCGGCCAACCTCGTGGAGAACGCCCGCCGTTACACCCCCGGCGACGGCTGGATCCACGTCGCCACCGGAACCAGCGCGGGCCGCCCCTGGCTGCACGTGGCCAACAGCGGCGAGCCGATCCCGCGCAGCCGTATCCCCACCCTCTACCAGCCCTTCCAACGCCTCGCCCCCCGCGGAACCGAAGAGGGCCACGGCCTGGGCCTGTCCATCGTCGCCGCCATCGCCCACGCCCACGACGCCCGCCTCACCACGCTCCCAGGCCCCGCTGGCGGCCTGGCCGTGACGGTCACCTTCAACGCGCTCCGAAGGGGCGCGGGGAACGGCGCGCTCAGCCACGACCCACCCGCACCCGGACTCCGTCATCCAACCCCCACGGCGGGCAGCCGCACCACATGAAGCTCTAGCGGCACACGGCGGAGCCGCATGCACCGGCCCGCTTTTCGATCTTTGCTGACACCGCGCCGGAGGACGGGGTAGCGTCCGAGCTCACCATCCGTTCGATCAACGTGCGCACGGGGCCGAGCCGGCCCCGCATGCACGGTGCGCGGGAGGCCGCCACGTGGACCCCACCCACGATGTACGCCCCAGACTGCGGGCGGACGCGCTGTTCACGGCGACCGACGACGGGGTCCTCCTCCAGTACCCCGAGGGCCAGTTCGTGCTCAAGGGACGTACGGCCTACCAGTGGATGTGCCGTCTCGCACCGCATCTGACCGGCGCCCACACGCTCGCCGAACTGTGCCACGGGCTGTCCGAGGAGCGCAGGGCCACCGTCACCGCAATGGTGCGCACGCTGCTGCGGAGCGGCGTGGTGCGTGACGTACGCGGCGACGACTCCGCAGCACACAGCGGGAGTTCCCTGCTCCCCGAGGCCGTCCGCGTCCGTTTCCGGGACCAACTCGCCTACCTCGACCACCAGCTCGGCGGCGCCGACGCCGACTCCGCCTTCGCCCGCTTCCGCGCCACCCGCGTGCTGATCGCGGGCAGCGGCGAGGCCGCCGAGAGCTGCGCCGTGACCCTGCTGCGCAATGGACTGCGCACGGTCACCCTCTCCGGGCCGTACGAGGAGCCACCGTCCCAACTCCTACGGGAGCGCGACAGCTTGCGCGGCGACGGATGCGACGCGCACGTGACAGTGCGCCCGCCGGGGGAGCACGGCGGCACCGAACGAACCGCAACAGGCGGTGACCCGGACGGTGACGAGAGGGCAGGCGTGGACCTCGTGGTGGCGTGCGGTACGGACCACCGCGAACTCGCCCGCCACAACCGCGCGGCACTCGCCGGCGGCCCCGCGCTGCTGCCGCTGACCGTACTGGACGGAACCGCCGTGCTCGGGCCGCTGGTGCACGGGGGCCGACACGACGACGGCGGCAGCGGCGACAGTGGCGGCACCGGTGGTGGCGAGCAGGTGGCGGGCTGCTGGCAGTGTGCTGTGCTGCGGCTCGCCGCCAACCTGGAGCCGACGGCTGCCGCGGCGCTGCTGCGTGCCGTGCACACGGAGCGGCCGGCCGCCGGGCCGGACGCGCAGTTGGGGCGGATGCTCGGCACGACGCTCGCCTTCGACGTCTTCCGGCACCGCACGGGCGCCCTGCACGCGGAAACCGCGGGCGCGCTCGTCACCCAGGACTGTGCGACCTTGGCGACCTCGCGGGAGCCCCTGCTCGCCCACCCCGACTGCGCGGCGTGCGGCGAAGTGCCCCATGTGCCGGGCGCGGAAGTTCCCCATGTGCCGGGCGCGGTGAGCGAGCACGGCGCGCGCGAGGCGGGGGAGACACCGAGTGGGCCCGGCCCGGCGGGAGAGGAGACGCTGTTCGGTACGTACGCGGGAGTTTTCCGGCGCTACGCCGACGACGCGCTCCCGCAGTCCCCCCTCCGCGCCGCCTGCGTCGAGGTCACGGCGCCCGGCCCGTCCGCCGTGTCTCCCCGGACCGTCACCGCCTTCGCCCTCGACACCCACACCGAGGCCAGAGCCGCAGCCCGCACCTCGGCCGCGCTGGTCTACGAGGCGCTGCTGCACACGCACGGTCTGCCCCGCAGCGCCGCACCGTACATCGCGCACGGGTCCGAAGAGCGCGTACCCGGCGCCGAGTTGACCAACTGGAGCGGCACAGGTGGCACAGGCGAGTCGGCCGAACCCGACGGCTCCGCAGCAGAAGCGCCATGGCTGCGCGCGTGGGTGTGGGATTCCCCGGAGCCCGCGTCGGCCGGGTTCTCCGCGCGGGGCCGGACGGTCGCCGTCCCGGCGGCAGCCGTCCACCCCGGCGGCGCCGTCAACCGTGACCGCCGCTTCGAACCGGGGAGCGCCGGTGCCGGAGCGGGCGCCACCGTCGCCGCCGCCGCGCGGGCCGGGCTGCTGTCCGCTCTCGCGTACGAGGGCGTCGTGGCCGCGCTGCGCGGGGAGGTTGCCGCGCGGCCGCTGACCGTGGACACGGCTGCCGACGAGGACTGCGGGTTTCTGCTCCGTTCCGTGGCGCACTTCGACCGGCAGGTCACCCTCCTCGAACTCCCCGGCGCCGCACCGGCGCACGCCGTGGCCGCGCTGGCCGGCGACGCCGTCTCCACCGGCGTCACCCACGCGCTGGGCTACGGCACCACCCGTACCGAGGCCACCGTCCACGCCCTCCGCGACCTGGTCGGCACGCTCCAACTGGCGCAGGCCGGCCGCCCCGTCGACCTCGGCGATCCCCTGGTGTACGGGCTCGGCGCGCAGGCGCTGGCGGCGACGGTCCAGGACCCCGCGCGGCCTGCCCCGCCGGCCGGTCAGGGGCCGACGGCGTCGGTGACATCCGGCAGGGCGGCGCTCGTTGTGGTGACGACACCGCCGGACCTGCGCGCGGGCGGCGTGGAGACCGTTCGGGTACTGCTGCGCAGGCCACGGGAGGAACCGGCGTGAGGGCCACGACCGAGGGGCCGTCGGCGGAGGACCGGCTCCGCGTCGAACGGGAGTTGACGCGCCGGCTGCGCGGCGTCGGCCCCGTGGAGCCGTTGTCCGTGCACGTACGACTGCTGGGCATGGAGGACGCGTACGCCACCGCTGAGCAGCCGCCCGACGCCGCGCCCGGTACCACACTCGTCCCGGTTCATCTGCGCGGCAGATACGCCCTGCTGGGTCCCCTGGGCCCGCGGCAGCCGCTCCCGGGCCGCCCGTGCTTCCACTGTGTGGCGACCCGCTGGCAGGCCCTCCGCCCCGCCGTCGAGCGCGACGTCCTGGAGTGCGGGCCGGGCGCTCCCGTCCACGCGGCAGCGCCGAACCCGTATCTGACCCCGTTCGCCCTCGACATGCTCGCCCACCTGGCGTCGGCCGCGCTCGACACGGCGCGCCGGGAGCCGCCGACCGCGCCCCGTACCGGCACCGTGCACCAACTCGCGCTCGACACCCTCCGCGTGGAGCATGCCCGGCTGCTGGCCGACCCCGCGTGTCCCCTCTGCGGTGAGCGGCAGACCGCTTCCGCGGCGCCCGCCGGCAGGGGTGCTGTCCGGCTGCGGCCCGGCCTCGTGCCACGCCCCGGCTCGGCCCGGCTGCTGAGCCCCGTCGAGGCCGTGCCGGAGTGGGCCGCCGACGCCCTCGCCAACCCCGTCTGCGGGGCACTCGGCACGGGTGTCAGGCCCGACCGGGAGGCGGCCAACACCGCACCCGCTGGCGGCCGGTTCGCGGTACGCGGCACACCCCAGCTGATGGACGTGCACTGGAGCGGGCACGCGGACACCTACCGGGACAGCGCGGCCCTGGCCCTGTGCGAGGGGCTGGAACGGCTGGCGGGGCTGCGCGAGGGCGGCCGCGGGACGATCCGGGCCGCCCGTTCCGAGCTGCGCCACCCGTCCGTCGACCCGCGCGAGTGCGGGCTCCCGGACCAGGCGTTCTTCGAGGACGCGCCGCCGCGCTTCGTGCCGTACGACGAGGAGCTGGTCCTGCCGTGGGTGTGGGGCTGGTCGCTGCGGGACGAGCGGCCGGTGCTGGTTCCCGAGCAGCTGGTCCACTACCGGCTGGCAGGTCCTGGCCCGTTCTTCGCGGCCGAGACCTCCAGCGGATGCGCGGGCGGCTCATGTGTGGAGGAGGCGGTGCTGCACGGCCTGCTGGAGGTGGTGGAGCGGGACGCGTTCCTGGTGGCCTGGCTCGGGCGGGCCCGGCTGCCGCAGCTCGCGGTGGCGGGCTGCCGGTCCCGTACGCTCCCGCACCTCGCCGAGCGGATTCGGCGCGGCGGCTACCGGCTGCGGCTCCTGGACAACCGCATCGATTTGCCGGTGCCGGTTGTGACCGCCGTGGCGACCCGGGAGGACAGCGGGCCGGGGGCGCTGTGCCTGTCCTCCGCCGCAGCGCTCGACCCGGAGCGCGCCGCCGAGTCGGCCGTACGGGAGGTCGCCAGCTATCTGTCCGGCTTCCCCGAACGCACGGAACGGGACCTCGACCGGCTGCGTGCCATGGCGCGGGACTTCACCCTGGTGCGCGAACTCGCCGACCACGCCGCCCTGTACGGCCTCCCCGAGATGACGCCGCACGCCGCGTTCCTCCTCGGCCCGCAGGACGGGGAACAGCCGTCGGCCTTCCGTGACGACGAGCGGTTCGACGAAGACCGCGGAACGGACGCGCGGGGCGCAGCCGTACCGCATGCCGGTGATCTGTCCGCAGCCGTACGCCACTGCCGTGACCTGCTCGCCGCGCGCGGCTTCGACACGGTCGTCGTCGACCAGACGGGACCGGAACAGCGGGCGGTCGGGACGAGCGTGGTGCGGGTGCTGGTGCCCGGTCTGCTGCCGATCGACTTCGGCGCACGGCGGCACCGCGCGCCCGGTATGGCCCGGGCCCGCACCGCGCTTCGGAGCGCTGGGCTGCGTGCGGACGATCTGACGGCGGCGGAGCTCAACCCGGCCCCGCACCCGTTCATGTGAGGGGGAGAGGTGCCCTACAGCGATGAGCCGGGCGGGCCGGACCACCGTGTCCTGCCCGTCACCCGCTATCTGGACGCCGTGCTGCGGCGTGCCTCGGTGCCGATGGAGGCCGAGCCGTTCGAGCCGGACTGGGCGGACCAGCCCCGGAGCCACAAGAGCTACCGCGAAGCCCTCGGCTTCCCGCTCCCCGACTCCGCGCCGCGTGCTCCGGCACCGCTGAGGGAGGCCCTGCTCGCCCCGCCACGGGACCCGGGGGCGGGCTTCACCGTGCCGCTGCTCGCCGGTCTGCTCCGGTACTCCTACGGCTGGCTCTCCCGCCGGCTCCAGGTCACAGCCGACCCGGGCCAGGGCGGCCGGGAGGCGTACGCTCACGCCGCGTGGGCCCGCGGCAGCGCGGCGGGCGGTGGCCTGTACCCGTGCGAGCTGTACTGGGCGTGCGGCCCGGGCGCGGGCCCCCTGCCGGGCCTGTACCACTACGACCAGCCCGCGCACGCCCTCCGCCGCCTCGCCACGGGCGACGTCTCACCCCGCGTACGCGAGGCCCTTCAGCCCGCGCCGACGGGGCGCCAGTTCCTCCTCGTCACCGTCCGGTTCTGGCAGAACGCCTTCAAGTACGGGGAGTTCAGCTACCACTGCGTCACCATGGATCTCGGCTGTCTGCTGCGCACCTGGCAGACCTGGGCGGCGGCCTGCGGCATCGAGCTGGTGCCCCGTCTGTGGTTCGACGAGCCGGAGCTGGACCGGCTGCTGGGCCTCGACCCCGCCACCGAGAGCGTGCTGGCCGTGGTGCCGCTGCCCTGGGAGCGCCCCACGGACGAAACCCGGGGGAAGGCCGCCACCGCCGAACAGGGCGACGGGCGGCGCGGAACCGCCGAGGGCTTCACCCCGCCCATCGCCCCGCCCCTCGCCGAACGCTCCCGCACTGTCCTGCGCTTCCCCGCCGCCGAGGCGGCCCATCTGGCGGCGGCGTACGACACGGGACCGTGCCCAGCGCCCGGGGCACTCGCCGAAGCCGCGGCCGAGAAGCCCGCCCCGCCCGCCCCACCGGCGCCATCCGCGACCGCCGCCGTCCCGCTGCCCGCGCCCTCCCCGCTCACCGGCGGCGTCACCGAAGCGCTCACCGCCCGGCGCAGCAGCTTCGGCCGGTTCTCCGCGCATCGACCGCTCGCCGCCGAGGACTTGTCCGCACTGCTGGAGGCGGCCGCGGCCGGGCGGCAGCTGCACACCGGCGCGGAGCCCGGCGGGTCAGCCCCGCCCCCGCTCACCCGGCTGGCCGTCTCCGTGCAGCACGTGGCCGGGCTGCGTGCCGGACTCCACCTCTACGACTCCGCGGCGCACGCCCTCGTCCCGCTGTCCGGTCCCGCGCCGCACCCGTTCCTCCAGCGGGCCTACACGCTCAACAACTACAACCTCGAACAGGCCGCCGCCGTCCTGCTCGTACTGGCCCGCCCGCACGCCGTCGTAGCGGCGGCGGGGCCGCGCGGCTACCGGCTGCTCAACGCCGAGGTGGGCGCCGTCGCGCAGGCGGCCTATCTGGCTGCCGCTGACCTCGGCACCGGGTGCGGTGCGGCGCTCGGCTTCGACTACGAGGCCCTGCACGCGGCCCTCGCACCTGCCGCCGGCCAGGACACCTGGCCGCTGCTGCTCCTCATGACGGGCCACGAGCGCCCGGACCGCCCCCGTTTCGACGCCCCCCTTGCCCCCAGCCCCCGCACGGACCGGACCGACCTCCCATGACCGACACCGACACCCCCTCCCGCCGGCTCCCCGCACCGCTCGCGCTCGCCCCCGACTTCATCCTCCGGGTCGCCGGGCTCCCCCTCGCCGCCCTCACCCCCCTCCGGGCTCCCGGCACCACCGCGTGGGCGCGCAGCGCACTGGAACTGGAGGACAGCATGGCCGCGTCGGCACCCGCGGCCGAGGACGCCCTCGCCGAGGCCGTCGCCCACACCGAGCAGCCCGGGACCCGCCGTGCCCTGCTCGCCCTCCGCCGCGACGTGCACAACGCCCGCACGCCGTCCCGCGCCACCCTGCGGGCCACCGGGGCGGATGTCCCCTCGCCCGCCGCCGACTGGCTCGTCCTGCGGCAGCGGTACGACGAGCAGCTGGCCGCCGCCGAGTCCACGCTGGCCGCCGAACTCGTCGACGCTCGCCGCCGGCTGCGCCACCTCGCCCATGACCCCGCCTTCCGCGCCGGCGTCCAGGCGGCCTCCGCCACCCTGGACGCCGCCCTCCCCGCGTATATCGCGGCCGGTGACGCGCCGCCGAGCGGCAAGCGGAGCCGGAAGGCGGAACGGGCACTGTTGTCGTACGTGTACCGGGCCGCGCTCAAGACGAGCCCCTTCAGCACCCTCACCACCCTGGCGCGCGGACGCTTCCACGACTCCGGCCCTCCGCTGGGCCTCGTCCGCGCCGACAGCGGCCCGCTCCGGCCGCTGCCGCGTGCCCGCCCCAACCTGACCGCCGTCCATGAGATCGCCGTCGCGGCGCTCGGCGATCCGGCCACCAGGGCGGCGCTCCCGTTCCACGCGGCCGGCGGGTGGCGCCGTACCGGCGGACGCATCCACTACGTGCGCCGTCGCTACCGGCCCGTCGATTCCGGCGTCGCCCTCGCCACCCCGGGGGTGCTGGAGGAGGAGCCGTTCCAACTCCCCGCCGGTCCCGTCCTCGACGAGGCACTGCGGCTCCTGGACGCGGCGGGGGACGCCGGGCTCACCCTGCCGCGGCTCGCCGACGCGCTGCACCGCGCCGACCCCGAGGGCAGGCCCAGGGAGCGGCTGGACGGCTACCTCGGCAAGCTGGTTGACCTTGGCCTGCTCACCACGCCCGCGTTCACCCTGGACATCCACCACCCCGACCCGCTGGCGGAGCTGGCCGCCCGGCTGCGTGCGTACGGGCCGCCGTCCCACGGCCCGATACTGTCCCTCGCCGACCGGTTCGACCGGATGAGGGAGTACGCCGACGGCTTCCCCATCGCACCGACCGAGGAGCGCGCCCGGCGTACTGCCGCGCTCCGTACCGAAGTGGCCGAGGCACAGCGGGCGTTCGGCCGCACGCCGCCGGTCGTGCCCAGGACCGCCGTCTACGAGGACGCCGTGCTGGCCGCGCCCGCCACCGCCTCCAGCGCGGCCTGGGAGGACGGCCCGCTGCCCGCGCTGCGCCGCTTCGCCCGGCTGCTGCCCGCGTTCGACCTGATGCTGCTCGACAGGCTGCTGGTGCGCGCCCACTTCCGCTCCCGGTACGGACCCGGCGGGGTCTGCGACGACGTGCCGGGGTTTGCGCACGAGCTCCACCAGTCGTGCGGCACCTGGCTGTCGGGCACCGGCACCCGGCTCGGCACCCTCGCGGCGGACGGTACGTATGTGCCGCGCGCCAACCCCTACGACGATCCGGGGGTCGCGGCCTTGAGCGCCGCCCACGAGGAGTTCACCCGCGCGCTGCGCACCGCGCTCGACGCGCTGCCCTCCGACGCGCCGCCCGAAGCCGCTGAACTCACGCTCCCCGCCGAGGCGTTGGACCGGGCCGCCGCTCTGCTGCCGCCCGACAGCCCCGGTATGCCGCGCAGCTGGTCCTGTTACCTCCAGCTGACCGGGCCCGCCGCCGGGGGCGGGCCGCCGCTCGCCGTCCTCAACTGGGCCTACTCAGGGCTCGGCCAGCCACTCGCCCGGTTCGCCGGCTCCTTCGGGCCGGACGCCGAACGGGAGCTGACGGCGGGCATCCGGGCCCGGCACGCGCGGCTGGTGCCGCCCGACGCGGTCGCCGCCGATCTGAGCGGCGGCTACGACACCTCCAATCTGGCGCTGCGGCCCGCCCTCGCCCCCTACCGGCTGACCGGACCCGCCGAGGCCCCGCACGGGCCCGCCGAGCGCCGGCTCCCGGTCGAGGACCTGCGGCTGGCCGACGACGAGGAGAGCGGTGAACTGCGGCTGGTCTCCCGGCGGCTGGGCAAGCGGGTCGTCCCGCTGTGGCTCGGCGGCCTCGTCCCCATGGCGCTGCCCCGCGTCCAGCGCACCCTGCTGGCGCTCTCCCCGGCCGCCATGCCGCTCGTCGCGGACCTGTGGGGGTGCCTGGAAGGCGGCGGGCCGCCGCACCGCCCGCGGATACGACACGGCTCACTGGTACTGGCGCGGCGCGCCCGGCGGTTCGCGGGCGCTGAACTGCCAGGACCGGAGCCGGCCGCCGACACCGCGCACGGCTTTCTCGCCCGCCGCCGCTGGTGGCGCGGCACGGGACTGCCGGAGCGGGTGATGGTCCGTACGGACACGGACCACAAGCCGCACCCCGTGGACGCCGACAGCCCGCTGTCCCTCTCGCTGCTCGACCACCGGCTGCGCGGCGCGGGCGAGGCGGTCTTCACCGAGCTGCTGCCCGACGTCACCGAACCGGCCCTCAGCACGGGCGGCTCCGCCTATGTGTCGGAGGTGTGCGTGGAGCTGGACGCGCCGCCCGCCCCCGCCGAGCAGACTCAGCACACCGGAAGGACGAACCCCCAGTGACCGACACCGACCGGACGCGGCCCGCGCCCGTACAGCGCCGCCCCGGGCCCGCTGCGCCCCTCAACGCCGACGACCGCCCACCCGCCGAGCTGCGCCCCGGCGAATGGCTGTCCGCGCACGTCTACTACGCCGGGGACCGCGACCCGCTGCTGGGGGAGTGCGCCGGCCCGCTGTTCGAGCGGCTGCGCGGCGAAGGGCTCGCCGACTGCTGCTACTTCCTCCGCCACTGGCTGGAGGGCCCGCACGTGCGGCTGCGGATGCGGCCCACGAGCACGGACGCGATCCCGGCCCTCACCGCAGCCGTCGAGGAGGCCGTCGGCGGCTTTCTGCGCAGCCACCCCTCGGTCTACGACCCCGCGATCGACCTCAGCGACGAGCAGTACCGGGAGCGCTTCCGGCTGGAGTTCTCCGACGCGCAGTGGGAGGCCCGCTACGGCCCCGGCACCGTGCGGATGCCGCGTCGCCCCAACGACTCGCTCGCCTACCTGGGATACGAGCCGGAGCTGGAGCGCTACGGCGGCCCGATCGGAGTGGCGCTGGCCGAATGGCACGCCGACCGCTCCAGCAGCCTCGTCGCGAGCCTGCTGTCCTCCGCGAACACCCAGGTCGGCAGCGTCCGGCTGGGTCTCGCCGCGCAGCTGACGGCGACCCTCGCGCTGACGGTGCTGGACGACACCGAGCGCACCGTCGCCTTCTTCACCCGGCGCATGGCCGACTGGGAGCCCCTGTTCAAGGACCGCTACGACACCTACGCCGCCGCCTACCAACGTATGGCGGGCCCGATGGGCGACAAGGTCGAGGCGCTGCACACGGGCGTCCTCGGCGGGCAGCCGGAACTGCTCACCGGATTTCTGCGCCGCTGGGCCGAGCACGGCACCGAACTGCGTACGCGCATCGACGAGGAGGCCGCGCGTGGCGCGCTGGTGTTCCCCTCCGGCGACGGTACGGGGACACCCGTGCCCGTGGACGCGGAGACCGCGCGTACCGCGCTGCTCGCCGGACTCACCCACATGGGGTGCAACCGGCTCGGAGTGACCGTCGGTAACGAGGACTACCTCGCCTACCTGCTGCGACGCGCGCTCAGGGAACGGGTGCAGGGGCTGCCGGCGGATCGGTGACGACTGCACCCCGCGAAGTATTGACCATGGCGAAAACCGATCTCCACAATGGCGGGGTCCGTGTAAGTCGCTTATTCAACAAGGGAGTTGGCAACATGCTCGTAGACGAGCTGGAGGCCCTGGAAGCCGAGACCTTCGAGATCGAGGAGATCGAGGAGCCGCCGCAGGTCATCGCCAGCACGACGGCCTCGGGACCGCTCTGCCACTGAGCCGTGCGGCAGCCGCCGCCGGGCACTGTCCATATCAGCCGTACGGCTCGGACAGCGCCCGGCGGTGAGCGGCCACAGGCGACCGAAAACAGACCGTCCCGGCCACCGGCCGTCAGGACGCGCCCCCACCACACGACCGGAGAAGACGGTGACCCAGGAGAACAACCGGCCCCGCGGCACGAGCGACATCTGGGAGGCCGCCGACCTGGTCACCCCCATGGCGATCCGCGTCGCCGCAACGCTGCGCCTCGCCGACCACATCGGAGAGGGCACCGCCCCCCTCGACCACCTCGCCGAGCGCTCCGGCACCCCCGCACAGCTGCTCGAGAGGCTGCTCAACCACCTCGTCAACGCCGAGGTGTTCACCCAGCCGGAGCCGCACGTCTACGGCCTCGCCGAGCTGGGCGCCCAGCTGCGTACCGGTCACCCCGGCTGCCCCCGCGACTGGCTGGACGCCGGCAGCGCCTTCGGCCGCGGCGACCTCGCGCTGGTCCATCTGCTGGAGAGCATCCGTACCGGCAGGCCCGGATACGACACCGCCTACGGCCGCTCCTTCTGGGCGGACCTGGAGGCCGGGCCCGAACTCTCCGACTCCTTCGACACCTTGCTCGCTTCGCTGCTCGTACCGGGCGAGACGAAGGCCGCCGCCGACGGCTACGACTGGGGTTCGCTCGGCCACCTCGTCGATGTGGGAGGCGGCGACGCGACGCTCCTCTCAGCGCTGCTCACCGCCCATCCCGAACTCCGCGGCACGCTGGTGGAGCTGGCAGGACCGGCTGCTGCGGCCCGCGCCAGGCTCGCCGAACAGGGGCTGGACGAGCGGTGCGCCGTACTGGAGTCGAGTTTTCTGGACCCGCTGCCCGAAGAGGCCCACGGCGCGGGCGGCTATCTGCTCTCCGTGGTGCTGCACGACTGGGACGACGCCCACGCGCTGCGCATCCTGGAACACTGCGCCCACGCCGCCCGCCCCGGCAGCCGGGTGCTGCTGATCGAGGGGCTGCGGGACGATCCACAGGGAGCACGCGTCCGGTCCCAGATGGATCTGCGGATGCTCACCTACTTCTCCGGCCAGGAGCGCACCCGCGACCAGCTCGCCGCGCTCGGCGACCGCGCCGGCTTCGACCTCGGCGTGGTGCGCAAGCTCAGCTACTACCGCTCCCTGGTCGAACTCATCGCCCGCTGACCGAGACCCGTCCCCCGGCCCGGCACGTCGCAGCCCGGGAACTCAGACGCGGCCGCCGCTGTCGTGGATGCCCGCGGCCACCCGCCGCACGCGCTCCGGGTCCCGGTCCATGACCGGGACCCGTGCGCTCTCAGCGGCGAGGCGGCGTGCGACGGCCGCGCCGGTACCCTGCCCGGGCGCCGGTCACCGGCGCCCCGTACGGTCGAATCGGGTCATCCGATCACGCTGGACGTGCCCTCCTCGTCTCGCTCGGCCGCGGTGTGCTCGGCGGTTGCGGGTTCCGCAGCGTCCCGTTCGGCCGCGATGCGCTTCGCCGTCTTGTTGTGCTGTTCCTCCCAGGTGGACAGGGCGAGGCCGCAGGCGTGGTCCATGTGCCGGAGCTTCTCCAGGCGCAGTTCGACGCGGCGGTCGGTGGGCAGCGCCTCCAACTGGTCCTGGAGCTTGGGCAGCCGCAGGAACGTGGCGTTCCCCAGCACCATGACGCGGAGCGGCAGATCCTCGCCCGGGTCCTCGGTCTCCACGTGGATGTGCGAGGTCTCCCAGGCGGTCTTGACCACCGCCATCAGCAGGCCCAGCAGCACGCCCTCGAACATGTTGGTGAGGACGATCGCCAGCGCGGTGACCGCGAGTACCACGGCCTCGGCGCGGTGCTCCCGCCACATGGGGCCCAGCTCGCGGAGCGGAATCAGCTTCCAGCCCGCGTGGACGAGGATGCCCGCCAGTGCCGCGAGCGGGATCATGCCCAGCGCGCCGGGGAGCGCGACGGTGAACACCAGCAGCCACACACCATGCAGAATCCGGGAGACCTTCGTCTTCGCACCGGCCGACACATTGGCCGAGCTGCGCACGATGACCGCCGTCATCGGCAGCGCCCCCAGCGCCCCGCAGACGGTGTTCCCGGCGCCCTGGGCGATCAGCTCCTTGTCGTAGTCGGTACGCGCCCCGTCGTGCAGTTGGTCGACGGCCGCGGCGCTGAACAGCGACTCGGCCGAGGCGATCAGCGTGAAGGCGAGCACCGTGCTCAGCATGCCGATCGAGGCGAGACCGCCGAAGTCGCCGAGCCCGGGCGGCTGTACGGCCTCCAGCAGGCCCTGCACCTCGACGCGTGCGATGGGCAGGTCGAGGGCGACGGTCGCGGTCGTCGCCAGCAGGACGGCGGCCAGCGGCGCGGGCAGCACCCGCGCTCCGGCCCGCCACTTCGGCCACAGCAGTAGCACCGCCACCGTGCCGGCGCCCACCGCGAAGGCGGTCAGCCCCTTGCTGTCGCCCACGGTGTCCAGCACGAGCCGGCCCAGGCCCAGGATCTTCTCCGGGCCGCTGCTGGGGGCCTTGGCGTCGGCGAGCGAGTACAGCTGACCGGCGATCAGCACCAGGCCGATACCGGCGAGCATGCCCTGGACGACGGCGACGGAGATCGCCCGGAACCAGCGGCCCAGCCGCAGTACGCCCATCAGCAGCTGCAGCAGCCCGGCAGCCAGTACCAGAACGCCCAGCGCGCTGAGGCCGTAGGTCTGCACGGCCTCGTACACCAGCACCGTCAGACCGGCGGCGGGGCCGCTGACCTGGAGGCTGCTGCCGGGCAGGAACCCGGTGATCAGCCCGCCCACGATCCCGGTGACCAGCCCGAGTTCGGCCGGTACACCGGAGGCGACGGCGACGCCCACGCACAGCGGCACGGCGACGAGGAAGACGACGAGGGAGGCGGTGAAGTCCGCTCGCAGAAAGCTCTTGGAGTACGTCATGACGCCACCTCTCACAGTGGGAGGAACGCGTCGGAACGCGTATCGAGTTCGAGCACCTGGCCGGTGTCGATGGTGTAGAACCAGCCGCGCAGCTCCAGTTCTCCGGCTGCCTCGCGTTCCGCGACGCACGGGTAGTCCCGCAGCCGCGCGAGCTGCACCCGCACATGGCGCTGCACGGCGGCGGCCACATCGGGCTGCTCGCGTTCGGTGTCGTCGGGCGCCAGTTCGGCGGAGGGCGGCAGTTGGCTGGTCAGCCAGCTGTGCACGGCGGGCACGGCCGCCAGGTCCTCGTCGCGGACGCGGGCGCCGACCGCGCCGCAGTGCGAGTGCCCGCACACCACGATCTCGGGTACTTCCAGTACCCGGACCGCGTACTCGATGGTGGCGGACTCGCCGCTGGGACGGTCCGTCGTGCCGTAGGGCGGCACCGCGTTGCCCGCGGTGCGCAGTTCGAACAGCTGCCCGGGGCGGGCGCCGGTGAAGACCGCGGGCTGGACCCGCGAGTCGGAGCAGGTGATGAAGAGCGCTTCGGGCGACTGGCCCTGGGCCAGCCTGCGGTAGCTCTCACGTTCGTCGTTACGGTCGCTGATCCGCGCGGAAAAGGCGCGTGCGTGGGGAATGAGTGAGCGCATAAGAGTTACCTTGCGTTCAGGTGCGTACGGAATCTGCGTACGGAGTCGGCGTACGGGATCCAGTCGGCCGGTCGGCTTCCAGGACCCGTGTACGTAAGTCGGCGAGAAGTCGGATACACGGCAGCATGGGCCGGTACCGGCTGGTCACGGACAGGCGCGCCGGTACGCGGCTGCCGCGGTCGGTATCAGTGCCGCAGCACCTGGTGCAGTACGGGAACCTCGACGGATCTGCGCCATGGCATGCCCGCGCTGCCGTTCCCCGGTAGCGCGGTGGGATGGGCGGCGGCCAGCGAGTGGGTCTGCCGGCAGCCCGCGTACAGCGGGCGCTCGCCCGGGGCCGATGGCGCGACGTGGTGGCGTACCGCGCGGCGCGGATTGCAGTCGGCGGCACCGTGCTCGGCCTCCTCGGCCACGGGAGGCGAGGCCTCCACGGCGGTCGCGGCGGCCGACGGTTCGCCCACCGGCGCCGGGAGGGCACCGGCGGCCTCGGTGGCCAGCAGAACGGAGAGCAGCAGGACGAGGGCGGAGACGCACGCCCGGATGGCGGTCACGCAGCGTCGCATCGTCCTCCCTTCGTCCACGGCTCCGAACTGGGCGGATTCCATCGTCACCCACAGGGTGTGACGAACCCGCACGGCGAAGGTGAACAAGAGGTGAACTACCTTGGGAGATGCGGGGGTTTTCGCTCAGACCCTCTAGTTTTCGGCCGCAACGGCGAGAATTGATCGCTGACGGGGTTCGGTCGCATGACCGATATTCGAACTCCGACGCCTCTGACCCGGGCTGTCAGCCTTTGAAGGCACCCTGCAACATGCCGGAAACAAAGCTGCGTTGAAATAGCAGGTACACGATTGTGATCGGCAACATGACAAGAATGGTGCCGGCGGCGAGCATGGGCACATCTGTGTTGTTCTGTCCCACGAAGAACCCGAGCCCCGCCGGCGCCGTCCGCTTGGCCGCGTCCTGCATCAACACCAGCACCAACAGGAACTGATTCCACGACCACATGAACACCAGCACCCCCAGCGTCGTCAACGACGGCCGGGCCAGCGGCAGCAGCACCCTGGTGAGGATCGTCCACGACGAGGCGCCGTCGATCCGCGCCGCCTCCACCAGCGAGGCCGGCGTCGTACGGAAGTGGGTCCGCATCCAGAAGACACTGAACGGCATGAACAGCGCGATCTCCACCAGGATGACACCCAGGTAGGAGTCCGTGAGTCCGACCCCCCGCAGATCGAAGTAGAGCGGCACCACGATCAGTTCGACCGGGATCGTCAGCCCCGCGACGAACAGCGCCGCCACCCCGTCACCGCCCGGCAGCCGCATAGTGCCCAGCGCGTACCCGGCCAGCCCCGCCAGCACCAGCGAGGCCGGCACCACCCCGACGGCGATCAGCAGGCTGGAGCGCATCAGCTCGGAGAAGCCCGCGACCGTCCACGCCTGCCGGTAGTTGTCCAGGCTCCACCGCTCCGGCCAGGCCATACCCACCACCGGTTCACCCGAGGGCTGCATGGAGGCGAGGAAGACGCTGAGGAACGGGATGACCACCGCGATCGCCATGACCGCCAGCAGCGCCTGACCCGTCCAACGCTCCCCGCGGGACGCCGTGTTCATGACTGCGCCCTCCCCGGCCGCTCCGACCTCGAGAGCCGGTTGACGATGTAGACGATCACCAGGATCAGCAGGCTCAGCAGCACCCCCAGCGCCGAGGCCAGGCCCACCTTTCCGTCGGAGAAGGCCAGCCGGTAGACCAGCAGCCCGGGAACGGTCGTCTCCTCGCCGGGCCCGCCGCCGGTGGTGACGTAGACGATGTCGAAACTGGCCAGCGCCGCCACTGTGGTGACCGTCAGCGCGACGGCCAGCTCGCCGCGCAGCTGGGGGAGGGTGACCGAGACGAACTCCCGTACAGGGCCCGCGCCGTCCAGCCGCGCCGCCTCGTACAGCTGGGGGTCGATCTTCTGCACCCCGCTCAGGAAGAGCATCATGCACAGCCCGCTGAGCACCCAGGTGCCCACCAGGCCGACGGCGACCAGCGCCCAGTCGAAGTCCCCCAGCCACGCCCGCGTCCAGCCGCCGAGCCCGATACCGCCCAGCGTCTCGTTGATCAGCCCGTCGTCCCCGTACAGCCAGCGCCAGGTCACACCCACCGCGACCAGCGGAACCACCTGCGGCAGCATGAACAGCAGCCGGTAGACGCCCATTCCGCGGCGGCGGTGCCGTCCGAGCAGCCCCGTCATCGCCAGTCCCGCCAGGATGGGCAGGAACGCGAAGAAGACGACGAGGACCAGCGCGTTGACCACCGAGCCGCGCAGCGCCGGATCAGCGAACACCTCGCGGTAGTTGTCCAGCCCCACCCAGCTGCCCAGCGTCACCCCGTCCCACTCGAACAGCGACAGATAGGCGGTGTGCAGCGCGGGGAGCACGGCGAAGGTGAGGTAGACAAGGAGGGCCGGCAGCACATAGAGGTAGCCGCGGTAGCGGCGCCATGAGCGCGCGCGGCGCGGCGCCGTACGGGCCTCGCGGCGCGCGAGCCCCGTCATTTGCCGCCCCCGTAGCGGTCCTGCCACACCTTCTGGAGGGAGTCGAGATACGCTTCGGGTGTGGTGCGGCCCGCGATCAGTTTCTGCACCCCGGCACGCAGCGGGTCGAGCATGTTGGGCGCGGTGAAGTCGGGGAAGTGGTTCATACCGTCGTCCGCGGTGACCCGCCGATGGGCCCGCGCCACCTCGCCGAGCACGCCCTTGGGCGCCGGCACGGCATTCTCGTCAGGCGGCAGGAAACCGTTGTCGCTGACGATCTTCGCGGCCTCCGGGGAGCCGAGGAAATCGAGGAAGGCCCCGGCGGCCTGCGGATGCTCGGTGCGGGAGGAGACCGCGTACGAGACGCTGAACCCGGAGGAGACGGCGCGTGCGCCCGGGCGCTCGCCGGGCATCAGGAAGAAACCCGCCTTCTTCCCCATCGCCTCGGCCAACTGCCCCGCCGCCCAGTTGCCATTGATGAGGAAGACGCTCTCGCCCCGGGTGAACTGGGCCGTGGTGTCGGTCTGGGTGGTGCCGTTGGCCGACTCGTTGAAGTACCCCTTGCGGCTCCACTCCCGCAGCTTCCGGGTGGCCTCCAGCGTCTGCCGCGTCTTGACGGTGGCCCCGGCGGTGCCCTTGACCCAGTTCCGGTAATCCTTGGGCGGCATCGCGTTGTTGACCAGCGCCGCCCACAGATGGAGGCCGCCCGAGTCGAGCGCGCCGACGCCCAGCGGCGTCATCCCGGCCTTCTTGACGGCGGCCAGCTGCCGCTCGAACTCGGCCAGGGTGCGCGGCGGACGGGTGACGCCCGCCTTCCGGGCCAGCTCCTTGTTGTAGTAGATCCCCGTCATCGACAGCCCGGCGGGCACCCCGTACAGATGCCGTCCCGAAGCGGCGCGCCGGCCGGAGCCGGTGAGCTGGTCCAGATTGGCGGCCGGGAACTTCTTCCGCCAGCCGTACGCGTCCCGGTACGGGGCCAGATCCAGGATGTCGCCGCGCGCCGCGATGTCGTCCATGCCGACGGCGAACTGTGCCAGGTCGGGTGCGGAGTCCGAGGCCATCGTGAGCTTGATGCTCTTCACGTAGTCGGCGAACTGGGTGTACCGCGGTTCGATGGTGATGCGGGGGAGCTTCTTGTGGAACGCCGCGACCAGGGCGTCCACCATGGCGGGGGCGTCGGCGAAGGTGAGCCTCAGCGTGATGTCGCCCTCGCCCTCGGGCACCGCCGTGGACGAGGGCACCGTCCTCGGCCGGTCCGGATCCGCGGCGCTGCCCGGAGTCAGGGCGCCACATGCTGTGACCAGCACCGTGAGGAGGGCTGCGCCCAGCATTGCCGCGTGAGTGGTGGTGCGGCGCGTTGTGGTGCGGCGTCTCCCCATGCTTGCCCCCTCTCGGAGCACTCTCTTCCCATTGCGAGGGCGCACAACGCCTCTTTGGGGGCGCACTATTTGCCACTGGGCCCCCATTTCCGCGGTCGCCCGCCGTGGGGGCTTCGCGGATTGCCCGTCCGCCGGTGCGTTGTGGTTGCTCGCGCAGTTCCCCGCGCCCCTTCGGGGCGCGTCCCCCTTTCCTCCGTCCAGCGGTGTCGTTCCGGCGGTCGCCCGCCGTGGGCAGCTTCGCGGATTGCCCGTCCGCCGGTGCGTTGTGGTTGCTCGCGCAGTTCCCCGCGCCCCTTCGGGGCGCGTCCCCCTTTCCTCCGTCCAGCGTGTCGTTCCGGCGGTCGCCCGCCGTGGGCAGCTTCGCGGATCGCCCGTCCGCCGGTGCCCTGTGGTCGCTCGCGCAGTTCCCCGCGCCCCTTCGGGCGCGCGTGGCGGTTTTGGTGCCACTATGGATAAAGGCCACAAATGCGGAGGAAAAGATGTTCGAGCCGGACGATATCCGGGAGTGGCGCGGGCACGCTGTGGTGGACGCGGCCGGGAGCAAGATCGGATCGCTGGAGTCGGTGTACGTGGACACCGGCACCGATCAGCCCTCGTTCGCCACCGTGACCGTCGGCCTGCCGACCCGGCACCGGCTCGTCTTCGTCCCGCTGGCGGGAGCCACCGTGGGGCCCGGATATCTGAAGGTCCGGTACCCGAAGAGCCTGGTTCGGGACGCCCCGTCCATCGGTACCGACGATGTTCTCCCGGCCACGGACGAGCCATCCGTCTTCGCGCACTACGAGATCGAGTACACACCCGGCGCGGGTGGCGAGCGTCGCCTCGCGCGCCGCTGAGACGGGGAGGCCGAGATGGCGCTGTTCCTGTTCCTGGTCCTGGTGGCGATCCTGCTGGGGATCTTCGGCTCTGTCCTCGAAGGGCTGTTCTACCTGCTGGTCGTCGGCATCTTCGTGGCGCTGATCGCCTTTCTCTACGCGGCCTACCGGATCACGTCCCGCACCAACCGGCGCCATCCGCGCTGAACGGGCCCCATGACGGGCCCGCACAAGATTGTGTCCGTGATGTAAATGTAAGGACAACAGCTCTTTACGTCATCCGGGCACCGTGCCAACCTTCCGGGACGATCTCTGGCGCAAGGAGGGGGCCCGGATGGGAGTCATCGCGCGGCGAACCGCGCTGACCGCCGCCGTCCTCGGGGCGGGCTCGGCGGCGCTCGCAGGGTGCGGGAGCCCGCTCGATCCACGCGGGGGCGGGGGAGGGGACGGGGAGAAGGCGCTCACCATCGCCACCAACGCCGTCCCGGGCGGCAAGAACGCCGACGAAGCCGACTGGATCATGCAGTGGGTCATACCCCGTTTCGTCCGCCGGCAGCGGGCCAAGGGTGTGGATGTACGGGTCAGATTCCTGCCCAGCGGCGTCGACGACGAGCAGTACAAGACCAAGCTCGCCCTCGACCTCAAGGCTCATGCGGGCCCCGACATCATGTCGTTGGACGGCATCTGGGTCGGCGAGTTCGCGCAGGCCGAGTACATCAGGCCGTTGCGCCAGGTCGCCGGGCCCGGCATGGCCGACTGGGAGGGCTGGCGGCAAATCAGCGCCAAGGTGCGCTCCCTCGCCCGCTTCGAGGGCGAGCTCTACGGCATTCCGGCAGGCACCGACGCACGCGTCCTCTACTTCCACAAGCCGCTCTTCCGCAAGGCCGGGCTCCCCGCCGACTGGCAGCCGCGCAGCTGGCAGGAGATCCTCGACGCCGCCCGCAAGCTGAAGCGCCTGGAGGGCGTCACCCCGCTCCAGATCAACGCGGGCACCGCGATGGGCGAGGCCACCACCATGCAGGGGGTGCTGCCGCTGCTGGCGGGCGCGGGCGGACGGATCGCCAAGGGGGACCGCTGGTATGGCGACACCCCCGAACTCCGCGCCGTGCTCGGCTTCTACCGCGATGTCTACCGGCACGGTCTGGGCGATCCGAAGCTCCAGCAGGAGGCCAAGGGCCGGGACAAGTCCTTCGAGCGGTTCGCGGAGGGCAGGCTCGGCATCCTCGCCGAGGGCGACTACTTCTGGCGGGATGTGATCTCCCCCGAGACGGGCACCGCGCCCATGAAGCATCGTGACAACGATGTCGGTTTTGCGCTGATCCCGGCCCGTGCCCGCCGCGAGGGGACCGGCGGCCTGGACCACGTCAGCCTCTCCGGCGGCGCGGTCCATGTGCTCAACCCGCACACCCGCCACCCGCAGCAGGCGTTCGAACTGCTGACCGCGCTGCACTCGGCGGCCGCGCTGAAGGCCCGGCTCGGCGACGCCGCGATGATCACCGAGCGGGACGACGTCAACGACGCGGTCCTGGACAAGGACCCCATGCTGCGCTTCTGCGCCGACAAGGCGCTGCCCGTCACCACCTTCCGGCCCCCGCTCGCCGCCTACACCGCCGTCTCCATCGCCCTCCAGGAGGCGACGGCCCAGGTGGTGGCGGGCCGGAGCCCCCGAAGAGCCGCGCAGGCATACCGCAAGGAGTTGGAGGAGGTGCTCGGTGGCAGCGACCACATCATCGGCTGAGACCCCCTCGCCTGCGGGTCCCCGGGGGCAGGACGGGGACCGGGGACAGGGCGGAGCGGCGGCGGGCGCGGCAGCGGGACGTGACGACGCGGCCGGGCTCGGCCGGCGCAGGGCCGCAGCGTTCGTGGCGCCCGCGCTGGTGCTGATCGCCCTCTTCCTCGTCCTGCCCGCCGTCTGGACGCTCTATCTGGGCGCCACCGACTACCGGCTGACCGGCATTCCCGCCATCGACCCCAGCTTCGTCGGGTTCGACAACATCACCAAGGCGCTCGGCGACGAGGGATTCCTGCGCTCGCTGCGGCTCACTCTCGTCTTCGTCCTCGGCTCCGCCGTCATCGGCCAGGCCGGGCTCGGCTTCGCGCTCGCCTGGTGGATGCGGGAGCGCTCGGGCTGGCTGAAGACCACACTCGAAGCGCTGGTCATGCTCGCCTGGATCCTGCCCAGCTCGGTCGTCGCCTTCCTGTGGATCGCCTTCCTGGACCGGGACGGCGGCACCCTCAACGAACTGCTCCGCACGCCCGGCGCGGCCTGGCTGCTGGACCATCCGATGCTGTCGATCGTCGTCTACAACATCTGGCGCGGCAGTGCCTTCTCGATGATGCTCTACAGCGCGGCCCTCGGGAACGTGCCCGCCTCCCATCTGGAGACCGCGCGGCTGGCCGGGGCGAACGGCTGGCAGCAGCTGCGGGATGTGGTCTTCCCGCGCATCCGGGGCCACATCCTGACGAACCTGCTGCTGATCAGCCTGTGGACGTTCAACGACTTCACACCGTTCCTCATCACCGCCGGCGGCCCGAACGGGCAGACCGAGACGCTGCCCGTCCACATCTACAAGACGGCCCTCGGCAGCGGCGAATTGGGCTACGGCGCCGCGATCTCCTTCCTGATGCTGCTGATCAACCTCGTGGTGGCGGTGATCTATCTGCGGCTGCTCGGCCAGAAGAACAGGAAAGGCCGGAAGGGCACGTTCCGGACGGTACGGAAGAACAAGCGGGAGGAGACGGCGTGAAGAGGGATACGCACCCTGTTCCGGCGCTGCTGCGCGGCGTCGGCGTCTACGTCCTGGTCGCGCTCGCCCTGGCGTTCTTCGCGCTGCCCATGCTGTGGCTGGCCAGCGCACCCTTCGACAGCCATCCGGGTATCACCGCCTCGCTGCCCGACTTCACCCTCGCCAACTTCGAACGGCTGTGGAACAACCCCAACGCCGTCAACTCACTGGCCAGTTCGCTGATCCTGGCCGTCGGCAGCGCCGTGCTCGTCGTCGGCCTCTCCGCGCTCGCCGCCTACGCGCTCAGCCGGGTCCGCATCCGGGGCCGGGACGGGCTGCTGTACGCGCTGCTGCTGCTGTCCTCCATCGTCACGGGCACGGCCGCGATGGTGCCGATCTTCCTGCTGGCGGCGGAACTCAACCTGGTCGACTCCTACTTGGGCGTCATCCTCGTGCTCACCGGCGGACTACTGCCCGCCGCGATCTTCATCCTCAAGGACTTCATGGACACCACGCCGCGCTCCTACGAGGAGTCGGCGCGGGTCTTCGGAGCCTCACCGCTGCGCGTCATGAAGGACGTCGTCGTCCCCGTCGTACGGCCCGGACTCGCGACGGTCGGCGTGTGGACCGTCGCCCAGGTGTGGGGCAACTTCCTCATTCCGTTCCTGCTTCTGCGCTCGCCCGACAAGTCGCCCGCCGCAGTGGTGATGTACACCTTCTACACCGAGGGCGGCCAGCCCGACCTGGCGCTCATCTCCACCTTCTCGCTGCTCTACTCCTTGCCGGTCGTGCTGATGTTCCTCTTCGTCAGCCGCCGCTACGGCTTCCGCTTCCACGGAGGGATCAAGGCCTGATGGCAGACATCACCCTGAACCGACTCGCCAAGGTCTACCCCGGCGGTGTGCGGGCCCTGCACGATCTGGACCTGACCGTCCGCGACGGCGAGTTCTTCGCCCTCCTCGGCCCCTCCGGCTGCGGCAAGTCCACCCTGCTGCGCACCATCGCGGGCCTGGAGACCGCCAGCTGCGGCACCGTACACATCGGCGACCGCGATGTGACGGCCCTCCAGCCCGGCGAGCGCGACATCGCCATGGTCTTCCAGGACTACGCCCTCTTCCCGCATATGACGGTCGAGGAGAACATCGCCTACCCCCTGAAGATCAAGAAGCTGAGCAGGGCGGAACGCGCCGCCAAGGCCCGGGAGACCGCCGAGGAACTCGGCCTCGGGCACCTGGCGGAGCGCAGGCCGGGCCAGCTCTCCGGTGGCCAGCAGCAGCGTGCCGCGCTGGCCCGCGCCATGGCCTGCCACCCGAGGGTCTTCCTCTTCGACGAGCCGCTGTCCAACCTGGACGCGCGGATGCGGCTGGAGGCCCGTACCTTTCTCAAGAAGCTCCAGCGGGAACTGGGCGTCACCACCGTCTTCGTCACCCACGACCAGGCCGAGGCGCTGGCCATGGCCGACCGCCTCGCCGTCATGGAGGGCGGCGAACTGCGGCAGGTCGGCACCCCCACCGAGGTCTTCCGCCGCCCCGCCAGCACCTTCGTCGCCTCGTTCATCGGATCGACGCCGATGAACCTGGTGGACGGCGAGATCACTTCGGACGGCGGCGCGGTACGCGTGGCCGGCGCCGAGCTGCCGGTACCCGATGCCGCCGCCTCCCTGGCCGCAGCGGGGGAGAAGGTCGTCTACGGCATCCGCCCCGAGTATCTGAGATGGTCCGACACGGCCGTGGAAGGCGCCGTCGCGGGCACCGTCTCGGTCGTGGAGAACCTGGGCAGCGCCCAGTTGGTCACCCTGGAGTGCGAGGGCGACGTGAGCGTGCAGATCGTCGTCCCGGAGGACCACGAGCCGCAGCCCGGCGGACGCGGATGGGCACTGCCGCGGAACGACCGGGCGCTGCTGTACCGCGACGGCAACCTCATCGCGGCGCCTGCCGAAGCGGACGAGGCGGGTGGAGCGGCGGACGGAGCGGCGGACGCGGCGGAGACGGTGCCCTCGTGACGGCCCGCGAACAGACCCACCGCGGTACGTGGACGATGGAGCACCGCGCCCAGGAGGTGCTGCGGGCGCTCCCCGTCGACGTACCCGGCGGCACCGGCGCCCTCACCGTCACCCTCAGCTACCCGCGCGGTGCAGGAGTGCTCGACCTCGGACTCCTCGGCCCGTACGGGGAGTTCCGCGGCTGGTCCGGCGGGGCGCGCGACACCGTCACCGTGACGGAGGACTGGGCCACCCCCGGCTATCTGCCGGGCCCGGTCACCCCCGGCAGCTGGCAGGTACTGGTCCGGCTGCACCGGATCCCGCCACAGGGGCTGCCGTACGAACTGCGGGCACGGTTCGACGGCCAGGTGCCCGCCGCGCCGTCGAGTGCCGCGCCACGGCCGCTCGCCCAGGCGGACCGCCGCCCCCGGCGCACAGTGCCGGCGCTGGACGGAGCGCAGTGGCTGGCCGGCGATCTGCACGCCCACACGGTGCACAGCGACGGCGCACTGACCGTCGACGAACTGGCCCGTGCCGCGGCCGCCGAGGGCCTGGACTTCCTCGCCGTCACCGACCACAACACCGTCAGCCACCACCCACGGCTGGCGGCCGCCGGCAGCCGCCAGGGCATCCGGCTGCTGCCAGGGCAGGAGGTCACCACCGACCTCGGCCACGCCAACGTCTTCGGCGACACCGGGTGGATCGACTTCCGGCGCCCGGCCGGGGAATGGCTGGCACAGGCCGACGCCGCGGGTGGTGTCCTGTCCGTCAACCACCCGCTGGCCGGCGACTGTGCCTGGCAACTCCCCTTCGCCGAGCGGCGGCCCCGGCACGCCGAACTGTGGCACCACACCTGGCAGGACCGGCGGCACGGGGCGCCGCTCGCCTGGGCGCTGGCCTGGCGGGACGATGTGATCCCGGTGGGCGGCAGCGACTTCCACCGGCCCGAGCAGGGCCGACCACCCGGCGCGCCCACCACCTGGGTGCTGTGCGCGGACGGCGACGTCCTGGGCGGTCTGGCCGCGGGCCGTACCGCCGTGTCGGCCGCGCCCGACGCGCCGGTGCTGCTGCGGTACGGCGATGAACTGCTCGCCCTCGACGCGGACGGCACCGTGCTGGTGCGGCCCAGTGGCGCCCGCACGGTCGTGCGGGGCGACGCCGTGCGCCTCCCGGCGCGGGAGGGCATGCACCGGTTGGAGACCCATACCTGTGAGGTGGTCGCGTTGTGCGCCTGACCCGCGCCGTGGCGACGACGACCCCAGGAGAAGCGGCAGCCGCGTGCCGCGGTCACCCGCGCACCGAAAGGAACGCATGCACGTCCGCATAGCCAACGCCCCCGTCTCGTACGGGATATACAGCCCCGAGGAAGCGTCGCTCCCGCCGGACGAACTGCTCGGCACCTTCCAGGAGCAGGGCTACCAGGGAACCGACAGCGGGCCCCTCGGCTATCTCGGCGAGGGCGAAGCCCTCATCCGGCGACTGGCCCGGCACGGGCTCGGTCTCGCGGGAGGCTGGGCCGACCTGCGCTACGGCGGGGACCCCGAGGCGTTCGCCGCCGACCTGCGCTCCCTGGACCACACGCTGGATGTCTTCACCTCCGTCCCCGTGGACGCCGAGCGCTTCGCCCCACGCCCCACCCTCGCCTGCCCCGCGGACCCGGAGCGCTTCGCGGCGCCGGGCGTTCCGGTGGACACGGGCCGCCAACTCGCCGACAGGGACTGGGAAGCGTTCGCCGCCGATGTGCAGCGGGCCGCGGACCGGTGCCGGGAGCGCGGGCTGGAGCCTGTCTTCCACCACCATCTGGGGACCGCGGTCGAAACCCCGGAGGAGACCCGTCGGCTGCTGTCCCTCACCGACATCTCCCTCTGTCTGGACACGGGGCACTGGTGGCTGGCAGGGGGTGACCCGGTGGCCGCTGTGGCGGAGTTCGGGCCCCGCATCCGCCAGGTGCACCTCAAGGACGCGGACCGCGCGGCGCATGCGCGGGTGCGCCGCGCCGGCGGGGACCTGTGGGACGTGGTCGCCGGGGGCGGCTTCCGCGCGCTGGGGGAGGGCGACATCGACTTCGCGGCAGTGCTGGGGGCTCTCCGCGATGTGGAGTACACCGGCTGGCTCGTCGTCGAGCAGGACGCCCCGCCCGCACCCTCCGCGCCGGACCTGGACCGCATCACCGCCGATCAGCGAGCGAACCGCGAACTGCTCCGTGAGAAAGGGCTGTAGACCATGACCGCCAACCCCACACGCCCGGAGGCCCGGCTGCGGGTCGCCGTCGCCGGGCTCGGGGCCATTGCCCGTACCGCACATCTGCCGCTGCTGGAGCGGCGCCGCGAACTGTTCGAGATCACCGCGCTGTGCGATCTGTCCCCGGGCGCCCTCGCGGAGCTGGGCGACCGCTACGGTGTGCCGCCGCAGCACCGGCACACCAGCACGGACGCGCTGCTGGCACAGGGCGGGTTCGACGCCGTACTGCTGCTGACGTCCGGCTCGCACGGCCCGGCCGCCGAGGCCACGCTGCGCGCCGGGTACGCCGTGCTGTGCGAGAAGCCGCTCGCCTTCACCCGGGCCGAGGCCGCCCGGATCGCGGAGGCCGAGCGCGCGCAGCAGCGCGGGCCGCGGCTGATGGTCGGCTATATGAAGCAGTACGACCCGGCGACGCGCCGGCTGGCGACCCTGCTCACCGAGGCGGGCGGGCCCTCCCGTATCCGGTCCGCCGAGGTGTGCGTACTGCACCCCACGGGGCCCGACCAGCTGGCCTTCGCCCAACTGCCCGCGCCCTACGACGATCTGGACGCCGGGGCGCTGGCCGCGCTCAAGGCCCACGACGAGGCACTGACCGACGCGGCGCTCGGCAGCGGCGCCACCGAGGCGATGCGCTCCCTCTACCACATCGTCACCGGCTCCATCAGCCACGACCTGTCGCTGCTGCGGACGGCCGTCGGCGCCCCGGAGAGCGTCGAGCTGGCCGCCATGTGGGGCGCCTCAGCGAAGGGACCCGGCTCGGTCGAGCTGTCCGGGCAGTTGCCGGGCGGGGCGCGGTACGCGATCCGCTGGCACTTCCTGCCGCAGCACGCCGCCTACCGCGAGACGTTCGCCGTCCACCACGAGGGCGGCACCCTGGAGCTGGCCTTCCCCTCCCCGTACTTGATGAACGCACCCACGGTGCTCACCGAGACGTCGAGCGGCCCAGGCCAGGGCCCGCACGCCGAGCGGCGCGCCGAATACCGGTCGGTGACCGAGGCGTTCGAGGAGGAGCTGGTCGCCTTCCACGCCATGGTCACCGCCGGCACCCCGCCCCGCACGGGGGTCGACGGCGCCATCGAGGACCTGATCACCGCACAGCGCGCCGTCGCGGCGTACGCGGCCCGCCACCAGCTCCCCTGCGACGGAGAGGCAGCATCCGTATGAGCGCCGTGACCGGCACGGACACCCCCGGGCAGCACGTGGACGAGCTCGTCATCGTGCCGCACACCCACTGGGACCGCGAGTGGTATCTGCCCTTCCAGCAGTTCCGCCTCCAGCTGATCGGGCTGCTGGACGAGGTGCTGGAGCGGATGGAGAACGACCCGCGGCAGCGCTTCACCCTCGACGGGCAGGCCGTCGCGGTGGACGACTATCTGGAGGTCAGGCCCGAGCAGCGGGAGCGGCTGACCGCGCTGGTGAAGGCAGGGCGGCTCGCCGTGGGCCCGTGGCAGATCCTGCTGGACGAGTTCCTGTGCTCCGGCGAGAACATCGTCCGCAACCTGGAGCTGGGCCTGCGCCGCAGCCAGGAGATGGGTGGTTCGCTGCCCGTCGGCTATCTGCCCGACATGTTCGGGCACTGCGCGCAGATGCCGCAGATCCTGCGCGGCGCCGGTCTCGAACACGCCTGCGTATGGCGCGGGGTGCCGGCCGCCGTGGACAGTCACGCCTTCGCCTGGACCGCGCCCGACGGCACCGCGATCCGCACCGAGTACCTGGCCGCGGGCGGATACGGCAGCGCCGCCGGGCTGTTCGACGCCGACGACCCCGTACAGATCGCCGAGCGGGCCCGCGCCGTCGCGGCCAAGCTGCGCCCCTGGCGCCGGGACGGCTCCCCGATGCTGGCGATGTACGGCTCCGACCACACGTCACCCGCCGCCGATCTGGCCGATCTGCTGGAGCGCCACAACGATCGGCACGCCGGGGCGGGCGGGGTGCGGCTGCGGCTGGCGACCATGGCCGAGTACTTCGCCGCGCAGCCCACCGACGTCGCGGGGCTGCGCCCCGTACACGGTGAGCTGCGCAGCCACGCGCGGGCCAACATCCTGCCCGGCGTCTTCTCGGTGCGTGCCCCGCTCAAGCAGGCCATGGCCCGCGCCGAACGCGCCGTGGAGCGGTACGCCGAACCGCTGGCGGCGCTCTGGTTCGACGGCTCGGCCCAGCGCTTCCTGGACATGGCCTGGCACCGGCTGATCGAGGTCTCCTGCCACGACTCGGTCACCGGCTGCGGCTGCGACGAGACGGCGCAGCAGGTCGCCGCGCGGATCGCCGAGGCCGAACAACTCGGCCTCGCCGTACGGGACATGGTCGGCAAACAGCTCGCCGCGCATGTTCCGCACGATGCGTATCTGCTGCTCAACCCGACGCCAGCGGCGCGCACCGACCTGGTGGAGCTGGATGTCGCGGGCGAAGGGCCGGTGCACCTCGTCGCGGCCGACGGCACCGTCTTCCCGGCGCAGCCGACCGCCACCGCGCCCCGGCTGCTGGCCGACGACACCGTGCCCGCCGCCAGGCTGCCCATCGTGCTGGCCCGGGTGCACGGCAGCGAGCTGTACGGCCAGGAGATCACCGCCTGGCGGGTCGAGCCCGAGGAGCGGCTGCTGCACTTCACCGTCGCCCGGAAGAGCGAACTGCCCTTCGACATCGCCGAGGTCAAGGCCGCGCTGGCCGAGGCCGGGGGCGACGGCGGCGACTGGCGGGTGGTGGTCGAGGCGGAGCCACGGCAGCGGATCGCCGCGCTGGTCCCGGCCCCGGCGCTGGGCCACACCGCTGTACGGCCTGTCGCGGGGCCGGCTCCCGGGCCCGCGCACCCGGTGCGCACCGTGGACGGCGTACTCGACAACGGCCTGCTCTCCGTCGAGTTCGCCGAGGACGGCACCTTCGCCGTACGCACCGCTGACGGAGTCGAACTGACCGGCGTGGGCCGTGTGGTGGACGGCGGCGACCTGGGCGACACCTACAACTACGCCCCGCCGGCCCACGACGTGCTGGTCGACCGGCCCGCCGGGGTCACGGTCCGCCGTGTCGCCGAGGGCCCGCTGACCGGCGCGTACGAGATCGAACGCCGCTACGCCTGGCCCGTGGCCGGTGACTTCGCCGCCGACGGCCGCACCACCGCCACCGAGCCGACGACGGTGACCACGCGCGTGGAACTGCGCGCGGACGAACCGTTCGTACGGCTGGCCGTCTCGTTCGACAACCGCAGCGACGACCACCGCGTCCGGCTGCACGTCCCGCTGCCCCGGCGCGCCGACGCCTCGTACGGGGAGGGCCAGTTCGCCGTCGTCGAGCGGGGCCCGACCGCGGAGGGCGGCTTCGGCGAGGAGCCCGTGCCCACCTTTCCGGCCTCCGCCTTCGTCGCGGCGGGCGGCGCGGCGGTGCTGCTGGAGCACGCCACCGAGTACGAACTGGTCGAGGAAGGGAGGGAGTTGGCGCTGACGCTGCTGCGACCCACCGGGCAGATGTCCCGCAACCGCCATGTGTGGCGCGACGAGCCCGCGGGCGGCGAGTTCGCCACTCCACAGGCCCAGTGCCGGGGGCTGCGTACGGTGACCTTCGGGTTGCTGCCGTACCCGGGTGAGTGGCACGAGACGGGAGTGCACACCGCCGCCGAGTCCTTCCGGCACCCGTTCGCCGCACTGCACGGCACCGCACCCGCCGCCACCCCGCTGCCGGAAGCGGCCGAGGGGCTGTCCGTGTCGGGCGAGGGCGTCGTCCTCAGCTCCGTACGACAGCGCGGGGGCGAGTTGGAAGTACGGCTCGTCGCCCAGACCCCGCGCCCGGCCACCGCCCGGCTGGCACTGCCGGGCCTGCGCGCCGCCGTACGGTGCGACCTGCTCGGCCGCGCGCTGGAACAGGGCGAACCGTTGACCGTGCACGGCGGATCCACCGAGGTGCGGCTGCGGCCATGGGAGATCGCCACGTTCCGGCTGGGACGCTGAGAGACGAAGCCGTCGCATGCTGCGCGGCCTGCTACAGCTGGCGGGAACGCCGGGCTGGGGAGCTGCAGTTGGCGGCGACCCGCCCATCCGGATACGGCACCGTGGCCCGGTCCGGCCGCCGGGTGCTTCCGCGTGCGGCGGAATCCGCGTAGTCCGGTGCTGGTTACGTCAGCGGCAGAGGGCGAGGAGCCGCACGCGCTGGAGGACGACGTTCATGACGAGTACCGCACAGGAATGGCATCTGGTGGCTCGGCCCGTGGGGATTCCCGGCGCAGGGGACTTCCGGTTGGTGGAACGGGAGTTGCCGGGGCCCGGCGACGGTGAGGTGCTGGTGCGAAACACGTATCTCTCGATGGATCCGTACATGCGGGCGCTCATGGGCGCTGACGTGGAGGCCGACATCCCGCCGTACGAGCTGGACCGGCCGATGACGGGTGGGGCCGTCGGCCGGGTGGTCGAGTCGAGAGCCGCGGGTCTGGCGCCGGGGGACCTGGTGCTCAGCGACCTCGGGTGGCGCACCGCGGCCGTCGCCGGCGCCGGGTACTTCACCAGATTGCAGTGGGCCGAGGGGGTACCGGACTCCGCGTTCCTCGGCGTGCTCGGAATGCCGGGTCTGAGTGCCTACGTCGGGCTGACGGAGATCGCCGGGCTGCGCGAGGGGGAGACGGTGTTCGTCTCCGGCGCGGCCGGCGCGGTGGGCGGCGTGGCCGGCCAGATCGCGCGGCTGCGCGGGGCGAAGGCCGTCATCGGCAGCGCCGGCTCCGACGCCAAGGCGGAGTATCTGACCAGCGAACTCGGTTTCACGGCCGCCTTCAACTACAAGGACGGCAGTGTGCGCGAGCAGGTCTCGCGGGCTGCCCCGGCCGGCATAGACGTGTACTTCGACAACGTGGGAGGCGACCACCTGGAAGCCGCCATCGACGTACTGAATCCGCACGGTCGCGTCGCACTGTGCGGTGCCATCTCCGGCTACAACGCGACGGAGTCGCCGCCAGGGCCGCGCAACATGGCCGACGTGATCAAGAAACGGCTCACGTTGCGCGGCTTCGAAGTGGGCGATCACGCCGCTCTACGCCCCCGCTTCGTCGACGAGATGAGCAGTTGGCTGGTGGACAACAGGATCACCTTCCGGGAAACCGTCGAGCACGGCATCGGCAACGCGGTGAACGCCTTCCTCGGCCTGATGAGCGGCCGTAACACCGGGAAGATGCTGGTCCGCGTCTGACGGCGGGTCTGACGGCACGGTTCCGTGAGGCCGCACAGCGGGTGAACCTCTGTGCGCGGATCGTCATGCCCACCGGGCGGGGCCGCGGCCGACGGGCGGAGCCGCAGCCGACGGGCGGGGCAGCTTCCATCAGGAGCTGTCCGTTATGCCCGATCTGCACCGCTAGGTACCCTGAGTGGAGCACGCACGATGCCCACGTGGCGGGAAGGCGGACACATGGCTTCGGTCGGCGGAGTGCCCTGTTGGGTGAGTCTGATGACCCCCGATCAACGGGCCGCCGAAGAGTTCTACGGACCGGTGCTGAACTGGACCTTCGTGACCTCGGACGCCGGCCCCGACGCGCGGATCGCCACGGTGGACAGCCAGCCGGTGGCCGGGATCAACCAGCTGACCGCGGGTGCAGGGCCCGAGGCCGAGCGCTGGACGGTGTACTTCCATGTGGAGGACGCCGACGTGGTCGCGGAACGCATCGCCGAGCGGGGCGCGACCGTCGCGGTGGGCCCGCTGCGGGCGGGTGGCGGCCGTGCCGTGATCGCGGCCGACCGATGGGGCGCGCCGTTCGGGCTCTGGCAGGGTGACGGGCCCGCCTCCTGGTGGGTCGGCTCAGGTCCGGCGCCCGCCTGGCTCCAGCTGCACACCACCGACGCCTTCGCCGCAGCGGTCTTCTACGGCGAGATCTTCGACTGGATGGGCGACCCCAGCCACGGGGTCACCTACGAGGAGCAGTACGACGAGATCGTCGTCAGGGTCGACGGCCACGCGGTGGCCGGGCTGCGCGGCGGGGCACCGGAGTCGCCGCCCGATCCGGCCATCCGGACGCGATGGGAGCCGTACTTCCGGGTACCCGATCTTGACGCGGCTGTACGTGCCGTGGAACGGGAGGGCGGCGCGGTCGCCTCCCCGCCCCAGGCGGGCCCCCTGGGGCGGACGGCGACGCTCCGTGACCCCAAGGGAGCCTCCTTCTGTCTGCTCAGCACCTAAGGAGCACACCATGCAGGAGAACGACAAGAACGGTCCCGTGCAGGACGACGAGGCCAAGAAGCGGCTGCGCGGCGAGCTGCGCTCCAACCGCGAGGAAGCGCGCGAGATGGAGCCCTCGGGCGAGGACCAGCCCGAGCCCTTCCGGGACCCGCAGGCCCTGCGGACCGGCGGCACCCCCGCCGGGATGACCCCTCGCGACGTCGAACTGCGCTCCGAGATCGCCCAGTACTTGGGCCGCCATCTGTACCCGACAGGGCGCGAGGAGGTGCTGGACGCGCTGCGTGCCGAGCACGCTCCGGACCGGCTCGTGGAGATGGCCCAGGGGCTCCCTGCGGACGCCCGCTTCACCAATGTGCAGGAGCTGGCCCGGGCGCTGGGCCTGCACACCGAGACCCGCCGCAGCTGAGCCGCCCCGCTCCGGGGCCTCGCCCCGCGCTCCGCACGGGGGTGCACCCCGCGCTCCGGACGGGCCGCGTCCCGCAGGGGCGCGGGGAATCTGCGGGGGCTGCCACGACGCGCCCGTACCCGCACGCCACCCGTTCGGGGGGACATGCCTGCCGTGGGGAGCGGGAAGCGGGGAGCGATGAAGTTCTTCCATGACGTCGAGGCCAGGATGGAGCGCCTCTCCGGCTCCCTGTGGCGGTTGTTCCCCCGCCCTGCCGGGGAGCCGGTGGAGGTGCTCGAGGCACTGCGCCGCGAGTGCGACGCGAAGGCGGTGATCGTGGGCCGGGACCGCACCGTGGTGCCCAACGCCTTCGAGTTGGAGCTGCCCGCCGAGTCCTACGCGCGGCTGGCGGACGAGGCGGGCGCGGTCGGCGAGCGGCTGGCGTCCGAGGTGCGAAGGCACGCGGCCGAACGGCACTTCAGCTTCGCGGGCCCGGTCGCCGTCCGGCTGCGGCCACCGCGCGACGGCAACGAGCTGCACCGCTACCGCCTGCACAGCAGCATCACCCCGCGCCCCTGAAGCGGGGCAGTAGGTGCCCGCGACGCCGGGCGGCACCGTTCCCCCGACGCCGCGCAACAAGGTCGATCAACGCCGACCAACAAGTCGCACAGAAAAGCGCGTCCCGGCCATTGACACCCCTTTCCGGCCCTCCTTAGTGTCACATCGCTATTTCGAACGCGTGACGAAATCTCGAACGTAGCGAAGAACGACACACAGGAGCGGCTCTCGTGCGCATCACCGGTATCAGTACCCATGTGGTCGGGACGCCTTGGCGGAACCTGACCTACGTACAGGTCCACACCGACGAAGGACTCACCGGCGTCGGCGAGACCAGGATGCTGGGCCACACAGACGCGTTGATCGGCTATCTGCGGGAGGCGGAGGCCAATCACATCGCGGGCTCCGACCCGTTCCGTACCGAGGACCTGGTACGCCGGATGAAGTACGGCGACTACGGGCGCGCCGGCGAGATCGTGATGTCCGGCATCGCCTGTGTGGAGATGGCCTGCTGGGACATCAAGGGCAAGGCGCTGGGCGTACCCGTCTGGCAGCTGCTGGGCGGCAACGTCACCGACACCGTCAAGGCGTACGCCAACGGCTGGTACACCACCGAGCGCACCCCCGAGGCCTACCACCAGGCCGCCAAGGCCGTCATGGCGCGCGGCTACCGCGCCCTGAAGATCGACCCGTTCGGCACCGGGCACCTGGAACTCTCCCACGAGGACACCCGCTACGCGGTCTCCCTCATCGAGGCGGTGCGGGATGCCATCGGCCCCGAGGCGGAGCTGATGCTGGAGATGCACGGCCGCTTCGCGCCCGCCACCGCCGTCCGGCTCGCCCACGAGATGGCACCGTTCCGCCCGGCGTGGCTGGAGGAGCCGGTGCCGCCGGAGAACCTCAAGGCGCTTGCGAAGGTTGCCGACAAGGTGGACATCCCCGTGGCGACGGGGGAGCGCATCCACGACCGGATCGAGTTCCGGGAGCTGTTCGAGAGCCAGGCCGCCGACATCCTCCAGCCCGACCTCGGACACCTCGGCGGCATCGCCGAGACCCGCAAGCTGGCAGCCACCGCCGAGACCCACTACATGCTCGTGGCCCCGCACAACGTCGGCGGCCCCGTACTGACCGCCGCCAGCCTCCAGATGGGCTTCGCCACCCCCAACTTCAAGATCCTGGAGCACTTCAACGACTTCGCCGACGCGGAGATCAAGAAGGTCGTCAAGGGCGCGCCGCAGGTCGACCCCGAGACGGGCTGCTTCCACCTCTCCGAAGCGCCGGGCCTCGGCGTGGAGCTGGACACCGACGCGGCGGCCGAGTTCCCCCAGCAGCGCGCCCACTTCGACCTGTGGGCCGAGGGCTGGGAGACCCGCAACCCCGACGGCGGCGACCGGTGAACCCCGCCCCGGACGGCGGCCTCGCCGTCGTCCTGGACGCGCCCGGCACCGCCCGCCTCGTCCCGCACACCCCGCGCCCGCCCGGCCCGGGAGAGGCGCTGGTGCGGGTGCACGCGGCCGGGATCTGCGGCAGCGACCGGGAGCTGTACCAGGGCAACCGCCCGGCGCCGTACGCGCGTTACCCCGTCACGCCGGGCCACGAGTGGTCGGGCACGGTCGAAGCGACCGGCGAAGGCGCGCCCGGCTCGCTGGTGGGGCGCAAGGTGGTGGGGGAGGGGTTCCGCAACTGCCAGGTGTGCGAACGCTGCCACACCGGCGACACCACGCTGTGCACCGCCGGATACGCCGAGACCGGGTTCACCGAACCCGGCGCCATGGCGCCCACCCTCACCCTCCCGGCCCGGCTGCTGCACCCGCTGCCCGACGACGCCGATCTGACGGCCGCCGCACTGCTGGAGCCCGCCGCCTGCGTCGCGGCCGCCGCGCTGCGGGCCCGGGTGCGGCCCGGCGACCGGGTGGCCGTCGTCGGCGACGGCACGCTGGGGATGCTCGCCGTCCGGCTGCTGGGCCTCGGCTCACCCGCTCAGCTGCTGCTGGTCGGCGCGCGCCCCGAACGCGCGTCGCTCGCCGCCGAGTTCGGCGCCACCGACTACCGCCACCACCAGGACACCGAAGGGCTCGGCGGCTACGACACCGTCGTCGAGGCGGCAGGCGTGCCCGGCGCGGCCCGGCAGGCGGCCGGGCTGCTGCGGCGCGGCGGCCGGCTGGTGCTGACCGGCATCCCGCCCGCCGGAACAGCGGAACTCGACCCGGCCGCGCTCGTGCTCGGCCAACTGCGGGTGGCGACGGTCTTCGGTGCCCCGCCCGCCGCGTGGGCGCACGCGGTGCGCGCGTTCTCGGCCGGGCTGCTGGACCCGCTGCCGCTGGTCACCCACCGGCTGCCGCTGTCCGAGTTCGAGAAGGCCCTCGCACTGGTCGCCGAGGGCGACCCCGCCGTCGGCAAGGTCCTGCTGCACCCCTGAAACCCCGGCCTCCGCCCCGTACCGAAGGAGCCCCGTGACCACCAGCACCACCCCCCGCCTCCCCGGCGAACCGGCGCTCGGCGCGCTGGGCCTGGCCGCACCCCGGCCCGAGCCCGCCGACGCCTCCCCGCACACCTTCCCCGACGGCGGCCGATGGCGCACCGAGGTGCCCTCCTGCGAGGGGCCCGAGGCGCTGGCCGTCGTCCTCAAGGAGGCCGGGCGGCTCGACGTGCCGCTGCACCGCATCAGTCAGGGCAGCGGCATCTGGATGCTCACCGACGCCGAGATCACCGAGATGGTCGAGGCGTGTGCCGAACGGGACATCGAACTGTGCCTGTTCACCGGCCCGCGCGGCACCTGGGACACCGGCGCCGCCACCCGCACCGACTCCGGCGGCGCCGGGCTGCGGGCGCGCGGCCACAGCGCGCTCGCCGGCTGCGTCGAGGACGCCGTACGCGCCACCGAACTGGGCGTGCGCTGCCTGCTCGTCGCCGACGAGGGTGTGCTGTGGACGCTGCACAGAGCACGCGCCACCGGCATCCTCCCCGCCGACACCACGCTGAAGGTGTCCGCGCTGATCGGCCCGGTCAACCCCGCCTCGTACGCCGTCTACGAGCGGCTCGGCGCCGACTCGCTGAACGTGCCCAGCGATCTGACGCTCGACCACCTCACCGAGATCCGGCGGGTCAGCGCAGCGCCCATGGACATGTACATCGAGGCGCCCGACGACCTCGGCGGCTATGTGCGGATGTACGAACTGGCCGAGCTGATCCGGCGCGGTGCCCCGCTCTATCTGAAGTTCGGGCTGGCCAAGGCCCCCGGCCTCTACCCGTCGGGCCGGCATATGCGCGACACCGTGCTGGACACGGCGCGCGAACGGGTACGCCGCGGCCGGCTCGCCCTGGACCTGCTGGTCCGGCACGGCGCCGAGGGCGGTATGTCCCCGCTCGGCTCCCGGCTGCCGGGCCCGCTGCACCGCTTCGAGCACACCGAGCCTGAAGGGAACTGACATGCGCACCCGCAGATGCCGTATCGCCGCGTCGGCGGTGCTGGCCGCCGCGCTCGTCGCCGGGCTGACCTCCTGTGGCCAGGAGGCCCGCGGCGGCAGCCGATACCAGCCAGAGAAGGGCAAGGGCGGCACCATCGGCCTGGCCATGCCCACCAAGTCGTCCGAGCGGTGGATAGCCGACGGCAAGAACATGGCCGAGCAGTTCCGGAGCGCCGGGTACAAGACCGACCTCCAGTACGGGGACGACAAGGTCGAGAACCAGGTGGCGCAGATCGAGAACATGATCACCAAGGGGCACCGGCTGCTGGTGATCGCCGCCATCGACGGCTCGGCCCTCAGCGACGTCCTCAAGCAGGCCGCCGACGCGAACATCCCCGTCATCGCCTACGACCGGCTCATCCTGGGCACCAAGAACGTCGACTACTACGCGTCGTTCGACAACGAGCGCGTCGGCGAGCTCCAGGGCCAGTACATCCTCGACCGGCTCAAGCTGAAGAAGCCGGACAAGGACGCGGACAAGAGCTACAACATCGAGCTGTTCGCGGGCTCGCCCGACGACAACAACACCAAGTACTTCTGGAACGGCGCGATGAAGAAGCTCAAGCCGTTCCTGAAGTCCGGCCAGCTCGTCGTGCGCAGCAAGCAGACGAAGATGAACCAGGGCTACACCCCGGCATGGAACGGCGGTGTGGCACAGAAGCGGATGGACGACCTGATCAGCAAGAGCTACGGCAGCGAGGATGTGGACGCCGTGCTCTCCCCGTACGACGGCATGTCCATCGGCATCATCTCCGCGCTCAAGAGCGCCGGTTACGACACCAAGGAGCATCCGCTGCCCGTCGTCACCGGCCAGGACGCCGAGCTGGCCTCCGTGAAGTCCATCGTCGCCGGGAACCAGACCCAGACCGTCTTCAAGGACACCCGCAAGCTCGCCAAGCAGGCCGTCCAGATGGGCGACGCCGTACTCACCGGCAAGAAGCCGAAGGTCAACAACACCACCGACTACGACAACGGCAAGAAGGTCGTACCCGCCTATCTGCTCAAGCCCGTCTCCGTCGACAAGAAGAACACCCAGCTCCTCATCGACGAGGGCTACTTCACCAAGGGGCAGCTCAAGTGAGCCCGGCAGCGGACAGCGAGGAGCCGGCGCGCCCCGTCCTCGAGATGCGGGGCATCACCAAGACCTTCCCCGGCGTCAAGGCGCTCAGCGACGTCAACCTCACCGTGCGGCCCGGTGAGATCCACGCCGTCTGCGGCGAGAACGGCGCGGGCAAGTCGACGCTGATGAAGGTGCTCAGCGGCGTCCATCCGCACGGCAGCTATGAGGGTGAGATCCACTTCCAGGGCGAGCCGGTCGCCTTCAAGGACATCCGCGCCAGCGAGCAGCGCGGCATCGTCATCATCCACCAGGAGCTGGCACTGGTGCCGTTCCTGTCCATCGCCGAGAACATCTTCCTCGGCAACGAGCAGCGCACCGCCCGCGGCCTCCTGGACTGGAACGCCACCATGCAGCGGGCGACCGGACTGCTGCGGCGGGTGGGACTGCGGGAGAACCCGCAGACGCCCGTCGCCGACATCGGCGTCGGCAAACAGCAGCTGGTGGAGATCGCCAAGGCGCTGTCCAAGGAGGTGAAGCTGCTCATCCTGGACGAGCCCACGGCGGCGCTCAACGACGAGGACAGTTCCACCCTCCTCGACCTCATCCTGGAACTGCGCGAACAGGGCATCGCCAGCATCGTCATCTCCCACAAACTGGGCGAGATCCGCCGTATCGCCGACACCGTCACCATCCTGCGCGACGGCCGCACCATCGAGACGCTGACCGTACGCGAACACCCCGGGGACAACCCCGAGTTGTCCGAGGACCGCATCATCCGCGGCATGGTCGGCCGCGACCTCGACCACCGGTTCCCCGACCGCACCCCCTACGACGGTGAGCACAGCACCGCCCTGGAGGTGTCGGGGTGGACGGTTCGGCACCCCGTCGACCAGCAGCGCAAGGTCGTCGACGACGCCTCGCTGACGGTGCGCAGGGGCGAGATCGTGGGCATCGCCGGGCTGATGGGCGCCGGCCGCACCGAGCTGGCCATGTCCGTCTTCGGCCGCTCCTACGGACGGTACGAGTCAGGCACAGTAAGGGTCGCGGGCCGCGAGGTACGCACCAAGACCGTGCCCGCCGCGATCGACGCGGGCATCGCGTACGTCACCGAGGACCGCAAGCAGTATGGCCTCAACCTCCTCGACACCATCAACCGCAACGTCTCGCTGGCCTCCCTGACCGGGATGGCGCGGCACGGCGTGGTGGACGAGCACCACGAGACCTCGGTGGCCGAGCGCTACCGCAAGTCCATGAACATCAAGGCCCCCACGGTCCACGAGCAGACCGGCCGCCTCTCCGGCGGCAACCAGCAGAAGGTCGTGCTCAGCAAGTGGATCCACGCCGACCCCGAGGTGCTGATCCTCGACGAGCCGACCCGGGGCATCGACGTGGGCGCCAAGTACGAGATCTACACCGTCATCGACAAACTCGCCGCGCAGGGGAAGGCCGTGCTCTTCATCTCCTCCGAACTTCCCGAGCTGCTGGGGATGTGCGACCGCATCTACACCATGGCCGAGGGCCGCCTCACCGCCGAGATCGACCGTGCGGACGCCACCCAGGAAGTCCTGATGCGCCACATGACCCGGAACAGAAGCTGAGGCCCGCCATGACCACCACGACCAAGCCCACCCCGCCCGCCGAGCCCGAGGACGCGCCGCCGCCCGTGCAGGCCGCTGTACGGTCGGCGGGAGCCGTGCTGCTGGAGAACATGCGCGGCCATATGCGCCAGTACGGCATGCTCACGGCGCTCGTCTTCATCATCGTGCTGTTCCAGATATGGACGGACGGCACGCTGCTGCTGCCGAACAACGTCTCCAACCTGATCCAGCAGAACGGCTACATCCTCATCCTGGCCATGGGCATGATGATCGTCATCATCGCCGGCCATATCGATCTGTCCGTCGGCTCGCTGGTGGCCTTCGTCGGCGCCATGTCGGCCGTGATGATGGTCAAACACGATATGCCGTGGGCGTACGCGCTCATACTGTCGCTGCTGATCGGCGCGGTCGCCGGGGCCTGGCAGGGCTTCTTCATCGCCTACGTCGGCATCCCGTCGTTCATCGTGACGCTCGCCGGAATGCTGCTCTTCCGCGGCCTGACGCAGATCGTCCTGGAGGGCCAGTCCCTCTCGCCCTTCCCGGAGGGCTTCCAGAACCTCGCCAAGGGCTTCATCCCCGAGATGGGCCCCTACACCCAGTACCACAACCCCACGCTGGTCATCGGCCTCGTCGCGCTCGTCTTCCTGCTGCTGCGCGAATACCGGGACCGCAAGCGGCAGCTGAAGTACGAGCTCGAAGTGCTGCCCACCGGGCTGTGGGTCGCCAAGTGCGTGGCCCTCTCCGCCGCCGTCATCGCCTTCACCCTGACGCTCGCCAGCTTCCACGGCATACCTGTCGTCATGCTGGTGATGGGCGCACTGCTCATCGGTCTCGGCTATGTGATGCGCAACGCCGTCATCGGCCGGCACGTCTACGCGCTCGGTGGCAACAAGGCCGCCGCCAAGCTCTCCGGCGTCAAGGACCAGCGGGTCACCTTCCTGGTCTTCGTCAACATGGGCGTCCTGGCGGCACTGGCCGGCTGCGTCTACGCGGCCCGGCTCAACGCGGGCACCCCGCAGGCGGGTCTCAACTTCGAACTCGAAGCCATCGCCGCCTCCTTCATCGGTGGCGCCTCCATGAGCGGCGGCGTCGGCACGGTGATGGGCGCCGTCATCGGCGGTCTCGTCCTCGGCGTCCTCAACAACGGCATGTCCCTCGTCGGCATCGGCACCGACTACCAGCAGGTCATCAAGGGCCTGGTACTGCTGGCCGCCGTCGGCTTCGACGTCTGGAACAAGCGCAAGGCCGGTCGCTGACCGGCAGTTCTCCCGCTTCAGGGGCGGCCCTCACGCCCCGGCTTTCGCCGGGGAGGGCTGCCCCTGGCTGCGCGTTGCGGGCTGGGGGTGGCTTGTGGCCGGCCGGGATGGAGGCCAGTGCGGCCTCAGCCCGCGAAGGGCGGCTGCGCAAGGCCCGTGCCCGCGTCCGGGAGGACGAGGAGGGAACCGGCCTGCGGCGAGGGCTCGTTCAGGCCGACGCGGGCCGTGGTGATGTAGAGGTCGGCGAGGCCCGCGCCGCCGAACGCACACGCGGTGGGCCGCTGGACAGGCAGCCCGACGACCCGGTCCAGCACCCCCTCCGGCGTATAACGCCGCACCGCGGCGCCATCCCACAGCGCCACCCACACGCACCCGTCCGCGTCCACGGTCAGCCCGTCCGGATACCCGGCGCCTTCCTCGATCTCCGCCAGCGGGCGGCGGCCGGCGACAGTGCCGCCCTCGCGGACGTCGAACACATCGATCCGCCGCGTGGGGGTGTCGACGTAGTACATCAGCTTGCCGTCCGGGCTCCAGCCGGTGCCGTTGGAGACGGTGACGTCGTCGAGGACGGTGGTGGCGGTGCCGTCGGCCGCGAGCCGCACCAGTGTGCCGCCGCCGGGTGTCTCGTCGTAACACATCGTGCCCGCCCACAGCGCTCCGTCAGGGGCGACGGCCGCGTCGTTGCCGCGGCGGCCCGGCACCGGGTCGTGCAGCAGCCAGGAGAAGTTGCCGTCGGCGTCGTACAGCCCCACACCGTCACGCAGGTTGACGGCCAGCCCGCCGCCCGCGCGCGGCTTGGCCGCGCCCACGTGCTGTTCGGTGGTCACCAGGGTGCGGTTGCCGGTCGCGGGATCGAAGGCGTGGATCCGGGCGCCGAGGATGTCCACCCAGATCAGCCGGCCTGCCGCCGGATCCCAGGTCGGTCCCTCACCCAGCTCGGCTGAGGCGCGCAGCGCGGTCTCGACTCCGGTCCCTGTTCCCATCACAGCTCCCTGTGGCCCAGCCGTTCGGACAACCGTACAGCGCCGCGCTGTGCCAGCTCCGCCAGTTCGGCGCGGCGTTCCTCGCTCCACCGGATCAACGGTACGGAGATGGACAGCGCCGCCACCACCCGGCCTGAGCGGTCCTGTACGGGCGCGGCCACACAGCTCACATCCGGGTTGGACTCGCTCTCCTCGACGGCGAATCCGCGCTCCACGATCCGGCCCAGCTCCGCACGCAGCTTCGCGGCGTCGGTGATGCTGTTGGGCGTCATGGCACGCAGTTCGGCATCGTCCGGCAGCCGCGCTGCGAGCTCGTCGGCGGGCAGCGAGGCGAGCAGCATCTTGCCGACCGCGGTGCAGTGCGCCGGCAGCCGCCGGCCCGCGGCGGAGACCATCCGCACCGCCTGGGTGGAGTCCACCTTGGCGACGTAGATGACGTCCGTGTCCTCCAGGATGGCCACATGCACCGTCTCCTCGCAGGTCTCGGCCACCGAGCGGGCCACCTGCTGGCCCTCGGCCGCGAGATCGAGCTGCTCGGCGTACCGGCTGCCGAGCTGGTAGGCGCGGACGCCCAGCCGGTAGTGGCCCGCCTTGCCCGGTACGGGCACGAGGTAGGAGCGGGCGGTCAGGGTGCCGACCAGCTCGTGCACCGTGGTACGGGGCAGCCGCAGCTTGCGCACGATGTCGGGTGCCGAGAGTGTGCCGTCCCCCTCCAGGAACAGCTCCAGAATGTCGAGCGCCCGGGTCACAGCGGGCACGAGCCGTCCCATGGCTCCTCCTGTTCGAGATCTCGCCAGTCGATCGAAGCTCCGAACAGTCTATCCGGGGTGCCCCAGGTGTACGAGAGTGCGTCGAGGTCCACCCGGAAGGCATGAGCTATGCCAACCCTGACCCCGATCCGGAGCGGACCACCGGTCTGGAGAAGGGCGGACAGGTCCCGCCCGGGGAGACGCCGCCCGCCGAGGGCTGTATGTCGGAGTCCGGTCCGCAGGAGACGCACAACCCGACCAAGGGCTGGAGCACGATACCGGTCGTTCTGATCGCGCTCGTGGTCGCGGCCGTACTCGTCTTCTTCGTGGGCTACCTCGTCGGCCTCCAGTAGCCGGCCTCCGGTAGCCGACGAGAGGGGCATTTCGACTACGGTGTGTTCGCCGTCCGCTCACCCGCTGCGAGCGGGCGGCAGCGCTCTGACCTGCGAAGATGCCATGCGGCGTGGTTTGTGTCACGGTGAAATCGGGCCGCTGGAGATCCGGCGGCGCCACCTTCGGATCCTGTCCGGAAGCGGACTGGGGGATCGCTTCTCGCCTGTCTTACACAGCACCCATGTGAGACGTGGGAGTGAGCAGCCCATGAACACCACGCGGTTCCGCACCACCGAGGACGGCACCACCCCTGTCGACCTGACCGAGGGCGCGGGCGCCCCGAGCGCCGCGGAAGCCCCGAGCGCCACGGAAGCCGCAGACCCCGCGGACCCTGCGGACGCAACGGAAGCCACGGAAGCCGAGGAGGGGGCGGCTCCGTCGGAGGGAGCGGCTTCGTCCCGGCCCCACGGCCCTCGTCGTACCCACCACGACGCACCCGACACCGCCGCCGACTTCGCCGAGTTGGTGAAGCTGCCCGAAGGCTGCCCCGAGCGTCAGCGGCTCCAGGACTGTGTGGTCACGGCCTGGCTGCCGATGGCGCACCGGCTCGCCCGCAAGTTCCGCAACCGCGGCGAGTCGCTGGAAGATCTCGAACAGGTCGCCGCGCTCGCCCTGGTCAAGTCCGTCGAGCGCTACGACCCGGCCCGGGGCAACGCCTTCGAGACCTTCGCCATCCCGACGATCTACGGGGAGCTCAAGCGGCACTTCCGGGACAACATGTGGGAGATCCACGTCCCCCGCCGCGTCCAGGACCTGCGCAACCGGGTCCGCGCGAGCATGCGGGAGCTGGAGCTGACCTCTTCCGGACGGTCACCCACCGTCGCCGAACTCGCAGCGCACAGTGGTCTCTCGGAGGAGGACACCCTCACCGGTATGGAAGCCCTCCAGTGCTTCAACTCCCTCTCCCTGGACGCCCCCGTCTCCTCCGAGGCCGGTGGCGGGGACGCCTCGGGTGACGGGGCGATCTGCCTGATGGACACCCTCAGCTCGGACGAGAACGGCTACGACCACGTGGTCGACCGCGAAGCGGTCCGGTCCTGCCTGTGCCGACTGCCCGAGCGGGAGCAGCGCCTGCTCTACCTGCGCTTCTTCCGCGAACTCACCCAGTCCCAGATCGCCCGCCGCCTGGGCGTCTCCCAAATGCACGTCTCCCGCCTCCTCGCCGCCGCGTGCCGCCGCGTCCGCGAGGAAATCGACGAAGAACGCAACGCCGCCGCCTGATTACGCCCCGAAGGTGGCGCGGGACCCCTATTTCTGCGCCCCTCGCGGGCACGCTCGGGTTCGCCCCGAAGGGGCGCGGGGAACTGCGCGCGCAACCACAACGCACCGGCAGACGGCACTCGTCAGCGACCCCCACGGCGGGCCCCGGCAACAGAACGGGAGGGCCCCGGTTCTAGCCTGTGCGGCAGCACCCCGGCTCCGGGCTCACAACTGACGGAGAGACGAGAAATGACGGCACTGCCGCAGCCATTCGACGAGTCGTTCCGTGCCATGCCGTACGCGGTGTACAACAAACTCCGCGACGAGGCCGCCGCGCAGCGGATCGCGCTGCCCGACGGGGCGGAGGTCTGGCTCGTCACGCGGGACGAGGACGTACGCGCGGGCCTCGCCGATGCCCGGCTGTCCGTCAACAAGGCCCACTCCACGGGCGGTTACCAGGGCTTCTCCCTGCCGCCCGCACTGGACGCCAATCTCCTCAACCTCGACCACGACGACCACATACGCCTGCGCCGCCTCGTCGCGCAGGGCTTCACCCCGCGGCGCGCCGAGGCGATGCGGGCCGGAATCCAGCAGGTGGCCGACCGGCTCGCCGACGGGCTGGCCGAGCGGCTGGACAGCGACGGAGTGGCCGATCTGGTGCAGGAGTTCGCCACCCCGCTGCCGCTGACCGTCGTCTGCGACCTGTTCGAGGTGCCCGAGGCGGACCGGCGGCCGTTCGCCTCATGGGTGACGACGATGCTCGCGATGGAGAGCCCGCGACAGGTGGGCGAGGCGATCTCGGCAATGCACGACTTCCTGCGCCGGCTGGTGGCCGAGCGCAGGAACGCGCCCGGCGACGACCTCCTCTCCGCGCTCATCGCGGCCCGCGACGATCAGGACCGGCTCTCCGAGGACGAACTCTGCTCCCTCGCGTTCCTCGTACTGGGCGCCGGCATCGAGAATGTGCAGCACCTGCTGAGCGGCGGCTTCCTCGCACTGCTGCGGCACCCGAGGCAACTCGCCGCGCTCCGTGGCGACTCCTCGCTGCTGCCCGACGCGGTCGAGGAACTGATGCGGTACGCGCATCCGAACCTGACGGCGATCCGGCGCTTCCCCACCGAGCCGGTGGAGTACGGCGGGGTGCGGATCCCGGCCGGTGACACGGTGCTGTTCGCGCTGGCCTCCGCCAATCGCGATCCGGGGCGCTACGAGGAGCCGGACCGGTTCGACATCCGCCGCCGCGACAACAGGCACTTGGCCCTCGGGGAGGGCATGCACTACTGCCTGGGCGCCCCGCTCGCCCGCATGGAGATCGGCCTGGCGTTGGAGGCGCTGCTCAGCCGCTTCCCGGTGCTGCGCTTGGCGGTACACCCCGACGAACTGCGCTGGCAGACCACCTTCCGCTCCCACGCGCTCCGCGAGCTGCCGATCACCCGCTGACGGAAGGCGGAGGGCTACTCCTGCCCTCGCAGGTGCTCGACCGCCGTGCGTGCCGTTGCGCCGATGACCGCGTCGGCACGGGGCAGCCTGCGGTCGGCGCGGGCGGCCTGGGTGAAGACGACGGCCGTGTACGCGCGGCCGTCCGCCAGCTCCACGACCCCCGCCTCGTGCCTCATGACGCCGAATGTCCCGGTCTTCCCGTACACCGTCACCTCGTCGTACGGGAAGCCGGCCGCGAGCCGGTGCTGCCAGGGCTGGAGCCCCATGGTCCGGCGGATGAAGGCGCAACTGCCCGGTGCGGCGGCCTCGTCCAGCCAGACGGCGCGCAGCAGCCGGGCCATCTCCGCGGGGGTGGTCGAGGTGGCCCAGGCGGGGTCGTAGACCCCCGGCGGCACCGCCCGGTCGTTGTCGGAGATCCGGGCGAGTGCCGCGTCCACCGACTCCGCACCGGTCTGCGCCACCAGCCGTGCCAGGGTGCCGGCGGCGCCGTCGTTGAGCCGGGTGCGGAAGAGGCCGAGGTCCCGGCAGGTCTCGTCGAAGGCCGCGGCGCCGACGTGGTGGAGCACCGCGTCGGCTGCCGCGTTGTCGGAGATCGTCATCATCATGACGATCAGGTCGCGCAGGGACATCGTCACCTCGTCGCGCAGCTGTGAGATGCCGGTGGGTCCTGGCAGCCGGTCCCCGGGCGGCAGGGTGACGGGTTGCCGGGGATCGAGTGCGCCCGCGTCCACCTGGCGGCAGTAGGCGACCATCAGCGGCACCTTGTAGACCGAGCCCATCAAGGTGGCCTCGTCCGCGTCGACGCTCACCCGCGCTTCGGGCCGGCGCAGTTCGGCGACGTGGAGCCGGCCGCGCACCCCGGCGTCGTCGAACATCTCGCGCAGGGTGCGCTCGATGCCCCTGCCGGGTGCCGCCGCGCTCATCGGGCCCCCTCGCGGGCCGTGCGGCGGTCCGACGCCAGCGCGGAGACCAGCGCTTCGGCCGCCTCGTCCGCCTGCCCGGCGGCCAGCCGCCGGGCGTCCCACACCACTCGCAGCCGCAGCGGCAGCGCCGGGTCGGTGGTCGGCTGCCGTGCGACGCCGTCGGCCGTCAGCGTGTCATCGGCCGTGACGAGCACGGCCTGGCCGGCGGCGACGAGGGCCAGCCCGGCGCGTTCGTCCGAGACCACCACCGTCTCCACGCGCCGCCCCCGCCCCGCGAGCGTGTCCAGGAACAGATCGTGCGCCGCGGGCGCCTCGACGCGCGGCCGGACGGCGTACGGCAGCAGCCGTGCCGGTTGCGCACCGCCCGCGCGCCGCGCCGGTTCACCCGCGACGCCGTGCGGCGCACCACGCCCGGCGGCGCCGTCCGGCGACGGCCGCCCCGCCGGGACTTCACCGGCGTCGTCCGGTGTCAGCAGCCACGTGGGCAGCAGCGTCACCGGCCCGGCGGCCAGACCGTGCAGCACGGCGGGGTGGCGGACGACGGCCAGATCGAGCCGTCCCGCGGAGACGTCGGTCAGCAGCGTGGCCGTCGGTGCCGTCACCACCGAGACCCGGCCGCGGACCCCGGCGCGTACGGGTGCGGCGGCGACGGACGCACCGAGCCGGGGCGGCAGTTCGGGCGGCAGGCCGAGCCGGAGGCGCTGCCCGTCCGCGCCCTCCCTGGCGCCGCTCTCCCGCAGCTCGGCCAGCGCGGTGAGGGCCCGGCGGGCGTGCGGGAGCAGCAGTGCGCCCTCCTCGGTGAGGAAGACCCCGCGTTCCCGGTCGAACAGCCGCACCCCCAGCAGCGCCTCCAGCCGCCGCAGCGCCTGCGAGAGGGGCGGCTGGGTGATACCCACGCGCTGCGCCGCGTCACCGAAGTGCCCTTCCTCTGCGAGCGCGACGAAGATTTCCAGGTGCCGCTCCGTCAGCATGCGCCCCCCATGGTCTGCGGTGATACGCCGAACGAATCGGCGCGCGGTCGAGAGCGTATTCGACAGAAGCGGCTGCCGGGGTTTGACTCCATTCCCCCGGGCCCGGGCCATGAACAGCAGACGAGATCCGCACGAGGCGAAGGAGTACCGCCATGCCCTCTCAGCAGCCCGCAGCCGCCCAGAGCCGTCCGAGTCGTCGAAGCGTGCTGCGTACGAGCATGGCCGCCGGGGCCGTCGGCGTCACCGGAGCGTCCGCCACCGCTGCTGCGGTGGGGCCCGCCGGGCGCCCGGCGCGGGACAGCGGCAGCCCGGGGCGAAGCGGCGTCCGGCTGCGCTGGCTCGGCATCGCCGGCTGGGAGCTGACCTTCGACGGGCACCGGCTGCTGATCGACCCGTATCTGACCCGGCAGCCCTACAAGGGCCCGGACGGCAGGGGCGATATGACCCGCAAGCTGGAGGTGGACCACCGGATCATCGACCTGGTGCTCGGCGAACACCTCACGGGGGCGCCCGAGTTCGTGCTGCTGACGCACGGCCACTGGGACCACCTCGCCGATGTGCCGTACCTCCTGGACCACCCCGACTGGCGGGACAAGGAGATCAACGTGCTGGGCACCGAGACACATCTGCACCTGCTGACCGCGATGGGCGTCCCCGGCAAGGGGCGCAAGCACCGCCCGGTCGTGGTCTCCGGCGGCGAGGTGCTGCGCCATCCCCTCCAGCCGTCCGGCAAGCGGTCCCGCCCCGACTACACGGTCGAGGTGGTCCGCAGTCTGCACAGCCAGCTCGGCGGCTACGGCTTCGACCCGTACGGCACCCTGACCGCACCCCCCTCCCGGCCCCGCACGCTGGGCGATCTGGTGGAGGGCGGCACCCTTGGCTACCAGGTGACGGTGGGCGAACGGCTGAGCGTCATGTTCCTGAGCGGGACGTCCAACTTCGCGGCCCGCGAGGTCTCGGGCGCCGCGCCGGACGTCCTGGTGCTGGGTGCCAGCGGGCACGCCGCTGTGCACGACTACTTCGAGCGCGCCGTCAGCACCCTCGGCCGCCCCCGCGTCGTCGTCCCGAGCCACCACGACGACATGGTCACGGCACTGGACGACCCCGCGGTGCACGACACGGTGAACCGCCGTGTGGTCGACCAGCTCCAGCAGGTGGCCGGGGCCGGTACCCGTGTCGTCGACCCCCGTCACCTGGAGCAGTTCGAACTCTGAGGCCGGCGCGCCGGGCGCCCTACACCTCGGGCGCCCGCTCCCGCAGCAGGGCGACGTCCTGCGCGGCCTGCGCCAGCAACCCGCGCATGGCCTCCTCCGCGGCATCGGCGTCCTGTGCGCGTATGGCGTCCAGCACCGCGCGGTGGCTGGGCACCGGGTCGAGAGGGTGGTGGCCGGGCCCGTGGACGAGGCGGTCGCGGGCCGCGCGCACGGTGGAGATCACCATCTCCATCCGCTCCAGCAACTCGTTGTGCGAGGCCGCCAGCAGCGCCCGGTGGAAGGCGAGGTCCGCCTCGACGGCCTCGGGCGCGCCGTCGTCGGCCTGGCACATGGCCTCCAGGGCCCTCTCCAGCGAAGCGAGATCCGCGTCGGTACGCCGCTCGGCGGCGAGCCGTACCGCCGCCGGCTCCACGATGCCGCGTACCTCGTCCAGATCGCGCAGCAGCGGCGGCCCCGTGCCGGACGCGGCGGCGGTGGCGGACTGGAACTGCCAGCGCAGCACATCCGCGTCCAGCAGGTTCCAGTCGGTGCGCGGGCGGATGAAGGTGCCCCGCTTCTGCCGGGCGTCGACCATGCCCTTGGCCGCCAGCACCTTCAGCGACTCGCGCAGCGCCGTGAGGCTGACGCCCAACTCGCTCTGGAGCGCCCCGAGATCGAGGGTGGCGCCCTCGCGGAGCGCACCGCTGAGCACCCGGTGCGCGAGGGCTTCCACGGTCTGGCCGTGGACGCCCCGCGGCGCGTACCCCACCATCGGGACCTCCTGTTTTATCCCCCGGTCCGCCTGCTGTTCCTGCTGCGTTCGGGCCGATGTCACCTGGGCGACGACTTTACGACGCCCCCGCGACAGTCCACGATCCCGAGTGGATTGCCGTCAAGGAACTATTCATAAATAACGAGTTCTTGTACGGTGCGGCCTCATCACGGTCTCCCGCTCTGCCCGGCATCCGACTCGTCGCAGGGGGCGCAGCACTCATGACGGCAGCCGACCACCGCTCCGCAACCCGAACCGATGTCCGCACCTTCGAGCCCACCCGTCTGCACTTCGGCGGCGACTACAACCCCGAGCACTGGCCCGAGGAGGTGTGGGCGGAAGACATCCGGCTGATGAAGGAGGCCGGGGTCACCATGGTCACGGCCGGGATCTTCTCCTGGGGACTGGTCGAACAGCGGCCCGGAGCCTACGACTTCGGCTGGTTCGACCGCGTCATGGACAACCTTGGCGACGCCGGCATCCAGGTCTGCCTGGCCACCATGACCGCGTCGCCGCCGCCCTGGCTGACCCGGCAGCACCCCGAGATCCTGCCGGAGACCGCCGACGGCATCCGCAAGTGGCCCGGCTCCCGGCAGCACTACTGCCCCTCCAGCCCGGTCTACCGGGAGCACGCCGTCCGTCTCGTCGAACAGCTCGCCACCCGCTACGCCGAACACCCGGCGCTGGCCCTGTGGCACATCGGCAACGAGTACGGATGCAGCAACCCGGTCTGCTACTGCGAGGTGTCGGCGGCCGACTTCCGCCGCTGGCTGCGCGAGCGCTACGGCACCGTCGAAGCCCTCAACACGGCCTGGTCCACCACCTTCTGGTCGCAGCGCTACGGCGACTTCGAGGAGGTGCAGCCACCGCGTACGACACCCACCCACCCCAACCCCACCCAGCAGCTGGACTACGCCCGCTTCAGCGACGACGCGCTGCTCCAGTGCTATCTGGCCGAGCGTGAGGTGCTGCGCCGGATCACCCCAGAGGTGCCGGTGACCACCAACCACATGCCGCACCACAAGCCGGTCGACCCGTTCCGCTGGGCCGCGTACGAGGACGTCACCGCGCTGGACTACTACCAGGAGCCGTACGACGCCGAGACCCACATCGACGCGGCCGCCGCCTTCGATGTGACGCGCTGCGCCGGGGGCGGCCGGCCCTGGCTGCTGATGGAGCAGGCCCCGAGCGCCGTCAACTGGCGGGACCGCAACAGCCCCAAGCCGCCCGGCGCGATGCGGCTGTGGAGCTGGCAGGCCGTGGCGCAGGGCGCCGACGCGGTGCTCTACTTCCAGTGGCGCCAGTCCCAGGGCGGCGCCGAGAAGTTCCACTCCGCGATGGTGCCGCACGCCGGGACCGACACCAGGATCTTCCGCGAGATCAGCGCGCTGGGCCAGGAGCTGGCCTCGGTGCCGCAGCTCGCTGGCACCCGCTGTACGGCGGAGGTGGCGCTGCTGGTCGACTGGAACAGCTGGTGGGCACTGGAACAGGGCTCGCACCCCTCCTCGGCCCTCAGCCACCGCGAGACGCTGCTGCGCCACTACAAGCCGCTGTTCGGCGCCGGGGTGCCCTGCGACATCGTCCCGCCCGACCGCCAACTGACCGGCTACCGGCTGGTCGTCGTGCCCAACCTCTACCTGATGAGCGAGCAGACCGCGGCCCGGCTGACCGCGTACGTACGCGACGGCGGTCACCTGTTCGTGTCGTACTTCACGGGCATCGCCGACGAGTGCGACCGCGTCCACCTGGGCGGCTACCCGGCGCCGCTGCGCGAGCTGCTGGGGCTGCGGGTGGAGGAGTTCTGGCCGCTGGCCGAGGGCGCGAGCGTGTCGCTGCGCGGCGAGCTGAGCGGCCGGGCCGACCTGTGGTCGGAGGCCCTCGACCTCGAAGACGCCCACGCCGTGGCCGAGTTCGGCGACGGCGAACTGGCCGGTCGGCCCGCACTGACCCGGCACGCTTTCGGCAACGGCGTCGCCTGGTACGCGGCCACCCGTCCCGAGCCCGGGGTCATGCGCACCCTCATGGACCGCGTACGGGCCGAGTCCGGCGCGGCGCCGCTGCTCGCGGACCTGCCCGACGGAGTGCAGGCGACCGCCCGCGAAGGCGCGGACGGCCGGTACCTGTTCCTGCTCAACCACGGTACGGCCCCCGCCGAGGTGACGCTCCCGCACCGTATGCGGAACCTGCTCGCGCCCGGCACGGATCCGACGACGGCTCTCACCCTGCCACCCCGAGGCGTCGCGGTGCTGGGCACCCCATAAGGGGCGCGGGGAACTGCGCGAGCAACCACAACGCACGTGCAGTCGGACGCATGCCCTCTCTCCAACGGCGGGTTGCCGTACGGCGGGAAGGGTTGGTCCCTCTCTCGGAAGCACTCTGACAAGGAGGTCGGATGCCCACCCGAAGAAAACTCCTGGCGGCAACAGCTGCCGCGGCGGCCACCCCCGCGCTGGCCGCCTGTGGCGAACAGGCAGGCGCGGCCCGGATGACGAAGCAGGCACCCCGCGCCCGCGGAAGGCGCGTGAACCTCGTCTTCTGGACCTGGGTCCCCCTGCAGAAGGCCGCCGCCCTGTGGAACAAGCAGAACCCCGATATCCATGTCACCGTGCAGACGGTGCCCGCCAACACCTCCGGCGGCTACCAGAAGATGCACGCCGCCCTCAAAGCCGGTGATCCGCCCGATCTGGCGCAGATCGAGTACTACGCGCTGCCGGAGTTCATGCTGGTACGCGGCCTGACCGATCTCAGCGCGTACGGTGCCGACCGGCTCAAGGACAGTTACGTCGACTGGCAGTGGCAGCAGGGCGTCTTCGCGGGCCGGACCTACGCCATCCCGCAGGGCTCCGGGCCCATGGGCTTCTTCTACCGCGCCGACCTGTACGACAAGTGGGACCTGGAGGTGCCCCGCACCTGGGACGAGTTCCGGCAGGCGGCCCTGAAGATCAAGAAGCGCGGCGGCAGCTCCTACATCACCGCCTTTCCGCCCGTGAACGCCCAGTGGTTCGCCTCCTTCCCCTGGCAGCGCGGCGCCCACTGGGTGCGAACCGAGGGCGACACCTGGATCGTGGACCTGACCAGCCAGGAGAGCCGTGAGGTCGCCGACTTCTGGGACGGGATGATCCGCGACAAGCTCGTCGCGACCATCCAGGACTCGCAGAGCTCCTTCTTCAAGGGCCTGCAGACCGGCCAGATCGCGAGCTGGCTCGGCGCCCAGTGGCAGGACGCCCTCATCCGCGGCAACGCGCCCGGCACCAAGGGCAAGTGGCGGGTTGCCGAACTGCCCCAGTGGGAGCGCGGCGAGCACGCCTCGGCGAACTGGGGCGGCTCCGCCACCGCGATCCTGCAAGGCACCCGGCACCCCGCCGAGGCGCTGAAGTTCGCGCACTGGCTCAACACCGACCCGGCCAGCATCAAGCTGCTGGTGGAGGCCGGATACGGCTGGCCCTCGGCCAAGCTGGACCTGAAGAAGTCGCCGCTGGGCAAGCCGGACCCGTTCTTCGACGGCCAGGTCTACAACGAGGTGTTCCAGGTCTCCGACCGGAACGTGGACACCAGTTGGCGCTTCTCGCCCACCACCACCCAGTCCTACGCGCACATTCAGGACAACATCGGCCGCTCCATCGCCGGACACGGCACCATCCAGGACGCGCTCAGGGACGCCCAGCCCAAGTTCGTCGACGATCTCAAGGCCAAGGGCCTGGACGCGAGGAGCGCCTGATGACGACGTCCAGTACGAGCCGGAAGCCGCCCGCCCGCCGCAGCGCGCGCCCCGACCGCAAGGCGTGGACGTTCCTCGGCCCGTTCCTCGCCGTGTACCTCTTCGCGATGATCCTGCCGATCTTCTACGCGATCTACCAGAGCCTGCTGAAGGTCGAACGCTCAGGACCGCTGGGCCTCGGCGAGCCGTCGGTCACCTTCGCCGGGCTGGACAACTACGCGCTCGCCCTCGAACAGACCGCGTTCCTGGAGGGCTTCGGCCGCGTGCTGCTGTTCGGCGCCGTCCAGGTGCCGGTGATGCTGCTGCTGGCGCTGGTTCTGGCGCTGCTCCTCGACCAGGTGAAGGACCGCTGGGCGGGGCTGCTGCGGGCCACCTACTTCCTGCCGTACGGCATTCCCGGCGTCATCGCCACGCTGCTGTGGGGCTTCCTCTACGTGCCGGGGATCAGCCCGATCAACGATCTGCTGGGGAAGATCGGCATCCAGCCGGACTTCCTCGGCTACGACAGCATCCTGTGGTCCATCGCGAACATCGTCGTGTGGGAGTTCGCGGGCTACAACATGCTGATCATCGTCGCCCAGCTCAAGTCGATCCCGCAGGAGCTCTACGAGGCGGCCACGATCGACGGCGCGGGGCCATGGCAGGTCGCGCTGCGCATCAAACTCCCGCTGGTGCGCCCGGCGCTCGTCCTGACCTGCGTCTTCTCCATCATCGGCACCATGCAGCTGTTCGCGGAGCCGCTGGTCCTCAAGAAGATCGCACCTGCTGTCACCAACAACTACACACCCAACCTCAGCGCCTACTTCGACGCCTTCGCCAACGCCAACGTCTATCTGGCCGCCGCCAAATCGGTGCTCCTCGCCGTCGTCGCGATGGTGCTGTCCTTCGGCTTCCTCAGCCTGGTCAGCCGCAAGCGGAAGGATGACCGATGAGAACTCTCCGTCCCGGCCGGATCCTGCTCGTCGCCTTCCTCGCGCTGGCCGCCGGCTACTTCCTGCTGCCCGTCTACTGGCTGGTCGTCGCGGCCACCAAGTCGACCGAGAGCCTCTACGGCAGCTTCGGGCTGTGGTTCGACAATCCGCGGCTGTGGCACAACCTGTCGCAGATGTTCAGCTACAACGGCCACATCTATCCGCGCTGGGCGCTCAACTCGCTCTTCTACGCGGGTGTCGGCGCCGTCCTCGCCACGCTGCTGTCGGCCGCCGCGGGCTTCGCACTGGCCAAGTACCGCTTCCGGGGCCGCGAGGCCGTCTTCAAGTGTGTGCTCGCGGGAGTGCTGCTGCCGTCCACGGCGCTGGCGCTGCCGCTGTATCTGATGTTCAACAAGATCGGGCTGACCAACACCTACTGGGGTGTTCTCCTCCCCAGCATCGTCAGCCCCTTCGGTGTCTATCTGTGCCGTATCTACGCCGAGTCCGCCGTGCCCGACAACCTGCTGGAGGCGGCGCGGGTGGACGGCGCGGGGGAGGAGCGGATCTTCTTCACTGTGGTGCTGCGGATGATGTCACCGGCGCTGGTGACGGTCTTCCTCTTCCAGTTCGTACACATCTGGAACAACTACTTCCTGCCCCTGGTGATGCTCTCCGACGACCGCAAGTACCCGATCACCCTCGGCCTGGTCACCTGGAAGGAAGCCGCCGACCGGGTACCCCAACTGACCCAGTACACCGTCGGAGGCGCGTTCGTCTCCGTCATCCCGCTCGCCGTCGCCATGCTCGTACTCCAGCGCTACTGGCGCACCGGGCTGACCGAGGGAAGTGTGAAGGAGTAGCAATTGCGGATCACCAGGGTGGAGACGTTCGCCGTACCCCCGCGCTGGCTCTTCTGCCGGATCGAGACGGACAGCGGGCTCGTCGGCTGGGGCGAGCCCGTCGTCGAGGGCCGCGCGGAGACCGTACGCACCGCCGTGGCCGAAGTCGCCGAGCAGTTCCTGGTGGGCGCGGACCCGCTGCGGATCGAGGACCACTGGCAGCTGATGACCAAGGGCTCCTTCTACCGCGGCGGACCCGTCCTCTCCTCCGCCGTCGCCGGTCTCGACCAGGCCCTGTGGGACATCGCGGGCAAGGCTTACGGCGCGCCCGCACACCAGCTCCTCGGCGGGCCCGTGCGCGAGCGGGCCCGCGCCTACTGCTGGGTGGGCGGCGACGAACCGGCCGATGTGCGCGATCAGGTGGCCGCACAGGTGGCGGCCGGCTTCACCGCCGTCAAGATGAACGCCTCCGGGCGCGCCGACCGGCTGCCCACCACCGCGGCGCTCGACGCCATGGCGGCCCGGGCCGGGGCGGCACGGGAAGCACTCGGGCCCGACGGCGACTTCGCCGTCGACTTCCACGGCCGCTTCTCCGTCGCGGGCGCGATCCGGGCGCTGGCCGCCCTGGAGCCGTACGGGCCGATGTTCGCCGAGGAACCCGTACTGCCCGAGTACACCCGGCTGCTCGGCCGGGTGACCGAGGCGACCACCGTCCCGGTCGCCACCGGGGAGCGGCTCTTCTCCCGTACGGACGTACTGCCCGCGCTCCAGGCCGGGATCGCCGTCGTCCAGCCGGACCTCTCGCACGCGGGCGGCCTCTCCGAGGTACGGCGCATCGCCTCACTCGCCGAGACCTGGGACGTGGCGGTCGCCCCGCACTGCCCGCTCGGACCGCTGGCGCTGGCCGCGAGCCTGCAACTGGCCTTCTGCACCCCGAACTTCCTGATTCAGGAACAATCCATCGGCATCCACTACAACACCGGCGCCGAACTGCTCGACTACGTGGTGGACCGCGAGGTCTTCCGCTTCCACGACGGGCATCTGCTCCGCCCCACCGGGCCCGGACTGGGGGTGACCGTCGACGAGCGGGCTGTGCGCGAGGCCGACAGCAAGGCCGAGAGCTGGCACAACCCCGTATGGCGTCACCCGGACGGCTCATTCGCCGAGTGGTGAGCTCACCCTGGGGGGTGGTGCTGCTTTCGGGCTGCGGCTGAAAACCTTCCACACTGGCAGGCGAGCGTTCAGCGTGGTCCCTGACAAATGTCAGGGCCGATATAGGATGCCCGCGGCCAGAAGGGGGAGGCTGATCATGGACACGGTCATCGTGCAACTGCCGGACCAGCAAGAAAGGGGTACCGGCGAGTTCGCCGATCGGCCGCGTCTGCTGCACCTGGGGCCGGGGGAGACGGCGGACTTCGGCCGCGGCGGCCCCGACGACCCGGTGCAGGTCGCGCTGCCCGACCCCGGCGTCTCCCGGCACGCGGGCCAGATCACGGCCGCCGAGGACTACTGGCGGCTGTCCAACTACAGCGCGCGCGTCACCTATGTGGTGGAGAACATGGAGGGCGCAGGGGAGCACATCAAGGTCGCGCCCGGCAGGCTGGGCGCGCCGGTGCCCTTCGAGTTCTCCCGCGTGGTGCTGCCCTCCCGCGACGGCGAGGTGCACTTCAAGGTGTTCGCGCCGGAGCACATGTACCTGGACACCGGGGTCGGCATCCGCTCGGGAGAGCCCACCCAGAGCCCGTTCGCGCTCGACCAGACCTCCAAGTACTTCCTGGTGCTGCTCGCCCTGTGCGAGCCGCGGCTGCGCGACCCCTCCAGCGGGGCCATCCCCGGCGTCAGCGAGGTCCTGGAGCGGCTGCGTCCGGTGGCGGGCTGCCAGGACCTGACACGGTCCGCCGTCAACTACCACATCGAGTACCTGGCGACGGTCAAACTGCGGCTGCGCATGGACGACGAACGCGCCGCCGGCACCAACCACAAACGCGCCGAACTCGTCGCCCTAGCCCTCCGCTTCGATCTCGTACGCGAAGAACACCTCGCGCTGCTGCGCCCCGCACGTACCGACCGCAAGGAGAGCGCGGCGCATGGCTGAGGGCGACGCGGCAGGACGGATCGACCTGCCCGCCGGCTACCGGGTGGGCGACTGGGTGCTGACCGGCCGGATCGGGGCGGGCAGTTGGGGTGTCGTCTACGCGGCCCGCGGCGCGGGCGACGACACCCGGGCCGCGGTGAAGTTCCTGCCGACCCAGCTGCTGCCGCCCGGACAGCGCGAGTCCATGGCGGAGCTGGTACGGCGCGAGGTCCGCTTCAGCCTGGAGACCCGCCACCCGAACGTGGTGCGCACCCGCGAGGTGCTCACCGTGCACGACGCCGACCGCCCCGAACTGGACGGCGCCACCGCGCTGGTCATGGACCGCGCCGAGCGCAGCCTCCAAGAGCTGCTGGCCTCCGTCTCCGGCGAGAGCCCAGCGCCGCTGCCGGACGCCGCCCGCATCCTCACCGGTGTCAGCGCGGGGCTGGCCCACATCCATGAACGCGGCTGGGTGCACGGCGACCTCAAGCCGGGCAACGTGCTGCTGGGGCCCGGCGGCGAGGTGTGGCTCGGCGACTTCGGGCTGACCGTCGAGCTGGACGGCACCCACGCCTATGTGCCGCCGCTGGGCTCCCTCGACCACGTACCGCCCGAGTGGTGGTCCGACCGCGAGGGCGGGCACAGCGTGGTGCGCCCCACCGCTGACATCTGGGCCTTCGGGGTGCTGGCCCATCAGGTGCTCACCGGCGGACTGCACCCCTTCCCCGGCTCCACCCCGCGGGCCCGCGCGCTGGGCGCCCAGGCCTACGCCCGCGGCAACGCCGAACTGCGGCTGGACAACAGCGTCCCGGACGGCTGGCGGGAACTGATCGCCGACTGCCTCGGGCCCGACCACGCCTCCCGCGCCACGCTCGACGCCGAGGAACTGGCCGCCCGGGTACGGGAGTTGGAGGGCACCGGCAGGACGGGGCGCCGCTTCGGCGGCGGGGGGCGCTTCGGCCGTGGGCGCCCGGGGGGCAGGAGGCGGCGGCTGACCATCGTCGCGGCCGCCGTCGCCGTCCCGGTCGTGGCCGCGGGCTCGGTCGCCCTGCTGCGCGCCGACGACGACCGGACCTCCTCCTCAGGGGGCGACACCCCGAGTGCCTCGCCCACCGCCTCCGGCGCGATCCCCGCCGACTCCGACGTGCCCCGCAAGCTGCGTCCGGTCATCACCAAGGCGGCGCTCCGGTGCGCCGAGAAGGAGGTCACGCCCGCCTTCCTCGCCGCCATGCTGAAGGCGGAGAGCGGCTTCGACGCCAAGGCCAGACGGCCCGAGACCAACGAGTACGGCATCGCCATGTGGACGCCGTCCGTCTTCAAGGGCTGGGCGACGGACGGCGACCGCGACGGCGACAAGAGCTATATGTCGCCGCCGGACGCCATCGCGGCGATGTCCAACTTCGTGTGCTGGCTGGACCAGCAGTACAAGAAGAAGGGCATGCGGGACGACCTGCCCGCGCTGATGGCCGCCGGCTACCGCACCAGTTCCCGTACGGTCATCGAGGAGGGCGGCGTCCCGGCGCGGGTGCGGCCGCATGTCGACCGCGTCGAGCGCTATCTGAAGCAGTACAGCAGCTGACCCCCGCCACCGCGCGGGCGCGCCCTCACGGGGGACGGGCTTGCGCGAGGCTCCACCGCGCTACCCGACCCCCATGCCCCCCGGAAGACGGCCCGTCTGCCTCCCGCACGCCGGCCATGGGCCAGCACGGCCGCCGCGTTCGGGCCGTTCGGCTCGACGGGCCACGGGCCGGCGCCGCTCGTCAGCGGACCGGCCCGTGCTGCGCCACCCTAGGAAACGGCGGGTCAGGCGGGTACCTGACGAACGTCAGGGCGACGGGCCGGAGCGGAAGGGTGCGCGGCGAATGAGCTTTCCCAGCAGGCAGGCGGCGCGGGCCCCCGATCTGCGTACGCTCGACGCGGTGCTGACCGAATGCCGGGCCTGCCCGCGGCTGGTGGAGTGGCGGCAGGAGGCAGCGCGGGTCAAACGCCCCGCCTTCCGGGACTGGGAGTACTGGGCGCGGCCCGTGCCCGGGTTCGGTCCGCCGGACGCGCGGATGCTGCTCGTCGGTCTCGCCCCGGCCGCGCACGGCGGCAACCGCACGGGACGGATGTTCACCGGCGACCGCTCCGGTGACGCCCTCGTCGCGGCGCTGTACGACATCGGGCTGGCCTCGCGGCCCACCTCCACCCACCGCGGCGACGGGCTGGAGCTGCACGGGGTGCGCTTCACCTCGCCGGTGCACTGCGCGCCGCCCGCGCACCGGCCCACCCCGGCCGAGCGTGACACCTGCCGCCCATGGCTGGTCCGCGAGTTGGAGCTGCTGCACCCCACGGTGCGTACCGTCGTCGCCCTCGGCGCGTTCGGCTGGCAGGCCCTGCTGCCGGTGCTGGCCTCCGGCGGCTGGCAGGTGCCGCGCCCGCGCCCCGCGTTCGGGCACGGCGTCCGCGTCGAACTCCCGCCCGCCGAGGGGGATGCCGCGCCGCTGGCCGTGTACGGCTGCTACCACGTCACCCCGCGCAACACGTTCACAGGGCGGCTGACCCCCGCCATGCTGCGGGACGTGCTGCGTACGGCGGCCGAGGAGGCGGGGCTGGAGATCCGTTGACGTGCTGCGGGGGGTGGCGGTGTTGTCGACGGGTGCCCAGGCGGGGGCACGCCTCAGGCGGCGGCCTCGAGCAGCGCGTCCAGCACCGGCCGGATCAGCGGATGCTCCTCAGCGCCGCGCCGTACGGCGGCGAAGACGCGCCGGGTCGGGGCGGTGCCCTCGATCGGCTGCACGGCGACCCCGTCCAGCGCGGTGCCCAGCAACGCCGACCGCGGCACCAGGGCCACGCCCACTCCCGCGGAGGCGAGCGCGACGACGGCGCTGAAGTCGTCGGAGAAGTGCTCCATGCCGGGCTCGAAGCCCGCGTGCTCGCAGGCGAGCACCACCACGTCATGGCAGGGGTTGCCGGGGAAGGGCCCGATCCAGGTGTCCCCGGCCAGCTCGCCCAGCGGCACCCGGTCGGCCCCCGCCAGCCGGTGCCCCCGCGGCAGCACCGCGTCGAACGGCTCGGCGTACAGCGGCACCCGCGTCAGCCGGGGGTCGTCCGGGCGGGGTGCGCCCCGGTACTCGACGGCCACCGCCACATCGGTCTCGCGGTCCAGCACCATCGGCAGGCTGGCGTCGCCCTCCGCGTCCTGGACCCGCACCCGGATCCCGGGCGCCGTACGGGCCAGCCGGGCGAGCGCGGGCGCCACCACCAGGCCGATACCGGTGGCGAAGGACGCCAGGTCCACCCGGCCCGCCGCGCCCGAGCCGTACGCGGCCAGCTCCGCCTCGGCGCGCTCCAGCTGGGCGAGGACCAGATTGGTGTGCGAGAGCAGGATCTCCCCGGCCGGGGTGAGCCGTACGCCCTTGGTGCCGCGCTCGACCAGCCGGTGCCCGGTCTCCTGCTCCAGCGCGGTCAGCTGCTGGGAGACGGCGGAGGGGGTCAGATAGAGCGCGGCGGCAGCGGCGGTCACCGTGCGGTGGTCGGCCACCGCACGGAGGATGTGCAGCCGCCGCGCTTCGATCACGCGACCGATTCTGCCCCAGTCTGCTTCGTGAGCTCTGCCCGGGATGCGACAAACGCGTCGACCGCCCGGCTGACGTCCTCGGTCGAGTGCGCCGCCGACAGCTGCACCCGGATCCGGGCCTGGCCCTTCGGCACCACCGGGTAGGAGAACCCGATCACATATACCCCCCGCTCCAGCAGCAGCTCCGCCATCCGGGCCGCCTCGGCGGCGTCACCGATCATGACGGGCGCGATGGCGTGCTCGCCGGGGAGTATCTCGAAGCCCTCCTCGGTCATCCGGCGGCGGAACAGCTCGGTGTTGGCCCGCAGCTTCTCCCGCAGATCACCGGCCGACTCCAGCAGGTCGAGCACCTTCAGCGAGGCCGCCGCGATCACCGGCGCCAGGCTGTTGGAGAACAGATACGGGCGCGAGCGCTGGCGCAGCAGCGCCGCGATCTCCGCGCGGGCCGCCACATAGCCGCCCGAGGCGCCGCCCAGCGCCTTGCCGAGGGTGCCGGTGATGATGTCGACCCGGTCCTTCACGCCGTGCAGCTCCGGCGTACCGCGCCCGCCCGCGCCGACGAAGCCGACCGCGTGCGAGTCGTCCACCATCACCATCGCGTCGTAGCGCTCCGCCAGCTCGCAGATCTGCGGCAGCGGCGCGAGGTAGCCGTCCATCGAGAAGACGCCGTCGGTGACGATCAGCCGGCGCCGGGCGTCCTGCGCCTGCTTGAGCTGCTGCTCCAGGTCGGCCATGTCGCGGTTGGCGTAGCGGAAGCGGCGGGCCTTGGACAGCCGGATGCCGTCGATGATCGAGGCGTGGTTGAGGGCGTCGGAGATCACCGCGTCCTGATCGCCGAGCAGCGTCTCGAACACGCCGCCGTTCGCGTCGAAGCAGGAGGAGTAGAGGACGGTGTCCTCCTGGCCCAGGAACGCCGACAGCCGCGACTCCAGCTCCTTGTGCACCTCCTGGGTGCCGCAGATGAAGCGGACCGAGGCCATCCCGTAGCCCCAGCGGTCCAGCGCCGAGTGCGCCGCGGCGATCACCTCGGGGTGGTCGGCCAGGCCCAGATAGTTGTTGGCGCAGAAGTTGAGCACCTCGCCGGGCCGGCCGCCCCCGGTCACCTCGACGGTGGCCGACTGCGGGGTGCCGATGACCCGCTCCGGCTTGTGCAGCCCGGCATCGGTGATCTCGTCGAGGGTGGTGCGCAGCTCGTCGCGTACGGAGTCGAACATGCTGTCAGGTCTCCAGGAGTGAGAACGGGTTGGGGCTCAGCTGGTCCAGTCGAGGACGACCTTGCCGCCGTGCCCGCCGGCCGCGTCGTCGAAGGCCGCGTCGAAGTCCCGGTAGTCGTACCGGCCGGTGATCACGGGAGCGAGGTCGAGACCGCCCTCCAGCAGCACCGACATCGCGTACCAGGTCTCGAACATCTCCCGGCCGTAGATGCCCTTGATCGTGATCATCGATGTGACGATCCGGGCCCAGTCCACGGCGAACTCCTCGGCGGGCAGCCCGAGCATCGCGATCTTCCCGCCGTGGGTCATGTTGGCGAGCATGTCGCGCAGTGCCGCCGGGTTGCCGGACATCTCCAGCCCCACGTCGAAGCCCTCGCGCAGCCCCAGGGTGCGCTGGCCGTCGGCGATGCTCGCGCCCGAGACGTTCAGTGCGAGCGAGGCGCCGACCTTGCGGGCCAGCTCCAGGCGCTCCTCGCTGACGTCGGTGACCACGACGTTCCGGGCCCCGGCGTGCCTGGCGACCGCCGCCGCCATCAGTCCGATCGGGCCCGCGCCGGTGATCAGTACGTCCTCGCCGACCAGCGGGAAGGAGAGCGCGGTGTGCACGGCGTTGCCGAACGGGTCGAAGATCGCCGCGATGTCCGGGTCCACCGGTGTGCGGTGCACCCATACGTTCTCCGCGGGCAGCGCCACGTACTCGGCGAAGGCGCCGTCCCGGCCGACGCCGAGCCCGACAGTGGCCCGGCACAGATGGCGGCGGCCTGCCAGACAGTTGCGGCACTTGCCGCAGACCAGATGGCCCTCGCCGCTCACCCGGTCGCCGGGCTTGACGTCGGCCACGTCCCGGCCGGTCTCCACGACCTCGCCGGTGAACTCGTGCCCCACCACCAGCGGCGCGGTCACCGCCTGCTGGGCCCAGCCGTCCCAGGCGCGGATGTGCAGATCGGTGCCGCAGACACCGGTCCGCTCCACCTTGATCAGCACCTCGCCGGGGCCGGCCTGGGGCTCCGGTACGTCGGCCAGCCACAGTCCCGGTTCGGCCTTCTCCTTGACCAGTGCCTTCACACCACGGCTCCTGTCGTCTCGCGCCACGGCAGGGCGAAGCAGGGCCCGCAGGCCCTGTGCCCTGGAACGGGGGTGGGGGCGGCGCCGTGCGAGCGCACCGCCGGGACGAATGTGCCGTACGGGGCCTCCAGGGTCCATCGAGGATTTCTTAACCGCCCCCGCAGCTTCCCTTCACGCCCTCGCCGCGGCCTTGGCCGTCGCCTCGCCGCTCGCGGTCGCGGGGGCCGACGCTGCGCGCTATATGTGACGTATGGCCGAGAAAGTCCGCTCCCGCGCCCCGCGCTCTCGGTGATATGCGGCTCTCCCCGCCCATCTCCCCGATGACGGCCCGTACGGTCGATGTGCCGCCCCGGGCGCCGGGTCTCGCGTACGAGGCCAAGTGGGACGGCTACCGCGTACTCCTCTTCGCCCGCCCCGACGCGCCCTACCTCCAGTCGCGCCGCGGCAACGACCTCGGCCCAGGCTTTCCCGACATCCTGCGGGCCGCCGCGGAGCTGGGCGAGGAGGCCGTGTTCGACGGGGAGCTGGTGGTGATCGAGGAGGGCGCCGTCAACTTCGCCGCGCTCCAGTCGCGGGCCCAGCGCACCGGGCGCCGCGCCGAGGCCGCGGCCGTCGCGCATCCGGCGCACTTCATCGCCTTCGACCTGCTCCAGCTCGGCGACGAGCCGACCATGGCCCGGCCCTACCGCGAGCGCCGGGCGCTGCTGGAGGAGGTCTTCACCCGCCTCGACCTCCAGCCGCCCTGGGCGCTGTGCCCGATGACGACCGATCCCGACCGGGCGGGCGAATGGCTCGACCCGGCCTGGGGCGCGGTCGGAGTCGAGGGCATGGTCGTCAAGGGCCTGGGCCAGCCCTACCGGCCCGGCGAACGCGGCTGGCGCAAGCTGCGCGCCCGCGCTACCGCTGACGCGGTGGTCGGCGCGGTAACCGGTCCTGTGACCTCGCCCGACGCTCTGCTCCTCGGGCGGTACGACGCCGAGGGCGAGCTCCTCATGGTGGCCCAGAGTGCGCCGGTCACCAACGTCCTGCGCCGCGAACTCGGCCCCCTGCTGACCCCTGCGGGGCCCGACCACCCCTGGACCGATGTGCAGTTCCGCTCCGGCTGGGGGACCCGCGACATTCTCGCCCACCGCTGCGTCGTCCCCGAACTCGTCGTCGAGTTCGAGGCCGACGTCGCCTTCGAAGCGGGCCGCTGGCGCCACCCCGTCCAAGCGAGGCGCCTCCGCGCGGAGCTGCCCCCCGAGGACGTCCCCCACTTCCCCGAGGGCCCCACCACCTGACCCCGCATCCGCGGTACGCCGCCGCTCCCTCTTCCCGCCGCAGCGGTGCTCAGCCACGACGTAGGTGTTCGGCGGTGCCAGGCTGTGCCGCGGTGCGGCGACTTTTGGCACCGCCGGTCCGGTGCGTGGGGCTTCTCGCCGTTGCGGCGGGAAGAGGGAGGCGGCGGGAAGAAGCGGCGCGGGAATAGGAATGCGGCGGGGAGATGAACGCCGCGGGGAGAAGGAGGTGCGGCGTGCTCGGTGGCGGGGCGGCCGGGCTAAGGTCGCCGGGGGTCGCGAACGACGCGGCGCACCCATGGCCGTCCGGGCGGAGAGGGCGCACCCCATGGGCCGTCCGCGCAGAGAGGGAGCAGCTCATCGCCGTTCGCGCGGAGAGAGGGCGCACCCCATGGCCGTCCGCGCAGAGAGGGAGGACAGCGTGATGGCGGACCCGCAGTCCGGGACCGAGGTCCCGGACGAGTTGCGGCGGCGGCTCGGCGTACCGGACGCCGTGGTCATCGGACTCGGCGCCATGATCGGCGCCGGGGTCTTCGCCGCGCTGGCGCCCGCCGCGCACGCCGCGGGGTCCGGGCTGCTGCTCGGCCTCGCGCTGGCCGCAGTCGTCGCGTACTGCAACGCGACGTCCTCCGCGCGGCTCGCGGCGCGCTATCCGACCTCCGGCGGCACGTATGTGTACGGCCGCGAGCGGCTGGGAGAGTTCTGGGGGTACCTGGCGGGGTGGGCGTTCGTCGTCGGGAAGACCGCCTCGTGCGCGGCGATGGCGCTGACGGTCGGCTCGTACGTATGGCCCGCGCAGGCGCATGCCGTCGCGGTGGCCGCGGTGGTGGCGCTGACCGCCGTCAACTACGCGGGGGTGCGGAAGACGGCCTGGCTGACACGGGCGATCGTCGCCGTAGTGCTGGCCGTCCTCGCCGCCGTCGTGGTCGCCGGGTTCACCGCGGAGGGCGCGGCGGCCGACCGGCTGGCGCCGGGCGGCGACGTCACGGCCGGCGGCGTCCTCCAGGCGGCGGGGCTGCTGTTCTTCGCCTTCGCCGGGTACGCCCGGATCGCCACGCTGGGGGAGGAGGTACGTGACCCGCGGCGCACCATCCCCCTCGCCATCCCGCTGGCCCTCTCCCTCGCCCTGGTCGTCTACGCGGCCGTCGCCGCCGCGGCGCTGTCCGTGCTGGGCCCCGAGCGGCTGGCCGACGCCACCGCCCCGCTCGCGGACGCCGTACGTGCCGCGGGCGCCGACTGGCTGGCGCCGGTGGTCCGGGTGGGGGCCGCGGTCGCCGCGCTCGGTTCGCTGCTCGCCCTGGTCCTCGGCGTCTCCCGCACCACGCTCGCCATGGCCCGCGACCGCCATCTGCCGCCCGTACTCGCGGCGGTCCACCCGCGCTTCGGGGTGCCGCACCGCGCGGAACTCGCGGTCGGCACCGTGGTGGCCGTGGTCGCGGCGACAGCCGATGTACGCGGCGCCATCGGCTTCTCCTCCTTCGGTGTGCTCCTGTACTACGCGGTCGCCAACGCCTCCGCGTGGACCCTCCGTTCGGACGAGGGCCGCCCGCCCAGGGCCGTGCCCGTGGTCGGACTGGTGGGCTGCCTGGCGCTGGCGTGTGCGCTGCCGCTGTCGTCGGTCGTGGCCGGGGCCGCCGTGCTGGCCCTCGGCGCCGGCGTCTTCGCGCTGCGCCGCCTCCTCGGCGCCCGTACGGGGCACTGACGAGGGGCCGTCCGTGCGGCTCGATTGCCCTGTCCGGACCAGCACCGCGCGCACGCCCGGGGCACTCGGTGCAGCGTGGAAGCAGCGTCCGCAGCATTCGAACCGAAGGAGCTTCCATGCGCCGCTTCCCCACACGTACCGCGACCACCATCGCCGCGCTCGCGGTGACCGCCCTGGTCCCGCTCTGCGGAGTCGCTCAGGCCGCCCCGTCCGACACGCCGGGAACGGCCTCGTCCGCCCCGGCCGACCACGCGCCGGGGGCGAACGGGTCAGCCCCGGCACCGGGCGCCCACTCCCAGGACGGCAGCCGTCCCCAAGGCGGCCTGCTGCCGAAGATCGGCAACCGCGACGGCGCCCTCGGGCTCGGCTTCCTCGGTCTCATCTGACGCCGGGCGCCACCCCGCGCCGAACCGCTCGACTGCGACTGCGCAGCGAGCGGTTCGGCGCGCCGAGGTGCGGGGTGCCTGCCGGTGCGGACCGGTGCCGCCCCGTCAGCCGATGGCCGGCGGCTGCCAGTCGGCGTGCCGCAGTACGGCACGGAGCGTGGCGCCGGAAGGCGCGAGGCGCATCGCCGTGTTGCGCAGCGCTACGGCCAAGGGGTGGGACAGCTGCTGACCCAGTCGGCCGGCCTGCCGGGCGGCGCGGGCGACCGCCTGACTGCGGGGGCGCCGCTCGACGTCGTAACGGGCCAGTGCCGCCGCCACATCGGGTGCCGCGGCGAGCGCGGCGGCCAGCACGGCGGCGTCCTCCAGCGCCTGACAGGCGCCCTGCCCGAGATTGGGGGTCATCGCGTGAGCCGCGTCGCCGAGCAGCACGACGCGGCCCACGGCGAACCGCGGCAGCGGCGTGGCCAGTTCGTTGATGTCGTGGTGCAGTACGGCCTCCGGACGGGTGGCGTCCAGCAGCCGGGGGATCGGATCGTGCCAGCGGCCGAACCGGCGCCGCATCGCCGCGAGCGTGTCCCGGTGGCGGACTCCGGGCGGCGCGGTGAGGACCGCGTGCCATTCGGCCCGGCCGTCGGCGAACGCGATATGCCCGAACTCCGCCCCCTCGCCCCACGTCAGCTCGAAGTCGCTGCCCGGATCGACGGGTCCTTCGGTGATGGCCCGTACGACGGTCGAGCCGCTGTACACCGGGCCCGGGTGGCGCGGGAAGAGCGCGCCGCGCAGCCGGCTGCCGACCCCGTCGGCGGCCACCACGAGATCCGCGTGCAGGACGGTGTCCCCGAGCGGCAGCCGTACGGTGTCGTGGTCCGGGTCGTCCTCGACGGACCGCACCTCCTGGCCGGTCACCAGCGCCGTGGACGGCAGGGCCTGACGCAGCGCCCGGTGCAGCGCGGTGCGGGGTATGCCGACGATCGGCGTGCCCAGCTCCCGCTCCAGGGCCGCCCCGTCCATCCGGGCCAGCAGCCGGCCGCCCGGGGTCCGGGTGCCGCCCGTGTACTGGGGCCTGGCGGCCTCCCGCACCGGTGCGCCGACCCCCAGCGCGTCCAGGGCACGCATGCCGTTGGCGTGCAGGGAGATGCCCGCGCCCGCGTCGGCGAGCACCGGCGCGCGCTCGACGACCGTCACCTCCCAGCCGATGCGCCGTAGCCCAACGGCGGCGGCCAGTCCGCCGATGCCGCCGCCGACCACGACCGCGCGATGTCCCATAGGAGCCTCCTTCTACATCTGTAGAAGGAGATTACTCGGGTGCCTCTACAGGTGTAGAAATGGGGGGTGCCCAACAGGAGCCCCGCCCAAGAGAGCCGTCGCGACAAGAGCCCTGCCGGCAAGAACGGCCCTGCCGACAAGAACCGCGCTGACAAAAACCGTGCTGCCGACAAGCACCCCACCGACCGCCGCGACCGCCGTGCCGTCCTCGCCGACGCAGCCATCGATGTGCTGGCCGAGAGCGGGATGCGGGGCCTGACCCACCGCGCCGTGGACCGGGCGGCCGGGCTGCCGCCCGGCACCACCTCCGCGTACCTCCGCACCCGGCAGGCCCTGCTGACCGCGCTGGTCGCCCGGCTGGTCGCACGGGACCAGGCGGAGCTCGAAGAGGGCGGTCGCCGGCTCCCCGCCCTGCGCGACGCGGACGAACTCGCCGCGGCACTGGCCGGGTTCGTCCGACGGCGCCTGACGGGAGAGGGCCGCCGCCGGACGCTCGCCCGGTACGCCTGCACGGTCGAGAGCGTGCACCACCCCGAGCTCCGCGAGATCCTGCTGCCCCGCGAGAACGCCGCCAGGGACGCGGTACGCGCCTTTCTGACAGCGCAGGGGGTCACGGAGCCCGAGGAGCGCACCCTCACCCTGCTGGCCTGCGTGGACGGGCTGGTCTTCGACCGCCTGGTGAACGGCGGAGACGTCACGGAGGAGGAGCTGCGCGGACTGGTCGCGACCGCGCTGCGGTAGTCCCTCGCGGCCCACAGGCCGGACCGGAGACCGGTTACCACTTCCGTCGCCGGGGCCTCGGTGGCGATCGTCGTCCTGATCGCCGCCGGCGGTCCGCTCGCCCCCGACCTGGTGGGCAACTCCGTGTGCGCGGCCCTTGGGTGTCTCGTACTGGCGTGGACGGCGACCCGGCTGCCGGACTGCGCGCCGGGGAGCGCGGCGCTCCCCGGGCGCCCGCCGTGTCGCCCGGAGGGGGGAAGCAGCGCACCGGGCCGAGGGTGACGCTCGTTTCCAGGTCGGCAGCGCTCCGAGCCGAGACCTGGGGGTCACGATGCGCGCGAAGTTCTCAACCACGCTGGCCGCCGGAGTGCTCACCGCCTCCACGATGCTGGGCACCGCCGCCGCCCCGGGTACCGCTGTCGCGGCCCCCGTCCCGATCCCGGCGCCTGCCTCTGCCCCGGCCGACCCCGCCGTACGGGCCCAGGCCGACCGACTGATGAAGCTCAGCTACCGGGAGTTCGCGAAGGCCCGCCACGTCGCACCGTTCAACTGGACCACCGACGGCTGCTCCGTACCGATCGGCCTCACCCCCTACCGCGAGGTCTTCCGCCCGGCCTGCGTCCAGCACGACTTCGGATACCGCAACTACGGCCGCAACCACGAGCTGAAGCTCGACCCCACCCGGAAGACGAAGAACTGGATCGACGGCCGCTTCCGCACCGAGATGCGGCGGATCTGCGCCGACAGGTACGCGGAGCATCGGCGCCTCCGCAACTGCCGCAGCGCGGCCGAGACTTATTACCTCGGGGTGCAGATCGGCGGCGACGGGGCCTTCTTCTAGCGCAGTTCCCCGCGCCCCGTCAGGGGCGCGGGGAACTGCGCGACAAGCTACAACGAGGCCCGCAGCCCGCGAGCGTCGGACAGGGGCACCCCCGACCCGGTAACTCGACTACCCGCAGTTGTCCGGGGCCGGTTTGCCCGCGAAGCGGTCGGCCAGCCACTGAGTGGCGACCGGCCCGCCCAGGGAGACGCTGCCGATGTGTTCGAGCAGTGGCAGGCTCTGCCACTGCACGCTCGCACCGCGCCGGCACCAGTCGTTACGCAGCCCCCGGCCCACCTCGTACGGGATCAGTTCGTCCAGCGTGCCGTGGTAGAGGTGGACGGGGTCGGCGGGAGCCTTGCCGCCGAGGGCGGAGGAGCGCAGCACCCGCTGCCAGTCCGGCTGGTCCAGCGGGTTCCTGACCGTCACGTCCGAGATCCTCTTGAACGCTCCGGCCACGGTGTCGACCGCGACGCACCTGGTCTTCATGAAGTCGACCAGGCCGCGGCCCTCGGCGTTGAGGTAGGAGTCCAGGTCCAGTTCGGGGAAGGCGGCGTTCTGGCCGATGGCGGCCATCAGGATCAGCCCCGCACCGATGTTGCCGTTGTTGTGGTCGGCCACCTTCAGCAGGTCGGCGGGTACGCCACCGGTCGCGGTGCCGACCACGTCCAGGTCGGGCGCGTACTCGTCCGCGAGTTGTGCGCCCCATCCGGCCGCCTGGCCGCCCTGCGAGTAGCCCATCAGGCCGACCTTCGACTCGGGCGTGACGCCCATCTCGCGGGCGCCCGGCAGCCGTTGCGCCGCGCGGGCCGCGTCCAGCATGGCGGTGCCCTCGGCGCGGCCGACGGTGTAGGTGTGGTCGCCCGGTGTGCCCAGCCCCTCGTAGTCGGTCACCACGACGCCCCAGCCGCGCTGCACCACGGAGTTGATGAGGGTGGCCTCGACGGCGGTTCCCCGGGGGAAGTTGGCCGAGGGCGCGCAGTGGTCGGCGATCCCGACCGTGCCGACGGCGTACGACACCAGTGGACGCGGCCCGCTTCTGCCGTCCTTGGGCACGATGACCGTGCCGGACACCTGGTTCGGCCGGCCCTTGGCGTCGGTGGAGGAGTAGGTGATCCGCCACGCGCGGGTGTGGGTCGGCTGCTCGGGGAGGGGACGGAAGGCGGTCGGCTCGGCGCCGAGCACCTCGCCCGGCTTCCCGGCCGGGGTGTCCGCGGCCGGTGCCTCCTTCGCGGCGGCGGGGTTCGCGGGCAGCGCCGCGAGCAGCAGTGCTGCGGCCGCCGAACCGGCCACGGTGGTGGAGAGTTTGCGGAGGATACGGTTCATGGCGGCTCCCGACTCGTCCCGGCGCTCAGGCCGTGGCGGGTACGGCAGGGCCCGACCGCAACCGCCACGGCACCGCGGGAATCTAGCCAGGTACGCCGGCCGAGGGGCTGACCCGGCAGCTCAGCTTCGCTGACCTGAGCTCGCACGGGCCTGGCCCGCGGCCCGGGCGTGTGCCCGGTAGGCGCCGGGAGTCGTCCCCGTCCAGCGCCGGAACGCCCGGTGGAAGGCGGTGTCCTCGGAGAAGCCGAGCCGTTCCGCCAGGGCCGCGATCGGCTCCGTGCCCTGGGCCAGCGCGCCGAGCGCGGCGTCCCGCCGTACGGCGTCCTTCAGCTGCTGGAAGGAGGTGCCGTCAGCGGCGAGCCGACGGCGCAGCGTGGCCGGGCTGACCGCCAACCGCTCGGCGATCACCGCCAGTTCGGGCAGTGGGATGTCGCGGTGCAGGGCCTGGCGCAGCCAGTGCCGTACCTGCTCGGCCGTACTCGTGTCGTACTTCCGCCTGGTGAGCAGTTCAGCCGGGGCCCGGCGCAGCAGCAGCTCCAGCTCCGCCTCACCTCGGACGACGGGCGCGGCCAGCAGTCGCGCGGGGAAGCCGGCCGCGGTGCGCGGCGCCTCGAAGGTGACCGGGCAGCCGAACATCGCCGCGTACTCGCGGTGGTAGGGCGGCGCCGCGCAGTCGAAATGGATCCAGCGCAGCGGAATACGGCGGCCGATCAGCCAGCCGGAGAGCCGGTGCCAGATCGTCAGCACACAGGCGGCGAGGAAGCAGTCCCCGGCCGCGAACCGGTCCCGGACGACGAAGACGGCCTCGTCGCCCCTGGACTTCCCGCCGTCCCCGGCCTCCGCGCCTTTCCCGCCGCCCCCGGCCGTCGGCGCGGTCTCCAGCGCCAGCTGCGGGCCTTGCGGGAAGAGACCGTAGAAGCCGATGGCCCGCCGGGTGGCGGTGCCCAGATCGCGGCAGCCGCCGGCCGCGTAGCACATCATCGCGAAGGTGCCCCGCTTGCTGGGCGCCGGGCCGAGCCCCAGGAACTCGTCGCCGGTGCGCCGGTACAGCTCGTGGATGACGCAGGTCAGCTGACCGGCGGTCACCCGGGCCTCGTCGTCCGCCAGCAGCAGCGGCGGGATACCGGCCGTGTGCAACAGGGCGGGGACGTCGATGCCGTACCGGCGGGCGCCGCCCAGCACGGCCCGCACGATGTGCACGGTCACAGTCCGGTCAGCCGTGGTCACCATGGAACGCACGGTAACGGCGATGAGCGCCGCGGTCAGTGCCGCTGACGCTTCCCGTCATCCCGCACCGCACCGCCGTTCCCTAGCGTCGAGGTCCGGTCGGCCACCGAAGGCACCGGGCGGCCGACTGGCCCGGAGGCACGGCCGCCCTGAACGCACCGGCCGGGCACCGGAAAGCGGCGGGCGAGGGGCCATGACACGGAAGCGGAGGCGGCATCGATGAGCGACATCCGGCCGGAGACCCTGGCGCTGTTCACCGAGTGGACCGCCGAACGGTACGGACAGCTGCCCGCGCTCCGCTTCCGGCGGCACGGCGACGGCGCGTGGACCGACATCGGCTACGACCAACTGCGCGACCGCGCCCGCCGGATCGGCCGCGGACTGCTCGGCCTCGGCGTACGACCCGGCGAGCGGGTGGCCGTGCTGGCCGAGACGTGCCCCGAGTGGACCTACGCCCATTTCGGGCTGCTGGCCGCGGGTGCCGTACTCGTCCCCGTCTACCCGACGGCGGGCGAGGAGGAGATCGCCTGGGTGCTGGCCGACTCCGGGGCGTGCGCCGTGCTGTGCGGCGACGAGACGCAGGCGGCGCGGGTCGAGGCGCTGCGCGACCGGCTGCCCCGGCTGCGGCACGTCCGGCTGCTCGACGCGCCGTACGAGCGGCCGGCACCGCTGGACGCGCTGCTGGAGCGGGCCCGCGCGGTACCGCCGGAGGCCACCGCCGGCATCGTCTACACCTCGGGCACCACCGGCCCGCCCAAGGGGTGCGTGCTGCGGCACGCCAACTTCAACGCCGTACGCGACGCCACCGTCGAGCACCTCGGCCTCGGCCCCGGCGACCGCACCTACCTCTACCTGCCGCTGGCCCACCTCCTCGCGCAGCTCACCGAGCTGGCCACCCTGCTGGAGGGCGCCACCCTGGCCTACTTCGGCGGCCGGATCGAGGATGTCGTCGGCGAACTTGCCGAGGTCGCCCCCACCCATCTGCCGTCCGTCCCCCGGCTGTTCGAGAAGGTGCACGCGACAGTGGCGGCACTGGCGCAGGGGCAGGGCGCGGACGGTCCCGAGCGCCTCGCCGCGGCGGTCCGTACCGGTCTCGAGGTGGCGGACCTCGAAGCCGCGGGGCGGCCCGTGCCCGAGGAATTGGCGGCCCGGCACGCGCAGGCCGAGAAGCGCCTCTTCTCCCTCGTACGGGCCGCGTTCGGCGGCCGGTTGCGCCGCCCGGTCTCCGGTGGGGCGCCGCTGGCCCCGCAGACCCGGGACTTCCTACGCGCCTGCGGGCTGCCGGTGTACGAGGGTTACGGCATGACCGAGTCGGCGGGCCTGATCGCGCTCAGCCGTCCCGGCGCGCACCGCCCCGGCACGGTGGGCAAGCCGCTCGCCGGGTGCGAGGTGCGGATCGCCGAGGACGGCGAGGTGCTGGCCCGCGGCCCGATGGTCTTCCCCGGCTACCACGCGAACGAGGCGGCCACCGCCGAGATCCTCGACGCCGAGGGCCGGCTGCACACCGGCGATCTGGGCGCGCTGGACGAGGACGGCTATCTGTCGATCACCGGCCGCAAGAAGGACCTCATCATCACCTCGGCGGGCAAGAACATCACCCCCTCGTTGCTGGAGTTCGCCCTCCAGCAGTCGCGCTGGATCTCCCAGGCGGTGCTGATCGGCGACAACCGGCCCTACCCGGTCGCGCTCATCACCTGTGACCGGGAGGAGATTGCCCGACTCGGCCTGACGGGCCCGCCGTCGCGGGACGTCACGCTGCGCCGGCTCGTCCAGGAGGCGGTGGACGCGGCCAACGCGCAGGCCGCCCGCCCCGCCAGGATCCGGGCCTTCGCGATCCTGGACGAGGACTTCGACGTCGGTACGGGCGAGTTGACGCCCACCCTCAAGGTGCGGCGCGGCGTGGTGGCGCGCCGGCACGCCGCGCGGATCGAAGCGCTGTACGCCCGCAAGGCGCCGCAGCCCTGAGCGGCCGGGCCTGTTCCGCGAAGTGCGGGCGTGTGCCCCCTGGGGCGCCGAGGAGCACCTGTGACGGACTGCGAAGTGGTTGTGAAGGAGTTGAGGCCACCCCCGCCGTACTGCGCTTTCTCGCATCCCGGAAGTCTTGTTCCGCGTCGCGGGCTCCTCTAGGGTCAGGGCCTTCTTGGCGGGCCAGGCGGAGGAGAGAGCGCGTTGAGCAACGAGGCGATACGGCACGAGGAGATGGGCCGGCGCAGGTTTCTCGCCGGTGCGGGGGCGTCGGGAGCGGCGGGCTTCCTCACTGGTACGGCATCATCGTCCGCCCACGCCCAAGGGCGGCAGCCGCTGAGACGCGGCGACGGCAAGGGGCCGGGCCCCGAGGCGTTCGACAAGGACACCCTGCTGCTCGTACCCGACCGGGTGCTGCTGCCCAAGGGCGTGGTCAAGGACCATGCGGTGCTCGTGAAAAAGGGCGTCTTCCGCGACATCGGCAGCACCGCCCGGCTCACCGCCGCGCACCCGCACCTCGATCCCGTACGGCTGGAAGGGCATCTGCTGATGCCCGGCTTCGTGGACGCGCACCACCATCTGACCCAGAGCTTCGGCAAGGCGCAGGCCTTCGGGCAGCCCTCCGAGATCTTCAAGACGGTCTGGGAGCCGCTGGAGCACGCGCTGGACGAGGAGACCGCGGAACTGGCCGCGAAGCTCGCCGCGCTGGAGTCGCTGCGCGGTGGCTTCACCACCGTCGCCGACGCCGGTACCCGGGCCCCGGTCGATGTGGCGGCCCTGGCCAAGGGCACCGAGGCAGCGGGCATCCGGTGTGTGCTCGGCAAGGTCGTCTCCGACGGCAAGGGCGGCGAGGAGCACCTCGAACGGTGGGACGGGCACCCGCTCGTCCACCCCTCACTGGCGATTCCCGTCCCCGAGAACGCCACCGAGAAGGTGCTCAAGCGGACCGCTCAGCTGTGCGCCGACGCCGGCGCCGTCTTCCAGATCCACGTCAACGAACACCTGGCCGCCGTCGAACGCTCCCTCAAGTCCGTGGGCCGCCGCCCCCTCGACCACCTGCACCATGTGGGCGCCCTCGGCCGGCACACCCTGTGCGCCCACACCACGCTGCTCAGCCCGCGGGAGGTGCGGCTGCTCGCCGACACCGGCGCCGCCGTCAGCTACAACCCGGTCGCCAGCGCCTGGAAGGGCAACGCGGTGGCCCAGGCGGGCATGATGGCCGCGTTCGACGTCCGGTTCGGCACCGGGACCGACGGCACCCGCGGCGACGGCTTCCGGATGGTGGACGCAGCGGAGACGGCGCAGCGGCTGACCTCGGGCATCGACACCGGCGACTCGGTGTGCGGTGCCGGGCGGCTGTGGCTGGACCACGCCACCGTCAAGAGCGCCGACGCGCTGGGTCTCGGCGCCACCACAGGGCAGATCGCGGTCGGCAAGGCCGCCGACTTCCTCCTCGTCGACCTCGACATCCCCGAGCTCACGCCCTCCTGGGACCTGGAGTGGGAACTGGTCCGGCTGGCCAACCGGGACCAGATCAGCGCGGTCGTCGTCGCCGGCCGACTCCGCCTCTGGCACGGCTGGCCCCCACACTGGGACGGCCCAGCCCTGGTCCGCCGCGCCGCGGAGGTCGGCCGCGAGGTGGTCCACCGCGCCGACATTCGCCGGGTAGACCCGGTCCCGGGCGACTAGGCGGCTCGGGGGACGCGCCCCGAAGGGGCGCGGGGAACTGCGCGACCAGCCACAACACACCCGCAGCCGGCAAACGTCGGGCAGTGGCACCCCCTCACCGCACGGCCCGCTCCCGCAACTCACCGGACTCCGCAGCCTCCCGCACGGAGTGCTGAAGTATGTCGCAGGTGTGCTGTGCCTCATCCATCAACCTGGTGGCCTCCGCCAGGAGAATCCCGTACGGCCGGGAGGGGTCACCCAACGGCAGCGACGTACCGCGCGTGCGCTCGACCAGTTCGGTGCGCTTCCGCTGCGCCGCCTCCGTCGCCCGGTACAGCTCCTGCAACTGGCTGGTGAGCCGGTGCTCGTCGATCTCGCTGAACTGCCGGGTGATCCGTTCGAGCGCCTCCAGCAGCGCGGCGTAATCCCGCAGGAACCCGCGGCACTCCTCGCCGCTCTCGTCCTGCGGCCACTGGTGCAGCGTCCGGGTCATCGACGTGAGCTGGTGGCTGACCCGCTCCAGCGCGTCGATCAGCTCCTGGTAGCCGGAGAAGTCCTGGGGCGCGGTGTGGCCGGGAAGCAGCAGCCGGGGGTTGTAGTACTTGCTCTCCACCGCCGTGTGCAGCGCCGAGCGGGCCTGGCTGACGAGCGATCCCAGTGTCGCCGCACGCTGCCGCCAGTGCCAGGTGCGTTCCTCCTCCATGTCGCCCTCGCGCAGCGCGGGGTGGATGTCGCCGATGAGGTCGCACTGCGAGTGGGCCAGCGCACGGATGCCCTCCTCCGCCCCGCGGTAGCGCATGGGCGGCAGCAGCGTGACATTGATCAGTACGCCGATCCCGCAGCCGATGCCGACCAGTTCGAGGATCTGGCCGAGCTGTTCGATCCGCTGGAGGTTGCCGGTGGCGGAGACGTAGGTGGAGAAGGCGAAGAACGCGGCGGTCGCCACCTGGGTGCCCTGGGAGCCGAGCCGCTGCCAGCGGCCGATGGTCAGCGCGATCAGCGCGACCAGCACGAAGGTCAGCAGATCGGGCCCGGCCAGGAAGCCCAGCGCGCCCTGCACGCACACGCCCGCGCAGACGGCGGCGAGATAGCGCAGCGCCTGGAGCAGCGACTGATAGATCGTCACCTGCATGATCAGTACGGCGGAGAACGGGGCGAAGGCCGGGGTCTGTGCGGCCATCAGATCGTGGGCCACGAACCAGGAAGCGGAGGCCGCCAGGGTGCTCTTGCCGATGAGCTCCAGCGTGTGCCGCTCGTGTCCCGCCGTTCCTTTCGCACGGGCCAGCCACCGCCCGGCCCGCGCCCACCTGCCGGGGGACGCCGCCCTGCTGTGCGCCGTCGCTCCGCTGTGCGACGCCCCTCCGCTTTGGGACGTCGCTCCGGGGCCGTCGTCGTGGGACACACCCGTCTCCTCGGTCATCCGTGGCTCTCCCTCACCGCGTCCTGCACGGCGCCATAGTGCGCCCCCGTGTGCTCCCGACGGGTTTGCCCGCGCAGGTGGCGGAGTGCCCGTTTTTTCACCCGGCGGTGTGTGGCGGTGGTCACAGGTGTTGGTTCCCGTGGGTAACGGAACACAGGGCATCGACGGCACGCCCGGCTCTCGCGGCGAGTCTTCGCTGGTGGCGCGAGTGCGTGCCCTTCTACTCGTCCCCAGATGTTGCCAACTTGTTCATACAGGTGGCCTTCCCTGGTGCGGGTGTTCTTGAAAGACTCTGCCGCGTCCTACGTTTCCGAACACGCCCTGCGAGGTCAGCAGAGACATGCCAGAACTCAACCGGCGCCGGTTCCTCCAGATAGCCGGCGCGACCGCGGGCTTCTCGGCCCTCTCCGGCAGCATTCAGCGCGCCGCGGCCATCCCCGCGGCCCGCCGTTCCGGCACCATCGACGATGTCGAGCACATCGTCGTGCTGATGCAGGAGAACCGGTCCTTCGACCACTACTTCGGCACCCTCAAGGGCGTCCGCGGCTTCGGGGACCCGCGCCCGGCCGCACCGACCGGGAAGCGGACGGTCTGGCAGCAGTCCGACGGCAACAAGGACGTACTGCCCTACCACCCGGACGCCGAGAACCTGGGCATGCAGTTCATCGCGGGCCTCAACCACGACTGGGCCGGCGGCCACCAGGCGTGGCACGAGGGCAAGTACGACCAGTGGATACCGGCCAAGGGCACCGGCACCATGGCGTATCTGACCCGGAAGGACATCCCCTTCCACTACGCGCTCGCCGACGCCTTCACCATCTGCGACGCCTACCACTGCTCGATGATCGGCGCCACCGACCCCAACCGCTACTACATGTGGAGCGGCTACTCCGGGAACGACGGCGAGGGCGGCGGCCCCGTGCTGGGCAACGAGGAGAAGGGGTACGGCTGGACGACGTATCCCGAGCGGCTGGAGCAGGCCGGTATCTCCTGGAAGATCTACCAGGACATCGGCGACGGGCTGGACGCGGACGGGAAATGGGGCTGGATCGAGGACGCCTACCGGGGCAACTACGGCGACAACTCGCTGCTGTACTTCAACAAGTACCGGAACGCCCAGCCCGGTGACCCGCTCTACGACAAGGCCCGCACCGGCACCGACGCCAAGAAGGGCGACGGCTTCTTCGACATCCTCAAGGCCGACGTCAAGGCGGACAAGCTGCCGCAGATCTCCTGGATCGCGGCGCCCGAGGCGTTCACCGAGCACCCCAACTTCCCCGCCAACTACGGCGCCTGGTACATCGCCCAGGTGCTGGACGCGCTCACCGCCAACCCCGAGGTATGGGCGAAGACGGCGCTGTTCATCACCTACGACGAGAACGACGGCTACTTCGACCACGTCGTCCCGCCCTACCCGCCGGCCTCCGCGGCACAGGGCCGGTCCACCGTGGACACCGCGCCCGACTACTACAAGGGCGGCGTCGCCGGCTACGCGCCCGGGCCCTACGGCTTCGGACAGCGCGTGCCGATGCTCGTCGTCTCCCCCTGGAGCACCGGCGGCTATGTGTGCTCCGAACTGTTCGACCACACCTCCATCCTCCGGTTCATGGAGCGCCGCTTCGGTGTGCACGAGCCGAATATTTCGCCCTGGCGGCGGGCCCTGTGCGGCGATCTGACCTCGGCGTTCGACTTCACCCTCAAGGACACCGACCCGGCCGACCTGCCGGACACCGACGCCTACGAGCCGCCGGACAAGGAGCGGCACGACGACTATGTGCCCAAGCCGCCGGCCAAGCCGGTGCTGCCCAAGCAGGAGCCGGGCTCCCGGCCGACGCGCCCACTGCCGTACGCGCCGCTGGTGGACGGTGCGGCGAAGCCCAAGGAGGGGAAGTTCACCCTCACCTTCGGCGGCGGCAAGTCCGCGGGCGCCTTCTTCCTGGTCACCTCAGCCAACCGCACGGACGGCCCCTGGACCTACAGCACCGAGGCGGGCAAGCAGCTGTCCGACACCTGGAACACCGCCCACTCCGGCGGCAGCTACGACCTGACGGCACACGGCCCGAACGGCTTCCTGCGCACCTTCAAGGGGCCGGGCAAGCAGCCGGGCCCTGAGGTGACTGCCCGGCACCTCGCGAAGAGCGGCGACATCGAGCTGACCTTCACCAACGCGGGCGACACCGACTGCGCTCTCACAGTGGCCAACGCCTACGGCGGAGCCAAGGAGACCCACAAGGTACGTGCGGGTGCCACGGTCGTGCGCACGGTGAGCCTGCGGGAGAGCAAGCGCTGGTACGACCTGACCGTCACCTCCGACGCCGACACCGGCTGGCAGCGCCGACTCGCCGGTCACGTCGAGACCGGTGAGCCCGGCGTCAGCGACCCGGCCACACTGACGGACTGACACCTCGCCGCCCGGCCCCACCCGGAACCGCTCCGGGTGGGGCCAGCGCGTGACCGGACACCGGGGAGGGCGGGGGAAGGCGCGTGACTGGACACCGGGAGGGCGGGGGAAGGCGGAACCTGGTGCGGCGGTCCGGTGAATAGCGGGGGGTTCCGCGCTGCGTCGGCGGCACCGGGGGCACATGCTCGTGCATGGCAGCGAAGAATTTCCTCCTCCCCACGCGCAAGGCACAGGTGCCCGCCCTCGCGCTGCTGTTGCTGCTCGGACTCGCCGAAGCCGTCCCCTCCCAGGCGCTCACCCCGCAGCCGGCGGGGGAGGGCTCGGCCCAGGTGGAAGCGAGGTGCTCCACCAGGGCCGGCCCGCAGCAGCGGGAGGTCGAGAGATATCTCGGGCTCCCGGTGGACGGCAAGCAGTCGCCGCGGGACTGCGCGGCGATCCGGCAGTTCCAGGAGCAGGAGGGCGTGCTGCCGGCGGACGGCTACGCGTCCCCCGCCACCTATCGGGCGCTGTACGCGCGCTGGGCGGCGGGGCACCCCGAGAAGCTGCTGGCCGACAGGCACTGTCCGCCGGCCCGCGGCAGGGTGGCCTGTCTCGACCTGACCCACCAGGTGATGTGGCTGCTCAAGGGGCGCAAGGTCGTCCTCCGCGCGATGCCCGCCCGCAGCGGCGCCCGGGGGTACGAGACCCGCACCGGACGGTTCCGCATCCTGCGCCGGGTGCGGCACGACTACTCGGCCGAGTACCGCCAGCAGATGCCGTTCAGCCAGTACTTCAGCCGCGGCCAGGCCTTTCACGGTACGCAGAAGAACATCTACAGCCCGCCGGGCTCCCACGGCTGCGTCAACCTCCGCTACGACGACGCGGAGAACCTGTGGAGGTGGATGCGGATCGGCGACACGGTCCGTATCTGGGGCCGCAAACCGGCGGTGTGAGGGCGGGGCCGGGAAGTGTGCCGTCCCGCCACTTGACAGTGAGCGACTCAACTTTTATGCAAGAAGAAGGGGCAGCCGACTGTCCGGGTAGCCGCTTCGTGCTCGGCGGCAACGGCGGCAACGGTGGGAACGCAGGAGAGGAGAGTTGAGGTGGCACGCGCAGTCGGTATCGATCTCGGTACGACCAACTCGGTGGTCTCCGTCCTGGAGGGTGGCGAGCCCACCGTCGTCACGAACGCGGAGGGTGCCAGGACGACGCCGTCGGTGGTCGCGTTCGCCAAGGGCGGCGAGGTGCTGGTGGGGGAGGTCGCCAAGCGGCAGGCCGTGACCAATGTGGAGCGCACGGCACGCTCGGTGAAGCGGCACGTGGGGGAGTCGGACTGGCGGTTCCCGGCGTCCGGCAGCGTGGACGGCAAGCAGTACACCGCGCAGGAGATCTCGGCGCGGGTGCTGCAGAAGCTCAAGCGGGACGCGGAAGCGTTCCTCGGGGACGAGGTGACGGACGCCGTCATCACCGTGCCCGCCTACTTCAACGACTCCCAGCGCACCGCCACCAAGGAGGCGGGCGAGATCGCCGGGCTGAACGTCCTGCGGATCATCAACGAGCCGACCTCCGCCGCGCTGGCCTACGGGCTGGACAAGGAGAACGACCAGACGGTCCTCGTCTTCGACCTGGGCGGTGGAACCTTCGACGTCTCGCTGCTGGAGATCGGCGAGGGCGTCGTCGAGGTGAAGTCCACCTCCGGCGACACCCACCTGGGCGGCGACGACTGGGACCAGCGGATCGTCGATCACCTGGCGAAGCAGTTCAAGAACAACTACGGCGTCGATCTGTCCCAGGACAAGATGGCGGTGCAGCGGCTGCGTGAGGCGGCCGAGAAGGCCAAGATCGAACTGTCCGCCACGACCGAGACGACGATCAACCTGCCGTACATCACCGCGTCCGCCGAGGGTCCGCTGCATCTCGACGAGAAGCTCACCCGGGCCCAGTTCGAACAGCTGACCGCGGATCTGCTGGAACGGTGCGAAGGCCCGTTCCACAGCGCGGTACGGGACGCGGGGATCGACATCTCCGACGTCGATCACGTGATCCTGGTCGGCGGCTCGACCCGGATGCCCGCGGTGACGGACCTGGTGAAGAAGCTCACCGGCAAGGAACCGCACAAGGGCGTCAACCCGGACGAGGTCGTCGCGATCGGTGCCGGCCTGCAGGCCGGTGTGCTCAAGGGCGAGGTCAAGGACGTCCTGCTGCTGGACGTCACCCCGCTGTCCCTCGGCATCGAGACCAAGGGCGGCGTGATGACCAAGCTGATCGAGCGGAACACCACCATCCCCACCCGGCGCTCGGAGATCTTCACCACCGCCGAGGACAACCAGCCCTCGGTGAATGTGCAGGTCTTCCAGGGCGAGCGGGAGATCGCGGCGTACAACAAGAAGCTCGGCATGTTCGAGCTCACCGGGCTCCCGCCGGCCCCGCGCGGAGTGCCGCAGATCGAGGTCACCTTCGACATCGACGCCAACGGCATCATGCACGTCTCCGCCAAGGACCAGGGCACGGGCAGGGAACAGAAGATGCAGGTCACCGGCGGCTCCAGCCTGCCGAAGGACGAGATCGACCGGATGATGCGGGAGGCCGAGCAGCACGCCGACGAGGACCGCCGGCGGCGCGAGGCGGCCGAGACCCGCAACCAGGCCGAGGCCCTCGTCCACCAGACCGAGAGGTTCCTCGCCGAGAACGAGGACAAGGTCCCCGCGGACACCAGGTCCGAGGTCGAAGCAGCGGTCGGGGACCTCAAGGAGAAGCTGAAGGCGGAGTCCGCCGGCGGCGCCGACGGCGACAACACCGCGGCGATCCGTGCCGCCGCGGAGCGCGTCAGCGCGGTCAGCCAGAAGCTGGGCCAGGCGATGTACGCGGGCGCGGGCGCCCAGCCTGGCGCCGCCCCGGGCCCGGACGGTGCGGGTCCCGCCGGTGCGGGCACCGGCGGGGAGGAGGATGTCGTCGATGCGGAGATCGTCGACGACGAGAAGCGCGGTTCGGACTGATGCGCCGGTGAGGGGGTGCCCCTGCCCGTTGTTTGCGGGGTGCGGGCGGGTTGTGGTTGCTCGCGCAGTTCCCCGCGCCCCTTCGGGGCGCGTCCCCCTTCCCCTGCGCTGCGCTTGGGAGGTCTGCGCCCTGGGGGTACCTCCCGGACGGAGTCTGGGGGAGCAGGGTGGGCAAGCGCAGCCTCCCATGCCGGATTTGCGTATGCTGCCGGTCACAGCGGTTCCCCGGCACTTGCCCTGCCGGGGAACCGCTGCTGTGCGGGGCCGAACCGCCGCTGTGTCAGGCCTAGTCCACCGCGACGAAGCCGAAGGGCCTGTCGCCCGGGCTGCCGTAGTAGTCACCGGTGACGATGATCGCCTGCTCGGTCGTCACCTCGGCGACATGGGTGTTGTCGACGTAGTTCCAGTCGCCGCCCAGAATCGTGACGGTCACGGTGGGGGGCTCGATGAAATCGCCGTTGAACAGAATGGCGTACTTCCCGGTCCCCATCTTCAGGACCTTGAAATCCCGCCCGGCGGTGCGGTGCCCGTCGGCGCTGACGTTGCCGCGGATGAGCCGCTGAATCACGACGTTCTCCTTTCCACACGGAAATGTAGAGGTCAGTCCGTCGTGTACATGCCCGTCAGGCGCCCGCTGGATCATGCCGGAACGAGCGACCACCCGCGCGAGTGACACATTCGCACTGGGCGAGCGTGTGCAGGCCGGCCTCCGGCTCGGTCGGCCGTCGGCGAACTGCCGACGGCCGACCGAGCCGCCGTCAGGCCGCTCTGGGCACCGCACGCATCGGCAGCCGGTCGGGGTGGGCCACCGCCGAGGCCACCTCCCGTACGGAGTGGCCCGGGAGCGGCTCCAGTCGCCAGCGGGCCAGGACGGTGGCCAGCGTGATGACGATCTCCGTCCAGGCGAAACCGTCCCCGATGCACTTCCGGTTGCCCGCACCGAACGGGATATAGCCCTCCCGCGGCCGGTCCCGGCTGCGGTCCGGGAGCCAGCGGTCCGGATCGAACCGCTCCGGGTCCTCGTACAGCCGGGGGTCGCGGTGCAGCGCGTAGAGGCTGAACGCGATCTCCGTGCCGACCGGTAGCTCGGCGCCGCCGAGTTCGATCGGGGTGGCGACGCGGCGCATCAGCAGCGGGACGGAGTGCATCCGGGAGACCTCGCGCAGCACGCGGTCGGTGTACTCCAGCTTGGGGAGGTCCTCGAAGGTGACGGGCCGGTCCCCGACGACGGAGCTGAGCTCGGCGAGGAGGCGCTCCTCGACCTCGGGGTGGGCGGCCAGCTCGTGGAAGGTCCAGGAGAGGGTCGAGGCGGTGGTCTCCGTGCCGGCGAACATGATGGCGACCAGTTCGTCGCGCACCTCGCGGTCGCTGAGCGCTTCTCCCGTGTCGCTGTCGCGCGCAGCGAGCAGGGTGGACAGCAGGTCGTTGACCTCGGGGTCGCCGTGCTCGCGGGAGGCGGCGACGACCTCGTCGATGACCTTGCGCAGCCGGAAGGCCGCCTTGTCGAACTGCCGGTTGGCCGGGATCGGCAGCCGGTCCAGGAGTCTCGGTGTCACGGCGCGCAGCAGTGCCGTCTTCAGCAGGATCGGCACGTCCCTGCGGACGGCCACGGAGGCGGGGCGGCTGATGTCGGTGGAGAACATGGTCTCGGCGAGCGTCCCGACCGAGAACTCCGCCAACTCCTCGTCCACGGCGATGGTCCCGTACGGGATCCAGGCGTCGGCCATGGCCCGGGCCCGGTCGGCCATCACTCGCGCGTACTCGGCGATCCGTTCCCGGTGGAAGGCCGGCTGCATCAGCCGGCGGTGCGGCCGGTGGATGTGCGAGGGAGCGGTCGGCAACGAGTCCCCGACCAGGACGCGTGCCCGGACGAAGAACCTGCCCTTCTCCACATGGCGTGCCTTGGTGACGAGAAGTTCGTGGATGAGGTCGGCGCTGGTGACGAAGTAGACGGGGAGGGTGCCCACGTCGACCCGGACCAGGTCACCGGCCGATCGGAGGGACTGCATGAAGTCCAGCGGGCGGCGCAGGAGGGGGACGACATGGCCGATCAGGGGCACCCGTCCGGGGGCCCGGGGTATCGCACGCAACGCGGTGCTGCTCACTGAATGCTCCTCTTGACGGCCCTCATGACTGCTGTTGTCAGGCGTAGGAGCGGTGCGGGTGTGCGCTCGCCGCCACGCGGTCGGTGAGGGGGAGATGCGGCACCCCGACCGCCGCGCCACCGTCCAGGGGCCGGCCGGGTTGCGGGGCGACCGGCGCCGGTCCCTCCGGTACGACGTCCCACCACCAGGAGACGGCGGGGATGTCGAGCGGTTCGGTGCTGTCGTCGGTGGGGGTGTCCCGGAACGTTGTGGGCAGCTCGGCGGGGTCGTCCGGGGTGGTGTACCGGCGCGAGGAGATGCCCCAGTCCTGCGCGGCCCGGATGAAGGAGGTGAGGCTGTCCAGGTACTGCCGCAGCTGCGGGCTGGCGGAGGCGGCCAGATGGGCACGCAGCCGGAGGAACAGGCACATGACACGGTCGCGTTGGGCGACGGCGGCCTCCAGGGCCTGCGCCGGGCTCAGCCCGTGGTGGTGCTCCAGGACGCGCAGGACGTTGAGGTAGTACCGCTGCCCGCGGGACTCCTTGTGGTGGGAGAACAGGTCGTTGTCCCAGGTGATGATGAAGTAGGCCATCTCCGCGGCAGCCCGTACGGAGGTGCTGTCCCTCTCGTGCGGCTGGAGTTCATAGCCGTGGCCCATCTCCAGCAGCGGCATCACGACGGACGTGGCGCCGTCGTACAGCCGCATCAGGGTGTAGTCGTTGAGGTCGGGGATGGTGCCCTTGCTGCGGTGCGACGCCTCCCACACCACCGACAGGAAGTACTCCCGCAACGCGTCCACCCAACGGGCCAGTTGCGCGGGGGTCGCGTGCCGGTGCATACGGTGACGCAGATCGCGCAGCCCGGCGGCCAGGGGGTCGTCGGTGAGCATGGCCGCTTCCGGGTTCTGGGCTATGCGCAGCAGCCGGGAGAGCTCCGGGACCAGTTCCTTGGGGTCGGTGCCGAGTTCGCCCTCCTCGCAGTGGCCGTCGTCCACACCGAAGAGCCACAGGATGAAGTCGGCGAGGAGCGAGATGACCTCCTCGTCGCCCTCCGGGAGGATACGGGCGGCGAAGGTGCCGATGTCGTGGCCGATCAGTTTCTCGCGGAGTTCCCGCGAGCCGATGTCGAAGGTCCGGGCCCACTCGGCGGTCTGTTGGTCGATCAGCTCGTGCCGGGGGTGTATCGCGGGGGGAATCGGAGAATAGACGGGCGGGACCAAGATCCCGTGCTCCACTGTCGATCACCTCAGTCGTCCTGCGGCCACGCCGCTTTCGTGCCCGAACACTCGAGAAGGCCCGGCGGTGTCGCGCCCGGTGGCCCGGTCGCGGCATCGCGCGTACGACAAGCGCTCATGCCACGGCCCGCCCCGGAGGAGCGGATCGTCAAGCGGCAGGTAGTGGTTGACGCGGTGTGACCCTCTACGGCTCATATGTATCCATCACCACAAGAGCCTATTCGCGCCCCGGGGGCCCGGCGCTGCCCAGTTGGCACATTCCTCACGAAAACCAGCTCGTTCCCGTACGAGACGGAGTGAATTCCCCATGGCGGAAATCGAGTGCGGAAACTGGAAAATCGCCGGGAATCCAGAAAGGCCACAACCCGCCCTACAGGCGGCTCCGCAACCGCCGCTTCACGGCCGCCCACCTGGACCTGGAAGCCGGCTCCGGCGGGGGGACAGGCCGTGGAACCGCCCCCGTATCCACCGGCGGTACGCGCGGCTGCACCGGGGGCAGGGCCTCTCGGTACGGCTCGGCCACTGGCGGCGGCAGCGGCTGACTGGCAGCGGTACTCACCTCGCCCCCGCTCTGCCTGCGGACCCGGCGAGGCGGGGTGAACGACGCGGGCAGCGCCACCAGCCGACGGGACATCAGGGCCGTGTCCCACCGCAACTCCTCCTCCGGGACAGCGAGCCGGAGGTCGGGCAGCCGGGAGAGCAGTGTGTCGAGCCCGGTGTCCGCGATGGCCCGGCCCAGGTCCCGGCCGGGGCACTCGTGGGGGCCGGCGCTGAAGGCCAGATGGGAGCGGTTGCCGTGCAACGGGACCGACAGATCGGGCCGGACGGCCGGATCGACGTTCCCCGCCGCGAGCCCGAGCACCAGCAAGTCGCCGGCCTTGATCCGCCGGCCGGCGAGTTGAGTGTCACCCGTGGCCCAGCGGCCGATGTTCGTCGTCATCGGCGGCTCGTCCCACAGCACCTGTTCCAGCGCGTCGGGCAGGGTCGTGTGCCCGCCGGCCAGGGTCGCCCGGAACCGGTGGTCGGTGAGCAGCATCCGCAGCGTGTTGGCGATCAGATTCACCGTCGGCTCGTTGGCCGAGACCAGCGTCACCCGCAGATGTTCCCGCACCTCGTCGTCGGTCAGCCGGGCCGGATGCTCGATCAGTTTGGAGGCCACGTCGTGCGCCGGGGACGTCCGCTTGCGCTCCACCAGCCGCTGGAGGGTCTCGGTGATGAAGTTGTTGCTCTGCACGGCGGTCTCGGTGCCCTGGATCATGTCCTTGGCGGCCTCGACCAGCTTCGGCCCGTACTCCTCCTCCATACCGAAGAGCTGCGTGATGACGCGCAGCGGAAGCTGGTCGGCGAACTGGCGGACCAGGTCGGCCTGTCCGGCGCCCTCGAAGCTGTCGATGAGCTGGTGCGTGAAACGTATGACGTAGCGGCGGATACCGCGCGACTCGAAGCGCGACAGGCTGTCGGTGAGCGCCTGGCGCAGCCGCCGGTGCTCCATGCCGTCGGCGAACACACACAGCGGCTGCCAGGCGGTCAGCGGCGCCAGCGGGTGATCGGGGCCGATCCGGCCCTCCTGCATGGCGTGCCAGTGGCGGGAGTCGCGGGAGAACAGGGAGGGCGTGCGCGCCACCTCCAGGTTCTCCCGGTGGCCGAGCACCAGCCAGGCGTGCACATCACCCGGCAGCAGCACCGGCGCCACCGGGCCGTGCTCGGCGCGCAGCTTCTCGTACAGCGCCATGGGATCCGCGTCGGCCTCAGGACCGAAGAGAGGACGCAGCCCGCCGGGGACGCCCGCGCCGCCCGCGTGCGCGGGGCAGCCGGGCGGCGGCGTGGCGGACGCGGCGCCGCCCGGCGCCGGATGCGGGGACGGGGCGTGCGGTTTCGGTGGCTGGTACGGGGGAGGGGCAGGTTGCTCGGTCACGTCGCCTCCGAAGTCATGGCGAGGGAATACAGGTACCGCATCAGCGCCAGCAGGACGTCCTTGCTGGACTCCCGGCTCCGGGCGTCGCACACCAGGAGCGGTACGTCGTCGGGCAGGTCCAGCGCCTCGCGCAGCTCCTCGTCCGAGTAGGACGGCGCCTCGTCGAACGCGTTGACGGCCACCACGAACGGCGTCTGCGACTCCTCCAGCCGCCCGAGGACGTCGAAGCTCGCCTCCAGCCGCCGGGTGTCGACCAGCACCACCGCGCCCAACGCGCCGTCGAACAGGCCGTTCCACAGGAACCAGAAGCGCTGCTGCCCGGGGGTGCCGAAGACATACAGGACCAGCTCGTCGTTCAGGCTGATGCGGCCGAAGTCCATGGCGACGGTCGTCATCGTCTTGCGCTCGACGCCCTCGATGTCGTCGACGCTGACGCTGGCCTGCGTCATCGTCTCCTCGGTCGTCAGCGGCCGGATCTCGCTCACCGAGCGGACCAGGGTCGTCTTGCCGACGCCGAATCCGCCCACGATGACGATCTTTACCGCGGAGTTGGCCGATGACGGCAGCGCGTCCTCGCTCCGAGGTCCGGCCGCCGTCTCAGAGATTCTGGAGCCCATGGATCACCGCCTTGATGAGGTCGATATCTGGAAGCGACGGCGTGGGTGTCCTGGCTTCCACACGGTCTTCGGCCAAAAGGTCCGCGAGCAGCACCGTGACGATGCTCACCGGGAGATTCAGATGCGCCGAGATCTCCACAACGGACAGCGGGGACTGGCACACGCGCAGAATGGACTCGTGCTCGGGCTGCATACCGATCTGCGGCGCGGTACGGGCCACGATCAGCGTCACCAGATCTAAACCGGCTTCCTCCGAGCCGCTGCGCCCGCCTGTAAGGACGTACAGCCGTTCCGGGCTGCCTTCGTCCCACTCGTCATCAGCCGTCATCACGCCGACCGGTCGCCACGCGGCGGGCTCGTGAGGTGGGCGCCGATACGGGTGACGAGGTCCCGCATGTGCTGCCCCACAAGGCCCATGTCGACCCCTTCGTCGACCAGCACGACGAGATGCGCCCCCTCTCCGGCCGCCATCAGATGAAGAAAACCGCCGTCCACTTCGATGACGACCATCCGCATACGGCCGTTGCTGTGCGGGAATTCCTCGGCAGCCGCTCGGGCCAGGCTCTGGAGCCCTGCTCCGATCGCTGACAACCGGTCGGACGTGTCCTTTTCCGGTGGGCACTGCGCCATGCACAGCCCGTCCGACGACAGAAGGACGACATGGCGGGTCTGCGGGATGCTCTCCGCCAAATCCTTGAGCATCCAGTCCATGTCGGGCTGCCGAACCATCGCTTACTCACCTTCATTCGACGAATTGTCGCTGTTTCCCCGGGCGGCAGCCGTTTCCGATCGCTTGCCGGACAGACCTTCCTGGAAGGCACCCATCCATATCCCGGGTGCGGGCTTCTCCGTCGCCGCCTTGTTCTCCTCGGCGTTCTCCCCGGCCTCTTCGGACGCGGGAGCGGTGCTCGCCGGGCGGGTACCGGACCGGCCGCGGCGGCTGCGCCGTTGCGGCAGCCCGCTGGCCGTGCGCTGGACGACCTCCGGTGTCTCCTCGTCCATCCGCTCCTGCTCCCCGGGGCCGGCGGCCGACGGCGTGCGATCCGTGGCCGACGACGCGGACGGGACGGACCGGCGCGTGGGGCGCTGCCCGGAGGCGGCACCGATGCCGTGGGCGCGCCCGCTCGCGGGCGCTGTGCTGATGAGTTCGTGGGGTACGACGAGAACCGCGCGCACGCCGCCGTACGCGGACGGCGCCAGCGACACCTGGAAGTCGTACTCCTGCGCCAGACGCCCCACCACGGTCAGGCCGAGGCGCGGCGCTTCACCGAGGTCGTTCAGGTCGATGCCCTCACGGGCGGTCCTGAGCATCTGCTCGGCTCGCGCCCGCGCCTCCTCGCTCAGCCCGAAGCCGCCGTCCTCGATCTCGATGGCGATGCCCGCGTGCACCTCACTCGCCGTCAGGTGAACCCGCGTGCTCGGCGGCGAGTAGGACGTGGCGTTGTCCAGCAGCTCGGCCAGCGCGTGGATCAGCGGCTCCACGGCGCGGCCCGCGACGGCCACCTCCGCCACCGAGTGCAGCGAGACCCGCTGGTAGTCGGCGATCCGTGACATGGCGCCGCGGAGCACGCTGTAGATCGGGACCGCCTGGCTCCACTGCCGGCCCGGCCGGGCCCCGCCGAGCACCGCGATGGTGTCGGCGAGTCTGCTGATCAGGGCGTTGCTGTGGTCCAGGCGCAGCAGATCCGCGAAGAACTCCCCGCTCTTGCCGTGCCGCTCCTCCATCTCCCGCAGGTCGGTGGCCTGCCGGTGCACGACGGCCTGGACGCGGCGGGCGATGTTGACGACGCCGCGCTGAGCGGAGTCGCGGAGGGACTCCTCGGCCCGTACCGCCTCGACCACGGAGCGCAGCAACTCGTGGTGAGCTGCCTGGAACTCGGCCCCGAGCCCCGCCTCCGGGCCCGCGGTCGCCAGGGAACGTACGACGTTCTCGGCGAACTCGCCCCGGCGCAGCCGCTCCACCGCCTCTGGCAGTCGCTCCTTGGCCAACTGCACGGTCGCCGCCTCCTGCTGGCGCAGGTGGTGCTGGAGTATCTGCTGGTGCTCCGCGTACTGGGCCTGTAGCGTCGCCATCGCCCGGCTTCTCCGGGACAGTTCACCTGCGGTGAGGGCCACGGCGAGGGTGCCGACGATGCCGCACGCGATGACCGCCCCCCGTGCGCTCCCGGGGACCTGGACGGCCGCGGCGATCGTGGCGGCGGCCATGGCGAGCGTGGGCAGCCACCACAACCACTGGGGTGCGGACCGTTGACCTCCGGGCGACGATCCCGTGCGCATCATCAGCGTCCTCAAATCGATCGACAGACTGAGCAAAGAGGCGATGGGGGAGCAACGAGTCCATCCTTGGCCCTCCGTACGGGCTCACCCCGACCTCCGGGGCCCGTGGCAGGTCAAGACGTGGGGCTGGAGAACTCGGTGAGGCTCCGTCATGCCGAGGCTGACGCAGCATAACCAAAAACGATCAACGGCGGACAATGGGAGCCTCGTTCAGCCCCGACCCGGTCCCACCCGAAGGACGCCGCCCACCGGCGGTTCCCGCTGCGCGCAGCGCGGACGGAGATCGGTGAGTGTGACAAGCGTCTCCCTCGCTGCCGCGAGGCGCCGAGTACGGGCGTTGCCGCAACAGCTCCGACAGCCCGGCGCGGACTGCGAACCGCCCGTCAGCCCACATCGACCACCTCCGCTCGGCGGAGCACACCCGGAAACGCGCTTCCGTCTCGTCTACCGGCGGCACCTGAACGCCGCCCGGCGACATTGCGAAGCCGCCGCAACCACCGGAACAACACACGGGCACAGGAGCGCTCCTTCGCGCCCAGCAGAGCGCGGCGGCGAGGGTGCTGATCGGCAACGGCCGGATCACCCGGATCTACAGCACCGGAAAACCCCCGTTCCCGGCCCACGAGAAAGCGCGGGCCGGGAACGGCGGTGAGGAATGGGGGGTCACCGCGAAGTGATGGCGATGCCTTCCGGCTCGGGCCCGGTGGGCAGGGTCTTCCGGAGCCGGGGAACGGCTGGTTCGACGACCGAGACCGTGCTGGAGCCCTCGTTGGTGACCCAGACCCGGCGCCCGTCCGGGGTCACCGCGACGCCCTGCGGGGTGACGCCCACGTGCACCCGGTCGGTGACGCGTCCCGCCGGAATATCGATGATCAGGAGCGAGTCCCCTGCCGAGTCGGCGACGTACAGATGGGAGGCGTCCGGGCTCGGTGCGTTGCCGAGCGGGGCCTCACCAGCCCGGATGGTGCTGACGACCCGGTTGCTGTCGGTGTCGATGACGGAGATGGTGCCCGATCCGGTGTTCGAGACGTAGACGTAGTCGCCGTCCGCCGAGGCGCTGATTCCGCTGGGGAAGTCACCAACGGGGATGGTGGTGATCGGCCGGCCGTTCGCGTTGAGGACGGTGACCGTGTTGGCGCCGTTGTTCGTCACGTACGCCAGGCCGCCGGGGATGGTGGCGATGCTGTGCGGCAGCCTCGCGACGGGCGTGGTGGCGACGACCGTTTTGCTGTCGGTGTCGATGACCGAGACGGTGTCGGAGCCGAAGTTGGCGACCAGGACGCGCTCTCCGTCCCGGGTGGGAACGGCCGCGAAGGGGCGCTTCTGGACGGGTACGGTCGCGATGACGGAGCGGCCGTCGGTGGCGAGGAAGGTGACGTTGTCCGACCGGCCGTTCGCCACGTAGACCGTCGATCCGTCCGGGGCGGCGCTCACCCCCGTGGGCCCCGTGCCGACCTGGGCGGTGCCGGCCGGGCGTTCGAGTCGGGTGTCGAACAGGGACACCGTACGGGACCCGCTGTTGGCCACGTACGCGGTGACCCGCATGGGATACGCCGATGCCGGCGAGCCCCCGACGGTGCTCTGCGCCGCCGGTACCGCCGTGGCGAGCAGACAGACCAGCAGCGCGCCGACCGCCAGGCGGAACCGCCGGCGACGCCGGGTTCCGGTGGGCGACGCGGCTGCGCCCGTCGGTCGGGGGAGAGGGCCGGCGTGATGGGACGAGGACGCTGAGGGGAGACGCATGACGGGGCAGTCCTTCACCTAGGCCGATGATCGGAAAAATGCCGGTACAGTCCCATCTCTGGCCGAGCGATCAATCATCGAATAGTTGTCCGCTCAGAGATCACACCTATGGGCAGCCCGCTACGCCATCCGTCCGCACGGCGGTTGCGTCAGAACCCCGGCCATGTCCCTCGCCGCGCACCGGTCGATATCTGTCGGGGAGCGGCGACGGCGCAGAGGTATACCGCCCGGTGTGTTGACTTCGTGGGAGAGGGTTGTTCTCCTGGAGGTAGACAGATCGGTCTACCGAAGGGGATGACCATGAAGGCTGTACTGCTGACGCGCTACGGCGGACCGGAGGCGCTGGAGTTCCGGACGGACGTCCCGGATCCGGTCCCGGGTCCTGGTGAGGTGCGGGTACGCGTACGGGCGGCGTCGCTGAACAACACCGACATCTGGACCCGCGAGGGCGCCTATGGCTCGTCGGACGACCCGGACGCGCAGACCGGGTGGCGCCGGTCGTCGTTCGCTTTCCCGCGCATTCAGGGCGCCGATGTGGCCGGGGAGATCGACCAGGTGGGCGCCGGGGTGTCGGAGGCACGGGTGGGCGAGCGGGTGCTGGTCGACCCGATGATCTACGACGGTGACGAGCGCGCGTTGGTCACCACCGACTATCTCGGCAGCGAGCGCGACGGCGGATTCGCCGAGCTGGTGGCCGTGCCGGAGCAGAACGTCCACGCGGTCGGCGGTTCGCTGTCGTTCGCGGAGCTGGCGACGCTGCCGACCGCGGCTACGACGGCCATGCGCATGCTCGGGCGCGCAGGACTGCGGACGGGCGAGACGGTGCTGGTGACCGGTGCCTCCGGCGGGGTCGGGTCGTCGCTCGTGCAGATGCCAAGGCCCGCGGAGCCCGGGTGGTGGCGGTCGTCGGCGCCGCGAAGCACGCGGCGGTCCGGGCGATCGGCGCGGACGAGGTCGTCGCCAGGGACGCCGAACTCCCCGCGGCGCTGGCCGCGGTCGGGATCGAGGAGGTCGACGTCGTCGCCGATGTCGTGGCGGGCCCGTCCTACGGTGACCTGCTGCAGGTCCTCGCTCCCTTGGGCCGTTACGTCGTCGCGGGTGCCATCGCCGGACCGATGGTCGAGACCGACCTGCGGACGATCTACCTGCGTCAGCTCACCCTGTTCGGATCGTCGTTCGGCACACACGAGGATTTCGCCGCGGTCGTCGACCTGGTCGATCGTGGTGCGTTCCGGCCGTTGGTGGCCGCTCGGTACCCGTTGGCGGAACTCGCGGCCGCGCAGCAGCACTTCGAGTCCAAGGACTTCGTCGGCAAACTGGTGGTGGAGCCGTGAGCCCGCGCGAAACCGGGAGGAGAACTCTGCGCGGATTCCGGGTGCTGACCTTCGACGTCGTCGGGACGTTGATCGACTTCGAGGCCGGCATCGTGGAATGCGTACGCCGGGTGGCAGGGCCGGCTGGCTCGGCGTTGAGCGGCGAGGAGATTCTCGCAGCATTCGGCGTCGCGGAGGACGAGCAGCAACAGCGCACACCGGGGCTGCCGTTCACGCAAATGCTGGACCCGATCTCGACGCGGCTGGCGGAGCGCCTCGAATTGCCGGCTCTGGACGGCCGCGGAAGCCCGAGCCCTCTGCGGCTGTCCATCTCGGGATGGCCCGCCTTCCCCGACGCCCCGGAGGCGTTGGCCGCGCTGCATCGCCAATTCCGGCTGGTCGCATTGACCAATGCGGACAATGCCGCGACGCGGGCGATGAGCCGCACGCTCGGGGATCCATTTGACGATTCGGTCACCGCGGAGGATGTCGGAGTGAACAAGCCCGATCCGCAGGTGTTCGCCTACTGCCTGGGCCGGCAGAGCGTGCTGGGGATCGGCCGGTCCGATGTGCTGCATGTGGCGCAGAGCCAGTACCACGACATCGGAGTGGCGCGCCGGCTCGGCTATACGACGTGCTGGATCGAGCGGCGTCAGGGCCGTGCCGGTTCCGGTGCCACACCCGCCCCACGCTCGGTTGCCGTACCCGATTACCACTTCAGCACGCTGGCCGAACTCAGCGCCGCCGTGGAAGAGGCCCCGATTGCGAACGAGATCGGCCACTGACACCCGTGTCACGGCGGTAGGAGTCGGCGTACGAGGGATCAGTCGGCAGCTGCCCACGGCGGGTCGGTGGGGCGTGCCTTGGGGATCGGGCTGTCCTTGAACCACGGTGTCCCGCACAGGCGCCTGCGGACGATGGGCAGCAGGTAGCGCTGGGGCAGATGCGCGGCGGTGCCCGTCAGGCGATCGTCAGCTGCGACAGCCCGCAGCGGTGCGGGCAGTAGGTCGAAGACAGCGCCGAAGCGCAGCAGGGTGGCGGTGTCGGCGCTCCGCAGATCTGTCAGCAGGTCGCGGAGGATGCGTCCGCGGACGCAGCGCAGCCGGTCAGCGGCTTGTTCGGTTCCGTACATCCATACCAGGCTCTGGTAGGTGTTGAAGGCACCCTCGCGTACGTCTTTGTCGTAGGAGCGCAGGTCGTCCAGGATTTCGGCGTTGGCGAAGACGTGCCGCAGCAGCCGCGCCAGTGGAGTGCCCAGCGTCAGGCCGGCCAGTTGGTGGGCAACGGCCAGCAGCAGGGTGATGTCCGAGCAGCGTTCGTAGCATGAGGCGCGGACGGCGTCGGTGGTGGGGAGCACCGTGCCGGTCATGAGGGAGATTTCGAGGTCGGCCCATGCCGCCATGCGGTTGAGTTCATCCATGGCGGGGGAATCGCGCAGCCCGTAGTGGCTGAGAATGTCCTCGATACCGGCTCGCCACCCGGTCGGTGTGGTGTTTTCCGGGCCGTCATGCTGTGCGGCTTCCGTTTCGGCGTCGGCGATCCGGACCATGGTCTCGACGTACTGGATGACCGGGCGGTAGAGCTCCATTTCGGCTTTCGGGGTGCCGAGTCTTTTCATGATGTCCACGACGGCTGTGACCACGAACGAGGCTCTCACCTGTTCCGGGAAAGGCACACCTCTTTGATGGGCTCCTTGCCGGGGAAAGTGCTCCAGCCTTTCGACGACCCGCGCCCGTGCCTTGTCCCGCACCTGTGCTGCGGTTCCACCGCTGCCCGCCATCTCCAGCAAACTCCTGTCCGTCAAGCGCGCCCACAGCGCGAACTATGCGGCGCCGCCCGGCTGTTCGGCCGCATCACTATGCCGCGATGTGCACGGAAGCGGACCCCGTTGGGCCCCGACGCCACACTCCAGGGGGCACTTGTCCACACTCAAGGGTGGTTCCCGGTTTCTTCCAAAAGGTCGCGGATAGTTCTCCGTTCGGAATCGGCCGAGAGGCGGCCGGTCGTAAAAAAGGAGCTTTCCAATGGTTCTCCTTCCCAACCCCACTGACCCCCGGATGGGCGCCAGCGAGGATGCGCCGACCCCCCAGTGGATCGCCGACGTATATGAGGGCGACGAGAACTGACGAGGAGTCGTCGCGTCGACGGTGGGCCCGGCGCACAGTGCCGGGCCCACCCGTTCCCGTTTCAGCCCGGGAGGCTCCGCCCCCCGGGCTCACTCCTTTTCAACAGGCAGCAGAGACAGCACAGACAGCCGAGGTCGCCATCCGATGACTGCCACCCGCATCCAGTCCCAGGGCGGTGCGCTCCCCACCGGCAATCCCCCCGCACCCCGTGATGTGTGCGTCGACGAGATCCATGGCCACCGCGTAGCCGATCCGTACCGGTGGCTGGAGGACGCGGACAGCGCACGTACTCGTGCATGGGCTGGCGCCCAGGACGCATATTTCGCCGTGCACCGGGCCGGGTGGCAGGGGAGGGCGGCATGGCATGGACTGTTGCAAGCGGCGGGACGCTTCCACCGGTCGTCGGCGCCGCTCTTGCGTGCCGGGCGGTACTTCGTGGAACGGCGCTCGCCACAGGCGGAACAGGCCCGTCTCCACGCACTGGATGCCGACGGCAGCGACCAGGTCGTTGTCGACCCGGCAGCGGAGTTGGGTGTCCGGACCCGGCTGGCGCTGTGGCGGCCGTCCTGGGAAGGGGAGCGCGTCGCCTGCCAGTTCGCAGCCGACGGAGGCGACACCACGGCGCTGCGGGTGTACGCGGCTGACGGCAGCGGCCCGGTCGGTGAGCCGGTTACGGGTCTCAAGCACTCGCCTGTCGCGTGGCTGCCCGGTGGTGAGGCGTTCTACTACGTGGGCCCGACCTCCACCCCGGAGCCGGAGGGCGCGCCTCCTGCGGGGCTGCGGGTCAAGTTGCACCGCGTCGGCCGCCCGAGCGCCGAGGACGACGAGGTTTTCGGCGCCGAGGTGGCCCAACCGGCCTATTTCGGGCTGACGAGCGACCCGGGCGGCATCCGGCTGGTGGTCTCCGTCGTCGAAGGCGTCGCGGGGCGCAACGACCTGTGGCTCGCGCCCGAACCGGCCGCACACCCCGACACCCCGCGCTGGCACCGCATCCTGGACGGATCCGGCACCGGCGCCCTGGCCTCCGTACGGCTGAACCCGGACGGCACAGCACGGCTGCACACCAATCACGCCGCCCCACGCGGGCGGATCCTGGTCACCCGGACCCCGCTCGGACCCGGCCACCGCCTGGCGGACTGGGAGGAGTTGGTCGCGGAACAGCCGCAGCAGGTGCTGGAGGACAGTGTGCTGCTGGAAGGGCCCGGCCTGGCCGAGCCGGTGCTGCTGGTGCTGCATACCGGGCAGTCGGTCGGTCGCCTCACCGTGCACCGGGCCTCGCACGGCGACCAGATCGGTGCGGTGCCGCTGCCGGGCGCCGGTACGGTCAGCGCGCTGCGGGCCGACCCGGCGGGCGGACCATGCGCGTGGTTCACCTATACCGATCCCGGCGCCCCACCACGGGTGTACTGCTACGACGCCCGCACCGGCCGCACGACTTCCTGGGACGGGCCGGGGCGGAACCGCCACCGTGACGTGCCCATGGCCGGACCGGACTCAGGGCTCGGGCCGGCTCACGTCAGGGCGGGTGCGGGGGAGACTCACGTCAGCGAAGGTGCGGGGGAGAAGGGCATCACCTGTCGCATGGTCACCATCCGGGTCGGCGACGGCGCCCAGGTCACTCTCTTCATGCTGGCCAGGGGTGGTGTGGAGAGCGGACCACGTCCCGCGCTGGTGACCGGCTACGGCGGTTTCGGCGCCCCCATGCGCCCCGCCTACCAGCCGCTCGCGCACGCCTGGGCGGCGGCAGGCGGCATCCACGTCACTGTCGGCGTACGTGGCGGAGGCGAAGGCGGCACAGCCTGGCACGCGGCCGGGCGCGGCCCGCGCGGCAGGATGCGCGCCGCCGACGACCTCAACGATGCCGCGGCCTGGCTGGTGCGCGAGGGCTGGACCACACCGGAAAAGTTGGCAGCGTTCGGCACCTCCAACGGCGGCCTGCTGGTCGCCGCCGCACTCACCCGCCAACCGGAGTCGTACGCGGCAGCTGTGGTGCGGGCCGGGTTGTGCGACATGGTGCGCTACGAACACTTCGGCCTCGGCCATACCTGGACACATGAGTACGGTTCCGCCGCGGACCCGGAGCAGTTGCCCGGCCTGCTGGAGCTGTCGCCCTACCACCAAGTCCGCGCCGGCGTCCGGTACCCGGCAGTGCTGCTGTGCGGGGCCCGGACCGACGAGCGCACCGGCGCCGAACACCTGCGCAAAATGTGCGCCGCCCTCCAGCACGCCGCAGCCGGTCGGCCGGATCCGGCCGCGCCCGTTCTCCTGCGCCGCCAACTGCGCGGCGGACACGCAGCGGCCTCCCTCAGCAGCGCCCACGAGGAAGAGACCGACATCCTCACCTTCCTGGCCGCACACACCGGACTGGCCATCCCCGAGCCATCGCCGACGCCCTCATCCGCTACTGCCGCTGCACCAACTGAGCCCACCACTTGATGGCTTGCCGCCCGTCGGACAGGCACGTCCCGTTCTCCGCCATCGCCTCGTGCCCGAGCCCGGGCTCGTCGTTCATGCCGTACGCGCCGATCGGCTGCGCTGCGCCTGGCCGACCGTCAGGAGTAGTCGGCGGCATCGCCGTCCGGGGCCAGGCGCATCCAGGTCTGGAGGTACTCGCGGCCCGTCCTGCCGTGGAGCAGCGCGGGCGCGAGGGCGCGCAGGACGCGGGCCGGGGCGTCACCGGCGTACTGCTCCAACCTGGGCGTCGCCCTGAGCAGCAGACGGCCGCCGGGGAGTTCGGTCACCTCGTGAAAGGCGCCCGACGAGCGCAGCGCCTGCGGTCCGCCGACCCGGGCCGCCACCTCCGGCGAGCACACGGTGCCCCACGAATAACCGCGCAGCGTCCGGTCGCTGTCCGGCACCGTGTCCTCGGGAAAGATATTCAGCATGCGCTCAAGGGCCGTACCGAACGTCGGGTCCGCGTCGTCGGTGAGATGCCCGTATACGGCGTCCAGCCGGACCGCCCAGGCGGCGAGGAAATCCAGCCACCGTTGCTGGACTTCCTCGGATTCCCGCCAGCGCACCAGCGCGGCAGGGGCAGAGGCGGCGAAGCGGGTCCATTCGGGGTGGTCGGGCAGACGCTCGAACTCCACGGACACCGCGTGCTCGAAGTCCTCCGGGTGTCCACGTGCGTCCAGTAGGTGCATGAGGAGCACGCAGGCGTACGGCGGAGAGGACCCGAGAGCGGACAGGAGCCGCTGCCAGGTCCGCCGCGAGTACCGCGACTGCCTCAAGTTCGGTCCACGTGCACCGCGTTGCACCAGCAGTTGCGCGCACACCCCGTGCGGCTGGCCCCAGGGCGCGTTCGGGTTCTCCTCGTCCGGGCCCCGGGCGGCGGGCTCGGCGGCCAGGCCCGCCTCGTACTCGGGGAAGAACTCGGCCCTGGCCTCGGTCAGCCAGGCACGGGCCAACCGGGCGAAGTCCTCCGCCCTGCCGGTCCGGCAGTTCAACTCCAGCGACAGCTCACCCGTCATGCGCCCATTGCACACCCGTCCCGACGGATCAGGGGAGTGCGGGCCAACCAAACAGGCCGGCCTCAAACCGGCGGCAGGGCCACCATGGCGGGCGTCGCCCTATCCGATGAGGGCATTTCTGGCTACGGGGACTTGAGTGAGCTCCGTGCTGTGCGCGGGGATCTCGTACGTCGTGGCGTCGGTGAACGTGGCGTTGGCGACCCTGGCGGTCCGGGACTTGAACTGGCTGTCCTGGTCGTGCGCTCGGTTGGGCCGGCGCGTCAGCGCAGGCCCGGATGGGGCAGGTGGAGGGAGAAGCGCTGAAGGGGACGGGACGAGGGCTCAGGCGTCCGGTGCGGGTGCGCTGTCGCGGATGACGAGGGTCGGCTCCAGCAGGACCCGCTCGGGCGGTGCCGCCGGGTCGGACATCCGCGCCAGCAGCAGCCGGACGCACTCCCGGCCGACCGCCTCCAGCGGCTGGGCGAGCGTGGTCAGGCCGGGAGAGAGGACGGCGGCCATTGGCGAGTCGTCGAAGCCGGTCACGGCGACGTCCCGGCCCGGAGTGGCCCCGCGCTCGCGAAGGGCGTGGAAGCAGCCCAGCGCCAGCGTGTCGCTCGCCGCCACCACGGCGGTGGCGCCCGCGTCCAGTAGCGGTTCGACGGCGGCGCGCGCCGCGTCGACGTCGTCGAGGCTCTGCGCCCGTCGGCCACGCGTCGGCAGCCCGTGCCGCCGCATGGCCCGCTGCCAGCCGTCGGCGCGGTCGTCGCCGAGGCCGGAGCCGCGCTGCCAGCCGAGGAAGGCAATCTTGCGGTGTCCGAGCGCGATCAGGTGCTCCACGGCCGCATCCGTGCCGCATGCGCCGTCCACGTCGACCCAGTCGCCGATCTGCCGCTTCGACCACATCCGGCCGAAGGCCACGAACGGCACGCCTCGCTCGGCCAGCCAGGCTTGGCGGGGGTCGTTGCGCTCGTCGGTGTCACTGAGCAGGAAACCGTCGACACGGTGCTGGTCGAGCAGTTCCTCGTAGCCTTTCAGGCTCGCCCTGCCAGGAGGTGAAGCGAACAGCAGGATGCGGAATCCGGCCTCGTCCGCGGCCTCGGACAGGGCGTGCAGGAAGCGGTCCAGGACCGGGGCCGTGGTGCCGGGCGGGGAGGGCCGGACACCGTAACCGATGAGCTTGCTGGAACGGGTGCGCAGCATCTGGGCGGCGCGGCTCGGGCGGTAGCCCATCTCGTCGATCGCACGGCGGACGCGCTCCAGAGTCTCCGGGCGCAGCAGGTCCGGCGAGTTGAGCGCGTTGGACACGGTCTGCGGGGAGACTCCGGCCCGAGCGGCGACCATGGACAGGGTCACCGGGCCGCCCTTGGCCGATGAATTCCTGGTGGAGCGGGGCATCGCGGTCTCCGGCATCGATCAGACCAAAACGTGGAAGCTGCTTCTATTTGATCGATCCAAAGGGGATTGTCAGCGCTGTGGACTCGCCATTAGTGTCCTTGGATCGATCCAATGCCTGAGAGGTTCCGCTCTTTTGGACGCTACTGTCAAGCCCCAGGACACCAACGACTCGGCCACGGAACCCGGTTCTGCGACAGCGGGCCTGCAACCGTTCCTGCACGACGGCGTCGTCACGCTGTGCGCGCCGAGCTTCGTGATCTCGCATGCCGACGGGCAGCTCGACGGCGGCGCGGACGGCTTCTACCACGGCGACAGCAGGGCCCTGGCCCGGCTGACCATCGCCGCCGAAGACATCGCGCTCGCGCCGATCACCGGCGGGCTCACGGGTGCCGACCAGGCGGACTTCCGGGCGATCCTCCGCGGAATCGGCGAGACGACACCCGACCCGGTCGTCGCCCTGCGCCGACACCGTACGATCTCCTCCGGCCGCCTGGAGGAAACCTTCGAGTTCGACAACGCCGGTACGCGGCACGTCCGCTTCCGGCTTGTGGTCGAGGCGGCCACCGATCTCGCGCCGGTGGAGCAGGTGAAATCCGGCCATGTCCCGAGCGCCGTACCCGCCCAGCCGGCGCCGGGCGGACTGGCCTGGTCCCGCGACCGGTTCGCGGTAGGTCTGCGCAGTACACCGGCGCCGGACGTGCTGGATGCGGCGGCCGGGCGGCTGTCGTACGACGTCGAACTCGCCCCCGGCCAGTCGTGGAGGGCGCGGTTGGGCTGCACGGCCGCTTACGCCGACGGCGACCGGTTCCCGGCCGCGCCGGCCGACCAGGTGCCCTGGCACAGACCCGTGCTGCGCAGCGCGGAGCGTCTGTTCGACCGCTGGCTGGAGCAGTCGGTCGCGGATCTGGACCGGCTGCGTCTGACGGACCCACTCTCCGGCGACGGTGCTGGAGGCCGTGCCGACCAGTTCCTGGCCGCGGGCGCCCCCTGGTACCTGACCCTCTTCGGCCGCGACTCGATATGGGCGGCCCGCATGCTGCTGCCCCTGGGTACAGAGCTGGCCGCCGGCACACTTCGCACCCTGGCGCGGCGTCAGGGCAGGGCCGTCGACCCGGTGACCGAGGAGCAACCGGGCAAGATCCTGCATGAAGTACGGCGCACCGCACTCGAGTTCAGCGACACGCTCTCGCTGCCGCCGCTCTACTACGGCACGGTGGACGCCACGCCGCTGTGGCTCACCCTGCTGCACGACGCGTGGCGCTGGGGCCTGGCCCCCGAAGAGGTCGAACAGCTCCTGCCGCATGCCGAGTCCGCCCTTTGCTGGATGCGTGATCACGGCGAAGCGGGCGGCGACGGCTTCCTCAAGTACATCGACCACACCGGCCGGGGTCTGGCCAACCAGGGCTGGAAGGACTCGGCCGACGCGATCCGCCACCACGACGGCCGCCTCGCCACCCCACCGATCGCCCTGTGCGAAGTGCAGGCATACGCGTACGAGGCGGCACGGGGCGGAGCAGCACTGCTGCGGGCCTTCGGCCGCGGGGGAGCCGACGAGTGGGAGGAATGGGCCGAGCAGTTGGCCGACCGCTTCCGGCAGCGGTTCTGGGTGGAGGACGCCCAAGGCCCCTACCCGGCAGTCGCCCTGGACCGCGACGGCCGGCCGATGGACTCGGTGACCTCCGGCTTCGGCCACCTGCTCGGCACGGGACTGCTCAACGGTGCGGAGAGCGCCCTGCTGGCGGCCCGGCTGACCGCGCCGGACCTCGATTCCGGCCATGGGCTGCGCACGCTGAGCAGCAAGTCGGTGGGCTTCAACCCCTACGGATACCACACCGGTTCGATCTGGCCGCACGACACCGCGATCGCCGTGCACGGGCTCGTCCGCTCCGGCTTCCCCCAGGCGGCGGCGTCGTTGGCGGGGGGCCTGCTCACCGCCTCCGCCGGCTTCGAAGCCCGCCTGCCCGAACTCTTCGCCGGCCACGGCAGCCAAGCGGGCAGGCAGCCCGCCCCCTACCCTGCGTCCTGCCGGCCGCAGGCGTGGGCGGCGGCCGCGTCGGTCCTCGTGCTCCGATCAGCCCTGGGCCTCGAAGCGGACGTACCCGCGGGCACGGTGACGGTCGCACCCGCCTTCGCGCAGGAGTACGGCCCGCTGACAGTGGCGGGACTCCAGGTCGCCGGCGGCCCGCTGGATGTCACCGTCAGGGCGGACGGCACAACACATGTGAGGGCGCCGGAAGGGCTGACAGCGGTCACGGGTGACGCTGGATGACGGGCATGACCGGCAGGCAGCTCCTCGACCCCGACGCCGGCCGGGTTCGTCATCCGTGCAGCTGCTCGCCGGAGTTGTTCTGCTCGCCCTGGGGCGCCGGCGGCGGGGCGGTCGTGGCTCGTGGGATCACGTGGGTGGGCAGGATGACGTGCTTTTCGTGGTCCGCGTCGGGGTCGTTGATGAGGGCGAGGGCGAGTTCGCCGGCCTCGCGGCCGATGTCCGAGGGTGACTGGGCCACGGTGGACAGGTCGAACCAGTCGGCCATGGGCTGGTCGTCGAAGCCGAGCAGGGAGATGCGGGCGGGCACTGAGATCTGCATCTTGCGCAGGGTCCACAGGGTGGCGACGGCGACCTCGTCCTGTTCGGCGAAGATGGCGGTGGGCGGCTCGCGCAGGCTCAGCAGCTTTCCGAGCGCCTCGGCGGTGCCGCGCTTGTCGCTGGCCAGAGTGGCGACCACCAGGTCGTCGTCGAGGGGGATGCCCGCTTCGGTGAGCGCCTGCTGGTAGCCGAGCAGTCGTTCGTTCGAGCTGAAGGAGAAACCGCTGGCACCGATCGTCTGGATGAAGGCGATCCGGCGGTGGCCGAAGTTGATCAGATTCCGGGTGCCGTGCAGGGCGCCGACCACATCGTCGACGTAGACGCTCGGGCGGCCGTCGACGTGCTGGCTGCCGTAGATGACCGGCATGCCGAGGTTGTCCAGGCGCGCGGTCTCCTCGTCGGTGAGGTCGAAGGAGAACACCAGCAGCGCGTCGGCGTTGCGCCGGGCGGGAAGGCGCTCGAAGAACGCGGTGCGCGCGGCCAGATCGGCCATCACGTAGACGTTCAGTTCCATGCCCGCCGCCCGCAGCAGCGGGGCCAGGCTGGACAGGGCGGCTCCCATGAACCACGAGTTGAGCGTGGGCACGAGCACCGCCATGGTCCCGGTCCTGCCCGTGACAAGGCTTGCGGCCTGCCGCGACACGGCGAAGTTCAACTCGCGTGCGGCCTGCTCGACGCGGGCGCGGACCTCCGGGGAGACGGTGGACAGACCGCGCAGGGTGCGCGAGACGGTGGAAGTGGAGACCCCGGCCCGTTCGGCTACGTCAGCCATCGTGGGGTGCCGCTGAGCTGGTGGCATGAGCTGGAAGGTAGCACAGCAGCACTGCACTTGCGGCCTTCGATGACATCGCTGTCACCGCTGAAATTTCGGTAAAAACTGCCGGAAAATTGGCGCATTCACCGCTTGCGGCGGACTCCATTACCGCGACGTAACGCATTGACTTCCGGAAATCGCACACCTACGTTGCAAGCGTTGTCTCAGCGGCGTCGAAGCAAGCCTGATCGAGCCGACCCTCACTGCTTTGACCTGTGGTGTTGATCTACAACGCGCAGTGACAACGCGGTCTCATAACAGGGCCATCTCAGAGTCATCTCGGCAGCGGCTCCCTCAAGAGGGGAGACCGGCCGTGACTTCGGTTCCGCACGACCAGGAGAGACAGTGAAGACCAGGACAACCAGAGCGATTCAGTGTTCGGCCGTGCTCGCTGCCGCCGGGCTCCTCCTCCCCGCCTGCGGCTCGTCCGGCGACGGCGCCTCCGGGCAGGCAGGGGCGACGTCGTTCGAGGGCCGGGGCCCGATCACGTACGTGGCCGGCAAGGACACCACCGGCACCGTCCAGCCGATGCTCGACCGCTGGAACAAGCTGCACCCCAAGGAGAAGGTCACCTTCATCCAGCTGCCGACGGATGCGGACGCGCAGCGCCAGCAGATGATCCAGAACGCGGAGACGAAGTCCGACGCCTACACGGTGCTCTCCCTGGACGCCGTGTGGACCTCGGAGTTCGCCGCCCACCAGTGGATCGACAAGCTGCCCGAGAAGCAGTTCCCGCTCCGGAAGATGCTGAAGCCGGTGGTGGCGACAGGGAAGTACCGCGGCGGCCAGTACGCGGTCCCGTTCAACTCGGACGGCGGCCTGCTGTATTACCGCACGGACCTGCTGAAGAAGGCCGGCATCGCCGAGCCGCCGAAGACCTGGGCGGAGATGAAGTCCGCCTGCGCCAAGGTCAAGAAGCTGCCGGAAGCCAAGGGCATCTCGTGCTACGCCGGTCAGTTCCAGAAGTACGAGGGCCTGACCGTGAACTTCTCCGAAGCCGTGAACTCGGCAGGCGGCCACGTCACCGACGCGAAAGGCAAGCCGGACGTCGACACCCCCGAGGCGAAGAAGGGCCTGGACTTCCTCGTCGACTCCGTCAAGGACCGGACGATCCCCAAGGAGGGCATCACCTATCAGGAGGAGGACGGCCGCCAGGCATTCCAGTCCGGCAAGTTGGTCTTCCTGCGCAACTGGCCGTATGTGCACTCCCTGGCCAAGAAGAGCAAGATCGCGGAGAAGTTCGCAACCGCGCCGCTGCCCGGCCTGAAGGGGCCCGGCTCCTCCAGTCTGGGCGGTCACAACCTGGCCCTGTCGTCCCACGCCAAGAACAAGGCCACGGCCCTGGACTTCATGAAGTTCTTCACCAACGAGAAGAGCGCGGGCACGTTCCTGAAGGAAGCCGCCTTCGCCCCGCCGTATGCCTCCCTGTACGACGACAAGGCGCTGATCAAGCGGTATCCGTACCTGCCGGTGCTCAAGGAGTCCATCCTGCGGGCCGTGCCGCGTCCGCGGGTCGTGCAGTACGGCGATGTGACCTCGGCGATCCAGCAGGAGACGTACGCCGCCCTGACCGGCAGCAAGAGCAGCGAACAGGCGCTGAAGGACATGCAGAAGGACCTGCGGAAGTCCGCGGCAAAGTGAGGAACGGGGCCATGGTCGACACCGAGATCCCGCCCGGACCCACCGAGCGGGAACCACACCACGCGGCCGGCAGCCGGTCCAGGCCGCTGAACCGCCCGCACATGCGTAAGCCGGCCCGGGCGACCGCCGGCAGGGGGCGGATGGCGGCACTGCTGGTGTCCCCGACGCTGCTGGTGCTGACGATCGTCGTGCTCTACCCGACGATCATGGCGCTGAGCGAGTCGTTGTACGGGCCGAAGGGCCTGGACCCCAAGACCGGCTTCATCAGCGCCACCGAGCCGTTCGTCGGGCTGAAGAACTACACCGACATCTTCACCGCCGCCGGGGACCGGTTCTGGAACGCCTTCTGGAACACCACGTTCTTCACCGTCGTCACGGTCGGCTTCGAGACGCTGATCGGTGTGGCGATGGCCCTGATCATGCACAAGGCGTTCCGCGGACGAGCCCTGGTACGGGCGGGCATCCTGGTGCCCTGGGCGGTGCCCACGGCCATCTCCGGCCTGCTGTGGCGGTGGATCTTCAACAGCAACGGCATCGCCAACGCCCTCATAGGCCACCAGATCCTGTGGACCACCGAGGGCTTCCACGCCAAGGTCGCGGTCATCGTCGCCGAGGTGTGGAAGACCGCCCCCTTCATCGGCCTGCTGGTCCTGGCCGGCCTGCAAGTGATACCGAAAGAGGTGTACGAGGCGGCCCGTATCGACGGAGCGAGCCCCGTGCGCCAGTTCTGGCACGTGACGCTTCCCCTGGTGAAGCCGGCGCTGCTGGTGGCGGTACTGTTCCGCTGCCTGGACGCGCTGCGGATGTTCGACCTGCCCTACATCCTCATCGGCGCGCAGAAGCACTCGGTGGAAACCCTGTCCATGCTCGCGCAGAACGAGGCGTCCAACGTCCACTTCGGACCAGCATCCGCCTACGCGGTGCTCCTCTTCCTCTACGTCCTCCTCATCGCGCTGGCCTTCGTCCGGCTGCTCGGGGCCGACATCCTCGGTGACAGGGACGGCGGCGCGGGCAAGCCCAAGGGAAGAGGCACACGCCGACGGCTGACGGCACTGCGCCGTACGGAGGTGACGGCATGACCATCACGGCGAAATGGCGCAGCGGGCTGCTGTACGCGGGTGTTGTGGCAGTGGTGGCCTACTGCCTGGCCCCGTTCTACTGGATGCTGGTCTCCAGCCTCCGACGCACCTCGGACGTCTTCGACACCTCGCTGCTTCCCTCCCCGGTGTCGTTCGAGAACTACCAGGCGGTGTTCGGCCCGTCCCAGGGTTTCACCCGCGCGCTGCTCAACAGCCTGATCGTCGCCGGAGCCACCACCGTCCTGGCGCTGCTGCTGGCCACTTTCACCGCCTATGCGATGGCCCGGCTGGAGTTCCGGTTCAAGCGGCTGATCCTCACGCTGATCATCGCCACCTCGATGTTCCCGGTGGTCTCGATCGTGGTCCCGCTGCTGAAGCTGTTCACGGACATCGGCTGGATCAACACCTACCAGGCGATGATCGTGCCGAGCATGTCCTTCGCGCTGCCGCTGGCGGTGTGGAACCTGACCGCGTTCTTCAAGCAGATGCCGGACGAGCTGGAGCACGCCGCCATGGTCGACGGCTGCACCCGGGGCCAGGCGTTCCGCAAGGTCATCATCCCCCTCGCCGCACCCGGCATCTTCACCACCGCGATCATCACCTTCATCTGCGCCTGGAACGAGTTCCTCATCGCCCTGTCGATGACCAACAAGCCCGGCATGCAGACCGCGCCGGTCATCATCTCGAAATTCACCGGCGCCACGACGTACGAGGTGCCGTTCGGCAGCCAGATGGCCGCGGGTGTCCTCGTAACGATCCCGCTGGTGGTCATGGTGCTGCTCTTCCAGCGCCGTATCGTCGCCGGACTCACCGCCGGCGCGGCGAAGTAGACACCGGGCGCCCGCCGCCCTCACCCCCAACGACCGAGGAGTATCCAGCAGCATGCCCGGCACCGCAGCACCGTGGTGGCGCAACGCCGTCATCTATCAGATCTACATCCGCAGCTTCGCCGACGGGAACGGCGACGGCGTCGGCGACATCGCCGGCATCCGGTCCCGCCTGCCCTATCTCAAGTCGCTCGGCATCGACGCCATATGGATCAACCCGTGGTACAAGTCGCCGATGGCGGACCACGGTTACGACGTGGCCGACTACCGCGACATCGACCCTCTCTTCGGCACCCTGGCCGAGGCGGAGCAGCTCATCGAGGAGGCGCACCAGCACGGGATCCGCGTCATCCCCGACATCGTGCCCAACCACACCTCCGACCAGCACGCCTGGTTCCAGGCGGCACTGGCGGCCGGGCCCGGCAGCGCGGAGCGGGATCGCTACATCTTCCGGCCGGGTCGCGGCCCCGACGGCTCAAAACCGCCCAATGACTGGGTCTCCGCCTTCGGCGGCCCCGCCTGGACCCGGCTGCCCGACGGCGAGTGGTACCTCCACCTGTTCGCCCCCCAGCAGCCCGACCTCAACTGGCAGAACCCCGACGTACACGCCGAGTTCGAGTCGATCCTCCGCTTCTGGTTCCGCCGCGGCGTGGACGGATTCCGCATCGACGTCGCCCACGGACTGATCAAGCACCCCGAACTCCCCGACCTGCCGCCCCGCCGGGACCCGGACAGCGGACAACCCTGGCAGCACGTCGACCACCCGCACTGGGACCGCGACGAGGTCCACGACATCTTCCGTGCCTGGCGCAAGGTGGCCGACGAGTTCCACGGCGACCGCTCCTTCGTCGCCGAGGCGTGGACGGACACCCCCGAACGACTCGCCGCCTACGTCCGCCAGGACGGCTTGCACACCTCGTTCAACTTCGACTTCCTCATGTCCAGTTGGCATCCCCAGGACCTGCGCGCGGTCATCGACAACTCGCTCGCCATGCTCGGCGCGGTCGGCGCACCCGCCACCTGGGTCCTCTCCAACCACGATGTCGTACGCCACCCCAGCCGCTACGGCCGCAAGGCGACCAAGCGCTGGGTGGCCAACGAGACCTACCGCCCGGAAGGCCCCCTCGACCTCGAACTGGGCATCCGCCGCGCCCGCGCCGCCGCCCTTCTCATGCTCGCCCTGCCCGGCGGCGCCTACGTCTACCAGGGCGAGGAACTCGGCCTCCCAGAGGTCGAGGACCTACCCGAAGACGTCCTGCAGGATCCCGTATGGGAGCGCTCAGGACACACCGAGCGCGGCCGCGACGGCTGCCGCGTGCCGATCCCCTGGTCCGGGCAGAGCACGCCGTACGGCTTCAGCCCCGACGGCGCCCCCGCCGCCCCCTGGCTGCCCCAGCCGGCCGACTGGGCCGAGTACAGCGTCGAAGCGCAGACCGGCGACGAGGCGTCAATGCTGGAGCTCTACCGCACCGCCCTGCACCTGCGCCGCGAGCACCCCGCACTCGGCGACGGCACCCTCACCTGGCTGGACGCCCCCGACGGAGTCCTCGCCTTCAACCGCGACCCGGGCTTCACCTGCGTGGTCAACCTGTCGACCGAGGCACACCCCCTCCCCGACCACACCGCCATCCTGCTGACCAGCGGCCCCCTGGACGGCGGCCTGCTGGCCCCGGACCAGGCAGCCTGGCTCGCCGTATAGCGGCCTATGAGGGGTGGGGGCCTGCCGACGACCGCCGTCGCCCCCCACCTACTCGGGCGATCCCGATCCCCAGGGCCTGTCCGGTGCCACTCCCTGCCGACCGGACAGGCCCTGGTCCTTCCCATGCGGCCTCGTGCACGGGGCGGAGTCGGTGGTGGGGTGCTGGCTGAGAGAACGACGAACGGACTGACGGGGCCAACACCCCTGAGTCCTGGGGTCGGCCTTCTGGTCTCGGCGGCTGAGCTGTGTCCTGATCGGGGCGGGTCAAGCCGCAGTCGAGCAGTCGCATGCAGGCCACGCATCCGGTCACCTGTGCCGGATCGAGATCGATACCGGCCCACAAGCCGCAGGACCTGACGGCAACCACGCCATGCCCGGTCAGTTCCCCCAACCCTCGCCGAGCCGCTCGCCCAGCGCTGCCGCTCGCGCCTGCCCGAAGCGGGTGACCCGCACACGCAGCAAGGCTGAGTTGGAGTCCATTCACCGTGAACTGGCCGAGCTGGGAAGCATACGCAATACAGCGTGGGGTGCCGATCCGAGCACCAACCAGGTGTCCGTCGAGACCTTCGACGGAGCGCCCGCCGACAGCCGGGGAACGGATCGACAAGGTCGCAGAGGCACACCCAGGTGCGATACGCATCGACCGGATCAGGCAACCCAGGCCTTCATGCGATCCCCTCCCCGTCTGCGTGATGCTGCTTGAGCGTCTGGCGTGAAACGAAGCGCGCTAACGAGTTACCCGGCCAGCCCGCACGTCGCTACGTCATGTCGGACAGTCAGTGATCTGTCATGCTGCTGTGTCTTGCAGGCGTGCCGAGTTCCTGGGGTTCGGGACCGGGCGGTCATCCGGACGACGCCGTTCAGCTCTTCCTTCCCAGCAAGGGCTCGAGGAACGGGCTCGGCGTCCCGTGCCACGAGATGGCCAAGCTGTCGCGGGCCCGGGGCGCAGCGACGAAGAGCAGAGAGCGGGTGCGCTGGACCTCCCGGGCGTAGCGGGCGGGATCATTCCTGCGGAGCCGTTCCCACGGCCCCCGGTGGCCGGGGTGGTGACCGCGCTGGTGGTAAGGCGCCGGGAGGGGATCGGCCTGGACCGGTTCCTGCTGAACTCCGAGCATCCAAGCCGCAGCCGTCACCCGGCACGCCCCTATCGCGGTATGAGATCGCCGCACTCGTCCGAGCAGCCGGGAACCTCACCACGGCCATCCGCCAGGCCGACCCCACCGACAAGACCGATCTCTACAAGCGGCTGGGAATCCGCCTGCGAAATGACCCCACCCAGCAAAAAGTCCTGGTCGAGAGCTATCTCGACCAGGACCTCAACGGTTCCCGTGGGGTACCAGTACGTGTCGGGAGGGGGACTTGAACCCCCACGCCCTGTAAAGGGCACTAGCACCTCAAGCTAGCGCGTCTGCCATTCCGCCACCCCGACCGGGTGTGCCGCGTGGCCGGTGGGAGGCCTTGCGACGGGTTAAACCTTAGCACCCGATGAGGACTGCGATCACCCGGCTCTTGGGGCGCCGGGGTGTGGGCGGGAGGATGGGGGTCTACCTGCGAGAAGAGGAGGCAGCGTGAGTGCCGATAGTGCCGCTACCGCCGAGGGCGAGGTCGTCGATCTCTGCCGCGAGCTGATCCGGATCGACACCAGCAATTTCGGCAACAACGAGGGCCCCGGGGAGCGGGCGGCGGCGGAGTACGTCGCCGAGAAGCTGGCCGAGGTCGGCCTGGAGCCGCAGATCATCGAGTCCCGCCCGGGCCGTGCCTCGACCGTGGCGCGGATCACCGGCGAGGACCCCTCCCGCCCTGCCCTGCTCATCCACGGACACACCGACGTGGTGCCCGCCAACGCCGACGACTGGACGCATCACCCGTTCTCCGGGGAGATCGCCGACGGCTGCGTGTGGGGACGCGGCGCCGTCGACATGAAGGACATGGACGCGATGACGCTGGCGGTCGTACGGGACCGGATGCGTACCGGGCGGAAGCCGCCCCGCGACATCGTGCTGGCCTTCCTCGCGGACGAGGAGGCGGGCGGCGTCTACGGGGCGCGGCACCTGGTCGACAACCACGCCGATCTCTTGGAAGGTGTGACCGAGGCCATCGGCGAGGTCGGCGGCTTCTCGTTCACGGTGAACGAGAACCTGCGGCTGTACCTCGTGGAGACGGCCCAGAAGGGCATGCACTGGATGCGGCTCACCGTGGACGGCACCGCCGGTCACGGGTCGATGACCAACAACGACAACGCGATCACCGAGCTGTGCGAGGCGGTCGGCAGGCTGGGCCGGCACAAGTTCCCGGTGCGGGTCACCAAGACGGTCCGTTCGTTCCTGGACGAGCTCTCCGACGCGCTCGGCATCGAGCTCGACCCCGAGGACATGGAGGAGACCCTCGCCCGGCTCGGCGGTATCGCGAAGATCATCGGGGCCACGCTGCAGAACACCGCCGCCCCCACCCAGCTCGGCGCCGGCTACAAGGTCAACGTCATCCCCGGCCAGGCGACCGCGCACGTCGACGGGCGTTTCCTGCCGGGGCACGAGGAGGAGTTCCTGGCCGATCTCGACCAGCTGCTGGGGCCGCGGGTACGGCGCGAGGACGTGCACGCCGACAAGGCGCTGGAGACGACGTTCGACGGGGCGCTCGTGGAGGCCATGCAGTCCTCGCTGCGCGCGGAGGACCCCGTCGCGCGTGCCGTGCCGTACATGCTCTCGGGCGGTACGGACGCCAAGTCCTTCGACGACCTGGGCATCCGCTGCTTCGGCTTCGCGCCGCTGAAGCTGCCCCCGGAGCTGGACTTCGCCGGGATGTTCCACGGTGTGAATGAGCGCGTTCCGGTCGACGGACTGCAGTTCGGGGTTCGGGTACTGGACCGGTTCCTGGACCAGGCCTGAGGTCGCGGGGTACCCGTCGATGTGCTGTTGACCGATCCGGGGCGGTAATCGGGTAATCGGCCACCTGTACGGAGCCGACTGGGACGAGTGAATGATCTAGTCAGTTCGTAGCCTGATTCCTCCATCCTCGTTACAGGGAGTGCGGTCCCCGGCTGGGACCGTATTGCCAACAAGGAGGAACAATGATCAAGAAGGTCATCGCCGCCGCGGCTGCCACCAGCGGTCTTGTGCTGGCTGGTGCGGGTATGGCCGTCGCCGACTCCGGTGCGCAGGGTGCCGCCGTGCACTCCCCGGGCGTCGTTTCCGGCAACAACGTGCAGGTCCCGGTCCACATTCCGGTGAACGCCTGCGGCAACACGATCTCCGTGGTCGGCCTGCTGAACCCGGCGTTCGGCAACGCCTGCGTCGCCAAGTGACAGCAAGTCTCATCCGATCCGATCGGTGAGCACATGAATCTGAGCGGCCCCGGAGCACGCGCCACGCGCTCCGGGGCCCTTGGGTCTTGAGGGGGGCGGGACGGCGCGCGGGTGCGCCTCCCCCTGGCCGGTCACAGACAGCCATCAACAGGCAGGGGATCCAACAACCATGCGACAGCGCACCAGAAAGGGCCTGCTCACCATGGCCGCCGCGGGCGGCCTCCTGGCGATGTCAGGGGGGACCGCGCTCGCCGACTCGGGCGCACAGGGTGGCAGCGCGAACTCGCCGGGGGTGCTCTCCGGCAACAACGCCCAGGCGCCGGCGAACGTCTCGGTCAACATCTGCGGCAACACCGTCAACGTCGTCGGCGTGGCCAACCCCTCGTCCGGCAACGGCTGCGGCGACGACGGCACCAGCCCGCAGGGTGGCCGCGAGGCCCGTGCGGGCGGCTCCACGCACGGCTCTCCCGGGGTCGGTTCGGGCAACAATGTGCAGGTCCCGGTCGATGTGCCGGTGAACGCCTGCGGTAACACCGTCGATGTCGGGGGCGCGCTCAACCCGGCGCACGGCAACGGCTGTGGCGGCCCGTCGGACCCTCCGGGGTCGGGGCCGATCGACCCGGGGTATCCGCAGGAGCCCGGCACACCGCAGGACCCCGGTAAGCCCGGCCCCGGTGACCCCGGGCAGCCCGGTGACCCCGGGCAGCCGGGGGACCCGGGTGACCCCGAGCGGCCGGATGACCCCGGCCAGCCGGGGGAGCCAGGGGATCCCGGTGACCCGGGCGATCCGGGTCAGCCAGGTGATCCGGGCCAGCCCGGTGACCCCGGTCAGCCCGGGCAGCCCGGAGACCCGCAGCAGCCGGGGAAGCCCGGTCAGCCCGGAAATCCCCCGGGGTCTGGTGGGCCCGGCGAGTCCACTGCCCCGGGCACGTCCAACCAGCCCGGCAGCACCGGCGAGGTGGATGCCGCTTCCGTGCCGGAGGCCGTACCTGGCTCCGAGGCGTCCGGGAAGCCCGCTGCCGGTGCCGACGGCGAACTGGCACACACCGGTACGGGTTCGCAGCTCGGCGTCGCCGTGCCGCTCAGCGCGGGCATGCTCGCGGGGGGCTACGTCCTCTACCGGCGCTCCCGCCCCGCCGCTCGCCGCTGACCTGCGGGTCGGCCAGGGTGTCCGGCTCGGGCAGGGGGCGTCCGGGTCGGCCAGGACGTCGGCCGGAACCGTAGGCAGACCGTAGGCACGGCAGGGCACGGCAGAGGGAGCGGTCCCGCACCGAGCGGGTCCGCTCCCTCGTGGCCTCTCACCGGCGACCGGTCACCAGGTGGCGCGCAGCTGGCGGATGATGCGGCGGCGGAGCCGCACCCGGCGGCTCCCGTCCGGGTACAGCCGCATCCGGGCCAGTTCCCAGTGTCCGTACTCAGCGTGATCGGTCAGCAGTTGAGTCGCAGCCTTACGGGACACGCCCCGAGGGACGTACACATCGCGAAATTCGTATTCCGGCATCCTCTCTATTGTGCGTATGGACCCCGTCTGCCGATAGCGTCTGCACTATGTCTGATGCTGCGCAGCCCACCGCTGCCGACGTACGCGCCGCCGCCGAGGCGGTCAAAGCCGCGCTGGACCGGCACCTCGAGGCCGTCGAGCGCCGCGCGGGGGAGTCCCGGGCGCCTGCCGGAGCGGGCGCCGACGCCGGTGCGGGTGAGCGGGACGCCTCGTCGGCCGGGCAGTACGCCGCCGAACTCGACTCCGCCGTCTATGCCGCCTTCGACGCGCTGGCCGCCGCGGGTGAGACCTATGACGAGCTGCTGTACGAGGTCTACGACGAGGTCACCCCGTTCGAGATCCCCAGCAGCGAGAGTCTGCCCGCCTACACCGGGCCGGAAGTGCCCAGCGCGTTGAGCGTGCTGATCCGGCGGGACTACGTCATCGCCGAGCCGCAGCGGTTGCAGGCCCAGGCCGAGCGTGTCACCGAGCTGGACCCGGATTCGGCGGAGGACGAACGGGTCGAGAGCGCCGCTCCGGGCAACAGTGTGCACGCGGCGCTCGGGGTGCTCTTCGGGGAGTACGAGCCGGACGAGATCGCCACCCGGCACAAGGAGTTCGGCCTGGAGGAGGGCGACTCCACGCTGTGGGTCACGGCGGTCGACGAACCCGCCGAGCCCGGCGAATGGCTGTCCGCGCCCTTCGAGCAGGCGGACCCCCAGCGGGTGATCTGCCGCTTCGACGTCAGCTCCGTCTTCGACGAGGACGAGGAGGACCTGCTCCTCGAAGCCAGGAGCGAGGACGAAGACGAGGAAGAGGGCGAAGACGAGGACGAGAGCGAGGAATCGTACGCGGAGGAGGAGTACGAAGAGGAGACCGACGAGGACGAGGACGCCGACGGCGGCGCCCCCGCCGGACGGCGCGGCAGGTAGCACCGCTCCCGCCGCTCCCGCCGCGGTCGCCCCGGCGGCCGCGGGTCAGCGGCCGGGCTCCTCCGTCCCGCCGGACTCCGCCGCCCGCGCTGCCTCGGCCGCGCGGGCGGACTCGGTCAGCAGGGTGCGCAGGCGCGTCGTACGCTCCCGGCCGACGGCCGAGGCCACCGCGCGGGGGAGCGCGTCACCCGCTCCGTGTACGACCGACAGATGGCGCTCGGCGCGGCCGAACGCGGTGTAGACCCACTCCCGGGTCAGCGCCCCCGCGGCGTCCCCCGGCAGCACCACGACCGCGGCGGGCCAGCGGATGCCCGGTGCCTGATGGGCCGTCACCGCCCAGCCGTGGCGCACCGTTTCAGGGACCCGCTCGGGCGGGACCGTCAGACTGCGGTCGGCGCAGGTCAGATGGAGGCCATCGGCGTCCGCTGAGGCCACGGTGCCGATGCTGGTGCGGCCGGGGGCGGGGGAGTAGGCGACCCGATCGCCGGGGTCGAAGCCGCCGAAGCGGCCGGGGCCGGGGTTGAGCCGTTCCTTGAGGGCGGCGTTCAGCGCGCGCGTCCCCGCCGGGCCGCCATGTCCCGGAGTGATCACCTGGGTATCGGCGGAGGGGATCGAGAGGGCGCGCGGCACCGAGTCCGCGACGAGCTGCACCGTCCGGTGCACGGCCTCGCCCGGGTCGGCGACGGGGACGATCACGACCTCCTTGCCGGGCGCCGCCACCTGGTTCAGCTCCCCGATGCCGATGCCGGAGACCAGCTCGCCCACCGGGCCCGGGTCCGGGGTACGCGAGGCGATGTGCGGGCAGAACCTGGCCGCCATCAGGTCCCGGAACACCTGTCCTGGACCCGCGGCGCCCAGTACGCCCGGGTCTCCGCTGAGCACCAGCCGTGCTCCGTCCGGCAGGGACTCCAGCAGCGCCGCGGCCGTCTCCGCGTCGAGCTGAGGCGCGTCGCAGACGGCCAGCAGATCGACGGCGAGCGCTCCCTCCCCGTCCCGCCCGGGACCTTCCGCGGCTGCCAGCACCCCGGCGACGGTGGCAGCGCCCGCGCCCTGGTCCGGGGCGGCGTCGTCCGGGCCCGGGGCCGGAGCCTCCGTGAGGAGGCGGGCCATGCGGTCCCGGCCGTCGTCCGTGTGGGTGAGGGCCCAGGCGCGCAGGCCGATCCGCTGTGCGGCGGCGACCAGGGCGGCGACCTCGGCGCGGGAGGCCTCGCCACCCGTATGAGTGACCAGCCCGCTCGCGGACACGGCGCGGATCAGCTCGCGCGCGGACGGGGAGGGGGCGCTCTCGGCCGCTGCCGCCCAGCCCTCGCCGGGCTCCGCGTCCGCGGCCTCCGCCGGCTCGTCCGCCGTTGCTTGGCCCGCCGTCGCCGCGGAGTCGAAGGTGCTGGCGATGCGGGCCAGTCCGTCGGCCAGGCTCTCCTCCGCCAGCGCGTACCGGTCCAGCCCCACCAGGATGTTGACCGGGCGCTCCGCCTCGGCGCCGGTCTCTTCCGCGGCCTGCGGCTCGGAAGCGCCCACGGAGGCGGAGAAGGCCGGACCCGCGTCCAGCGCGTCCTCGAAGACAAGCACGGCTCCCGCGTCGACGGCCTCCCGCAGGGCCTCGTCCGGATCCGGCACCGCGTGCTGGGCCAGGCCCTTGGCCAGCGCGTCCGGCGCCAGCACCGTGTCACCCCGCAGCGCCGCGCGCTCCAGCAGATGGCCGACCAGCGCGACCGACCGGCGGGGGTCACCGGGCTCCGTCTCGTCGCCGAGCAGGGCGCGGGCGAAGCCGTCGGCCTGCTCGGGGCGCACCTCGGGGACGGCGAGGAGCTGCCAGGGATCGGTGCGCAGCAGTCCGGCCGCGCCTTCGCCGAGCGTTTCCACCACGCGCTGCGCCAACGACTCGGGCGCCCCGCCCTCCGTCAGCACGGCCCGCACCTCGTCGGGGACGGTGACCGGCCCGGTTCCAAGCCCGGGCCGCCCCGGCTGCTGCCCGTCCGCCCCCTGCGCGGGGGCGTCCGCCACCTGCGCGCGAGCCGGTCCCCGACCGGCCCCGGTGTTCCCACCGGGCCCTCCCGGCCTCGCCGGCCGGGGCTGCTGCGCCGCAGGCTCGTTGAAGAAGGAGGCGGCGGAGCGTTCGCCGCTCTCCACCGCGCGGACGGCCGCGAGGAGTTCGGCTGCCTTGTCGTTGCTCACAGCTCGCTCCAGTCATGGTCGGGATAGCGGTGCACGGGAGCCGAGACATCGTCCAGCGCCGCGCGGATTTCGTCAGGAAGACTAAGGCCCTCCACTGACAGAGCCTCCGCGAGCTGCTCCGATGTCCGTGCGCCGACGATCGGCGCCACCACTCCCGGCCGGTCCCGCACCCATGCCAGGGCCACCTGGAGTGGGGGCAGGGCGAGCCCGTCGGCCGCTATGGCCACCGCGTCCACGATCCGGCCCGCGGTTTCGTCGAGATACGGCTCGACGAACGGCGCCAGCCGCTCGGAGGCGCCGCGCGATCCGGCAGGCGGGGGGCCGGGCTGCCGGTACTTGCCGGTGAGTACGCCGCGGCCCAACGGTGAGGACGGCAGCAGCCCGATGCCCAGGTCCCGCGCGGCGGGCAGCACCTCCCGCTCGATACCGCGCTGGAGCAGCGAGTACTCCATCTGCGTACTGGCCAGCGGGTGCCGCACTCCTGGCGCGGCCAGCTGCCAGGTGCCCGCCTTGGCGAGCTGCCAGCCGGAGAAGTTGGACACCCCGGCATAGCGGGCGCGTCCGCTGCTGATGGCCACGTCCAGCGCCTGGAGCGTCTCCTCCAGCGGCGTATACGGGTCGTAGGCGTGCACCTGCCACAGATCCACATGGTCGGTGCCCAGCCGGTCGAGCGAGGCGTCGAGCGCGGCGAGGAGGTGGCCGCGCGAGCAGTCGAAGCGCCGGTCGGGGTCCGGCACGCTGCCCGCCTTGGTGGCGACGACCAGGTCGCGGCGCGGCACGTAGTCGCGCATCAGCCGTCCCAGCAGATACTCGGCCTCGCCGTCGCCGTACACATCGGCCGTGTCCACCAGCGTGCCGCCCGCTTCCCAGAACGTCTTGAGCTGCTCGGCGGCGTTCTGGAAGTGCTGGTCGTGCTGCTCGTATGCGTCGTGCTGCCCGCCGCGTGCCGCGCGGTCGGCCGCGCCGCTGATGCCGCCGCCGCGCGCCCAGCTGAGAGTGCCCAGTCCGATCCGGGATACGCGCAGGCCAGTGCGGCCGAGGTGCCTTCGCTCCATGGGCGTTGAGCGTAGTTGTGGCAGGCGTTAGAGTCCGGGGGTCAGGGACATTACTGATCAGTAAGGGAAGTGGGTGCGGGATGGGGATGCGACTGGGCATCAACCTCGGCTACTGGGGCGCCGGGATGGATGCGGACAACCTCGCCGTCGCACAGGAGGCCGACCGGCTCGGCTATGACGTGTGCTGGGCGGCCGAGGCGTACGGCTCGGACGCCGCGACCGTGCTCACCTGGGTGGCGGCCCACACCGAACGGATCGACGTGGCCTCCGGGATCTTCCAGATCCCCGCCCGGGCCCCGGCCATGACCGCCATGACGGCCGCCACCCTCGACTCGCTCTCCGGTGGCCGCTTCCGGCTCGGCCTCGGCGTCTCGGGGCCGCAGGTGTCCGAGGGCTGGTACGGGGTGAAGTTCGACAAGCCGCTCGCCCGCACCCGCGAGTACGTCGAGATCATCCGCCGCGCCATGTCCCGCGAGCGGCTGTCCTACGAGGGGCAGCACTGGACGCTCCCGCTGCCCGGCGGCCCCGGCAAGCCGATCAAGCTGACCGTCCACCCGGAGCGTGAGGAGATCCCGCTCTACATCGCCGCCATCGGCCCCAAGAACCTGGAGCAGACCGGCGAGATCGCCAACGGTGTGCTGCTGGTGTTCTTCTCCCCCGAGCACGCCGAGGAGACGACACTGCAGCATCTGCGCGCGGGCCGGGAGGCCGCGGGCCGGACCATGGACGGCTTCGACGTCTGTCCCACCGTCCCGATGGCCGTCGGCGACGACATCGACGCGCTCGCCGATCTCTTCCGCCCCTACACCGCGCTCTATGTGGGCGGCATGGGCAGCCGGAAGCAGAACTTCTACAACAAGCTCGCCCAGCGCATGGGCTACGAGAAGGAGGCCGCCGAGATCCAGGAGAAGTACCTGGCCGGCGACAAGGAGGGCGCTGCCGCCGCGATCCCGCGCGAGCTGATCGACTCCACCACGCTGATCGGCCCCGTCGAGCGGATCGCCGACCGGATGCGCGCCTACGCGGACGCCGGGGTGACGACGCTGTCGCTGGCCCCGGCCGGCTTCTCCCTGGAGGAGCGGCTGGCCAGTCTGCGCGCCGGTACCGAGGCCCTGGAGCGGGCCGGGCTGGCCTCCTCCTAGGGCCGGACGCGAGGACGGGCGCCCTCCGTGGAGGGCGCCCGTGGGGAGCGTTCGTAAGGCGTGCGCCGCGGCCCGCCCGTAAGGCGTAAGCCCGGCCCCGCAAGGCGTAACGCGCCGGAGAAGTCTGCGGCCGTGGTGGGGGCTCGGGGTCAACCCCGCCACGGCCGTCACGGAGCACAACGCGGCCCCGCCCGCGCGGTTACGCGGGCGGACGGCGCGACTCCTGCGTTCGGCGCAGATCGGCTGCGCACCTGTTGCCTGTTCGCGTACGCGGCATTTGACTCGTTCTTCTCGGATGTCGTGCTGTACGGAACTCTGCACGGAGGTGGCGGCGATGCTCTCGGCCAGGAGTCTGTTCCAGGAAATCCTCGACAACGACGAGTCCTTCCGGCTCTTCTGCTCCATCGCGGCCAGCGGCGAGGCACAGGGCGGCTGGGAGAACGGGCGGATCGCCCTGCTCGTCCCCGAGACCCAGCGGCACCTCGCGCCCAAGATCGCCCGGCACGGCGCCGACGAGGACAAGCACGGCCGGATCTTCATGGCGCTGCTGAACAAGCGCGGTCTGGAGGCGGCCGAGATCCCCGACGACACCGACTACACGATGATCCTGGAGGGCCTCGGCATCGGTCTGGCGCACGAGAAGCTGCGCCGCGACGAGCCGCTGACCGAGCACGACGTGCTCACCTACCTCGCCCACAGCCGGGTCACCGAGCAGCGGGCCGCCGAGGAGATGATCCTGCTCAAGAAGGTGGCGGGAGACCATCCGGACCTCGGCCGCGCGGTGAAGATGATCTCCAAGGACGAGGACAACCACCTCGCCTACTGCCATGAGGAGCTGCTGAACCTCGCCGAGGCCGGACACGCCCGCACCATCAAGGCGCTGCTGCGCGAGAGCGCGCTCGCCGAGATCAAGGTCTACCGCGACGTCAGCCTGGCCGTCATGAGCCGGATGGCCCGCATCCTGGGCTGGTCCGGGGCCAAGTTCGGGCTCCTCGCGCTGGGCATCCACGGCCGGTACGTATGGGAGCGGCTGGGTGGCTGGCGCCGGATGGTCAGCCTGCGGATGCCCGAGCGGCGCGACGCGCTGGGCACCGGACGGGCGGACGCGGCGCCCGGGTACGCCTGAGATCCGCCCCGGCTCAGAACCAGTTGCGGCGTTTGAAGACGCGGAAGAGCACCACGCAGATCGTCACCATCAGCAGGATCACCGCCGGATAGCCCCAGAGCCAGTGCAGCTCCGGCATGTGGTCGAAGTTCATGCCGTACACGCCGGCGATCGCCGTCGGTACGGCGAACATCGCCGCCCAGGCGGAGATCTTGCGCATGTCGTCGTTCTGCCGTACGCCCATCTGCGCCAGATACGCCGACAGGATGTCCGACAGCAGCCGGTCGATCGACTCCACCTGCTCGTTCACCCGCGACAGATGGTCCGCCACATCGCGGAAGAACAGCCGCGAGTCCTGGTGCACGAACGGCACCCCGGAGCCCGTCAGCCGGGTCACCGGGTCCGTCAGCGGGAGCGTCGCCCGGCGGAACTCCAGCGCGCGCCGCTTGAACTCGTAGATCCGGGTCACCATGTCCGGCGCCTCGCGGCTCTCCCGGGAGAAGACCTTGGCCTCCAGTTCGTCCAGATCGGTGTGGAGCGCCGCCGCGACCTCCAGATAGTGGTCCACGACGGTGTCGCTGACCGCGTACATCACCGCGGTCGGGCCGTGCCGCAGCACCTCCGGCTCGTCCTCCAGCCGGCTGCGCACCGAGCCCAGTGGGTTGGCCTGGCCGTGCCGTACGGTCAGCACGAACGAGTCACCCACGAAGACCATCAGCTCGCCCGTGCTCAGCTCGCCGCTGGCCTCGTCGTACCCGACCGGCTTGAGCACCAGGAACAGCGAGTCGGCGTACACCTCCAGCTTCGGCCGCTGGTGCGCGTGCAGGGAGTCCTCCACCGCCAGCGGGTGCAGACCGAATGCCTGGGTGACCCGGTCGAACTCCGTCTCGGTCGGCTCGTGCAGGCCGATCCACAAGAACGCGTCATCCTCGGACCGTGCCTGGCGCAGCGCAGCCGAGAAGTCCTCCGGACGGTCCGCGCGCTGCCCGTGACGGTAGAGCGCACAATCGACGATCACCCCTCGAATTCTTCCGCTCCCCGGCCGTCCCACAACCGGAGAGCGGCACCTGAGGCGCCTCGCTTAGGGTTGCGGCATGCCCACGCTGATCCTCGTACGCCACGGCAGGTCCACGGCGAACACCGACGGGCTGCTGGCCGGCCGCACGCCCGGGGTCGCCCTGGACGAGCACGGTCAGCGGCAGGCGGCCGCGCTGCCCGACCGGCTGCGGGACATCCCGCTGGCCGCCGCCGTCAGCAGCCCGCTGCGCCGCTGCCAGGAGACCCTCGCGCCGCTGACCGCGGCCCGCCCCGAGTTGCCGCTGCACACCGAGGACCGCATCACCGAGTGCGACTACGGCGACTGGTCGGGCCGTAAGCTCGCCGAGCTGAACGACGAACCCCTGATGGCCACCGTCCAGCGCCACCCCTCGGCGGCCGCCTTCCCCGGCGGCGAGTCGATGCGCGCCATGCAGGCCCGCGCCGTGGACGCCGTACGCGACTGGAACGCGCGGATCGAGGCCGAACACGGCGCCGACGCCGTCTACCTGATGTGTTCGCACGGTGACATCCTCAAGTCGATCATCGCGGACGCACTCGGCATGCACCTCGATCTCTTCCAGCGGATATCCGTCGCCCCCTGCTCGGTCACCGCGATCGCCTACACCCCACTGCGGCCGTTCCTGCTGCGACTCGGGGACACCGGGGAGCTGGCCTCCCTCGCGCCACCGGACCGTACGGACGAAGAGGGCGACACTGGAAGTGCGGAGGGAAGTGCCGGGGAGGGGAACGCGACTGTGGGCGGAAGCGCCTGAGCACGATGATCGGCACGCACAGTAGGGTGCGGATGTCCGAAGCCACTCAAGCCGTCGAACCAACGGAGCAGAACGTGTCCCGTCAGGTATTTCTGTACGACCCGCCGGACCGGTTCGTGGCCGGTACCGTCGGTCTGCCTGGCCGCCGCACCTTCTTTCTCCAGGCCAGTGCAGGAGGCCGCACCACCAGCGTGGCCTTGGAGAAGGCGCAGGTCGAAGCGCTCGCCGAACGGATCGACGAGCTGCTGGACGAGGTGGTGCGCCGCTCCGGCGGCAGCGCGCCCGTTCCCGCCGTCGCTCCCTCCGAGGTCGACGACACGGCGCCGCTGGAGACCCCGGTCGAGGAGGAGTTCCGGGTCGGCACGATGGCCCTTGCCTGGGACGGCGAGAGCGAGCGGATGGTCGTCGAGGCGCAGGCCATCGTGGAGCTGGAGCCCGGCGAGGACGAGGACCTGGCCGACGCCGAGGAACGGCTGCTGCAGGACGACGAGAACGGCCCGCCGATGCTCCGGGTGCGGATCAGCGGCAGCATGGCCCGCGCCTTCGCCAAGCGGGCGATGGAGGTCGTCAACGCGGGCCGCCCGCCGTGCCCTCTGTGCAGTCTGCCGCTCGACCCGGAGGGACACGTATGTCCGCGCCAGAACGGATATCGCCGGGGCGAATGAACGGCACACCACCTGGCAACGACACCGCACCGGCAGCGGAGGCCACCCGCGAGCTGCTCGCCCGGGGCACCCTCACGGTGCACGGCCGGATCAGGGCCGCCTCCAACGCCGTACTGTTCGGCACGGTCGAGCACGAGGGCCGCAGCCTGCCGTGCGTCTACAAGCCCGTCGCCGGCGAGCGCCCGCTGTGGGACTTCCCCGACGGCAACCTCGCCCAGCGCGAGGTCGCGGCCTACGAGATCTCCCGCGCCACCGGCTGGGACCTGATACCCGCCACCGTGCTGCGCGAGGGCCCGTACGGCACGGGCATGTGCCAGGCGTGGGTGGGGGAGCTGCCGGACGCCGAGGCGGACGACGCGGGGGAGCCGGACTCCGAGACCGAGCTCGCCGCGGAACCGGCGCCGCTGCTCGCGCTGGTCGACGGTGACGAGCCGGGCGAGGGCTGGAAGGCGGTCGGCTTCGCGGACGTCGGCGACGGCAGGACGGCGCTGCTCGTGCACGCCGACGACCCCAGGCTCCGGCGGCTCGCCGTACTCGACGCCGTGATCAACAACGGTGACCGCAAGGGCGGCCATCTGCTGCCCCGGCCGGATGGCGCGCTGTACGCCATCGACCACGGGGTCACCTTCCACGTGGACGACAAGCTGCGCACCCTCCTGTGGGGATGGGCCGGCGAGGAGCTGACCGGCGAGGCCGTCGAGGCGCTGCGTTCGCTGTCCGCCGCGCTGGCCCCCGGCGCTCGGCCGCAGGACGCCCCCGAGGGCGCGCCACTGGCCGTACGGCTCTCCCAGTTGCTGACCGAGGCCGAGGTCGAGGCCACGCGCAAGCGGGTGGAGGCGCTGCTGAGCTCCGGGCGGCACCCGTTGCCGAGCGGCGAGTGGCCCGCGATCCCCTGGCCACCGGTCTAGCTCCGAACGGCGTCCATCCGGCCGGATAAGGAACACAAGTCCGGGTTAGGCTCAAGGCATGCATGCCTGGCCCGCTACCGAGGTCCCCGTTCTGCCTGGACAGGGCCGCGACCTCGTCATCCACGACACCGCGACCGGTGGCCGAGTGACCCTCACCCCCGGTCCTGTCGCCCGTATCTATGTGTGTGGCATCACCCCGTACGACGCCACCCACCTGGGGCACGCGGCGACCTACAACGCGTTCGACCTCGTGCAGCGCGTGTGGCTCGACACCAAGCGCCAGGTTCACTACATACAGAACGTCACCGACGTGGATGATCCACTTCTGGAGCGGGCCGCCGCGACGAACATCGACTGGACGGCCCTCGCCGAGCGCGAAACCGCGCTGTTCCGCGAGGACATGACGGCCCTTCGGATGCTGCCGCCCAAGCACTACATCGGCGCTGTGGAGTCCATCCCCAAGATCGTTCCGCTGGTCGAACGGCTGCGCGACATGGGCGCGGCCTATGAACTCGAAGGCGACATCTACTTCTCCGTCGAGTCAGACGCCCACTTCGGCGAGGTCTCGCGCTACGACGCCGAGACGATGCGGCTGCTGTCCGCCGAGCGCGGGGGTGATCCCGAGCGCCCCGGCAAGAAGAACCCGCTCGACCCGATGCTGTGGACGGCAGCCCGCGAGGGCGAGCCGCACTGGGACGGCGGCACCCTCGGACCCGGACGCCCCGGCTGGCACATCGAGTGCGTGGCCATCGCCCTCGAACACCTGGGTATGGGCTTCGACGTCCAGGGCGGCGGCTCCGATCTCGCCTTCCCCCACCATGAGATGGGCGCTTCGCACGCGCAGGCGCTGACCGGGGAGTTCCCCTTCGCGCGTACGTATGTGCACGCGGGGATGGTCGGGTTGGACGGCGAGAAGATGTCCAAGTCGAAGGGCAACCTCGTCTTCGTCTCCCGGCTGCGGAGGGACGGCGTCGATCCGGCCGCCATCCGGCTCGCCCTGCTGGCACATCACTACCGGACCGACTGGGAGTACACCGAGACCGTGCTGGACGAGGCCAAGGAGCGCCTCGCCCGCTGGCGTTCGGCCGTCTCGCGGCCCGACGGGCCGCCCGCGGAGTCCATGCTGGAGTCCGTACGCGTCGCCCTCGCGGACGACCTCGACGCCCCTGCCGCGCTGGCGGCGGTCGACGCATGGGCGGAGCAGCAGAACTCGCGGGGCGGTACCGACGAGGGAGCACCGGGGCTGGCGTCCCGCACGGTGGACGCGCTGTTGGGCGTCGCGCTGTAGACCGGGGGCGCCGCGCCGTAACCGGGGCGCCGCGCTGTAATCGACGGCCCTCCCTCTTCCCGCCGTGCCGGCCGGAAGAGGGAGGGCTTATTCGTCGTCGTCGGGCTCGTCCGGCCGCGGCGGCTCCCCGCCGGGCTTCGGAGGCGGGGGCGGTGGCCCCTGGTCCCGCCGGTACGGGGGAGCACCGGGCGGCGTCCCTCCCTCGGTGGGGCCGCCCCCGTCGCGGCGGCGCAGATAGCGCTCGAACTCCTTGGCGATGGCCTCGCCCGACGCCTCCGGCAGCTCGGCGGTGTCCCGCGCCTCCTCCAGCGACTGCACGTACTCGGCGACCTCGCTGTCCTCCGCCGCGAGCTGATCGACGCCGATCTGCCACGCGCGGGCGTCCTCGGGCAGCTCCCCCATCGGGATACGGACGCCCAGCAGGTCCTCCAGCCGGTTGAGCAGGGCCAGCGTCGCCTTCGGATTCGGCGGCTGGGAGACGTAATGCGGTACGGCCGCCCACAGGCTGGCGGCCGGGACACCCGCGTGGGTGCAGGCTTCCTGCAGGATGCCGACGATGCCGGTCGGGCCCTCGTACCGCGACTCCTCCAGGTTCATCGAGCGCGCCAGATCGGAGTCCGAGGTCACGCCGGTGACCGGGACGGGGCGGGTGTGCGGGGTGTCGCCGAGCAGCGCGCCCAGCACGACCACCAGCTCGACCCCCAGTTCGTGGGCGAAGCCCAGGATCTCGTTGCAGAACGAGCGCCACCGCATGCTGGGCTCGATACCGCGTACGAGCACCAGATCGCGCCGCTTGCCCTTGCCGTCGGCGTCCTCCACGCGGACGACGGACAGCCGCGTGGTGGGCCAGGTGACCTTGCGGACACCGCCGTCCATGAACACCTGCGGGCGGTTCACCTGGAAGTCGTAGTAGTCCTCCGCGTCCAGCGCGGCGAAGACCTCGCCCTTCCACTCCTTCTCCAGGTGCGCGACCGCGGTGGAGGCGGCGTCTCCGGCGTCGTTCCACCCTTCGAACGCGGCCACCATGACTGGGTCGACCAGCTCGGGAACCCCCTCCAGCTCGATCACCCAGCTCCTCCTCACCTTGCTGTCCCAGCGTGCGTCGCCTGCCGCTGCCGGTCCTGTTCGTGCTGCTGCCAGCACTTTTCCCGGACGGCTGACGGCCGTTCCGTGTGAGCCCCAGCCTAAGCCGTGCCGTTGCCGGAGTCGCAGCCCCCGCACGCCCCCGAATGACGACCCGTGCGCCCCCTGACCCCGGTGCCGGATCCGTACCCTCGCAGCGGCCCTCTGGACGCCGCTGCTGCCGGACAGCTATACATCGGATGTATGAGCAATGGTCCGATCTCCCGCGTGACCGCGGTCGAGGTCCACGGCATCCGCTTCCCCACCTCGGAACAGCGCGACGGCTCCGACGCGATGAACCCCGGCTCGCTCGCGGCTTGCTGGTATCCGGACGGCGCCGTCAGGGGCTCGCGCGGGATCCGCCGGGGCCGGCAGCCCGGCACCGGCCCGCAGCACGGAGGGGAGGGCTCGCGATGAGCCGACAGCCGTACTCCGCCCGGGACTTCGAGGGCGTGCCCGCACTCGTCACCGGCGGCGCCTCGGGCATCGGCGCCGCCACCGCCGCCCTGCTGGCCGAGCGCGGAGCCCGCGTCGCGGTGCTCGACCTGGACCCGGCCGGTGCGCCACCGGGCACCCTGGCGCTGGAGGCGGACGTCACCGACGACGCGGCCGTACGGGCCGCCGTCGACCGGGCGGCGGCCGAACTCGGCGGACTCCAGGTGCTGGTCGGCAACGCGGGCATCGGTGCGGCGGGCACCGTCGAGGACCACGACGACAGCGAGTGGCAGCGGGTCCTCGACGTCAACCTCCTCGGCATCGTCCGTACCGACCGCGCGGCCCTGCCCCATCTGCGGCGCACCGCTGCCCGGCACCCCGGCCAGGTGTCCATCACCCACACGTGTTCCATCGCCGCGACCGCCGGTCTGCCGCAGCGCGCCCTCTACTCGGCGAGCAAGGGCGCCGTGCTCTCCCTCACCCTCGCCATGGCGGCCGATCATGTACGCGAGGGCATCCGCGTCAACTGCGTCAACCCCGGCACCGTCGACACCCCCTGGGTCGGGCGGCTGCTCGGCCGGGCCGACGACCCCACCGCCGAACGGGACGCACTGGAGGCGCGGCAGCCCACAGGGCGGCTGGTCGGCGCGGAGGAGGTGGCCGACGCGGTGGCCTATCTGGCAGGCCCGCGTGCCTCGGCCGTCACAGGTACGGCCCTCGCCGTCGACGGCGGAATGCAGGGCCTGCGGCTGCGCCCGGGGCCGCGGTGAGCCCCGCACGGCACGCGGGCGATGCGGGGCGGCAACCCCGTATCGCCCGCCTCGGTCTCGGCTGCGCCCAGCTCGGCAACCTCGGCGCCCCGATGGCCGAGGAAGCGGCGCACGCCATCGTGCACACAGCGCTCGAAGCGGGCTGTACGCATTTCGACACCGCCCCGCACTACGGAGCCGGCCTGTCCGAGCAGCGCCTCGGGCGGGCCCTTTCGGGGGTACCGCGCAGGTCGTACACCCTCGCCACCAAAGTGGGCCGCAGACTGCGCCCGCTCGCCCCCGGCGAACGGGCCGCGGGGGAGGGGTTCGTGGACACACCTCCGTACGCCCGCGAATGGGACTTCAGCCGGGACGGCATCCACCGGACACTCGAAGCGTCCATGCGCCGCCTCGGTACCGACCACATCGAGGTCGCGTTCCTGCACGACGTCGAGCACCATCTGCCCGAGGTACGCACCACCGGCTTCGCGGCGCTCGCCGAACTTCGTGACCAGCACGTGGTGGGCCGGATCGGCTTCGGTATGAACTTCAGCGACGTACTCGCCCGTCTGGTGGCCGAGTTCGACGTCGATGTGGTGCTGTGCGCGGGCCGGTGGACGCTGCTGGACCGGTCCGCCTGGGACGACGGCCTGCTGTCGGTGTGCGAGGAACGCGGCACAGCAGTGGTCGTCGGCGGTGTCTACAACTCCGGCATCCTGGCCGATCCCCGTCCCGGCTCGCACTACGACTACCGGCCCGCCTCCGCGCAACTGCTGCGACGTGCGCAACAGATGGCCGATGTGTGCGAGCGGTACGGGGTGCCGCTGCGGGCGGCGGCGCTGCGGTTCCCGTTCGGGCACCCGTCGGTGGTCTCAGCAGTGGTAGGTGCCGCCGCACCAGAGGAGGTACGCGACAACGCCCGGCTCACCCGGCGGCGGATCCCAACAGCGCTGTGGCAGCAACTGGTCGCCGAGGGCCTGCTGGACGACGACCTGCCCCTGCCGACGCCGCTGCCGAGCCGATCCGAGGAGCAGGACCAGCCATGACCGGACCAGCCGTGCCCCGTATCGACGCACACCGGTGTCCGGCACCAGACGGAGGGGATGGCGGATCCGGAGTGGCTGTGCCGCCCCGATGTCCGGCGTGGGCTCGCCGAGGTGGCGCGGGCCGGGCTGGTCCACGATCTGCTGGTCACCCCGCGTGAGCTGCCCTCCGCGCTCGCCACCGCGCAGGCCCTGCCCCAGCTGCACTTCGTCCTCGACCACGCGGGCAAGCCCCGGGTGGCGGCGGGCGAATGGGAGCCCTGGGCCACTCTCGTCGGCCGCCTCGCCGCACTGCCCAACGTCAGCTGCAAACTGTCCGGCCTGGTCACCGAGGCCGACCAGCGCGGGTGGACCCGCACGCAGCTGCTGCCCTACGCCCGCCACGTCCTGGACGTCTTCGGCCCGCACCGGGTGCTCTTCGGTACCGACTGGCCGGTATGCACCCTGGCCGCCTCCTACGACGAGGTCGTCGCACTCGCCGAGGAGGCCACCGCCGATCTGACCGGCACCGAACGAGCCGCCGTCTTCGGCGGCAACGCCGCCCGGGTGTACGGGATCTCCGTACCAACCGGCGGCGTGGGCCGGCCGCCCCGCCGGCACTGATCCGTACGGCCGGCTGCTGGGCCGTACCGGCGCCGGTGGCTCACAGCGTCGAGCGCAGCCACTGCTCCACGCCGGCGATGTGCACCGTCGACCAGGAGCGTGCCGCCTCCGGGTCGCGGGCGCGCAGGGCGGCGAGGATCTGCCGGTGCTCTTCGAGAGTGCGGCTGACGGACTCCTGCTGCGTCAGCCCCCGCCAGATCCGGGCCCGGGTGGTGGGCCCGGCCAGACCGTCCAGCAGTGAGCACAGCACGGAGTTGCCGCAAGCCGCCACGATGCGGTGGTGGAACTCCAGGTCCGCGGCGACCAGTTCCTCAACGGACGGCTCCGGGCCCAGCGCGTCCAGCCCGGATTCCAGCGCGTCCAACTCCGCCACCGCGATCCGCGTCGCGGCCAGCGCCGTGGCGGCGGGCTCCAGGATGCGGCGTACCGCCAGGAACTCCAGGACGGTGTCGTCGCGGTGGAAGTCCACGACGAAGCTCATCGCCTCCAGCAGCGGCTTCGGATCCAGGCTGGTCACATAGGTGCCGTCGCCCTGCCGTACGTCGAGCACGCGGATCAGCGACAGCGCGCGTACCGCCTCGCGCAGCGAGTTGCGCGACAGGCCCAGCTCGGTGGCCAGCTCGCTCTCCCTGGGCAGCCGGTCGCCGGGGGCCAGCGCCCCGGAGACGATCATGCTCTTGATCTTCTCGATCGCCTCATCGGTAACGGCCATGCGCTGCCTCCCCGAAACATCCGATGTCTGTGTGTTCATTATGATCCGCCGGTCTCGTCCCCGGGCAGCTCCCGCTCGACCGCGCCGAGCAGCCACTTGGCGCGTGGGCAGCGCTTCGCCGGGAGGAAGCCGTCGTGCTCCGGTTCCGGCCCCGGCGGCCGTATTCTTTCCCCGTTCATGACAGGACGGTGCCACGCATCGCGGCGCGGCCGGGGCCTGGGGACCGGCCCGTTACGAAGCTGCCGAACTGGTGATCACGCGAGCACGGGCCCGTAGCGAGGCGACAACTGTGTAGCGGGGAACGGAAAAGCGGGGAACGGACAGGGGGCGTACGCCATGCGCGGCGTACGCCCCCTTCAGCTGAGCCCCCCCTCGGCTCAGTCCTCTCGGCCCAGCCCCCTCAGCCGTGCCGTCAGCGCTCAGCCGCGCTTGGCGAGCAGCTCCTCGATACGGCCGCGGACCTCGTCGTTGTCCAGGCCGCGGATCGTCAGCGTGGTCCGGCGGCGGGCGACGTCGTCCACCGTCTCCGCCCACTCGTGGTCGCGGGCGTAGACGACCTGGGCCCAGATCTCCGGTCCATCGGGGTGGATGCGCTCGCCCAGGGACGGGTCCTCGTTGACCAGGCGGGCGATGTCGAAGGAGAGCGAGCCGTAGTGCGTGGCCAGCTGACGGGCAGTCAGCGGGTCCATGCGGACGCCCGGTTCGCGGTCGACCAGCAGCCGGTGCGCGACCGCGTTGGGGTTTGCGATGCCCGGCAGCGGGGTGCGCCGCACCAGTTCCTTGACCGGCACGGTGTCCTCCGCCAGGGCACCGCCGGGCAGCTTCTCCAGCTTGTTCAGCACCGTACGGCCGATGTGCCGGTAGGTGGTCCACTTGCCGCCGGCGACCGACAGCATGCCGCCCTTGCCCTCGGAGACGACCGTCTCACGCTTGGCGGACTCCACACCGCCGGGGCCGCCCGGCAGTACGCGCAGCCCGGCGAAGGCGTACGTCATCAGGTCGCGGTCGAGGTCGGCGTCCCGTACCGAGAACGCGGCCTCGTCCAGGATCTGCTGGATGTCGGACTCGGTGGCCCGTACGTCGGCAGGATCGCCGGTGTACTCCTCGTCCGTGGTGCCCAGCAGCAGCTGGTCCTCCCACGGCAGGGCGAAGGTGATGCGGTACTTGTCGATCGGGGTGGCCATCGCGGCCCGCCACGGCGACTTGCGCTTGAGCACCAGATGGGCGCCCTTGGACAGCCGGATGGACGGCGCGGCACCGCTGTCCTCCATCCTGCGCAGGTGGTCCACCCAGGGCCCGGTCGCATTGAGCACCAGCCGTGCGTTGACGCCGAACTCCGTACCGTCCATCCGGTCCCGCAGCTCCGCACCGGTGACCCGGCCGTGCGTGAAGCGCAGCCCGGTGACCTCCGCGTGGTTGAGGACCACGGCGCCCGACTGCACGGCGGCGCGGACGGTCATCACGGCCATCCGCGAGTCGTTCATCTGGTGGTCGTGGTAGACCGCGACGGCCTTGAGGTTGTCCGTGCGCAGCGCGGGGTTGTCGGCGGCGGCCTTCGCGGGGGAGATCACCCGGCCGACGCCGTCACCGAAGGCGGAGAGCGCCGAGTAGGCGAAGACGCCGGCGCCCAGCTTGGTGGCGCCGTGCGGGCCGCCTTTGTAGACGGGCAGATAGAAGGTGAGCGGGTTGACCAGGTGCGGGGCCACGTCCTTGGCCAGCACCCGCCGCTCGTGGTGGTTCTCCGCGACGAGCTTGACCGCGCCGGTCTGCAGATACCGCAGGCCGCCGTGCACCAGCTTCGAGGACGCGGAGGAGGTGGCGCCGGCGAAGTCACCGGCGTCCACCATGGCCACCCGCAGTCCCGACTGCGCCGCATGCCAGGCGACCGAGGTGCCCAGGATGCCGCCGCCTATGACCAGGAGGTCGTACGTCGCGTTCGCGAGCAGCCCTCTGGTCTCTGCGCGGCCAGGGTTGCTGCCGGCAGTCGGGTGCGCCCCGAGGGTGGGGACGCTCTGCGAGGTGTTCATTACTCTCAGTTCTCCTCTTCGATCCAGCCCATGGTCCGCTCCACGGCCTTGAGCCAGTTCCGGTATTCCCGCTCACGCGTCTCGGCGTCCATGCGGGGGGTCCATTCAGCGGCGCGCTTCCAGTTGGCCCGCAGCTCGTCGGTGTCCGACCAGAAACCGACGGCCAGACCGGCCGCGTACGCCGCACCGAGACAGGTGGTCTCGGCAACCATCGGACGGACGACGGGTGCGTCCAGTACGTCCGAGATGGTCTGCATCAGCAGATTGTTGGCGGTCATACCGCCGTCCACCTTCAGCGCTGCGAGCTCCACATCGGAGTCCTTCTGCATCGCGTCGACAATCTCCCGGGTCTGCCAGGCCGTCGCCTCCAGCACCGCGCGGGCCAGGTGCGCCTTGGTGACATAGCGGGTCAGGCCAGCCAGGACGCCGCGCGCGTCGGAGCGCCAGTACGGGGCGAACAGGCCGGAGAACGCCGGGACGAAGTAGGCGCCGCCGTTGTCCTCGACGGAGCTGGCCAGCGTCTCGATCTCCGCCGCGCTGTTGATCATCCCCATCTGGTCGCGCATCCACTGCACCAGCGAGCCGGTGACCGCGATGGAGCCCTCCAGCGCGAAGACCGGCTGCTGGTCGCCGATGCGGTAGCCGACCGTGGTGAGCAGCCCGTTGTAGGAGTTGACCGGCTCGTGGCCGGTGTTCATCAGCAGGAACGTGCCGGTGCCGTACGTGGACTTGGCCTCGCCCTGCGCGAAGCAGGTCTGGCCGAACAGCGCCGCCTGCTGGTCGCCCAGCGCGGAGGCGACGGGCAGCCCCGCCAGCTCACCGGTGGCCTCGCCGTACACCTCGGACGAGGACCGGATCTCCGGCAGCACCTCCATGGGGATGCCGATGGAGGCGCAGATCTTCTCGTCCCAGGCCATGGTGTGCAGGTTCATCAGCAGCGTGCGGGAGGCGTTGGTGACGTCGGTGACGTGCTTGCCCCCGTCCGGGCCGCCGGTCAGATTCCAGATGACCCACGAGTCCATGGTGCCGAAGAGGATCTCCCCTCTCTCGGCGCGCTCCCGCAGCCCCTCGACGTTGTCGAGCAGCCAGCGGATCTTCGGGCCCGCGAAGTAGGACGCCAGCGGCAGTCCGGTCTCGCGGCGGAACCGGTCCTGGCCGACGTTGCGGCCCAGCTCCTTGCAGAGGGTGTCGGTGCGGGTGTCCTGCCAGACGATGGCGTTGTGCACCGGCCTGCCGGTCGCCTTCTCCCACAGGACGGTCGTCTCACGCTGGTTGGTGATGCCCAGCGCCAGGACATCGCTCTTGGTGACCCCGGCCTTCTCCAGCGCGCCCGTGACCACCTGCTGGACGTTGGTCCAGATCTCGGCGGCGTCGTGCTCGACCCAGCCCGGCTTCGGCAGGATCTGCTCGTGCTCCTTCTGGTCGACCGCGACGATCCGGCCGTCCTTGTCGAAGACGATGCAGCGGCTGGAGGTGGTGCCCTGGTCGATCGCGGCTATGAAGGGGCCGCCGCCGTGTGCGGAGGCGTGGGTGCTGTGGGTGTCGCTCATGGTGTTTCTGCTCCGATGCGTCGTTGGTTCGGTCGGCGGTCGGGTCGGTGGCTCATCCCCATGCGAGGTTGTAGACCCCGGCGGCGATGGCGGCGCCGACCATCGGGCCCACCACGGGCACCCAGGCATAGCTCCAGTCGCTGCCGCCCTTGTTGGGCAGCGGCAGTACCGCGTGGATGATGCGGGGACCGAGGTCACGCACCGGGTTGATGGCGTAGCCCGTGGGCCCACCGAGCGACAGACCGATACCGACGACGACCAGCGCGGTGATCAAGGCGCCCATCTTGCCCAGGCCGACGGTGCCGTCGACGTCCTTGACCAGGCCCTGGGTGAGGATCGCGATGATGAGCACGAACGTGGCGATGACCTCGGTGAGGAAGTTCAGCAGCGGCTTGCGCACCTCGGGGGAGGTGAAGAAGACGCCGTGCACCTGGCCCGGGTTCGCGTCCTTCAGCTCGACGGCGTCCTTGTCCCGGAGGGTGGCCTGGAACTGGGCGTAGTAGACGAGCCAGACCAGTACCGCGCCGAGCATGGCGCCGAGCAGCTCGCTGCCCAGGTAGACCGGAACGTCGCTCCAGGGGGTGGCCCCCTTGCCGCCCTTCATGGCGATGGCGATGGTCACGGCCGGGTTGAGGTGGGCGCCCGAGGACTGCGCGATGTACGCGCCGGTGAGGACCGCGAAGCCCCAGCCGAAGGCGATGGCGACCCAGCCGGCTGCGAATGCCTTGGAACGCTTGAGATTGACTGCGGCGCACACGCCGCCACCGAGGAGGACCAGCACCATCGTGCCGAGAACCTCACTCGCGAAGATGTCGGAGCTGGACACCCGCGAACTCCTTTGTCCTTTTGTCCATGGGGCACCTCCCGGCGGGAGGCCGGAAGAGGATGGGCGGGCCGGTCGTTGATCGTCCGGTGTTCGACAATGTCGACCGCCGAACGGCAACTTTTCTCCTAAGCGAGAGCCTCGTCAAGAGGCTGTGACAGATGACTCCTGCCTGTCATCCTGCGGGCACACAGCGGTGGTAGCACCTCCGGACCACCAGACGGTGTGGCAGCTGCACCCGGCTGCCGGGAACCGCAGGCCCGGCGGCTGCGAGCCGCCGGACGAGGGCTCAGAACCGCGAACCGCCGGCCTTCCCGAGGGCTCAGCACCCCGAACCGCCGGCCTGCCCGAGGGCTCAGAACCGCTGGGCGCCCAGGTCGCGGGAGACCGCCCGGGCCGTATCGCGTACGGCCGCGACCAGCCGGGGGATCAGCTCGTCGCCCTCGCACATCCGTTCAACGGCCCCGGTGATGCCCACCGCGCCCACCGGCATCCGGCGCCGGTTGTGGATCGGCGCGGCCACCGAGGCGAGCCCGTCCCAGGTCTCCTCCACGTCCGCCGCCCAGCCACGCGCCCGCACCGTCTCCAGTAGCGCCGCGAACCGCTCCGGCTCGGTCACCGTGCGCTCGGTGAACGCCGGCCGCTCCCCCTCCAGCGCCTCGCTCAGCGCCACCGGGTCGTACGCGGAGAGCACCTTGCCCAGCGCCGTGCTGTGCAGCGGCTGCATGGCGCCGACCTCCAGCACCTGGCGGCTGTCGTCCGGACGGAAGACGTGGTGCACGATGAGCACGCCCTGCTGGTGGAGCACGCCCAGATAGACGCTCTCCCCGCTGGAGCGGGCCAGATCGTCCGTCCAGACCAGGGCCCTGGCCCGCAGCTCGTGGACGTCCAGATAGCTGTTGCCCAGGCGCAGCAGCTCGGCCCCGAGCTGGTAGCGGCCCGTGACCGGCTCCTGTTCCACGAAGCCTTCCTGCTGGAGGGTGCGCAACAGCCCGTGCGCCGTACCCTTGGCGAGGTCGAGCGCCGAGGCGATCTCGGAAAGCCCGAGCCGCCGCTCGCCGCCCGCCAACAGCCGTAGTACGGCCGCCGCACGCTCCAGCGACTGGATGGTCCGGGCCATCGGTCCTCCCTGACCTACTGCCTTGAATTCGACAATGCCGAACGCTATCGCTTGATGTCGACGCGGTGGTAGTCGGGATCGAGCCGGGATCGAGCGGGGGAGTGTCCGATGGTCGGAATGTCGACCGGCACTCTTGCGTCCGCCCGCTACGCTGACCGGGTGCGCTGCCTCACCGGCGCGCAAAGCCGACAGCCGTCGCATCCCAGGGAGCTTCTTCCATGGCCTCGTCGCCGAGCAGCACGACCGCATCCTCGTCCCCCACCCGGGCCGACGCGCTTCGCCAGGCGCTGGCCTCCCGCGTCGTCGTCGCCGACGGTGCGATGGGGACGATGATCCAGGCGCAGGACCCGACGCTGGAGGATTTTGAGCAGCTGGAGGGCTGCAACGAGATCCTGAACGTGACCCGCCCCGACATCATCCGCACAGTGCACCAGGAGTACTTCGCCGCCGGCGTGGACTGTGTGGAGACCAACACCTTCGGCGCCAACCACGCGGCGCTGGGGGAGTACGAGATCACCGACCGCATCTTCGAGCTCTCCGAGAAGGGCGTCCGCATCGCCCGCGACGTCGCCGACGAGTTCGAGGCCGAGGACGGCCGGATGCGCTGGGTGCTGGGCTCCATGGGCCCGGGCACCAAGCTGCCGACCCTCGGCCACGCCCCGTACGCCACCCTTCGGGACGCCTACCAGCAGAACGCCGAGGGAATGATCGCCGGCGGCGCCGACGCGCTGCTGGTGGAGACCACCCAGGACCTCCTGCAGACCAAGGCCTCCGTCATCGGCGCCCGCCGCGCGATGGAGGCGGCGGGCGTGAACCTGCCGCTGCTGTGCTCGGTCACCGTCGAGACGACCGGCACGATGCTGCTCGGTTCCGAGATCGGCGCCGCGCTCGCGGCCCTGGAGCCGCTGGGCATCGACATGATCGGGCTGAACTGCGCGACCGGCCCCGCCGAGATGAGCGAGCACCTGCGCTATCTGGCCCAGCACTCCCGCGTCCCGCTGTCGTGCATGCCGAACGCCGGTCTGCCGGTGCTGGGCAAGGACGGCGCCCACTACCCGCTCACCCCGCAGGAGCTGGCTGACGCGCACGACACCTTCGTCCGCGACTACGGCCTCTCCCTGGTGGGCGGCTGCTGCGGTACGACGCCCGAGCACCTGCGGCAGCTGGTGGAGCGGGTGCGCGGCCGTGCGCCGGCGCCGCGCGAACCGCAGCCGGAGCCCGCGGCGGCCTCCCTCTACCAGGCGGTGCCCTTCCGCCAGGACACCTCGTACCTGGCCATCGGGGAGCGGACCAACGCCAACGGGTCCAAGAAGTTCCGCGAGGCGATGCTGGAGGGCCGCTGGGAGGACTGCGTCGAGCTGGCCCGGGAGCAGATCCGCGAGGGCGCCCACATGCTCGACCTGTGCGTCGACTACGTCGGCCGGGACGGCGTCGCCGACATGGCGGAGCTGGCCGGGCGGCTGGCCACGGCGTCCACGCTGCCCATCGTGCTGGACTCGACGGAGATCGCCGTCATCCAGGCAGGGCTGGAGAAGCTGGGCGGCCGGGCCGTCATCAACTCCGTCAACTACGAGGACGGCGACGGCCCCGACTCCCGCTTCGCCAAGGTCACCAAACTGGCGGCCGAGCACGGCGCCGCGCTCATCGCGCTGACCATCGACGAGGAGGGCCAGGCCCGCTCCGCCGAACACAAGGTCGCCATCGCCGAACGCCTCATCGCGGACCTGACCGGCAACTACGGCATCCACGAGTCGGACATCCTCATCGACGTCCTCACCTTCACCATCTGCACCGGTCAGGAGGAGTCCCGCGAGGACGGCATCAACACGATCGAGGCCATCCGGCAGCTCAAGCAGAAGCACCCCGACGTCCAGACCGTCCTGGGCCTGTCGAACATCTCCTTCGGCCTGAACCCGGCCGCGCGGATCGTGCTCAACTCCGTCTTCCTCGACGAGTGCGTCAAGGCGGGGCTGGACTCCGCGATCGTGCACGCCAGCAAGATCCTGCCGATCTCCCGCTTCGACGAGGAGCAGGTCACCGTCGCCCGTGATCTGATCTACGACCGGCGCAGCGAGGGCTACGACCCGCTGCAGAAGCTGATGGAGCTGTTCGAGGGCGCCACCGCCAAGTCGATGAAGGCCGGCAAGGCCGAGGAGCTGGCGGCCCTCCCGCTGGAGGAGCGTCTCCAGCGCCGCATCATCGACGGCGAGCGCAATGGCCTGGAGGCCGATCTGGACGAGGCGCTCGAGGAGCGGCCCGCGCTCGACATCGTCAACGACACGCTGCTGGCGGGCATGAAGGTCGTCGGTGAGCTGTTCGGCTCCGGCCAGATGCAGCTGCCGTTCGTGCTCCAGTCGGCCGAGGTGATGAAGGCCGCCGTCGCCCACCTCGAACCGCACATGGAGAAGGCCGAGGACGCGGAGGGCAAGGGCACGATCGTGCTGGCCACGGTGCGCGGCGACGTCCACGACATCGGCAAGAACCTGGTCGACATCATCCTGTCCAACAACGGCTACCAGGTGATCAACCTCGGCATCAAACAGCCGGTTAGCGCCATCCTGGACGCCGCTGCCGAACACCGTGCGGATGTGATCGGCATGTCGGGGCTGCTGGTGAAGTCCACGGTGATCATGAAGGAGAACCTGGAGGAGCTCAACCAGCGGAAGATGGCCGCCGACTTCCCGGTCATCCTCGGCGGCGCCGCGCTCACCCGGGCCTACGTGGAGCAGGACCTGCACGAGATCTACGAGGGCGAGGTCCGCTACGCCAAGGACGCCTTCGAGGGGCTGAGCCTCATGGACGCCCTGATGGACGTCAAGCGCGGCGTCCCCGGCGCCAAGCTGCCCGAGCTCAAGCAGCGCCGGGTGGCCAAACGGGACCTCGACATCCCCGAGCCGGAGGTCAACGACGGCTCCATCCGCTCCGACGTTGCGGTCGACAATCCCGTCCCGGAGCCGCCATTCTGGGGCACCCGCGTCGTCAAGGGCCTCCAGCAGCAGGACTACGCCTCCTGGCTGGACGAAGGCGCCCTGTTCAAGGGCCAGTGGGGGCTCAAGGAGTCCCGCAAGGGCGGCGGCCCCACCTACGAGGAGCTGGTGGAGACCGAAGGGCGGCCGCGGCTGCGCGGCTGGCTGGAGCGGCTGCAGACGGAGAACCTGCTGGAGGCGTCCGCCGTCTACGGCTACTTCCCCTGCTACTCCAAGGGCGACGATCTGATCCTGCTGGACGAGCAGGGCAACGAGCGCACCCGCTTCACCTTCCCCCGGCAGCGGCGCGGCCGCCGGCTGTGCCTGGCCGATTTCTTCCGTCCGGAGGAGTCGGGCGAGACGGACGTGGTCGGGCTCCAGGTGGTCACCGTCGGCTCGAAGATCGGCGAGAAGACCGCCGAACTGTTCGCGGGCGACGCCTACCGCGACTACCTCGAGCTGCACGGCCTCTCCGTACAGCTTGCCGAGGCGCTGGCCGAGTACTGGCACGCCCGGGTCCGCAGCGAGCTGGGCTTCGCGGGCGAGGACCCCGACCAGATGCAGGGCATGTTCGACCTGAAGTACCGGGGAGCGCGCTTCTCCCTGGGCTACGGCGCCTGCCCCAACCTGGAGGACCGCGCGAAGATCGCCGACCTGCTGCGGCCCGAGCGGATCGGCGTCGAGCTGTCCGAGGAGTTCCAGCTGCACCCCGAGCAGTCGACCGACGCCATCGTGCTGCACCACCCCGAGGCCAAATATTTCAACGCCCGATGAGGGTATAGGTCATACACTGATCGGTCCGGTACAGGCCGGTCGTCCCCTTCCACCGGGGTTCCGCCGGAGTCCGCAGGGATTCCGCCGGGGTTCCGCCGGGAGGAGGCGGCCGGCCTTGTCGTCCCTTTGGAGTCGTCGTGCAAGGAGGTGCCACGGATGGCCGGTCCATCCCCCGCCGTCACCACTCTGACGGGTGAAGAGCCCGCGCTCCAGGCCGTGCTGCTGGACATGGACGGCACGCTGGTCGACACCGAGGACTTCTGGTGGGACGCGGAGGTCGAGGCCTTCGCTGAGCTGGGGCACGAGCTGCGCGACGAGTGGCGCACCGTGGTCGTCGGCGGGCCCATGTCACGCAGCGCCGGCTTTCTGATCGAGGCCACTGCCGCCGACATCGGCCTCGAAGAGCTCAGCGTGCTGCTGAACGCCAAGTTCATCGAGCGCCTGGAGCGCGGCGTTCCGTTGATGCCCGGCGCCCGCAGGCTGCTGGCGGAGCTGTCCGCGCACCGGATTCCCGCGGCGCTCGTCTCCGCCTCGCACCGCACCGTCGTCGACCGCATGCTCACCTGGATCGGCCCGGAGCACTTCGCCTTCACCGTCGCGGGGGACGAGCTGGCCCGTACGAAGCCGCATCCGGACCCCTATCTGACCGCGGCGCGCCGACTGAACGCCGACCCGGCCCGCTGTGCCGTGCTGGAGGACACCGCCACCGGTGTCGCCGCTGCCGAGGCCGCCGGCTGCCATGTCGTGGCCGTGCCGTCGATCGCGCCGATCAAGCCCAAGTCCGGTCGGACCATCGTGAGTTCACTCGAAGAAGTCGATCTCGAATTTCTCCGCTCACGGATCATGGTCGCGCGCTGAAGCACCTGCTTGCGCGCCCGATCTCCGCGCCGGATCTTTCGATTTCGCGGGGCGTGGAAAACGCGCTGCCCGGGCCTGGGAATGTCTTGCCGCGAGGGAAACAGAACGTTGAACTCCGGTGTCCGGTGCGCGCATTGGTCCAGTGACGTTCGTCACGTACGACCCCTCGATGGTGCTGCCGAGGGGTGGTGCCCCTGGGGCTCGTGGGGAAAATGTCCTTCCCATGTGTCCGCATTGGTGGCCCGGCGCGGAATTCGTTCCCGCGTCCGGATAGCGGACAGGAAGCTCATGGTTTCTGTCTGTGAAACCCGCTGCGTGGCCTGCGCTTCGGAAGTGATCGGAGTAGACCATTAATGTCGGTGTACCGGCCATTCCACCCCTGCAGCAAACCCTGGCCGGCCGAGGAGATCGTCGACCATGAACCGTAAAACTGTGGTGCTGCCGGTGCTTGCCGCCGGGCTGCTCACGCCGCTTCTCGCCGGGTGCGGGTCCGAGAAGGGCGGGAGCGCCGACGGCGACGCGATCGTCGTCGGCACGACGGACCACTTCGCGGTCGCCAAGGACGCGCCGGCCCCCTTCGACCCGGCAGCGGCGTACGACGTCGCGGCCTGGGGCGTGATGCGCAACACCTTCCAGACGCTCCTGCGCCTCCCGCGCACCGGCACCACCCCGGTGACGGACGCCGCCGCCAAGTGCGGCTTCACCGGTGGGTCCAACGAGCAGTACCGCTGCACCATGCGCAAGGGCCAGCGGTTCTCCAACGGGCACACGCTGGACGCCGAGGATGTCGAGTTCTCCCTGCAGCGCCTTCAGCGCATCAACCACAAGGGCGGCCCCGCCGTCCTCTTCAGCAACCTCGACCGCGTCGAGGCCAACGGGAACAACGAGGTCGTCTTCCACCTCAAGAAGCCCGACGCGACCTTCCCGTACAAGCTGACGACCCCGGCCGCCGCCATCGTCGACAGCCAGAGCTACCCGGCCGACTCACTCACCAAGGGCGACCAGCTGACCGGCTCCGGCCCCTACGCGCTCGACAGCCTCGACTCCAAGTCCGCGGTCCTCGCCAAGAACCCGCACTACGGCGGCGCGCTCAAGCTGCACAACAGCAAGATCGAGCTGCGCTTCTTCGACGGCGCCGACGGCATGGAGAAGGCGCTCAAGGCCGGCGATATCGATGTCATGGGCCGCACCGTCTCGCCCAGCCAGGTGAGCCGGCTCGACAACGCCCAGACCAAGGACATCGAGCTGGTCGAGCAGCCCGGCCAGGAGATCCGCTACCTCGCCTTCGACACCGACGACAAGACCGCGGGCAAGAAGGCCGTCCGCCGGGCGATGGCCCAGCTCGTCGACCGTAAGAAGATCGTGCGGGACGCCTACGACCACAGCACCGAGCCGCTCTACAGCCTCGTACCGGCCGGGCTGCCCGCCCACCGCAACTCGTTCTTCAACAAGTACGGCGAGCCCGACAAGGCCGCGGCCGAGCGCACCCTGCGCAGCGCGAACATCGACAAGCCCGTCAAGCTCACCCTCACCTACACCACCGACCACTACGGCGACGCCACCGCCGAGGAGTTCGCCGTACTGAAGGAGCAGCTCAACGAGAGCGGCCTCTTCGACGTACGGACCAAGGCCGTCAAGTGGGACACGTTCCGGCCCGCGGCCACCGACGGCAAGTACCAGGTCTGGGGCTACGGCTGGTACCCCGACTTCCCCGACGCGGACAATTTCGTCGCCCCCTTCTTCGAGAAGGACAACTTCCTCGGCTCGCTGTATACCAACCGCGAGATCCGCGACGAGATCGTTCCGCAGACCCGCCGACAGACCGAACGCGCCGCCACCACGGGTGCCTTCGGCCGCGCGCAGGACATCGTCGCCGAGGACGTACCGGTGCTCCCGCTCTGGCAGGGCAAGCAGTATCTGGCAGCGCGGGACGACATCACCGGCGTCGAATGGACCCTCAACTCCTCGTCGGTACTCCAGCTGTGGGAGCTGGGCCGCGGGCAGAGCGACTGACGCGCCGGGGCCGTTCGGCGGCGGCGCTGGGGGCGCGCGCCCCACTGCGCTTGGGCAGTCTGCGCCAGGGGCGCAGGGTGGGCAAGCGCAGCCCCATTGCGGGGTACGCAAGCGCCGCCGGGCACCCCTACGCGGAGCCGGGCCGCACCAGTCCGCTCTCGTACGCGTACACCGCCGCCTGCACCCGGTCGCGTAGGCCCAGCTTGGTCAGGACGTGGCCGACATGCGTCTTGACGGTCGTCTCGCTCACGAAGAGGTCCGCCGCGATCTCCGCGTTCGACAGCCCGCGCGCCACCAGCTTCAGCACCTCCACCTCACGCTCCGTCAGCTGATGGAGCGTGTCCGGCACCGGCTCCTCGCCCGAGGGCAGCTTGCCCGCGTACTTGTCCAGCAGCCGGCGGGTGATGCTCGGCGCCAGCATGGCCTCGCCGGCCGCCACCACCCGGATGGCCTGCACCAGCTCGCCGGCGGGCGCGTCCTTCAGCAGAAAGCCGCTGGCCCCGGCCCGCAGCGCCTCCACCACATACTCGTCCAGGTCGAACGTGGTGAGCACCAGCACCTTCGCCGGGCCGTCCTTGGCGGGCCCGGTGATCCGGCGGGTGGCCTCCACGCCGTCCATCCGCGGCATCCGGATGTCCATCAGGACCACATCCGGCTGCAGCGCCCGCACCTGATCCAGCGCCTGGAGACCGTCACCGGCCTCACCGACCACCGCAAGGTCCTGCTCGGCCTCCAGGATCATCCGGAAGCCGGTGCGCAGGAGCGGCTGGTCGTCGACCAGCAGTACGCGGATTGCCACGGGAACTCCTCAGGGGGACGGCAGCGGTCGCCCCATTCTCACTCAGCCCCCGGGGCGGTGGCTCGTTGCCCTTCCGAATCCGGCTCCGACTCCGATCCCGGCTCCCGCGGCTCGGGCAGCCGGGGCTGGATCATCAGCGGATACGGCGGGGGAGTGCCCCCGAACTCCGGGCAGTGCGCCTGGTGGTCGCACCAGTCGCACAGCCGGCTCGGCTTGGGGCGCCAGTCGCCCGTCTCCGTCGCCCGCTCGATCGCGTCCCACAGGGCCAGCAGCTTGCGCTCGGTGGCCTGCAGATCGCGCTCGTCCGGATCGTAGGTGAGGACATCGCCGCTGCCCAGGAAGACCAGCTGCAACCGCCGGGGCACCACCCCGCGCAGCCGCCACAGCACCAGGGCGTAGAACTTCATCTGGAACAGCGGGCCCTCGGCGTACTCCGGGCGCGGTGCCTTGCCCGTCTTGTAGTCGACGATCCGCACCTCGCCGGTGGGCGCCACATCCACTCGGTCGATGATCCCGCGCAGCCGCAGTCCCGACTCCAGCCGGGCCTCCACGAACAGCTCGCGCTCCGCGGGCTCCAACCGGGTGGGGTCCTCCAGGGTGAACCACCGCTCCACCAGCGCCTCGGCCTCCGCGAGCCACTGCGCCAACTGGGCACCGTCCGAGGCGTCCTCAGCGAACAGCTCGGCCAGCTCCGGGCGCTTGGCCAGCAGCCGCTCCCACTCCCCGGCCACCATGGCCCGTGCCCGCCGCGCGCTGCGCTCCTGGGCCGGAGCGTCGAAGAGTCTCTCCAGCACCGCATGCACCACCGTCCCCCGAGTGGCGGCGGCGGAGGGCTTCTCGGGCAGTTTGTCGATCACCCGGAAGCGGTAGAGCAGCGGGCACTGCATGAAGTCCCCCGCCCGGGAGGGCGACAGCGAGGTCGGCGGTGTGGCCGCGCTGGTTCTCATGGGGTAAGACCCTACGGCCCACCACTGACAGCGGACACTTACCATCGACGGCAGACCCCTCGCGCCGGTTGATCGCCAGCCAGAGAATGATTCGGCAGCCGCGCGGCGCAGCGGGGCGCGAGGGAAGCAGCAGAGGGGAACCCGTGGCGGACGAGGACAACGACGGGAAGCCGCGGTCCGGCGGCTCCGGCGAGGGGACCGGCCCCGAAGAGCCGAAGCGCCGTCAGCCGGCCCCCCGTAAACCCGTACGCCCCAGCCCCCCGGGCGGCGGCATCCTGATGGGCCGTCCGTTCGGCGTCCCCGTCTACGTCGCCCCCTCCTGGTTCCTCGTCGCGCTCCTGATCACCTGGGTCTTCGGCGGCCAGCTCGACCGCGTACTGCCCGATCTGGGCGCCGTCCGCTATCTGATCGCGCTCTTCTTCGCCGTCGCGTTCTACGCCTCCGTCCTCGTCCACGAGCTCGCCCACACGGTCGCCGCGCTCCGCTTCAAGCTGCCGGTGCGCCGCATCCAGCTGCAGTTCTTCGGCGGCGTCTCCGAGATCGAGAAGGAGTCCGAGACCCCGGGCCGGGAATTCATCCTCGCCTTCGTGGGCCCGCTGCTCTCCCTCGCCCTGGCCGGCGTCTTCTACGGTGCGATGCGCGCGGTCGAACCCCGCAGCGTCCCCGGCGTGCTGCTGGCGGGGCTGATGGTCTCCAACCTCCTGGTCGCCGCCTTCAACCTGCTGCCCGGCCTTCCGCTGGACGGCGGCCGGATGCTGCGCGCCGTCATCTGGAAGATCAGCGGCAAGCCGATGACCGGCACCGTCGCCGCCGCCTGGATCGGCCGGGCACTGGCCGTCGCCGTGCTGATCGGCCTCCCGCTGGCCACCCACGCGGGCGGCCTGGCCAGGGACGGCGTCAGCGGCACGGACTCCCTCACCGACGCGCTGCTCGCCGCGATCCTCGCCGCCATCATCTGGACCGGGGCCGGCAACAGCCTGCGGATGGCCCGGCTGCGCGAACGCCTGCCCGAACTGCGCGCCCGGATGCTGACCCGGCGCGCCGTCCCGGTCGAGACCGACACCCCCCTCTCCGAGGCGCTGCGCCGCGCCAACGCCGCCGGCGCCCGCGGCCTGGTCGTCGTCGACGGCAAGGGCGACCCGCTCTCCCTGGTCAGGGAGGCCGCCATCGCCTCCGTCCCCGAGCACCGCCGCCCCTGGGTCGCGGTCAGCACCCTCGCGCAGGACCTGAAGGAGGGCATGCGGGTCCCCGCCGAGCTGGCCGGCGAGGACCTGCTGGAATGGCTGCGCGCCACCCCCGCCACCGAGTACCTGGTGGTGGAGGAGACCGGTGAGATCTACGGGGTGCTGTCCACCGCGGACGTCGAGCGCGCGTTCATGGAGGCCATGTCCAAGCGCCCGGACCAGGACGGCGGCAAGCCCACCGGCTAACCGCCCCCCGCGGACCGGCTAGGCTGTGCGTATGTCCGAACCGACCGGTGCCGCCCGCCGTCGCGGGCCCTTCAAGGTCGGGGACCAGGTCCAGCTCACCGACCCCAAGGGACGCCACTACACGATCACCCTCGAAGAGGGAAAGAGCTTCCACACCCACAAGGGAGCCTTCCCCCACGACGAGCTGATCGGTGCGCCCGAGGGGAGTGTCGTCCGTACCACCGGAAACGTCGCCTATCTCGCGCTGCGTCCACTGCTCCCCGACTATGTCCTGTCCATGCCGCGGGGAGCCGCCGTCGTCTATCCCAAGGACGCCGGACAGGTGCTCGCCATGGCCGACATCTTCCCCGGCGCACGTGTCGTCGAGGCAGGGGTCGGCTCCGGCTCGCTGAGCACCTTCCTGCTCCGCGCCATCGGCGACCAGGGCATGCTCCACTCCTACGAGCGCCGTGCCGATTTCGCCGAGATCGCCCAGCAGAACGTGGAGCGCTACTTCGGCAGCCCCCACCCGGCCTGGACGCTCACCGTCGGTGACCTCCAGGACAACCTCGCCGACACCGACGTGGACCGCGTCATCCTCGACATGCTCGCCCCCTGGGAATGCCTGGAGGCCGTCTCCAAGGCCCTGGTGCCCGGCGGCATCCTGTGCGCCTACGTCGCCACCACCACGCAGATGGCGCGCATGGTCGAGTCGATCCGCGAGTTCGGGACGTTCAACGAGCCGCAGGCGTGGGAGACGATGGTGCGCAACTGGCACATCGAGGGCCTCGCCGTCCGCCCCGACCATCGCATGATCGGTCACACCGGCTTCCTGCTCACGGCCCGCCGGCTGGCCGACGGTGTCGAGCCGCCGCTGCGCCGCCGCCGGCCCGCCAAGGGCGCCTACGGCGAGGACTACACGGGCCCCGGCAGCCAGTCCGGCGGCCGCGCCTCCTAGCCGCCCGCCGCCGCCTCCGGCCGGCCCCCGCCCAACATGCGCTGCCCCGTACCCGCACCGAACCCGGGTACGGGGCAGCGGCGTTGGGCCCTCGGCGAACGAGGGGACCCGGCCGTTCCACGGCGATGTGACCTGTGGCACGATGCGAGGCACTTACTCCTCGCGTCCGCCTCGTCCCGCCCAGGAGTCACCCCGAGTGACGGAACTGCCGCACACCCGCACCCGCGCCGTCCACTGGCTCGCCACCGCCGCAGCCCTCGCCGCCGTGCTCGGCGGCACGGCCCTCCTGCACCCCGCCACCGCCACCCCCGCGCCCGGCACCGGCGCCGTCGGCCGGGCTCCCGATCCGGACCGCGCCCGCTATCCGCTGCACTGCGGCCCGGCCGGCACCCGTACCGACGTACTCGACAGGGCCGCCGCCGACTTCGACGGCGACGGCACAGCGGAGACCGTCGCGGTCGTCCGCTGCCGGGCCCGCGGGGGCACCCCGCCCAGCGCGGTCTTCGTGCTCTCCCGCACCGCCGACACCGGCCGCCCGCGGATCGCCGCCACGCTCGTCGAGCAGCGGGAGGGAATGTCGGTCCGGGACCTCGCCGTGCGGGGCACCACCCTCTCCGCGACCCTCCTCGGCTACTCCTCGGCCGATGTGCCGCGCTGCTGTCCGGACAAGCGACGCACGGTCAAGTGGGAGTGGCGCGAGGGGAAGTTCGCCCTGCGTCCAGGACCGGTGGCGGGCGGTGGCGTCAGCGTCTGACGGCCCCTCCTGCCACACCGTGAATGCCTGCCGACTCGACTCCGACTCGGGACGAAATAGTGCGGCCCTTGAAGGGTGTTGAACGTCTCGACACCACAACCGGTCGCTTTCAGATGGTTGTGGGTGGGTATTCCCTGTCCTGAGGGAGTGCGCAAGGGTGAAGATCGGACACACCCCGACCGTCTTTGTGATCTAGGGGTTTCAACCCGCACCGGCCCAGGTAGGGTCGAAGCGTCCAGCTCCCCCTGGAGGAGGTGAGGACCGTGGCAGCCCACGACGACGACACCAACCGCGGCATCCGGCCCGGTCGGGGTTCCGAAGACCCGTCCGGCCAGATCGCCTACCTTGAGCAGGAAATCGCCGTCCTGCGCCGCAAGCTCGCCGACTCTCCGCGGCACACTCGTATTCTCGAGGAGCGGATCGTCGAGCTGCAGACCAACCTGGCCGGTGTGTCCGCCCAGAACGAGCGGCTCTCCAACACGCTCCGTGAGGCGCGTGACCAGATCGTGGCCCTCAAGGAAGAGGTCGACAGGCTCGCCCAGCCGCCGGCGGGCTTCGGAGTCTTTCTACAGGCGAACGAGGACGACACGGCCGACATCTTCACCGGAGGCAGAAAACTCCGGGTGAACGTCAGCCCCAACGTCGACCTCCAGTCGCTCCAGCGCGGCCAGGAGCTCATGCTGAACGAGGCGCTCAACGTGGTCGAGGCCATGGAGTTCGAGCGCGCGGGTGACATCGTCACCCTCAAGGAAGTACTCGACGACGGAGAGCGAGCGCTGGTCGTCGGCCACACCGACGAGGAGCGCGTCGTGCGCCTCGCCGAGCCGCTGCTGAACACCACGCTGCGGGCCGGGGACGCACTGCTGCTGGAGAGCCGCTCCGGCTACGTCTTCGAGGTCGTGCCCAAGAGCGAGGTCGAGGAACTGGTCCTCGAAGAGGTCCCCGACATCGACTACACCAAGATCGGTGGCCTCAGCGGACAGATCGAGCAGATCCGGGACGCCGTCGAGCTCCCGTACCTGTACCCGGACCTCTTCCGGGAACACGAACTGCGCCCGCCCAAGGGCGTGCTGCTCTACGGCCCGCCCGGCTGCGGCAAGACGCTCATCGCCAAGGCGGTGGCCAACTCGCTGGCCAAGAAGGTCGCCGAGGTCACCGGCAAGCCCCAGGGGAAGAGCTACTTCCTCAACATCAAGGGCCCCGAGCTGCTCAACAAGTACGTGGGTGAGACCGAGCGGCACATCCGGCTCGTCTTCCAGCGGGCCCGGGAGAAGGCCAGCGAGGGCACACCCGTCATCGTCTTCTTCGACGAGATGGACTCCCTCTTCCGCACCCGTGGCTCGGGCGTAAGCTCGGACGTGGAGAACACCATCGTTCCGCAGCTGCTCTCCGAGATCGACGGTGTGGAGGGCCTGGAGAACGTCATCGTCATCGGCGCCTCGAACCGCGAGGACATGATCGACCCGGCGATCCTGCGTCCCGGCCGGCTGGACGTGAAGATCAAGATCGAGCGCCCGGACGCCGAGGCGGCCAAGGACATCTTCTCCAAGTACCTCACCCCGAACCTGCCGCTCCACGCGGACGACGTCGCGGAGCACGGCGGCAATGTGGAGGCCGCCTGCGACGCCATGATCCAGTCGGTCGTCGAGCAGATGTACGCGGAGTCGGAGGAGAACCGCTTCCTCGAGGTCACCTACGCCAACGGTGACAAGGAAGTCCTCTACTTCAAGGACTTCAACTCCGGCGCCATGATCGAGAACATCGTCGGCCGGGCCAAGAAGATGGCCATCAAGGCGTATCTGGACCAGAACCAGAAGGGTCTGCGCGTCTCCCATCTCCTGTCGGCCTGTGTGGACGAGTTCAAGGAGAACGAGGACCTGCCCAACACCACCAACCCGGACGACTGGGCCCGCATCTCCGGCAAGAAGGGCGAGCGGATCGTGTACATCCGCACCCTCGTCACCGGCAAGCAGGGAGCGGACACCGGCCGTTCCATCGACACCGTCGCCAACACCGGTCAGTACCTGTAACGAGGACCGATTCCGGCTGCGGGTCCCCGCCCGGGGTACCCGCAGCCGGATTGTTTCCCGGAGCATCAAGGAAGTCCGCAGAGTGATCTCCCCACTCCGCTGTGTGCGTCATAGGCTCTTCCCTACCGCCGCGACGCGCAGTGCGCATGAGGGGGCCGCACACGGGACGGATGCGCAGCGGGACTTGAACGGTGGTCCACCGGCGGGCCGCCGTCAGGCAAGGAGGGCAGCATGACCGTACGGCGCGTAATGGGCATCGAGACCGAGTACGGGATTTCCGTGCCCGGCCACCCCAACGCCAATGCCATGCTCACCTCGTCCCAGGTCGTCAACGCCTACGCGGCCGCGATGCACCGGGCGCGCCGCGCCCGCTGGGACTTCGAGGAGGAGAACCCGCTGCGGGACGCCCGCGGCTTCGATCTGGCTCGTGAGTCGGCCGACGCCAGCCAGCTGACGGACGAGGACATCGGCCTGGCCAACGTCATCCTCACCAACGGAGCCCGGCTCTACGTCGACCACGCACACCCCGAGTACAGCGCCCCCGAGGTCACCAACCCACGGGACGCCGTGCTGTGGGACAAGGCGGGCGAGCGGATCATGGCCGAGGCCGCGGAGCGCGCGGCCGAGGTCCCCGGCACCAGCCCGATCCACCTCTACAAGAACAACACCGACAACAAAGGCGCCTCCTACGGCACACACGAGAACTATCTGATGAAGCGGGAGACCCCGTTCTCGGAGATCGTGCGGCACCTGACCCCCTTCTTCATCTCCCGGCAGGTCGTGTGCGGAGCCGGGCGGGTGGGACTCGGGCAGGACGGCAGTGAGCACGGGTTCCAGCTCACCCAGCGCGCCGACTACTTCGAGGTCGAGGTCGGGCTGGAGACCACGCTCAAGCGGCCCATCATCAATACCCGCGACGAGCCGCACGCCGACGCCGAGAAGTACCGGCGGCTGCACGTCATCATCGGCGACGCCAACCTCTCGGAGGTCTCCACCTACCTCAAGCTGGGCACGACCTCACTGGTGCTGTCCATGATCGAGGACGGCTTCATCGCCGTCGACCTCGCCGTCGACCAGCCCGTCCGCACCCTGCACCAGGTCTCCCACGATCCGACACTCGAACGGCTGATCACCCTCCGCAACGGCCGCACCCTCACCGCCGTACAGCTCCAGATGGAGTACTACGAGCTGGCCAGCAAGTACGTGGAGGAGCGCTGGGGCGCAGACGCGGACGAGCAGACCCAGGATGTGCTGGCCCGCTGGGAGGACGTGCTGGGCCGGCTGGAGCGCGACCCGATGAGCCTGGCGGGGGAGCTGGACTGGGTCGCCAAACGCGAGCTGATGGAGGGCTACCGCCGGCGCGACGGACTCGACTGGGACGCCCCCAGGCTGCACCTGGTGGATCTCCAGTACGCGGACGTACGTCCCGACAAGGGCCTCTACAACCGGCTGGTCTCCCGCGGCAGCATGCAGCGGCTGCTGTCCGAGGAGGAGGTCAAGGAGGCCACCTTCAAGCCCCCGGAGGACACCCGCGCCTACTTCCGCGGGCGCTGCCTGGAGCAGTACGCCGACGACGTGGCCGCCGCCTCCTGGGACTCGGTCATCTTCGACCTCCCCGGCCGTGACTCTCTGCAACGGGTCCCCACCCTGGAGCCGCTGCGGGGTACCCGTAACCACGTGAAGGAGCTGCTGGACCGCTGCCGCACAGCGGAAGAGCTGGTGAAGGTGCTTTCGGGCGGCTGAATCGCGGCTATTCGGTCCGCGGTCCGGGAATCATCGAGGTGGTTGTCGGACGTTGTAACAACGAAGGAGCCGATGTCAGTCCTGGCTTGTAGGGTCTGATCTTGTACGTTCCGCGTACACCACCGAACCGAGCGGGGTGAGGGATATGGCGACCAAGGACACCGGCGGCGGACAGCAGAGGTCCACGCGTCACACCGAGGAGACCGAGGAGCAGACCCAGGACGCGCAGGTCTCCGAGGACCTCAAGGAACGCCAGGAGGCGATCTCGGACGACGTGGACTCGGTGCTGGACGAAATCGACGACGTACTCGAAGAGAACGCAGAGGATTTCGTGAGGTCCTTCGTTCAAAAGGGTGGTCAGTGATTTTCCCTTCGAAAAGAAGGGGGCCAGCCGATGGGAGACGGTGAATCGAAGCGCTGCTCGCGCTGTCGGCGTGGCCTGTCCCTGGAGGCGTTTGGGCGTCACCGGGGGCGGGCCGATGGCCTACAGGATTACTGCAGGCAGTGTGCCCGTGAATACGCGAAGCAGTGGGACAAGCGGAAGCGGCACGAACGGCGGCTGTTGAAGTACCCCCCGACGCCTGCCGGTTACAAACTATGTCGCTCGTGTGGGCAGGTGAAACCGCACAGCGAATGGCATCGGAACGCGACAGCGTCAGACGGTCTGTCCACCCGTTGCAAGCAGTGCAAAGCGACCGAGGGACGTGCCGGACACCTCAAGCGCAAGTACGGCATGACAGTGGAGGGGCGGCAGGCACTCGTCGACGAGCAGTTCGGTATCTGCCCGATCTGCCTCAGACCCGATCCTGAGCATGTGGACCACGATCATGAGACGGGTAGGGTCCGGGGCGTACTGTGCTTCAGCTGCAATGCCGCGCTGGGGCAGTTCAGGGATCGGCCGGACGTCATGCGGCGTGCGGCCGCCTACGTGGAAGGAAACGTGTGGAAGCCGAAATTGGTAGCACCGGGCGTCTACCGGCTGCCTTCCTGACGCCGGGGTCGTCCTCCTTCATGGACTTTCTGTCAGCCCACGCTCCGGAGCAGCTGCCCGGCAATCGGCCGCTGCCGCCCGTGGAGGGTGCCGTGCAGGCGCCGCACGGGACCACGATCGTGGCCGCGACGTTCGCCGGCGGTGTGGTGCTGGCCGGGGACCGGCGGGCGACGATGGGCAACGTCATCGCGCAGCGGGACATCGAGAAGGTGTTCCCCGCCGACGAGCACTCCGCCGTGGGGATCGCGGGCACTGCGGGCCTGGCCGTGGAGATGGTGAAGCTGTTCCAGCTGGAGCTGGAGCACTTCGAGAAGGTGGAGGGTTCCACGCTCTCCCTGGAGGGCAAGGCCAACCGCCTCTCCACGATGATCCGCAGCAACCTGGGCATGGCGATGCAGGGCCTCGCCGTGGTCCCGCTGTTCGCCGGGTTCGACCTCGACCGCGGCAAGGGCCGGATCTTCTCCTACGACGTGACAGGCGGCCGCTCCGAGGAGCCCGGCTTCGCCGGAGTCGGCTCCGGCTCGGTCTTCGCCCGCGGCTCGCTCAAGAAGCTCTACCGCGATGAGATGACCGAGGAGCAGGCCGCCACGGTGGTCCTCCAGGCGCTGTACGACGCCGCGGACGACGACTCCGCCACCGGCGGCCCCGATATGACGCGCCGTATCTATCCGGTCGTCGTGGCGATCACCGAGGACGGTTACCGCAGGCTGAGAGAGGAGGAGGTCTCCGGGCTGGCGCAGACGGTGCACGACGGCCGCCTCCAGCTGCCCAACGGGCCGCAGGCCCCCGTCTCCTAGAGCACTCATTCGGACAGGAAGGGACGGATAGCCGGTGTCGACGCCGTTCTATGTGTCACCCCAGCAGGCAATGGCCGACCGCGCCGAGTATGCCCGCAAGGGCATCGCGCGCGGACGCAGCGTGGTCGTGTTGCAGTACGCGGACGGCATCGTTTTCGTCGCCGAGAACCCCTCTCGGGCACTGCACAAGGTCAGCGAGATCTATGACCGGATCGCCTTCGCCGCAGTCGGCAAGTACAACGAGTTCGAGAATCTGCGCATCGGCGGTGTCCGCTACGCCGACCTGCGCGGCTACACCTACGACCGCGAGGACGTCACGGCGCGCGGCCTCGCCAATGTCTACGCCCAGACGCTGGGCACGATCTTCTCGGCGAACGCGGAGAAGCCCTACGAGGTGGAGCTGATCGTCGCCGAGGTGGGCCCGGCCCCCGAGGACGACCAGATCTACCGGCTGCCGCACGACGGCTCGATCGTGGACGAGCACGGCTCGGTCGCCGTCGGTGGCAACTCCGACCAGATCGGCAGCTATATGGACCAGCGGCACCGGGAGGGAATGTCGCTGGGCGAGGCGCTGAAGCTTGCCGTCGAGGCCCTCAAGCGGGACAGCAACGGCAGTGAACGCACACTGACCGCCGAGCAGTTGGAGGTGGCGGTGCTCGACCGGACGCGCCCCCAGCGGCGCAAGTTCAAGCGCGTCCCCGGCGGCCAGGTGGCCCGTCTGCTGGAGGAGACCCCGGCTCCGGAGAGCACGGAGGGCGAGACCGAGGGCGGCGAAGAGAAGTAGCACCACGGACCCCGTCCCCGAGTTCGAGGGGCGGGGGTCCCGGCGTCAGCCGGCGGAATCCGCTCCGCAGGGGCCGGTCGATCCGCGTACGACCAGCTGCACCGGCAGCCGCACAGGCTCCACCTGCCGGCCGTCCAGCACGGCCAGCAGGGCCCGCATGCCGGCGGCACCCACCCGCTCGGCGGGCAACCGTACGGTCGTCAACTCGGGCTCCACGGCGGTGGCGAGAGCGACATCGTCGACTCCGGTCACGGACAGCTCCTCCGGTACCCGCAGGCCGAGCCGCCGGGCCGCCTTCAGCGCGCCGACGGCGAGCAGGTCGTCGTCGCATACGAGCGCGGTCGGCCCGGCTTCCGCATCGTCGGCGGCGGCTGTGAGGGCCCGGGTTGCCGCCTCCAGCCCGCTCGCCACACTCAGCGCCGCGCGTTCGGTGCGTACCAGGGCGGCTCCGCTAGCGCGCAGCTCCTGGTGCAGGGCTCGCGCCCGTACCTCGAAGGTCCAGGAGTCCACGTCGGCCGCGATGTGGGCGATCCTGCGGTGGCCCAGCTCCCGCAGATGGGCCACCACCTGCCGCATGCCGTCGGCGAGATCGACGTTGACGGTGGCGTCACAGGCCCCCTCGTCGCTGTCCAGCATCACCAGCGGCAGTCCTTCGCCGCGCAGCGCCGCGAGCGCCTCGGGGGCCATGGAGGAGGCGATGACGCCGTCGAGTGCGGTACGGGCCGAGGCGAAGGGGTCGGGAGCCGCGTTGATGCCTTCGGGTGAGGGGTAGAGGACGATCCCGAAGTCGTGTGCGCCGGCGACCTCGGCGGCTCCCCGGTGGACGGTGGCGAAGAAGTCGTTGGTGAGCACGGGGACCACCAGCAGCGCTGTGCGGGTGCGGCCGAGGCGCAGGGTGCGGGCCGCGAGGTTGGGGCGGTAGCCGAGCTCGCGGGCCGCGGCGCGGACGGCCTCGGCGGTGCGGGCGGAGACCCGGCCCTGCCATTTGCCGCCGAGCACGAGCGAGACGGTGGCCTGGGAGACGCCCGCCGCTCCGGCCACGTCATGCCCGGTGGGCCGGGCGCGGCCCCGGCTTCCGGTGCCACGGTCCCCGCCGGCTGCTGCGTGCTGTCCTGGCACGGGAAACTCCTTCACCGCGGCTGCCCTGGCATGGTACGTATGACGAGGCCGTTATACGTAAAACTGGGAGAGGGGTGGGGCGGATGGCGACGGGCTACGCCGAGCTGCTGCGGGCCAGACACGCGATGCGCCTGCTGGCGGGAACGCTGGTGGGCAGGCTGCCGAATGCCACGGGGCCAATTGCCATCGCGCTGTTCATCCGCGCCGACGGCGGCAGCATGGCGCTGGCGGGCGCCCTCTCGGCGGTCTACGGCCTCGCCACCGCGTTCGGCCAGCCGATGCTGGGGCGGCTGGTGGATCTGTTCGGGCAGCCGCGGGTGATGCTGCCCGCCGCCGTCGTCTCGGCAGCGGGCGCGGGCACCCTGGCGCTGGCGGGGATCGGCTCGCTGCCGCTGGCCTGTCTGAGTGTGCTGGTCTTCGGCCTGTTCACCCCGCCGCTGGAGGGCGGGCTGCGGGCGCTGTGGCCGACCGTGTTGCGGCGCGAGGAGCAGGTGCACAGCGCGTACGCGCTCGACGCCGTCGCCCAGGAGGTGATGTTCGCGGCGGGACCCTTGCTGGTGACGGTGCTGGTCGCCGGGTGGAGCGAGGCGGCGGCGCTGCTGGTGGTCAACGTGCTGGGGGTGCTGGGCGCCCTCTCGGTCGTCGTCTCGCCGCCGTCCCGCCGCTGGCGCTCCTCGCCCCGTAAGCCGCACTGGCTGGGCGCGCTGCGCTCACCGGGGCTGAAGGTGCTGCTGGGCTCGTTCTTCTTCGTGGGGCTGGCGCTGGGCACCTTCGCGCTGGCCGCGGTCTCCTACGCCGGTGACCACGACGACAAGCTGATCTCCACCTATCTGCTTGCAGCCCAGGGCGCGGGCGCCCTGGTGGGCGGGGTCGGCTACGGGGCACGGAGCTGGCCGGGCAGCCACGAGGGGCGGCTGCGGGTGCTGGTGGGGCTGTTCGCGCTGGGCAATCTGCCGCTGGCCCTGGTGCCCGGGGTGCCGGTGATGGTGGTGCTGGGCGGCCTCTCCGGGCTGTTCCTGGCCCCGGCGCTGGCCTGCGCCTTCGTGGTGGTCGACCGGCATGCGCCGTCGGGAACGGTGACGGAGGCGTTCTCCTGGCTGGTGACGACGTTCGGGGTGGGCGCCGCGGTGGGTACGGCCGCGGTGGGCTCGGTCATCGAGTGGGGTGGCACGGGCGCGGGCTTCGGCCTGGCCGGGGCCGGCGGGCTGGCGGCGCTGGTCGTCATCGTGGCGGCGCGGCGCTTCCTGGCGCTCCCGGACGGCTCCGCGCCGGGCGCCGTGGTGGCGGGCTCACCGGTGCCCTCGGCGGCGCCCGTCGCCGGACCGGTGGCCGCCGCGACGCCCTCCACGGGCGCCGACAGCGAGCCGCAGCCGGGCCCTCCGCACACCGGAACCGGACGTCAGGGGCGCCTGCCAGGTGCGGAAACTGATCGGAATGGCTCTCCCGAACCCGGTTTCAGATCCTCCACGTAGGCGTAATGTTCAGGCATGGACCGCCGAATCTTCGGGCTGGAGAACGAGTACGGCGTCACGTGTACGTTCCGGGGCCAGCGCCGGCTGTCCCCCGACGAGGTGGCGCGGTACCTCTTCCGCCGTGTTGTGTCATGGGGCCGCAGCAGCAATGTGTTTCTGCGGAACGGCGCGCGCCTCTATCTGGACGTGGGCTCGCACCCGGAGTACGCCACTCCGGAGTGCGACAGCGTGACCGAGCTGGTCACCCACGACAAGTCGGGTGAGCGCATTCTCGAGGGCCTCCTGGTCGACGCCGAACGCCGTCTGCACGAGGAGGGCATCGCAGGCGACGTCTATCTCTTCAAGAACAACACCGACTCGGCAGGCAACTCCTACGGGTGTCACGAGAACTATCTGGTGGCCCGGCACGGGGAGTTCTCCCGACTGGCGGACGTACTCATCCCGTTCCTGGTGACGCGGCAGCTGGTGTGCGGCGCCGGCAAGGTGCTGCAGACCCCGCGCGGCGCCGTCTACTGCGTCAGCCAGCGTGCCGAGCACATCTGGGAAGGCGTCAGCTCCGCGACGACGCGCTCCCGCCCGATCATCAACACCCGCGACGAACCGCACGCGGACGCGGAGCGGTACCGCAGGCTGCACGTCATCGTGGGCGACTCGAACATGTCGGAGACGACGATGCTGCTCAAGGTCGGCGCCACCGACCTGGTGCTGCGCATGATCGAGGCCGGCACGGTGATGCGGGATCTGACGCTGGAGAACCCGATCCGGGCGATCCGTGAGGTCAGCCACGACATCACAGGGCAGCGCAAGGTGCGGCTGGCCAGCGGCCGGGAGGCGTCCGCGCTGGAGGTCCAGCAGGAGTACTTCGACAAGGCGCTGGACTTCTGCGACCGGCGCGGCATCCGCACCGGCCGGGTCGAACAGGTGCTGGAGCTGTGGGGACGGGCCCTGGAGGCGGTGCGCACCCAGGAGCTGGACAAGATCAACACCGAGATCGACTGGGTGATGAAGTACCAGCTCATCGAGCGGTACCGGGCGAAGAACAACATCACGATGTCGCACCCGAGGATCGCGCAGATAGACCTCGCGTATCACGACATCCACCGCCGCCGGGGCCTCTACTACCTGCTGGAGCGCAGCGGCAAGGCGGCCCGTATCTGCAACGACGTCAAGATCTTCGAGGGCAAGTCGGTGCCGCCGCAGACGACCCGGGCCCGGCTGCGCGGCGACTTCATCCGCAGGGCCCAGGAGCAGCGCCGGGACTTCACCGTCGACTGGGTGCATCTGAAGCTGAACGACCAGGCGCAGCGCACCGTGCTGTGCAAGGACCCGTTCCGGTCGGTGGACGAGCGGGTGGAGAAACTCATCGCGGGGATGTGACCGACGACGGCGTCCGGCCGATGAGCTGACGCGGCGTCCGAAGGCTGAAGCGAGGGCGGTTCCGGGCTTCCGGGACCGCCCTTCGCGTGTGCGTCAGCGTGGGTTGACCGGTGTCCGGTGGCGCCGTGTCGTGGGCGGCAGCCGCCTCGTTGCTGGGTCGTAGGCTGTCAGGACCGCACGAACGTCACTTAACCCGCGAGTGGGACACATGTTGTATTTCTCCGGGGGCTCGACCCCCCGTAACACCCGAGCCTTCCGGACCCCGCCCAGGACGCGTACGCGCTTCGCCGCCCTTCTCGCTGTTCCGTTGCTGGCCGTCGCGGCGGCGGCCTGCGGCAGTGACGACGGCTCGTCCGATGCGAAGGGCGGCACCCCGGCGGTGAGCGGCCCCTGGGGCAAGAAGCCCCAGATCGACAAGGGCGAGGGCGACCCGCCCGACGAGCTCAAGACGAAGGTGCTCAGGAGCGGCGACGGACAGAAGGTGCGCAAGGGCGACGCGGTCAGCGCGCAGTACGTGGGCCAGTTGTGGAACGGCAAGGAGTTCGACAGCAGCTGGAAGCGCCAGATGCCCGCCACCTTCCAGATCGGTACCGGAAAGGTCATCAAGGGCTGGGACGAGGCGCTCGTCGGCAAGAAGACCGGCAGCCGCGTCGAGATCGTCGCACCGCCGGACAAGGGATACGGCAAGAAGGGCCAGCCGCCGACGATCCCCGGCGACTCCACGCTGGTCTTCGTCGTCGACCTGGAGAAGATCGCCCCGAGCCAGATCGACGGCAAGCCGGTGAACAAGCCGCAGAACGCGCAGCTTCCCAAGGTGAGCACCAAGGTTGAGAAGAACAAGGCGCCGACGATCCAGCTGCCCAAGGGCAAGGAGACGGCGCCCGGCCGGCTGATCAGCGAGACCATCGTCCAGGGCGACGGCAAGAAGAAGGTCGGCGCGAACAGCACGATCCTGACCCACTTCACCGCCAAGGCCTGGAAGGGCGGCAAGCAGTTGGACGACACCTGGGCCCAGAACGGTGCGCCGCAGGAGATCCCCGTCGCCCAGATCCCCGGCTGGAAGGAGGGGCTGAAGGGGGTCAGGACCGGCAGCCGTGTGGTGATCTCGGTGCCGCAGAGCACGTTCCCCAAGGAGCAGCAGAAGCAGTTCAAGAACGGAGTCGTCTTCTCGGTGGACGTGCTCGACGTGAAGTGACCACTTCCGTGGCAGACTGGCGCGGTTGTCCCGCAGATACGTTCGTAGGAGCAATTTCGTGAGCATCGACAAGCCCGAGGTCGACTTCCCCGAGGGCGAGCCGCCGTCCGACCTGGAGACCCAGGACCTGTGGGAGGGCGACGGACCCGAGGCCAAGGCCGGGGACAACGTCTCCGTGCACTACGTGGGCGTCTCCTTCTCCACGGGTGAGGAGTTCGACGCCAGCTGGAACCGCGGCAAGCCGCTCCAGTTCCAGCTGGGCGCCGGCCAGGTCATCGAGGGCTGGGACAAGGGCGTTCAGGGCATGAAGGTCGGCGGCCGCCGCCGGCTGACCATCCCGCCGCACCTCGCCTACGGCGAGCGCGGCGCGGGCGGCGGGCGGATCAAGCCCAACGAGACGCTGATCTTCGTCTGCGACCTCGTCTCGGTCTGACGGCCGATATCACACCCGACGGGAGCCCCGCCGACCGCGGGGCTCCCGGCTTTTGCCTCCCGCCGCGCTGGCGGTACGGTCGAGGGCCCAGAACAGCATGAGAGAGGGCACGAGGGAACCCATGGCGATTGCCAAGGCCGAGCGGCTGATGAATCTGGCGCTGTGCCTGCTGGGGGCCCGCCGCCCGCTCACCAAGCGTGAGCTGCGCGCGTCGATCGAGGCGTACGTCGAGGCCTACGGGCCGGGAGAGGCTGTGGCGTTCGGCTCGGGGGAGGCAGGTGCGGCCTCCGGCACCGGGGACGGGGCCACGGGGTCCGAGGAGTCCTTCAGCCGGATGTTCGAGCGCGACAAGGACGACCTGCGCGAGCTGGGGCTCGTCATCGACACTGTCGACAACCTCGACGGGGAGACCGGCTACGTCGCCCGCCGGGACAGCAACCGGCTGCCGCCCATCACTCTGGACGCGGCGGAGGCCACCGCGCTCGGGCTCGCGGCCCGTGTCTGGCAGCAGGCCCGGCTCGCCGCGGCGGCCAGCGGCGCCTTGCAGAAGCTGCACGCCGCCGGCGGTATGCCGCCCGGCACCATTCCGGAACAGGGCGGAGAGCGGCAGCTCAGCACGCTGGAGCCGCATATTCCGGCGCGCGAGGCCGCGTTCGAGCCGCTGATGCTGGCCTGCCGCGACCGCCGCCCCGTCGTCTTCGACTACCGCAAGTCCAACGCGGCCCGGCCCGAGCGGCGCCATGTCGAGCCGTGGACGCTGGAGTGCTGGCGCGGGCACTGGTACCTGGCGGGCTGGGACCGGGAGCGGCAGGCCGAGCGGGTCTTCCGGCTTTCGCGGATCACCGGTCCGGTCCGCTCCCGCGCCGCCGCCTTCACCGCGCCGGTACCCGATCAGGTGACGGTGCGCGAGACCGTGGAGCGCTGGGCGGGGGAGGGCGCCACCAGCACGGCGCGGATCAGGCTGCGCGCCGGCGCGGGCTACCCGCTGCGGGCGCGGGCCCTGCACACCCGGGAACTCGACGACGGGTGGGACGAGTTGGAGATCCCGTACGGACACGGCCTGGACGCCTGGCTGGTGGAGTTCGGTCCGGACGTCGTCGTACTGGAGCCCGCCGAGCTGCGCGCCGACGTGATCGACCGGCTGCGCGCCGTGGCAAAGGGCTGAGGGAGGAGCGGCACATGGCGGTGAACGCCATCGACCAGACCCGCAGGATGCTCTCGCTGGTCACCTATCTCAAGGACCGGCCGGGAGCCCGGGTCGAGGAGGTCGCGCGCGCCTTCGGGATCTCCGACGACGAGCTGATCTCCGATCTGAATGTGCTGCCGATGTGCGGCACCAGCTTCCGCGGGGGCGATCTGCTGGAGATCGACACCGACGGGGAGCGCATCTGGTGGCGGAACGCCGAGGCACTGGGCAGCGATACGGCGCAGCCGCTGCGGCTGGCCGCTGACGAGGCGACGGCGCTGCTGGTCGCGGCCCGCGCCGTGGCCACCCTGCCGGGGCTGCGGGAGAGCGACCGGGACGCGCTGCAGCGGGCCACGGCCAAGCTGGAGACGGCCGCCGGCGAGAGCGCGGGCGCCAGCTCGCGGCTGTCGGTCACCTTCGAATCCGAGGGCGGCGTCTTCGCCGACGTCGACCGCGCCATCGCCGAGCGCCGTCGGCTGTGGATCCGCTACTACTCGCCCGCACGGGACGAGCTCACCGAGCGCGAGGTGGACCCGATCCGGCTGTTCGCCGTCGGACACACCTACGTCGAGGCGTGGTGCCGGCTCTCGGAGGCGCGGCGCACCTTCCGGCTGGACCGGGTGGCCGAGATCAAGCTGCTGGACGAGCGCTCCGACCCGCCGCCGATAGAGCCGCGCGATCTGAGCGCCGGGCTGGTGCAGCCCGCGGCCACCGATCCGGAGGTCGTCGTCGAGGTCGCTCCGGGTGGGCGCTGGGTCGCCGAGTACTACCCGCACGACAGCGCCGAGGAGCTGCCCGACGGTGGGCTGCGCATCACGCTGCGTACGCCCGATCCCGCTTCGCTGCGGCGGCTGGCGCTCCGGCTGGGCCCTGATGGCCGTATCACGGCGCCGGAGGAGCTCGCCCAGAGCGCACGGGACGCGGCGCGGAAGGCACTGGCGGCGTACGGCGAGCAGGTCGTATAGGGGGAGGACGGCAGGGAGCCGTCACCGCCAGGCACTAGGCTGCACCTCATGCTCTGGCCGATGTTCTTTCTGGCGCTCGCGTTCTGCGGGATCGCCGTGCTCGGAGTGCTCGCCGTACGGGTGGGGCTGGAGGTCCGGCGCTTCTCGCGGGCGGTCGGCGACAGCTCCGAGCGGATCACCCGGGCCGCCGAGAACCTGGAACGGGCGGCGACGCCGCTGGCCACGCGGACCGGCCGAGGGGCGGGGCCCGGCGGAACGCAAGGCTCGAACGAGACATAACCGACCCATGGCCGGTCTCCAGCCCTGGATCGGGGAGCGGTAGGCTGCAAGGTGCCGCGTCGACGGGCGCTGGAGTGTGCCACCGGGGGGATGCACAGGGATTGCCTGGTGTTCACTCCACAGGGTTACGATCGATGCCGGCACGTCAGCACGATGAAGCCAGTCCGATTCATCCGGCAGGCACGGAACACGCCGCCCCGGCGAGAAGGTAGTGGCAACATGCCCCTAGGTTTGAGGCCCATGGAGATCGTTCTGATTCTCCTCGTCATCCTGCTGCTGTTCGGCGCCAAGAAGCTTCCGGACATGGCGCGTTCGCTGGGCAAGTCGGCCCGCATCCTCAAGAGCGAAGCCAAGCAGATGAAGAAGGAAGGCGCCTCCGACGCCGAAGCGGACAAGTCGGGTGAGGCGCAGCAGTCGGCGCCGAAGACCATCCAGGCCGCTCCCGGTGACGTCTCGACGTCGCGTCCCGTCACCGAGCCGGCGGACCAGCCGAAGCAGAGCTGAGCGACGGTCCGGCCACAGTGCCGGCCGTGCCCGCCGTCCGCTCCGTGGCATCGGCCGCGGGGTGGCGGAGCAAGCCGTATCCGACACTTCGAGACTGAGGACGAGGGTTGCTCAAGTCCGCCCGGAAGCAGGGTAAACAGGAGAAGGACCCCGAGGGGCGGATGCCTCTTGCGGACCACCTGCGGGAGTTGCGCAACCGCTTGATGAAGTCGGTGCTGGCGATCCTCGTCGTCACCATCGTGGCGATGGTCTACTACAAGGAGATCGCCGACTTCCTGATGCACCCGGTGCGGGAGTCGGTCGGCTGCTCCAAGGGCTTCGGCGAGGCCGCGAAAGATGGCGAGACCTGCGCCGAGATCACCATCAACGGGCTGATCGCCCCGTTCACGATCATGCTGAAGGTGGCGCTGACCACCGGTGTCGTGATCGCCTCCCCGGTCTGGCTGTACCAACTGTGGGGCTTCCTCGCCCCCGGCCTGCACAAGCACGAGAAGCGGTACGCGCGTTCCTTCGTCGGCGCCGGCGTGCCGCTGTTCCTGGCGGGTGCCTTCCTGGCCTATCTGATCCTGCCGAAGGCAGCCAAGACGCTGCTGGACTTCAGCCCCGACGGCGCGGGCAACCTGATTCCGCTGGACGACTTCCTCGACATCGTCACCCGGCTGGTCATCGTCTTCGGCCTCGCCTTCGAGCTGCCGCTGCTGCTCATCCTGCTCAACTTCGGCGGGGTGCTGACCGGCAAGCGGCTGCTGGGCTGGTGGCGGGGGATGGTCATCGGCATCACCGTCTTCGCAGCCGTCGCGACCCCCACGGGTGACCCGCTGACGATGATCGCGCTGGCGGCGCCGATCGTGCTGCTGTACTTCGCCGCCGTCGGCATCTGCCTGTTCAACGACCGCCGCCGCAGCCGCGAGGACCCGTACGCCGGGCTGGACGACGACGAGGCGTCCCCGCTGGAGCACACGCCCGAGGCCGTGGGCGCCACCGAGTCCCTGCCCGCCCAGCGCCCCGATGGCGAGGCCGACGCGCAGGGCGGCGGCGGTGCGAGCGGCCCGCAGCGGCCCGACGGATACGACGACGCCACCTGAGCCGCGCTTCCCGCCGGGCGGTCACCGTCCGCATCCGAGCAGTCAGCACCTCGCTGACCACGGGATTCGCTTCAGGCGCCGGTAAAGATCGTGAGTTCTGTCAGAGGTGGCCGGTAGGCTCGTAGACACGATGACCGAGGATCTGTCCCCCGCGGAGCGGTACTCGGCGGCGCGCAAGCGTGCCGCCGAGCAGGCCACCGCTCTCGCGCCCTTCCGTGACCTGTACGACTTCGAGCTGGATCCCTTCCAGATCGAGGCGTGCGAAGCCCTCGAAGCAGGAAAGGGTGTGCTGGTCGCGGCGCCGACCGGCTCAGGCAAGACCATCGTGGGCGAGTTCGCCGTCCACCTGGCCCTCACACAGGGCCGCAAGTGCTTCTACACGACCCCCATCAAGGCGCTGTCGAACCAGAAGTTCAGCGATCTGGTCAAGCGGTACGGACCGGCCAAGGTCGGGCTGCTGACCGGTGACAACAGCGTCAACTCCGAGGCGCCCATCGTCGTGATGACGACCGAGGTGCTGCGGAACATGCTCTACGCGGGCTCGAAGTCCCTGCTGGGCCTGGGCTACGTCGTCATGGACGAGGTGCACTACCTCTCGGACCGGTTCCGCGGAGCCGTCTGGGAAGAGGTGATCATCCACCTTCCCGAGTCGGTCACCATCGTCTCGCTGTCGGCCACGGTCTCCAACGCGGAGGAGTTCGGCGACTGGCTGGACACCGTGCGTGGCGACACCCAGGTGATCGTCTCCGAGGATCGCCCGGTGCCGCTGTGGCAGCACGTGCTGGCGGGCCGCCGGATGTACGACCTGTTCGAGGAGTCCGGCGAGAAGCGCGAGGTCAACCCCGATCTGGTGCGGATGGCCCGGATGGAGAACAGCCGGGTGGGCAACGGGCGCGACCGGCGCAGAGGCCGCCCCCAGCGGGAGGCCGACCGCGAGCGGGAGCGACGGCAGCGCGCCCGGATCTGGACGCCCAGCCGCCCCGAGGTGATCGACCGGCTGGACTCGGAAGGGCTGCTTCCGGCCATCACGTTCATCTTCAGCCGCGCGGGCTGCGAGGCCGCCGTCCAGCAGTGCCTCTACTCGGGGCTGCGGCTCAACGACAACGCGGCCCGGGCCCGGGTTCGCGAGCTCGTCGAGGAGCGCACCGCCGACATCCCCGACAAGGACCTGCACGTCCTCGGCTACTTCGAGTGGCTGGAGGGCCTGGAGCGGGGCATCGCAGCGCACCACGCCGGCATGCTGCCCACCTTCAAGGAGGTGGTCGAGGAGCTGTTCGTCCGGGGCCTGGTCAAGGCCGTCTTCGCCACCGAGACGCTGGCCCTGGGCATCAACATGCCGGCCCGCTCGGTGGTGCTGGAGAAGCTGGTCAAGTGGAACGGCGAGCAGCACGCCGACATCACTCCGGGTGAGTTCACGCAGCTCACCGGGCGCGCGGGGCGGCGCGGCATCGACATCGAGGGACACGCCGTGGTGCTGTGGCAGCGCGGTATGGACCCGGGCGCGCTCGCGGGGCTGGCCGGTGCGCGTACGTATCCGCTGCGCTCGTCGTTCAAGCCGTCGTACAACATGGCGGTCAATCTCGTCTCGCAGTTCGGGCGGCACCGCTCGCGGGAGCTGCTGGAGACGTCGTTCGCGCAGTTCCAGGCCGACCGCTCGGTGGTCGGCATCTCCCGGCAGGTGCAGCGGAACGAAGAGGGCATGGCGGGCTACCAGGCCTCCATGACCTGCCACCTGGGCGACTTCGAGGAGTACGCGCGGCTGCGCAGGGAGCTCAAGGAGCGCGAGACCGAGCTGGCCAAGCAGGGCGCCAACCAGCGCCGGGCGCAGGCGGCGGAAGCGCTGGAGAGGCTCAAGCCCGGCGATGTCATCCACGTGCCCACCGGCAAGTACGCCGGTCTCGCCCTGGTGCTGGACCCCGGCGTGAGCGGCGGACGCGGATCCGGGCCGCGCAGGGGATACGACGGCACGACCGGTCACGAGGGTCCGCGCCCACTGGTGCTCACGGCGCAGCGGCAGGTCAAGCGGCTGGGCCCGATCGACTTCCCGGTGCCGGTCGAGCCGCTGGAGCGGATGCGGATCCCCAAGTCGTTCAACGCACGCAGCCCGCAGTCCCGCCGCGATCTGGCCTCGGCGCTGCGCAGCAAGGCGGGCCACTTCGTACCCGAGCGGCACCGCAGACAGCGCTCCGCTGCCGCCGACGATCCCGAGATCGAGCGGCTGCGCCGGGCCATCCGGCAGCACCCTTGTCACGGCTGCGACGAGCGCGAGGACCACGCCCGCTGGGCCGAGCGCTACCACCGGCTCAAGCGCGACACCCGCCAGCTGGAGCGGCGTATCGAGGGTCGTACGAACACCATCGCGCGCACCTTCGACCGGGTGTACGCGCTGCTCTCGGAGCTCGGCTACCTGTCGGGCGACCATGTCACCGACGATGGCCGGGTGCTGGCCAGGCTCTACGGAGAGCTGGATCTGCTCGCCTCGGAGTGTCTGCGCGAGGGCGTATGGGAGGGCCTGCCGCCTGCCGAGCTGGCCGCCTGCGTCTCCGCGCTGGTGTTCGAGGCCCGCAGCAACGACGACGCGCTGCCCCCCAAGCTGCCCGGCGGCCGGGCGCGGGCCGCGCTCGGCGAGATGGTGCGGATCTGGGGGCGGCTGGACGCGCTGGAGGAGGAGCACCGCATCACCGCGACCGAGGGTGTCGGCCAGCGCGAGCCCGATCTGGGCTTCGCCTGGGCCGCCTACCGCTGGGCGGACGGCCACGGGCTCGACGATGTGCTGCGCGAGGCCGATATGCCCGCCGGTGATTTCGTGCGCTGGTGCAAGCAGGTCATCGACGTCCTCGGCCAGTTGGCCGCGGCCGCGCCGGACGGCGGCACGGTGCCCAGGAATGCCCGCCGGGCGATCGACGGCATGCTGCGCGGAGTGGTCGCGTACTCAAGCGTGGGGTGAGAGCCGGGCGCTGTGGTGGCGTGCCTGTGGGTGTGGCGCACCTGCGGGCCCTTGCGGACGGAAGTCGTCCGCCCCGGGCAGGCGTTGCACGTCGTGGTGCCTTCGCTGCCCGTTTCGCCTTCTCCGCGCCGCCGCGCGGCACGGGCTGGGACGCGGCACGGGTGGGCCGGATGTCCGCCGAGCTGATGCGGCGGCTCGGATACGACCGCTACGGCGTCCAGGGCGGTGACTTCGGCGCCTACGTGGTCCCCGAGGTGGCGGACGCGCATCGTGGCCGTACTGCGAGAGCAGCGGGTTCGGCTGGCCGCGGGGCAGTGCGCTGACCATGGCCGGATCGTCCGCCCGACCATGGCCGGAGCCAGGTGGGTCCCGGTACGAGAACCGGCTTCTCACGCGCGCATGATGACGCGGCCGCCTTGCAGTGCGTCGACGTAGCGCCGGGCCTCGGGCAGGCTCAGGCCGGTGTCCTTACGGGCCTGGACGACTGCCTCGCGGTGCTTGTCGTCTGCCATGAGGCGCAGCAACTGGGGCGAGGGCGGGTGGATGCAGGTCTTCCGGCGCGCGAGCTGTCCGCCGTCGAGAAAGGCTGGTTCGAGGAAGGTGTCCTCGTAGAAGCGCAGATGGACATCAAGATCGAACTGCGGGTCGAGCACCCGCCGGGTCAGCCAGCTGATGCACTGTTCCGGCCCTTGGAAGTCATCCGGGTGCACTTCCTGACGGCTCGTCAGCGCCCAGCCGGGGCGGGGCCTGTCGCGCTCGCGGCGCCGCAGATCCGAGAAGAGCACCCCGCCGATCCGGCCGGCTGCCCCTCGCCCTGCCAGTGCCGGGCGCCTGGTCTCCTCCCAAGTGCCTTCCGCTCCCGGTGCGTAGTCGGCGAGGTCGCCGTCGTCGTCGACGAAATCCATGGGGAAATCCGTCACGATGGTGCACTCCGGCGGCTCCGGTCCCAGCCCCAGGTGCCAGCGCAGCTCAGTCAGCTCGGCATCCGAGAGGTCGTCGGGAAGATCCGCGTTGATGAGCAGCTCGTATACGTCAGCCATGCCGCGCAGTCTGGCAGGCCGGGGTGACAGTGACCGCGTTGTGCGGCCCCACCGGATCACCCCCACCGGGATCACTCCCGCCCGGATCACCAAGGGCCGGCTCGGTCACTCCTCGAAGTCCTGGTAGCCGTATGACGCGAGGTTTCCGTCAGCCAGCTCGACAGTGTCGTCTTCGTCGTCCTCGGCCAGGATCTCGCCGGTCAGCGGCGGCACTTCTATACGGCTCCAGTCCACCTCGGCACGGACCGCGTCCCCGAGGCTGCCGCAGAACATCTTGAAGGAGAGACCCTCCTCATCGTCCGCCCCGTCCTCCGCACGGAAGTCGTAGCCCACCGGCTCCCGGGGGCCCTTGAAGGTGATGTCCGGATAGCCGTCTATGGAAATCGTCACGAAGGGGTGCAGGTCCAGCGACTGTGTCAACTCCTCCTGCTGATACACATGCAGCGACAAGTCGGCCCCGTACGAGCACAGCAAATAGAGATTGATCTCCTCGGCGAGCTCGTCGGCCAGCCCGGCCTTCACCTCGTCGAGGCTGCCCAGGATGTGGTGCGCGTCCTTGCGAGCACCGCCCGGGGCGACGCCGAAGGCCAGGTCGTAGAAGCTCTTCTTCACCATGGTCGTCACGGTAGCTGGCCGCACTGGCCATTCCCCCACTCCAATAGGCCCTGGCTTCCGGTCGGTTCGCGCAGGCGGCCGGGCGCGGGGGCGGTGTTGACGGGCGTCGTTCGGGGCGGGATGTTCGAGCGGGTGTCAACTGCCGGGAACCGGGAGGCCGTACGGGTCCGGCAGTGTCCCGTGTGACGTGCGCGACCCGCGCGCATCCCGTACTCGACAGGGGGCCATGTGCGAATGAGCAGCACCAGCAGAGCCAGATCCCTGATCCGCCGTTGGGCCTGCGCCGTGACCGCTGTTGCCGCGGTCGCGGCGCTGTCGTCCACGGCCGCCGCCCAGCCGGACACCGCCGCGGGACGGCACCGGAGCGGCGATCCGGCCGGGAACCTGCGGCTGACCCAGCTCCAGTCGATGGCCACGCACAACAGCTACCACCGCGAGACCACCTCGCTCGCCGAGCAGAATCTGATGTCCCAGTACGACCCCAACTGGCAGACGCTGCTCTACAGTCACTCCACGCTCCCCGTACAGTTCGAACGCCAGCGGGCGCGGGGTATCGAGCTCGACGTCTTCCCCGACCCGGAAGGCGGCCTCTACGCCGACCCGCTGCTCCGCAAACGCGCCGGGCTGCCCCCGCTCGACGACCCGGAGCTGAAGAAGCCCGGCTTCAAGGTGCTGCACTGGGCGGACTTCGACTACCGGTCGAGCTGTGTGACCCTGCGCGGCTGTCTGCGCCAGGTCAAGAAGTGGTCCGACAGCCGGCCGGGACATGTGGCCGTACCGATCCTGCTGGAGCTGAAGAAGACCGATCCGCGGCTGGAGGAGCAGGGCGGCGCCAAGAGCCCACCGTGGGACACGGCGATGCTCGACGCCCTGGACAAGGAGATCCGGTCCGTCTTCCCCGACGACGAGACGGTCACGCCTGACGACATCCGGCGCCCCGGCCGGACGCTGGAGCAGTCCGTACTGCGGCACGGGTGGCCCAAGGTGCGGGACACCCGCGGGCAGGTCATGTTCCTCATGGACAACGACGGCAAGGAGATCCAGGACGCCTACCGCGCCGGAGGGCGCGAGAGCCTGCAGGGCCGCGTGCTGTTCACCGACTCCGAACGGGGCCGCCCTGACGCGGCGTTCATGAAGGTGAACGACCCGACGGGGGCCAACAAGGCCGTCATCCAGGACCTGGTGCGACGTGGGTTCTTCGTCCGTACCCGGTCCGACGTACCGCTGGACCAGGCGCGGAGCGGGGACACCGGGATGCTGCGGGACGCGCTCTCGTCCGGGGCGCAGATGGTGAGCACCGACTTCCCGGTGCCGGGAATGGCGGCCCGGTACGGCTCCGACTACGTCGCCGAGCTGCCGGGGGACAGGGACCGCGCCGTACGGTGCAACCCCGTGACGGGGCCCCGGCACTGCCCGCCGGGGCCGTTGGAGCCGCGCTGACTCCCGCTCCTGCTGCTCCCCCGGACGGAGCCGGACGTGCACCGGCACGGACCCGGGGGAGGGGCAGGAGGCCTTCTTACGCGGCGGGCTGGCGCTCCTGCTCCGCCTCGACGCGCTCGTTCCACTCCTTCTTCGACGCCTGCCAGCCGTCCTCGTCCGAGCCGAGCCGCCAGTAGCCGGAGATGGACAGCTGGTCGCGTTCGATGCCCCGCTCCAGCCGCAGGTGGCCGCGGAGCTCCTTGACGAAGCCGGCCTCGCCGTGGACGAAGGCGTGCACCCGCCCCGGCGGGAACTCCAGTTCGCGGACGGCCGCGACGAGGCGTTCGCCCACGGGCGCCGCACCTCGGTGCAGCCAGCGCACCTGGGCACCGAGCGGCGCGTCCAGCGGCTGCTCCTCCTCCGGTCCCGCGACCTCGATGAGCGCCCGTACGGGGGCACCGGCGGGCATCCGGGCCAGCGAGGCCGCGATGGCGGGAAGCGCGCTCTCGTCGCCGGCCAGCAGATGCCAGTCGGCCTCCGGGCTGGGCGCATAGGCGCCGCCCGGGCCGAGGAACCGGACCTCTTCGCCGACGGCGGCGGAGCGGGCCCACGGTCCGGCCAGCCCCTCGTCGCCGTGGACGACGAAGTCGATGGTCAGCTCCAGTGCGGCCGGGTCCCAGGCGCGCACGGTGTAGGTACGCATCGAGGGCCACTGCGAGCGCGGCAGCTCGGCGCGGATCTGTGCGATGTCGAACGGCTCCGGGTAGCTGACGCCGGAGGCCGGGAACAGCAGCTTGACGTAGTGGTCGGTGTACTCACCGGCCGGGAAACCCGCCAGGGACTCGCCGCCGAGGACGACGCGCACCATGTGGGGCGTCAGCTGCTCGGTGCGGACCACGCGCGCCTGGTGGAGCTGCGGCTTGTTGCGGGCTGGACGGGCCGGGCGTTCTGGCACGAGGCCTCCCTGGACACGGGGCAACTTAGGTATACCTAAGCTAGCAGACCGGCGGCCAGGGAAGATCAGCCCGCCGGTGCCCCCGTCGGCCCGCCGATGCGCCCGTCGCCCGCCGGTCCCCACGCTCCCCGCGTCAGCCGGCAAGGGCCTCCAGCAGCCGCCGCAGCGATCCGCCCAGCCCCCAGCGTTCGGCCAGCTCTTCCAGCAGCTCGGGGTCGCGCGGGGTGCGCGGCAGCGTGAGGTCGACGTCCGGGAGGGAGACGTCCCGGGCCACCCGCACCACCGTCGGCGCGACGTCCAGATAGGCGGCGGCCTCCTTGAACTTCGTACGCTGCGCCGGCGTGAGCCGGGAGACCGGGTCGGCCGCCGCGGCGCGGATTCCGGCCAGATCGCCGTACTGCGCCAGCAGCTTGGCGGCCGTCTTCTCGCCGATGCCGCGCACCCCGGGCAGCCCGTCACTGGGGTCGCCGCGCAGGACGGCCAGATCCGCGTACCCGGCGCCGTCGACGCCGTACTTGGCACGCAGCGCAGCACCGTCGTACATGTCCAGGCTGCCGACGCCCTTGACGGGGTAGAGCACCCGCACCCCGCGCTCGTCGTCGATCAGCTGGAACAGATCGCGGTCGCCCGTGACGACGTCGACCGGTCCGGCGGCGCGGGTGGCGAGGGTGCCGATCACGTCGTCCGCCTCGTACCCCTCGGCGCCCAGCCGGGCCAGCCCGATCGCGTCCAGCACCTGCTCGATCACCGGGACCTGCGGGCCCAGGGTGTCGGGGATCTCCTCCTCGTCCGGGCCGGCCGGGATCTCCTCGGCGACGCGGTGCGCCTTGTAGGAGGGGATCAGCTCCACCCGCCACTGCGGGCGCCAGTCGGCGTCCATGCAGGCGGCAAGCGCTGCGGGGCGGTGGTCCTGGACCAGCCGGGCGATGAAGTCGAGCAGCCCGCGCACCGCGTTGACGGGGGTTCCGTCCGGGGCGCGGACGGTGTCCGGGACGCCGAAGTAGGCGCGGAAGTAGAGCGAGGCGGTGTCCAGGAGCATCAGCCGGTGGCCGCCCCGGGCGTGCGCTGTGTTCGCTGCGTTGGCTGTGGTGATGGTCACGAACCGATGATGCCGTACCGGACTGACACGGCACGTCTTGTGGTCGCCCGGTCCCGGTCGGTGCCGGTTCGGTGTCCGGTTGGATGACGGTTGGGTGTTTTTGACGGGCATGGAGCGCGTCGCTCCCGGTTTGGCGTCGCGAGCTGGGGGCGGGGCCGGTACGAAAAAGCATTCATGTAAGATCCATCTTTCTGGTATGCGCTGATTGCGACGCTTTCGTCGCTCAACAGCGAGGGAGGGGATGCCGGGTTCCTGTTGTCGATGTCGAGAGGTGAATGTGTCCAGGCTGAGAGCCGAGCACCTGTACAAGGTGTTCGGGAGACGAGCGGACCAGGCGATAGCCCAGCTGGAAGCCGGTACGAACCGCGATGAACTGCGGGCCCAGGGCACGACGGCGGCCGTGATCGACGCCTCCTTCGAGGTGGAGGAAGGGCAGATATTCGTCGTCATGGGCCTCTCGGGTTCCGGCAAGTCCACGCTGCTGCGGATGCTCAACGGCCTCCTCGAACCCACCTCGGGACGGGTCCTGTTCGACGGTGAGGACCTGACCGCGCTCCGCCCCCGCGAGCTGCGACAGGTGCGCGCCAACAAGATCAGCATGGTCTTCCAGCACTTCGCGCTCTTCCCGCACCGCAGCGTGCTGGAGAACGCCGCCTACGGCCTGGAGGTGCAGGGCGTCCCCCGCGAGGAGCGCGAGCGGCGCGCCACCGAGGCACTGGAACTGGCCGGTCTCCAGGGCTGGGAGAGGTCCTGGCCCGATGAACTGTCCGGCGGCATGCAGCAACGCGTGGGGCTGGCCCGCGCGCTGGCCACCGACGCCGATCTGCTGCTGATGGACGAGTCCTTCAGCGCCCTGGACCCGCTGATCCGCCGTGACATGCAGGACCAGCTGCTGCAGTTGCAGCGGTCCCTGCGCAAGACCATCGTCTTCATCACCCACGATCTGAACGAGGCCATGCGCCTCGGCGACCGTATCGCCGTGATGCGGGACGGCCGGATCGTGCAGATCGGCACCGCAGAGGACATCCTGGTGCGGCCCGCCACCGACTACGTCGCCTCCTTCATCCAGGACGTGGACCGCTCCCGGGTGCTGACAGCGGGCGCCATCATGAGGGAAACGAAGACCGGCGCGGCTGCCGCCGCCGACGGCGCCCCGGAGCACGCCGTCACCGTCACCACCGAGACCCCGCTCGCCGAGCTGTTCACCCCGTTCTCCACCAGCGAGCGCCCACTGGCCGTCACGGACGGGTCGGGCACCCCGGTGGGCGTCGTCGACCGGGAGCGGCTGCTCGCCGCGCTGGCCGAGGAGCCCCGGGTGCAGCCGTCCGTGCGGGGCGGCGACAGGAGCGGGGTGAGCACCCGTGCCTGAGTTCCACCCCGGCAACTGGGTCGAGAGAGCTGTCAACTGGCTCCAGACGCACCTGGGCTGGCTGTTCGACGTCATCAACACGGTGCTGACCGGGCTCTACGACGGGATCAACCTGGTCCTGGGCGGTGCCGAGCCGCTGCTGCTGGCCGGTATCTTCGCCGTCATCGCGTTCTGGCTGCGCGGCATCCTGGCGGGCGTCGTCGCCTTCGGCGGCTTCGTGCTGATCGACTCCTTCGGGCTGTGGGGCGAGGCGATGTCCACGCTCTCGCTCGTCCTGGCCGCCGCTGTCATCACCATCCTCTTCGCCGTGCCGACCGGTATCTGGGCGGCCCGTACGAAGACCGTCAGCGCCGCGGTGCGCCCGGTGCTCGATGTGATGCAGACGATGCCGGCGTTCGTCTACCTCATCCCCGGCGTGATGTTCTTCTCCGTCGGCACCACCCCCGGCCTGCTGGCGACGATCATCTTCTCGATGCCGCCCGGCGTCCGGATGACCGAACTGGGCATCCGGCAGGTCGACAGCGAACTGGTGGAGGCCGCCGACGCGTTCGGCACCAGCCCCGGGCAGACGCTGAGGCGGGTGCAGTTCCCGCTGGCGCTGCCGACGATCATGGCCGGTGTCAACCAGGTCATCATGCTCGCGCTGTCGATGGTCGTCATCGCCGGTATGGCCGGTGCCCCGGGCCTCGGCGAGCGCGTCTACGCCGCTGTCACCCAGGTCCAGATCGGCCTCGGTGTCGAGTCCGGCATCGCCGTCGTCATCCTCGCCATGTATCTGGACCGGATGACCGGCGCCCTCAACGTACGGGTCTCGCCGCTCGGCCGCCGCGCCGCCGCGAAGACCACCGCCATGCTCGGCCGGATGCGGTTCGTCCGCTACAAGCCCGGCACGGCCGTCGCCCTCTCCGGAGTGCTGGTGCTGGCCCTGGCCGCCGGCGGACTGAACATGGCGAGCTCAGGGTCCGGCGCGCAGGCCGGGGGCGGAACGAACGTCGGCAAGGGCAAGCAGCTCAAGATGGGCTACATCCCCTGGGACGAGGGCATCGCCACCTCCTACCTGTGGAAGGAGGCCCTGGAGCAGCGCGGCTACCAGCCCGACCTCAAGCAGCTCGACGCCGGCCCGCTCTACACCTCACTCGCCCAGGGACAGACCGACTTCCAGACGGACGGCTGGCTGCCCACCACGCACCAGCAGTACTGGGACAAGTACGGCTCCAGAATGGAGAAGCTCGGCTCCTGGTACGGACCCACCTCGCTGGAGCTGTCCGTGCCGTCCTACGTCAAGGGCGTCAAGTCCCTGGCGGACCTCAAGGGCCAGGGCAAGAAGTTCAAGGGCAAGATCATCGGCATCGAGTCCAGCGCCGGTGAGATGAAGATCCTCAAGGAGAAGGTACTCAAGGAGTACGGACTGGAGGGCGAGTACAAGGTCGTCTCCTCCAGCACCTCCTCGATGCTGTCGGAGCTGAAGCGCTCCATCCAGCAGAAGGAGCCCGTCGTCGTCACGCTCTGGTCCCCGCACTGGGCGTACAACAAGTACGACCTGACCAAGCTCGACGACCCCAAGGGCGCCTTCGGCAAGGGCGAGAAGCTCCACAACGTCGGCCGGAAGGGATTCGCCGAGGACAACCCGACCGTGGCCCGCTGGCTGAAGAACTTCCATCTGACGGAGAACCAGCTCACCTCACTGGAGGCCAGGATCCAGGGTGCGCCCAAGGGCCAGGAGCAGAAGGCCGTCAAACAGTGGCTGGACGCCCGCCCCGGCTTCCTCGACAAGATGGTGCCGGTCCCCGGCGGCGCGAAGAAGCAGGGCAAGGACGCGGGCAAGTCGGTCGACATGGCCTACTTCCCGTGGGACGAGGCCATCGCGACCACCTATCTGTGGGACAACATCCTGGAGGACCGCGGCTACAAGCCCAGCGTCAAACAGCTCGACCCCGGACCGCTGTTCACGGCGATGTCGCAGGGACAGATCGACTTCCAGACGGACGCCTGGCTGCCCACCACCCATGAGCAGTACTGGCGCAAGCACCGGGACAAGCTCACCGACGTGGGCTCCTGGTACGGGCCCACCTCGCTGGAGCTGTCCGTGCCGTCCTACGTCAAGGGCGTCGATTCCCTCGCGGACCTCAAGGGCAAAAGCAAGCTGTTCGGCGGGAAGATCACCGGAATCGAGTCCAGCGCGGGTGAGATGAAAATCCTGGAGCAGGTGCTCAAGGACTACGGGCTGGACAAGGAGTACAAGGTCGTCTCCTCCAGCACCTCGTCCATGCTCTCGGCCGTGGACAAGTCGGTGAAGCAGAAGAAGCCGGTACTGGCCACCACCTGGTCGCCGCACTGGGTCCACAGCAAGTACCCGATGAAGAAGCTCAAGGACCCCAAGGGCTCCTGGGGCAAGGGCGACCATATCCACGTCACCGCCAAGAAGGGCTTCAAGAAGGACTTCCCCGAGCTGTATGGCTGGCTGAAGAACTTCAAGATGTCCGAGCAGGACCTCGGCTCCCTCGAAGCCGCCATTCAAGAGGGCGGCAAGGGCCAGGAGAAGGAGTCCGCACGCAAGTGGCTGGATTCCCGTCCGGGCCTGGAGGACAAGCTGGCACCGGTCAAGTGACGGCACCTCAGGGCTGAAAGCCCCGCTGAGCGGCCCCGGCCCGCGCACTTCGCTGCGCGGGCCGGGGCCGCTCCGCCATGCCGGGGGCGGAAATTCATATGACGCGCCGCCGGTCACGCCCTACCGTCGTAGACGTGAACGAACGCACCTCCCGGTGCGCAGACGACGGTTACTTCTTTGGTTGAACAGGTTCGAATCCTGAAAACCGTCGTCGCATCCGATCTCGGGAGGCGTGCTCGGCGCACACCGGAGCGCCCGGTGCGTGGACGACGGTTACTTCACCTCCTTGAACCGGCCCGTCGTCCGTCCTCAGTCCTCGGGCGCCTCCGGAAATGCCGCACGCCGCTCTTTCCCCGGGATTGCGTATGCCGTTCCACTCACAGTGCAGGCAATTCGGGGGAATCATGAGCAAGTTCAACAAGCAGCACACCCATGCGCGCAACGCGCTCACCGTCACCCACGAGGGCGGTAAGGCCTATGTGCGGGACGCCAAGTCCGAGCTGGTACTGCTCGCCGTCGTCAACATGGTCGGCGAGGACACCTTCTACGAGAAGGCCGCCGACCGCGACGACCGGTACGCGAACCTCGTGCACACCGTCGCCGTCGAGGACGGGCCCTGGACGGCCCGCTTCGTGGCCTGGCTGCGGGACGAGGCGCAGATGCGCTCCGCTTCGCTGGTCGCCGCGGCGCACGCCGTCTGGGCACGGCTGGCCGAGGGCCAGCACGGCGACAACCGGGAGATCGTGGCCGCCGCCTGCCGACGCGCCGACGAGCCGGGCGAGTTCCTGGCCTACTGGACCGCCACCTTCGGCCGCGCGATCCCCAAGCCCGTCAAGCGGGGCCTCGGCGACGCGGTCCGCCGGCTCTACACCGAGAAGGCGCTGCTGAAGTACGACACCGACAGCCACGCCTTCCGGTTCGGCGACGTACTGGAGCTGATCCATGCCGCGCCCGACCCGGACAAGCCGTGGCAGGGCGAACTCTTCCGGCACGCGATCGACCGCAGGCACGGCCGCGACGCACAGATCCCCGAGGCACTGCCGACGGTGGCGGCCCGCGCCGAGCTGATGGCGGTCCCCGTCGTCGACCGGCAGTTCGTGCCCACCCAGCCGGACGGCCCCGCCGTCCTCGCCCGCGCCGGGATGACCTGGGAGGCGCTGGCGGGCTGGCTGCAGGGCCCGATGGACGCGGCGGCATGGGAGGCCGTACTGCCCTCCATGGGGCTGATGGCCCAGCTGCGCAACCTGCGCAACTTCGACCGCGTCGGTGTCTCGGACGAGGCGGCGCAGCTGGTCATCGACCGGCTGCGGGACCCGGAGCAGATCGCCCGCTCCCGGCAGTTCCCGTACCGCTTCCTGTCCGCTTACCGTGCGGCGCCGTCGCTGCGCTGGGCACACGCGCTGGAGCAGGCACTCGCCGCCTCCACCGCGAACGTCCCGTCGCTGCCCGGCCGTACGCTGCTGCTCGTCGACTCCTCGGGCTCCATGCAGGGCTCGGTCTCGGCACGCTCCAGCGTCACGCACGCGGACATCGGCGCGCTGTTCGGGGCCACCCTCGCGCACCGCGGTGAGCAGGTGGAGATGTACGGGTTCGCCAACGGGCACTTCCGGCACGAACTGCCGCGCGGCGGCTCGGTACTCCCGGCGATCGAGGCGTTCCGCTCCCGGCTGGGGGAGGTCGGGTACGGCACGGAGACGGTGGCGGCGCTGCGCGCGACCTACGACGGCCACGACCGGGTCGTGATCGTCTCGGACATGCAGGCGTTCCACTACCCGGGGAACGAGTCGCGCGGCGTCTCGGTCTCCGAGGCGGTGCCCGCCTCCGTGCCGGTGTTCGGCGTCAACACCTCCGGTTATGCGCCGTCCGCGCTGGACACCTCGCGGCCCAACCGCTTCGAGATCGGCGGCTTCTCCGACAAGCTGTTCACCATGATGGCGATGCTCGCCGAGGGCGAGGGCGCCGTCGGGTGGCCGTGGGAGAGCGGTGCATAGGCCCTGAGGGGCGGAATGGAGTCCGGGCATGACATGCAGGTCCGTCGTCTCGCTCGTGCCGTCCCTCACCGAGGCGGTGGCTGCCACCGCTCCCGAGCTCCTCGTGGGGGCCACGGACTGGTGCACGCACCCTGGTGACCTGGAGGTCACCAGGGTGCGCGGCACCAAGAACCCGGATGTGGCGGCCGTCGTCGGGCTGGCTCCGGATCTGGTGCTCGCGAACGAGGAGGAGAACCGCCCCGAGGATCTGCGGGCTCTGCGCGCCGCGGGGCTGCGGGTCCTGGTGACCGAGGTAAGGACGCTGGAGCAGGGCTTCGGCGAACTGCACCGGGTGCTGACCGAGGGCTGCGGCCTCCCGTGTCCGGCGTGGCTCGACGAGGCCGAGACCGCGTGGGCCGAGGCCCGTGCCGAGTTCGACGTACGCGCTGTCGTACCGATCTGGCGCAAACCGTGGATGGTGCTGGGCCGGGACACCTTCGCCGGGGCGCTGCTGGCCCACCTCGGCGTGCACAACGTCTACGCCGCACACGACGAGCGCTATCCACGGGTGCCGCTCGCCCAGCTGTCGGAGCCGGGCCGCGCCGAGGTGGTCGTGCTGCCGGACGAGCCCTACCGCTTCACCGCGGAAGACGGCCCCGAGGCATTCCCGGGGATGCCGGCCGCGCTGTGCAGCGGGCGCCATCTCACCTGGTACGGGCCCTCGTTGGCACAGGCCCCGCGGGTGCTCGCTGCGGCGCTGGGAGCAGCGCTCCACTGAGCAGCCCGGCCACGGTCCGTACGGCAGCCGTGGCCCAGGCGGCCACCAGCAGCGCGTACAGGGCCACCGCCAGCCAGCCGAAGACCTCGGCCCCGGTGTGCCGCCACACTGCCGCGGCTCCCGTCACACAGGTGCCGACGGGGAAGGTGAACGCCCACCAGGTCAGGGAGAAACCCATCCCGTGCCGCGTGGCCCGCACCACCAGAGCGGTGGACAGCGCGAGCCACAGCAGTGCGAAACCCAGCACCGGCACCCCGTAGAGCACCGCGAGCGCACCGAACGAGCCGGGCTCGGCGTCGGCGAGGTTGCCCAGCGCCGTCGTCGACTGCCCCAGCGGGCCGAGCACGAGGAAGAGCACCGGCGTCATCGGCACCGGCAGCGGGCCGTGGTGGACGAGCCGAGCGAAGACCAGCGGCAGGATCACCAGCGTGGCCAGCATGCTCATCCCGAAGAGGGCGAAGGAGCCCAGCAGCATCGTCTGTCTGGGCTGCCCCGCGGGCAGATGTGCTGCCAGCGGCGGGCCGAGCGCCGCGGAGACCATCGGCGCCACCACCGGCAGCAGCCACACAGGCCCTGCGCTGCCCGGCCGCAGTTCGTGCCGGGTGATCATCAGATACGGCACGGCCACCGAAGCGACCAGCCCCACTGCCGTACCGGCCGCCCACAGCACCGCGTCGATTCCGACGGCTCCCGGCACATCGAGCGCCAGTGCCCCGCCACCGACGGCCAGCAGCGCCATCGCCAGACAGCCGTAGAACGGTGCGACAGCCGGTGCCTCCGCGGGGTCGAGCAGCTGGTCGCGGGCCCGGTCGGCGTGGAGCAGCCAGTGCCCGGCGCGGGCCACCAGCAGCACCAGCAGCGCTGCCGCCGCCAGTGTCCATATGCCCTCCAGCACGGCGCGCGGCGGCTGGACCGGGAGCGCGGTGCCGGCGGCGGCGACGATGGCGGTGCCCATCACCGCCGCGTACCAGTTCGGGCCCAGCGCGCGCAGCCGGGGAGCGGCCGGGCGGCTCAGTACAGCGGTCGGGGCGCCGGTGCCGGCGCGCGCGGATGTGGTCATGCGCTCACGCTCCACCCGGTCCGGGTGCCACCGCCAGAGAGCACGCCCCTATGAGGGCATAAGCTGGCCCTATGAGTGTGACGGAGGGTGTGCCCGGCGGCCTGGCACACCGGGTGCCGGATCTGGGGGCGCTGGAGCTGCTGCTGGCCGTCGCCCGGCTCGGCAGCCTGGGGCGGGCGGCCCGTGAGACGGGCGTCAGCCAGCCGGCCGCCAGCGGCCGTATCCGCTCCATGGAACGGATGCTGGGCGTCACCCTGCTGGAGCGCTCACCGCGCGGCTCGCGGCTGACGTCGGCCGGTGTGCTGGTCACCGACTGGGCCCGGCGCATCGTGGAGTCCGCCGAGGCCTTCGACGCGGGCGTCGGCGCGCTGCGCGACCGGCGGGACTCCCGGCTGACCGTCGCCGCCTCCATGACGATCGCCGAGTATCTGCTGCCCGGCTGGCTGATCGCGCTGCGTACCGAGCGGCCGGAGCTCGCCGCCTCGCTGCGCGCGGGCAACAGCGCGGCCGTTGCCCGGATGGTGCTCGACGGGGAGGCCGATCTGGGCTTCGTGGAAGGGCTGGGAATGCCGCCAGGGCTGGACGGCACCGTCATCGCCGCCGACCGGCTGGTCGTCGTCGCGGCACCCGGCCACCCGTGGACGCGACGCCGCGAGCCGGTCGGACTCGACGAACTGGCCGCCACCGGGCTCGTACTGCGGGAACCGGGCTCCGGTACCCGGCAGGTCCTGGACGCCGCGCTCGCCGAGCACGGCGGACTGGCGCCCCCGCTGCTGGAACTGGCCTCCACCACGGCCGTCAAGGCGGCGGCCGTCAGCGGCGCGGGCCCGGCCGTGCTCAGCGAACTCGCCGTGGGCGATGAGCTGTCCGCACGGCGGCTGATCGAGGTCGCGGTGGCCGGGCCGGAGCTGAGCCGCGCACTGCGGGCGGTCTGGCCCCGCGGGTCCAGGCCGGCGGGGCCCGCGCGTCAACTGCTGGCTCTCACCCGCTGACGCCGGTTGCCGCCGCGCTGACCAGGGCCTGCATCAGCCGGAGGTCCTCGCCTGCCTCCGGGTGCCACTGGACGCCGAGCACGAAGTGACCGGCGTCCGGGATCTCGACGGCTTCGACGGTGCTGTCGTGGGCGGCGTGGGCGGTGGCCGTGAGCCCGTCGCCGAGCCGGTCGACCGCCTGATGGTGGTACGTCGGTACGGCCACCGACTCGTCGTTCCCCAGCACCTTGGCGAGCAGGGTGCCGGGCGTCACGGTGACCTCGTGCGGGGTGAAGACACCCGTCGGGCCGCGGTGCGCTTCCGTGGTGGGCAGGTGCTGCACCAGGGTGCCGCCCAGGGCGACGTTGAGGATCTGCATGCCGCGGCACACCGCCAGGAGGGGCACGCGTCGCGCCAGCGCCTCCCGGGTGAGGGCGAGCTCCCAGGCGTCGCGTTCGGGGTACGCGGGGCCGGTACGGGGGTGGCGGTCCGCGCCGTAGCGGGACGGGTCGATGTCGGGTCCGCCCGCCGTGACGAGGCCGTCGAGGCGGGAGAGGGTTTCCGCCGCCGCCGCGGGGTCGTCGTCGGGCGGGAGGAGCACCGCACGGGCGCCGGCCCGTTGCGCCATGCGGTGGTAGCCCGCCGGGAGAAGAGCCGCGGGCAGATCCCAGTCGCCCCAGCGGGCCGAGGGCTCCAGGTAGGTGGTGATGCCGATGAGGGGTGGTGCCATGGTTCTCCTTCGCGGAGGCAGCATTGGGTGCGTGTTGGTGCGGTGCGTTGGCTTCTGCGGGTGCGTTGTGGCTTGTCGCGCAGTTCCCCGCGCCCCTTTATGGCTTGCCCGCGAAGCTTGGGCAGTCTGCTCCCCCAGCCTCCGGCCGGGGGTGCCCCCAGGGCGCAGGGTGGGCAAGCGCAGCACCCGTGCGGGGCACGCAAGCGCTAGCCCTTCAGCTCCTCTTCCGCCTTGGCCAGTGCCGCGAATTCTTCCTCAGGGGCCGCGGCCACCAGCCGGTGGCGGCTGTAGAGGGCGAAGTAGGCAATCGCGACCGCGTATACCGCGAGGGCGATCAGTGCCGCCTGCTTGTCGACCAGGAAGGTGGCCACCAGCGCGGCGAGGGCCAGTACCAGGGCGACGGAGGACGTCAGTATGCCGCCCGGAGTGCGGTAGGGCCGCTCCAGGTGCGGCTCACGCTTGCGCAGCACAATGTGGGAGAGCGACATCAGGGCGTAGGAGATGGTGGCGCCGAAGACGGCGATGTTCAGCATCGTCGCACCGTCTCCACTGCTCGCGGCGAGGGCGAAGCCCAGCGCGCCGGGCAGCAGCAGGCCGAGATAGGGGGCCTTGCGGCGGCTGGTGAGGGACAGGAAGCGGGGCAGATAGCCGGCCCGGGAGAGGGCGAAGAGCTGGCGGGAGCCCGCGAAGATGAGCGAGAAGAACGAGGCGACCAGACCGGCCAGCCCGGCGTAGTTGACGACGCGGGAGAGCGTGGTGGCCTTGCCGTCCGGTTGCAGGGCCTCGACCAGAGGGTTGCCGACGTCCTGGATGGCTGCCGAGCCCCGCGCCCCGGTGGCGGTCACGAAGGTGAGCAGCGCCAACAGCAGCAGGATCCCCATCGACCAGGCCATGGCCTTCGGCAGCGTACGGGCGGGGTCGCGGGTCTCCTCGGCGGCCAGCGGCACGCCCTCGACGCCGAGGAAGAACCACATGCCGAACGGGAAGGCCGCCCAGATCCCCAGTACGCCGAACGGCAGCCAGGAGGCGGCGCCGAAGGCGTCGTGGTCCACGGGGATGTCGTTGAGCGCGCTGGTGTGGAACTCGGTCAGGGCGCCGAGGACGAACACCAGCAGTGCGGCGACCGCGATGGCGGTCACGATGAGCGAGAAGCGCAGCGCCTCACCGACGCCCCACAGATGGACGCCGATGAACAGGGCGAAGCAGACGAGGTAGACGGGCCAGCCGGACTCCAGTCCGAACAGGCCGAGGGATTCGATGTAGTCGCCGATGAAGCAGACGATGGCGGCCGGTGCGAGGACGTACTCGATGAGAATGGCGGTGCCGGTCAGGAAGCCGCCCCACGGGCCGAGGGCTCGCCGCGCGAAGCCGTATCCGCCGCCTGCCGTGGGCAGGATCGCGGACAGCTCGGCCAGCGCGAAGACCATGCAGGTGTACATCAGGCCCATCAGCACGGCGGCGACGGCCAGCCCGCCGAAGCCGCCCTCGGCCAGGCCCGCGTTCCAGCCGGAGTAGTCGCCGGAGACGACATAGGCGACGCCGAGCCCGGTCAGCAGCAGTGGGCCCGCGCTGCCGCGCCGCAGCGTACGGCGCTCCAGATACGCCGCGTCCGGATCGGGCCGCGCCGCCCGGGTGCCGGGCGGGTTCGGGGTGCCCTGGGTGCTCGGTGTGCCGTCCCGGGTTGGGGACTCGGACTGTTCGCTCATTGCCACACTCCCGCCGTCAGCCATTGGTGTGCTGGCATACCTTTGTGGCCGGAGGTGGCCGGGCGCAACCCTTGTGCGTGAAGGAGCTGTAACCGCAACCGGCATCCCTGGGCGTACAGGAGCATTTCGGGCGAGCGGTCCCGCGCTGCCGCCGCCGTCCTACGTCAGGAACCCCCGCAGCAGCGAAGCCGTACCCGCGCAGTGCTCGCGGGCTATGGCACGGGCGCCCTCGCCGTCGCCGTCCAGCACGGCGGCCACCAGCGCGGCGTGCTGCTGCTGCGCGTGCTCCAGGTTCCGTACCAGCAGCGGGATGCGGTTCAGCAGTTCGTTGAGCTTGGCCCGTACGGCGGCGTACTGGGCGGTCAGCGAGGGGGAGCCGGCCAGCTCCACCAGGGTCAGATGCAGCAGCGTGTCGTGTCTGCGGTAGTCGCCGAGCGTCGCTTCACGGGTGGCGTCCAGCGCCTCCCGCAGCCGTGCGGCCTCACTCGCGGACAGCCCGCGGCCGGCGCACAGTTCGGCGGCGCCCGCTTCCAGCACCTCGCGGAAAGTGAGGGTGTCCGCCAGGTCAGGCGCCCGGGCCGGCAGCCGCAGCTGCGCCGTGCCGGGGTCGGCCTCGCCGGTGACCGGCTGGGGGAGCACGAAAGTGCCGCCGTACCGGCCGCGCCTGCTCTCCACCACGCCCTGCTCGGCCAGCACTCTCAGCACTTCGCGCAGGGTGACGCGGCTGATGCCCAGCCGTTCGGCCAGCTCCCGCTCGGCAGGCAGCCGCTCGCCCTCGGCGACCAGGCCGAGCCGGACGATCTGAAGGATCTGTTCCAGCGCCTCTTCGAACCCGTTGCCCGCATGTACGGTACGCAGCACCGTGGCCAGCCTGTCGTCCTCCGGCATGGAACCCCTCCCGTTTCGATGACCCTGACCCTCTTCCGTTTCAAAGGTCTGCAGGGCTACCTTATGGCTTCCGCGGACCGACAGGAGGCCCACTCGTGGCAGACCGCACACCATCGCTCGCCGTGTCCGAGCTGAGGAGACTCGTCGACGCGGGCGAGATCGACACCGTCGTCCTTGCGTTCACCGATATGCAAGGACGGCTCCAGGGAAAGCGGTTCGCCGCGCCCTACTTCCTCAACGACGTACTCGACGGCGGCACCGAAGGGTGCAACTACCTGCTCGCCGTCGACGTGGAACTCAACACCGTCGACGGCTACGAGATGTCCTCCTGGGAGCGGGGCTACGGCGACTTCGCCATGCACGGCGACACCGCCACCCTGCGCCGCGTCCCCTGGAACCCCGGCACGGCGCTGCTCACCGCCGATCTGGCCTGGCACGACGGCTCACCCGTCGTCGCCTCGCCGCGGCAGATGCTGCAACGCCAGCTCGACCGGCTCGCCGAGCGCGGCTGGCACGCGTACGTGGGCACCGAGCTGGAGTTCATGGTCTTCCAGGACACCTACGAACAGGCCTGGGACAGCGCCTACCGGGGGCTGACCCCCGCCAACCAGTACAACGTCGACTACTCCATCCTCGGCACCGGCCGCGTCGAGCCCCTGCTGCGCCGGATCCGCAACGAGATGGCCGCGGCCGGCATGGTCGTCGAGTCGGCCAAGGGCGAGTGCAACCTCGGCCAGCACGAGATCGCCTTCCGGTACGCCGACGCGCTCACCACCTGCGACCAGCACGTCATCTACAAGACCGGAGCCAAGGAGATCGCCGCGCAGGAAGGCCAGGCGCTCACCTTCATGGCCAAGTACGACGAGCGCGAGGGCAACTCCTGCCACATCCACCTCTCGCTGCGCGACGAGGAGGGCCGCCCCGTCCTCGCCGACGAGCAGGGCGAGCACGGCATGTCACCCCTGATGCGGCACTTCCTCGCCGGACAGCTCGCCGCACTGCGGGAGTTCACCCTGCTGTACGCGCCGAACATCAACTCCTACAAGCGGTTCCAGCCCGGCTCCTTCGCCCCCACCGCCGTCGCCTGGGGACCCGACAACCGCACCTGCGCGCTGCGCGTCATCGGCCACGGTCACGGGCACCGGCTGGAGAACCGGGTACCGGGCGGCGACGTCAACCCCTATCTGGCCGTCGCCGGAATGATCGCGGCCGGGCTGCACGGCATCGACAACAAGCTGGAACTCCCCGCGCCCTGCACCGGCAACGCCTACACCGGGGGCGCCGCACATGTGCCCACCACCCTGCGCGAGGCCGCCGCGCTGTGGCAGGAAAGTACGCCGGCCCGGGACGCGTTCGGCAGCGAAGTGGTGGACCACTACCTCAACATGGCCCGGGTGGAACAGCGGGCCTTCGACACCGCCGTGACCGACTGGGAGCGCTACCGCTCCTTCGAACGCATGTAGGTCTCCCGAGCGCGTAAGGACTTCACGCAGTGCAGCAAGAGCAAGAGGAACCCACCGCCCCACCGGCCGAAAAGCTCCAGATCGTCAACCCGGCGACGGAGGAGCTGATCACCACCGTCCCCGTCACCACTCCCGAGGAGGTCGACCGCGCGGTCGACCGGGCCGTAGCGGCGCAGGCGGCATGGGCCGCGCTGCCGCCCGCCGACCGGGCCCGGCTGCTGCGCCGGTTCGCGTCCGTCGTCGACGGGCACATCGAGGAACTCGGCGTCCTGGAGATGCGGGAGGCCGGACATCCGCTGGGCAACGCCTGCTGGGAGGCGAGCAACGTCCGTGACCTGCTCGACTACTCAGCGGGCGGCGTCGAGCGGCTGACGGGGCAGCAGATCCCGGTGGCCGACGGGCTCAACGTCACCTTCGCCGAACCACTGGGCGTGGTCGCCGTCATCGCGCCGTGGAACTTCCCCATGCCCATCGCCGCCTGGGGCACCGCGCCCGCACTGGCGGCCGGCAACGCGGTGCTCCTCAAGCCCGCCGAGACCACCCCGCTGACAGCCCTGCGGCTGGCCGAACTGGCGCTGGAGGCCGGGCTGCCCGAGGGACTCTTCCAGGTGCTCCCGGGCGAGGGGCCCGTCACCGGCACCGCACTGGTCGAACACCCGCGGGTCGCCAAGGTCGTCTTCACCGGCTCCACCGCCGTCGGCAAGCGCATCATGGCCCAGTGCGCGGCGTCCGTGAAACGCGTGACGCTGGAACTCGGCGGCAAGAGCCCCAACATCGTCTTCGCCGACGCCGATCTGGAGCGCGCCGCGGCCGCCGCACCCGGCTCCTTCCTCGACAACACCGGCCAGGACTGCTGCGCCCGCAGCCGTATCCTCGTCCAGCGCACCGTGTACGACCGGTTCCTGGAACTCCTGGAGCCAGCGGTGCACGCCTTCCGGGCCGGCGACCCCGCCGACAGCGCCACCTCCATGGGGCCCCTCATCTCGGCCCACCACCGCGAGCGCGTACGCGGATACGTACCCGAGGACACGCCCGCGCTCATCCGCGGCAGCGTCCCCGAAGGACCCGGCTTCTGGTACCCCGCCACGGTGCTGGAAGGCGCCGCGGGAGAGCGGGCCGCGGTGGAGGAGGTCTTCGGCCCCGTCGCCGTCGTCATCCCCTTCGACGACGAGGACGAGGCGGTACGGCTCGCCAACGACACCGACTACGGGCTCTCCGGTTCCATCTGGACCCGCGATGTCGCCCGCGCCCTGCGGGTCTCCGGCGGCGTCGCCGCGGGGAACCTCTCCGTCAACTCGCACAGCAGCGTCCGCTACTCCACCCCCTTCGGCGGCTACAAGCAGTCCGGCCTCGGCCGCGAACTCGGGCCCGGCGCGCTCGCCGCCTTCACCGAGACCAAGAACGTCTTCATCAGCACGGAAGCCGGCACCCCAGCCGGTACGGAAGCCAGCACCGAGGAGAGCCAGTGAGCGCCACCGATTCCGAGACCGTTGTGTGCCGTCGCCTGGTCGGGCGTACGGCCGTAGTCACCGGCGCGGGCAGCGGCATCGGTCTCGCGACCGCCCGCCGCCTCGCCTCCGAGGGAGCGAACGTCGTCTGCGCCGATGTCGATGACGAGCGCGGGGAGGCCGCCGCCGCGGAGACCGGGGGCCTGTACGTTCAGGCCGACGTCACCGACCCGGAACAGGTCGAGGCGCTGTTCCGCACCGCGAACGAGACGTACGGCTCCGTGGACATCGCCTTCAACAACGCGGGTATCTCGCCGCCCGACGACGACTCCATCCTGGAGACCGGGCTGGACGCTTGGCAGCGCGTCCAGCACGTCAATCTGACGTCGGTGTATCTGTGCTGCAAGGCCGTACTGCCCTATATGCGGGCGCAGGGGCGGGGCTCCATCATCAACACGGCTTCGTTTGTGGCCGTGATGGGTGCCGCCACCTCGCAGATCAGTTACACCGCCTCCAAGGGCGGGGTGCTGGCCATGTCCCGCGAACTCGGCGTCCAGTTCGCACGCGAGGGGATCCGGGTCAACGCGCTGTGCCCCGGGCCGGTGAACACCCCTCTCCTGAAGGAGCTCTTCGCCAAGGATCCCGAGAGGGCGCAGCGGCGGTTGGTGCATGTGCCCGTGGGGCGGTTCGCGGAGGCCGAGGAGATTGCGGCGGCGGTTGCGTTTTTGGCCAGCGACGATGCGTCCTTTGTCAACGCCGCGGAGTTCTTGGTGGACGGCGGCATTGCGGGGGCGTACGTCACTCCTTTGTGAGGGCTGCGGGTGGGTGGGGGGTGGTGGGTTGAGGGCCCCACCCCGGGGGCCCTCTCGTGTTGGGGGCGCTGCCCCCAAACCCCCGGTCCTCGCCGGACGGGCGTTGGGGCGGCTCCGCCCCCCAACTGCCCCCCGCTACGGGGGCTCCGCCCCCCTAGGAGCCCCCCCGACCCCATGCCTCCGTCTGGACAATTTGTCCCCCGCCCCCGGTCCAGGACTATTCGGTGCGGGTGGCGCCCATATCTGGGGTTGGAGCATGGGCGCTGTCACCCACCCCAGATATGGGCGCCACCCGCAGACAAAGGGCAGTAGCCCTGAAGCGGACGGCTCTTACGTCAGTAGGTGGCGGTGTTGCGGAAGGGGGGTCCTAGGGGGGCGAAGCCCACCTAGCGGGGGGCCGTTGGGGGGCGGAGCCCCCCGACACGACCTGTCGGCGGCAGCCGAAAAACAAAGGGGGCGTGCCCCCACAAGCGACGGCCCTCACATGGCGTGCCCCCACAAGCGACGTGCCCCGCGTAATTGAATGTAGCGTACACAAAGTCACTGTCGATCATTAGGAAGGGCGCCAAAATGCGCAGCAGATCCGTCGTGACCGCTGTCACCATGGCCGCGGCCCTCGCCGCATCCCTCACATCCGCCCCCGCCCAAGCTCACAGCGCCCACCAGGCGAAAGTGGCCGCACGGGATTGCCCGCGACTTTCAGCGAAGCTGAAATGGCATGGCGACAACCGCGCCAAACTCCAACGCACCATCGACGACCGCGGAAAGTGCTCCGCGCATTGGCGGGGCGGCAAGCGCGGGGACCGCCCGGTGGCCGCGTTCGACTGGGACAACACCATCGTCAAGAACGACTCGACGGACGCCACCATCGCCTGGGCCCTCGAACACGACAAGATCCTGCGCCCCAAGGACTGGGCGGACACCAGCAAGTGGCTCACTCCCGCCGCGGACCGGGCCCTCACGAAGGCGTGCGGTACCGATGTGCCGGTCGGGCACCCTCTCCCGACGTCCAAGGACACCGCGTGCGCCGACGAGATCCTCCAGGTGCGCGGCGAAGCCGAGACGATGAGCGGCGAGAAGGCGTTCGCGGGGAAGTGGAACCACCGGCGTACCGTTCCCGAGTACGCCTGGGTCCCCCAGCTGTTCGCGGGGCACACGGTCCCGGAGCTCCGCAGCTACGCGCGGACCGCGCGCGACGAGGCGCTGGCGGCACCCGTCGGCAGCGAAAAGAAGGTCGGCACCCACACCCTGCCCGCCTACAGCCGCTACTACGAGCAGCAGAAGGACCTCCTCCGTACGCTCCGCGAGGCCGGGTTCGACGTCTACATCGTCTCCGCGGGCTCCGAGCCGGTAGCGGAGGAGTGGGCGAGCGGCGTCGGTATCGACCGCAAGCACACGATCGCGATCCGCAGCGTCACCGAACACGGCAGGATCACCACCTGGAACGAGGGCTGCGGTGACATCCCCCGCAGCCAGGGCGAGGCGATCCCCTACAACGAGGGCAAGCGCTGTGCCATCAACCAGGAGATCTTCGGCATCAAGGGCGCCCGGGCCTGGCAGCAGCAGGACTGGCGGCACCGCATCGCGATCGGCGGCGGCGACGCCGACACCGACGTCACCTTCGTCGGGGACGCGACGGGCACCCGTCTCGCGCTCAACCGCAACAAGCCGGAGCTCATGTGCCGGGGCTACGACGACGCCGACGGGCGCTGGGCGGTGAACCCCATGTTCATCGAGCCGCTGCCGCGCAAGAAGGAGCCGTACCCCTGCGCCACCGAGGGCTTCACCAACCCTGACGGCTCGCTCGGGCCGGTACGCAGGAGCGACGGTTCGATCATCCCGGACCAGCAGGACACCGCCTACGGCGGGGAGGCGTAGCAGGGGCGGCCCCTCGGTAGCACGGGCGCTCCTCGGTAGCAGGGGCGCCCCTCGGGATCGTACGCATGTGCCATAGGGTGCGTCCGTGAGCATGACGACGCCGCCCGGCTGGTACCCCGATCCAGGGCAGATGCCCCAACTCCCGCCGCAGGAGCGCTGGTGGGACGGCAACAGCTGGACCGGCCACACCCGGCCGGGCGCGGGCGCCGTCCCGCAGCCGGGCCGGGGCGGCGCGGGGACGGGGCGCGGCCAGCTCATCGCCGGCATCGTGGGCTCGGTCGTACTGGCCGCAGCCCTCGCGGTGGGCGGGGTACTGCTGCTGGGCGGCGGCTCGGACGACAAGAACTCGGACGACAAGAAGCCGAAGGCGGCCCCCTCCTCCTCCGCGACGCCGGACGAAAGCGCTCCGCCCGAGGACGAGAAGACCCCGTCGCCGGACACATCTCCCGGTGACGTGGTACCCGAACCGGAGCTCGGCGTCGGGCTGAAGGTCCCCGAGGGATGGGAGCAGGCCAACCCCGACTCCGGCTTCCTCAGCCACAAGACCGCGTATGTGTGCCCCGGGCAGAACACCAACTGCGTGCGCGGCGGCGCCCAGCTGCTGCCCGTCTCCAGCGGCTGGGAAGGCAAGAAAGCGCTGAAGGAGGCCACCGAGCTCCAGGTGGCCAAGAACGCCAAGGAGTCGTACTCCAAGAAGGCGTACGGCGGCATCACCTCGCACAAGGTCGTCAAGTCCGGTGCGGTCACGGTCGCCGGTCAGCCCGGGTACCGCATTCGCTGGCGGGTGGAGAACAAGCTGGAGCCGGACGCCTACGTCGAGGCTGCCGTCTTCCGCTCGCCCCACCTCGAGGACGAGATCCTCACCCTCTGGAGCAGCGCCGACATCGCGCCGAAGTCGCCCCCGCCCTCCGACCTGGACGAGCTGCGCAAGAGCGTCGTCAAGACCGGCCTCGGCGAAGGGGGCGAAGGGAACGAAGGGGACGACGGAAACCAGGAGTCCGTCTGATCAGCGGCACCACCGGAGCGGGCCGGGGTCACAGGAACGTCATGCCCTCGCCGCGGTAGGTGGGCACCGACTCCGTCACCCGGTCGCCCTCCACCAGGTGCAGCGTGTCGAACCGCTCGCAGAGTTCGCCCGCCTTGGCGTGCCGGAACCACACCTTGTCCCCGATCAGCAGGTCGTCGGCGGGCCCGCCCAGCAGCGGGGTCTGCACCTCGCCGGGCCCCTCCTGCGGGTCGTAGCGCAGCCCGGCGGGCAGATACGGCTGGGGCAGCCGGTCGGGGCCGGCGGCGCCGGAGGCGGGGTAGCCGCCGCCCAGCACCGTGACCACGCCCACCCCGGGGCGGCGCACCACAGGCATGGCGAACAGCGCGGCGGGACGGCCGGTGAACGAGGTGAAATTGTCGAACAGCCGCGGCACATAGAGCCCTGAACCGGCCGCGATCTCCGTCACCGCCTCCTCGGCCGCGGTGTGCTGGACGCTGCCCGTACCGCCACCATTGACGAACTCCAGGTCGGGGGCCACCGCACGGACGGCCCGTACGGCGGCGGCGCGTCGCGCCGCCAGCTCGCGTCTGGCCGCCGCCTGCATCAGCCGTACGGCGCGTGAGCGCAGGGCCGCGCCGGGGACGGCGTCTCCGACGCCCGCCACATGGCCCTCGTACGCCATCACACTCACCAGCTGGAAGCCGGGACGCCGCTGCACGGTACGGGCGAGATCGGCCAATTCGGCGGGGGAGTGCAGCGGGGAACGGCGGGCGCCGACGCGGATCCGGCCGCCCAACAGCCGCAGCGAGGTGTCCAGTTCGAGGCAGACCCGGATCCGCTCGCCACCGCCGTCCCGCGCCGCGTCGATCAGGGCGAGCTGCGCCGGGTCGTCCACCATCACGGTCACCGCCGCGGCCAGCTTGGGGTCGGACGCCAGCTCGGCGTATCCGGCCCGGTCGGCCGACGGGTACGCCAGCAGTACGTCGGTGAGGCCCGACCTGGCCAGCCACAGTGACTCGGCGAGGGTGTAGCTCATCACCCCGCTGAAGCCGTCCTTGGCCAGTACCCGCTCCAACAGCGCTCGGCAGCGCACCGATTTGGTGGCGACCCGCACCGGTTTGCCTCCGGCACGCCGTACGAGGTCGTCCGCGTTGGCGTCGAACGCTGCCAGGTCGACCAGCGCGAGCGGCGCGTCCAGCTGGGCGGTCGCCCTGTCGTACCGGGCGCGGTCGGCGGCGAGATCGGCAGTCGTATCGAACACCCTCGCAGCTTGCCATGGGCGCCCGCCGCCGCACAGCCCCGGAGCACCGCTCTCACCGAGGGGCCCGTCCGGGCCCGTTCGCCCACCTCGAAGGGCCGGCGCGTGCCGCCTCGCCGACCGGCCATCGCAGCCTCGGCCGGGTTGCCGTCCCTCCCGGTCCGCACCGTAGAGTGACGCCGCACGCCGTGACGGGACGGCACGCGGCGAACAGTTCACTGTGGCCACGACGAACATGCCTGCTCAGCCTGGCGTTCGTGCGGGGCGGTATCGCGCGAAGGGGGGCGCACATGGGCACTGACGCCGACCGTGCCGCTGTTCCCGAGCGCCCTGCCACCCCACCCCGCCCCGGTGTACCGCCGCGTCCTCCCAGCCCTCCGGGCACGGCACCCGCCGACGCTCCGGAGACGGCCGCTGCCGGGTCCGGGCACGGGTCCGAGTCCGGGTCCGGGGCCGACGAGGCAGCCACATCCGGCACGGCGTCCCCACTGTCCCCACCGCTCACACCGTCCGCACCCGCACCACCGGCAGCACCGCCCCGCCCCGCTGTCCCTCCGCGTCCGAGCGTCCCCCCACGTCCCGCCACCTCCCTGTTCCCCGTCGAGCCTGTCGGCAGCACCGCCGCCGAGCAGGGCGACGCCGCTGCCGCGCCGGGCGCCGAAACCGGCGCCGCCGACGGCACGGCCGGCAGGGGTGAGGAGACGGGGCGCGAGCCGGAAGCGGAGCCGACCCCGGAAGACGAGTCCAGCCCACAGATGCCACATTCCAGGGAGAGGGAAGAGGACGTGGCGGAGCGCTCCGAGCGTGCCTCCGTCCCCGCCCCCCGCGACTCCGCGCACACCCTCCGCCCCCCGGTGCCGACCCTGCCGCCGCAGCCCGCGCCCCCCGACGGCGAACCCCTCACGGCCCCCAGAACCGCCACCTCGCCCCGTACCGGCCCGGCCACACCCCCGCCGCCCGCCACTGAGCCGTCGCTTCGGCCGTCCGCGGCTGAGCCGCCGTCGCCTCGGCCGTCCGCGGCTCCGCCCTCCGAGGCCGAGCCGCCGCCTCCACCGGGTGTCCCCGCCCGCTTCGGCCTGGCTCCGGTTGCCGACTCCCGCGGCCACGCCCCGCTGACCGTCCGTACGGTCGTCGTCGCCGTCTGCCTCGTCCTCGGCGTCGGCCTGCTCGGCGGCGTGGGGGCTGGGGTGCTGCTGTCCGGGGACGCCGGTGAACGGCCCACGGTGGCCGCCGGGTTCGACGGTGCCCGCGCGGCCTGGCACGAGATCCCCGTCGACGAGCTGTTCCCCCGCGGTCTTCAGAGCAAGGGCGCCGGGCCCGGTGGCGCCGACCGGCGCTGGACGCGGGTCGCGGTGGCGCCGGACAGCGGCTGCAAGCACGCCTTCGACCCACTGCTGACCAAAGCGCTGGCCCCGGTGGGCTGTGCCCGGCTGGTGCGGGCCACCTACGCCGACGAGACGTCCAGCAGCGTCACCACGGTCGGGCTGATGTTCACCAAGGCCGACCCCGCCGCCATGCGCGACCTGCGGGAGCGGTTCGCGGCCCAGAACCTCCCCCAGCGCACCGATCTGATGCCCCGTCCGTACGCCGCGCGCGGCACGGTCGCCGCCAACTTCGGCGACGCACAGCGCGCCAGCTGGACGGTCCGCGTGCTGCGGGACGCGCCCGTCGTCGTCTACTCCGTCTCCGGGTTCGCCGATGGACGCGTCGTCACCGACCCCCAGTCGGCCAACGACGCCACCCGCAAGGGCGAGACCTCGGCCGCCGCACAGGCCGGACTCGGTCACGACGCCCAGGGCATCGCCGACCGCATCGAGCGCCGGCTGCGCGAGGCCACGACGGAGCGGGAGTCCGGCTCCAGCGGCGAGGCGAAAGGCCGGGACAAGAAAAACCAGGACAAGAACGACCAGGGCAGGACCGGCCGCGGCAAGGAGAGCACCGGCCCGGACGACGGCGACGACCAGCAGGACAGCGAGGACCGCGACGACAGCAAGGACGCCGAGGCGGAGGGCGAGGCCCGATGAACCGTGTACTGCGCACCCTGGTCACGCTCCTGTGCGCGCTGCTCGCCCTCGGACCCGTCACCGCCGGTACGGCACACGCGGATGGCGCGGGCCTCCAGCGCAAGGAGTGGGCGCTGAAGGCCCTGCACGCCAAGGAAGCGTGGAAGACCACCAAGGGCCGTGGCGTCACCGTCGCCGTCCTGGACACCGGAGTCGACGGCAGCCACCCCGACCTGCACAAGAACGTCAGGCCCGGCAAGGACATGGTCGGCATGGGCGCCAAGAAGGGCGACCGCGCCTGGGCCAGGCACGGTACCGCCATGGCCGGGATCATCGCCGGGCACGGCCACGGCAAGGACGGCAAGGAGGGGGTCCTCGGCATCGCGCCCCAGGCCCGGATCCTCCCGGTCCGCGTCCTGCTGGAGGACTCCGACCCGAAGCGCGCCAAGGCCCGCGGCGAGCGGAACACCGCGCTCGCCGACGGCATCCGCTGGGCCGCCGACAACGGCGCCGACGTCATCAACCTCTCGCTCGGCGACGACAGCAACGCCGCGCACCCCGACGCCCGCGAGGACGCCGCCGTACGGTACGCGCTGCGCAAGGGCGCCGTCGTCGTCGCCTCGGCGGGCAACGGCGGCGAGGACGGCGACCACGTCTCCTATCCCGCCGCCTACCCGGGCGTGATCGCGGTGGCCGCCGTCGACCGCAACGGAGCGCGGGCCGCGTTCTCCACCCGCCGCTGGTACGCGACCGTGGCGGCGCCCGGCAAGGACATCCTCATCGCCGACCCCGACCGCTCCTACTACCAGGGCTGGGGCACCAGCGCCGCCGCTGCCTTCACCTCGGGTGCGGTGGCTCTCGTCCGTGCAGCGCACCCCGATCTGAGCCCCGCGCAGATCAAGGAACTGATCTCCGACACCGCCGGCCACACCCCGCAGGGCGGGCGCAGCGACGCGGTCGGCACCGGCGTCGTGGACCCTGCGGCGGCCATCGAGATGGGCTCCCACATCGAGCCCCGCAAACAGCAACTGCCGGTCGGCGAGTACGACAAGGAGTACTTCGGCTCCGCGCAGTCCGACGCCGAGGGCGGGCCGGGCTGGTTCGCGATGCTGGCGGCCCTGCTGGGGGCGCTGCTGATCGGCGCGGCGCTCGCCCTGCACCGCGGGTTCACCCCGCGCATCCCGCCCCGGCTGCGGACCCGCGTCGGCCTGCCGGGCCCCGGCCCTGGCAGGGGTCCAGGACCGCCGCCCGGGCCATGACGGCACGCACCGCCGCACGGGCCGCGCCCCCCGCGCCGAGGTGATCGGTGCCGGCCCTCCCGGGCGGCGGAGCGGCGCCGGTCACCCGATACGCTCGGTGCGTGGCGCTCAAGAACATCCCCCAGTCGGCCTTCTCCAGCGACGACGGCACCGCCGACGCCGACCTCACCGAGGCGCTCGCCGCCTGGCAGGCCGACCGCCGGGCGCCGGGGGCCGAGGCCCGCGTCCTGGAGGCGCTGCGCGCGGCCCGGCTGCTCGTCCCCGTCGTCGCCGTCCTCACCGAGGCCGAGACCGGCGAGGACGGACTGCGCCGCGACAAGACCAGCGAGATGGCCGTTCCCACCCTCAACGCCCCCGGCGGCCGCCGTGCGCTGCCCGCCTTCACCTCCACCGAGGCGCTGGCCCGCTGGCGCCCCGACGCCCGGCCCGTCGCCGTACCGCTGCACCAGGCACTCCAGGCAGTGGCCCACGAGCAGGCCGACACGCTGCTCCTCGACGTGGCCGGACCGGTCCCCTACGAGCTGACCGGGCCGGCGCTCCACGCGCTCGCCGAGGGCCGCGTCCACACCTCCGCGCTCGCCGACCCCGCCGTCGCCGAGGCACTGCGGGCCGTACTCGCCGCCGAACCCGCGGTCGCCGGCGCCCACCTCACGCCCGGCAGCGGCAACGGCGCGGGGGACGGCACCCTCGCCCTCGCGCTCGCACCCGACGCCGACGTACCGGCCGTCGCCCAGCGGGTGGCCGGGGCGCTGGCCGCCGACGAGACGCTGCGCGCACGGCTGGTCCGCGGCCTCGACCTGGCGCTCCTCCCCCCGGGCACCCCACTGCCGGAGACGGCCTTCTACCGGGCCTGACCAGCGGCCGGACCGTGACGTGACCCGAGCCCGGCCTGGGCGGGCCCCGCTCGAAGTGCGAGTCGCCCGGCGGCGTCGGACACTCGGGGAGAGTGCCGGGAAGGTCCGATGCCCGGCTGCCTCCTACGACCCCCACGGGAGGTCGACATGCAGGTCAAGTCGCCGCTCCAGGCGAGCCCGGAACAGCTCAGAGACCTGGAGGACAAGCCACAGCCGATCGCCGCGGAGTTCCTGGGCACCCTGTTGCTGGTGTTCTTCGGTGTCGGCGCCGCCGTGCTGGCGGCCGAGTACGTCGGCTCACTGGGCATCGCGCTCACGTTCGGCTTCGTACTGCTCGCCCTCGCCTACGCCATCGGCCCGATCTCCGGCTCCCATGTGAACCCGGCGGTGACACTCGGGATGTTCCTCGCCGGGCGGCTCGATCTGGAGCTGGCGATCAAGTACTGGGTCGCGCAGTTCGTCGGCGGTATCGCGGGCGCCGCGCTGCTGTTCCTCGTCGCCACCCAGGTCCCGGGCCTGGAGACGAGCGGCAGCTTCGGCAGCAACGGCTTCGGCGCCCGCTCCGCTGTGCACATCAACACCGGCGGTGCCTTCGTCGCCGAGGTGATTCTGACGTTCCTGCTGGTCTACGTGGTGCTCGCGGTGACCCACAAGGTGGCGGTCGTCGGCTTCGACGGGCTGCCCATCGGTATCGCGCTGGCCGTCGTGCACCTGGTCGGCATCCCGCTGACCGGCACCTCGGTGAACCCGGCCCGGAGCCTCGGCCCCGCCGTCTTCGCCGGCGGCGCGGCCCTCACCCAGCTGTGGCTGTTCATCGTGGCCCCACTGGTGGGCGCGGCCGTCGCGGCGTACGTGCACATCATCACGCACCCGCAGCCCAACCGGCGGCCGCGGCGCGAGATGCGGGTCAGCTGAGGCGCCCGCATGCGGCCCGTACTCCGGGAGCACCTCCCCGCCGAAGCCCGGGAGGGGAGCCGAGAACTTGGCGGAGGCTCAGCCGTGCACCGGCCCGGTGAACTTCTCGCCGGGCCCCTGACCGGGCTCGTCGGGGACGGTGGACGCCTCGCGGAACGCGAGCTGGAGCGACTTGAGACCGTCCCGCAGCGGCGCCGCGTGGTAGGAGCCGATCTCGGTGGCGCTCGCGGTGACCAGGCCGGCCAGCGCCTGGATCAGCTTCCGCGCCTCGTCCAGGTCCTTGTGCTGCTCGCCGTCCTCGGCCAGCCCGAGGTTGACGGCGGCGGAGCTCATCAGATGCACCGCCACGGTGGTGATGACCTCGACCGCCGGCACATCCGCGATGTCGCGGGTCAGGCTGTCGAAGTCGGGGTTCTGACCGGAGGGCTGCCCGGCGGCTGCGGCGTCGCTCATGCGGATCACCCTAAGCCCCGCCGCTTCCGTACTGTCGTACGGGCCGAGCTGCCGCAGCAGTGGAACACCGCGCGGCGCACCTGGCGCCCTGCTGCTATGCTGGGATATCGACCGGCTGAAGACTGTCCCCACGGGGACGGGCTCCAGCCCGCAAGTGGAGGCTCCGATCTCCCACCTGGTGGCCCTTCGGGCCGCGGGTCAACGGTCAGGCTGCGCCCCGCGGGAGTCCGCGGCGGTGCTCCCGGTCTGTGAGGAGCCCCGCCTGTGACCCGTTCGGGGCGTTTTTCGCGCCCGCGGGCGGTGGTCACCCACTGATCACGTAACTCATGCGCGGCCGTCCGCCAGACGCTCGCGCGGTGTACCCGAGGAGGCCCCATCAGCGCCGAGCCCCGCATCAACGACCGCATTCGCGTCCCCGAGGTGCGACTCGTCGGTCCCAGCGGCGAGCAGGTCGGCATCGTGCCGCTTGCCAAGGCCCTGGAGCTCGCCCAGGAGTACGACCTCGACCTGGTCGAGGTCGCGGCCAACGCCCGTCCGCCGGTGTGCAAGCTCATGGACTACGGCAAGTTCAAGTACGAGTCGGCCATGAAGGCCCGTGAAGCGCGCAAGAACCAGGCGCACACGGTCATCAAGGAGATGAAGCTCCGGCCGAAGATCGATCCGCACGACTACGACACCAAGAAGGGTCACGTCGTCCGGTTCCTCAAGCAGGGTGACAAGGTCAAGATCACGATCATGTTCCGCGGTCGTGAGCAGTCCCGCCCCGAGCTGGGCTTCCGACTGCTGCAGCGGCTCGCGGACGACGTGTCGGACCTGGGCTTCGTGGAGTCCAACCCGAAGCAGGACGGCCGCAACATGATCATGGTTCTCGGTCCGCACAAGAAGAAGACCGAGGCGATGGCCGAGGCCCGCGAGGCGCAGGCCGCCCGCAAGGCGGAGCGCCAGCAGGGGTCCGCTCCCGCTGAGGAGTCCGCCGAGGAGCCTGCCGAGGCGTGAGCCCTCCCGGGGCACCCGCCCTGGAACCCATACGAACAACTGGCGCTTCCGCCTGCCCTGATGACAGCGGGAGCGTCACTGACGAGGAGTGAAACGGCGACATGCCGAAGAACAAGACGCACAGTGGTGCCCGTAAGCGCTTCAAGGTCACCGGCACTGGCAAGGTGATGCGCCAGCGCGCCGGTCGCCGCCACCTTCTCGAGCACAAGCCGTCCACGCTGACGCGCCGCCTTGCCGGTAAGACCGAAGCGGCCCCGGCCGACGCCAAGAAGATCAAGAAGCTTCTCGGCAAGTAAGTCCCCGTACGACCGGGACCCCATCGACTCGGGCCGGAGCAGTGAAGCCCCCTCCCGGCCCCGCCAACAAGGAGTAATCACGTGGCACGCGTCAAGCGGGCAGTCAACGCTCAGAAGAAGCGCCGGGCGATCCTGGAGCAGGCCAGCGGCTACCGCGGCCAGCGTTCCCGCCTGTACCGCAAGGCGAAGGAGCAGGTCACCCACTCCTACGTCTACAACTACAACGACCGCAAGAAGCGCAAGGGCGACTTCCGGCAGCTGTGGATCCAGCGGATCAACGCCGCGGCCCGCGCCAACGGGATCACCTACAACCGCTTCATCCAGGGTCTGAAGGCCGCCTCCATCGAGGTCGACCGCAAGATGCTGGCTGACCTGGCGGTCAATGATGCTGCGGCTTTCGCCTCGCTCGTCGAGGTTGCGCAGAAGGCGCTGCCGAGCGATGTGAACGCGCCGAAGGCTGCCTGAGCGCCTGCGGCTTCGCCGTTGGTCGAGCGTTGTGGCTGACGCCGTCGGCCCTTTCGCCGGACTCTCGCCGTCGTGGTTCTCGCCGCGGCGGCGAGAATTTGTTTACCCGAAAGCGAGAAACTTCCGCCCATGCAGCCCGAGTTGACCTCCCTGCGCTCTCCCCGTGTCATCGCCGCGCGCAAGCTCGGTAAGCGGAGTTTCCGTGGTAAGGAGCGGCGGTTTCTCGCGGAGGGGCCGCAGGCGGTGCGGGAGGCGGTGGAGCATCTCGTCGAGGTGTATGTGACGCCGGAGGCCGCCGTACGGCACGCGGAGCTGCTCGATACGGTCCGGGCGGCGCGGGTCCCGGTGCTGACCGCTTCAGATGAGGTGGTGGCGGAGATGTCCGACACCGTCACGCCGCAGGGCATCGTGGGGCTGTGCCGGTTCCTGGACCGGCCGTTCGCGGAGATCCTGGCGGCGCGGCCCCGGCTGGTCGCCGTGCTGGCGCACGTACGCGACCCCGGCAACGCGGGCACCGTGCTGCGGTGCGCCGACGCCGCCGGGGCCGACGCGGTGGTGCTGACCGACGCCTCCGTCGACGTCTACAACCCCAAGGCGGTGCGCGCCTCGGCCGGTTCGCTCTTCCATCTGCCGGTCGTCGTGGACGTGCCCGTCGAGGAGGCTGCCCATGGGCTGGCCGGGGCCGGAGTGCGGGTGCTGGCCGCCGACGGGGCGGGGGAGCGGGACCTGGACGAGGAGCTGGACGCGGGCGCGATGGCCGGGCCCACCGCGTGGGTGTTCGGCAACGAGGCGTGGGGGCTGCCCGAGGAGACCCGGGCCCTCGCGGACGCCGTCGTGCGGGTGCCCATCCACGGCCGTGCCGAGAGCCTCAACCTCGCGACCGCCGCCGCGGTCTGCCTCTACGCTTCGGCCCGCGCCCAGCGCACACGCTGAGGGTGCCGTCCGGTCACCCTCAGCTAGTAGGGTGTCGGCCCCGGGTGCGGGGACCGAGACGTCGGAGGAGGGCGGAACGGGATGGACGTGCGGCCCGACGACCTGCCCGACGGGCTCGTGATCGCCGACGGTGCGGGGCAGGTCGTCTGCTTCAACGCCGCGGCGGTCCGGATCACCGGACGGGCCAGGGAGGAGGCGCTGGGCAGCCCGCTGCACACCGCGCTCCCGCTGGAGGACCTGGACGGACGCCGCTGGTGGCAGCTGACCGATCCGTACCACGGGCCGGCCATCCGCAACGGACAGCCCGAGCGGAACCTGCTGCTGCCCGGCGGCCACGAGGTGCTGGTCGCGGCGCGCTACGTACGGGCACATCCGCGGGGACCCGTCGAGCGGGTCGTCGTCACTCTGCGCGGCACCGAGGCCAGGCGTCGCACCGAGCGCAGCCACGCCGAACTGATCGCCACCGTCGCGCACGAACTGCGCTCGCCGCTCACCTCCGTCAAGGGGTTCACGGCCACCCTGCTGGCAAAGTGGGAGCGGTTCACCGACGACCAGAAGCGGCTGATGCTGGAGACCGTCAACGCCGACGCCAACCGCGTCACCCGGCTCATCGCCGAGCTGCTGGACATCTCCCGTATCGACTCCGGACGGCTCGAGGTGCGCCGTCAGCGGCTGGACATGGCGGTGGCGGTGCAGCGGCATGTGGAGGCGCATATCGCGGCGGGTCAGCCCGGCTCCCGGTTCAAGACCGAGATCGCGGACGGGCTGCCCGACCTGTGGGCCGACCCGGACAAGATCGATCAGGTGCTCGCCAACCTGCTGGAAAACGCGGTGCGGCACGGCGAGGGAACTGTCACCATCGAGGTCCGGCCCACCTCGTCCCCCCGGGAGCCCGGCGGCGCGGGGACGGCCGTCACGGTCAGCGACGAGGGGCCAGGTATCCCGGAGGAGTCCATGAGCCGCGTGTTCACCCGCTTCTGGCGTGGCAGCAGGCGCGGCGGTACGGGCCTGGGGCTCTACATCGTCAAGGGCATCGTGGAGGCGCACGGCGGCGTCATCACCGTCGACCGGGCGCCGGCGGGCGGTGCCCGGTTCCGATTTATCCTGCCCGTGGGCGCCCCGGCCTTTCTGAGCTGACCGGCGGCGCACACGGGCCGATCCCCGCAGACAGCACCGGAGGCCGGGCCCCTGGCCTCCGCGTATCCGCCATCGGGCAGCCCCCTTTAGACTCGGGCTTCGGCACGCAGCCGGCAGTCATGGACGGGGCGCAGCCTGGGGGCACCTCCCAGCGACAGCTGGGGGACAAACGGAAGTACGGGAAGAGATGTCGGCACCCAACAAGTCGTACGACCCTGTCGAGGTCGAGGCACTGAAACCGGAATCGATCGACCGGGCCCGGGACGAGGCGCTCGCCGCCGTCGCCGCCGCCGGGGATCTGGAGGCGCTGCGCGAGGTCAAGGCAGCACACGCGGGTGACCGCTCCCCGCTGGCGCTGGCCAACCGGGAGATCGGCGCGCTGCCCCCGCACGCCAAGGCGGAGGCGGGCAAGCGCGTCGGACAGGCCAGGGGGGCCGTCAACAAGGCCCTCAAGGCCCGTCAGGAGGAGCTGGAGCGGGAGCGCGACGAGCGCGTGCTGGTCGAAGAGGCCGTGGACGTCACGCTGCCCTACGACCGCCGCCCGGCAGGCGCCCGGCACCCGCTGACCACGCTCTCCGAGCGCATCGAGGACGTCTTCGTGGCAATGGGCTACGAGGTCGCCGAGGGCCCCGAGGTCGAGGCCGAGTGGTTCAACTTCGACGCGCTCAACCTGGGCCCGGACCACCCGGCCCGCACCATGCAGGACACCTTCTTCGTACGGGGCCGGGACGGCGGCGAGGACTCCGGGGTCGTGCTGCGTACGCACACCTCGCCGGTGCAGATCCGCTCGCTGCTCAATCGCGAGCTGCCGGTCTACGTCATCTGTCCTGGCCGCGTCTACCGCACGGACGAGCTGGACGCCACCCACACCCCCGTCTTCGGCCAGGTCGAGCTGCTGGCCGTCGACGAGGGGCTGACCATGGCCGACCTCAAGGGCACCCTCGACCACATGGTCTCGGCGCTCTTCGGCGAGGGCCTGGGCACCCGGCTGCGCCCGTCCTACTTCCCCTTCACCGAGCCGTCCGCCGAGATGGACATGGTCTGCTTCGTGTGCCGGGGCGCGTCGGTCGGCGACCCGGACAACCCCTGCCGTACGTGCAGCAGCGAGGGCTGGATCGAGCTGGGCGGCTGCGGCATGGTCAACCCGCGGGTGCTGACCGCCTGCGGCGTCGACCCGGAGAAGTACAGCGGATTCGCCTTCGGGTTCGGCATCGAGCGGATGCTGATGTTCCGCCACAACGTCGAGGACATGCGAGACATGGTCGAGGGTGATGTGCGCTTCACCCTGCCGTTCGGGATGGAGATCTGATGCGGGCGCCGCTGTCGTGGCTCCGGGAGTACGTCGACCTGCCGGCCTCCGAGACCGGCCGGGACGTCGCGGCCAGGCTGATCGCCGCCGGCCTCGAGGTCGAGACGGTCGAGCAGACCGGTGCCGGGCTCAAGGGCCCGCTGGTCGTGGGGCGGGTCCTCGCCATCGAGGAGCTGACGGAATTCAAGAAGCCGATCCGCTACTGCCAGGTGGACGTCGGCCGGGGCGCCGACGACCCGCAGAACCTCATCTGCGGTGCCACCAACTTCGCCGTCGGCGACAAGGTCGTCGTCGTGCTGCCGGGCGCCGTGCTGCCCGGCGGGTTCGAGATCAGCGCCCGTAAGACCTACGGCCGCGTCTCGGAGGGCATGATCTGCTCCGAGCGCGAGCTGGCGATGGGCGACGACCACGGCGGGATCATGGTGCTGCCGCCCGAGTGCGAGGTGGGCACCGACGCGATCGAGCTGCTGGAGCTGGTCGACGAGGTCCTCGACATCGCGGTGACGCCCGACCGCGGCTACTGCCTCTCGATGCGGGGCCTCGCCCGGGAGGCGGCCACCGCCTATGGGGTGCCGCTGCGCGACCCGGCGCTGCTGGACGTGCCCGCACCCAACGCGCACGGCTACCCGGTGAAGGTCGCCGACCCGCTGGGCTGCGACCGGTTCACCGCGCGTACCGTCACCGGGCTGCGGCCCGAGGCGCAGTCCCCGATCTGGCTCGAGCGCCGGCTGCAGAAGGCCGGTATGCGCCCGGTCTCGCTGCCCGTCGACATCACCAACTACGTGATGCTGGAGCTGGGCCAGCCGCTGCACGCCTACGACAGGGCCCGTATCGAGGGCACCATCGGGGTGCGCCGCGCCGAGAGCGGCGAGAAGCTGATCACCCTGGACGGCACCAAGCGCGTCCTGGACCCCGGTGACCTGGTCATCACCGACGACCGCGGGCCGATCGGCCTGGCGGGTGTGATGGGCGGCGCCAACACCGAGATCGCCGACGCCGACGGCGAAGCGCAGCAGACCACGGACGTGGTGATCGAGGCCGCGCACTTCGACTCGGTCTCCGTCGCCCGTACCGCTCGCCGGCACAAGCTCTCCTCCGAGGCGTCCCGCCGCTTCGAACGGGGTGTCGACCCGGAGGCGGCGGCAGCGGCAGCGCAGCGCACCGTCGACCTGCTGGTGCTGCTCGCGGGCGGCACGGCCGAGCCGGGCGTCACCCAGATCGCCACGCCGTCGGGCCCGCGTACGGTCCGGATCGCCGCCGACCACCCGGACAAGGTCGCGGGTGTCTCCTACGGCCGTGAGACGGTCGTCCGCCGCCTCCAGCAGGTCGGCTGCGACGTCTACGGAGGCACCGGGCAGGACGAGCAGCTGACCGTCACCGTGCCGTCCTGGCGGCCGGATCTGACCGACCCGAACGACCTGGCCGAGGAGGTCATCCGGCTGGAGGGCTACGAGAACCTGCCCTCCACCCTGCCGCGGCCGCTGCCGGGGCGTGGGCTGACCGAGCGGCAGCGGCTGCACAGGCGCGTCGGCCGCGCGCTGGCAGGTGCCGGCTACGTCGAGGCGCTGTCGTACCCGTTCGTGGGCGATGCCGTGTTCGACGCGATGGGCCTGGACGCGGGCGACCCGCGCCGCCGTACCGTCCAGTTGGTCAACCCGCTCTCGGACGAGGAGCCGGGGCTGCGCACCACGCTGCTGCCCGGGCTGCTGGCCACGCTGCGCCGCAACGACGGGCGCGGCAGCCACGACCTGGCGCTGTTCGAGACCGGCCTGGTCTTCCTGCCCACCGGGACCGAGACCGCGGCCGAGCGGCTGCCCGTCAGCCGGCGGCCCGGCGACGAGGAGCTGGCCTCGCTGGACGCGGCGCTGCCCGAGCAGCCCCGGCATCTGGGAGTGGTGCTGGCCGGCGCCAGGGAGCCGGCCGGCTGGTGGGGCAAGGGCCGCCCCGCCGACTGGGCCGACGCCGTCGAGGCGGCCCGCACCGTGGCCGCCGAGGCCGGCACCGAACTGACCGTCCGGAGTGCGAGTTTCGCGCCCTGGCACCCGGGGCGGTGCGCGGCGCTGCACGTTCAGCTGGACGGCGAGAGCGTGCTGGTCGGGCACGCCGGTGAGCTGCACCCGCGGGCCGTGAAGGCGCTGGGGCTGCCGGACCGCACCTGCGCGATGGAGCTCGATCTCGATCTGGTCGAGCGCGCCGCCGCCGGACCGGTGCGCGGCCCGCATGTGTCCACGTTCCCGGTGGCCACCCAGGACGTGGCTCTGGTGGTGGACGCTTCGGTGCCGGCCGCCGAGGTGGAGAGCGCGCTGCGCGCGGGCGCAGGCGAGCTGCTGGAGTCGCTGCGGCTGTTCGACGTCTTCACCGGCGAACAGCTGGGCGCCGGCCGTAAGTCGCTGGCCTACGCGCTGCGTTTCCGCGCTCCGGACCGCACGCTGAAGGCCGAGGAGGCGTCCGCGGCACGCGACGCGGCGGTCGCCGAGGCGGTCGAGCGGACGGGCGCGGTGCTGCGGGGCGCCTGAGCGAGCCTCGCCCCGGCGTTCGAGGGGACATCCGTCACTGGCGGATGTCCCCTCATCTTTTCGGGTGAGAAGCCCTGACGATCTTCTGACAGACGGGCGGCGGCGGTTACGGGTGACGGCGTGGCAGCAGCGAACTCATCATCCCGTCCGGCGGACGCACCGCTCCGCAGCCTGATCCCTGCACGTATCGACCGGATGCCCTGGTCCGGCTTCCACACGAAGATGATCGCGGCGCTGGGCTGTGCGTGGATCCTGGACGGCCTGGAGATCACGGTCGCCAGCTCGGTCACCTCGGTCCTCACCCGCTCGGAGACGTTGGGGCTGTCCTCCAGCGAGGCAGGACTGATCGCGACCGTCTACCTGGTCGGCCAGGTGACGGGTGCGCTCTTCTTCGGGCGGATGGCCGACCGCTTCGGGCGCCGCAAGCTCTTCCTGCTCACCTTCGGCGTCTATCTGTTCGGCAGCGGGCTGACCGCGCTCACCTACGGACAGGGGTTCGGCTGGGACGTATATCTCTATCTGACCCGATTCATCGCCGGAACCGGCATCGGGGGTGAGTACGCGGCGATCAACTCGGCGATCCAGGAGATGATGCCCGCCCGCTTCCGGGGCCGGGTCGACCTGCTGGTCAACGGCACCTACTGGGCGGGTGCCATGGTCGGCACCGTCGCCGAGCTGATGATCCTCAGCACCTTCGACGACGCGGTCGCCTGGCGGATCGGCTTTCTCCTCGGCCCGGTGCTCGGCTTCTCGGTGCTGTTCGTCCGCCGCCATCTGCCGGAGAGCCCCCGCTGGCTGATCATGAACGGGAAGGAGGCCGAGGCGGAGGCGGCCATCGCCCGGATCGAGTCAGCCGTACGCAGCCACGGCAAGCAGCTGCCGCCGGTCGACGAGAAGGACGCCATCGAGATCAGCGAGTCGGCACACAGCACCTACGTCACGCTGCTGCGGGTGCTCTTCAAGGAGTACCCCAAGCGGGCCGTGCTCGCCTCGACGCTGATGATCACGCAGTCGTTCCTGTACAACGCCATCTTCTTCACCTACACCCTGGTGCTGACGAAGTTCTACGGCGTCTCCGACAAGGACGCGCCGATGTATCTGCTGGCGTTCGCCGCGGGGAATCTGCTCGGTCCGATCGTCCTGGGGCCGCTGTTCGACATCGTGGGCCGCCGCTGGCTGATCGCGGGGACGTATCTGTTCTCCGGCTGCGCGCTGGCGGTCACCGCGACGCTGTTCGTCGCCGATGTGCTGACGGCGACCACTCAGACCTTCGCCTGGTGCGTCATCTTCTTCTTCGCCTCGGCCGGTGCCTCCTCCGGCTATCTGACCGCGGGCGAGATCTTCCCGCTGGAGGTACGGGGCAAGGCGATCGCGCTGTTCTTCGCCATCGGCCAGGCCGCCGGAGCCACCGGACCGTACTTCTACGGCTGGCTCATCGGCGACGGCACCGAGCGCGGCAGGCTCTACGTCGGCTTTCTGATGGGCGCCGTCATCATGGTCGTCGGCGGGCTGGCGGAGACGTTCCTCGGGGTGGACGCCGAGCGCAAATCGCTGGAGTCGGTCGCCAAACCGCTGTCGGTGGTGCGGACCTCGGTGGACGCGGCGCGCCGCCGGACGGTCAAGAAGCTCAAGAAGCCGGGCGACAGGCCGGGCGACAAGCCGGACCAGCCAGGTGACGAGCCACATGCGGACACCCCCGCGGTATGACGGCGGGGGTGTGCGAGGTGCGGAAGTCTCCGCGTGGTTGTCCGGTCAGCAGTCTCCGCGTCGCTGTGCGCTCAGGAGTCTCCGCGTGGCCGTCCGGTCAGGAGTAGGCGTAGAAGCCGGCGCCCGCCTTCCGGCCCAGCCGGCCCGCGTCGACCATGCGCTGGAGGAGCGGGGGAGCGGCGTACAGCGGCTCCTTGAACTCCGCGTACATCGAGTCGGCGACCGAGGCGACGGTGTCGAGCCCGATGAGGTCGGTGAGCTTGAGGGGGCCCATGGGGTGGGCGCAGCCGAGCTCCATGCCGTTGTCGATGTCCTCGCGGCTGGCGATGCCCGACTCGAACATCCGGATGGCGGAGAGCAGATACGGAATCAGCAGAGCGTTGACGACGAAGCCGGAGCGGTCCTGCGCGCGAATGGTGTGCTTGCCCAGCACCTGGCCCACCACGGCCTCGGCACGCTTGACGGTCTCCTCGCCGGTGGTCAGCGCCGGGATGAGCTCGACGAGCTGCTGCACCGGCGCCGGGTTGAAGAAGTGGATGCCGATGACCTGGTCGGGGCGCGAGGTCGCGACGGCGAGCTTCACCAGCGGGATCGAGGAGGTGTTCGAGGCCAGGATGGCGTCGGTGCGGGTCACCACCTGGTCCAGCACCTGGAAGATCTCCGTCTTGACCTGCTCGTTCTCGATCACGGCCTCGATGACCAGGTCGCGGTCGGCGAAGTCGCCCAGGTCGGTGGTGAAGGACAGTCGCTCCAGCGCCTCGTCGCACTCCCGCCGGCTGATCTTGCCGCGGTCCGCGGCCTTGCCGAGCGAGTTGACCAGCCGGGTGCGGCCGAGCTCCAGGGCCTCGCCGGTGGTCTCCGCGACCATCACCTCGAGGCCGGACCGCGCACACACCTCCGCGATACCCGCACCCATCTGGCCACAGCCCACCACTCCGACGCGTTCCACGCCGGCTACAGACTCCGTCACCTCGTGCCTTTCGCTGAATTTCACGGTCCGTAGCGGATCCGCCCCGGGATGAGGGCGCCGGGACGCGCCGCTTCGCCGCCCGACGTTACCTGTGCGGGAACCGGGGAGGACGGGCGGGGGCGAAAGGTCACCTATGTGTGGAGTGTGCGGTCAGCCCTGCCGACGGGTTCCGCCGGCCCCGGTCAGGGCTTCGTACGGCGTACGGGAGGCAGACGGAGAACGGCGCCCGCACCGTCGGGTGCGGGCGCCCGCGATCAGCTGCTGCCGCGTGGTTCAGCTCTTCTCTTCGTGCTTCTCCTGGCGGCCCCGCACCACGGAGTCGGGGCCCGGGGAGACCACGGCCTCGTGGCCGTCCTCAAAACGCACCCGGTATGGGGGCTCGCCCTTGGTGCCCATCACCTCGACGATCTCCGCCGTACGGTCGTGCTGCCCCACGGTCCTTCCGTGCACCAGCAGTTGGTCGCCTGTGTTCGCTCGCATGACACATGCCCTCCTGTTCCCGGTGGTCAGGCGCGGCTGCGCTGTACGACCACGATGCACACCAGCACGGCGAGCGCCGCCGCCGGCGCGGCGGGAGAAAGACGCTCACCGAGTAGGAGCACCGCCCACACCAGCGTAAGCAGCGGCTGCGCAAGTTGCACCTGGCTCGTACGAGCCACTCCGGCCAGTCCCATCGCGCGGTACCAGAAGAGCAGCCCGATGAACTGGGAGCTGAGCGCACCCCACGCCACACCGGTCACGGAGTGCGCGGTCAGTGTGACGGGTTCGTGCGCCAGGGCGAGGGCGGCGCCGACGGCGGCGAGTGGCAGACAGCCCACCAGCGCCCATCCGATCACCTCCAGCGCGGGCAGCTCCCGTGCCAGCCTGCCGCCCTCGGCGTACCCGGCGGCACAGATCAGCAGTGCCCCGCAGAGGAACAGATCGCCGACGCTGGGGGCGCCGCCGCTCTGGTACAGCGCGAACGCGACCACCACTGCGGCGCCCGCCAGCGCCGCCACCCAGAACAGCGGGGCGGGCCGGGAACCGGTGCGAACCGACGAGTAGAGGGCCGTCGTCAAAGGGAGCAGCCCCACGACGACCGCGGCGTGCGAGGTCGTGGAGGTCTCCAGCGCGAGCGTGGTCAGCAGCGGGAACCCGATCACGACACCGGACGCGGCGAGCGCGAGTCCCGTCCAGTGCCGGCGCGCCGGAAGCGGCACCCGGCGTGCCAGGAGCACTCCGCCGGCGACCAGCCCCGCCAGGAGCACCCGTAGCGTCGTCGCCGACCAGGGCCCGAAGCCCCCCAGTGTCCAGCTGGTCGCGGGAAAGGTGAGTGAGAAGAGGACGACCCCGAGAACGGCGAACACGACGCCGGTCCGGGCGGCTCGGTCCCCCGGCGCGGAGGCGGAGGTCGCCGGTCGCGCCGCGGATTGCGGCGGGTCGGCGGGGAAGAGGGGCGCCGGGGCGTCGGCCGGTTCCCCGGGTGCGGTGCTGCCGGGCCGCTCGGGGGAGGGGACCGCTATCCGACTGGTGCAAGTAGCGCTATCGTGCTCTCTCATGGCAGAGCGTAGCAGTGTTGCTGAACTGGCCGCTTCCCTGCGGAAGGAAGTGGACCGCTACTCTCCAGGTGAGAAGCTCCCGTCCAGCCGGGCGCTGGTCGAGCGGTTCCGGGCCGGCCCGGTGACCGTGTCGCGGGCGCTGGCGACGCTGGTGGCCGAGGGCCTGGTGGTCACCCGGCCAGGAGTCGGCGCGTTCCGCGCCGAACCGCCGCGCACGCACGACGCGCTCCGGACGCGGGGCGACACCTCGTGGCAGGAAGTGGCGCTGAGCGCCAACCCCTCCGCCGACCAGGCGCCGCGCAGCGTCGACGCGAGCGGGGTGACGGCGACGCTCGACGCGCCGCCGCCCGGCGTGCTGGAACTCAACGGCGGCTATCTGCCGCCCGGACTCCAGCCGGAGAAGGCCCTCGCCGCCGCGCTCGCCCGGGCGGGCCGGCGGCCCGGAGCGTGGCGCAGGCCGCCCCTCGAAGGGGTGGAGGAGTTGCGCGGCTGGTTCGCGCGGGAGATCGGCGGACCGTCCGGGGGCAACTGGGCCGCCGGGCCCGGGGCAGCGGTCGCCGCAGGGGATGTGCTGGTCACCGCCGGCGGGCAATCGGCACTCACCACCGCGCTGCGCGCCCTCGCGGCCCCGGGCGCCGCCGTACTCGTGGAATCCCCCACCTATCCCGGCATGCTCGCCGCGGCCCGCGCCTCCGGCCTGCGTCCGGTACCGGTGCCCGTCGAGCCCCGGGGCGTACGGCCCGATCTACTGGCGGACGCGTTCCGGGCCAGCGGCGCGCGGGTCTTCGTCTGCCAGCCACTGTTCCAGAACCCGACCGGTGCCGTGCTCGCCCCCGAGCGGCGGCGCGAGGTGCTGCGGGTGGCGCGCGAAGCCGGCGCCTTCGTCATCGAGGACGACTTCGCCCGGCACCTCGCACACGAGGACGCCGGGACGCTGCCGCCCACGCTGTGTGCCGAGGACCCCGACGGGGTTGTCGTACATGTCCGCTCGCTCACCAAGATCACGTCGCCGAGTCTGCGGGTGGGCGCGCTGGCCGCGCGGGGGCCCGTGCTGGAGCGGCTGCGCGCCATTCAGATCGTCGACAGCTTCTTCGTGCCGCGGCCGCTCCAGGAGGCGGCGCTGGAACTGGTGGGCGCCCCCGCGTGGTCCCGCCATCTGCGCACCGTCGCCGCCGAGTTGCGCACCCGGCGCGAGCTGATGCTCACCGCGCTCGCCACCGAGCTGCCCGCGCTGCGCCTCGACCATGTTCCGCGCGGCGGCTACCAACTGTGGGTGCGGCTTCCCGACGGGACCGACGAGGGCGCGCTGACCGCCGCGGCGCTGCGTGCCGGTGTCGCCGTCGCCCCCGGCCGCCCCTTCTTCGCCGCCGAGTCCCCGGCCCCGCACCTGCGGCTCACCTTCGCCCCAGCGGCGGCCGAGGCCGACATCGTGGAGGGCGTACGCCGCCTCCGTACGGCCTGCGCGGAGGTGCTTCCGGGGCCGCGCGGCGGCTGACGCGGCGCCGGGGAGGGTCGCAGTGCCCAACTCCCGGAAAACTGCGGTCTGTCGGGACTCTCGAACACTCGGCCGTACGGCTCTACTCTCACCGCATGCACGTGCGTATGACGTTGCTCGCTGCGGGCCGCAGCTCCTCCGTTGCGGACGTGCGCTTCGACGAGGACAGATCGCTGGACGCCACCGGATGGGAGGAGGTCGTGCGGCAGGCCCCCGCCTTCTCCCACCTCGCCGCTGCCGAGCTGCGCTACTGCTCGCCGTCGGCCCGCTGCCGGGAGACCGGCGCCGTGCTCGGCCTCACCCCGCTCGCCCAACCCGCCCTGCTCGACTGGGACATGGGCCGCTGGCGCGGCGCCACCCTCGCCGCGGTGACGGCGCGCGAACCGGGGGCCGTCCAGCAGTGGCTCACCGACCCGTGCTCGGCCCCGCACGGGGGCGAGTCCTTGCTGGCGTTCATCCGCCGGATCGGCGGCTGGCTGGACAGCCGGCCGGTGGACGCGGGCGAGTGGGCGGTGGCCGTCACCGAACCCTCTGTATTACGAGCGGCCCTCTGCTACGCCCTCAAAGCCCCGCCGCACGCCTACTGGAACATCGAGGCCCACCCCCTCGCCACCGTCACCCTCACCGGACGGGCGGGTGACTGGCGGCTGGCGCTGCCGTGACCGGGGCCCTCAGACGTGCCCCGGCCCGCGGCGGGAGGCATCGCGGCGGGCGGCATCGTGGAGGGCGTGGAGGAGCCAGAAGCGCTCGGATTCGGGGCTCCGGCTGCCGTCGGCCATGGCCCGCGTGAGGTGGAACATGGGCGGCGGCCCGTCGCCAGGCGCGCCCTCCTCGCGGGCGAGCAGGTCACCGAGCGTCTGCCACACCGCGGCCCGGCGCGCCGCCGGGCCGCGGCAGCTCGCACCGCCGCCCTCCCCGTGGCTCTCGGCGCCGCCCGGCTCTGGAGTGCCTTCTGCGGCGCGGGTCGCGAGATCCGCCCGCAGCGCACTGCGGGCCTCGGGCGGGCCGCAGCCGTCCAGGACGGCCAGCGCAAGCGTGCACAGCGCGTCGTCGGCCACACCGTGGTGCCGTGCGGCCAACTCCACTCCGTAGCGCTCCATTTCGGATGCGACGCCCGGCCCGAGATCGGCGAGGAAGGAGCGGAAGGGTTCCTCGGCCAGCAGCGGTGAGTCCTCCAGCGCCTGCGGCAGGACGGCGGACGGTACCTCCTCGATCTCCACGTACAGCTGCGGGGTCGCCGCCCACGCAGCGTCCAGCCGGGCGCCCGTGGCCCGCGCGACGGCGGTCGCCCCAGCGGCATGCCAGTTGCCCTCTGTGCCGAACGTGAGCCCCGCCAGATACCGGTCCCACGCTTCGGGAGCCGCGCCATGGCGGGCGTCCGGGAACAGCATCTCGAAGGCGGACAGCACCAGTCCGTCCTCGGCGAGGGCTAGCTGCGAGAGCGCGTCGTCGTTCCAGTAGGCGCTCGCAGCCCGGCCGCCGAGTCGGGAGAGGGGGCGCAGCACCTCCTCGCGGGAGCCCTGGAAGCCGTTGTACTCGACGACCACCACGGCGGGCCCCGCCTGGGCGACCGCGATCGGGGACGTCTCGCGGTCACTGCCGTCGAACAGTTCCTCGAGGAGGTCCTCTCCCAGTGTCCGCCGCACAGCCTGGTCCGGGTCGCCGCCGAACAGCCGGATCACCTCGGTGACATCAGCACCGCGTACGGCGGTGATACACGCCGCCTCGTCCAGCGCAAGATCGCTCAGCAGCCCATCGAACTCCTGCTGGGCGTCCTCGCTCGTTTCCGTACTCTCAGCCATGGAGACGAGTATGGGCGGCGGAACCGACAGCGGCTGCCCGGCGGTTGCGAATCAGCGGTCGACGGCAGTTGTCGCTCAGCGGTCGACGAAGGCCAGGGCACCGTCGTCGTAGCGGGCACCGGCGATCCGGTCGCGGGGTGCCGCCGCCTCGATGTCGGCCAGCTCCTCGGCGGTGAGGGAGATCGAAAGCGCCGCCACGTTCTCCTCCAGGTACTTCTGCCGCCGGGTGCCGGGGATCGGCACCACGTTGTCGCCGCGGTGCTGCACCCACGCCAGGGCGAGCTGCCCCGCCGTGACCCCGCGCTGTTCGGCGAGCTCGTTCAACCGCTCGACGATCGCCAGGTTCCGGTCGAAGTTGTCCCCGGCGAAGCGCGGCATGCTGCGCCGGAAGTCGCCCTCCTCCATGGCGTCGACGGAGGTGTAACGGCCCGTCAGGAAGCCGCGGCCCAGGGGCGAGAAGGGCACCACGCCGATGCCCAGTTCGCGGCAGAGCGGCGCTATCTCGTCCTCCAGCTCGCGCGTCCACAGCGACCACTCGCTCTGCAGCGCGCTGATCGGGTGCACCGCGTGGGCGCGCCGGATGGTCTCCGCACCCGCCTCGGACAGCCCCAGGTAGCGCACCTTGCCCTCGGCCACCAGCTCGGCCATCGCCCCCACGGTCTCCTCGATCGGTACCTCGGGGTCGACGCGGTGCTGGTAGTAGAGGTCGATGTGGTCGGTGCCCAGCCGCCGCAGCGACGCCTCGCACGCCTGGCGTACGTACGCCGCGTCGCCCCGGATGACGGTGGGCTCGCCGAGCTTGTTGGCGAAGCCGAACTTCGTGGCCAGCACCACCTCGTCGCGGCGGTCGGCGATGGCCCGGCCGATCAACTCCTCGTTGTGGCCCACACCGTAGAAGTCGGAGGTGTCCAGCAGATTCACGCCCAGATCGAGGGCCCGGTGAATGGTGGCGACGGAGGTCTCGTCGTCGGAGGAGCCGTAGGCGTGGCTCATCCCCATGCAGCCGAGGCCCTGCGCGGAGACGGCGAGGTCTCCCAGGTGGCGGGTGGGAAGGGCGGTCATGGTGGTACCTCCAGTGCCGGGGCGCCGGGTCTTCGAGGACCGGACGCCGGTCGGTGCGATCTGTCTTCGACGCTAGGTGTTGGAGTGCGCTCCAGCGCAAACCCGCCCGCTTCGGCCCCGTACGCGGGCCGTCCGGCTCCCCCTCGTGGGCTCAGTCGGCCTCCCGGTGCCACACCAGGGCGGCCGAGATCGGGTGGTGGCGGTACTTCTCCCACTTCGGCTTGCGCTCCAGCCAGCGCTCGTCGACGACCCCCTCGCGCATTTCCGCGAGCCGCCATCCGGCGCCCAGCCCCGCGGTCACATGCTCGCTGAGCAGATGGACGTGGGTGCTGATGGCGACGTGCTCACCGGAGGCGTCGGTGAAGTGGGTGGGCATGCCGGAGGCCATGATGAAGTGCGGATGGAAGGCGATGACGACGCAGTGCGCACCCGGCGCCGCCAGCCGCCACGCCTCCTCGTAGAACGGCCGCAGGTCGGGCAGATGCTCGTCGATGAGCGAGGAGATCACCAGGTCGTAGGCGCCCGACTCCAGCTCGGTGGCGCGTACGTCGCCCTCCAGCAGCCGGTCGTGGACGCCCTTGGCGCGGGCCAGCCGCAGCATCTCCGGCGTGAGGTCCACCCCGTCGAGCGTGCCGGTGACGCCCTGCTGCCGCAGCCAGGCGCCGGTCCGCCCGGTGCCGCACCCCAGGTCGGCCACGCGCCGCACCCCGCGCCAGTCGGGGACGGTCAGCTCGTCCAGCAGCGCGAGGTCCATCACGTCCTCGACAGTGTCCTCGTATGTGCTGACCCACTGGCCGTACCCGGTGGCCACGTCGACGGTGCGGTAACCGCGCGTGTCGAAGTCGGAGAAATCAAGCATGCGGGTGAGTATCACGGCTGGTGCGAGGGCTGGGCGACAGGTTTTCCCCGTGCGGTTTTTCCCCGTGCGGGCCGCTGGCCCTGTTGCCGGCCGCTGGCCCTGTGGTCGGCGGCTGGCCCGTCGCAGGCCGGGTCAGCGCGGCGCCCCCGCCCGCGCCCGCGTCAGGGCCTCCCTGGCGGCGAGATAGCCCGCGACCTTGAACGCCCGCTCGTGGGAGCCGAACGGATGGGCGCGGGCCTGCCGCAGCACCACGCGGGTCGCGGGAACGACGCCGTGCTCGGGCAGGCTCAACCGCTCCTCGATCCCCGCGGCAGCCGCCGCGAAGAAGTGGGGCAGATCCGCGGCCGGTTCGTACTCCACCGTCAGCCCCTCGGCCACCTCGAAGGCGCAGCCCTCGGCGTCCGCGGGTTCGAAATCCACGGTGATCTCCGCGAACTGCGGCGCGCAGTTCTGCTTCTGATGCAGCACATGCACGCCGCGGACCGGATACGGGGGGAACCGGCGCGGCGCTGACGTCATGACCGAAACCTACCCCTGCGACCGAACGCTTGGGCGGCGGATCAGCGCCCGCGTACGGGGTCGGACCGTGCTGTGAACCACTTCACAACTGTGGGCTGTCACGGACTGCCGGGGCCGCGCGGTCTCGAGTGGCGAGGTGCCGGGGCACGGCAGGTCCACCGTGCCGACACGGTGGCCCACTCGGCGGAGGAATCAACAGAAGACTCGACAGAAGGGAAGAACAGCCTTGGAAACCATGACAGTTGAGCGCGTCATCGAGGCGCCGATCGGCGAGGTGTTCGCCTGGCTCACCACGACCACCAACTACACCCGTTCACCCCTGGTGGTGCGCTGCGCCCTGACCCGGCCCGGCGAAGCCGCGCCCTACGGGGTCGGCGCGGTGCGCAGCCACCTCTGGCTGATGGGCTGGTTTCGGGAGCGCATCACCCGGTACGAGCCGCCGTACGCCACCGAGTACGTCGTCGAGCGCAGCCTGCCGCCGTCCAGGCACGAGCTCGGCCGGATGACGTTCACCGAGGTCGACGGCGGCACCCTGGTGCGCTGGACCACCCGCGCGGAGCTCCGTTTCCCGCTGCTCGGTGCCCCCCTCACGCGAATCGTCGTACGCCCTGTGCTGACCCGCACATTCGGCAACATCCTCAACACCGCGGCGAAGGCGTTGTGATTGCGCGCCCCGAAGGGGCGCGGGGAACTGCGCGACCAGCCACGCCGCAACCCGCAGCCCGCAAACATCGGTCAGTGGCACCCCCTCCGCGGACCTATGAACGCGCTAGCACCCCCCGTGGCAACAATCAGCCCCGCCGCAACCCCAAAGGCATCGCGAGCACCCACCAGCGACGAACCCCCCTGGAAGAAGACGCTACCGAGCAGGGCGACACCGAGAGTGCCACCGAGTTGCTGGACGGCATTGAGCAGCCCCGCCGCCGATCCGGTCTCGTGCGAACGCACACGTCGCAGTGCGGTGGTGAAGAACGGCACCGCGTACAGGCCCTGACCGAGTCCGGCCACCGCCAGCGCCGGGAGCAGCGGCCACGGGTAGCAGCCGGGCCGGCCGGTGGCGTACACCAACGCCGCGGCCACGGTCCCGGCGAGCAGGGCCAGCAGGCCGGCGGACATGACACGAGCCCCGTACCGCGGTACGAGCCAGGCGCCGGCGGCCCAGGACGACAGCGCCATGGCCACCGACCACGGCAGCAGGGTGAAGCCCGCCGCCAGCACATCGCTGTGCAGCCCCACTTGCAGCTGCACCACAACCACCAGCATCAGCCCGTTGACCGTGGCGAAGAACAGCACCGACGCCAACAGGGCAGCTGGGAAACCGCGTTCGCGGAACAGGCTGGGCTCCACCAGCGGGCTGCGACCGCGTCGGCCGCGCCACCGCTGGTGCACGGCGAAGCCGGCCAGCAGCCCGCCGCCGACGGCCGGCAGCGCACGGCACCAGCCCGGCCATCCCAACGCGCTGGCCTGGATGAGGGGGTAGACGACCAGACCGGTGCCCAGCACCGCCAGCGCCGTACCGGTGAGGTCCAGCCGTGGCCGCCGGGCGGCACGGTCCTCGCGCAGCAGCCGGCCGGCCAGCAGGACCGCGGCGCCGAGGGGGACGTTGACGAGGAAGACCGCGCGCCACGTCGAGCCGAAGAGATCGGCGTGGGTCAGCACGCCACCGAGCGCGGGACCGGTGACAGCGGCCAGCCCCATGACGGGTCCGACCCAGCCCATGGCTCGGGCCAGTTCGCGGCCGTCGAACAGCGCGCGGATCATACCGATGGTCTGCGGGATGACGGCCGCCGCTGCGGCCCCTTGCACGGCCCGTACCGCGATCAACGCCGCGGTGGACGGGGCCAGGGCGCACCCCAGCGAGGCGAGGGTGAAGGCGGCCATACCGGCGCGGAAGACCCGCCGTCGGCCGGCGATGTCGCCCAGCCGCCCGCCGGTGATCAGGAAGACGGCGAAGGGCAGCGTGTAGGCGGCGCTGTACCACTGGATGGCCGCGTCGGAGCCGCCGAGGTCGGCGCGGATCACCGGCGCTGCGACGGTCATGATGGTGGCGTCGAGGAGGTTCATCGCCTCGGCGAGCAGCAGCACCACAAGCGCTGCCCACCGGTACGGAGAGGGTTTGCTGGTGGATTCGTCACGCGGTGTGGTGGTGGGTTCGTCACGCATGGGTCGACGGTGCGCCGGGGCGTGATCCCGGTTCCACTTTCGCCGCCGGAGTGAGCGGATTTTCCACATAGCCGCCTTGACTGCATGATTCTCACATGCTGGACGACATCGATCGTGGTCTCATCCACGCCTTGCACATCGATGGCCGGGCGCCGTTCACCGCGATCGCCGATGTCCTCGGCGTCTCGACGCAGACGGTCTCCCGCCGCTACCGGCGGCTGTGCGCCGAGGCGTCGCTGCGGGTGGTGGGTCTGGCGGACCCCCATCGGGCCGGGCGCACACAGTGGCTGCTGCGACTGACCGCCGTCCCGCACTCCGCCCAGGACCTCGCTGCCGCGCTCGCCCGCCGCGCCGACACCTCCTGGGTCATGCTGGCCTCGGGCGGCACGGAGATCGTCGCGGTCGTGCACACGTCCACCGCCGACGGTCAGGCCGGGCACGCGCTGCTGCTGCACGACATCCCGCGTACGGCCGGCATCACCGCCGTCTCCGCGCACTGCGTACTGCACACCTATCTCGGCGGCCCCACCGCCTGGCCCGGCCGCGAACAGGGCCTCGACGCGGCACAGCGCCGCCGCCTCCAGTCGGCCCCCGCCCCCGCCCGTCCCGTACAGCAGACCCTCACCTCCGCCGACGGCGACCTGCTCGCCGCCCTCCAGCAGGACGGCCGGGCCAGCCTCACCGACCTCGCCGCCGCCACCGGCTGGTCGTCCGCCACCGTCGCGCGCCGGCTGGCCGAGCTGCGGGCCGGCGGCGAGCTCTTCTTCGACGTCGAGCTCGACAACACCCTGCTGGGCGTCACCACACAGGCAATGCTGTGGATGGCCGTCGCGCCCGCCCACCTCGACCACGTCGCGCGGACCTTGGCCGAGCACCCGGAACTCGCCTACGTGGCCGCCGTCACCGGCCCCAGCAACCTGGTCGCCCAGGCCCTGTGCCCCGACCCGGCAGCGCTGCACCGCTACCTCATCGAGAAGCTCGGCGTCCTGGAAGCGATCCGCAGCCTGGAGACCGCCCCCGTACTGCGCATGGTCAAGACCGCAGGACCGCTCCCGGCCCGGACCGGCGCGCCCCGCCGCCCCAGGACCCGCACCCGCCGGCCATGAGCGCTCGGTCACGGCGGTCGAGCAGTTGATCGGTCACATGATTCATTGCATAAAACTGCTGCACTGCGTATAGTCATGCTTCCGAGGAGGAGGTCTCATGGCAGTGCGCACGGCAGTGGCGGGAGCGAGCGGGTACGCGGGGGGTGAGGTGCTGCGCCTGCTCGCCCGGCATCCACAGGTCGAGGTGGGGGCGCTGACCGGGAACAGCAACGCCGGGCAGCGGTTCGGGACGCTCCAGCCGCATCTGGTTCCGTATGCGGACCGCGTGCTGGAGGAGACCACGGTGGACGTCCTGCGCGGCCACGACGTGGTGTTCCTCGCCCTCCCGCACGGGCAGTCCGCAGCCGTAGCCGAGCAGCTCGGCTCCCCCCATGACGGGCCCCTCGTGGTCGACTGCGGTGCCGACTTCCGGCTGGCCGACGCGGCCGACTGGGAGCGGTTCTACGGCACCCCGCACGCCGGTACCTGGCCCTACGGGCTCCCCGAGCTGCCCGGCGCCCGCGAGGCGCTGCGCGGGACGAAGCGGATCGCGGTGCCCGGCTGCTTCCCCACGGCCGTCTCCCTCGCGCTGGTGCCCGCCTACGCGGGCGGCCTCGCCGAGCCCGACGCCGTGATCGTCGCAGCGAGCGGCACCTCCGGCGCGGGCAAGGCGCTCAAGCCGCATCTGCTGGGCAGCGAGGTCATGGGCTCGATGAGCCCGTACGGGGTGGGCGGTACCCACCGGCACACCCCCGAGATGATCCAGAACCTCTCGGCCGCGGCGGGGCAGCGCGTCAGCGTCTCCTTCACGCCGACCCTCGCCCCCATGTCCCGCGGCATCCTCGCCACGTGCACTGCCAAGGCCACCCCGGGTACGAGCGCCGAGCAGCTGCGCGCCGCGTATGAGAAGGCCTACCAGGACGAGCCGTTCGTCACCCTCCTCCCCGAGGGGCAGTGGCCCGCCACGGCATCCGTGCAGGGCTCCAACTCCGTGCACCTCCAAGTCGCGTACGACCCTGAGGCGGACCGGATCATCGTCGTGAGCGCTGTCGACAACCTGACCAAGGGCACCGCGGGCGGTGCCGTGCAGAGCATGAACATCGCCCTCGGCCTGGACGAGGGACTGGGACTTTCCACGATCGGAGTCGCACCATGAGCGTCACAGCGGCCGGCGGATTCACGGCGGCGGGCATCGCAGCCGGACTCAAGGAGAGCGGAGCCCCCGACCTCGCACTCGTCGTCAACAACGGTCCGCGTCTGGAGGCGGCGGGCGTCTTCACCGCCAACCGCGTCAAGGCGGCGCCGGTGCTCTGGTCCGAGCAGGTCCTCAAGGGCGGCCGGGTCTCCGCGGTGGTGCTCAACTCGGGTGGTGCCAACGCCTGTACGGGCGCTCCCGGCTTCCAGGACACCCACGCGACGGCGGAGAAGGCGGCCGAGGCGCTGACGGCCGCCACCGGCACCGAGCACAGCGCGGCGGAGGTCGCGGTCGCCTCCACCGGGCTGATCGGGCTGCGGCTGCCGATGGACAAGCTGCTGCCGGGCGTGGAGTCAGCCGCCTCGGCGCTGTCCGAGCACGGCGGCGAGAAGGCCGCCATCGCCATCAAGACGACCGACACCGTGCACAAGACGGCTGTCGTCACCAGCCCCGCGGGCTGGACCGTGGGCGGTATGGCCAAGGGCGCGGGCATGCTCGCGCCGGGGCTGGCCACCATGCTCGTCGTCCTGACCACCGACGCCGATCTGACGGCGGCCGAGCTGGACACCGCACTGCGCGCCGCCACCCGCACCACCTTCGACCGCATCGACTCCGACGGCGCCATGTCCACCAACGACACGGTGCTGCTGCTCGCCTCCGGAGCGAGCGGGGTGCGCCCGGAGCAGGCCGAGTTCGCCGAGGCGGTCCGCGCGCTCTGCGACGACCTGGGGCAGCAGCTGATCCGGGACGCGGAGGGCGCCTCCAAGGACATCCGGATCGAGGTGGTGGGCGCCGCCGACGAGGACGAGGCCGTCACGGTGGGCCGCACCATCGCCCGCAACAACCTCCTCAAGTGCGCCGTGCACGGCGAGGACCCCAACTGGGGCCGGGTGCTCGCCGCCATCGGCACCACCGACGCGACGTTCGACCCCGACCAACTGGACGTGTCCATCAACGGCGTACAGGTCTGCCGCGGCGGCTCCGTCGGCGAGGACCGCGACAAGGTCGACATGCGCTTCCGCGAGGTGCGGATCACCGCCGATCTGCACGCGGGCTCCGCGTCCGCCGTCATCTGGACGAACGATCTGACGGCCGACTACGTCCACGAGAACAGCGCGTACTCGTCATGAGTATCCGAAAGCCGAGCAGCACCCGCAAACACACCGCGCTGCCCAAGGCGCAGATCCTCATCGAGGCGCTGCCCTGGCTGACCCGGCACCACGGCAAGACGGTCGTCATCAAGTTCGGCGGGAACGCGATGGTGGACGAGGAGCTGAAGGCCGCCTTCGCCCAGGACGTCGTCTTCCTGCGGCACGCCGGGCTGCGCCCCGTCGTCGTACACGGCGGCGGCCCGCAGATCAGCAAGCAGCTGGACCGGCTGGGCCTGGAGTCCCAGTTCCGTGCCGGGCTGCGGGTGACCACGCCCGAGACGATGGACGTCGTACGGATGGTGCTGGCGGGCCAGGTGCAGCGCGAGCTGGTCAACCTGCTCAACCAGCACGGCCCGCTCGCCGTCGGCATGACCGGCGAGGACGCCCACATCATGGCGGCGACCAAGCACTTGGCCGAGGTGGACGGGGAAGAGGTCGACCTGGGCCGGGTGGGCCGTATCAGCTCCGTCGAGCCCGGGGCGATCGAGGCGCTGCTGGACGACGGCCGGATCCCGGTCGTCTCCTCCATCGCCCGCAGCGCCGACGACGACCACGTCTACAACGTCAACGCCGACACCGCGGCCGCCGCACTCGCCGCCGCGCTGGGCGCCGAGACGCTGATGGTCCTCACCGACGTGGAGGGCCTGTACGCGGACTGGCCGCACAGCGACGACGTGATCAGCGAACTGACCGCGGCGGAACTGGAGAAGTTGCTGCCGGAGCTGGCGAGCGGGATGGTCCCCAAGATGGAGGGCTGCCTGTACGCCGTACGCAACGGGGTGCACACGGCGCGCGTGCTGGACGGGCGGGTGCCGCACTCCATCCTGCTGGAGATCTTCACGGACGAGGGCATCGGCACGATGGTCGTGCCCGACGCCGTCCCCGACCCACGCGACGCACGCGAGACCACCACACCACGGAACGCGGAGGGCCCGGCATGACCATCGCGCACGACAACTCCGCCCTCACCGGACGGTGGCAGGGCGCGCTGATGAACAACTACGGCACCCCGCGCATCCCCCTCACCCACGGCGAGGGCAGCCGGCTGTGGGACGCCGAGGGCAAGCTGTACACCGACTTCGTCGGCGGTATCGCCGTCAACGCGCTCGGCACCGCGCACCCGGCCGTGGTGCGTGCCGTCTCCGACCAGATCGCCACCCTCGGCCATGTCTCCAACCTCTTCATCGCCGAGCCGCCCGTCGCGCTCGCCGAGAAGCTGCTGGAGGTGGGGGGCCGCCCCGGGAAGGCGTACTTCGCCAACTCCGGGGCCGAGGCCGTCGAGGCTGCCTTCAAGATCGGGCGGCGCACCGGCCGTCCCCATATGGTCGCCACCGAGGGCGGTTTCCACGGCCGCACTATGGGCGCCCTCGCCCTGACCGGCCAGCCCGGCAAGCAGGACCCGTTCCGTCCGCTGCCCGGCGAGGTCACCCACGTCCCGTACGGCGATGTCGAGGCGCTGCGGGCGGCCGTCACCGAGGAGACGGCGCTGCTGATCGTCGAACCCATCCAGGGCGAGAACGGCGTCGTCGTACCGCCCGAGGGCTATCTGGCCGCGGCTCGCGAGATCACCGCCGCCACCGGCACGCTGCTGGTGCTGGACGAGATCCAGACGGGCATCGGCCGTACGGGGCACTGGTTCGAGTGCCAGGCCCAGGGGGTCGAACCCGATGTCATCACGCTCGCCAAGGGGCTCGGCGGCGGGCTGCCGCTGGGCGCCACGCTCGCGTTCGGTGCGGCAGCCGAGCTGCTGGAGCCCGGCCAGCACGGCTCCACCTTCGGCGGCAACCCGGTCGCCTGCGCCGCGGGACTCGCGGTGCTGGAGACCATCGCGGCCGACGGACTGCTCGACCACGTCAAGCGCGTCGGCGCCCGGTTGCGCGAGGGCATCCAGGGCCTCGGCCACCCGCTGGTCGCACAAGTCCGTGGTGCGGGGCTGCTGCTGGGTATCGTGCTCACCGAGCCGGTCGCGCCGCGCGCGCAGCAGGCGGCACAGGACGCGGGTTTCCTGGTGAACGCGGTCGCCCCGGACGTCGTCCGGCTCGCTCCACCGCTGATCGTCGGCGAGGCGGAGGTGGACGCGCTCATCGCGGCGCTGCCCGCCGTCCTCGACGCGGCGGCGGCCGACGCGGCCGGTGCCGCGGCCGACAGACAGCGATGATCTGAAGCAGATGACCAGAGGGGTACGCGCACGATGACCGAGGAGCAGCACGGGGGACAGGCCGTCCCGCAGACGCGGACGGCCCGTCACCGCCGTATCGTCGACATTCTGAGCAGGCAGCCGGTCCGCTCGCAGAGCCAGCTCGCCAAGCTCCTGGCCGACGACGGGCTCACGGTCACCCAGGCCACCCTCTCCCGGGACCTCGACGAGCTGGGCGCCGTCAAGATCCGCAACACCGGGGGCGAGCTGATCTACGCGGTCCCCGGTGAGGGGGGCGACCCCACCCCGCGGGCGCCGCTGGGCGAGTCCGCGACCGAGGCCCGGATGGCGCGGCTCGCCGGTGAACTCCTCATCTCCGCCGAGGCGTCCGCCAACCTCGTCGTACTGCGAACCCCTCCGGGGGCGGCACAGTTTCTGGCCTCGGCCATCGACCAGGCGGGGGTGCACGAGATCATCGGCACCATCGCGGGGGACGACACGCTGCTGCTGATCAGCCGTGCGCCGGATGGTGGGCAGGCCCTCGCGGACCATCTGCTGGCGCTGGCCCAGAAGGAACGCTGAGCTTCGCCTTTGTCGGGGCGGCATTCCGCGTGCGCCTTTCGGCGATTACTCTCACGGACAGCCAGTAGCGCACCACCCCCCACCCAGGTTGCACGCTGGCACAAGCGCCCCCCTCGCAGCCGGGTGACGACTTGACCGCTGCCTCCAGGAGGATCACGGTGAAAGTTCGCAAGCGCTCGGCGGTTGTCGGCACGCTCGTGCTCGCCGCCTCACTCGCGTTATCCACGGCGTCCGCCGAGGAGAAGTCCGCACCACGGAAGGCCGACGTCGCCCTGACGAAGGTCGCCGAGGCCAAGAACCCCACCGACGGAACGGCTGGGCCCGACGGCACGATGTGGATCGCCGAACGCCCTGGCACCGTACGGGTCCTGGACGAGAAGGGACTCGGCGACCCGGTTGTCGACATCACGGACGAGACCACCGTCGACGGTGAGCGGGGCCTGCTCGGCATCGCCTTCGACCCCGGCCGGGAGCATCTGTACATCTCGTTCACCGACCTTCAGGGCCACAGCAGGATCGACGAGTTCGCCGTCGAGAACGGCAAGGTCCAGCAGGACAGCCGCCGTACGATCCTCACCCAGAAGCAGCCGTACGCGAACCACAACGGCGGCGACATCGCCTTCGGCCCCGACGGCATGCTCTACGTAGCCTTCGGTGACGGCGGCAGCGCCAACGACCCGCAGGACAACGGCCAGAACCTCGACACGCTGCTCGGCAAGATCCTGCGGATCGACCCGGGCAAGGGCGACCCGTACGCGGTCCCCGAGGACAACCCGTTCGTCGGCAAGCCGGGTGCGCGCCCGGAGATCTGGGCGTACGGGCTGCGCAACCCGTGGCGGTTCTCCTTCGACTCCGCGACCGGCGACATGCTGATCGGCGACGTCGGCCAGAACCGCCGCGAGGAGATCGACTGGGCGCCCGCCGGCAGCAAGGGCGGCGAGAACTACGGCTGGGCCCGGATGGAAGGCACCCTGCCCGTCGCCGGTGAGGAACCGGCGAACCATGTGCCGCCGGTCTTCGAGTACGACCGCAGCTCCTCGCGCTGCTCGGTCACCGGCGGCCACGTCTACCGCGGGAAGGCCGTCCCGCAACTGCAAGGCAGATACCTCTTCAGCGACTACTGCGAAGGCGACGTCCGGGCGCTGGAGATGAAGGACGGCAAGGTCACCGGCGAGACCAACCTCGGCGTCAACGGAGGCGAGATCGTCTCGTTCGCCGAGGGCGGCGACAAGGAGCTGTACGCTCTGGCGCTGGGCGGCGACGTCTACCGGCTCGACCCGGCGGCATAGTCCCCGGAGTCCTTAGGGTCCGCGGTCTCACCGGCGTCCTCAGGGGCGGCGGTGAGACCGCGGTCGCGGTAGGAGAACCAGGCGGCGACCATCGCCCCCGAGACGTTGTGCCACACCGAGAAGACGGCGGCGGGCAGCGCGGCGAGCGGGCTGAAGTGCGCGGTGGCCAGCGAGGCAGCCAGGCCCGAGTTCTGCATACCGACCTCGAAGGCCATGGCGCGGCCTGCCGGTTCGCCGAGCCGGGACAGCCGCCCCACGGCGTAACCGAGCGCCAGGCCCAGGCCGTTGTGCAGGACGACGGCCAGGAAGACCAGTGCCGCAGCCGACTTGATCGCGTCCGCGCTGCCCGCCACCACGATGGTGACGATTCCCGCGATGGTGAGCGCCGACAGCCAGGGCAGTACGGGCAGTGCCCGCGTCACATAGCGACCCGCGAGCAGCCGCACCAGCAATCCTGCGAGCACCGGCAGCAGCACCGTCTTGAGGATGTCGCCGACCATCGATCCGCTGTCCACCGGCAGGAACTCGCCCGCGAGGAACAGGGTGAGCGACGGGGTCAGCAGCGGCGCGATGAGCGTGGAGACCGAGGTCACGGAGACCGAAAGGGCCACGTCACCGCGCGCCAGGTAGGTGACGACGTTCGACGCCGTGCCGCCGGGGGCGCAGCCGACCAGGATCAGCCCGGCTGCGAGCTGCGGGGAGAGGCTCAGGGCGTGGGCGATCAGCCAGCCGAGTCCGGGCATCACGATGTACTGCGCCGCGAGTCCGACCGCGACGGCCCAGGGGCGGCGTACGACCCCGCGGAAGTCGGGCAGCGTCATGGTCAGTCCCATGCAGAACATCACGACGCCGAGCAGGTAGGGCACCGCCTCGGCCCCGCCCGTGAAGCTGCCCGGAGTCACCAGGCCGAGGCCGCCGGCGAGCAGGACCAGCAAGGGGAAGAGGGTCACCGCGCGGCGGGCTCCGCGCTGCTCGGCTGTGTTGCCCGGCGAGGTGTTCTGCTGTTCGGTTCGCACCCGCAGAGAAAACGCCCTGGTAGGGGAGGTTGGCAAGGCTGTCTCGCGATGTGACCAGGCCTCACCGGCCGAGCCTGCTACCGCACACACCAGGCCGCCGCCGACCCGTGCGGTCGGCGGCGGCCTCGCTCCCCTCCAGCCCTTGAGCTCCGGGCCCGCTAACGGGGCCCGGGCGCCTGGACGGTGAGGATGCCCAGTGTGGACTGAGCCGGCAGCAGACCGGACTCGATCACCGCCATGAACGCCGGACGGTTCAGCTCCGCCAGCCGGGCGCAGCCGTCCTCGCCGAGCACCCGGTACGGCGCCGCAGCCAGCTCGTCCGTCGTCCGCTCCACCTCGTCCCGCAGCTCGCGCCCGCGCTCGGTGGCCGTGCCCTCGGCGTCCAGAAGGCCGCGCTCCACGAGCCGGGTACGGGCCGCCGCCCACTCCTGCTCGCTCCAGCCGCGCGAGGCGAAGTTCGCCACCGGAGCCGCGCCGATCCCGGCGAAGGACACCAGTGCCTCGCAGCCGTCCAGCCCGGCGGCCTGCAACGCCACCAGATGGCCGTCACCGCGGTGTTCCCGCAGCACGTTCGCCGCCTGCCACAGCACCAGGTGCGGCTCCTGCGGCCAGTCCAGCGCGGCGTTGGCGGCGGCCAGCGGGCGCCCGGCGAGGTCGGCGGCCTCGGCGGCGGTACGCGCCAGCTCGGCCGCCTCGGCCAGCCCGGGGTCTCCGATCCGGTCACCGAGGATGGCGCGCAGTGTCGCGTCCACACCCCGCATACGTGCCTCCAGCACCGCCTCCGGCGAGGCAGTACGCCAGATGCCCGGCACATGTTCGGCGACCGCGCGCGGACTGAAGCTGTAGAACGTCGCCGTCACCAGCTGCGCCGTCGCTGCTCCGAGCGGGGCCGCGCGCAGGGCGAAGTACGCGGGCCAGCGCGCGGTGGTGTCGTAGCCGAGCGCGGCGGCCTGCGCCGCGACCTCGGGGGCGAAGTAAACGGACGCGTAGCCGGGTTCGAGCTGGTGCCACGTCTGTCGCGCGAGACTCGGGAAGTCAGCCATGGCGGTAAGCTATCCCCCAATGTGAACGGCGTCAACATGCAAGGAGCCGGGTGCCGGCCGCACGCTGATGTCATGGCTGCCCAGAAGAAACCGAAGATCCAGGTGCGCCGCGTCTACGAGGAACCCGACCCCGGCTCGGACGGCACGCGCGTCCTGGTGGACCGCGTCTGGCCGCGCGGCCTGGCCAAGGAGGCGGCCGCGCTGGACGCCTGGCACAAGGACGTCGCACCCAGCACGGAGCTGCGCAAGTGGTACGGCCACGATCCGGACCGCTTCGACGACTTCGCCGAGCGCTACCGCGCCGAGCTGGCCACGGAGGAGGGCGAACAAGCGATCGCCGACCTGCTGGAGACCGCCTCCGGCGCCGGGACGCTCACCCTGCTGACCGCCGTCAAGGACCCGTCACTCGGCCACACGAGGGTGCTGGCCGAGGAACTGAAGAGCCGCGCCCCGTAAGGGGCGCGGGGAACTGCTCCCCCAGCCTCCGGCCGGGAGGTGCCCCCAGCAACCAGGAAGCACCCGCACCCGGCCGATCCGCGAAGCTTCACGGCGGGTCTCCGTGGCGACGGCGCCAGCGCCAGCGGCGGCAGCGCAGCCCAGAGGTACTCGTTGACGAAACATACAGAGAAATGCATAATTATTCCGCCCAGTCACCGGCCGCAGCCGCCGACCGAACCGCACCATCCAGCCAGGAGCAGGCGACGCACGTGAGCAGCAACGAGACCGACGACATCCGCCTCTGGGGCGGCCGGTTCGCCGACGGACCGAGCGAGGCGCTGGAGAAGCTATCCGCATCGGTCCACTTCGACTGGCGCCTGGCGCCGTACGACATCGCCGGTTCGCGGGCCCACGCCCGCGTCCTGCACAAGGCGGGCCTGCTCACCGACGACGAGCTGCGTCAGATGCTCGACGGCCTGGACCTGCTCGAACGGGACGTCGCCTCGGGCGACTTCCAGGGCACGGTCGCCGACGAGGACGTGCACACCGCGCTGGAGCGCGGTCTCCTGGAGCGCGTCGGCAAGGACCTGGGCGGCAAGCTCCGCGCGGGCAGGTCCCGCAACGACCAGGTCGCCACCCTCTTCCGGATGTATCTGCGGGACCACGCCCGGATCATCGGCGGACTGCTGGCAGACCTCCAGGGAGCCCTCGTCGGTCTCGCCGAGGCGCACCCGGATGTGGCGATGCCGGGCCGCACCCACCTCCAGCACGCACAGCCCGTGCTGTTCGCGCACCACGTCCTCGCACACGCCCAGGCCCTCGCGCGGGACGCGGAGCGGCTGCGGCAGTGGGACGCGCGTACGGCGGTGTCGCCGTACGGGTCCGGCGCGCTGGCCGGTTCGTCGCTCGGCCTCGACCCGGAGGCCGTCGCCGCCGACCTCGGCTTCGAGGGCGGCAGCGCGGCCAACTCGATCGACGGGACGGCCTCCCGCGACTTCGTCGCGGAGTTCGCCTTCGTCACCGCGATGATCGGCGTCGACATCTCGAAGATCGCCGAGGAGGTCATCATCTGGAACACGAAGGAGTTCTCCTTCGTGACGCTGCACGACGCCTTCTCGACCGGCTCCTCGATCATGCCGCAGAAGAAGAACCCGGACATCGCGGAGCTGGCGCGCGGCAAGTCCGGCCGGCTGATCGGCAATCTGACCGGGCTGATGGCAACGCTCAAGGCGCTGCCGCTCGCCTACAACCGTGACCTCCAGGAGGACAAGGAGCCGGTCTTCGACTCCATCGACCAACTGGAGCTGCTGCTGCCCGCGTTCACCGGCATGATGGCGACGCTGACCGTGCACGGCGACCGGATGGCCGAGTTGGCGCCCGCCGGGTTCTCGCTGGCCACCGATGTGGCCGAGTGGCTGGTCAAGCGGGGTGTCCCGTTCCGGGTGGCGCACGAGGTGGCGGGCGCGTGCGTGAAGGAGTGCGAGCGTACGGGCATCGAGCTGGACCAGCTCACCGACGAGCAGTTCGCCGCGATCTCCCCGCATCTCACCCCCGAGGTACGCCAGGTACTGAACGTCCCGGGCGCCCTGGCCGCCCGCGACGGCAAGGGCGGCACGGCCCCCTCCGCAGTCGCCACCCAGCTCGCCGCCTTCCACACGGACCTGCACCACCAGCGCGAATGGGCTGACGCCAAACGCTGACGGAGCGCGCCCCGAAGGGGCGCGGGGAACTGCGCGAGCAACCACCAGGCACCCGCAGCCTGCGGACGTCGGACAGGGGCACCCCCTCACCAGACCAGGGGAGAGGGCCCGAAGGTCTGCTGGGGGCGTCGACATCGCAGACCCCCACACCAAGGTGCGGGGCCCAGCGGCACCCGCCGAGTACGGTGGTGCGGCACCAGCCGCAACACCGTACGCACCCATGGCCGGGAGATGCCGATGCCCTTCACCCGTCTCGCTTCTGCCACCACGCCGACGGCCCACCTCGGCCTCGGGCTCGCCGCCGTCGGCCGCCCCGCGTACATCACCCTCGGCAGGGAGGCGGAGCTGCCCGCGAACCGCACTCCGGAGGCGCTGCGCTCCCGTACGCACGAACTCCTCGACGCGGCCTACGCGCAGGGTGTGCGCTATTTCGACGTGGCGCGTTCCTACGGGCGGGCCGAGGAGTTCCTGGCGGCCTGGCTGCGCGAGCACCCCGAGGTCGACGACGTGGTCGTCGGCAGCAAGTGGGGCTACACCTACGTGGGGGAGTGGCGCACCGACGCCGAGGTGCACGAGGTCAAGGACCACTCCCTCGCGGCGTTCGAGCGGCAGCTGGCCGAGAGCCGTGAACTGCTCGGCGACCGGCTGGACCTGTACCAGATCCACTCCGTCACCCCGGACAGCCCCGTGCTGACCGACACCGCGCTGCACGAGCGGCTGGCCGGGCTGGCGGCCGAGGGGGTCACGGTCGGCTTCAGCACCAGCGGCCCCGCGCAGGCCGACGCCATCCGCGCGGCACTGGCGGTCACCGTGGACGGCGAACCGCTCTTCCGTACCGTCCAGAGCACCTACAACCTGCTGGAGACCTCGGCGGCCGGGGCACTGGCCGAGGCGCACGAGGCCGGGCTGACGGTGATCGTCAAGGAAGCGATGGCCAACGGCCGGCTGGCCGGTGGTCAGGAGCCCCGCGATCTGCACCTGGTGGCGGAGGCGGCGGGGACCACGCCGGATGCCGTCGCGCTCGCCGCGGTGCTGCGGCAGCCATGGGCGGGAGTCGTCCTCTCCGGCGCGGTCACCGTCGGCGCGCTGCACGCCAATCTGCTGGCCACGGCGGTCGAGCTGGACGAGGCCCAACTGGCCCTGCTGACCGAGCTGGTGGAGGAGCCTGAGGTGTACTGGCGACGCCGCTCGGAGCTGCCGTGGCAGTGAAGCCGCAGGTCACAAAGTCGGCGCACTGACAGACTCGCGGATTTCGCCGGCGCCCCGCCGCCCGTGCGGCGGGGCTCTTTCACTGTCTCGTATGCGACACCGCTGTCTCATATGGACTATGGTTGTCTCATGAGTCTGGACCGGGAAGAGCTGCTGAGCACCGCCGCCGATGTGCTGACGCGGCGGCCGACGTCCTCGATGGACGACATCGCCAAGGCCGCGCGCATCAGCCGCGCGACGCTGCACCGGCACTTCGCCGGCCGCGAGGCGCTCATCCGCGCGCTCGAACAGCTCGGCCACCGTCGCCTCAACGCGGCGCTGGACGCGGCCCGGATGGACGAGGGCGACGCCGCCGACGCGGTGCGGCGCGTCATCGCCGAGGCGGAGCCGCTCGCCGGCTTCCTCGGCTTCCTCGTCACCGAGAACCAGCTCTTCGAGCCCGGCGAACAGCACGAGGGCTGGACCAGGATCGACGAGCGCATCAGTGCGCTGTTCCAGCGCGGCCAGCACGAGGGCAGCTTCCGTATCGACCTGTCACCGGCCTGGCTCACCGAGGCGCTCTACGCGCTGATCACCGCGTCGGCCTGGGCGGTCCAGGACGGCAGGGTCGCGGCCCGCGACTCGGTACGGATGACCGCCGAGCTGCTGCTCGGCGGCGTACGACGGAGCAGTGAGAAATGAGCAGCAAGACCGCCGGCCCCGGCCCCCAGGGAGAGCGCTTCGGGGCCGACCCCTCCCGGCTGCGCTGGGTCGCCCTCGCGGTGCTGGTACTGGCCGTGCTGCTGGTCGGTATCGATGTCACCGTCCTCGGTCTGGCCGCGCCCTTCCTCAGCGAGGATCTGCGCCCCTCCAGCACCCAGCTGCTGTGGATCGGCGACGTGTACTCGTTCGTCATCGCCGGACTGCTGGTCTCCATGGGCAGCCTCGGCGACCGGATCGGCCGTAAGAAGCTGCTGCTCACCGGCTCGGTGGCGTTCGGGGCGCTGTCGGTGCTGACCGCCTACGCGCACAGCGCCGAGGCGATGATCGTGTGGCGGGCGCTGATGGGCGTGGCGGGCGCCACCCTGATGCCCGCCACCTTGGCGCTGATCCGCAACATCTTCCCGGACCCGCGGGAGCGCAGCCTGGCCGTGGGCATCTGGGGCGCGATGACCGCCGCGGGCACCGCGGTCGGTCCCGTCGTCGGCGGATTCCTGCTGGAGCACTACTGGTGGGGCTCGGTCTTCCTGATCAACCTCCCGGTGATGGCCGTACTGGTGCTGGTCGGCAGCAAGCTGCTGCCCGAGTCCAAGAACCCGGCGCCGGGACCGTGGGACCTGCCGAGCGTCGGACTGTCGATGGTGGGCATCGTCGCCCTCGTCTACGCCGTGAAGGAGGCCGCGGCCTACGGCTTCCGCTGGGACGCCGTGCTGGCGGCCGTCGTCGGACTGGCGGCGCTGTACGCGTTCGTACGGCGCCAGCTGCGGCTGCCGGCGCCGCTGCTGGACATGCGGCTGTTCGCCCATCGCGGCTTCAGCGGCGCCGTCCTCGCCGACCTGCTGACCATCTTCGGACTGTCGGGACTGGTCTTCTTCCTCTCCCAGTTCCTCCAGATGGTGCAGGCCCGCACCCCGCTCCAGGCCGGGCTGGCCGAACTGCCCGCCGCCATCGGCTCGATCGTCGCCGGTCTGTTCGCGGGGTGGGCCGCCCGCCGTACGTCCGTGCGCGGTGCCGTCTCCGGCGGACTCACGGCCGTGGGACTGGCGTTGGGCGCCTGCCTGTGGCTCCAGGCCACGACGGGCTATCTGCTGCTGGGCGGTGTGCTGCTGGTCGTCGGCGTGGGCGCCGGGCTGGCGTTCACGGTGACCGCCGATGTCATCCTCTCGACGGTGCCGAAGGAGCAGGCCGGTGCGGCCTCCGCGGTCTCGGAGACCGCCTACGAACTGGGTGCCGCGCTCGGCATCGCCCTGCTGGGCTCGGTCGTGACGGGCGTCTACCGCTCCTTCGTCACCCCCGCCGGTGTCCCGGAGGGCGCCGCGGAGCACGCCCGGCAGTCGCTGGGCGAGGCGGTGCGGACGGCGCACGCACTGCCGCCCGCCCAGGGTGAGGCCCTGCTGGCCGCGGCCCGCGACAGCTTCACCGAGGGCCTCCGGTACGGCGCCACCGCCGGCGCCGTCGTTCTACTGGCCGCCGCGGTACTGGCCTGGCGCCTCCTGCGGGGGCAGCGCCTGTGAGGGCGCCCCAGCGCGCCCGGCGTCAGGCGGCCTTCGCCTTCGTCGCGTAGACGTCCACGTACTCCTGGCCCGACAGGCGCATCACGTCGCTCATGACCTCGTCGGTGACCGCGCGGAGCACATAGCGGTCGCGGTCCATGCCCTCGTAGCGGGAGAAGTCGAGGGGCTCGCCGAAGCGCACCGTGATCCGGCGGCCGCCGCCGATCCTCGGCAGGCCCTTGCCGCCCGGCTGCACCTCGTCCGTACCGATCATCGCGAACGGCACGACGGGCGCGCCCGTCATCAGTGCCAGCCGCGCGATGCCCGTACGGCCGCGGTACAGCCGGCCGTCGGGGGAGCGGGTGCCCTCGGGGTAGATGGCGAAGAGGTTGCCCTCCTCCAGCACCCGGCGGCCGGTCATCAGCGCGGCGACGCCCCCGCGTCCGCCGTCCCGGTCGACGGGGATCATCCCGACCCCGGTGAAGAACCAGGCCATCAGCCGGCCCTTGAGGCTCTTGCCGGTGACGTACTCGTCCTTGCCGATGAAGAAGACCTGGCGGGTGGTGACCAGGGGCAGCACCATCGAGTCGATGAAGGTGAGGTGGTTGCCGGCCAGGATCACGGGACCCGAGCCGGGGATGCGGTCGGCCCCTTCGACCTTCGGCCGGAACAGCACGCGAAGAAGCGGGCCGAGCACTGCCTTGATCAGCCGGAAACGGGACAACGGACCCTCCGCCCAAGTCGATATGGCCGTGCGCTTGGTCGATGCGCACGGACGCGCAGATGAGGACGATACTCGCCGCTTCGGGTACCCGGCACACCGGGTTGCTTGCACCGTTACGGGGAATTGACGCGGGTTACTTCCGTATTGCTCCGATGCGCGGTCACCGACTCGCCTGTGTTTCCGCTGTGTTCGCACGTACGTCTCCCCGGTGCCGCCCGGCCGGTCCTACGATCAGCCCGACTGTGTGGCAGGGGCCGGACATCGGTGCCACCGGGACAGAGGAGAGCGCATGGGACAGGAGCAGCAGCCGGGCCGCAGAACCGTGCTCGGGGCGGCGGCGGTGCTGGGCGCGGCGACGGGCGCGGTGGCGCTCGGCGGTGGCGCGCAGGCAGCGGACCGCCCGGCGGCGGGGAGCGACGGAACCGGATCCCGCCGTCTGCCCACCCCCCTCGTCGTCGCGCACCGCGGCGCCAGCGGCTACCGCCCCGAGCACACCCTCGGCTCCTACCAGCTCGCCCTCGACATGGGCGCCGACGTCATCGAGCAGGACCTCGTCCCCACCAAGGACGGCCACCTGGTGTGCCGGCACGAGAACGACATCACCGCCACCACCGATGTGGCCGGCCACCCCGAGTTCGCCTCCCGCAAGACCACCAAGACGGTCGACGGCACGAAGCTCACCGGCTGGTTCACCGAGGACTTCACCCTCGCGGAGCTCAAGACGCTGCGCGCCAAGGAGCGCATCCCCAAGCAGCGCCAGCACAACACCCTCTACGACGGCCGCTGGGAGGTGCCCAGCTTCGAAGAGGTCCTGGAGTGGGCCGAGAAGCAGAGCAGGCGGCGTGGCCGCCCGGTGTGGCTGCACATCGAGACGAAGCACCCCACCTACTTCCGCAAGCTGGGCCTCGGTCTGGAGAAGCCGCTGGCCAAGCTGCTGCGCCGGTACGGACGGCACAAGGCGCACGCGCCCAACTTCGTGCAGTCCTTCGAGCCGAGCAGCATCCAGCAGCTGGGCAAGCTGGTGGACTGCCCCCGCGTCGTCCTGCTGTCGGGCCCCACCTCGCGCCCCTGGGACTTCGTGGAGGCCGGGGACCCGCGTACCGTCGCCGATCTGGTCAAGCCCGAGGGGCTGAAGTGGATCGCCGGCTTCGCGCAGGGCATCGGGCCCACCCTCGATCTGATCATCCCCCGCAAGCAGGACGGCTCCCTCGGTGAGGAGACGACCCTGGTGCGGGACGCGCACGCGCAGAAGCTGGTGCTGCACCCGTACACCATGCGCAACGAGAACGGCTTCCTCCCCGCCGACTTCCGCAAGGGGGATGACCCGAACGCGTACGGCGACGCGTTCGGCGCCTTCAAGCGCTACTTCGCGACGGGCATCGACGGCCTCTTCTCCGACCAATGCGACACCGCCCTGCTGGCCGCGGCCGACTTCCGCGGCGACGACTGACCGCCTTCCGCGGCGAGAACTGACCGCTCCCACCCGTAGGAGTGACGCGCCGCCCGCCCCGCAACCGGGGGCGGGCGGCGCGCGTGCAGCGGCGTATGACCGAACCCTCCCTGATGGCGCCGGGCCTGCCGGAGTTGCTGGAAGCCGAGTGCGCCGCCGAGGCCGCGGCCTGCTCCGGCGCGGACGCCGAGGATCTGCGACAGGGCGTCTGGGTGCGCTGGCTGGAGCGCCTGCGCGCGGCCGGGCCGCCTGCCGAGCCCGCCGCATGGCTGGCCGAGGCGGTACGCGCCGAGGCCCGTGCGGTGGCCGGCGCCCGGGGACGCGAGGTGCCGCGTGGTGCCGAGCCCGCGCTCCGCGTACCCCGGCAGCGGCGGGTCACCGCTGTCGACGGCACCGGCGATCCGGCCAGCGAAACCGAGGCGCCGCTGCTGGCCGCCGAGCGGCGTCGCGAGCTCGGCGCGGCCGTTGCCCGGCTGCCGGGGCGCTGCCCGCCAGTACTGCGGGCGCTGCTGTCCCGGGAAGAGCCCACATACCCGCAAATCGCCCAAGAGTTGGGAATCTCACAGGGTGCGGTGGGCCCGCTACGTTCCCGCTGTCTGGAATGCCTGCGCAGAATGCTCGCGGCAAAGGTTCCACCACCCGGACTCAGGGGAAGGGTGCGAGAGGCAACCGGCGTCACCAGGGCAGACTGCACGGACACGGCACCCTCACTCTCCCGTGCCCGTGCGCACACAACTTGGGGAGGCATGCGCACATGGGCATGAGCGTGACCATCTCTGCGGCGGACGAGCGAGACGCCGAACAGATACTGAAGCTGCAGTACCTCTGCTTCCAGAGCGAGGCGGAGCTGTACGGCGATTACCGCATCGAGCCGCTCGTCCAGACGCTGGACGAGCTCCGGACCGAACTGGCCGAGGGCTGCATGGTGGTGGCCCGGCTGGGCGAGGAGGTCGTCGGCACCGCGCGCGGCAAGGTCGATGCCGAGGGCACGGCGCGGATCGGCCGGCTGTGTGTGCATCCTCGTCTCCAGGGACACGGGCTGGGCGGGCGGCTGCTCGCCGCCGTCGAGTCCAAGCTCGCCGACAAGTTCGCGCCCAAGCGCTATCACCTGGTGACCGGCAGCCGCAGCGAGGGCAATCTGCGGCTGTACCGGCGGATGGGGTACACCCCCGTGGGAACCGAGCGCGACCGCCGGGTGACCCTGGTCGCACTGGCCAAGGACGCCACGGAGTACGCCGCCAGCGCGTAGCGCTTCGCGGGCGCCGCCGGACGTCGGGGCTGGTGTTGTCGCGGAGCCGCCGGACCCTCGCCGCGGTGGCTGGTCGCCGTCGCGGCGGGCATTGCTGTGGGGGCTACGCCCCCACGCCCCCAGCGCAACTTGCGCGTGGGGACATCTAATCGCCCTGGCGACGTCGCAGCCACCAAAGCCCCGTCAGCGGGAGGGCGACCGGGATGAAGAGGTAGCCCATTCCGTAGTCCGACCAGACGGTGGCGTCCGGGAAGGCGGAGGGTTCCACCAGGGTCCAGGTGCCCACGGTGAGGACACCGGCCAGCTCCAACGCGCAGCAGGTGAGGGCGGCTTTGCGGGCGCCCTCACCGCCGCGGACGAGGGAGAGCGTGATGAACGCGTACACCACGGCGGCGACCGCCGAGAGGATGTAGGCCAGCGGCGCCTCGTGGTAGCGGGTGGACAGCTGGACGATGGAGCGCGAGGCGGCGCCCACCGTGAAGATCCCGTACAGCGTGACCAGCAGCTTGCCCGGGCCGGTGTTGATGCCCGCGCGCCTGGGCGCGGGAACGGTCTGCGAGGGCGTCTGTTCAGCCACCCGTGCCGCCTCCCCAGATGTCGTGGAGCCGCACCTGGAGGACCGCCAGCACGACGGCGCCCGCCACCACCGTCAGCGAGCCCCACTTGGTGCGCTCCGTGAGTGAGACCAGACCCACCACGGGCACGCAGGCGACGATGCCGACCAGGTAGGAGAAGAAGATCAGCGAACCGTCCGCCGCCGTATGACCGCGGGCCACCTGCACGATGCCGACCACCAGCTGTGCCAGTGCGAGCACGGTCACCACGGCCATGCCGGCGAAGTGCCAGTCCTTGGTGGGCTGGTCGCGGTAGGCCGCCCAGCCGCACCACGCGGCCAGCAGGAGCGCGGCCACGGCGAGCGTGACGGTGAGCGGGGTGAGCATGTGAAGGAGTCTAAAAGGGCGTCCGGGCCCGCCGACGCGCGCCCCCGGACGCCCGCGTACGCTGCCCGGCATGAAGTTCGAAGCCCCCGTGACCTTGCTGTTCGACAACGACGGCACCCTGCTCTCGTCCATGGAGTCCGTGCTCCGCTGCTGGACGAGGTGGGCGCGGGAGTACGGGATCAGCGCGGAGGACTTCGCAGCGGTCGAGCTGCACGGTCGGCCGGCTGTGGACATCGTCGGTGATCTGCTGCCCGCCGAGCAGGTCCCCGAGGCGCTCGCCCGGATCGAGCGGCTGGAGGTCGAGGACGTACCCGGTGGCGGGGTCGTCGCGCTGCCCGGCACCGCCGAGCTGCTGGCCTCGCTGCCGGAGGGGAGCTGGGCCGTGGTCACCTCGGCGACCCGGGAGCTGGCCGAGGCCCGGCTGCGTGCCGTTGGCATCGAGGCGCCGCTGGTCATCGCCGCCGACGACATCACCCGCGGCAAGCCCGACCCGGAGCCCTATCTGCTGGCGGCCGAGAAACTGGGCGCTGACCCGGCGCGGTGCGTTGTCTTCGAGGACGCCCCCGCCGGGCTTGAGGCGGGCCGCAGGGCGGGCATGCGGACCGTGGGCTTGGCCACAACACACACCCGGGAACAGCTGCGCGCCGATGTGGTCGTGGAGCACCTCGGTTCGGTGACGGCGCAGGTCACAGCCTCGGGTGTGACGGTCGTCGCGGAGGACTGAGCGGGCCGGAGCCCACCGGGCGGCTGTCCATTTCCGCGTCCACAATGCGGACAGCGGCCTCCGTACCGGCTGTCCCGTCTGGTTTACTGAGCCCCATGAACACGACGAGCTGCCGCACGCTTGCGACCGAGGCGACCTTGACGCCCGGTGCTCGTTGTATGCCTGTGCGCGCCTGGCCGTCGCAGACCGCGCGGCGAATGTGTGCCCGCTGAGGGCCCCCGCCTGAGCTGACCGAGGCGACTCGCGCCCCGAAGCGAGTCACGAGCCCGCGCACCGAGCACCGCAGACAGAGCAACCCCCGCCGACACCGCTGCGCCCTCCGGGCGTTCGGGGCAAGGCCGGGAGAACCCACCCACGCACGCCGCGAACAGCGCAGCCGTGGGCGCGCTCTGCCCGCACCGCCGCGGATGCGCCGCGCCCCCTCGACGGCACCGTAAGCGCTCATCCCACCGACACCACGGATGTTTCTGTGATCACGACAACGGACCTCACAAAGGTCTACCGCACGCGGGACCGCGAGGTCACCGCTCTGGACGGCGTCGACCTCCACGTCAGCGAAGGCGAGGTCTTCGGCGTCGTCGGCCAGAGCGGCGCCGGGAAGTCCTCGCTCATCCGCTGCGTCAACCTCCTCGAACGCCCCACCTCCGGCACCGTCACGGTCGACGGCCAGGAGCTCACCGCCCTCGCCGGCAACGGCAAGCGCGCGAGCAAGGAACTGCGCGCGGCACGCGGCCGGATCGGCATGGTCTTCCAGCACTTCAACCTGCTGTCCTCGCGTTCGGTCCTCGGCAACGTCGAGCTGCCGCTGGAGATCCTCGGGTACAGCGGGCAGGAGCGCACCCGCAAGGCGCGCGAGCTGCTCGACCTGGTGGGCCTCGCCGACAAGGCCAAGGCGTACCCAGCGCAGCTCTCCGGCGGCCAGAAGCAGCGGGTCGGTATCGCGCGGGCGCTGGCCGGCGACCCCAAGGTGCTGCTCTCCGACGAGGCGACCTCGGCGCTGGACCCGGAGACCACCCGCTCCGTCCTGCAGCTGCTGCGCGACCTCAAGGAGCAACTGGGCCTGACCGTGCTGCTGATCACGCACGAGATGGACGTCGTCAAGGCCGTCTGCGACTCCGCGGCGCTGATGAAGGACGGCCGTATCACCGAGTCCGGCACCGTCCCCGAGCTGCTGGCCACGCCCGGCTCCGAGCTGGCCCGCGAGCTCTTCCCGGTCGGCGGGGTGCCCTCGGCGCCCGGCCGTACGGTCGTCGACATCACCTTCCACGGGGCGACGACCACCGAGCCGGTGATCTCCAAGCTGTCGCGGACCTACGAAGTCGACATCTCCATCCTGGGCGCTGCCATGGACACCGTCGCGGGCAAGCAGGTCGGCCGGATGCGGATCGAGCTGCCCGGCAGCTTCGAGGACAACGTCGTGCCGATCGGGTTCCTGCGCGAGCAGGGCCTGACCGTGGATGTCGCGGCCGTGGCCGAGGACAACGAGAAGACCGACGCCGCCGACAGCGCTGACGGCCTCGTCAAGGAGGGTGCCAAGTGACTTGGTCTCAGATACAGCCGCTGCTGTTCCAGGGGTTCTGGGACACCCTCTACATGGTCGGCTGGTCCGCGCTCATCGCGCTGATCGGCGGGCTGCCCCTCGGCGTGCTGCTCGCCCTCACGGACAAGGGCGGGATGCTGCACAACGCGCCCGTCAACAAGGTCGTCGGCGCGATCGTGAACATCGGCAGATCGCTGCCGTTCATCATCCTGCTGATCGCGCTGATCCCCTTCACCCGCTTCGTCGTCGGCCAGTCCGTCGGCTCCACCGCGGCCATCGTGCCGCTCGCCATCGGCGCGATCCCGTTCTTCGCGCGGCTGGTGGAGACCGCCGTCCGCGAGGTCGACCGGGGGCTGGTCGAGGCCGTGCAGGCGATGGGCGGCGGCACCCCCACCGTCGTCTTCAAGGCGCTGCTCCCGCAGGCCCTCCCGTCCCTGGTGGCGGGGCTGACCACGACCGTGATCGTGCTGATCGGCTACTCGGCGATGGCCGGCACCGTCGGTGGCGGCGGCCTCGGCTCGGTGGCGGTGCAGTACGGCTACCAGCGCTTCGAGACCAACGTCATGATCGCCACGGTGGTCGCGCTGATCGTCATCGTCACCGCCGTACAGATCATCGGCGACGCCGTCGTACGGCTGCTGGCCGCCGCCCGTGGCGGCGCGGGCAGCGGCGACGGCGGGGTCGGCAAGCGGCTCGCCCGGCTCGGCCGCGGCCGCACCGTCGCGGTGGCCGCCGCCGTCGTGGTCCCGCTGGCACTGATCGGCTACGGCATCGGCCAGGGCGGCGAGGACAAGCAGACCCTCAAGGTCGCGGCCTCGCCCACCCCGCACGCCGAGATCCTGGAGTACGTCCAGAAGCACCTCGCCGAGAAGGAGGGGCTCAAGCTCGACATCCGTAAGTTCAACGACTACGTGGTGCCCAACACCGCCACCGAGAGCGGCGAGGTCGACGCCAACTTCTTCCAGCACAAGCCCTATCTCGACGACTTCAACAAGAAGCAGAACACCCACATCAGGCCGGTCGTCAACGTCGAGCTGGAGCCGCTGGGCCTCTACTCCAAGAAGGAGAAGAGCCTCAAGGGCATCGGGTCCGGCGACACCGTCGCCGTCCCCAACGACAGCACCAACGAGGGCCGCTCCCTCCACCTGCTGGCCGAGCACGGTCTCATCAAGCTGAAGCCCGGCGCAGGGCAGGAGGCCACCCTCGGCGACATCGCCGACACCAAGGGTCTGAAGTTCAAGGAGTTGGAGGCCGCGGCGGTCCCGCGCGCGCTCGACGACGTGGACGCCGCCGTCATCAACGGCAACTACGCCGTCGACGCCGAGCTGAACCCGGCCAAGGACGCCCTGGTCGCGGAGCAGGCGAAGGGCAACCCGTACGCCAACTTCCTCGCGGTCAAGGACGGCAAGCAGCACGACCCGCGGATCGAGAAGCTGGCCGAGCTGCTCAACTCCAAGCAGGTCAAGAAGTTCATCCAGGACAAGTACCAGGGGGCCATCGAACCGGTCTTCGGGCCTGTGGGATCGTGAACGCCACGGCCCGACCGGGGAAAGTCCCCCTGTCGACAAGTCTCTGATCAGCGCCGGGCCCCACCCGCCAAGGGGGGCCCGGCGCTGCACATCACGGTGCCGATGCTGCATGCTGTGCACCCCGACGTGTAGGAGCGGCGCATGACCTCGACCTTCCCGGACATCTCGATCAGCACGGACCGGCTCGTGCTGCGCCCGTTCGAGGAAGCGGACGTCCCCGCGCTCACCGAGATGATGGCGGACGACCAGATCACCGCCTGGCTGGCGGCGCCCGTGCCCTACACCGAGGCCGAGGCCAGGAACTTCATCACCCGCCACGCCCCCGCCCGGCGCACCTCGGGCGACGGCATCGTCTTCGCCGTCACCGAACTGCTCACCCAGCGCCTTGTCGGCCTGGTCGAACTGCGCGACACCGACTGGCGGGTGCTCTCCACCCACGCCTCCTACGCAACCGCCTCCTGGGCCCGTGGCGAGGGGTACGCCTCCGAGTCACTGGGCGCCGTGGCCCAATGGCTCTTCCAGGAGCAGAAGTTCGAACGCCTGGAGATCCGCACCGCGGCCGACAACACCGCGGCCCAGCAGGTCGCACAGAAGCTCGGCTGCATCAGCGAGGGAGTGCTGCGCAACGCCTGGATAGCGCGCACCCGCACCGAGAACTGGGGCTCCTCCCGACAGGAGGCCCAGGGAGGCTGGGCGGAGATCCGTACCGACCTCATCGTCTGGAGCCTGCTGCCCGAAGATCTCGACGGTGCCTTCGAAGGCGCCTTCGACCAGTCGGCCGAGGCCGGCGGCTACGCGCCCTACCCCGGCTGGCCCCAGCGCCACTGACCGCGCGCGGCCCCGGCTGCCCCCCAGAGCATCGGCCGCGGCGCATACGGGGCGCAGGGTGCACCGACGGCCGCGCACAGCAGGACGCGGAGGCCGCCCCCACCCCCACAGGGGGTACGCTCAGTGGGCCCGACCTGCGATGAGCACAGGAGACACCCCACATGGCCGACCGCGTCACCGTGATCGGGTGGGACGGTTCGCCGCTGACCGACGCCGCCCGCTCCGCCCTCGCAGCGGCCACCCTCGTCGCCGGAGCCGCACACCATCTCGCCCTGCCCGAGGTTCCGCCGCGCGCCGAGCGCATCCGGCTCGGCAGCACCTCTCTCGCGGCCCGCCGTATCGCACGCCACCGCGGCTCCGCCGTCGTCCTCGCCGACGGGGACCCCGGCTTCTTCGGTGTCGTACGGACCCTGCGCGCCCCCGAGCACGGCCTGGAGGTCGAGGTCGTGCCCGCCGTCTCCTCGGTCGCCGCCGCCTTCGCCCGCGCCGGGATGCCCTGGGACGACGCCCAACTCGTCGTCGCCAACAGCCGCACCCTGCGCCGCGCCGTCAACGTCTGCCGCGCCCACAACAAGGTCGCCGTGCTCACCTCGCCAGGTGCCGGGCCCGCGGAACTCGCCCTGCTGCTGACCGGGGTCCACCGCACCTTCGTCATCTGCGAGGCGCTGGGCACCGAACGCGAGCAGGTCACCGTCCTCACCTCCGACAAGGTCGCCGACCACACCTGGCGTGACCCCAATGTCGTCATCGTCGTCGGCGGTACGGGAGCCGGCGCCGACAGCGGCGCCACCCAGGGCAACGCATGGCTCGCGGGCCACGAGGTCGGCTACCCGCCCGCCGTCCGCGGCTGGGCGCTGCCGGCGGTCGAGTACACCGGGGTACCGGCGTACGGGCGGGCCGGCGCGCCCCGGGCCGGTGAGTCGGTGCAGCTGCGCGCCGCCCAACTCGCCTGGCTGGGGCCCCGCATCGGCGACCTCGTCTGGGACATCGGCGCCGGCAGCGGAGCCCTCGCGGTGGAGTCCGCGCGGTTGGGCGCAGCCGTCATCGCCGTCGACCGCGACGCCGACGCCTGCGCCCGTATCCACGCCGCCGCCCGGCGCTTCGGCGTCCAGTTGGAGACCGTGCACGGCGTGGCACCGCCCATCCTGGAGGACCTGCCCGAGCCCGACGTGGTGCGGGTCGGCGGCGGGGGAGCGGCCACCGTCACCGCCGTCGCCGACCGCCGCCCCACGCGTATCGTCACGCACGCCGGCACCAGAGATGAGGCAGAGGCGGTCGGAAGGGCGCTCGGGGAGCGGGGTTACGCCGTCGAGTGCGCTCTGCTTCAGTCGGTGGAACTGGAGACGGCCGAGTGGACGGAGACCGAACGCTCCGTCGTCTTCCTGCTGTCCGCTGTCCGGACCTGAACCTCTGTGACGTGACAGTGAACCTCTGTGACGTGCTGCGTGACGAACCCCGACGAAGTGCGCTTTCTCTCCCACCCGTGGCCGGTGGGGGCTGTTGTGACGGGTAGGCTGATGGACTGTTGTGCCACCGTTCGGGGTTGACGCTTCGTCCGTCATTGTCCGGATGGTGTAGGCGGAGGCACGTGCCGCACAGAGTGCGTGCTCGTTCTTCATCTACGGGGCGCGGCGGTCCGTCCGCCGGGTTGGAAGGAGCACTAGCGATGGGCGAGGGGAACGCATGACTGACACCGGTCAGATCCCGGGCGAGGGGCTGCCGGAGAACGCAGGCGGGCAGCAGCCGGAGGGGCAGCCGGGCGTTCCGGCCTCCGGCACCTACACCTTCGCCGACCCGGCCGGCGGCGTCGGCGACGTCCAGGACGCGGCCCAGGCACCCTCCGCCCACGCCCCGCAGGGCCTCCACGAGGCACCAAGTCACCACGAACCGCACGAGGAAGAGGACCTGCTGCTGATGCCTTCGGCGCAGGGCGCCTGGAACGAGCAGTCGGCGCCCGGCCCGGCGCAGCCGATGCCCCAGCCGCAGCCCCAAGCCCAGCCGCAGCCGGAAGCCTCCTACGGGTACGAGTACGACCCGCACGGGCAGCCGCCCCAGTCCGCCGCCGGTCAGCAGCCGCCGCAGGACGGCCGGTTGACGCCCGAGGGGACGTACGCGCCCGAGGGCGCCCACGCACCGGGCGAGGTATACGGGGTCAACGGCCATGCGCAGCAGGGATACGGGCCGCAGGACGCCGCGTACGTTCACAACGCGCAGGGCGTCCCGCAGCCGGCCGCGCAGGACGGCGGGCCGGAGCAGCCGCAGCCCGACGCCGGACCAGCTGCCGCCGCACAGCCGGACGCGGTGGACGCGAGCGCCCCGGGTCCGCACGAGACCGACGGCCGTGACTCCGGCGCCATCGATGTGAGCGCCGTACGCACGCCCCAACAGCCGCACGGCGCATCGGCGTCCACGCCCGCGACCACGCAGAGCGCCCCCGGCAACGGGCCGCGCCGTCCGCTGCACCTCGGGCCGCCGGTGCCCGAACAGTCCGGCACCGTACGCCCGCTCTCGGAGCGGGCCACCGCGCAGCCGGCCCCCGCGGCTCCGCAGGCCACGCCAGTACAGGGTGCGCCGCGGCCTGCCGTCCCGGCGGACGGTCGGCTTCCGGCGGAACAGCCCCAGCAGCCGTCCGCACCGCAGGACTCCGCCGCCGCAGCACAGCACCCGGCAGCCGCACAGCCCGCGGAGGTCCCGCACGGCGCCGTACCGGCCGAACAGCAGCCCGCCGGGCCCCAGTCGACAGCTCCTGCTGTCATGGACCCGCAGACGGCCGGGGTGGCGCCCGTCGAGCAGCCCGCGCAGGCCGAGACGCCGACGCCGCAGCCGGAGGCGCACCAGCCGGGTGCCGAGCAGTCCGCGCAGGCGGCGGCCGGTGTGCAGGCCCCTGCTCCCTCCCACCCCGACCCCGCGCCGCAGGCAGCCGCACCGGCTGTCGAGGAGCCGCTGCCCGGCCCGCAACTCGGTCAACTCCCGCCCCAACAGGACGCCTGGGCCGCGCAGCCCGAGCCCGCCGCCGAGCCCGCCGTCCCCACGGCGCCGACGCCCCAGGACGCCGGGTCGGAGGCGGCAGCTCCCGGCTCCGCGCCCGAAGCCGTACAACCGGAAGCCGGACAGTCCGAAGCCGGACAGCCCGAAGCCGTACGGTCCGAAGACGTCCAGGCAGACGGCGAATCGCAGCCCTCCGCCGAGGCCCCCGGCGCTGCTCCCGAGGCCGTCCCGGCCGACGGCGAATCGCAGCCCTCCGCCGAGGCCCCCGGCGCTGCTCCCGAGGCCGTCCCGGCCGACGGCGGCCAGGCTCCCGGCGAGCCGGAGACGACCGCCGAGGCCGCCCCTCAGGAGGTGCCCGCAGCGGAGAACCCCGCCAACGAGGGTGTGCCCGGCCCCCGTCAGGAGGCGCAGCCGGGTGGGCTGCCCACGGTCCCGGCGCAGGGTGGGGGACCCCAGCCCGAACAGGGCGCCGGCGCGCCGCCGATAAACCAGGACGCGGAGCAGCAGAACGGCACCCAGCCGGACGGGCCCGTGATCCCCGAACAGGCAACAGCCTCCGACTCCCCGGGCACCCCGTCCGAGGCCCAGCCCGGCGAGGAGCCCGAGGCCATGCCGGTGCCCGAATCCGCTGCAACCCAGACCACAACGGACGCACAGCCCGGCACCGCCGAGCCCGAGGCCCCGGCGGCCGAGGCCGCCGCGCCCGAGGCCGCCGCCCCTGCCGAAGGGGCACCGGCCGAAGGCACCGCACCGGACGCCGCCGCCACCGCCGACGCCGCCGAACAGGACGGCGCGGGACCGGAGGCAGCCGCTGCTGCGAGCGCCCCGCAGGACTCGGTGACCATGGAGCTGACCGGCGTTGCGGAAGCCTCCGAAGCGGCCCCGCAGGACGCTGCTCCGTCCGAGAGCCCGGACGCCCCCGACGCCGCCGCCCCCGTAGAGCAGGAGTCCCCCGCCGCCGAGGCGGGCGCACCCGGCGCGGAGAACGCCGAAGGGACAGCTGCCCCGGCCGAAGGAGCAGCAGCCGACGCCGCCCCGAACGCCGAGCCCGCGAACACCGAGCCCGCGGCGCCCGAAGGCGCAGAAGCCGCCGACGGTGCCGCAGTTGACCCGGCCGACGGTGAGACCACCGGCAACGGGACGGCCGAAGCGGAGGCCACCGACGCCCCAGCCACCGACGCGGCCGAGGCCACCGACGCGGCCGAGACCCCCGAGGGCGAGCCGACCGCCGACGGGTCCACAGCCGGCGAGCCCACCGAGGGCGAAGCACCTGACGGCGAGCCCGCCGATGGCGAGGCGCCCGACGCCGAGCAGACCGAGTCCGCCGAGGCCGACACCGAAGCGGCCGACCCCGAGCCCACCGACGAACAGTCCCCCAACGGGCACCCCGCCGCCAACGGAACCGCCCCCGAAGCGGCATCCGCCCCGGAAGCGGAATCCGCCCCCGCAGGCGACCCCGCCCCCGGATACGCCGCGGCGGAGCGGGAGGCCGTACACCGGCTGATGCGGGAGCGGCGGGACATCCGTAACGGTTTCCGGCCCGACCCGATCCCGCACGAGGTGCTGCTGCGCGTTCTCGAGGCGGCGCACACGGCACCCAGCGTCGGGCACTCGCAGCCGTGGGACTTCGTGGTGATCCGCTCCGAGGAGACCCGCCGGACCATGCACGAGCTGGCCGAGCGGCAGCGGCAGGCGTACGCCAAGTCGCTGCCCAAGGGCCGGGCGAAGCAGTTCAAGGAAATGAAGATCGAGGCGATCCTCGACACCCCGGTCAACATCGTCGTCACCGCCGACCCGACGCGCGGCGGCCGGCACACCCTCGGCCGCCATACGCAGCCGCAGATGGCGCCGTACTCCTCCGCGCTCGCCGTGGAGAACCTGTGGCTCGCCGCGCGGGCCGAGGGACTCGGGGTGGGCTGGGTCAGCTTCTTCGACGAGCGGGAACTGGTCCGCACGCTGGAGCTGCCCGAGCATCTGGAGGTCGTCGCCTATCTGTGCGTCGGCTACGTCGACGAGTTCCCGGACGAACCCGAGCTGATGCAGGCGGGCTGGTCCAAGCGGCGCCCGCTGTCGTGGGTCGTCCACGAGGAGGCGTACGGGCGCCGCGCGCTGCCCGGCGCCGAGCCGACCGGCATGCTCGCCGAGACCCTGGGCACCATCCGCCCGCTGGACGCGAAGGCGCTCGGCGAGGCGTGGGAGCGGCAGAAGCGGATGACCAAGCCGTCCGGGGCACTCGGCATGCTGGAGATCATCTCCGCGCAGCTGTGCGGGCTGTCCCGCAAGTGCCCGCCGCCGGTGCCCGAGCCCGCCGCCGTCGCCGTGTTCGCGGGGGACCACGGGGTGCACGCGCAGGGCGTCACGCCCTGGCCCCAGGAGGTCACCGCGCAGATGGTGGCCAACTTCCTGGGCGGCGGCGCCGTCTGCAACGCGTTCGCCAACCAGGTGGGCGCCGAGGTGTGCGTCGTGGACGTCGGAGTGGTGGCCGAACTGCCCACCACGCCCGGTCTGCTGCCCCGCAAGGTCAGGGCCGGTACGGCCGACATGACCGCCGGGCCCGCGCTGACCCGCGAAGAGGTCGAGCGGGCCCTGGAGGTGGGCATCGAGACCGCCCGCGATCTCGTCGCGGCCGGCAACAAGGCGCTGCTCACCGGCGAGATGGGCATCGCCAACACCACCGCGTCCGCGGCGCTGATCGCCGCCTGCACGGGCGCCGACCCCGCCGAGGTCACCGGCCGTGGTACCGGCATCAACGACGAGACACACGCCCGCAAGGTCGAGGTCGTACGCCGGGCGCTGGAGCTCCACCAGCCCGATCCAGCCGACCCGCTCGGCATGCTCTCCGCGTTCGGCGGGCTGGAGCACGCCGCGATGGTCGGGCTGATCCTCGGCGGTGCCTCGCTGCGTACGCCCGTCATCCTCGACGGGGTCAGCGCCGGAGCCGCCGCGCTGGTGGCCCGGGCCGTGGCGCCCGAGGCGCTCGCCGCGTGCATCGCCGGTCACCGCAGCGCGGAGCCCGGCCATGTCGCGGCCCTCACCAAGCTGGGGCTGCGGCCGCTGGTCGACCTCGATCTGCGGCTGGGCGAGGGCACGGGCGCGCTGCTGGCGCTCCCGATGGTGCAGAGCGCGGCCCGTGCGATGCACGAGGTGGCGACGTTCGACGCGGCGGGCGTCACCGAGAAGAGCTGACGCGGCGCCTCGACGCGGCGTCCCCGGTCCCGTACCCAGGGACCGGGGACGTCCACGGCTGCGCCGTCCGCCCCCGCCGTGACCTGCGAGACAGCACCGGTCGCCGGTCCCGCATAGGCTGTCCCTCACCGTCCCCCGGCCGCTCCACCGCCGCAGCGGCATCGTCGTCGGCTCGGTATCCGAGCCGGCTCGCCCTCCCGAGAAGGATGCCGTCCCAGATGTCGGAAACCTCCGCCACTCCCGCCTACCCCGTAGGACTCCGCCTGGCCGGGCGCCGCGTCGTGCTGGTCGGTGGCGGCACCGTGGCGCAGCGCCGCCTCCCGGCGCTGCTGGCGGCGGGCGCGGACGTCACGGTCATCGCCCCCGAGGTCACCCCCTCCGTCGAGGCGATGGTGACCAGCGGCGAGATCACCTGGGAGCGCCGCACCTGGCGGGACGGCGATCTCGCGGACGCCTGGTACGCGCTGGCTGCCACCGACGACCCCGGCGTCAACGCCGCCATCGTCGCCGAGGCCGAGTCCCGCCGCGTGTGGTGCGTACGTACGGACGACGCGGACCAGGGCACCGCGTGGACCCCGGCGACCGGGCGCAGCGACGGCATCACCGTCGCCGTCCTCACCAGCGGGGTGCACGGCGCCGCGGGCCGCGACCCGCGCCGCTCGGCCGCCATCCGGGACGCCATCGTCGCCCGCCTCGGCGACGGCACCCTCGTCGCGGAACAGCGCGGGCCGCGCACCGCAGGCGTCGCCCTCGTCGGCGGCGGACCCGGCGACCCGGACCTGATCACGGTGCGGGGCCGCCGGCTGCTGGCCCAGGCCGATGTCGTGGTCGCCGACCGGCTCGGCCCCCGCGACCTGCTGGACGAACTCCCGCCGCACGTCGAGGTCATCGACGCGGCCAAGATCCCCTACGGGCGCGCGATGGCGCAGGAGGCCATCAACGCCGTACTGGTCGAGCACGCCAAAGCCGGGCGGTCCGTCGTACGGCTCAAGGGCGGCGATCCGTTCGTCTTCGGCCGGGGCATGGAGGAGGCCGAGCAGCTCGCGGCCGAGGGCATCCAGGTGACCGTCGTACCGGGCATCTCCAGCTCGATCAGCGTGCCGGGAGCCGTCGGCATCCCCGTCACGCACCGGGGAGTGGCCCACGAGTTCACCGTCGTCAGCGGCCATGTGGCCCCCGACGACCCGCGCTCGCTGGTGGACTGGCCCGCGCTCGCCAGGCTGCGCGGCACCCTCGTGCTGCTGATGGCAGTGGAGAACCTCGGCGCCATCGCCGCCGCGCTCCGTGCGCATGGCCGCCCCGCCGACACCCCCGTCGCCATCGTCCAGGAAGGCACCATGGCGACCGAACGCCGCGTCGACGCCACGCTGGCGACAGCCGCGGAGCGCGCCGCCGCCGAGGAGGTACGCCCTCCGGCCGTCATCGTGATCGGCGACGTGGTCTCGCTGGGCACCCGCCGCGCTGCGGAGGACGCTCAGTAGCCCGGCACCGGATACGGCACACCGCGTACGCGGCAGTAACGACGCATTGGCACTTCGAGCGGGACAAGGCAGTATCGGCCTGTGGCTACAGCATCCTCCAACGGCACTGCCGGCGATCCGCCTGCCGGCAGGCTCGTCACCGTCGACGACCCCGACGACCCCCGGCTGAGCGACTACACGGGCCTGACCGACGTCGAGCTGCGCCGCAAGCGCGAGCCCGCCGAGGGGCTGTTCATCGCCGAGGGCGAGAAGGTGATCCGCCGCGCCCGGCACGCCGGGTACGAGATGCGCTCGATGCTGCTGTCCGCGAAGTGGATCGATGTGATGCGCGACGTCATCGACGAGGTGCCCGCCCCCGTCTACGCCGTCAGCCCGGAACTGGCCGAGCGCGTCACCGGCTACCACGTGCACCGCGGAGCCCTCGCCTCCATGCAGCGCAAGCCCCTCCCGGCACCGGAGGAACTGCTGGCCACGGCCCGCCGTATCGTGATCATGGAGTCGGTGAACGACCACACCAACATCGGTGCCATCTTCCGCAGCGCCGCCGCGCTGGGCATGGACGCCGTACTGCTGTCGCCGGACTGCGCCGACCCGCTCTACCGACGCTCGGTCAAGGTCTCGATGGGCGCTGTCTTCGCCGTGCCCTACGCCCGGCTGGAGAGCTGGCCGCGCGGTCTGGAGACGGTACGTGACGCGGGCTTCCCACTGCTCGCCCTCACCCCTGACGAGAAGGCCGTCCCCATCGACACCGTCACCGCGGGCGGCGCGGAACGCACGGCGCTGATGCTCGGCGCCGAGGGCGAGGGCCTGACCACCCGAGCCCTGCGCGCCGCCGACGAATGGGTCCGCATCCCGATGGCCCACGGCGTCGACTCCCTCAACGTGGGCGCGGCAGCGGCCGTCGCCTTCTACGCGGTGACCCGCTGACGTACCACCGGGCCCGGCCACGCGCCTTCGGGGCTACGGCACCTGTTCCGAGACGCTGCCGAGCCCCCGGGTGGGGCCCTCGCAGCCCTGTGCCGCGGCGATGCCCAGGGCGACCAGCAGGGTGACCGTCACGAAGACGATGAGGCGTTGCCGCAGCAGCCGCCGCCTGCGCGCGGCGGGGCTGAGCCCGCCGGGGCGGGTGCCCCGGGCAGGCCGGCCCTCTCTGCCGGTGGCGGACCTGCCGCTGCCCGTCCGTTCGCCGCCGCCCCGCGGTGGCGGCGGGCTCGTGGGACGGCGTGCCGGGCGCTCCCCGCTCCTGCGGCCGCCGTTGCCGGTCACATGTCCGGCGTCCCGCGAGGGACGCGAAGCGCGCGAGGAGCCCGGCGCGGTCGACCGGGGGGCGCGCGGTGTCGAGGCGCGGGGCGCGCTCGCCGCCCGTTCGCGTTCCCGGCCGGCTCCGTCCCGCTGGGTGCGCTGCTGTACGTGGTCCCGCGGGTACCGCTCGGCGGAGGGCGCTTCGTGCCGTCTGCCGGGTACGGACCTGCCGGAGGCCGGCCCACCGGTTGCCGGCCGTGCGCCCGCGCCCGGCAAGTCGCCCAGCGCGGCGTCTCCGCCGTCGGTCAGCCCGCGAGCCTCGCGTGCCGCGATCTCCTTGAGCCGCAGCGACAGCTGAAGCGTGCTCGGGCGGTCCTCCGGCGACTTGACCAGGCAGGCGTGGATCAGCGGCGCCAGCGCGGCGTGCACCGCGTCCAGCTGTGGCTCCTCGTGCACCACGCGGTAGAGCATCACTTCCGAACTGCCCTGCCCGAACGGGGAGTCCGCCGTGGCCGCGTAGGCCAGCGTGGCGCCCAGCGCGAACACATCCGTCGCTGGGGTGACGGCTGCGCCCCGTACCTGCTCGGGCGCCAGGAAGCCGGGGGAGCCGACGGCGGTGCCGACGTGTGTGAGTGTGCTCGCGCCCGTCGCCCAGGCGATACCGAAGTCGATGATGCGCGGGCCCTTGGGGGACAGCAGGATGTTCGACGGTTTCAGGTCGCGGTGCACGACGCCCGCCTCGTGCACCGCCACCAGGCCCTCGGCGAGCGCGGCGCCGATCGAGGCGACCTGCGCGGCGGGCAGCGGGCCGCCGTCGTTCACCTTGTCGTGCAGCGAGGGGCCCGGCACGTACTGGGTGGCGAACCAGGGCCGGTCGGCCTCCAGGTCGGCCGCCACCAGCCGGGCCGTGCACCCGCCCCTGATCCGCCGCGCGGCCGAGACCTCACGGGCGAAGCGGGAGCGGAACTCCTGGTCCTCGGCCAGGTCCGGCCGGATCACCTTCAGCGCGACCCGCTGGCCGCGCCGGTCCGAACCGAGGTAGACCACGCCCATGCCGCCGGCCCCCAGGCGCCGGTGGAGCCTGAACGAGCCGACGACTCGCGGGTCCTCGCGCCGGAGCCGCATCATCGCCATGTCCGTTCCTACCTCCGGTGTCCGGTGGGCGAATGCCCCACCTCCGGCGCCCGGTGGGGGAGCAGCCCACCGCCGACCGGTCCGTCTGACGACCACAGCTTACGGACTGCCGTGGCAAGGCGACGATAGGCCGCGCACGCGGCGCCGGACGGAATGTCAGAGCCCGCCGGACGACGGGAAGTCCACCGGACGCGCCGGTCCCACGCTCCAGTGCGCCCCCGGCCCTGCGCCGTCAAACCGACGGCGGCGGACGGGGTTTGACGGACCGACGGATACGGAGACGGAGGTCGGCTGCGTACGGCGAACGGCGTCCCCGCCCCGTCCGGCCGGGCGGTTGACCGGCCACTGGCCGCGGTGCGGACACAGCATGGGGAGTGAGAGAACTCACCCCCTCGGGGCCCTCGTCCGACCGAGCGGCGTACCCCCTGGGGGAAGACCCTGGAAAAGCTGACGACGCCTCCACCCTGGGGAGTATGCGGCCCCGCACCGCGTCATCCTGCGGGAGGCCCCCGAGTCGGTACGCGCGCATGACGCCACTGTGCGCGCCGATGCCTAATGTTGTGGTCAAGCGGCGGACGCAGCACTCGTCCCCCGAGGTCAGACGTCCGCCGCCCCAAACAACGATCAGGAGCGGACATGGCACACATCGCCGGGCGCCCGACGCCCACAGGGAAGGGAAAGCTCGCGGCACTCGCCGACCTCGGCACCCGTCCCGGCGGTCGCCGCCATCCGCTGGTGGCAGCCGCCATGGTGCTGCCACTCGCCCTCCTCCTCGGCCTTGTCTCGGGCTGGGGTCGGATGGTGCTGACACAGGCGTCGTCCGTGGCCGGAATGCTGGGATCCTGAGCGATCCCGGGCCCGGTGGAGCGGACCGGGTCGGGGACTTCCGGCTTACAGCCCCGTGGGGACGGGGGTGCGGCGGACGGCACGAGGCCCGGGTAGCTGGGGAGCTACCCGGGCCCTCGCGTATCCACGGTCGCCCGCGCCCCCGCATCCGGCGCCGCATTGCGGCACAGGCACGCGCCGCACGTCGTGGTCGTCGAACCCCTGGAGTACCCATGGCCCTCCCCGACAGACCTGCCGGTGGCACCACGGATAGCACCGCGCTGCACCGAGCGCTCGGCGTACTCGCCGGGGCCCCCGCGGGCAACGGCGAACTGATCGCCGAGCGCCCCGACACCACCGTCGTACGGGCCGGTGACCTGATCGCCAAGGCACACGCGCCCGACACCGAGGCGGCGCGGCTGGACGTACGGGTGAGAGTGGCGGCAGCCGCGACGTACCAGGGCGTGCTGCTGCCACCCGCCTCGGACGGCGGGACGGTGCCGCTGCCGGACGGACGGGTCGGCAGCATCTGGCCGTACGGAGCCCCGGTCGACCCGAGCGACGCGGCAGCCGCCCCCTGGGAGGCGGCGGGCGAGCTCCTGGCCCGGCTGCACACGGCGCCGCTCCCGCCCCCGGCCCAACTCCCCGGCCCCGTGCCGCCGATGCGCGGGCCCGCCAAGGCCCGCCGCGCCCTGAAGCGGATGCGCGGCGCCCCGCGGGGCGCCCATGCCGCGGCGGCCGATGTCGTCGAGCGCGCCTGGGCCGTGCTGCCGCCGTGGTGCAGGGACGAGGAGCCGCCGCCCGACGCGCACACCCTGTGCCACGGCGACTTCCACCTCGGGCAACTCGTCCGGCACCCGCCACCCGACGGCCCCTGGCAGCTCATCGACGTCGACGACCTGGGCCTCGGCGACCCGGCCTGGGACCTGGCGCGCCCCGCCTGCTGGTACGCGGCCGGCCTCCTCCAGCCCGCCGCATGGGGGCGCTTCTTCGGCGCGTACACCCGGCGAGTCCGCGCTGCCGGACCCCGCGCGGGCAGCGCCCTGGACGGCCTGGCGGGTCCCGACCCGTGGGCCTATCTCGACGCGCCCGCCCGCGCGTTGACGGTGCAGAGCGCGGCACTCGGCGTCGCCAAGGCCCGCACCGAGGGCCGGTCGCTGGACGAGGCGGAGGAGGCGTGCCTGGCCGCGTGCGCCCGGATCGCGGCGCTCTTCGAACGGACCGAACTCCCCACGCCGCAGCGGCCGTAGCGCACGGAAGAGGGCCCCGGCGAAACCGCCGGGGCCCTCTGTGTGCTGGTGGACGATACTGGGATTGAACCAGTGACCTCTTCCGTGTCAGGGAAGCGCTCTCCCGCTGAGCTAATCGTCCGTGCGCGGTACTGGGATTGAACCAGTGACCTCTTCCGTGTCAGGGAAGCGCTCTCCCGCTGAGCTAACCGCGCGGAAGGCCCGGCGATGACCGGACCCTGGTGGACGATACTGGGATTGAACCAGTGACCTCTTCCGTGTCAGGGAAGCGCTCTCCCGCTGAGCTAATCGTCCTTGGAGGTGGAGACGGGATTTGAACCCGTGTAGACGGCTTTGCAGGCCGTTGCCTCGCCTCTCGGCCACTCCACCAGGTGCGGAGGGCCCGAAGGTCCCCCACGTCGAGCGGACGACGAGATTCGAACTCGCGACCCTCACCTTGGCAAGGTGATGCTCTACCAGCTGAGCCACGTCCGCAGTACCTGCCCCGGGCCGCGCCCGGGAGGCTGTCCCCGGGGCGCTTGCGCCTCGGCGACGTGTTGAACTTTAGCGGATTCCCGGGCCAGCTCAAATTCCGTTTCCGCAGCGTGGCCGCCCAGCGGCCCTCATAGACTCGAAACCGTGTCCGATCCGACCCCGCTCGCCCGCTTGGGCGGCTGCCTTGCCACCGACCTCCGCGACGTGACCAGCGACCCCGAGGCTCTCGACTCCTCGGGCTGGTGGGCCGTCGTCGCCGACTACGAGGGCGGGCTGTGCTGCGCCCGCTTCGGCGACGTACGCCCCGCCCCCCTCCCCGCGCCGGTGCCGGGCCGCTGGCGGGGCCCCGTGGCCGACGGCTGGGTCAGCTCCCTGGACCGCGCCGCCTACACCGAGGGCGTGCGGCGGATCCGCGCGGCCATCGGAACGGGCGACGTCTACCAGGTCAACCTCTGCCGGGTGCTGTCCGCGCCGCTGCCCGACCCCTCCCCGGCGACCAGCGACATCGACCAGCTCACCGCCCGGCTCGCCCTCGGCACCCCGGCGGCGTACGCGGGAACCGTGCGCCTCCCCGCACACGGCGTGGAGATCGCCACGGCCTCCCCCGAGCTGTATCTGCGCCGTACGGGACGCTCCGTCGAGTCCGGTCCCATAAAAGGCACCGGCCGCTCCGAGGCCGACCTGGGCGAGAAGGAGCGGGCGGAGAACGTGATGATCACGGACCTGGTCCGCAACGACCTCGGCCGGGTCTGCGTGCCCGGCTCCATCACCGTTCCCCAGCTGTGCGCGGCGGAGCCCTACCGGGGCCTGGTCCACCTGGTCTCCACCGTCCGCGGCGAGCTCCCCGACGACGCGGAGGCCCCCGGCGCCGGGCCCGGGGCGTGGGCGCGGCTGCTGGAAGGCACCTTCCCGCCCGGCTCCATCACCGGGGCGCCCAAATCCAGCGCCCTGCGCCTGATCGACGAGCTGGAGACGGTGCCGCGCGGCCCGTACACCGGTGGCATCGGCTGGGTCGACGCCGACCGGGGCGTCGGCGAGCTGGCCGTCGGCATCCGCACCTTCTGGATCGAGCGCGACCACCCACGCCCCCTGCTGCGCTTCGGCGCCGGCGCGGGCATCATCTGGGACTCCGACCCGGAGCAGGAATGGCGGGAGACCGAACTGAAGGCTTCCCGGCTGCTCGCGGTAGCGTCGGGGGAGTACGACGACCACGAGACGCCGAGGCGCGCACCGGACACGAGCGGCGCACGCCCGGTGACACAGCGGCCCCTAGAGGCTCCCTGAGGTGAACAGCAGTGAAGATCTGGCTCGACGGCGGACTGCGGGACGCACACAGCGCGAACGTCTCCGTGCTCGACCACGGGCTGACGGTCGGCGACGGCGTCTTCGAGACCGTCAAGACCACTGACGGCACGCCGTTCGCCCTCACCCGGCACCTGCACCGGCTCGCCTCCTCCGCACGCGGCCTCGGCCTGCCCGAGCCCGACCCGGACGAGGTACGGCGGGCCTGCGGCGCCGTCATCGCCGCGAACCCGATGCCGTACGGCAGGCTGCGGATCACCTACACCGGCGGCCTCTCCCCGCTCGGCTCGGACCGCGGGGAGGCGACGCCCACCCTCGTCGTCGCCCTCGGCCAGGCGACCCGCCGCCCGGACACCACCTCGGTCGTCACCGTCCCGTGGACCCGCAACGAGCGCGGCGCGATCACCGGGCTGAAGACCACCTCGTACGCCGAGAACGTCGTCGCTCTCGCCCGCGCCCGCCAACACGCCGCCACCGAGGCCCTGTTCCCCAACACCCACGGACAGCTGTGCGAGGGCACCGGCTCCAACGTCTTCGTCGTCCTCGACGGCGAACTGCACACGCCGCCGCTCTCCTCCGGCTGTCTCGCGGGCATCACCAGGGCGCTGGTCCTCGAATGGGTGGGCGCCAGTGAGACGGAGCTGCCGATGGACGTGCTGGAGCAGGCCGAGGAGATCTTCGTGACCTCCAGCCTCCGCGACGTCCAGGCCGTGTCGCGGCTGGACGGACGCACCCTGCCCGGCGCGCCAGGACCGGTGACCGCCAAGGCGATGCGGGTCTTCGAAGAGCGCTCGGCAGCCGACATCGACCCGTGAAACCGGTGGTGGGAACGGCGGCCGACGGGTAGAACCGGACCGTGACGACCACCCTGCGCCCCACCGGTCCCGAGCGCCGCACCGCCGAGGGCAGACGCTCGCGCGCGTACGAGATCTGTGTCAACTCCCGCCCGGTGGGCGCCGTCTCCCTCCTCGGCCCGGCCGCCGACGGGCCGGCGCTCGGCCGGCTGGAGCGGCTGTACGTCGAGGAGGGCGAGCGGCGCCGGGGGCGGGGGACCGTCGCGGCGCTGGCCGCCGAGGAGGTCCTGCGGGGCTGGGGCTGCACACACATGGAGGCCAGCGTTCCGCTGCCGCCCGACGCGGACGGCGACGGCGGCGGGGACACGCCACCTCCCAGCGTGCGCCTGCTGGGTGTCCTCGGCTACACGGAACGCAGCTGCCACATGAGCAAGCAACTGGACGCGCGCCCCGAACTACCGCCCGGCAGCGCGGTCCGGGCACTGTCGGACGCCGAGTTCGACGCCTGGTGGGAAGCGGGCGCCACGACCTTCATCGACGGCCTGGTCACCCGCGGCTTCAGCCCTGAACAGGCCGCCGCCAGGTCCGCGGCCGTCCGCCGCACCCAACTGCCGGACGGCGCCGCCTCGCCGGGAGTCGCGCTGCGGGTCCTCGTTCATGAGGGCACCGACGTCGGCTCGATCTGGCTGGCCTTCGCCGGGCTGCCCCGCACCGATGTGGACGCCTGGGTCTACGACATCAACGTGGCGCCCGAGCGGCGCGGAGAGGGCCACGGCCGCTCGCTGATGCTGGCCGCGGAGCGCATCTGCCTGGACGCGGGAGCCGACCGGCTCGGCCTCAACGTCTTCGCCGAGAACACCCCCGCCCGCCGGCTCTACACCTCGCTGGGCTACCACCCGCTGGAACGCTTCTACGTCAAGCCCCTGCTCTAGGGCGTGTCCGGCGCAGACTGCCCAAGCTCCGCAGCACGCGCCCCGAAGGGGCGCGGGGAACCGCGCGAGCAACCGCAACGCACCCGCACTCCGCAAGTGGCGGCAGGGGCACCCCCTGACCGGAACAACGGGGAGGGCCGGTCAAGATCCGCCGGACACGGCGAAGCCCTCCGGCCAGGAATCAGCGCCCCAGCACCCGGTCGGCGATCTCCTCGATGCGCTCCCGCAGCCCCTCCTGGCTCTGGCCGCCGTCCAGCCGCTGTCCGTCGATGACGTACGTCGGCGTCCCCTTCACCCCGATCGCCTTGCCCTCGGCCTGGTCGGCGTCCACCACCAGCAGATGCCGGCCGTCGATCAGCGCGGAGGAGAACTCCTCGGCGTCCAGGCCCAGTTCACGCGCCACCTCCACCAGCAGCTCCTCGCCGCGCCCGCTGAGCTCCCCGGTACGGGCCAGCAGCGCCTCGGCGTACTCCTCGCCCTTGCCCTGCTCGTACGCCTCCTCGAACGCCTGGGCCGCCGCGTAGGCGTGCTTGTTCTTCTCCAGCGGGAAGTGCCGCAGCCGGATCTCCAGCGAGTCGCCGTACCGTTCCCGCAGCGACCGCAGATCGGTCTGCGCCCGGTGGCAGTCCGGGCACTGGAGGTCGCACCACACATCGAGCGTGGCGAGGGCGTGCGGGTCCCTCCCGGCCGAAGACTGGGGAAGGGAGGTGCCGGAGTCGGTGGTGTTGTCCATGGCCACAGTCTCTCAGCCGCGCGGAGGGGCCCGACCCCGAGATGTCCCTGAACCGGAGGCCAAGCCATGGCGGCCGCGGCCCGCCTGGTGCGACGATGGAGACATGCTCACCACCACCGTCTGCGCCGCGCTCTCCGCCGCGGGCCTCGCCGTCGCCTTCCTGACGGCGTGGCGGCGCCGCTTCGCCGCCGCGACGCGGCTGGCCGCCGTCGCGCTGGTGCCGGTCGGGCTGGCGATGTCCGGGCTGGTCGGCCTCGGCGGCAAGATCGGCAGGGCGTTCGGCAGTTGGGCGGCCGACCTGGTGCTCAAGCCCACCGTCTGGGCCGGGTTCGCCGTGCTGGCCTGCGCCGTCGTGCTGTGGATCATCGGCCGCGCCGCTGCCGGCCGTGCCGCGTCCAAGCCCGCCCGCCGGTCCCGTGCCGCGGAACCCGCCGCGGGCACCCCCGCCCTCGGCTCCTCCGCCCCACCCGCCACCCAGCGGAAGGCCAAGCCCGAGAAGGCCAAGGCCGGCAAGAACAAGCCCGCCGAGTCCGGCGAGGACTTCTCCGACATCGAAGCGATCCTCAAGAAGCACGGCATCTAGCGGCGACTACCGACTACCGACCGGGCTGGAGCCGGCTCGCACCGGCACCCGCCTCGCTCACGTGTGTCCGCGGCTCTAGCATGCCTGTCCGGACAATGAGGGGCTTTCCACTGGAAACCACCAGGAAAGAGGGCGTGCGGTCGTACGCGGTCGTGAGGTCTGCGACATGATCACCGCGAGATGGACACGACGCCGAACTCCGCGATCGAGCTCGACGAGCTGCCGCCCTCCGAGCCCAAGGGATGTCTGTACGCACTCTCCCAACCGCCGCTGATGCTGTTCCTCGCTGTGATCGCGGTGTTGCTCGGCGCGGCGGGGGCGCACGATCTGCTCCTGCTGTGAGCGGCCGGTGAGGAACCACGGCGAGCGTGTACGGCGCGGAGCTCAGCTCCGGGTGGCCTCGGCCGACTCCCGCTGCCGCGCACGGTAGGCGGCCACGTGGAGACGGTTGCCGCAGGTGCGGCTGTCGCAGTAGCGGCGGGAGCGGTTGCGGGACAGATCGACGAAGGCGCGCCGGCAGTCGGGCGCCGAGCAGCGCCGCAGCCGGTCACGCTCGCCGGAGACGAGGACGAACGCCAGCGCCATGCCGCCGTCGGCCGCCAGATGCTGCGCGAGGGACGCGCCGGGCGCGAAGTAGTGGACGTGCCAGTCGTAGCCGTCGTGGTCGGTGAGCTGCGGCGTCGTCCCGGCCTCCGCGACCAGCGCGTTGATCAGCCGGGCCGCCGTACGTGAGTCCTCCGCCGCGAACACCTGCGCGAAGCGCTCCCGCGCCTCCCGTACGGCCCGCAGGTCCTCCTCGGTGAGCGTGCCGACACCGCTGACGCTGTTGCGCTCGACGTAGGCACGCAGATCCGCCACGGACACCAGCGTGTCGGGGGTGTCGCCGTCCGCCATGGTGTTCAGCAGCTCGACCACCTGGTCGAGCGCGCACCGGGTGTCGTGGTTGATCTGCACGGGCCGCTCCTGCCGTGTCCGGGAACATCTCCGGCCTGATGCGGAAGCCTAGTCGCTGCGCCTCGCGCGGGAGTCGGCTGTTTTCGGACGGTGGCAGTTCGGTTGCCGAACGCAGCGACGCCGCCGCCGCGTATCTCTACGCGGCGGCGGCGTCGCAGTGTGCCGTTACACGAAGCGGTGCCGTGGCACACGGCTGCCAGTCCCTTCGGCCGTCGCCCCGAGTCGGACGGCCGCGGTGACCGGCGGTCTCAGCTCTCGGCGAGGATGTGCGAGAGCTCGGTGTCGAGGTCGAAGTGGCGGTGCTCGGTACCGGGCGGCACCGCCGCGTCGGTCCGCTTGAGGAAGGATTCCAGTGCCCGCGCCGGGGCCTCGAGCAGGGCCTCGCCCTCCGGGGAGCTGAGGGCGATGCAGGCCACGGACTGACCGTGGCTGCGGGACGGCCAGACTCGGACGTCCCCGGTGCCCGTGGGCCGGTGCAGGCCCTCGGCCAGGAGATCGCGGGCGAAAACCCATTCCACGGTCTCCTCGGCACCGGTGTGGAAGGTGGCGTGCACGGCGTAGGGGTCCGCCGTGTCGTACCGCAGGCCCGCTGGTACAGGCAGTGAGGACTCGCTCGAAACAACGAGGCGCAGGTGCAGCTCACAGCTCACCGTTGTGTTCATAAGCGCCAGGGCCTTTCGCTCAGTGTGCGCTCGGGGATTCGCACGTCGGCGAAATCGACATGCCACCTACGCGCCGGTTGTAAACCCCTCTGACTGATTTGTACGGAATCGAATCCTTCGTACGGCTCTTGTAGGTTTGAGACGTACGGCCAATCAAGTGAACGGGCCTGATCGAAAGGTGTCAGGTACCTTGTCCCTCATGACTGCGGAGAGTGACGCGATGCCGCGTGATACCCGGGAAGAAAAGCCGCTCGGCTCCCGCGCGCCGAGATTCGTGCAGGCTTCCCGGCCGCTGCACATGAGCTGGCGTGTCGGAATCTTCCTCGTTGGCCTGGCCATCGTGACCGGCGGCGTGATCATGCTGCCGCTGCCGGGTCCGGGCTGGCTGGTGATCTTCGGCGGGATGGCCGTGTGGGCGACCGAGTTCGTCTGGGCGCAGCACGTCCTGCGGTGGACCAAGCGCAAGTACCAGGAGGGCACCCAGTGGATCAAGGACCGGCGGGCGGCGCGCAAGGAGCGCAGGCTCGCCCAGCGGGCGGAACGGCAGTCCCGCTGAGGGCCTGCTGCTGGTCATGAGCACCCGCTGACATGCGGTAATGTTGTGCGCGCCAGCGGGCGATTAGCTCAGCGGGAGAGCGCTTCGTTCACACCGAAGAGGTCACTGGTTCGAACCCAGTATCGCCCACCCTGTGCACCGGGGCCCGGAAGCGACCAGCTTCCGGGCCCCGGTGCGTTCCGGGAGGTCGGCCGCGGTTCCCGGGAGGTCGCGTGAGCCGCAACCACTACCGCTTCCGCGCGGCATGGAGGCTCGCCGCTCCGCCGGCGCGCGTCTTCGCCGTACTGGGGCGGGCCGAGAGATATCCCGAGTGGTGGCCCCAGGTGCGCCGCCTCGCCAGGACCGGGGAGGACAGCGGCACCCTGCGCATCCGCTCCGTGCTGCCGTACGAACTCTCCGTAACTCTCCGCACATCTCGCCGCGACCCCGCAGCCGGAATCCTCGAGATCGGCATGAGCGGCGACATGGACGGCTGGGCCCGCTGGACCGTACGCCACCACGGCACCGGCACCATCGCGGTCTTCGAACAGGACGTGGAGGTCAACAGGCGGCTCCTGCGCGTGCTCGCCGTACCGGGCCGGCCGTTGTTCATCGTCAACCACAAGCTGATGATGCGCAGCGGTCTGCGGGGTCTGCGGGCCCTGCTGGAAAGGGGTTTGGATGAAGAGTGAGGCGCACTGTATTGTTCTGCCCGTGCCGCCGCGCCGTCGGCGGAACGCTCGGGGCGATTAGCTCAGTGGGAGAGCGCTTCGTTCACACCGAAGAGGTCACTGGTTCGAACCCAGTATCGCCCACCCCGTGTTCACCTGAGATCACCGGAGGCCGGACCGTCAGCAGACGGGACGGCCTCTTTTTCGTTTCCCGGATTTCCCCCTCGCCGACTGCGGCGCTTTCAAGAGTGGTCGTTTGCCGCACAGATCCGTGGTCAGGAGAAGGAGGGGAGTGGCCGGGACACGGAGAGCGTGATGCGAGTCGCCGCCGACGACGATGAAATCCACTGGAGACGCGAACTGCCCGCCAGCAACACGGCAGCCACCTGGCGTGCCCGGCAGAAGCTGAGCACGGCAGCCCGCGCGATGCTGCGCGCCGCGGCCCTCGCCGCCCGCCGGAACACCGGCTTCCATGGGGCTCGCGGTGAGCGGCGAGCCGACGCCTTCACCGAACAGGTGCGGTACGACGAGAGCCCCGAGGAGGGCAGCGCCGGCCGGCTGCTGACCGCCCGCGTCACACCGGGCCCCGCGGACGGCAGCCGCGAGCTCGCCGTACTCGGCCGCGCCCTGCGGGCGACCGCCGACGCCGTGTGCCGCTACCGCGCCACGGGTGCCACCGAGCACTTCGACACCGCCGTGGCGGACGGCTGCTGCGCCGAACTCACCGACTCGCTCTGCGAATTGATACGCGGTACCGAAGGCGTACGGATCACCCTGGCCTGGTCGCGGACGGCCGGGACGCCGCAGGGCTGCCCGCCGCGCCCGCTGCCCGTCGTCTTCACCCCCGGCGACCTGCCCGCGCTGGAACTGGCCGGACGGCACTACACCCGCGCGGAACCCTCCGTGCCCGTGCGGTTGACGGGCACCGTCGTACGGCTGCGCCGCGCAAGGCCCGACGGACCCGGGTCGGTACGGCTGGATGTGCTCGCCGGGGCCGAGGTCACCCAGGTACGGGCCCGGCTGGACGAGGAGGGCTACCGCCGTGCCGTCCACGCCCACCTGGCAGGGCTGCCGCTGCGGATCGCCGGGCTGCTGGAGAGCAGAGGCGGCTTCCGCCGGCTCAGCGGCGCGTACGACATCGCCCCCGTGCCGGTGCCCGAGGCGGCGCGGGAACGGTTGCTGAAGCAGCTGCGGAACGGCCTCGACGACTTCGAGCAGGGCATGGGCGGCTGAGCCGGCACTGCCGGAGCGCGCACCGGCCGCCGGCCGGTGCGCGGTCGGCGCCGTGACCGTTTCGCGGTCGGGGGGCGTGGCTCGGTACGATTCGACGGCGCGGCGCGTGCCCGCGCTCACGGCGCGGCGACGGTCGCGCATCCCAGGTGAGAGTCAGGAGAGACCGGTGTCAGATGTCCGTGTGACCATCCAACGCGATTCCGAGCGGGAAGAGCGCGTGGTGACGACGGGCACTACGGCCGCCGCGCTCTTCGAGGGCGAGCGCTCGGTCGTCGCCGCCCGGGTCGGCGGCGAGCTGAAGGACCTCACCCACCCGCTGGCCGACGGCGACGAGGTCGAACCCGTCGAGATCACCAGCGACGACGGTCTGAACATCCTGCGCCACTCCACCGCGCACGTGCTGGCGCAGGCCGTCCAGGAGCTCTTCCCCGAGGCCAAGCTCGGCATCGGTCCGCCCGTCAAGGACGGTTTCTACTACGACTTCGACGTCGCCGAGCCCTTCACGCCCGACGATCTCAAGCGCATCGAGAAGAAGATGCAGCAGATCCAGAAGCAGGGGCAGCGCTTCTCCCGCCGCGTCACCACCGACGACGCGGCCCGCGAGGAGCTCGCGGACGAGCCGTACAAGCTGGAGCTGATCGGCCTCAAGGGCAACGCTGCCAACGCCGCCGAGGGCGCCTCGGCCGAGGTCGGCTCGGGCGAGCTGACCATCTACGACAACCTCGACGCCAAGAGCGGCGAGCTGTGCTGGAAGGACCTGTGCCGGGGCCCGCACCTGCCCTCCACCCGGCTGATCCCCGCCTTCAAGCTGATGCGCTCCGCCGCCGCGTACTGGCGCGGCAGCGAGCGCAATCCCCAGCTCCAGCGGATCTACGGCACCGCCTGGCCGACCAAGGACGAGCTCAAGCAGTACCTGGAATTCCTCGCCGAGGCCGAGAAGCGCGACCACCGCAAGCTCGGCACCGAGCTGGACCTCTTCTCCATCCCCGAGGAGCTCGGCTCAGGGCTTGCCGTCTTCCACCCCAAGGGCGGCGTCGTCCGCAAGGTGATGGAGGACTACTCGCGCAAGCGGCACGAGGAATCCGGCTACGACTTCGTCAACACGCCGCACATCACCAAGGAGCGGCTCTTCGAGATCTCGGGCCATCTGCCGAACTACGCGGACAGCATGTTCCCGCCGCTGGAGTTCGACGAGCAGAACTACCGCCTCAAGGCGATGAACTGCCCGATGCACAACCTGATCTTCCGCGCGCGGGGGCGCTCGTACCGGGAGCTGCCGCTGCGGCTGTTCGAGTTCGGCACCGTCTACCGGTACGAGAAGTCCGGCGTCGTCCACGGGCTCACCCGCGCCCGCGGCTTCACCCAGGACGACTCGCACATCTACTGCACCAAGGAGCAGATGCCGGACGAGCTGGACAACCTGCTCACCTTCGTCCTCAACCTGCTGCGCGACTACGGCCTCAGCGACTTCTATCTGGAGCTGTCCACCCGCGACCCCGAGTCGGACAAGTTCATGGGCACCGACGAGGAGTGGGAGGAAGCCACCGAGGCGCTGCGGCAGGCCGCGGGGAAGCAGGGCCTGGAGCTGGTCATGGACCCGGGCGGCGCCGCCTTCTACGGGCCGAAGATCTCCGTACAGGCCCGGGACGCCATCGGCCGCACCTGGCAGATGTCGACCATCCAGGTCGACTTCCAGCAGCCCGCCCGCTTCGGGCTGGAGTACACCGCGGCCGACGGCTCACGCCAGCAGCCCGTGATGATCCACCGTGCCCTCTTCGGCTCCATCGAGCGTTTCTTCGCCGTCCTGCTGGAGCACTACGCGGGCGCCTTCCCCGCCTGGCTCGCGCCGGTACAGGCGATCGGCATCCCGATCGGCGACGACCATGTGCCGTATCTGACGGAGTTCGCCGCCGCGGCGAAGGCGAAGGGGCTGCGGATGGAGGTCGACTCGTCGTCGGACCGGATGCAGAAGAAGATCAGGAACGCGCAGAAGTCCAAGACCCCGTTCATGGTGATCGCCGGCGACGAGGATGTGGCCAATGGCGCGGTCTCGTTCCGTTACCGGGACGGGTCGCAGAAGAATGGGATTCCGCGGAGCGAGGCTCTTGATGAGATCCTGGACGTCGTGGAGCGTCGCGTTCAGGTGTAAGTGGTCCCCGCAGGTGCGGGGCTGGTCCGAACCCACAGCTGCACCGGATCTACGGCACGGCGTTTGTCCCCGCCGCTGCGGGGGTGTGCGGCGAGGGGCGGTCTCCGTGAGGGGCCGCCCCTCCTCGTGTCCGGCGGCGGACGGCGCATAAGCTGGCGAGCATGACGAGTGAGCCGGAGCAGCAGATCGGAGTGGGGGCGCCGGACCAGTTCCAGCGCCTGTGGACGCCCCACCGGATGGCCTACATCCAGGGCGAGAACAAGCCGAGCGGCCCCGGCGCCGAGGACGGCTGTCCTTTCTGCACCATCCCGGAGAAGTCCGACGCGGACGGGCTGATCATCGCCCGCGGCGAGCACGTCTACGCGGTGCTCAATCTGTATCCGTACAACGGCGGCCACACGATGGTTGTCCCCTTCCGGCACCTCGCGGACTACACCGAGCTGGACGAGGACGAGACGCTGGAGCTGGCGGAGTTCACCAAGCACGCGATGACGGTGCTGCGCCGCGTCTCCGGAGCACACGGCTTCAACGTCGGCATGAACCAGGGCAGTGTCGCCGGCGCCGGTATCGCCGCGCATCTGCACCAGCATGTGGTGCCCCGCTGGGGCGGGGACACCAACTTCATGCCGGTGGTGGGCCACACCCGGGTGCTGCCCCAGCTGCTGGCGGACACCCGGTCGATGCTGGCCGAGGCCTGGTGAACCCTCAGGCGTCGTAGACGTCGGCCTTGAACGGCTTGGCGTCCTGCACGGCGGCGCTGAGGTTGAGGGAGCGGCTGCCGAACTTCTCGACGTTGCAGCCGTTCTCCTCCAGCACCTTGATGGCCGCCGAGTGCACGACCCGTAGTACGGGAGTTGCCGCGCGCATCGCGTCGTCGGCCATGAACCGGTGCCGCCACGGCTTCTTGGCCCAGGCGTGCCGCAGGCCGAACGGCTCGGGCAGGCTGAGCTTGCCGCCGAGGAAGTCCAGTACGGGCGGGAACCAGGTCAGCGGGGCGCGCGCTGCGAGGCGTACGACCTCCTTGGTCTCCACCAGCGGCAGTTTGACCGTGCGGGTCTCCCAGAACTTGACGCTCTTGGCGACCTCCTTGGTCTTGGCCTTCGGGCCGCTGGTGAACAGCCCGTCGACGGGACCGAGGGCGTGGCCCGTGACCTCGATGCGCAGGGTGTGGTGCAGCACGGTGACGCTGATCAGTAGCGTGATCACCAACTGGCCGTCCCAGAGCACGAACTGGACGCCCAGGTAGTGCCGGTTGCCCGCGCCGAACTGCTGCTCGTTGCAGATGCGCTGTATTTCGAAGTCCTTGATGCGGTACCCCTCGACCTCCTGACCGTCGGGGCGCTTGACCTCCTTGGCGCCCTCGGCGATGGGGGAGACGATCCAGTGCCGTATCGAGGGGGTGGGGAAGCCGCCGGTGTGCAGTGGGCCGCGTTCCAGCATACGGAGCTGGTCGTGGATGGAGCGGACCACGTCCCAGCTGCGGAACGGGTGGATGTCCTCGCCCTCGCGCGCGGGGGTCAGTTCTTCGGCCAGCTGCCAGCTGCCCCAGCGGGTGCCCATGCCGAGTATCCCCTTGGGGCCCGCGTAGTAGACGAGGTTGCTGGCCTGTTCGGCGGCGACCTTGGCCAGGCCGAGCCGGATGCGTTCGGCGCCCGCGTCGCCCGGGTCCTGGGGCACGGCTTCGGGGATCTTGGCGCCGACTCCCGCGCCGCCCAGCAGGCTCTGCCAGCGGCTGCGCAGGTCCTTGGCGTATCGCTCGCAGATCTGCTTGGCCCAGAATCCGCCGATGACCGGTGCGATGAACATGGCCCGGAGGTAGATGCCCAGGAAGCCGCTGTACGGGAGCTTGATCGCGAAGAGTACGGCGAGTGCTCCGACGGCGACCATGGCCACCATGCCGATGGCGCCGGCGCGTTTGTCCTTGGAGCCGGCGATCATGCGGCGCAGCTGGAACGCGAGCAGCCACAGCAGGACGCCGGGCAGGAACAGCAGCCCGAAGAGGACCATCACCCCGGTCAGTCGTGCGTCGCGCTGTTTGCGTACCCGGGTGGCGGCCAGGCAGTGCTCGACGACGGTCTGGGGCTCGATGCCGAAGGACTGGATGATCGGTTTGCGGGCCCCGCCCAGCAGCCGGGTCTGGACGGCCCGGGAGAACGCTTCGCCGAGGTTGGGTTCGAACAGCGAGAGCCGGGGCTTTTTGAAACTGGCCTCGGGGTTGGCCTCGATGAGCTTCTGGACCTCGTCGTCGCGGTACGCGGCGGAGGCGAGTGCCTGGGTCGCCGCCGTCTGGCCGCCCGATCCTGAGATGGGGACCTGGGCGCCCGGGGTGAACTCGGCCGCCACGTCGGGCTGGCTGCTGAGGTCGTCGAATCCGGCCACTGGCCCCCACTCCGTTCGGATCTGGCTCGCGGCACCCGACCGCGCGGGCGCGGTTGGTGCCGCCTACCACGACAGACGGCTGCCCAACTGCCGTGGTCGGCACACATCTTGCCTCAGCCGCGGTGATGTTGCGACCGTCGCATGACGGGGTTACCCCGCCGCGGGGTGGCCCGGCCGAGGGCCGGCTCCCTTCCCTGATTCTGGGCAGGGGCTGCCCCTGTCCGGCGTACGCAGGCTGCGGGCCGTTGTGGCTGGTCGCGCAGTTCCCCGCGCCCCTTACGGGGCGCGGGGCACGCTCTAGCCGGCCGAGTCCAGGATCCGCGCTGCCTGTTGCTGCGGCATCGGTTCGTGTTGGGCGTACGTACGGGAGAAGCGGCCGGTGCCGTGGGACATCGAGCGGAGGTCGATCGCGTACCTGCTGATCTCGATCTCGGGGACCGAGGCGCGCACCATCGTGCTGCCAGGACCGGCCTGTTCGGTGCCCAGTACCCGGCCGCGCCGGGAGGACAAGTCGCTCATCACGGCGCCCACATAGTCGTCCGGGACCTCGACTTCGACCTCGGCGACCGGTTCCAGCAGGTGGATCTTCGCCTGGCCCGCACACTCGCGCAGGGCGAGCGCGCCCGCCGTCTGGAAGGCCGCGTCGGAGGAGTCGACGGAGTGTGCCTTGCCGTCGACGAGTGTGATCCGTACGTCCACCAGCGGGTAGCCGGCGGCCACGCCCTTGGCGGCCTGGGCGCGGACGCCTTTCTCCACCGAAGGGATGAACTGGCGGGGTACCGCGCCGCCCACCACCTTGTCGACGAACTCGATGCCCGAACCGCCCGGCAGCGGTTCGACGGTGATGTCGCAGATGGCGTACTGCCCGTGCCCGCCGGACTGTTTGACGTGCCGTCCGCGGCCGCTGGCCGGTGCGGCAAAGGTCTCGCGCAGCGACACCTTGTGCTCGACGGTGTCCACCTGCACCCCGTACCGGGTCCGCAGCCGTTCCAGGGCGACGTCCCGGTGTGCTTCGCCCATGCACCACAGGACGAGTTGATGGGTGGCGGGGTTCTGTTCCAGCCGCATGGTCGGGTCCTCGGCCACCAGCCGGGCGAGGCCCTGGGAGAGCTTGTCCTCGTCGGCCTTGCTGTGGGCCTGGATGGCGACGGGGAGCAGCGGATCGGGCATCACCCAGGGCGCCATCAGCAGTGGGCGGTCCTTGGCGGAGAGGGTGTCGCCGGTCTCGGCGCGGCTGAGCTTGGCCACGCACGCCAGATCGCCCGCGATGGCCGCGTCGAGGGAGCGCTGCTGCTTGCCGAACGGCGCGGACAGGGCGCCGATCCGCTCGTCGACGTCGTGGTCCTCGTGGCCCCGGTCCGCCAGCCCGTGTCCGGATACGTGCACGGTCTCGTCCGGGCGCAGGGTGCCGGAGAAGACTCGTACGAGGGAGATCCGGCCGACGTACGGGTCGGAGGAGGTCTTGACGACCTCGGCGGCGAGCGGGCCCGCCGGGTCGCAACTGAGCGCCGGCTGCGGTTTGCCTTCCGGCGTGGTGACGGTGGGTATGCCGTGTTCCTCGGGGGTGGGGAAGCCGCCGGTGATCAGCTCCAGCAGTTCGATGGTGCCCAGGCCCTGTTTGGCGCCGTCGGTGGCGGGCGCGGTGGCCAGTACGGGGTGGAAGGTGCCGCGGGCCACGGCCTTTTCCAGGTCCTCGATGAGCGTTTTGATGTCGCAGTCCTCGCCGCCGAGGTAGCGGTCCATCAGCGACTCGTCCTCGCTCTGCGCGATGATGCCCTCGATCAGCCGGTTTCTGGCCTCCGTGATGAGCGGCAGCTGTCCCTCGTCCGGGTCGCGTTCGGTGCGCTGTCCGCTGCCGTAGTCGAGCAGCCGCTGGGTGAGCAGCCCGATCAGGCCGGTGACCGGGGCCGTGCCGTCGGAGCGGCGTTCGCCGAGCGCCGGCAGGTAGAGGGGGATGACGGCGTCGGGGTCGTCGCCGCCCAGGATCTGCTGGCATACGGCGGTCATCTCGTCGAAGTCGGCGCGGGCGGCGTCGAGATGGGTGACGACGATGGCGCGCGGCATACCGACTGCGGCGCACTCCTGCCACACCAGCCGGGTGGCTCCGTCCACGCCGTCGGCGGCCGAGACGACGAAGAGCGCGGCGTCCGCGGCGCGCAGCCCGGCCCGCAGTTCGCCCACGAAGTCCGCGTAGCCGGGGGTGTCGAGGAGGTTGATCCGGATGCCGTTCCAGGTGACTGGCACCAGGGAGAGCTGGACGGAGCGCTGCTGACGGTGCTCGATCTCGTCGTAGTCGGAGAGCGAGGTGCCGTCCTCCACCCGGCCGGGTCGGTTGATCGCGCCCGAGGCGAGCGCGAGGGATTCGATCAGAGTCGTCTTGCCGGCTCCGCTGTGGCCGACCAGCACCACGTTCCGTATCGCCGCGGGGTGGTCGGCCGCCGCTGCCCTGCCGGCGGCTCCGGGGTGTGCGTTCGCTTTGTCGGCCATGTGTCCCGCCTTCCGGTTGTCACCTGCTGGAGCACGCTGAAGGGGCCGAGCGGTCGCGAAGACCACGGTCCTTTCGAGCTTTACACCGCTACCGACAGGCGTCCATACGTGGAACACGGCACTACCCGACCGTGTGCGCCGTGTGGTGCTGCCGCGTGACTACGATGGGCCACCCGGTGGCCACACCGTCATCCGGCTCGCCCTCGACGTACCAGGGACGGTCATGCTGAACAAGTACGCGCGTGCTTTCTTCACGCGTGTCCTCTCGCCGTTTGCCGCGCTGCTGCTGCGCCGGGGCGTGAGCCCTGACGCCGTGACCATCGTCGGTACCGTCGGAGTGACGGCGGGAGCCTTGATCTTCTACCCGCTTGGGGAGTTCTTCTGGGGCACTGTCGTCATCACGCTGTTCGTCTTCTCGGACATGGTGGACGGCAACATGGCGCGGCAACTGGGCCGCTCCAGCCGGTGGGGGGCCTTCCTCGACTCGACGCTGGACCGGGTGGCGGACGCGGCCGTCTTCGGCGGGATCGCGCTGTGGTACGCGGGCCGCGGCGACGACCTGGTGCTGTGCGCGGTGACGCTGTTCTGCCTGGCGAGCGGCCAGGTCGTCTCGTACACCAAGGCGCGTGGCGAGAGCATCGGGCTGCCGGTGAATGTGAACGGGCTGGTGGAGCGGTCCGAGCGGCTGGTGATCACGCTGGTGCTGGCGGGCTTCTCAGGCTTCGAGGTCACTTTCAGCGTCCCGCACATCGGCGTACTGCTGCCGATCGCCCTGTGGGTGGTCGCGGTCGGCAGCGCCGTCACCCTCGGTCAGCGGGTGGTGACGGTGCGGCGTGAGGCCGCGGAGGTCGCGGCGGCCGAGGAGTCGCAGGCCGCGGCGGGGGAGCGGGAGACCGTCGCCGGGGACGAGGCGGAGGAGAAGGGGAGGACCGCTTGAGCGCGCTGCGTGACCGGTTCACCGACTCGCTCTACGGGCTGGGCTGGGCGGGCGTCAAAAAGCTGCCCGAACCCGCGGCCGAGGCGCTGGGCCGCCGGATCGCGGACACGGTCTGGCGACGCCGCGGCAAGGGCGTCACCCGGCTGGAGACCAACCTCGCCCGGGTGGTGCCGGACGCGTCCCCCGCCCATCTGCGGCAGCTCTCGCGGGCCGGGATGCGCTCGTATCTGCGCTACTGGATGGAGTCCTTCCGGCTGCCCGCCTACAGCGAGCAGCACATCCTCGACAGCGTCGACGTCGAGAACTTGGACCGGCTCACCGACGGGCTCGCCTCCGGGCGCGGCGTCATACTCGCGCTGCCGCACATGGCCAACTGGGACCTGGCGGGCGCCTGGGCGGTGGCCGCGACCCGTACGCCCTTCACCACGGTCGCCGAGCGCCTCAAGCCGGAGAGCCTCTACGACCGGTTCGTCGCCTACCGGGAGAGCCTGGGCATGGAGGTGCTGCCGCACGGTGGCGCCTCCGCGTTCGGCACGCTGGCGCGCAGGCTGCGTGCGGGCGGCTTCGTCTGCCTGGTCGCCGACCGCGATCTGTCCGCCAGCGGGATCGAGGTCAAGTTCTTCGGTGAGGCCACCCGGATGCCCGCGGGCCCCGCACTGCTGGCCCAGCAGACCGGGGCGCTGCTGATGCCGGTGACGCTCTGGTACGAGGCGCCGCCGCGGATGAAGGCCAGGGTCCACGAGCCGGTCCCGGTGCCGGACCTCGCGGGGCGCAGGGAGCGGGTCGCGGCGATGACGCAGACCCTTGCCGACACCTTCGCCGCGGGCATCGCCGAGCACCCGCAGGACTGGCACATGCTCCAGCGCTTCTGGCTCGCCGATCTGGATCCGGCCCCGGGCAGGGGCCCGGCGCCGGGCGAGGCAACGGACGCGGGCGAGCGGGGGCCCGGATGAGGATCGGCGTCGTCTGCCCCTACTCGTGGGACGTGCCCGGCGGCGTCCAGTTCCACGTCCGCGACCTGGCCGAGCATCTGATCCGGCTGGGCCACCAGGTGTCCGTGCTGGCGCCCTCGGACGACGAGACCCCGCTGCCGTCCTACGTCGTCTCGGCGGGGCGTGCCGTGCCAGTGCCGTACAACGGCTCGGTGGCCCGGCTGAACTTCGGCTTCCTCTCGGCGGCCCGGGTGCGCCGCTGGGTGCACGAGGGCGACTTCGACGTGCTGCACATCCATGAGCCGGCCACGCCCTCGCTGGCGCTGCTGGCGTGCTGGGCGGCGCAGGGCCCCATCGTCGCGACCTTCCACACCTCCAACCCGCGCTCCAGGGCGATGATCGCGGCGTACCCGATCCTCCAGCCCGCACTGGAGAAGATCAGCGCCCGGATCGCGGTGAGCGAGTACGCGCGCCGCACCCTGGTCGAGCACCTGGGCGGGGACGCGGTCACCATCCCCAACGGGGTCGATGTCGGGTTCTTCGCCGACGCCGAGCCCAAGCCGGAGTGGCAGGGCGGCCCCGAAGGTCACACGATCGGGTTCATCGGCCGGATCGACGAGCCCCGCAAGGGCCTGCCGGTGCTGATGAAGGCGCTGCCCGCGATCCTGGCGGAGCTTCCCGGCACCCGGCTGCTGGTCGCGGGGCGGGGCGACGAGCAGGAGGCGGTCGCCCAGCTGCCGCCCGCCATGCGGGAGAGGGTGGAGTTCCTCGGCATGGTCAGCGACGAGGACAAGGCCCGGCTGCTGCGCAGCGTCGACCTCTACGTGGCGCCCAACACCGGCGGCGAGTCCTTCGGGATCATCCTGGTGGAGGCCATGTCGGCCGGTGCTCCGGTGCTCGCCAGCGACCTGGACGCCTTCGAACAGGTGCTGGACGGGGGAGCGGCGGGCGAGCTGTTCCCCGTCGAGCAGGCCGACGCACTGGCCGCCTCCGCCATAAGCCTCCTCGCCGACCCCGGACGCCGCGCCGACCTGTGCAAGCGCGGCACCCGGCATGTGCGGCGGTTCGACTGGTCCACCGTCGGTGCCGACATCCTCGCCGTGTACGAGACGGTCACGGACGGTGCCGCCTCTGTCGCACCCGACGAGCGCACCGGGCTGTGGGCCCGGTTCGGTCTCGCCCGGGACTGAACCCTAGGACCGATACCTACGATGCCGACCCTCACCACAGTCATCTGGATCGTCGTCGCGCTGGCGCTCGTCGGCGTCTACCTGAGCTGGACGGCCGGGCGCCTGGACCGGCTGCACGCGCGGATCGACGCGGCCAAGGCGTCGCTGGACGCCACCTTGCTGCGCCGCGCCTCCATCGCCCAGGAGCTCGCCACGGCGGGAGTCCTGGACCCTGCCGCCTCGATGGTGCTCTACCAGGCCGCGCACGGGGCCCGGCAGGCCGAGGAGGAGCAGCGTGAGGTCGCCGAGAGCGAACTGAGCCAGGCTCTGCGGGCCGTCTTCGCCGAGAGCGCACAGCTGGAGGCCGTACGGGAGGCACCGGGCGGCCATGAGACGGCTGGCGAGCTGAGCGCGGCGGTCCGCAGGGTGCCCATGGCGCGGCGCTTCCACAACGACGCCGTACGGGCTGCGCGGGCGCTGCGGAGCCACCGGACCGTGCGCTGGTTCCGGCTGGCCGGCCACGCGCCCTCGCCGCTGGCGTTCGAAATGGACGACGAGCCACCGCCGGTGCTGGCCGACCGGGGGCATGCCGCGGACGGCTGACGGCGGGTGCCCCTGGGCCGGCGGTGCGGGCTGCTCCGGGCGCGGGCTGCTCCGGGCCGAAACGCGCGGGCTGCTCCGGGCCGAAACGGAGGTGATCCGGCCGGAAGAGGGCAGCAATGCAGGCCACAGCCCGGCGATTGGCCCTTTTCGCAGGGCGCCCGTTCGAGCAGGCTGATTGAGGACCTGACCTGAAGGTCCCGTCGAACATCACCCCTGCAGCGAGGTCGAACGTGTCAACTCCGTCCACCGCCACTGAGTCCACTGCGGCGTCCGCCGCGGCGCAGCGCCCCGAGACCGGCACCGCCCGCGTCAAGCGGGGCATGGCCGAGCAGCTCAAGGGCGGCGTGATCATGGACGTCGTCACACCGGAGCAGGCGAAGATCGCCGAGGACTCGGGTGCCGTCGCCGTCATGGCGCTGGAGCGTGTGCCCGCCGACATCCGCAAGGACGGCGGCGTGGCCCGGATGTCCGATCCCGACATGATCGAGGGCATCATCGACGCCGTCTCGATCCCGGTGATGGCCAAGTCCCGGATCGGTCACCTCGTCGAGGCCCAGGTTCTCCAGGCGCTCGGTGTCGACTACATCGACGAGTCGGAGGTCCTCACCCCGGCCGACGAGGTCAACCACAGCGACAAGTTCGCCTTCACCACGCCCTTCGTCTGCGGCGCCACCAACCTGGGTGAGGCCCTGCGCCGGATCGCCGAGGGCGCGGCCATGATCCGCTCCAAGGGCGAGGCCGGCACCGGCAACGTCGTCGAGGCCGTCCGCCACATGCGCCAGATCAAGAACGAGATCGGCAAGCTGACCGTCCTGGACGACAACGAGCTCTACGCGGCGGCCAAGGAACTGCGCGCGCCGTACGAGCTGGTCAAGGAGGTCTCGGTGGCGGGCAAGCTGCCGGTCGTCCTGTTCTCCGCGGGCGGCGTGGCCACCCCGGCGGACGCCGCGCTGATGCGCCAGCTCGGTGCGGAGGGCGTCTTCGTCGGCTCCGGCATCTTCAAGTCCGGCGACCCGGCCAAGCGCGCCGCGGCCATCGTGAAGGCCACCACCTTCTACGACGACCCCAAGATCATCGCCGACGCCTCCCGCGGGCTGGGCGAGGCCATGGTCGGCATCAACTGCGACACCCTCCCGGAAACGGAGCGCTACGCCAGCCGCGGCTGGTGACAGCGGCAGCGGAGCACACGCCCTCTGTGGGCGCCCGGACCGTCCCGTAGGGCGGCACGGGTGCCCACAGAGGGCGGCGCCCGTCCATCCACCGCACCCGCCCGCCCCGCGCAGGCGTCCCGCAACGAAGAAGGACCCGCACAGTGTCTGTGCCAACGATCGGCGTACTCGCCCTCCAGGGCGACGTCCGCGAACACCTGGCGGCCCTGAAGGCCTCGGGGGCGAACCCCGTACAGGTCAGGCGCCCCGAAGAGCTCGACGCGGTCGACGGCCTCGTCATCCCCGGCGGCGAGTCGACCACGATCAGCAAGCTCGCCGTCACGTTCGGCCTCATGGACCGGCTCCGCGAGCGGGTGTCCGAGGGGATGCCCGCGTACGGCTCCTGCGCCGGCATGATCATGCTGGCCGACAAGATCCTCGACCCCCGCTCCGGGCAGGAGACCATCGGCGGTATCGACATGATCGTCCGCCGCAACGCGTTCGGACGCCAGAACGAGTCGTTCGAGGCGGCCCTCGACATGCCGGCCGTCCCCGGCGGCCCTGTGGAGGGTGTCTTCATTCGCGCCCCCTGGGTCGAGTCGACGGGCGCGGCGGCCGAGACGCTGGCCTCCTACGACGGCCACCCGGTGGCCGTCCGACAGCAGCATCTGCTGGCCACCGCCTTCCATCCGGAGCTGACCGGCGACCAGCGGGTGCACGCGCTGTTCACGGAGATGGTGCGGGCAGCACACTGAGTTGCTGACGGTAGGATCTCCGCGTCGGGATGAAGTTGGGACTGTGAAGGAGCGAGGCTGTGTCCGGCCACTCTAAGTGGGCTACCACCAAGCACAAGAAGGCCGTGATCGATGCCAAGCGCGGCAAGCTCTTCGCGAAGCTGATCAAGAACATCGAGGTCGCGGCCCGGATGGGCGGTGCCGACCCGGAGGGCAACCCGACCCTCTACGACGCCATTCAGAAGGCGAAGAAGCAGTCGGTTCCCAACAAGAACATCGACAGCGCGGTCAAGCGCGGCGCGGGCCTCGAGGCCGGCGGTGCCGACTACGAGACGATCATGTACGAGGGTTACGGGCCCAACGGCGTCGCCGTGCTGATCGAGTGCCTCACCGACAACCGCAACCGCGCGGCCTCCGACGTACGGGTCGCCATGACCCGCAACGGCGGCTCCATGGCCGACCCGGGCTCGGTCTCCTACCTGTTCAACCGCAAGGGCGTCGTCATCGTCCCGAAGAACGGCCGCACCGAGGACGACATTCTCGGCGCCGTGCTGGAGGCGGGCGTCGAGGAGGTCAACGACCTCGGCGAGAGCTTCGAGGTGATCAGCGAGGCCACCGACCTGGTCGCCGTGCGCACCGCTCTGGTCGACGCCGGTATCGACTACGACTCGGCCGAGGCCAGCTTCGTCCCCAGCATGCAGGTCGAGCTGGACGAGGAGGGCGCGCGCAAGATCTTCAAGCTGATCGACGCGCTGGACGACAGCGACGATGTGCAGAACGTCTTCGCGAACTTTGATGTGTCCGACGATGTGATGGCGAAGGTCGACGCGTAAGCGGTGACCTGTTCTGGCGAGGTTGCCCCTTATGGGGCGCCCGGCACAGTCCCGTAAGAGACGGCCCGGCGGAGACACGTTCCGCCGGGCCGTCGGCGCTGCCGCTGCTGTCAGAGGTTCCCGATAACCTGCGGGAACACAGGCACGGTTGCACAGGGCACACCGGGAGAGGGGGATGGCATTGCGTGTGCTGGGGGTCGATCCCGGGCTGACCCGCTGCGGCATCGGCGTGGTCGACGGTGTCGCGGGGCGGCGGCTGACCATGGCGGGCGTCGGCGTGATCCGTACGCCCGCCGAGGCGGAGATCCCCGAGCGGCTGGTGCTGATCGAGCGCGGGCTGGAGGAGTGGCTGGACGAACACCGTCCCGAAGCAGTCGCGGTGGAACGGGTGTTCAGCCAGCACAACGTCCGCACCGTCATGGGCACCGCTCAGGCCAGTGCCGTCGCCATGCTGTGCGCGGCCCGGCGCGGGCTGCCCGTCGCGCTGCACACCCCCAGTGAGGTCAAGGCCGCCGTCACCGGTTCGGGCCGAGCCGAGAAGGCGCAGGTCGGTGCCATGGTGACGCGCCTGCTGGGGCTGACGGCCGCGCCGAAACCCGCCGACGCCGCGGACGCCCTCGCCCTCGCCGTCTGCCACATCTGGCGCGGCCCGGCGCAGAACCGGCTCCAACAGGCTGTCGCCGCACGGCAGTCCGCCCCCGCAGCACGTACGCAGCACCCCAGGAAGGGCACCGTTCGATGATCGCCTCCGTCTCGGGACCCGTCGCCGCGCTCGGCCCCGACTCCGCCGTGATCGAGGTCGGCGGGGTCGGCATGGCGGTCCAGTGCACGCCCGGCACGCTCGCCGGGCTGCGCATGGGCGAGCCGGCCAAGCTCGCCACCTCGCTGGTCGTACGGGAGGACTCGCTGACCCTCTACGGCTTCGCGGACGACGACGAGCGGCAGATCTTCGAACTCCTCCAGACCGCGAGCGGCGTTGGCCCGCGGCTGGCCCAGGCAATGCTCGCGGTGCACACTCCCGACGCGCTGCGGCTCGCCGTCGCCGGCGGGGACGAGAAAGCGCTGACCGCCGTGCCCGGCATCGGGAAGAAGGGCGCGCAGAAGCTGCTGCTGGAGCTGAAGGACCGGCTCGGCCAGCCGCTGGGCACGGTGCCCGCCTCGCGCACCGCCGCGCGGGCCGCCGCCGGGTGGCAGGAGCAACTCCACGCCGCGCTGGTCGGGTTGGGGTACGCGGCCAAGGAGGCGGACGACGCCGTCGCCGCGGTGGCCCCGCAGGCCGAGGCGGTGGTCGCGGACGGTGGTGAGCCGCAGGTCGGGGTCCTGCTGAAGGCCGCCCTCCAGTCGCTGAACCGGGCACGGTGACGCCATGAGCTCCGAGGAACGGCTCGTCGACGCCGAGGTCGAGAGTGACGAGCAGGCCGTCGAGGCCGCACTGCGCCCCAAGCAGTTGGGCGAGTTCATCGGGCAGCCCAAGGTGCGCGAACAGCTCGACCTCGTGCTGCGCGCCGCACGGGCGCGCGGCGGCACCGCCGACCATGTGCTGCTGTCCGGCGCGCCCGGGCTCGGCAAGACGACACTGTCGATGATCATCGCCGCGGAGATGGGCGCCCCCATCCGGATCACCTCAGGGCCCGCCATCCAGCACGCGGGCGACCTGGCGGCAATCCTCTCCTCGCTCCAGGAGGGCGAGGTGCTCTTCCTGGACGAGATCCACCGGATGTCCCGTCCGGCGGAGGAGATGCTCTACATGGCCATGGAGGACTTCCGCGTCGATGTGATCGTCGGCAAGGGGCCGGGGGCCACGGCCATCCCGCTGGAGCTGCCGCCGTTCACGCTCGTCGGTGCCACCACCCGGGCCGGGCTGCTGCCGCCGCCGCTGCGGGACCGCTTCGGGTTCACGGCGCACATGGAGTTCTACGAGCCGGCGGAGCTGGAGCAGGTCGTACGCCGGTCCGCGGAGCTGTTGGAGGTGCGTACGGATCCGGAGGGCGCCGTGGAGATCGCCGGGCGCTCCCGGGGTACGCCACGGATCGCCAACCGGCTGCTGCGCAGAGTGAGGGACTACGCGCAGGTCAAGGCGGACGGCGTCATCACCCGTGAGGTGGCCGCCGCCGCGCTGGAGGTCTACGAGGTGGACGGGCGCGGCCTCGACAGGCTCGACCGCGCGGTGCTCGGCTCGCTGCTGAAGCTGTTCGGCGGCGGTCCCGTCGGGCTTTCCACGCTTGCCGTCGCGGTTGGCGAGGAGCGTGAGACAGTGGAGGAGGTGGCCGAGCCGTTCCTCGTACGTGAGGGACTGCTGGCCCGTACTCCTCGTGGTCGCGTGGCCACTCCAGCCGCATGGGCTCACCTGGGGCTCACCCCGCCCCAGCAGTCCTCGCGGCCGGCTTCCGGAGGGTCAGGGCAACAGGGCCTGTTCGGAGCGTGACGGCGCGGAGACTCGTCGGGTCAGGAACCTCGGTGCCATGCTTGACGTTGTTCCATCGGCGAAGGCTCGCTTAGACTCCGCCGACGCCCTCCCTTTGCGGAGGCTTGCCCACCCCGAATACCCAGGCCGCTGAGACGCGGCCATGCGAAGGAATATCTTCCGCCGTGGATCCTATTGCTCTGCTCCCGTTCATTGTGATCATCGGGGCCATGTTCCTGATGACTCGCTCCGCCAAGAAGAAGCAGCGTCAGGCCGCGCAGATGCGTGACCAGATGCAGCCTGGCACGGGCATCCGCACCATCGGGGGCATGTACGCCGTCGTCAAGGAGATCCGCGAGGACAGCGTCCTCGTGGAGATCGAGCCCGGCACGCACGCGCTCTTCGCCAAGAACGCCATCGGTGCCGTCCTCTCCGACGAGGAGTTCGACCGCATCACCAACGGTCCGGAGGGAGACGAGTTCGACGTCGACACTGTGGTCCCGGACGACGCCTCCGCCCTGACCAGGGACGAGGACGCTCCCTCCGACGCGAAGCTCGACCTCGGGAAGAAGGACGCCGACGGCTCCGACGCCGCCGAGCCGAAGGCCGACGACAAGGACGGCGAGGAGTCCACCGAGGCGTCCGACGAGCCGAAGACGGACGGGGCGAAGGCCGACACCGCCGAGGCCAAGGACGCCAAGCGGGACGAGGACGCCGACTCCAAGTAAGGTCAGCGCCGCCGGACTGGGGGAGAGACCGGGTCCGGCGGCGTAGCACGTCCACAGACCACTTCGCGCGCCGCTGTGCCGCGCCCGGCCGAACTCGCGGGGCGGCACGGGCGGTTGGACAGGGAGAGACGAGAAGGTGGCAGCACCGAAGAGGGGTCGCAGGGCCTCCGGCGCCCAGGGGAGGCCGTGGCGCGCCCTAGGGCTGATTCTGGTGATCACGGCCGGGCTGATCGTGGGGATGTTCGCCTCGGGGCACAAGACGCCCAGGCTGGGCATCGACCTGGCGGGCGGCACCAGCATCACGCTCGAGGCGCAGAACCAGCCCGGCAAGCCCAACGCGATCAACAAGACCAACATGGAAACGGCCGTCGGCATCATCGAGCGGCGCGTCAACGGTCTTGGTGTGACCGAGTCCGAGGTCCAGACCCAGGGCGACCGGCACATCATCGTCAACATCCCCAAGGGCACCAACTCCAAGCAGGCGCGCGAACAGGTGGGCACCACAGCGCAGCTCGCTTTCCGCCCGGTGCTGACGCTGGCGCAGGCCGAGAAGCCGCAGAAGCAGAAGCCCAACCCCGGCAAGTCCGGCAGCGCCGGCAAGCAGGGCGGCCAGGACGGCAAGGGCAAGCAGGACGACAAGAGCAAGAGCGGCCAGGACGAGAAGGCGGAGCCCTCCTCCTCGCCGTCGGCCTCGCCGTCCGCCGACGGCCAGGGCCGCGCCGTCACCGAGGGGCTGACGGCCAAGAACGCCGCCAAGACGGACAAGAGCCCCACCCCGCAGCCCAGCGACCCCGGCGGCAAGAAGAAGACCCCGCCGCCCACGGTGCCGCCGCAGCAGCCCCAGGCCCCCGGGGTTCCCGCCGCACTCGCCAAGCAGCTGACCGCGCTCGATTGCAGCACCAAGGAAGCCCGGGCCAAGGCCAGCGAGAAGGCCGCGAACACCAAGGGCTCCGAGCCGATCGTCGCCTGTGACGCGAAGGACCCGATCAAGTACGCGCTCGGCCCGGTCGCCGTGCAGGGCAAGAACGTCAGCAAGGCCAAGGCGGTCTTCGCCCAGGAACGCGGTCAGTGGATCGTCCAGATGTCGTTCAACGACAAGGGATCCGACCAGTTCGGCGCCATCACCGACAAGCTGCGCAAGAAGCCGCAGCCGCAGAACCAGTTCGCCATCGCGCTGGACGGCGAGGTCCAGTCGGCGCCGACCGTCAACCAGCGGCTGACCAACAACGCGGAGATCTCCGGCAGCTTCACCCAGGAGTCCGCGGAGGATCTGGGCAACATCCTGTCCTACGGTGCGCTGCCGCTGACCTTCGAGGAGTCGGACGTCACCACCGTCACCGCAGCCCTCGGCAGTGACCAGCTGCAAGCGGGTCTCATCGCGGGCGCCATCGGCCTCGCCCTGGTGGTCGTCTACCTGGTCGCCTACTACCGCGGGCTCTCGCTGATCGCCATCCTCAGCCTGATCGTCTCCGCGATCCTGACGTATACGATCATGACGCTGCTGGGCCCGGCGATGAGCTTCGCGCTCAACCTGCCGGCCGTCTGCGGTGCCATCGTCGCGATCGGTATCACCGCCGACTCGTTCATCGTCTACTTCGAACGCATCAGAGACGAAGTGCGTGAGGGCCGCACACTGCGGCCCGCCGTGGAGCGGGCCTGGCCGCGCGCCCGGCGCACCATCCTCGTCTCCGACTTCGTCTCCTTCCTCGCCGCCGCGGTGCTGTTCATCGTCTCGGTCGGCAAGGTGCAGGGCTTCGCGTTCACGCTGGGCCTGACCACCGCGCTCGACGTCGTCGTGGTCTTCTTCTTCACCAAGCCGGTCATGACGCTGCTCGCCCGCAGGAGGTTCTTCGCCGACGGGCACCCCTGGTCCGGCCTCGATCCCAAGCGGCTCGGAGCCAGGCCACCTCTGCGGCGCGGCCGCCGCACCGTCAGCACCGACCCGAAGGAGGTCTGAGGTGTCCCGTCTCGGCAGTCTCGGCGCCCGGCTGTACCGCGGTGAGGTCGGCTACGACTTCGTCGGGCACCGCAAGGTCTGGTACGGCCTCTCGATCCTGATCACCATCACGGCCATCGCCGCCCTCGCCGTCCGCGGCCTGAACATGGGCATCGAGTTCGAGGGCGGGGCCGTCTTCACCACGCCCAAGACCGCCGCCTCCGTGGAGCAGACCACGCACGCGGCGGAGAAGGTCTCCGGGCACACGGCCATCGTCCAGGAGCTGGGCGACGGTGGTAAGCGCGTACAGATCGCCAGCGTCGACACCAACACCTCCACCAAGGTCAAGGAGGAGCTGGCCCAGGAGCTGAACGTCAACGCGGAGAAGATCGACGCCCAGCTGGTCGGCCCCAGCTGGGGTGAGCAGATCGCCAACAAGGCGTGGCAGGGGCTCGGGATCTTCATGATCCTGGTGGTGATCTATCTCGCCATCGCCTTCGAGTGGCGGATGGCGCTCGCCGCGCTCATCGCGCTCATCCACGACATCACCATCACCGTCGGTGTCTATTCACTCGTCGGATTCGAGGTCACACCAGGCACCGTGATCGGTCTGCTGACGATCCTCGGCTACTCGCTCTACGACACGGTCGTCGTCTTCGACGGCCTGAGAGAGGGCAGCAAGAACGTCACCAAGCAGACCAAGTTCACCTTCAGCGAGATCGCCAACCGAAGCATCAACAGCACGCTGGTGCGCTCCATCAACACCACCGTCGTCGCGCTGCTGCCCGTCGCGGGTCTGCTGTTCATCGGTGGCGGGATGCTCGGCGGCGGCATGCTCAACGACATCGCGCTCTCCCTGTTCGTCGGTCTCGCCGCCGGTGCGTACTCCTCGATCTTCATCGCGACCCCGCTGGTCGCCGACTTCAAGGAGCGCCAGCCCGAGATGAAGGCCCTCGCCAGGCGGGTGCACACCAAGCGCCTGAAGGCCGCCCAGCGCGAGGCGCACGAGCCGGACGACGAGGAGGGCGACGAGCCGCCGGGTGACGACGGCGGCGGTGTCCGCCCCTCCGTCACCGTGGACAACGGCCGCGGCGGCGGTCCAGCGGCGGCCGGTGCCGGGGTCGCCGGACAGCGGCGCCAGCCACCCTCCCGCGGCCGGGGTCGCGGCAGGCCGTCCGGAAAGCGCAGGTGAGCCGGTGAGCGCGATGGAGTCGGCGGCGACCCCGCTGGTCCCCGCCGACGTACGGGAACTGCTCACCAGCCGGATCCACGACGTGCCCGACTACCCCAAGCCGGGGGTGCTGTTCAAGGACATCACCCCGCTGCTCGCCGACGCCAAGGCGTTCTCCGTCCTCACGGACGTGCTGGCGGGCCTCGCCGAGCGGCACGGGGCCACGAAGATCGTCGGGCTGGAGGCGCGCGGTTTCATCCTCGGTGCCCCCGCCGCCGTGCGCGCGGGCATCGGCTTCGTGCCCGTACGCAAGTCCGGCAAGCTCCCCGGCGCCACGCTCTCCCAGACGTACGACCTCGAGTACGGCAGCGCCCAGATCGAGGTGCACGCCGCGGGGTTCACGGAGGGTGACCGGGTGCTGGTGATCGACGATGTGCTGGCCACCGGCGGCACCGCCGAGGCCTCCGTCCAGCTCATCCGGCGCACCGGTGCCGAGGTCGCGGGCGTGGCCATACTGCTGGAGCTCGGCTTCCTGGCGGGCCGGGAACGGGTGGAGCGCGCCCTGGCGGGTGCGCCGCTCGACACCCTCGTCACCGTCTGAGGCCACCGGCCGCCCCGTGCGGCCGGCGGCAGGAGCGGCATAAGGCGGCCACCCGATACGTTCACGATGAAAGGGTGGCCGCCTTCGCGGTTCGGTCCGGGAGAGCCGGGCGTGGCCGGGGTGGCTACCATGGCAGTCCGACCGGGGTCCACCGAGGAGTGCTCTTGCCAGACGAGGCCCAGCAGCTCACCGCCGCTCAGCGTCAGGAAGCGGAGGCCGCCGGCAAGGCGGCCCAGCGCCGGTCCGGCGCGGCGGCCAACGGCGGGCTGCCCTCGAGGAGCGAGGGCACCGGCCGCTCCCGTACCGCCGACGGCTCCGCGAACGGCTCCGCGAAGCAGCCCGGCACCTCGCACAGCGCCCCCGGCCGGGGCGGCAAGGGCGCCGAGAACGGCGCTCGGGAGCGTGTGGCGCCCGCCCGGGCCGTCTCCGGGGTCTCGGGCCGCTCCGGCTCCTCCAACCGCGTACGTGCCCGTCTGGCGCGCCTCGGGGTGCAGCGCTCCAGCCCGTTCAATCCCGTCCTTGAGCCGCTGCTGCGGATAGTGCGCAGCAACGACCCCAAGATCGAGTCCTCCACGCTGCGCCAGATCGAGCGCGCCTACCAGGTCGCCGAGCGCTGGCACCGCGGCCAGAAGCGCAAGAGCGGCGACCCGTACATCACCCACCCCCTCGCGGTCACCACGATCCTCGCCGAGCTGGGCATGGACCCGGCGACGCTGATGGCGGGCCTGCTGCACGACACCGTCGAGGACACCGAGTACGGGCTCGACACCCTGCGCCGTGACTTCGGCGACCAGGTGGCCCTCCTCGTGGACGGCGTCACCAAGCTGGACAAGGTCAAGTTCGGCGAGGCCGCGCAGGCCGAGACGGTGCGCAAGATGGTCGTCGCGATGGCCAAGGACCCCCGTGTCCTGGTCATCAAGCTCGCCGACCGGCTGCACAACATGCGCACGATGCGCTATCTCAAGCGGTCCAAGCAGGAGCAGAAGGCCCGCGAGACGCTGGAGATCTTCGCGCCGCTCGCCCACCGGCTGGGCATGAACACCATCAAGTGGGAGCTGGAGGACCTCGCGTTCGCGATCCTCTACCCCAAGATGTACGACGAGATCGTCCGGCTCGTCGCCGAGCGGGCGCCGAAGCGGGACGAGTATCTGGCGGTCGTCACCGACGAGGTCCAGGCCGATCTGCGTGCGGCCCGTATCAAGGCCACCGTCACCGGGCGGCCCAAGCACTACTACAGCGTCTACCAGAAGATGATCGTCCGCGGCCGGGACTTCGCGGAGATCTACGATCTGGTGGGCATCCGCGTCCTGGTGGACACCGTCCGCGACTGCTACGCCGCGCTGGGCACCGTGCACGCCCGCTGGAACCCGGTTCCCGGGCGGTTCAAGGACTACATCGCGATGCCCAAGTTCAACATGTACCAGTCGCTGCACACGACGGTCATCGGCCCCGGCGGCAAGCCCGTCGAACTCCAGATCCGCACCTTCGACATGCACCGCCGCGCCGAGTACGGCATCGCGGCGCACTGGAAGTACAAGCAGCAGGCCGTCGCCGGCACCTCCAAGGTGCGCACGGACGTGCCCAAGAGCGCGGGCAAGGGCGACGACCACGTCAACGACATGTCGTGGCTGCGGCAGTTGCTCGACTGGCAGAAGGAGACCGAGGACCCCGGCGAGTTCCTGGAATCCCTGCGCTTCGACCTCTCCCGTAACGAGGTCTTCGTCTTCACCCCCAAGGGCGACGTCATAGCGCTCCCGGCGGACGCCACCCCGGTCGACTTCGCCTACGCCGTGCACACCGAGGTCGGCCACCGCACCATCGGCGCCCGCGTCAACGGCCGCCTGGTGCCGCTGGAGTCGACCCTCGACAACGGTGACACCGTGGAGGTCTTCACCTCCAAGGCATCCGGCGCCGGCCCCTCCCGGGACTGGCTCGGCTTCGTCAAGTCACCGCGCGCCCGCAACAAGATCCGCGCCTGGTTCACCAAGGAGCGCCGCGACGAGGCCATCGAGCAGGGCAAGGACGCGATAGCGCGGGCCATGCGCAAGCAGAACCTGCCCATCCAGCGCATCCTCACCGGCGACTCGCTGGTCACCCTCGCCCACGAGATGCGCTACCCCGACATCTCCGCGCTGTACGCGGCGATCGGTGAGGGCCATGTCTCAGCGCAGCACGTCTGCCAGAAGCTGGTGCAGGCGCTCGGCGGCGAGGACGAGGCCAAGGAGGACATCGCCGAGACCGCGCCCCCGATGCCGGCGCGCAGCACGCGGCGCCGTTCCACCGCGGACCCGGGCGTTGTCGTCAAGGGCGCGGGCTCGGACGTATGGGTCAAGCTGGCCCGCTGCTGTACGCCGGTGCCGGGTGACCCGATCATCGGGTTCGTCACCCGCGGCAACGGGGTGTCGGTGCACCGCACCGACTGCGTCAACGTCGACTCCCTCACTCGGGAGCCGGAGCGGATCCTGGACGTCGAGTGGGCGCCCACCCAGTCCTCCGTCTTCCTGGTCGCCATCCAGGTGGAGGCCCTGGACCGCTCCCGCCTCCTGTCCGACGTCACCCGGGTGCTGTCCGACCAGCACGTCAACATCCTCTCGGCCGCCGTGCAGACCTCCCGCGACCGCGTCGCCATCTCCCGCTTCACCTTCGAGATGGGCGACCCCAAGCACCTCGGGCACGTCCTGAAGGCCGTGCGTGGCGTGGAGGGCGTGTACGACGTGTACCGCGTCACCTCCGCGCGCAGGCCTCAATAGCCGAACGTTGTGGCGGGGCGCGTCATTGATTCCGCCGGACCCTCGCCCGCTGTGGTTGCGCGCCGTCGCGGCGGGAATTGATCGGGGGCTTCGCCCCCGGGCCCTCGGTCCAGCATCCGGTGGGGGTGTGGGGGCGGAGCCCCCACACCTTTGTCCGCCGCGACGGTGCGCAACCACGACGGCGAGGGTCCGGCGGAAAATGAGGCGGCCTCAGCCGAAGCGTTCGGCGCCCCGCAACGCGGTGGTCAGCCGCCGAATTCCTGGAGGCCCTTCAGGGCCTGGTCCAACAGGGCCTGCCGGCCTTCCAGTTCGCGTTCCAGCTTGGCGACCTTGGCGGTGTTCCCCGCGGCGCGGGCCTGGTCGATCTGGGCGTGGAGCTTGTCCACCGCGTCCTGGAGCTGGCCCGCGAGCCCGGTGGCACGGGCTCGCGCCTCCGGGTTGGTGCGGCGCCACTCGGCCTCCTCGGCCTCCTGGATGGCGCGCTCCACCGCGTGCATCCGGCCCTCGATCTTCGGCCGCGCGTCCCGCGGCACATGGCCGATGGCGTCCCAGCGCTCGTTGATGGCGCGGAAGGCGCTCCGGGCGGCCTTCAGATCGCTGATCGGCAGCAGCTTCTCCGCCTCGGCGGCCAGCTCCTCCTTGCGCGCCAGGTTCTCCCGCTGCTCGCTGTCGCGCTCGGCGAAGACCTCGCTGCGGGCCTGGAAGAAGACGTCCTGGGCGCCGCGGAACCGCGCCCACAGGTCGTCCTCGTGCTCCCGCTGCGCCCGGCCCGCGGCCTTCCACTCCTGCATCAGCTCGCGGTACTTGGCGGCGGTGGGGCCCCAGTCCCGCGAGCCGGAGAGCGCCTCGGCCTCGGCGACCAGCTTCTCCTTGCGCTGCCGTGCCTCCTCGCGCTGCGCGTCCAGCTGGGCGAAGTGCGCCTTGCGGCGCTTGGAGAACGCCGAGCGGGCGTGCGAGAAGCGGTGCCAGAGTTCGTCGTCGCTCTTCCGGTCCAGCCTCGGCAGGCCCTTCCAGGTGTCGACCAGCGCCCGCAGCCGCTCACCGGCCGCTCGCCACTGCTCGCTCTGTGCCAGCTCCTCGGCCTCGGCGACCAGCTCCTCCTTGGCGCGGCGCGCCTCCTCGGCCTGCTGTGCCTTGCGGGCCTTGCGCTCCTCGCGGCGCTGCTCGACGACCTCGGTGAGGTGGTCGAGCCGGCCCCGCAGCGCGTCGAGGTCGCCGACCGCGTTGTGGGCGTCGACCTGCTCGCGCAGGTGGTCGATCGCGGCGGTGGCGTCCTTGGCCGACAGATCGGTGGTTTTCACCCGGCGCTCAAGCAGGTCGATCTCCACGACCAGACCGTCGTACTTGCGCTTGAAGTAGGCGAGGGCTTCGTCGGGCGAGCCCGCCTGCCACGACCCGGCGACCTTCTCGCCGTCCGCCGTACGCACGTACACAGTCCCCGCGTCGTCGACGCGGCCCCACGGGTCGCTGCTCACAGCGCCTCCTCCACAAGATGCCTGGGAGGGCTGCGGCCCCCCGGCATCGTCCACGTTTCTCGTCACAGCCAACATAGGCGACCGGCGCCCGCGCTGTCCGCATCCGGCGAGCGGCGAATTGCCGGTCGGAAGCGGTTCCGGAACGGTACCGCGCGGGCGGCGACGGCCGGTTTGTCAGGACTTACGGACCGTAGCCTTGTCGATCACCACGGTGGCGTTCGGCCGCCCGTCGCCCTCGGCCTGCATCGGGGTCACCCCGGCCTTGGCGATCTTCTTCAGCACCTTCATCCCGGAGTCGGAGACCTTGCCGAACGGGGTGTAGTTGGGCGGGAGCTTACTGTCCTTGTAGACGAGGAAGAACTGGCTGCCGCCGGTGTCCGGGCCGCTGTTGGCCATCGCGACGGTGCCCGCCGGATACTGGGCGCCCTTGAGGTTCTCGTCGGGCAGCTCGTAGCCGGGCCCGCCGCTGCCGCTGCCGGTCGGGTCGCCGCACTGCAGCACGCTGAGGCCTGGCTGCTCGGTCATCCGGTGGCAGGGCGTGTGGTCGAAGAACTTCTCGCCCGCCAGGAAGTTGAACGAGTTGACCGTGTGCGGCGCCTTGTCGGCGTCCATGGTGAAGTCGATCTCGCCGCAGGTGGTGCTCAGCCGCATGGTGTACGAAGCCGACTTGTCGACCTTCATGGCCGGCTCCTTCTTCCACTTCTCGCCGGTCGGCTTGCCCTTGGCGGGCTTCTCGCAGGGGTCGGGGGCCTTGCTCGGGGAGGGCTTCGCGGCGGCCTTGTCGGCGGCGTCCTTCTTGTCCTTGTCGCCGTTGAGCCCGCCCGAGGCGGCGTAGGCCCCACCGGCGGCCAGCACGATCACCAGCCCGAGGGTGATCGAGATATTGCGTATTCGGGCCTTGCGGCGGGCCGCCTCCCGCCGCTTGAGCTGCCGCTCGTACTTCTCACGGGCGAGCTGCTTTCTGCGCTGCTCACTGCTGACCACGGTCTCGTCTCCTTCGAGGCGTCTGGTGAGGCGTCTGGCGAGGCGTCGCGAGGCGTCGTACCTGCGGGACCTCACGTACCGTATACGCCGCCCTCACGGGTTCGCCCGGCCCGTTACGGGTTCGCCCCGCGCGGACCCGCGCCGGTAGGCTGGCAGCTGCCTGACCGGCGACGGGCCCGCTCGGCCGCGTCGCCTCCCCCGCTGTCGGACGAATGAAGGACGATCGTGCTCGTTGCCGGGTTCCCCGCCGGAGCCTGGGGGACCAACTGTTATCTGGTCGCCCCCGCTGCCGGCGAGGAGTGCGTGATCATCGATCCGGGCCACCAGGCCACGCAGGGCGTCGAGGAGGCCGTCGCCAAGCACCGGCTGAAGCCGGTCGCGGTGATCCTCACGCACGGCCACATCGACCACGTCGCCTCCGTCGTCCCGGTCTGCGGCTCGCACGACGTACCCGCCTGGATCCACCCCGCGGACCGCTACATGATGAGCGACCCGGAGAAGGCGCTGGGGATGACCATCGGGCAGCCCCTGATGGGCGAGCTGACGGTGGGCGAGCCGGACGACGTCGAGGAGCTGTCCGACGGCGCGGTGCTGAACCTGGCGGGTCTGGAGCTGACCGTCGCGCACGCGCCCGGCCATACCAAGGGGTCGGTGACCTTCCGGATGCCCGAACAGGCCGCCACCTCAGGAAATCAGGGGTGCCCGCCGGTGCTGTTCTCGGGCGACCTGTTGTTCCCCGGCTCCATCGGACGCACCGATCTGCCCGGCGGCGACCCGGACGAGATCCTCCGGTCCCTGGCGCGTGTGTGCCTGCCGCTGGAGGACGAGACCGTGGTCCTGCCCGGGCACATGCAGCAGACGACCATCGGCCGTGAGCGCGCCACCAACCCGTTCCTGCGACAGGTGGCGGAGCACGGCCCGGGAGGTGGCGGCACCGACGCCGCCGCCACCCCGCGACGAGGAATGTGACGAGAAGCCACGTGAGCACCTACAAGGCCCCCAAGGGCACCTACGACCTGCTGCCGCCCGACTCCGCGAAGTACCTCGCCGTGCGCGAGGCCATTGCCGCGCCGCTGCGCAGGTCCGGCTACGGCTATGTGGAGACCCCCGGGTTCGAGAGCGTCGAGCTGTTCGCGCGCGGTGTCGGCGAGTCCACCGACATCGTGACCAAGGAGATGTACACCCTCACCACCAAGGGCGGCGACGAGCTGGCCCTGCGCCCCGAGGGCACCGCTTCGGTGCTGCGGGCCGCGCTGGAGGCCAACCTCCACAAGGCGGGCAACCTCCCGGTGAAGCTGTGGTATTCGGGCTCGTACTACCGCTACGAGCGCCCCCAGAAGGGCCGTTACCGCCACTTCTCGCAGGTGGGCGCCGAGGCGCTGGGCACCGAGGACCCGACGCTGGACGCCGAGCTGATCATCCTGGCGTACGACGCCTACCGCTCGCTGGGGCTGACCGGCTTCCGGCTGCTGCTCAACTCGCTGGGCGACCGCACCTGCCGTCCCGTCTACCGGGCCGCGCTCCAGGACTTCCTGCGCGGGCTCGACCTGGACGAGGACACCCGGACCCGGATCGAGATCAACCCGCTGCGGGTGCTGGACGACAAGCGCGAGAGCGTGCAGCGGCAGTTGGCGGGCGCGCCGATGATGCGCGACCACCTGTGCGAGGCGTGCAAGGCGTTCCACGAGGAGGTGCGCGGGCTGCTCACCGAGGCGGGCGTGCCCTTCGAGGACGACCCGAGGCTGGTACGCGGTCTCGACTACTACACGCGTACCACTTTCGAGTTCGTCCACGACGGGCTCGGCTCGCAGTCGGCCATCGGCGGCGGCGGCCGGTACGACGGCCTCTCGGAGATGATCGGCGGCCCCGCGCTGCCGTCGGTCGGCTGGGCCCTGGGCGTTGACCGTACGGTGCTGGCGCTGGAGGCCGAGGGGATCGAGCTCGAACTGCCCGCGGCCACCGAGCTGTTCGCCGTACCGATCGGCGAGGAGGCGCGCCGTCGGCTGTTCCGCCTGGTCACCGAGTTGCGCCGGGAAGGCGTCGCGGCGGACCTGGCGTACGGCGGCAAGGGCATGAAGAACGCCATGAAGTCGGCCAACCGCTCCGGCGCCCGGTTCGCAATGCTGCTCGGCGAGCGCGACCTGGCCGAGGGCGTGGCCCAGCTCAAGGACCTCGACAGTGGCGAGCAGACGGCCGTGGCACTCGATCGGGTGGTGGCCGAAGTGCGGGCCAAGCTGCGGTGACCGTACGGCCAGTTGGGGCAGAATGTGGCCCGTACCGGCCATGGACCAGATGACGGGACGAAAAAGGCTATGACGACGACGGCACCCCTCGACGAGGCGCAGGTGGGCGCGGACGATCCGAAGGGGGGTGCCGTCGGCGCGAGCCGGGCCTTCGCCTGGATGCTCATCGTCACCGGCGCCGCCGGGCTGCTCGCGTCCTGGGTCATCACGCTGGACAAGTTCAAGCTGCTGGAGGACAAGAACTTCAAGCCGGGGTGCAGCATCAACCCGGTCGTCTCCTGCGGCAACATCATGGAGAGCGATCAGGCCTCGGCCTTCGGCGCGCCGAACCCGATGATCGGGCTGGTGGCCTACGGCATCGTCATCTGCGTCGGCGTCACCCTGCTCACCCGGACCGCCTTCCCGCGCTGGTACTGGCTGACGTTCAACGCGGGCTGCCTGTTCGGCGTCGGCTTCGTGACCTGGCTCCAGTACCAGTCGCTGTACACCATCGGGAACCTGTGCCTGTGGTGCTGCCTGGCCTGGGTAGCGACCATCATCATGTTCTGGTACGTGACCGCGCACAATGTCCGCAACGGCTTCCTGCCGGCCCCGGCGGCGGTACGCGGCTTCGCCGACGAGTTCCCGTGGGTGATCCCGGTACTGCACATCGGAGTGATCGGCATCCTGGTGCTCACCCGCTGGTGGGACTTCTGGACCAGCTGATTCCGGGTCCGCGAGGCGGCTGAGTTCCCCGCGCCCGCGGTGAACGCCGCGGGCGGCGCGGTTGTCAGAGCGCTGACTTAGGGTTTCCGGTGTGGAGCCCGATCTTTTCACCGCAGCAGCAGAGGAACGCCAGGCCAAGGATCCGTCCGCCAGCCCCCTCGCCGTACGGATGCGGCCGCGCACCCTGGACGAGGTCGTGGGGCAGCAGCATCTGCTGCGCCCCGGCTCCCCGCTGCGTCGGCTGGTGGGGGAGGGCGGCGGCGGCCCGGCCGGCACCTCGTCCGTGATGCTGTGGGGCCCGCCCGGCACCGGAAAGACGACCCTCGCGTACGTCGTCAGCCAGGCCACCGACAAGCGGTTCGTGGAACTCTCGGCAATCACCGCGGGGGTCAAGGAAGTACGCAGCGTCATCGACGGGGCCCGCCGTGCCTCCGGCGCCTACGGCAAGGACACGGTCCTCTTCCTCGACGAGATCCACCGCTTCAGCAAGGCCCAGCAGGACTCCCTGCTGCCCGCGGTGGAGAACCGCTGGGTCACGCTGATCGCGGCCACCACCGAGAACCCGTACTTCTCGGTGATCTCGCCGCTGCTCTCCCGCTCCCTGCTGCTGACGTTGGAGCCGCTGACCGACGACGACATCCGCCAACTACTGCGCCGCGCCGTCGCGGAGGAGCGCGGCCTGGCGGGGCAGGTGACGCTCCCCGAGGAGGCGGAGGACCATCTGCTGCGGATTGCCGGCGGCGACGCGCGGCGTGCGCTGACGGCGCTGGAGGCGGGCGCGGGCGCGGCCCTCGCCAAGGGCGAGGGCACCGTTTCGCTGGCCTCCGTGGAGGAGGCCGTCGACCGCGCTGCGGTGAAGTACGACCGCGCCGGTGACCAGCACTACGACGTGGCCAGCGCGCTGATCAAGTCGATCCGGGGCTCCGATGTGGACGCCGCGCTGCACTACCTCGCGCGGATGATCGAGGCCGGGGAGGATCCGCGGTTCATCGCTCGGCGACTGATGATCTCCGCGAGTGAGGACATCGGACTCGCGGATCCCACCGCGCTCCAGACCGCTGTCGCCGCGGCGCAGGCCGTCGCCATGATCGGTTTCCCCGAAGCGCGGATCACGCTGAGCCAGGCCACGGTGGCGCTCGCCCTGGCGCCCAAGTCGAACGCGGTCTACCTCGCTGTCGACGCGGCACTCGCGGACGTACGGGCCGGGCTCGCCGGGCCCGTACCGCCGCACCTGCGGGACAGCCACTACAAGGGGTCGCAGAAGCTGGGGCACGGGCAGGGGTATCAGTACCCGCACGATCTGCCGGGCGGTATCGCCGCGCAGCAGTACGCGCCGGACGCGGTGCACGGGCGCCGTTATTACGAGCCCACCCGGTACGGCGCGGAGGCCCGTTACGCCGACATCGCCGACCGCGTCCGCGCCCGCCTCCGTGGAGAGCGGGGGGAGCGCGGGGAGGGCGAGTAGCCCCGGGAACGGCGGGCACGAGGGCGCCCTCCCCGCACCGGGGCATGGCCCCTCTCAGCCGCCGGCGCCGAACAGCGCGTGCATCGCGTGCCGCAGCTCCGCAACGGTGCTGACGGGCTCCGCGAAGTCGAAGCGGGCGTCCGCACACGTTCCCGTACCGCTCCACCCCCGTACCCGCAGCCCGAACCGGTCGAGCGCCAGCGGAACGGCGTGCTCCCACCCCTGGCAGGCGCACAGCCCCCGCACCTGCTGCTGGTGCGCGGCGGCCAAGTGCTGCAACAGCTCCGCCTCATGGGCGGCGAGCGGGTCGGGCATGGCCTCGGCGAAGGCGTCGGGTTCCACGGCCTCCTCGCCCCACAGGTCGTCGATGTAGGCCTCGCCGACCTCCAGCCGCAGCATCCGCCGGGAGGTCCCGGCGACGGGGGCCGAGGGGGCCGCCTCGGCGAGCAGCCGGGCGCAGACTGCGCGTTCGTCGCCGCGTACGGGGGTGAGCCAGCCGGCGACCCAGGCGCGGCCCCGTACCCGGTGGGGTACGGAGACAGGCGCCACATCCGTGATCTCCATCACCGCGGCGAGGTCGTCATCGTGTGCGTACGCGCTCACGCGCGCCTCCAGCGAGTCCGCCGGGACCAGCAGAAGAACGTCTCCGTCGGGGGTGACGGCGCGGGCCTCGGGCACGCCCGAGCCCGGTTCCCGCAGGTCGGGCTCGGCGCCGGGAATGCTCAGCCGGGCGGATACGCTGGATTGCGCGAGGGTCCGTACCCGTTCGGCAGCGGTCGGCTGCCGGGCGTCTTCCACAGGACGCGGCTGTTCCTCCTCGGCGTCGGTGCCAGGCAGGGAAATCCCAGGTCGAAACATACGTGCTCCTCGGCTAAGGTAAGGCTCACCTAACTTACACGGAGGTCCGTTCAACGTGAACCAGTCGCGTCCCAAGGTCAAGAAGTCGCGTGCCCTGGGCGTCGCGCTGACCCCGAAGGCCGTCAAGTACTTCGAACAGCGCCCGTACCCGCCCGGGGAGCACGGCCGGGGCCGTAAGCAGAACAGTGACTACAAGGTCCGTCTGCTGGAGAAGCAGCGCCTGCGCGCGCAGTACGACATCAGCGAGAGCCAGATGCGCCGCGCCTACGAGCGCGCCCGCAAGACCGAGCTCAAGACGGGCGAGGCCCTGGTGATAGAGCTGGAGCGGCGGCTGGACGCGCTCGTGCTGCGCTCCGGTCTGGCCCGCACGATCTACCAGGCCCGGCAGATGGTGGTGCACGGCCACATCGCGGTCAACGACCGCAAGGTCGACAAGCCGTCCTTCCGCGTCCGTCCCGACGACGTGGTGATGGTCCGCGAGCGCAGCCGCAGCAAGCACCCCTTCCAGGTCGCCCGTGAGGGTGGCTACGCGGGTGAGGGGGAGACCCCGCGCTACCTCCAGGTCAACCTGCAGGCCCTCGCCTTCCGCCTGGACCGGGACCCCAACCGCAAGGAGATCCCGGTGATCTGCGACGAGCAGCTCGTCGTCGAGTACTACGCACGCTGACCGCACACTTCGGCTCAGCCCCGCCAGCCCGCCTGCCCACGCCGGTTCCGCCCGGTACGGGCACGGCGGGCTGCGGCGTTTCCGGGGCACCCGTAATGCGGTACGGGGGTGTCGGTCCGGCGCGATAAGGTCGATACCTCGTACGCCGCCGCGGTCGGCCCCCGGCGAGCGGCGGCCGACCCCCATGACCATCAAGGGAAGCGGTGCAGCGTGTCCGGTGGAGAAGTGGCCGGCCTCCTCGTGGCCGTCTTCTGGGCGATCCTGGTGTCGTTCCTCGCCGTTGTGCTGGTGAGGCTCGCGCAGACGCTCAAGGCGGCGACCAAGCTGGTGACAGGCGTGACGGAGCAGGCAGTCCCCCTCCTGGGAGAGGCGTCGGCGACTGTCCGCTCCGCACAGACCCAGCTCGATCGCGTCGACGCCATCGCGACGGACGTCCAGGAGGTCACCTCCAACGCCTCCGCGCTCTCCTCCACCGTCTCGACCGCCTTCGGCGGCCCGCTCGTCAAGGTCGCCGCCTTCGGCTACGGCGTACGGCGGGCGCTGGGCCGTAAGGACGCACCGGAACGGGAGAAGCGCGGCGGCCGGAAGGTCGTCGTCAGCCGCACCGTGCCCGCCGCCCGCCGCGGCGGCCGCAAGCGTGGAAGGGGCTGAACGCAGATGTTCCGCCGAGCCTTCTGGTTCACCACCGGCGCCGCCGCCGGGGTCTGGGCCACCACCAAGGTCCAGCGCAAGATCCGCAGCCTCGCGCCCGACGCGCTGGCACTGCGCGCCGCCGACAAGGCCGTCGAAGGCGGCCACCGGCTCCGCGAGTTCGCGCTCGACGTACGCGCGGGCATGGTCCAGCGGGAGAGCGAACTCAAGGACGCGCTGGGCCTGTCGGCACCCGAGGAGGCCGACCGGTACCGGGAGCTCCCGGCCGCACGGCAGGCCCCCGTCGCCCGGCAGCAGGGCAAGCGCCTTCCGCGGCAGCAGGACAAGCGGCAGCTGGGCAGCGTGCTCCGCCAGGCCCCGGCCGGCAGCGAACGCCACACCCCGCCGCTCCCGGACCGGCCGGACCACCAGGACCGGCCGGAGAACTCCAACCAATCGAACGACCGGAATGAGGACCACTGATGGAGTCGGCTGAAATCCGCCGCCGCTGGCTGCGCTTCTTCGAGGAGCGAGGGCACCACGTCGTGCCGTCGGCGTCGCTGATCGCGGACGACCCGACGCTGCTGCTGGTCAACGCGGGCATGGTGCCCTTCAAGCCGTACTTCCTGGGCGAGACCACCCCGCCCTGGCCGCGGGCCACCAGCGTGCAGAAGTGTGTGCGTACGCCGGACATCGAAGAGGTCGGCAAGACCACCCGGCACGGCACCTTCTTCCAGATGTGCGGCAACTTCTCCTTCGGCGACTACTTCAAGGAGGGGGCCGCCAAGCTCGCCTGGGAGCTGCTGACCTCCTCGCAGGAGCAGGGCGGCTACGGACTGGACCCCGAGCGCCTGTGGATCACCGTCTACGAGCAGGACGACGAGGCCGAGCGGATCTGGCGGGACGTCGTCGGCGTGCCCGCCGAACGCATCCAGCGCCTGGGCATGGAGGAGAACTACTGGTCCATGGGCGTGCCGGGCCCGTGCGGCCCCTGCTCGGAGATCAACTACGACCGCGGCCCCGAGTTCGGCCGCGAGGGCGGCCCCGCCGTCAACGACGAGCGGTATGTGGAGCTGTGGAACCTCGTCTTCATGCAGTACGAGCGCGGTGAGGGCTCCACCAAGACCGACTTCGAGATCCTCGGCGAGCTGCCCAGCAAGAACATCGACACCGGTCTCGGCCTCGAACGCCTGGCGATGGTCCTCCAGGGCGTGCACAACATGTACGAGATCGACACCTCGCGAGCCGTCATCGACAAGGCCACCGAGCTGACCGGCGTCGCCTACGGTGCCGCCGAGGACACCGATGTGTCGCTGCGCGTCGTCTGCGACCACATCCGTACGTCCGTGATGCTCATCGGCGACGGTGTCACCCCCGGCAACGAGGGCCGCGGCTATGTGCTGCGCCGCATCATGCGCCGTGCCATCCGCAACATGCGCATCCTGGGCGCCACGGGCCCGGTCGCCGAGGACCTGATCGACGTCGTCATCAAGACGATGGGCCGGCAGTACCCCGAACTGGTCACCGACCGGAAGCGCATCGAGACCGTCGCCCTCGCCGAGGAGGCCGCCTTCCTCAAGACGCTGAAGGCCGGCACCAACATCCTCGACACCGCCGTCGCCGACACCAAGAAGACCGGCAGCACGGTGCTGCCGGGCGACAAGGCGTTCCTGCTCCACGACACCTGGGGCTTCCCCATCGACCTCACCCTGGAGATGGCCGCCGAGCAGGGCCTGTCGGTGGACGAGCAGGGCTTCCGGCGGCTGATGAAGGAGCAGCGGGAGCGCGCCAAGGCCGACGCCAAGGCCAAGAAGACCGGCCACGCCGACCTGTCGGCCTACCGCGAGATCGCCGACACCGCCGGAGCCACCGACTTCACCGGCTACGGCGAGACCGCGGGCGAGGCCACCATCGTCGGGCTGCTGGTCGACGGGGTCTCCTCGCCCGCCGCCACCGAGGGCGACGAGGTCGAGGTCGTCCTGGACCGCACCCCGTTCTACGCCGAGGGCGGCGGCCAGCTCGCCGACACCGGCCGCATCCGGCTGGAGGGCGGCGCCGTCGTCCAGGTGCGCGACGTCCAGCAGCCGGTGCCCGGCGTCAGCGTGCACAAGGGCACCGTCCAGGTCGGCGAGGTCACCGTCGGCTCGTCCGCCTACGCGCAGATCGACGGGGACCGCCGCCGCTCCATCGCCCGGGCCCACAGCGCCACCCACCTCACCCACCAGGCGCTGCGCGACGCGCTCGGCCCGACGGCCGCGCAGGCCGGTTCGGAGAACGCCCCCGGCCGGTTCCGCTTCGACTTCGGCTCGCCCACCGCCGTCCCCGGCACCGTGCTCACCGACGTCGAGCAGAAGATCAACGAGGTGCTGGCCCGCGAACTCGACGTGCACGCCGAGTACATGGGCATCGACGACGCCAAGAAGCAGGGCGCGCTGGCCGAGTTCGGCGAGAAGTACGGCCAGACCGTGCGCGTGGTGACCATCGGCGACTTCTCCAAGGAGCTGTGCGGTGGCACGCATGTGCACAACACGGCGCAGCTGGGCCTGGTCAAGCTGCTGGGCGAATCCTCCATCGGCTCCGGCGTGCGCCGTGTCGAGGCCCTGGTCGGCGTGGACGCCTACCGGTTCCTCGCCCGCGAGCACACCGTCGTCTCCCAGCTGACCGAGCTGCTCAAGGGCCGCTCCGAGGAGCTGCCCGAGCGCATCTCCGGGATGCTGACCAGGCTGAAGGACGCCGAGAAGGAGATCGAGCGGTTCCGCGCCGAGAAGGTTCTCCAGGCCGCCGCCGGAATCGCCCAGAACGCCAAGGAGGTACGCGGCATCGCGCTGGCCGCGGCCCGGGTCCCGGACGGCACCACGGCCGACGATCTGCGCACCCTGGTGCTCGACGTACGCCAGCGGCTCGGCAGCCGCCCGGCCGTCGTCGCGCTGTTCGCCGTCACCAACGGGCGTCCGCTCACCGTCATCGCCACCAACGAGGCCGCCAGGGAGGCCGGGCTGCGCGCCGGTGACCTGGTGCGTACGGCGGCCAAGACGCTGGGCGGTGGTGGCGGCGGCAAGCCGGACGTCGCCCAGGGCGGCGGCCAGAACCCGGAGGCCGTGGACGACGCCGTGGCCGCCGTGGAGCGCCTGGTCGCGGAGGCCGGAGGCAACGCCTGATGACCCAGGACGACGCCGCGCAGCCGGAGACCTTCCGGCGCGGCAGGCGGCTCGCCGTCGATGTCGGGGACGCCCGTATCGGGGTCGCGAGCAGCGACCCCGACGGGCTCCTCGCCACCCCGGTGGAGACGGTGCCGGGGCGCGATGTCCCGGCCGCCCAGCGCCGGCTGGTGGAGCTCGTGGCGGAGTACGAGCCGTTGGAGGTCGTCGTCGGACTGCCCCGTTCGCTCAGCGGAGGGGAGGGCCCGGCGGCGGCCAAGGTCCGCGGTTTCGCTCAGCAGTTGGCGAAAAACATCACACCCGTACCGGTGAGACTCGTCGACGAACGTATGTCGACGGTCACCGCCGCACAGGGGATGCGAGCCTCCGGAGTCAGCTCCAAAAAGGGACGTTCACGCATCGACCAGGCGGCAGCGGTGGTGATTCTCCAGAGCGCGCTGGAGGCGGAACGGAGCTCGGGCCGTCCCCCGGGGCAGTGCGTCGAGGTGGTTGTCTGATCGCTGTACGGTAACGTTCCGCGCGACACGGCAGCCGCCGATGCACTCGCGTAACCGCACTTGTACGGAACGCGTACGGAGCGATGGAACCCGTACGGTGCGGGGACTCCCACGCAGGGCGTCCGGTGCGTCACCGGCTGCCGATCTCGCGTCGCAAGGGGATCGATGACTGACTATGGCCGGGGACATGGCTCCCAACCGTGGCACCCTGACGACCCCCTCTACGGGGATCAGGAGTGGGACGGTGGCCGGCAGCCCGAGTACCAGGGTGGCTGGAACGAGGCCCCTCAACAGGGGGAGTATTCCGGCCACCCCGGCCCCCAGCAGTACGCGGAGCAGCAGTACCCGCACCCGCAGCAGCAGTACGGTCACAACGGCTGGGACGGCACCCAGCAGAACGTCCCCGGCGCCGCGCAGCAGTACGACCCCTCGTACGCGGCCCAGCACCCCGCCGGACACCCGGCCGACCCGTACGGCACCGGGGAGTACCCCACCGGCGGGCACTACACGGAGTACCCGAGCGGGGAGTACAGCACGGGGGAGTACGCGACCGGCGAGTACCACACGGGCGAGTACGCGACGGGTGAGTACAGCACCGGCGAATACCCGACCGGGGAGTACCACACCGGTGGGTATCCGAACGCGAACTACAGCACGGGGGAGTACCCCACCGGCGGGCACTACACGGAGTACCCCAGCGGCGAGTACAGCACCGGCACTTACCCCACCGGGGAGTACCACACCGGCGAATACCCGACGGGTGGGTACAACACCGGCGAACACCCCGGCTACTACGCGCAGCAGGGCGGCTACCCGGCCGGAAATCCCCAAGTGCACCCGCAGCAGGCCCCCGTGCCCGGACCGCGGCAGGCACCGGCGCCGGCGGCCGATCCGACGCCCGACCCGGAGACCGGCTGGGACCCGGGCCCCGACCAGGGCGAGTACGCCTTCTTCCAGCGGGACCGCGACGACGAACTGCCCGAGGACGACTACGACGAGTACGACGACCGTGGCCGCCGCGGGCGTGAGAGCGGCGGCAAGGCCAGGCGCGGGCGCGGCTGCGGACTCGTCATCTCCGCGGCTCTGGTCGCCGGGGTCGGGGTCGTCGGGTACTTCGGCTACGACTTCTACCAGACCCACTTCGGCCCGGCCCCCGACTACGCGGGGGACGGCACCGGCGAGGTGATGGTCGACATCCCGGACGGCGCATCGCTCGCCGACATGGGAGCGGTCCTCCAGAAGGAAGGCGTCGTCAAGAGCCCCGGCGCCTTCGTCGAGGCGGCCGACGGCAACCAGAAGGCCCAGAGCATCCAGGCCGGTACGTACACCCTGCGCAAGAAGATGTCCGGGGCCAGCGCCGTCGCGATGATGCTCGACCCGGCCAGCCAGAACGGCATCATCGTCGCCGAGGGCTGGCGTGCCACCCGGATCTACGCGGAGATCGACAAGAAGCTCGGCGTCGCCAAGGGCACCACCAAGAAGGCCGCCAAGTCCGGCGGTCTCGGCCTGCCCAAGTGGGCACACGGCAAGCCGGAAGGTTTCCTCTTCCCCTCCAAGTACAGCGTCGGCAAGAGCAGCAAGCCCAAGGACGTACTGCGGCAGATGGTCAAGCGGGCGGAGTCCGAGTACGCCAGGACAGGGCTGGAGGAGAAGGCCAAGGAGACCGGCAAGACCCCGGAGCAGATCATCACCATCGCCTCGCTCGTCCAGGCGGAGGCCCAGGAAGACGACGAGTTCGGCAAGGTCTCCCGCGTCATCTACAACCGGCTCGACAAGGACATGCAGCTCGGCTTCGACTCCACCATCAACTACGCGATGGGCCGCTCCACGCTGAACACCTCGGTCGCCGACACCAAGTACCCCTCCCCGTACAACACTTACCTGCACAAGGGCCTCCCGCCCGGCCCCATCGGCAACCCCGGGCACCAGGCGATAGAGGCGGCGCTCAAGCCGACCAAGGGCAACTGGCTGTACTTCGTCACGGTCGAGCCCGGCGACACCCGGTTCACCGACGATCCGCGCGAACACCAGAAGAATGTCGAAGACTTCAACAGAAACCAGCGCAAGTAAGGAGAACGGCGGCTGATGCCATCCACCCCCTCGCCGGAGGCCAGGCGCGCCGCCGTCCTCGGTTCGCCGGTCGCGCACTCCCTCTCCCCGGTGCTCCATCGGGCCGCCTATGCCGAACTCGGCCTCGACGGCTGGACGTACGACCGCTACGAGGTGGACGAACAGGGCATCGCGGACTTCCTCGCCGGCCTCGGCAAGCAGGACGAGGGGCATCCGCGGCAGTGGGCGGGGCTCTCCCTCACCATGCCGCTGAAGCGTGCCGTCATCCCGCTGCTCGACGAGATCAGTGAGACCGCCGCCTCGGTGGAGGCCGTCAACACGGTGCTGTTCACCGAGGACGGGCGCCGCACCGGGGACAACACCGACATCCCCGGCATGATCGCCGCACTGGAGGAGCGCGGTATCCGCTCCGTCGAGAGCGCCGCCGTGCTGGGCGCGGGCGCCACGGCGTCCTCCGCGCTGGCCGCCCTCGCCCGGATCTGCGAGGGCGAGGTCACCGCCTATGTACGGAGCGAGGAGCGGGGCCGCGAGATGCGGGGCTGGGGGGAACGGCTCGGGGTCGCCGTGCGGACGGCCGACTGGACGCGGGCTGCCGAGGGGCTGCGCGCCCCCCTGGTCATCTCCACCACACCCGCGGGCGCCACCGACGGACTCGCCCAGGCCGTGCCCGCCTCGGGCGGCACCCTCTTCGACGTTCTCTACGACCCCTGGCCGACCGCCCTGGCCGCCGCTTGGAACGGTGCCGTCATCGGCGGCCTCGACCTGCTGGTGCACCAGGCCGTGCTCCAGGTCGAGCTGATGACGGGGCGTCGCCCCGCGCCGCTGGCCGCCATGCGCGCCGCCGGTGAAGCCGAGCTGCGGGCCCGCGCCATGTGAGCCGGCACCACCGCTGCCGCTCACATTCCGAGACGGGGCGGGCTTGGGGGAAGGGCGCTCCCAGCGGCATGGGAGGATCGGACACAGGACTGTGGACGGGCCGCAAGACGGCCGAGAGGAGCACCGTTGAGCAGGTTGCGCTGGCTGACCGCAGGGGAGTCGCACGGCCCCGCACTCGTGGCAACCCTGGAGGGCCTCCCCTCCGGTGTCCCGGTGACCACCGACATGGTCGCCGACGAGCTGGCCCGCCGCCGCCTCGGCTACGGCCGCGGCGCCCGGATGAAGTTCGAGCGCGACGAGGTCACCTTTCTCGGCGGAGTCCGCCACGGCCGCACCCTGGGCTCGCCGGTCGCCATCATGGTCGGCAACACCGAGTGGCCCAAGTGGGAGCAGGTGATGGCGGCCGACCCGGTCGACCCCGCGGAGCTGGAGCAGCTGGCCCGTAACGCCCCGCTCACCCGGCCCCGGCCCGGCCACGCCGATCTGGCGGGGATGCAGAAGTACGGCTTCGACGAGGCCCGCCCGATCCTGGAACGCGCCTCGGCGCGGGAGACCGCGGCGCGGGTCGCGCTCGGCACCGTCGCACGCTCCTTCCTCAAGGAGACGGCCGGCATTGAGATCGTCTCGCACGTGGTGGAGCTGGGCGCGGCGAAGGCCCCGTACGGCACGGTTCCGGAGCCCGGAGACGTGGCGCGGCTGGACGCCGCCCCGGTGCGCTGCCTGGACGCCGAGGCGAGCGAGGCGATGGTCGCCGAGATCGACCAGGCCCACAAGGACGGCGACACCCTCGGCGGTGTAGTGGAGGTCGTGGCGCACGGTGTGCCCGTCGGGCTGGGCTCGCATGTGCACTGGGACCGGCGGCTCGACTCGCGGCTGGCCGGAGCGCTCATGGGAATCCAGGCCATCAAGGGCGTGGAGCTGGGCGACGGCTTCGGTCTCGCCCGGGTGCCCGGCTCGCAGGCGCACGACGAGATCCTGCCGACCCCGGAGGGCATCCGCCGCGCTTCCGGGCGCAGCGGCGGCACCGAGGGCGGCCTGACCACCGGTGAACTGCTGCGCGTACGGGCCGCGATGAAGCCGATCGCGACCGTGCCGCGCGCCCTGGCCACCGTCGACGTCCGTACCGGCGAGGCCGACAAGGCGCACCACCAGCGCTCCGACGTGTGCGCCGTACCGGCCGCCGGGATCGTCGCCGAGGCGATGGTGGCGCTGGTGCTGGCGGACGCGGTGGCCGAGAAGTTCGGCGGCGACAGCGTCGCCGAGACCGCCCGCAACGTGCGCGGCTTCCTCGACAACCTGGAGATCAGGTGACCGGGCCCGTCATCGTGCTCGTCGGCCCCATGGGGGTCGGCAAGTCGACCGTCGGCGCGATCCTCGCCGAGCGGCTCGGTGTGACCTGCCGCGACACCGACCAGGACATCGTGGAACAGACCGGCAAGCCCATCTCCGAGATCTTCCTGGACGAGGGCGAGCCGCACTTCCGCGAGCTCGAACGGGCCGCCGTACGTACGGCGCTGGCCGAACACACGGGAGTGCTCGCGCTCGGCGGCGGCGCCGTACTCGCCGAGGAGACCAGGGCGCTGCTGGCCGGACGCCCGGTCGTCTTCCTGGAGATGGGCCTGACCGAGGCCGTCAAGCGCGTCGGCCTGGACGCTCCCCGCCCGCTGCTCGTCATCAATCCGCGCCAGCAGTGGCGCAAGCTGATGGAGGAGCGCAGGCCGCTCTACACCGAGGTGGCCCGCGTCGTCGTGAGCACCGAGGACCGCACGCCCGACCAGGTCGCCGACGAGATCCTCGCCGCCCTGGAGCTACCGTCCACCCAGTCGGAGAAGCAGCAATGACCACTCAGGACCCTGCCGTGACCCGTATCGCCGTCGGTGGCACGGCGGGCACGGCCCCCTACGACGTGCTCGTCGGACGGCAGCTCCTCGGCGAACTCCCCGGCCTCATCGGCACCGAAGCGCAGCGGGTCGCCGTACTGCACCCCGAGGCGCTCGCCTCCACCGGAGAGGCGCTGCGCGAGGATCTGGCGGGCCAGGGGTACGAGGCCATCGCCGTTCAGCTGCCCAACGCGGAGGAGGCCAAGACCGCCGAGGTCGCCGCCTACTGCTGGAAGGCGCTGGGCCAGACCGGATTCACCCGTACCGATGTGATCGTCGGCGTCGGGGGAGGGGCCACCACCGATGTGGCCGGGTTCGTCGCGGCGACCTGGCTGCGCGGGGTGCGCTGGATCGCGGTGCCGACCACGGTGCTGAGCATGGTGGACGCGGCGGTCGGCGGCAAGACCGGCATCAACACCGCGGAGGGCAAGAACCTCGTGGGTGCCTTCCATCCGCCCGCCGGGGTGCTGTGCGATCTGGCGGCGCTGGATTCGCTGGGCGTGCACGACTACGTCAGCGGTCTCGCGGAGATCATCAAGGCGGGCTTCATCGCCGACCCGGCCATCCTGGAGCTGATCGAGTCCGATCCGCAGGCCGCGCGTTCCCCTCAGGGGCCGCACACCGCCGAGCTGATCGAGCGCTCGATCCGGGTGAAGGCCGAGGTCGTCTCCGAGGACCTGAAGGAGTCGGGCCGCCGCGAGATCCTCAACTACGGGCACACCCTCGGCCACGCCATCGAGAAGAACGAGCGCTACAACTGGCGGCACGGCGCGGCCGTTTCGGTCGGTATGGTCTTCGCCGCCGAGCTGGGCCGGATCGCGGGACGGCTGGACGACGCGACGGCCGACCGGCACCGCACGGTGCTGGAGTCGGTCGGACTGCCCGTCACCTACCGCGGTGACCAGTGGCCCAAGCTGCTGGAGACCATGAAGGTCGACAAGAAGTCGCGCGGGAACCGGCTGCGCTTCATCGTGCTGGAGGGGCTCGCCAAGCCGGCCGTCCTGGAGAGCCCCGACCCCGCCATGCTGCTGGCGGCACACGCCGAGATCGCCGCCTGAGCCCTGCCGGGCTTGCCCCGCGGCGTCCGCGCGACGAAGCCCGCAGACCGCGGACGGCAGACGGGGCAGCCCCGCACCGGAATGCGGTCCCAGGTCCGCGGGCACTCGGGAGCGGACCCGCCCGTTCACACGGAGACGGTCGGGGAAGGTACCGTCAGTATTCGCACAACACCTGGCGTTGCGTTGCAGCGCCTTCACACGTGGGACGGAGTTGGGGTCCGGATGCAGCACAGCGGTGCCCAAGGCGCCTACGGAGGCTTCGGGGCACAGTGGTCCGCACCCCCGCCGGCCCCCGGCGCCCGCTCGGCACAGGGCCCGGCCCACCAGCCGCCGCACCCCCACCCGCAGGCACCGCCGCCGCGCCCGCACACCCAGGCCCCTCCGGCACAGCCGCCGCATCCGCAGCCCCAGCCCCACCCGCACGCTCCGGCACCCCAGCCACCACAGCCCCCGCACCAACCGCCGCAGCCACCCCAGCAGCACCCGCGCCCCGCCCCGGCCCAGCCGCCTGCAAACCCCGGCACCGGCACCCACGTGCCGCCCCCCGGCGCGCCCCCGCAGCCGGGCAGCGGTGCGCCCACCGGTGAGTCGACGGGCCACGTCAAGCTGCCGCCGGGCGCCCCCGTCCAGGTCCCGGCGCCCGGCGCGACACCGGCCCAGCTGGACGCCACCCGTGCTGCCGTCGCCGTGCTGCTGATCGGCCCGGCGGGCGCCGGGAAGACGACCGTGGCGCGCTACTGGGCGGACCACCGTGCGGTGCCCACGGCCCACATCAGCCTCGACGACGTACGCGAGTGGGTGCGCTCCGGCTTCGCCGACCCGCAGGCGGGCTGGAACGAGAACTCCGAGGCCCAGTACCGCCTCGCCCGCCGCACCTGCGGCTTCGCGGCCCGCAACTTCCTGGCCAACGGCATCTCCTGCATCCTGGACGACGCCGTCTTCCCCGACTGGCCCGTGATCGGCCTCGGCGGCTGGAAGCGGCACGTGGGCCCCGGGCTGATCCCGGTGGTGCTGCTGCCCGGCCTAGACATCGTTCTGGAGCGGAACGCGGAGCGTACGGGCAACAGGCGGCTCTCCGACGAGGAGGTGGCGCACATCCACGGCCGGATGGCGGGCTGGTACAGCTCAGGGCTGCCGATCATCGACAACTCCCGGCAGGATGTGGCCAGCACCGCGCAGATGCTCGACAACGTGGTCGCGCGCAGCCTCGCCAGCCCGGTGAGCTGGTGACGGCCGGCAGCTGACCCGCTGCCGCGCGCCCGGGCAGGCGCCCACGGGCCCGGGACCGACAGCTGAGCTGACAATCCTCAATGCATCGCTCGCACGGCCGTGTCCGGGCGGCCGACAAGCCTGACGCTGCGTACCCTCGGCATATGTCCGAGGTGCATGTGTCCCGCCGCGCCCGGTTGCGCGACCGCTGTGCGGCGAGCACCGCCCATGACGGTCCCGCCGACGCGGTGCTGATCTCCCGTCCCGCCAACGTCCGGTATCTGACCGGCCGCGCGGCGCCCGGCAGCGTGCTGCTGCTCGGCCCGGACGGCCAGGACACCCTCGTCTCGGCGCCCGGGGAGGGGCCCGCGAACGGCGCCCACCCGGCCGACGACCTCCGCGAGGTCACCCTGGACATGCCGAGCGGCGCGTACGCCGCCGAACCGCACGGCGGCGCCCGGAACGACACCGCGGTGGCCGCCGCAGGGCTCGCCGAGAAGAGCGGAGCCGGCGCGCTGGCCGTGGAGGAGCACCATCTGACCGTCGCCCGGCACCGCGCGCTGGCCGCGGTGGCGCCCTCCGTGCGTCTCGCGGACCTCGGCCTGGCAGTGGAACAGCAGCGGGTCGTCAAGGACGAGGAGGAGATCTCCGCGCTGCGGATCGCCGCCGAGATCACCGACCAGGCGCTCGGCGAATTGCTGGAGTCGATCCTGGTGGGCCGCACCGAGCGGCATCTGGCGCTGGAGCTGGAGCGCCGGCTGATCGACCACGGGGCGGAGGGCGCGGCCCTCCCCACCTCCGTCGCCACCGGGCCCAACTCCGGACTTCCCGGACACCGGCCCACCGACCGGCGGGTGGAGGAAGGCGATTTCCTCTCCGTACGCCTGGGCGCACGCTACCGGGGATACGGCTGCCAGATCGGCCGTACCTTCGTCATCGGCACCGCACCCGAGGCGTGGCAGATCGAACTCTACGACACCGTCTTCGCCGCTCAGCGGGCTGCGCGGGAGTCGCTGGGGCCCGGCACGGAGTGCCGGGAGGTGGACCGGGCCGCACGTCAGGTGCTGGGGGCCGCGGGCCATGGCGCGGCGCTGGGTGAGTCGACCGGGCACGGGGTCGGGCTGGAAATCGGTGAGGACCCTCGGCTCTCACCTGAGGCCGTGGGTAAACTGGACGCTTGTGTGCCGGTCACCGTCGAACCGGGGGTCCATCTCCCGGGCCGGGGCGGCGTCCGGATCGACGACACGCTCGTCGTCCGCCCGCAGGCGGACGGCGGACCCGAGCTACTCACCATCACGACCAAGGAGCTGCTCGCCCTCTAGCCCCCACGGGGGCTCAGCCCACGGGCCGTCGGAGGCGCGGTAGCCGCCCTGGTCTCCGCAGCAGTCTCAGGAGATTCCGCGACCGTGGCATCCACGAACGACCTCAAGAACGGCATGGTGCTCAAGCTCGACGGCGACCAGCTCTGGTCCGTTGTCGAGTTCCAGCACGTCAAGCCCGGCAAGGGGCCTGCTTTTGTCCGTACGAAGCTGAAGAACGTCCTCTCCGGCAAGATCGTCGACAAGACGTTCAACGCGGGCACCAAGGTCGAAACGGCCACTGTGGACCGACGGGACATGCAGTTCTCGTACATGGACGGCGACTACTTCGTCTTCATGGACATGCAGACCTTCGACCAGCTCCACATCGACCGCAAGACCGTAGGCGACGCGGCCAACTTCCTGATCGAGGGCTTCGACGCCACGGTCGCGCAGCACGAGGGCCAGGTGCTCTACGTCGAGCTGCCCGCCGCTGTCGAGCTGGTGATCAAGCACACCGAGCCGGGCGTCCAGGGCGACCGCTCCACCGGCGGCTCCAAGCCCGCCGAGCTGGAGACGGGCCACAGCATCCAGGTCCCGCTCTTCATCACGACCGGCGAGAAGATCAAGGTCGACACGCGCTCCGGTGAGTACCTCGGTCGGGTGAACAGCTAACCGTGGCTGCACGCAACAAGGCCCGCAAGCGCGCCTTCCAGATCCTCTTCGAGGCCGACCAGCGCGGTGCCGACGTGCGCACCGTGCTCGCGGACTGGTTGCGGCTCGCCCGGACGGACACCCGGCAGCCGCCGGTCTCCGAGTACACGATGACGCTCGTCGAGGGCTACGCGGGAAACGCGGCGCGCATCGACGAACTGCTGTCCACCTACGCGGTGGGCTGGACGCTGGACCGGATGCCCGATGTGGACCGGAGCATCCTGCGGCTGGGCGTCTACGAGCTGCTGTTCGTCGATGACGTGCCGGATGCGGTCGTCATCGACGAGGCCGTCCAGCTCGCCAAGGAGTTCTCGACGGATGAGTCGCCGGGCTTCATCAATGGCCTGCTGGGCCGGCTGAAGGAGCTCAAGCCCACACTGATGCGGTAACCCTCTTCCGCCGCAGCGGCGCTCAGCCACAACGAAACGAAACCGGCGGTGCCAAGCCGGCCGAACCCGTCCTGCAGGAGGGGTTGCGGCCGGCTCGGCACCGCCGGTCTGCGCCGTGGGCTGCTCGCCGTCGCGGCGGAAAGAGGTTTCTCGGCGAAGGAGAGGCGACCCGAAAAGAGGGTCACACTTCTTCGTGCGAGACCGCCCGCCGGGCATCCGCGTCGAGGACTCCCCAGCTGATCAGCTGCTCTGTGAGCACGGACGGCGACTGGTCGTAGATGACGGCCAGCGTGCGCAGGTCGTCCTGGCGGATGGAGAGGACCTTGCCGTTGTAGTCCCCACGCTGCGACTGGATCGTCGCGGCGTACCGCTGGAGCGGACCCGCCTTCTCGGCCGGCACATGGGCAAGGCGCTCAAGGTCGAGCACCAGCTTCGGCGGCGGCTCCGCGGCCCCGCCCGGAGTGGTTCCCGGCAGCAGCTCCTGCACCGGCACCCCGTAGAAGTCAGCCAGCTCGGCGAGGCGCTGCACGGTCACGGCCCGGTCGCCGCGCTCGTACGAGCCCACCACGACCGCCTTCCAGCGGCCCTGGGACTTCTCCTCGACACCGTGGAGGGAGAGGCCCTGCTGGGTGCGGATGGCGCGGAGCTTGGCTCCGAGCTGTTTGGCGTATTCGCTGGACATATGGCTCCCCGGACGCTGTATCGCTGAGCGGCTGCGCCACGCGGTGTGCTGCGCCGCGCGCCTTCGCGCTTCGTAACTCACTGTGAGGTTACGCAGCGTAATGTGCCGCGTCAAGCCGAGGGGGTCCGAACGGCTGGCACCGCCCCCGCGCCGCCCGCTGAACGGCCCCTGGTAGCGTTGAGCAGCGACAGCAAGACGTCCTTTAAGGCCCGTCCCGTGAGGCGGGGAAGGAGGTCCACTTTTCATGGACGACAACAGCGCGAGCCTGCATCCGGCACGCCCCGTACTGGAGGCGCCGGACATCAAGCGGGTGCTCACCCGCATCGCCCACGAGATCGTCGAACGCGCCAAAGGCGCCGACGACGTGGTACTTCTCGGCATTCCCACCCGTGGTGTCTTCCTCGCCCGACGGCTGGCCGCCAAGCTCGAAGAGATCACCGGCAGCGCGGTTCCGGTCGGCTCGCTCGACATCACGATGTACCGGGACGATCTCCGGCTCGGCCCCGCGCGGACCCTCGCGCACACCGAGATCCCGGCCGAGGGGGTCGACGGACGGCTCGTCGTCCTCGTCGACGATGTGCTCTATTCCGGCCGCACCATCCGCGCCGCACTCGATGCCCTGGGTGACATCGGGCGTCCGCGCGCGGTTCAGCTCGCCGTCCTCGTGGACCGCGGTCACCGCGAGCTTCCGATCCGCGCCGACTATGTCGGCAAGAACCTGCCAACCTCGCAGCGCGAGACCGTCAAGGTTCAGCTGACCGAGGAGGACGGCCACGACGGCGTCCTGCTCGGCACCCGCGCGACCGAATCCGAGCACGCCGAAGGAACAGCACCCCCGCGCCACGGCACCGCGCCCGCTGGTTAGCCGCGTACCGAACCGGGCCGGCGCGCTGGTCCGGCGTATGCGCTCGGCGCGCGCAGCACCGACGTACGCCCGCGTGCCGCTCGCCACTGCCTGCCCGGGCGCACGCTGCCCGGAAGCGCACCCCTGAGGTGCTCTCCAGCGCGCGAGCCCTCGCGACGACCTCACATCCCACCCACGGAAGGCACCAGGCAACAGATGAAGCGTCACCTCATCTCGGCCGCCGACCTCACCCGCGACGACGCCGTCCTCATCCTCGACACCGCCGAGGAGATGGCCCGGTTCGCCGACCGGCCGATCAAGAAGCTGCCCACCCTGCGCGGCCGCACCATCGTCAACCTCTTCTTCGAGGACTCCACCCGCACCCGGATCTCCTTCGAAGCGGCGGCCAAGCGGCTGTCGGCCGATGTCATCAACTTCTCCGCCAAGGGCTCCTCCGTCTCCAAGGGCGAGTCCCTCAAGGACACCGCGCTCACCCTGGAGGCGATGGGCGCCGACGGCGTCGTCATCCGGCACGGCGACTCGGGGGCCCCGCACCGGCTGGCGACCTCCGGCTGGATCGGCGGCTCCGTCATCAACGCCGGCGACGGCACCCACGAGCACCCCACCCAGGCGCTGCTGGACGCCTTCACCATGCGCCGCCGGCTGGTCGGCGAGGAGGGCGCAGCGCTCGACGGCAAGCGGATCACCATCGTCGGCGACATCCTGCACAGCCGCGTCGCCCGCTCCAACGTGCACCTGTTGAGCACGCTGGGCGCCCATGTCACCCTCGTCGCACCGCCCACCCTGCTGCCCATCGGCGTGGGGAGCTGGCCGTGCGAGGTCTCCTACGACCTGGACGCCGTAGTGGCCAAGTCGGACGCCGTGATGATGCTGCGCGTCCAGCGGGAGCGGATGAACGCCGCCTTCTTCCCCACCGAGCGCGAGTACGCCCGCCGCTACGGCCTCGACGGCGAACGTATGGCGCGGATGCCCGAGCACGCCATCGTGATGCACCCCGGGCCGATGAACCGCGGTATGGAGATCACCGCCGAGGTGGCCGACTCGCCCCGCTGCACCGCCGTGGAGCAGGTCGCCAACGGCGTCAGCATCCGGATGGCCGTGATGTACCTGCTGCTCGGCGGCGCCGAGCCGGCCCTGTCCCGCGAGGAAACAGCCCACCCGTCACCCGCCACCACCCCGGACGGAGGCGCTGCGCGCCGCTCTGCCGTAGAGGAGAACAACTGAGATGACTGAGCAGAACAAGACACTGCTGCGCGGTGCGCGGATCCTCGGCGGCGAGCCGCAGGACGTACTGATCGAAGGAGCCACCATCGGCCAGGTCGGCCCCGGGATCGAGGCCCCGGACGCCCAGGTGGTCGAGGCCAGCGGCGGCATCCTGCTGCCCGGCCTGGTGGACCTGCACACCCATCTGCGCGAGCCCGGCCGTGAGGACTCCGAGACGGTGCTGACCGGCACCCGGGCCGCCGCCAAGGGCGGCTACACCGCCGTGCACGCCATGGCCAACACCTTCCCCGTCGCCGACACCGCCGGCGTGGTCGAGCAGGTGTGGCGGCTGGGCAAGGAGTACGGCTACTGCGACGTACGTCCCGTCGGCGCCGTCACCGTCGGCCTGGAGGGCAAGCAGCTCGCCGAGCTGGGCGCGATGCACGACTCCGCCGCCGGGGTACGGGTCTTCTCCGACGACGGCAAGTGCGTCGACGACGCGGTGATCATGCGGCGTGCCCTGGAGTATGTGAAGGCGTTCGACGGTGTCGTCGCCCAGCACGCCCAGGAGCCACGGCTGACCGCGGGCGCCCAGATGAACGAGGGGATCGTCTCCGCCGAGCTGGGCCTGCAAGGGTGGCCGGCCGTCGCCGAGGAGTCGATCATCGCCCGGGATGTGCTGCTCGCCGCACACGTCGACTCCCGCGTCCACATCTGCCACCTGTCGACGGCCGGCTCCGTGGAGATCGTCCGCTGGGCCAAGTCCAAGGGCTGGAACGTCACCGCCGAGGTCACCCCGCACCACCTGCTGCTCACCGACGAGCTGGTCCGCTCCTACAACCCCGTCTACAAGGTCAACCCACCGCTGCGCACCGAGGCCGATGTGATGGCTCTCCGCGAGGCGCTGGCCGACGGCACCATCGACTGCGTCGCCACCGACCACGCCCCGCACCCGCACGAGGACAAGGACTGCGAGTGGGGCGCGGCCGCCATGGGCATGGTCGGCCTGGAGACGGCCCTGTCCGTGGTGCAGCACACCATGGTCGACACCGGGCTGCTGGAGTGGGCACAGGTCGCCGACCGGATGTCCTTCCGGCCCGCAGCCATCGGACGGCTGGAGGGCCACGGCCGCCCCGTCTCACCCGGCGAGCCAGCCAACCTGGTTCTTCTCGACGCGGACTACCGTGGGCAGGTGAACCCCGCGGGCTTCGCCTCCCGCAGCGCCAACACTCCCTACGAGGGCCGCGAGCTGCCCGGTCGCGTCACCCACACCTGGCTGCGGGGCCGCCCGACGGTCGTGGACGGGAAACTCGTAGGAGCAGCGGGAGCAGTGTGAGCGGTGTGAGCAGTGTGAGTGCAACAAATCTCCCCCTGATCGGCCTCGCAGCCGAACAGAAGTCACAGCAAGTCACCGACTGGGCCGCCCGGATCGGCTGGGTCGTCGGCCTCGTCCTGTTCGTCGCGCTGCTGTACTGGCTGATGCGGCAGGGCTGGAAGTGGCGCGGCACCCTCCAGGGCGATCTGCCCGAGCTCCCGCAGTCGCCCGAGGACAGCGGCGAGCCGCTGCTGACCGCCACCGGCCGCTACCACGGCTCCACCAGCGCGGGCCAGTGGCTCGACCGGATCGTCGCGCACGGTCTGGGCACCCGCAGCCGCGTCGAACTGACGCTGAGCGGGCACGGGCTGGATGTCGTACGGCCCGCGGCACAGGACTTCTTCGTCCCCACGGACCAGCTGCGCGGCGCCCGGCTCGACACCGGCATCGCGGGCAAGGTCCTCACCGAGGGCGGCCTGCTGATCGTCACCTGGGAGCACGGCGGACGGCGGCTCGATTCCGGATTCCGCTTCGACCACTCGGCCGACCAGGCCCGATGGGTCGAGAAGATCAACGCAATGTGCGGCGACGACGACGTCGCGGCAATGCAGCAGCACAAGGAAGGCGCATGATGACGACCTCCGCCAGGGGAGCGACCGGAACCACGGCGAATCCCGCCCTTCTCGTCCTGGAGGACGGCCGTACCTTCCGCGGGCGCGCCTACGGGGCCGTGGGAGAGACGTTCGGCGAGGCCGTGTTCTCCACCGGCATGACCGGATACCAGGAGACCCTGACCGACCCCTCCTACCACCGTCAGGTCGTCGTCATGACGGCCCCGCACGTCGGCAACACCGGCGTCAACGACGAGGACCCCGAGTCCGCCCGCATCTGGGTGGCCGGCTACGTCGTACGCGACCCGGCCCGCACCCCCTCCAACTGGCGCGCCACCCGCTCCCTCGACCAGGAGCTGCGCGACCAGGGCATCGTGGGCATCAGCGGCGTCGACACCCGCGCCCTGACCCGGCACCTGCGCGAGCGCGGCGCCATGCGCGTCGGCATCTTCTCCGGCGACGCCTACGCCGGCAGCGAGGCACAACTGCTGGCCCGGGTGCGGGAGACCCCCGCGATGAAGGGCGCCGACCTGTGCGGCGAGGTCGCCACCCAGCAGGGGTATGTCGTTCCCGCCATCGGCGAGAAGCGCTTCACCGTCGCCGCCGTCGACCTCGGCATCAAGGGCATGACCCCGCACCGGATGGCCGAGCGCGGCATAGAGGTGCATGTACTGCCCGCCAACGCGAGCCCCGAGGACATCTACGCCGTCAAGCCCGACGGGGTCTTCTTCTCCAACGGCCCCGGCGACCCGGCCACCGCCGAGCACCCCGTAGCGCTGATGCGCAGCGTGCTGGAGCGCGGCACGCCGCTGTTCGGGATCTGCTTCGGCAACCAGATCCTCGGCCGCGCCCTCGGGTTCGGCACCTTCAAGCTCAAGTACGGCCACCGCGGCATCAACCAGCCCGTCCAGGACCGTACGACGGGCAAGGTCGAGGTCACCGCGCACAACCACGGCTTCGCCGTCGACGCACCGCTCGACCGCGTCAGCGAGACCCCCTACGGCCGGGCCGAGGTCTCGCACGTCTGCCTGAACGACGGTGTCGTCGAGGGGCTGCGGCTCCTCGACAAGCCCGCCTTCAGCGTCCAGTACCACCCCGAAGCGGCAGCGGGTCCGCACGACGCCGCGTACCTGTTCGACCGGTTCGTCGCGCTGATGCGCGACAACAACCAGCACAGCGCCAAGCTCATGGAGGACCAGCGTGCCTAAGCGCACCGATATCCAGTCCGTCCTGGTCATCGGCTCAGGACCGATCGTCATCGGGCAGGCCGCCGAGTTCGACTACTCCGGCACCCAGGCATGCCGCGTGCTGAAGGCCGAGGGCCTGCGCGTGGTCCTGGTCAACTCCAACCCGGCCACGATCATGACCGACCCGGAGATCGCCGACGCCACCTACGTCGAGCCGATCACCCCCGATTTCGTCGAGAAGATCATCGCCAAGGAGCGCCCCGACGCGCTGCTGCCCACCCTCGGCGGCCAGACCGCGCTCAACACCGCGATCTCCCTCCACGAGTCCGGCGCGCTGGAGAAGTACGGCGTCGAGCTGATCGGCGCCCGCCCCGAGGCCATCCACAAGGGCGAGGACCGCGACCAGTTCAAGGAGGTCGTCGAGGCCGTTCGCCGCAAGATCGGGCACGGCGAGTCCGCACGCTCCTACATCTGCCACTCCATGGACGATGTGCTGCGCGGCGTCGAGGAGCTCGGCGGCTACCCGGTCGTCGTCCGCCCCTCCTTCACCATGGGCGGCGCCGGCTCCGGCTTCGCACACGACGAGGAGGAACTGCGCCGCATCGCCGGACAGGGCCTGACCCTCTCGCCGACCACCGAGGTGCTCCTGGAGGAGTCCATCCTCGGCTGGAAGGAGTACGAGCTGGAGCTGATGCGGGACAAGCACGACAACGTGGTGGTCGTCTGCTCCATCGAGAACTTCGACCCCATGGGTGTGCACACCGGCGACTCGATCACCGTCGCGCCCGCCATGACGCTCACCGACCGTGAGTACCAGATCCTCCGCGACATCGGCATCGCCGTCATCCGCGAGGTCGGCGTCGACACCGGTGGCTGCAACATCCAGTTCGCCGTCAATCCGGAGGACGGCCGGGTCGTCGTCATCGAGATGAACCCGCGCGTCTCCCGCTCCTCGGCGCTCGCCTCCAAGGCCACCGGGTTCCCCATCGCGAAGATCGCCGCGAAGCTGGCCGTCGGCTACACGCTGGACGAGATCCCCAACGACATCACCGAGGAGACCCCGGCCTCCTTCGAGCCCACCCTCGACTACGTCGTCGTCAAGGCGCCCCGCTTCGCCTTCGAGAAGTTCCCGGCCGCCGACTCCCGGCTCACCACCACCATGAAGTCGGTCGGCGAGGCCATGGCCATCGGCCGTAACTTCACCGAGGCGCTCAACAAGGCGCTGCGCTCGCTGGAGAAGAAGGGCAGCCAGTTCGACTTCGCCACCCCGGTCTCCGAACTCGGCGACAAGGCGCAGCTGCTCGCGGAGGCCGAGCGGCCCACCGACGGCCGGATCAACACCGTCATGGCCGCCATCCGGGCCGGCGCCACCCCGCAGGAGGTCTTCGACGCCACGAAGATCGACCCCTGGTTCGTCGACCAGCTCTTCCTCATCAAGGAGACCGCCGAGGAGATCGCCGCGGCCCCCGAACTGAGCCCCGGCATGTTCGCCGAGGCGAAGCGGCACGGCTTCTCCGACGCGCAGATCGCCGCCATCCGCTCGCTGCGCGAGGACGTGGTGCGCGAGGTACGGCACGCGCTGGGCATCCGCCCCGTCTACAAGACCGTGGACACCTGCGCCGCCGAGTTCGCCGCCAGGACGCCGTACTTCTACTCCTCCTACGACGAGGAGACCGAGGTCGCGCCCCGCGAGAAGCCCGCGGTGATCATCCTCGGCTCCGGCCCCAACCGCATCGGCCAGGGCATCGAGTTCGACTACTCCTGCGTCCACGCCTCCTTCGCACTGGGCGCGGCCGGGTTCGAGACCGTCATGGTCAACTGCAATCCGGAGACCGTCTCCACCGACTACGACACCTCCGACCGGCTCTACTTCGAGCCGCTCACGCTGGAGGACGTACTGGAGATCGTCCACGCCGAGCAGCAGGCCGGCCCCGTCGCCGGTGTCCTCGTCCAGCTCGGCGGCCAGACCCCGCTCGGCCTCGCCCAGGCGCTCAAGGACAACGGCGTACCCATCGTCGGCACCTCGCCCGAGGCCATCGAACTGGCCGAGGAGCGCGGCGCGTTCGGCCGCGTGCTCACCGAGGCCGGGCTGCCCGCGCCCAAGTACGGCACCGCCTTCTCCTTCGAGCAGGCAAAGGGCATCGCCGCCGAGATCGGCTACCCCGTGATGGTCCGCCCCTCCTACGTGCTGGGCGGCCGGGGTATGGAGATCGTCTACGACGAGCCCTCGCTGGAGTCCTACCTGGAGCGGCACGCCGGACTGATCGAGAAGCACCCCGTCCTCATCGACCGCTTCCTCGACGACGCCATCGAGATCGACGTGGACGCGCTCTACGACGGCGACGAGCTCTACCTCGGCGGCGTCATGGAGCACATCGAGGAGGCCGGTATCCACTCCGGCGACTCCGCCTGCGCACTGCCCCCGATCACCCTCGGCGGCTACGACATCAAGCGGCTGCGCGCCTCCACCGAGGCCATCGCCCGCGGCGTCGGCGTCCAGGGCCTGATCAACATCCAGTTCGCGATGGCGGGCGACATCCTCTACGTCCTGGAGGCCAACCCGCGCGCCTCCCGCACGGTGCCGTTCACCTCCAAGGCCACCGCCGTTCCGCTCGCAAAGGCCGCGGCCCGGATCTCGCTGGGCGCCACCATCGCCGAGCTGCGTGCCGAGGGGCTGCTCCCGGCCGAGGGCGACGGCGGGGACCTGCCGCTGGACGCGCCGATCTCCGTCAAGGAGGCGGTGATGCCCTGGAGCAGGTTCCGCGATGTGCAGGGCCGCGGCGTGGACACCGTGCTGGGCCCGGAGATGCGCTCCACCGGCGAGGTCATGGGCATCGACTCGGTCTTCGGCACCGCCTACGCCAAGTCGCAGACCGCCGCGTACGGTGCGCTGCCGGACAAGGGCCGCGCCTTCGTCTCCGTCGCCAACCGCGACAAGCGCTCGCTGATCTTCCCCGCGCGGGAGCTGGTCGCCATGGGCTTCGAGCTGCTGGCCACCTCCGGCACCGCGGAGGTTCTCAAGCGCAACGGGATCAACGCGACGGTCGTCCGCAAACAGAGCCAGGGCGTCGGCCCCGCCGGCGAGCCGACGATCGTGCAGCTCATCCACGACGGCGAGGTCGACCTGATCGTCAACACCCCGTACGGCACCGGTGGCCGGCTGGACGGATACGACATCCGCACCGCGGCCGTCGCCCGCTCGGTGCCGTGCCTGACCACCGTCCAGGCGCTGGCCGCTGCCGTGCAGGGCATCGACGCCATGGCCCGCGACGAGGTCAGCGTCCGGTCCTTGCAGGAGCACGCCGAGCACCTGGTCGCCGCCCGCAAGAGCTGAGCCACCCCCGGTCCTCATGCGCTGGAGGGGCTGAAATCGCCCCTCCAGCGCATGAGGAGGAGCGCCCACCGATCAGGAACCCACCCCACATGTACGGACTCCTCTTCCGCACCCTCTTCCGCCGCATGGATCCGGAAAGCGCCCACCACCTGGCCTTTTCCTGGATCCGCAGGGCAGCCCGCACCCCCGTCCTGCGCACCTTCGCCGCCGCCGTCCTCGCCCCCCGCCACAAGGAACTCCGCGTCGAGGCGCTGGGCCGTCGGATGCACGGCCCGTTCGGGCTGGCCGCCGGGTTCGACAAGAACGCGGAGGGCATCGACGGCCTGGCCATGCTGGGCTTCGACCATGTCGAGGTCGGCACCGTCACCGGCAGCGCCCAGCCGGGCAACCCGAAGAAGCGGCTGTTCCGCCTGGTCGAGGACCGGGCGCTGATCAACAGGATGGGCTTCAACAACGAGGGCTCGGCTGCCGTCGCCGCCCGCCTGGCCACCCGTAAGCCGGTCTTCCGTACGACCGTCGGCGTCAACATCGGCAAGACGAAGGCCGTACCGGAGTCCGAGGCGGCCGCCGACTACGTCACCTCCACCGAGGCGCTCGCCCCGCACGCCGACTACCTGGTCGTCAACGTCTCCTCGCCGAATACCCCCGGCCTGCGCAACCTCCAGGCCACCGAGCATCTGCGGCCGCTGCTGACCGCCGTACGCGAGGCGGCCGACCGCACGGTCACCGCACGCCGCGTCCCCCTGCTGGTCAAGATCGCGCCAGATCTGGCGGACGAGGACATCGACGCGGTGGCCGATCTCGCCGTCGAACTGGGACTGGACGGGATCATCGCGACGAACACCACCATCGCGCGCGACGGGCTCGGCCTGGTCTCCGATCCCTCGCTGACCGCCGAGACCGGCGGTCTGTCCGGCGCCCCGGTCCGCGACCGCTCGCTGGCGGTGCTGCGCCGGCTGTACGCCCGCGTCGGCGACCGGCTCACGCTCATCGGCGTCGGCGGCATCACCACCGCCGAGGACACCTGGCGCCGCATCCTGGCCGGTGCCACGCTCGTCCAGGGCTACACCGCGTTCCTCTACGAGGGCCCCTTCTGGATGCGCCGGATGCACCAGGGGCTCGCCGAGCTGCTGGCGGCCAGCCCGTACGCCACCCTCGCCGAGGCCGTCGGCGCCGAGCACCGTGAGCAGGACCGTCAGCAGGAGGACGCCGCATGACAGCCCCGGGCACAACCGAACGGCACCCGACAGCCCTTGAACCGTTCGGCGCCCGGCTGCGCCGCGCCATGGACACCCGGGGCCCGCTGTGTGTCGGCATCGACCCGCACGCCTCCCTGCTGCACGCCTGGGGCCTGGACGACGACGTGGCGGGCCTGGAGCGGTTCAGCCGTACGGTGGTCGAGGCGCTGGCCGACCGGGTGGCCGTGCTCAAGCCGCAGTCGGCGTTCTTCGAGCGCTTCGGCTCACGCGGTATCGCCGTACTGGAGCGGACGGTGACCGAGGCCAGGGAGGCCGGGGCGCTCGTCGTCATGGACGCCAAGCGCGGTGACATCGGATCGACCATGGACGCCTACGCCGCGGCGTTCCTCGACACCGGCAGCCCGCTCTTCTCCGACGCGCTCACCGTCAGCCCCTACCTGGGCTTCGGGGCGCTGGAACCGGCCATCACGGCGGCCACCGCGAGCGGGTCCGGGCTCTTCGTGCTGGCGCTCACCTCCAATCCGGAGGGGGAGGAGGTCCAGCGCGCGGTCCGCGCGGACGGCTCGACAGTGGCCGCGACGGTGCTGCGGCACCTGGCCGACCGGAACGCGGGCGCCGAGCCGCTCGGCTCCCTCGGCGCGGTGGTCGGCGCGACGCTGGGCGATCTGTCGGCGTTCGACCTGGCCGTGAACGGTCCACTGCTCGCGCCGGGCATCGGTGCGCAGGGCGCGACGCCCGCGGATCTGCCCGCGGTCTTCGGCGACGCGGTCCGTAACGTCGTGCCGAGCGTCAGCCGGGGAGTGCTTCGCCACGGACCCGACACAAACGGATTGCGGGATTCCGCGAGCAGATTCGCCGACGAGGTACGCGGCGCCGTGGTCTGAGGACCCGGCGCTGGGGGCCGTGATCCGGGGCTGAGAGCCGCGCAGGCTCGCCTTGAAAGCAGCGGCGACCCACACTGAGAGCGGCTGCGGCCCACGCTGAGAGCAGCTGTGACCCACGCTGAGAGCAGAAAATGCGCCGGTTATGTCCAGAAAAGTCCAGGTCGGCGGAGGCTGACCTGGACTTTTCGTCTGTTCTCGCTGACTCCGGCGCTCACGCCCGCTAGTCTCCGTCGAGAGCACCGCGAACAGGCGCGTTGCTCGTTGCTCCGCAGGTGCGGGCCTACTAGGTTCCTCACCGATCCGTATCCGACAGTTCGACATCCGAGGTGACGTAGGCGTGGCTCTTCCGCCCCTTACCCCTGAACAGCGCGCAGCCGCGCTCGAAAAGGCCGCCGCGGCTCGCCGGGAGCGCGCCGAGGTCAAGAACCGGCTCAAGCACTCCGGCGCGTCTCTGCACGAGGTCATCAAGCAGGGCCAGGAAAACGACGTGATCGGCAAGATGAAGGTCTCCGCGCTCCTGGAGTCCCTGCCCGGCGTCGGCAAGGTCCGCGCCAAGCAGATCATGGAGCGGCTGGGGATCTCCGAGAGCCGGCGGGTCCGCGGTCTCGGCTCCAACCAGATCGCCGCCCTGGAGCGCGAGTTCGGCGGTGCCAACGCCTGAGGTCTCAGGCACTCGCGTTAACCGGGATAATCGCTGCATGAATTCCGCAGTTCCCCGGGGGGAGACCCCGGCACCCCCGGTCGGCACATCGCGGCTGACCGTGCTCTCCGGCCCCTCCGGGGTCGGTAAGAGCACGGTCGTCGCTCATATGCGCAAGGCCCATCCCGAGGTCTGGCTCTCCGTCTCCGCCACCACCCGAAGGCCCCGCCCCGGCGAGCGCCATGGAGTGCAGTACTTCTTCGTGGACGACGAGGAGTTCGACAAGCTGATCGCCAACGGCGAGCTGCTCGAATGGGCCGAGTTCGCAGGCAATCGCTACGGCACCCCCCGGCAGGCGGTGCTGGAGCACCTCGAGCGCGGGGAGCCCGTCCTGCTGGAGATCGACTTGCAGGGCGCCCGGCTCGTCAAGCAGTCCATGCCCGAGGCGCAGCTCGTCTTTCTGGCTCCTCCCAGCTGGGAGGAGCTGGTCAGGCGGCTCACCGGACGGGGCACCGAGGCGCCGGAGGTCATCGAACGCCGGCTGGAGGTGGCCCGCACCGAGCTGGCGGCCGAGGCCGAGTTCGACCGGACCTTGGTCAACACCTCCGTCGAGGAGGTCAGCGCCGAGCTGCTAGCCTTGATGCGTATCGATTGAATGCGCACCGATCGACCTCCAGCGCTCAGCGCGCTGCCCGCGCATCATTCCTTCTTCATTCACCCTTCGGAAGGCAGAGAGTGTCCTCTTCCATCACCACGCCCGAGGGCATCATCAACCCGCCGATTGATGAGCTGCTCGAGGCCACCGACTCGAAGTACAGCCTCGTGATCTACGCCGCCAAGCGCGCGCGCCAGATCAACGCGTACTACTCCCAGCTCGGTGAGGGCCTTCTCGAGTACGTCGGCCCGCTGGTGGACACCCACGTGCACGAGAAGCCGCTCTCCATCGCGCTTCGCGAGATCAACGCGGGCCTCCTCACCTCCGAGCCCGTGGAGGCTCCGCCGGTCGCCCAGTAGCCGGTCGGCACCACTTCCACCAGAGGCCCGGCAGCGCGGCTGCCGGGCCTCTGGTGTGTCATAGGGCATGACGACGCGTGTGGCATGTGGGGAGAGACGAGTGACGCAGCAGGAAGCGGCGGCGGCCGGCAGGCCGAAGGTCGTACTCGGGGTGAGCGGCGGCATCGCCGCCTACAAGGCGTGCGAGCTGGCGCGGCGGCTGACCGAGAGCGGTCACGACGTGCGGGCCGTCCCCACCGAATCGGCGCTGCACTTCGTCGGAGCCGCCACCTGGTCGGCGCTGACCGGGCACCCGGTGGCCACCGAGGTGTGGGAGTCCGTGCACGAGGTGCCGCATGTGCGCATCGGCCAGACCGCCGACCTCGTCGTCGTCGCACCCGCAACCGCAGATCTGTTGGCCAAGGCAGCCCACGGCCTCGCCGACGACCTGCTCACCAATACGCTGCTCACCGCGCGATGTCCCGTCGTCTTCGCCCCCGCGATGCACACCGAGATGTGGGAGCACCCGGCGACACAAGAGAATGTGGCCACCCTGCGGCGCCGCGGCGCCCTCGTCATCGAGCCCGCTGTCGGCCGTCTGACCGGGAAGGACACCGGCAAGGGACGGCTTCCGGACCCCGACGCGATCTTCGACGTCTGCCGCCGGGCGCTGCTGCGCGGTGTGGCCGGCCTCGGCGCCGATCTGGCCGGGCGGCATGTCGTCGTCAGCGCGGGCGGCACCCGCGAACCCCTCGATCCGGTACGTTTCCTCGGCAACCGCTCCTCCGGCAAGCAGGGCTACGCCCTCGCCCGTACGGCTGCCGCACGGGGCGCCAGGGTCACGCTCATCTCCGCGAACAGTGCGCTGCCGGATCCGGCGGGCGTGGACGTGGTCCGGGCCGGCAGCGCGCTGGAGCTGCGCGAAGCGGTGACGAAGGCGGCCGCCGACGCGGACGCCGTGGTGATGGCCGCCGCGGTCGCCGACTTCCGGCCCGCCGCGTACGCGACCGGGAAGATCAAGAAGAAGGACGACCAGGAGCCGGAGCCGCTGACCCTCGTCCGTAACCCGGACATCCTTGCCGAAATCTCCGCGAGTCGCCCCCGGTCGGGCCAGGTCGTGGTCGGCTTCGCCGCCGAGACCGACGACGTGCTGGCGCACGGCCGCGCCAAGCTCGCCGCGAAGGGCTGTGACCTGCTGGTCGTCAACGAGGTGGGGGAGAGCAAGACCTTCGGCTCGGAGGAGAACGAGGCTGTCGTGCTGGCTGCCGACGGGACCGAGACGCCGGTGCCGTACGGTCCCAAGGAAGCCCTCGCCGAGACGGTGTGGGATCTGATCGCGGAGCGCCTTCGGGGGCTTCCCGAGGAGTGAGCCGGGATCCCTGAACGGTGCGGAATCCCTCCCTCCGGTGCTCGCCCAGTCGAATTCGGCACTGTGACCGAGTGGGCCGGAAGTCGCCGCAATAGGCTGGAACGGCGCTCTTGACCAGGCCCTTCTCCGACCGACACGCCCTGACATATCCGGATCTCAGGTGGCCTTCTGGTGCCCCTGGAGTCCGGATTGAGCAGGTCATGGTCGTCTCGCAGTTCGAGAGTCCGTGATTGGATGCCGGTGGAGATGGATAAACTGGCCGCGGACCGTGCTTGGGCGCAGCCCCCGACCGGTCCGCCCCATGCTCAGCCAGCAGCCGCTGCAACCCCAGGGAGCGATGTGTCGCGCCGCTTGTTCACCTCGGAATCTGTGACCGAGGGTCACCCTGACAAGATCGCTGACCAGATCAGCGACACCATCCTCGACGCCCTCCTCAAGGAAGACCCGCACTCCAGGGTCGCCGTCGAGACGCTGATCACCACCGGCCTCGTGCACGTGGCCGGAGAGGTGACGACCAAGGCTTACGCCCCGATTTCGACGCTCGTGCGCAACAAGGTCCTCGAGATCGGCTACGACTCCTCCAAGAAGGGCTTCGACGGCGCCTCCTGCGGCGTCTCGGAGTCCATCGGTGCCCAGTCGCCCGACATCGCGCAAGGTGTCGACACCGCGTACGAGAAGCGGGTGGAAGGCGACGAGGACGAGCTCGACGAGCAGGGCGCCGGCGACCAGGGCCTGATGTTCGGCTACGCCTGCGACGAGACCGCCGAGTACATGCCGCTGCCGATCACCCTGGCGCACCGGCTCTCGGAGCGGCTGTCCGCCGTCCGCAAGAACGGGACCATCCCCTATCTGCGCCCCGACGGAAAGACCCAGGTCACGATCGAGTACAACGGCGACAAGGCCGTACGTCTCGACACCGTCGTGGTCTCATCCCAGCACGCCGCCGACATCGACCTGGACTCGCTGCTCGCACCCGACATCCGCGAGTTCGTCGTCGAGCCCGAGCTGAAGGCCCTGGTGGACGAGGGCATCAAGCTGGACACCGAGGGCTACCGGCTGCTGGTCAACCCGACCGGACGCTTCGAGATCGGCGGCCCGATGGGCGACGCCGGACTCACCGGCCGGAAGATCATCATCGACACCTACGGCGGTATGGCCCGCCACGGCGGCGGCGCCTTCTCCGGCAAGGACCCGTCCAAGGTCGACCGCTCCGCCGCCTACGCCATGCGCTGGGTCGCCAAGAACGTCGTGGCGGCCGGGCTCGCCTCCCGCTGCGAGGTGCAGGTCGCGTACGCGATCGGCAAGGCCGAGCCCGTCGGTCTCTTCGTGGAGACCTTCGGCACCGCCACGGTGGAGGACGAGAAGATCGAGCAGGCCATCTCGGAGGTCTTCGACCTCCGCCCGGCCGCGATCATCCGCGACCTCGACCTGCTGCGCCCCATCTACGCGCAGACGGCCGCCTACGGACACTTCGGCCGCGCGCTGCCCGACTTCACGTGGGAGCGCACCGACCGGGTCGAAGCGCTGCGCAAGGCGGCCGGGCTCTAGCCTTCCGTCCGCGCCCGCGTCTCTCCGTTCGTCCGCCGAGGCCCGGCACCCCATGCTGGCGGGGTGCCGGGCCTCCGGCGTACCCGTTTCCGGCCTCTCCGCCCCGGCCCCTCGCCCTCGGTAAACCCCTAGCCCGCTGTTGGCTTCGCCTCTAGGGTGAACGCGGACGCGCTCGGTGCGCAGGCGGGGGATCCTTCCCCACCGGAGTCCCAACTCCTCACGGGTTCGAATCCCGTCGCCGCCTCACCTCCCGTGACGCGGCGTGGCCGAGCGGCCGAAGGCAGTGGCCGGGCCTACGCCCACTCCCCAGCCGACTCAGACCTCGGGCGCGTCCGTCATCCTCTTTCTCTTTCTGCTCCCGCTGCCCCGACCTGGCGTTGCTCCGCGGTGACGGGTGGCGGCGCCTCCGTAAGGGCCGATGGGCGGCGGGTGTCGGTGGTGTTTGCGAGACTGAGGCTGTGAGCAGGGGTGATGGCAGCGGTGAAGGGGAGCGGCAGCAGCATGCGCCCGAGCAGCTTGCGCTGATCCGGGAGACCGTGAGGGAGCGCAAGGCCCAGCAGCCGAGGGCCAAGCCGCGGACCTGGCGGGGTGCCGAGATGGCGGAGCGGCTGCCCGTGGCGCGGGTGCTGGTCGACAAGGGGCTGGTCCACCTCGACCGGTACTTCGACTACGCCGTCCCCGCTTCGATGGACGAGGAGGCGCAGCCGGGCGTGCGGGTGCGGGTGCGCTTCGGTGCGGGGGAGCGCGAGGGGCGCCGCGAAGGAGGCGGGCTCATCAACGGGTTCATCGTCGAGCGCCGGGCCGACACCGATTTCACCGGACGGCTCGCCCCGATCGCCCAGGTGTTGTCACCCGAACCGGTGCTCACACCCGAACTGCTCCAGCTGTGCCGGGCGGTGGCCGACCGGTACGCGGGGTCGCTGGCCGACGTGGTCCAGCTCGCCGTCCCGCCGCGCCGGGCCAAGGCGGAGAAGCAGCCTTCCCCACGCCGCCCGCCCAAGCCGTCGGTGCCCGAGCCGGGCGGGTGGGCGCGCTACCCCGAGGGCCCGGCGTTTCTGCGGGCGCTCGCCGAGAAGGGCGCGCCCCGCGCCGTATGGACCGCGCTGCCCGGCCCGGAGAGCTGGGCGGACGAGCTGGCCCGCGCGATGGCCACCACGATGGCGACGGGCCGCGGGGCGCTCGCGGTGCTGCCCGACGGAAAGTCGGCGGCGCGGGTGGACGCCGCACTCACCGCGCTCGTCGGCGAGGGCCGGCATGTGCTGCTGACCGCGGAGGCCGGGCCCGAGCCGCGCTACCGGCGCTGGCTGGCCGTCAGCCGGGGTGCGGTACGGGCCGTCGTGGGGACGAGGGCGGCGATGTTCGCGCCCGTACGCCGCCTCGGGCTCGCCGCGATCTGGGAGGACGGCGACAGCAGCCACAGCGAGGAGCGGGCCCCGCAGCCGCACGCCCGCGAGGTGTTGCTCCAGCGAGCCGTCACCGAACAGGCCGCGTTCCTGCTCGGCGCGCACGGCTGCACGGTGGAGGCCGCACAGCTGGTGGAGTCCGGCTTCGCCAGGCCGCTGGCCGCCGACCGGGACACCGTGCGGGCGGTCATGCCCCGCGTCCGTACGGCTGCCGAGGGCGACGAGGGGCGGGACCCGGCGGCTCGCAGCGCCCGGCTGCCGAGCCTCGCCTGGCGCACCGCGCGGGACGCGCTGGAGCGGGGCCCGGTGCTGGTGCAGGTGCCGCGCCGTGGCTATGTGCCTCGGCTGGTGTGCGAGCGGTGCCGGGAGCCGGCGCGGTGTGCGCACTGCTCGGGGCCGTTGGAGGCGGCGGGCGAGGGCACCGCGCTGCGCTGCGGCTGGTGTGCCCGGGAGACGCCGCAGTGGTCCTGCCCCATGTGTTCGGGGACGCGGCTGCGGGGCAGCGTCATCGGCGCCCGCCGTACGGCGGAGGAGTTGGGGCGGGCCTTTCCGTCGGTGCCCGTACGGACCTCGGGCGGGGCGCATGTGCTGGAGTCGGTGCCGGGCCGGCCCGCGCTGGTGGTCGCCACGCCGGGCGCCGAACCCGTGCCGGAGGGCGGTGAGGGGTATGCGGCCGCGCTGCTGCTCGACGGCTGGGCGCTGTTGAGCCGCCCCGATCTGCGCGCCGGGGAGGAGGCCCTGCGCCGTTGGCTGGGTGCCGCCTCGCTGGTGCGGCCGCAGGGCGAGGGCGGGAGCGTGGTGGTCGTCGCGGACGAGTCGATGCGGCCGGTGCAGGCCCTGGTGCGCTGGGATCCGGCGGGGCACGCGCTGCGGGAGCTCGCCGACCGCGCGGAGTTGGGCTTTCCGCCGGTGTCCCGGATGGCGGCGATCACCGGCCCGCCGGAGGCCGTCGCCGGGTTGCTGGCCGCCGCGCGGGATGCCGGACTGCCCGAGGGCGCACAGGTGTTGGGCCCCGTGCCGCTCCCGGTACTGGAGCCCGGCCGTCCCCGCAACCCGGGCGACCCGCCGCCCGGCGAACTCTGGGAGCGGGCGCTGGTGCGGGTGCCACGGGGCAGCGGCGCGGCGCTGGCGGCGGCCTTGAAGACGGCGCAGGTTGGCCGGCTGACCCGGCGGGAGGGCCCGCTCGCCCATGTGCGGATCGACCCGCTGGACATCGGGTGACGACGGGTACGGACGCCACGTTGCCCGGTGCGGAGAGCACCGGGCAACGCGGATCAAGGAGGTGAGGGCGACGCCAGGAATCCGAAGCCGAACGTCGGTTCCGGTAAGGGATGCCCCTGTCCAACGTTCGCGGGCTGCGGGTTTGTTGTGGCTGGTCGCGCAGTTCCCCGCGCCCCTTCGGGGCGCGTCCCCTGCGCAAGACCCGCCGGGACCCGCCCTAGCCGTTGCGTGGTGAGGGGAGCGCCCCCGTACGCGGCTCCTGCCGGGCATCGCGGTAGGCGTCCTGGCGCGGCTCGTGCCGGGTGTCGTACGGCTGCGCCGCGGGTGGCTGCTGTGGCGGAATCGAGCGGGCGGCGGGTACCGCCGGCGTACCGGCGGGCCGGGGAGCTGCCGTACCGGGAGCCATGGGAAGCGAACGGGAAGCGGCGGGCACGGTCTCGGGCTGCCGGGGCACGGACGCCGGGGACGGGACCGGCGATGTCCCCGCCGCGGAAGTCTCGGCGTTCTCGGGGGCGTTGCGCGCTGCGCCGCGCCGTGCAGAACCGTACCTGCGGTGCACGGCCTGCTTGGTGACGCCCAGCGCCGAGCCCACGGCGTCCCAGGAGAACCCGAGGGAGCGGTCGAAGTCCACCGCCGCCGTCACCAGCGTCTCGACGCTGTCGCGTAGTTCCTGGGCGAGTCTGACGGTCGGCGCCGGAGCGCGGCCGTAGACGACGAAGCCCGCGGAGGGGCCGGTGCGCCGTGGACGATAGACGTTGCCCAACTGCGCCGTGAGGGTGCGCAGCGCGTCCACCTGCCGGCGGACCCGCTCGATGTCCCGCACCAGAAGGTGCAGGCTGGCCCGCGCCTGGGCGTCGTGGGTTGCGTGGTCGGCCATGAAGAAGCCTCTCGGACCGGCTGACATGGGGGTGTTCAGCTGTGGTGCTGGATGGGGTGATGGCTGTGCGGAATGTGGGGGGAACGAGGCCGCGGCGCGTGGGCGGGGCGGCGCTCGGTTCGGTCAATCTGACTTGACCAACGCCGCGATGGGCTCTCTGGTCACGCTGCGGGGGCGCGGGAGGAGTATCGGCAGGGCGCGCGGGTGCCCGCACGCCCCCTCGCCCGATGGGGGCGCGCTGACCGTAAACTGGGCTGTCTTTCCACGCTTTCCACGTGTGAGAGGTAGTTCGCCACTGATGAGGCTCGTCTTCGCAGGCACCCCCGAGGTCGCCGTCCCCGCGCTCGACACCCTGATCGCCTCCGAACGGCACGAGGTCGCCGCCGTGGTCACCCGGCCCGACGCCCGTGCGGGGCGCGGTCGGCGGCTGGTGCCCAGTCCCGTGGCCCAGCGGGCCGAGGAGGAGGGCATCGAGGTGCTCAAGCCCGCGCGCCCCCGGGACGAGGACTTCCTGGCCAGGCTGCGCGAGATCGGGCCCGACTGCTGCCCTGTCGTCGCCTACGGCGCGCTGCTGCCCCGCGTCGCGCTCGACGTACCGCCCAAGGGCTGGGTCAATCTGCACTTCTCGCTGCTGCCCGCCTGGCGCGGGGCCGCGCCCGTACAGCACACGTTGCTGGCCGGGGACGAGATGAGCGGGGCCACCACCTTCCTCATCGAGGAGGGGCTGGACTCGGGGCCGGTCTACGGGGTGGTGACCGAGAAAGTACGGCCACGGGACACCAGCGGTGACCTGCTGACCCGGCTCGCGTTCGCGGGCGCCGGACTGCTGGCCGCCACCATGGACGGCATCGAGGACGGCACGCTCCAGGCGGTGCCGCAGCCGGAGGAAGGCATCTCCCTCGCGCCGAAGATCACCGTCGAGGACGCCAGGATCGACTGGACGGCGCCGGCGCTGCGCGTCGACCGGGTGGTGCGGGCATGCTCCCCCGCGCCCGGCGCGTGGACCGTCTTCCGCGGGGAGCGGCTGAAGGTGCGCTCGCTCGTGCCGGCGCCCGATGCCGAGCTGGGCGGGGTGGCCCCCGGTGAGCTGCGGGTCGGCAAGAACGCGGTGCACGTCGGTACGGGCTCGCACGCCGTGGAGCTGGAGTGGGTGCAGCCGCAGGGCAAGAAGCCCATGCGGGCCGCGGACTGGGCCCGCGGCACCCGGATCGAGGAGGGCGCCCGCTTCGAAGCGCCAGCTCCCTGAGCCGGGCGCCACCGGCCATCGCCCGCAGGGTGCGGGGCCGTAGGGTGGAGGTCTCACCCTTCGAAGCCTCAACCCCTCATCTTGCGGAGCACCTTTTTCGTGAGCACTCAACCCCGCCGGGGCGGCAACCGGTACCGGCGTCCGCGTAAGGATCCCGTCCGCATCCTCGCTTTCGAGGCGCTGCGGGCGGTGGACGAGCGGGACGCCTACGCCAATCTCGTACTGCCGCCGCTGCTGCGAAAGGCCCGCGAGAAGGACCCCGCGCACGGCGGTCTGGACGCCCGGGACGCCGCGCTGGCCACCGAGCTGGTGTACGGCACGCTGCGCAGGCAGGGCACCTACGACGCGATCATCGCCGAGTGCGTCGACCGGCCGCTGCGCGAGGTGGACTCGCCCGTGCTGGACGTCCTCTCCCTCGGCGCCCATCAGCTGCTGGGCACCCGCATCCCGCAGCACGCCGCGGTGAGCGCGACCGTGGAGCTGGCCCGCGTGGTGCTGGGGGACGGGCGGGCGAAGTTCGTCAACGCCGTGCTGCGGCGCATCACGGCCGACGACCTCGACGGCTGGCTGGACCGGATCGCACCGCCCTACGACGAGGACCCGGAGGAGCATCTGGCGCTGCGCCACGCTCACCCCCGCTGGGTGGTGTCAGCGCTGTGGGACGCGCTCGGCGGGGGCCGCGAGGACATCACCGCGCTGCTGGAGGCCGACAACGAACGCCCCGAGGTCACCCTGGCCGCCCGGCCCGGGCGGATCACCGCCGAGGAGCTGAGCACCGAGGTGGAGAACACGTCGGCACACGGCTCCGGCACGAGCCCCGGCGCGGCCGTACCGGGCCGCTGGTCGCCGTACGCGGTGCGGCTGGCCGAGGGCGGCGAGCCGGGCGCGCTGGACGCCGTACGCGAGGGCAGGGCCGGGGTGCAGGACGAGGGCAGCCAGCTCGTCGCGCTCGCCCTCGCCGCCGCGCCCCTCGAAGGCGCCGACGCGCGCTGGCTCGACTCCTGCGCCGGACCCGGCGGCAAGGCCGCGCTGCTGGGCGCGCTGGCGGCCGAGCGGGGCGCGGCGCTGCTGGCGTCCGAGAAGCAGCCGCACCGCGCCCGCCTCGTCGCCCGCGCCTTGGCCGGGAACCCGGGCCCCTGGGCGGTCGTCAGCGCGGACGGCACCCGGCCGGCCTGGGCGCCCGGCAGCTTCGACCGGGTACTGGTCGATGTGCCCTGCACTGGTCTGGGGGCGCTGCGCCGCAGGCCCGAGGCGCGCTGGCGGCGCAGCCCGGAGGACGTGGCGGGCTTCGCACCGTTGCAGCGCGGGCTGCTGCGGCAGGCGCTGGAGTCGGCACGGGTCGGCGGCGTCGTCGCGTATGTGACCTGCTCGCCGCATCTGGCGGAGACCCGCGCGGTGGTCGACGACGTACTGCGCGGGCTGGAGAAGGAGGGCACGACGGCCGCCGAGCCGGTGGACGCGCGTCCCCTGCTGCCGGGCGTGCCCGAGCTGGGGGAGGGGCCCGACATCCAGCTGTGGCCGCATCTGCACGGCACCGACGCGATGTATCTGGCGCTGCTCCGCCGTACCGCGTGATCACCTCGAACACCCACACGGAATACTGGTAGCCATGGCTCAGATCAACCCCAGCATCCTGTCCGCCGACTTCGCCCGCCTCGCCGAGGAGGCGCGGCGCGTCGAGGGCACCGACGGCGCGGCAGGCGCCGACTGGCTGCATGTCGATGTGATGGACAACCACTTCGTGCCCAATCTGACCCTGGGCGCGCCCGTGGTGGAGTCGCTGCGGCAGGCCACGGACATTCCGCTGGACTGCCATCTGATGATCGAGGAACCGGACCGCTGGGCACCCGGTTTCGTGGAGGCTGGGGCCGGTTCCGTCACCTTCCACGCGGAGGCCGCGGCGGCGCCGGTGCGGCTGGCCCGCGAGATCCGGGCCAAGGGCGCCCGCGCCTCCATGGCGCTGAAGCCGGCCACTCCGATCGAGCCGTACGAGGATCTGCTGCCCGAACTCGACATGCTGCTGGTCATGACGGTGGAGCCGGGCTTCGGCGGGCAGGCGTTCCTGGACATCATGCTGCCGAAGATCCGCAGGACGCGGCAGCTCATCGACAAGCACGGTCTTCAAATGTGGTTGCAGGTCGACGGCGGGGTCTCCGACTCCACCATCGAGCGCTGCGCTGAGGCGGGCGCCGATGTGTTCGTCGCGGGTTCGGCCGTCTACGGGGCCGAGGATCCGGCGGCGGCCGTGCGCGCGCTGCGGCAGCAGGCGGAGGAAGCGGCGGGGCCCGGCCGGGAGGGCTGAGGTGAGCGCGGTCACCATTGGCCGGGGATCTGCAAGGATGAACGCGCGGCGCGGCAGCGCCGACAGCGCGGACACGGCAAGACAGTGAGGTGAGAGCGGTGTCGTCGGGGCGAGCCACGCGAATGGGACCCGCCGAACTCATGCAGGCTGCGGCGATGGCGCGCCGCTTCTATCTGGAGGGCAAATCCAAGATCCAGATCGCTGACGAGTTCGGGGTGAGCCGCTTCAAGGTGGCCCGGGTCCTGGAGACAGCGCTCGAGCGTGACCTGGTGCGTATCGAGATCCGGGTGCCCGCCGAACTGGACGCCGAGCGCTCCGACGCGCTCCGCGCCCGTTTCGGCCTGCGGCACGCGGTCGTCGTCGAGTCGCCCACCGAGGCCGGGGACGACGCCGCGGACCCGGAGAACCTCGGCGAGGTCGCCGCCGATCTGCTCGGCGAGCTGGTCACCGACGGCGATGTGCTGGGCCTGGCCTGGGGCCGCTCCACCATCCATATGGCAACCGCACTACGCCAGTTGCCGCCCTGCACCGTCGTACAGCTGACCGGGGTGTACGACGCCGGTACGGCCGACCGCGGCTCGGTGGAGGCCGTACGGCGGGCGGCCGAGGTCGCCGGAGGAGAGGCACACCCCATCTACGCGCCGATGCTGCTGCCGGACACCGCCACCGCGGCCGCGCTGCGCAGTCAGACGGGCATCGCCCGTGCCTTCGAGTACTTCGACAAGGTGACTGTCGCCGCCGTCTCCATCGGCTCCTGGGAGCCGGGCATCTCCACGGTGCACGACATGCTCAGCGCCGAGGAACGCGACCACTACTCGTCACTGGGAGTGGCCGCCGAGATGTCGGCGCACCTGTTCGACGCGCAGGGCCGGCGCATCGGCCGGGATCTGGGGGAGCGCTGCATCACCGTGGAGGCCGAGCGGCTGCGCCGGGTCCCGGAGGTCGTCGCCATCGCCGGCGGGTACCGCAAGGCGGCGGCCATCGGCGCGGTGCTCCGCTCCGGACTGGTCACCAGCCTGGTGACGGACACCGCGGCCGCCGACTGGCTGCTGGCGGAGGAACAACCTGGACCGCGCCCGGCGTTGGAGCGTACGGATCCGGACAGCACCGCCGCTTCGTAGCACTTTCTCCGTAGAGGGTTCTGGAAGGCAGCACGCCATGACGACCAAGAGCACCAAGCTGCCGGGGCTGGGCAAGCAGTACGACATCACCACCCGGACCGGCCGGCACATTTCTGTGGTGCAGCACCAGGACGGCCGCAGATTCCTCGGCTTCTACCGGGAGGACGACCCGGACGCCTGCCAGGCGACGGTGCAGCTCGACCAGGAGGAGGCCGCCTCCCTCGCGGAGATCCTCGCCCCGGGGGAGAGCCCCAGGCTGGGCACGTGCGAGATGGAGATCGACCTGGTCACCGTCCGTATCCCGATGTCCGGGCAGTCCCCGTACAGCGGGGAGCTGCTGGGCGCGACCAGGGCGCGGACCCGCACCGGGGCCTCCATCGTCGCCGTACTGCGCCGCACCGGTGCCGTTCCCTCGCCGGGTCCGGACTTCCGGCTGGAGGCGGGGGACACCCTGGTCGCGGTCGGCACCCGGGAGGGAGTCGACGAGCTGACCCGGATGATCGCCGGTACCTGACCCGGACCGGACAGCCGCTGGACAACTGAAGGGCCCTTTGTGCACGACACCACCGTTCTGCTGATCGAACTCGGCGCCGTCATCCTGGGCCTGGGACTGGTCGGCCGCTTCGCGGGCCGGATCGGGCTCTCCCCGATCCCGCTATACCTGCTGGGCGGCCTGGCCTTCGGGCACGGTGGCTTCTTCCCGCTGACCGCCAGCGAGGGGTTCATCGAGGTCGGCGCGGAGATCGGGGTGATCCTGCTCCTGCTGCTGCTCGGCCTGGAGTACAGCGCCTCCGAGCTGGTGACCAGCCTCAAGACGCAGTACCCGTCCGGGATCGTGGACCTGCTGCTCAACGCGGTGCCGGGCGCGGTGGCCGCGCTGCTGCTGGGCTGGGGGCCGATCGCGGCCGTGGCGCTGGCGGGCGTCACCTGGATCTCCTCGTCCGGTGTCATCGCCAAGGTCCTCACCGATCTGGGCAGGCTCGGTAACCGGGAGACGCCCGTGATTCTGGGCGTGCTCGTCATCGAGGACCTGTCCATGGCCCTCTATCTGCCGTTGCTGACCGCGCTGGTCGCCGGTCTCGGGGTGGCGGGGACCAGCGTGGCGATGATCGTCGCGGTGGGCACGGTGGGCATAGTGCTGTTCGTGGCGCTGCGGTTCGGGCGCCACATCAGCCGCGCCGTCAGCTCCGACACGCCTGAGATGCTGCTGCTCGTCGTCCTCGGGCTGACCCTGCTGATTGCCGGTATCGCCGCGAAGCTCCAGGTCTCGGCCGCAGTCGGCGCCTTTCTGGTGGGCATCGCACTCTCCGGGGAGACGGCGGAGAACGCGCGCAGCCTGCTGACGCCGCTGCGTGATCTGTTCGCCGCCGTGTTCTTCGTCTTCTTCGGGCTCAACACCGCGCCGGCCGACATTCCCCCGGTGCTGCTGCCCGCGCTGGCGCTGGCCGCGGTCACCGTCGTCACCAAGGTGATCACCGGCTGGTACGCGGCGGGCCGCGCGGGTGTGGGCAGCAAGGGCAGGCTGCGGGCCGGCGGGGCGCTGGTGGCGCGAGGCGAGTTCTCCATTGTGGTCGCGGGGCTCGCCGCGGGCACGGATCCACGGATCACCCCGCTCGCGACCGCGTATGTGATGATCCTGGTGATCTTCGGCCCGCTGACCGCGCGCTGGACCGCGCCCGCCGTACTCGGCCTCAAGGGGCTGATGGACACCCGCCGTGCACGCCGGGACGCCGGGCGCGCGGGGAGCGCACGGCGCGAGGGCTCCATGGACCACGCGGGGGAGGCCGCTCCGGACCCGGTGGGCGGCGGCGGTCACCCTTCGTGACCGTGCCATCGGCGCAGGTCACGCCCTCGTGCGATCCCACCAGCAGGTTGTCGGCACTCCAGCGGATCGTCCTGCTCGCATGAATGTGCGGACGTGGGAGAATGAAGTACGTGCGTTTTCTCAATGATCAGCGGCCCCCGTACGACCTGACGTACGACGACGTCTTCATGGTGCCGAACCGCTCAGCGGTCGGCTCCCGGCAGGGCGTGGACCTGTCCTCGCCCGACGGCTCGGGCACCACCATCCCGCTGGTGGTCGCCAATATGACCGCCATCGCCGGACGCCGGATGGCCGAGACCGTGGCCCGCCGCGGCGGACTCGCGGTGATCCCCCAGGACATCCCGATCGACGTCGTCACCGAGGTCATCGGCTGGGTCAAACAACGGCATCACGTCCTCGACACCCCCATCACACTCGCCCCCACCCAGACCGTGGCCGACGCGCTGTCGCTGCTGCCCAAGCGGGCACACGGCGCCGGTGTCGTGGTCCGCGACGGCAGGCCCGTCGGCGTCGTCACCGAGTCGGATCTGACGGGCGTCGACCGCTTCACCCAGCTCTCGGAGGTCATGACCTCCGAACTCATGGTGATCGACGCGGACATCGACCCGCGCGACGCCTTCACCAAGCTCGACTCCGCCCACCGCAAGTTCGCGCCCGCCGTCGACGCCGACGGCAAGCTCGTGGGCATCCTCACCCGCAAGGGCGCGCTGCGGGCCACGCTCTACACCCCCGCCGTCGACGCCGACAACGCCCTGCGTATCGCCGCCGCCGTCGGCATCAACGGCGACGTCGCGGCGCGGGCCAAGGCGCTGCTCGACGCGGGTGTCGACACCCTCGTCGTGGACACGGCACACGGCCACCAGGAAGGCATGCTGGAGGCGCTCAAGGCCGTCCGCGGCCTCGACCCGGGTGTGCCGATCGTGGCGGGCAACGTGGTCGCCGCCGAGGGCGTACGCGACCTCGTCGACGCGGGCGCCGACATCATCAAGGTCGGCGTCGGCCCCGGCGCCATGTGCACCACCCGGATGATGACCGGTGTCGGCAGGCCGCAGTTCTCCGCCGTCCTGGAGTGTGCCGCCGAGGCACGCAAGTACGGCAAGCACGTCTGGGCGGACGGCGGTGTGCGGCATCCGCGCGATGTCGCCATGGCGCTGGCCGCCGGTGCCTCGAACGTGATGATCGGCTCCTGGTTCGCCGGCACCTACGAGTCGCCGGGCGACCTCCAGCAGTCCGCCGACGGGCGGCTGTACAAGGAGTCCTTCGGGATGGCCTCGGCACGTGCCGTACGCAACAGGACCTCCGAGGAGTCGGCCTACGACCGGGCCCGCAAGGGGCTGTTCGAGGAGGGCATCTCCACCTCCCGGATGTTCCTGGACCCGGCCCGCCCCGGCGTCGAGGACCTGATCGACTCGATCATCGCGGGGGTCCGCTCCGCCTGCACCTACGCGGGCGCCGGGACGCTGGACGAGTTCGCCGAGAAGGCCGTCGTCGGCGTCCAGAGCGCCGCCGGCTATGCGGAGGGCAAGCCCCTGCACGCCAGTTGGTGACCGCCGCGTACTGAGGGGGCGCCGCGCTTCTTGGATGGGCGCGCGCCCCCTGCTCGTAGAGCTTGGGGAGAGCGGGGGCGGCAAGCGCAGCCCTCATGCCCGGTACGCAGGCTCATCCGGCGGTTTCGTCATGTTCTACTGATCGCCGTGTCAATGAACGATCTCGACGAACGTATCGTCCACGCCCTCGCCGAGGATGCCCGTCGCACGTACGCCGACATCGGGGCCGAGGTCGGTCTGTCGGCGCCCGCCGTGAAGCGGCGTGTGGACCGGTTGCGGGAGCGGGGCGCGATCACCGGATTCACCGTGCGGGTCGATCCCTCCGCACTGGGGTGGCAGACGGAGGGCTTCATCGAGATGTACTGCCGCTCCCGCACCTCCCCGGAGGACATCCACCGGGCGCTGTCCCACTATCCCGAGGTGGCGGCGGCCTCCACCGTCACCGGGGAGGCCGACGCACTCGTGCAGGTGTTCGCCGCCGACATGCGGCACTTCGAGACCGTGCTGGAACGGATCGCCGGGGAGCCCTTCGTCGAGCGCACCAAGTCCGTCCTGGTGCTCTCCCCGCTGCTGCGCCGCTACAACGCGGGCCCGCCGCTGTGACCACCCCGTACCGGCGCAACAAATCGACGCTGTCGTCGCTGAAGGCGCAACAGACCGCGGGTCAACTCGCAAGATCCCCCGCTTGTGGCGCACCCGGGGCGACCGTAGCGTCGAAGTGTGCGAATCGCTCTCCACCAGATCCAGGCCCAGCCCTCCACTGCGGGCTCCGGGGGCCTGACCTCCCTCGACGCCGCAGCCGGTGAAGCCGCGGCACGCGGTGCCCGGCTGCTGGTCACGCCGGAGCTCTCCCTCACCGGCTACGCGCTGGAGGACCCGGCTCAGCTCGCCGAACCGGCCGACGGCCCGAGCGCCGCTGCCGTCTCCCGGATCGCCCGGCAGCACGGTGTGGCCATCACCTACGGCTACCCCGAACGCGGCGAGGACGGCGCGGTCCACAACTCCGTACAGCTGATCGGCCCGGACGGGGCCGCACTCGCCAACTACCGCAAGACGCATCTGTACGGTCCCTACGAGGCGAAGCACTACACCCCCGGCGAGCAGCTGCCCGTCCAGGCGGAGCTGGACGGGGTCCGGCTCGGGCTGCTGATCTGCTACGACGTGGAGTTCCCCGAGGCGGTCCGGGCCCACGCGCTGGCCGGCACCGACGTGCTGCTGGTGCCGACGGCGCTGATGCGGCCGTATGAGACCGTCGCCGAGACCCTCGTCGTGGCGCGCGCGGTGGAGAGCCAGCTGTATGTCGCGTACGCCAACCGCGCAGGCCGCGAGGGCGAGTTCGACTTCGCGGGGCTGAGCCGGCTGGCCGCGCCCGACGGCACCGTGCCGGTGCGCGCTGCCGGCAGCGGCGAGGCCCTGCTGGTCGCCGACGCCGATCCCGTGGCGCTGCGCGCCTCCCGTGACCGCAATCCATATCTGGCCGACCGCCGCCCCGAGCTGTACGCGCGCTAGCCGGCGAAGCCGCACCGCGCAGGCCGTCAAGTACTTCCGTACCACCCAGGAGCGACACCCGCATGACCTCCACCGTGCCCACCGTGCCCAACGCTGCCCATGAGCACGACGAGCAGCAGGAAGCCCAGCAGCGCTCCCAGCGCCCGCTGACGATGTTCGGCCCCGACTTCCCGTTCGCCTACGACGACTTCCTCGCCCACCCTGCCGGTCTCGGTGCCGTACCGCCGACCGAGCACGGCACCGAGGTGGCCGTCATCGGCGGCGGTCTGTCGGGCCTGGTGGCGGCGTACGAGCTGATGAAGATGGGGCTCAAGCCGGTCGTCTATGAGGCCGATCAGCTCGGCGGGCGGCTGCGGACGGCGACGTTCGAGGGCGGCGACCCCTCGCTGCACGCCGAGATGGGTGCCATGCGCTTCCCGCCGTCCTCGACCGCGCTCCAGCACTACATCGACCTGGCCGGCCTGGAGACCAAGCCGTTCCCCAACCCGCTGGCGCCCGACACCCCCTCCACGGTCGTGGACCTCAAGGGCGAGTCGCACTACGCCCGTACGCTGGAGGATCTGCCGCCCGTCTACCACCAGGTGATGGACGCGTGGAACGCGTGCCTGGAGGAGGGCGCCGACTTCACCGCGATGCAGCAGGCGATACGCGAGCGGGACGTGCCCCGCATCCGCGAGATCTGGTCCCGGCTGGTGGAGAAGCTGGACAACCAGACCTTCTACGGCTTCCTGTGCGACTCGGCGGCCTTCGCCTCCTTCCGGCACCGGGAGATCTTCGGCCAGGTCGGGTTCGGCACCGGCGGCTGGGACACCGACTTCCCCAACTCCATCCTGGAGATCCTGCGCGTCGTCTACACCGGCGCCGACGACGACCACCGCGGCATCGTCGGCGGCTGCCAGCAGCTTCCGCTGCGGCTGTGGGAGCGCCAGCCGGGCAAGCTCGTCCACTGGCCGCAGGGCACCAGCCTCAAGTCGCTGCACCCGGGCGGCGTGCACCGCCCCGCCGTCACCAGGCTGCACCGTACGGCGGGCAACCGGGTCACGGTCACCGACGCGGACGGCGACATCCGCACCTACCGCGCCGCCGTCTTCACCGCCCAGTCGTGGCTGCTGCTGAGCCGTATCGACTGCGACGACGCGCTGCTGCCCATCGACCACTGGACGGCGGTGGAGCGCACCCACTACATGGAGTCCTCCAAGCTGTTCGTCCCCGTCGACCGGCCGTTCTGGCTCGACCCGGACCCGCGCACCGGGCGGGACACGATGAGCATGACGCTGACCGACCGGATGACGCGCGGCACCTACCTGCTGGACGACGGGCCCGACAAGCCGGCCGTGATCTGCCTGTCCTACACCTGGTGCGACGACAGCCTGAAGTGGCTGCCGCTGGACGCCAACGAGCGGATGGAGGTGATGCTCAAGTCGCTCGGCGAGATCTATCCAGGCGTCGACATCCGCAAGCACATCACCGGCAACCCGCTCACCGTCTCGTGGGAGGACGAGCCGTACTTCCTCGGCGCGTTCAAGGCCAATCTGCCCGGTCACTACCGCTACCAGCGGCGGCTGTTCACCCACTTCATGCAGGAGACGCTGCCCGCCGACCGGCGCGGTCTCTTCCTCGCCGGCGACGACATCTCCTGGACCGCGGGCTGGGCCGAGGGCGCCGTACAGACCGCGCTGAACGCCGTCTGGGGCGTCATGCACCACCTGGGCGGCACCACCGACCCCGCCAACCCGGGGCCTGGCGATGTCTTCGACGAGATCGAGCCGGTGCGGCTCCCGGAGGACTGACCGGCACGCGGCGACCGACGGGGGAGTGACGGGGCAGGCGGGCCTACAGGCCCGCCTCGGTCACCGCCTCCCGCAGCGCCTTCGCCGTCTCGACGAGCTCCTGCGCGTCCCGGCTGGTCAACTGGTTGTCCAGCAGCACCTCGTGGACGCCCGCCCGCACCGCCCCGGCCAGGTCCGACACGATCTGTTCGAGGCTGCCCTCGTGCGGGCGGCGCTTGCCGTCCACCGGTTTGTCGGTGAGCTTGACGGAGGCGCGCAGGGTGATGGACAGCTCGGCAGGGTCCCGGTCCGCCTCCCGGGCCAGCTCGGCGATCCGGGACCAGGTGGCGGCGATCTGCTCGCCGGTCAGCATCGAGGGCAGCCACCCGTCGGCCCGCCGCACCAGACGCCGCAGGGCGGTGTCGGTGCGGCCCGCCAGCAGCACCGGGATACGGGCGGCGGGCTTGGGGCCGACCGCCGAGGGTGAGAACCGGGTCCGCCGGCCTTCGTACGCGGCCGGATCCGGGCCCCACACGGCGGCGCACACATCCAGCAGCTCGTCCAGCGCCGCACCGCGCGCGGCGTGGTCGACGCCCGCCGCGGCGTACTCGTCGCGGGACCAGCCCGTGCCCAGCCCGGCGACGAGCCGGCCGCCGCTGGCGGCGTCCAGCGATCCCAGGGCCCGGGCCAGCAGGAACGGCGGGTGCAGCGGGCCGACCAGCACGGCCGAACCCAGCCGTACCCGCTCGGTGACGGCGGCGGCCAGCGACAGGGTGACCAGCGGGTCGGCGACCGACCGGAAGTATCCCGCCCACCGCAGCCCCGGCACCAGATACATGTCGTCCAGCGGCTCTTCGGGGCGCATCAGCCGCTCCAGCACCCAGACGCTGTCGTACCCCAGCTCCTCCGCCGCGCGCGCCACCGCGGTCACGTCTCTGGCCAGGTCGTACGTTCCGGTCTGCGGCAGTCCCAGCCCCAGTCGCAGTGCCATCTCGCCTCCGTAGCGCGCTGATTGCTCGGGTCGTCCGACTGTACGGGGTGGACGTTCAGTGCCACAGCGGGGTCAGCAGGCAGCGCCCGGCCACGCCGACCGTGGAGTCCAGCCCTTCCGCCATCTCCTCCAGCAGTTCTCCGCACGGCCGCAGTCCCCACAGCGCCCGGAACGACACCCACGCGCCCGCACGTGCCCGCTCCAGACTCCAGGAGCCGATCAGATGAGTGAGCGGATCGGCCACGTCCAGCAGGTCCGGGCCCGGCATCAGATCCTCTCGGATCCGCTCCTCCAGACCGGTCAGCAGTTCGCCGATCCGCTCGAAGTCGGCCTCCAGGTCGTCGGGTGCGGCCTCCAGCGTCCGGCAGGTGTCCACCAGCGCGAGCGGCAGGTCGTGGCCGATGTGCGCGTTGATGCCCGCCAGCGCGAACTGGAGCGGGTGGACGGAGGGATGGCGCCGGAAGCGGAACAGCGGCCGCCAGCACGAGGGCACCCGCAGCCCCGCCGCCTCGCGGTCAACTGCCTCCAGGAAACGCCGCGCGAACCGGGTGCCGAGCTCGCCGGTGGCGGCCCGGTCCTCGAAGTGCCCCGCGACCAGGCGCCGTTCCAGCTCCTCGGTCACCGAGAGGTACACCCGATTGAAGACAGCCACCCCGTCCTGCCGGGGCAGTATGGCGCCGATCTCCCGCATCTGAGCCGTCACTTCGGCGATGGGCGCCGACGTCACCGCGCGTTGCGCGGGCACCTGCTCCGTAGAGGTCATGCCCGCAGCCTGCCAGCCGCCCCCGCGCCGGACGGGCAGCCCGGCCCGTACGGCCCCCGGACGGAGGACGCGGGCGCTGCCGGATAATCGGATGCGGTGCCGGGCGTCCGCGTGATACCTCACCTGCCATGACCGATGCCACGGCGGAGCCGTACGCCGACCTGCACACCGACCGGCTCGTGCTGCACCCCATGACCCCGGAAGAGGCCGAACGCGTGGTGGCCGGAACGCCCGGCGAGATGGAGCTGTGGGGCCCCGAGTACCCGGACGCGATGGATGTGGAGGGTGCCCAGGATCTGCTGAAGGCGTGTGCGACCACCGGCGATCCGCGGCCCTTCGGCAACTACGAGATACGGCTCCGCGCCGACGGCCGCGCCATCGGCGGCATCGGCTTCAACCAGGTCCCCGACGCGGAGGGCACTGTCGTCGTCGGGTACGCCCTCAACTCCTCGGCGCGCGGGCGGGGTTACGCCTCCGAGGCACTGCGCGCGCTGCTGGGCTTCGCCTGGTCACAGGGCGTCACCCTGGTCAAGGCCGACGCCGACCTCGACAACCTCGCCTCGCAGCGGGTGATGACCGCCGTCGGTATGCGGGTGGTGGGGGAGGACCACCGGGTGCGGTACTTCGAGATGCGGCGACGGGAAGCGGCGTCCGGCGACCCGGTTCAGCTCGGCTCGTCGTAGTCGCTGGTGCCCTCGTCCAGCAGCGGTTCCTGGGTCTTGAGGTGCGGCGGGGCCAGCGCCTTGAGGGCGTGGTAGCCGGTGAGGACGACCAGCGTGCCCAGGGCGATGCCGCCGAGTTCGAAGGTGTCGGTGAACTTCAGTGTGACGTTGCCGATGCCGATGATGATGCCCGCCGCCACCGGTACCAGGTTCAGCGGATTGCGCATGTCGACACCGTTGTTGATCCAGATCTGCGCGCCGAGCAACCCGATCATCCCGTAGAGGATCACGGTGATACCGCCGAGCACCCCGCCGGGGATGGCCGCGACGACGGCTCCGAACTTGGGGCAGAGCCCGAAGAGCAGCGCGAAGCAGGCGGCGGCCCAGTACGCGGCCGTCGAGTAGACCCGGGTCGCGGCCATGACGCCGATGTTCTCGGAGTACGTGGTCGTGGCCGGACCGCCGAACGCCGTCGACAGGACGCTGCCCGCGCCGTCCGCGGAGATCGCGGTGCCGAGCTTGTCGTCCAGCGGGTCGCCGGTCATCTCGCCGACCGCCTTGACGTGCCCCGCGTTCTCGGCCACCAGAGCGATCACCACCGGGAGCGCCACCAGGATGGGGGACCAGGAGAAGTCGGGGCCGTGCACGGACGGCAGCCCGAACCAGTCGGCCTTCCCCACAGCGGAGAGATCCAGCCGCCAGTGGTCCACCGTCTTGCCGCCGGCGTCCGGCGAATGAATCCGGCCGAAGACCGTGTCGAACACCCACGACATCAGATAGCCGGCGACCAGCCCCAGAAAGATCGCGATCCGCGACCAGAAGCCGCGCAGGCACACCACCGCGAGACCGGTCAGCAGCATGGTCAGCAGCGCCGTCCACTGGTCCTGCGGCCAGTACGTCGAGGCGGTGACGGGGGCCAGGTTGAAGCCGATCAGCATGACGACCGCGCCGGTCACCACGGGCGGCATCACCGCGTGGATGATCCGCGCCCCGAACTTCTGGACGGCCAGCCCGACGAGGAGCAGCGCGGCGCCGACCACCAGGATCGCGCCGGTCACCGTGGCGCTGCTGCCGCCCTGGCCGCGGATGGCCGAGGCCACGCCGACGAAGGAGAGGCTGCAGCCGAGGTAACTCGGTACCCGGCCGCGGGTTGCGAGCAGGAAGATCATCGTCGCGAACCCGGACATCATGATCGCCAGATTCGGATCCAGCCCCATGAGTACCGGCGCCACGAAGCTGGCGCCGAACATCGCCACCACGTGCTGGGCCCCGAGCCCCGCCGTACGCGGCCACGACAGCCGCTCGTCCGGCCGCACCACCGCGCCGGGCGCCGGCACGCGCCCGTCGCCGTGCACCGTCCACCGCACGCCGAGCCCGCCCATGTCGCTCCGCTCCCCTGGCCGATTTTGATCGCCGCACATACTAATCCGATTTCGCCGCCCCACTTCTTGCCCACCGTCGCGGGGGGTGGGGGTGCCCCTCAGGGGCGCGGGGAACTGCGCGAGCGACCACGACGTGCCCGCACTCGGGCGCTCGGCGAAGCTCCAACGGCGGGTTTCCGCCGCCTCGGCACCGCCGGTCTGCGCCGTCGGGCGTCCCGCCGTCCCGCCGTCGCGGCGGAAAGGAGGGTTCGCCGTGATGGTGAGGGGGTCGCCCTGCAGGGGCGGCGGAAGGAGGGTGCGCCGTGACGGTGGGGGTGCCCCTCAGGGGCGCGGGGAACTGCGCGAGCGGCCACGACGTGCCCGCACCCGGGTACTCGGCGAAGCCCCAACGGCGGCAAAACGCGAGGGGCCAACCAAAGCGGCGGCCCTCAGGTGCGGAGCACTCGCGCTCCGCCGACCAGCCCCAGCAGCAGCGCGGTGACGACGCCGAAGGAAACCGAGAGCGAGGTCGACTCGGCGATCCACCCCACCGCCGCGGGGGCCGCGAGGCCCGATGCGTACGCGAGGGTGGCGACGCCCGCGATGGCCTGCCCCGGCGCACCCGCAGCCGTACGCCCCGCCGCGGCGAAGCACAGCGGGACCACCACCGCGATCCCCACCCCGATCAGCGCGAACCCCACGACGGCGGCGGGCGGCGTCCGGGCGGCGACCACCAGCGCGGCACCCGCCGCCGCGAGCACGCCGCCCGCCCGTACCGTCGCCACCGGGCCGAACCGTCGCACCACGGCGTCGCCCGACAGCCGGGCGAGCGCCATCGTGCAGGCGAACGCCGTGTACGCGGCGGCGGCGAGACCGGGCTCGGCGCCGGTCACATCGGCCAGATAGATGCCGGACCAGTCCATCGAGGCGCCCTCGGCGAACACCGCGCAGAAGCCGAGCAGGCCGATCGCCAGCACCCCGCGCGAGGGCAGCGCGAAACGGGGCGGGGCCTCCCCTTCGTCCCGGGCGCCCGACGGCTCGGCCGCAGCGCCGGGGCGCTCGGCGCGCTGCTCCTCCCCAGGCGTCCATCGGGCCGCGGCCACCGCGACCACGGCCAGCAGCGGGGCCGCCACCCCCAGGTGCACCCGCGCGTCCAGCCCGGCATGCGCCGCCACCACGCCCCCCGCGCCGCCCAGCAGCGTCCCCACGCTCCACAAGCCGTGCAGCGCGGACATCACCGAGCGCCCGTACGCCGCCTCGACCCGTACTCCCTGGGCGTTCATCGCGACGTCCATCAGGCCGAGCCCGCAGCCGTACACGAACAGCGCCAGGCACAGCCACCCCAGGGCAGGAGCGAGGGGTGGCAGCGCCAGCCCCGCGCAGCAGGCCAGCGAGACCGCGGCCAGCGCACGCCGTGGTCCGTAGCGGTGTGCCAGCCGCGCCGAGAGCGGCATGGCGGCGGAGGCTCCGGCCGTCATGAACACCAGCGCGAGCCCGAGCCAGCCGGGGCTCAGGCTCAGATGTTCCCGTAGCCAGGGGATCCGGGTGGCGAACGTACCGCTCGCCATCCCGTGCACCGCGAAGACTACGGAGACCGCCACCCGCGCCGCCCGCACGGGCCGGGCCGGGCGCCGAGGCCCGTCGCCCACGCGTCCCGGCGCACGTCCGGGCGGGCCGACCTCCGTCCCCGTATGCGGCACCGCCCCAGCCGCCGGGTCCGGCACCGCACCCGGCGCCGCCCCCGGCCCCGCATCCGGCTCAGGCCCGCTGTCGCCCGTCCGCATCTCGTCTCCCTGCCGCACCCTCGCGCCCCCAAAGAGTCCGTAGGCGCACCCACGGCCGTGGGTGCGGACCCGCGCAGATCGTGCCCCGATCGTGTACGGCTCGAACGCCCGCACCAGCAGCGGACACGAGTAGTGTCCCGTGGCTGCTGTGAGTCACCACACAGCATCCGCTCGCATGGCCACCGTCCCCGCGTGGCAGACTGGTGGAGTACCAGTGACGTCAGCGCACTCCGGGGTCGGTGAAAGTCCGAACCGGCGGTTACAGTCCGCGACCCGGCCGCAGCCAGCGGTCGGTTGACCAGGTGAGATTCCTGGACCGACGGTTAAAGTCCGGATGGGAGGCAGTGCGCGGCGGGCCGCAACCGGTGCACCGCCACAGTTGGCGGTCCCGTTCCGGAGCGAAGCAGAAACCGGAGCGGGCCCCTCCCATTCTGGTGGTCGTTCCCGGACGCGCGTCCGTCCAAGTCCCGTAGCAGCCCCGGAGTCCGTGCCCGAAGAGGCAGGAGGACCCGGTGGCCCCCCACCCCCAAGCGCCGTACGCGCCGCAGGCGGAGCGCGACGCGATGCGCCGTGCCATCGCTCTTGCCGCGCGGGGACTCGGCTCCACCAGCCCCAACCCCGTCGTCGGCTGCGTCGTCCTCGACCAGGCGGGCCGCACCGTAGGCGAGGGCTGGCACCAGCGTGCCGGCGGCCCGCACGCCGAGGTCCACGCGCTCGCCGAAGCGGGCGAGGACGCCCGCGGGGGCACCGCCGTCATCACTCTCGAACCCTGCGACCACACCGGACGCACCGGCCCCTGCTCGCAGGCGCTCATCGACGCGGGCATCTCCCGCGTCGTCTACGCCGTCTCCGATCCCAGCCCGGGCGCCGCGGGCGGAGCGCTGACGCTCGCCGCGGCCGGCATCGACGTCGAGGGGGGCCTGCTGGCCGACGAGGCCGCCGCCGGCAATGCCGCCTGGCTGACCTCCGTACTGCACGGCCGCCCGTACGTGACCTGGAAGTACGCCGCCACGCTCGACGGCCGCACCGCGGCCGCCGACGGCTCCAGCCGCTGGATCACCTCCGTCGAGGCCCGCGCCGATGTGCACCGGCTGCGCGCCGAGTCCGACGCCGTCCTCGTCGGCTCCGGCACAGCCCGCGCCGACGACCCGCATCTGGCCGTCCGCGACGTACCCGGCGCCGTGCAGCCGCTCCGGGTCGTCGTCGACACCGAGGCGACCGTCGTCAGGGCGGGGGCGCGGGTCCTCGACGAGGTGGCACCCACCCTGATCGCCGTCGCCCAGGACGCGGACACCGCCGCGCTCGAGGCCGCCGCCGGCGCGAGCCCGGCAGAGGTGCTGCGGCTGCCCCGCGCCGCTGGGGGAACCGGGCTCGACCTCGATGCGCTGCTGACCGCCTTGCAGACCCGCGATGTGCGCGCCGTGCTGCTGGAGGGCGGCGCCACCCTGGCCGGCTCCTTCGTCGCCGCCGGGCTGGTCGACCGGGTGGTCGGCTACATCGCGCCCGTGCTGCTGGGCGCCGGGCGACCCGCGCTGGGAGAGGCCGGAATCAGCACCATCGCGCAGGCGTTGCGGCTCACGGTGAGCGACACCGTGCGGCTCGGCCCCGACCTGCGGATCACCGCCGTCGGCAGTACGGCGCCGCAGACGGCCCGCTCGGCCGCCGCCGTCACCACCGCCACCGCCGAACAGACCGAGCAGTCCGAACAGTCCGAGGAGTCCTGAGTGTTCACCGGAATCGTGGAAGAGCTGGGCGAGGTCGTCGCCGTCGAGGACCAGGGCGCCTCCGCCCGGCTGCGGCTGCGCGGACCGCGCGTCACCGCCGACGTGCGGCACGGCGACTCGATCGCCGTCAACGGCGTGTGCCTGACCGTCGTCGAGACGAGTGACGGCGAGTTCACCGCCGACGTCATGGCCGAGACCCTGCACCGCTCCAGCCTCGGGGCGCTCACCGTGGGCTCGCCCGTCAATCTGGAACGCCCCATGGCGCTCGGCGGCCGGCTCGACGGCCACCTCGTCCAGGGCCACGTCGACGGCACCGGCACCATCACGGCGCGTCACGAAGCCGACAGCGGTACGGACATCACGATCGGGCTGCCCGAAGGACTGGGCCGGTACCTGGTCGAGAAGGGCTCCATCACCGTCGACGGCATCAGCCTCACGGTCGTGGAGGCCACCGACGACCACTTCACCGTCTCCCTCATCCCCACCACCCTCGCGCTCACCACCCTCGGCACCAAGCAGCCGGGCGACCCGGTCAACCTGGAGGTCGACGTCCTCGCCAAGTACGTCGAGCGACTGCTGGGCGCTTCCGCACCGGGCCTCGTCCAGCAGAGCATCCAGCACAGCGAGGCAACCCGATGAGCGGTCTCCACTGGTTGAACCAGGAGGCATTCGCCGCCTTCGGCCAGCACGTCATCTGGTCCGACATGCTCGGCAACATCATGGGGTTGCTCGGCCTGGCGCTGGGCTGGCGGCGCTCCATAGGCACCTGGCCCGCGCAGTTGCTGTCCGGACTGATACTCGTCAGCGCTTTCGCCTCCGCCCAGCTGGCGGGCGGCGTCGGCAAGCAGCTCCTGGTCATCGGGGTGGCGCTGTGGGGCTGGCGGCAGTGGCGGCGCGGCAACCAGCAGGCGCAGGACGGATCCATCGCCGTACGGTTCGCGACCTGGCGCGAACGCGGCCTGCTGGCGCTCGGCACCGTGCTGGGCACCGCCGCCGTCGGCACCCTCTTCACCCTCGTCCCGTCCCTCTCATGGAGCCCTTGGGCGGACGCCTACATCTTCGTCGGCACGCTGGCGGCGATGGTCGCGCAGGCCCGCGGACTGGTCGAGTTCTGGTTCGCCTGGCTGCTGGTGGACGTGGTCGGGGTGCCGCTCGCCTTCAGCAGCGGACTGGCCTTCTCCGGTCTGGTCTACGTCGTCTACCTCGGCCTCGTCCTGTGGGGCCTGCGTGCCTGGTGGCTGCGCTCCCGCGTGGACGCCCGCGCCCTGGCCGCCGCCCGCACGGAGCCCGCGCTGCACTCCGCGGGAGCCGCCCTGTGAACGGCAGCCGGAGCCGCGCTGTGGACGCGGAGCACGCCACCCGAGCGCACCACCAAGGAAGGAGCACGCCCATGACCGCGCTGCCGAACTGGTACGACGCGCCGCCCGCCCCGCGACTCCCGGAGGAACCGGCGGAGGCCGACGCGGCGTTCGCGCTCGCGCTGGACCCCGTCGAGGAGGCGATCCGCGACATCGCCGAGGGCCGCCCTGTCGTGGTCGTCGACGACGAGAGCCGGGAGAACGAGGGCGACCTGGTGATGGCCGCCGAGCTGGTCACCCCCGAACTCGTCGCCTTCATGATGAGCGAGTGCCGCGGCCTGATCTGCACCCCCATGGAGGGGGCCGACCTGGACCGGCTGGCGCTGCCGCAGATGGTCGCCGAGAACACCGAGTCCATGGGCACCGCGTTCACCGTCTCCGTGGACGCGACCGGCGCGCACGGCGTCACCACCGGCATCTCGGCGGCCGACCGGGCCGCCACCATCCGGCTGCTCGCCGACCCCGACACCAGCCCTGCGGACTTCGTCCGCCCCGGGCACGCCTTCCCGCTGCGCGCCAAGCCCGGCGGGGTGCTCGTCCGCGCCGGGCACACCGAGGCGGGCGTCGACCTGGCGCGGCTGGCCGGGCTGCGGCCCGCTGCCGCCATCGTGGAGATCGCGGGCGAGGACGGCACCATGCTGCGGCTGCCCGAGCTGGTGCCGTTCGCACGCAAGCACGGGCTGCGGATCATCTCCATCGAGGACCTGATCGCCTACCGCCGCTCCGCCGAGCCCACCGTGCGCCGGGAGGCGGCGACCCGGCTGCCCACCCGGCACGGCGAGTTCCGCGCCTACGGCTACCGCTCCATTGTCGACGGCGTGGAGCACATCGCCCTGGTCACCGGCGACATCACCGGCCCGGAGGACCTCTCGGGCGGCGACGATGTCCTCGTACGAGTGCATTCCGAGTGCCTCACCGGTGATGTCTTCGGCTCCCTGCGGTGCGACTGCGGGCCCCAACTGGAGGCGTCCCTGGAGCGGGTCCAGCAGGAGGGCCGGGGCATCGTGCTCTATCTGCGCGGACACGAGGGCCGGGGGATCGGGCTGCTGTCCAAGCTGCGCGCCTACGAGCTGCAGGAGCGCGGCCGCGACACCCTCGACGCCAACCTCGAACTCGGCCTCCCCGCCGACGCGCGGGACTACGCGGCCGCCGCGCAGATCCTCACCGACCTGGGCGTCAGGTCCATGCGGCTGATGACGAACAACCCGGAGAAGACCGCAGCGATGGTGCGGCACGGGCTGCGCGTCACCGGCCGGGAGCCGATGCCCGTGCAGGCGGGCGAGCACAACCTGCGCTATCTGCGCACCAAGCGCGACCGCATGGGCCACGACCTGCCCTGGCTGGACGCCGAGCGCACCTCGCCCTGCGGATCGCAGTAAGCACCGACCGTCCCCCGAACAAGCATCACCGACAGCACCAGCACACACTGAGAGCACGAGGAGCACCGTGAGCGGCAAGGGCGCACCCGAACTGACCGTCAAGAACTGCCAGGACCTGCGTGTGGCCGTGATCGCCGCGCAGTGGCACCAGCAGGTCATGGACGGCCTCGTCGACGGCGCCCTGCGGGCGCTGCGCGAACTGGGCATCGACGAGCCCACCCTGCTGCGCGTCCCCGGCAGCTTCGAGCTGCCCGTCGTCGCCAAGGTCCTCGCCGACCGCGGATACGACGCGATCGTGGCGCTCGGCGTCGTGATCCGGGGCGGCACCCCGCACTTCGACTACGTCTGCCAGGGCGTCACCCAGGGCCTCACCGAAGTATCGGTCCGCACCGGAGTGCCGATTGGTTTCGGCGTCCTGACCTGCGACGACGAGGAGCAGGCCATCGCCCGTGCGGGGCTGCCGGGATCCACCGAGGACAAGGGGCACGAGGCGGTCACGGCAGCCGTGGCGACGGCGGCTGCCCTGCGCACGGTCGCGGAGCCCTGGCGGTGAGCGGCCCCCGGTACCGCGTAGGCTGAGCGTCACCATGGCGAACAAGACGTTTGAGCAGCTCTTCGCCGAGCTGCAACACAAGGCCGCAACCGGCGACCCCAGCACCTCCCGTACCGCCGAGCTCGCCGCGCAGGGCGTGCACGCCATCGGCAAGAAGATCGTGGAGGAGGCCGCCGAGGTGTGGATGGCCGCCGAGCACGAGGGCGACGAGCGCACCGCCGAGGAGATCTCGCAGCTCCTCTACCATCTCCAGGTGCTGATGGCCGCCAAGGGCCTCTCCCTCGACGACGTATACGCTCACCTCTGAGCCGGTACCTCCGAGCTGCACCTTCGAGCCTCACCCGGCTCTTCCCGCTCACGCCCCCTTTCACGAACACGATCCCCTTCACGAACAAAGGAAGCTCATGCTGCGCATCGCCGTCCCCAACAAGGGTTCCCTCTCCGGCCCTGCCGGGGAGATGCTGCATGAGGCCGGGTACCAGCAGCGCAAGGCCACCAAGGAACTCGTCCTGGTGGACCCGGAGAACGAGGTCGAGTTCTTCTATCTGCGCCCCCGCGACATCGCGATCTACGTCAGCTCCGGGCGGCTGGACATCGGCATCACGGGGCGCGATCTGCTGCTGGACTCCGGGGCGCAGGCCGAGGAGGTGCTCCCCCTCGGTTTCGCCCGCTCCACCTTCCGCTACGCCGCCAAGCCCGGCACCATCGACTCGCTCGACGACCTGGCGGGGCTGACGGTCGCCACCTCCTACGAGGGCATCGTCGCCAAGCACTTGGCGGACAAGGGCATCGACGCCTCCGTCGTCCACCTCGACGGCGCCGTGGAGACGGCCATCGAACTGGGCGTCGCGCAGGTCATCGCGGATGTCGTGGAGACCGGCACCTCGCTGCGCAACGCGGGCCTGGAGATCGTCGGAGGGCCGATCCTCCAGTCCGAGGCCGTCGTCATCCGGCGCACCGGCGCCGAACCGGAGGGGCCCAAGGTGCAGCAGTTCCTCCGCCGCCTCCAGGGCGTCCTGGTGGCCCGCAGCTACGTGATGATGGACTACGACATCCGCGCCGAGCACCTGGAACAGGCCGTCGCCCTCACCCCGGGTCTGGAGTCGCCGACCATCTCCCCGCTGCACGACCAGGGCTGGGTGGCCGTCCGTTCCATGGTGCGCACCACCGAAGCACAGCGGATCATGGACGACCTCTACGACCTGGGTGCCCGCGCCATCCTCACCACGGGCATCCACGCCTGCCGTCTGTGACCCGCGACCGGAGCACGCCGATGACCGACAGCCCTGGGATTCCCGCGCTTCCCGTCACGTTCCGGCCGGCCCGCACCCGCGCGGTGCTGCTGACGGCCGGGCTCGCGGTGTTCGCCGCCCTCACCGTCGTCTCGCTGATGCTTCAGCTGGGCGGCGGCGAGCGGGCGAGCTTCATCTTCACCGCCGCGCTCTTCTCCGGCGTACTGGTGCTGTTGAGCCGCCCCCGGGTGACCGCGGACGAGGACGGGGTGACGGTCGTCAACCTGACGACCAAGCGACGTCTCGAATGGGCGCAGGTGCTCGCCGTCCATCTGCGGCCCGGCGACCCGTGGGTCTCACTGGACCTCGCCGACGGCACCAGCCTGCCCGCGATGGGCATCCAGCCGGGCATCGCCAAGCGGCAGGCGCTGGCCGACGCCCGTGCCCTGCGCGCTCTCGTCGACCACAAGGGCACCACCCCGCGGGACCCCTCGGATGGAGCGCCGGACGACGCCGGACACGGCGCCGCTGACGACGCCGGACAGTAGCGGTCCCACCGGCACGGCCGGCAACCCCGGCGCGGTGCCGCGCGTCTTCGCGGGACGAGACCGAATGTCTACTCTGGTGCCCATCGGCATGAGCCGCCCCGCGCTTGTGCGGGGGCACCTGCGAACCGAGGAGTGACCACCTCCAGCGATGGACGGATCGTCCTGTAGTACGTGCGCCGCGTCCCGTCTTGGTGGGGGCGCGGCATGACCCTCCCGCTAGTGCTGCTCGGTGTGGCGTTCCTGCTCGTTCTCGCCAACGGCTTCTTCGTCGCGGCGGAGTTCGGGCTCGTCACCGTCGAGAAACCCGAGGCCGAACGTGCCGCCGCTGAAGGCGACCGGAAGGCCCGCGCCGTCGTACGGGCCCTGCCCGAACTGTCCTTCCAGCTCTCCGGCACCCAGCTCGGTATCACCCTCACCTCCCTGGTCACCGGCATGCTCGCCGAGCCCGCGCTGGCCCGGCTGCTCGACGGGCCGCTGACCGCGGCCGGGATACCGCCGGGTGCGGTCGGCGGGGTCGCTGTCGGCACCGGCATGCTGACCGCCTCCGCCGTCCAGATGGTCCTCGGCGAACTGGTGCCCAAGAACTGGGCGGTCTCCAGGCCGCTGGCGGTGGCCCGGTTCGTCGCAGGACCGCAGCGCCTCTTCTCCCGGACGTTCCGCCCCGTGATCGCGGGCTTGAACGCGGCGGCCAACCGCATGGTGCGGCTCCTCGGCGTGACGCCCGCCGAGGAGCTGGCCTCGGCCCGCACGCCCGGCGAACTCGTCTCCCTCGCCCATCACTCGGCCCGCGCCGGCGCCCTCGAACAGGACACCGCCGACCTGTTCGTCCGCACTCTGGCACTGGGCGGGCTGACGGCGCAGCATGTGATGACGCCCCGGGTACGGGTCAGTGCCCTGCAAGCCCTGGCCACCGCGGAGGACGTCCTCAACCTCACCCGCGCCACCGGCCTCTCCCGCTTCCCCGTCTATCGGGACACGCTGGACGAGGTCGTCGGCATGGTGCACCTCAAGGACGCCCTCGCGGTGCCCGCGCACCAGCGGCTGCACACCCCGGCGGCCCGGATCGCCGTGCCCGCGCTGCACGTCCCCCAGACCCTTCCCGTACGGCCGCTGCTGGCGCGGCTGCGCAGCGAGCAGCCCATCGCCGTCGTCGTGGACGAGTACGGCGGCACGGCGGGCGTCGTCACGCTGGAGGACATCGTCGAGGAGATCGTCGGCGAGGTGCGGGACGAGCACGACGGGCAGCTCTACGACGAACTGCCCGAACTGGCCCCGGCGCCGCCCGATCCGGAGGGCCGCCCGGCGTGGGAGGCCGACGGCAGCTGCCGGGTGGGCGCGCTGCGCGGGATCGGCCTCGAGGTGCCCGAGGGCCCGTACGAGACGGTGGCCGGGCTCGTCGCCGACCTGCTGGGCCGCATCCCCGTGCCCGGTGACACCGCGCGGCTTCGGGTGCCGCTCGCCCGCGCCGGAGGGGGCGCGCGGGAGGGCGGCCAGGAGTGGCAGTTGCGGGTACGGCACGTGGCACACCACCGCGCCGAGCGCGTCCGCATCGTGGCCCCGCACCGGATGGAAGGCCCTGCGACCGGTGCGCTGCCGGACCGCGTCGGCAGTGATTCCGCGCGTCCGGTGCGGAGCATGGAGGCGGCGGCGTCATGAGCGTCCTGCAACTCCTGTTCGCAGCGCTGCTGGTGCTCGGCAACGGCTTCTTCGTCGGTGCCGAGTTCGCGCTCGTCTCCGTACGCCGCAGCCAGATCGAACCCCTCGCGGCCGAGGGCTCGGCACGCGCCCGGCGGGTGCTGCGCGGGCTGGAGACGCTGCCGCAGATGATGGCGGCCGCACAGTTCGGCATCACCGTCTGCTCGCTGACGCTGGGCGCTGTCGCCGAACCGACGCTGGCGCACCTGCTGGAGCCGGCTTTCCATGCCGTACGGCTGCCGCAGGCGCTGGTGCACCCGGTCGGGTATGTGATCGCGCTGGCGGTGGTGGTCTTCTTCCACCTCGTGGTCGGCGAGATGGTGCCCAAGAACCTCGCCATGGCGGCTCCTGAGCGCACCGCGCTGTGGCTCGGCCCCGCACTGGTCGCCTTCGCGCGGCTGACCCGCCCGGTGACCGTGGCGCTGGGCGCGTGCGCAACCGTCATCCTGCGGCTCTTCCGGGTCGAGCCCAAGGACGAGGTGGCGGCGGTCTTCACCAGCGAACAGCTCAACCAGCTGGTGGAGGACTCCCGGCAGGCCGGCCTGCTCGAACCCGACGAACACGAGCGGCTGGCCGACGCCTTGGAACTGGGCTCCCGGCCGCTGACCGACGTCCTGCTGGGCCGCACCGAACTGGTCACCGTCGGCACCGACGTCACCCCGCGCCAGGTGGAGGAGCTGACCGTACGCACTGGCTACTCCCGCTTCCCGGTGCGCGCCGACGACGGCGGCTTCCTGGGGTATCTGCACGTCAAGGACGTGCTCGATCTGGAGGAGGCCGACCGTGCGGTACCGCAGCGGCTGTGGCGGCCCATGACGACACTCCGCGGTGAACTGCCGCTGGACGACGCGCTCACCGCCATGCGGGCCGGCGCCTCGCATCTGGCCGCCGTCGCCGACGCCACGGGACGGGTGCTGGGGGTGGCGGCGCTGGAGGACGTGCTGGAGATGCTGGTCGGCGAGGTGCACGACCCCGCACACACCGACCTGGCCAGGACCGGAGCGGCACCCTACGCGCCCGCGACGACAGGCGCTCCCACCAGGTCCGGCACCCCGTCCGGCAGCCCCGGGACCGGGCCCCGGCGGCTGCGTGCCCTGCCCGGTGCCCGGCATCTGACGGGCCCCGGCGGCACCGGGCGGAGCGGTACGGGCGGCGGCCTCAGCCCAGCGGGGGCGGCAGCGGGCCAGGACGAGGACCGTCAGGACCCCGCCCCGACAGCACCTCCCCGTACGCCTGCATGAGGTCGGGCAGCCGCAGCGTCGCCAGGTCGTCGCGGGTCGGGGTGCCCGAGTAGCCGGACAGCCGCAGATCGCGGTAGGCGCAGCTCTTCTCGTAAAGGGTGCGCAGGAAGCGGCCATTGCCCAGCTCGTCGATCCAGCCCTGGTCGACGACGTGACCGCTGATGCTGCGCAGCTCCTCCAGCGCCTCCTCGTCCCATACGTCGCCGTTGTCGGCTGCCAGCACCTCGCCGATCGCCGTCAGCTCCAGCGGCCGGTAGCTGGGGAAGTCGACCCGGGTGGTGAAGCGGGACGAGAGGCCCGGGTTGGCGGCCAGCAGCCGGTCCATGCCCTCGGGGTAGCCCGCCAGGATCACCACCAGCTGGTCCCTGTTGTCCTCCGCGCGCTTGAGCAGCACCTGCAACGCCTCGTCGCCGTACGCGTCACCCTTGGTGTAGCCGGAGTTGGAGAGGGCGTACGCCTCGTCGACGAACAGCACCCCGCCGAGCGCCGAGTCGATCAGTTCGTTGGCCTTGACCGCTGTCTGGCCCAGGAACTCGCCCACCAGATCGGCGCGTTGCGCCTCGATCAGATGGTCGCCGCCCAGCAGGCCCAGCGCGTAGAAGGCCCGGCCAAGGATGCGGGCCACCGTGGTCTTGCCGGTGCCGGAGGGCCCGGAGAAGACGAAGTGCCGCTTCGGCGGCTGCACGGGCAGCCCCTGCCCGGCCCGCAGCCGCGCCATGTGCAACTGCGCGGACAGCGCCCGCACTTGGCGCTTGACCGGCTCCAGGCCGACCATCCGCTCCAGCTCCTCCAGCGCCTGCGCCAGCAGCACCGGATCGGAGGGGCCCGTCGGCAGCCTGCCGTCGCCGCCGCGCCCGCCGCCCGCGGCAGCGCGCTCCCGCAGCACGCTGGTGTCCACCCTGACCGGCTCGGCGGGGTCTCCGGAGTCCTCCAGGCGCAGCCCGTCGGCCTCCGGGTCCACCACCGGGTCGGCGGACTCGGCCGCGTCCCGCAGCCCCGCGTCCGAACCGTCCTGGGTGCCGCCGGGCTGCCCCGCGTCCGGTGCTCCATCGAAGGACCTGCCCGGGTCCTGGTGGAGCCCGCCGTCGCTCGGCCGCCCGGCGTCGTCCGGCCGCCCGGTGCCGTTCCGCGGGTCGGTGCCGCTCCGCGGGCCCGTGTCGTCGCCGGGGCGGCCTGGGCCGCTGCCGTCCGTGGGGGCTGCGCTGTCTGCCGGGTCGGCCGGATCCGGGGGCTGGGCCGGGTCGCCGGGCGCCTCGGGGCCCCTGTCGAAGAGCTCGGGCCCGTTCCCCACCGGCCCGTCCGGCCCGCCCAGACCGCCCGAGAGGACAGCGGCTGCCAGATCCTCCGCCGTACCACCAACGCCGTCGCTCTCCGCGATGGTCGTCAGCCGCGCGGCCGTGTCCATGAACGTCGGGTCGATACGGTGCACGGCGCGGTACAGCGGGAGTGCCGCCGCGCTGCGGCCGGTGCCTTCGCGGGCGCGGGCCAGCCAGTAGCGCAACTCCTTGCGCTGCGGCTGTTCGCTGCGGCAGCGCATCAGTGCGGCGGCCAGCAGCGGCTCGGCCTGCCCGTACATCTCCAGCCGCACCCGGGCCATGCCCGCGAACAGTCCCGCCTCGATGCCCAGCAGCGGGTCGTCGACCAGCGGCTCGGTGTGGGCGACCAGTCCCTCCCAGTCCTTGGCGAGATAGGCACGGCAGGCGTGCAGGAATCTCACCTGCGGATCGGTGTCCACCGGGGGACAGCCGGCCAGGGCGCGGTCGAGCTCGGCGACGTGTCGTCCGTCCAGCCAGTGGGAGGCGTGCGCCAGCAGCAGATCACGTTCGTACTCGAGCACCGGCTGCACCCACCAGCCGAGCCAGTACCAGGAGTTGAGGGTGCGTCCGTGCCGGGCGCGCTGTTCACCGAAGCGGTCCCTGTGGTGGTACATCCGCAGCAGCGCGGTCGCGGTGTCGGCGCGCAGTGCGTGCAGGCCCAGCCAGGCGTCGGCCATTCCGGGATCGAGCCGCACTGCTGTGCGGAACTCCTCCTCGGCCTGGGCGTATCCGCCGACGGTGTACGCGTCCACCCCGCGAAGCCAGGCGAGTTCGGCCGGGGCGTGCAGGCCCTGGGGGTCCTGCGTGCCGAAGTTCATCACGTCCCCCACGAAACGTCCCCCGTATCTGCCGGTTATCACCCGGGGTTCCCACGCTGTTTCGCATCGTACCCGTGCTCAGGGCGCTGTCGAAGGGCGGCGTACACGGCTTCCGAGGTCGTGGAACAGCCGGTGGCAGGGGGCGTGTCGGGAGAGGCGCGGGGGGAAGGCTTCCGCAAAACTCTTACTAAGAGTGAGCAAAATGGAGGAGTCTCCCTCCACTTGACTGTGTGGAGGCAGAACGAAGCCCCCGGTCACGGGGGAACAACCGGGGGCTTCGCGTCTGAAGACGGCCTGCGTAGACCGCTTGTTGGAAACGTAATCGGTCCGGCGCCAATGGTCAAGCCGCTCGGTTGCACACAGTGCCATCAGCCCGCTGTCAACTGCCAGGAGTTATACGGAGGGTCATATTCAACGCCGCGTCCGGCGCCTCCTCAGCTCTCTCCCGTATCTCGTACCCCGGACGCCCCTTGCCCGTTTCGCGCACCAGGAAGTCCGCGAACGGTCGCGAAGGGTCGGCCGCGAAATGCGCGCGCTCCGCGGGAATCCACCGCTCCCAGAAACCGTGTTGACCCGGACCGTCCCGCCGTCGGCCGCGCTGCCATGCGGCCTCGGCCGCCATGTCGGCCCACAACAGGCAAGCCAGATAAGGCCGTAGAGCTGCCCGGCCCGCACCCACTCCCTCGACGAGGATGACCGGAGCGGGCGGCAGCACGGCCTCCGTGCTGTGGGCACGCGCCACCCAGTCGTACACCACGTAGCGTGCAGGGGCCCCGCGCTCCAGCGGCCCGAGCACCTGCTCGGCGAGCCGCTCCGTCCAGTCGAACAGCGCCTCATGGCAGGCCAGATCGTCGAGGTGCAGCACCGGCGCACCGCCGAGCAGCTCCGAGAGCTGCCGCGCCAGCGTGGTCTTGCCGGACCCGGCGTGCCCGTCCACGCCCACCAGCCGCACCGGGCCGCATGAGGCGGGCAGCGCGGCAAGCCGGTCGGCAAGTGCTTCGAGGGAGCGTGGAGCGGGCATCTCCCCAGCGTACGTCGGGGTCGCACGGGTGTGCGGTGGTGGCCTTCGCGCGCCGGCCACGCTCCGTCACTGGCTGCGCCAATGACGACGGCATGCCGGGCGGCCGAAGCCCTGGCACGCGCCTCGCTCAGCGGCAATAGTTGGCTTCCGCGTACGGCCCGGTACGACCGCACAACCGCACGGCCGAGTACGACCGCCGGGTACGGCCGCGCACGGCGCCGCGCACCACCTGTGACACCGACAGCACGCACCAACCTGTGATCGACACCACGCACCATCTGTGACGACCGCCGCACCGACCCACGACTGGGGGCACTCCGCATGACCAGCAGATCCGCCAATCGCCGTACCGTCCTGGCCGCCGCCGTCGCCGCGGCAGCCTCGGCAGTCGCGGTCCCCGCCGCCCTGGCAGCCGACACCCGGTCGGGTGGAACCACGGGCCGCCCGGCCAAGCCCGGCCGGCCGGGGAGGGCAGGAAACGTGGAGTTCCACAACTGGGCCTCGCAGCGCGACTGGGCCTCCGGCACCGCCAAGGGAACCCGCGTCGACTCGGGAGGACGCCCCGGCATCGTCCTGGCGACCCCCGCGGGCAGCACCGACTACAAGGACCCGCACACCGGGAAGAAAGCCAGCTGGGAGTACGCCACCTGGACTTCGCCCGTACACACCAGCGCCGTACCGGCCGGTGAGGCCATCGCCTCCTGGAACGCCCACACGCCCAAGGGCACCTGGATCAGGATCGAGCTGCGCGGCACCTACTCGGACGGCAAGAGCACGCCCTGGTACACCATGGGCATCTGGACGTCCGGCGACGGCGACGACGTGCCGCGCCGCACCTCCGTCGACGGCCAGAAGGACGGCAAGAGCTCCGTGTCCACCGACACCTTCGCCATCGACGACCTGGGCAGCGGGCTGCGGCTGAAGTCCTACCGGCTGCGGCTGACCCTCTATCGCGCCCCCGGCAGCAAGGCCACCCCCACGGTCTGGCGGGCCGGCGTGATGTGCTCCGACGTACCGGACCGCTTCGAGGTCCCCGCTTCCGAGCCCGGCCTCGGGCGGGCGGTCGAGTTGAAGGTGCCGCGCTACTCGCAGGAGATCCACAAGGGCCAGTACCCCGAGTACGACAACGGCGGCGAGGCCTGGTGCAGCCCCACCTCATCGCAGATGATCATCGAGTACTGGGGGCGTAAGCCCACCGCCGAGGACCTCGCCTGGGTGAACCCCGACTACGCCGACCCCCAGGTCTGCCACGCCGCGCGCTACACCTTCGACTACCAGTACGAGGGCTGCGGCAACTGGCCCTTCAACAGCGCCTACGCCAGCACATACCGGGACATGAACGGGGTCGTCACCCGGCTCAACTCGCTCACCGACGCCGAGGAACTCGTCGCCGCGGGCATCCCGGTGATCACCTCGCAGTCCTTCATCGAGTCCGAACTGGACGGCGCCGGCTACGGCACCGCGGGGCATCTGATGACCGTCATCGGCTTCACCAAGACCGGCGACGTCATCGCCAACGACCCCAACTCCCCGGACAACCCCTCGGTCCGCCACGTCTACAAGCGGCGGCAGTTTGAAAATATTTGGCTGCGCACCAAGCGCAAGAACGCCGAAGGCAAGGTCGTCAGCGGCACCGGGGGCGTCTGCTACCTCTACTTCCCGACCGAACTGACGGCCACTCAGAAGCGGGTGCTGCAGAAGCACGGCGTCAGCTGAGCCGGTCCTCGCTGCTACCGCACGCCGTGCCGGAGTCGTGGCTCCGGCACGGCGCGCCGTCGGTGGTTCGATGCCCGGCGCCGGGTGCGCCGGGCGGGTGCTGCCGGGGCCTACGGGAAGGTGAGTTTGAAGCTGTTGATGTGGCCGGTATCGGCCGGGCCCTTGTCCTGGACCCGCAGCTGCCAGACACCGTTGGCGTCCTCCGCCGAGGCATCGACCGAGTAGGTGGTGTCGATGTTCGGCGTCGGGTCGGCTGCCACGCTGTGCAGCCGGTAGGACTTGCCGCTCGGGCCGATCAGATCGACCTGGAGATCACCGCTGTAGGTGTGCACGATGTTCACGCCCACCTGGAGGCTGGTGGGGGCCCGCCCGGTCAGCCCGCTGGTGGTGATCTTGGAGGTGACCGCCGCGCCGGGGTAGTCCGGGATGGCGACGTCGGTGTCGTTGGCGAAGGTCTTGCCGTTGCCCGGGTCGCCGCCGCCGGGACGGGCGCCGACAGCCACGCCTGCCCAGGCGTCCGCCACCGCCTTGTACTCGGCGCTGCTGGTGCCGTACAGCTCACCGGCCACCGCGAGGGTCCCGGTGCGAGCCGAGGCGTAGTTGGTGGTGGAGGTGAACTTGGTGGTCAGCGCCTTGTACCAGATCAGCGCTGCCTTCTCGCGGCCGATGCCGGTGACCGGGAGGCCGTCAGCGGTGGGCGAGTCGTAGCTGACGCCGTTGATGACCTTGGCGCCACTGCCCTCGCTCAGCAGATAGAACCAGTGGTTGGCCGGGCCCGACGAGTAGTGCACGTCGATGTTGCCGATGCCCGCGTACCAGTTGTCCTTGGAGGCGCCGTCCCGGCTGGGCTTGTCCTGGTAGCGCAGCGGGGTGCCGTTGCCGCGGATGTCTATCTTCTCGCCGATCAGATAGTCGCCCGGATCGGCGGAGTTGGCGGAGTGGAACTCGACCGCCGTGGCGAGGATGTCCGACGTCGCCTCGTTCAGGCCGCCCGACTCGCCGCTGTAGATGAGACCGGCCGTGGCCGAGGTGAGACCGTGGGTCATCTCATGGGCCGCGACGTCCATCGAGGTCAGCGGTTTGGCATTGCCCGAGCCGTCGCCGTAGGTCATGCAGAAGCAGCTGTCGCTCCAGAAGGCGTTGACGTAGTTGTTGCCGTAGTGGACCCGGGAGTACGCCCCTTTGCCGTCGCCGCGGATGCCGGAGCGGCCGAACGCCTCCTTGTAGTAGTCCCAGGTCTCCGCAGCGCCGTAGTGGGCGTCGGCACCGGCGGTGGCCGCGTTGGACGGGCTGCCGTTGCCCCAGGTGTCGGTGGTCTGGGTGAAGAGGGAACCGGTGCCGGACGTACCGCGGTTGAGGTTGTAGGTCTTGTGACCGCCGCGGTCGTTGTCGGTCAGCGTGAAGTTCGAGCCCGACTTGGCGGTGCTCAGGGTGACCTGGCCGCTGTACTGGGTGTTGCCGATGCCGTTGTGGACGCCCTGCCACTGGAAGAGCTTCTTGCCGGACCGGGCGTCGGTGACGACGTGCAGCTCGTTGGGCGTGCCGTCCTTCTGCAGCCCGCCGACGACCGTCTCGTAGGCGAGGGTCGGCTTGCCCTGGGCCAGCCAGACGACCTTGCGGGGCTCGCGGTCGGCGTCCGTCTTCTTCGACCCCGCGGCGTCGGCGGCCTTGAGCGCCTGCCGTTCCGCCGTGGCAGGTCGCACGCTCGCTTTGGCGGGGATGTTCTTCAGCGCGTGCTTCGAGGCCCGTACGACCTCCTCGGTGCGGCCCTTCCCGGTGGTCTCGACGACGAGATCACCGCCGAGAACCGGCATTCCGGCGTAGGTGCGCTCATAGCGGGTGTGCACGGTGCCGTCGCGGTCCTTGAGCACATCGCGGACGACCAGCTTCTCCTTGGCGCCGAGGCCTAGCTTCTCGGCGGTGGCGGCCTTCTTGCTGTCGGCCTTCCGCAGCAGTTCCGCGCGCTGGGTGGGGGAGAGGTCGGCGGGCAGGGCCCCGGAGTCCGCTCCCTTGGCGGCGGTCGCCTTGGCGGTGCCGCGGCCCTGGTCGTCGGCCGTGGCCGGGCCGGTCTGGACGGCTATCGAGAGCAGTGCGGCGACGGCGCCGAGCGCGATGCCGGCGGACGCCTTCGGATGGGGGAGACGTCTGGGGCGACGTCTGTGGGAGGTGGTGGAGCTTCTGTGGGAGGTAGATCTTCGCAATGCTGACTCCTTCTGCAGGCCGCAGGGTTGTGCGGCCGGGAAGACCGGGCGGCGGATGACCGTCCGGGCAGATCTCGGCAGAACAAGGCAGAGCAAGGCTGAACTGGTGGAACCAGTGGAACGGCCGCTCGACTTTCGTGGGGTTGCGCGGCGGCCAGTCGCAGAGTGCCACCCTGAGGAACGGCTGTCAGGACCCGCATCAAGGGTTGGCCGGAAACGGTCCGTTGACCGTATATACGCGTTCGCTATACGGGCAGTTCACCGCCCGGAGCCGGCCAGTCGCCTCAGTCGCGGCCGCCCAGTGGGGTCAGTCGCGGAACGAACCGTCCGCGCGCCGTGCGTGGCGGGACAGCAGATGCCCGCACTGGGGGCAGTGGCGCCGCAGTCCCCGCTTGAGTACGTAGCCGATGCCCACGGTGCACAGATACATCACTCCGACCGCGGTCTTCTGAACGAGCTTGCCCAGCCCCGATTTGGTGCAGGTCGCGCAGTCACGGCATCCGGTTGCCATAAGTCCCCCTCGCCTTCGGTTCTGTTCAACGGTGCTGCTGATCAAGACGTGGGGACCGGCGGGGGAGGGTGCTCCGGGGACCGTCCGGGGACGGTCCCGCGACGCTGCTGTTACGGAGTGCCCCGCAAGGGGCGCGGGCCCCTTCCTCTGCGCCTCTCGCGGGCGCATCGCTTGCTTCGAGGCGAGCGCGCCCAGCCACGACGCAGCGGCACACGGGCACCGCCAAACCCCCCACGGCGGGGTGCCGCCGGAACGAGAGGGAGCCCTCAAAGACGCGGGAGCCCTCAAAGACGCGGAACTAGTCCGTACGGACCTCCGTACGGTCGCCGCCCCAGCGGGTATGGAACGTGCCCTCACGGTCGGTGCGTTGATAGGTGTGGGCGCCGAAGTAGTCGCGCTGGGACTGGGTGAGCGCGGCGGGGAGGCGGTCGGCCCGCAGCCCGTCGTAGTAGGCGAGAGCCCCCGACATGCCGGGCACCGGCACCCCGTGCCGGGCCGCAGTGGCGACGGTGTCCCGCCAGGGGCTCTGCGCCTCGCCGAGCTCCCGCGCGAACTCCGGATCGGCCAACAGCGTGGGCAGGCCGGGACGTTCGGCGAAGGCCGCCCGGATGCGGTCGAGGAACGCCGCGCGGATGATGCAGCCCGCACGCCAGATCGCGGCGACGGACGACAGATCGATGTCCCAGCCGTACTCCGCGCTGCCCGCGCGGATCATGTCCCAGCCCTGCGCATAGGAGATGACCTTGGAGGCGTACAGCGACTGCTCGACCTGCTCGGCGAAGCGGGCGAGCTCCGCCTCCGACAGCCGTGCCTGCCGCGCGCCACTGCCCTCGCTCGCATACGGGCCCGGCAGCGATGCCGCCGCCTCGCGCAGCTGTGTGTGGCCGGACTGCGAGCGGGCGAAGACCGCCTGCGCGATGCCCGGCACCGGCACCCCCAGATCCAGTGCCGTCTGTACGGTCCACCGGCCGGTGCCCTTCTGCTCGGCACGGTCCGCCACGATGTCGACGAACGGCCGGCCGGTGTCCGCGTCGGTGTGGGTGAGGACCTGCGCGGTGATCTCGATGAGGTAGGAGTCCAGCCGGCCCTCGTTCCAGCTCCGGAAGACGTCCGCGATCTCGGCGGGCGCCAGTCCCGTGACGTTCCGCAGCAGGTCGTACGCCTCCGCGATGAGCTGCATGTCCGCGTACTCGATGCCGTTGTGCACCATCTTCACGAAGTGACCTGCCCCGTCCGGACCCATGTGCGCGGTGCACGGCGCGCCGTCCGGGGCGCGGGCGGCGATCCGCTCCAGCAGTGGGCCCAGCGCCCGGTACGACTCGGCCGAGCCGCCCGGCATGATGCTCGGGCCCAGCAGGGCGCCCTCCTCGCCGCCGGAGATGCCGGTGCCGACGAAGTGGATACCGCGCTCCCGCAGTGCGGCCTCCCGGCGGCGGGTGTCCTCGAAGTGCGCGTTGCCCCCGTCGACGATGACGTCGCCGGGCTCGATCAGCTCGGCGAACTCCTCGATCACCGCGTCCGTCGGGCCGCCCGCCTTCACCATCACCACCAGGCAGCGCGGCTTTTTCAGGGCCGCCACGAACTCCCGGGCCGTGCCGGCCGGCACGAAGTCCCCTTCGTCGCCGAACTGTTCCACCAGCTCCCGGGTCCGTGCCTCGGTGCGGTTGTGCAGTGCGACGGTGTAGCCGTTGCGGGCGAAGTTACGGGCGAGGTTGCGTCCCATGACGGCCAAGCCGGTGACGCCGATCTGCGCCGTAGCTGTCATGTTCATCCCTTTCGGCCTCTCGGAGCTTCCGGGCGGGAGCTTTCCTGGCGGGTCCGGGCCCGACTGCCCCCTCGATCGTCTCCTGACACGCCCCGGACCGCTCGCTGCCGGGCGTACGGCGGGCTGGCTACGGCGCGGCCAGGCGTACGGCGGCCGACGCACGGCGTCCGATGCACGAGGCCCGATGCACGAGGTCCGACGCACGGCGTCCGGACGTACGGCGGCCATGCCCGGACCGTTCGCCGTCGGGGCGGGCGCTGCCCGTCCCCGGCCCGGGTGCCTCACTTCGCGTCGGCGTAGCACTCCACTACGGCCGTGGTGAAGGTGAACCGCACGGGCGTCGGCCCGAACGCGGCGACGGCGGCCTGCTCGCCGGCCGCGGTGATCGCCTCCCGTACCTCGTCCGCCTCCTCGGCGGGGCAATGCACGATGACCTCGTCGTGCTGGAAGAACACCAGCTCAGCGGCGAGGTGCGCGAGCCGCTGCCGCAGTGCGGCCAGCATCAGCACCGCCCAGTCGGCGGCGCTGCCCTGCACCACGAAGTTCCTGGTGAAGCGGCCCCGTGCCCGCGCGGCGCCCGGCCCGCCACCGGCCGCACCCTCCGGTTCGCCGCCGGTGCCCGCACCCTCACCGGCCTCAGGCCCCGTACCGCCCCCGTCCTCCCCGCTGCCGTCACCGTGGCCCAGGGGAGGGCAGGTCCGGCCCAGATGGGTACGGACCAGGCGGCCCTCCTCGCCCGCGCGGGCCGCCTCGTCCACATAGCCGACGGCAGCGGGGAACCGTCTTCGCAGCGCCGCCAGGTTCTTCAGCCCATCACCGCTGGTCTGGCCGTAGATCGCGCCGAGCAGCGCCAGCTTGGCCTGGTCACGGTCGCCCGAGAAAGCCCGCTCCGACAGCGCGGTGTACAGATCCCGCTCGCCGCTCGCCACCGCCATCAGGCCCGGATCCCGCGAGACGGCCGCCAGCACGCGCGGCTCCATCTGGTCGGCGTCCGCCACCACCAGCCGCCACCCCGGGTCGGCGACCACGGCCCGGCGCACCACCTTCGGGATCTGCAAGGCGCCGCCCCCGTTGGTCGTCCACCGGCCGGAGGCCGCACCGCCGGGCACGTACTCGGCGCGGAAGCGCCCGTCCCGCACCCAGGACCGCAGCCAGCTCCAGCCGTGCGCGGTGTAGAGCCGGTACAGCTTCTTGTAGCGCAGCAGCGGTTCGACCGCGGGGTGGTCGACCTTCCGCAGCTCCCAGGCCCGGGTGGAGCCCAGCCGGACACCGGCGCGGGCGAAGGCCTGCAGTACGTCCGCGGCCAGGTCGGGCCGCACCCGTACGCCGGGTCCGAACGCCTGTGAGATCTCCTCCTCCAGCTCCACCAGGCGTCGGGGCAGCCCGCTGCCCGCATACCGTTCGCCCAGCAGCTCGTCGAGCAGCTCCCGGTGGATCTCCGCGCTCCAGGGCACGCCCGCGTGCGTCATCTCCCCGGCCACCAGGGTGCCCGCCGACTCCCCGGCCAGCAGCAGCCGCATCCGGTCCGGATACTCGGTCCGCGTGGTGCGCTCGAGCTGCTCCGCGTACACCTCCAGCAGCGCCTCCAGCGGATCCACCCCCTCCGGCAGCGGCACCGGTCCCGCCTCGAACAGCGAGGGCTGCGGATCCGTCTCCCGCGGGGCCGGCTGCCGGTCCGGGGGCACCGGCCGCCCGTGCAGCCGCGCCCAGGCCGCGGGCAGCGAGCGGGGCTCGCCGGCTCTGCCCTCGTGGCCCAGCAGCAGGGCCTCCGCCGCCTCCACGTCGTAGCACCGCTCCGCCCGCACCCCGGAGGCCAGCAGCGCGGGCTGGATCTGCGGCGTGGCACGCCACACCCAGCGGACCGTCCCCGGCCGCGCCCGTACGGCAGCTGCCGCCGACTCCTCCGTACGGACCGGGCCCGCCGGCCGGCCCTGTGCGTCGAGCGGGCACACCCGCACCCGGTCACCGTCCGCCGGGACCAGCGCCCACCGGCCTGCGGCAGGCGTCGTACGGCTCCCGGCGGGTGTCTCCCGCAGTGCCTGCCGAACCCCCGTTTCGTCCATGTTCGGAGTGTCTCAGCCGCCTCTGACAACGCCCCCGGCCGAGCCGGTCCCCGCGTCACGCCCCGGGCATGCGCATATCTCCCGCATTTCTGGACACTCGTCGGCAGCAGAGCGTCCTTCGGGCTGAGAGGGAAACCATGGACATATCGGGTCTCATCAGCGCGCTCGTGGTCGGTGTCATCATCGGTGCGCTCGGTCGGCTGGTGCTGCCGGGCAGGCAGCAGGTGGGGCTGCTGTGGACGATCGTGGTCGGCATCGTCGCCGCCCTCATCGGCACCGGTATCGCGGATGCCGTGGGTGTCGCGGACACCAGGGGGTTCGACTGGATCGAGCTGCTCATCCAGGTCGCCCTCGCGGCGGTCGGCGTCGGCGCGCTGGAGCGGGCACGCGGGGGCGGACGGGTGCGCCGCTGACGACGCGGACGCGGCCCCACGGTCCGTCGCCGCTGACGACGCGGACGCGGCCGAGGCCCCGCGGTACGTCACCGCGGGGCCTCAATGCGATGCGCCGAGCACCTTCTGTCCTACCGGATGGACTTGATCAGCTCTCCGTTCGGGGTGTCACCGCTCAGCTCCCAGAAGAAGGTGCCGCCGAGGCCCTGTTGGGTGGCCCAGTCACTCTTGGTGCCGATCGTCTCCGGGGTGTCGTAGCTCCACCACTGGTTGCCGCAGTGTGCGTAGGCGGTGCCGCCGACCTTGCCGGTGGCGGGGCAGCGGGTCTTGAGCTCCTTGTAGTCCTCGATGCCCTGCTCGTACTTGCCGGGTGCCGGACCCGTCGCCTTGCCGCCGGGCTCCGACTGCGTCACCCCGCTCCAGCCACGGCCGTAGAACCCGATGCCGAGCAGCATTTTGTCGTTGGGGACGCCCATCAGCTTGAGCTTGGCGATGGACTCCTGGGTGTTGAAGCCCTCCTTGGGGATGCCCTCGTACTTGTTCAGGGGTGAGTGCGGCGCGGTCGGCCCCTCCCTGTCCCAGGCGCCGAAGTAGTCGTACGTCATCGGCAGGTACCAGTCGACGTACTCGGCTGCCGCCTTGTAGTCGGTGGCCTCCATCTTTCCGCCCTTGGAGGCGTCGGCGGTGATCGCCGCGGTGACCAGCTTGTCGCCGAACTTGCCACGCAGCGCCTTCATCATCTTCGCGAAGGCGTCCCGACCGCTGGTGTCACAGCTGAGGCCGCAGGCGTTCGGATACTCCCAGTCGATGTCTATGCCGTCGAACAGCCCCTTCCAGCGGGAGTCGTTGAGCAGGTTGTAGCAGGACTCGGCGAAGGCCTCCGGGTTCTTGGCCGCCTCACCGAAGCCGCCGGACCAGGTCCAGCCGCCGAACGACCAGAGCACCTTCAGATTCGGATGCTTCTGCTTGAGCTTCAGCAGCTGGTTGAAGTTGCCGCGCAGCGGCTGGTCCCAGGTGTCGGCCTTGCCGTCCACGCTCTGGTCGGCGGTGTACGCCTTCTCGTAGTCGGCGTAGCTGTCGCCGACGGTGCACTTGCCGCCCTGGACGTTGCCGAAGGCGTAGTTGATGTGGGTGAGTTTGTCGGCCGAGCCCGAGGTCTCGATGTTCTTGACGTGGTAATTGCGCTGGTAGACGCCCCAGTTGGTGAAGTATCCGACCGTCTTGCCTGCAGCAGCACGCGATTTCGCGGCCGGTTTCTGTCGCACGTCCGTCCCGGCCGACGCGTTGGACGCGAGCAGCGTCGCGGCGAGGGCCGCCGCGCACAGTGCGCCCAGGAGGCCGAAGAGGCCGCGGCGGCGGGTCGGGCGGGGGCGTCTGGAGGGGCGGGAGTGGTGTCTTCTGTCCGATCCGAGCATGGTCACCTCGCGTGTGGGGTGCGGGGGGTGTGGTGCCGGTCGTACGTCCCGGGAATGTAGGAGGACTAGACCAGTACGTCAATGGTTCGGACCAATCTCGTTGTTGCTGGGCACCGCTCTGCCAAGCGGCCCCGATCACTTCGGTTCAACCCCGCTCACCGGTGACGCGCCACGCTCGATCGGGCATACTCCAACTCGCCGCAGCCGCTGGTCAGCCACCCTCGCGACCCGACGGTGCAGTATCACGGCAGGGGCAGCGGCACCCCCGGTCCGCCCACGGGCCGGTGTCCCTCGGCGACCCGCCACACCCCGGCGCCGTCGCCGCAGTCCTGACCCGAAGGAGAGCGCGCCATGCCTAAGGACGGTCCGCAGCCGGTGGAACGTGAACTGCCCACCGACGAGGCACGCGACCTGTTGGGCCTCGTCCGCGATCTGGTGCAGCGGGAGATCAAGCCGGTGGCGGCCGAACAGGAGGCCGCGGGCGTCTTTCCCCGCGAGACCTTCCGGCTGCTCTCCGAGGCAGGGCTCCTGGGCCTGCCCTACCCGGAGGAGTACGGCGGTGGCGGCCAGCCCTACCAGGTCTATCTCCAGGTCCTCGAGGAACTGGCCGCGGCACGCCTCACCGTGGGGCTCGGCACCAGCGTGCACTCCCTCGCCTGCCATGGACTGGCCCACTTCGGCAGCAAGGAACAGCGCACCGAGTGGCTGCCCGACATGCTCGGCGGCGGCCTGCTCGGCGCCTACTGCCTCTCCGAACCCTCCTCCGGCTCCGACGCCGCCTCGATGCGCACCCGAGCCGTCCGCGACGGAGACATGTGGACGCTGAACGGCACCAAGGCGTGGACCACCCACGGCGGCGTCGCCGACTTCTACACCGTGCTCGCCCGCACCGGCGAGGAGGGGCCGTGCGGCATCACCGCGTTCCTCGTCCCCGCCGACACCGAGGGGCTGAGCGCCGCGCCGCCCGAGCACAAGATGGGGCTGAACGGATCGCCTACGGCGCAGCTCCACTTCGACGGGGTCGGCGTGCCCGACAGCCGCAGACTCGGAGACGAGGGCCAGGGCTTCACCGTCGCCCTCTCCTCCCTCGACTCGGGCCGGCTGGGCATCGCGGCCTGCGCCATCGGTGTCGCGCAGGCCGCGCTGGACGAGGCGCTGGCCTATACGGCGGAACGCGAGCAGTTCGGCCGCCCCCTCGCGGACTTCCAGGGGCTGCGCTTCATGCTCGCCGACATGGCCACCCAGATCGAGGCCGGGCGCGCCCTCTATCTGGCGGCGGCCCGGCGGCGCGACGCGGGGCAGCCGTTCGCCCAGCAGGCGGCGATGGCCAAGCTGTTCTGCACGGACACCGCCATGCGCGTCACCACGGACGCGGTGCAACTCCTGGGCGGGTACGGCTATACGACGGACTTCCCCGTCGAGCGGTACATGCGTGAGGCCAAGGTCCTGCAGATCGTGGAGGGCACCAACCAGATCCAGCGCATGGTGGTCGCCCGGCACTTGGCGGGCCCGGAGAGCAAGGGCTGAGCCAGGAGCGCGGAGTGCTGAGCGGCTGCGGATCGCGTTCGCGTCTCGTACGCGTACCGGCTACTTCCCCCTCACCCGGCGGTCTGAGAATCTCCCGGACATCGCGTACCGCCCACAGCTGGAGGCGCCATATGTCCGCAGCCGTACCGCACTTCACCCGCCGCCGCGGCATCCGTACGGCCGCGGCGGCGGCCCTGGCGCTGCCCCTCGCGGCGCGTGCCGCGACCGCGCACGCCGCCACGGCCCAACCCGCGCCTGCGGACGAGCAGCTAAGAGCCGGGGGCACGGCAGCGCTCCGCACGATGACCTTCAACCTGCGCTTCGCCTCCGACACGCCGCCGCACAGCTGGCCCGAGCGCCGGTCCGTCACCCGGGCGCTGCTCCGCCGCGAGCGGCCGCATCTGATCGGCACCCAGGAAGGGCTGTATCCGCAGCTGAAGGACATCGCGGCGGATCTTGGCCGGGAACGGTACGACTGGCTCGGCATCGGCCGCGCGGGTGGCAGCCGGGACGAGTTCATGGCGATCTTCTACGACGTCCGGCGGCTGCTGCCGCTCGAGTACGACCACTTCTGGCTCTCCGACCAGCCCGCCCTCATCGGCTCCGCCACCTGGGGCAACACCGTCGTCCGGATGGTCACCTGGGCGCGGTTCCGCGATCTGGCAACCGGGCGCGAGCTGTACCACCTCAACACCCACCTCGACCACCGGAGCCAGCCCTCGCGGGAGCGGTCGGTGGCCCTCGTCAACGAGCGCCTCGCCGGGCTCGACCCGGAGCTTCCGCGCCTGGTGACGGGTGACTTCAACGTCCCGGCGCACGGCAACCCCGTCTACGACACGCTGCTGGCCGACGGCAAGCTCACCGACACCTGGGACACCGCCGAGAGCCGCAGCAAGCTGTACGGGACCTTCCACGGCTACCGGCCGCTGGTCCCCGACGGCGACCGCATCGACTGGATCCTCGCCTCACCCGGCGTCCGCGTCCGGCATGCCTCGATCAACACCTACGAGCGCGACGGCCAGTACCCGAGCGACCACCTGCCGGTGCAGGCCCTGATCGAGCTGTAGCCCGCCACCGGGCCCCGCACCGGGGCCCGGCAGGCATCCTCCGGCTCAGCTGCGGGCGGCGTCCCACACGTCCCTGGCCACATCCGCGCTGAGTGCCACCCGCACCAGCCCGGCCGCCAGCGGCGCCAGCTCGTTCTTCTTCACCATCGAGGCCAGCTTCTCGGAGGACTTCGGCAGCCCCAGCCGCTCGGCGCCCTGCAGCGCCTTGTCGTCCAGATAGGGCTGGTACTCGGGCCACACCGCCTGGGCCTCCCGCAGGAAGATCGCCACTCCCATGGGGCCGATGCCGGGCACCTCGCGCAGACCGCCCTCGACATCGCCGCTCTTGCGCAGTTTGCGCAGGTCGCCGCCCCACCGGTCCAGCAGCAGCTCGGCGCCCTTGCCGAGCTGGGTCGCGGTGCGCTCGTCGTAGCGGCGGTAGCCGCCCTCGCCGAGGGCGTCGACCCGCTGCTGCCAGGTGGCCTCCATCATCCGCTTCGGATCCTTCATCCCCGCCTTGATCAGCGCCCGCGCGCTTGCCACCGCGATGTCCGCGCGAATCCGTGCGCTCAGCAGCAGGGACAGCACCAGCAGCTGGTAGAGCGGCTGCGGAGTGTCACGTAGCGTGATGCCCGCTTCCTCCGCGTAAGTCGTCCCATGCCGTTTCAGCAGCTCCCGTACCAGAGCCTGCTGCTGGTTCTGCTTGGTGGTCGTTTTGCTCGTCCTGCTCTTCGTGCTCGTTTTCGCAGCCATAACGCCTCCTCGGCACCCGGGTCACCAGCCGTACGGGATCCCACGCGGGCCCGTACGGAGTTACCCGGTCAGCTGTTCCTCACCGGCGCCCGGCCGAAAACGCACCCGACGGCCGCGCCGGACCATGGGGCGGCTCACCGCCCGACCACCGACGTCTCACCACTCGGCCACCTTCGGCACCGGCACCGGAACGGAGCCCTCCGCCAGCGAGCGGGCGCCGGCCACCCCGACCAGGGAGGCGGCGACCGCGGCCCGGACCGGCACCCGGGGCGGCGCCCCCTCGGTCACCGTCCGCCGGAACGCCTCGACGACCAGCGCGGTGCCTGCCTCCATCGGATCCACGACTTCGCCGTACAGCGTCGTCCGCGGCGGTCGGCGTATCTCGTCCCGCAGCGAACCGCCGTTCGCCCAGGGCTCGTTGCGCAGCCGTATGGACCAGGCGTCCTCGCCCGGCGCACGCAGCGACTCCGCGAGCCCCCGGCTGCCGCGTACCGACAGCCACGACCAGTGGCTGTCCGGCTCGCCCTGGAGGAACGTCTGCCGGGTGAGCGCCAGCGCCCCGGTCGACAGCCGGGTCACCAGCACCACCGCCCTCGGGCGCTCGCTCGGCGCCACCGGGTGCGCGGTGACTTCCACGGGCCAGGCGCCGGTCACATCCAGCACGGGGGAGAGAGTGTGGGTGCAGTACGCGGTGGGGGCGATCCGGCCGCGCCAGTGGGCGGGGTCGCCCACCATCTCGACGATGTCCTGCGGAGCGAGGCCGTGCACATAGTCGCACTCGATCAGCTCGACGGAGCCGATCTCGCCGTCCGCGACCAGCCCGGCGACCGTACGCACATGCGGGTGCTCGACGTAGTTCTCCGCGAACGAGTAGCTCGCCGAGGACTTCTTGGCGGCCTCGACCAGCGCCCTGCCCTCCGCCTCGGTCACGCACGCGGCGCACTCGCTCAGCACGTGCACTCCCCGCCCGAGGAAGGCGATGGCGGGCTCGGCGTGCACGTCGAAGTCATGGGCCAGGACGACCGCCTCCACATCGGCGGTCACCAGCTCCTGCCAACTGCGCGCCGTACGCGCCGCGGGGAACTCGGCGGAGGCCGCAGCCAGCAGTTCGGCGTCGGGATCGCACAACGCCGCCACCTCGAACCCCGCGCGGGCACACCAGCGGGCGAGCACCAGCCCGCGCCGCAGCCCCACCACCAGCAACCGTTTCATACGGTCACCTTGGCCGGGCCCGCCGAACGGGACAACCGAATTACCGGCGGGCAGCGGCGACTTGGCTGCGGTGGTGAATCAGTTACGTGGTGTCAGGCACTGACGGGGCGGTGGTCCGGGCGGCCCGCGTGGGAGAACGGCTGGGTGCGCCAGTCCAGTCCCTCGGGCAGCGTGAGCAGTTCACTGACCGCGCGCTCACGGGTCTCGCTGTCCCAGGGTGTGGCATCCCGCACCGGCCGGCCCGAGCCCTGGCACACCGTCAGTCCGAACGGGTCCCAGGGTGAGGCGCACAGCCCGTGGCGCGGCAGTTTCTCCTCGTGGGTGAACACCGCGATCGCCTGGCGGCATTCGGGGCACTTGACGCGGAGACCTTCGTACATCTCGTCCTCAACGACCGGTCCTGTCAGCTCGGTGGAGACGTCCTGGCCGTCCGGGGAAGCGGCCGCTTGGTTCTCGGGCGTCTCGTCGTACCGGCGAGCGGAGTGGGCGGACTTCGTCGTGCGCATGTAATCCCCCTCGATGGAACGGCCGGGCGACTGGGCTCCGGCCACAGCAAGCACTTCCCGCCGTGCCAGGCGCATAATCGCCCGGAGCGGGAGGACGCGGGTGCATATGTGTGGCCTTCGTCACATGCCCGGGGCCCGTGCGTTCGCGGCCGACGCCCGCTCACGGCGGCGCACCGCCCGCTCGTGCCGGAGCGTTCTCGCTGCGCCCGGCGCGCGGGCGCAGTACCGTGATCCGCTGTGGAGGAACTCGACCGTCAGATCGTGGAACTGCTCGTCAAGGACGGGCGGATGAGCTACACCGACCTGGGCAAGGCCACCGGCCTGTCCACCTCGGCCGTGCACCAGCGGGTACGCCGCCTCGAACAGCGCGGTGTCATCCGCGGCTATGCCGCGCTGGTGGACGCCGAGGCGGTCGGGCTGCCAATGACGGCGTTCATCTCCGTCAAACCGTTCGACCCCAGCGCCCCGGACGACATCGCGGACCGGCTCGCGGACGTACCGGAGATCGAGGCCTGCCACAGCGTGGCGGGGGACGAGAACTACATCCTCAAGGTGCGGGTGGCCACCCCCATCGAGCTGGAGCATCTGCTGGCCCGGATCCGCAGCCTCGCCGGGGTCTCCACCCGTACGACCGTCGTGCTGTCCACCCCGTACGAGGCGCGCCCGCCCCGCATCTGAGGCGCCCGCCCCGCTCCCGGCGCTGCCCCCCCCGCGGCGTCACCCCGACCCCGTGCGAGGAGGGAGCCCGGGGAGCGGGAGACTGGTGCCATGAGCGACAGCACAACCCCCTCACGGGCCCGCACCCTCCTGCTGCGCGGGGGCGAGGTGCACAGCCCCGCCGATCCGTTCGCGACCGCGATGGTCGTGGAGGGCGACAGCATCGCCTGGATCGGCTCGGAGGGGGCTGCCGACTCCTTCGCCGACGGCGTCGACGAGGTGGTCCACCTCGACGGCGCGCTCGTCACACCGGCCTTCACCGACGCCCATGTGCACACAACCGCGACCGGCCTCGCACTGACCGGCCTCGACCTGTCCGGCGCGCCCACGCTCGCCGACGCGCTCGCCAAGGTGCGTGCGTATGCGAAGGACCGCCCCGGCGACCCGGTGCTGCTGGGCACCGGCTGGGACGCGCACGCCTGGCCCGAGCAACGGCACCCCAGCCGCGCCGAGCTGGACGAGGCAGGCGGTGGGCGACCGCTGTACCTGACCCGGATCGACGTCCACTCCGCGCTCGTCAGCACGGCCATGCTCGACCTCGTCCCCGACATCACCACCCGTGAGGGCTACCAGCCCGGTGCGCCGTTGACGGGCGAAGCTCACCACGCCGTACGGGAGGCCGCGTACGCCACGCTCACCCCGCGGCAGCGCACCGAGGCCCAGCGCGCCGCCCGCGCCCATGCCGCCTCGCTGGGCATCGGGGCGCTGCACGAGTGCGCGGGGCCCGAGATCTCCGGCGAGCACGATCTGCGCGGGCTGCTCGCGCTGGCCGCCGAGGAGCCGGGCCCCCGCGTCCACGGGTACTGGGCGGAACTCGTCACCTCCGCGAAGGAAGCCGCCCGCGTCGGCGAGCTCGGCGCCATCGGTGCCGCCGGTGACCTCTTCGCGGACGGCTCTCTCGGCTCCCACACGGCGCATCTGAGCGCCCCGTACGCGGACGCGCCACACACCAACGGCAGCGCACAGCTGGACGCCGAGGCGATTGCCGCGCACGTCGCGGCCTGCACCGAAGCGGGGATCCAGGCCGGGTTCCACGCCATCGGCGACGCCGCGCTGCGAGCCGTCACCGAGGGGGTGCGCCGCGCCGCCGAGACCGTCGGCCTCGCTCGCGTCCGGGCCGCCCGGCACCGGGTCGAGCACGCCGAGATGCTCACCGAGCACACCATCGCCGAGTTCGCCGACCTCGCCCTCACCGCCTCCGTCCAGCCCGGCTTCGACGCCGCTTGGGGCGGCGCGGACGGTATGTACGCGCGCCGCCTGGGTGCCGAACGCGCTGCCACACTCAACCCGTACGCGGCCCTGCTGCGCGCCGGCGTCCCGCTCGCGCTCGGCTCGGACAGCCCCGTCACCCCGCTCGGGCCCTGGGAGGCCATTCGCGCCGCCGCCTTCCACCACACCCACGAGCACCGGATCTCCGTCCGCGGCGCGTTCACCGCGCACACCCGCGGCGGCTGGCGCGCCCTCGGCCGCGACGACGCCGGCGTGCTGGTCCCCGGTGCCCCCGCGGACTACGCGCTGTGGCGCACCGGGCCACTGGTCGTACAGGCCCCCGACACCCGGGTCGCCAACTGGTCCACCGATCCCCGGTCCGGCACCCCGGGGCTGCCCGATCTGACACCGGGCGGTCAAGTCCCGGTCTGTCTGCGGACGGTGGTGAGCGGACGTACGGTCTACGCACGGCCGGACGAGTGATGTACGAGACGGCGATACGGCCGAACGAGACCCCCTCCGCCGGTCGACGTGACGCCGCCTTCTCCGCACTGACCTGGTATTTCGCCGAAACACCCCAGGTAACCGGGCTGTTGACAATGATTGCCCGAAGCCCGGTAGGTTCAGCCGCGTCCACCACAGGACGTCCGACCGGGGATCTTCCGCGCTGTCGTCGAACGCCGCTGGGCCACGGGGTGGTGTACCGCACCGGCGCACCACCACTGCGAGCCAGGTCCAGCGCCCGCGGCACGGGGACAGATGGTTTCCGCCGGTCGGCGGGTGTGACCCGGGACGGGGCCGGGCGCTCAGTAGACAACGGCTTTCGGACGATCCGCAGCCAGCGGGTCCCAGGTCGGCCCGAAGGGCGCCGGGTCCCTGTCCGGGACGGGATTGGCCGGACGTTGTGGTTGCGGGGTTCTTTCCTTTCGCCGGACCCTCGCCGCTGTGGTTGCTCGCCGTTGCGGCGGTAATTGTTCTGGGGGCTTCGCCCCCAGAGCCCCCCGCTGCCGGGTTGGAGGGGCACCCCTTCAGGGGCGCGGGGAACTGCGCGCGCGACCACGATGGTGGGCCGGTCGCCGGGCGTCCGAACCACCCGAGCTCTGCGGCGCATTGCACTGACGGGGCAACCCGTCACGCTCCGCGATGCGGCAAACACGGTTCCGATCCGCCACCCCGCGCTTTCCCACCGCTTTACGGTCCCGGGCCCCGCACGGGCCCGGGACCGTTGTACCGTCGGCTCACACCATCGCACGACCTGCTAGGAAGGCCGCGACCTTGGCATCGGGCCCCGAGACCACCCCCGCCTCCGCCCCGGACGACCCCCGGGAGCGGAAGGCGGCACCCGCCGCGCGGCGCAGCACTCCAGGTGAGTCGGCGCGCGCGAGCAGCGCCGACACGAGCAGTAACGTCTCGGCGGACGCCGAGCAGTCGGCGAGCCGGGATGCCGGGCGCCCCGGCCGAATGCGCCGGCTGGCGGCCCTGGCGCGGCGCGAAGCACTCCGTACGGGACTGGCCGCGGTCAGCGGTGTGGCCCTCGCGTTCGCCTTCCCGCCGTACGGGATCTGGCCGCTCTCGATCGTGGCCGTCGCCGCGCTGAGCCTGCTCACCCGTGGCCGCACCGGCCGCCAGGGCGCGTGGCTCGGATTCGCGTTCGGCTGGCCGTTCTTCGTCGTCCTGCTCAAGTGGCTGCACGTCGTCGGCTGGGACGCGACCATCGGACTCGCCTTCATCCAGGGCCTGTTCATCCTCGGACTCGGTGCAGGACTCGCCCTCACCTCGCGGTTGCCCGCCTGGCCGCTGTGGGGCGCCTGTCTGTGGCTGACCGAGGAATTCCTGCGCGACCGGCTGCCGTTCGGCGGCTTCCCCTGGGGACGCCTGGCCTTCGCCAACACCGACTCGCCCTACACCCCGCTGGCCGCGCTCGGCGGCGCCCCGCTGGTGTCCTTCACGGTCGCCCTGACCGGCACGCTGCTGGCCGCCGTCGCGCTGACCGGCCTGCAACTGCGCTCGCACTCGGCGCGCACCACCCGCGCGTACGCCACCGGGGCCGGCGCCCTCGCGCTCGCCGGGGCGGTCACCGCCGCCGGGTTCGCGGTGCCGGTGCCGACCAAGGCTGCCGACACCGTGCGCATCGCGGTCGTCCAGGGCAACGTCCAGCAGCCCGGCATGCACTTCCTCGGCCGCCCCATGCAGATCCTCAACAACCACGTCGAGGCCACCCTCGACCTGGCCGAGCGGATCAAGCAGGGCAAGGAGCCCAAGCCGGATCTGGTGATCTGGCCGGAGAACTCCTCCGACCTCGACCCCTACAAGTGGCCCGAGGCGGGTGACCGCATCGACAAGGCCGTCAAGGCCGTCGGCGTCCCCGTCCTGGTCGGTGCCCTCGTCGACCACCCGACGAAGGAGGGCTACGTCGAGAACCAGGGCATCGTCTGGGACCCGAAGAAGGGCCCCGGCGCCTCCTACACCAAGCAGCACCCGGTGCCGTTCGGCGAGTACGTCCCCTTCCGCGACCAGCTCAGCAAGGTGATCACCCGCCTCCAGCAGGTCCCCCGTGACTTCTACCCGGGCGACCACACCGGCGTCCTCCAGACCGGCCCGGCCCGGCTCGGCGACGTGATCTGCTTCGAGGTCGCCTACGACGAGATCCCCCGCGACACCGTCAGGGACGGAGCCCGCGCGCTCGTCGTCCAGACCAACAACGCCACCTACGGCCGCACCGGCCAGCCCGAGCAGCAGCTGGCGATGTCCAAGCTGCGCGCCGTCGAGCACGGCCGCGCCGTGGTGACCGCTGCGACGAGCGGCATCAGCGCCATCGTCGCGCCCGACGGCACCGTGCAGCAGCGTACGGACGAGTTCACCCAGGACGTGCTCACCGGGAACCTGCCGCTGCGCGACGAGATCACCCTCGCCGACCGCGTCGGTGCCGCTCCCGAATGGGTGATCGCTATCGTGGGCGTGCTCGCCTGCGCCGGAGCCTGGCTCCTGGGCCGCAGGAGGCGCGGCGCCCGCACCCCGACCGGTACGCAGGCGCCGGCCGCCGGCCACGGGGACGGCATCGACGAGCAGGACCGACAGGCTCAACCGGAGGGGCAGCACCAGTGACGGACGGCGGACAGCGGCGGTACGGCCCGCTGGGAACGGCCCTGGTCATCATCCCGACCTACAACGAGGCCGACAACATCCAGCCTGTCGTCTCCCGGGTACGCGAGGCGGTGCCCGAGGCGCACATCCTCGTCGCGGACGACAACAGCCCCGACGGCACCGGCAAGATCGCCGACGAGCTCGCCGTCGAGGACGAGCAGGTGCACGTCCTGCACCGCAAGGGCAAGGAAGGCCTCGGCGCCGCGTATCTGGCGGGCTTCCGCTGGGGCATCGACAACGGCTACGGCGTGCTGATCGAGATGGACGCCGACGGCTCCCACCCGCCGGAGGAGCTGCCCCGGCTGCTGACCGCGCTGGGCGGCGCAGATCTGGTGATCGGCTCGCGCTGGGTGCCGGGCGGCCGGATCGTCAACTGGCCCAAGTCCCGCGAGTTCCTCTCGCGCGGCGCCAGCACCTACTCCCGGCTGCTCCTGGACGTCGACGTACGCGATGTGACGGCGGGCTTCCGTGCCTTCCGCAAGGAGACCCTGGAGGGCATCGGGATGGACTCCATCGCCTCCCAGGGCTACTGCTTCCAGGTGGACCTCACCCGCCGCACCGTGCACGCCGGATATCACGTGGTGGAGGTCCCGATCACCTTCGTCGAGCGGGAGCGCGGCGACTCCAAGATGAGCCGGGACATCATGGCCGAGGCGCTGTGGCGGATCGCCGCCTGGGGCGTCGAGGACCGGGTCAAGAAGGTTCTCGGCCGCGGCGAGAGCCGCCAGGACAGCAGCGGAGACGGCCGCCGGGAGAGCTGATCCCGGGCCTACGCGGCACCAGGCACACTGGAAGAATGACGACGCGCGCACCCTTCCCGTACGAGCCCCAGGGAGAGGACTCGGGCGGTGCAGACGGCGGCCCGGGGCAGGGAGCCGGGGCCCGCTCCGGCGGGCAGCCTCAGCCCCGGCCGCCTCGTAAGGTCCGTACGCTGCTGCCGCTGGCCGTCGCGGCGTGGGCCGTGCTGGAGATCTGGCTGCTCACCCTGCTCGGCCGGGCAGCGGGCGGGCTGACGGTCTTCCTCGTACTCGCCGGTGGCATCGTGCTCGGCGCCGCCGTGATCAAGCGGGCGGGCCGCCGTGCCTGGCGCAACCTCACCGATACGGTGCAGCGCGCCCAGGAGCAGGCGCGCGGGGGCGGTGAGCCCGGTGACAAGCCCGCCGCCGAGAGCCGTGGCGGCAACGGAATGGCGATGCTCGGCGGACTGCTGCTGATGGTCCCCGGGCTGGTCTCGGACGCGGCGGCGCTGCTGTTCCTCTTCCCGCCGACGGCCAAGCTGCTGCGCGGCTCCGTGCAGCGCTCCCTGGACCGCCGCAGCGGCTTCCCGCCCGGCACCCTCGGCGACGCCTACCAGCAGGCGCGCACGGCCGAGCAGCAGGTGCGGATGCACCGGCCCGACGGCAAGGTCGTCCAGGGCGAGGTCGTCCGCGAGGACGAGCGCGGCGCTTCGCGGGAAGCCGACGACAAGCGCTGAGCGCTCTGGCGCAACAGCGAGAGGGGCCTGGGTTCACGCGACCGCGTGAACCCAGGCCCCTCTCGCCTGTCTCTCTCGCTCAGTGTGCGCCCGTCCTGATCAGGCGGACTTGCGCTTGCTTCCGCTGTTGTCGTCGCGGGGGTGCACCGCCAGGTTCATCGTGCCGGAGCGCAGTACGGCGAGCCGCTCGGCGAGGACTTCCTCGAGCTCCTCGCGGGTACGCCGCTCCATCAGCATGTCCCAGTGCGTGCGCGCGGGCTTGCCCTTCTTCTCCTCCGGACCCTCGCCGTCCACCAGGAGCGCCTGTGCGCCGCACACCTTGCACTCCCACTCGGATGGAATCTCGGCCTCTACCGAGAACGGCATCTCGAAACGATGGCCGTTCTGGCATGCGTACTCCACGGCCTGGCGCGGAGCCAGGTCGATACCGCGGTCGGTCTCGTAGCTGGTCACCACGAGTCGCGTGCCGCGAAGAGCTCGCTCACTCATGAATTCGTGCCTCCCGGGCTGGTCGCCCACAGGACAGGTGTCGCTGTCGTCGTCATCCGGTCAACGTCCGGCCGCCGGTGAAGATTCCCGCAATCGGGAGATCGCCCACCCGTCACGCACCTCCAACCGTGACCGGAGGGCTGCGCGCCGCTGCTCCTTCGTGCCGCCGCTTCGTTGATCTGCGGTACCCCCCGGTGACCGGTTTGTCACAACTGACAGAAGATGTCACCCACTGTTCGCATCTCTTCGGCGTGCAGTAACGGTCCATCCCGGTGGGCCAAAGGCGTACACTACCGGCCCAGCACCCACAGGTCTAAATCCGTTCCGGTGCGACATTGCCCACGGCCGCTGCCGCACGTTGTACGGGTACCCGCAGCAGCAGCGCGAAACCGAGCACGAAGAAGACGACCAGCGACAGGATCGCGTTCCGGTAGTCGCCCGTCAGCTGGTACGCCAGCCCGAATACGAGTGGCCCCAGCCAGCTGGTCCCGCGGTCGCTGATCTCGTAGAGCGCGAAGTACTCGGCTTCCTTGCCGGCCGGTACCAGGTGCGAGAAGAGCGAACGGGAAAGCGCCTGACTGCCGCCCAGCACCAGGCCGATGCCCACCGCCAGTGCGTAGAACCAGGCGGGATTCTCGCGCGGCAGGAAATATCCGGCACCCACTGTCACCGTCCATGCCACCAGCGACGCCAGGATGGTCCGCTTGGCGCCGTAGCGGGCCGCGAGTCTGCCCAGCAGCAGGGCGCCTACCACCGCGAGGATCTGCACCAGCAGGATGGCCCCGATCAGCGTCGTCTGATCCAGCCCCAGCCCTTCGGAGCCGTAGACCGACGCCTGGGTGATCACCGTCTGGATGCCGTCGTTGTAGAGCAGATACGCCAGCAGGAACAGCAGGGTGAGCGGGTAGCGGCGCAACTGGCGCAACGTTCCCGCCAACTGGCGGAACCCCTGGCCGAACCCGGCCCGCCCGGTCCCGTCCGGGACGTGTGCGGCTGCCGGACGCTCCCGCAGCCGCAGCAGCGGAACGACGGTGAAGACCGCCCACCACAGTCCCGCGGAGGCCAGACAGATCCGTACGGCTGTCGACTCCGCGACGCCCAGTTTCGCGTGCCCCAGGAACAGCCCCAGGTTCGCCACCAGCACCAGTGCGCCCGAGCCGTAGCCGAAGGCCCAGCCGCGCGAGGAGACCGCGTCGCGCTCCTCGGGCGCCGCTATCTGCGGCAGGAAGGCGTGGTAGAGCACGATGGAGACGGCGAAGCTGACGTTCGCCACCACCAGCAGTACACCGCCCAGCAGATAGCGGTCGCCGTCCAGGAAGTACATCCCTGTCGTGGCCCCGGCGCCCAGATAGGCGGCGATGCCCAGCAGTGGCTTCTTCCGCCCCGTGCGGTCGGCGAACGCCGCGGCGAGCGGCATCACCAGCACCGACAGCAGTACGGACGCCGAGACCGCGTACGGAAAGAACGACCCGGCGCGCACCGGGATGCCCAGGGGGTGCACATAACCGTCCGCGTCGGCCGCGGCCTTGGTGACCTCGGTCAGATACGGGCCGAGGAAGACGGTGAGCACACTCGTGGAGAAGACGGAGTTCGCCCAGTCGTAGACGTACCAGCCGCGCTGCTCGCGGCGGCGTTCCCGAAGCTGCGCCAACTCCCCGGAATCCGCGCCCTCTTCAGGTGCCTGCGGTGTGTCCGGCGCATCGGATGCGACCGTTCCCATCCCCGTTCCTCCCCGTTGAACCGTCCTGCCGTCCGGCGCCGGCGGCCTCGAACGAACGCGGAACCCGAACGATCTTCGCAACCGGTGCGGGGAGACTACAGCCCGGCTGCGGCGGCCGGGAAAGTCGCGCGCCACCGGCCGCCCGGCCTGGCATCCTGGCCGCGCCCCGAACCGTCCGGAACCGAGGAGTCGGCACATCATGCCCGCAGCCCGCGACCAACCAGCAGCCGATGGCGAGGAGTTGTCCGAGCGCTACGCGGACATCGGCGGCCGCCGCATCGCCTTTCTGGACAGTGGCGGCCCGGGGCCCGTACTGCTCGCCCTGCACGGGCACTTCGGGCGCGGCCGGATCTACGTCCCGCTGGCCCGCGCGCTCGCGGGCCGCTACCGGGTCATCGCACCCGACCAGCGTGCGCACGGCCGCTCCGACCGTGCCGAGGATTTCTCGCCCGAGGCGTATGCCGACGACGCGGTGGCCCTGCTGGACGTGCTCGGTATCCGTACCGCCGCGGTGCTGGGCCACTCCATGGGGGGCGCTGTCGCCTTCGTGCTGGCGGCTCGTGCCCCGGCGCGGGTCGGCGCGCTGCTCGTCGCCGATATGACCGTGCTCAACCAGGAGCCCGAGGCGCATCCGGTGCTCGACTGCTCATCCTGGCCGCGCCGTGCCGCCAGTCGTGAAGCGCTCGGCGCCGCGATCGAGGCGCACGGAATTCCGGACGCGGGCTACTTCCTGCAGAGCGCGGCGCGGTTCGAGGACGGCTGGGGCCTGCTGTTCGAGACCGGCGACATGATGGCCTCGCAGCGCGCCTTCGCGGGCGACCTCAGCGCCCACTGGCGCGCCTCCGACCAGCCCGCGCTGCTGCTGCGCGCCGAACACAGCTTCATGCTCTCCGCGCGGACGGCGCAGCGGATGGCTGCCGAGCGCCCGCACACGGAACTGGTCACCTTCCCCGGCTGCGGGCACTGGCTGTACGAGGACGACCCGGACGGCTTCGCCCGCGCGGTCGGCGGCTTCCTGGACCGGACGCTCGGCTGAGGCCGCACTCCGGGGGCCGTCACTGCTGGGGCCAGGCGCCGCGTGCGGCGAACACGTCGCGCAGCATCTCCAACTGGTCGGTCATGATCCCGTCCACGCCCAGCTCCAGCAGGGCAGCGGCGCGGGCCGGATCGTTCACCGTCCACACGTGCACCCGCAACCTCCGTACGTGCGCGGCCCGTACGAAGGCACTGTCCACCACGCGGACGATGCCGTGCCGTTCGGGCACCTGTGCGCACCCCGCCCCTGCAGGCAGCCGCCAAGGGAGCCGGTAGGAGCGCATGCGCAGGGCGAGCACCCCGCCGGTGCCCAGGGAGGTCAGCAGCCGGGGACCCGCCAGGGCCCGCGCCCTGGCCACCCGCGCCTCGGCGAACGACCCCACGCACACCCGGTCCCAGGCCGACTCGCGCTCCAGCAGCTCCAGCAGTGGGACGAGCGCGCTGTCGGTCTTCACATCGACGTTCCAGCGCGCGTGCGGGAAGGCGCGCAGCAGATCGGCGAAGAGTGGCACAGGTTCGCGCCCGGCGACGCGCGCCCGGCTCACCTCCGCCCAGCTGAGCGCGGCAAGGGGGCCGCTGCGGTCGGTGGTGCGGTCCAGGCCGGAGTCGTGGAACGCCACCAGCGCGCCGTCCGCCGTGGTGTGCACGTCGGTCTCCAGATACCGGTAGCCGAGCTCGACGGCGCGGGCGAAGGCCGCGTGGGTGTTCTCCAGTCCCGAGGCCGCACCGCCCCGGTGCGCGAAGGCCAGCGGCTTGGCGGAGGCCAGGAACGGATGGCCGGAACCGGGGAAGTGGCGGCCCTTGGGCGTTCGTACGTTCGTCACCGCGGCAGTATCGCTGTCGCGGTGACCGCCGCGGGACGGGTGTCATCGCGGCGCGGCGTCGCGCGGTCCCTCGTCAGCTTCGCGGGGCCGGGCGCTCCTGCTGGCCCTCGCCCCGGGCCACCACCCGGGACGTCTCGCCCGTTCCTGTGCTGCCCGGCAGGGCGAAGAAGCGGAGGAAGAACTGGGCGAGGGGGCCGATGGCCAGGGCGTACAGCACGGTGCCCACGCCGGCCGAGCCGCCCAGCAGGATCCCGGTGACCAGGACCACGACCTCGATTCCCGTGCGCACCAGCCGGATCGAGCGACCTGTCATCCGGTGCAGCCCGGTCATCAGCCCGTCGCGGGGGCCAGGACCGAAGCGGGCCGAGATGTAGAGCCCTGTCGCGGCACCGTTCAGCACCACTCCGCCGAGCAGCAGCGGGATGCGGTAGGCCAGTGCGTCCGGCTGCGGCAGCAGCCACAGCGTCGCGTCCATCGACAGGCCCACCAGGAAGACGTTGGAGACCGTGCCAAGGCCGGGACGTTCACGCATCGGCCACCACAGCAGCAGCACCACGGCCCCGACGATGATCGAGACCATGCCGATGGACAGTCCGGTGTGCTCGGAGACGCCCTGGTGGAAGACGTCCCAGGGGTCCAGCCCCAGCCCCGCACGCACCATCAGTGCCGCGCTCGCTCCGTACAGCAGCAGTCCCACGTACAGCTGCGTGAGACGACGGACCAGATGCGTGCCAGAACCCCTCGATATGGACAAAGACCTACCCCTTCTCGTGCCAGTGGACTGTTTCATGGCACCCTGTGGCATGGAAGCAGGCCATTTCAACGGCCAATCCAGGAGAGGTGGACCGAATAATGGCGCACTGGAACTCCGCTGTGGGGGCTGCGCAGCTCGCCCGGCTTCTCGGTTCCCAGCACACCGTGCGGCGGGAGCGCGTTCCGGCGTACCGCTCCTTGGCAGAGGGGTTGCGGCTGCTCGTGCTGGAGGGCCGGATCCCCGTCGCCACCCGGCTGCCCGCCGAGCGCGAGCTGGCCGCGGCCCTGTCGGTGAGCCGTACCACGGTGGCCGCCGCCTTCGAGGCGTTGCGTTCCGACGGGTTCCTCGAATCACGCCGGGGCTCCGGGAGCTGGACGACGGTACCCGCGGGCAATCCGCTGCCCACCCGCGGCCTGCACCCTCTCCCGCCCGAGAACGAAGGCACCGTCATCGACCTCGGCTGTGCCGCGCTGCCGGCCCAGCCGCTGATGAGCGAGGCGTTCCAGAGCGCACTGGCGGCCCTCCCGCCCTACGCGCACACCCACGGCGACTACCCGGCGGGCCTGCCCGTGCTCCGCGAGGCGCTCGCCGACCGCTACACCGCGCTCGGCGTGCCCACGATGCCGCAGCAGATCATGGTCACCACCGGCGCGCTCGGCGGGGTCGGAGCGCTGACGCGGATGCTGGTCCCGCGCGGCGAGCGCATCGCCGTCGAACACCCCTCCTACGCGAACGTCCTGCAACTGCTGCGCGAGACGGGCGGCCGCCTCGTCCCCGTGCCCATGGCGGGCCACCTCGCCGGCTGGGACCTGCCCGCCTGGCACCGCACCCTGCGCGAGTCCGCGCCCCGGCTCGCGTACGTCGTCGCGGACTTCCACAACCCCACCGGCGCGCTCGCCGACACCGAGCAGCGCCGCGAACTGGTGGCGGCGGCGCGCGCCTCGGGGACCGTACTGATCGCCGACGAGACCATGGCCGACCTGCCGTTGGGCCCGCCCGGCGCCACCGGAACGCCGAGCACCGGTTCGCCGGGGCTGGAGATGCCGCGGCCCATGGCCTCCTTCGACCCGGGCGGTTCGGCCGTCATCACGGTCGGCTCGGTCAGCAAGTCCATCTGGGCGGGGATGCGGATCGGCTGGATCCGGGCCGCCCCCGAGGTGATCCGCAGCCTCACCGCGGCCCGCGCCTATGTCGATCTGGGCAGCCCCGTGCTCGAACAGCTCGCCGTCGCCGAACTGCTCAACGGAAAGGGCTGGGAGCAGGCCGTCACCGAGCGCCGCGCCCGGGCGCGGGAGAACCGCGAGGCGCTGACGGCGGCGCTCCGCGACCACCTGCCCGACTGGGAGTTCGACATCCCGCACGGTGGCCTCACCCTGTGGGTGCGCACCGGCGGACTCTCCGGCTCCCGGATCGCCGAGGCGGGCGAACAGCTCGGCGTACGGGTGCCCTCCGGACCGCGGTTCGGGGTGGACGGTGCCTTCGAGGGGTTCGTACGGCTCCCGTTCACCATCGGCGAGCCGCTTGCCCGGGAGGCGGCGTCGCGCCTGGCGGCCGCCGCCGACCTGGTGCGGTCCGGCGCTGCCACCCCCTCGGACGTGCCGCGCTCCTACGTGGCCTGACCCGCGGGCGGTAGCGGAGCCGGGACGCCCGCCGTCTCCTGGGCGGGCGCGTGGGCGGGGGCGCGCACCGGCTCGGGCAGCAGTGCGCGGACCGCGCTCCGCTGCGCCTCGCCCGCCGTCTCGTCCATCGGGTCCGGGGTGGCGGGCACCTGGAGCCGCAGCACGGGCCCCTCGCCGAGCCGCGCGAAGCCCCGGCCGGGCGGCGCGTCCGGTGCCGGTCCTGTCTGTGGTGCCTCGCCCAGCACCGCACCCGCCTGCTCGGGCGAGACGGCTCCCAGCACCACCCGGGCCCTGGTGTGGGTGAGCACCGCTTCCCCCAACTCGTCCATCCCGTCGAACTGTTCGGCCACCGCCACGATCACCCCCGCGGCGCGCCCGTGCCGCAGCGGGACCCGCAGCAGCTCCTGCGGATCGGCCCAGCCCTCGGTCCCGGCGAGACAGCTGAGCGCCGCCGGCCGGTCCACCAGCACCCACAGCGGCCGGCGTACGTCCTCCGGGGCGCCCTCGCCGCGCTGCCGGGCCCGGCTCGTCTCCAGCAGCCTGCGCTCCGTCTCCCGCGCCGCCCACTCCAGCGCGGCCAGCGCCCCCGGCAGGGTGGACTCCACCCCCAGCACCCCGCACCGAGCGGCGAAGGACGCGAACTCGCCGCCCCCGTCGCCGTCCACGATCAGTACGTCCCCGCCGCACAGCGCCTGGAGGGCCAGCGACCGCAGCAGCGAACTGGTGCCCGAGCCCGGCGTACCGACGGCCAGCAGATGCTGCTCGGTGGAGCGGGCTCCGGTACGCCACACCACCGGCGGTACGTCCCGTGGGGCGGACTCACCGGCGAAATGGACCGGCACCGTCCTGTGCACCTCGCAGCCGTCCGTGAAGCCGAGCACCGTCTCGCCGGGCGCGGTCACGAAGGGCTGGGCGTGGATGCCGGTGGGCAGCGGCTCCAACGCCGTCATCTCCAGCAGGTTGCACTCCTCGTCCCAGCAGAAGCGGTACTCGCGGCCGCGGCCGGTCTTGGCCGCCAGCAGCTGTTCGACCCGCAGCCGCTCGGCGAGCTCACCGTCGCGGAAGGAGGCCGGATAGCGCAGCAGCAGCCCGCTGATCCGCCCGTCCCGGAAGGCGAACTCCTCGAAGGCGCGCTCCCAGTGCCCGTCGTACGCGTACAGCGGCTCGGGACGTGGATCGCCGTCCAGCGCGAAGTACGGCACCAGCGCCTCGTACAGCGCTTGCAGCCGTGCACGCTGCACATCCGTGGGGGCCGCTCGGAGTGTGGCCCCGGCCGCGCCCCGCCTCCCGTACCAGGCGGTGGCGCCCAGCAGGCCGAGCGCCGCCAGTGGCGGGCCGTAGGGCAGCAGCCACAGCAGTACCGCGCACGCCGCGACGACGAACAGCGTGGGACCCCGCCGTTCCCTGGGCGTACGCTCCCACCAGGCCCGTCCCCTCCCGGCCAGGCAGCGCGCCCCCCTGCCGAGCACGAGCACGGGGTGCAGTACGTCGAGCAAACCCTCGGTCCCGGCACGCACGGCGTTCCGCGCGTTCCACTGCGACGGCATCGGCCACCGCCCCACGCCCAGCTCCTCCCGGCCCGCTGACTGATGCTCGGTTCATGCCTGTCGGCCTGTCGGCCTGTCGGCCCGTTGGCCTGCTGGCTGTTGGTCCGTCGGCCTGTCGGTGTGCCGGCTAGAGCTTGAGCCCGCCGAGCAGGCTCGCCAGGCTCTCGCCCCCCGCCTTGATGCTGGGCGCCATGGCGGTGCCCGCCAGGTAGAAGCCGAAGAGGGCGCACACGAGTGCGTGGGAGACCTTGAGGTTGTCCTTGCGGAAGAAGAGAAAGACGATCAAGCCCAGCAGCACGACGCCGGAGATGGAGAGAATCACCAGTCACTCCTGATGTAGGGGACGGTCACCATGAGCTTCACCAGCTTCACAGATCGGACGGATCATACGAAGCGGGCATCTGGGTGATTCAGTGGCTAACGCCCCTGAACGGGTCGTGTCGCTCCCGCGCTCCCGGTGGAAGCCCCACCTCGAACCGCCGCAGACAGCCCGTCGCAGAGGAAAGGCCCTCCATGAACGAGAAAGACCCGATGACCATTGCCGCGGACGCGGTGCTGGCAGGGCTGTCCGACCTCCGCGACAGCCTCGAATCCCTCTACAAGGACCTCCATCAGCACCCCGAACTCGGCTTCCAGGAGCGCCGCACGGCAGGGCATGTCGCCCAGGCGCTCAACGAGTGGAACTACGAGGTCACCGAGGGGGTCGGCGGGACCGGCGTCGTCGGCGTGCTGCATAACGGCGACGGGCCCACCGTGCTGCTCCGCGCCGACATGGACGCGCTGCCCGTACGCGAACAGACCGAGCTGCCCTACGCCTCGACCGAGACCGGCACCGACGCGGACGGCGTCGAACACCCGGTGATGCACGCCTGCGGCCACGACGTCCACGTCACCTGTCTGCTGGGCGCGGCACGGCTGATGGCGACCGTGACGGACGTGTGGCGGGGCACGCTCGTCGTCCTGTTCCAGCCGAACGAGGAGAACGGCTCGGGCGCCCGCGCCATGGTCGACGACGGACTCGCCCGGCGGATCCCCCGCCCGGACGTGGCGCTCGGCCAGCATGTGCTGCCGGCGCCCGCGGGCACCCTGCTGACCCGCTCGGGCGTCATGATGGCGGCCTCCGACAGCCTGCGGGTCACCTTCCACGGGCGCGGCGGGCACGGCTCCATGCCCGAACGGACCCTGGACCCCGTGGTGCTGGCCGCGACGACTGTCGTACGGCTCCAGACCGTCGTCGCCCGGGAGACCGCCGCGACCACGCCCGCCGTGGTGACCGTCGGCGCGATCCACGCGGGCAGTGGGCCGAACATCATTCCCGACAGCGCCGAGATCCAGCTCAACATCCGCTCCTTCGACGAGGAGACCCGCTCCCGCGTGCTGGCCGCGGTCCGCCGAATCGTCGCCGGTGAGTGCGCCGCCTCCGGTGTGGACCGCGAACCGGAGTTCGAGACACTCAGCCAGTTCTCCGTGACGGAGAACGACCCGGAGGCCACCGACCGGGTCGCCGCGGCATTCGCCACCTACTTCGGCCAGGACCGGGCACAGACCACGGCGCCCGTCCCGGCCAGCGAGGACTTCGGCGAGCTCCCCGCCGGGCTCGGCTGCCCCAGCACCTACTGGGGGCTCGGCGGCACCGATCCGGACACCTACCGGAAGGCCGAGCGCGCCGGAACCGTCCACCAGGACATCCCCGGCAACCACAGCCCGCGCTTCGCCCCGGTCATCCAGCCGACCCTCGACACCGGCGTACGCGCCCTGGTCACCGCCTCCCTCGCCTGGCTGACCCCGCGCCCGAAGAGCGAGTGAGGGGCGAGCACGACCCGGGCGACCGGGTCATCCGTTGTCGATCCTCTCGCGTACGTCCGGATCGCGGGCCAACTGCTGAGGCAGCTTGGTGCGCGAGTCCAGCTTCGCCGACGCGAGTTGACCGGCTGTCACAGCGGTGGCACGCGTCGGCTCCCACGCCGGGCGCTTCCCCTCTGAGGGGCGGTTCCGAGGGCCGCGCAGGTCCGCACCGCGCAGATCCGCGTTCTTGAGCTCGGCGCCGCGCAGCTCGGCCCCACGAAGGTCGGCGCCGCGTAGATCGGCGCCCGTCAAGTCGGCGTGCTGGAGGTACGCGTCGAGGGGATGCGCCCCGCGCAGATCCGCGCCCGCGAGCTGAGCCTCTTCCAGATGGGCCCGGACCAGCCAGGCCGAACGCAGATCGGCGTCCCGGAGGTTGGCGTCCCGCATTCGGCAGCCGACGAAGTAGGCGCCGTTCAACTGTGCGCGGGGCAGGTTCGCGTTCTCCAGCACCGCGCCGCTGAGATTGGCGCCCGCCAGCCGTGCCTGATCGGCCCGGGTCTTGCGGCTGCCGGGAGCGGCGCCGCTTGCCGGGGCCGAACCGCGGACGCTCACGTTCGCCAACCGCGCCTCCCGCAGATCCACCGCGGCACGGTTGTCGCGTTCGGGTTCGCGCCGTGCCAGCACCTCGAACGCGGCCTGCACATCTGCCGAAGGCCGGGCGGACGCCGCGTGCTTGCCGTCGGTGCCCCTCGTGTGGGTGCGTATGTAGGCGGAGAGGACATCCACGACGGAGGGCTGGTCCCGGGGCGAGTCCTTCATGATCCGCTGGAGTGCGTAGATGCCGCCGAGCCGTACCTCGGAGGCGCTGTTCCCCAGATTGCTGACGGCCGAGGTGTACCGGTCGGTGATCTGTCCCTCGCGGGTGACGCCCACCTCCTTCGCGGACTGCTCCCGGGTGACGATCACGGTGGCCATGGCGGCGATCGCGGTGACGGCGACCGCGAGCACCTCGATCGCCCGTGGCCACCGTTCCCGCCTGTCCGCCGGTGCGCCGTCGGCCGCGGACGCACCTGTCCCGTCCGCGCCTTGAGCGGCTTGCGGGGGCGGGGCCGGTGGCGCGGGGGCGCGTTCCGGTGCGCCGCGCCGCTGTCCGGGCTGCCGCGGGCCCAGGGGTGCCCCGCGTGCTGCCTGCCGCCTCAGCCGTGCCGCCCGTTCCCCCGACCGCGCCGTCACTCTGGCCATACGGATATTCCACCGGATCACCGTGCTCCGCGCGAGACCGCACTGCGGCCATTCCCTTGTGGTGGAACACGTTCTACTGTGTGCGCCGCCAGCGGGCACATCGTCGTGGAGCGGGAGGGGACCGTGTACCTCGAATACACCACCGAACAGCAGGAGTTGCGCACCCGGTTGCGGGAGTACTTCGCGCAGCTCGTACCCGAGGACGCGCACAGCAGGTACGCGGAACCGGCGGCGCAGAAGCGGTTCTACCGCGAGACCGTACGGCAGCTCGGCCGGGACGGGTGGCTGGGCGTGGGGTGGCCGCGCGAGTACGGCGGGCGCGGGATGAGCGCCGTCGAGCAGTTCATCTTCTTCGACGAGGCCGCGCAGGCGGGCGTGCCGCTGCCGTTGATGGCGCTCAACACCGTCGGGCCCACCCTCATGCGCTTCGGCACCGCGGAGCAGAAGGAGTACTTCCTGCCCCGGATCCTCTCCGGCGAACTGGACTTCGCCATCGGCTACAGCGAGCCCGACGCGGGCACCGATCTCGCCTCCCTCACCACCCGCGCGGTCCGCGAGGGCGACACCGAGACGGGGCACTACATCGTCAACGGGCAGAAGATCTGGACCACCAACGGGGACACTGCCGACTGGGTGTGGCTCGCGGTGCGCACCGATCCCGACGCCAAGCCGCACAAGGGCATCACCCTGCTGCTCGTACCGACCAGTGACCCCGGCTATTCGTGCACCCTCATCACCACCCTCGCCTCGCACGACACCACGGCCGGCTACTACGAGAACGTGCGGGTGCCCGCGAGCCGCCGGGTCGGTGAGGAGAACGGCGGCTGGCGGCTGATCACCACTCAGCTCAACCATGAGCGGGTCACCCTCGCCGCGCACGGCACCATGGCCATCCGCGCGCTGGAGGACACCCGGCGCTGGGCCCGGCAGACCAAGCTCTCCGACGGGCGCCGCGTGATCGACCTGGGCTGGGTCCGCACCCGGCTGGCCCGCGCCCACGCCCGGCTGGACGCGATGAAGCTGCTCAACTGGCAGATGGTCGACGCCCTCGACAAGGGCACACTGACCCCGCACGACGCCTCCGCCGTCAAGGTCTACGGAAGCGAGGCACGCCGCGACGCCTACGCCTGGCTGCTGGAGGTCGTAGGCGCCGCGGGTCCGCTCAAAGAGGGCTCCGCGGGCGCGGTGCTGGGCGGCGAACTGGAGCGCGGCTACCGCAGCGCCGTCATCTTCACCTTCGGCGGCGGCAACAACGAGATCCAGCGCGAGATCATCTCCTGGATCGGCCTGGGCATGCCACGCGTCCGGCGCTGATGTACGGGCGCCGTACGCGTCGACGCATGGGCTGCCGTACGTGGTGACGCACGGACTGCCGTACGTGGCGACGCACGGGCCGGCACTTCTGTCCCAGATACGACACCGAACACACCTGTACGCACCTGTACCGCATCGAACCAGTCAAACGCGTACACCTCCCCACCGGTTGGCATACACAGGACGGGGCGAGGCAGCCATACTGGGCAGACAGGGGAGGGACGAAGGCGGCAACGACGGGGGCGAGAAGCAGGGATGGCGCAGAGCACCCTGATCCATGGCCGGTACCGGCTGCTCGATCTTGTGGGGCGCGGCGGCATGGGCGAAGTGTGGCGGGCACGCGACGAGTCGCTGGGCAGGCGGGTGGCCGTCAAATGCCTCAAACCGCTGGCCCGGCGCGACGACGAGGCGTTCCAGCGCGTCCTGCGCGAACGCTTCCGGCGCGAGGCGCGGGTCGCCGCCTCGCTCCAGCACCGGGGCGTGACGGTGGTGCACGACTTCGGCGACGACGAGGGCCTGCTCTACCTGGTCATGGAACTGCTGGAGGGGCGCAACCTCAGCCAGCTGCTGGAAGAGAACAAACGGCAGCCACTGCCCGTGGCCGAGGTGGTGGACATCGCCGAACAAGTCGCGGCAGCGCTGGCCTATACCCACGACCAGGGCGTGGTGCACCGCGATCTGAAACCCGCCAACATCATGCGGACCGACGACGGCGCCGTGAAGATCTGCGACTTCGGCATCGCCAGGCTGGCCCACGACATCGGCTTCACCGCCAAGCTCTCCGGTACGGGTATCGCGATGGGCACCCCGCACTACATGTCGCCCGAGCAGATCGCGGGCTCAGCCGTCGACCACCGCAGCGATCTGTACTCGTTCGGGTGTGTCCTGTACGAGATCGCCACCGGCGCGCCCCCGTTCGAGGGCGGCGACCCCTGGGCGGTACTCGTCGGCCACCGCGACACCCGTCCCGTACCGCCGCGTGCGCACCGTCCCGAGCTGCCGCCTCCGCTGGAGGCGGCCGTCCTGCGGCTGCTGGCCAAGACGCCGGACGAACGTCCCGCCGACGCGGCCGCGTTGGCGGACGATCTCGCCGCGGCCCGCGCCCATCTGCCCGGTGTGGCCGCGCCGCTGCTCGCCGGAGCGGCGGCGGGTGCGGCGGTGGGTGCGGGCGCGGGTCCGCACGCCGTGCCGCTGTGGATGCCGCCCTGGTCGCACGGCATGGACGGCGGTCTCCCCGCGAGCGGCGCCCTCGCGCCGCGGACCCCGCCCGCGGGGCGGGCGGCGCAGCTGAGCGGGCTCACCGGGCGCTGGACGGAGGGTGCGGGACCGGCCGAGCCGCCCGAGTCCGAGGACATCACCCATGCGGCTTGGCGGCACACCTCGCCGCGGATACCGCAGCAGGCCCCGCGCGTCCCCGCCCCGGCCGACTCCTCCGGTCTCCGGCCCGGGGGTGCCAGCCGGACGGCGTCCGGGGGAGGCGCCCCCAGGAGGCGCCCGCAGCCGCGGGAACGGCTCGCCGTCCTGGCGGGCAGGCACAACGCCGCACTGCGGCTGGGCCGGCTCGGCCGCTGGGAGGAGGCGTACGAGGTGCACAGCGCGGTCGCCGCCGAACGCGAACGGCTGCTCGGTCCGCACCACCCCGACACTCTCGCCAGTCGCTATGAGACCGGCGCGGCGCTCGCCCGGCTCGGGCGGCACGCGGAGGCGCTGGAGGAGTACATCCGCACCGCCGCCGGCCGTGCCGCCGTGCTGGGCGCCGACCACCCCGACACGCTCGCGGTCCGCCACGAGCTCGGTCACGCGCTGGGGCGGCTCGGCCGCTGGGAGGAGGCACTTGAGGCGCACCGGCAGGTGGCCGCCGTCCGGGAACGCGTCCTGGGCTCCGCCGATCCCGCGACGGTGGCCAGCAGGAACGACGAGGCGCACTGCCTGGAGCGGCTGGGCCGCCCAGGGGAGGCGGCCGAGGTCTACCGCGAGCTGGCGCGCAGGCGGTAAGAGCCGGGCGGCGGCAGTGAACTGATGCAGCGTCAGAAAATGTCTTCCCTCCGCGACGCCGCTGCGGCATCCTGCCGCCCATGCAGACGGAGCTGAGCAGACAGCTGGGAGCAGAGCACGCCATCTTCGGCTTCACGCCCTTCCCCGCCGTTGCCGCGGCGCTCACCCGCGCGGGCGGCTTCGGGGTGCTCGGCGCCGTGCGCTACGGCGCCGCCGACGACCTCAAACGCGACCTCGACTGGCTGGACGCGCACACCGACGGACTGCCGTACGGCCTGGATGTGGTGATGCCCGCGAAGAAGGTCGAAGGAGTGACCGAGGACGACATCGAGGCGATGATCCCCGAGGAGCACCGGCAGTACGTACGGGACGTCCTCGCCGAGTACGACGTACCGGAGCTCCCGGAGGGCGAGCGGGGCGGCTGGCGCATCACCGGCTGGATGGAGAGCGTCGCCCGCAGCCAGCTCGACGTGGCCTTCGAGTATCCCGTCAAACTCCTTGCCAACGCGCTGGGTTCACCGCCGCCCGATGTGATCGAACGTGCCCACCGGAAGGGCATCCCCGTCGCGGCGCTCGCCGGGAGCCCCCGGCACGCGGAGCGGCACAAGGAGGCGGGCATCGACATCGTGGTTGCCCAGGGCTACGAGGCCGGCGGCCACACCGGGGAGATCGCCTCCATGGTGCTCACGCCGGAGGTGGTACGTGCCGTCGACCCGCTGCCGGTGCTGTGCGCGGGCGGCATCGGCAGCGGCGAACAGCTTGCCGCCGCCCTCGCGTTGGGTGCGCAGGGCGGCTGGCTCGGCTCGGTGTGGCTGACCACCGCCGAGGCCGATCTCGGCTCCCGCGCGCTGACCCGCAAGCTGCTGGCCGCCGGACCCGGCGACACGGTGCGCTCGCGTGCCCTCACCGGGAAGCCGGCGCGGCTGCTGCGCACCGCGTGGACGGACGCCTGGGAGGCGGGGGAGGGGCGGCCCGGCACCCTGCCCATGCCGTTGCAGGGGCTGCTGGTGGCGGAGGCCAACTCGCGGATCCAGCGCTACGAGGTGGAGCCGTTGCTGGGCACTCCCGTGGGGCAGATCGTCGGCTCCATGAACAGCGAGCGGTCCGTGCAGTCCGTCGTCGACGACCTCACCCGCGGCTTCGACCGCGCCCTCGCCCGCCTCAACGCCATCGCGGATTCCCGCTGAGGAGTCTCCGTCCGCGGTGGGGTCCACACATACGGCGCACCGAACCGCACGCGAAAGGAGAGCCAAGGTGGACGCACCCAACGGGTTCTGGGCGCAGGCCCAGCGGGATCCCGGGCGTACGGTCCTCGTCGCTCCGGACGGCGAGGAGTGGTCCGCGGCCCGGCTGCACGCGGAATGCAACAGGATCACCCACGGCCTCGGAGCCGCGGGGCTGCGCGAGGGAGACGCCTTCGCGACGGTCCTGCCCAACGGCCCGCAGTTCATCGCCGCCTACCTCGCCGCCGCCCAGTCCGGCCTCTACATGGTCCCGGTCAACCACCATCTGGTGGGCCCGGAGATCGCGTGGATACTCTCCGACTCGGGCGCGAAGGTACTGATCGCGCACGCCCGCTTCGCGGACACCGCGCGGGCAGCCGCCGACGAGGCGGAGCTGGCGCACGGGCGGCGCTACTCCGTCGGACAGAGCGAGGGCTTCCGTCCGTACGACGAGCTCCTCGACGGCCACGCACCCGAGCCACCCGCCGACCGCACCAGCGGTTGGGTCATGAACTACACGTCAGGCACCACCGGCCGTCCCCGCGGTATCCGGCGGCCGCTCACCGGCAAGCGTCCGGAGGAGACGCATCTCGGCGGTTTTCTCGGCATCTTCGGTATCAAGCCGTTCGACGACAACGTCCATCTGGTGTGCTCGCCGCTGTACCACACAGCGGTTCTCCAGTTCGCGGCCGCCGCGCTGCACATCGGGCACCAGCTGGTGGTGATGGACAAGTGGGAGCCGGAGGAGATGCTGCGGCTGATCGACCGCTACCGCTGCACGCACACCCATATGGTGCCGACGCAGTTCCACCGGCTCCTCGCGCTGCCCGACGAGACGCGGGCCGCCTACGACGTCTCCTCGATGCGGCACGCCATCCATGGGGCCGCGCCCTGCCCCGACCATGTGAAGCGGGCGATGATCGAGTGGTGGGGCAGCTGTGTGGAGGAGTACTACGCGGCGAGCGAGGGCGGGGGAGCGTTCGCGACGGCCGAGGACTGGCTGAAGAAGCCCGGCACGGTCGGCAAGGCATGGCCGATCAGCGAACTGGCGGTCTTCGACGACGACGGCAACCGGCTCGGCGCGGGGGAGCTGGGCACCGTCTACATGAAGATGAGCACCGGCGGATTCTCGTACCACAAGGACGAGAGCAAGACCCGCAGGAACCGGATCGGGGACTTCTTCACCGTCGGCGACCTGGGCTGTCTCGACGAGGACGGCTATCTCTTCCTGCGCGACCGCAAGATCGACATGATCATCTCCGGCGGGGTGAACATCTACCCCGCCGAGATCGAGGCCGCGCTGCTCACCCACCCCGCCGTGGCGGACGCCGCCGCCTTCGGAGTCCCGCACGACGACTGGGGAGAGGAGGTCAAGGCCGTCGTCGAACCCGCGCCGGGCCATGAGCCGGGACCGGAGCTGGCGGAGGAGATCCTGGCGCACTGTGCGGGACGACTCGCGGGCTACAAATGCCCAAAAACGGTGGATTTCACCAATGAGATGCCCCGTGATCCCAACGGCAAGCTCTACAAGCGCCGACTGCGAGCACCGTACTGGGAGGAACAGGAACGGCCGCTGTGACGGGCGTCACTTTGTGAGACCAGACGGGTACGTCTGGGAGCGATGCCCAAAGGAGACCTCGTGGCCACTTTTCACCCCTTCCTGGCGCGGCCATGATGATCACGCGGCGTCGTGGGTGCTGCCCACGGCGACGCCGTCATACGCACCAACGTCAGGAGGACCCATGGCCGGGCTCTGGAGCGGCGAGGGCGTACTGCGCCGCAAACCCATCGAGCACATCGAGGAGACCGAGGGTGGCACCGGACCGCAACTCTCCCGCACCCTCGGCCTGCGGCACCTGACCGCGATCGGCATCGGCGGCATCATCGGAGCCGGCGTCTTCAGCCTCGCGGGGACGGTCGCCAACGGCAAGGCGGGCCCCGCCGTGCTGATCTCCTTCCTCGTCGCCGGGTTGGCCAGCGCGTGCGCGGCGCTCTCCTACGCCGAGTTCGCCGGGCTCATCCCGAAGGCGGGCTCCGCCTACACCTACGGCTACGCGGTGCTGGGCGAGCTCGGCGGCTGGTTCATCGGCTGGGACCTGCTGCTGGAGTACACGGCCATCGTCGCGGTGGTGGCCATCGGCATCTCCGGGTATTTCTCCTTCCTGCTCGGGGAGACGGGTATCGAACTGCCCGCCTGGATGCTCGGCGCCCCCGGAACCGGCGACGGGCACCGCATCGACCTGTTCGCCACGGTGCTGTGCCTGCTGATCGCCTACCTGCTCACCAGGGGCATCAAGAGCGCGGCCCGTTTCGAGCTGATCGTCGTCGCCCTCAAGGTGGCCGTCGTCCTGCTGGTGATCGTCGTCGGCGTCTTCCACGTCAAGACCGGCAACTACGAACCGTTCTTCCCCTACGGCATCTCCGGCGCTTTCACCGGCGCAGCGACCGTCTTCTTCGCCGTCTTCGGCTACGACGCGATGAGTACGGCGGCCGAGGAGTCCAAGGACGCCCAGCGGCACATGCCCAAGGCGATCATCTACTCGCTGGCCATTTCCATGGTGCTGTACGTGGCGGTCTCGCTGGTGCTGACCGGCATGCAGAACTACAAGGACATCGACCCCGAGAGCGGCTTCTCCACCGCGTTCAAGTCCGTCGGGCTCGCCGGGATCGCCGACGTCATCGCCGTCGGCGCCATCATCGGCATCCTCACCGTGATGTTCACCTTCATGCTCGGCGTCACCCGGGTCTGGTTCTCCATGAGCCGCGACGGGCTGCTGCCCAAGTGGTTCGCCAAGACCGACCCCGTCCGCCATGTGCCCGTGCGCGTCACCTGGATCGTGGGCGTCGTCTCCGCCGCCATCGCGGGATTCCTGCCCATCCAGGAGGCGGCCGAGTTGACGAACATCGGCATCCTGCTGGCCTTCGTCGTGGTCTGTATCGCGGTCATCGTGCTGCGCTACCGGCGGCCCGACCTGCCGCGTACCTTCAAGGTCCCCGGCATGCCCGTCACTCCGGCGCTCGGCGTGGTCTTCTCGATCTGGCTGACCACCTACCTCACCTGGGAGACATGGCTGCGCTTCGGCATCTGGCTCATCATCGGCCTGATCGTCTACTTCGCCTACTCCTACCGGAAGTCCGAGCTGGCCAGGCGGCCCGGCAACACCCCGCCGCCCTCCTTCGGGAAGCGGGACGAGTAGCGGGGTACGGTCGCCCGTATGAGCGAAAACGGAACGCAGACGGTTCGCACGGGCGGGATCCGGCTCAGCTATCGCTCCTGGGGCGACGGGGAAGGCGTCCCCGTCGTCCTGCTGCACTGCCTCGGAGAGGACGGCGAGGACTGGCGCGGCCCCCTCATCTCGGGGCTCGCAGGCACGCATCCCGTATACGCGCTCGACCTGCGCGGGCACGGCGGGAGCGACTGGCCGGGCAGTTACGCCATGGACGACTTCGTCGGCGATCTGCGGGGGTTCCTGGACGAGCTCGGCATCGGCAGGGCGATCCTCGTCGGCCACTCCTTCGGATCCGTCGTCGCCTACCTGTTCGCCCAGGAGTACCCGGAGCGGGTGGACCGCCTCGTGCTGGAGGAGACCGGAGCCATGCGCCCCGTGCGGCCGCCGCAGGAGGTGCCCGAACCGCCGCCGGGCACCCCGCTCTTCGACTGGGAGGTCAAGGTCCAGTGGACCCGGCAGCGCAATGAACCCGACCCGCGGTGGTGGGACCGGCTCCCGGCCATCACCGCGCCCACCCTCCTGGTGGGCGGCGGCGACCGCAGCCATCTCCCGCAGGAAGACCTGCACCTGATGGCCGACCGCATTCCGCGTGCCCGCGTCCTGACCATCGACGGCGCGGGGCACCTCGTCCACGAGGCGCGGCCGATGGAATTCACCAGGGCGGTGCTGGATTTTCTGGCGGAGGCGTAGGGGACGCCCCCTCGATCAGGGTCCGGCGGGCCCACCGATAGTCGGCCTTACCGCTCGGCGAGCGGCAAATGTGCTCCGTCAGCACAACGGTGCGGGGCACCTTGTACCCCGCGAGCCGCTTCCGCGCATGGTCCCGTACCCCCTCAGCGGTCAACGGCGGAGCCGAATCCCGCAGCTGGACGACGGCCGCCACGCGGTGGCCCCACTTCTCGTCGGGGATGCCCGCGACGAGCGCGTCGTAGATGTCGGGGTGGGACTTGAGGGCTTCCTCCACCTCTTCCGGGTAGACCTTCTCGCCCCCGGTGTTGATGCACTGGGAGCCCCGGCCCAGCACGGTGACGACTCCCTCGTCGTCGACGGTCGCCATGTCGCCGAGCAGCACCCAGCGCGCGCCGTCGGCCTCGAAGAACGTCTCGGCGCTCTTGGCCGCGTCGTTGTAGTAGCCGAGCGGTACGTGCCCGCGCAGCGCGATGCGGCCGACCTCGCCGGGCGGCACCGGCCGGCGGGTGGCGGGGTCGACCACCGCGGTGCGGTCGTTGACGGTGATACGGAAGCCCCTCGCCGGGCCGGAGTCCGCCGTCGCGGTGCCGTTGAACCCGGACTCGGAGGAGCCGAAGTTGTTGATGAGGGTGGTGTGCGGCACCAACTCCGTGAACTGCTCCCGCACGGTCCCCGAGAGGATCGCCCCGGAGCTGGAGACCACGAGCAAGGACGAGCAGTCGGTGCCGCGCAGCGGCCCGGCCAGCGCGTCCACCAACGGCCGCAGCATCGCGTCGCCCACCAGTGAGACCGCTGTCACCTTCTCGCGTGCGATGGTGCGCAGCACTTCCTCGGGTACGAACTTGCGGTGCAGCACCACTTTCTGGCCGTAGTTGAGCCCGATGAAGAGCGTCAGCGTGGACGTGCCGTGCATCAGCGGGGGCGTGGGGAAGAAGACCAGTCCCTCGCCGCCGGCCGCGACCCGCTCGGCCAACTCCTCGGGCCGGGAGACGGGCTCACCGGTGGGCGCGCCGCCGCCGAGCCCGGAGAAGAACAGATCCTCCGCCCGCCACATCACGCCCTTGGGCATTCCCGTGGTGCCGCCGGTGTAGATGAGGAACAGATCGTCCGGCGAGCGCGGGCCGAAGTCGCGCACCGGTGACCCCGCCGCCTCGGCCTCCGCGAACTCCACGAAGGTGCGCGGTCCCGAGGTGAGCCCCGGCCCGGTCCCCGCCTCCCGCGGCCCGGGGCCCACCCGCACCAGGTGCCGCAGCTTCGGGGCGCTCGGCACCGCCGCGGCCACGCGAGGGGTGAACTCGCCGTCGAAGACGAGCGCGGTCAGATCGGCGTCCCGGTACAGATAGGCCAGCTCGTCCTCGACGTAGCGGTAGTTGACGTTGACGGGGACGGCGCGGATCTTCAGGCAGGCCAGCAGCGTCTGTACGTACTCCACGCCGTTGTACAGGTGCAGCCCGACGTGGTGGCCGGGTTCGATGCCGGCGTGCACGAGGTGGTGCGCGAGCCGGTTGGCCGCTCGGTCCAGCTCGGCGTACGTCAGCCTCCGTTCGGCGCCCGTACCGGGGTGGTCCACATGGACCAGTGCCTCGCGGTCCGGGACGGTGTCGACGATCGACTCGAACAGGTCGGCAAGGTTGTACTCCACGGCGCGCTCCTCCATACCCGGCCCGGCGTGCTCGTTTCGCGTACGTGCTCGTCTCGCGTGCGCCCCCGTGTGTGCCCCGCGGTGGTTCCGTTCCGCGCCATCAGAGCACCGGCGGGCGGAGACGGGAAGAGTTCCGCGCCAGAAATATGACGCGGCGTCAGGAACCTCTTGAACTCCGCGCGGCATTACTGCAACCTGTTCCAGGTCCTGAGGCGGCCCGCAGACGGGAGGATCCGCGATGGGCGGCACCGAACATCTGACCGTGGAGCGCGTGGGTGCCACCCTCGTGCTCACCCTCAACCGTCCCGAAGCCAAGAACGCCCTCTCCCTGCCGCTGCTCGTCGGCCTGTACGACGGCTGGCTGGAGGCCGACGCGGACGACGCGATCCGCTCCGTCGTCCTCACCGGCGCGGGCGGCACCTTCTGCGCAGGCATGGATCTGAAGGCCCTCGCCGGTGACGGCATGACCGGGGAGCACCACCGTGCGCGGCTGCGCGACGATCCCGATCTGCACTGGAAGGCGATGCTGCGGCACCACAGGCCGCGCAAACCCGTCATCGCGGCCGTCGAGGGCCACTGCGTGGCGGGCGGAACGGAGATGCTCCAGGGCACGGACATCCGCGTCGCGGCCGAGAGCGCCGTCTTCGGCCTCTACGAGGTGCGCCGCGGGCTGTTCCCCATCGGCGGCTCGACGGTACGGCTCCCGCGACAGATCCCACGGACACATGCGCTGGAAATGCTGCTGACCGGCCGTCCGTACAGCGCGGAAGAGGCAGCGCGCATCGGGCTGGTCGGACGCGTCGTACCCGACGGCACGGCGCTGGACGCGGCGCTGGGGATCGCGGAACGCGTCAACGCCTGCGGCCCGTTGGCCGTCGAGGCGGTGAAGGCCTCCGTCTACGAGACAGCGGCCATGACGGAGCAGGAGGGCCTGGCCGCCGAACTGAAGCGCGGCTGGCCCGTCTTCGACACGGCGGACGCCAAGGAGGGCGCCCGCGCCTTCGCGGAGAAGCGGGAGCCCCGGTTCCGCCGGGAGTGAGAACACCCGCCCGCCGACCTCGGCCAGAGACGGAGAGGTACCACCCTTGAATGCGGCCCCCTCACAGACAGCGCTCAGCGCACCCCTGGTAGTCGAGTTCCCCTTCACCCGCTCCCTCGGCCCCGTGCAGAGCGCCTTCCTCACCGGCCTCCGCGAACGGACGGTCCTCGGCGTCACGGCATCCGACGGCCGCATCCTCGTACCGCCCACCGAGTACGACCCCGTCACCGCCGAGGAGCTCCGCGACCTGGTGGAGGTCGGCCGGACCGGCACCGTCACCACCTGGTCGTGGAACGGCACCCCGCGCCGGGGGCAGCCCCTCCGGCACCCCTTCGCATGGGTGCTGGTCCGCCTCGACGGCGCCGACACCGCCCTCCTGCACGCACTGGACGCGCCCGAGGGCCCCGACTCGGTGCGCACCGGGATGCGCGTCCGCATCCGCTGGGCGGAACAGCGCAGCGGCGCCATCACGGACATCGCCTGCTTCGAACCCGCCGCCGACAGCGCACCCGACAACCAAGTGGAGCCGCACACCGGCAAGTTCGCCGACCTCGTCACCGGCATCGTCACCGAGGCCCGCCTCGACTACACCTACACACCCGGCCGCGCGCAGACCCGCTACCTCAACGCGCTCGCCGAGCACCGCACCCTGGGCGAGCGCTGTCCGCGGTGCCGCAAGGTGTACGTACCGCCGCGCGGAGCCTGCCCCACCTGCGGGGTGCCCACCGGAGAACAGGTCGAGGTCGGCCCGCGCGGGACCGTCACCACCTTCTGCGTCGTCAACATCAAGGCCAAAGGGCTGGACATCGAAGTGCCGTACGTCTACGCGCACATCGCCCTCGACGGTGCCGGGCTCGCACTGCACGGCCGGATCGCCGGCATCCCCTACGACCAGGTGCGCATGGGCCTGCGGGTAGAGCCGGTATGGACGGAGGGCGGCCGCTACCCGGACCACTACCGGCCCACCGGCGAGCCCGACGCCGACTACGAGACGTACAAGGAGCTGCTGTGACGAGCCGAGCGGGGCACAGCCGGGCGGGCCACAGGGACGTAGCCGTTGTCGCCTTCGCGCAGACGGCGCACGTACGTGCGGCGGACAACCTCTCCGAGGTCGAGATGCTGATGCCGGTGCTGCGCGAAGTGCTCGACCGGACAGGGCTGTCCGCGGGAGAGATCGACTTCACCTGCTCCGGCTCCTGCGACTATCTCGCCGGCCGCGCCTTCTCGTTCACCATGGCGCTGGACGGGGTGGGGGCCTGGCCACCGATCTCCGAGTCGCATGTGGAGATGGACGGTGCCTGGGCGCTGTACGAGGCGTGGGTGAAGATCCTCACCGGCGAGGCCGAAACGGCGCTGGTGTACTCCTACGGCAAGTCCTCCGCCGGAGACCTGCCCGAGGTCCTCACCCGGCAGCTCGACCCGTACTACGTCGCCCCCCTGTGGCCCGACTCCGTCTCCCTCGCGGCGCTCCAGGCCCGCGCCCTGATCGACGCCGGTGAGACCGACGAGCGGGAGCTGGCCACCATCGCGGCACGCAGCAGAAACGCGGCCGAGGACAACCCGTACGCCCAGCTGGGCGGTTCGCCGGGCACTGACACGCTGCTGGAGAACGCCTACCTCGCCCAGCCGCTGCGGCTGCACGACGTGCCGCCCGTCACCGACGGCGCCGCCGCCGTGGTGCTCGCCGCGGGGGACACCGCGCGCCGGATCACCGGCCCGGACCGCCGCCCCGCGTGGATCAGCGGCATGGACCATCGGATCGAGGCCCACAGCCTGGGAGTACGCGACCTCACAGCTTCACCCTCCACCCGGCTGGCCGCCGAGCGTGCCGGACTGTTCGACCCCGGGGCACCCCCACCGGACATCGCCGAACTGCACGCTCCGTTCACCTCCCAGGAAGTCGTACTGCGCAAGGCACTTCGGCTCGGCGAGGACACCGTCGTCAACCCCTCCGGCGGCCCACTGGCGGCCAACCCCGTCATGGCGGCCGGGCTCGTCCGGATCGGCGAGGCCGCAGCGCGTGTGTCCCGGGGCGAGGCCCGCCGCGCCGTCGCCCACGCCACCTCCGGGCCGTGCCTCCAGCAGAACCTCGTCGCGGTCCTGGAGTCCGCCGACGCCGGAGCCGAAGGAGGACGCGCATGAGTGGCAAGGAGCCCGTCGGCGTCGTCGGTGTCGGCCAGACCACGCACGTCTCGGCACGCCGCGACGTCTCGTTGGCCGGACTGGTGAGGGAAGCGGCACAACGGGCGCTGGAGGACGCCGAGCTGGGCTGGGCCGACATCGACGCCGTGGTGATCGGGAAGGCCCCCGACTTCTTCGAGGGCGTCATGATGCCCGAGTTGTATCTGGCCGACGCGCTCGGCGCGGTCGGCAAGCCCATGCTGCGGGTGCACACTGCCGGTTCCGTCGGCGGCAGCACCGCGCTGGTCGCCGCCAATCTGGTCGCGGCACGCGTGCACCGCACCGTGCTGACCCTGGCGTTCGAGAAACAGTCCGAGTCCAATGCCATGTGGGGCCTCTCGCTGCCCGTACCGTTCCAGCAGCCGCTGCTGGCGGGCGCCGGCGGGTTCTTCGCGCCGCACGTACGCGCGTACATGCACCGCACCTCGGCACCCGACCACATCGGCGCACTCGTCGCCTACAAGGACCGGCGCAACGCGCTGAAGAACCCGTACGCGCACCTCCACGAGAAGGACATCACCCTGGAGAAGGTGCGCTCCTCGCCGATGCTGTGGGACCCCATCCGCTACTCGGAGACCTGCCCCTCCTCCGACGGGGCCTGCGCCATGGTGCTGACCGACCGCGCCGGCGCCGCGCGCGCCACGCGCCCGCCCGCCTGGGTGCACGGCGGCGCCATGCGCAGCGAGCCCACCCTCTTCGCCGGCAAGGACGCCGTCTCGCCGCGCGCGGGCCGGGACTGCGCCGCCGACGTCTACCGCCAGGCGGGCATCACGGAGCCACGCCGGGAGATCGACGCCGTCGAGATGTATGTGCCCTTCTCCTGGTACGAGCCGATGTGGCTGGAGAACCTCGGCTTCGCCAAGGAGGGGGAGGGGTGGAAGATGACCGAGTCCGGCGCAACCGAGATCGACGGCGATCTGCCCGTCAACCCCTCCGGCGGCGTGCTGTCCACCAATCCCATCGGCGCCTCCGGCATGCTGCGGTTCGCCGAGGCGGCCCTGCAAGTGCGCGGGCTGGCCGGCGCACACCAGGTGCCGGGAGCGCGCAGGGCGCTCGGGCACGCCTATGGAGGGGGTTCGCAGTTCTTCGCCATGTGGCTGGTCGCTGCCGAGCCGCCTGGCGGCTAGGGCCTCGCCGTTGTTCCGGTGAGGGGGTGCCCCTGCCCGTCGCCTGCCGGCTGCGGGTGAGCTGTGGTTGCTCGCGCAGTTCCCCGCGCCCCTGACGGGGTGCGTGTCCCCCTGCGCTGCGCTTGGGCAGTCTGCTTCCCCAAGCTCTTCGAGCCGGGGGGTACCCCCAGGGCGCAGGGTGGGCAAGCGCAGCCCCCATGCCGGGTACGCGAGAGGCGCCGGGCCCGCTGGTTCTCCGCATCTGTATTCCCCCGTGCCGCGCCCTGTCCGAGGGGCCCGGGGCGTGGTTAGGGTGGCGCCGGGACGACGATGACCGGGAGGAGTACCAGCGTGGCCGACAGCACCATCGGGCAGCCCGAACTCGACCTCAGCCGGGCGCAGTGGCAGTCGAGCAGCCGGGGCACCGGCGATGTCGAGATCGCCTTCGTCGAGGGGTTCGTGGCGATGCGGCACGGCCGCCAGCCCGACAAGCCCGCGCTCATCTTCGATCCGGGGGAGTGGCGCGCGTTCGTGCGCGGGGCGCGCGAGGGCGAATTCGATCTGACGTAACACGCGCGCATCCGGCGGCGGCCCCTCCCGCGCGCGTGGCCCGCGCAGCGCCAACGCGTCGCCTGCCCCTCCCGTCCTGGGCTTTTCGTCCTTCTTCCGTCTTGCCAGCCTTCTCCGCTACTCGCCGCCGCCGCAGGCGTACGCTCTGCGCATCCGCCCGAGGAGCGAGGACGGCGGAAGCGGGGAATCGGCGGAGACGGCGAGGACTGCGAGGGCTGCGACAGTGGCGCTGCTGGAGCGGGAGGCTGAACTCGCCGCTGTCGAGCGCGAAGTGGCCCGGCTGTACGGCAGCGGCGAACCGGGCGCGTCCACGGCGGACCGCCCCTCGGACCGGCGGCCTGCTCGCCTTCACCGGACCGGCCGGGCTCGGCAAGACCACACTGCTGCGTGAGATCGCAGCGCGCGTCACCGCACGCGGAGGCACCGTTGTGTACGCGTACGGAGGCGAGCAGGAGGGCGGTTTCCACGTCATACGCCGGCTGCTGAGACCGCTGCTGCCCGCGCTCGACGAACGCGAACTCCGCGCCCTGCTTGGCAGTTGGTACGACCTCGCCGCACCCGCTGCCGGTCTGCCCGCCCCCGGCAACACCGTGGTGCATCCGGAGGGCGTACGCCGGGCGCTCGACCGGCTCTTCGCTCACCCCGCCGTACGGGACGCGCCGTTCGCCGTCATCGTTGACGACGCCCACTGGGCCGACCCCGCCTCCCTCGCCTGGCTCGCCCGATTCGCGCCCCGCGCACCCGGTCTGCCCCTGCTGTGCGCGCTCGGCTACGACCCACAGGAGCTGCGCCCGGATGCGGCGGGCTTCCGGGCAGCTGTCGACGGAGCAGCCCAACCGCCGTACGCACTCTCAGAGTTGAGCACCGAAGCCGTGGCCGAACTCGCCCGGGAGATCTTCGCCCGGCGACGCGGACACACCGTTGATCTTCACCCACCCCTCCCTCGCGGGCGAGGTCTACCGCGCCATCCCCGTTGGCATCCGCACCGCACTGCACGGTCAGACGGTCGCCGCTCTCGCCGCCGCACGGGGCGCCCCCCAGGCTCCTCCGTACGTCACCTGCTGGAGGTCCACCCCGATGGCGGCCCCGCGGTCGTCGGCGAGCTGCGGCGGGCCGCGCACGAGTACGCGGTCGCGGGCGCGCCCGATGCCGCCTGCCGCTGTCTCCGGGCCGCGCCCTGCGGGAGCCGCCCGCATGATGTGGCCGCGCCCTGCGGGAGCGCCCGCACAGTGTGACCGCCCCGCTGTCCTGTACGACCTGGCCGGCGCGGCGTTCCGCTCCGACGCCCCGGCCGCCACCGTCCACCATCTGCGCGCCGCCATGGAGGAGCCCGTCTGTGAGGGGGAGCCACGCGTGCGGGCCGTCCGTCTGCCGGCACGGGCGCTGACCCGCACCGGACGCCCGGAGGAAGCCCTGCGCACCCTGCGCACCCTCGAAGCGGAGGTCCGGCACGCGCGTGTCCCCGCCGTGCGGGACGCGCTGCGCGCCGAGCTGAGCCTGTGGCGCGCGCTGCACTCCATGGCCGACGACGAGGAGCCGCCCGTCCCCGCCTTGCGCGCCTGGCGCGCCCTGCGACGCGGCGAACCCACCGCCACGGTGCTGCGCCACGCCGAGGAAGCCGTCCGCGGCGGTCTGTCCTGGACGGACGATCCCTGTGGCTGCGAGCGCCCGGCCCTCGTCGCCCTCACTTTCCTGTACTGCGGCAGGGCCCCGGCGGTAACGGGGCACTGACTGGGGGCGATCACCGGCGGCCACGTACTATTGCGGCATGTCGTTCCTCCGCCGCCGCAGCGCCGCCGTGCCCGCAGGCCCGGACTTCGATGTCCTGGCCATGGACCCGTCCGACTGGCCGGGGAATCTCGGCGCGGGTCTGCTGCCCGCACCGGACGGCACCTGCCAGGGCGTCTTTCTGCGCTATGACCTGTTCGGCGGACGCGGCCCCGCGATGATCATCGGCAATCTCCCGGAGGGCTCCCCGGCGCGGGAGGTCGCCGAGGGCGAGGTGCCGTTCGAGGTGGCGCAGCTCCTCTCCGCGCTGGAGAACGACGAGCACGTCGAGGTCGTCGGCACCGAGGACGACCCGGTGATGCACGAGGACAACCTGCTGATCGTGCGCCGTATCAAGCTGTCCGAAGACCGGATCTCCTGCGTCCAGTTCGACCGCAGCGACGGCGTGCTGGTCACCATCGCCAGCTGGGACCGGCCGATCACCAACGACCTGTACGCGCTCCTCAAGCCGCTGCCGGCCGAGATGTTCCAGCAGTAACCAGGTCACCGTACGCCGTAAGCCGTACGGGCGGCCGGCACCGCACGCCGACCGCCCACACACGGTCAGCGGAGCACCCGGACGTCCTCCGCCTTCACGAACGCCACCCGGTGACCGAGCTGGATCTGGTAGTACCGCTGCTTACCCCGTACGACCTGGAAGTTCTTCGCGTCGGGGTCGTACTTGACGGCGTACAGATACTCGCCAGGCGTCTTCAGGCCCGCCACATAACGCTGCCCTGCTGCCACCTTGTACGGCAGCGGTGAGAGCGCCTGCACCGGCACGTCCTTGGGGTACGCGGCCTCTTCCGGGTAGGCGCGCCCGTACACCGGGATCTCCTCGGCCCCTGCGCGGGGTGTGATCACGGTGCCCCGTCCGGGAACGGCGGTGGGCAGGGCGGACGGGTTGTGGAACCACGCCTTCTGGCCGAGGTACCAGATGGCCGTCCAGTCGCCCTGCCGGTCCGCGACCGCGTACTGCTGGCCGGTGGTGGCCCGCGCACCGGTGTCGTTCACCCCCGTGGTCGAGGGCGTGCCGTCAGGCCGCAGCCCGACATCCTTGACCAGCGGCGACGCCGCGTCCGGCGCCTGGTGCAGCCGTACGGCGGAGGAGCCGTGCTCGGGGCAGGGCTTTCCGGCGGACTCGCACCCGGTGTACAGCGGCTTGTGCTTGTCGTAGGTCGGCCGGATCGTCACCACATCCGACGCCGGTCCCGCCTCGGGGGTGAAGGGCTTGCCCATCAGCGCGAAGTAGTGCTGCCAGTCCCAGTACGGACCCGGGTCGGTGTGCATGCCCCTGATGCCGGAGGCCGTCGATCCCGGCACATTGTCGTGGCCCAGGATGTGCTGCCGGTCCAGCGGGATGTCGTACCGCTTCGCGAGATACTTCACCAGCCGCGCCGAACTGCGGTACATCGCCTCCGTGTACCAGGCGTCCGGGTCGGTCAGGAACCCCTCGTGCTCCAGCCCGACCGACTTGGAGTTGACGAACCAGTTGCCCGCGTGCCAGGCGGCGTCCTTGTTGCGTACGTGCTGTGCCACATGTCCGTCGGACGACCGGAGCGTGTAGTTCCACGACACGTACTTGGGGTTGGTCACCAGATCGAGCGTCGTCTCGTACGTCCCCTCGGTGTCATGGACGACGATGTAGTCGATCTTCTGCGACCGGGGGCGCCGCGCCTTGTCGTGGTTGCCGTAGTCCTCCTCGCCGTTGTCGCCCGTCCATTTCTCGTACGGCGCCGGATACCACTCGCAGTCCACATTCCGCGGACACTCCGCTCCGCCGTCGGCGCGCCGCGTCCGGTCCGACGCCTGCGGGGTGCGCAGCTTCGGCGTGGCCCCCAGGGTGACGGTCTCACCGGTGTCGGTGGTGCGGCGCTCGCCGGTCCGCAGTACGTCGAACACGTCGTCGGCGAACGCGGTGGCGCTCGGGCTGCCTTGACCGCCGCCCGGGAACGCGGCCACGGCCTCGTACCAGTCGGCCGGGTCGGCGCTCAGCGGATGGCCGAGCCGGCGCTGCGCGTCCGCCAGCAGCGCGGCGCCGCCCCGGACGTTCGCCTCCGTCGAGGAGCGCAGTCGGTCGGCGGAGAGCCCGGTCAGCTGCGCGGCGCGCTCCAGCGTCCGCAACCGGGCCGGCGGCTTCCCCCTCAGTTTCGGCTTCGCGGCCTCGTGGGCGACGCGGGCGGGTCGCGCGCTGTCGCCCCGTGCGTCCTCCGTACCGGCGTGCCCCTGCTGCCGCGAGGACGCCAGCGCCGTACGCGCGTCGGTGAGGTGCATCGGACCGTAGCCGCCGGAGACGCTGGGCGCCCCCTGGTGCGCGTCCCAGCGCGACTGTAGGTACGAGACGCCGAGCAGCACCTTCTCGGGCACGTGGTAGCGGTCGGCGGCAGCGGCGAACTGCTGCTGGAGGGACTCGCCGCCCGGCTCGTCGGGTGTCGCCGCGTGCGTACCCGCCGTCAGCAGCGGGACGACGAGCGCGGCAGCCGCCGCGGCGACGAGCGCGGACCGGGCGGTACGTCTGCGGGTGCGTCTGTCGCCGCGTCTTACGCCGCTTCTGTCACCGCGGGCGTCGTCGGCTGATGGGCTGTCGGGGGCACGGAAGGGTCGTGGCAATGCCGCCTCCTCGGACTGGGCGCCCGTGGGATCACGTGCGCGAGCAGTCCTCAGACGTACCCACTGGCCGACGATCCGTCAATCATTCCGCACAGTGGGCACTTTCCGGGCGGGACGCACAGCGCGACAGCGCACGTCGCCCTGGTCGTGAGGCGTTACGGACACCCGGGGCGTCACCGGTGCAGACCGGTGACGCCGCCGATGAGGCACCCGATCGGATGACTGATGCGGCTCAGCGGGTGCCGACTGCTGCCCGTACGGCCTTGCGCGCGGTCGCACAGTCGTCGTGCAGCCTGCGCAGCAGCAGCCGCTGCTCCTCGCCCGTCGGGATCCCGCCCGCCCTGACCGCGGCGGCGGCCTCCGCCGCGACCTGCGGGGAGGAGTCCCGCATGGTGCGCTGCACGGCCATCTCGTAGGTGCGGATCTCCCGGGTGAGGATCAGCATGAGGTTCACCAGGAAGGCGTCCCGCGCGGCGGGCCCGGCCGCCTGTGCGAGCTGGCTGATCTGGCGGCGGGCGAGCGGGGCGTCACCCAGCACCGCCCACAGCGACGCCAGGTCGTACCCGGGCAGGTACCAGCCCGCGTGCTCCCAGTCGACCAGCGAGGGGCCGGTCGGACCCAGCATGACGTTGGTCAGCAGGGCGTCCCCGTGGCAGAACTGCCAGGCCACACCGCGCCTGCCGCCGGGACGGCCGGCCTGCACCAGTCCGTGCAGCAGTTTCTGCAGGTCGCCCAGGTCACGGTCCGTCAGCAGGCCCTGCTCGTGGAAGCGGGTCAGCCGCGCCGGATAGTCCAGCGGGCGCTGGAACATCGAGGGCGGCGGCTCCCACTGGTTGACCCGGCGGAACGAGCTGATCACCGCCCGCAGATCAGCCCGCGGGGGAGCCTCGAACGGGTGCCGCTGCGCCGCCGCCACCCTGCCGGGCACCCGTTCGATCACCAGCGTGCAGCTGTCCGGGTCGGCCGCGATCAGCCGCGGGGTCCGCACGGGCGGACGGTGCCGTACGAAGGCACGGTAGGCCGCTATTTCGTGCTGGAAACGCTCGGCCCAGGCGGGGGAGTGGTCCAGCAGGCACTTGGCGATCACGGTGTTGCGGCCCGCCGTGCCGGCCAGCAGTACCGAGCGTCCCCGCTTGCGGAGCAGCTGGACGGGCGTGAACTCCGGGCAGATCCGGTGGATCGAGGCGATGGCGGCACGGAGCTGCGCGCCTTGCGGGCCGGACAAGTCCAGCCTCCCGCTCACGGGTTGGGACACGGTACTGGGCGCGCGAAGGTCCATGCGTGCGCCGAGGTGCGGGCCTGAGGGGCCCGGGGCGCGCGCGGGATCGCGCGACGGATCGGGAGCCAGCACTGCCGGTCCCCTTCCGTATGGCTGCGGCGCGGGGGCCGCACGCGGCCGACGCTGCACGGACACGGGGGATGGTGCTGAATACATGGGCGCGCGAGATCCCTTCGTGTGCCGACGGGTTTCCGCGCCTCCCCGGCTGCCTGCCCGGACCTGAGCACCCTGGGGAATGCGGGCCGGGCAGAACGACCGGGGTGGCGCGTTCCTACAGGACACCGGCGCGCGGGTGGCACACCATCTGGCGGACCCTGGCGAACCCTGGCGAATGCTCTCGGGGCCGTCTTACCGATGCGTACGGAAGCTACTGTCAACACAGCCGAGAACCTGGGGGCTTGACGTGACAAAGGGACCCAACGCACGCCTGGCGGACCTCTTCGCCCTCGCCGGCTGGTCGAAGGGCGAGCTCGCCCGGCTGGTCAACCGGCATGCGGCGGCGATGGGGTATGCGCAACTGGCGACGGACACCTCACGGGTGCGGCGTTGGATCGACACGGGGGAGACTCCGCGCGACCCGGTGCCCAAGGTGCTGGCGTCCCTGTTCACCGAGCGACTCGGCCGTGTCGTGACCATCGAGGACCTCGGGTTCACCAGGCCGGGACAGACAGCCCAGGGGGAGCCCGTCGAGGGGTTGCCCCTGCCGTCCGGGCAGGTCGCCGCGGTCCTCACCGAATTCACGGGAATGGACCTCATGCTCAACCGACGCGGCTTGGTGGGTGCGGGCGCCGCGCTCGCCGCAGGATCGGCACTCACCAGTGCCATGCACAACTGGCTCAGCGCGGATCCGGCCAGGCCCTCCGCGCAGAGCGCCGGAACAGGGGCCAACGCCGCCCCGGCCGGCCACTCGTCGTACGACCGTTATGAGGCGGCCCCGGTGGGGCTCCAGGAGATCGAGGCGCTGGAGCACTCCGTCGAGGTCTTCCGCGCCTGGGACGCCGCGCGCGGTGGCGGCCTCCAGCGCAAGGCCGTGGTGGGCCAGCTCAACGAGGTGGGCGGCATGCTCTCCTACCACCACCCCGAGCATCTGCAACGCCGGTTGTGGGGCGTCGCCGCCAATCTCGCGGTGCTCGCCGGATGGATGTCGCACGACGTGGGTCTGGAGCCCACGGCCCAGAAGTACTTCGTCATCGCCGCGCATGCGGCGCGGGAGGGCGGCGACCGGCCGCGCGCGGGCGAGGCCCTCTCCCGCGCCGCCCGGCAGATGGTGCACCTGGGGCGGCCCGACGACGCCCTCGACCTGGTGCAGCTCGCCCAGTCCGGCTCCGGCCAGGAGGCCCTGCCCCGCACTCGCGCCATGTTCAGCACCATCGAGGCGTGGGCGCAGGCGTCCATGGGCCGGGGCCAGGAGATGCGCCGCACCCTGGGCCGGGCCGAAGAGCTGTTCGCCTCGGACAAAGGCGATGTGCCGCCGCCCAGTTGGATGCAGATGTTCGACGAAGCCGACCTGCACGGCATGGAGGCACTGGCCTTCCGCACGCTCGCCGACCACGAGCCCGTCGCCGCGCGCACGGCCGAACAGCACGCCAAACGAGCGCTGGCGCTCCGCGAGGAGGGGCGGCAGCGCTCCCAGATCTTCGACTTCATCTCGATGGCCTCCGCCTGCTTCATCTCCGACGACCCGGAGCAGGCCGACCGCTACGCCCGCCTCGCCCTGTTGTCCATCAACGAGAACTCCTCGCACCGCACCTGGGACCGGCTGCGTGAGATGTACCGCCTCACCGGCAAGTACGCCGGGTACGGGAAGATCGAGGACCTGCGCGCGGAGATCCAGGAAGCCCTGCCCCGGGCGCCGAAGCCCTCCCGGAGCGGCCGGGGTCTCAAGGACGCCGACGAGCTGAAGCGGGCACCCGGCGACGTCCGGAACGTCCGCGGCGCGCGCGGCTCCAAGGGGACCAGGTCGGTGTGAGGTCCCGGTGAGGCAGCAGCGGACGGAGTGAGCCGGACGGCCCCTGACGGCCGCTCCGGCTCACCGTTCACGCGCTCGCGGAGTCTCAATGTTCACGCGCTCGCCGAGTCTCAATGCGCTCAACGGCACCGTGCTTCGAGATCAGCGGCTCACCAGTACGTAGGTCACCGGGTGACGCGGGCCACCAGGACGCAGGCGTCGTCCTCGCGCTCCCTGTCGGCGAACTCCTCCGCGACAGCCCGGACGCAGTCCTGCGCCGAGCCGGCCGCACCGAACCTGGCGGCGAGGCCCAGCATGCGGGCGCTGCCCGGGTGGAGTGCCGACTGCCGGGACGTGCTCCGCGCGTCGTCGGGCGCCAGTCCGTCGGTGTGCAGCACCAGCAGGTCGCCGGGCTCCAGCTGCTCGGTGCGCTGCCCGTACGTCGCCCCGGAGGTGACGCCCAGCAGTACACCCTCCGGGCGCCGCAGCACCCGTCCGGCGCCGCCCCGGAAGAGCAGCGGCGGCGGGTGGCCCGCCTGCGCCCAGGTGAGGGTGCACGAGTGCGGGTCGTAGCGGCAGCACAGTGCGCTGCCCAGGGACGGCTGCGCCGAGGAGTCGAGCAGTTGGTTCAGGTGCCCTATCAGCGCGCCCGGTTCCACACCGGCCAGCGCCATGCCGCGTACGGCGCCCAGCAGCATGGCCATGCCCGAGGTGGCGGTGACACCGTGCCCGGTCAGATCGCCGGCCGTCAGCAGCGTCGCACCGTCCGGCAGTTCCATCGCGTCGTACCAGTCGCCGCCGATCAGCGCGCTGGACGCGGACGGCAGATAGTGCGCTGCCAGGTCGAGTGCGCCGGTGGTCCGCTCGTCGCCGTGCGGAAACCTCAGCGAGCCGCGCCACGGCGGCAGCACGGCTTCCTGGAGCTCGACGGCGAGCCTGCGCTCGGTCTGTGCGATGTGCCGCTCGCGCTGGAGGGAGTCCCGGGTCTCGCGCACCGCGTGCTCGCTGCGCCGCAGTTCGCTGACGTCCCGCAGTACGGCCCACATCGAGGCGGTGCTTCCGTCGTCGTCCAGCACCGGCTCGCCGACCATGTGGACCGTGCGCACCGAACCGTCGGGGCGCACCAGGTGGAACTCCTGGTCGATCGCCCTGCCGTCCACCAGGCAGTCGGTGAACGCGGTGGCGAGTGCGGTCTGGTCCTCCGGGACGACCCAGGAGGGCAGCTCGTCGAGGGACAGCGGGCCGTCCCCCTCGGTCCTGCCGAAGATCCGGTACAGCTCCGGCGACCAGGACACCTCGTCGGTGAGGAGGTTCCACTCCGCGCTGCCGACCCTGCCGACCAGCTCGGAGGCCGTGCCCTGGCTGGCCGGTGCGGCAGTGCCGTAGGCCGCGCCGGACGTATCCGCCGCTTCCCCCGGGGGCTGGTCGGCGGACGGCCAGGACCGGGGCGCCACGGGGGGCATGCCCTCGCGTAACTGGTCGAGCTGGCTGCCCAGGTCGTCGAGTTGGTGCACGGCCAGCTCGCACAGCGCGCGCTGCCACCGCGTGCGCGGGTCCGCACCCGCGACCCCGGGGTCCGGTTCGCCCCCATCGCTCCCGCTTCCTCCCGCGCCCTTTCGTACTGCGTCGAGGCCGCCGCGCAACGTGCGCGCCTGTGTGATGAGGGCGTCCAGCGTGCCGCGGTCCGGCGGCTGCGGTGCTGAGCGGTCCGCATGGAGGTGGGAGGCCATAGAGAGCTCCGATACGGGGGAGAGTCGATTACGACTGTGGCACAGCCCGCGACTGACCGTAAGGGATTCGGCCACACTCGATGCGGTGGTGCTGCTGTCATATGTCGATGCGGGTAGTCGGCATACGTCCCTGGGGTCGCCGGGCTCGGCGGAATGTTTACTTCCGGGTAGGCTCCAGCTCTTGACCGGGCACTCGCTCCGCAAGGTAAAACGCAGGAGTAGAACCACGGTCACCGGCAAGAATGCCGGGCAACGGAAATCCCGTTGCCAGCCGAATACCCCGCACCGGATGCTGACTCTTATGTTCGTCGATTCCGTCGATTCAGACATAGCGCCCAGTGGCACGCTGCTCGGCCTCCTCCAGAGGGGCCGCGGCGACGGCACGCTGCACGCCCTCGCGGCGCCGCGCGCCGAAGCGCTCGGCGCGCTGCGGCACTGTGTGCTGCACGACCCCAGGCGCGACTGGCAGGTCGAACACCGCTCCCTGTACTACGCGCGTCTGCACAGGGAGCTGGACGCCGGACTCGACGACATCGCCGCACACCTCTTCGACCCCGCCGACCTGCTGTGCACCCCCGAGGAGGCCGAGGTCCGCACCGGACTCGCGCTCTCCGTCCTCGGCCACCTCGCCTCCTACGCGGCGGCGCAGGGCGACAGCCGGCAGGAGAACGCTCCGCTGCGGCTGCTGCGCCGCTATGCCACCACCGGCACCAACTGGCAGTGGGCCCTCGACGAGCTCGCCGTCCGCGACGACGACGCCGGGCTGCGTCCGCTGGGCCCGGCCATCCTGGCCCGCTTCCCCCGCACCCCGGAAGGCGACGCCGAGCTCGCCGAAGCCGCGCGGGACGCCTTCGAGCCCCGCCCCTGGCGGCTGTGGGCGGAGGATTCCGCACACCCCGGGCAGGCCGACCGGCTGCGGCGGGTCCAGGAGTGCCGCTCCTTCGATCGCTGGCAACGCCAGCTGCGCACCCCCGGCCCGCGGCCCGGGTGGAGCGTGCGCGAGATCCTCGAGTGGGCCCAGGACGGGTACGACCAGCATCCGCGCCAGCACCGTGAGGCACCCGCGGCGCGTTGCCTGTCCGCCGTCGCAGGGCCCGAGGACCGGCCGCTGCTGCTGGCCGCCGCACGCGGCCCGTACGAGGCCGCGCGGGCCGCGGCGCTGCGGCACCTCGTCGATCGCGGCGATCCCGAAGTGCTCGACCTCGTCGAAGAGGCCGCTGCCGATCCTTGCGAGACCGTCGCCCGCGCCGCCCTCTCCTCCTTCGCCCGTATGCGGTCCGTGGCCGCGTTGGAGCGCGCCAGACGGTGGGCCGCGGCCCCCGAGGGCGTGCTGCCGCCCGGTCTGGCCACTGTCGCCGCTGAGATGCTCGCCTGCCGGGGCGGCGAACAGGACGCCGACGCCGTTCTCGCGGCCCTGCGCCGCACCATCCGGCTGGAGGGCCCCGACAGTGCGGCTCTGTGGCCGCTCGTGGACGGCGCCGGGCGGCTGTCCATCAGCTGCGCGGCACCTGTGCTGCGGCACATCTACCGTGAGACTGCCTCCTCACAGCTGAGAGGGCGCACAGCCCGCTCGCTCGCCGCCACCGATCCGTCCTTCCCCGCCGGGTTCGCCATCGAGTGCCTGTGGGACTGCGAGGAGACCACCCGGCAGGTCGCCGCGGAGTACGCCGCCACGGGTGACGCACGTGTGGTGGAGCGCCTTCGGCGGCTCGCCGCGGATCCGGCCGAGGAGGCCGGCGTCCAGACCGCAATTCGCGGCCGTCTCACACCTCCCGCCTGACCGTCCTCGCCGCGGGCCGTTGCCGCCGTGCGCCGTTGCGGCAGGAAGACGGCGAGCACACCATGGGGAGGGTGGGTGGCCGGTGGGAGTTCTGGGTTGATCGGGGCGGGACGTTCACGGATGTGATCGGGCGGCGGCCCGACGGCACGCTCGTCAGCGCGAAGGTGCTGTCCCACGATCCGGGGCGGCCCGACCAGGACGCCGCGGTCGAGGGGATCCGCGGACTGCTGGAGGTACCGCCGCAGGATCCCGTTCCGGCCGACCGGATCGACGCCGTCAAGATGGGCACCACCGTCGCCACCAACGCCCTCCTGGAGCGCAAGGGAGAGCCGGCGGTCCTGATCACCACCCGGGGCTTCCGGGACGCCCTCACGATCGCGTACCAGAACCGGCCGCGCATCTTCGACCGCCACATCGTGCTGCCGGAGGCGCTGTACGACCGCGTGGCGGAGCTCCCGGAACGGATGGGCGTCGACGGCACCGTCGTGGAGCCGCTCGACCGGGAGGCCACGGCGCGCGCCCTTCAGGAGGCACGCCGCGCGGGTTTCCGCAGCGCCGCCGTCGTACTGCTGCACGCCTACCGGCACCCCGCACACGAGCGCGAGGTCGCCCGCCTCGCGCACGAGGCGGGGTTCTCGCAGGTGAGCTGCTCGCACGAGGTCAGCCCGCTGATCAAACTGGTGTCGCGCGGCGACACCACCGTCGTGGACGCCTATCTGTCGCCCGTGCTGCGCCGCTACGTCGATGAGGTGGCGCGTGAACTGAGCGGTGTCCGGCTGATGTTCATGCAGTCGAACGGCGGCCTGCGCGAGGCCGGGCACTTCAGGGGCAAGGACGCCGTGCTGTCCGGCCCGGCCGGCGGTGTCGTCGGGATGGCCCGCAGCTGCGCCGAGGTGGGGCACGAGCGGGTCATCGGCTTCGACATGGGCGGTACGTCCACCGATGTGTCGCACTACGCGGGCGCGCTTGAGCGGGTGTTCGGCACCCAGGTGGCGGGGGTCAGGATGCGGGCGCCCATGATGGACATCCACACCGTGGCGGCCGGCGGAGGCTCGGTGCTGCACTTCGACGGTGCCCGCTACCGCGTCGGCCCCGACTCGGCGGGCGCGGTCCCCGGGCCGGCCTGCTACCGGCGTGGCGGCCCGCTGACCGTCACCGACGCCAATGTGATGCTGGGGCGAATCCAGCCCGCGCACTTCCCCGCCGTCTTCGGGCCGCAGGGCGATCAGCCGCTGGATCCCGAGGCGGTCCGGGCGGGCTTTACGCGGATCGCCGAGGAGACCGGCGACGGGCACACCCCCGAGCAGGTCGCCGCGGGGTTCCTGGAGATCGCCGTGCTCAACATGGCGAACGCCGTCAAGAAGATCTCCGTACAGCGCGGCCACGACGTCACCCGCTACGCGCTGGCGAGCTTCGGCGGCGCGGGCGGCCAGCACGCCTGTGCGGTCGCCGACGAGTTGGGCATCCGTACGGTGGTCGTACCGCCGCTGGCCGGGGTGCTGTCCGCGTACGGGATCGGCGTGGCGGACGCCACCGCGCTGCGCGAGCAGTCCGTGGAGGGTGAGCTGACCGAGGAGCGGCTGGTCGAGGTGCGCGACCTGTGCGCCGGGCTGGAGGGGCAGACCCGGGAGGAGTTGCGGGCCGACGGCATTCCGGACGAGGCGATCAGCACGACCGCGCGGTTGCAGCTGCGGTACGCCGGAACGGACGCCGTGCTGACCGTTCCGCTGGGCGGCGCGGACCGGATGGCGGAGGACTTCGCGGCCGAGCACCGGGCACGCTACGGCTTCACCATGGACAAGCCGCTGGTGGTCGCCACCGTTGTCGCGGAGGCGACCGGCACGGCGGGCCCGGTCAGCGCGCACCCGGTCACTCCGGAGCCGGGTCAGGGCAGTCCTGAACCTCTTGACGTGGTGCGGATGTTCACGGGCGGGCGGTGGCAGGAGACCCCGCTGTACCGGCGGGAGGAGCTGCGTCCGGGTCAGCGGGTGACCGGGCCGGCCGTCGTCGTGGAGCCGGACGCCACCACCGTGCTGGACCCGGGCTGGGCGGCCGGGGCCGATCCGCACGGGCATCTGCTGCTGACCCGGGTACAGGAACGGGAGGCGGTGGCCGCGATGGGCACCGAGGTCGACCCGGTGCGGCTGGAGGTGTTCAACAACCTCTTCATGGCGATCGCCGAGCAGATGGGCGTCCGTCTGGAGAACACGGCGCACTCCGTCAACATCAAGGAGCGGCTCGACTTCTCCTGTGCGCTCTTCGACCCGGAGGGCAACCTCATCGCCAACGCACCGCACATCCCGGTGCACCTGGGCTCGATGGGGGACTCCATCAAGGAGGTACTGCGGCGCACCGCGGGGCAGCTGCGCCCGGGGGACGTCTACGCCGTCAACGACCCGTACCACGGCGGCACTCATCTGCCGGACATCACTGTGGTGACGCCGGTCTTCGACCAGGAGCGCGACGGCGCGGAGGGAGAGCACCGGCTGCGCTTCCTGGTCGCCTCGCGCGGTCACCACGCCGAGATCGGCGGCCTCACCCCCGGCTCGATGCCCGCCTTCAGCCGTACCGTCGAGGAGGAGGGCGTGCTGTTCGACGCGTGGCTGCTGGTGCGCGACGGGAAGCTGCGCGAGGACGAGACCCGCGCCCTGCTCACCGGAGCCCGCTACCCCTCCCGCGACCCGGACACCAACATCGCCGACCTGCGCGCCCAGATCGCCGCGAACGAGAAGGGCATCGCGGAACTCCGCAAGATGACCGACCAGTTCGGACTCGATGTCGTACAGGCGTACATGCGGCACGTGCGCGACAACGCGGAGGAGTCCGTACGCCGCATCATCACCCGGCTGAGCGACGGCAGTTGTGCGTACGAGACGGACAGCGGCGCCGTCATCCGGCTGTCCGTCGGCGTGGACCGCGCGAACCGTACGGCAGTGCTCGACTTCACCGGCACCTCGCCGCAGCGGGACGACAACCTCAACGCGCCCAGCTCCGTGGTGACGGCGGCGGTGCTGTATGTCTTCCGGACGCTGGTGGCCGACGACATCCCGCTCAACAGCGGCTGTCTGGCTCCGCTGGAAGTGCGTATCCCTGAGGGCTCGATGCTCGCGCCCGTGTACCCCGCCGCGACAGTGGCGGGAAACGTGGAGACCTCGCAGGCCGTCACCGGTGCCCTCTATGCGGCGCTCGGGGTGCAGGCGGAGGGCTCCGGGACGATGAACAACGTCACCTTCGGAAACGAGCGCGTCCAGTACTACGAGACGGTCGCCAGCGGCTCCGGAGCCGGAGACGGCTTCGACGGCGCGGACGCGGTGCAGACCCATATGACCAACTCACGGCTGACCGACCCCGAAGTGCTGGAGTTCCGCTACCCGGTGCGGGTCGAGGACTTCCATGTGCGCCGGGGCAGCGGAGGCACGGGCCGCTGGCGGGGCGGCGACGGTGTGGTGCGGCGGCTGCGCTTCCTGGAGCCGGTCACCGTCGCGCTGCTGACGGGGCACCGGCGTGTCGCCCCCTACGGGATGGCGGGCGGCCGTCCCGGAGCGCTGGGCGCCAATGCCGTCGAGCGCGCGGACGGCACGCGCACGGAGCTGGCCGGGCGCGATGTGGCCGAACTCGACGCGGGCGACGCGCTGGTGCTGCACACCCCGGGCGGTGGCGGCTACGGCACCCCACCGTCGCCGCCACCTCCCGGCTGACGCGCCCCGTATCGCGCCGTCGGTTCCCCGGCACGCTGCCCTGTGCGGCCGGGCGTTGCTCCCTCACGGGGGCGCGGTGTGCCCACCTCGCGCTTCCCCCGCGCTCCCTCACGCGAGCGCGATGCACCCACCTCGCGCCCCGCTTCACGCGGCCAGGGGCGGGCCGCTGGGCAGGTCCGTGATCAGCGGATGGCCCGGCGCCTCGGTGATGGCGAACGGCGGACGCGCCGACATCAGCGCCGCCTGCGCTGTGACACCGCTCGCCCAGAACACCGGTACGTCGCCGGGCGCCGGGCGCACCCGGCCGCCGAAGTCGGGGCAGGAGAGCGCACGGATGCCCAGCGCCTCGGGGTCCCCGGTGTGCAGGGGTCCGACCGGAGCGAGCGGCCAGGCTCCGCGTGCGGTGCGGGTGGCGGCCACCAGCGGCGCGGGTACCGGCCGCATGGCCACCACGAGCGGCCCGTTCAGCCGTCCCGCCGGCCGGCACGAGCGGTTGGTCACGTACTGCGGTACCGGCTGCCCCTGCTCCACATGGCGCAGCGGTACGCCGGCGGCCGCCAGGTCCGCGTCGAGGGCGACGGGGCGGCCCAGCAGGAAGGCGACGAGGTCGTCGAGCCAGTGGTCCGTGACCTGTGGGGGCTCGTCGACGAGTTCGCCGTCCCGCCACACCCGGTAGCGGGCGAGATCGGTCCGCAGGTCTGCGCCTGCCGCCAGCCGCGTCGTCCAGCCTCCGGCCGCACCGATGTCGAGCACGGGCAGCGCGTGCCGGTTCTGCGCGCAGTACAGCGAGAGATCGTGCGCCCAGGAGACCGGGACGGCCACCAGGTGGGCCCGCGCATGGCTGGGGGTCCAGCACGCCGTGGGAGCGTCGAGCCCGGCACGGTGCAGTGCGCGTACTTCGGCCGGGTCGATGGGATGGGGCGAGTTGTTGCAGGACATGGTGTTCCTCCTGTCCGCGGAGTGTCCATCGGGGCGGCGCGGGGCCGCCGTGCGGACGGTCAGTTCAGCTGGGCCAGTTCACGGCCGCGGGTCTCCGGCAGGCCGAGCAGTGCCAGTGCGGCGAGCGCATAGGCCGCGGCACCGAACACCAGCGCTCCGCCCACGCCCCAGCTGTCGGCCAGTGCGCCCACCAGCGCGGGGAAGGCGGCGCCCAGGCCGCGCCCCACGTTGTAGGTGAAGCCCTGGCCGGTGCCGCGGACGGAGGTCGGGTAGAGCTCGGCGAGGAAGGAGCCGAAGCCGCTGAAGATGGCGGACATGCAGAAGCCGAGCGGGAATCCGAGCACCAGCAGCAGCGCGTCGGCGCCCGTCGGCACCTGGGTGTAGCCGACGATGCAGAGGGCCGAGAGCGCGGCGAAGACGGCGATGTTCTTCTTGCGGCCCAGCAGATCCGTCAGATAGCCGCCGGTGAGGTAGCCGAGGAACGCGCCCAGGATCTGCGCGGCGAGGAAGCCACCGGTGGTGACGACGGCGAACCCGCGGTCCTTCGACAGATAGGCGGGCACCCAGGTGGCGAGCGTGTAGTAGCCGCCCTGCACCCCGGTGGCCATCAGTGAGGCGAACACGGTGGTGCGCAGCAGCCGCGGCCGGAAGATGGCGGCGAACGTGCCGAGGGACGACTTGCGGTGGCGCTGTCGTTCGGCCTCCGGGGCGTCGCTGACGTTCTTGCGTACGTAGAGCACCAGCAGGGCGGGAAGCGCGCCGGTGAAGAACATCACGCGCCAGGCGGTGTCCTGCTCCAGCAGTCCGAAGACGGCTGTGTAGACCAGCACGGCGAGCCCCCAGCCCACCGCCCACGCGCTCTGCACGGCGGCGAGTGTGCGCCCCCGGTGGTGCGCCGAGGTGTACTCGGCGACCAGCACGGCGCCCACCGCCCACTCGCCGCCGAAGCCGACCCCCTGGAGTGCGCGGAAGACCAGCAGCGTCTCGTAGTTGGGCGCGGTGCCGCACGCGACGGTGAACAGCGCGTAGGTGAGCACCGTGGCGATCAGCGCCGGGACCCGGCCGATCCGGTCGGCCAGCACTCCGGCCAGCGCCCCGCCGACGCCGGACGCGACCATGGTCACGGTGACCAGCAGTCCGGTCTGTCCGCTGCTGAGCCCGAAGTACGCCGCGATGGCGACCATGCTCAGCGGGAGCGCGTAGAAGTCGTACGCGTCCAGGCCGTACCCCCCGAACGCGCCGACGAAGGCGCGCCGTCCACGGGGGCCGAGGGAGCGGAGCCAGCCGAAGGCGCCGCTGTCGTGGATGTCCTCGTTGATGTCCTCGCTCGCGGTGCGAGCCTTCGGGGCCGTGCTCATGGGCACCTCGCAGACGACAGGCCGGCGTCCGGACGGGCGCGCGGCAATTCATGGGCCGTGTCGCGCAGTTGGGGTGACGCAGGTCTCATGTCCCCCTGATGGCAAAGTAGGGGATTGTTGAACGATTCCGCAATCCTGTTGTTGTCACGTTCTGGGAACTGCGGTTCACTTCAGCCATGAGCGACAACGTGCTGGACGAACTCAGCGGCGATCGAAGACTGTTGGGGCGCACCAGTACGGCGGAGCGCGTCGCGGGCATCCTGCGCACCCGGATCATCGAGGGCGGCTTCCAGCCCGGCATGCGGCTGGCCGAGGAGGAGATCGGCAACGCGCTGGGCATCTCGCGCAACACGCTGCGCGAGGCCTTCCGGCTGCTCACCCACGAGCGACTGCTGGTCCACGAGCTCAACCGCGGCATGTTCGTCCGCAAGCTCACCGTCCAGGACCTGGAGGACCTCTACCGCGTCCGACGCCTGGTCGAATGCGCCACGCTGCGGCAGCTGGCGGCACCGCCCTACCCGACAGCGGCCATGACGGCGATGGAGACGGCGGTGGCGGCGGGCCGGCGCGCGGCGGACGAGCACCGCTGGCGCGACCTGGGGACCGCCAATATGCACTTCCACCAAGGGCTCGTCGAGCTGGCCGGAAGCCCGCGCACCGACGAGATGATGCGCGGAGTGCTGGCCGAACTCCGGCTCGTCTTCCACGTGATGGAGAACCCCCGCCGCTTCCACGAGCCCTATCTGCCGCGCAACGAGCAGATCCTGCGCGCCCTCCAGAGCGGCGACGCGGCCGGTGCCGAGCAGCTGCTCGCCGTCTACCTCGACGACTCCCGGCGCCAGCTCGCCGAGGGCTACGCCCGCCAGCTACGCTGACCGGTCGGCCGCAACCGGCACACCGCCCTCGGCGGGCTCCGAACACCCGTCCCTGAGCTGATGGCCGCCCGGGTCGGGACAACCGCCCTGGACCGTGACAACCGTGCCGTTTCGGATCTTGTCAGTGCGACCGCTTAATGTGTCCGTCGTGACTGAGAGCGCCACCACGACGAGCACGCAGGCAAGGACAGGTGCATCCGCACCCTCCCCGGCCCCGGGCCCCGCGGCCGACGAGGGCCTGGCCCGCCGCCTGCGCGCGCTCGCCTGCACGGCGCCGCTGCACGACCTCGACACCCGCAAGGCCAACCTCGCGGGGGAGTACAGCACCTACGAGATGGCCGAGCTGGCGCTGGCCGCCATCGACCTGGTCACGCTCCAGATGGACTTCGACACCGGCGCCGACCACGAGCAGGTCGTCGCCAAGCTGCTGCCGCGCATCGCGGCGCAGGCCCCCACCCGAGAGCCCGCCGAACACGAACGGGTGGCCCGCTGGGTGCTGGAGAACATGATCAACGTCGGCAGCGTGGACCGCGGCTTCCGAGCGGTCTACGGCACCTTCGACCCCGACGGCACATACGTACGGCGGGACTACGACTTCAAGCTCATCGAGGAGGTGCCGGGCCCCGGCGGCAGCGTCTATCTGCGCACCACCGACGAGGCCGTCAACGTCCTGGTCGGTGCGCTCGACACGGACGTCACCAGCGCCCAGATCGCCGCCGAGGTCAAGCTGGAGGTCCTCATCAGCCGCGGCCGGCTCGCCGACGCCCAGCTCGCCGCCGAACAGGCCCGCTACCGCACCGTCCAGTACGCGGAGACGCTGCGCCGCACCCTGGAGGCCACCCGGCGCGACGTACGCGCCGTCGACTGGCTCAGCGCCGTCCCCGACATGATCACCGAAGCCCTCGACCATGTCGCCGACCGCTACCGCCACGAGAACGCCATCCTCACCAACATCCGCAAGGCGCGCGACGAGGCCGAGGACGCCGACCACAAGCGCCGCGCCGCCGAACTGGTCGACATCGTCAAGGACTGCATCCGCCGCCACACCCAGCTCCAGTCCCGGCTGCTGGAGGCCGGCCCGCTCTTCCGTGCCGAACAGGACCGGCAGTCCTTCGCGCCCCCCGCGGCACGCGCCGGACTCGATCTGTACGGCCAGCTCCTCGCGCCCGTACTGCCGCTGCCGCTGGAGCGGGCCACCCGCGTCACCGACGCCTTCTTCGCCCGGGGCGCCGGGCTGCGCACGCCAGGTGCCGTACGGCTGGGCGATCTCACCGACATGCTGCTGACCCCGCCCGCGCCACGGGAACATCTGGGCGCCGAGATGCCCGAACCCGACCTGGTCGCCACACCCGACGACAGCCGCTTCAGCGAGGAGCAGCTGGCCGTTGCCATGGAGCTGTTGGAGCTCCCTCCCGACGCGCCGCGCCGGCTCTCCGGACTGCTGGCCGACGCCCGGCGCCGGGATCCCGAACTGCCGTACCTCATCGCCCTGCTCGCCGTCCACGCCGCGAGTCCGCCTGTCGGCACGGCGTACCGGCAGGGCGAGCCGCGGTTGCTGTTCGCCGTGGATGACGGCACGCCCTTGGACGACCCGGAGTTCGGCGGTGCGGATCTCATTGTGGGGACGGCGCTGCTGGACGCGGCCGGGATGGCGGCGGACCGAACGGAGGCGGCGTGAAACGGCTGTATCCGACAACGGCGCGACGCCACGCGGCAGCACCGGAAGAAGCAGCCGCAGCACCGAAGGAACGTGAGGGACGTGACTGACTTCGCACCGGAGCCCGACCCGGACGAGGGGCTCGGCAAAGAGAACTCCGCTCCGCAAGTGACCCCCGCGGACGCGGCCGACGCGGCCCGCCTTGTGTCGTTCGGGCTGCACCCGAAGCTGGTCCCCGCCAGGGACGCCGAATACACCGAACTCCTGCGCCGCTACCGCGAGGAACCCGCGTTCGCGCGGCTGGCCGACGCCGTGGCCACCGGCCTGGGGCTCGTCGTGCTGGAGGTCTCCACCCGCGCGGGCATGGCGCTGGCCGCCGCCGAGGACTCCGTCTTCGCGGTACGCATGGGCGACTACGCCCGGCGGGCCGGCGCGGACTCCACGGACCGCTTCCTGCACGGCCTCGCCCATCTCGCCTGCGCCGCCATGGCCTTCCCCCGCCCCGAGGACCTGGCCGACGACGGCTACATCGGCCGCATCACCGTCAACGGTGTGGACTCCTTCGTACGCCAGGCGTGCCGCAGGCTGGAGGAGCGGGCCGGGGCCGAGGGTGAGAACACCGACCCGGCCACCGACGCACCGGGGCTGGAGGCGGCCTGGCGGGTCTACGCCCGGCGCAGCGCCACCGGCGCCACCAAGGACGCCCGCAGGCTCGCCGGTTCCACCACGGGCATCATCGCCAAGGCCGTCGCCTTCCTCGCCGACTCCGGGTTCCTCCAGCGCACCGGGGACGACGCGGGCGGCACCTACCGCACCACGGCGCGCTATCAGTTGCAGGTCCGCGACATGGCGGGCAGCGCTGCCATGGCCGAGCTTCTGGAGCTCGGCGTCGTCCCGGTCTCGGACGGTACGGCCAGCCTGCTGCCGCCGCCGGACGGCGACGATCTGGAGCTCGCGCCGGACGCCGGACTGCCGTTCCACTCCTGAACCCCGCGGGAACCCCCGCACCGCCCACCATCAACGAGAGCCCCGCCGTTATGTACGAGCTGTCCCGGATCCGCCTCTACTCCATCGGGCCCGCCGGTGCGCGCTATGCCGACACCGTGCTGGACCTGCGCGGAGTGGGCGAGCCCGTGCCCAGCCCGGCGCCCACGCAGGCGGACTTCTTCGAGGAGGAGCCGCAGGGCCCGCCCCGCCGCCCCGCGCCCGCGGGGGTGCTCTTCCTGGAGAACGGCGGCGGCAAGTCCGTGCTGCTCAAGCTGATCTTCTCGGTGATGCTGCCAGGGCACCGCAACACCCTGGGCGGCGCCAGTTCGGGCGTGCTCCGCAAGTTCCTGCTCGCGGACGACTGCGGCCATGTCGCCCTGGAGTGGCAGCACACCAGGACCGGCGAGACGATCGTCGTCGGCAAGGTCAGCGAGTGGCGCGGCCGCCAGGTCTCCGGCGACCCGCGCAAGTTCGCCGAGGCGTGGTATTCGTTCCGTCCCGGCCCCGGCATGTCCCTGGACTCCCTCCCCGTTGCCGAGTCGGCGGCGCTGCGGCCCTACGCCGAGGGCACGTCCGCCGCGCGCGGCAGGCGGCGGACCATGAAGGGCTTCCGCGACATACTGACCGAGACGGGCAAGGCGTACCCGAACCTCGACGTGGTCTGGGAAGAGATCCACGAGCGCTGGAACGAACATCTGACCACGCTCGGCCTAGACCCCGAACTCTTCCGCTACCAGCGCGAGATGAACGCCGACGAGGGCGAGGCGGCGGGCCTGTTCGCCGTCAAGAACGACTCGGACTTCACCGACCTGCTGCTGCGCGCCGTCACCGACACCCGCGACACCGACGGGCTCGCCGACCTCGTACACGGCTTCGCGCACAAGCTCGGCCGCCGCGCGGAGCTGACCGCCGAGCGCGACTTCACCGCCGGCTCCCTCGACCATCTGCACCGCATCACCGAGGCCGCCGAGGCGCGCGCGCAGGCCAGGGAGATCCACGCCGGCGCCGAGCGCCGCACCCGCCATCTCGCGCACCGGCTGACGGCGCGCGGCACCCAGGAGCGCGGTCGCGCCGCCGAACTGGCCGAACAGCTGGAGCAGGCCAGGGAGTCGGTCACCGCAGCCGAGGACGCCCGCACCCGCGCTTCGCGTATCGCCGCCGAACTGGCCTACCGGCACGCCTCGCTGGCGCTGGCCGCCGCCGAGAAGTCGGCAGCGGCGCAGAAGCGGGAGCTGAGCGAGGCCAGAACGCTGCACTCCGCGTGGCAGGCGGCCGAGACCGTGCTCGCGCACCGTACGGCCGCCGACCGCTCGGCCCGGGTCGCCGCCGCCATCCAGGAGGCCGAGCGGGACGCTGCGCCCGCGCTGGCCGCGCGCGCCCACGCCGCAACCGCGCTCGTACGTGCTCTCAACGCCGCGGCCGAGGACAGCGAACGCATCGCCGGTGAACAGGAAGAGCGCTCCGCCGCGCTGCAGACGGAGAGCGAGAGCGCCCACCAGGACGCCACAGCGGCCGCCACCGAGGCGCAGCGCGCCCGCAGCGAGACCGAACACCTGCGCCAGCGCCTCGCCGAGGTGGAGCAGGAGATGGACCAGGCCGTACGCGCCGGCTGGCTGGACGACAGCGACCCGGACGCCGACCCGGCCCGCGCCGCGCTGGCCGCGAGCGACGCGGAGAAGACCGCTGTCGCCTCCTTCGAGTCGGCCCGCGACGCGGCAGCCCGCAGCGCCGAGCGGGCCCGCGAGCTGGCGAGCCGCCACGCCAGTGCCGAACTCGCCGCAGCACGCGCCGCCGACGCCGCCGAAGCCTCCGAAGGGGCGTACACGGCGGAGCGCGCCACGGCCGAGACCCTCGGCGCCGAGGAGCGGCTGGCCGATCTGCTCGGGCTGCCCACCGCCCGCCCGGATACGCCGGACGCGGGCCCCGCCGGGCCGACGCGGGCGACGCTCCCCGGCCAGCGGGGCGCGGGCAGTTCGCCTGCCGCGGCCCCGGACACCGACCCCGGGCCGGGCCCGCGCGCCGGGACCGTGCCGGGCCAGGGCGGCGCCCCGGAGGCCGGCGGCGCTTCCCGTACCCGCCCCGACCGGACCGCGTCCCCCTCCCAGGGCCCGCTCACCGCCGAGGAGCTGGACCGCAACGCGGAGGCGCTTCAGGAGCTGCTGGACGAAGGAGTGGCCGCCGCCGAGCGGCAGTTGTTCGATCTGCGTACCGCCGCGGCGGACGACTCGCGGATGCTGGGCGCGCTCGGCGACGGCGGACTGCTCCCGCCGGGCCCCGATGTGACGGCCACCGTCGAGTATCTGGGCGAGCACGGTGTCCCCGCGCTGCCCGGCTGGCGCTATCTCGCCCAGGCCGTGGACCCCGCCAACCACGCCGCGGTGCTCGCGGCGCGCCCCGAACTGGTCGACGGCGTCATCATCACCGACCCCGACAGCCACGCGCGCGCCCGCGAGGTGCTGGCGGGAGCGCCCCTGCTGCCGCGTTCGGCCGTCGCCGTCGGCACGTCCGCCGCGCTGCTGGCCCCCGCGCCCCCGCCGGACAGCGGCGGGGAGCACTCCGGCCCCTCGGATGTGTTCCTCGTACCGCCCAACCCGGCGATGCACGACGAGCACGCGGCCGACGACGAGCGCCGCCGACTGCGAGAGCGGGCCGCGGCGCGCGACGAGGAGATCCGCGCGCTGGCGTCCCGGCTCTCCGCCGACCGTGCGCTGGCGGCCCGTCTCGCCTCCTGGCGCAGCGGCTGCCCCGAAGGCCGCCTGGACGAACTCGCCGAGGCGGCGGCACAGGCCCGGCAGGCCGCCGAGGCCGCCCAGGAGCACCTCGCCGCGGTGCGCGAGGCCCGTGCGGAGGCCGACGAACAGGCTGCCGAGACCGCCCGCGTCCGCGACGAGCGCCAGGAAGCGGCTCAGCGCGCCCGGCGCAGCGCCGACGCGCTGTCCGGGCTCGCCTTCCGGCTGCGGGAGCGCAACAAGTGGCAGGCCCGGCTGCGGGAGCTGGCCGACGACGTCGCCACCGCTCAGGAGCGCGCCGAACAGTGCCTGGAGCGGGCACGCTCGGCCGACGAGGACCGGCGCGCCGCCCAGCGCGCGGCGGACGACGCACGCCGTACGGCCCGCACCCTGCGCGCCGAACGCGCCGAGATCGCGGGCGTACCGGACGACCCGGAAGAACCGGAACCGGCCGCCGCCGACAGCGAGTCGGCGGCCCTCGGCGACAAGCGCAACCCCGTGCGCACCGCCTCTCTGCCAGACCTGCGCGAGGCATACCGTTCGGCCTCCCAGCTGTACGAGAAGGTCGGCGTAGGCGCCGATCTGCGTGCCGAACAGGCGCGCGCCGAGGGCGACGAGTCGGCGGCCAAGGCGGCGCTCGACCGGCTCAGCAACAAGGTGCGCACCCGCGCGGCGCAGCTGCTGGAAGGCCCCGACGGCGCCGACGGCCCCTCCCGGCAGGCCGCAGCGGCCCGCGCCGAAGCACTCGTCCAGCGGCTGGAGGCCCGCGGCTCCGACGCCAGCGAACAGCTGGGCCGGCTCCGCGGCGAGGCCGAGCGCCTCGCGCCCGGCGAGGGCGACCGCCACACCGAACTGCCCGACGAACTGGTGCCCGCCGACGCCGCGCAGGCGCAGACCCTGCTGCGGACGGCCAACGCCGAACTGGCGGCCCGCGGCGACGAACTGGAAGCCGCACGCGTTGCCCACGCCGCGCTCCAGCGTGCCCATGCCGCCGCCGAGGACGCCGCGAGCGGCTTCGACGAGACCGCGGCCACCCTCCGCGATCTGCTCCGCGATCCGGCGGCCTCGGCGCCCGGCGAGCAGGACGGCGAGGAGCCCCCCGAGCCGTACGCGGGCAGCCCCGCGGACGCCCGGCAGGCGGCTGCCGAGGCCCGGCGTTCACTGCGCGGCTGCGCCGCCGACCTCACCGCCGCCGAGCAGTCCGTCCGCGAGGCGTGTGACGTGCTCGTACGGCACGCCAACTCCAGCCGCTACGAACAGGTCCGCACTCCGGCGCGGCAGCAGGTGCGCGAGCTGCCCGCTTCCGCGCTGCCGGACCACGCGGCCGCCTGGGCGGCCGCGTTCGCGCCCCGGCTGCGCGTACTGACGGACGAGCTGGCCCAGTTGGAGCGCAACCGCGACAGCATCGTGGACCGGCTGCGCGGTCTGGTGGAGTCCTCGCTGACGACACTGCGTTCGGCACAGCGGCTCTCCCGGCTGCCGGAAGGGCTGGGGGAGTGGTCCGGCCAGGAGTTCCTGCGTATCCGCTTCGACGACCCGGACCAGGCCACCCTCACCGAGCGGTTGGGCGAGGTCATCGACGAGGCCACGCGTGCGGCCGTACGGAAGAACTCCGATCTGCGCCGCGACGGTATGACGCTGCTGCTGCGCGGCGTGCATGCGGCGCTCCAGCCGCGTGGCGTCTCGGTGGAGATCCTCAAGCCGGACGCCGTGCTGCGCGCCGAGCGGGTGCCGGTCGGACAGATGGGCGACGTCTTCTCCGGCGGCCAGCTGCTGACCGCCGCCATCGCCCTGTACTGCACGATGGCGGCGCTGCGCAGCAACGACCGCGGCCACGACAAGCACCGGCATGCCGGCACGCTCTTCCTGGACAACCCCATCGGGCGGGCCAACGCCACCTATCTGCTGGAGCTCCAGCGGGCCGTGGCCGACGCGCTGGGCGTCCAGCTGCTCTACACCACGGGCCTGTTCGACACCACGGCGCTGGCGGAGTTCCCGCTGGTGATCCGGCTGCGCAACGACGCGGACCTGCGTGCAGGACTGAAGTACATCAGCGTGGAGGAACATCTGCGGCCCGGCCTTCCCCAACCGGAGGCCGAGGAGGGCGAGACCGCGGTGCACGGTGAGATCACCGCGACACGGATGTTCCGCCGCCCCGAGCAGGATCCGCCCGACGCTCGCGACGAGCCGCGGGCGCAGCCGTCGGAGCCGGATGCCCGGCCGGACGTTCCCGCCCCTCATCCGCCGGGTGACGCGCCGGACGCGGCACACTCCCCGCGCTCCTGACGTCGCGGGCCGCGCCCGGTGCCGGGGAGCCCTGTTCGGCACCGGCGCGCGGCGGCCGGCCGCGATCGGCCAGCGCGCGCCGTCTGGCCGCGCTGCTGGGCTCCGAGACGACGCCGTGCCGCTGCACCCACACCTGCCGGGTGATCCATACGTCGAGCACCGCCCACGTCGCCACGACGGTGCTGCCGATGGTGGACAGCACCATCGGGAACGCCAGCCAGACAGCGGCCATCGAGCAGAAGAACGCGACCATGAGCTGCACCAGCGTCAGCGCCGCGATGATCACGGCCCGTACCGCCGCCGCACGTACCGGGTCCGGCAGACGGGGCTTCGCGTACATCTTTTTCACTCCCCCTTCACTACCCTCCGATCCTCGCACGGTTCCGTAAACGTGTGCTGTGCCACAGACTTCGAAGGTCCGGCGGGGCATCGACGGACAACTCAGGATGAGGCACCCTGGACTGCCTGTTCGGACGCTCATACAGACCTACGAGTTGCCAGCGCGTCAGTAGTAAGCTCACGCCGTTTGCTGTCGGTACACGCCCCCGTGCGCTGGGGAAGACGTAGGGGAGGCCATGCGCTTTCGCGGGAAGTCCATCCGCCGGAAGATCGTGGTGCTGCTGCTGGTGCCCTTGGTCTCCCTGCTGTCCATCTGGGGCTTCGCGACCTACATCACCGCAGCGGAGGCCAACAGTCTGCTGCGGCTGGACGAGATCACCCGCAAGATCGGCAACCCGACGGAGGACGCGGTCCGGGCCATCCAGCGCGAGCGCCACCAGATCATGGTCTACGTCGCCGACCCCGGCAGCGGGCAGGAGCTGAGACTCCTGCACCAGGCGCAGGACACCACCGACCGGAAGATCTCCACCGTGCGCCGCAACGCCTCCGACGGCGGCCTGCGTTCCAACCTCGGCCCGGAGTCCAAGGCCCGGCTCGGCGATTTCCTGGAAGCCCTGGACGGCCTGAAGAGCCTGCGTTCCCGCGTCGAGCAGAACTCCATCACCCGTGGTGGCGCCTTCCAGGCGTACAACGAACTCATCGACCCCGCCTACGCGTTGGTCGACTCGCTCAGCATCGTCGACGACGTCGATCTGGAGAAGCAGGGCCGCGCCCTGGTCGGCCTCTCCCGCGCCCGTGAGTACCTCTCCCGGGAGGACGCGCTGATGGCCGCCGCCTACGCCGCGGGCCAGTTCACCCGGGGCGACCAGCGTGCGCTCTCCGACCGGGTCGCCGAGCGGAACATCGCCTACGAGAGCAACCTCCCCTCGCTGCCCGCCGAGGACCGGCAGATCTTCGAGAACTACTGGAACGGCAGCGACGGCCGAACCCTGCGCAGCTACGAGGACGCCGTCATCGCCGCCGGACCCCGCACCAGCGAGGGGCCGGTCAGCGAGGAGCGCTGGCACCTCGGCAACACCACGGTCCTGGACGACCTCCAGCGGATGGGGGAGCAGGCGCAGCAGCGCTTCCAGAAACGCGTCGACCCCGTCGCCACCAGGGTCCTCATCCAGGCCGCGGCCGCGGGCGTGCTCGGCTTCCTCGCCGTACTGGCCTCCCTCGTCATCTCCATCCGGGTCGCCCGCAGCCTCGTCCGCGATCTGAACACCCTGCGCAAGGAGGCCAACGCGGCGGCGGGCGAACGGCTGCCCAGCGTGATGCGCCGGCTCGCGGCGGGTGACAAGGTCGACGTCGAGACCGAGTCGCCCCGGCTGGACTACCCCTCCGACGAGATGGGCCAGGTCGGCCAGGCCCTCAACACCCTGCAGCGGGCCGCCGTCGAGGCCGCCGTCAAACAGGCCGACATGCGGCGCGGCGTCTCCGAGGTCTTCGTCAACCTCGCCCGCCGCAACCAGGTGCTGCTGCACCGCCAGCTCACCCTCCTCGACGCCATGGAGCGGCGCACCGAGGACGCGGACGAACTGGCCGACCTCTTCAAGCTCGACCACCTCACCACCCGGATGCGCCGGCACGCCGAGGGCCTGGTCATCCTCTCCGGCGCGGCACCCACCCGGCAGTGGCGCAAGCCCGTCCAGCTGATGGACGTGGTACGGGCCGCCGTCGCCGAGGTCGAGGACTACGAGCGGATCGAGGTACGCAGGCTGCCCCGGCTCGCCGTCGACGGCAGCGCTGTCGCCGACCTGACCCACCTGATCGCCGAACTGCTGGAGAACGCCACGGTGTTCTCCCCGCCGCACACCGCCGTCCAGGTGCTGGGGGAGCGGGTCGCCAACGGCTTCACCCTGGAGATCCACGACCGTGGCCTGGGCATGACGGCCGACGCGATGCTGGACGCCAATCTGCGGCTGGCGGAGACCCCGGAGTTCGAGCTGTCCGACACCGACCGGCTCGGCCTGTTCGTCGTCTCCCGGCTCGCCCAGCGTCAGGGCGTACGCGTGTCGCTCCAGTCCTCGCCCTACGGCGGCACCACCGCCGTCGTCCTGATCCCCGGCTCCGTCCTCACCGAGACCCCCGGCCGGGACGAGGACCAGCGCGGGGGCCGTACCGCCATCGAGGCGGGCGGGACCACCGCTCGGCCGCTGGACGGGCCCGTCGAGCTGGAGGCCCCGTTGGAGGAGGAGCCCCGCCCCTCGCTCGAGACCGGCACCTCCCGGGAGAGCCGCGGAGGGCCCCGCAGACGCGAGCGCGATACGGCGTCCACCTCGGTGGCCCCGTCGGGCGAACAGCACCAGCAGACGCGGGACGAGGCCCCTCCCGCCGCCCGTACGGACGCCCGCTCCGAGCCCGGAACCGGCCCCCAGGGCGGCACCGACGACAGCACGCCCGACGACGTCGGCCCGGCACCACTGCCCCGTCGCCGCCCCGGCGCTCCGGTGCTGGTCTCCGACAACGGACGCACCGTCGACCCGGACCGCCGGTCCACCGGCGAACGCGCCGGCGGCCGCGCACCGTTGCCCCGCCGCAAGCCGCGTACGACGCGGCAGACGGAACCCGACCGTACGACGCGGCAGACGGACCCCGAGCGTCAGCCGGAACCCGCGTCCCAGCCGGAATCGGGGCCCGGATCCGGCGCCGCACCGCAGAGCACCGTCGAGACGGAGACCGAGGCCGCGACGGGGCCCGTGCCCGCGTCGGGGGCCACCGCCGGGGACGCCGAGCAGCCGTCCGCGCAGCCCTCCGACCCGCCGCAGGGCCGGCCCGCGGGCCTGCCGCGCCGGGTGCGCCAGGCCAGCCTCGCGCCGCAGCTCAAGGCGGACACGCCGACCGGCAACACCCGCATGCCGCAGGCGCGAACGGGCACCCAAGGATCCAGCACGCCGGATGTCGACGATCGCGACGCCGACGAAGTGCGCAGCAGAATGGCCTCCCTCCAGCGCGGCTGGGAACGCGGCAGACGCGAGAGCGAACCGCCGCACGACACGGGGGAGTCAGCACCAGGAACGACACCGGGAGGGGACGGTCGATGACCGCACCGAACGCCGCATCGCACAACGCTGGAGGCGGTGAGCTCAACTGGCTCCTCGACGAGCTGGTCCAGCGCGTCGGCAGTATCCGCAAGGCGCTGGTGCTCTCCGGGGACGGCCTCGCCAGGGGCGCCTCGGAGGGCCTCACCCGGGAGGACAGCGAGCACCTGGCGGCTGTCGCCTCCGGGTTCCACAGCCTCGCCAAGGGCGTCGGCCGGCACTTCGGGGCCGGTGGCGTCCGGCAGACCGTGGTCGAGCTGGAGGAGGCCTTCCTCTTCGTGACGGCCGCCGGTGACGGCAGCTGTCTGGCCGTCCTCACCGACGCCGACGCCGATGTCGGCCAGGTCGCCTACGAGATGACGCTCCTTGTCAAGCGGGTCGGCGCGCATCTGGGCACCGCGGCGCGCAGCACTCCGGCCGGCGGCGACCCCGCTGGCGCCAACTGAGCCGCACCACCGGGGACGGCAGGGCGACGGGACGAGGGAGTGAGGGGACGGGGCTGGCCATGACGGACCACTGGTTCGACGACGCGGCAGGACCCGTGGTACGGCCGTACGCGATGACCCGGGGCCGTACCCGCAGCGGCGCCAAGGACACGCAGCTCGACCTCATCGCCCTCGTCATCGCCGAGAGCGTGGACACGGCGGAGCCGGACGCCGGGTCCGCCGCGGAGGGCGGGCTCCTTCCCGGCGAGGAGGACAAGCTCCTCTCGGATCACTCGTTCGTGCCCGAGCACCTCGACATCCTCGCGCTCTGCCGCCGCTCCCCGCTCTCCGTGGCGGAAGTGGCGGCCGAGCTCGACCTTCCCGTGGGGGTGGTACGCGTCCTGATCGGCGACCTGGTGGAGGCCGAACTCGTACGCGTCACCCGCCCCGTCCCTCCGGCGGAGCTGCCGGACGAGAGCATCCTCAGAGAGGTGATCAATGGTCTTCGGGCGCTCTAAGCGGGGCGGCAGGACGGCCCCGGCCGAACCGGTCACACTGAAGATCCTGGTGGCCGGCGGCTTCGGGGTCGGCAAGACCACGCTGGTGGGGGCGGTCAGCGAGATCAAACCGCTGCGCACCGAGGAGCTGCTGACCGAGGCCAGCCGCCCCGTGGACAGCACCAGGGGCGTGGAGGCGAAGTCCACCACGACCGTCGCCATGGACTTCGGCCGCATCACCATCAACGACGCACTGGTGCTGTACTTGTTCGGCACCCCGGGACAGGACCGTTTCTGGTTCCTGTGGGACGAGTTGGCGACCGGCGCGCTCGGCGCCGTGGTGCTCGCCGACACCCGGCGGCTGGACAACAGCTTCGCCGCCATCGACTACTTCGAGCGCCGCGGCATCCCCTTCACGGTGGCGGTCAACTGCTTCGAGGACGCCGAGCAGTACCCCGCCGAGACCGTGCGGGAAGCGCTCGATCTCGACGGGGCCGTGCCCGTGCTGCTGTGTGACGCCCGGCAGCGCGAGTCCGCCCGGGACGTACTCATCTCGGTGGTCGAGCACGCCATGCGGAACGCTGCGCGTGCGCCCGCCGACATGTAGGGGTTGCCCGGCGCATCTTGCCCACCCGGCATGGGGGGCTGCGCTTGCCCACCCTGCGCCCCTGGCGCAGACTACCCAAGCACAGCGCAGTTCCCCGCGCCCCGGAAGGGGCGCGGGGAACTGCGCGACAAGCCACGACGCACCCGCGGCCTGCAAGCGACGGGCAGGGGCAGTCTCCGTCTCAGTCCGACTTCTCCCAACCGAAGCTGCGCTCGACGGCCTTGTGCCAGTTCGCGTACTCCTTCTCGCGCTCCTCCGTGCTCATCGACGGTGTCCACTCCGCGTCCCGCTTCCAGTGGGCGCGCAGCTCGTCCAGGTCGGACCAGACGCCGGTCGCGAGCCCCGCGGCGTAGGCGGCGCCCAGGCAGGTCGTCTCCGCGACCACGGGCCGGATCACCGGTACGCCGAGCACATCGGCCTGGTGCTGCATCAGCAGACTGTTGGCCGTCATTCCGCCGTCCACCTTCAGCGTGGTGATCTCCACGCCGCTGTCCTGGTACATCGCGTCGACGACCTCGCGGGTCTGCCAGCTCGTCGCCTCCAGCACGGCCCGTGCCAGATGCGCCTTGGTCACATACCGGGTCAGTCCGGCGATGACGCCGCGCGCGTCCGAACGCCAGTACGGGGCGAACAGGCCGGAGAACGCCGGCACGATGTACGCGCCGCCGTTGTCCTCCACGCTGGCGGCCAGCCCCTCGATCTCGGAGGCGTCGTTGATGAAGCCCAGCTGGTCGCGGAACCACTGCACCAGCGCGCCGGTGATGGCGATGGAGCCCTCCAGGCAGTAGACGGGCGCCTCGTCGCCCAGCCGGTAGCCCATCGTGGTGATCAGCCCGTGCTTGCTGGGCACGGGCCGGGTGCCGGTGTTCAGCAGCAGGAAGGAACCGGTGCCGTAGGTGTTCTTGGCCTCGCCGACGCCGTAGCACGTCTGTCCGAAAACGGCTGCCTGCTGGTCACCGAGAGCGGAGGCGACCGGCACGCCCGCGAGCTGCCCGACAGCCGTGCCGTACACCTCCGAGGAGGACCGGATCTCCGGCAGCACGGCAGCGGGCACGTTCATGGCGTCCAGCACCGACTGGTCCCACTCCTGGGACTCCAGGTTCATCAGCATCGTGCGGGAGGCGTTGGTGACGTCGGTGACGTGCCGGCCCCCGTCCACCCCGCCGGTCAGGTTCCAGATCAGCCAGGAGTCCATGGTGCCGAAGGCGATCTCCCCGTTGGCCGCGCGCTGCCGCAGCCCCGGCACGTTGTCCAGCAGCCAGGCGACCTTCGGCCCCGAGAAGTAGCTGGCCAGCGGCAGGCCCGTACGGTCACGGAAGCGGTCCTGGCCGACCTCGCCGCCCAGCTCGGTGCAGAGCCCGGCGGTGCGGGTGTCCTGCCAGACGATCGCGTTGTGCACCGGCTCGCCCGTCGCGCGGTCCCACAGCACTGTCGTCTCGCGCTGGTTGGTGATACCGATGGCGCTGAGCTGGTCGGCGCGCAACCCTGCCCGCTCCAACGCGCCGCCGACCACCGCCTGGACCTTGGTCCAGATCTCGCCGGCGTCGTGCTCCACCCACCCCGGTTTCGGAAAGATCTGGCGGTGCTCCTGCTGGTCGACGGCGACGATCCCGCCTTGCTCGTCGAAGACGATGCAGCGGCTGGACGTGGTGCCCTGGTCGATGGCAGCGACGTACTTGTCCGTCATGGTTTGACGACCCCTCGTTAGGTGCGTTCGGACGTCACGATCAGAATGCGGCCTTGCGGAGCAGCACGCCGAAGCCCCGCCGAGCAGAGCCTTCAGGCCCCGCCGATCGGCGGTCCACCCGGCATCACGGCGGTGTCCGCGACGAGCGTGACGGCAGTGTTCAGCCCAGCTGAGAGGCAGTCAAGGCCGGGCGCACAACCCGGCTGTCGCGCCCGGTCTGCGACGCTCCCGTCGCGACTGTCACCGAGGTGTCACCAGATCCTCACGCCCCCGTACGTACCCCTGCTCACGCGAACCGGCCCGGGGGGTCCGGCGTCCACACTGAACAGAACGGCGGCACGGGACCGACGGGGGTGGTCCCGAGCCGCCGTTTCTCATGTCCCCGTGCTCCGTTCCCGGTGGAACCTGGAGATCACTGGAGATCCCTGGAGAACTCTGGTGGAGGGGGTCGTCCCCTGGTAGAGGAGAGGGGCATGAGACGTATCCGCACCACACCGTACGCCCCGCTCGCCGCGGCCGCCCTGCTCCTGGCCCTCGCCGCCGCCCCCGTTCCCACGGCCAATGCCTCGTCCGAAGAGGCCGTGTCCGGGCAGGCCCCGTCCAGCCGGCCGGCGTCCGGGCAGGGCCATGAGCCCAAGGCGCCGGAGGAGTTCGTCGCCCTGCACGATGTGGCCCCGACCATCCGGCAGGACATCCGCTACTTCACCGAGCACAATTTCGTCGGCGAGCCGATCGACGGCTACCGCCGGCCGATGTGCATCGTCACCAAGGACACCGCCAAGGCCCTCGCCCGGGCCCAGCGCTCCCTCCTCCGCCGCGGCTACACGCTCAAGGTCTACGACTGCTACCGCCCGCAGCGCGCCGTCGACCACTTCGTGCGCTGGGCCAAGGACCTGGACGACGAGAGGATGAAGCGCGAGTTCTATCCCCGCGTCGAGAAGAACCGGCTCTTCGAGGACGGCTACATAGCGGAGAAGTCCGGGCACAGCCGCGGCAGCACCGTCGACATCACCGTTGCCGAGCTGCCCGCCAAGCCCACCCGGCCCTACCGCCCCGGCGAGCCGCTGGTGCCGTGCTACGCGCCCAAGGAGGAGCGGTTCCCGGACAACGCCGTCGACACGGGTACCGGCTTCGACTGCTTCGACACCCTCTCCCACACCGACGACCCCCGCATCACCGGGCAGCAGCGCGCCAACCGGCAGCTGCTGAAGTCCACCCTGGAGCGTGAGGGCTTCACCAACCTGCCCGAGGAGTGGTGGCACTTCACCCACAAGCCGGAGACCTTCCCCGACACCTACTTCGACTTCCCCGTCTCCCGCCGCTCGCTGACCTCACACCACTAGCCCGGCCGCCACTGGGGCCGACCGCCACGGAGTCCGATCGCCACTGGGGCCGCCCGGAAAAGTGCGTGCGGCTCCAGTGGCCCCGCCTTTGGCGCTACGTTGAGGCAGCAGCCGAACATCCGCAGCCGAGCAGGGGAGCCAGCCATGACCGACAGCACGGAGCGGGCACAGCGTCCCGCGATGGAGATCGACACCACGATCCCGCACTCCGCGCGCATCTGGAACTACCTCCTCGGCGGCAAGGACCACTACGCCGTGGACCGGATGGCAGGCGACAAGGTCTGTGAGGTCTTCCCCGGCATGGTCGACATCACCCGGCACTCCCGCGCCTTCACCGGCCGCGTCGTACGCCACCTCGCGGGCGAGGCGGGCATCCGGCAGTTCCTCGACATAGGCACCGGCCTGCCGACCGTCGACAACACCCACGAGATCGCCCAACGGGTGGCACCCGAGAGCCGCATCGTCTACGTCGACAACGACCCCCTCGTCCTCGCGCACGCCCAGGCACTGCTCACCAGCACCCGCGAGGGCTCGACCAGCTATCTGCACGCCGATGTACGCGACCCGGCCCTCATCCTCGCGGAGGCTGCCGAGACGCTCGACTTCGACCAGCCCGTCGGCCTGATGCTGATGGGCATCCTCGGCCTGGTCAGTGACTACGACGAAGCACGCGCCGTGACCCGCGAACTGCTCGACGCGCTGCCGCCCGGCAGCTACCTCGGCTACAACGACGGCAGCACGACCGACCCCGCCTACGTCGAAGCCATCCGCCGCTTCAACGCCAACAGCGGCGCCGTGCCCTACACCCCCCGCACCCCCGAGCAGATGGCGGCCTTCTTCGAGGGACTGGAACTGCTGGAGCCCGGCATCGTCTCCCTCCCGCACTGGCGCCCCGAAGCACTGCCGTTCGGCGAACCGCCCGAGATCGCCTGCTACGGCGGCGTCGGACGCAAGGGATAGCAGCCCGGCGCCACCGGAGCGCTAACGGGCCATCGGATCGACGGGGCGGCGCACCCGTACGGCGTACCCCGCCGCTGTGCCGTCGTCCCGTTCCACCACCACGGCACCGTCCTCCCCGCGGCGCACCGTGAACCGCTCCGCCGATGGCCGCTCCCACCCGTCACCCGGATCCGGGATCAGCAGCCCGTCCCCGGTACGTCCCGGCGCCGGTGGCCATACCTCCAGCTCCGTCCGCCCGCCCGCACCCCGCACCGGCACCGCCGCGCCCGCCCGCGCCAGCACCGGAAGCCGTCCCAGCGGCGCCGCCACCCGCACCGTCGCCGGTCCCTGGTGGCCGCGCCCGGTGCCGGTGTCGTACCACCGGCCCGCCGGCAGCCGCACCGCACGCGACCGCGCCCCCGGCTCCAGCACCGGTGCCACCAGCAGCGCGTCACCCAGCAGAAACGCGTCCTCGCAGTCACGCAGCGCCCGGTCCCGCGGATGCTGCCACCACACCGGCCGCACGTAAGGAGCGCCCGTACGGTGCGCAAGCTGAGCCAGCGTCAGCAGATACGGCAGCAGCCGCTCCCGCTCCGCGAGCGCGGCACGCGCGTGCTCCAGCACCTCCTCGCCGAAGTCCCACGGCGCTCCGGCTCCGGCGGCGGTGTGCGTACGGAAGAGCGGTAGATACGCGGCCATTTGGAACCAGCGCAGATACAGCTCAGCGGAGGGGCGCCCGGTGTCACCGCCGACATCCGGACCCGCGTACGGCACCCCGCACAGCCCCAGGCCGAGCACCAGCGACAACGCGGCCCGCAGCCCCGCCCAGCCGGTCTCCAGCTCGGCAGCCCGCGCACCGCCGTACCGCTGGATTCCCGCCCACCCCGCACGGGAGAGCACGAACGGCCGCTCGCTGGGCCGCACCTCCCTCAGCCCCGCGTAGCCGGCCTTCGCCATCGTCAGGCCGTAGACGTTGTGGCCCTCGCGATGGTCGCCGCCCAGGCCCTCCAGCGCGTGCCGCGCCGAGAGCGGCAGCGTCCGGTCACCGAACGCGCACAGCGACACCGGCTCTTCCCCGGTGTGCCACACCCCGGCGAAACCCCGCTCCAGCAGCTCCGCGTACAGCGCACCCCACCATTTACGTACCCGCCGGTCGGTGAAGTCGGGGAAGGCCACCTCCCCACAGCGCGCACTGCCCAGGACGGTGCGCCCCCGCGTGTCCCGTACGAACACATCAGCCGCGCTGCCGCTGTCGAACACCGGGTCGCCCGCCGCGGCCCGCACCCCCGGCTCCACCACCGGGACCAGCCGCACCCCGGCCTCCCGCAGCCCTCCCGCCGGCCGCGGCAGACCCGGGAAGCGTGCCGTATCCACCGAGGAGCCGCGGTGCCCCCGCCCATGTGCGGCATCCAGATGCAGCGCGTCCAGCGGCAGCCCGCGCTCGCGGTGACCGTCCGCCAGCTGCCGCACCTCCCGCTCCCCGTCGGCCCCCCGCACCGCGTGCTGGTGGCCCAGCGCCCAGCGCGGCGGCACGGCCGGGGCACCGGTGAGCGCGGCCCAGCCGTGCAGCACCCGGGAGGGCGCGCCCGCCACCACCCAGTACCGCATCGGCCCGCCACCCATCCGCACCTCGCACCGAGCGGGCCGGTCATGCCCCGAGCCCTGCCCCTCCGCGCCCTCCCGCACAGTGATCGAACCGTCCCGGGGGTTGTCGTGGAAGACGAGCAGCGTGCCCGCGTCCGCCACACTCACCAGCACCGGCATGGTGACCGACAGCGGATCCGTGCCCGGCGCGCAGGGGCCGGCGTCGGTGTTCCACAGCCGGTACGTGCCAGTCCGCAGCCGGGGCCCCGCCGACCTGGCGCCCAGCCCGAAGAACCGGGCGTCGGGCGGGAGTTCCGACCGTTGCATCCACCGCGACGCGGCAGCGGTCTCCGCCCCCTCGGCACTCTCCTGCGCGCTCTCCCACCACCGGGGCGGCTGATCCCGGCGCAACAGCGCGCCGCCCGGAGTCCGCATCTCCACGGCACCGTGCCGGGAGACGATCACCAGCATCCGCTCCGAGACCACCCGCCAGCCGCCGTCCTTGTCCGGCTCCAGCCGCGCCCGCGGATCGGGCTCCGGGCAGGCACCCGCCAGCGCGTACGACGGCTCCGGCTCCGCGCCGTCCCACCCCAGGAACACCGCGCCGCCCACCGTCACCCGCACATCCAGCACCGAGCGCGCGAAAGCCACCCTGCCGCCGCCGGGACCCGGCTCCGCGCCCCCGGCCTCACCCGGCGTACGGGCCCGCTCCGCGCGCTGCCGCGGCAGCCCGACCGCGTCCGCCCGCCGTCTGCGCCACGCCGCGCGCAGCGCGCCTACTCCTCGTCCCCTGCCCTCCGAACCGACAACCGTCACCGACCGCACCAGGCCCCGCCCTTCCATGCTGTTCAGCCTGCCATCAGCAACCGTTCACGTCAGGGCTGTTCAGCGGCCGTTCACCCGGTGGTCACCCTGCTTGCAGTGGGCCCCGCACACCCCCCACCGCCGCGCTGTGTGACTCCTGCCCTGGCACAACGGGTGATCACATGGCATCGTCCCGCGCGTAAGGGACGCGACGACGCGTACAGGACGCAGGGAGCCGCCATGACCGCAGCGCACAGCGACAGGACCGCCCGGACCCCGCAGGTCTCGCAGCCCTCGCAGCCGGAGGCGCTCTGGCGGCCCGACCCCGGCGACTTCCCCTCCGCCCGCCTCACCCGGTTCCAGGAGTGGGCAGCCCGCCGGCACGGCGCCCCGGCACCCGACCCGGCCGACCCCGTCGCCTCGTACGCCGCGCTGCACCGCTGGTCCACCGAACAGCCGGCCACCTTCTGGGGCGCGTTCGCCGAATGGTCCGGCATCCGCTTCAGCACCCCGTACGAGACCGTCCTCGCCGACCCGCGCATGCCCGGCGCCCGCTGGTTCCCCGGCGCCACCCTCAACTACGCCGAGCACGCGCTGCGCCCGGCCGAGGACCCCGCACGCGCCGCCGAGCCCGCGCTCCTGCACGTCGACGAGTCCCACCAGCCGACCCCGGTCAGCTGGACCGAACTGCGCTCCCAGGTCGCCTCCCTCGCCCAGGAGCTGCGCCGCCTCGGCGTCCGTCCCGGCGACCGCGTCAGCGGCTACCTGCCCAACATCCCGCAGGCGGCCGTCGCCCTGCTGGCCACCGCGGCGGTCGGCGGGGTATGGACCTCCTGCGCCCCCGACTTCGGCGCCCGCAGCGTCCTGGACCGCTTCCAACAGGTCGAGCCCGTCGTCCTGTTCACCGTCGACGGCTACCGCTACGGCGGCAAGGAACACGACCGCAGCGAGACCGTCGCCGCACTCCGCGATGAACTGCCCACCCTCCGCGCCGTCGTCCACGTCCCCCTGCTCGGCACCCCGGCACCCGCCGGCGCACTGGAGTGGGCTGACCTCACCTCCCTCGACGCCGAACCCCGCTACGAGCAGGTGCCATTCGACCACCCGCTGTGGGTCCTCTACTCCTCCGGCACCACAGGACTGCCCAAGGCCATCGTCCAGTCCCAGGGCGGCATCCTGATCGAACACCTCAAGCAACTCACCCTGCACAACGACATGGGACCCGGCGACCGCTTCTTCTGGTTCACCTCCACCGGCTGGATGATGTGGAACCTGCTGATCTCCGGCCTGCTCACCGGCGCCACGGTCGTCACCTACGACGGCAGCCCCGGCTACCCCGACACGGCAGCACAGTGGCGCGTCGCCGAACGCACAGGTACGACGATCTACGGCACCTCCGCCGCCTACGTGATGGCCTGCCGCAAGGCCGACGTGCACCCGGGGCGCGACTTCGACCTCTCCCGGGTGAAGTGCGTGGCCACCACCGGCTCCCCGCTGCCGCCCGACGGCTTCCGCTGGATCCACGACGAGGTCTCGCCCGACATGTGGATCGCCTCCGTCAGCGGCGGCACCGACGTGTGCAGCTGCTTCGCCGGTGCCGTACCCACCCTCCCCGTCTACACGGGCGAGCTCCAGGCCCCCTCCCTCGCCACCGACCTCGCCGCGTGGGACCCGCACGGCAAACCGCTGGTGGACGAGGTCGGCGAACTGGTCGTCACCCAGCCCATGCCCTCCATGCCGGTGCGCTTCTGGAACGACCCGGACGGCTCCCGCTACCACGACAGCTACTTCGACATGTACCCCGGCGTCTGGCGGCACGGCGACTGGATCACCCTCACCAGCCGCAACACCGTCATCATCCACGGCCGTTCGGACTCCACCCTCAACCGCCAGGGCGTCCGGATGGGCTCCGCCGACATCTACGAGGCCGTCGAACGCCTCCCCGAGATCCGCGAATCCCTTGTCATCGGCGTCGAACAGCCCGACGGCGGCTACTGGATGCCGCTCTTCGTCCACCTCGCCGAGGGAGCCGTCCTCGACGACGCACTGCGCGACCGCGTCAAGCAGACCATCCGGCAGAGCCTCTCGCCCCGCCACGTCCCCGACGAGATCATCGAGATCCCCGCCGTCCCACACACCCTCACCGGCAAGCGCCTAGAAGTCCCCGTCAAACGCCTCCTCCAGGGCACCCCCATGGAAAGGGCGGTCAACCCCGGCTCAGTCGACAACGCCGACTTGCTCCGCTTCTACGAAAAGCTGTCGCGCGCCCGCAGCTGACACTGTGCTGCTGTGCTTGGGCAGTCTGCGCCAGGGGCGCAGGGTGGGCAAGCGCAGCACCCCTTGCGGGGCAACTGCGCATCAGGAGGGGGACCCCGGGAAGCCCGGGGGCCCTCCCAGGGGAGTGACGCGGCGTCACTCCCCGGACAGCACCGCCTGCGCCGCAGCCCGCGCATCAGGACCGCTGTCCGCCGCCCGCGCAGCCGCCGCCGCCCTCTCACACTGCGCCAACGTGTGCTTGGCGAGCTGCGCCCGTACGAACGGGATCGCCGAAGCACCCATCGACAGGCTGGTCACCCCGAGCCCCGTCAGCACACACGCCAGCAGCGGATCGGAAGCCGCCTCACCGCAGACGCCGCAGCTCTTGCCCTCCGCCTTCGCGGCCTCCGCCGAGATGGCCACCAGATCCAGCAGCGCCGGCTGCCACGGGTCCTGGAGCCGCGAAACGGCACCGACCTGCCGGTCCGCTGCGAAGGTGTACTGCGCCAGATCGTTGGTGCCCAGCGACAGGAACTCCACCTCCTGCAACACCGAACGCGCCCGCAGCGCCGCCGACGGAACCTCCACCATCGCGCCGAACTTCGCGCTCAGCCCCGCCTCCCGGCAGGCGTCCGCGAACGCTCGCGCATCGGTCCTGTCCGCCACCATCGGCGCCATGACCTCCAGGTACACCGGCAGCCCCTCGGCCGCCTTCGCCAGCGCCCGCAGCTGCCCCTGCAACACGTCCGGGTGATCGAGCAGCGTCCGCAGCCCGCGCACCCCCAGGGCCGGGTTCGGCTCGTCGGCGGGCGTCAGGAAGCTCAGCGGCTTGTCGGCGCCCGCATCCAGGACGCGCACCACGACGCGCCCCTCGGGGAACGCCTCCAGCACCTGCCGGTACGCGTCGACCTGCTTGTCCTCCGACGGCGCCTGCTCACTGTCGTCCAGGAACAGGAACTCCGTACGGAACAGCCCCACACCCTCGGCGCCCGCCTGCACGGCAGTCGGCACATCACCGGGACCGCCCACATTCGCCAGCAGCGGCACCTTGTGCCCGTCCGAAGTCGCGCCCGGCCCGTTGGCGGCCTCCACGGCGGCCTTGCGCTCCTCCGCGGTCCGCGCCAGCTCCTCCCGCTCCGCCTCGGTCGGGTTCACCATGACCTCACCGGTGCTGCCGTCCACCGCGATGACCGAGCCCTCGGCCAGCTCGCCGGCGCCGGGCAGCGCCACCACGGCAGGCACCCCGAGCGCCCGCGCGAGAATCGCGCTGTGGCTGGTCGGCCCGCCCTCCTCGGTCACGAACCCGAGCACCAGAGTCGGGTCGAGCAGCGCGGTGTCGGCAGGCGCCAGATCCCGTGCGATCAGCACATACGGCCGGTCGCTGTCCGGCACCCCCGGCATCGGAACGCCCAGCAGCCTGGCCACGATGCGGTTACGTACGTCGTCCAGGTCCGCCACCCGGCCGGCCAGATAGTCGCCCGCCTGCGCGAGCAGCGCACGGTAGGCGGCGAACGCGTCGTAGACGGCGCGCTCGGCCGTACTGCCCACGGCGATCCGCCGCTCGACATCGGCCATCAGCTCCGGGTCCTGCGCCATCATGGCCTGTGCCTCAAGCACGGCCTGCGCCTCACCGCCTGCGAGATTTCCCCGGGCGACCAGGTCCGCGGCGACGGCCTCCACGGCCTGCCGCGCCCGCTGCTGTTCACGCGGCGCCTCATCGGCGGCGATCTGCTTGGCCGGGGGCTCCAGCACGGCCGTGCCCATGTGCCGCGCCTCGCCGATCGCCACCCCGTGGCTCACGCCCACGCCTCGAAGCGTTGTGTCCATCTCACCCGTCTCCGCTCGGCGGCGGCGCCAGGCCACCGCAGTCGTTTCCGCCCGGCCCGCGCACGCGCGGGAGGGGACTCCCATCCGCGTGGAGGTTGACAGGGAGCAGGGGCCGGGCTCGTACGCCGTTCGACGTCTGCCGACGTCAGCTCCAGCCGAAGAGCGCCTGTCCGCGCTCGACGTCACCGTCCTCCAGCACATCACCGAGCGCCTCAGCGGTGGCCTCGAGCGCGATGACGGGGGAGATGGGCGACTTCCCCTTCTCCTCCACGGCCGCCGGGTCCCAGCGCACCACGGGCTGCCCCCGGGTAACGGTGTCCCCCTTGGCGGCCAGCAGCTCGAAACCCTCGCCGTTCAGCTGCACGGTGTCGATCCCCAGGTGCGTCAGCACCCCGTGCCCATCGGAGTCCACCACCACGAACGCGTGCGGGTGCAGCGAGACGACGATTCCGTCGACAGGCGCCACCGCCTCCGTCCGCTCCCGTACGGGGTCGACGGCGGTACCGGGGCCCACCATCGCCCCGGAGAACACCGGATCCGGCACCGCAGCCAAGCCGATGGCGCGTCCGGTCAACGGGGACGACACGGTGGTCATGGGGGACCTCCCAAGGGCGGAGTCTCGATCAGCCGCCGTCGCTACCTGTCCAGGACGGCGCACCGTGCAGAAGCGTAAGTCATAGGAACAGCTGATTCCGCAAGAGGCGCGGGCGCGCCGTTACTGCCCGTTGCCCCTTGTCAGCGCACGGTTGTGACCCTGCCGTGATGCCGGCGTGCAGAACCGATTTGCCTCTGTCGCGCGGACCGCTGTACTGTCGTATGCCTGCCCGGCGCCGACGGCGTGGGCAGCACTTCCAAAACCTCACCGATTTCGGCTCGTTGGCCGTATGCGCTTCGGCGCGAGCGGTTTCGGGTCAACGAAATCGCGGTGGTAGGCTTGGAGAGATGGAAAGGTAAACGTCCGGAGGAAACCCGGGAGGGAATCCAAAGGAAGCGTCCGTTCCTTGAGAACTCAACAGCGTGCCAAAAGTCAACGCCAGATATGTTGATACCCCGACTCGCCGAAGGCGAGTTGAGGTTCCTTTGAAGAAAATTACAGCGAGGACGCTGTGGACAGTGCCGGACTATTCCTCTGGTTACTGTTCCGCTCTTCCGCGAATGATGCATTCACGGAGAGTTTGATCCTGGCTCAGGACGAACGCTGGCGGCGTGCTTAACACATGCAAGTCGAACGATGAACCGGCTTCGGTCGGGGATTAGTGGCGAACGGGTGAGTAACACGTGGGCAATCTGCCCTGCACTCTGGGACAAGCCCTGGAAACGGGGTCTAATACCGGATACGACACACGACCGCATGGTCTGTGTGTGGAAAGCTCCGGCGGTGCAGGATGAGCCCGCGGCCTATCAGCTTGTTGGTGGGGTGATGGCCTACCAAGGCGACGACGGGTAGCCGGCCTGAGAGGGCGACCGGCCACACTGGGACTGAGACACGGCCCAGACTCCTACGGGAGGCAGCAGTGGGGAATATTGCACAATGGGCGAAAGCCTGATGCAGCGACGCCGCGTGAGGGATGACGGCCTTCGGGTTGTAAACCTCTTTCAGCAGGGAAGAAGCGCGAGTGACGGTACCTGCAGAAGAAGCACCGGCTAACTACGTGCCAGCAGCCGCGGTAATACGTAGGGTGCGAGCGTTGTCCGGAATTATTGGGCGTAAAGAGCTCGTAGGCGGCTTGTCGCGTCGGATGTGAAAGCCCGGGGCTTAACCCCGGGTCTGCATTCGATACGGGCAGGCTGGAGTTCGGCAGGGGAGATCGGAATTCCTGGTGTAGCGGTGAAATGCGCAGATATCAGGAGGAACACCGGTGGCGAAGGCGGATCTCTGGGCCGATACTGACGCTGAGGAGCGAAAGCGTGGGGAGCGAACAGGATTAGATACCCTGGTAGTCCACGCCGTAAACGTTGGGCACTAGGTGTGGGCCGCATTCCACGTGGTCCGTGCCGCAGCTAACGCATTAAGTGCCCCGCCTGGGGAGTACGGCCGCAAGGCTAAAACTCAAAGGAATTGACGGGGGCCCGCACAAGCGGCGGAGCATGTGGCTTAATTCGACGCAACGCGAAGAACCTTACCAAGGCTTGACATACACCGGAAACCTCTGGAGACAGGGGCCCCCTTGTGGTCGGTGTACAGGTGGTGCATGGCTGTCGTCAGCTCGTGTCGTGAGATGTTGGGTTAAGTCCCGCAACGAGCGCAACCCTTGTCCTGTGTTGCCAGCAACTCCTTCGGGAGGTTGGGGACTCACGGGAGACTGCCGGGGTCAACTCGGAGGAAGGTGGGGACGACGTCAAGTCATCATGCCCCTTATGTCTTGGGCTGCACACGTGCTACAATGGCCGGTACAATGAGCTGCGATGCCGTGAGGTGGAGCGAATCTCAAAAAGCCGGTCTCAGTTCGGATTGGGGTCTGCAACTCGACCCCATGAAGTCGGAGTCGCTAGTAATCGCAGATCAGCATTGCTGCGGTGAATACGTTCCCGGGCCTTGTACACACCGCCCGTCACGTCACGAAAGTCGGTAACACCCGAAGCCGGTGGCCCAACCCCCTTGTGGGGAGGGAATCGTCGAAGGTGGGACTGGCGATTGGGACGAAGTCGTAACAAGGTAGCCGTACCGGAAGGTGCGGCTGGATCACCTCCTTTCTAAGGAGCATCTTTGGCCGCTTCGGCGGTCCAGAGGCCCACTACGCGAGCGAACGACTCGCGGTGGGTTGCTCATGGGTGGAACGTTGACTATTCGGCACTCTCGGTTGGTTGTTCATCAGTACTGCTTCGGCGTGGAACGTGGACGAGTGATCGGGGTGTTGGGCGCGCTGTTGGGTGTCTGAGGGCACGGCCGTGTGGTTGTGGCTCTTGGTTGCCGGTCCCAGTGAACTCCAGCTTGTGTTGGGGGTGGTGGGTGGCTGGTTGTTGTTTGAGAACTGCACAGTGGACGCGAGCATCTGTGGCCAAGTTTTTAAGGGCGCACGGTGGATGCCTTGGCACCAGGAACCGATGAAGGACGTGGGAGGCCGCGATAGGCCCCGGGGAGCTGTCAACCGAGCTGTGATCCGGGGGTGTCCGAATGGGGGAACCCGGCAGTCGTCATGGGCTGTCACCTGCCGCTGAATGTATAGGCGGTGTGGAGGGAACGCGGGGAAGTGAAACATCTCAGTACCCGTAGGAAGAGAAAACAACCGTGATTCCGGGAGTAGTGGTGAGCGAAACCGGAGGAGGCTAAACCGTATGTGTGTGAGACCCGGCAGGGGTTGCGCATGCGGGGTTGTGGGATTCCACTTCAGTGGTCTGCCGGCTGCTGGACGAGTAAGAAATTGTCGATGTAGGCGAAGGGCATGCGAAAGGCCCGGCGTAGAGGGTAAGACCCCCGTAGCTGAAATGTTGGCAACTCGTTTGTGGGACTCCCAAGTAGCATGGGGCCCGAGAAATCCTGTGTGAATCTGGCGGGACCACCCGTCAAGCCTAAATATTCCCTGGTGACCGATAGCGGATAGTACCGTGAGGGAATGGTGAAAAGTACCGCGGGAGCGGAGTGAAAGAGTACCTGAAACCGTGTGCCTACAAGCCGTGGGAGCGTCGCATCAAGTGTTTGCACTTGGTGTCGTGACTGCGTGCCTTTTGAAGAATGAGCCTGCGAGTTTGCGGCATGTTGCGAGGTTAACCCGTGTGGGGGAGCCGTAGCGAAAGCGAGTCCGAAGAGGGCGTTTGAGTAGCGTGTTCAAGACCCGAAGCGGAGTGATCTAGCCATGGGCAGGGTGAAGCGCGGGTAAGACCGTGTGGAGGCCCGAACCCACCAGGGTTGAAAACCTGGGGGATGACCTGTGGTTAGGGGTGAAAGGCCAATCAAACTCCGTGATAGCTGGTTCTCCCCGAAATGCATTTAGGTGCAGCGTCGTGTGTTTCTTGCCGGAGGTAGAGCACTGGATAGGCGATGGGCCCTACCGGGTTACTGACCTTAGCCAAACTCCGAATGCCGGTAAGTGAGAGCGCGGCAGTGAGACTGTGGGGGATAAGCTCCATGGTCGAGAGGGAAACAGCCCAGAGCATCGACTAAGGCCCCTAAGCGTGTGCTAAGTGGGAAAGGATGTGGAGTCGCAGGGACAACCAGGAGGTTGGCTTAGAAGCAGCCATCCTTGAAAGAGTGCGTAATAGCTCACTGGTCAAGTGATTCCGCGCCGATAATGTAGCGGGGCTCAAGTACACCGCCGAAGTCGTGTCACTCCAGTAATACTCCTAACGGGGGCTGGGGTGGGTAGGGGAGCGTCGTGTGCCGGGTGAAGCAGCCGTGGAAGCGAGTTGTGGATGGTTCACGAGTGAGAATGCAGGCATGAGTAGCGATACATGCGTGAGAAACGTGTGCGCCGATTGACTAAGGGTTCCTGGGTCAAGCTGATCTGCCCAGGGTAAGTCGGGACCTAAGGCGAGGCCGACAGGCGTAGTCGATGGAGAACCGGTTGATATTCCGGTACCCGCTATGCAGCGTCAAACATCGAATCAGGTGATGCTAAGTCCGTGAAACCGCCTGTGCCGGCTTTGCCGGTTACGGGAGTGGTGGAGCCGACGGCCCGAGCTTGTAGTAGGTGAGTGATGGGGTGACGCAGTGAGGTAGTCCAGCCCGGGCGATGGTTGTCCCGGGGTAAGGGTGTAGCCCGTCGGGTAGGGAAATCCGCCTGGCATGAGGGGTGAGACCTGATGCCGAGCCGTTTGTGGTGAAGTGGGTGATCCTGTGCTGTCGAGAAAAGCCTCTAGCGAGTTGTGTGGCGGCCCGTACCCTAAACCGACTCAGGTGGTCTGGTAGAGAATACCGAGGCGTTCGGGTGAACTATGGTTAAGGAACTCGGCAAAATGCCCCCGTAACTTCGGGAGAAGGGGGGCCATTTCTGGTGATAGGACGTGCTCCTTGAGCTGGGGGTGGCCGCAGAGACCAGCGAGAAGCGACTGTTTACTAAAAACACAGGTCCGTGCGAAGCCGTAAGGCGATGTATACGGACTGACGCCTGCCCGGTGCTGGAACGTTAAGGGGACCGGTTAGTCACTCTTCGGGGTGGTGAAGCTGAGAACTTAAGCGCCAGTAAACGGCGGTGGTAACTATAACCATCCTAAGGTAGCGAAATTCCTTGTCGGGTAAGTTCCGACCTGCACGAATGGCGTAACGACTTCTTGACTGTCTCAACCATAGGCCCGGTGAAATTGCAGTACGAGTAAAGATGCTCGTTTCGCGCAGCAGGACGGAAAGACCCCGGGACCTTTACTACAGCTTGATATTGGTGTTCGGTTCGGCTTGTGTAGGATAGGTGGGAGACTGTGAAGCGGCCACGCCAGTGGTTGTGGAGTCGTTGTTGAAATACCACTCTGGTCGTGCTGGATGTCTAACCTGGGTCCGTGATCCGGATCGGGGACAGTGTCTGGTGGGTAGTTTAACTGGGGCGGTTGCCTCCTAAAGGGTAACGGAGGCGCCCAAAGGTTCCCTCAGCCTGGTTGGTCATCAGGTGGTGAGTGTAAGTGCACAAGGGAGCTTGACTGTGAGACTGACGGGTCGAGCAGGGACGAAAGTCGGGACTAGTGATCCGGCGGTGGCTTGTGGAAGCGCCGTCGCTCAACGGATAAAAGGTACCCCGGGGATAACAGGCTGATCTTCCCCAAGAGTCCATATCGACGGGATGGTTTGGCACCTCGATGTCGGCTCGTCGCATCCTGGGGCTGGAGTCGGTCCCAAGGGTTGGGCTGTTCGCCCATTAAAGCGGTACGCGAGCTGGGTTTAGAACGTCGTGAGACAGTTCGGTCCCTATCCGCTGCGCGCGTAGGAGTCTTGAGAAGGGCTGTCCCTAGTACGAGAGGACCGGGACGGACGGACCTCTGGTGTGCCAGTTGTTCTGCCAAGGGCATGGCTGGTTGGCTACGTTCGGGAAGGATAACCGCTGAAAGCATCTAAGCGGGAAGCCTGCTTCGAGATGAGGACTCCCATCGCCTTGAGCGAGTAAGGCTCCCTGGAGATGACGGGGTTGATAGGCCGGATCTGGAAGCCCAGTAATGGGTGGAGGTGACCGGTACTAATAGGCCGAGGGCTTGTCCGTAGATGCTCGCGTCCACTGTGTTGGTTCTGAGACAACAACCGCACTTCAATTGAAGAGTGTGCTTGTTCGCTAAGAGACTCCAGGGCCCGGATTCTGTTGATCCGGAAGTCCTGAACAGAGTTTCGGTGGTCATAGCGTTAGGGAAACGCCCGGTTACATTCCGAACCCGGAAGCTAAGCCTTTCAGCGCCGATGGTACTGCATGCGGGAGCGTGTGGGAGAGTAGGACACCGCCGAACAATTCTTGGAAAAGGCCCTGCCGGCTGACGTCGGCAGGGCCTTTTCGTGTTTTTCGGTGGGCGAGCCCTCCCTTTCCTCGGCCTACCAGCGACCCCGTGCACGCTCGGTGAGCGGCGCCGGGTAGGGTCAGGGGGTAGCGTCGGCACGGTTACTCAGGAGGCCCACGGGTGGAGGTCCAGGAGACGCAGGTCCAGACGGATCGGGTCCTCACCTTCCCGAACATCCTCAGCATGGCCCGCCTGGTCGGCGTGCCGGTGTTCCTGTGGCTGATCCTCTGGCCGGAGTTCGGTGGTCCGAACTGCGATCTGTGGGCGCTGCTCATCCTCGCCGCGAGTGGAGTGAGCGACTACCTCGACGGCAAACTGGCCCGTCGGTGGAATCAGATCAGCAGTCTCGGTCGTATTCTCGACCCGGCCGCGGACCGGTTGTACATCCTCTCCACTCTTGTGGGCCTGACCTGGCGGGAGATTCTGCCGCTCTGGCTCACCATCACTCTGCTGGCCCGGGAACTGCTGCTCCTGGTCATGGTGTGGATCCTGGACCGGCACGGCTATGCGCCCCCGCAGGTCAACTTCCTGGGCAAGGCCGCGACCTTCAACCTGATGTATGCCTTCCCACTGCTGCTGCTCAGTGACGGGAGTGGCTGGGTTTCGTCACTCGCAGCAATTTTCGGATGGGCCTTCGCAGGTTGGGGTACTGCTCTCTATTGGTGGGCAGGGATCCTCTATGTGGTCCAGGTTCGCCGTCTGATCAGGGCGGACACCGAGACGACCGACTGAAACCCGCCTTTCCTCGCTTCGGGGGCCGGTTGCCCTGATTACGCCTTTGTAGGTCATCCTGGAGGGGTCATGGTCGGGATGACCGTCGTCTGTACGAGGAGGACGCTTCCGATATGAAGGCCGTCGTGATGGCTGGCGGCGAAGGCACGCGCCTTCGACCGATGACCGCGAGCATGCCCAAGCCGCTCCTGCCGGTGGTGAACAAGCCGATCATGGAGCATGTGCTGAAGCTGCTCAAGCGTCATGGGCTCACCGAGACCGTCGTGACCGTGCAATTCCTGGCCTCGCTGGTCAAGAATTACTTCGGTGACGGTGAGGAGCTCGGCATGGAGCTCACCTACGCCAACGAAGAGAAGCCACTGGGGACGGCCGGCAGCGTCAAGAACGCCGAGGAAGCCCTGCGGGACGACGCGTTTCTCGTCATCTCCGGCGACGCACTCACCGACTTCGACCTCACCGACCTCATCAGGTTCCACCGGGAACGCGGTGCGATGGTCACCGTCTGTTTGACCCGGGTGCCGAATCCGCTGGAATTCGGTATCACCATCGTGGACGAGGACGGCAAGGTCGAAAGGTTCCTGGAGAAGCCGACCTGGGGGCAGGTCTTCTCGGACACGGTGAACACCGGCATTTATGTGATGGAGCCCGAGGTCTTCGACTATGTCGAGCCCGATGTGCCCGTCGACTGGTCCGGTGATGTCTTCCCGCAACTCATGAAGGAAGGCAAGCCCATCTACGGCTATATCGCCGAGGGCTACTGGGAGGACGTCGGCACGCACGAGAGCTATGTGAAGGCCCAGGCGGATGTGCTCGAGGGCAAGGTCGACGCGGAGCGGGACGGCTTCGAGATCTCGCCCGGTGTCTGGGTCGCCGAGGGCGCCGAGGTGCATCCCGATGCCGTACTGCGCGGCCCCCTCTACATCGGCGACTACGCCAAGGTCGAAGCGGGCGCGGAGATCCGGGAGCACTCCGTCATCGGCTCGAACGTCGTCGTCAAGAGCGGCGCCTTCCTGCACCGAGCCGTAGTGCACGACAACGTCTACATCGGGCCGCAGAGCAATCTGCGGGGCTGTGTCATCGGCAAGAACACCGACATCATGCGGGCCTCACGGATTGAGGACGGGGCTGTCGTCGGCGATGAGTGCCTGATCGGTGAAGAGTCGATCGTCCAGGGGAATGTCCGTATCTACCCCTTCAAGACGATCGAGGCCGGCGCGTTCGTCAACACGTCCGTCATCTGGGAGTCCCGCGGGCAGGCGCATCTGTTCGGTGCCCGAGGTGTCTCCGGGATCCTGAATGTGGAGATCACCCCGGAGCTGGCCGTACGGCTGGCGGGCGCGTATGCGACGACGCTCAAGAAGGGCTCGACCGTCTGCACGGCCCGGGACCACTCCCGAGGCGCGCGTGCCCTCAAGCGGGCCATCATCTCCGCGCTCCAGGCCAGCGCCATCGACGTACGCGACCTGGAGAACGTGCCGCTTCCGGTGGCCCGGCAGCAGACGGCGCGGGGCAGCGCGGGCGGCATCATGATCCGTACGACGCCCGGCGTTCCGGACTCGGTGGACATCATGTTCTTCGACGAGCGGGGTGCCGACCTCTCCCAGGCCGGGCAGCGCAAGCTCGACCGGGTCTATGCGCGGCAGGAGTACCGCCGCGCCTTCCCCGGGGAGATCGGTGACCTCAGCTTCCCCTCCAGCGTCTACGACTCGTACACGGGCTCGCTGCTGCGCGCCGTGGACACCACCGGGGTCGCCGAGTCGGGGCTCAAGGTCGTGGTCGACGCCTCCAACGGCAGCGCGGGGCTGGTGCTGCCGAGCCTGCTGGGCCGGCTGGGCGTGGACTCGCTGACGATCAACCCGGGCCTGGACGAGTCGCGTCCGACGGAGTCGGCCGAGAGCCGGCGGGCCGGGCTGGTGCGGCTCGGGGAGATCGTCGCGTCGGCCCGCGCCGCGTTCGGGGTGCGCTTCGACACGGTGGGGGAGCGCATCTCGCTGGTGGACGAGCACGGCAGGATCGTGGAGGACGACCGGGCGCTGCTGGTGATGCTCGACCTGGTCGCGGCAGAGCGGCGCAGTGGCCGGGTGGCGCTGCCGGTGACCACGACGCGGATTGCCGAGCAGGTCGCCGCCTATCACGGCACGCAGGTCGAGTGGACGACGACGTCTCCCGACGACCTCACCAGGGTCAGCAGGGACGACGGCACCGTCTTCGGCGGTGACGGCAGGGGCGGTTTCGTCGTCCCGGAGTTCAGCTCTGTCTTCGACGGCGCGGCGGCGTTCGTTCGGCTCATCGGGCTGGTGGCGCGTACCCAGTTGACCCTCAGCCAGATCGACGCGCGGATCCCGCGGGCGCATGTGAGCCGACGCGACCTGGCAACTCCGTGGGCGGTCAAGGGTCTTGTGATGCGTACGGTCGTGGAGGCGGCCGGCGACCGGTCCGTTGACACCACCGACGGGGTGCGGGTGGTCGAGTCGGACGGCCGCTGGGTGATGGTGCTGCCCGACCCGGCGGAAGCCGTCACGCATCTGTGGGCGGAGGGGCCCGACGAGGCCTCCGCGCAGGCCCTGCTGGACGAATGGGCGGCAGTGGTCGACAGCGCGGGCCACTGAACGCGGCGGCGGGACGGGCCCTGCTCGAAGGGCAAGTCCCGCCGTACGGAGACCGGGTGGGTGCATTCGGCGGCAGGGGTCTCGACGTGCGACGATGTGCGGCATGTCGCAGCAGCACCCCACTCGGAGCACCTCGTCGCGGTCCCCGCGGCCCGACGCTTCCATGTCGCTGCTGACCAACGTGATGGAGCACAGCCTCGACGACGGCTACGCGGAAGCGGCCGCCCGGCGGGGCGAGGTGGGCCGCTCGCGGATGCCTCGTACGTTGCGGGCCAAGCTGGGGTTGGCGGTCGGGCTGGTGCTGGCGGCGTTGGTGGTGACCGTGGGGGCCGCGCAGGCGCAGATTTCCGCGCCGAGCGTCGCCAAGGAGAAGCAGGAGCTCATCGAACGGATCGAGTCCGGCGGCGACCAGGCCGACGAGCTCCAGAAGGACGTGGACAAACTGCGGGCCTCGGTGGAGCGGCAGCAGCGGAAGGCCCTGGAGAAGCACGGCGACGAGCGGGGCAGGACCACAGCCCTGCTCTCCGGCAGCACCGCCGTGGAGGGGCCCGGCCTCAAGCTCGTGGTGGACGACGCGAAGGACGCCGAGTCCGGCGAAGGTGACGGTCCCCGGCAGACCGACGGGTTCTCCGACACGGGCCGGATCCGTGACCGCGATCTCCAGCGGGTCGTCAACGGGCTGTGGGCGGCCGGTGCCGAAGCCGTCTCGGTCAACGGCCAGCGCCTCACTTCACGGTCCGCCATCCGCGCGGCGGGTGACGCGATCCTGGTCGACAACAAGCCGCTGGTTCCGCCGTACACGCTGCTGGCGATCGGTCCCGGACAGCAGTTCTCCCGGACCTTTCAGGACAGCGTCGACGGGCAGTACCTGTACGTCCTGCACAAGGACTACGGTGCCAGGACCAGCATTTCCGTCCAGGACAAGGTGCGGCTGCCTGCCGCGCCGAGTCTGATTCTGAGAACAGCGAAACCTGTGCGGACAGGGAAGGGCAGCACATCGTGATCGCCGTACTGGGCCTCGTCGTGGGAGTCGTGGCCGGACTTGTCGTCCGGCCCGTGGTGCCGCTGGCGGTCGAACCGTATCTGCCCATCGCCGTCGTCGCCGCGCTGGACGCGGTCTTCGGCGGCCTGCGCGCCATGCTGGACGGCATCTTCGACGACAAGGTCTTCGTCGTCTCGTTCCTCTCCAACGTGGTGGTGGCGGCGCTGATCGTCTTCCTCGGCGACAAGCTCGGGGTGGGTGCCCAGCTGTCCACCGGTGTGGTTGTCGTCCTGGGTATCCGGATCTTCTCCAACGCGGCCGCCATCCGCCGTCATGTGTTCAGGGCGTGAGGCCGATGAGTGACGACCGCAATGACAGGCCGGACAAGGACAGCAAGCCGGAGCGTGAGCTGCCGCCGGAGCGCGAGCTCCCCCAGGAGCGGCCGGAGCCGGCGGGCACACAGGGTGAGAACACCGGCACGCAGCTGACCGGGCGGCAACGCCTCGCCAAGGCCGTATGGCCCCCACGGGTGACGCGCGCCCAACTCATCGTCGCGCTCCTGCTTTTCGTGCTCGGCCTCGGCCTGGCGATCCAGGTGCGCTCCACCAGTGAGAACAGCGCGCTGCGCGGTGCCCGGCGGGAGGACCTGGTCCGCATCCTCGACGAACTCGACGACCGCACGAAACGGCTCGAGGACGAGAAGCGGAAGCTGGACGGGCAGCGTACTGAGCTGGAGACTTCCTCGGACCAGGCCGAAGAGGCCCGCAAGCAGACCAAGGAGAAGGAGGCCCAGCTCGGTGTGCTCGCCGGTACGGTGGCTGCCGAGGGGCCCGGTATCCATATGAAGATCAAGGACCGGGCCGGAGCGGCGGATTCGGACACGCTGCTGGACGCCGTCCAGGAGCTGCGGGCCGCCGGCGCCGAGGCCATGCAGGTCAACGGTGTTCGTGTGGTGGCCAGCACGCATTTCACCGACAGCGGCGGCGGAGTCAACGTCGACGGGCATAGGATCGACCAGCCTTACCGTTTCGAGGTCATCGGCAAGCCCGCCGATCTGGAACCGGCGCTCAACATCCCCGGCGGCGTCGTGCAGACACTGAAGAACAAGCAGGCCACAGTGGATGTGACCCGCTCGGGGAAGATCACTGTGGACGCCTTGCGACAGGCGAAGCGGCCTGACTACGCTCGGTCGTCATCGCGCTGAGATGGTGATAGGAGTTTCGGGGGGTCGGCGGGCGAGTTGGGCACCGCGTGGTGGAAACTGTCTACGGTTCACGGACGTTATACGAGCGTCAAGAGTGACCAGTGAGAGCATCGAGGGTCTGTCCTGCCCCACGGGCGGGTCTGTTTCGTGCGAGGGGAATCGCCCGTGAGTTTTTTTTCGAAGTTGTTCGGCAAGGGCCGCCGGGGCGGCGACACGGGTACCGCACGGCACCGCGCTCCCCAAGGTGCGGAGATGCCGGGCGGGGCGCCGGAAAGCGGCGCCGAGCGCCCGCTCTTCCGTGACGAGGTGGCCGGACCCGGAGGAGACAATTCGGGTGGTCACGGCGCGGTTTCTGTTGACCCTGGTACTCAGGGGCGCATAGGTTCCCAGGCACCGCCAACCTCAAATTCGGGTGGAGGTTCTGCCTTGCCGGTGTGTAACAGGTGTGGAGCCCGCGTCGCGGAAGCGAGCCGGTTCTGCTCCAACTGCGGTGCTCCCCTGCGGGGCGGCGTCCCCGCGGAGGGGTCGTCCGAGACGACGTCCACGATCTCCATCTCCGGGCTGGAGGCGTACGACTCGGAAACGACCGGCCAGCATGCCTCCCCCGTGCTGCCCCCCGAAGCGCAGGCCGCCGTCGACGCCCTGCCCATGGGCTCGGCGCTGCTGATCGTCCGTCGTGGGCCCAACTCGGGCAGCAGGTTCCTGCTCGACGGTGATCTGACCACTGCCGGGCGCCATCCGGAGAGCGACATCTTCCTGGACGACGTGACCGTCTCGCGCCGTCACGTCGAGTTCCGGCGCGGCCCCGACGGCAGCTTCACCGTCTCCGACGTCGGCAGCCTGAACGGCACCTACGTCAACCGCGAGCGGATCGAGACCGGAGTGCCGCTCGGCAACGGCGACGAGGTGCAGATCGGGAAGTACCGGCTGGTCTTCTTCGCGAGCCAGCGCACCTACTGACAGCCCCGGCAGGGAGGCTCATGCTGCACACGCCGACCGGCGGTGCCCATGCGGGCACCGCCACCGGGCAGAAGAGCGGACCGATGAGCATCGGTGCCGTCCTCGAGGCGCTCCGTGCGGAATTTCCCGAGGTCACCGTCTCCAAGATCCGTTTTCTGGAGGCGGAAGGCCTGGTCGAGCCGGCGCGCTCCCCTTCGGGTTACCGGAAGTTCCGGGCCGAGGACGTCGAGCGGCTGAGCTATGTGCTGCGGATGCAGCGGGACCACTATCTGCCGCTGAAGGTCATCAGGGAGCATCTGGAAGCGTTCGGTGACGACGCTCCGTACCCGAACGTGCCGGTGGTTCCACCCCGCGAGCCGGACGAGGCTTCCGCTCCCGCTGTCCGTACCGGACGCAAGGAGCTGCTCGGGCTGGTGGGCGCGGAGGAGGAGGAACTGGCCGAGTGGGAGGAGTACGGGCTGCTCGGCGCCGCCGAGGACGGTACCTACCGGCTGGCCGATGTGACCGTCGCGCAGCTGGTGGCGGAGCTCGGGCGGCACGGGGTGGAAGCACGCCACCTACGGACGGTCAAGGCTGCCGCCGACCGTCAGCTGGACCTCGTCGAGCAGCTCGTCGCGCCCCTTCGGCACCATCCGGACCAGCGGACCAGAACGCGCGCCGCGGGCACGGCGGACGAACTCACGAATCTCTCCGTGCGGCTCTATGGGGCCTTCGTGGAGTCGGCAGTGCGCGCGGCCCGCACGCGGGGTGACTGAATCAGTACACGGATGCCGGTGCCGGACGGCTGCCCGACTACCCAAACAGGCGCAGCACGGCCTAGGGTTGCTGTGTGAATGAGCTCGACGTCGTGGGTGTCCGGGTGGAAATGCCCACCAACCAACCGATCGTGCTCCTGCGAGAAGTGGGAGGCGACCGCTACCTCCCCATCTGGATCGGCCCCGGGGAGGCGACCGCGATCGCCTTCGCCCAGCAGGGCATGACCCCCGCACGCCCACTCACCCATGACCTGTTCAAGGACGTCCTGGAAGCAGTGGGTCAGGAGCTGACCGCGGTCCGCATCGTGGATCTGCGGGAAGGCGTGTTCTACGCGGAGCTGGTCTTCGCCAGCGGCGTGGAAGTCAGTGCCCGTCCGTCCGACGCCATAGCGCTCGCACTGCGCACCGGAACGCCGATCTACGGCAGTGACGGTGTGCTGGACGACGCGGGGATCGCGATCCCGGACGAGCAGGAGGACGAGGTGGAGAAGTTCCGCGAGTTCCTCGACCAGATCTCCCCCGAGGACTTCGGCACCAGCAGCCAGTGACGCGCCGCCGTCAGCCGCCGCCGGACCGGTGCTTCCGGCCGGAGGCGGGGGAGGGGTGCGCGGACCGGTGCGTGCCGCTGACCATTCAGCCAGCCATTCCCCGGTGGTGGGCACGCGAAACCACCCTCTGGGGCATTATCACTCGCCGTGCCGAGTGTGGCGATCGTTGACGCACTCGGAGTGACTGCCTACCTTCATGTGGGCAGGTTCCGGGGGTAACCCGGGATGTGAAGGACGGAGGTCGGCGTGACAAGCACCGGCGGCGAAGGTACGGCGGCTGGCGACTCGTCCCTACCCGACGGCCCGCTCCCGGCCCCCGGCCGGGAGGCGCCCCCAGGGCGGCCGTCCCCCCCACCACCCCCCGGCCTGCGGCCGGGCGGCGCCGCAGGGCCGCCGGCCGACACCCCGGCCGAGCAGGTCGGCTACCGCGGTCCGACTGCCTGCTCGGCGGCCGGGATCACCTACCGTCAGCTCGACTACTGGGCCCGTACCGGGCTGGTCGAGCCCAGCATCCGGCCCGCGTACGGCTCGGGCACCCAGCGCCTCTACAGCTTTCAGGACATCGTCGTCCTCAAGATCGTCAAGCGGCTGCTGGACACCGGTGTCTCCCTGCAGAACATTCGCGCCGCTGTACGGCACCTGCGCTCCAGGGGCCGCACCGATCTGGCGCGGATGACGTTGATGAGCGACGGAGCCACGGTGTACGAGTGCTCGTCGCCCGACGAGGTCGTCGATCTCCTCCAGGGCGGCCAGGGCGTCTTCGGGATCGCCGTCGGCGTGGTCTGGAAGGACGTCGAGGGAGCGCTCTCCCAACTGCACGGGGAGCGCGTCGACACCGGCGAGACCCTGGTGCGGGACCATCCCGAGGACGAGCTGGCGCGCCGCCGCAATCGGGCGGGGTAGCCGGACACCGGGCCGAGGCCCTCGCTATTGCCGCATGGCGCTGAACTCTGTGCTGCGCTCTGTTGTCAGTGGTATGGGGCAGCATCGGATGGTGTGAGGACCCAGCCGACCATCCTGCATCTGGACATGGATGCCTTCTTCGCCGCCGTGGAGCAGGCGTCGAAGCCCAGTCTGCGCGGGAAGCCGGTCGTGGTCGGCGGTCTGGGGCCGCGCGGGGTGGTTTCCACCGCCTCGTACGAGGCCAGGCGCTTCGGGGTGCACTCGGCGATGCCGACGGCGCAGGCCAGGCGGCTGGCGCCGAACGCGGCGTATCTGGGCGCGCGCTTCGGGCTCTACCGGGCGGTCAGCGAGGTGGTGATGGAACTGCTGCACCACCTCTCGCCGCTGGTGGAGCCGCTGAGCCTCGATGAGGCTTTTGTGGACCTGGAGGCCGGGGAGGCGCTGGAAGGGACGCAGGGGGGCGCTGAGGGGGCACGAGAGGTCGGTGAGCGGCTGCGGCGGGACATCCGAGCGGCGACGGGACTCACCGGGTCGGTGGGGCTGGCGGGATCCAAGATGCTGGCGAAGATCGCCTCGGAGCAGGCGAAGCCGGACGGCCTCGTGCTCATCCCGGTGGGCACCGAGCGCGAGATGCTGGCGCCGCTGTCGGTGCGGACGCTGCCCGGGGTGGGGCCCGCCACGGCCGAGGTGCTGCGCAGGGCCGGTATCACCACAGTCGGGGAGGTCGTGGAAGCCGGCGAGGACGAGTTGCTGCGGCTGCTCGGGAAGGCGCACGGCACCTCGGTGCACGCGATGGCCCACGGCATCGACGACCGCCTGGTGGTCGCCGAGCGGGACGCCAAGTCGGTCTCCGTCGAGGACACCTACGACGTGGATCTCACCGACCGCACCAGGGTGCGGCTGGAGCTGGAGCGGCTGGCCGAGCGCTGTGTGACGCGGCTGCGTGATGCCGGCCGGTCCGGCCGCACCGTCGTGATCAAGGTGCGCAGTTACGACTTCTCGACCCTCACCAGATCCGAGACCCTGCGCGGGCCCACCGATGACCTGGGCGTTGTCAGAGAGGCCGCGCTGCGGCTGCTGGACGGGGTGGACACCACGGCCGGGGTGCGGCTGCTGGGAGTGGGGGTCAGCGGGCTCGCCGACTTCACCCAGGAGGATCTGTTCGCGCAGGCCCAGGCCGCGCTGAGCCAGGCGCAGGAGACAGCCGGAAGCGACCGTTCCGAGGACGGGGCGGGCCAGCCGGAGGCAGCGGGCGGTCAGGCCGGGGCCGAGGGGGCGGTGCGGACGGCCCGGGCCGGGATGGAAGCGGGCGCCGCCGTCGAGGAGCCGGGCGCGGCCGTGCCCGCCGACCGGCGGTGGATCCCCGGTCGGGATGTGCACCACGCCGCGTACGGCAGAGGCTGGGTGCAGGGCAGCGGCGTCGGGAAGGTCACCGTCCGCTTCGAGGAACCCGACACCCCGCCGGGCCGGGTGCGGACGTTCTCCGTCGACGACCCGGAGCTGGAGCCCGCGGAGCCGAGAATGCTGGACGCGGACATCGCCCGGGTGCTGGCGGCTCAGTCCTCCGCGCCGGCGATCCGCCCGAAGTCGCGGTCCGGAGGCGTGGGCGCCTCGCCGCCCGCCGGGACGTCGAGCCCGTAGTGGCGGTAGAGCTGGAGTTCCTGCTGCGGGGAGAGATGCCGGCCGACGCCGAAGTCGGGGGCTCCCTTGATCAGCGCACGCTCGAACGGGACGCGCAGCCCGGTCTCGTCCAGGCTGGCGGGCTCCAGCGGTACGAAAGCGTCGCGGCTGAAGATGCCGGTACGCAGCGCCGCCCACTCCGGCTCGCCCGTCGCGTCGTCGAGGTAGACCTCGTCGACCGTGCCGATCTTGACTCCCTCGCTGTCGAACGCCTTGCGGCCGATCAGGCTCCGCGGATCTATATCGGTCTGCACGGGTCTCCTCCCATGGGGTCGCGACGTGCTGTTCACGCTCGTACTCACCACGAAACGGCACTTTTCGACTGATGGCTACTTGAGCGCACTCCGGGTTACCACTCAAGGGGGCGCTGATACGCTCAAGGTGGCTGCCGACCCCGTGCGGGAGAGTCCTCCGGTGCACTTTCCGGAGGCGCCGAAGGAGCAACTCCTCCCCGGAATCTCTCAGGCTCACGTACCGCGCGGACGAGGTCACTCTGGAAAGCAGGGCGGGCCCGGACCAGCGCCGAAGCCCCTCCTCACCGACGGTGTAAGCCGAGCGCCCCGCACCTGGGCGGCTCGGTGAAACTCTCAGGTCAGATGACAGAGGGGGAGGCCGTCCGGGCACCCGTGAAAGGTGCCCCTCGCAGGTCGCACAGACCAGGAGGCCCCCGCAGATGACTTCCCACCGGACCCCGCTCTCCGCGCTGGAGAGCGGCACTCCCTTCGAGAGCCGCCACATAGGACCCGACACCGGCGCGCAGGCCAAGATGCTCGCGCAGGTCGGCTACGGGTCGCTCGACGAACTGACAGCGGCGGCGGTGCCCGACGTGATCCGCAGCACCGAGCGGCTGGAGCTCCCCGACGCGCGGAGCGAGGCCGAGGTGCTGGCCGAACTGCGCACCCTCGCGCACCGCAACCAGGTCCTGCACTCGATGATCGGCCTCGGCTACTACGGCACTGTCACGCCGCCGGTGATCCTGCGCAACGTCATGGAGAACCCCGCCTGGTACACCGCCTACACGCCGTACCAGCCGGAGATCTCGCAGGGCCGGCTGGAGGCGCTGCTGAACTTCCAGACCGTCGTCTCCGATCTGACCGGGCTGCCCACCGCCGGTGCGTCGCTGCTGGATGAGGCCACGGCCGCCGCCGAGGCGATGGCCCTCTCCCGTCGGGTCGGCAAGGTCGGCAAGAGCGGCGGCGACGTCTTCCTGGTCGACGCCGACTGTCTGCCGCAGACCGTGGCGGTGCTGCGGACCCGCGCGGAGCCCACCGGGGTGGAGATCGTGGTCGCCGACCTGAGCGACGGCATCCCCGACGAGCTGGCCGAGCGCGGCGGCATCTTCGGCGTGCTGCTCCAGTACCCGGGCGCCTCCGGTGCGGTGCGCGACCCGCGCGGAGTGATCGAGCGGGCCCACGAACTGGGTGCGGTCGTCACCGTCGCGGCCGATCTGCTGGCGCTCACCCTGCTGACCTCGCCCGGCGAGCTGGGCGCGGACATCGCCGTCGGCTCCAGCCAGCGCTTCGGCGTACCGATGGGCTTCGGCGGGCCGCACGCGGGCTACATGTCCGTCCGCGACACGTTCGCCCGCAGCCTGCCCGGACGGCTCGTCGGTGTCTCCAAGGACGTGGACGGCGAGCAGGCGTACCGTCTCGCCCTGCAGACCCGTGAGCAGCACATCCGCCGCGAGAAGGCCACCAGCAACATCTGCACCGCGCAGGTGCTGCTCGCCGTGATGGCCGGGATGTACGCCGCCTACCACGGGCCCGACGGGCTGGCGGCCATCGCCCGCCGTGTCCACCGCTACGCGGCGCTGCTCGCCGCCGGGCTGCGGGACGGCGGCGTCGAGGTCGTCCACGGGAGCTTCTTCGACACCGTCACCGCGCGGGTGCCGGGCCGCGCCGCCGAGATCACCGAGCGGGCCCGCGCGGCCGGGATCAACCTGCGGCAGGTGGACGCCGACCACATCGGCATCGCCTGCGACGAGACCACAGGACGCGAGCAGCTCACCGCCGTATGGCAGGCGTTCGGGGTGTCCGCGCCCGGCGACCTCGACGCGCTGGACGCCGCGACCGACAGCGCACTGCCCGACGCCCTGCTGCGCGGCGACGAGTACCTCACGCACCCCGTCTTCCACGAGCACCGCTCCGAGACGGCGATGCTGCGCTATCTGCGCCGCCTCGCCGACCGCGACTACGCGCTGGACCGCGGCATGATCCCGCTCGGCTCCTGCACGATGAAGCTCAACGCCACCACGGAGATGGAGCCGGTCACCTGGCCGGAGTTCGGCGCCCTGCACCCCTTCGCGCCCGCCGAGCAGGCCGAGGGCTATCTGACGCTGATCCGCGAACTGGAGGAGCGGCTGGCCGAGGTCACCGGCTACGACAAGGTCTCCCTCCAGCCCAACGCGGGCTCCCAGGGCGAGCTGGCCGGACTGCTGGCCGTACGCGCCTACCACCGGGCCAACGGCGAGGCACAGCGCACCGTCTGCCTCATCCCGTCCTCGGCGCACGGCACCAACGCGGCCAGCGCCGTGATGGCGGGGATGAAGGTCGTCGTCGTCAAGACCAGCGACAACGGTGACGTGGACGTGGCCGACCTGCACGCCAAGATCGAGCAGCACGGCGACGAGCTGGCCGTCCTCATGGTCACCTACCCCTCGACGCACGGCGTGTTCGAGGAGCACATCACCGAGGTCTGCGCCGCGGTGCACGACGCCGGCGGCCAGGTGTATGTGGACGGTGCCAACCTCAACGCGCTGCTGGGGCTGGCCCGGCCCGGCCGCTTCGGCGCCGACGTCTCGCACCTCAACCTGCACAAGACGTTCTGCATCCCGCACGGCGGCGGCGGCCCCGGCGTCGGCCCGATCGGCGTACGGGAGCACCTGGCGCCATATCTGCCCAACCACCCGCTCCAGCCCGCCGCGGGACCGGAGACGGGTATCGGGCCGGTCTCCGGCGCGCCGTGGGGCTCGGCCGGGATCCTGCCGATCTCGTGGGCGTACGTACGGCTGATGGGCGCCGAGGGGCTGCGCAGGGCGACGCAGGTGGCGGTGCTGAGCGCCAACTACATCGCCAAGCGGCTGGAGCCGCACTACCCCGTGCTCTACACGGGCCCGAACGGGCTGGTCGCGCACGAGTGCATCATCGACGTACGGCCGCTGACCAAGCAGACGGGGGTGAGCATCGACGACGTCGCCAAGCGGCTGATCGACTACGGCTTCCACGCGCCGACGATGTCCTTCCCCGTCGCCGGGACGCTGATGATCGAGCCGACGGAGAGCGAGGATCTGACTGAGGTCGACCGGTTCTGCGAGGCGATGATCGCCATCCGTGCGGAGATCGAGAAGGTCGGCACGGGGGAGTGGGACGCGGAGGACAATCCACTGCGCAACGCTCCGCACACGGCGGCGATGCTCACCCGCGAGTGGCAGCAGGGTTACGGGCGTGAGGAGGCCGTCTTCCCGGCCGGAGTGCGGGCGGCCGACAAGTACTGGCCGCCGGTGCGCCGGATCGACGGCGCCTACGGTGACCGCAACCTGGTGTGCTCCTGCCCGCCCATCGCGGAGTACGACGCGGGGTAGTTCGGCGCCGAGCGCTGTGGCGGGGGCCGTCGTGAGGGCCGCCGGACCCTCGCCACTGTGGTTGCTCGTCGTTGCGGCGGAAGGGGGCCTGGGGGCTGCGCGCCCCCAGGCCCCCGGCGTTCGGCTGACCCGCCGTCGTGTGTGCCTAGGCGGCGGTGATGATGTGGCGGGTGCTGAGCGGCTTGTGCGGGGCGATGATCTGGCCGTCCGGCAGCAGCTCTCCCGTGTCCTCGAAGAGCAGAACTCCGTTGCAGAGCAGGCTCCAGCCCTGCTCGGGGTGGTGGGCCACGGGGTGCGCGGCCTCCCTGTCTGCTGAATCCGCTGTCGGGCACGGTGGCTGGTGCTGGCACATGGTCGGTGTCGTCTTCCGTCGTGTTGTGGCGTCTGTCCTGCGGCTCTTGTCATACATAGCCGGTCCCCCCGTAACCCCGTACGTGCGTGCGTTCCGGTGCAACTCCCAGTGTTCCGCTGCTGGCTCGAATCCGCAGGGATTTCGCGTCAGCTTGTCCCAACCGGACAGACGCATCACCCTGGCGGGCGGTTGCGCCCAACTGCCCGGTCATTTCGGGGGGTTCGGGTAATGGGGAAGACTAGCCCATCCGGAGGGGCGCACGGCGGCGAAGGTGGGGTCACGGACAGACGCCGGTCTCACGCGGTCCGCAGCAGAGCTGTGCCGGGATCCGGCTCGGGCGCCACGGCCGGAGCCGCGGAGGCGACCAGCCTGCGGGTCAGGACGGGCAGCAGCGCGTCCACGCGGTGCGCGGTGTGCGGGGCGATGCCGGGCGGTGCGGGGGCCAGCGGGATCAGCAGGTCGGCCGGGTCAGGAACGCCGCCGCACGGGTCGGCCGCGACGTCGGCGTGCAGCCACAGGGTGAGCATGTACAGCTCCGGCACCGACAGCAGCCGCGGCTGGTAGGGCGTCGGCAGCAGTTCGGCCTGCCGCATCGCCCGCACCGTCGAGAGGACGTAGGGGCCCTGCCGGAACTGCCCGAAGGTCCAGCCGTCCGCGGTCAGTACCGCCTCCGCTGTGCCGATGTACGCGCCGCTCTGGGTGCCGTCGCCGCCGGGGTTGCCGGCGCCGCCCTCGGTTCCCTCGTCGGACAGCAGGAAGCGCCAGCCGGTCAGCCGGGTGCGTGGGGAGGTGTCCGCCGGTTCGCCGGCGCGTCCGGAGGCGCGCTCGACGGCGCGTTCGGCGGTGCGCGGCGCCACGCGTGCCATCTCGTACGCCGGGAGCGGGAGTTCGGGACGCAGCGGGCCCTGAGCGGTGCGCAGCGCCATGGGGGCTCGGGAGCCTCGGACCGCGCTCGGGGAGCCGAGGGCGGTCAGGACACTGCGCAGGGCTGGGGCCGGGGCCGGGGGTACGTGCAGCGGCATGGCGGGTCGCCTCTCTTGGGAGACACATGGTGCTGGCGGGGGCGCGACGGCTGTGTCGGCGCGGGGATGGCCGCGGTAGCGGCTGGGAGGGTTCGACGGGGGCGGGCCGGGATCGCCAAGTCTCTGCCTCGTTCGCGCAGTTTATACGAGATGTGTTCGAGAAGTGTTTCCACTAACGTGTTCCGTTGTTTCCTGTAAGGCCGTAACAGGCCGAATCCACAGGCTTTTCACCTGCACTGACGCCTAAGGTAAGGCGATGACCTCGGAATCTGCCGGAAACGCGGTCGGCCGGATGGCGTCGGTGTATTTCTCGAGAAGTGTGCCGCAGGGGCTGGACGCCGCCGTATGCCGTCGGAATGTGCCGTCCGGCATCCGCCAGCCTAGCGGCACTTACCTGCCGCGTCAGCCCTGCCAGGCGTTATCCGTGGCGCGGCAGGGCATCATCGGTGCACGCTCGACCGGGACCTCCGGCAGCGTCCACCAGCAGGGAGGAAGCCTCCGATGGGAGAGAAGGTCGTCGCCGACAGGTTCGACCTGTCCGATCGACGGCGATACCGGCAGAAGCTGCACAAGTGTCTCGAGGGACTGTGGCAGCTGCTGGAGGAGAAGAGGTTCGACCGACCCAGGAATCTGATGGGGCTGGAGATCGAGCTGAATCTCGCGGACGCCCATGGTCAGCCCCTCATGGTGAATGCCGAAGTTCTCCAGCGCATCGCGAGCTCGGATTTCCAGACAGAGCTGGGGCAGTTCAATCTCGAAGTGAATATCGTGCCGCACGCGCTCTCCGGAAGAGTTCTCGATCAGCTCGCCGAAGAACTCCGCACCGGGCTGGCGTACGCCGACCGGCAGGCCCGTGAGGTGGACGCGCGTATTGTCATGATCGGAACGCTTCCGACGCTCACAGCACGCGATCTGACGTTGGCCAACCTCACCGAGGACGACCGCTACCGGCTGCTCAACGACCAGATCATGGCAGCGCGGGGCGAAGAGATCTCCCTCGACATCGACGGCGTCGACCACCTGGTGAGCACCTCGGAGTCGATAGCGCCGGAGTCCGCCTGCACCTCCGTACAACTCCATCTCCAGGTGACTCCCGGACGGTTCGCCGACGTGTGGAACGCCGCGCAGGCCGTCAGCGGCGTGCAGATCGCCATGGGGGCCAACTCGCCCTTCCTGTTCGGGCACGAACTGTGGCGCGAGTCGCGGGTCCCGCTCTTCCTCCAGGCCACCGACACCCGCCCGCCGGAGCTGAGCAACCAGGGCGTGCGCCCGCGCACCTGGTTCGGGGAGCGCTGGATCTCCTCCGCGTACGACTTGTTCGAGGAAAACCTGCGCTACTTCCCCGCACTGCTGCCCCTGTGCGACCAGGAGGACCCGCAGCGCGTGCTGGCCGGAGGCGGGGTGCCCGCGCTGCCCGAGCTGACGCTGCACAACGGCACCATCTACCGCTGGAACCGGCCGGTGTACGGGGTGATGGAGGGCGCTCCCCATCTGCGGGTGGAGAACAGGGTGCTGCCGGCCGGTCCGACGGTGGCCGATGTGCTGGCCAACACCGCCTTCTACTACGGGCTGGTCCGCGCGCTGGCCGACGATCCGCGGCCGGTGTGGAACCGGATGCCGTTCGAATACGCCGAGCGGAACTTCGACGCGGCGTGCCGGTACGGGATCGAGGCCGAGCTGTGGTGGCCGCGTGCGGGCCGGGGTGCGGGGCTGATCCGGCAGCCCGCCACCCGGCTGGTGCTGAACGAGCTGCTGCCGTTGGCTGCCGCCGGGCTCGACGCGTGGGGTGTGGAGCCCGCGGACCGGGACCGGTACCTCTCCATCATCGAGGAGCGCTGCCGGCTGCGGGTCAACGGTGCCTCCTGGCAGGCGGCTGCCTATCGCCGCGCGGTGGAGTCCGGGCTCGACCGGGAGAAGGCGCTGGCCGCCGTCACCCGCGCCTACTGCGACCGCGCGGCGGACGGCGCCGCGGTGCATACGTGGGCCGAGGGGCCGTAGGCGGACGTTGCGGCGCCCCTCGGTTGTTCCGTTAGGGGAGTGCCCCTGTCCGTCGTTCGCGGACTGCGGGTGGGATGCGGTTGGGCGCGCAGTTCCCTCCTGACGGGGCGCACCCCCATGTCGGGTACGCGAGAGTCGCCGGGCAAGCTGGGGCTCTAGCGTGAGGGGGGCGCGGTGGGACAGGAGGGAACGGGATGGGTACGGCGTTCACAGCTGGAGGGTCGAGTGCGCGTACAGGCGCCTGAGGTGGCGGCTCCCGCCGATGGGCTGCCGCGGCAGTCGCTCCGTACCGAGCTGCTGCTCGTGCTCGCCCTCTCGCTGGGGGCCAGCGCCGTCTCCTCGCTGATCAGCTTCCTCGGTGCGCTGACGAAACCGGGCGGGCTGGCCGACCAGGCGGCGCGGCTCAACTCCTCGCAGGCGCCCGGGCGGCCCTGGCTCGATCTGGCCTGGCAGCTGTTCGGGATCGCGACCGCGCTGGTGCCGGTCGTACTGGTCGCGCACCTTCTGGCGCGCGAGGGCGTGGGCGGGCTGCGGGTGCTGGGCTTCGACCGCCGGCGGCCCGGCTTTGACCTGAGCCGGGGTGCCGCGGTGGCGGCGGGTATCGGCGGCTGCGGGATCGGGCTCTATCTGCTGGCGCAGGCCGGCGGCTTCAACCTCACCGTGGTGCCGGAGTCGCTGCCGGGGGTGTGGTGGAAGTACCCGGTGCTGATCGCCTCCGCCGTGCAGAACTCCGTGCTGGAGGAGGTGATCGTCGTCGGCTACCTGCTGCGTCGGCTCGACCAGCTGGGCTGGTCACCGCTCGCCTCGCTCTCGGTCAGCGCTGTGCTGCGCGGCTCCTACCACCTCTACCAGGGCATCGGTGGCTTCTTCGGCAACCTGGCGATGGGCCTCGTCTTCGGCTTCCTCTACCGGCGCTGGGGGCGCGTGGGGCCGCTGGTGGTGGCCCACGCGCTGATCGACATCGTCGCCTTCGTCGGGTACGCGCTGCTCGCCGGACGGGTGGACTGGCTGCCCACGCCGTGACGCGGGCGCGGGCAGCCGGGAACCGGGTGGCGGCTAGAGCCGCGTACGCAGCTCCGCGTCCAGCACGGTGATGGCCTGCCCGCCCAGCAGGGTGCGATCGCCCCGCAGTGTCGTGCGGACGTAGCCGGTACGCCGGGACGCCTGAAGGCCCGTCAGGGTGTCGCGGCCGAGCCGGCCCGACCACAGCGGGGCGAGCGCGGTGTGCGCGCTGCCGGTGACGGGGTCCTCGGGGATGCCCTGGGAGGGTGCGAACACCCGGGAGGCGAAGTCGTGTTCCGGCTCGCCGGACGCGGAGCCCGACGGCGCTGCCGCGGCGGCCGTCACGACCACGACGGGGGCGGGGAGCGCGGCCACGTCGGCGGGTGCGGGGGCCAGCTCGCGCAGCGTCCGCTCGTCGGCGAGCTCCAGCACCAGCATGCCCAGCGTGCCGGTGTCCCAGGCCGCCACCGCGTCGGTACCGAACGCCTGCCCGACGCCGGCCAGCACCGGCACCGGCGTCAATTCGGCGGTGGGGAAGTCCAGGGTGAGGGTGCCGTCCGGCTCGCGGGAGGCACCGAGCACCCCGCTGCGGGTACGGAAGCGGACCCGTTCGCCCTCGCCCAGCAGACCGTCTTCGCCGAGCACGTGCGCGGTGGCGAGTGTGGCGTGGCCGCACATGTCCACCTCGGTCGTCGGCGTGAACCAGCGCAGCGCCCAGTCGGCTTCCAGGTCGTCGGGCAGGGGGTGCGCGTAGGCGGTCTCGGAAAGGTTCAGCTCTCCGGCGAGGGCCTGGAGGCGGGAGTCCTCCGGGAAGGTGCCCGCGTCCAGGAGCACGACAGCGGCCGGGTTGCCGGTGTAGGGACCGGCGGCGAAGGCGTCAACAGTGCGGAGTCTCATGGCCTGGACGGTACGGCGTCGGGCCGGCCGGCTGCATGGCCAATTCGCCGCAAGTGGTCCGGAAAGCCGGTGCGGCAGGCCCTCAGGGTGACGCGGGGCGCGGTGCGAGAGGCCAATTCGCCGCGTGCGGACCGTGGACGGCCGCGGGGGGGGCGGGCGCGGCCCCGTCCGCACGCGGCCCGGCTCAGCATCGCTCGTACAGGTGCCCGTCCTCTCCCTCGGGGCGGACGTCCAGATCCCGGCGGACGATCGACAGTCGCTCGCCCCACGTACGACAGGCCGCCGTCAGCCCCTTGGCGGTGTACTCGACGTCCAGTACGCGGTTGTCGTACGCCTTCGCGTACTGGCCGCACTCCTTGTACTGGCCGCACTCCTCCGTCACCGCGAAGTCGAAGCCCATGGTGGTACGCCGCGCCAGCAGTTCTTGGGCGTTCTTCTGCCCGGCTGCCAGTCCGCTCCGGTGTGCGCGCCGGGTCAGCAGCGCGGCGAAGGCCACGTTGTCGGCCTTGGTGAGGCGCCTGCCTGAGCGCTCGTAGGAGTCGAGGTTGTCCAGTTCGACGGCCTGGAACCCCTTCTTGGCGCAGCCGTCGATCCAGCGTCCGACGATACGGGCCAGCGCCGTGCGGCGGGCGGCGGTGGAGGTGTCGAGCAGCGCCTCGTTCCAGTCGGTGTCCAGCACCGGCTTGCCGCCCTTGGTGCGCAGCACCAGCTCGGGGTGGCGCCGCTGCCACCGGTCCAGGGCGTCGGGCTGGGCCTGGAAGCCGTTGACGTAACAGATGTTGTAGTGCCCGGCAGCGGGGGAGTGGCCGCGGTCGCGGGAGACCACACGCACCCCGTCGGGTGGCGGATAGGCGCCGCCGATCTGGTAGTCGAAGCCCGCGTGGACCGGCGGCGGAGTGGGCCGGGCCGACGAGGGGGTGCCGTCGCGGTCCGGGGTGCCGTCGCCGGGGCCGGCGCCGCACCCGGCGAGGGCGGCCACCGTGAGGAGGGCGGCGACGAACGCCGGAACCCGGCGGCTGCGGGCCGACGGGTCGGCGACGGTCTGCATGGGGACGGCTCCTGACGCTGTGTGGGACGGCGTCAGCCGCCGTCCCACACAGCCTACGGAGATCGCCGCACGGCCCTTCGGGCGTGTACGGTGCTGCGTCCTCCTCGGAGCGCCTTCAGCGAAGTGCCTCAGCCCGCGAGGGCCGGTCAGTCGGTGCCGGACTCCATTGCGGCGCGGTCCAGCAGCTCGTCGTCGCCGGAGATCTCGCCGCGGGAGGCGATGGCCTCCGCGCCGCCCTCCGGCAGGGCACCGATCAGCCCGGTCGCGGCCGCCTGGGCGGCACCGATGGCGCCCCCGGGTGTCGCTGCGGTGGCGCCGATGAGACCGAGGCCGGCGTACTGCTCCAGCTTGGCGCGGGAGTCGGCGATGTCGAGGTTGCGCATGGTGAGCTGGCCGATCCGGTCCACCGGGCCGAATGCCGAGTCCTCGGTGCGCTCCATGGACAGCTTGTCCGGGTGGTAGCTGAACGCCGGGCCCGTGGTGTCGAGGATCGAGTAGTCCTCACCGCGCCGCAGCCGCAGCGTCACCTCACCGGTGACGGCCGCGCCGACCCAGCGCTGGAGCGACTCGCGCACCATCAGCGCCTGCGGGTCCAGCCAGCGGCCCTCGTACATCAGCCGGCCGAGGCGCCGTCCCTCGTTGTGGTACTGGGCGAGGGTGTCCTCGTTGTGGATCGCGTTGACCAGACGCTCGTACGCCGCGTGCAGCAGCGCCATGCCGGGCGCCTCGTAGATGCCCCGGCTCTTGGCCTCGATGATCCGGTTCTCGATCTGGTCGGACATGCCCATGCCGTGCCGGCCGCCGATGGCGTTGGCCTCCATCACCAGGTCGACGGGGGAGGCGAATTCCTTGCCGTTGATCGTCACCGGGCGGCCCTGGTCGAAGCCGATCGTCACGTCCTCGGTGGCGATCTCGACCGAGGGGTCCCAGAACCGCACGCCCATGATCGGCTGCACGGTCTCCACGCCGGTGTCCAGATGCTCCAGCGTCTTGGCCTCGTGGGTGGCGCCCCAGATGTTGGCGTCGGTGGAGTACGCCTTCTCCGTGCTGTCGCGGTAGGGCAGGTCGTGGGCGAGGAGCCACTCCGACATCTCCTTGCGGCCGCCGAGCTCGGTCACGAAGTCCGCGTCCAGCCACGGCTTGTAGATCCGCAGGTTCGGGTTGGCGAGCAGGCCGTACCGGTAGAACCGCTCGATGTCGTTGCCCTTGAAGGTCGAGCCGTCGCCCCAGATCTGGACGTCGTCCTCGAGCATCGCCCGCACCAGCAGGGTGCCGGTGACGGCGCGGCCGAGCGGTGTGGTGTTGAAGTAGGCGCGCCCGCCCGAGCGGATGTGAAAAGCGCCGCAGGTGAGCGCGGCCAGGCCCTCCTCGACCAGCGCCGCGCGGCAGTCGACCAGGCGCGCGATCTCGGCACCGTAGGTCTTCGCTCGGCCGGGCACCGAGGCGATGTCGGGTTCGTCGTACTGACCGATGTCGGCGGTGTAGGTGCACGGGACGGCGCCCTTGTCGCGCATCCATGCGACCGCGACCGAGGTGTCGAGGCCGCCCGAGAAGGCGATGCCGACGCGCTCGCCGGCGGGCAGGGAGGTGAGGACCTTGGACATAGGAAGAGTATGTCTGATTGCGCATGACTATGCAATCCCGGATTCCGGCCCGGGATTGGATTGTCAGGCGATGGCTCCCGATATATCGTTGAAGCATCGCGACTGATCAAAGATGTGATGTGAAAGGAGTCAGCGATGTATCCGTATGGAATGGAACACGGAATGGAAGAGGGTGCCAGGCAGTACGGTCCGGGCCGGGGTGACGGGATCGAGGGGGCCGACGGCGGTCCCTGCGGACCGCACCGGCACGGCCGTGGGCGCGGGCGCGGACCCGGCCGGGGGCGTGCGGCCTTCGGTCCGTTCGGGCCGCCCTTCGGTGGCGGGCCCTTCGGTGGCCGTGGGCGCGGCCGGGGCGGTCCTCGGGGCAGGGCCCGGCGCGGTGACGTCAGGGCCTCGATCCTGGTGCTGCTCAAGGAGCGCCCGATGCACGGCTACGAGATGATCCAGGAGATCGCCGAACGCAGCGGCGGCGCCTGGAAACCCAGCCCCGGCTCCGTCTATCCGACGCTGCAGCTGCTGGAGGACGAGGGGCTGATCGCCAGCGAGAGCGAGGGCGGCAAGAAGCAATTCTCACTCACGGACGAGGGCAGGACCGAGGCCGAGGCCGGTGCCGAGGCGCCCTGGGAGGAAGCCGGGCGCGGCGTCGACTGGGAGGCCATGCAGGAGGTCCGTACCGCGGCCGGCGGTCTCGCAGCGGCGTTCCAGCAGGTGTGGGCGACCGGTACGGAGGAGCAGCGGCAAAAGGCGCTCCGGGTCGTCAACGACGCCAGGAAGAGCCTCTATCTGATCCTCGCCGACGAGGACTGAGCCCGCGGGGCCTGCTGGGCTGGTGTGCTGGGGGATGACCGGGGGCTTGGGGCGTGCTATCTCCTTCCCAAGGAGGAGACGTCCGACATCCGCGCCCACCCATGGGGGGACGGGCATATGCCACGGCACGCCGATGAATTCTCACAGGTGCGTGTGATGTGGTGGTTCGGTGCACAGCTCTACACCGCCCAGCCCCTCCGTCGAAACGGGAGTCGACGCCGTCGTCGATCCGCAGGTCAGCGCTGCGCTGGCGGATGTGATCGCGACCGCGCGCCGCCGCGCGGCCCGGGACGGGGACCGGCAGATCGACACGGCGCACCTGCTGCACAGCCTGCTGGAGTCCGACAGCGGCACCTGGGAGCTGCTGGACGGCGGCGGCCCGCAGATCGGCAAGCTGCTCGGCTACCTCGTCCAGCGCAGCATCGGTTACGGCCTGCGCTGGCAGAGCACCGTCGAGGACTCCGGCGCCGTACCCGCCGTCTCCGAGCAGCCCGGTGGCGTTCCCGGCTGGTCGCCCAGCGCGCAGGCGGCCCTGGAGCTGGCGGCGTACCGTGCCCGGCGACTGCGGAAGGAACGGACCGAGGGGGTCGACCTGTTCGCCGGAGTGGTGGCCGACCCCGAGTGCCGGGGCGTGGAGGTGCTGCGCCGCGCGGGAGTGGACGTGGCACAGCTCGCCGACCGGCTGGACGTGGCCGACGCCTGAGGGGTGGGGGCGTCAGGGGTATCGGGGGTGACACTCCTGTCGGGGCTTGAGATGATGCGGCGATGCCTACCCAGTCCTCCAGCTCCGCCGCCTCCGCAGCGGACGTCACCCGGGCCCGGACCTCGGGTCTTGCCCTCGCCCTGGTCTCCGCCTGCGCGTTCGGCAGCTCTGGGGTGGCGGCGAAACCGCTGATCGAGGCGGGTCTGGAGCCCTTGCACGTCACCTGGCTGCGCGCTGCGGGCGGGGCGCTCGTGCTGCTGCCGCTCGCCTGGCGGCACCGCGCGCTGGTGCGGCAACGGCCGTGGCTGCTGGTGGGCTTCGGGCTGCTCGCTGTCGCGGGTGTGCAGGCCTTCTACTTCACCGCGCTCTCCCGTATCCCGGTCGGAGTGGCGCTGCTGATCGAGTATCTGGCACCCGCGCTGGTGCTGCTGTGGGTGCGGTTCGTGCAGCGCCGGGCGGTGACACGGGCGGCCGCGGTGGGCATGGTGCTGGCGGTCGGCGGACTCAGCTGCGTCGTCGAGGTGTGGTCCGGGCTGCGGTTGGACGGGCTCGGGCTGGCGCTCGCCCTCGGCGCCGCCTGCTGCCAGGTGGGCTACTTCGTGCTCTCGGACCACGGCAGCACAGCGGAGGAGGCCGACGGCACGGCCGGCGAGGGTGCCGTGACCAGGCCGCCCGCCGATCCGATGGGGGTCATCGCCTACGGGCTGCTGATCGGTGCGCTCGCCCTGACCGTCGTCGCCAGGCCGTGGCATACCGACTGGTCGGTGCTCGGCCGGAGTGCCCAGCTGGACGGCGCGGCGGTGCACGGGCTGGTGTTGCTGGTCTGGATCGTGCTGGTGGCCACCGCCGCCGCGTATCTGACCGGGGTGGTCTCGGTCCGGCGGCTCTCACCGCCGGTCGCGGGCGTGGTGGCCTGCCTGGAGGCGGTCATCGCAACGGTGCTCGCGTGGGTGCTGCTCGGGGAGCACCTGAGCGCCGTCCAGCTCGCGGGCGGCGCCGTCGTGCTGCTGGGTGCCTTCATCGCCCAGCGCTCCACCCCCAAGGCGCAGACCGACGCCGCCGCGCCGGTCGCCGGGTCCACCGGTTCCGGTCCACGTTCCGGCTCCGGGTCCGCCGACGCGGCGGTGGACGTCAGCGCGCGGTGAGGTAGTCGGGGAGCGGGGTGCCCGGCGCGAGGTCGTCGGCCGGTATCGGGGTGCCGTAGACGGGGGAGACGGGCAGCACGCCGCTCCAGTACGGCAGTTCGAGGTCTTCCGGCTCCTCGCTGGGCCCGCCCGCACGGCTCTTCGCCGACACCTCCTCCAGATCGACGCGGACGACGGCGGTCGCGGCCAGCTCCTTGGCGTTGGCCCTGCGCGAGTCCTCGGCCCGGCCGGGGACGGCGCTGTCCACGATGGCGTCCAGTGCCATCAGCCGCTCCTCGTGGTCCGTCACCTGGTGCGCGCGGCCGTGGACCACCACCGAGCGGTAGTTCACGGAGTGGTGGAAGGTGGACTTGGCCAGTACCAGCCCGTCCAGGTGCGTGACCGTCACACAGACCGGCATCCCACTGTCCTGGCCCGCCTCTCGCAGCGGCCGGGAGCCGGTGGAGCCGTGGACGTACAGCCGTTCGCCCACGCGTGCGTACAGCGTGGGCAGGACGACCGGTGCGCCGTCGCGGACGAAGGCCAGGTGGCACAGGAAGCCCTCGTCGAGGATGGAGTGCACCAGCTCCCGGTCGTAGGCCATGCGCTCGCGTGCCCGGCTCCCGGTGGTGCGGGGGGTCGGGGCGTAGGTCGTCGGGGTGGACGGTGAGCCGGTCATTGCGCCTCCTATTGCACTAGTGCATAATCAAGTTTGTGCTAGGAGACTACCGGATCGAAGGTCGTGGCGCAGCGGAGATCGCGGACAGCGTGGAACGCGGCGTCGGCAGCGGCGCGCTCGCGCCCGGCGACTCGCTGCCACCCCTGCGGGAGCTGGCGGCCGAACTGGGGGTGAACCCCAACACCGTGGCCGCGGCCTACCGCGCGCTGCGCGACCGCGGCGTCATCGAGACGGCCGGCCGGCGGGGCAGCCGGGTGCGGCAGCGGCCCGCCACCGCACCCCGCGAATCCGTGCGGGTCGAGCCGCCCCCGGGCGGTGTCGACATCTCGACAGGGAACCCCGATCCCGCGCTGCTTCCGCCACTCACCGCCGCCTTCGCCGTCGCGGCCGACCGCGCCGCACACGACCCCGTGCTGTACGGAGCACCGGACGCCGACCCCGCGTTCGCGGCGTCGGCCAGGGCCGCGCTGGACGCGGACGGGGTGCCGGCGGGGCCGCTCGTCGTAACGTCCGGATCGCTCGACGCCATCGAACGCGTGCTGGCGGCGCATCTGCGCCCCGGCGACGCCGTGGCCGTTGAGGATCCCGGCTGGGGCAGCCTGCTCGACCTCGTACCCGCGCTGGGACTGCGCCCGCTGCCCGTCGCCGTGGACGACGACGGACCACTCCCCGCGGAGCTCGAACGCGCCCTGGAGCAGGGGGCGCGTGCGGCGATCGTCACCGACCGCGCGCAGAACCCGACGGGCGCCGCCGTCTCGGCGGCACGCGCCCGCGAGCTGCGTGCAGTGCTGGCGGACCGGCCCGGCACGCTGCTGATCGAGGACGACCACGGCCACGGCATCGTCGACCTGCCGCTGCACCCGCTGGCGGGCACTACGCACCACTGGGCGCTGGTGCGCTCAACCGCCAAGGCGTACGGGCCCGATCTGCGGCTGGCCGTCCTGGCGGGCGATCCGCTCACCGTCGACCGGGTCCGAGGCCGCCAGCGGCTTGGCCCCGGCTGGGTCAGCCATCTGCTGCAGCGCGCCGTCGCACACCTGTGGGCGACCGGCGCGACGGACCCGGCCCAGGTCGCTGCCGCGTACGGTGTGCGGCGTACGGCCCTGGTGGACGCGCTGGCCGCCCGGGGTGTCACCGCGCGAGGGCGCAGCGGCATGAACGTATGGGTGCCGGTGCGGGAGGAGACCGGCCCGGTGGCGCGGCTGCTCCAAGCGGGCTGGGCGGTGGCTCCCGGCGCCCGTTTCCGGGTCGCCTCCCCGCCCGGACTGCGGCTGACCGTCTCGCCGTTGACCCTTGCCGGCATCGACCGGCTCGCCGACGATCTGGCAGCCGCGCTGCGCCCGGCCGAGCGGGGACGCTACGACTGACGCCGCGTCCCGGCCGAGGTGGCCGGCTCACAGCTTGCGGAAGTCCCAGGAGACCACCGACTCGGGTGTCAGTTTCAGCCAGGCGTGCCGTCCGTCGTACGGCATCCGCTCCAGGCCGAAGTACTTGGCGGGGAACGCCCGTTCCACCTCGGCCAGCTCCGGGCACGGCTCGCCCATACGCGGTGCCTCTCCGACGAACTCGGCCCGGCCGGACAGCTCGACGCCGCGCAGCTCCCCGTACTCCTCGCCCTCGTCCACCAGCACCGCGAGCCGTGGATCGGTGCGCAGCTGCGCCCATCTCCGGCTGCGGGTGAGCGAGTACAGCCACAGTGCGTCGCCGTCCCAGCAGAACCACAGCGCGCCCACGTGCGGTGCGCCCTGCCGGCTCACCGTGGCGACCCGGCAGGTGCGCTGGGTGCGCAGAAAGGCGTCCCGCTCCTCGGGCGTCATCATGATCCGGCGTCCCCGCCGCTGCTGTGTGTCGGCCATACGTCCCCGCTTTCCGAACCGAGCCGGGCGTTGCTGACTGTGCGTCAGGAAATCATGAGGGCTCTTCCTGTCTTGCGCAATGCTCCCTATCCTGCGGGCGCTTCCGCGACCGGGCTCCCGGCGGCCGGTTCCCCGACGACCCGGACCCGCGATGCCCCGGCGCTCCGACGACGGAAGGGAGCTCGCATGCCCCCGCGCGACCGGCTCGCCGCCCAGCTCGACCCCGCAACCACCGCACTGCTGACGGTTGAGTGTCAGCGAGGGGTCGTCGGTGCGGACGGCGCCCTACCCGAACTCGCCCACCAAGTACGGAGCACGGGGGTGCTGGACCGCATCGCACAGCTGACCGTCGCCGCGCACCGGGCGGGCGTCCAGGTCGTGCACGCCGTCGCCGAGCGCCGTCCCGACGGCAAGGGCGCCGGCCGCAACGCGCGGCTCTTCCGCGCCGCCGAACGGCTGCCCGTACGGCAGTTGACGGGCTCGCCGGCCGTGCAGGTCGCCCAGCCCATCCCGGTCGCGGACGAGGACCTGGTCGTACGGCGGCTGCACGGCCTCTCGCCGCTCGCGGGCACGGACGTGGACGCGCTGCTGCGGAACCTCGGCGTCCGTACGCTGGTGATCACCGGCGTTTCGGCGAACGTCGCGGTGCCCAACGCGGTCTTCGACGCCGTCAACCTGGGCTACACCGCGGTGGTGCCCGCCGACGCCATCGCCGGGGTGCCGGCCGACTACACCTCCGCGCTGATCCGCCACACGCTGGCGCTCGTCGCGACGATCACCACGACCGACGAGGTGCGGGAGAGCTGGGCGGGCTGACGCCCTGGCAGTGCCGACCAGTAACCACCGGACTGCCGACGGCACATCGGGCGGCGCAGGCGTGACATCCTTCCGCGGGCGGGGGAAGACGCGGTCACCCCGCGGGGAAAGCGGCGGTCACCGTGCGCCCGTTCCTCGTAACGCCTACCGTGGCGTGCGCTGATGTTGACGGGGCGTGAGGCGTGGAGGTGGGATGACGAGCACCGGAGCGGGAGCACCGTCGAGTGTCGGCGGGTTCACCAACGAGCTGTCCGGCACTGTGGCGGGACACAGCGTGCAGGCGCAGCAGATTCACGGAGGAATCACTTTCATTGCCGCTCCGCAGCCCGCTTCCGGTCCCGATGTGAAGCCGGACCAGGTCCCGCCTGTGCTGGTGCCGTTCGTCAACCGTGAGCGGGATCTGGCGTGGCTGGACGAGCGGTTCGGTGCGGGCCGGTCGGCCACGGGGGTGGGGCTCGGGCTCGTCTACGGGCTGCGTGGAGTCGGCAAGACCTCCATCGTGAGCTACTGGGCGGAGCGCGGTCGTGAACTGTTCCCGGACGGGCAGCTGTATATCGACTTCGCGCTGCTGGGCGGGCGTTCGTCCGGTGCCGATGTGTCGGAGGCGGTGCGCCAGTGTCTGCGTGGAATCGGTGTGGGGGAGACAGCCATCCCGACCGCGCCGGCTGAGCGGGCCGCGTTGTTCCGTTCGTGTTCGGCGGGGCGGCGACTGCTGATCGTCTGTGAGAATGTGAGCCACCCGTCGCAGGTCAGATCCCTGGTTCCCAAGGGGAAGGGCAGCGTGCTGCTGGCCACCAGCCATCTTCGTCTGGGCGAACTCGCCATGGCCGGGGCGGGGTTACTGGCAATGGAACCTTTCGACACGCACAGCGGCCTTCAGTTGCTGACGGACCGGTGCGGTGCGGAGGCCGTCGCGGCGGAGCGGGCGGCGGCCGAGAAGCTTGTCGAGTTGTCCTGCGGCCTGCCGGAGGCCCTCAACGTGGTTGCTGCCAAGCTGGTGAACTCGTCCCGGCTCACCATGACGAAGCTGGCCGGTGAACTGGCCGAGGAAACCGACAGGCTGGCAGGAATGGCCCTGGGGGAGGAGTACTCGGTGTCCGCGGTATTCGACATGACCTACCGGGAACTGCCGACGAACGCGGCCCGCGTCTACCGTGTGATCGGCCTGCTTCCCACCAAGAGGTTCGACGCCGCGACGCTCGCGGTGGCGGCGGAGACGGACGCGCGGACAGCGCAGCAGCTGTTGGACGCGCTGGAGTCGGCGCGGCTCGTCGACGCGCTGGAGGACGACCGCTACCGCATTCACGATCTCGTACGGCTGCACGCCAGGGAGAAGGCGGAAGCCGAGGAAACCGAGGACGCTCAACGGGCAGTGGTCGAGAGGGTGGTGACTCACTACCTCGCCCTGACCGCTCTCGCCGACCGCGCGCTGCGGCGGGACCGGCTGCGGATCGCGGACCTGGACGCCTTCTTGGACCAGGTGCCCGATCCCTTCACGGAGGGGGAGGGCGCGGTGTCTCCCCTCGACTGGCTGGAGGCCGAGCACCCGGCCATCCTGGAGGTGCTCAGGGCGGCCTTCCGCGCGGGCCTGCACCGGCAGGTGTGGCAGTTGTCCGAGGCGTTCACCGCACTGTTCCTCCGTCACCGTCACCTGGCCAGCTGGAAGGAATCACTGGAGCTGGGGGTCGAGGCCGTGGCGCGGGACGAGCGTCCGGTAACGGCCGCGGAAGCCCGGCTGCGCAGTCTGCTGTCCCGGCCACTGATGGATCTCGGCCAGTACGACGCGGCACGCGCCGAGCTGGACAAGGCGCTCGCCGCGGCGGAGGCATCGGGAGACGCCGTGGTGCACGCGTCGGTGCTGGAGTTCTCCGGACGTTACTGGGAACGCTTCGCACCCGCCCGGGCGCTCGCGGAGTACCGGAAGGCGGCCGACCTCAACCGCCGCGAAGAGGAGTGGCGCGGCGCCGCCATCGTCACCTACTTCCTGGGCTGCACACAGGACACGATGGGCGACCACACCTCCGCTCTGGAGACCCTGCGCGAGGCTCACCAGGGGCTGCTGGCGTGCGAGGACGCAAGGATGGCGGCTCGTGCGCTGCTCGCCCGCGGTCAGGTGCACGCCCACCTGGGGCAAGTGGCCGAAGCTCGAACGGTATTGAGTGAGGCGGCCGAGGTCCTGTGCTCGGAGAAGGCGGCGCACTACGAGGCGCAGGCCCGCGTGGTCTTGGCCGAGGTCCTGCGGGACGAGGGGGAGCGGCCGTCCGTCGTCAAGGCCCAGGTGGCCAGGGCCGTGGAGATCTACGAAGCCGAAGGGCATCCGAAGGCGCAGGAGCTGCGCCCTTGGCTGGACAGTCTCACGGGCGAGTGACCGGCCCGGACCGAGGGCCGTCAGGTGGGCTCTTCCTCGTATGACGGCCGCTGGCGCAGGGTGACGTCCGTCTGCCGTGCAGGGCTGGTCTTCAGCCTGACCAGCGTCCCGTCCACGGGAAACTGTGCGCGCAGACAGGTGTAGACAACCGCGGCCAGGAGGCCGGTATCGGCGTCCGGGTCAGTGGCCGTTGCTTCCACCACCCGCCCGTCGCGTACTCCCACCAGGCAGCCGCCTGCGCGTACGGCCGTTGCGGCCAAGAGGCTGCCCGGAAAGCTGGACAGGGTTTCGCCGATCCAGCGCTCAGCGGCGTCCGCAGTGGGAGCCGGGCTGTGGTGCACGAGGACGGAGGCGCTTTCGGTGAGCCTGGTGTCCCGCTCGTCCTGTGCGCAACACAGGTGGCTGAAGGAGTCCGCGGTCTCGTCCATGGCTTCGGACACGCAGGCGGGGTAACGACGCAGGGAAACGGTGGGCCGGTCTGCGTGCCGGTCGATCCGGGTGGTCACCATGAACGAGGTGACGTGTGCGGAGGGCGGCTCCGGCGCAGGCGGTGCCGGCAGGCGTACCGGAGCAGCGGTGGGTTCCGGGAGCTCCATGAGGCGGTAGATGACGGTACGAAGCTTGGCCAGCGCGTTGCCCGGCTCGGCGAATGCCCGGTCGGCGAGGCCGGCGTACTTTTGGGGAACGTGAGTGGCCAGGACCTCCTCGACATCCCGGTGCAGGCCGCTGCCCTCCCGCAGCTTGGGTGCTTGCCGGCCCAGTGCGGCGATCGCCGTTCCCGGCACGGCGTCAGTGCCGAACGCGCCCAGCAGCACAGGTTTGCCCAGCGCCGCTCCGTAAAGGGTGACCGACCCGTGGTCGCCGACCAGCACCGAGGCCGCCACCAGGACCGACCGCCATGCGTGCACAGGCGGGATGAGCATCAGTCCCGCCTCGAGTGCCGCGTCCAGCAGCATCCGGATGTGCCAGGTTCCGTGGCTCGACCAGACGTTGGGGTGGAGTATCGCGGCGACTCGGTACTGGTCGTACGGCAACTCGGCGAGCAGCCGGGCGAGGAGATCGGGGCGCCGGCCCAGCAGGGAAGTGGGGCCCCACGTGGAGCTGACGACCACCAGGTGCTGGCCGTCCCCCACCCCCATCGCCTGACGGAACCAGGACGCTCGGCCCAGGCCCGCCCGAAGCTCGTCGAAGCACGGATCCCCCACCAGCACGGTGCGCTCGGCAGCCTGCGGGTTCGAGGCATGGAGCTGGTCGCGCTGGCTGGGATGGGAGATGGCCAGCCAGGCCCGTTGGGCGTCCAGCAGCTCATCCTGTACGGCGCCGGAGAGCCGGGTGCGGGACGAACGCGAGTCCGGGACGAACTTCTGGAAGCCCACTCCATGGGGCAAGTACAGGACCGGGTAGTCGCCCTTGGGGACGTCGATGTTCTCACTGGCGGAGATGAGGAGGTCGGGCGCGAGCGAGTCGAGCTGCTCCCATGGAACGACGCGGCATCCGGTGTCGTGGAGAAGGTCGAGCACGCCGTCGCTGAATGCCGAGGTGGGGTCGTACGCGAAGACCACGGCGATCCGGCTGTCATTGCGCAGCAGTTGGGGGAGGCACTCCAGTACGCGGATGGTCGAGACGAGTGTTCGGGCCGCGACGACCACGGTTCTGGTGTGGTGGAAGGTGCTCCAACGGACTGCGTCCTCGCGGACGGGTACGGGGAGCGGCCGGCTATTGAGCACGGCCGCTCCGTGAGGGGTCACATGGTGCGGTTAGGGGGTGCCCCTGTCCGACGCTTGCGGGGCGCGGGTGCGTTGTGGCTTGTCGCGCAGTTCCCCGCGCCCCTTCGGGGCGCCCCCTGCGCTCGCGGATCGCGGATCGCGGATCGCGGATCGCGGATCGCGGATCGCGGATCGCGGATCGCGGATCGCGGATCGCGGATCGCGGATCGCGGATCGCGGATCGCGGATCGCGGATCGCGGATCGCGGATCGCGGCGAGTTTCTGTATCACACAGCAAGTGGTCCGGCAGCCCTTCTGTCAACAGTGCCTTTCGAGGCTCGGTACACGGTAGCGAAGAGGTACGGGTCACTCGGCTGGAGGCGCTTGGTACGCGGCGATCCGTCCGTCACGCAGCATGAGGTGCGAGCCGGTGAATCGGGATCGCATCCGGCGGTCGTGGGTGACGACCACCAGGGCGCCCCGGTAGTCGGCCAGCGCTTCTTCCAGTTCCTCGACGAGGGCGGGGGCGAGATGGTTGGTGGGCTCGTCGAGAAGCAGCAGGTCGACCGGGTCGCTCACCAGCCGGGCCAGCTCGATCCGGCGTCGCTGGCCGTAGGAGAGTTCTCCGACGCGCAGGCGCAGCTCGGCCGGGCTGAACAGACCGAGCGCGAGCAGCGTCTCGGTGTGCTCGTCCGGGTCGCCTTCCCGCCCCAGGGCGAATGCCTGGGCGACGGTCAGCCCGGGCTGCCACGGAGTCTCCTCCTGGCGCAGATGTCCCACCCGCCCGGGGACGTGCACCGAGCCGTCGTCGGGGTGCAGCTCTCCTGCCAGGACGCGCATCAGAGTGCTCTTGCCGGCTCCGTTGGGGCCGGTCACGTGCAGCCGTTCGCCGGGCCGGACGGTCAACGACGGGATGCGGAGCCGCTCGCCGACGTTCACCCCGGCAAGTTGAGCTGCTGCGGCCAGGTTCGCGGTGTTGGTGGCCGTGGTGATGTGTGCGGTGAGGACGAGCGGCTCGGGCGGAGGCGCGACGGGGTTTGCGGTCAGCCGTCCGACCCGCTCCTTCGCGTTGCGGATGCGGACCATCGCACCATGTCCGCGGCCGCGCGCCCGGAACCCGCCGTGACCGAAGACGCTCAGCGGCATCTTGCGCGGAATGGCGTCCAGCCGCGCCACGTTGGATTCGGCGAGCCGCCGGTTGTGGGCGAGGTCGGCACACCAGTCCTCGTACTCCTGCAGCCGTCGTCGGCGCTCTGCCGCCTTCGCGGCGAGGTAGCCGTCGTAGCCGTTCCCGTGCCGGGAGACCCTGCCCGAGTCGACCTCCAGGATCGTGGTGGTGAGTCGTTCCAGGAACACCCGGTCGTGGCTCACCGCGACCACCGTTCCCTTGTGTTCGCGCAGGTGCTCTTCCAGCCAGCCGACGGCCTGATCGTCCAGGTCGTTCGTCGGCTCGTCCAGGAGCAGCAGCTCCGGTGCCGACGCCAGCGTGGCGGCCAGCGCCAGTCGGGACCGCTCACCGCCGGACAGGGTGCCGAGCCGCCTGCCGCGGTCCAGGTTCGGCAGTCCGAGCCCGTGCAGCGCGATGCCCACCCTGGTGTCCGCCTCGTATCCGCCCCGGGCCTCGTACTGCTCGATCAGCGCGGCGTAGGCCGCATAAGAGGGGTCGGACTCCACTTCCCCTCCCGTTGTCAGTTCGGCTTCGGCCCGGCGGATCCGTGATTCGAGCGCGCGCAGATCGGCGAGAGCCAGGTCGACGGCGTCCTGGACGGTGGCGTCGGGCGGCAGTTGCAGGGTCTGCGCCAGATATCCGGTGCCACCGGGCGCCGTCACGGTCAGCTCACCGGACTCGAACCGCTCCTGCTGGGCGATGATCCGGAGCAGTGTGGACTTTCCGGAGCCGTTGTCACCGACGACACCGGCCTTCTCGCCCGGCTTGACGGTGAGGCTCACCTGGTCGAGTACGACGTGATCGCCGAAGCGCTTGGTGATGTCGTGGAGTGTGAGTTGTGACGCACGCATGGTGCTGTTCCCCCGTTCTCGGCGGCCGGGCCGGTAGTTGGCGTGCGCTGACGTTGCCGTGCGCACCGTGCGGGGCGGGGCGCAGCGAGGCTGACGAGGGGGTAGCGGGTGCCTTATGGGGTGTCTCCTTCGGGGCGACTGAGTACGGGGGCGACAGAGTACGGGGCAGGGCAGGGCGTGACGGCGGAGTCGGGTGATCAGGAGGCGGCCGGCGCTGCCCACTCGACGAACTGAATGATCACGCCGTTGGGATCGGTGATCTGGAAGAGGTGTTCGCCCCAGGGCTCCTCGCGCAGCGGCATGGTGATCTCCACACCCGCGTCGCGCAGGCGCTTCTCCTCGTCCTGGATACCGGTGATGGTGAAGGCGAGGATCAGCCCGGAGGCGCGCTGGTCGCGCTGGTCGGCCGGCAGTATCCCGGTGCCACGGGCGAGCAGGACGATATCGGCGGCGGCGTCCGGGCGGGTCAGGGAGGCGAAGCCGTCAGCGGCGGCCTGTTCGGTGTAGCCGAGGTGCGCGGTGAAGAACTGCTGGGAGGCGGCGACGTCGTCGACGGTGAGCGAGACGGTGGAGGCGGTGATCTGCAAGGCGTTTCTCCTCATGGTTCGGGGGGTGAGTGCTGATGTGGGTGCCGGTGTGGGGCAGGTCAGTTGCCGTAGCGCCGCGGCAGATTGCGGACCGGCGGGGGAACCCGTCGGGCGCGTGCGGGGGACGCCTGGACGGGCGGGCGCCGGTTGCCGCGGGGCGGTACGGGGGTGCGGATGTCGAGCTTGGCCAGGGGGCTGGTGCCGAGGGCCGTGGTGCGGAGGAGGGCGGGGATGGGTTCGGGCATGGGCGCTTCCGTTCTTCCTGCGGAGTTGAAAATTTGCGACGGACGTAAATTTACTCCGAGGCTCTGAAGGTGTCAACATAAAAATGCCACGAGTGTAAAAATTTCTGGACGACTGGCTACCGACGGCACCTCGCCCGCAACCCCTACCGGCCTGCCACCCGCTTGTTCATCGCCCGGGGCTTCGAGTAGACGGTTACCAACTACTCCCGCGCAAAGAGGACTTGGCGCTGGACCACCGGGTCGCCGCACCCGGCTGCGGTCATCAACCTGTCGAGGGCGGGTGGGCTCAGCCAGGCAAATGCGCTGTCCGGACGGTCACTTGCCGGATCCGGAGGCGCTGGGCGCGATTCTGCCTCCGCGCGAAATCACCACGCCGTGGCCCGGGACAGCGGGGTACGGTCTGCGCGTGATCTACCTGATAGGCGGCCCGCCACGGGTGGGCAAGAGCACCCTCGCATGGATGCTGCTGGACCGGGACGGCATCCCGGGATGCCCGACCGACGCTCTGGTCTCGATGCTTCAGCGTGCTGCGCCCGAGCACGGCGTGCGGCACGGTACGCATGCGGACAAGGCCGTACGGGCGCAGCCCTTCCTCATCGAGTTCGTCCGTGCCACTGCGGAGAGCCTCGACGACTCCGATCCTCTGGACGGTTATGTGGTCGAGGGTGACATCGTCACGCCGGCGGCGGCCGATGCGGTTGCCGCTCTCGGAGTGCCACTGAGCTGCGTCTTCCTCGGAAACACGGAGCTCACCACCGAACACTTGAGGGCCGCCCCGGACTGGCTCGACGGAGCCGATGACACCACGTACCGGAAGATCGCCGCGTGGGTCAGGGAACAGAGCACCGCCCTACGTGAAGCCTGTACGGCCGGCGGGCACGCCTACATCGAGTTGCGGGCCGGCCACACGAAGGGCCTTGAGAGGGCCTACTCGGCACTGGTGGAGAGGGCCTGACTGTCGGCAGCCCCTCAACGGAGCTGCCGGTCAAGACCCGCCGGTCACGCCCTACACGCCAGCCGACGGACCGGGTTCGCGCCGCATGGCCCACAGCACTGGTCCGCCTCCGGGCAGTTGCAGCTCCTTGTGCACGGTGAAGCCGAAGTGCTCGTAGAAGGGGAGGTTGGATGGCTTGGAGGGCTCCAGATAGGCGGGCAGGCCTGCCGCGTCGGCCTTGGCCAGCCCCGAACGCAGCAGCGCTGCCCCGTGCCCCTGGCCCTGGGCGGCGGGGTCGGCGCCGATCAAGGCCAGGTACCAGTGAGGTTCCGTCGGTGTGTGCTCGGCCACTGTCGTGACGGCATCGCGGAACAGCAGTGCCCGGTCGCCGAGGATGTTCTGGAGCTCCTGGACGGTCTCCGCGTCAGGAACGGCCTTTTCCTGTCCCTCCGGCGGTACCCAGAAGGCGACCGCTGCGTCAGTGCGCTCGCACACGCCGTGCTGGGCGTACTGCCGGGTGAAGAGTGTGGTGAAGTAACGGCCAAGCGCTGCCTCCCGAGCGGAATCATCGGGGAAGAACCAGCGCATCATCGGGTCATCGTCGAAGGCGCAGGCCAGGGTGCGGCTGACCAGCTGAGCGTCGTCGATTGTTGCCGTCTTCGGCGTGTTCGTTATCGGCACATGGGTCATTCTGCACCCCTGGTGATCTTCAACGACCGGCGGGCTGACCGCTCGCGACGGCGCCGTACGCGGATCTGTTCGGTCAGCCCCGCCGCAGCACAGCGAGCGGGTAGTTCACCCGTTCCTGCCAGCGTTCGCCGTCCCACACGATGAGTTGAACCGCGTGGACGTGGCAGCGCAGCGGCAACAGAGGCGCGAGTTCTGCCTGCAACGCGTCGTACGCTGCGTCCTGGGTCGCAGGGCCCTCGTGGTTCGCGACCGTCAGATGGGGGTCGAGACCGGTGCCGAAGAGCCCTCGGTACGGGACCAGTTCGGGCCAGCGCTGCGTGAGGTCCGCGGTCAGCGCCTTGACCGGGTTGTGCGGCTGCGGGGCGAGGTACAGCACACCGGGGTAGCGGCCGAATTCGGAGAAGGTCAAGGTGAACGCATCGTGCTTGGCGAAGAGGCCGGACAGTTCACGGTGGACGAGGGTGTCTATGCGGCTCTCGTGCACGAACGGGTAGAGCACGGTCACATGGGCGGGGAATCCGGCCCGGACCAGCGGATCAGCCTCTGGAATCTTGATGGTGAACGCTGTGTCGCCGGGAATGTCCGGCCACCGGTCCGCGTTTCGCTCGCTCTCGACTTTGACCTGATCTGCGCTCGCCACGCCCCGATGATCACAGCCAGGGGATCCGCGAGCAACATGCCGACTGGTCGGACCCGGGCGGCCAACTGCCGCTGATCGGAGCGGGCTTGCGGCTGACAGGCGGCCCCGGGACGCGCTCAGGGAACGGGCCGCGCTGAGCCGCTGGACGACTCGATCACCGTCCATGCCTCTAGTGCCGCTGAGTGCCGGGAGGAGCCCGTCCTACCCCGGATTCTCCGCGGGGGTGCTCAGGGCGGCCGCTGGGGTGGGTGACCCGGTGGCAGGACCTGAAACTGAACCGTAGACGGGCGTATAACCTGGGGAAATGCTCCCCGAAGTCACAGCCACGCGCTATGTCACACCACTGCGCGAGGGCGGTTCACTCCCCGGTCTGGTCGAGGCCGACGACCTGGGGACCTATGTCATGAAGTTCACCGGCGCCGGACAGGGCCGCAAGACGCTGGTGGCCGAGGTGTTGTGCGGGCGGCTCGCCCAGCGGCTCGGTCTGCGGGTGCCCGATCTGGTGCGGACCTGGCTCGACCCGGTGATCGGTCTGTCCGAGCCCGACGAAGAGGTGCAGGGACTGCTGAAGGCGAGCGGCGGGCTCAACCTCGGCATGGACTTTCTGCCCGGCTCGCTCGGCTTCGACCCGCTCGCCTACCAGGTGAGCCCCGAGGAGGCCGGGCGCGTGGTGTGGTTCGACGCGCTCGTGGGCAACGTCGACCGCTCCTGGCGCAACCCCAACATGCTGGTGTGGCACGGCGATCTCTGGCTGATCGACCACGGCGCGACGCTGATCTTCCACCACAACTGGCCCACCGCGCAGGCCGCCGCCGAGCGGCCGTACGACGCCTCCGACCACGCGCTGGCTCCCTTCGGGCCGCTGACCGAGGAGGCGGCGGCCGAGCTGGCGCCCCGGGTCACCGAGGAACTGCTGTCCGAGTGCGCCGCCGAGATCCCCGACGAGTGGCTCGCGGACGAACCGGGCTTCGCGTACCCGGACGAGGTACGCGCCGCGTACACCAAGGTCCTGGCGTCCCGCGCCCGTACGATCCAGGAGCGGATCACGCTCGGCGAGCCGAGCAAGGACCTGCCCTCGCAAGCGCCGGGGTGGCTCACCGGGAAGGGCGGCGATGCCAAGTGACGCGGATTCGTACTGCGGCAGGTGCGCGCAGCGATCTCGACGTGTTCGAGTACGCGCTGCTGCGTGTTGTTCCCCACATCGAGCGCGGCGAGCTGATCAACGCGGGCGTCCTGGTCTACTGCCGGGCGCGCTCCTTCCTCGGCGCGCGCACTCATCTCGACGAGGACCGGCTGTTCGCCCTCGACCCGTGCGCCGACGTCCAGGGCGTACGGGCCGCGCTGCACGCCGTGGAGGGCGTGTGCAGCGGGGGCGCGCAGGCCGGGCAGGCGGCCGGGGAGGACGTGGGCCGGCGCTTCCGGTGGCTGGTGGCGCCGCGCAGCACGGTCGTCCAGCCCGGCCCGGTGCACACCGGGCTGACCGCCGATCCCGAGGCCGAGAGCGAGCGCCTGCTGGATCTGCTGGTGCGCTGAGCCGCATCCCGGAGGGGCCGGTCCGTGCCGGTCCCTCCCGGATGCGGGCGTTGACACCACATCGCCCGCCCCATAGCGTCACGACTGCCATAGGTACTAAGCGGTTGCTCACCCACTCAGGCCGAGGAGAGACCAGCATGTCCAGCACCGAGCAGCGAGTCGCGATCGTGACGGGCGCCGCCCGAGGGATCGGCGCGGCCACGGCCGTCCGTCTGGCGGCCGAGGGCCACGCCGTAGCCGTACTCGACCTCGACGAGGCCGCCTGCGCGCAGACCGTCGCGCAGATCACCGAGCAGGGCGGCAAGGCGCTCGCCGTCGGCTGCGACGTCTCCGACTCCGCGCAGGTCGAGACCGCTGTCAGCCGCGTCGCCGAGGAACTCGGGGCGCCCGTGGTGCTGGTGAACAACGCCGGTGTGCTGCGCGACAACCTGCTGTTCAAGATGAGCGACAGCGACTGGGACACGGTCATGAACGTGCACCTGCGGGGCGCTTTCCTGATGTCCCGTGCCTGCCAGAAGTACATGGTGGACGCCGGCTTCGGGCGCATCGTCAACCTCTCCTCGTCCTCGGCGCTGGGCAACCGCGGGCAGGTCAACTACGCGGCGGCCAAGGCCGGTATGCAGGGCTTCACCAAGACCCTCGCCAAGGAACTGGGCAAGTTCGGCATCACAGCCAACGCGGTGGCACCCGGCTTCATCGCCACCGACATGACCGCCGCCACCGCCGAGCGCGTGGGCATGGGCTTCGAGGACTTCAAGGCCGCTGCGGCTGGCCAGATCCCCGTCCAGCGCGTGGGTGAGCCCGCCGACATCGCCAACGCCGTCGCGTTCTTCGCCGACGAGCAGGCCGGCTTCGTCTCCGGCCAGGTGCTGTACGTCGCCGGCGGACCCCTCAACTGACGGCCGGCGAGGAGCAGATCGGATGACAGAGCAGACAGCGGGCGGCCGACTGCCCGACACCGGGAAGGTCGCACTCGTCACGGGCGGCAGCCGCGGCATCGGCTACGGCATCGCCGAGGCGCTGGTGGCGCGCGGCGACCGGGTGTGCGTCACCGGGCGGAACGAGGACGCGCTCAAGGAGGCGGTCGAACGGCTCGGCTCCGACCGGGCGATGGGGGTCGCGGGCAAGGCGCACGACCTGGAGCACCAGGCGGCCGTCGTCGAGCAGGTGATGGAGGCGTACGGACGCATCGACCACCTGGTCAACAACGCGGGCACCAACCCGGTGTTCGGGCCGATGGCCGAGCTGGACCTGGGCGTCGCCCGCAAGGTGTTCGAGACGAACGTGATCTCGGCACTCGGCTTCGCGCAGCGCACCTGGGCCGCCTGGCAGCGGGAACACGGCGGGACGATCGTCAACGTCGCCTCCATCGCGGGCATTTCGGCCTCGCCGTTCATCGGCGCGTACGGCATGAGCAAGGCGGCGATGGTCAATCTGACCCAGCAGCTCGCCCACGAGTTCGCGCCGAAGGTGCGGGTCAACGCGGTGGCGCCGGCCGTGGTCAAGACGAAGTTCGCCGCGGCGCTCTACGAGGGGCGCGAGGAGGAGGCGGCCGCCCGCTATCCGATGGGCAGGCTCGGCGCGCCGGAGGACGTGGCGGGCGCCGCCAAGTTCCTGACCTCCGACGATGCGGGCTGGATCACCGGCCAGACGCTGACCGTGGACGGCGGTCTCTTCCTCAACGCGGGCGTCGAATAGTCGAACAGCCGCGCCGCGCCACTCGTGCGGCCCGTCGAGCACCTCCGTACGACCGTTGAACTGGCGCCGCGATTCCAGGCGCCGAACGGCCTATGGCCCATATGTCCGGGTGTCGGTACCACAGGTACCGGCACCCGGACGTCTTGTTCCATCTCCGTGACGGCAGTGGCTGGGGTAATGTCCAAGCGATTTCCCGCAGTTGGGTGTCGCCCCGGAGCGTGGGCGCATCCCCAGGGCACCGCACCAGCAGTACAGGCACCGCCGACTGAGGAGCGCCACGTGTTCGACCGGCAAGCGCTGCCGAGAGCCGCAGCGACCATACTCTCCCTCGCACTCGTGACCGGGTGCAGTTCGCTCCCCGGCGGCGACGGGGACGAGGAGCACAAGATCGTGGTCGGTACGACAAGCGCTCCCAGCTCCCTCGATCCGGCCGCAGCCTGGGACGGCTCCTGGGAGCTGTACCGGAACATCTTCCAGACCCTCATGACCATCCCGAACTCCGGCACCACCCCGGAGCCGGAGGCCGCCAGTGACTGCGGGTTCACCGACTCGGCCAGCCGGATCTACCGCTGCAAGCTGCGCAAGGGGCTGAAGTTCTCCAGCGGCCGGCCGCTGGACGCCCAAGCGGTCAAGCACTCCTTCGACCGCATCACCTCGATCGACGCCCCGTCAGGGCCCGCGGCACTGCTCGCCAACCTCGAGCGGGTCGACGCCACCGGCAGCCGCACGGTGGTCTTCCGGCTGAAGAAGTCGGACGCCACCTTCCCGTTCATCCTCTCCACCCCCGCGACCTCCCTCGTCGACCCCGAGGACTATCCGCGCTCCACCGAGCACCCCGGCCCCGGGGTGACCGGCTCGGGGCCGTACACGCTCAAGGACTACGAGCCGGGCAAGCGGGCCGAGCTCACCAAGAACCCCGACTACAAGGGCAGCGCGAAGGTACGGAACGACGCGGTCACCATCCGCTACTACAAGCGGTCCGCCAAGATGGTCAGCGACCTCCAGGCGGGCCGAATAGACATCACCTACCGCGGACTGACTCCGGAACAAGTCCTGGAGTTCCAGGAGGCCGCCGCCTCGGGTGACGACTCCGTCGACCTGAGCGAGATGACCGGCTCCGAGGTGCACTTCCTGGTCCTCAACCCGAAGGACAAGCAGGTCGCCAAGCCCGCCGTCCGGCGCGCGATAGCCCAGCTCGTCGACCGTAAGAAGCTGGTGCGCGAGGTCTACGACCGGACGGCCGACCCCCTCTACTCCATGGTCCCGGCGGGCATCACCGGACACACCAACGCCTTCCTCGACCGCTACGGGGAACCCGACTCCAAGAAGGCCCGCAAGACGCTCCGGGACGCGGGCATCTACGACAAGGTGCGGCTGACCCTCTGGTACGCGGAGGATCGTTACGGCGACTCGACAGGCCGGGAGTTCGCCGAGCTGAAGCGGCAGTTGGAGGACTCCGGCCTCTTCGACATCACCCTCAAGTCGCGCCCGTGGGACACGTTCCAGAAGGGCTACCTCAAGGGCGAGTACCCGGTCTTCGGGCGCGGCTGGTCCGCCGACTTCCCCGACGCGGACAACTACATCACGCCCTTCGTGGGGGAGAAGAACGCGGTCGGCACCCCGTACCCGGACAAAAAGCTGACCGAGGAGCTGTTGCCGTACTCGCGCCGGCAGAGCGACCGCGGAGCGGCCGGGCAGTCGTTCGCGAGGGCCCAGCGGGAGATGGCCGACGACGTACAACTGCTGCCGCTGTGGCAGGGCAAGGTCTACGTAGCGGCGGAGAAGGACATCGCGGGTGTCGAGTGGGCGGTCGACGCCTCGGTCATCCTGCGCGTGTGGGAGCTGTACAAGAAGTCGAGCTGGTAGCGGCCTGCGGGGCTGTCAGTGGCGGACGGTACCTTCGGGGCGATCAGTGAGCACCACCCGGAAGAGCACCACCGCAGCGGAGGTAACAGCGCGTGAAAGAGATGCTGCCCCAGTCCTGGCAGGGCGTCCTCGGAGAGGAGACCGAGAAGCCCTACTTCAAGGAACTGGCGGAGTTCGTCGAGGAGGAGCGGGAGCGCGGCCCCGTCTACCCGCCCCGTGAGGAGGTGTTCGCCGCCCTCGACGCGACCCCGTACGAGCAGGTGAAGGTGCTCATCCTGGGCCAGGATCCGTACCACGGACCGGGTCAGGGCCACGGCCTGTGCTTCTCGGTGCGACCCGGCGTCAAGACCCCGCCCTCGCTGCGCAACATCTACAAGGAGATGCGGGACGAGCTGGGCCACCCGGTTCCCGACAACGGCTATCTGATGCCCTGGGCCGAGCAGGGCGTGCTGCTGCTGAACGCGGTGCTGACGGTGCGCGAGGGCGAGGCCAACTCGCACAAGGGCAAGGGCTGGGAGAAGTTCACCGACGCCGTCATCCGCGCTGTCGCCGACCGCCCGGATCCGGCGGTGTTCGTGCTGTGGGGCAACTACGCGAAGAAGAAGCTGCCCCTCATCGACACCGAGCGGCACGCGGTGGTGCAGGGCGCCCACCCCTCACCGCTGTCGGCGAAGCGGTTCTTCGGCTCCCGGCCCTTCACCCAGATCAACGAGGCCGTCGCGGCGCAGGGCCACACCCCGATCGACTGGCGCATCCCCGATCTGGGCTGAGGTACCTGGTCCTGAGCGAAGCAGCTGGTCCGGGCCGGGCCACGCGGTCCTGGCCGGGCCACCGGGTCGGGAGCGAGGCAGCCGGTCCGGGCAGGGCCACGCGGTCCTGGCCGACCCCCGGTCCGGAGCGAGGCAGCAGGTCCGGGCCCGACCCACCTGGCCTGGGCCGACCCACCCGGTCCGCGTCGACCCCCCGGTCCGGGCCGGGCCACGCGGGGTTCCTCCCGAGGTGAGCGCCATTGTCAGAGGCGGCCGTTAGCGTCGTAGATCCAGCACACGGCGAACGGGAGGAGCCCCTCGTGGCGGAGCCCCAGCAGGACGCCCCCCAGGGCGACCAGGACGCGACGATGGTCAGAATCGGCCAGGCGATCATGCTGCACCGCGGTGGTGACCGGGAGGAGGCCAGGAACCGCTTCGCCGCGCTGTGGACGGAGACCGACACGGAAGCCGATCTCTTCTACCGCTGCACCATCGCGCACTACATGGCGGACACCCAGGACGATCCGGCGGACGAGCTCGCCTGGGACCTGCGGGCCCTCGCTGCGGCGGACGCCCTGAACGGGGACCGGGTCAGCTGGGGTGAGCACCAGCTCGCGGTTCGCTCGCTGTACCCCTCCCTGTACCTCAACCTGGCGGCCGACCACGTCAAGCTCGGCGACGAGGAGGCGGCCCGGCGCGAGCTGGAGCAGGCGCGGGGCAAGCTGGACGCGCTGCCCGGAGACGCGTACGGGGAGGGCATCCGCGCCGCCATCGAGCGCCTGGAGAAGCGGATCGCCGACGGTGCCGCCTCGCCCGGCGGCACCCCGGACGGCTCGAGCGGCGGCACGGACCACCTGCCGTGACCGGCCCGCGCCGCCGGGCGGGTCATCTGCCGTGACCGGAGCGCGCCGTCGGCCGGGTCAGCTGTCGTGACCGGGCTGCGCCCCTGGCCGGATCACCTGCCGTGACCGGACCACGCGCCTGGCCGGGTCACCTGCCGTGACCGGAGCGCGCCGCCAGCCGGGTCACTTGCCGTGCCGCGCCCCTGGCCGGACCAGCTGCCGTGACCGGCCCGCGCCCCCGGCCGGGTCACCTGCCGTAAGTGTCGCGGCAGATGCGCGCCTGGGCGCTGTCCGGGTCCCATCGCCCGTACGTCTCGCCCCACTCGCACATGGCGGCGCCGGAGTGCCCTCGGCCGTCGTCCCGGCCGTGGTGCCCGAGTCCGCCCGCGCCGCCCCTCGGCCCGCCGTATTCCGCCGGCCCGGGGCCCGCGCCTCCGCTCCCGGCGGCCGGGGCCTGATCCCGGGCACGCGGCAGTGGTGCGGGCCGGGGAGGGGGCTGCTGCTCCGGGCGAGCTGTCGTATCCGCGGCGGTCCCGCTCTCGCCGGTGCGCAGGGAGGCGCCGCGCCGTTGCGGGTCTTCCGTGCCGCGCCGCTCGGGGGCGGTTCCCTGGCGGGGGAGCCGGGACAGTGCCTCCTTCGCCGAGGGGAGCACCAGGCGAGGCGGCGCCGCCCCGTGCCCGGGAACGGGGGAGTGCTGGGGGGAGGGTCCGTCGCCGGGCGCCTGGGGGCTGCCGGAGACGGTGATGCACCCTGTCGCGGCCGAGAGCGCCACTCCTGCGACGGCCATGGCTTTCGTCATACGTGACACTCCGGCAACTCTTCCCACCCGCGCCCCGGCCGGGAAGTCCCCCCAGGGGTGATCACGGGGCGCTCAGAAGCCCGTCGCTCCGTCGATGCGCTCCCGCAGCAGATCGGCGTGGCCGTTGTGCCGCGCGTACTCGCCGATCACGTGCAGATAGATCCACCGCAGGGAGTGGCTCCAGGCGGGCCGTCGAGGGTTGACGCCCGTGTCGTCGAGGGAACGCCGCGCAGCGGACTTGCGGGCCCTGTCGACCTCGCGCTGCCAGACGGCGAGGGTGTCGGCGCCGGTGTCAGCGTCGGTCACCACGAAGTCGTCGTCGGGGGCTTCCTCGGTGAAGTAGATCGGGTCCGAGTCCTTCTCGCCGAACACGAACTGGAACCAGTGGCGTTCCACGTCGGTCATGTGCCGCAGCAGGCCGAGCAGAGTCAGGTTGGACGGCGGGGCCGAGGCGTGCCGCAACTGCTCGTCGTCGAGTCCTGCGCACTTCGCGGCGAGCGTGGCGCGCTGGAAGTCCAGCCACTGCTCCAGCAGTTGCCTCTCGGGGCCGCTGCCCTGGGGGAGCGGAAGCCCGCTCACGGCTCCGACCGGGCGCCGCTGCGACTGTTCGCCGTCGCTCGTCTGCCTGTCGTCGCTCGTCTGTTTGTCGTCGGTTGTCTGCTTGTCGTCGGTTGTCATCCGGCCATCGTGCTCGCGGGCGGTGCGGGAGCAACAGGTTTCCCGGCGGTCCGAGGGCTTTCGGTGCTCCCGCAGTGCTCCCCGCGGTACGTCAGCCGCGAGGGGCCAGCATCCCGGTCAGCATCTCCTGCAGGCTGGTCCGCAGCTCCTCCTCGGTGGGCGCGGCCGCGTTGAAGGTGCCTGCCGTGCAGGTGAAGAGGATGCCGTCGCACCAGGCCAGCAGTGAGAGTGCGTGCCGGTCGGGCGCGGTCGAGCCGGCGGCGCCGAGCATGGCCCGGAGCGGCCCGGCGAAGTTGCTCATGCCCGTTCGGTCGTAGTACGCCCGCAGCTCCGGACGCCGGGTGGCCTCCAGCGCCAGCTCGTAACGGGCCACCAGCAGAGCGCGGTGCCGGGTGAGATGACGGTGCAGCGCGGTCGCGATGAGGGCGGCCAACGGGCCGGGACCGCTCGCCTCACGGGCCGACTCCGCCATCTCCTCGGTGGTGAGGACGGCGGCCTCCAGTTCGGTCAGTCGCCGTATGGCGGCTTCCAGCAGGGCTGCCCGGGTCCGCGCGTGGTTGGAGGTGGAGCCCAGCGGCAGTCCGGCCGCCTCGTCCACGGCGCGGTGGGTCAGGCCGCGTAGCCCGCGCTCGGCCAGCAGCCGGATGGCGGTGTCGGCGATCAGCGCGGTACGGGGCGTGGCGGCGGCACGTGGGGTCATGGGGGCAATCTACCGGGATCACTACATCTGTAGTACGCTCGGTGTCGATCACTACGCTTGTAGTCGGCTCTCCGGGGAGGCCCCGTGCACTCGTCCCAAGCTCCGCGCGCTCTCGTCATCGGCGCCGGTATCGGTGGGCTGACGGCGGCCGCCGCGCTCGGCGCCCGCGGCTGGTCCGTCACCGTCCTGGAGCGCGCCCGGCAACTCGAACCCGTCGGCGCGGGCATCGGCATCGCCCCCAACGGCCTGCGCGCCCTGGACGTGATCGGGCTCGGCGACTCCGTACGCGAGCTGCGCACCTGGACCGGCCAGGGCGGACTGCGCGTACCCTCCGGCCGCTGGCTCGTCCGCACCACGGGGGACGAAGCGGCCGCACGCTACGGCGACTCCGTCGTCCTGCTCACCCGCTCCACCCTCGTCGAACTGCTGCGCAACCGGCTGCCCCGCACCGTCGAACTGCGCACCGGCATCGCCGCGACCCTCACCGACCCGGGCGCCGTGAGCCGGCCCGCAACGGTCACCACCGATGACGGCGAGACCCGCACGGCCGAGCTCGTGGTCGCCGCCGACGGCATCCACTCGCCGACCCGGCACACCCTCTTCCCCGCCCACCCCGGCCCCCGGTACACGGGCTTCACCACCTGGCGGTTCCTCACCGAGACCCCCGAAGGCGGCGTCGAGCCCCACGAGACCTGGGGCCGGGGCCGGATGTGGGGCACCCAGACGCTCCCGGACGGGAGGATCTACGCCTATGCGGCCGCCACGGCTCCGGCCGGGCAGCAGGACCCGCGTGGCGAACGCGCCGCACTGCTGCGGCTGTACGGCAGCTGGCACCGGCCGCTGCCCCAGCTCATCGCATCCGTGCCCGAAGAGGCCGTACTGCGCAACGACGTCCACCACCTGACCGACCCGCTGCCCGCCCTCCACACGGGCCGGGTCGCCCTGCTCGGCGACGCGGCGCACGCCATGGCCCCCGGCCTCGGCCAGGGCGGCAACCAGGCCGTCGAGGACGCCGTCTTACTGGCCCAATGCGCCGACCCGGCAGGCGAGATCGCCGACGCGCTGGCGCACTACACCCGGCAGCGGCTGCCCCGTACCGCCGAGGTCGTACGGCGCTCCGCCCGCGCGAGCCGTACGTCGATCCTGACCAGCGCTCCGGCCTGTGCCCTGCGCAATGTGGCGCTCGTCGCCGTCAGCCGCCTCGCGCCCGCCGCCGCACTGCGTGCCATGGCGGGGATCGCCGACTGGCGCCCGCCGCAGCGCACGTATGCTGCGCAGGCGCAGCCACCCGTTCGGTAGTGAGGGAGAGCCCGTGAGGATCGGTGTGATCGGCCTCGGCGACATCGCCAAGAAGGCGTACCTGCCGGTGCTCATGTCCCAGCCGGGCCTGGAGCCACACCTTGTCACCCGCACCACGGCCACCCTGACGGCCGTCGCAGATGCCTACCGGATCCCGGCCGCCCACCGGCACACCGGCCTCGACGGGCTGCTCGCCGCAGGCCCCGACGCCGCGTTCGTACACGCCGCAACCAGCGCCCACCCCGAACTGGTGCACCGGCTGCTGGACGCGGGGGTGCCCACCTTCGTCGACAAGCCGCTCGCCTACCAACTCGCCGACTCCGCCGCCCTCGTGGAGCTGGCCGAGCGGCGCCGCACCAGCCTCGCGGTCGGCTTCAACAGGCGGCACGCCCCCGGGTACACGCAGTGCCTGGAGCACCCCCGCGATCTGATCCTCCTCCAGAAGCACCGGGTGGGCCTGCCCGAGGAGCCCCGCAGGATGGTGCTGGACGACTTCATCCACGTCGTCGACACCCTGCGCTTCCTCGCTCCGGGCGAGGCGGACCACATCGATGTGCGGGCCAGGGTCCGCGACGGGCTGCTGCACCATGTGGTGCTCCAGCTCGCGGGCGACGGCTTCACCGCGCTCGGCGTGATGAACCGGCTCTCCGGATCCGCCGAGGAGATCCTGGAGGTCTCGGGTCAGGACACCAAGCGCGAAGTGCGCGATCTGGCGGAGATCATCGACCACAAGGGCCAGCCCAGCGTCCGGCGCCGCGGCGACTGGGTGTCCGTCGCCCGCCAGCGCGGCATCGAACAGTGTGTGCTCGCCTTCCTCGACGCCGTACGTCAGGGGCGGACGCTCAGTGCGCAGGACGCCCTGCGCACCCACGAACTCTGCGAGCGTGTCGTCAACGACGTGCTGGAACAGTCGCGCTGAGCTCCGCGCGGCCCCGCACCGAGCGCCCCCGCGCCGCCCGCACGCCTTCGAGCACGCCGTACGCCACGAGCGCGGTCAGCGCCAACCGCACCGTCCAGTCGCCGAACCGTACGTACAGCGTCGTCCCGGTGGCCAGCGGCACCTCCGTGATCTGCACGGCGCTGGTTTCCGTGCCCATCGGCGACCCGATCCGCTCGCCGTCGGGCCCGTGCACGACACTGACCCCGGTGAGTGTTGCGTGCACCATGGGCCGCCCGGACTCGGCGGACCGCAGCGCCGCCAGCGACGCGTGCTGTTCGGGCGCCCAGCTCTCCTGGAAGGTCGAGGTCGACGACTGGGCGACCAGCACCTGGGTCCCCTCCCTCGCCAGTTGCCTGGACATGTCGGGGAACGCCGTCTCGAAGCAGATCAACGGGCCGAACCTCAGCCCGTTCCCGCGCATCACCACCGACTCCTGCCCGCGCCGTCGGTTCTCGTCGGCCGCCCGGCCCACCGACGTGGCCCAGCCGAGCAGCGGTCGGGCGGGGATGTACTCGCCGAACGGCACCAGCCGCATCTTGTCGTAGCGCTGCCCGGTCAGTCCGTCCTCGTCGACGAGGACGGAGCTCTTGTAGATGCCCGGCCGGTCGCCGCGCCGCGCGTCGACGTTCACCAGCAGCGGGGCACCCGTCTGCCGGGAGAGCGTGGCGAGCCTGCGCACCAGCGCCGGGTGCGTGTTGAGGTCGTAGCCGACGCTGCTCTCGCCCCACACCACCAGGTCCGGATCGCTGTCGGCCAGCCGGCGGGTCAGCCTTTCGCCGCGCTCGAACCGCTCCTCCCGCGAGGGCGCCTGCCCGATCTGTACGACGGCGACCCGTGTGCTGCCCGAGGGTTCGGGCTGCGGGGCCCACAGCCACACGGCGCTGGTGAGGACGGCGACGGACACCAGCGCCACCACGGCGCCCACCCTGGCCCGAGGTTCGGTCAGCAGCGCGGTCAGCGCGGTGTTCACCGCCACCACCAGGAAGCTCACCAGCCATACGCCGCCCACCGAGGCCAGCCGCAGCGCGGGTCGTACCTCCCACTGGCTCGCGCCCAACAGCCCCCATGGGCCGCCCAGGTACTCCCAGGACCTGACCAACTCCGCCAGCAGCCAGCCCGATGGGATCAGCACCACGGAGGCCGCCAGCCGACCGCCGCCGGGGGCGCCCGCCAGCAGCCGGTGCACCAGCCAGCCCCACGGCAGCCACAACAGGCCCAGCAGCGCGGCGAGAAGGAGGATGAAGACGTGCAGGTTCGGCATCAGCCAGTGGTGCATCACCAGCATGAACCCCGTACCGCCCAGCCAGCCCGTGAACGCCGCAGCACGGCCCGACGGCGCGGCGCGCAGCAACAGCAGCCACGGCACCAGCGCCACATACGCCAGCCACCACAGTGAGGGCGCGGGGAACGCCAGTACGGGCACGGCGCCCGCCACCAGCGGCAGCGCCACGCGCGCCCAGCGGGACGCCTGCCACGGACGCATGAGCCCTCTCCTTCATCCGGTGTTTGATCACCAGTGTGCGGGAGGGTGTGCGTGGGGGCGAGGGGGCGTACGGGGGCGGGCGCGGCGCGACTGTCCGCGCGTTGAGGCCGCGGGCGGCGCCGGCCCGCGCCCTCGGCCATCCAGCGCGGCGGTCTGCCCCGACCGTTACGGCGCGGGCACCGGTTGGCGGCCCGCGGGGACGCGAGGGCCGGGGACGACCACGGCGCGGGTCGCCGCCTCCGGTGCCTGCCGCACCGCGAACTCGGCCTCCGCGGTACGACCCGGCACGCCGGTGTCCTTCGTCCGCGGCTCCCGGGGTCGGGGCCGGGGCTGGGGCTGCGGTGTCTCCTCCGCCCGCGCCTGCCGTGTGCTCTCGGACGTCAGTACGACCAGGCCCCAGGCGGCCAGCGCCCCGGCGCCCAGCGCCAGCACCGTGCCTGTCGCGCCGTACCGGAAGCCCTCGTTCAGCAGGAATATCCCGGCGGCCGCGGCCACCACCGGGTTGGCCACGGTGGTGGTGGCCAGCGGCGTGGCCAACCCGCCGTCCCGGTACGAGGCCTGCGAGCTGGCCATCCCGGCACCCGCCAGCAGCAGCGTCAGCACGGCCAGCGGCACGAAGGTCGCCAACGGGGCGGAGGTCCAGTTGTCGGCGAGGGTCTTCACGAACACCGAGGCTGCGCCGTACGCCACCCCCGCGGCCAGCGCCAGCGACACACTGCGCAGCGCGACGGCGCGGGTGCCGGGGCGGCCGTGTCCCATCCGCTGTACTGCCGTCGCCGCACCCACCAGCAGCGCGAGCGAGCCCAGCACCCAGCCCGCGAGCGCGAACTGGCCGCCGCCGTCCAGGGAATCGGCGCCCCGGTCGCCGGTGAGCAGCAGAATCCCGGCCAGCCCGGCCGAGACCAGGACGATGCCCCGCCACGCGGCCGCCGCCACCCGCCGCCGCCCCAGCAGGGCCGCCATCGGAGCGGCGAGCACGAGCGTCAGCACGCCGAGCGGCTGGACGACGGTCAGCGGCCCCAGACCGAGCGCCACCACGTGCAGCAGCGCGCCCGCGCCCTGGAGCACCGCCGCTGTCCACCACATGCCGGAGCGCAGCAGGCCCCATCGGCTCGGCGCTGTCGTCGTGGCGATCCGCTCCTGCACGATCGCGGCCAGCGCGTAGCTGACCGCGGAAACCAGGGACAGCAGCACCGCCGTGGTCAGCGCGCTCATATCCGGTCCGCGCGGCGCGGGTTGGGCATCGGGTTCATGCCTTCCACGATTCCGCGCGCGCGGTGATCTGTCGTCACCTGCCAGCATCGTTTTGCCGTACAGCCAGCGGAGTACGGGCACGGAGCCGTATCACCCTGGCAGGTGACGTCTCAAGGATGATCGGCCCACGGGCGGAGACGGCCCGGCGTGACCGAGATGCGGCTACGGCTGGGTCGGGAGCGGGCCCTCGCCGGCGACCTCGACCGGGCCGAAGCCGCTGCCCAGCAGGGTGACCTGGCAGACGCGTCCGTCGGCCAGCCGCAGCCTCGCCGTGTCGCCCTCCAGCTCGGTCCACAGCGGCTGGTCGCCCTCCGGCCTGATGGTGCCGGACCACGCGGTTCCGGGGCCGGTGGTCTCCGTGAACAGCGCCGCGTCGACCGGCACCTCGGCGGCTCCGGTCAGCAGCGTCGCGGGACCACGGTAGAAGTTGTCCATGCGGCCAGTGTGGCAGTCCCGGACCCGCCCGGCACAACCGTGCTCGGCCGGATCGCGTGCCGCGAACGACGCGACCCCGCCGCCCGCGGGTGCGGGGACGGGGCCCGTCGGCCGACGTGCACTTCTGTTGTCCTGAGACCTCAGATGCTGTCCTGGGACCTCAGAACTTGTTCTTGCAGTAGTTCTGCACCGGCGGGCTCAGCACCGGGATGAGGAGGGGGTTGCCGCAGACGTTCAGGCCGATGTTCACGGAGCCCGGCGATTTGGAATGGGGACCGTCGTTGGCGGCCGCGGTGCCCGTGGTGGAGCCGAGCAGGGCGACGGCGCCGAGGGCGCCGGCCGTGATCGCGGTACGAATTCGCATGTTCGCTCCCGAGAGAGGGGTGGTTGTTGTCTCCACGCCCACCGTGTGGGCCTCGGGACGCGCTGCGCATTTCGGGCTACTCCGGCCGGGTGTCCGTGTTGGTACGGTGCGTGCCGAGAGGTTCGTGCTAGGAGGTGCCCGGCGGCTCTTGCGTGCCCGGCATGGGGGGCTGCGCTTGCCAGCCCTGCGCCCTGGGGGCACCTCCCGGACGGAGTCTGGGGGAGCAGACCTCCCAAGCACAGCAGGGAGCACGCGCCCCGTCAGGGGCGCGGGGAACTGCGCGACAAGCCACAACGCACCCGCAGCCCGCGAGCGACGGGCAGGGGCACCCCCTTACGGTGAGCCGCCGGATCACGGCGCGTCCCCGCCCGGATTCGGGAACCCGCCGGAATCATGAGGGAGTCCACCGGCGAAAGGCAGCCCCCGTGTCCCAGCCACCGCAGCCCGGACCGCACCGGAACGGATCCGACCGCGACGACGACCGCCGCTCCCGCCGGCGCCCCCGTTCCGGCACCGAACCGCTGACCGCGCGCAGCGACATCCGGCTGCGCACGCTGCTGTCGTCCATCGGAGTGCCGTTCTTCGCCGCGGCGACGGCGCTGTTCGCCTGGTGGGCCGCCTCCTCCGACAGCCGCAGCACCCCCAGCGACCGGGTGCTCACCGTGCTGGCCGCCGTCTGCGGCGCGCTGGCACTGGGCGCGGCCATCGATCTGCTGGTGCTCAGGCGCAGGCGCGCACAGGAGCGCGAACGCCACCGCTGACCGCTGCCGGAGCCCGGGGGCTCAGCCCACCGACTCGCCCGCGTGCGGACTGAGCACGCCCGCCGCCATCAGGGCGAACAGAGCGAGTCCCAGCAGGATTCGGTAGATGACGAACGGCATGAAGCTGCGGGTCGAGATGAATTTCATGAACCATGCGATGACGGCGTACGCGACCACGAACGCCAGCACCGTGGCGAAGGCGGTCGGGCCCCAGGAGACGTGGCCCTCGCCGATGTCCTTCAGCTCGAACAGCCCCGAGGCGAGCACCGCGGGAACGGCCAGCAGGAAGGAGTACCGTGCCGCCGCCTCGCGCCGGTACCCCATGAACAGACCGCCGCTGATGGTGGCGCCGGACCGGGAGACTCCGGGAACCAGCGCCAGCGCCTGCGCACAGCCGAAGAGAAGTCCGTCGCGCACATTGAGCTGTTCCAGGGACTTGCGCTCCCGCCGCGCGCGGTGACGGCCGCCCTTCGCGTCGCGCGCCGCCATCCGGTCCGCGATGCCCAGCACGATGCCGAGCCCCACCAGCGTCGTCGCGATCAGCCGCAGATCGCGGAACGGGCCCTCGATCTGGTCCTTGAAGGCCAGCCCGAGCACCCCGATCGGGATGGAGCCGACGATGACGAGCCAGCCCATCTGGGCGTCGTGGTCACGGCGGGCCTCGCGGTTGTGGAGCGAGCGGAACCAGGCCGTGACGATGCGGCCGATGTCCTTGCGGAAGAAGATGAGTACGGCTGCCTCGGTGCCGATCTGGGTGACGGCGGTGAACGCCGCGCCCGGGTCGTGCCAGCCGGCGAACGCCGCTACCAGCCGCAGATGGGCGCTGGAAGAAATCGGGAGGAACTCGGTCAGTCCCTGGACGAGTCCAAGAACAAAGGATTCAAACCAAGACATCGGCGGCGGGGCTCGTCCCTGTGGTAGTCGGGGTCAGTGATGGGAGACCGGCTCGCGTACGGCCGTCGAGCAGGCTTCGGGCGGGGCTTCGGCCCCGGCGTCCGCACGCGGTGTGCCGCCCCGCAGCTGGGCGCGTTTGCGCCAGGCCACCACGCCGCCTGCCAGCCCGGAGAGCGCGATGAAGCCGAACGAGGCCAGGAACACCGGCGAGGTGGGCTTCGCCGCGCTGCTGCCCGCGATGACGTACGCCGCGGTGTTGGGCACCGAGCCGAGCGCAGTGGCGCTCAGGAAGGCGGGCCAGCTCATCCGGGAGACGGCGGCGCCGTAGTTGGAGGCCGCGAACGGTACGCCCGGCAGCAGCCTGATCACCAGCATCGAGCGGAAGCCGTGCTTGCTCAACTGCCGGTCCGCGGCGGACAGCCAGCGGCCGCGCAGCACCGTGCGCAGCGCATCCTGGCCCAGCAGCCGGCCCAGCCCGAAGGCGATCCCCGCGCCGATCACCGTGCCGGCCGTCGCCGAGAAGGTGCCTGCCTGGGCGCCGAAGAGGACGCCTGCCGTGACATTGAGCACCGGGCGCGGTACGAAGGCCGCGGTGCACAGCCCGTAGGCGGCGCCGAAGAGGGCGACAGCCGCACCGCCGGCGGCCTGGGGTGACAAGCCGTGGGTGAGCACCCGCTGCGGCTCGTACAGCACCATCGCCGTCGCCGCGCTGCACAGCAGTACGGCGAGCAGGGCGAGGCGGGACCAGGGTGAGAGCAGCGTCCTGGTGAGACGGCCGGGGAGTCCGTCTGGCTGCGTGGCGGGGACGGGCACGCAGGGAGCGTAACCGACGAACCGGTGCCTCCGCCGTTCGAGGTCGTACGGACGGTCCGAAAAGTGCCGCTCCGAAACGGTGTTCGCCCACCGTCCATCCCCGCTTTCACCTGGGGATGAGAGCACTGTGCAGGTCTCGGCCGGTGCGGCGTCGAAAACCGTTCGACGTCCGGAAGCGGGGGAGCGATGATCGATCGGTGCTCCGGCAGTCCCGTTCCTGTGCTCCGGCCGCGGTCGCGGTCGCCCCGCGGGCTGCCCTCTTCCCGACCCGGGGCGTGTGTGTCCGCCCCCTCCCTCCCGGCGTCCGGCTCCGCCGACGCTGACCCTTCCCGGACCGACCGAGGACCCCACAGGGGGAGGGTCGGTCATCCCTTGGGGTCCGCCTCGTCCCGTACCGGTCCAGGAGGGCACTCATGTCCGGCCACACCCACCCGTATCCCGTCCCGCACCTCACCATCGGCACGCTGGGCCACCAAGGGCACGGCAGGACGACACTGGCCGCCGCGCTGGCCGCGGCCCGCGCACCCGGCTCTGCCGACCCCCGGGCCGCGGACGCCGGCCCGCGCTCACCCGCGGATCCAAAACGACCACGACGACGATTCCGGTACGCGACCGACACCCGGCGCTACACCCTGCTGGATCCGGCCGGGGATGCTGAATGTCCCGATGATCCCGGTATGTTGCGCGGTCTGGACGGAGCGCTGCTCGTCGTCTCCGTCCTGCGGGGGGTGCGGCTCGGCACCGCCGAGCACCTCGCGCTCGCGCGCCGCAGCGGCCTCGCACATCTGGTCGTGGCCCTCACCATGGCCGACGCGAGCAATGACGAGCTGACCGAGCTGGTGGAGCTCGACGTACGGGCGCAGTTGACGGCGCACGGCTTCGCGGGGGAGACGCTTCCGGTCGTCCGGGTCTCCGCCCGGCGCGCGCTGGAGGGCGATCCGCGCTGGCAGAGCACGATCGAGGCGCTGCTGGATGCCGTGGACACCTACGTGCCCTTGCCGGGGGTGCTCTGAACCGCCTTGCCGGGCCCACAATGGTGCGGTGGACACCGACGCCGACGGGGAGCAGATACCCCGCACCCGAGCCGTCGCGGGCGGCACGGCCAAGCTGCTGCCTGACCTCGACCGGGGGCGTGCCTGGCTGCTGACCGTGGACGGTGCGCCGCAGTCGTACGTCGACCTGGACGCGCCGGAGCACCTGGAGTTCGAGTACGCGCGCCGGGTCGGCCATCTGCTGGACGTGGCGGCGCCGCCCGGAGCGCCCCTGGACGTGCTCCACCTCGGCGGTGGAGCCCTCACCCTGCCCCGCTACCTCGCCGCGACCCGTCCAGGATCCCGGCAGCGGGTGGCCGACCCGGACGCGGAGTTGACCGACTTCGTCGCCGAGCACCTTCCGCTGCCCGAGGGGGCGGACATCACGGTGGAGGCCGCGGACGGGCGGGCCCTGCTGGAGTCCTCACCGCCCGGCAGCGTTGACGTACTGGTGGCCGACGTCTACGGCGGCTCGCGGGTGCCGGCGCATTTGACCACCCTGCCGTACGCGAGGGAGGCGGCGCGGGTGCTGCGGCCCGGGGGCACATACGTGGCAAACCTCGCCGATGCCACGCCGTTCCGCTTCCTCGCCTCGCAACTCGCCACCTTCGCGGCGGTCTTCCCGCGGCTGGCTCTGCTCGCGGAGCCCGCGGTGCTGCGCGGGCGGCGGTTCGGCAACATCGTGCTGCTCGCCTCCCGGCACGAGCAGCCGCTGCCGGAGCTGGCGCGCCGCTGCTCGGCGGATCCGTTCCCGGCCCGGGTCGAGCACGGCGCGGCGCTGGAGCGCTTCATGCGCGGCGTACCGGCCGTCGAGGACGGCGACGCCGTACCGTCCCCGGAACCGCCTGACGGCGCCTTCAGCATCGGCTGAAGGCGCCGTCCCTGGCCTGGACCGCGCGGAGGCGGGCGGGGTCAGCCGCGAGGCTCGTTGCCGCCGCCGTCGTAGTTGCGGAGGCTGCCCATGATCTTCTTGATGGTGGCGTCCGGGAGTTCGTCCTTGACGCCCGCGTCGGTGTAGAGAACCCAGATCGCCAGGTCACCGTTGCTGTTGATCCAGGAGGCCGTGACCACCTTGCCGGCGCTGGTGGCGCACTTGTCGTTCGTGGGTGCTCCGGTGATGTTCGCGGTGGCGGTGTGCCCCTTGATGCCGTGCTTGTTCTTGAACGGCTTGGTCTTGGAGACCTTGAGATTGCCCTTCTGCTTCTGGTCGTAGCCGGCTATGGCGAAGTTCTCCGCCGCGATCTTCGCGGCTTCCTTGGTGTCCTTGGAGCCCTGCCCGCCCTTGGTGCCGACAGCGGCGCGGCTGCTCTCCTTGCACCAGTTGTCCTTGAAGTAGGCGGGCGAGGACATGGCGACCAGGACCTTGCCCTTGTCGTTCTCGAAGCCGGTGATGGTGCCCTCGCCGGCCAGCGTCCAGTCCTTGTTGTCCGGCACGTCGAAGGCCGAGTACCACTTCGGGTTGACGACGGTCTGCCAGCCGGAGATCACGGGTTCCGAGGGGTCCTTGGAGGCTCCGCCGCCACCACCCGGGTCGGTCTTCTCGCTCTCCTCCGGCTTCGTCTTCTCCGAAGCCGAGGCGGAATTGTCGGCCTCGTTCTTCTTGTCGTTCTTGTCGTCACCGCCGAAGACGAAGACGCCCGTCACGGCAGCGGCGATGACCGCGACCGCGGCGACGATCGAGATGATGACCGTCTTCTTCCGGTCACCGCCCCCGCCGCCCTGGGGCGACTGCGGGCCGCCGGGCATGCTCGCCTGCCCCCACTGCCCCGAGTGACCGGGGCCGCCGGGCTGCTGGCCGTACGGGTACGGCGGGGTGCCTTGCTGTCCGTAGCCGGACGGCTGGCCCGCCGGCGGCTGCTGCCCATAGCCGGGCTGCTGGCCTGAAGGCTGTTGCCCGTAGCCGGGCTGTTGGTACGGGTTCGGCTGCCCGTAGCCGGGCTGCTGATACGGGTTCGGCTGCTGCGGGTTCTGCTCGCCCCCGGGCTGCTGCTGTCCTGGCCACATGGCCGACAACCTTATGGTGCGTTCCCCGCACCGACCACCGGCGCCCACGGATCGGTATGCACCCGCTATCTGAGCGGAGGCCCGAAGCCGCAGGGAACAGCCCTCCCGCCCAGAGTTACCCGGTGGTAACGTGCGGCCATGACCACACCGTCACAGCCGGACATCGGCGAGCTGATGAAGGCTTCCGTGCCCATGGCCCGCACTCTCAACCTGGAGTACCTCGAGACCTCGCCGGAGCGGGTCGTCGTCTCGCTGCCCGACCAGAGCGAGTACCACAACCACGTCGGCGGCCCGCATGCCGGCGCGATGTTCACGCTGGCCGAGTCCGCGAGCGGCGCGGTGACCATGGCCGCCTTCCTCGACCAGCTCTCCCGTGCTGTTCCGCTGCCGGTGCGCGCGGAGATGGACTTCAAGAAGCTCGCCAAGGGCGTCGTCACCGCCACTGCCGAACTCGGCCGCCCGGTGGCCGATGTGATCGCCGAGTTGGACCAGGGGCAACGCCCCGAATTCCCGGTGAAGGTCGCGCTCAGCCGCGCCGACGGTGCCGTCACCAGCGAGATGACCATCGTGTGGACCCTGCGCCCCAACGACTGAACCACGCGTGACCTCGGGCCCTGGCCGCACCGGCGGCGCAGGGCCGTCGGCGCGGGAGGGTGTGCGGTCGAGTAGGCTTCCGGACTCGTGCTGTCATGGCAGCTCGTGTCCCGTATGTCAGGAGAGGAAGCCGCAGTTGCACATCCAGGAGTGGCTGGAAAACATCCCGGCCGTCAGTGTGTACCTCCTGGTGGGGGTGGTCATCGGGCTGGAGAGCCTGGGAATTCCGTTGCCCGGGGAGATCGTTCTCGTCAGCTCCGCACTGCTGGCCTCGCAGCAGGGACACATCGATCCGCTGATCCTGGGCACGTGCGCCACCGTCGGTGCCATCGTGGGTGACTCGATCGGGTACGCCATCGGCCGTAAGGGCGGCAAGCCGCTGCTGGACTGGCTGGGCGGGAAGTTCCCCAAGCACTTCGGGCCCAGCCATGTGGCCACCGCCGAACGCTCCTTCCAGCGGTGGGGAATGTGGGCCGTCTTCTTCGGCCGTTTCATCGCCCTGCTGCGAATCTTCGCCGGACCGCTCGCGGGTGTGCTGAAGATGCCGTACTGGAAGTTCCTGACGGCGAACGTGCTGGGTGGCGTGTTGTGGGCAGGCGGTACGACCGCCGTCATCTACTACGTCGGCATCGTCGCCGAGGCCTGGCTCAAGCGCTTCTCCTGGCTCGGCCTGGTGCTCGCCGTGCTGATCGGCCTCGGCTCCATGCTGTTCGTCAAACGCCGCACGGCGAAGACGGCGGCGGAGGCCGCGGATGTGGACGCGCGCGAACCGGCGCTGACCGGCGACTAGTGCTTGCCCCGCAGGGTGGGCTGCGCTTGCCCACCCTGCGCCCCTGGCGCAGACTGCCCAAGCTTCGCTGGGGGAGGCACCCCCTCAGCAGGCCCGAACAAGGAGAGCAGAGTGGCACAGCGGGGAGTGATCGTGACGGTCGGCGGGCACGAACCGCGGCTGGACCCCACGGCGTTCAACGCGCCGACCTCCGTGATCGCCGGTGAGGTCACCATGGCCGCCGGGTCCAGCCTCTGGTACGGCGCCGTGCTGCGGGCCGACGCCGGGCCCATCGTGCTGGGCGAGGGCAGCAATGTGCAGGACAACTGCACCGTCCACGGCGACCCTGGCTTTCCCGTCACCGTCGGCGCGCACGTCACGGTCGGCCACAACGCCGTCCTGCACGGCTGCACCGTCGAGGACGAGGTGCTGATCGGCATGGGCGCCACTGTCCTCAACGGCGCGCACATCGGCGCCGGTTCCCTCGTCGCGGCGCAGACCCTGGTGCCCCAGGGCACCGTGGTGCCGCCCGGTTCGCTGGTCGCCGGGGTGCCGGGCAAGGTGCGGCGTGAGTTGACCGACGAGGAGCGCGAGGGGGTGCGCTTCAACGCGCTCGTGTACGTCGAGTTGGCCAAGCAGCACCGTGAGGCGTCCATCGGCGAGGGAAGCGCGCACTCCTGAGCGGGCAACCCCGGGTTACTGGTGAGGAACATCACCGGGGTGGGCGAGTGCCGGGGCGCTACCGTGACGGCGTGCCCTCCCTCAGGAACGTGTTCTCCTCCCTCAGCTCCCGCGCTGTGCACGGCATCTGGCGCCGGGCCCAGCGTGCGGGAGCCGTCACGGCCGAGCGGCCCGGGCCGTACGCGTTCCGCAGGATCGGGACCGGGACCCGGCTCGCCTTTCCGCAGGGCACACTCTTCGGTACGCCGTGGATCGAGTTGGGCGACCACTGCATCGTCGGCCAGGACGTCACGCTGACGGCCGGCATGATGCCGGACCTGGATCTGGGCCCCGAGACCGTGCTGCGGCTGGGGAACGGCGTGGTGCTCGGCCGGGGGAGTCACATCATCGCGGATACCACGGTCAGCATCGGGGACGATGTGTTCTGCGGCCCATACGTCTACATCACCTCGACCAATCACTCCTACGACGATCCGGCGCGCCCCGTCGGCAAGCAGTGGCCGCGTACCGCGCCGGTCGAGATCGGAACCGGCAGCTGGATCGGTGCCGGAGCCGTCGTCCTGCCGGGCGCGAAGCTGGGGCGGAACGTGGTGGTCGCGGCGGGCGCCGTGGTGCGGGGCGAGGTGCCCGACCACGCGGTGGTCGCGGGCGCGCCCGCCAAGGTGGTGCGGCGCCTCGATCCGGAGCAGGGGTGGCAGCCGCCGCTGCGCACCCCGCCACCCGTGCCCGTGCCGGAGGGGGTCACTCCGCAGGAGCTGGCGGCCCTGGCCGAACTGCCCCGCCAGCACGGGCGGCTGGACGGCACAGGGGAGGGTGCCGAGGGCCCCCTCCCCGACTGCTGAGCCCGGCGTCGGTCAGCCCGAGGCGAGCAGCACCGTGCCGAGCAGCGCCAGCCCCGCACCGGCGGTCTGCATGGCCCGCAGCCGTTCCTGGAGCACGCTCCGGGCGGCCAGCGCGGTGACGACGGGGTAGAGCGAGGCCAGAACGGCGGCGACGGTGACCGGGCCGTGCTGCGCGGCGACGGCGTACGTCCCGTTGGCGGCGACGTCCGCCAGGCCGACGAAGGCCAGCGCGGGCAGCGCCGTCCACACCGCCCGCATCCCCTCCTCGGGGAGCGCGGGAGTGCCCCGGCGCACCGAGGCGTAGAGCGCGCCGCCGCCCACGACGACGTTGACCACCCGTTGGATGAACAGCGTCAGGAAGAGCCCCGTGATGGTGGCGGACGCCTCGGCGACCAGGCTCATCGTCGCGCCGAAGCCGAAGGCGGCGACCACGGTCAGCAGAATCGTGCGCTGCTGCACAGGCGCGCCACCACCGCCGACCCCACCGGCCAGCACCACACCGGTGACGGCGACGAGGCTGCCCGCCGCCTGCACCAGCCCGGGCCGTTCGCCGTGCAGCACCATGCCGACGGCAACGGGTACGGCGACGCTGCCGAGGGTGGCGACGGGGGAGACCACGCCCATCGGGCCGATGGCCAGCGCCCGGTAGAAGCACAGCATCGACACCGGTCCGATCGCGCCCGCCGCCACCGCGCACCACAGCAGCCGGGCGTCCAGCTCGCTCCAGGCGCCCGTGCCGAGCACGATGGCGCCGAGCACCAGGCAGGCCGCGCCCTGCGAGACGACCACCACGGTCAGCTCGCGCAGTCGTTTGCTGAGCAGCCCGCCGCCGAAGTCGGCCAGCCCCCACAGGAGACTGGTGGCCAGAGCGAAGACAGCGGTCATGGCAGTAATCCCTCGCAGTACAGTGTGGTGAACGCTTAAGTCCAGGACACCGTAGTTCACCATAGTGCACTCTGTCATCTATTATTTTGGATGGTGCGGAACACCGTGACGGACCTCGACAACCTCACGCAGGCGCTCGCCCGCAACCTCAAGCACCTGCGGGCCGAGCGCGGCTTCACCCTGGACGCGCTGGCGGCGCGGGCAGGCGTCAGCCGGGGCATGCTCATCCAGATCGAACAGGCCCGCACCAACCCGAGCGTCGGCACCGTCGTCAAGATCGGCGACGCCCTCGGCGTCAGCATCACCTCGCTGCTGGACTTCGACCAGGAGCCGCAGGTCCGGCTGGTCCCGCCGGAGCAGGCCGTACGTCTGTGGTCCACCGAGGCGGGCAGCCACAGCACCCTGCTGGCGGGCACGGAAGCCCCCGGTCCGCTGGAACTGTGGCACTGGAAGCTGGTGCCCGGTGACGCCAGCAGCTCCGACCCGCACCCCATCGGCACCACCGAGCTCGTGCACGTCACCGCGGGCACGCTCACCCTCGAGGTGGACGGCGACAAGTACACCGTCCCCGCCGGGACCTCCGCCTGCTTCGAGTCGCATGTGCCGCACGGCTACCGCAACGACGGTACGGAAACCGTCGAGATGACCATGGCCGTCTCGGTCCCCGAACCGCGCTGATCGAGCATCGCGCGGTTGGCTAAGGTGCCGGTATGCGAGCGCCCATCGGAGACTTCGACAACGCACGGCCGGCCCCCGAGGTACTGGACCAGCTGGCCACCCCCGTCGCCGCCGCCGTCCGGGGTTGGGAAGGCCCCGTACCCGCCGACCAGTTGCTCTACGTCGACACCGATCCGGAGAAGGCCGACACCGCCGTCTTCGCCGAGACCTACGGCAAGGACCTGCTGGAGACGTCGGCCAACTGCGTCGTCGTCGCCGCCAAACAGGGCGGGGTCCGCACCCTCGCGGGCTGCGTGGTGCTCTCCTCCGCCCGCCTCGACGTCAACGGAGCGGTACGCCGCGGCCTCGGCGCCCGCAAGGTCTCCTTCGCGCCGCATGAGACTGCCGTCGGCGAGACCGGCATGGAGTACGGCGGCATCACCCCCATCGGACTGCCCGCCGACTGGCCGCTGTTGCTGGACGCCGAGACGGCGGCCCTGCCCTGGGTACTGATCGGCAGCGGCAGCCGCAGGGGCAAGCTGATCGTCCCCGGCAAGGCACTGGCTACGCTCCCGGGCGCCACGGTTGTGGAGGGGCTCGGGTTGCGCGGCTAGGGGGTGCCCCTTGGCCGACGTCGCAGGCTGCGGGTTCGCTGTGGCTGGTCGCGCCGTTCCCCGCGCCCCTTCGGGGCGCACGGCGCTCATCCCAGTCGGGGGATTTCGATCGCCGGGCAGCGGTCCATGACCATCCGCAGGCCGGCCGCCCGGGTGCGCTCGTACGCCGCTTCGTTCACCACCCCGAGCTGGAACCAGACCGCTGCGGCGCCGATCGCCACCGCCTCGTCGGCCACCGGTCCCGCGAGGGCGGAATTCACGAAGACGTCCACCACGTCCACCGGGAAGGGGATGTCCGCGAGGCTCGGGTAGCCGCGCTCGCCGTGCACCGTCTCCGCCTTGGGGTGGACGGGCACGATCCGCTTGCCGTAGCGCTGCAGCACCTGGGCCACCCCGTACGCGGGCCGGGAGGTGTTCTGCGAGAGACCCACCACCGCCCAGGTGTCACCCAGCTCGGTGAGAATCTCCCGCACCGTCCCGGAATCGCCGTACATCGTTCCCTCTCCTCCGTAGCAGGCCCTGTCCCTGCGACAACGGTTCCCACCGCGCGCCGATTCCCGCTGCCCTGGCCATAGGCTGGCGGGATGCAGCAGGAGCAGCGCGCACAGCAGGAGCAGCAGCCCGAGGGACCCGCGGAGTACATCACCGTCGCGGCGGAGGGCGTGCACGAGACGGAGGTCAACCGCTCCCGCTTTCTGTGCGCCCTCGCACCCGCCGCCACCGAGGCCGAGGCGCAGGAGTTCATCGCGCGCGTCCGCAAGCAGCACCCCGGCGCCAACCACAACTGCTCCGCGTACGTCATCGGCGCCGACGCGAGCATCCAGAAGGCGAACGACGACGGCGAGCCGGGCGGCACCGCGGGGGTGCCGATGCTGCAGATGCTGCTGCGCCGCGAAGTGCGCTATGCGGTGGCCGTCGTCACCCGCTACTTCGGCGGCGTCAAGCTGGGCGCGGGCGGCCTGATCCGCGCGTACGGCGGCGCGGTGGGCGAGGCCCTGGACGCCGTCGGTACCGTCACCCGGCGACGCTTCCGGCTGGTGACGATCACGGTCGGCCACGAGCGTGCCGGGCGGCTGGAGAACGATCTGCGCGCCACCGGGCGCCAGGTGCGCGAGGTGCGCTACGGCGCCGAGGTCACCATCGAGCTCGGGCTGCCCGACGCCGATCTGCCCGACTTCCGGGGCTGGCTCGCCGACGCCACCGCGGGCACCGCGCGGCTGGAGGTGGGCGGCGAGGCGTTCGGCACCGTGTGAGTGCGCGGGACGGGCGGCGTGGTTGGGCGCCGCCGAGTGCCGGATATCGCGCCCCGTCGAGCGCCGGATATCGCCCCCCGCCGAGGCCGGACGTCGCGCCGGGTCCGGGGTGCGGCACGCGCTGTCAGTGGTGGGCCTTAAGGTCGTTGACCATGCGTCTGCTGCACACCTCGGACTGGCATCTGGGCCGGAGCTTCCACCGCGTGAGCCTCCTCGATGCCCAGCGCGCCTTCCTCGACCACCTGGTCGCCACCGTCGAGGAGCGCTCGGTGGACGCCGTGCTCGTCTCCGGTGACATCTACGACCGCGCGGTGCCCTCGCTCGCCGCCGTCGAGATGTTCGACCACGCGCTGCACCGGCTGGCGGAGCTCTCCGTGCCCACCGTGATGATCTCCGGCAACCACGACTCGGCCCGCCGCCTGGGCGTCGGCTCGAAGCTGATGGGCCGCGCGGGCATCCATCTGCGCACCGACCCACGCGAGTGCGGCACACCCGTGGTGCTCGACGACGCGGACGGACAGGTCGCCTTCTACGGGCTGCCGTACCTGGAGCCCTCGCTGGTGCGGCAGTCCCTCGGCGCCGAGGGGGCGGGACACACCGCCGTACTCCGCGCCGCGATGGACAAGGTGCGCGCCGACCTCTCCGGCAGACCTGCCGGAACCCGCTCCGTCGTCCTGGCGCACGCCTTCGTCACCGGGGCCGAAGTCTCCGACAGCGAGCGGGACATCACCGTCGGCGGCGTCGCCTCCGTACCCGCGTCCGTCTTCGACGGCGTCGACTATGTCGCGCTGGGCCATCTCCACAACTGCCAGTCCATCACCGAGCGGGTGCGCTACTCCGGCACCCCGATCGCCTACTCCTTCTCCGAGGCGGGCCACCCCAAGTCCATGTGGCTGGTCGACCTCGGCCCCGGCGGTGAACTCGCCGCCGAGCGGCTGCACTGTCCCGTCCCGCGCCCCCTCGCCCGGCTGCGGGGCACGCTCGACGAACTGCTGACGGACCCGGCACACGAACAACACGCGGACGCTTGGGTCGAGGCCACCCTCACCGACGCCGCCCGGCCGCACGACCCGATGGCCCGGCTGGCGAAGCGCTTCCCGCACACCATCAGCCTCGTCTTCGCGCCCGAGCGGGAGGAGACCGACGACGAACGCTCCTACGCCGTACGACTGAAGGGCCGCACCGACCGGCAGATCGCCGAGGACTTCGTCGGCCACGTACGCCCCGGACGGCAGGTGGCGCCCGAGGAACGCCGGATGCTGGGGCAGGCCCTCGAGGCGGTGCGGGTCGCCGAGAGCGCCGAGCCGCCCGCCGTCTCCCGCACCGGGCCGGCCGTCTCCGGTACGGCGCCCACCGCACACCCCGCCGACGGCGGCAGCCGGCGCCCGGCCGCCGACGGCGAACGCGAGGTGGCCCGTTGAGGCTGCACCGGCTCACCCTCACTGCCTTCGGCCCGTTCAGCGGCACCCACACCGTCGACTTCGACACCCTCTCCTCGGCCGGGCTCTTCCTGCTGCACGGCCCCACCGGCGCGGGCAAGACATCGGTGCTGGACGCCGTGTGCTTCGCCCTCTACGGCGGCGTACCCGGCGCCCGCCAACAGCCCGGCGGCACCCTGCGCAGCGACCACGCCGACCCGCACACCCGCACCCAGGTGGTCCTCGATCTCACCGTCGCCGGCCGGCGGCTGGAGCTCACCCGCGCCCCCGAGCAGCTCCGCCCCAAGGCCCGCGGCACCGGCCTCACCCGCGAACGGGCCCGCTGCGAACTGCGCGCCTGGGACCCGGCGACCGGCGAGTGGCACGGTCTCAGCCGCTCCCACCAGGAGATCGGCGAGGAGATCAGCCAGGCACTCGGTATGAGCAAGGACCAGTTCTGTCAGGTGGTCCTGCTGCCGCAGGGCGACTTCGCGCGGTTCCTGCGCTCCGGTGCCGAGGACCGGGCGAAGCTGCTGGGGCGGCTCTTCGACACCGGCAGGTTCGCGGCCGTGGAGGAAGAGCTGGCGCGGATGCGGAAGAGCGCACAGCACGAGGTCGCCACGGCCGACGAGGAACTGCTGGCCCTCGCCCACCGTATGCGGCAGGCGGTGGGCGACCCGGCCGAACTGGGCGAAGGCCCCACAGGCACGCCCGACGCCGACCCCGTGCCAGGCCAGCGCACCGCCCCGGCGGCCATCACCGCACCGGCACGCGGCAGCGGACGGGCCGGCACCCGGGCCAAGCAGGCCAAGGAAGCCGAGCGGGGCAGGCTCGCCCCCGGCGACCCGGGCCTCACCGACGCCGTCCTGGCCTGGGCGGCACAGGCCCGCTCGTACGCCCGCGAACGCCTCGCCTCGGCCGCCCTCGCCGCCGGGACCGCGCGCGAGCAGTACGGATCGGCCGTACGCGAGCTGGAGACGAGCCGTGAACTCGCCCGCGAGCAGCAGCGGTTCGCCCGCGCCCGGCAGCGTGCCGACGAGCTGGCGGCCAAGGCGGACGAACGGGACGCGCTGCGGCGCAGGCTGGAGCGGGCGCAGGCCGCCGAGGCCGTGGCCCCGGCGCTCCGGTTGCACGGCGCCGCACGTGACGAACACGCGCGGGCCCGCGCGGCCGAACGGGATGCCCGCGCCCACCTCCCGCGCACCCTGGCCGACGCCGAGCCGGAGCGGCTGGCGGCGCTGGAGCGGGAGCTGCGCCAGGAGCTGGGCGCACTGCGGGCCACCCGCGAGGAGGAGCCGCGCGCTGCCGGAATCGAGGCCGAACTGCGCCGTCTGGACGCCGAGTCCCGGGCCGACGACGAACTCCTCCGCGAGGCGGCGGAGTGGCTGGCGGGCTGGGAGGAGCAGCGGCACGCTCTCCAGCGCCGGGTGGACGAGGCGCTGGAGGCCGCCACCCGCGCCGAACGCCTCGCGGGCCGGCTGCACCCAGCTCGTACCCGCCTCCAGGCCGCCCGCCGCCGCGACCAGCTCGCAGCCGAGATCGAGACCGCCGCCGAAGCCGTCCGTAGCGCCCGAGAGGAGGCCGCCGACGCGAAGGAGCAGTGGCTCGCCCTGCGGGAGCGGCGGCTGCGCGGTATCGCGGCCGAGCTCGCCGCGAACCTGGCGGCGGGCGAGCCCTGCGCCGTCTGCGGCTCCACCGAGCACCCCGACCCGGCGCGCGAGGAGCCGGACCACGTCGACCGCGCTGCCGAGGAGGAAGCCCTCGCCATCAGCCAACGGGCGAGCGAGCGCCGCCAGTCGGCCGAGCAGCGACTCGCCGCGCTGCGGGAGAGCCACACCGCCGCGCAGGCGGAAGCGGCGGGCGGGGGAGGCGGCGACGGACCGGAGGCCGGGAGGGCCGGTGCGGGGTCGGGCGCCGGGCCGGACGCCGAGCGGGTGACCGGCACTGGCAGCGAGCCCGCCGCTGCGAGCGGTTCCCGGCCCGAGGCGGGCGGCCCGCCCGGGCGGACCGCTGGGGAAACCGCTCGGCCGACAGCGGACCCGGGCGTGAGCACCGAGGCGCTGGCCGCCGCCGTCGCCGCGCTTGAGGGCGAGCACGCCGAGGCCTACGCGCTGGCGGCCGGCACCCATGAGGCCCGCGAGGCGCTGGCCGCCGCCGAGCGCGAACACACCGAGCGGCAGGCCACCCGCCAGGATGCCGAGCGCCGCTCCGCGGCCCGCACTTCCACCCGGGATGCGCTCCAGCGGGAGCTCGCGGCCCTCACCGAGCGGCTGACGAAGGCCCGTGGCGAGGCGCCCAGTGTCGCCGCCCGCTTCGCCGAACTGGAGCGCCGCGTCGGCCTACTGTCCCAGGCCGCGGAAGCCGCCCATACGGCGGCCCGCACTGCCGAACGGCTCACGGACTCCGCGGCGCAGCTGGCCGAGGCCGCGGACAGGGCAGGTTTCACCGGGCCTGACGACGCGGCGCAGGCCGTGCTCCCCGAACCCGAACAGCGCGAGCTGCGCGTCCAGCTGGAACGCCTACAGGCTGAGGAGGCCGCCGTACGCGAGGAGTTGGCCGAACCCGCGCTGGCAGCGGCCGCTGCCCGTCCCGCTGCCAGGCCGGAGGCGGCCCAGGCCGCCGCCGAGGCGGCCGAGGAGCGGCTGCGTGCCGCCGACGCCGAGCACCACGCCGCGCGCGGCCGGGTCGAAGCCCTCGACGAGCTGGGCCGGCGCGCCGCCGACCGCGCCCGCCGGCTGGCACCGCTGAGTGCGACCTACGACCGGATCGCCCGGCTGGCCGGACTCGCGGCGGGCACCTCCGCCGAGAACGAGCGCCGTATGCGACTGGAGTCGTATGTGCTGGCAGCGCGGCTCGAACAGGTCGCCGGGGCCGCCTCGGCGCGGCTCGGCAAGATGTCCGGCGGCCGCTACACGCTGGTGCACTCCGACGAACGGGCCTCCGGGCGCGGCAGATCCGGTCTCGGACTGCACGTCGTGGACGCCTGGACGGGCGCCGAGCGGGACACCGCCACGCTCTCGGGCGGCGAGACGTTCTTCGCCTCCCTCGCCCTGGCCCTCGGGCTGGCCGACGTGGTGACCGAGGAGGCCGGCGGCACCCGGCTGGAAACCCTCTTCATCGACGAGGGCTTCGGCAGTCTGGACGAGCAGACACTGGACGAGGTGCTGGACGTGCTGGACTCGCTGCGCGAGAGGGACCGCTGCGTGGGCATCGTCAGCCATGTGGCCGACCTGCGGCAGCGGGTGCCGGCCCAGTTGGAGGTCGTCAAATCGCGGGCGGGCTCAGCGCTGCGCCACCACGCGGCCCCGGCGGACGGCTGAGCCGGCTCCCTCCGCCGGGACTGGGGGCACCTCCCGGCCGAAGGCTGGGGGAGGCTCGGCCGCGGCAAACGTGTCCGGCGGTGCCGAACCCGCCCCGGGCTGAGGCCGGTTCGGCACCGCCGGTGCCCGCAGATCCGGGGTCAGAGCACGGAGAGCTCCGCCACCAGATCATCCAGCCCCAGCGAACCCAGCGAGAGGGCTGCCATGTGCCAGGACTTGGCATCGAAGGCGGCACCGCGCTCCCGCTGCGCCGCGTCCCGGCCCTCCAGCCAGGCGCGCTCGCCCAGCTTGTAGCCGATGGCCTGGCCCGGCATGCCGAGGTAGCGCACCAGCTCGCTCTCGACGAAGTCCGCGGGGCGCCCGCTGTGCATGCCGAAGAACTCCTGCGCCAGCTCCGGGGTCCACCGCTCGCGGGGGTGGAAGGGGGAGTCGGCGGGGATCTCCAGCTCCAGATGCATACCGATGTCGACGATGATCCTCGTCGAGCGCATCATCTGCGCGTCGAGGTAGCCCAGCCGCCGCTCGGCCGTGGTCAGAAAGCCCAGCTCGTCCATGAGACGTTCGGCGTACAGCGCCCAGCCCTCGGCGTTGGCGCTGACCATGCCGACGGTCGTCTGGTAGCGGGAGAGCCTGTCGGCGACGTACGTCCACTGCGCGAGCTGCAGATGATGTCCGGGCACACCCTCGTGGTACCAGGTGCTGACCAGGTCGTAGACCGGGAACCGGGTCTCGCCCATGGTGGGCAGCCAGGTGCGGCCCGGCCGGGAGAAGTCCAGCGAGGGCTGGGTGTAGTACGGCGCGGCGGCGCTGCCGGGCGGGGCGATCCGGGCCTCCACCCGGCGTACCGGCTCGGCCAGTTCGAAGTGGGTGCCGTCCAGCGCGGCGATGGCCTCGTCCATCAGCCCCTGGAGCCACTCGCGTACCGCCTCGACGCCCTCGATGGCCTCGCCGTGCGTGTCCAGATGACGCAGCGCCTCCCAGGGGGTCTTCGCGTCGGGCAGGATCTTCGCCGCCTCGGCGCGCATCTCGGCGAGCAGTCGGTGGAACTCCTCCCAGCCGTAGCGGTACGCCTCCTCCAGATCGAGATCCGCGCCGTTCCAGTAGCGCGACCAGAGCGCGTACCGCTCGCGGCCCACCGTCTCGGGGGCGCCCGCGACGCCCGGTGCGTACACGTCCCGCAGCCAGTCGCGCAGTTCGGCGATGGAGCGGGTGGCCTCGGCGGCGGCCTCGCCGAGCTCGGAGCGGAGGGTGTCGGGGCAGCCGCCGGCGAACTGCGCGAACCAGCCACGGTCGTCTTCCGCGTCCTTCTCGCCCAGCCACTGCGCCAGCTGTCCCAGCACCGTGGAGACCTGGCGGGGCCCGGCGTACAGACCGCGGGAAAGCCCCTCGGCGAGGGAGGCGCGATACCCGTCGAGCGCGAGCGGCATCGCCCGCATCCGGGCGGCGACCGCCTTCCAGTCCTCCTCCGTCTCGGACGGCATCACGGTGAAGATGCCGCGTACCGAGTGCAGCGGCGAGCGGATGTTGCTGACCGCGCGCAGCTCCTCCCCGGCCTCATGGACGGCCAGCTCGGCGGTCAGCCGCTCGCGCAGCAGCCGGGCGCAACGCCGCTCCTCGTCGCTGTCGCCGCCGGGCCGCGCCTGGGCCGCCTCCAATTCCGCCAAGGTGGTGCGGCACAGTACGGCCATGGCCTCCTGGCCCGCGGGCGAGAAGTCGGGCAGCCTGCTGTGGCTCTCGGGCACCCCGAGGTAGGTGCCGGAGATCGGATCGAGTTCGACGAGCGCGTCGACGTAGGTGTCGGCCACCTGGCGCGGCAGGGGCCCGGGGGTCGCTGAGTTGATCGCATCGGACATGGGCCCATCCTCGTACGCCGATGCCCTCGCCGTCAGCACCGGGACGGCGCAGGTGGGCCACCGGAGCGCGGCGCCGGTGCGGCGCTCAGCGCGGCGCCACGGCGGCGGGCGTCAGCGCGGCGGTCACCACGAGGGTGCCCTCCTCGACCTGGTAGTCGAGCGGCAGCCCGAGCCCTCGCATGGCCGCGACCATGCCCGTGTTGGACGACTGGGTGACCGCGTAGACGCTCTCGCAGCGTGCCTCGCGTGCCATGCCGATCAGCCGCCGCAGCAGTGCGGAGCCGATGCCCCGGTGCTGCCAGGCGTCCTCGACCAGCAGCGCCGCCTCCGTCTCGTCGCCGTCCCATAGCAGGTGACCGAGGGCCACCAGCTCGCCCGCGGGTGACTCAACGGCGAGGGTGCGGCCGAACCGGGGCGAGAGGAGGTGCCGCAGATAGCGGTCGGCGTCCTTGACGGGGCCGTGGTAGCGCCGCCGGAGCGTCTGCTCCGAGCAGCGGGCGTGCATGGCCAGCGCGGCCTCCAGATCGCCCTCGTCGGCGCGCCGGATGGTGACGGAGCGGCCCTCGGGCAGGGTCAGCGCGTGCTGCTCGCGCGGGGTACGCCGCCCCAGTCGCGCGTCGAGCTCCACCAGGGCATGCGCCCGGGCGAACTCGGTGGGAGTGAAGGGCACATGGTGCCGTTCCACGACGATCTCTCCTCCGGCAGGGTCGGGCAGCCGCAGCAGCGTACCCTCCAGTGTGCCCTCCGCGGGGGTGTCGCCGGGGACCGAACGGATCGTGCAGCGGCCCAGCAACGTCCGCAGGGCCAGCGGGAGTTCGGAGGTGTCCAGGGCGGCCCGGGTGGCCAGACCGAGTATCCGGGTGGGGGTGTCCACCAGGTCGTGCGCGTCTGCCCGCTCGGTCCAGGTGTCGCTGCCGCCCGCCTCGGACAGCAGCCGGGTCAGCTCGTGCGGCTCCAGTGCCGCTGGGGTGCGCAGCAGGAACTCGTCCACCACACGGTCGCCGAGCGGGTGCGTCTGGAGCGTGAGGATGTCGACCCGGCCCGCCGCCAGTGCACTGCACACGCGGGCGAGGGAGCCCGGTTCCTCTCGTACTGTCGTCCGCACCCGCCACAGCGCGGTGGCGTCGTCGGTGCTCGGCCGTCCGTCCGCGCGGGTGCTCCTGCCGGAGCGTTCGCCGTACGGCTCCCGGGCGAGCCAGGTCCGCCACCCGTTCCGCGCGGCCTCCGTCGCGCGGTGCCAGGGGCGTGTCGTCGCGCCGGTCGCGGTGTCCGTCTTCTTCACGGCAGAGTCATCAGCCATACGACCACCCTGCTGGAAGGTCATTGCCTGACCACGAACGATGCATGACAGGTGCGTAAAAAGAGCAGCTGGCTGCCAAACGTCCCTTTTGAGCCATCTGTTGAGCGTTCATCCTATGGCGCGTCCCCCTCTCGGGCCAGCCGCCGCAGAACCTGCCCGCACCGGTGCGCGTACAGCCGTTGAAACACCGGCACCGCGGGGCCCGCCGCACGCGTCCACCACACCGCCGGCCTGCTGTAGGCCCACACGGTCAGCCAGACCCGGCCGTCCTCGGCGTACTCGACCAGGAACGCCTCCTCACCGCACTCCGGATGCCCCGGCAGCGTCCCGTACGCCCATCCGGCGCGGCGCTCCTCCTCGGCGGTCCACACCACCCGGCACGAGCCGCCGACCCGCCACCGCCCCACACCCAGGCTGACCGTCACCCGTACACCGGGCGCCGCCCGTTCGGCGTCCGTATCCATCCGTACGCCCATCGCACGGTGCATGCGCCACTCCAGCACGGCCCGCGAGGCCGCCGCGAAGGCGGCCTCGCCGGTGTCCAGCAGAGTGCGTACGAACAGCGGACTGAAACCGGGCGGCGTCACCCGGTGCGCGGTACGGCCGACGGGTGTGTAGCTGAACGCGGGCTCCTGTGCGGTCACGGCTGTTGCCCTGCCCGCGTCACTGCCCTACCCGGCCCGGCTGCAGCACCTTGGTGAACAGCACCGCGCCGCTCTCCTCGCGCAGCCGCACCGTCATCTCACCGGTCGAGCCGTCGATGTCCACCTGGCCGAAATACTGCCCGCCCTCGGTCGGCGGCGTGTTGGGACGGGTCGGGGCCTTGATGAACTTCTGGTCGGGTCCGAAGGTGCCGTCCAGCTTCAGCGCGCCGAACCCGCCCGCGTTCAGCGGCCCGGAGACGAACTCCCAGAACGGCGCGAAGTCCTTGAACGCCGCCCGGTCGGGGTCGTACCGCTGCGCACAGGTGTGGTGCACATCCGTGGTGAACCACACCGTGCCGGTGATCCGGTGGTGCTTGATGTGCCGCAGCAGCTCCGCGATCTGCAACTCCCGGCCGAGCGGGGCGCCCGGGTCGCCCTGCGCGACCGCCTCGTAGTCGGTCTTGCCGTCCGGTACGACCAGTCCCAGCGGCATGTCCGAGGCGATCACCTTCCACACCGCACGCGAGCGCGACAGCTCACGCTTGAGCCACTTCAGCTGCCGCTCGCCCAGGATGCCCTGGGCGTCGTCCGGCTGCCGGCCGGGCGAGTTGGCGTTCCGGTAGGCGCGCATGTCCAGGACGAAGACGTCCAGCAGTGGGCCGTGCCGCAGTACGCGGTAGACGCGCCCGTCCGCGTCCTCGGGCGGCAGCGTACTGATGGGGAAGTATTCGCCGAAGGCCCGCAGCGAGCGTGCCGCCAGTGTGGAGACGTCCTTCTCGGTGTACCGGTCGTCGTCCAGGATCTCGCCGGGGTACCAGTTGTTGAGCACCTCGTGGTCGTCCCACTGCACGATCGACGGGACCTGCGCGTTGAACCGGCGCAGATTCTCGGCCAGCAGGTTGTAGCGGAAATTGCCGCGGAACTCCGCCAGCGTCTCGGCCACCTTGGACTTCTCCTCCGTGGTGACGTTCCGCCACACCCCGCCGCCCGGCAGCTCCACGCGCTCCTGGATGGGCGCGTCGGCGTAGATGGTGTCGCCGCTGTTGAGGAAGAAGTCCGGATTCAGGTTCCGCATCTGATCGAAGATCGGATAGCCGCCCCGGTCCGGGTTGATGCCCCAGCCCTGCCCCGCCAGGTCACCCGACCACAGGAAGCGCACATCCTGCCTGCGGGCCGGCGCCGTGCGGAAGGTGCCGTGGATGGGCTGGCCGGTGCGCCGCGGGTCGTCGGGGTCGGCCAGGGTCACCCGGTAGTGGATCTGTTCACCCGGCGGCAGCCCGTGCAGCGCGGTACGCCCCGTGAAATCGGTGTCGGGACCCACGATCGGGCCGTACCACCGTTTCGGGTTACGGAAGGACTCGGTGGCCGCGGTCTCCACCACCATCCGCGCCCGACGGTCCGCACGCACCCACACCAGCCCGGACGACGTTGTCACGTCCCCGGCCTGTACTCCCCACTCCGCTGCCGGACGGCCGCGCCGCACCTGTGCCGGTGCCGCGGCGCTGAGCAGCGGCAACGACAGCGCCGCGCCCGCGCCGACCGTGCCGCGCAGCACTGCCCGCCGCGCGGGGGGTCTGCCGGTCGCCGGATCGCCTTGTGCCATGTGCGGGCCTCCTTGAAGCGTGCGGTGTCGGAACGTCTGCCGGACTCGCAGGCGTCGGCCACTACGCCTGACGTCAACCATGGAGCCGGGCAGACGTCCATCATTACGTCAGGCATCAGCTGTGACGCCATACATCGGCTGTTGCCTGTGTTACCTGTATCCCGTCCGTGTGCCGTACACACGAAGCCTCAGTGAACACCGGTGTCACACCGGACAGAAGAGGGCCGCCCCGACTCCGCGTGTCCGACCGCTTCCGGCGCCCTAGGATGCCGCTTCACGGACAACTCCACCCGCATGCTGCCCGACCGCTCCACCCCGGCCCAGGAGGCCCGATGACCACCAGCCGTACGCCCGCCCAGCTCCGTGCGGACATCCGGGCGTGGGGCGCGGTGCCGCACGGTCCCGAGCGCGTCGCCCGGGCGGCGGATCTGGTCGCGGAGGCCGAGACACTCGCGGAGGCCGGCACCCGCGAGGGGCGGGCCGCGCTGGGCGCGGCACTGCTGCATCTGGCCGCCAGCCGCGCCTTCGGCTCGGCCGCCCGCACCGCTCCGGCCCCCGTCGCGCGGGCGCTGCGGTTGTGGGACGAGGACCCCGAAGCCTTCGACGCCGAGACCGCGTTCGCACTGCTGTGGTCCCTCCGCTGGGTCGTGGAGGACCTGATCGCCGACCCGGAGACCCCCGTGGCGGACGTGGAGGAGTGGCTCACCCTGATGGCCCGCAGCCACGCCGACGCCGGCCTGTCCCAACGTGCCGTGTACGCACGCGAGTTCCTGGCCGCCCAGTGGTTCGGCGACCGGCCCCGCGCCGCCCGCGCCTACGACGACTGGCTGGAGGCCGAACGCGACCGGAGCGCCGACTGCGCGGGCTGCGAGCTGGCCTGGCGCGGCCGGGCACACGCCGCCCGCGCGGAGGAAGCGGAGGTCCGGGCGCCGGGCAGCGGGGCCGCCGAGGACGAGGCGGCGCTGCGGATGTGGGAGCCGGTGCTGCGCGGCGAGTACCCGTGCGGCAGTCGGCAGCCGTACGTACTGGCCGCTTCGCAGGCCCCGCTGCTGCGCCTCGGCCGTGTCGCGGAGGCCCGCGGCCGACACCTCGCCGGCTATCTGCTGGTCCGGGAGGCGCCCGTCGAGCGCGGCGCCCTCGCCCGGCACGTGGAGTTCTGCGCCCGCACCGGGAACGAGCCACGTGGCCTGGAGATCCTCGCCGAGCAGGACGGGACGCGTTGGGAGCCGCAGGACGACGCGCCGGGGTATGAGGCGTGGATGGCCGCCGTAGCGCTGCTGATGCGGCGGCTCGGCGAACTCGGCCACGGCACCGACCCCGTCCCCGGGCCCCCGGGACGGGACTGGGACGCCGCCGCACTCCTGGAGTACGCCGCCGCGCAGGCGCAGGATGTAGCAGGCCGTTTCGACCGGCGCGCCGGCACCACACTGCACGGAGCGGCCCTCCGCGCCCGGCTCGCGGCGACCCCGCTGGTCGAGCACCTTCCGCTGGGCGTCGGCGCGGTGGCGCTCCCACCGGCACCGTCCGCGGGCGGGGCGGAAACCGCGGATCCGTACCGGCTGCTGGAGGAGGCGCGGCAGCTGAGCGCCGTCGGGCACCCGGAAGCGGCAGCCCGGTGGGCCGCCGCGGAAGACGCCGTCGCCCGTACCGGCGTACGACTCGACCAGGGGGAGCGGGCCGAACTCCTCGACCACCGGGCCATGGAGCTGGCCCGTACCGATCCGGCGGCCGGCGCGGCGCGCTTCACCGAGGCGGCGAGCCTCTTCGCCGGTGCCGGGCTGCCGGGCGAGGCCCTCGCCTGTCGGGCCCGCGCCGCCTTCGCCGCGTCCTTCGCGCCCGAGGACGCTGCGGTACCGCCCGAGTCGGTCGACGCACTGTGCGCGGAGGCCGAGCATCTGCACGCCGAGGGCCGCATCGGCACCCGGCACGCCACCGCCGTACTGCTGACCCGCGCCCGGCTACGGGCCCACGACCTCGGCGGGGCCCAGGACGACGGAGGGAACGGCGGTACGCCCTTCGACGCGGCGAACCCGGCCAGCGCGGCGAGCGCGGACGGCGCGGACGCGGCCGAGCCGGAGCAGGGGGACGGCGCCGCCGGCGACCCGCTGGGCCCGGCCGCCGACGCGCTCGACGCCGAGCTGGCACACCTGGTCGCCCTCGCCCAGCCCGACAGCTCCGAGCCCGCCGTCCGCGCCCGGATCGCCGAGGCCACCGAGACCCGGGGACGGCTGGCGGCCCAGCGCGGCGACGCGGTCCGCGCGGGCGAGCTGCTGGCCGAGGCCGCCGACCTCTTCCACGAGGCGGGCCGACCCTGGTCCGCCACCGGGCCCGAACTCGCTCTGGCCCGGCTGCTGATGGAGACCGGCGACCACAAGCGGGCAGCCGAGGTGCTGCGCGGTGCCTTGCAGGACCGGGCGGACGCGGCCGACCGTACCCCCGCCGACCTCGCGCGCCTCCACCTCATGCACGCCGACGTGCACGCCGCACAGGGACTGCTCGCCGAGGAGGCCGAATCCCTACGGCACGCCGTGCACGCGCTCCAGACCTCCGACGGCGGTGCCGAGGTCACCCGCGCCAGGCTCCGCCTCGGCGGCTGTGTGCTCGCCCTCGAACAGCCCGACGAGGCGGCGGCCGTCCTCGTCGCAGCGCTGGGCGAACTGCTGGACGCCGCCGACGAACCGGGCATCGTGCAGGCCTGCGTCTGGCTCGGCCAGTCATGCGCGCGCCCCGAACAGCTCCAGGCCGCCGCCCGGTTGCTGCGCCGCGCCGCCGACCTGCCGCATCCATGGCAGGACGCGAACGGGCACGCCGTCGTCACCCATCTGGCCGCCGACACCCACCGTGCCTGCGACCGGTACGCCGTCGCCGCTGAGCTGTACGGGCGGGCCGAGAAGCTGTGGCGGGCGCTGGGCGACCAGCACGCCGTCATCCGTACGCTGCACGCCCGGGCCTGGCTGGCGATGGAGTCGGGTGCGCCGGTCGAGGAGTCGCTGCGCTTCATGGACGCGGCCCAGGAGGAGATCGCCGCGGTGCTCGACGACCCGGAGGGGGAGCTGGACGAGGAGCAGCGGCTCCGGCTGCGCCTGGAGACGGGCCACACCCACCGGCAGACCGCCGAGCTGCTGATCGAGGCGGTGTCGGTGCCCGCCGCGCCCGTCCCCGGCGAGCAGGGCGCCGTCGCGCTGGACTGCTACGCGCGGGGCATCGAGTACGCGGATCGCGCCGTGACCGCGTTCCACGCCTGCGGCGAGGCGGGGTTGCACGAGGCGACGAGCGCGGAGCTGCGCGCTGCCGCGCTGGAGGTGGACCTCGGCCGGTACGACCAGGCCGTCGCCCGGCTCACCCGCGTACGCGCCGCGTACCCGGCGGGCACGCCGGACCCGAACGGCGTGGTCGCGGAACGGGTGAGCGAGGCGGGAGCGCTGGAGCTCCGCATCGAGGGTGCGCTGAGCTGAGAGGGCTGCGCCCCGAAGGGGCGCGGGGAACTGCTCCCCCAGCCTCCGGCCGGGAGGTACCCCCACCAGCCACAACGAACCGGCAGTCCGCGGGCTTCGGGCAGGGGCACCCCCTCACGCGCACAAAGGAGGGGCCGGCGCGCGGCGGGCGGTATCCGCGATGACGCGGGAAACAGTGGCGGGGTCGTCGTTCATCGGCACGTGCCCGCAGCCACGCAGCCGTACCAGCCGCGCGCCGGGGATCGCCCGCTTGGCGCGTACGCCCTGACGACGCAAGAGCAGCCGGTCCCGATCGCCCCAACCGATCGTGACCGGGATCCCGGGGACATCCGCCTCGAACAGCGCACCGGGCCGCTGCCCCTGAGCCAGCACCGGGGCGAAGCCGGTGGCCTGCCGCAGCGCGCGGGTCTCGGCAACCACGGCGTCGGCCGAACGCCGGCCGGGCCGGGCGTAGATGGTGCTGGTCAGGGCTGCCCGGCCGACTGCCGTGCGGGCCAGCACTCCCAGCACCGGATCGGGCAGCGCCCGCGCCCCCGCCCGCATCCCGCGCAGCACTGTGAACGCGTACAGCCGCTCGGGGCGGGTGAAGAATCCGGCGGGGGAGAGCGCCGTGACCGAACGGGCGTAGCCGTGCAGGCCCATCTCCAGTGCCAGCAGCCCGCCCAGGGAGTTGCCCACCACGTGCGGGCGCTCGATGCCCAGTTCCGTACAGATTTCGGCGAGCAGCGGCACCACGCTCTCCAGCCCGTAGGAGATGCCGTCGGGCAGTCCCGGGGAGGCACCGAACCCGGGGAGGTCGAGCGCGATCACGTCATAGCTGCCCGCGAGCACGGTCAACACGGGCTCCCACGCCTGCCAGTGGTGGCCGATGCCGTGCAGCAGCAGCATGGGCTCGCCGGAGCCGCGCCGCTCGTACACGACCTCGAACGGCGGCTGCCCGGCGCGTGAGACCTCGACGACGGAGGCGGAGACGCGGGCGGGCGTCTGCGGGGTGAAGACGGCGGGCATGAACCACTCCTCCGGTTACTGCGGGTGCTGCGCGGCGGCCGCGCGGGGGCGGGAACTCTGCCGCGGCTTGTTGACACGATGTCAGCGGGTGCCCGCTCAGGGAAGCCCCGTGTAGCCGTCGGCTCCGGCCCCGGTGGCATGATGGCAGCGTGACCGCTGACCTGACCGCTGATGTGACCGAGGTCTTCGAGGAGCACCGGCCGGTGCTCGACGGCGTGGCCTACCGGATGCTGGGCCGGGTGGCCGACGCCGAGGACGTGGTGCAGGAGGCGTGGCTGCGCTGGTCGGCGGCCGACCGCGGGCAGGTGCGCGAGCCGCGCGGCTATCTCGTCCGCGTCACCACCCGGCTGGCCATCGACCGGCTCCGCCAGGCGCAGGCCCGGCGCGAGACGTACGTCGGCTCCTGGCTGCCCGAGCCGCTGGTCACCGACCTGGTTCCGGCGGCGACGGCCCAGCAGCAGGACGGCGCGGACCGGGTGATGCTGACCGAGTCCGTCTCGGTGGCCATGCTCGTGGTGCTGGAATCCCTCTCGCCCCTGGAGCGCGCCGTGTTCGTGCTGCGCGAGGCGTTCGGCTTCCCGTACGGCGAGATCGCCGAGACGCTGGAGCGCAGCGAGGCCGCCGTGCGCCAGCTCGCGGGCCGCGCGCGGCGGCATGTGGCGGAGCGCAAGCCGCGGTTCGAGGTCGACCCCCAGCTCCAGCGCGATCTGACCGAGCGCTTCTTGAAGGCCGCGGTGGAAGGCGATGTGCGGGGGCTGGTCTCGGTGCTGGCTCCGGAGGTGCGGATGGTCTCCGACAGCGCGGGCAAGGCCAAGGCACCGCGCCGCGTCATCCTCGGCGCCGACAAGGTGAGCCGCTTCCTGGCCGCCGTCGGCCCGCAGGGGGCGCAGGACCCCGCGTTCGGTTTCCGGCTCCTGGAGCTCAACGGCGGCCCGGCGGCGATGGTGACCTACGAAGGGCGGCCGGACGTGGTCTTCTCGCTGGACGTGGCCGACGGCGTCATCCAGGCCGTCTATCTCATCCGGAACCCGGACAAGCTCGCCCACCTGGAGAGTGCCGGGGAGTGACCCGGGGACGGCTCGTCCTCACAGGCCGCCCGCGACCCTGAGCACGGCGCCCGAGACGTACGACGCCTCGTCGGACAGCAGCCAGGCGACGGCGTCGGCGATCTCCTCCGGCTCGCCGGGGCGCCGGGCCGGAGTGATCTCCGCCTTCTTCCACGCCCGGTCCGGGTCGCCCATCCTGGCGTGCATCTCGGTCAGCACGGAGCCGGGCTGGACGCAGTTGACGCGTACGCCCTCGCCGGTGAACTCCTTCGCCAAGCCCACCGTCATGGCGTCGACAGCGGCCTTCGACGCCGCGTAGTGCACGTACTCGCCGGGGGAGCCGAGGGTGGCGGCGGAGGAGGAGATGTTCACGATCGCGCCGCCGGGTCCGTCGTACGCGGTCGACATCTCCCGCAGCGCACGCCGCGCGCACAGCAGCGCACCCGTCACATTGACGTCCACGACCCTGCGCATCACCTCCGGCGAGGTCTCGGTGAACCGGCCGAGCGGCCCTGAGACGCCCGCGTTGTTGACCAGGCCGGTGACCGGGCCGAGGGCTTCCCGCACGGTGTCGAAGAGGCGGTCGACGCCGTCCGCCTCACTGGTGTCCAGCTGGACGGTGACGGCTTCGCCGCCCGCCTCGCGTACCGCCGCCGCCGTACGTGCTGCCGCCTCCTCGTCCGCCGCGTAACCGATGCCCACGTGGTGCCCGTCCCTGGCGAGCCGCAGGGCCGTGGCGGCGCCGATGCCCCGGCTGCCGCCGGTGACGACGGTGACGCGCTGACGGGAGGCGGGAGTGCGGGGGCGAGCCATGGGGTCCTCCGGGCGTCGGTGGCCGGTCGGCATTTGATCGTGGTTTGATCGATGATCGATGATCGATCAAACCAGCTCAGCCGCAGCTCAGCAAGAGGCTGGGTGCGGGGCATTGGTCTTGACCAAGGGTGGGGGCCGTCCTATCGTCAGGGAGGCATACGCAAGGTCCTTTAAAAAACAAGGACGCATAAAACACCGCCACACACCGCCCGCTGGGCGTACGGGGATTGCGGAGGCAAGGGTGGGGACCACGCAGCTGGAGACGGTGCCGGAGCCGAAGTACTGGCACCTGAAGACCGTCCTCTCCGACGCGCTCGACTCCGAGTTCGCGGTCGGCGAGATCCTGCCGAACGAACGCGAACTGGCCGCCCGTTTCGGCGTCGCCCGCGCGACCCTCCGCCAGGCCCTGGAACAGCTCGAACTGGAAGGCCGCCTCCAGCGCCGCCGCGGCGTCGGCACCACTGTCGCGCCGCCGCGTGTGGGAGTGGACGTCGGCTCCGAGGCCGGCCCCCACACCTGGCCCGGCGCGCCGGGCGACGCCTGGCAGACCGAGGATCACGAGGAGGCCCCGGCCCCCGCAGTCGTGGCCCGCATGCTCGGCGTGGCCGCCGACGTGGGAGTGCACGCGGTGCGCCGCGGCCGCACCACCGGCGGCCAGCAGGTGGCGGCCGAGGTGCTGTACGTTCCCGCCGCCTCGGTTCCCGCACTTCCGCCGGGTGCGGACGACGAGCCGGACGGACCGGCGCGGGCCCGCGCGGTGCTGCGTGAGCTGCACCGGCTCGACCTCGCGGGGCAGGACCGCACGGTGGAGCTGGGCTCGGCACGTGCGGAGGATGCGCGTCGGCTCGATCGGTTGCCCGGTGCGCCGGTTCTGGTGGTCACGACGCGGTATGTCTCCGACGGTCGTACCGCTGCTGTGGCTGTCGCCACGTACCGCGCTGATACGTGTCGGCTCTCGTTCAGTGACAGCGACGAGGTCTCGTTGTTGGCCAGCTGAGGAAGGTTGCCCCTCGCCTGGTGCGGGGAGGAGGCTGCCCCTGCCTGCGCGTTGCGGTCTGCGGGCATGTTGTGGTTGCGCGCGCAGTTCCCCGCGCCCCTGACGGGGCGCGGTCCCGTGCCCCTGCGCTGCGCTTGGGAGGTCTGCGCCAGAGGCGCAGGGCTGGCAAGCGCAGCCCTCGGGTGCCGGGTACGTCCTAGGTGCGGGTGGGTTCCGTTTCTTCCAGGGTGAAGAGTTCGCTCTCCGCGTGGTCCAGGGCTACTCGTAGGGCTCCTGTCGCCACGGCTGTCTCGCCCAGTCGGGAGAGGGCTACTCGGGGTGGGCGTAGGCAGTAGCGCTCCAACTCGGCGCGTAGTGGGTCCAGTACGCCGTCCAGGCCCGAGGCCCAGCCGCCGACCACCAGTAGTTCCGGATCCAGCGCCAGCACCAGGGCTGCCACATCGTGCACCAGCCGGGCCAGGAAGCGGTCCATGGCCTGGCGTGCGCGGTCGTCGCCGCCCCTGGCGCGGGCGAACACCCGGGCCACCGCTGCCTCGTCGAGCGGGTGCAGCGGCTCGTCCGTCGTGGACAGCAGCCGTTCCGGCCTGGCCTCCCTGCCCAGCAGGTGCAGCGCCCCGATCTCCCCGGCCGCGCCGCCGAAGCCGCGGTGCAGCCGTCCGCCGATCAGTGAACCGGCGCCGGGGCTGAGCCCGGCGAGCACCATCACCACGTCGTCCACGCCGCGGGCCGCGCCCTTCCAGTGCTCGGCCAGCACCGCAGCGTTCGCGTCGTTCTCCACCAGCACCGGGCAGCGGAACGACCGGCGCAGCCGCTCGCCCAGCGCGAGCCCCGTCCAGCCGGGCAGCGCGGTACCCAGCCGTACCGTCCCGTCGGCTTCCACGATGCCCGGTGTGCCGACGCCGACCGCGCGCAGCGTGTCCCGTGCGGTGCCGGTTCTGCGCAGCAGCTCGGCGACGGTGCCGCGGATCCGCTCCAGCCGTACGTCGGCCTCCGCAGCCTCGTCGACCTCCCGGGTGAGGGAGCCGGTGAGGCGGCCCGTCAGGTCCGAGAGGACGGCCGCCACCCGGTGCGGGCCGATCTCCAGGCCCAGCAGCTGACCCGCCTCGGCCCGGAAGCGGAATCTGCGCGCCGGACGCCCGCGCCGTGCCGCGCCGCCGGGCCGGACCGGATCATCCGCGGCCTCGGCCACCAGACCCGCCTCGATCAGGTCCTCGACCACGCCCTCGACCGTGGGCCGGGACAGCTCGGTGGCGTGCACCAGCTCGGTGAGGGTCAGCGCCGCCGGGGTCGTGGTGCCGCGCAGCGCCCGCAGCACGACCGTGGAATTTATCCGCCGCAGCAGGGACGGGTCTCTTCCGGTCAGCCTGCTCACGCTCCGCCTCCCTGCCTGTGCGTGTGGGGCGGATCGTAACCGCTGCGGGGAATCACGGCGAGCGGCCGGGGTACCCCGCGGAACCGACCGCTGCGTCCCCGAACCGGCGGGCCCGCTCAACCGGCTGTCAGTGCCGGGAGGTTGACTGTCCCCATGCACCTCGCTCATCACCTCACCGCCATCGGCCGCCTGCACACCGAGCCCGGCGCGCGCGTCGCCGAGTTACGCACGGCGGACCCGGACCCGGACGGCGACCCGGTCGAACTCCTGGAGGCCGAGCGGGAAGTACGGGCCGACCACGAGGCGCTGGTCGTCCTGCTGTCCCAGCAGTGGGGCGAGCCGCGGACCGTCGACCTCGGCGGGCACCTGCTGGCCGCCGCCGAGGGGCGGGTGCGGCTGCCCGAGCCCGAGCGCACACTGTGCTGGCGGGTCGCCGAACTGACCGTATGGACGGTGGAAGGCCGCTGGATAGGCGTCGGCCTGGCCCGCCGCAGCGAGGAGATACCGCTGCAACTCCTCGCCGCCGTGGGGGAGCAGGGCAGCAGCGCACCGTCGGACCTCGGCTGAGGCCGACGCGGCGCTCAGTCCTCGGCCGACGCCGCCATCCGCAGCTTGCCGAACTCCTCGGCCAGCGCGGGCGGCGCGTAGTGCGCGTTGAGCCCGCTGGGGTTGGGCAGCAGCCACACCGGCACCCCGCCGACCAGCCGCTGCTGCGGACCCACCGCCGCCGCGGGCTCGTCGAAGGCCGCGCGGTAGGCCGTTATGCCCAGCACCGCCAGCCAGTTCGGCCGCAGCCGCGCCACCTTCTCCGCCAGCACCTCCCGGACGGAGTCTGGGGGACGGTTGCCGGGGCGGGCGAAGTGGTGGCCCGTCGCAGCCGAGAGCAGCCCAGGGTTGATGCCGCAGAACAGCACCCGCAGCCCCTCGGCGGCCACGTCGGGCACCAGCTTGTCGCGGGCCGCCTCCAGCTCCTCCTTGGTGAACCGGGGGCTCAGAGGATCGCCCCCGGCCGGTAGGCGGCAGCCTCGGGGTGCAGCTCGGCGACCTCCCGCACCCGGCTGACGACCTCCGCCGTCTGCGCGGCCGCGGCGCCGGTGAACGCCAGCCGGTCGGCCATCAGCTCACCCAGCGCGGCGCGGTCCAGCGGGATGCGGGAGTCCGCCGCGAGCCGGTCCAGCAGCTCGTTGTGCTCGGCGCCCTGGCGCATGGCCAGCGCGGAAGCCACCGCGTGCTCCTTGATCACCTCGTGCGCCACCTCCCGGCCGACCCCGGCGCGCACGGCGCCCATCAGCACCTTCGTCGTCGCCAGGAACGGCAGATAGCGGTCCAGTTCGCGGGCCACCACGGCGGGGAAGGCACCGAACTCGTCCAGCACCGTCAAGAACGTCTCCAGCATCCCGTCGAAGGCGAAGAACGCGTCGGGCAGCGCCACGCGCCGCACCACCGAGCAGGACACATCGCCCTCGTTCCACTGGTCGCCGGCCAGCTCGCCCGCCATCGAGGCGTAGCCGCGCAGGATCACCATGAGGCCGTTGACGCGCTCGCAGGAGCGGGTGTTCATCTTGTGCGGCATCGCCGAGGAGCCGACCTGGCCCTCCTTGAAGCCCTCGGTCACCAGCTCCTGGCCCGCCATCAGCCGGATCGTCTTGGCCAGCGACGAGGGGGCGCCGGCCAGCTGCACCAGCGCGGTGACCACCTCGTGGTCCAGCGAGCGCGGATACACCTGCCCGACGGAGGTGAACACCCGGCCGAAACCGAGGTGCTTGGCGATCCTGCGCTCCAGGTCGGTCAGCCGCTCGGCGCCTTCGGGTCCTCCGCCGAGCAGGTCCAGCATGTCCTGCGCGGTGCCGACCGGTCCCTTGATGCCGCGCAGCGGGTAACGGCGCAGCAGCTCCTCCAGCCGCTCGAAGGCCACCAGCAGCTCGTCGGCGCCCGTCGCGAACCGCTTGCCCAGCGTGGTGGCCTGCGCCGCGACGTTGTGCGAGCGCCCCGCCATCACGAGCGCCGCGTGCTCGCCCGCCAGCGTGCCCAGCCGGTGCAGCAGTGCCACCGTACGGTCCCGCACCAGCTCCAGCGAGAGCCGGATCTGGAGCTGCTCGACGTTCTCCGTGAGATCGCGCGAGGTCATGCCCTTGTGCACCTGCTCGTGCCCGGCCAGCGCGTTGAACTCCTCGATGCGGGCCTTCACATCGTGCCGGGTGACCTTCTCTCGCTCCGCGATCGAGGCGAGGTCGACGTCCTCGACCACCCGCTCGTAGTCCGCCAGCGCCTGCTCGGGCACGGTGATGCCCAGGTCCTGCTGTGCCTTCAGCACGGCGAGCCACAGCCGCCGCTCCAGCACGATCTTCGACTCGGGGGACCAGATACGGACCAGCTCGGGGGAGGCGTAGCGGGACGCCAGGACGTTCGGGATGCGGGGCTTGTCACTCACGTCGCCCGAGTCTACGGGGCGCTGCGCTGGGCCATGCCGCGGACCTGGCTGGGCCGTGCGCCTGCTGGGGAGGGGGTGCCCCTGTCTGTGCGTCGCAGGCTGCGGGGTGCGTCCTGGTTGCGCGCGCAGTTCCCCGCGCCCCTTCGGGGCGCACACCCCCTGCTGCGCTTGGGAGGTCTGCGCCAGAGGCGCAGGGCTGGCAAGCGCAGCCCCCATGCGGGGCACGCGCGATGTTCGGGCCCCTAACGGTCGCACGACAGCGGGGCGAGCTCCGGGCGTTTGGGGGAGCGGCCGTCGCCCGAGGAGCGGCCGGTGAGTCGCCGGCCGATCCAGGGCAGCAGGTGGACGCGGGCAAACCGCAGATCCGCTGCGCGGCGTGCGGGCCAGGAGGGTGGGCCGGCGGGCGGTAGTGGCGCGTTCCAGTCGGCCTCCGGCGGCAGGCCGAGGCGCTGCCAGACGGCCTCGGCCACCCGGCGGTGCCCCTCCGCGGTCAGGTGCAGCCGGTCGTCGGCCCACATCCGCGGGTCGCCCAGCGCCTCCGAGGTGAAGAGGTCCACCACCACGGCGCCGTGCCGCGCGGCCAGCTCGTCGATGAAGTCGAACAGCTGCTCCATCCGGGCGCGGTAGCGCTCCAGCACCGGGCCGCGCCGCCCGGGACTGCGCATCAGTACCAGCGTGCCGCAGGCGGGCGCCAGCGTGGCGACGGACTCCTCCAGCAGTGCGCACACCCGCGCGGTGTCGCAGCCCGGCCGCAGTACGTCGTTGAGCCCGCCCACCAGCGTCACCAGATCGGCCTTCATCGCCGCCGCGGGCGCCACCTGGTCAGCGGCGATCTGCCCGATGAGCTTGCCGCGCACCGCGAGGTTCGCGTACCGGAATCCGGGCTCCAAGGCCGCCAGGCGGGCTGCCAGCAGATCGGCCCAGCCGCGGTAGCCACCGTCCGGCAGCAGATCCGACATGCCCTCGGTGAACGAGTCGCCCAGGGCGACGAACGAGCGGAAGGCGGCGGGCGGTTGGGTGGATTCCGCGGGCGAGGCGAAAGCGGCACTGGTCACGGTGGCTCATGGTAGCCCGTTGCCCCGAGCAACGATCTCTCGCCCTCGGGGCAACCGGCCCCTCAACCGCAGGCCGGGCGGGCTACGCCTGCCCCATCAGCTCCCGCAGTACGTCCTCCATCGTCACCACTCCCGTCGCCCGCCCGTCCGGGCCGGTGACGGCTGCCAGGTGGGTGCCGCTGGAGCGCATCGCGCCCAGCACGTCGTCCAGCGGCAGCGAGGCCCGTACCCGGGCGATGGGGCGCATCGCCGTCAGCGGGAACGGCGCTTCCCGGGGGGAGGCGTCCAGCGCGTCCTTGACGTGCAGATAGCCCAGCACCCGCCCGTCGTCGTCCACCACGGGGAAGCGGGAGAACCCGGACCGGGCCGAGAGGTTCTCCAGGCCCTCGGGCGTCACGCCACGGCCCGCCGTCACCACCTTGTGCAGTGGCTGCGCCACATCGCCGATCGGTCGTCTGCCCAGCTCCAGCGCGTCCCGGAGCCGCTCGGTCGAACGGTCGTCCAGCAGCCCCGCCTCACTGGAGTCGGCGACCATCTGCGCCAGGTCGTCGTCCGAGAACGCGGCCTCGACCTCGCTCCTGGGCTGGACCCGGATCAGCTTGAGCAGCGCGTTGGCGAACGAGTTCACCGTGAAGATCACCGGGCGCAGTGCCCTGGTCAGCCACACCAGCGGCGGGCCCAGCAGCAGAGCGGCCCGCTCAGGGCCGGCCAGCGCGATGTTCTTCGGCACCATCTCGCCCAGCAGCATGTGCAGGTACGTGGCCAGCGACAGCGCGATCACGAAGGAGATGCCGTGCGCCACACCGTCCGCCACGCCCATCGCGTGGAAGACCGGCTCCAGCAGGTGCGCGATGGCCGGCTCCGCGACGACACCGAGCACCAGCGTGCACAGCGTGATGCCGAGCTGTGCCGCGGCCAGGATCTGCGCCACGTGCTCCAGGCCCCACAGCACCTTGCGGGCCTTCTTGTCGCCGTCCTCGGCGAGCGGTTCGATCTGTGCGCGCCGCACCGAGATCAGCGCGAACTCGGCGCCGACGAAGAACGCGTTGAGCACCAGGGTCAGCAGCCCGATGAAGAGCTGGATCGCGGTCATCGGCGCGCCTCCCCCCGGTCGGCGGCCTCGGCCTCGGCCGGGTCGTCGCCCGGCTTCGGCCCGTACAGCCGCACCTGCGCGGCACGCCGCCCGGTCGCGTCCATGACCTCGAGCTGCCAGCCGACGACCGAGAGCGTGTCACCGGCGGCCGGGATACGTCCCAGCTCGGTGGCGATCAGTCCGGCGAGCGTCTCGTACGGGCCTTCCGGGGCGCGCAGCCCTATGGTCTGCAACTGGTCGGTGCGGGCGGCGCCGTCCGCGACGTAGATGCGCCGGCCCTCCGCGTCGTGTCCCGCGGGTGCCAGATCGGGTGCCTCCAGCGGGTCGTGCTCGTCGCGGACCTCGCCGACGACCTCCTCGATGATGTCCTCCAGGGTGACGACGCCGGCCGTGCCGCCGTACTCGTCGATGACGACCGCGATGCTGCGGTCCCCGCCCGAGAGCTGGTCCAGCAGCCGGTCCACGGTCAGCGACTCGGGCACCAGCAGCGGCTCACGCATCAGATCGGTCACCGGGCGCAGTCGCCGGTCGGCGGCGGGCACCGCCAGCACGTCCTTGATCCGCACAATGCCGACGACGGTGTCCAGGTTCCCCCGGTAGACGGGGAAGCGGGACAGTCCCGTGGCGCGGGTGGCATTGGCGACGTCCTCCACCGTGGCCTCCACCTCCAGCGAGGTGACCTGCACGCGCGGCGTCATCACGTTCTCCGCCGTCAGCTCCGCCAGATGCAGGGTGCGGACGAACAGATCGGCCGTGTCCTCCTCCAGCGCGCCCTCCTTGGCGGAGTGCCGCGCCAGCGCCACCAGCTCCTGCGGCGAGCGGGCCGAGGCCAGCTCCTCGGTGGGTTCGAGCCCCATCCGCAGCAGCACCCGGTTGGCCGTGTTGTTCAGGTGGCGGATCAGCGGGCGGAAGGACGCCGAGAAGACCCGCTGCGGGGTCGCCACCGCCCGGGCCACGGGCAGCGGTTTGGAGATCGCCCAGTTCTTGGGCACCAGCTCACCGATCACCATCAGCACGACTGTCGAGAACCCCGTGCCGAGCACCAGCGCGACGGACGAGGACGCCGAGGACGGTACGCCCATCGAGCGCAGCGGTCCGGCGATCAGCTTCGCGATGGACGGCTCGGCGAGCATGCCGACGATCAGGTTGGTGACCGTGATGCCCAGCTGCGCCCCGGAGAGCTGGAAGGTGAGGGACCGTACGGCCGCCAGCGCGCTCTTGGCACGCCGGTCGCCGCGCTGCTCGGCCCGCTCCAGTTCGCTGCGCTCGACGGTCGTCAGGGAGAACTCCGCCGCCACGAAGCCACCGCAGGCCACTGACAACAGCAGTGCCACGAACAGCAGCAGGACTTCCGTCATCGGCCCTTCACCTCCTTCCCATCGTGGGACAAGGGGCGTCGGGACGCGCGGTGTCGGTAGCTGCTACTGGGAGGGTCGCCCATGGGCGGACGCTCACACCTTTCGGATTCGATGGCCGCGCCGGACCTGCGGGAATGCGGGCCCGGCGATATACAGCGTAAACGGGACGGGCGGTGGGCCGGTTCCCAACGCAGGTGCAGCGTGCGCCGCGAGGAGCTCAGAGAGTGAGTGTCTTGACCCAACGACTCCATTGGGGTTGCGGAGCGTAACCGGCGGCCTCCCATGCCCGGTGTGCCTGCTCGTTCTCGTCCAACACCATCGCATCGCCGCGGCGCCCGCCGAGCTCCGCGAAGCGCTCCTCCGCGGCGGCCAGCAGTGCGCGGGAGACGCCCTGCCGCCGTTGGGAGGGCAGCACCGCGAGCCGGTAGAGGGAGCAGCGCCATCCGTCCCACCCTGCGATGACGGTGCCGACCAGCTGTCCGTCCCGTTCGGCCAGCAGCAGGGCTTCCGGGTCACGGGCGAGCAGCCGGCCGACCCCGTCCCGGTCGTCACTGACGCTGGTGCCCTCGGCCGCGTCCCGCCAGAACGCCAGTACCCGGTCGATGTCCCGCTCGCCCGCGGCCCGTATCCGAAGATCGCTCATGGCCGCATCCCAGCACGGCCCGCGCTGCCCCCGCCACGCTGTTTCGTCTGGTGAGCCGCGGCCGCGGTGCCGGCTCAGCTGCCGTGCAGTTCCTCCACCACCGGAGCGAACGCGTCCATGTAGGGGTCGAGGACGGTGAGGTACGAGAACCCGAACCGGTCCCGATGGGCGCGCAGCCGCTCGGCCATCTCCTTGGGGGAGCCCAGCAGGAGCGCCGGGTGCTCCAGCAGCTCCTCGTCGCTCATCCGCGGCCCGTACGGGCGCAGGCTCTCCAGCGCCTCGCCGGGGTCGGAGGTCTGGGCGACGTACTGGATGAGGTAGTTCAGCTCGGGCGGTTCGGCCCTGTCCTCGGCGAAGGTGCGGAGCGCTCTGGTCCGCTCCTCCAGCTCCGCGGGGGTGATCAGCTCCATGGCGCCCTCGGGCCCGCCCGGCACTTGCCGCCCGCCGGTGAAGGCGGCCACCTCGGCAGTGCGGGCCGCCAGCTTCAGTACGCGGTCACCGTTGCCGCCGATCAGCAGCGGCACCGGCTGCTGTACGGGGCGGGGCGCGTGCTCGGGGTCGGCCAGCAGCCGGGTCAGCTCCGCGACGGTGTGCTCCAGGTGGTCCACCCGGCCGCCCGGCGAGGCCCACGGCAGCCCGGCCTTGTCGTGCTCGGCCTTCACATAGCCCGCGCCCAGCCCCAGCTCGAACCGGCCGCCCGACAACTGGTCGACGGTGGCCACCTCGCGGGCCAGCAGCGCGGGGTTCCAGAACCCGGCGTTGAGCACGAAGGTGCCCAGCGCGGGCCGCTCGGTCACCTCGGCGGCGGCCGCGAGCGCCGGGAACGGCGCGCACATGCCCAGATGGTCGGGGACGTGAATGACGTCGTACCCCTGCTCCTCGGCCCGGCGGCAGCGCTGCCGGAACTCGTCGCCCGAGCCGAAACTCACCATGTTGACACCGAAACGGAATGGTTTTGCGGGCTCCGTCATGCCAACCCTCCCTGGATGACGCCGCGTTGCGCTGACGCGCCGACGCCCTGATCCTAGGCCGCGTCCCACATCTTGCGTACCCGGCATGGGGGGCTGCGCTTGCCCACCCTGCGCCCTGGGGGTACCCCCTGCTCGAAGAGCTTGGGGGAGCAGACTGCCCAAGCACAGCAGGGGACACGCGCCCTGTAAGGGGCGCGGGGAACTGCGCGACCAGCCACAATGCACCCGCAGCCCGCGGGATCGGGCAAGGGGCACCCCCTCAACGGTTGCCTCCCAACGCAGGCGCCAGCCAGCCGGGTGCCGCAGCGGAAAAGCGCGGCGGTGGCAGTGCCCCGGCGCCTTCGGGCACCGCTCCCAGCAGCGGTAGCCCCGAGTACCGCGGCAGGTCCGCGATGTTGCAGCGCTCCGCGAGTCCGGGGGCGGCGGGCATGCTGCCGATCACGGTGCCCGCACACTCCACCCGCCGGGCCCGCAGGGCCTCGGCCGTCAGTGTCGCCGTGTTCAGCGTGCCCAGCCCCGCCTGGACGACGACCAGCACCGGCGCGGCCAGCAACCGGGCGGCGTCCGCCAGTGTCGAGCCCTCGTCGTCGAACCGCACCAGCAGCCCGCCCGCGCCCTCGACCAGCACCAGGTCGTGCGAGGCGGCCAGCTTCTCGGCCGCCTCCGCGACCTGGTGCGCCGACACATACGGCAGTCCAGCGCGCCGGGCCGCCGTCTCCGGCGCCAACGGTTCCGGATACCGCGCCAGTTCGGCACCCGTCACCGCACCCGGCACCGCCGCGTCGGCACCGGCCAGCCGCAGCACTTCCGCCACATCGCCCGGCTCCCCGGCGGCCACCCCCGTCTGGGCGGGTTTGAGTACGGCCACCGAACGGCCGGCGCGCAGCGCGCAGGCCGCCACCGCGGCCGTGGTCACCGTCTTGCCGATCTCCGTCCCCGCTCCGGAGACGCACAGCACGCCCCGGGGCCCCGGCACTTCGGATGCGCCGCGCATCTCAGCCCTCCCGTGCCGCCGCGCACATCGCGGCGGCGATCCGTGCGACATCCGCGTCGTCGGTGACGTAGGGCGGCATCGCGTACACCATGTCGCGGAACGGCCGCAGCCACACCCCGGCCGCCACGGCGGCGCGCGTCGCTGCGGCGAGGTCCACCTGGTGGTCGAGGCGTACGACACCGATCGCGCCCAGCACGCTCACCTCCCGTACGCCCGGCAGCTCCGCGGCCCCGGCCAGTCCGGCGCGCAGGCCGTCACCGACCCGGCGTACCTCGGCCTGCCAGTCCTGGGAGAGCAGCAGGTCCAGCGAGGCGCCCGCGATCGCGGAGGCCAGCGGATTGCCCATGAACGTCGGGCCGTGCGCCAGCACCGGCACCGAGCCGCGTGCGATCCCCGCCGCCACACGCGGTGTGCACAACGTCGCCGCCATCGACACGTATCCGCCGGTCAGCGCCTTGCCGACGCACATCACATCCGGGGTGACACCGGCGTGCTGCGCCGCGAACAGCTCTCCCGTACGGCCGAAACCGGTGGCGATCTCGTCCAGCACCAGCAGCACACCGTGCTCGTCGCACGCCTCGCGCAGCGCCCGCACATACGCGGGGGAGTGGAACCGCATCCCGCCTGCGCCCTGCACCACCGGTTCCACGATGACGGCGGCCAGCTCGTGCGCGTGCTGCTCCACCGTCTTGTGCAGATGCGCGAGGTACTCCTCGTCGGGCTCCGTGGCGAAGCCCGAAGGCGGGGCGTCGGCGAACACCTGCACGGGCAGCGCACCCGACCACAAGTGGTGCATACCGCCCTCCGGGTCGCACACCGACATCGGCTGCCAGGTGTCCCCGTGGTAGCCGCCCCGCCAGGTCAGCAGCCGCCGCTTCTCCGGGCGGCCCAGCGAACGCCAGTGCTGGAGGCACATCTTGACGGCCACCTCGACCGCGACCGAGCCCGAGTCGGACAGGAAGACATGTTCCAGGTCGCCGGGTGACACCTCGGCGAGCCGCGCGGCCAGCCGTACGGCGGGCTCGTGGGTGAGCCCGCCGAACATCACATGGCTCATCCGGCCCAGCTGCTCGCGCGCCGCCTCGTTCAGCACCGGGTGGTTGTAGCCGTGGATCGCCGACCACCAGGACGACATGCCGTCGACCAGCTCACGCTGCCCGTACGCGGGTTCGGCCAGCCGCAGCCGTACGCCCGCTGCGGACTCCACCACCAGCGGGTCGCTCGTCCCCGGCATCGGTGCGTACGGGTGCCACACGTGCTGCCGGTCAAGCGCGAGAAGTGCGCCGGTTGTGCACCCGGGCATGTCGGTTGTGCTCTCGGGCACAGGCATCTCGGTCGTGCTCTCAGGCATTGGGCGGCAGCTCCGTCCCCGCCCCGCGCCGCCGCACGGCAACCCGCTCACGGGGGCTGCCCGGCGACTCCTCGCGCCGGTGCTCGGGCAGCGTTGTGGTGCCGGTCCCCTCCACCTCGAAGCCCGAGTCGGCGATCATCTCCAGATCGGCCTTGCCCGCCTGGCCCTCACTGGTGAGGTAGTCGCCCAGGAAGAGGGAGTTGGCCAGGTGCAGCGCCAACGGCTGGAGCGAGCGCAGATGCACCTCGCGCCCGGCCGCCAGCCGCACCTCCACGTCCGGGCAGACGAACCGCACCATCGCCAGGATGCGCAGCGCGCGCTGCGGCGTCAGATTCCAGTTGTCGGCCAGCGGCGTGCCCTCGAACGGCAGCAGGAAGTTGACCGGCACCGAGTCCGCGTCCAGCTCCCGCAGCGAGAAGGCCACGTCGACCAGGTCCTCGTCCGTCTCGCCCATCCCCGCGATCAGCCCGGAGCAGGGCGAAAGCCCGGCGCCCCGCGCCTGCTTGACGGTCTCCACCCGGTCGTCGTACGTGTGCGTGGTGCAGATGTCGCCGTAGGTGGCCTCGGACGTGTTGAGGTTGTGGTTGTAGGCGTCGGCCCCGGCCTCGCGCAGCCGCTCCGCCTGCCCTTCGGAGAGCAGGCCGAGACAGGCGCACACCTCGACGCCCTCGTTCCGGTCCTTGATGGCCTCGATCGTCCGGGAGACCCGGTCGATGTCACGGTCGGTGGGACCGCGCCCGCTGGCCACCACGCAGACCCGCTTGGCGCCGCCCTGCACGCCCGCCGCCGCGGCGTCCGCCGCCTCCTCGGGCTTGAGCCAGGTGTACTTGAGAATGCCGGCCTCGGAACCGAGCCGCTGCGAACAGTACGAGCAGTCCTCGGGACACAGCCCGGACTTGAGGTTCACCAGATAGTTGAGTTTCACCCGCTTCCCGAACCACCGGCGGCGCACCTTTCCGGCGGCCGCCACCACATCGAGCAGGTCGTCATCGGTGGTCCGCAGCACCGCAAGTGCTTCGTCCCGGGTGGGTGTCTCGCCGCGGAGCCCCTTGGTCACCAGTGAGTTCAGCAGGTCGTCCATGGGCACGATCCTTGCCCATGCGACCGTGCTGGGTAATGGAGGAAGCCTACAAGACCGCTTGAGCGAGGTGTGGATGTTGTCACACGTCGACCTTCGGCATGGCACGTTAGGTTCTATTGACTGCCTACAAACCTCAGCCGAACCCCAGCCGACCTTCGAGGCCGGGTGACGAAGAGAGCCCCCATGTCCCAGGACCCCTTCGCGTGGACTGCCGAGGCGCTGGAGACCCGCCGCGCCGCCGGGCTGCTGCGCACGCTCGCGCCCCGCCCCGCCGACTCCCCGCTGCTCGATCTGGCCGGCAACGACTACCTCGGTCTCTCCCGGCACCCGGAGGTGGTCTCCGCCGCCGTCGAGGCCGCCCGGCGCTGGGGCGCCGGGGCGAGCGGCTCCCGCCTGGTGACCGGCTCCACCGAACTCCACGCCCGGCTGGAGGCGGAGCTGGCCGCGTTCTGCGGCTTCGAGGCGGCCCTAGCACTGTCCTCCGGATACGCCGCCAACCTGGCCGCGGTCACCGCGCTGACCAACGCGCCGGGCGGCGGCGGGCTCCTCGTCTCCGACGCCCACAACCACGCCTCGCTGATCGACGGCTGCCGCCTCTCCCGCGCCCGGACGGCCGTCGCCGCGCACGCCGACCCGGAGGCCGTGGCCAAGGAACTGGAAGCGCACAAGGAAGACGGACCGGCAGTCGTCGTCACCGACTCCGTCTTCTCCGTCGACGGCGACGCGGCACCGCTGGCCGCGCTCGCCCCCGTCTGCGCCGAGGCGGGCGCCGGGCTGCTCGTCGACGACGCACACGGCCTCGGCGTGCTCGGCGACGGCGGCCGGGGCGCGCCGTACGCGGCGGGGCTCGCGGGCACTCCGGGCACCGTCGTGACGGTCACCCTGTCCAAGTCGCTGGGCAGTCAGGGCGGCGCCGTCCTGGGGCCCGCGCATGTCATCGCGCATCTGGTCAACACCGCGCGGACCTTCATCTTCGACACCGGACTGGCGCCCGCGGCAGCCGGTGCCGCGCTCGGTGCCCTGCGGCTGCTGCGCCGCGAGCCCGGACGTGCGGCCCACACCCGCGCCGTCGCCACCGAACTGCACGCCCGGCTGACCGCCGCCGGCCTCGACGCCACCCGCCCGGACGCCGCGGTCGTCTCGGTACGCGCTCCCTCCCCGCAAGCCGCGGTCCGCTGGGCCGCCGACTGCCGGGCCGCCGGCATCCACGTCGGCTGCTTCCGGCCCCCGTCCGTCCCCGACGGCATCTCCCGGCTCCGGCTGACCGCCCGCGGCGACCTCGACGAGACGCGCCTCGCCCACGCGGCGAACACCGTGATCGCGACAGCACCCCACGTCTGACCCCGAGGCCGGACCGCTCGCCCGGGACGTCTTGTGCGCGGGACGGCGGCTGTGAGCCACCGGCTGATCGGCGGGTGCGCGAACGCCGGTCTTCCGGGCCCTCCACCGGCCCCGGCCGGCGCGTTGCGCGGACCCGATACGTCCTGGCCGAGGCGGAATTCACCGTTGGCTCGCAGAGTTCACCGCTTCGGGCGACAGAACTCCGTGCAAGCAGGGGGATCGCCCGCACGGCGCGGCGAGGAGTGGCACTCTGTCGCGCAGCGGCTGTCCGGGACGCTCTCCGTCTCCACGAGCGGCGGAGCGCCGGCCCGCTGCCGCGCGACGGAGGAGCCAACGGCCCCGGGAAAGGGACGGCCTCGCCATGGCAGACCACCAGGAAGCGACGATCACCCTGCCGAGCGCGCCGGCTTCCGTCACCGCCGCCCGCAGACATGTCACCGAGGCGCTCCGGGCCTGGGGGCTGCCCGAGGACGCGGACGCCATGGACGCGCTGCGTCTGATCGTCTCCGAACTCGCCACCAACGCCGTACAGCACACTTCCGGCCGGTCGCCGACCTTCACCGTCGACCTGCGTCTGGAGGGCGCCGAACGGCTGTGCCTGGGCGTCACCGACAGTCATCCGGGCCGACCCCGTCGGCTCCCGGCCGCCGTGCAGCAGGACAACGGGCGCGGACTGCTGATCATCCGTACGCTGACCGCCGAGTCCGGCGGCCGGATGCGTATCACGCCCGCGCCCGACGGCGGTAAGACCGTCTGGGTCGAACTTCCCTGGCTGCCGGTGCCCACGGGCTGACCCGCGGCTCAGTGTGCGGGGTCCGCCCGGGAGAGCAGGACCTCCGCGCCGATCGGGGTGAACCCCGCCGCGAGGAACGCCCGCAGACTCGCCGCGTTTCCCGGCGCCACCTGCGCCCACAGGGTCTCGTCCCGGGGCACCAGTGCCCGTGCGGCGGCGGCCAGCGCGCGGCCCAGACCGGTGCCGCGCGCCGCCTGTTCAACTTCTACGGACACCTCCCAGCGGTCCGCCACACCGCGCCCGGTCACCACCGTGCCGCCGGCCGCCGTCCACACCCGGACGTCCGAACGGTGTGCCAGAGCTCTTCTCACCCGCGGATGCGACTGATCCGAGGTCTCCTCCAACTCACTGACGAGGCCCGCGTCGTACGCGGCGGCGCCGGCACCCGGCGGGAGGGCGAGCAGCACGTCGTGGGTCTCCGCCCACCTACCGGTACGAGCACACAGCGCGGTCAGGAACGGCGGCGCGAGCGGAGCGCCGAGGTCGCCCGGCGGCAGGTGGCGGCGTATCCACTCAGCCGGCAGGTCGGCGAAGACGACCGCGTGTCCGGTCAGTGCGAGCACGCCCGCGTCGCGGGGCGAGGGCTGCGGCAGTACGGTCAATCCACCGTCGGGGGGCGGGAATTCGCCCCCCGCGGCAGCTTCGAGAATCTTTGCCAGCTGGTCCATTTCCGGGAGCTTAAGCGGTCCCGGCCGCCTCGGCACGAGTCAGGAACATCACAGCCGTCAGCAGCACCAGCGTGCCCAGGAGCATGGGCAGCGTCAGCCGCTCCCCGAGCAGCCCGACGGCCAGCACTGCGGCGCTGACCGGCTCGATCAGCATGACCACCGAAGCCGTGGCGGCCCGTACGACGGCGGCACCGGCGAAGTACAGCGGATACGCCAACGCCGTGGGCACCGCCCCCACATACAGCATCAGCAGCACAACTCGCCCCAGTTCGCCGGAGCCCGGCAGCATGCCCTCGGCCACCGCGAAGGGCAGCAGCACAACGGCGCCGACCCCGAACGACCAGGCTGTGAGGGTGAAGGAACTCTCCTGCAGGCCCGCACTGCCGACCCACCGGGCCAGCACCACCGAGACCGCGAACCCCGCCGCGGCCAGCAGCGCGAGGGCGACGCCGCCGAGCCGCACCCCACCGCTCCCGTCGCCCAGCACCAGTACGGCGAGCCCGGTCAGCGCCGCGGCGACGGCACACACCCCGCCCCGGCCGAGCCGTTCCCGCAGCGCGAGCCAGGCACCGAGCGCCACGAACACCGGCGCCGCGCCCAGCGTCACGATCGTCGCGACAGCCACTCCCGTGGCCGGTACGGCGGCGAAGTAGGCGGTCTGGAACACAGCCAGGCACAGCCCGGTCGCCAGCCGCAGCGCGAACCGGGAACGGGGCAGCACAGGGCGCAGCCGCGGCACCTCGGCCGCGCCGCGCGGACGCAGTGGCAGCAGCACGGCGCGGCCCACGAACAACAGCGCCAGTCCGCTGACGTAGCGCCAGAAGGACACCGCGAGAGGGCCCAGTTCACTGGAGGAGTAGACGAGATCGACGGCCGCGCCCGTGGTGCCCCAGGTGGCACCGGCAGCGGCGAGGAAGAGCAGGCCACGCCCGACGGGCAGGCCGGAAGAAGAAGTCGGCACGAATGCGCTCCGCGTAAGGAGGGGTGAAGGGTGGTCCCGTCCGCGGGCACCACCGACCCCCGCGCCGGACAGTCGTGTCCGACGCGGCGCCGTACGTGGCCGCCCGCCTTACGCGGCCGGCGGGGAGAGCGTCAACGTCGCCGAAATCATGATCGGCACTCAATCACATGGCTGGGCAGCCGTCACCCGGAATTCCGGCTGCCCGGCGTCCGGCTGCCGGGCCACCGGACCAGGAACGCCGCGCTCGCCTGTGCCGACGGCGGGCTCAGGCCGGCGGAGTGCCGGGCAGCGTGCTGGACCGTGCCGGACGCAGCCCGTCGAGGACGATCTGGAGGTTGCGCTCCCATTGCTGCTCCCCGGCCCGCAGCCCCAGCGTGCGCTCCTCCGTCGCGGCAGCGGCGAACAAGAACGCGACGTCCTGCCACGCGATGTCCGTACGCATGGCACCGGCCGACTGGGCGCGCTCCACGAGATGCCGGATCCGTTCCCGCAGATCCGCCAGTCGCGGGGCGAGAGCGTCTCCGCAGGCACCGCCGAGCGCCTCGCTGATGCCGCAACTCTCGGTGCGGAGCCGCACATACGCCGCCGCGAAGATGTGCAGCCCATTCCAGGCATCCGGGTCCGCCACGGCTCGGTCGGCAACGTCCGCGATCTCGTCGAGGACCTCTTCGAGCACTGCCTGGAGGAGCACTTCCAGGGAGGGGATGCGCCGGTAGAAGGTGCCGACACCCACGCCTGCCCGGCGCGCGATCTCGTGCGCCGAGACACCGACGCCGACCTCGGCGACCGCGCCCCGGGCCGCCTCCACCAGCCGCTCGACGTTGCGCCGCGCATCGGCACGCGGGCGCCGCCCCGCCGCGTCGACCAGGAGGCGGTCCACTGCGCTGCTGCTCGGTTGGCTCATGCGCTGATCCTAGCGATAACTGGACCAAGGCTGTCCGGTTAGCTAGGGTCTCCAATCGGACAAGATCTGTCCGCTTATGGCTGGGGGTCAGGCATGGAACCGAAGCAGATCCGGGTGGGCATCATCGGAGCGAGCCCCGACCGCGGCTGGGCCGCTCGGGCCCACGTCCCGGCGCTCGAAGCACTACCGGAGTACGAGCTCACGGCCGTGGGCACCAGCCGTACGGAGAGCGCCGAGGCGGCGGCGCGGCAGTTCGGGGCCGCCCACGCGTTCACCGACGCCAGGCAGCTCGCCGAACATCCCGAGGTGGACCTGGTCGTGATCACCGTGAAGGTTCCCGCACACGCCGAACTGGTCGAGGCCGCACTGGCAGCAGGCAAGCATGTGTACTGCGAGTGGCCACTGGCCCGCAGCACCGAGGAGGCCGACCTCCTCACGAAGTCGGCGCACGGCGCGGGCGTGCACCACGCGATCGGACTTCAGGCCCGGTACGCCCCGGCCCTCGCCTACGCCCGCGACCTGATCGCCGAGGGCCGGCTGGGCCGGGTCACCTCGGCCACGGTGTACGCCGCCCGCGGCAAGGGCGCCGGGGGCCGGATCCCCGCCTGGGCCGCGTACACCCTGGACCGCCACAACGGGGCCGGGACCCTCGAAGTCGCGGGCGGGCACACGCTGGACGCGCTGCGGCACCTGCTGGGCGACATCAGCGAGCTGTCGGCCACCTTGTCCGTCCAGCACCCCGTCTGCACCATCGCCGAGACCGGTGAGGTCGTCGAGGCGACCAGCCCCGACCACCTCCTGCTCGACGCGACCTTCGACAGCGGAGTCGTCGTCTCGGCCCACATCCACGACGCCAAGACCACCGAGGGCCGCACCCGGCTGGAAATCACCGGTACCGAGGGCGACTTGGCCATCGTCTCCACCGGCGCGGGCGGACCGGCGGGCATCCAGATCGGCGAACTGCGCCTGCTCGGTACGGACGCCTCGGACGGTACCTTCCGCGAGCTGCCGGTGCCCGACCACTACCGCCCGGCCCCCGGGACCGACCCGGCCGCCGAGGGCTTCAACGTCGCCCAGATGTACCGCCGACTGGCCCTCGATCTCCGTACCGGATCGGCCAGCGTCCCCAACTTCGACACCGCACTGGAACTGCACCGCCTCCTCGACACGATCCGCCTCGCCGCGGACAGCGGCACTCGCCGGTCACTGGGCTGACAGGGGAGTCTGGGAGAGCAGACTGCCCAAGCTTCGCGGGCAAACCATCAAGGGGCGCGGGGAACTGCGCGACAAGCCACAACGGACCCGCAGACTGCGGGCGTCGGACAGGGGCCCCCAGAACAGTCGAGGGCCTAAGAGGCACGCCGCTTCGACGCCGGCAACCCGACCAATCCCGCCCGCCGCTCCCCGTCCAACACCAGCAACGCCCTCTCCAACGTCTCCGCATGCAGCTCGCTCTCCCCGCGTTGATGCATCAGCGTCAACGCGTCCCGCAGCAGGGCTGCCTTGCTGACCAGGCCCTGGGCGGCGCGCAGCGCCCCGTAGGTGTCGCGGCCGCGGGCCGGGTTGATCCGGCCGAGCAGATCCAGCACTTCCAGATAGGCGTCCACCACCTCGCTCTCGGCGCGGGTCAGCGCCGGCAGCGGCGGCAGGTCGGGCGGCCATCCGCGGCTCATCCGTGCCTCACCCCCGCACGGGGGAGAGCGGCGAGGACTTACGGCTGGTGGTGAGGCGGTCGATGAGGCCGTAGTCGACGGCCTGCTGTGCGGTGAAGATCTTGTCGCGCTCGATGTCCTGGCTGATCTTGTTGCGCGGCTGTCCGGTGTGCCGCTCGTACAGCTCCTCCAGCATCTCGCGGGTCCGCAGCATCTCCCGCGCCTGGATCTCCAGGTCGCTGGACTGCCCCCGGACGGGCTCGTTGAGCGAGGGCTGGTGGATGAGGATGCGCGCGTTCGGCAGCGCGAGCCGCTTGCCGGGTGTGCCGGCCGCCAGCAGTACGGACGCTGCCGAGGCGGCCTGCCCCAGACAGACGGTCTCGATGTCGCAGGAGACGAACCGCATCGTGTCGTAGATCGCGCTCATCGCCGTGAACGAGCCGCCGGGCGAGTTGATGTACAGCGAGATGTCCTGGTCGGGTGCGGCGTGCTCGAGATGGATGAACTGCGCCATCACGTCGTTGGCCGAGGTGTCGTCGATCTGCGTTCCGAGGAAGACGATCCGCTCCTCCATCAGCTTCGAGTACGGATCCATGGTGCGCATGCCGCTGCTGGTGCGCTCCGTGAACTCGGGCAGGACGTACCGGGCTGTCGGTGCTGTCGGCTGGTTCCGCATGGCGTCGCACTCCACTCTCGGTCGAGAAACGTACAGTCTGTACAGAACGTACGTGGAGCAGCCTGCCATGAAAAGTGCTCAACAAGCCCTTGAGCGGGGCGGATTCCGCTGAAGGCGAAGCAGGGGAGGGCGGCCGGGTTTGAGGGCGCACCGGCTGCCCTCGCCGGGCGCACCCGGCCGCCCCGCCGGGGCGGAAGCGCTGCGGGGTGCCGCTGCCCTCCGCGTCGTAAAACCCGCTCTGAACTGCGGTTTTGTGCTCGCCCCTAGAATGGCGGCATGGCTTACGAGATTCCGGTGACGCAGGCGCGGGCCGAGCTGGCGGATCTGATCAATCGGGTCGTCTACGGCGATGAGCGCGTTGTGGTGACCCGGCACGGGAAGCCGCTCGTGGGGCTGGTGTCGGCCGCCGACCTGGAACGCCTGGAACGGCTGGAGGCCACGGAACCCGAGCAGCCGGAGCCGGAGGAGATCATCAGCACCGTCTCCGGGCTCCGTGAGGCCGGCGGTGGGGTGCCGCGCGAGGCCCGGCGGTTCGGGATCGCCGCGGAGCACCGCGGCCCGGCCGCCGGGGATCGGCGACCGGGCCAGGGGAGTTGAGCCCGTACGGGCCGAAGTAACGGACCGAATTTCGGGCCGAGTTACGGGCCGAGTTGCGGACCGAGTTACGGGCCGGAGGTCAGGAGCTGAGCTTCCAGACCGCCTGCGCGATGGCGTCGCTGTGCAGGTCGAGCGCCTTCTCGTCGATGTTCGAGATGTCGTCGCAGGCCGAGTGGTAGCACTCGTCGTACGCCTTGCCTGCCGTACCGCCCCACTTGTCCGCCTGCGCCTGGGTCTTCTTCTCGCCCGCGCCCGTGAAGGTGCCGCCGACGGTGACGCCCGCCTTCTTGAACGGGGCGTGGTCGCTGCGCCCGTTGGTCTCCTCGGACGGCTCCGTCTCGACCTTCTTGGAGCTGAACCATTCCTTGAAGACCGACGCGACAGCGGCATCGTCGTCGTAGACGAAGTGCCCCGCGTTGGGCGAGCCGATCATGTCGAAGTTCAAATACGTGTCGATCTTGCCGAGTTCGTCCTTGGAGAGGCTGTCGACGTAGTGGCTGGAGCCCACCAGGCCCTCTTCCTCCGCGCCCCACCAGGCGAACCGCAGATGCTTGGCGGGCTTCAGGTCCGCCTTGGCGACGGCCAGCGCGGTCTCCAGCACACCGGCGGAGCCGGTGCCGTTGTCGTTGATGCCCGGACCTGAGCTGACCGAGTCGAGGTGGGAGCCTGCCATCACGGTCGCCCCGGTGCCGCCCTTGGGCCAGTCGGCGATGAGGTTGTAGCCGGTGGAGCCGCCGCTGGTGAACTCCTGCACGGTGGTCTTGAAGCCCGCGGCGTCCAGCTTCTTCTTCACATAGTCGAGGGAGGCACGGTAGCCGGGCTGCCCGTGGGCGCGGTTGCCTCCGTTGGCCTCGGCGACGGACTGGAATTCCTTGAGGTCCTGTTTGACGGCGGAGACGTCGATGTCGGGCGCCTCGGCCGCCTGCCCTTCGGACTTGTCGGGGCTGGCCTGCGCCGCCCCGCCGACTGCGCCGAGCAGGGCGAGGGTGAGTGCGGCGCTCGCCGAGGCGGCGATGGTGGTGCGACGCACACGGCGCTGCTGTCTGTGGTGTCCGCGTATCACTGCTGAGCTCCGATGCTGTGTGGGGGGTGTGGGGGCTGCCGATGACGGCAGGTATCGCCCGGAGCGGCGATGGAGCATCGATTTGACGCGGACATGAGAATGCTTGCGGGGTTGTCGCCCCGTCAAGAGCGCATACCGGACAGGCGGTTACGGAGAACGGAGGCTGCGACCCCCGTTCTCCGCCGACCGCCCGCGGGCTGCGGCGCCCTCGCTGTTCAGAACTTGGCCGGGTCGGCCGCCCGCACCGGCGCGGCTTCCGGGGTGCTGGGAGCGCTCGTGGACTCCGCCCCCTCCCGTGCGGGGTCCTTCAGCCCGCCGACCGTCACCGCGACCAGGCCCAGTACCGCCCACACGGTCAGTACCAGCACCGGGGTGTCCACCGCCCGCCCCTCGAAGAAGCCGACGCAGCGCAGCAGCGTCCCACCGGCACCCGGCGGCAGCAACTGCCCCAGCATCCCCACCGGTTCGGGCAGCATCTCCGGTGCGCTGGACACGCCGGACCACGGGTTGCCGATCAGCACGGACAGCAGGCCGCCCAGCGCCATGCCCTTCACACCCAGCAGCGCTCCGAGGCCCGCCACCGTGGCGCCGACGGCGAGTACGGTCAGCCCGAACGAGGCAGCTTCCGCCCACCAGTTGCCGGACAGGATGCCGAGCCAGCTGTCGGCCAGCGTCGCGGCCACGATTCCGACCAGAACGGCAGCCCCCAACAGCGCGCCCACACCCCGCGTGCCACGCAGCCGCAGCAGTACGGTCAGCGCTCCGGCCGCCACCCCTGCGAGGGCGAGCGGCAGCACGCTCGTACTCAGTGCCGCTCCCCGCGGATCGTTCGCGGGGGCGGGCACCACGTCCTCCGTGCGCACGGTCGTGCCCTTGGGGGCGGTGCGGCTCGCCGCCTGCTCCAACAGCTGTGCGACCACGGGGCCGGCGGCGCTCGCCGTCAGCATCTTCGGCCCCGCGGGGGTCGCGACGACGGCGCCGTAGACCTCGCGGTCCCGTACGGCATTCCGTGCCGCGGCCTCGTCGTGATAGCGGTGCACCTCGAAGGCGCCCTCCTGGTGCCGCAGTTGGCCCGTCAGTTGCTCGACGGCGGCGGGCGGTCCGGCGACGCCGAGCGGCAGGTCCCGGGGAGCGGTGCGGGCGGCGGGCCAGGCGAAGGCCCACAGCGCGAACGCGACGATCAGCGGTACTGCCACCAGCACGGCGAGTGGTCCCCGGGTGCGGCCGGGAGAGGGGGCGGGTGTCGTGGCCATGGTGTGACCCTCCGGGGGGAGAGGAGACGGAACAGGGTGAGTGGGAGGTGAAAACCAAAAGAGAAGGATCGTTCGTTTTTCCCACGGGCCATACGGTCCCGCCGAGCGTGTCGATTGTCAAGAATGAGCGTTCGTTTTAGGCTGCGCGTATGGCCCGCGTCTCCGCCGAACACCTCGAAGCCCGCCGCCGCCAGATCCTGGACGGTGCCCGCCGCTGCTTCCTGAGCAACGGCTTCCACGCCACCTCGATGCAGGACGTGCTCAAGGAGAGCGGGCTGTCCGCGGGCGCTGTCTACCGGTACTTCCGCAGCAAGGAGGAGATCATCGCGGCCGTGGCGGAGGAGGCGCTGGAGACCATCCGGTCCTCCTTCGACCGGGTGGCCGCGGCCGATGTGCCGCCGACCCCGGACGAGCTGTTCACCGAGGTCTTCGGCCGGCTCCGGGAATCCGTCGGGGCGGGCGAGGACGCAAGGGAGCTGCCCCGTCTGCTGGTGCAGGTGTGGAGCGAGGGGCTGCGAAACCCCACGCTGGCCGAGACGGTGACCACCGCGTACGGGCAGCTGTCCAAGCAGTGGGCCCGGCTCGTGGAGGACTACCAGGCGCGCGGCTGGGTCGATCCGGAGGCGGACACCATGCACGTCGCCCGGATCCTCATCGGCGCCGTGCAGGGGTACTTCGTCCAGCAGGCGCTGTGGGGCGGGATCACTCCCGAGGAGTTCGCGAAGGGGCTGCGTGCCCTGGTGTCCATGTCGGTGCCGGAGAGCCGGGACGCCGACTGAGTAGTGAGCCACCTCGGTGCGGAGACGTGACGGGGCTGCCCGGCGGGGGTGCCGACTGAGCGGTGAGCCGTATCCCGGCGCGGAACCGCGACGAGGCTGCCCGGCGGGGGTGCCGAGGGTGCTGTCGTCTCCGGCGGTGCCGGCTCCGGCGAGCGCGTGGTGAGTGTTAACGCCGGTGAAACGCCGCTGCCGTAATCTCCGGGGCAGTGGGCGACCGAGAGTCACGTGTGTGATACATCTATCTGCGGGTGTCGTCGCCGCGAGTGACCAAGGGCGTTCCCGGGCCCGGCGACGACGGTGAGGTGGAGACCATGCAATTGACCCCGCATGAGCAGGAGCGGCTGCTCATCCACGTCGCGGCCGATGTGGCACAGCGCCGCAGGGACCGTGGGCTGCGCCTCAACCACCCCGAGGCCGTCGCCCTCATCACGGCGCACGTACTCGAAGGCGCCCGCGACGGGCGGAGCGTCGCCCAGCTCATGGAGTCCGGCCGTACGGTACTGACCCGCGACGACGTCATGGAGGGCATCCCCGAGATGCTCCACGACGTCCAGGTCGAGGCGACATTCCCCGACGGCACCAAGCTCGTCACCGTGCACGAGCCCATCTCCTGACCGCGCCGACGAGGAGTCGCCACACCATGATCCCCGGAGAGATCCACTACGCCGAGGAACCGGTGCCGCTCAACGTGGGCGCCGAGGAGACCCGGCTGACCGTGCTCAACGCCGCCGACCGGCCCGTGCAGGTCGGCTCCCACTACCACTTCGCCGAGGCAAACCCCGGGCTGGAATTCGACCGCGAGGCCGCCTGGGGCAAGCGCCTCGGCATCGCCGCGGGCACCGCCGTCCGCTTCGAGCCCGGCATCCCTGTCGAGGTCACCCTCGTCCCCATAGGCGGCAAACGGATCGTCGCGGGACTGCGATCCGCCGCGGAAGGCCCCCTCGATGCGTGAACTGTCCCGCCCCGACTACGCCGATCTGTTCGGCCCCACCACCGGCGACCGGGTACGGCTCGCCGACACCTCGCTCTTCGTCGAGATCGAGGACGACCTCTCCGGCGGGCCAGGACGCTCCGGCGACGAGGCGGTCTTCGGCGGCGGCAAGGTCATCCGCGAGTCCATGGGCCAGGCGCTCACCACCCGCGCCGAAGGCGCCCCGGACACGGTGATCACCGGCGCCCTCGTCCTCGACCACTGGGGCGTCGTCAAGGCCGACATCGGCATCCGCGAAGGCCGCATCACAGCCCTGGGCAAGGCGGGCAACCCCGACACCATGGACGGCGTTCACCCCGACCTGGTCATCGGCCCGGAGACGGAGATCATCGCGGGCAACGGCAAGATCCTCACCGCCGGTGCCATCGACGCGCACGTCCACTTCATCTGCCCCCAATTGATCGACGAGGCCCTCGCCTCCGGCATCACCACGCTCGTCGGCGGCGGCACCGGACCGGCGGAGGGCTCCAAGGCCACCACCGTCACCCCCGGCGCCTGGCACACCGCACGCACCCTGGAGGGCATGGACGGGCTGCCGGTCAACGTCGGCCTGCTCGGCAAGGGCAACACCGTCTCGCGCGCCGCGATGCTCGCCCAACTGCGGGGCGGCGCCGTCGGGTTCAAGATCCACGAGGACTGGGGCGCCACCCCGGCCGCGATCGACGCCTGCCTGTCCGTCTGCGACGAGACCGGCGCCCAGGTCGCCATCCACACCGACACCCTCAACGAGGCCGGTTTCGTCGGCGACACCCTCGCCGCGATCGCCGGACGCGGCATCCACGCGTACCACACCGAGGGCGCGGGCGGCGGGCACGCGCCCGACATCATCACCGTCGTCGCCGAGCCCAACGTGCTGCCGTCCTCCACCAATCCGACCCGGCCGCACACCGTCAACACCATCGAGGAACACCTCGACATGCTGATGGTCTGCCACCACCTCAACCCGGCCGTTCCCGAGGACCTCGCCTTCGCCGAGTCCCGGATCAGGCCCAGCACCATCGCGGCCGAGGACACCCTGCACGACCTCGGTGCCATCTCGATCATCTCCTCCGACTCGCAGGCCATGGGCCGGATCGGCGAAGTGGTGCTGCGCACCTGGCAGACGGCACATGTGATGAAGGAGCGATACGGCGCCCTCGCGGGCGACGGGCGCGCCGACAATCTGCGGGCACGTCGCTATGTCGCCAAATACACGATCAACCCCGCCGTCGCGCAGGGCATGGACGCCGAGATCGGTTCCGTCGAGGCGGGCAAGCTCGCCGACCTGGTGCTGTGGGACCCGGCGTTCTTCGGCGTCAAGCCGCAGCTGGTCATCAAGGGCGGGCAGATCGCCTACGCGCAGATGGGGGACGCCAACGCATCCATCCCCACCCCGCAGCCGGTACTGCCCCGTCCGATGTTCGGGGCGACAGGGCGTGCCCCCGGATCGAACTCCGTCAACTTCGTGACACAAGCCGCACTTGACGACGGCCTGCCGGAGCGGCTGCCGCTCGCCAAGCGGTTCATCGCCATCCGCAACACCCGTTCCGTCACCAAGGCCGACATGCGGCAGAACGATGCCCGCCCCGATGTGCGGGTGGACCCCGACACATTCACCGTCACCATCGACGGGACGCCGGTCGACCCGTCGCCGGCGGAGGTGTTGCCGATGGCGCAGCGGTACTTCTTGTTCTGAGGGGGTGCCCTTTCCCGACGTCGTCGGCTGCGGGCCGGCCGGGGCTTGTTGCACAGTTCCCCGCGCCGCCCGGAACGATCTGTGGAGGTCTTCAACATGAGTGGCGCTGCCGCATTGCTGGTGCTCGCCGACGGACGGTTCCCCGCGGGTGGGCACGCACACTCGGGCGGTGCGGAGGCAGCCGTCAAGGCCGGCCGGATCCAGGACGCGGCGACCCTCCTGGAGTTCTGCCGGAGCCGCCTGCACACCGCGGGCCTCGTCGGGGCGGCCCTCGCAGCCGCCGCCGCGACAGGGCACGACCCGCTCGCCCTGGACGAGGCGGCCGACGCCCGCACTCCCTCGCCTGCGCTGCGCCGTACAGCGCGCAGACTGGGCCGGCAGCTGATGCGGGCGGCCCGGGCCACCTGGCCGGGCCCTGAGCTGGACGCGCTGGCCGCCGCCCGCCCCAGGGGTGCGCACCAGCCCGTCGTACTGGGGCTCGCGGCCCGCTCGGCAGGGCTCACCCCGCTCGACGCGGCGTACGCCTCCGCGTACGAGAGCGTCAGCGGACCGGCGACGGCAGCCGTCCGCCTCCTCAGCCTCGACCCGTTCGACGCGACGGCCGTACTGGCCCGGCTCGCCCCCGAGGCGGACGAGGTGGCGCGGCAGGCCGAGGCCGCGAGCAGGGGAGTGGTCGAGAACCTGCCGTGCACCTCGGCCCCGCTCCTGGACATCACCGCCGAGCAGCATGCGACCTGGCCCGTACGCCTCTTCGCCTCCTGACCCACCCCCCGCAACCCCCGGAGAAGCCCGTGCATCTGGATCACCCCACCATCTACCCCGAGCGGCACAGCGCCTCGGCGACGCGGTCCGACGGCAGCCGCCGGGCGCTCCGTGTCGGCCTGGGCGGACCCGTCGGCTCGGGCAAGACCGCCACCGTCGCGGCGCTGTGCCGCGCGCTGCGCGACAGGCTCTCGCTGGCCGTCGTCACCAACGACATCTACACCAGGGAGGACGCCGCGTTCCTGCTGCGGGAGGCTGTGCTGCCGCCGGAACGGATCACCGCGGTGGAGACCGGCGCCTGCCCGCACACGGCGATCCGGGACGACATCTCCGCCAACCTGGAGGCGGTCGAGGACCTCGAGGACGAAGTGGGCCCGCTCGATGTGGTGCTGGTCGAGTCCGGGGGCGACAACCTGACCGCGACCTTCTCCAAGGGGCTGGTCGATGTGCAGATCTTCGTCATCGACGTGGCGGGCGGCGACGACATCCCCCGCAAGGGCGGCCCCGGCGTGACCACGGCCGATCTGCTGGTCATCAACAAGACCGACCTCGCCCCCTACGTCGGCTCGGACCTGGAGGGCATGGCGCGGGATGCCAAGGCGCAGCGCGGCGAACTGCCGGTGCTCTTCCAGTCGCTGCGCGGCGAGCCCGGCGTGGGACCGGTCGCGGACTGGGTGCGCGAGCAGTACGCCGCCTGGACGGCGACGGCGGCCCTCCCGGCATGACGGTCACGGCAACGGCAGCAGCGGCGGCGACCGCGCCGCAGGGCGTACGGGCCCGCGCCCGGATCACCGCCGTACCGGACGGGCGTGGCGGCACCGCGCTGCCGCTGCTCAGCGGCGGCGGGCCGGTCACGCTGCGCCGTACCCGCTCGGCCGACCCGGCGGCGGCCCGGGTCACGCTCGTCGGGGCGATGAGCGGGCCGCTGGGCGGGGACCGGCTCACCGTCGAGGCCAGGGCCGAACCGGGGGCCGCGCTGCGCGTGGACGGCAGCGCGGCCACCCTCGCCCTGCCGGGCCGTACGGCGGAGCCCGCCTGCTACGACGTACGACTGGAGGTCGGCGAGGGCGGCCAACTGCATTGGCTGCCCGAGCCGTTGATCTCCGTACGCGGCAGTGACCTGCGGCAGCGCCTCCATGCCGAACTCGCCCCCGGTGCACGCCTCGTGGTGCGGGACGAGCAGGTGCTGGGCCGGACAGGGGAGGGGCCCGGCAGGCTCAGCAGCCGGCTCACCGTGCGGCGGGGCGGGCGCCCACTGCTCGACCAGCAACTCGATTTCGGGCCGGGCGCGCCGGGATGGGACGGCGGCGCGGCGCTGGGCGGGTACCGGGCGGTGGGGCAACTCCTCGTGGTCGACCCGGAGTTGGGGAACAAGGAGCCGGAGTCGGCGCGGCTGCTGGGGGAGTCGGCGGTCGTCACGCCGCTGGCGGGGCCCGCGTTGCTGGTCACGGCCGTCGCGGCGGACGCGCTTCAGCTGCGGCGCACGCTCGATTCAGCGCTGACGTTCACGTCTTGGTAAAGAACGATCCGCTGCCCTGTCCCTTACCGTCGGCGACGATGAAGGATCCCCTCTGGAGACCACCACCGTGGTCGAGAACCACCATGGTCACCGACCACCGCCACCACACGCGGCAGTTCCCGGAGGGGGAAACACGTGAACAGACGGAAGGCGGCCATAGCCGCCGCCGGTGCCATCGCCGCCGGAGCCCTCACGGCGGGGCTCATATCCGTTCCATCAGCACTGGCGGAAGGCAGCGGCACCCACGCGCAGCCGGCCGAGCGCACCGGCGCCGCCGAGGCACGCGGCGTCCAGCAGGCCGCGGCCCGTGCGGCGCGCGCCGGTATCGACTGGAAGGACTGCCCCGCCGACTGGGGTACGAAGGACGGCGTCGAGTGCGGCTGGGTGACCGTGCCGCTCGACTACGCCAAGCCGAACGGGAAGAAGATCCGGCTCGCCGTCGACCGGGCACGCAGCACGGGCGGCAAGGAGAAGCGGCAGGGCTCGCTCGTCTACAACCCGGGCGGCCCGGGCGCCTCCGGCCTCCGCTTCCCCAACCGCATCCCGGACAAGAACCCGCTGTGGGCGAAGGCCGCCACCGCCTACGACTTCGTCGGCTTCGACCCGCGCGGTGTCGGCCACTCGGCACCCATCTCCTGTGCCGATCCCCAGGAGTGGGTCAAGGCCCCCAAGGCGGACCCGGTTCCCGACAGCGAGGACGACAAGCTCGCCCAGCGCAAGCTCGCCAAGGAGTACGCGGACGGCTGCAAGGAGCGCAGCGGCGCGCTGCTCGCCCAGATGACCACGCCCAACGCGGCGCGTGACCTCGACGTCATCCGGGCCGCGCTCGGCGACAAGAAGCTCAACTTCCTCGGCGTCTCCTACGGCACCTACATGGGCGCCGTCTACGCCGAGCTGTTCCCCGGCCACATCCGCCGGATGATCACCGACAGTGTGGTCAACCCCTCCACGAAGAAGATCTGGTACGAGGCCAACCTCGACCAGGACGTGGCCTTCCAGACCCGCTGGGACGACTGGAAGAGGTGGGTCGCCAAGCACGACGACGTCTACGGCATCGGCTCCACGCCCGAGAAGGTGGAGGCCAAGTGGCGCGAGCTGCGCGCCACCGCGAAGAAGAACCCCATCGGCGGCGTCGTCGGCCCCGCCGAGCTGCTGGGCTTCTTCCAGAGCGCGCCGTACTACGACTCGGCGTGGGCCGAGGTCGCCTCGGTGTGGTCCGCCTACCTCAAGGGTGACGAGAAGCCGCTGGTCGAGTCCGCGGGCCCGGACATGTCCGATGTGGCGGGCAACAAGCAGAGCGAGAACGGCAACGCCGTCTACACCGCCGTCGAGTGCAACGACGCCAAGTGGCCGCGTGACTGGAAGACCTGGGACCGGGACAACACCCGGCTGCACAAGAAGTACCCGTTCCTCACCTGGTCCAACGCGTGGATGAACTATCCGTGCGGCGTCTGGCCGCTGAAGCAGAACGACGCGCTGGAGGTCCGTGCGAAGACCTCGCACCCTGTGCTGGTGATCCAGGCCACGCGCGATGCCGCCACCCCCTACCCGGGCGGTGTCGAGCTGCACAAGCGCCTTGAGGGCTCCCGTCTGATCACCGAGAAGGACGCGGGCTCGCACGGCGTCACCAACCTGAAGAACGCCTGCATCAACGAGCGTGTCGACGCCTACCTCCTCAAGGGCACCGTCGACTCCAAGGACGTGACCTGCGACCCGCACGCCACCCCGGAGCCGGTCAAGTCCCCGGCCAAGGCAGCGGCGAAGGCCAAGGCCGCGGTAGTGCCCGCGCCCACGCCGTGAGGCAGGGCTCCGTGACGTAGGGCCCGCGCCCACTCCGTGAGGTGAGGGATACACGAGGGGCGGTCCGGACCATCCGGGCCGCCCCTCAACCGGTCACCGACCCGGCGCCCGAGCGCCCGTTCTCCGTCAGCCAGCGGTCCTCGGCCGCGTAGTCGAACAGTTCGCCCATCGGGTCGTACGCCGCCGCCATCGCCGGCAGCGCCTCCCGCCAGTCCTGGCCGTGGAGGTGGCCGAGCAGCCACTCCACCGTCCCGGGCAGTGCCTGCTCGTACGTGGTCACCGGCCGGTAGCCCAACTCCTGTTCCGCGGCGGACATGTCCATCACCAGTGGATACGGCAGTGACCACGGGGTCCGGCCCACCGTCGGCGCCTCTTCGGGCGGGGCGCCGTCCAGCAGCACCGTCTTGCACTCGCGGCCGAGCACCTCGTCGTGCAGCTCCGCGATCCGGGCCACCGTGGGGGCCTCGGGATCGGCGGCGTTCAGCACCCTCGACCCCGGCTGCCGCGCAGCCAGCCGCACCAGCTCGGCGATGTTGTCGACGTGTACGGGGTGGAAGCGGCTCTCGCCACGGTAGGCCAGCACCCGGACCCGGCGGTCGTCCAACCACCGCTTGACGAAGTACAGCTCCCGTGGGGTGCGGCAGTGCGGGCCGTAGACCGCGCCCGCGCGCAGCAGCGTGACCGGCAGCCGGTCGCCCAGCGCCGTCAGCTCGTTCTCGATCAGCACCTTGCGCGAGCCGTACTCCTCACGGTCGGGCGGGACGGTGCGGTACGTCTCAGGGATCGGCACCGGATACCGAGGGGCCCGCTCCGGCTCGCCCATGGTGGCGAAGCTGCGGCCACTGTCGTCCTCGTACACCGCGCCGCTGGACAGGACGACGGCGGAGCCGAGCCGGCCGGCCAGGCCCGCGATCTGGCGGGCGTGGCCGGGCGTCGTGGCCGTCACATCCAGCAGCAGGTCGTAGCCGTCGCCGACGGTGCCCTCGAGAGCGCCGGCCGCCTCGCGGTCCACCGCGACGGGGGTGACCTCCTCGGGCCACCCGGCATCCGCTCCGCCACCATGGGAAGCCGCCGTCACCCGCCACCCGTCCTTGGCCAGTGCGCACACCGCGGCCCGCCCGATCTGTCCCGTCGCACCCAGCACAAGAGCCCGTGATCCAGTCATGACTGCACGCTAGGTGTACGCGCCCACGGTGAACAGGGAGTCCCGCCCGGGACGGTGCCGCCGCCGACGGCCCGTCAGCGCACCGGGCCGCTGCTCTTGCGCGCCTTCTGCTTCTGCTGCTTCTCCTGTTTCTCCTGCTTCTCGCGGGCCCGCTCCCGGGCCTGGGCGGCCTTGGCGTCGGGGGCGTACATGTCCACGTACTCCTGGCCCGACAGCCGCATGATCTCGTGGATGATCTCGTCGGTGACGGCCCGCAGCACCGTCCGCTCGTGCTCCATCCCCGCGAACCGCGAGAAGTCCAGCGGCTTGCCGAATCTGATCGTCACCCGGCCCATACGCGGCACCTTCCGCCCTGGCGGCTGGAGTTCGAAGGTGCCCACCATCGCGCAGGGGATCACCTTCACCCCGGCGCCCAGCGCCATCGCGGCAACCCCGACCCGGCCCTTGTAGAGGCGGCCGTCGTGGGAGCGGGTGCCCTCCGGGTAGATGCCGAGCAACTCGCCCTTGCGGAGCACGCCGAGCCCCTCGTCGATGGCCGCCTGCCCGGCGCCCTTCCCGGAGCGGTCGACGGGGATCTGGCCCACGCTGTGGAAGAACGCCGCCGTCAACCGTCCCTTGAGGCCGGGCCCGGTGAAGTACTCGGCCTTGGCGAGGAAGGTGATCCGGCGCTTGAGGATCGCGGGCATCACGAAATGGTCGGAGAACGACAGATGGTTTCCCGCGACGATCGCGGGTCCCTCGTCCGGCACATTCTCCAGCCCCTCGATCCGAGGCCGGAACACCAGCCGCAGCAGCGGCCCCAGCAGCACGTACTTCAGTACGTAATAGAACACGTCGCCTCCCGCGCCACCCGACCGGTCGATTCCCCGCCGACCTCGCTGACGCTCCGTCACCAGTGCGAATTCAGGCGACGATCGTAGCTTTCCCGGCCCGCCCGGGAGCAGTCTCCGTCGTGGCCCGCCGGGACACGTCCGGGCCGGGGGCCGTCTTCGGGGATTCAGGGGGCGCCGGTGACCGGCCCGCACAGGCGGGAGAGCCCTGAGCGAGACGGGTCCCCGCCCCCGACGAAGCCGCTGAGCGGGCAGCCGAGCGGCGGGCCGGGCGATCGCCGCCGACGCGGCGGAACCCTGCCGACCAGCCGCTCCCCGTCACGGGCGCACCGTGTGCTGGGCGGCCACCCCGTGGTCCGCGGGGCCGCCGCTGTCGTCGTCGAAGCTCTCCAGCGCCTGCTTGATGTCGCCGAGTACGTCCGCCGCCTCGGCCCCGTCGATCATCCGGTGGTCGAAGGTGAGGGACAGCGGCAGCACGGGGGCGACGGCGACTGCTCCGTCGCGTACGACGGGCCGGTCGGTGACGGCGCCCAGGCCGAGGGTGACCGTGGTGCCACCGACCGAGTGGAACGAGGTGACGGGACGGTGCCCCAGGGAGGTGACGGAGAACGTGCCGTTGGTGGTGATCCGGCGGCGCAGCGGCCGCGTACCCAGCCGGTAGGCGAGCTGCCCGAGCGGCCCGGGCAGCCGGTGCAGTGCCCGCACCCCGGCGAACTCCGGCATCGTGTCCGGGTCGCCGTCGCGGAAGCGGGCTGTCTCCTCGGCGATGTCCCGCAGGCTCCTCAGATGCACGTCCGGCAGCACCGCCGAGAGGACGACACGGCGCCCGCCCATCGTCTTGTCCAGGGTGAGCTTCGCCGCCACCGTGTCGTAGTGGGCGACGCGGGGCCGGAGCCGGTCGCGGAGCGCCGCGTTCGCCGCCGGGTGCGCGGCCAGCACACGTGCCGCGGCGTACAGCACGTAGGTGACGGTCGAGAACCGGTCACCACGGGCCCGCGCGTCCTGCTGATGGCGCCGTACCGCGGTCATATCGATCTCCGCTCCCAGGAACACCGGCGCGTAGGCGCGGATCTCCCGCAGGAAGTACGCGGTGTGCCGGCGCTCCCGGGGAAAGGGCTGCGCTCTCATCTCCTCAGCTCCCGTCATGCGTCCTCGACCAGCCTGTACGAACGTGATCACCGGCCCGCTCTCCGAAGCTCTCCGTCAGCCGCACGTGCGGCGGCGGAGCCGGAATGTGCCGGAGATCGTGGCGGAAGGTGGTCGTGGTGCCGTCGTCCGCGACCTGGGTGAATCCGTGGGCGGCGTACAGGCCGGCGACCTTGCCGTTCTTCGCCGTTCTGCGGTAGCTGCCCGTCACCGACGCGGCTCCGCTGTCCTTCGCGTACCGCAGGACGGACGACAGGCAGCTCTGCTCGATGCCGCGGGCGAAGACCCGGCAGCTGAGGACGAAGTTGTCGATGTGCAGCTCTTCCCGCTCGCGGCGCAGAAAGAGCGCGCCGACCAGTCCGCTGTCCCCGAACCTGTCACTGCTGTGCACCGCGAGCACTTCGCTGCCGGGGGCGGCCAGCAGCTCCTCGACCTCGGCGGGCTGCATGCGCACGGTGGTCATATTGAACTGGTTCGTCCGCAGGGTCAGCTGCGCAATCCGGGGCACCTCCGCAGCGCTGGGCGCGGCCAGCTCCACGCGGACGTCCAGCTCCCGCAGATAGTCCTCGACGGAGGCGAAGCCCTCCAGGAAGTCCTTGCGCCGCGCCTCCTGCCGGTAGCGGCTGACGCGCTCATGGTCCTCGCGCGTCAGCCGGCGGCAGTCGAACCAGCCGTCGTGCAGCAGCGCGTCAACGTGCAGCGCCGGCTCGTCGTCCACGGCGACCACCGTGACGTCGGGCAGCGCACGCCGCACCAGTTCCCGTTCGTAGCAGCTGTCGTCCACGAAGACGAAGGCGTCCGTGCCCAGACCGAGGGCCTCGGCGACCTCCGCGATGGCCTCATGCTTGGGCCCCCAGTCGGCGGCGATCCGTACGAAGTCCTCCTCGCGCAGGGTCATGCCGGGGTGTCCGCGCAGCACCGTGCGCACCGGCTCGACATCGTTCTTGCTCGCCGCCGCCAGTAGCACGCCCTGCGCGGCGAGCTGTTTGACGACGCGCTGGAACGCCGCGAACGCCTCCCCGCGGTAGCTCCCGGCCACCTCGATCCCGTCCGGCCCGTCGTCCCCCAGGACGCCGCCCCACACCGTGCCGTCCAGATCGATGACGAGTGCCTTCTTGGTCCTTCCGGTCAGATGCCGCGCCAGGTGGCCGACCTCGCGCGCGTACTCGGCCAGCAGGGGAGCGGACAGGTGGGCCTTGGTGTAGACGCTCAGCCGTACGTCCTCCACGGCGACCCCGGAGGCCGTCAATGGATCCAGGTCCAGTACGACCAGCCAGGGGCGGTCCTCGGCCAGGGTGAGCAGCCGGGCGTTGAACTCCCGCCACACGGCGCCGAGCCGGGCCCGGGACCGGTGGTCGAGGAGCTGTGCGGCGAAGCGGCGGGGCAGCGGCAGGGTGTTGAACACCAGCGTGCCCGCGCAGCTGTCCCCGAACCGGTCCGCCAGCCCTTCCAGCAGGGCCAGTTTCCGCTCGGCCGCGTCCTCGACGTGCTCCGGCAGCCACGGCGGCGGCACCTCGTCGAAGACGACGGCCGGGTCCAGCACGCAGAGGGCCATGTCGGGCTGCGCCGCGTACAGCTCGCTGCCCGCGTCGCCCAGGTCGAAGACGTAGCTGTCGAAGTCGGCGAGGTGCCGCCGCATCAGCAGCCCGTGCCGGGCGAGTTCGGCGGTCAGTGCCGGAACCAGCGCCGCCAGCGTGCCGTGACCGGTCAGGGCCACGGTGAGCGCCGGGATGTCCGGATACGCGGCGAGAACCCGCTCCGGGTCCACCCGGCTCAGCAGATGCCCAGCCCTGATCAGTTCGGAACCCGTCAGCCCGCTCACCAGCTGCCTGACCTCCGGGTAGCGGGCGACCAGTTGCTCCTGCCGGTACATCCGCAGCAGGGTGTCCGCCGCCGACGCGGCGTTCCCCTCGTGCGAGGGAGCGGAATCGGCACCGCCGCTCCCGGCGACGACGCTCATTTCGGTGGCGCCGGGCTCCCGGACCACCGGGGGACGGGGGAGCACGGTGCCGGCGGCCGGCACGTGGATGTCGCGACGGTCCATTCGCTTCCTCCCGGACGTGGAGGGCCAGCGTCGTCGCCAGGGCTACAGCCGCCCTAGTCACAGGCTCATGCGGAGCGGGCGCCGCCCGGAGGCGAAGCGCCATTCGGCCCTGGGGCTTTCATGCTTAGGGGGCGTGCCGCACGCCTCCGGGGCGGGTGTCGTGGTCTCCGCCCGCGCGGCGGCCTAATCTCGGCGGCGCTGTTCCCAGGTGGACGGAGTGGACGAGCGTGCGAACGCGGTCGACCGGTACTCGTGCCGTCCGGTCGGTGGAAAGGGGCGTCCCCTGACTGTCTACATCTCCGGGCTGGTCGCCGCCTGCTTCCTCGGTCTGGGCTTCGTGCTGCAACAGGACGCCGCCGCCCGGGCCCCGGTCGCCGATGTGCTGTCCTTCCGGCTGTTGCTCGACCTGGTGCGGGTACCGCGCTGGCTGCTCGGTATCGGCAGCATGGTGGTCGGTCAGCTCACCAGCGCGTTCGCCCTGATGAGGGGGGACCTGTCGACGGTCGAGCCGCTGCTGGCGACGAACCTTGTCTTCGCGATGCTGTTCGCGCGGCGGCTGAGCAGTCAGCGACTCGGCTGGTCGGGCTGGTCCGGAGTGGTGCTGCTCAGCGGGGGAGTGACCGCCTTCATCCTGGCGGGCCGGCCGGAGGGCACCGACCGCGAGGCCGGTGCCCTGCGCCACTGGCTGGTCTTCGGCATCCTCGTCGGGATCGCTCTGGTCCTGGTGCTGATCGCCCGTCATCTCGAACTCTTCAAGGAACCGCCGCTGTTGGCCACTGCGGCCGGTGCGCTGTACGGCCTCCAGGACGCCCTGACCCGGGTCGTCGGCGGGATCTACAGCTCCTCCGGTCTGGTCGGGGTGCTGACGAGCTGGCAGAGCTACACCATCGTCGCGCTCGCCGTGGTCGGGCTGGTGCTCGTGCAGAGCGCCTTCGAGGGCGGCCCGCTGCGCATGTCGCTGCCTTCGCTGACGGCGGCCGAGCCGCTGGCCGGTATCGCCTGCGGAATCGGCTTCCTCGGCGACTCCATCCAGCTGACGCCCGGCGCCCTGGCAGGCGGGATCATCGGGCTGCTGGCCGTGGTCGTCGGGGTATTCATCCTCGGCAGACACCCGGTGCTGCCGACCGGGAAGCAGCCCGGCGATGAGAAGCCGCCCGCCGAACGGACCTGACGCCGGGTCAGCGCTGCCGCTTCCCGGACCCCTTGCGGCGGATCTTGATGTCGCGCAGGTCCGTGACCGCGAGCCGCAGCACCCGGTGAGGGTGGCCATGGGCCTCCAGAGCCCTGGTTGCCTGGAGGACGGCCCACGCCTCCTCGTCGGGTTCTTCGCCTTCGGGCGGCGGTGGCACCTGGCAGCGGAAGGTGAAGGCGGACAGGCTGCTGTCACAGGTGAAGGTGCCCGCCTCGGTGAAGGAGGCGCCGTAACCCTCGGCCCTCTCCTGGAGCTCGGCGCGGCTGGTCTCGTCCAGCTCGGTGAAGGTTCCCCGGATGGTCACTCGGAACACGGCGCGTCCTCTCGTACGGCGTAGCTGAAGGCACGTTCGCCCAGCAGCTCCTCGACGGAGTCCAGGAGCGCGAGCACATCGTCGGCGATCTCGTCCGGGGTGCGCCCGGCCACCAGGCGCCGGCCGATCTCGGCGAAGACCAGCGAGTGGAACCAGCCGATCTGGCTCGCCGCGGCGCACAGCAGCGGGTCGTCCGGTGCGCTGCCGGTCTCCTCGGCGAGCTGCGCGGCGAGCGCGTCGGTCATCTCCCGGCCGAGGTCGCCCAGGCGTGCCGTGAGGGTGGGGGCGGCCCGCATCATCTCGAAGACCGCCCCGAACCCCTCGGTCAGTCCCAGCTGTCGCTCCCGGCCCCGCACCTCGGCGCGCAGCCGGGCCAGCACGGCGCGGGCGGGCGACTCGCCGGGTGCGCGCTGCCGGACGATCTCGGCGAGCCGCTGGGGCGAGGCCTCGTCCGGCGGCAGGACGAGGTCCTCCTTGGCCTCGAAGTAGTTGTAGAGGGTGTTCACGGAGACCTCGGCCTCCGCCGCGACCTCCGCGATGGTGACCTTGTCGAAGCCCCGCTCCACGAACAGCCGCATGGCCACCTCGCGGATGCGCTGCCGTGTCTGCCGCTTCTTGCGTTCCCGCAGCCCTTCGCCCATACGGCGAATCCTAACCCGACTGCAAAACTGAAGTGCACTACTTTTTTTGAGACCGTCGTTGATTCGAGGATGCGCCCCGCGCCCTGACGCATAGGTGCCCGCTCGATGGGGACCCGCTGGGCGCACGCGAGATGACGGAAAGGACGTGAGGCACGTGCGTGTTGCCTTTCTCGTCGCGCCCGAGGGCGCCGAACAGATCGAGCTCACCGACCCGTGGGACGCCGTCAAGGAGGCGGGTGGCACGCCGGTCCTGGTCTCCACCCGCGGGGACACCGTCCAGGCGTTCAACCACCTGGACAGGGCCGACACCTTCCCCGTCGACCAACTCGTCTCGCAGGCCGATCCCGCTGACTTCGACGGGCTCGTGCTGCCAGGCGGCGTCGCCAACCCGGACTTCCTGCGTACGGACAAGAACGCCGTCGCCTTCGTGCGGGGCTTCTTCGACGCGGGGCTGCCCGTCGCCGCGATCTGCCACGCGCCCTGGACCCTGGTCGAGGCCGATGTGGTGCGCGGCCGCACCCTGACCTCCTATCCCAGCCTGCGCACCGACATCCGCAACGCGGGCGGCAACTGGGTCGACGAGCAGGTCAAGGTCTGCGACGGCGGCACCAACAAGCTGATCACCAGCCGTAAGCCGGGCGATCTCGAAGCGTTCGACAAGGCGTTCCTGGCCGAGTTCCGCGCCTTGAGCAGGAGCGGCAGCTGACCGCCACCTCACCGCCACGGCTTCAACTGCCGGGCCCCGCACTCCGCCCCTGCCGGGGACGGACTGCGGGGCCCGGTTGATTGTCGTGTCTCCCCCCGTTGCGCTGCGGCGCGCCTCAGATTCCCGGCGCCGCCGCCCCCCGCGTTCGCTCACTCACGGGTGGCGAACACGCCCAGGGTGACCAGTCCCAGTACGACCCAGCAGAACCACAGCCACCCGCTGCTCCCCAGCGCCGCGGTGTACGCCGTCACCACCACAAGGCCCACAACCGTGCACACGGTCATCGCCTTCGCGGACACCGGCATGCGCGTCATCCCAGACATCACAACACCGTCCTCCTCCCGGCGGCCCCGGGACGCACGGGTCGCGCACGCACAAGGGCCGCGGCCAGGTCCCTATGGTCACCCGTGCGCGGCCCCGTGCGCCACTGCGCACCCCGATACGCCCGTGTACTCCGCCCTCTCGCGCCCCGGAGCGCGAGAGGGCTGGGGCATCACTCCTTGGGCTGGAGGGAGGCGAGATAGGCGTTGTACGCGGCCAGCTCCTTGTCGCCGTCCCGGTCCGCCTTGCGGTCCCGGCGGCGGGCCTGCCGCTGCTCGGTGACGTACCACTGGAAAACCAGCGCGATCAGCACCAGCACCGAGGGGATCTCGCTGAACGCCCAGGCGATACCGCCGGCCGCCGTCTGGTCGGACAGCGCGCTGACGCCCAGCGAGGAGGGCGGGTCGGCGTAGGTCTCCACCATCGGCTCGGAGGCCATCATCAGCGCGATGCCGAAGAAGGCGTGGAACGGCATCCCCGCGAACAGCTCCAGCATCCGCATCACATAGCCGGGCCGGTGCGGCCCCGGGTCCACGCCCATGATCGGCCAGAAGAAGACAAGGCCGACGGCGAGGAAGTGCACCATCATCGCGATGTGCCCGGTCTTCGAACCCATCAGGAAGTCGAACAGCGGAGTGAAGTACAGCGCGTACAGGCTCGCGATGAACAGCGGGATGGTGAACGCCGGATGGCTGATCAGCCGCACATAGCGGCTGTGCAGCAGCGCCACCAGCAACTCCCGCGGCCCCCTGCGCATCCCCTGGCTCCGGGCGGCCGACGGCAGCGCCCGCAGCGCCAGTGTGACCGGAGCGCCCAGCAGCAGCAGGATCGGCGACAGCATGCTGATCACCATGTGCTGCACCATGTGCACGCTGAAGAGCACCATGCCGTACTCGTTGAGCGCCGTGCACATCACCAGTGCCACCGTCGCCACACCCAGCGCGAAACCCACGGTGCGCCCCACCGGCCAGGTGTCGCCCCTGCGTCGCAGCCGCACCACGCCCCAGCCGTAGAGCGCGAGCGTCAGCAGGCACCCCACGAGGAAGAACGGCTCGCCCGTGAACTCCAGCCCCCGCGCGACCGTGAACGGCGGTAGGTCCATCGTCATGCCGTGCCCGCCGTGATCCATCCGAACTCTCCCACAACCGACCGATAAGCCCGCACCAGACTAGAACCGCCCGCCTCCGCCGCCCTCACGGGGGCGGCAGAGGCGGGCGGTCGCGTCGCACGGTCCGACTGGATCGAGCCACCGGGGCAGCTCGGGGAAGCGGGAGGTCAGGCGGGCTGGGTCGCCGCCGCGATGCGCTCCTGGCGCAGCGCCTCGTACCAGGTGTCGTCGGTCGGTGGCAGCGCGTTCACATCGAGCGACAGCTTGATCAGCAGGTCCGCGATCTGCGGGTTGCGGGCCAGCACCGGACCGTGCAGATACGTCCCGAAGACCGTGTCCCGCCACGCGCCCTCGGTGCCGTCGCCCGTGCCGTTGCCGTTGCCGAGCCGCACCCGGCCCAGCGGCCGTACCCCGGGGCCGAGATGGGTGACGCCCTGGTGGTTCTCGAAGCCGGTGAGCTGCGGGAGGCGCAGCTGCTCGTCGGCGTCGCCGAGGACGTCGCCCACGCACCGCTCCGCCTCGCCGCGGGTGCTGATCACATCCAGCAGCCCGAGCCCGGCGGAGCGCTCGCCCAGGTCGTTCACGAACTCATGGCCCATGATCTGGTAGCCGGCGCACACCGCGAAGACGATGGCGCCGTTGTCCACGGCCCGGTTCAGACCGCCGTCGCGCAGCAGCCGCTCGGCGGCCAGCCGCTGCGGCCGGTCCTCGCCGCCGCCGATCAGATAGATGTCGCCGGACGTCGGGATCGGCTGGTCCGAGCGGACGTCCAGCCGCTGCACGTCCAGCCCGCGCTGCCGCGCCCGCCGCTCCACCACGAGCGCGTTGCCCTGGTCGCCGTACGTGCTCAGCAGGTCGGGGTAGACCCAGACCAGACGCAGACTCGTGTCACTCATGCCGCCAGTCTCCTTGAGCGGATCGATGGGTCGGGCGTACGACGGCCCGGGATCCCAAGATACGGATGATCAGTTGCCGACGGCGCGGCGCAGGTCCTGGAAGGCGGTGTAGTTCGCGATGGTCTCGATCCGCCCCGGCGGGCACCGGCGCACCGCGTCCGCGGGGTTCTCGCACACCTGGAAGTCCACGCCCGCGACCTCCAGCCGCACCGCGAGATCCAGCTTGCGGTCGCCGATGACACAGATCGGGTGCCCGGCCAGCCGCCCGTAGTCCACGTCCCACAGCCAGGAGGTGTCGGTGCCGTCCGCGCCGCGTGCGTTCACCGAGAGGATGACGGGGGTGGGCGGCGGGTCGATCAGCGAGAACGTCTCCAGCCACCCGGCGGGGTTCTTCGCCAGCAGCAGCCGCATGTCGCGGCCCTGGTACTGCACCACGTCGTAGCGTCCGGCGACGGCCTTGACCGCGTACATCCGCTCCAGCGCGACCTGCGGGGGCACCCCGAAGGCGGCGGCCACGGCCGCCGAGGTGGCGGCGTTGGCCTTGTTGGCGCGGCCGGGGAGCTGGAGGTGGATGGGCCAGGCGGAGCCGTGCGGGTCCAGTACATGGTCGCCGGAGAGGGCCCAGGTCGGCTTGGGACGGCGGAAACCGCACTCGGCGCAGAACCAGTCGTCGCCGGGGCGCTGCATCACACCGCCGCACGCCGGGCAGGACCAGGCGTCGTCCTTCCACTCCTGGCCCGCCGCGACCCACACCACGTTGGGGGAGGAGGAGGCCGCCCAGACCACCAGCGGGTCGTCGGCGTTGGCCACGATGACGGCTTTCTGTCCCGAGAGGCCCTCACGCCACCGCTCGGCGAGCATCCGGGTCTCCGCCGCACGGTCGAGCTGGTCACGCGAGAGGTTCAGCAGCGCTATGGCCTTCGGCGTCACGTCCCTGGCCACGCCGGACAGGTACTTCTCGTCCACCTCGATGACGCCGTAGCGCGCGTTCGAGCCGCCGGCCAGCGCCGAGGTGATACCGGCAGGCATGTTGGCGCCCAGCGCGTTGGAGACCACCTCGCCGTTGGCGCGCAGCGCCTCGGCGATCAGCCGGGTGGTCGTCGTCTTGCCGTTGGTCGCGGACACCAGGACCACGTCCAGGTGCTGGGCCAGCCGCTGAAGCAGGTCGGGGTCGAGCTTGAGCGCCACCTTCCCGCCGATCACCGACCCGCTGCCGCGGCCCGCAGCCCGCGACACCGCCGCGGCCGCCTTGCCCGCCGTCACGGCCAGCCGGGACCGCGGCGACAGCGGCTCCGTGTTGCCTGCCATCGTGTCTGAACCTCCTTGCCCCTCGCGTAGAAGAGAAGCCTACCGAGATCCCGCCGGGCCCCTGACCGCGCCACCCCTGCGAAGATCGACAATGCGGCGCCGGGCGTAGGCTGGCGGCCATGCGACGCGGCCCCATTCCTGGCAGCACGGGTGCGGTACACCCGCTGCGGACATACGGCGATCCGGTGCTGCACACTCCCAGCCGTCCGGTCGCGGCCGGCGACCGCGGTGCGCTGCCCGCGCTGGTGGAGGACCTGTACGCGTCGATGTACGCGGCCCACGGAGTCGGGCTGGCCGCCTGCCAGATCGGGGTGCCGCTGCGGGTGTTCGTCTACGACTGTCCCGACGACGACGATCGCCGGCACCGGGGCCATGTGGTCAACCCCCGGCTGGTGCGTGTGGACGGGGTGACCGTGCGTGGCCCCGAGGGCTGTCTCTCACTGCCCGGCCTGGAGGCCCCCACCCCCCGCGCCGACCTGGCCGTCGTCGAGGGCGAGGACATGACCGGCGCCGAGGTGCGGATCGAGGGCACCGGCTACTTCGCGCGCTGCCTCCAGCATGAATGCGATCACCTTGAGGGCCGCGTCTACACGGACCGGCTCACGGGGTGGACGCGCCGCCGCGTGCTCCGCAAAGCGGCTGCCTCGAACTAGGCATGGAGGGACGCGCCCCGTCAGGGGCGCGGGGAACTGCGCGACAAGCCACGACGCAATCCGCAGTCTGCGGACGGCAGGCAGGGGCACCCCGTGACCAGCAAAACGGGAGGGAGCCCTAGAAGCGCGGCCCGCCCACGCGGTCCCCCGCCGCAGCAAGCCGGCCCCACAACAGATCGGCGAGGTGCCGTACCAACGCAGCCCTCTCACAAGGCTTTTCCCGCAACCACCAGTCCCCGGCGGCATGCATCATGCCGACGATCCCGTGCCCCCACACCCGGGCCAGCTCCTCGCTCTCCGGGCCCAGATCGAGCCGTTCGGCGATCACCTTGGCCAACTCCTCGCCCAGCCGCCGCAGCAGCGGCGCCGAGTGCTGGCCCACGTCGAACCCGCGCTCGCTGGTGGAGGCGTCCTCGGCCGGATGCATCAGGAAGCGGTAGACCTGCGGATGAGCCTCGATGGCGGCCAGATAGGTGTCCAGGGTGGCCTCCACGCGCTCGCGCCGCTCGCGGGGCGCGTCGAGCGCGGCCCGCAGGGAGGCCAGCAGCGCGTCGGTGTGCCGGATGGCGAGTGCGCGGTAGAGGCCGCCCTTGTCGCCGAAGTGCCGGTAGAGGATGGGCTTGGTGATGCCCGCCTCCGCGGCGATCGCGTTCATGGAAGCGCCGGGGCCCTCGCGGAGTACGACCCGCTCGGCGGCCTCCAGCAGCTGTTTGCGGCGCTGCTCGGTGCTGTCGGACCGGTCGCCCTGGTCCGCCGGCCGTGTGCTCCCCATGGTGCTTCTCCCCGCCCCTGTCTGCGACTGCCGGGCCGCAACGTAACACCCTCACGTGCACGAATGCCTCGGCGAACGGGAGTTGACAGGTGCTACTGACGGGTAACAGACTGCGGATTACCGATGGTAACGAGTTACTGAGACAGGCGGAGGACCCCGACGATGGCCGAGACCGAGTTCGCACTGGATCTCAACGACGATCAGAAGGAAGTCCGGGACTGGCTCCACGGGTTCGCCGCCGATGTGATGCGCCCCGCGGCCGCCGAATGGGACGAGCGCGAGGAGACCCCCTGGCCGATCATCCAGGAGGCCGCCAAGATCGGCCTGTACTCGCTCGACTTCTACGCCCAGCAGTACTTCGACCCCACCGGACTCGGCATCCCCATGACGATGGAGGAACTGTTCTGGGGTGACGCGGGCATCGCGCTGTCCATCGTCGGCACCGGTCTGGCCGCCGTCGGGGTGCTCGCCAACGGCACCGAGGAGCAGATCGGCACCTGGGTGCCGCAGATGTACGGGGACGCCGCCGATGTGAAGGTCGCCGCCTTCTGCTCGTCCGAGCCGGACGCCGGCTCCGACGTGGCCTCCATGCGCACCCGCGCCGTCTACGACGAGGCCAAGGACGAGTGGGTACTCAACGGCACCAAGACCTGGGCCACCAACGGCGGAATCGCCAACGTCCACGTCATCGTCGCCAGTGTCGACCCCGAGCTCGGCTCCAAGGGCCACGCCTCCTTCATCGTTCCCCCCGGCACCCCCGGTCTGTCGCAGGGCCAGAAGTTCAAGAAGCACGGCATTCGCGCCTCGCACACCGCCGAAGTCGTGCTCGACAACGTCCGGGTGCCAGGGCACTGCCTGCTCGGCGGCAAGGAGAAGCTGGACGAGCGGCTGGCCCGCGCCCGGGAGCGGGCGAAGAAGGGGAGCGGGGAGAGGATCAAGAACGCGGCCATGGCGACCTTCGAGGCGTCCCGCCCCGCCGTCGGTGCCATGGCGGTCGGCACCGCGCGTGCCGCGTACGAGGTCGCCCTCGACTACGCCAAGACCCGGGAGCAGTTCGGCCGTCCCATCATCGACAACCAGGGTGTCGCCTTCCAACTCGCCGACATGCGCACCAGCGTCGACGCGGCCCGGCTGCTGGTGTGGCGGGCCTCGTGGATGGGCGTGACGGGCCGCAAGTTCGAGTCGGCCGAGGGTTCCATGTCCAAGCTGTTCGCCAGCGAGACAGCCAAGAAGGTGACGGCCCAGGCCATCCAGATCCTCGGCGGCAACGGCTACACCCGCGAGTACCCGGTCGAGCGGATGCACCGCGACGCGGCCATCTACTCCATCTTCGAAGGTACGAGTGAGATCCAGCGGCTGGTGATCGCGCGCACCCTGTCGGGCATGCCGATCCGCTGAGCGAAGACCCTGGAGGGGGCGAGCAGACCCCTGCGCAAGTCCGTCGACGCAGGGAGGGGCCCCTCTGCCGAAGGCCCCCTCCCTGTCCCTACGCCTGCCGGACGCTCCTCAGGTGCTCGACGTATGTGCCCACGCCTGTGCGCCAACCCCCACCCCCGCGCTAATCTCGTGTCTCATCGGGGAATCACGCACCATGAACTGACCAAGGCGGGAGGCCGGCCGTGAGCGACCAGCCGTGGACCATCGACAGCCTCGCCCACGCCCTCCCACACCCCGACCAGCGGCAACAGTTCTGGCGCGATGTGAACCTCACCCCCGTCGACCAGCTCCCCGAGACCATCGCCCGCTGGCAGCAGTACGTCGAACGGCTGCAGGAAGCCCTGGCCCGCGCGGAACGGCTTCGCGGATACACCGAACACGGCGACGGACAGCTCCCGGCCGAGTACCGTGAGACACCCCAATCACAAGCCGCCTGGGAACAGTGGGAGCAGCAGATGAGGCAGCAGCAAGGGCACAACGCGGCGTGACCTGGCATTTCGAGCGCGACCCGCACGCCCTGGAACTCATCGCCGCCTTATCCACGGAAGCGCAGTTCGCCTTCTTCAACCTCATCCCGCAGCTCGAAGACGACCCCGACAAGGCCACCCAGCCCTACGGCCTCGACATCGACGGACCCGTCCGCATCCGCTGCGCCACCCTCCCCGGCGCCCTCACCGTCCTCCTCATCAGCGACCACACCGGACGAGTCAGCCTCGTCGACGTCGTCGGCTGACGGGCCGGCACTACAGCTCGAAGCGGGGAGCCTGCCCGGTGAGGACGGTTGAGCGCGGGCTGACCGCCCAGTGGGTGCGCAGCGCGTCCGCGAGTATGTCCAGCAGCTCCGCCATCTCACCCGGTGCGGTCTCGTGCAATGCCTCGGCGACGATCAGCACTTCGTCCGTGCCCTCGCGTACGGCGGACCAGCCACTCTGCCGGTTGGACCAGCGGCGTGCGTGGGCACGGGCCGCGTCGTCGGCGAAGATCACCTCGCCGGGTTCGGGGTGCTCCTCGCCGCCCGCGAACGTCTCGTAGCGTTCGTCGCCCGTGGCGTACCGCACCTGGAGATCCCCCTCGATCCGCGCCAGGTCGAAGACGCCGACCGGGATCGCGTAGGCGAGCGAGGCGGCGTTGCACAGGTCGATGAGCGGGTGGATGGCCGGCAGCGCCCCCTCCTTGCGGAAGCGCCGCAGCAGCGACTCGGCGGCACATCGGTACTGGGTCGGCTTGAGCCCCATGGCCGTGAACGCCCGCCGCCACGCCTGGATCTGCGGCAGCCCGCTCTCCTGGCCGCCGCCGTCCGCGTTGCGGGCCGCCGCCCGTGCGCACAGCTGCGCCACGGTGTCGTCGGCGCGGGCGTCGGCCGCGATGCCCTTGGCGTGCAGGACGCCCGGTACCAACTGGGGGAAGTCCCGCCACAGTTGCGGTGAGTGCGCGAAGTGCATGGTGCTGTTGTCTCCGGAAGTCGGGGTGCGGTCAGAAGAAGGCGAGGCGGGCGCCGAGTGCGGCGAACGTACCGGCGAAGGCGCGCCGCATCCACCGCACCACCCGCGGCCGGGAGATGACCTGAGCACGCATGGTCGCGGCCGCGAGTCCGTAGCCGGCGAACACCACCAGGGTCAGCAGTACGAAGCAGGCGCTCAGCTGCGCCATCCGCCATACGGCGTGCGGCTCGTCCTCCCGTACGAACTGTGGCAGAAAGGCGACGAAGAACAGCGTCAGTTTCGGGTTGAGAACGTTGAGGAGAACGGCTGAGACGATGACCTTCGAGGTCGTGCGCGGAGCGCTTCCCGCCTCCTCGTGGCCGTCCTGTGCCGTCAGCGAGCTCTTGTCCCGCAGCGTGCTCCACGCCATCCACAGCAGATAGGCAACGCCCAGGTACTTGAGGATCTGGAACGCCACCGTGCTGGTGTGCAGCAGCGCGGCGAGCCCGGTGATGGCGGCGAGAGCCTGCGGAAGGGTGCCGAGCGTGCAGCCGAGGGCGGCCACGAGGCCGGCCCGTCTGCCGTGCGTCAGCCCGGCGGCGATCGTGCAGAGCACGCCCGTGCCCGGGGTCACCACCACGACCAGCGCGGTCAGTAGAAACTCCATGCCTTGACCCTCTCGGCACAATGGGCCTGTGAACAGAGCCAAAGGATCTTCGGTCGACAGGACCAAAGAGACCGAAGAAGAGACCGAAGGGGAGGCCGCAAGGAGCGAACCGGCCGTGCCGGCCACCCCCGCAGCCTCCGACTTCCTCCAGCTCAGCGCGGCCGAGGTGCCCCGCGGCGGGCTGTCGGACTGGCTCGTCGGCGAGATCAGACGCGCCATCGCCGACGGCCGGCTGCCCACCGGCAGCCGGCTGCCCGCCACCCGTGTGCTGGCCGCCGACCTCAAGGTGTCTCGCGGCGTGGTGACCGAGTCGTACCGACGCCTGGTCGAGGACGGCCATGTGGTGGGCAGGGGCCGCGCCGGCACCGTGGTGGCGGCCAACCCGCTGAACGGGGCGCGCGGCGCGGCGAGTTCCGCCGACGCCGCCACCGAGGCGCACCCGGCCACCACCGTGTTCGACGTACCACCCGGAGCCGACGTCTTCGACGTCTTCCGCGCGGCGCCCGCCCGGATCGACCTGTCGCCAGGGCTGCCGGACCTCGCCGCGTTCCCCCGTACCGCCTGGCTGCGTGCCGAACGGGCCGTACTGGCCGAACTGGCCGCCTCCGACCTCGGATACGGCGACCCCCGCGGCACCCTCGCACTGCGCCGCGCGGTCGCCGGCTGGCTGCGCGTCAACCGGGGCATCTCGGCGGAACCCGCGGAGATCATCATCGTCGCCGGTACCGCACAGGCCCTCGGCCTGGTCGCGCAGGTACTGCGGGCCGAGGGCATCGACAGGCTCGCCGTCGAGGACCCGTGCTCCCTCGGCGCCCGCCAACATCTGCACAGCTGGGGGCTGGCGACGCCCCCCGTACCCGTGGACTCCGAAGGCGTACGGGTCGACGCGCTCCGCGCCACCGGAGCACGCGCCGTGCTGCTCACCCCGGCACACCAGTTCCCCACCGGCGTCGTCCTCGGCGGCGAGCGCCGCCGCGAACTGGTGCGCTGGGCGGGGGAGGGCGGACTGATCGTCGAGGACGACTACGACGCCGAACACCGCTACGACCACGCCCCGGTGGCGGCGCTCGGCGCGATGGCGCCGGACCACGTCTGCTACGCAGGCAGCGTCTCCAAACTCCTCGCGCCCGCCCTCCGCGTCGGCTGGCTGCTCGCACCCGCCCGCTACCGCGAGGCGCTCACCGACGCCAAACGCTTCGCCGATCTCGGCAATGCGGCACTGCCGCAGCTGGTGCTCGCCAGACTGATGGAGTCCGGCGCCTTCGAACGCCAGCTGCGGCTGATCCGGCGCCGCCACCGGGCCCGCCGCGACGCCATGATCGCGGCGATCCGCACCCACCTGCCGTACGCGCGGGTGCACGGCGCCGCCGCGGGGTTGCATCTGATGGTCACCCTGCCGCCCGGCGTCAGCGACACCGCGCTGGCCTCCCGCGCCCTCGCGCACGGTGTCAAGACCCAGCCACTGTCCTGGCACACCCAGCGCCCCGACCGCCCCGGTCTCGTCCTCGGCTATGCGGCCGCCACCCCCACCGCCATCGCCGAAGGCATCGCCCTCCTCGCCACCCTGCACCCGTCCCGTCCCCGCTGATCGCCCTCTCCTGGCCGGCAGGCGCCCCTTCCACTACGGGCGACGCCTCCGTCAGATGCCAGGGCGGTAACGCAGCGGATGGTCCGCGGGGATCTCCACCAGCACCAGGCGGTGGCCGTCCGGGTCGGCGATCCACATCTCGATCAGACCCCACGGCTCCTTGACCGGCGGCCGCAGGATCTCCGCTCCCGCCGCGCGCAGCCCCTCGTGGGCGGCGGCGGCATCGGCGACCTGGAGCCAGAGCTGGAGAGTGGGGGTGGGTGGCTCGTCGCTCCGCCCCGAGACCTCGAGGAAGCCGCCGCCCAGGAAATAGACGGTGCCGCGCTCGGGTCCCGTACCGAACTCGCGGGCGATCTGAAGGCCGAGCGTGTCGCCGTAGAAGGCCCGCGACCTGTCCGGATCGGTGGGCCGCAGCAGAACCCGGCTGCTCAGTACGTGCACCATGCCCGCACTCTAGATCCGCAGCCCTCCGGATAAGGTCGGGCGACATGAGCGACACCGCACAGCGGGGCGAGCTGCCCCTGACCTTCCGCCGCGCCGTCGAGGCCGACATCCCCGCCGTCACCGCGCTGGTGGAGTCCGCCTACCGGGGCGAAGCCAGCCGTGCGGGCTGGACCACCGAGGCCGATCTGCTGGACGGCCGGCGCACCGACCCGGAGGCGGTCGCCGCCGTGGTCCGCGATCCGAAGAGCATCATGCTGGTCGTCGAACGGGACGACACCGTCATCGCCTGCTGCCAGCTCGAACACCGCGGCAAGGAGGCCTACTTCGGCATGTTCGCCGTCAGCCCGCTGCTCCAGGGCGGCGGGGTCGGCCGCGCCGTGCTGGCCGAGGCCGAACGCACGGTGCGTACGGAGTGGGGCGCCGAGCAGATGCAGATGCAGGTCATCCGGCAGCGCGAGGATCTGATCGCCTGGTACGAGCGCCGCGGGTACGTCCGCACCGGCCGGCTCAGCCCCTTCCCCTACGGCGACGAACGCTTCGGCATCCCCCAACGCACCGACCTGGCCTTCGAGCTCCTGGTCAAACCCTTGGGCGAGTGACCGAACGCGGGGCCTGAGCCCGTCGCGGCTGAGAGCCGGTGTGGCCCTGAGGCCCCTCCGTGGGGGTCCTGGGGGCGGAGCCCCCAGACCCATTTCCGCCGCGACGGCGCTCAGCCACCGCGGCGAGGGTCCGGCGGCATCCGCGACGGCCTCAGCCCAAACGTCCGACGGCCCGCTTCACCGCCGGCATATCGGTGACGACCCCGTCCAGCCCCAGCTCGCGTACGCGTGCGAGGTCCTCATCGGTGTTGACGGTCCAGCTGATGACCTGGATCCCGGCGTCGTGTGCCCTGCGCACGATGTCCGCGTCCAGGTGCTGGAGCTCCAGCGAGATCATCCCCGCGCCCAGTTCCCGGGCCCGTTCCGGCGCTGTGGGCGATGAGCGGCCCGCCACCAGCACGATCGGGATGTCGGGCAGGTGCTCGCGGGTCTCGCGCAGCGCCTCGGCGTGGAAGGAGATCACCGTCACCCTCTCGTGCAGTTCCCGCCGCCGGATGGTGTCGGCGAGCACCCGGGCCGCGGCGCGGTCCTTGATCTCCGCCTGGAGCGGGCTGTCCACCGCGTCCACGACCTCCTCGAAGACCGGCACCCGCTCGCCCTGACCCGCGTCCAGCTCGCGCAGCTCGGCCAGGGTGAAGTCGCTGATCGGGCCACTGCCGTCGGTCGTACGCGCCACGTCCGCGTCGTGCATCACCACCAGCTCGCCGTCCTTGCTCAGATGCAGATCGAGTTCGATGACGTCGAGCCCTTCGCGTTCGGCGCGGACGAAGGAGCGCAGCGTGTTCTCGGGCTCGACGCCCATCACTCCGCGGTGTCCGACGGTGAGCAGTGGCACGGGCGCGCTCGCTTTCGTGCGGGGACGGCGGTGGATCGCCAGACTAAACGGTCCTCGCGCCGCATCCGGCCGGAGGCCGTGGGAGCCCTGGGGGAACTGGAAAGGGCAGCGGTGTCGGCCGCAGATCACAGGAAAAACAGCGGTCTACCCGAGGGAGCGCAGGATAATCTCTTGATCTCTCCTCTTGAGAGGGGACGCTCTCACGTATACGGTTTCCTTACGCGAGTTTCTCCTGTGGAGGGGTCAACATGACGGAAATTCTTTCGCCCGCGCCCGCTCGGGGCGGCGTTTCGCCATCCGCGGGTGGTGCCGCCGAGAGCGTGGCCGCGCACCCCGCCTGGCCGGTACTGAAGGCTGCCGTGGAGGCCGTCCGCCCCGCACAGTCCAAGGACGGCTCGATCGACTTCGACGCCGAGGGCGCACCCACCCGTCAGGAGATGCGGGACGAGCTGGAGCGCGTCGTGGCTGCCGTGGAGGAGCTCTCCCCGCTGCTGCCGCACGATGCCGACTACCACCGCGCCCTGGTGGCCGACCTGCGCCGCTGGGCCGACGACGGCTTCGGCGTGCCGGACTTCCTCGACTCGCTGCTCGCCTTCCAGCCGGCGCAGAACCGCGCCGACGGCCTCCAGCACTTGGTCGTCTTCCCGATGTACACGCAGAACGGCAACCCGAACCGCAATCTGGAGGCCGTCGTCCTGCGCATGGTCTGGCCGGACTGGCTGGCCGAGCTGGAGCGCACCCGCTACGACAATCCGCTGTTCTGCGGTATCACCTTCGAGGACTTCACCTCCGGCTACGACACCCACTCCGCCGTACTCTTCCCGGAGACCATCGCCGTACGCGAGGCGCCCGAGCGCTTCAGCTGGGGCGGCATCTTCTGCGACCGCGAGGCGGCCCGCTTCCGCCGCGTCGTCCAGGCGGCCTGCGACGTCACCAGCCTCGAACTCCCCGCCGACGCCCAGGAGTTGCTGGCCGACCAGGAGCGCTGCCAGCAGACGTTCGTGCTGTGGGACATGGTCCACGACCGCACCCACAGCCACGGCGACCTGCCCTTCGACCCCTTCATGATCAAGCAGCGGCAGCCGTTCTGGATGTACGGCCTCGAGGAGCTGCGCTGCGATCTGACCGCCTTCCACGAGGGCGTGAAGCTGGAGGCCGACGGCTACCCGCAGGGCCGGGACGTGCAGTACGCGATGCTGCTGGAGCGGCTCTTCCGCTTCCCCGTCACCGGTGAGCGCAAGCGCAACTACGACGGCCTCGGCGGGCAGCTGCTCTTCGCCTACCTCCACCAGCACGACGCGCTGCGCTGGCGGGACAACAAGCTGTCCATCGACTGGGACCGCGCCCGCGAGGTCACCGTCGCGCTGCGCGAGGAGATCGAGACGCTCTACCGCGCCGGTATCGACCGGCCCAAGATCGTCCACTGGTTCAAGGCGTACGAGCTGGTCTCCCGCTATCTGGCCCCGCACCCCGGCTCGACGTGGGCCAAGGGCCCGGAAGCGCTGGATCTGACGCTCCCGCCGCGCAAGCTGGTGGACGAGGTGCTGCCCGACGAGTTTCCGCTCAGCATGTTCTACGAAGCTCTCGCGAAGAAGCTCCGGAGTGTGATCGCATCGACCCAGGGCATCACCGCTGCCGACCCGGTCCGGGCCGCCGCATGAGCGGGTCCCCCCAGGGGCACAGCGGAGGGCAGGAGCGCGAGGAGGCGACGGAGATGACGGGCATCACGGACACAACGACAGAGCGTGGCTACGAGGGCAACGGCGAGGGCGATCTCCAGGGCCGCGTGATCGCGGTCGCGGGAGCGGCCGGACCCGCAGGACAGGCCACGCTGCTGCGGCTCGCCGAGGAGGGTGCCACCGTCGTGGCCTGCGACGCGGACGCGGAGCGTCTGGCGCAGGCCGTGGATGCCGCGCGGTTCGCCCACGGAGGGGCCACCGTCACCGGCGACACCGTCGACCTGCTCAGCCTGGAGGAGACCCGGGCATGGGCGGACAAGACCGAGAAGGAGTTCGGCCGTATCGACGGTCTGGTGCATCTGGTCGGCGGCTGGCGCGGCTCGGCCTCGTTCGCCGAGACCGACCTGGCCGACTGGGACACCCTGCACAACCTCCTCGTCCGCACCCTCCAGCACACCTCGCTCGCTTTCGAGGCTCCGCTCAAGCGCGCGGGTGACGGCCGGTTCCTGCTCATCAGCGCGCTGGGCGCCAGCAAGCCGACCGCGGGCAACGCCGCCTACGCCGCGTCCAAGGCGGCAGCCGAGGCGTGGACGCTCGCGCTCGGCGACTCCTTCCGCAAGTCGGGGGGCGAGGGCGGGCCGCCGGCGGCCGCTGTCATCCTGGTGGTGAAGGCACTGGTGCACGACCAGATGCGCGCCGACCGGCCGAACGCGAAGTTCGCGGGCTTCACGGACGTCAAGGACCTCGCGAAGGCCGTTGTCGACACCTGGAACAAGCCCGCCGAAGAGCTGAACGGAACCCGCCTGTGGCTGACGCCCAACACCTGAACCAGCCCGCCCGGTCCGCGGCGGCGCCGGCCACCGACGCCAGACGCCGTCACGACCCGGACGTCCGCGGCTTCGCCAGCGACAACTACGCGGGTGCGCATCCGGAGATCCTGGCGGCGCTGGCGAAGGCCAACGGCGGCCACCAGGCCGCCTACGGTGCGGACGAGTACACAGAACACCTCCAGACCGTGGTCCGCAGCCACTTCGGCCGGCGCGCCGAGGCGTTCCCGGTCTTCAACGGCACCGGAGCCAATGTCGTCGCGCTCCAGGCGGTCACCGACCGCTGGGGCGCCGTCATCTGTGCCGACACCGCACACATCCACGTCGACGAATGCGGCGCTCCGGAGCGGGTCGGCGGCATCAAGCTGCTCACCGTGCCCACCCCGGACGGCAAGCTCACCCCCGAGCTGATCGACCGGGAGGCCTTCGGCTGGGACGACGAGCACCGCGCCATGCCGCAGGTGGTCTCCCTCGCCCAGAACACCGAACTCGGCACCCTCTACACGGTGGAGGAGATCCGCGCCCTGTGCGAGCACGCGCACGAGCGCGGCATGCTCGTCCACCTCGACGGAGCACGGATCGCCAACGCGGCCGCGGCGCTGGACGTTCCGATGCGCGCTTTCACCAACGCCGCGGGCGTGGACCTCCTCTCCTTCGGCGGCACCAAGAACGGCATGCTCTTCGGCGAGGCCGTCATCGTGCTCAACCCGGACGCGGTCCGCCATATGAAGCATCTGCGCAAGCTGTCGATGCAGCTGGCCTCCAAGATGCGCTTCATATCCGTGCAGTTGGAGGCGCTGCTGTCGGGCGATCTGTGGCTGCGCAACGCACGGCACTCCAACGCGATGGCGCAGCGCCTCGCCGAGGGCGTCCGGGACGTGGACGGTGTGGAGATCCGCTACCCGGTGCAGGCCAACGCCGTCTTCGCGCGCCTGCCGCACGATGTGAGCGAACGCCTCCAGAAGCGCTACCGCTTCTACTTCTGGGACGAGTCGGCGGGCGAGGTGCGCTGGATGTGCTCCTTCGACACCACCGAGCAGGACGTCGACGGCTTCCTCGCGGCGCTCCGTGAGGAGATGGCCCGGTAGCACCTCGCGATCTGAATATTTATGCAGCCCGTCGTAATTCCATTGAGTCGCGGCGGGCTGCGCCGTACGCTGACGCGGCATGATGCTCACTCCCGTCACCGCTGACGAGTCCGCCTACCTCGCCGCCGACGACGTCATCGACCACACCCATCCACTGGTACGCGAGACGGCCGCCCGGCTGAGTGCCGGGACGGACGGCGATCTGGCCGCGTACGCCCGCGCGGCCTACGAGTTCGTCCGCGACACCATCCCGCACTCCGCCGACGTGGGGGACTGGCGCATCACCTGGCGCGCCTCCGATGTGCTCGCCCAGCGGGTCGGCATCTGTCACGCCAAGTCCCACGCCCTGGTCGCCCTGTTGCGCGCGGAGGGCGTTCCGGCGGGGTTCTGCTACCAGAAGCTGAACGTGCTGCACGGACTGATCGCGCTGCGGCTCCCGGGGTCGCAGCACTGGGTGCGGCAGGACGCGCGGGGCAACAAGCCGGGAGTGAACGCCCAGTTCAGCCTCGACCGTGAGCAGCTCGCCTTCTCCGTGTGGCCGGAGAAGGGGGAGTGCGACTATCCGGTGCTCTACGCCGAGCCGCATCCGGTCGTCCTGCGCGCGCTGCGGCAGGCCACCAATCGCGCCCAGCTGTGGCAGCTGCTCGATACGGCGCTGTAACCCCGCCACTCCGCCCCCCGGCGTGCTGCGGACACTCGCTGTTGCAGGTCAGGCAGTTGTCCGCGAGTCGCCTTCGTAGTGGCCGGTGGGGGCACCTCCCGGCCGGAGTCCCCCAGCCTCCGGCCGGGAGGTGCCCCCAGTGGAGCCGTTCCCCGCGCCCCTTCGGGGCGCGGGCCCCCGGATGTGCGCCGAAACATGGATGTGACACAGTGGCAGATGGATAGGTGCCCGATACACGTAGTGGAGGCGGAGGAGCAACATGTGCGGAATCACCGGATGGGTCTCCTACGACAGGAACCTGGCGTCCGAGCGGGCGACCGTCGACGCCATGATGGAGACCATGTCCTGCCGTGGTCCGGACGACGCCGGCACCTGGACAGCCGGCCCCGCAGCACTGGGGCACCGCCGGCTCGCGATCATCGACCTTCCAGGCGGCAGGCAGCCGATGACCGTCGAGACTCCCGAGGGCACCGTCGCCCTCGTCTACTCGGGGGAGACCTACAACTACACCGAGCTGCGCCGTGAACTGGCCGGGCGCGGCCACCGGTTCAGCACCGACTCGGACACCGAGGTGGTGCTCCACGCCTATCTGGAGTGGGGTCACGCGCTGGCCGAGCGGCTGAACGGCATGTACGCGTTCGCCATCTGGGACAGCCGCTCCAGGCAACTGGTCATGGTGCGCGACCGGATGGGCATCAAGCCCTTCTACTACGCCGAGACCGCCGACGGTGTGCTGTTCGGCTCCGAGCCCAAGGCGATACTCGCCAACCCGCTGGCCCGCCGCGAGGTCGGACTCGACGGCCTGCGCGAGCTGTTCGCCTTCGTCAAGACGCCCGGCCACGCCGTGTGGGAGGGCATGCGCGAGGTGGAGCCCGGCACGGTGGTGACCGTCAGCGAGAGCGGCGTACGCACCCACGTCTACTGGCAGTTGGAGACCCGGCCGCACACCGATGGCAAGGACGAGACCGTCGCGCGGGTGCGCGAGCTGATGGACGACATCGTGCGCCGTCAGCTCGTCTCCGACGTACCGCGCTGCACCCTGCTCTCCGGCGGTCTCGACTCCTCCGCGATGACGGCGCTGGCGGCCCGGCAGCTGCGCGAGAGCGGCGAGACGGTACGCAGCTTCGCCGTCGACTTCGTCGGACAGACCGAGAACTTCGTCGCCGACGACCTGCGCGCCACCCCTGACACGCCCTTCGTGCACGATGTCGCCCGCGAGTCCGGCACCGAGCACCAGGACATCGTCCTCAGCTCCGACGACCTGGCCGATCCCGAGGTGCGCTCCCGCGTCATCCGGGCCCGCGACATCCCCATGGGCCTCGGCGACATGGACGCCTCGCTCTATCTTCTGTTCAAGGCCATCCGGCAGCACTCGACGGTCGCGCTGTCCGGAGAGTCCGCCGACGAGGTCTTCGGCGGCTACAAGCACTTCTTCGACGAGGAGGCGCGCAAGGGCGAAACTTTCCCGTGGCTGGTGCAGTTCGCGCAGGATATGGGCGAGGACGGCGACGTACTCAACGACTCCGTCATCCGCGCCCTCGACCTGCCCGGCTATGTGCGGGACAGCTACTCCTCGGCCGTTTCCGGCATCCAACGCCTGGACGGGGAGAGCGACTTCGAGTACCGGATGCGGGTGATCTGTCATCTGCACCTCACCCGCTTCGTCCGCGTCCTGCTCGACCGCAAGGACCGCGCGAGCATGGCCGTCGGGCTGGAGGTGCGCGTACCGTTCTGCGACCACCGACTGGTGGAGTACGTCTACAACACCCCTTGGGAGCTCAAGTCGTTCGACGGCCGGGAGAAGAGCCTGCTGCGGGAGGCGACCGCCGATGTGCTGCCCCGCTCCGTCTACGACCGGGTCAAGAGCCCCTACCCCTCCACGCAGGACCCGAAGTACCACACGGCGCTCCAGGAGAACGTCAGGGACCTGCTGGCCAAGCCCTCCCACCAGGTCTTCGACCTCGTCAGCAGGGACTGGCTGGAGCGCGCGGTCAAGGTCGGGACCCCGCAGATCACCCAGGCCGGCCGGCGCGGTCTGGAGCGCGTCCTCGACCTGGCGCTGTGGATCGACATGTACGCCCCGACGCTTACACTCACTTGATCCGATCAAGGCCTGATCAGCTCACGATTCGCTGATCCGATCAGGACGAGCCCATGGGGGAGCGATGGGGACCCGGCAGGACGCGGCGTTCGAGATGGTCCTGGCCTTGCATCGGCTGCTGCGGTCGCTGCGCCGGGCCAGCCCCACGGGCGGGTTGCAGCCCACCCAGCTGATAGCCCTGGCCATGCTCACGGAGGCAGGGCCCAGCCGGATCGGTGTCATCGCCGACCGGGTCCCGTGCTCCCAGCCGACTGCCACCGCCGTCGTCGCGGAGCTGGAGACCCTCGGGCTCGTACGCCGGGAGCCCGACCCCACCTACGGCCGCGCCACACGCGTGGCCGTCACGGAGGAGGGGGTCGGCGCGCTGCGCGGGGTGGCCCACGGCGAGGCCGAGGTGTTGTTGGAGCGCCTCGGTGCGCTTTCGGAGGGAGAGGTCGAGCGGGTGCTGGCGGTGGCTCCACTGTTGCGCTTGCTGGCCGACGCGGGGCGCTAGGTTGCGTTCACCGCTGCGTTGTACCGGGTGCCCCTCCCCGTTGTCCGCGGGCTGCGGGTGCGTCGTGGTTGCTGGGGGCACCTCCCGGCCGGAGGCTGGGGGAGCAGTTCCCCGCGCCCCTGACGGGGCGCGTCTCCCCGTGCCGGTGCGCTACAGCGCCTGGGCCTGGGCCGGTGTCGGGGCCGTGCCGCCCAGGTGCGCCGGCAGCCACCAGGCGTCGGCGGAGCTCTGCGGGACGGCGGGATAGGCGCGCTGGGCCGCTTCCAGCAGCTCGTGCATGCGCTCGCGCAGCCGCTCGGTGACGCTGAGTGCCGACTCGTCCTGGCCGGCCTCCACCGGTTCGCCGACGTGGATGTTGATGGGGAAGTGGTTGCGGCCGAAGTCCCGCTTGTGCCCCTTGGTCCACAGCCGCTGCGTGCCCCAAAGCGCCATCGGTACCAGTGGCACCCGTGCCTCCTGGGCCAGCCGGGCCGCACCGGTCTTGAACTCCTTGAGGGTGAAGGAGGGCGAGATGGTGGCCTCCGGGAAGACGCCGATGACCTCGCCGGACCGCAGCGCATCGAGCGCGTGCGCGTACGCGTCCTCGCCGCGCGAGCGGTCGACCGGTATGTGCTTCATCGCACGCATCAGCGGCCCGGAGACCTTGTGCCGGAAGACCGACTCCTTGGCCATGAACCGCACCAGGCGCTTGGCGGGGCGGGCCGCCAGCCCGGTGAAGACGAAGTCCAGGTAGCTGATGTGGTTGCTCACCAGTACGGCGCCGCCGCGTGCGGGCACATGTGTGGTGCCGCGGATGTCGAAGCGCAGATCGAGAGCCTTGAACCACGCTCGCGCTGCACCGATCACCGGCGGGTAGAGGAGATCTGCCACGTCGGGGGAACCCTTCGTCTCGGGATGCCGGTACTTACGGGTGCGTAACTTCCGACTCCGGCAGATCGTTCCCCAAAGCGTTGCTCCTGGCTACCCTCCTGGCAGACTTGTCCAGATGCACGCGGGAATGGAGGACTTCGTGGCGGAGCGGGCGGGCCGGGCGGACCTGGTGAGCGCCGAGGCGCTCGGTGTCGCGGGCGGCCTGGGGGAGCGGGCCACCCTCGTCCAGTTCTCCAGCGCCTTCTGCCAGCCCTGCCGCGCCACCCGGCGGACCCTCGACGAGGTGGCCGCCATGGTCGAGGGCGTCGCCCATATCGAGATCGACGCCGAGGACCATCTGTCGCTCGTGCGCGATCTTGGCGTCACCGGCACGCCCACGGTGCTCGTCCTCGACGCCGAGGGGCATCGTGAAGCGGGCCACGGGTCAGCCCCGTAAGCCGGACGTGATCGCAGCGCTGGGCCTCGCCATCGCGTGAACCCCGCTGCGCGCGGCTGCACGCCCGCCCGCGTGATCCAGATCCCGCTCCAGGGCACTCGCTTCGTCCCGTCCCGCGTGATGGAGTTGGGCTGTTCACTCTCCCCGTTGGCAACGTCACACCTTGACGGTCTTGAGAACGGGGAACGTGCTGGATGTACTGACGAGTAATATTGTGGACGGACGCCCGGTCCCACCGGATCGGAACCCGTAAGTCGAAGCAGTAGGAGAGCCGGCGTGAGCTTGAGGATCGTTGTCTGTGTGAAGTACGTGCCCGACGCCACCGGTGACCGGCACTTCGCGGAGGACCTGACCACCGATCGCGAGTCGGTCGACGGCCTGCTCTCCGAGCTGGACGAGTACGCGGTCGAGCAGGCGCTGCAGATCGCGGACTCCGACGAGGTCGACGACGCGGAGATCACCGTGCTCACCGTCGGCCCGGAGGACGCCAAGGACGCCCTGCGCAAGGCGCTGTCCATGGGCGCTGACAAGGCCGTGCACGTCGAGGACGACGATCTGCACGGCACCGACGCGCTGGGCACCTCGTACGTACTGGCCAAGGCCATCGAGAAGACCGGCTACGACCTCGTCGTCTGCGGTATGGCCTCCACCGACGGCACGATGGGCGTGCTGCCCGCGATGCTCGCCGAGCGGCTCGGCGTGCCGCAGGTGACGCTGCTGTCCGAGGTCTCCGTGGCGGACGGCAAGGTGACCGGGCGCCGCGACGGTGACGCCGCCACCGAGCAGCTGGAGGCCCAGCTCCCGGCCGTCGTCTCCGTCACCGACCAGTCGGGCGAGGCGCGTTACCCCTCCTTCAAGGGGATCATGGCCGCCAAGAAGAAGCCCGTCGAGTCGCTGGACCTGGACGACCTGGACATCGAGGCCGAGGAGGTCGGTCTGGAAGGTGCCTGGACCAAGGTCGAGGACGTGACCGAGCGCCCGGCGCGCACCGCGGGCACCGTCGTCAAGGACGAGGGCGACGGCGGCAAGCAGCTCGCGGCCTTCCTCGCGGAGCGCAAGTTCGTCTGAGGCAGCTTCGTCCAAGGCAGCCCGGCGCGCCGCACGTTCCTCCGAACACGGCCGCCCACCTTCCCTCCGACCTCCCTTTGATCTTCCGCAGGAGAGCACCCCATGGCTGAAGTCCTTGTCTACGTCGACCACGTGGACGGCGCCGTCCGCAAGCCCACCCTCGAACTGCTGACCCTCGCCCGCCGGCTGGGCGACCCGGTCGCCGTGCACCTCGGCCCGAACGCCGAGGAGGCCGCCAAGACGCTCGGCGAGTACGGCGCCACCCGGGTACTGGCCGCCGACGCGCCGGAGTTCGCCGACTACCTCGTCGTGCCCAAGGTGGACGCGCTCCAGGCCGCGTACGAGTCCGTCTCGCCCGCCGCCGTGCTGGTCCCCTCGTCCGCCGAGGGCAAGGAGATCGCGGCGCGCCTCGCGGTGCGCATCGGCTCCGGCATCGTCACCGACGCGGTCGACCTGGAGGCCGGTGACGAGGGCCCGGTGACCACGCAGTCGGTCTTCGCCGCCGCGTTCACCACCAAGTCCCGGATCACCAAGGGCACTCCGGTCATCACCGTCAAGCCCAACTCGGCCACTCCGGAGGCGTCCGCCGCCGCCGGTGCGGTCGAGCAGCTCTCGGTGAGCTTCGGCGAGGCCGCCACCGGCACCAAGGTCACCTCGCGCACTCCGCGCGAGTCCACCGGCCGCCCCGAGCTGACCGAGGCCGCGATCGTGGTCTCCGGTGGCCGTGGTCTCAACGGCGCCGAGAACTTCCCACTGATCGAGGGCTTGGCGGACTCGCTGGGCGCCGCGGTGGGCGCCTCCCGCGCCGCGGTCGACGCCGGCTGGTACCCGCACTCCCACCAGGTGGGCCAGACCGGTAAGACCGTCTCGCCGCAGCTCTACATCGCCACCGGCATCTCCGGCGCCATCCAGCACCGTGCCGGTATGCAGACCTCGAAGACGATCGTGGCCATCAACAAGGACTCCGAGGCCCCGATCTTCGACCTGGTCGACTACGGCGTCGTCGGCGACCTCTTCGAGGTCGTCCCCCAGCTGACCGAAGAGATCAAGACCCGCAAGGGCTGACGCTCTTCGAGCGCTCGGAGAGGAGCCCCGCACCGGTTCGACCGGTGCGGGGCTTCTCGGCGTTTGTCAGGAGCCGCGTCGGCAGCCCTGTCAGAAGGCGAAGACGGAGGCGCCCGCGACCCTCTTCATGCAGTTGTTGGCGTAGACGCGCTCGTAGTTCACGCGCTTGCCCTCCCAGACCCCCTGGGCGGTCACGACGACGGGGCGCCACTCCTTGGTGCAGAAGGTGGTCCCGGAGTTGTCGGCCAGAGCTTCGAAGTCCCCGCCCGAGGCCCGCAGCTGGGTGCAGGCCTGCTTGACGTTGGGGTGGGTGCCGGACGGTCCGGGCGTGCAGCTGAGCGTGACGGCGCGCTGGGGCGTTGCGGTCGTGGCGCTCTCTCCGTCCGCGATGGTGAGCACCAGGGCCGAGGGCGCGTAGAGCGAGGTGGGCTTCGCAGGCGCGGCCTGGGCAGGTGCTGCCGTGAGCGCGAGGGCGCTGACGGCCCCCGTGACAGCAGCCGCCGTGGTGAGGACGGTGCGCCAGGGTGCGGTCTTCCGCATTGTGTGCTTCCTTCCGCTTTGAGGTATGTGCCGGATCTATCGGCGAAAGTGAGTTTGCCGAGTCCGCCGGGATAAAGCACATCGGCACCTTATGTTTCGGTAACGTTTCGCGTTGAATCAGTGGCGTAAAGTGACGCCTTCCCGCTCTCGCGGCCTGCGAGAACGCTCTTTCGCAGCGCTTGTGTTCGGCCTGGATGGCTTGATCTCCGAGCCTCCACGACGACCGGAAACCATGGTTCGAGCCGTTCGGTTCCCGTGCTGCGGCTCCGCCGGACGGGCCTACGGGCAACCCTTGACTGGCTGGTCAGGCCACCATTAGCGTCACGGCACTGGCTTCAACGTTTTGTTGATGCCTGCTCGGAGAGCGGCAGAGGGAGTACAGATGGCGCAGGGCGGGACGGTCGGGACCAGCTTGGGGAGCGGCGCGCTGGAGGGGGTTTCCGAGCTGCTCGCGCCGGTGGACGCCGAGCTCGCCCGGCGCTACCCGGGTGACCCGGGCACGCGGCAGCCGGTGCACACCGTCTATGTGCCCGCCGACACCGTTACGCCCGGCACCGTACGGGAGTGGGGCGAGGCCGCGCGCGCACTGCTCGACACCCACGCCCCCGACGCCGCGGCGCTCGCCCGGGTCCTCGGCATGGACGAGACGCTCGCGGGTCCGGTGTACACCCGTATCCAGGAGAAGCTGCGCCGCGAGCCCGTCGAGGACCTGCGTATCGACTTCGAGGACGGCTACGGAGTACGGCCCGACGACGAGGAGGACGCCGCCGCCGTCCGGGCCGCCGAGCTGATCGCCGACGCCTTCGCCGACGGCGCCGAGGGACCCACGCCCGCGTACGCCGGCATCCGGATGAAGTGCATGGAGGCGGCCGTCCGCGACCGGGGCATCCGTACTCTCGACATCTTCCTCACCGGCCTCATGGAGGCGGGCGGGCTGCCCGGGGGACTCGTCCTCACCCTGCCCAAGGTGACCTACCCCGAGCAGGTCACCGCGATGGTCCGGCTGTGCGAGGAGTTCGAGAAGGCCCGCGGTCTCGGGGTGGGCCGCATCGGCTTCGAGATCCAGATCGAGACGACCCAGTCGATCCTCGGCGCGGACGGCCGGGCCACCGTCGCCCGGCTGATCGACGCCGCCGAGGGCCGTGCGACCTCGCTGCACTACGGCACCTTCGACTACAGCGCCTCGTGCGGGGTCTCCGCCGCCTATCAGGCCATGGACCACCCGGTGGCCGACCACGCCAAGGCGGTGATGCAGGTGGCCGCCGCGGGCACCGGCGTACGTCTCTCGGACGGCTCCACCAACATCGTCCCCACCGGCGACCAGGCGCAGGTGCACGACGCCTGGCGGCTCCACCACTCCCTGGTACGGCGCTCGCTCGCGCGTGCCTACTACCAGGGCTGGGACATGCACCCCGGCCACCTGCCCACCCGCTACGCCGCCGTCTACGCCTTCTACCGCGAGGGCATGCGGCGCGCTGGCGAGCGGCTGGCCGCCTATGTGGGCCAGGCGGGCGGCGACGTCATGGACGAGCCCGCGACAGCCCGTGCCCTCAGCGGCTATCTGCTGCGCGGTCTCGACTGCGGTGCGCTCGACGCCGCAGAGGTCAGCGAGGTCTCCGGGCTCGACCGGGCCGCACTCGACCGGCTCGCCGGCCGCTGACCCACCGGATCCCCGGGCGGCCGCCCAGGTCTCGCGCGGCCGCCCGGCCCCTTTCGTCCCCCGCCCGGCTCCTTCCGGGCCGGCCCGGCTCACGCCTTCGAGGTGGCCCGCAGCAGGCGGAGTTGGCCGATCTCCGTCACGTTCTTCATCAGTTCGGCGTTCACCCACGCCACCATGTGCGCGACGGTGTGCGCGGGATCGCCCTCCCACGGGAAGGGCGCCGTCGCGTCGAGTTCGGCGTCGGAGAGCCCGTCCAGCACCGTCAGCCACTCCTCCCGCAGCCCGTGCAGCCACGCCACGGTGCCCGCCTCGTCACCGGGGAAGACGACGGCGTCCCGGTCCCGGGGCGGGCGGCCCTGCGCATGGTCGAGGGCGACACTCCACCACCAGCCCAGATGCCAGCTCACCCACCCCATCGTCGGAACGGGCACCGGGTCGGGCTCGGTCTCCGCGAAGTCCGGCACCCACCCGCCGTCGGCGGCACGCCGTACGGTCCAGCAGTTCGGCCCCGGCTCCCACAGCAGATCCCCGGGCTCGATCCGCTCCAGGTGGTACTCGAAGAGCGACCACGTCAGATCGAACTGCCAACGCAGCAGCTCACATCGCGATACATGCATCGCACGACCGTGCCACCCGATCTCCTCCCGGCAAACTGGTTTTTCGCGGCAAGGACGCCGACGCCTTGCGCGGTCAACTCCGCGCCGCGGTGGGGAAGTCGGGCGCACTGTCGACCGTCAGGGGCGCGTTGAGGACGCGGCGGTGCCGAAGTCGCTCACCCCTGCGACAGCGACGAGCCGTTCCGCCTCGATCCCTTCGCGGAGTGCGAGGAAGGCGCAGAGCACCCCGAAAGAGTGGGCGAGGACGGAATGGAAGGCGCCGTACCGGCCTGGAGGCGCCCGGCGATCTCGGCGTTCTCTCGATCGCACTCCGGCACCTGACCGAACGGTCGTCCACTGAGTAGACTTCGGCCGTGCGGCGACGACTTCGGCGGCGCCTGGGCACGAGGCGTGGTGGACGGTACGGAACGGAGGAGCTGTGAAGCGGTCGGACGGACGTGTCGAACGCGGTAACCAGACGCGGCGGCTGATCCTGGGGCGAGCCGTTCGGGTCGCCTCCTCGGAGGGGCTGGACGGGCTCTCGCTGGGCCGCCTCGCCGGTGAGCTCCAGCTGAGCAAGAGCGGTGTCTTCACCCTGTTCGGCTCCAAGGAGGAGCTTCAGCTCGCGACCGTGCGGGCCGCCACCCGGATCTACACCGAGCACGTCGTGCAGCCGGCGCTGGAGGAACCGGCCGGGCTACGCCGAGTGGTGCGCCTGTACGAGAGTTGGCTGACCTACTCGCGGGACCGAGTCTTTCCCGGCGGCTGCTTCTTCTCCTCCGTCTCGGCCGAGTTCGACGCGCGCGAGGGCCGGGTGCACGACAGCATCGCCCGGGCACGCGCCGACTGGACGGCCTTCGTCGAACGCACCCTCGAGGAAGCCCGGCAGGCCGGAGAGCTCGCCGAGGACACCGACGTCCCCCAACTCGCCTTCGAGATCATCGCACTACTGGAGGCCAGCAACGCCGAGTCGGTACTGCACGGTGACACCTCGGTGGAGGCGAAGCCGTACGAGCGGGCCCGACGCGGTATCCGCCATCGGCTGGCAGGCGTCGCCACGGACCCGGCGGCACTCCCCGCGGACGACTGACGCGGGCGCCCCGTCAGGGGCGCGGGGAACTGCGCGCCCAGCCACGGCGAACCCGCAGTCCGCGGGCGTCGCGGCAGGGGCACCCCCTCACCGGAACAACGGCCCCGCGGCCTAGGAGCCAACACTCAACCGCTCCCACTCATCGGCGAGCGCAGCCAACTCCCGCACCAACTGTTCGCGGCGCCCGGAGTCGTACCGCGCGAGCAGCCGCTCGTCCAACGCCCGTGCCCGCCCCTCGGCCTCGCGGAGTGCGCGTTCGCCCTCCGGCGTGAGATACAGCAGTTTTCGGCGGCCGTCCGCCGCCGCGGTCCTACGCTCCAGCAGCCCGCGGTTCTCCAGCCGCCGCGCCAGATCCGCCATGGTGGAGGAGTCCAGCGCGACGGCGGAGGCCAACGAGCTCTGGTCACTGCCAGGACTGGCCCGTACCGTCGTCAGGACGGCGAACTGGGGTCCGGTCAGCGTCTGGCCGACAGTGCGCAACCACACCGCCAGGTACGCCTGATAGAGGCGCCGCACCTGGTATCCGGGTGCGGTGGTGAGTACGTCCGGAGCGGTGGGCGCGGGGAAGGGGGCCGCCGTCGCGGGATCTGTCGCGGGGGTCTTTTCCGGGGTCTTGTCAGCCATGAACCCACTTAAGCACGGGCGTTGGAAGCCCTCGTGGCCGCAGTTGACTGCGCGCCTCCCTCGGGGTAGTCGGCGCTGAGGATGACATCGCGCCAGGTGTCGATGGCGGAGCTGAAGGAGCCGAGCCGGCCTGGTGGACGACCAGTTGCTGGCAGCGGCGCTGTTGACGGTCAGCGACTCGAAGCCCAGGGTCAACTCCCCGACCAGGGGGTGCCGGAAGCGTTCGGTGGTGTGGGACTTCTGGCGTATGTCGTGCCGGGTCCACAGCCGACGCAACTCCGGGCTCATCAACGACAGCCCGCCGACCGTACGGATCAACTCCGGGTCGTCCCAGTCGATCCCCACCGCCGAGCCAGGAACACCAGACACATCGGATCACCGCTGTAGGTGCGACCGGCGAACAGCGCCCGGCCCAGTGGATCGCGGGCCGGCACGGTCGGACAGCGCCCCACCCCGCAACCGACGTACCGGATCAGCAGGTTCGCTCGTACTCGACCTGGTCGAGCGGGTTGCCGTCACCGAAGTCGAGGGCCCGCGTGGTGCCGCACTCGGTGAAGCCGCACTTGGCGTAGAAGCGCCGGGACTGCGGGGTGTCGCGCAGTGTCCACAGGTGTACGCGGACGAACCCGTCGGCGCGCACGTGCCGCAGCGTCTCGGTCATCAGCGCGGCGGCGACGCCACTGCCCCAGCCGTCGGGGTGGGCGTAGAAGCTCCAGATCTCGGCGAATCCCGGCCGGCTCGGGGACGGGTGGAAGGAGGACAGCGCCAAGGGGCGGCCGTCGAGCACGGCCAGCAGGATCGTTCCCGGCCGCCCCTCCGCCACCCGCTCATGCCACCGTGTACGCCTGCTCCGGACCGCGTCGTGGACGAACTCCGGCTCGAAGAAGGAGGCGTAGGCCGCCTCCCAGGCCGCCGCATGGATTTCACCGAGCACATCCCCGTCGCCCGGGCCCGCACGCCGCACTTCGATCATCTGGTCAACCTCCGGAGATGGGCACCGACATCCGGCCCGTCGTACGCGCACTCTCCCAGCCGAACGCCTGCTCAGCCGTACGCCACCTCCGCCGTAAGCCCTCTCAGGCGCCGCCCTCGGAGTCGTACGGCGGGATCTCGCCCGAGCCGCGGGTGATCAGCTTTGTCGGGCGGGAGACGGTACGGGGCTCGTCGTCGGCGCCGTCCAGCCGCCTGAACAGCAGCTCGGCGGCGCTGCGGCCGAGGTCGGCCGGGTCCTGGGCGATGACCGTGACCGGGGGCGAGAGCAGATCGGCCAGTTCGAAGTCGTCGAACCCGACCAGCGCCACGGGCCGGTCCCGCCGCTCGGGCGCGGCCAGCACCCGCACCAAGGTGACCGTCACCCTGTTGTTGCCGGAGAACAACGCGGTCACCGGCTCCGTACCGTCGGCGCCGTCCAGCATCCGGGCCGCGTCGGCCCGTACCCGGTCGGAGTCCGTACTGCCCGGAGCCACCCAGGACTCGGCAACCGGCAGCCCGGCGTCCGCCATCGCGGCGCGGTAGCCGCGGAGCCGTTCCTCGGCGGTGTGGATGCCCGGCCGGTCGCCGATGAAGCCGATCCGCCGGTGTCCGTGCGCGATCAAGTGGGCGACGCCCGCCCGTGCGCCCTCGAAGTTGTCGGAGAGCACCAGGTCGGCCGCTATCCGTCCAGGCGGCCTGTCGACGAAGACGGTGGCCACCCCGGCGGCGATCTCCGGCTCCAGATAACGGTGGTCGTCACTGGCCGGGACGATCACCAGCCCGTCGACGCGGCGGGCACACAGCGCCAGCGCCAGCTCCTGCTCCCGCTCCGGATCCTCCGCGCTCGACCCGTTGATCAACAGCGCACCGTGTGCCCGGGCGACCTCTTCGACCGCGCGGCTGAGCGGCGAGTAGAAGGGGTCGGCCAGGTCCTCCAGCACCATGCCGATGCTGGCCGTGGTGCCCTTGCGCAGTACGCGCGCGCTGTCGTTGCGCCGGAACCCGAGCGAGGTGATGGCCTCCTGCACCCGCCGCTCGGTGTCGCTGGAGACCCCGGCCTCGCCGTTGACGACGCGGGAGACGGTCTTGAGGCCGACACCCGCCCGGGCCGCCACGTCCTTCATCGTCGGGCGGCCGGCGTGGCGGCGGTCCCGCCGGCGGGCACCGGTGGTGCGAGGGCCTGCGGGGAGCGGAGGGAGTGCGGGGTCGGCTGTGTCGGGGGCGTCGGCGGCCACGGGTCCTGTCCTTGTCGAGGGTTCGGGCGGGTGCGGCGGGGCGCTGTCGGCGATCGCGTCGGGCGGCCGCGGTGGGGCGCTCTCGGTGATGGCGTTGGGCGGGTGCGGTGGGGTGCTGTCGGTGATCGCGGTACGGAGCAGCATAGTCGCGGGGCGACGGGTCCGGTCAGCGGTCTGGACAACGTTGTCAGATCGGCCAAGTCTTGTCAGACTTGCCCGGTCCACCCCGCGCACCGTGCGGGTCCGAACACCGCACGCGCAGGAGTCGACTGCCCATGCCCAACGACCTCGTCGCCGCGCTCGACATCGGCGGTACCAAGATCGCGGGTGCCCTGGTGGACAGCGCCGGCAGACTCCTGGCCCGCACCCAGCGGCCCACCCCCGCGCGGGAGGACGCCGAGCGCCTGCGTACGACCGTCGACGAGGTCCTCGGCGAACTGACCGCCGCCCGCGAATGGCGTCACGTCGGCGCCGTCGGCATCGGCAGCGCCGGGCCCGTGGACGCCAAGGCCGGCACCGTCAGCCCGGTCAACATCCCCGCCTGGCGCGACCATCCGCTCGTCGCCGACGTACGGGAACGGGCCGGCGCCCTCCCCGTCACGCTGATCGGCGACGGCCCGGCCATCGCCGCGGCCGAGCACTGGCAGGGCGCTGCCAAGGGCCGCTCCGACGCGCTGTGCATGGTCGTCTCCACGGGTGTTGGCGGGGGCCTGATCCTGGGCGGCTCCCTGCACTCCGGGCCCACCGGCAACGCGGGTCACATCGGGCACATCAGCGTCGAGATGGACGGCGACCCGTGTCCCTGCGGGTCGCGCGGCTGCGTCGAGACCATCGCCAGCGGCACCAACATCGCCCGCCGGGCCCTGGAATCGGGCTGGCGGCCCGGCCCCGACCAGGACGCCACTGCGGCAGGCGTCGCCGCTGCCGCCCGCGCGGGCGACCCACTGGCCCGCGCCGCCTTCGCCCGGGCCGCTCGCGCCCTGGCCGCCGCCATCTCCGCCACCGCGGCCCTCGTCGAGCTGGAGATCGCCGTCATCGGCGGCGGGGTCGCCCACGCGGGCGAGGTCCTCTTCGCGCCCCTCCGCGCCGAACTGAAGCGCTACGCCACCCTCCCTTACATCCAGGGCCTGGCGCTGGCCCCCGCCGCCACCGGCACCAACGCAGGCCTGATCGGCGCCGCAGCGGCCGGCTGGCAGCAGCTGGGCATGCGGGTGGCCTGAGGGAGCCCCTCGGGAGGGTGCTGGAGGGCTGGGGCTGGAGGGCTGGAGGGGGCTCTGGGGCGGGGCGGTATCGCGCGGGTAGTCGTCAGCACGAGCAAGCGGAGGGGCGGCGGTTCCGCCCCTCCGCTTGTTCAGTTCCTACTGCAATTCTTCCCCGCCGGAACGGCATGGCCTGACCCGTCGAAGGGTGAGTGCTGCGAGGCGGCGTCCTTCGTGGAGGAGCCGTCAGGCTGCTGCGGCCAAATATGCGAACGGCTTGATGGGAATCATCCAGGACACCGGCCCGTCGCCACCGTGACCGATGCCCCTTTCTTCATCCTTCTTCTGAAGAAAGGTCAGCAGTTGGGTAGTGGCCGCGATGAGAGCACCGAGGCCGCCGAAGAAGGTGCCGAGGGCTTGAAGAAGTTCGAGAAACATCGCGCTCGCCTCCCCGCGCACGGGCCGGGCGCGCACTCTAAGAATCACAAGAACAGGAAAATGATCCTGGGACGGAGAAGATGAAGGAACCGGCCCTTCCGACAGCTTCTCGCCACTTACGGTTCACGCCACCCTTTCCGGGGCTCCCGGTGGTCCAGCTGCACATGTAGATCGGCACGGCTTCCCTCCTCTCCTTCTCCGTGGAAGATATGAGGCGTCCTACTTTAGTGGCATTATGCCGTCCGGTACAGAACCGTTCCCGCCCGACGTCGTAATCCGGCCACACCCTCCGGCCGGCCGTTCCCGAGACGGACGGGCCTTCAGGCGGTCCCCTTCGCCCGAGCGCAGGACCCCGTCCGCTACCCGCGGCGGCGGGCGCGCGACAGCGTCAACAGCGCACCGGCAACTCGGCCCAAGGCGGCTGAAACGCATGCCGCTTTCCTGACCGCTCCGGACCAACTCTAGCCAGTCGGTGGGGTCTTGCTGCGGCTGCCGCATGCGTCGGGTGCGCCCGTACGCCGGAGCACTTCCGTTGCTGTCGTATGCGCCTTCCACGGCCGGTATCCCGCACATGACCCTTGCCGGATCAATTGGGATCGAGGGCCAGGGGGCGAGCGTTCGTGGCGCGTACACAGTCGAAGTGCGGTGCTCTGACAACGAAGGGGACACGGTGTCAGCGATTGGCATTGATCGGTGCCTCGCGCTGTGACATCCACTGCGGCCCCTGGTCGAGGGAGGCCGCAGGGTGGCGGAAGGCGAAGCCGAGGAGCGGCAAGGGGCGGAAGCGCGGCAAGAAGTGACGGCCGTCGAGGTTCGCCGCGTACACGGGTGATGTCTGCAGGTAGGGGTTCCGCGTGGTCCGGCGCCGGGCGGGATACGCCTTCTCTGCGTGCTGTTGTCCTGCCATCAGGGCAACAGCACGCACCCCCCTCACCCCCTTGTCGAACTCCCCAAGTGGCCATCGCGGTTCGGGCCTGGAACTCGCCATCACGGCGGACGGCCAGGCGGGCATTGGCCATCCAGACTAGGGACCGAACGACTCAGGGGTCGCCGTGGATCAGGGCCGTGCCGTAACGATGAGGGTCCCGAAGTGATGACAGAGCCGCGCGGGTTGAGTCTGGGGCGGACGAGGAGGACGAGCCGGGCCCCGGCACCGTCCTGTACGAACACTGCCGCCGGGTATGCCAGTTGCGGCCTGAGCCAATGCCCCCGGACGGGGCCGGAACGGGCCGGCGGCAGGGAAATCGGAACTCCGCCTGCGAAACGTCGCGGCGGGACGCGGCTTGTGCGACAGCCCATTGTGTGACTGCCGTTCCGCCTCTCGGCGTACAACAGCCCTGCGTGGAAGGCCGTTTATCTCCTTCGGGGGAACTTCCAGAGGGGAAGTTTCTGGGTTCGACCATGGACGTAGGTTCAGTATCGTCCTGATCGCGCCTTGAACTCGAAGGAGAAACCTGTGAAGCACCGGATTCCGCTGCTGGTTGGCGCCGCGCTGCTCGTGGGAGCGGCTTCGATCCCCGCGCAGGCAGTCGAATCTGCGCCTCGCGCTGTGCTCATGACCAAGGGGCACGGCAAGAAGGCGTGTTCCTGGGGGGTTGTATGCCTTTACGAGAACAATAAACTCAACAAGGGAGCCCGGGCCCCGATTCTCATGGCGAGCCAGAACATTCGCAGGCTGGAAAAATACCGGTTCAACGACAGGGCGAGTTCCGTCTGTAACCACACCACCAATCCGGTGCGTCTCTACGAGCACGACGACTACAAAGGCTCCTCCGAGAAGCTGAGTCCTTCGCAGTGCAAGAACGTCAGCGCGTCGTTCAATGACAAGGCGTCGTCGGTCAAATTCGCCTCCTGACCCGACCCCGGCGGGCGCTGGGCGCGAGCCACGAATGCCGCCTGCCCAGCGCCCGCCGGAAGGTAGACCCTTCCGCCACAGCACTGTTGCCTCCCGGCGGGCAGGTCACCCGTGCCGGACACGTTCCGGGAGCCGGCTCCTTTCGAGCCCTCCCACGCACAGCCGCACCACCGCATCGATCGCTTCGTCCGTCGTGCATCCGTCGGGCGGGTCCAGTACAGCGCCGTGCAGCTGGGCCTCGACGCCCTGGACGAGCAGCAGCGCCGTGAGCCGCTGATCGGGTCCGCCGACCTCCAGACGGCGCAGGTGATACTCGATCTCGGACGCGATCAGCCGCTGCATCTCGCGCAGTTGGGCGGCGGCCTCGGCCGGGCGCGGGGCCTGGTCGTACAGGAGCCGGTGCATGGCGGGCTCGGCCCGGTGCAGATCGGCGATGGCGCGTATGACGGTGTTCACGGTCGCCGGCAGCGTCGGGCCGGTGCGGCGCAGCTCCTGCGCCACGGCCGCCAGCCCGGCGGCCACGTGCCGCAAATGCCGCTCGCCCAGGGCGTACAGCAAGGCGTCCTTGTTCGGAAAATACTGGTACAGGGACCCGATGGACACCCCGCGCGCTCCGCGATGCGGTTGGTCGTCGCCTTCGCGTAGCCGTCCCGTTCGAAAAGCTGAGCAGCGGCTTCCACGATCGCGTCGTAGGTCTCCTGAGAGCGCTGCTGGCGGGGCCTTTTGCGCGGTGTGGACATGGGGTTCCAATGCGAGTTGAAGAAGCCGAGGATTGCTCACATTCTTACCAGCATGCTGACTTTCGAGGTCGACCCCGCTGCACTGTTCGAGGAACGCCACCGGCAGTTCGTGTCCTGGGGCATCCCCGCCCGGACCGTCGAACGGGCCCGTAACGAGATCACCGACATGTGGGGCGGGCACCGGGGCTCCTGGACCACCGTATGGGGGCGCCTGGCCGAGGAGGCGGAAGCGGAAGGCAGGTTGCTGCGCGCGGCGCACCTGTGGGGAGCGGCCCGCTTCCCGGTACTGGCCGCCCCCGAGCGCCTGGCGGCGTACGAACGTCAGCGGGTCTGCTACCTGAAGGCAGCCGCACGCTTCCCCATACGGTTCGAACGTAGAACGCTCGACCTCCCGCTGAACGACGGGCCGTTGCCGCTGCCCGTGCACCTCATGGCGCGCCGCGGCAGGCGGCGGCCGGGTGTCGTGGTCATCTCCGGCGGGGTCGACACCTGGAAGGTCGAACTGCACCGCATGGCCGTGGCCACCGCACTCGCCACCGGCCTGCTGGTGATGGTCATCGACATGCCGGGCACCGGCGAATGCCCGCTCCCGCTCACCGCGGACAGCGACCGGGTACTGGCGGCACTCGTCGCCCTCATACGCCGTCAGCGCCCCGGCGAACCCGTGGCCTACCTCGGGGTCAGCTTCGGTGGGCACTGGGCAGTCAAACTGGCCATGCAGGGTGTGGTCGACGCGGCCGTCTCGCTGGGCGCCCCCACGGGCGCGGCCGGCGAAACCGACGTCCTCGCTCTTCCGTACGGAATGCCGGGCATCATCGCCAACGCCCTTCACCTGGAGGCCGAGCCCGACGCCGCGACAGCGGCCGACCTGTTCACGCGCTTCTCACTGCGCGACCAGGGCCTGCTGGATACCCCGGGTGGCGCCCCGCTCCTTGCGGTCAACGGGGACGAGGACCAGTACATCCCGCGCGGCGACACCACCGCGCTGGCCTCACGGCCCGGTACGACGGTGTGGCTCGTCCGTGGTGCCACGCACTGCGCGGTGGAACGCGTCCGGCCCGTGCTCCTGGGGGTCTGGGGTTGGCTGCTGCCCCGCCTGGGGGCGGCCCCGGCTGGCGCGGAAACGCTCCTGGCCCTGCCGTTGCGCCGTCATGTTTCGGTCAGGAGCGGTTGATGTGGGACGACGGAGGCAAGGCCGCCGCCCTCGCTTGTGGAGCCGTCGGCTGCGGGGAGTCGGTCGGGCTCTTCTCGGTGCACGGGGCTCCAGGGGTGATCGTGCCGTATCGCGCGGCGTGGCGGAGCGGCGCTCTCGCGTGAGAGCGGTGCTCTCGTGTCAGGGTGCTGTTCCCGGTGAGAGCGGCGCTCTCTATTGCGAGTGCTGCTCCAAGACAAGAGCGCTACCCCCCAGGGAAGAGCGCTGCTCCCGGACGAGAGCGCTGGCCCCGGGCGAGAGTGCTGCTCCCGGACGAGAACGCTGCCCGCGGGCTGAGAGCGCTGTCCCTGGGCAAGAGTGCTGCTCTCGGATGAGAGCGCTGCCCGCTGGGGTGAGCGCTGTCCCTGGGCAAGAGCACTGCTCTCAGGCGAGAGCGCTGCCCGCTGGTGAGATCGCTGTCACTGGGCGAGAGCGCTGCCAGCCGAGTCAGAGCGCTGTTCTCGGACAAGAGCACTGCTCTGAGATGAGCACCGATCCCGAACAAGAGCACTGCTCTCGCCTCGGAGCGCCGTCCGCGACGGCCCGCTGCGGGTCACATCTCGTGCTTGCCGTGGCGCAGCGGCTCTTCCGGTTCGGCAGCGCTTGCCGGGGAGACGGGGGAGCCGCCGGGGGTGTCGGAGGGGATGTCGGGGCCCGGGGCGTTGGGGTCGCCCGGGGAGGGCTGGGCGCCGGATTCGAGCTGGTCCAGGCGTGCGGTCAGGGTCTGCTTCACCTGTGTCCGGTCGGCGTGGGCCTGCTCGTACTCCAGGAGCCGCCGTACGTCGTCACTCCCCAGCGACCTGATCCGGTGCTCCACGCTCCCCGCCGGCAACTGGTCGTAGTCGGGCAGCGGCAGGGCGTTGGACTGCTGAGCTGACATGGGATTCCGGCCTCCTCGGTGGCAGGGGTTCCGGTGTTCGGTTGTCCGGGGCGCTTGTCGGCTTGTCTTTGGGCGTGCCGACTCGCGTGCGCGGCGGCTTCGGGGGCGCCGCAGCCAAGCGGGTAACCATGTCCGGTGGCCTGCACACGTCCCGGCCCCGGTCCCATGCGAGCCCGGCCCGGTCTGCGCGGGCGTCCCCCTGCCGACTACATACCGGCCGGTCAGTCGGTCTGAGGTGGGGTCTCCGCTGCCGCGCGGGCGTACGCGGAGGGGGTGACGCCCACCGCGGTGGTGAAGTCGCGGACCAGGTGGGCCTGGTCGCTGTAGCCGAGTTCGGCGGCGAGACGGGCCCAGTCCGTCTCGGGATGGATGGTGGCGTGCTCCATGGCCTCATGGACGCGGTACCGCAGGATCGTCCACTTCGGTGTGACTCCCACGTACGTGGCGAACAGCCGCTGGAGGGTGCGTACGGACATGCCGGCGTCCGCCGCGAGCCGTTCGACGCGCAGCACGGAGCGGTCCGTACGCGCCCGATGCGCCAGCGCCATGGCCTGGACGGCGGCAGGGTCCCGGGTGGGGGAGAGGGAGAGCAGGAAGGTGTCGAGGGCCGCAACCCGCTCGTCCTCCCGGTCCGGGTCCAGGACCTGGTGCGCAACCGTGCCGACAGCGGCGGTGTCGAACGCTTCTTCCAGCCGCAGCTGTCGGCCGGTCAGTGCGGAGACCCGGCGGGGCGGTACGAGGAAGGGGCGGAAGCCGCCAGGGCGGAACTGCACCCCGCATACACGGCCGACACCCTCCAGCTTGGTGGAGAACACGCCGGTGCCCACCCCCGCGACCAACCCCGTTCTGGGCGCGAGGTCCGCCGGGCCGCGCCGTTCGAAGACGACGTTGACGCACGGGTGCGGTACCACCTGCGAGACGTACGGTTCCTCCAGGTCCCAGTCGATCAGCCAGTAGTGCTCGACCCAGCGGCGCAGCGGCTCGGCCGGAAGCCTCCGGCGGAAGTCGACCCGCGCCATCAGCCCCGGGGCCTGCACGATCCCCCGGGTGTCCCGGCGAGGGCCTTCGCCCTCCCCTTTGGCGTGGCCTGTTCTCCCGGCTGCCCGGCCCTCGCCGTGGTCGCTCTGACCTGCCATGACAGCAATCCTATGGCGCAATCCCGTGTCGCGTTTCTTCAGGTCGTGGCGGGCGGCCCGGCATAGCGTGACGGAATGACAAACGCACTCGCTCCCCTCATCGACAGCGCCGCCCGCGCGACCGAACCGGTGGTCCGCGGCGTCAAGGACGAGCAGCTGACCTGGCCCACACCCTGCACCGAGTACGACGTGCGGGCGCTGCTCAATCACCTCTTCCATGTCGTCGTCGGCTTCCAGGCGCTGGCCGCCAGGGGAACCTTCGACTTCAGCACCACCCCCGACTACCTCGAAGGAGACTGGCGCACCCGCTTCGGCGACGAGACGGTCAAGCTGGCCGAGGCGTGGTCGCATCCGGACGCGCTGGAGGGCGTCTCCCAGGGCATGGGGCTGCCGCAGCGCACTGTCGCGCACATGGTGATGGGCGATCTGGTCGTACACGGCTGGGACCTCGCCCGCGCGACGGGCCAGGACTACCGGCCCGACCCGGCCGCGCTCGGCGAGGCCGGACCGGCCCTGGAGGAGATGGCCCCCATGGCCCGGAAGGCGGGGGCGTTCGGCGAGGAGATCCCGCCGCCGCCCGACGCCACTCCGTTCGAGAGAGTGCTGATGTGCACCGGCCGTGACCCCCACTGGTCGCCGTCCTGACGGCAACCGATCGTCGTCCCGACGCGGCCAGTCGTCGCCGCTCTGACTGGCACCCGGTCGCCGCCGCCCTGTCCCAGCCGGTCGCTGCCCCGCCCCAGCCGGTCGCCGCCCCCGCCCCAGCCGGGGGCCGCAACGCCATGGCGGTCTCCGCCCTGAACCGCCGGGGCCGCCCACCATGGCCGGTCGTCGTCCCGACGCGGCCAGTCGTCGTCGCCCTGGCTGGCAGCCGGTTGGTGCCGCTGCCCCGCCCCAGCCGGTCGTCGCCGCCCCGCCCCAGCCGGGGCCGCCGCCCTGTCCCGGCCAGGGGCCGCAGCGCCATGGCGGTCGCGCCCTGACTCCGGCCGGGGGCCACCGCCATGGCCGGTCGCCGTCCTGACAGCGGCCAGTCGTCGCTGCTCTGGCTGGCAGCCGGTCGCCGGCCTCGCCCCAGCCGGTCGCCGCCGGCCTCGCCCCAGCCGGGGCCGCCCCGCCATGGCCGGTCGCCCTCCTGTCCCTGGCCGGGGCTGCAGCGCCATTGCCGGTTGCCGTTCTGATCCGGCCGGTTGGCCAGCCGGCGGCCGGCCGGGGAACATCCGTCCGTCGGTTGCCGCCCCTCCGTCGGTTGCCCCCTCCGCAGGGGGTCGCACGCGCCTGCCGTACGCGCCGGGGCGCGGGCGCCGTGCCTCGTTCAGCGCCGGGAGAGCCGACCCGGCGCGTTTCCCACACCGGGTGATGCGGGCAACTGAACGGGGACGACGGATGAGGGGGGAACACCGTGATCGTCTGGCTGAACGGCGCCTTCGGCGCGGGCAAGACCACTGCGGCGTACGAACTCCTGGACCTGCTCCCAGGCAGCACGCTCTACGATCCCGAAGTCATCGGCGCGGAGCTGCGCTGGATGCTGCCGAAGGAACGGCTGGCGCAGATAGCCGACTTCCAGGATCTGCGCTCATGGCGGCGGCTCGTGGTGGACACGGCCGCCGCTTTGCTGACCGAGGTCCCAGGCCCGCTGATCACGCCGATGACGCTGCTGCGGCGCGAGTACCGGGACGAGATGTTCGGCGCCTTCGCCGCACGCCGGATACCCGTACGCCATCTGCTGCTGCATGCCGAGGAGCCCGTGCTGCGCGAGCGTATCGACACCCGCGCCGCAGCGGACGGCGGTGCCAACCGGGCCTGGTGCCTGAGCCATCTGCGCCCCTACCAGGAGGCGCTGCCGTGGATCACCGCTGAAGCGCACACCGTCGACAGCACGTTTCTCAGCCCGCGCAGCACCGCCGAACGCCTTGCCGAGGCGATCAATGCCGGGGCGGGGGACGTGGACATCGTGCAGACGCCCGAACCGACGGCCGAGACCGTCGCGGCCGGGATACTGCTGTTCGACGACCGCGACCGGGTGCTGCTCGTCGACCCCACCTATAAACCGGGCTGGGAGTTCCCCGGCGGAGTGGTGGAACAGGGGGAGGCGCCGAGCGCGGCCGGCGTGCGGGAGGTGTTCGAGGAGCTGGGACTGCGGCTGGACGGAGAGTTGGCACTGCTTGTCGTCGACTGGGAGCCGCCGCATCCGCCGGGATTCGGCGGGATGCGGCTGCTCTTCGACGGCGGACGGCTCGCGGCCGAGGACGCCGCGGCGCTGCTGCTGCCCAGCGCCGAACTCCGCGGCTGGCGGTTCGTCACCGAGGAGGAAGCCGCGCAACTGCTGCCTCCGGTACGGCTGGAGCGGCTGCGCTGTGCCCTCCAGGCCCGTCGGGCGGGACATCCGCTCTACCTGGAGTGCGGTGTCCCGACCGGCGCCACCGGTTCCGGCAATCTGCTGCGCTGACCCTCGGACGGAGCGGCTCCCGCGCTCAGACCTCGACTGCCTGCTCCGCGTAACCGCGCAGGAACAGCGCCTCGGCGACCGCCATCCGCTCCAGCTCGCGCGGGTCCACGCTCTCGTTCACGGCGTGGATCTGCGCCTCGGGCTCGCTCAGCCCGATGAGCAGGATCTCGGCGTCCGGATAGAGCGCGTCCAGGGCGTTGCACAGCGGGATCGAGCCACCCATCCCCGCGATCTGCATCTCCTGTCCGTCGTACGCCGTGCTCAGTGCCGCAGCCATCGCGGTGTACGCGGGGCTGGAGGTGTCCGCGCTGAACGGCTGGCCCTTGCCGATCACTTCGGTCGACACCCGCGCCTGCCACGGCACGTGCGACTCCACGTGCGCGATCAGCAGTTCGATGGCCTTCTCGACGTCGGTGCCCGGCGGGATCCGCAGCGAGATCAGCGCGCGTGCCGACGCGTGCACCGAGGGCGTCGCGCCGACGACGGGCGGGCAGTCGATGCCCAGTACGGTCACTGCGGGGCGCGCCCACAGCCGGTCGGCGACGGCGCCGTCGCCGACCAGGCCGACCCCGTCCAGCACCTTGGCGTCGCGCCGGAAGTTCTCCTCCGGATACGGCATGCCCTCCCACCGGGCGTCCGCGTCCAGGCCTTCGATGACGGTGTTGCCCTCGGCGTCCCGCAGCGAGTCGAGGGTGCGCAGCAGCGCCGCCAGGGCGTCGGGTGCCGCGCCGCCGAACAGGCCCGAGTGCAGGTTCCCTTCGAGCGTGTCCACCTGTACGCGCAGCAGCGTCATACCGCGCAGTGTGGCGGTGACGGTCGGCAGCCCGCAGCGGAAGTTGCCCGCGTCCCCGATGACGATGGCGTCCGCGGCCAGCAACTCGGGGTGCTGGCGCGCGTACTGCTCCAGACCGCCGGTGCCCTGCTCCTCCGAGCCCTCCACGATCATCTTCACCGAGACGGGCAGCCCGCCGTTCTCCTTGACGGCACGCAGGGCGAGCAGATGCATGATGAACCCGCCCTTGCAGTCGGCGGCGCCTCGTCCGTACCAGCGGCCGTCGGCACCGTCGGTCAGCTCGAACGGCGGGGTGTGCCAGCCCGCTTCGTCCAGTGGCGGCTGTACGTCGTAGTGCGCGTACAGCAGCACCGTGGGCGCGCCCGCCGGGCCCGGCAGGAAGCCGTTGACGGACTGGGTGCCGTCCGGGGTGTCCAGCGCCGCCACATCCTCGAAGCCCTCCGCACGCAGCGCCTCAGCGACCCAGGCGGCAGCGCCCTCGCACTCGCTCCGCGGGAACTGCTCCGGATCCGCGACCGACCGGAACGCCACCAGCTCGGCGAGCTCGGCCCGCGCCCGCGGCATGAGCGACGCGACGGTCGCGGCGACGGCCGACGCGTTCGACGCGTCCGACGCGGGTGATACGGATGACGAGGAAGAAGTGGACGAAGCGGGCGAGGGGGGCATAGCCGTCGGGTCGGACGAAGGCTGCTGCATGGGGAACGCTCCTTGTGGGCGCGACGTTGGCACACGTGTACGGAGACATGTGTATCGCACATGAGCGGCCCCGTAGGATGCGATGGGCCATTCCGTAAGCCGAGGTCAAGCGGGAGCACAACACATCGTGAGCAGCGAGCACGCAGCCGGGAACGACGACGTCGAGCCCGCGGAGAACGCCGGTACGGGTCGGACGGGAGAGCCGGAGACGGCCGGCGAGCAGCCCGTCGAGAGCCCCGCCGAGGACTCCGCGGCGGACGGGGGAGAGGACCGCCCCGTCTGGGACGTCGTCGTGGTCGGCGCCGGACCCGCCGGAGCCTCGGCCGCCTACGCGGCCGCCGTCGCGGGCCGCAGCGTACTGCTCCTGGAGAAGGCCGAACTGCCCCGCTACAAGACTTGCGGCGGCGGCATCATCGGCCCCTCCCGCGACGCGCTGCCCCCCGGCTTCGACCTGCCGCTGCGCGAACGCGTGCACGCCGTCACCTTCTCCCTCAACGGCAAGCTCACCCGCACCCGCCGCTCCCGCAACATGCTCTTCGGGCTCGTCAACCGGGACGAGTTCGACAACAGCCTGGTGGAGTCCGCCGTCAAGGCCGGTGCCGAGGTGCGCACCGGTGTCACGGTCTCCCGCGTCGAACAGCACGGCCCCGCCGTGCCCGACCGCCGTACCGTCGCGGTCGTCCTGGCGGGCGAGGAACAGCCCGTCCTCGCCCGCGCAGTCGTCGGCGCCGACGGCAGCGCCAGCCGGATAGGCGCCCACGTCGGCGTCAAGATGAGCCAGGTGGATCTCGGCCTCGAGGCCGAGATCCCGGTCCCGGCCAGTGTCGCCGAGGACTGGGCGGGGCGGGTGCTCGTGGACTGGGGCCCGCTGCCCGGCAGTTACGGCTGGGTCTTCCCCAAGGGTGACACCCTCACCGTCGGTGTGATCTCGGCCCGCGGCGAGGGTGCGGCCACCAAGCGCTACTTGGACGACTTCATCGGCCGCCTCGGCCTGGCCGGTTTCGAACCCCGCGTCTCGTCGGGGCACTTGACCCGCTGCCGTACGGACGACTCGCCGCTCTCCCGCGGCCGGGTGCTGGTCTGCGGCGACGCGGCCGGACTGCTGGAGCCCTGGACCCGCGAGGGCATCTCCTTCGCGCTGCGCTCGGGGCGGCTGGCGGGGGAGTGGGCCGTACGGATCGCGGAGGCGCACGACGCGGTGGACGCGCGGCGGCAGGCCCTCAACTACGCCTTCGCGGTCAAGGCCGGGCTCGGCGTCGAGATGGGCGTCGGACGGCGACTGCTGCGGATCTTCTCCCGGCGCCCCGGCCTCTTCCACGCGGCGCTCACCGGATTCCGCCCCGCCTGGAACGTCTTCGCCCGCTTCACCCGCGGCGCCACCTCCCTCGCCGAGGTCGTCCGCGTCCACCCCATCGCCCGCCGCGCCCTGGACACCCTCGACCGCCGCGAGGCCGAACGGGGAGGGAGCACCGACAGCGCGGTCGGCCCCGGGGGTGCCCCCGGGGCCGGTGAGGGCCCTGCGGGGGACGGCGGTGCGGGTGACGGCGGTGCGGGCGGCGACTCGGCAACGTCCGGGCGCTCCGTGTAGGCCGTGTCCGGCGGGTCTTGTCCGGCCCGCTGCGGTGTGCCGGTGAGGGGGTGCCCCTGCCCGGCGACTGCGGTCTGCGGGCGCGATGTGGCTGGTCGCGCAGTTCCCCGCGCCCCTTCGGGGCGCCGGGAACGCAAGAGCCGTCAGTCGGTGTAGGTGAGTCGGAAGACAGGGTGGCGTTCGGCAACTGAGCGGAGTTCGTCGTCGGAGGAGTCCGGGCCGACGCCCTCGAAGAATGCGCCGACCTCCCACTTCCACTTGCGCAGATAGGCCCGCAGGATCTCCGGCTTCTCGGCGTCGGGCACCTCGGTTGCGGTGAAGCGCCGACCCCGCTTGCCGTGGAATATCTCGCCGCCGCCCGCGGCGCGCATGTTGTGCGTCCACTGGACGTGCCCACGGGCGGCCACCAGATAGATCCCGCCCTCGTGGGTGAGCGGGTTCACCGGTGTACGGCGCCATTCGCCGCTCTTGCGGCCCTTGACCGCGAGCACACTTGACCCCGCCAGGCTGATGCCTCGCCGGGAGAGCCAGGAGACGGCGCGGTTCAGCACTTTGTTGGTGAACCAGCCGGGACGCTTGACGAACGGCTTGGACGACATCAGTTCCTCCGTCGAGGGGGCGGGTGGAGCGGGCGGGAAGCGGTGATCCGAAGCGAGAGCACTGCTCTCGATGCAGAGCAGTGTTGCACCTCCGGTGCTCCGGGGCAAGAGCAGTGCTCTTGGAGGTGAGCACCGATCTCGAACGCGGGCGTCGCCCGCGTGCATGAGCACTGCTCTCAATGTTGAGCAGCGCTCTCATAGCTGGCACACTGCCCTCATGAGCAGCAAGATCAAGGGCGCCCGGCAGCGGGCCCGAGGTGAGATCACCAGTGCGATCAAGGACGAGGCACGCCGCCACCTCGCGGATGAGGGAGCCTCGCGCCTCTCCCTCCGCGCCGTCGCCCGCGAGCTCGGCATGGTCTCGTCCGCTCTCTACCGCTACTTCCCCAGTCGGGACGACCTTCTGACGGCGCTGATCACGGACGCGTACGACGCGGTCGGGGCAGCGGCCGAAGCGGCGCTCGCCGAGGCCGAGTCGGTAGGGGACTCGCACCTCGTACGCTGGCGGGCTGTCTGCCGGGCGGTCCGGGCGTGGGGGCTGGCGCATCCGCACGAGTACGCGCTGATCTACGGTTCGCCGGTCCCCGGGTACGCGGCTCCGCCGACCACCACGCAGTCGGCCTCGCGGGTCGGCCTCGCACTGCTGGGGATCCTCCGGGACGCGCACGGGAGTGGTGCGCTGCGGGAGCCCACGCGTGCTGCCGCGGCGCCGGACGTGGTGCTGAAGGATGCCGAGCGTCTGGTCGGGGACCTCGGGGTGCGGCTGCCGGCGGCTGTGGCGGTGGAGGCGGTCGCGGCGTGGTCGCAGCTCTTCGGGCTGGTCAGCTTCGAGCTGTTCGGGCAGTTCACCAATGTTGTCGCTGCTCGTGACGAGTTCTTCGACCACGCCGTCGAGCGCCTCGCCGACCAAGTGGGCCTCCGCCGCTGACGCGGGCGGCGCCGCCGCCGACGCGAGGGGCCGCCCGACCGCGCGCCCCCCGCAACCCGAGTCGCCCGGCCCGCAAGCTCCCGGCCCGCAAGCCCTCCAGTCCCGGAGCCCTCCGGCCCCCGCCCTCTGACCCCCGACCCCCGAGCCCTCCAGTCCCCGACCCCGGAGCCCTCCGGCCCCGAGCCTCCAGACCCCGAGCCCCCTCCGCGTACTCCGCAGGGAGTAGCCGTCCGCACCGCGCTCGGCTGACGCCGCAGTGCGCACGCCAGGTCTAGCGTGAGGACTGTGACCAGCAGGCTCCCGTTCCGCCGCCCGTCCTGCGCATTCGCGCACCGACACTTCGGCGCGCCCCCGCCCCCTGGCGGCAACCCACCCACCGGCGGCGACTCACCCGCCGAAGGCAACTCACCCACCGACAGCGACTCACCCACCGACGGCAACCAACCCGCCGACGGCAACTCGCCCACCGACGGTGGCTCGCCCACCGGCGGCAACCCACCCACCCACGGCGACTCACCGCCCGCCGGAAACCCGTCGCCCGGCGGAAAACCACCGCTCCGCGGAAACCCGCCGCTCCGCAAAAGGCCGCCCCTCCGCGGAAATCCACCGCCCGGCGGAGAGCACCCCGCCGACTGGCCACCGCTGTTCCTACGACATCTCCGTCCCGGACACGGGACGGACCCGCGGCGCGTCCCATGGCTCTCCTCGCTCGTCGTCCTGGTCTTCCAGCAGGTCGGCAGCACTTTTGCCGCGCACAACCAGCGGGCCGACACTGTGGACCTGGACGGGCCGGCCCGGGCGTTGCTGGTGCTGGGGCCGCTGTTTCTGCTGCTGCGGCACCGGTTCCCCCGTACTGCCGTGTTCGGTGCGTCGGCGGTCACGCTGGTGTATCTGGCGGCCGGTTATGCCTACGGGCCGGTGCTGATCAGTGTCGTGGTGGCCGGGTTCGCGGCGCTTGTTGCCGGGTGCCGGTACGCGACCTGGGGTGCGCTCGGAATGCTGTGGGTGGGCAATCTGCTGGCGGCGCACGCGTTTTACGGGTGGGTGCCGCCGAAGGGGGACGGGCCGGGGCCGTGGGGGACCGACCTGTTCATGGCCGTATGGATGGTCGCGCTGTGCACGGCGGGCGAACTGGCCAGGGTGCGCCGCGCCGAGCGGGAGCGCCGGGTGCGCGAGGAAGAGGAGGCCGCGAAGCGCCGGGCCGACGAGGAGCGGCTGCGAATCGCCCGTGAACTGCACGACGTACTGGCGCACAGCATCTCCGTCATCAACGTGCAGGCGGGCGTGGGCCTCGCGCTGCTGGACTCCGATCCGGCGCAGGCCCGTACGGCACTCACCACCATCAAGTCCGCCAGCAAGGAGGCGCTCGGCGAGGTGCGGCAGGTGCTCGCCACGCTACGGGCGCCGGGGGACGCGCCCCGCGCACCGGCGCCGGGACTCGACCGGCTCGGCGAACTGACCGAGCAGGCCGCGAGTGCCGGGCTCCAGGTCACCACCGAGACCGAGGGCACGCCGGTACCGCTGCCACCGGGGGCGGACCTGGCGGCGTTCCGCGTCGTCCAGGAGGCGCTCACCAACGTGGTGCGGCACTCCGGCTCCCGCACGGCAGTCGTCCGTATCCGCTACGGCACCGACGTGCTGGAGCTGCTCGTCGACGACGAGGGACCGGCGACCGGCACCGGGCCGACGGGGGGCGGCAACGGGCTGGTGGGGATGCGCGAGCGCGCCGCGGCGTTCGGCGGCGCCGTCGAGGCGGGCCGGCGACCGGACGGCGGCTTCCGCGTCCACGCGACGATCCCGCTGCACTCCGGGGAGAACAGGCCGCCGCTACAGTGAGCGCCCCGGCCGCAGAGCCGCCGAGACGAGGAGAGAGACCGTGATCCGTGTGCTGCTGGCCGACGACCAGCTTCTGGTGCGCGCCGGATTCCGTGCGCTGCTGGACGCGCAGCCCGACATCGAGGTGGCGGGTGAGGCGGCCGACGGCGAGGAAGCGGTCGCGCTGGTACGGGAACTCGGCCCCGATCTGGTTCTGATGGACATCCGGATGCCACTTGTCGACGGACTGGCCGCCACCCGCCGTATCACTTCGGACCCGGAGCTGAGCGGGGTGAAGGTGGTCATGCTGACCACCTTCGAACTGGACGAGTACGTCTTCGAGGCACTGCGTTCGGGCGCCTCCGGGTTCCTCGTCAAGGACACCGAACCGGATGAGCTGGTGCGGGCCGTGCGTGCCGTGGTCGACGGGGACGCGCTGCTGTCGCCCGGCGTCACCCGGCGGCTCATCGAGGAGTTCGCAGCCCGCTCCAAGGAGCCCGCCGGGGTCGAGGGGCTGGCCGAACTCACCGAGCGCGAACGGGAGGTGATGGCGCTGGTGGGGATAGGTCTCTCCAACGAGGAGATCGCCCGTCGGCTGGTCGTCTCACCGCTGACCGCCAAGACCCATGTGAGCCGCACGATGGTCAAGCTGGGCGCCCGCGACCGGGCCCAACTCGTCGTCCTCGCCTATGAGTCGGGGCTGGTGCGCCCGGGCTGGCTCGGCTGACTCCCGCTACCGACGACTGTCAGCCGTCCCGCTTGCGGCGTATGTAGAGCTGCTTGCGGACGCGGGCGACCACGGTGCCGTCCGCCGCGGTGACCGTCGACTCGAACCAGGGCAGCGCCTTGGAGCCGTCAGCGGTGGCGGCGCGGATCTCCTCCAGCCGGTCCTCGGTCAGCTTGAACTCGGTGTAGACGTCGCCGCGTCCGGGCGAGACGAACTCGATCTCGGCCGTCTTGTCCCACACCACGTAGTCCCGGCCGAGCCTGTTGACCGCCAGCAGTGCCCAGAACGGGTCGCTCATCGAATAGAGCGACCCGCCGAACTGGGTGCCGAAGTAGTTGCGGTTCAGCCGTCCGAGCTTCAGCCGTACCCGGGCGCTGCTCCAGTCGTCGGCGATGTCCAGGACGCGGATGCCCGCGAATCGGTACGGCGGGTACCAGTTCAGGGCCCGCAACAGCCCCTTGGGGGTGCGCAGCAGGTTTGCCATGGACGGGACGGTAGCACCGGGACCTACCGGCCGGTAATCACTTGTCGCCCAGGAACCGGACCAGTGCCGCGGTCAGTTCCGCCGGGGCGTCCTCCTGTACGAGATGGCCCGCGCCCTCGATCATCCGGAGCCGGGCTTCGGGGATGCGTTCGGCGAGCCGGTGCGCGTTGTCGGCCCGGATCCACGCGTCGTCGCTGCCCCAGCAGATGAGTACGGGCAGTGCCGTCTCGCCGTACCGCTCTTCGGCCTCCTGGGTCCAGCGCTGGTCGTTCTGGGCGATCTGACGGAAGAAGGCCGGCTGTCCCGCCTCGTCCGACCACGGCCGGGCCAGTTGGTCGAGCACATCCGGGTGCAGGCCCCGGGCGCTGGCGGAGGAGATGTACTCACGGACCATGGCGCCATGGAGCGCGGCAGGCAGCCGGCTGAAGATCTCCGGATGCGCGCCCATCAGCTTGTAGGTGGGTGAGCCCCAGGAATCGAAGGCCACCACGACGTCCACCAGCGCGAGCCTCTCGAAGGGCGCGCCGTGCAGCAGGTGGGCGCGCATCGCCACCGTGCCGCCGAAGTCGTGCGCCACCACGGAAGGCCGCTCGAGCCCCCAGTGCGCCAGGAGTTCGGTGAACACCCGGGCCTGCGCACCGAGGGAGACGTCCTGTTCCTCGTACTTCGCCGAGGCGCCGTAGCCCGGCATGTCCCAGACGTACACCCGGTGGTCGGCCGCGAGCGCGCGGGCGACGCCCCGCCAGGTGTACGAGGACCACGGCGTCCCGTGCAGCAGCACCACGGGCGGCAGCGCGGGGTCACCGAGAGCCGCCCAGCGCACGGCTCCCTGAGTGCTCTCGTACGTACGGTCCAGCGTCCATGTGTCGTTCATGGGCACCACTCTGCGGGCCGCGGGGCCGCCGGAACACTGGCCTGAGTGACGACAACCGGAAGATTCTGGCCACGTCACAGCCGTACGGAAGCGGCCACACGGCTCGCTGGTCGCACAGCCCGCGGCCGTACGGAGCCCGCCGGCCACATAGAGCCCGCCAGCCGTACGGAGCCCGCCGACCGCACAGAGCCCGCCAACCGCACGGAAACCCACCCGCCGCGCGGTCACCTTTCCGGCAGCACCGCCCGCCCCGTCGCCGCCGCCGTAACCGAGGCGAACGCCGCCAGCAGTGCCACCGTCAACAGCGCCGACTGGAGCGAGAACCAGTCGGCGAGGAAGCCGATGGCCACCGGGCCGAGCAGGATTCCGCCGTAGCCGAAGGTGGAGGCGGCAGCGACACCGCTGGGCCCCGCGAGGTCGCCCGCGCGCCCGATGGCGATGGGGAACACGTTGGCCAGGCCCAGACCGGTCAGGACGAAGCCGGCCAGGGCGAGCCACACCGACGGCGCGAGCGAACCCAGCAGCATGCCGCAGCAGCCCAGCGCGCCGCCCCCGACCAGCACCCGTCCGGGGCCCAGCCGTTCGACGAGAGTCGTGCCCGAGAGCCGGCCCAGCGTCATGGCCCCGGCGAACACCGAGTAGCCGGAAGCGGCGAGGGCCGCGCTCGCCCCCAGGTCGTCCGTCAGATGGAGCGCGCTCCAGTCCGCCAGCGCCCCCTCGCCGTAGGCCGTGCACAGCGCGATCAGCCCCAGTACGGCGACCAGTCGGCGGGCCCGCCCGCTCATACGTGCCCGCTGCGCGGAAGCGGCGTCGCCCGTATGCTCCGCAGGTCGCGCAACCGGCAAGTGGAAGCGCAGCAGCGGCCGGGCGGCGAGCGCGGCGACGATCAGCCCCGTGACCGTGAGGAGCAGCAGATGCCGGGTGGCGCTCAACTGGCCGGCGAGCAGCCCGCCGAGGCCCGCGCCGAGCATGCCGCCGAGGCTGAAAGCAGCGTGGAAGCCGGGCATGACGGGGCGGCGCAGCGCGGCGATCAGGTCGACGGCGGTGCTGTTGAGCGCGACGTTCATCCCTCCGTACGCGGCGCCGAAGACCAGCAGCACCAGCCCCAGCGTGAGCGCCGAGTGGGTGAGCGGCGGCAGGGCGACGCTGACGGGCAGCAGAAAGCCGCAGGCGAGCAGCACAGGTTGGTTGCCGAAGCGGGAGCACAGCCGTCCGGTCACCATCATGGTGGCCACGGCTCCCGCCGACACGCCGAGGAGCGCGAGGCCGAGTGCGCTGGCCGAGGCGCCCGTCTGGGCTTTGACGGCGGGGATGCGGACAACCCATCCGGCGAAGAGGAAACCATCGAGAGCGAAGAAGGCGGTCAGGGCGTAACGGAAGCGGCGCAGGTCCGGGCGGTGGGCAGCGGCGGGGAACCGGCCGCCGTGCCCCTTCGCACCGGCGAGCGCCGACCGTATTTTGTTTAGTGTCGGCACAAAGAGAGAATAGAGGCGTGACCCACACGCGTACAACAAGGTTGGAGAGAGGGCGTTCGGCGCTCGGGCCCGCACTGGAGCTGGTCCACACCGGGCAGGCGCCCACCCGCGCCGTGCTCACCGCCGAACTGGGCGTGACCCGCGCCACCGCCGGGGCCGTCGCCGCCGAGCTGGAAGCCCTCGGACTCATCACGGTCGACGCCCATCCCACCGCCCCCGTCGGCAGCCAGGGCCGCCCCTCGCACCGGCTCGCCGTCGACCCCGCCGGACCCGTGGCGCTGGCCGCGCAGATCCACGCGGACGGTTTCCGGGCGGCCCTGGTCGGCCTCGGCGGGCGCATCGTCGCCACCGCACCGGGTTGCGGCACCGTGGACGCCGACCCCGCGCAGGTCATCAGCGAAGTCGTCGAGGTGGGCGCCGAGTTGCTGCGCAGCACGGGGCGGCGCTGCGTCGGCGCTGGGCTGGCCGTGCCCTCCGCCGTCGCGGAGCCGGAAGGCACCGCGCTCAACCCGCTGCACCTCGCCTGGGAGGCGGGCGCCCCGGTCCGCGACACCTTCCGCGCCTGCCTCGCCGATGCCGGGGTCATCGACCAGGCGGACGGTGGCACGGTCACCGGCTTCGCAGCCAACGACCTCAACGTCGCAGCGCTGGCCGAGCACCGGCACGGCGCCGGGCGCGGAGCCCGCCATCTGCTCGTCGTCGGCACCGGACACCACGGTGTGGGCGGCGCACTCGTACTCGACGGGCGGTTGCACACCGGCAGTTCGGGCCTCGCCATGGAGGTGGGGCACCTGACCGTCGACCCCGAGGGCCGCCCCTGCCACTGCGGCAGCTGCGGCTGCCTGGATGTGGAGACCGACCCGGTGGCGCTCTTCGACGCCGCCGGGCGCGAGCCAGAATCCGGCACCTCGCTGCTGACCCAGGCCTCCGAACTGGTCCGTACGGAGTACGACACCGACTCCGGCGTCCGCGAGGCGGCCGGCCGGCTCATCGACCGGCTCGGACTCGGCCTCGCCGGGCTCGTCAACATCCTCAACCCGGACCGCATCGTGCTCGCCGGACTGCACCGCGCCCTGGTGGAGGCCGACGGCGACCGGCTGCGCGGCGTCGTCGCGGACCGCAGCCTGTGGGGGCTCAGCGGCAGTGTTCCCGTGCTCCCCAGCGAACTGGAGCACAACTCCCTGGTCGGCGCCGCCGAACTGGCCTGGCAGCCCGTACTCGATGACCCGATCGGAGCGCTGGGAGGATAGCCCCATGCTTATCCGAGCGGGCGCCGCCCGCGAACTCGGCAGGCTCCAGGAGATCGAACGGGCAGCGGGCCGCTGGTTCCGCGACCTCGGGATGGACGAAATAGCCGACGACGAGCCGCCCTCGACGGAGTGCCTGCGCGAGTTCGCGGACGCGGGCGGACTGTGGGTCGCCACAGACACGACGGGCGGCCCACCCGTCGCCTACGCGCTCACCGAACCGGTCGACGGCTGCCTGCACATCGAGCAGCTCTCCGTCCACCCGGACCGCGCCCGGCGCGGCATCGGCCGCGCCCTCCTGGACCACCTGACGGACCGGGCGGCAGCCGACCGGATGCCCGCGCTCACCCTCACCACCTTCACCGAGGTCCCCTGGAACGCGCCCTACTACGCACGCCTCGGCTTCCGCACCCTCGCCGCACATGAACTCGGCCCAGAACTGCGGGAGATCCGCATCAGGGAGACCAAGGCAGGGCTGGACCGCTGGCCACGGGTGTGCATGCGCCGGGAAGTTGCCGGTCAACAGGATGCCGCTGGTCGTCGCCGGGGTGGGTAGCCACCGCCGGTGACGCGCCCCGCGAGGAGCAGCCGGAAATCCTCTCCGTACTCCCCGGGAGGTATCCGTACTGCCGCTGGCCGTACGACGACCGGGCACCCTCTCGGCGAGCACGCTCGGTAGCGACAAAGGCACACCGCTACCGAGGAGCTGAGGATCATGCAGACCCTGGCGCAATGGCACAACGGCTCAGGACCGGGCCCCTGGATCCTGTTCTTCCCCCTCGTCTGGGCAACCGTCATCGCGGGCGGGATCTTCCTGCTGCGCCGCACCGTGTGGCGCGGCGGCCGCGGCCCCCGCGGCCCCCGCGGCCCCTGGCAGCCGCAGCCGCACATGACGCAGGGCGGCACCGAGAGCCCGCTCCATCTGCTCGACCGGCGGTTCGCGGAGGGCGAGATCGACGAGGACGAGTACTGGCGCCGCGTCTCCGTACTGAACGAGAGCACCCGCGAGCGCGGCCACGGGGCCAAGGGCGGCAACCGATGAGCGGCACCGCCGCAGCCCGTGTCACCGGCGCCGTGAAGGTCTACGGCGCCGGTGACACGGAGGTCCGCGCACTCGACGGTGTGACACTCGGCTTCGCGGCGGGCCGCTTCACCGCCATCATGGGGCCCTCGGGATCCGGCAAGTCCACCCTGATGCACTGCGCCGCCGGGCTGGACACACTCACCGCGGGGCAGGCGTTCATCGGCAGCACCGAACTGGGCTCCCTCGGCGACAAGAAGCTCACCCTGCTGCGCCGCGAGCGGGTCGGCTTCGTCTTCCAGGCGTTCAACCTGCTGCCGACCCTCAACGTCGCCGAGAACATCACTCTCCCGCAGGATCTGGCCGGCTCGCGCCCCGACCCGGAGTGGACCGCCGCTCTCATCGACGTCGTCGGACTCGGCGACCGGCTGCACCACCGGCCCGGCGAACTCTCCGGCGGGCAGCAGCAGCGGGTCGCCGTCGCCCGGGCGCTGGCCTCCCGGCCCGAGGTGGTCTTCGCCGACGAGCCCACCGGCAACCTCGACTCCCAATCGAGTGAGGAGGTGCTAGGGCTGCTGGGCCGCGCGGTGCACGAGATGGGCCGCACCGTCGTCATGGTCACCCACGACCCGGTGGCCGCCGCACACGCCGACGAGGTCGTCTTCCTCGCCGACGGCCGGCTCGCCGGACGGATGCAACAGCCCACAGCGGAGCGGGTGCTGGACCAGCTCAAGTCGTACGACCGCATGGGGGCGGCCCGATGAGGACCGACACCGGAACCCCCGCGGGCGCCGACAGCGGTACCCGGACCAGCGCCGACGGCAGCTCCCGCGCCGCGCTGCGGATCAGCTTCGCCTCGCTGCGCACCCGCAAACGGCGCTTCGCCGGGACCTTCTCCGCCGTACTGCTGGGTGTCGCCTTCCTCACCGGCACCCTCGTGATGGGGGACACCCTGCGGGCCAGTTTCGACACGATGTTCGGCAACGCCACCAGCGGCACCGACGCGGTGGTGCGCAGCGACAGCGTCATCACCACCTCCGACGACGCCATGGGCGCCCGCAGCCCGCTGCGCACCGGCGAGAGCCTGCAGGCCGTCCGCGGCACGCCCGGCGTCGCCGCCGCCGAACCCAGCATCGAGGGCGCCGGGCAACTCGTCGGTGCGGACGGCGAACCCGTGGGCGGCCAGGGCCCACCCACCACCGCCGGCAACTGGATCCACGACAGGGAACTCAACCCCTACGAGCTCTCCCGGGGCCGCGCACCCCGCTCGGCGGGCGAGGTCGTCGTCAACGAGGGCGCCGCCGAGTCCGGCAAGCTCGCCCTCGGCGACGTGACGACGCTGCGCACCCCCGAGCCCGTCCGGGTGAAGATCGTCGGCCTGGCCACCTTCGGCGGCGAGAGCGGCATGGCGCAGTCCACCTTCACCGGGATGACGCGCGCGGACGCCGAGAAGTATCTGATGCCCGAGCCCGGCATGGCCGCCTCGATCCGGGTCAGGGCCGAGGACGGCACCGGTCAGCGGGAGCTCGCCGAGCGGCTGGAGTCCGCACTGCCCAAGGGCGTGGAGGCCGTCACGGGACAGGAGGCGGCCGAGGAGAACTCCGAGAACATCTCCGGCCAGTTCCTGACCCTCTTCACCAGCCTGCTGCTCGTCTTCTCCGGTATCGCGCTGCTGGTCGCCGTCTTCTCCATCCACAACACCTTCGCGATCGTCGTCGCCCAACGCACCCGGGAGAACGCCCTGTTGCGCGCCCTGGGCGCCTCCCGCCGCCAGGTGCTGGGCACCACGCTGAGCGAGGCCGCGGTCGTCGGCGCGATCGCCTCGGCCGTGGGGCTCGGCGCGGGGATCGGCATCGCCGCCGGGCTCCAGCTGCTCTTCCCGGCGATCGGATTCCCGTTCCCCGAGGGCTCGTTGGTCATCAGCGCCCTGTCCCTGCTGCTGCCGCTCGGCGTCGGAGTCGTGGTGTGTCTCGCCTCCGCGCTGCTGCCCGCCGTACGGGCCGCACGCACCGCGCCGCTGGCGGCGTTGCGGGAGACCGCTGCGGAGGACACCCGCGTCTCCCGCGGCCGCGCCGCTCTCGGAGTCGTGCTCGGCGCTGCCGGGGTCGCGCTCGCCGCGCTGGGGGCCGCCTCCGGCAGCAGATCGGTGACGACGACCGCGTCCGGTGCCGTCGCGGTGCTCGCGGCGTTCATCGTCCTGGGCCCGGCGGCGGCCACCCTGGCCGTCCGCGCCCTGGGCGGGCCCGTGGCCAGGCTGCGCGGTACGACCGGGGTGCTCGCCCGGCGCAACGCGCTGCGCAGCCCCAAGCGGACCGCGGCGACCGCGGGGGCGCTGATGATCGGCGTCGCCGTCGTCACCCTCTTCACCGTCTTCGCCTCCTCGCTGAAGGCGATGATGGACGAGACCGTCAGCCGCAACTTCGCCGGGGACGTCGCTGTCAGCACCCCCGGCTTCGGCGCCGGCGGCAGCGACCTGAGCCCTCAACTGGCCCCTGCCGTACAGCGGCTGCCCGAGGTGGACACCGCGCTCGGCCTGGGGCAGGGTGTCGCCCGCGTCGACGGCGCCGGCCGGGAACTGACCGTGACCGACCCGGCCGCACTGCCCCGCGTCATGAACCTGGGCGAGGTGGACGGCTCGCTCACGGACCTGGGCACCCGCGGCATCGCCGTCTCGCGGAGCGAGGCCGCCGACCACGACTGGCGGCCCGGCTCCACCACGACGCTCACCTTCACCGACGGCACCGCACAGCGTTTCACCGTCCGCGCCGTCTACGAGACGGGCGAACTGACCGGCGACTACGTGATCACCCCTCAGGCGTGGGCATCGCACCGCAGCCAGGACGCCGACCGTCTGCTGGCCGTCAGCTTCAAGGACGGCGTCTCCCAGGAAGCGGGCAGGGCCGCCGTCGAGCGGGTCGCCGACCGGTACGGCAAACCGGAAGTGCAGACCCGCCAGGAGTACGCGCAGTCCGCGGCCGGCGGCATCGACATGATGCTCACCCTCGTCTACGCACTGCTGGGCCTCGCCGTCCTCATCGCGCTGCTCGGCATCGCCAACACCCTCACCCTCGCCGTGCACGAGCGCACCAGGGAGCTCGGGCTGCTCCGATCCGTCGGCCAGACCCGCGGTCAACTGCGGGCCATGGTGCGGTGGGAGTCGGTGCTGGTCGCCGCCTTCGGCACCGTCGGCGGGCTCGGCCTCGGCGGGTTCCTTGGCTGGGCCCTGGTACGGGCAACCGACAGCCGGGGACTGAGCGTCTTCAGCCTGCCGCCGCTCCAGCTGACCGTGGTGGCCCTCGTCGGCGTCACCGCCGGCCTGCTGGCGGGCTGGCGACCCGCCCGCAGGGCCGCACGCCTGGACACGCTGCGCGCCATCGCCACCGAGTAGCCCCGGGTGGAGCCGCCGGAGCGGGCCTCAACCCGCTGTCGCCGGCTCCACCTCGACGGGCGGCGGTACGGGGGCCGGAGCGGGGGACGTGTGGTCCGTCCGGGCGGTACTGCCCGGACGGACCCGGGACTGGGCGGCCCTCTCCTGCGGGGGCGCCGGGAGGGAGAACCAAACGGTCTTCCCCGAGCCGTCGGCCTGGGTGCGCATCCCCCAGCTCTCACTGATGGACGCCACCAGGGCCAGCCCCCGCCCGCTGGTGGACAGCGGTTCCCGCGCGGCCGGGCCACGTACCCGGGGCAGCCTGGGATCGTGGTCCCGCACCGACACCGTGAGCCGGTCCCACATGAAGGAGAGCTCCACGGTGCAGTGCTTGTCGGCGAGGGCGGGACCGTCGCCGCGCGCCTCCGGTTCCGCGTGCCGGTGCACATTGGCCAGCAACTCGGTCAGCCCGAGGGCCGTGGCGTCTATGAGGGCGTCCAGACGCCAGTACCGCAGCTGCGCGGAGACGATTCTGCGGACCTGGCCTATGCGCGAGGGAAGCGCCTGGAACTCCACGGCACAGTGGCGCGCCGACGTGGTGTGCTTGCTCGTGCTGCTCGGTGGACTGATCACGACTGTGACTCCCTCACGAGGGCCGCCGAAGGGCGGGGACGGATCACATGTGACGTGCGCTACAGAGCCAGGATGAGAGCGGACGAGCGGACGTGCAAACGCACAGCGACGATTTGGTCACACACTGAGCTCAGTGTCTGCTCATCTGCCGAGCAGACCCCGCTCCGCGGCGACCTTGGCCCGTGCCGTACGTACGGCCGACAGCAGCCCCTCCCGATGCTTCAGGCCCAGCCGCAGCAGATAGCTTCTGCCGCGCAGTGTCGCCAGCGCCTGATCCCGCAGCCCGTAGCCGCTGATCCGCACCTCGTCGACCGGCGCGCTGTCGATCTCACTGCCGTAGCTGGTCATCAGCACCAGCTCGCCGTCCCGCACCAGCACATGGCCGGCCCGGGTGAGTGAGCGAAGCATCCGGCTTATCCCGACCCCAGTCGCGTCGAACTCCGGATCCGCCACTTCACACCGCCTCCCACCGCTTCCTGCCGAGCAGGGGTACCCCCCAGCGGTGCACGTACACCCCGAGAAGCTCCACCCCTCGCCGGGAAGCATGCCCATGTCCGGGCCTGTCTATCGGCCCGCTCTATGATCGGCCCGTGAGCACCACCGAACCCGCCCCTCCTGTCCCGGAACTCCCCACCCAGGACGTGGACCGCAGCGACCCGGACCACCGCCGCTGGCTCAAGGAGGCGGTACGCAAGGTGCGGGCCGAGAGCGGCCGCAGCGCCGACACCCACCTGCTGGCCTTTCCGCTCCCCGAGGAGTGGGGCATCGACCTGTATCTCAAGGACGAGTCGACCCACCCCACCGGCAGCCTCAAACACCGCCTGGCGCGCTCGCTGTTCCTCTATGCGCTGTGCAACGGCTGGATCCGCCCCGGCCGCCCCGTCATCGAGGCGTCCAGCGGCTCCACTGCCCTGAGCGAGGCGTACTTCGCCAAGCTGATCGGAGTGCCGTTCATCGCGGTGATGCCGCGCACGACGAGCCGCGAGAAGACCCGGCTGATCGAGTTCCAGGGCGGCACCTGCCACCTGGTGGACGATCCGCGCACCGTCTACGAGGTCTCCGCACGCCTCGCCGCAGAGAGCGGCGGACACTTCATGGACCAGTTCACCTACGCCGAACGGGCCACCGACTGGCGCGGGAACAACAACATCGCCGAATCCGTCTACCAGCAGCTCTGCCGCGAGCGGTACCCGGAACCCGCCTGGATCGTCGCCACCGCGGGCACCGGCGGCACCTCGGCGACCTTCGCGCGCTACATCCGCTACATGCAGTACGACACCCGGGTCTGCGTCCCCGACCCGGAGAACTCCTGCTTCTTCGACGGCTGGACCCGCGGCGACCCGGACGCCACCAACGAGTCCGGCTCCCGGATCGAGGGCATCGGCCGGCCCCGTATGGAGCCCAGCTTCGTGCCCGGCGCCATCGACCGCATGATGAAGGTCCCGGACGCCGCCAGCGTGGCCGCCGTACGCACGCTCGACCGGGTGCTGGGGCGCAAGGCGGGCGGCTCGACCGGCACCGGACTGTGGAGCAGCCTGCGGATCGTCGCCGAGATGCTGGCCGCCGGCGAGCACGGCAGCGTCGTCACGCTGCTCTGCGACCCGGGCGAGAGGTACCTGGACAAGTACTACTCGGACAGCTGGCTCGCCGGACAGGGCCTGGACATCGGACCGTACACCCGCATCCTGGAGCGCTTCCTGGCCACGGGAGAGTGGACGGAGCCGTCGTAGGCCCGCTGCTGTAGTCCGCCCCTGCTGCAGCCGGCCCCCTGCCGCCTGGCCCCGCGGCCCCCGTCGCTCAGGGGCGCAGCCTGCGCTCCAGCTTCCGCATCGCGTCCCGGAACGAGGCCCCGAGGCCCGGCCTGCCCAGCAGCAGCACCGTACGCAGCGCCCCTGTGCCGTCCACGGCCATCGTCCAGCGCACCCGGGCGCCGCCTGCCGGGGAGGGGGCCAGGTTCCAGTCCTCCACCATCGCGCGGAGGCCCGGCGCGTTGGTGCGGTCGATCCGGTACGTGTACCGCTCGCAGGGGCGCGCCGCCAGCACCGTCTCCTCGAAGAAGCCCCCGCCCTTCAGCCGGACGTCCCGGCCCTTGCCGCCGGCGGTCGGCCGCACCTCGCTGACCGCCGTGAACCAGCACGGCCACGTCTCCAACTCGTCGGCCAGCGCGGCGTACACCCGCTCGGGAGAAACCCCCAGGTCCGCCGTGAAGGCGAGCCGCAGCGGTGCGGTGTCGGCGAAGTCCAGCTCGACGGGCCGCAGTTGCCGTGCCGACAGTAGACGTGCCATACGAACGACCCCCAGCGGTACGCGAACGGACGTGCGGAGCCGCACCAGCCTAGCCGCCGGCAGCGGGCCGCCGAAGGCCGCCGCCGGGCGCTGCAAGAGCGCGCGCTTCAGAGTGCGCTCGCGGCAACCTCGGCGTCCTGCTCCCCGGACTCCCCGGCCACCACCAGCTCCGGCAGGTGGTCCCGGATCTCCTCACGGGCCTCGGGCGGCATCCCGCTGTCCGTCACCAGCGCATCCACCTGGTCCAGGGACGCGAACGAACTGAGCCCCACCGTCCCCCACTTGGTGTGGTCCGCGACCACGATCACCCGGCGCGCCGAACCCACGAAGTGCCGGTTCGTCTCGGCCTCCGCCAGATTGGGCGTGGACAGCCCGGCCTCCACCGATATGCCGTGCACCCCGAGGAACAGCGCGTCGAAGTGCAGCGACCGGATCGCCGCGTCCGCGACCGAACCCACCAGCGAGTCCGAGGGCGTACGCACGCCGCCCGTCAGCACCACCGTCGCCGCACCCGGACGGCTCCCCGTGGCCCCGGCGCCCGCACGCTGCGCGGAGTGGAACACATCGGCGACCCGCACCGAGTTGGTGACCACCGTCAGGTTCGGCACGTCCAGCAGGTGCCGTGCCAGCGCGAACGTCGTCGTACCGCCCGACAGCGCGATCGCGGTGCCCGGCTGCGCCATGGTGGCCGCCGCCTGCGCGATGTCCTCCTTCGCGCTCAGCTCCAGGGAGGACTTAGCCTCGAACCCGGGCTCGTGCGTGCTCGCCTCGGCGACCGGTACGGCCCCGCCGTGCACCTTCTCCAGGGCACCCTGCCGGGCCAGTGCGTCCAGGTCGCGTCGCACCGTCATGTCCGAGACCGACAGCTTCCGGGTCAGCTCGTTGACCCGCGCCCCGCCCCTGCGCCGCACCTCCTCCAGGATCAGCGCGCGCCGCTGCTCGGCGAGGAGGTTCTGGTTGTCGCTCACTGCCGCTGTCTCCGTTCCTTCCTGACCGACTTCTCGGGGCTGTGGGGGAGGCCGCCGGTGGGGCCATCCTCGCACGCGTACAACAGGTGCGCCGCTGGCGCGATCGAGCGGTCCGCACCCCACCTTCACCCGTGAGGGGCTGGCAAAGCGGCGGCCCGGGCGGTGATGCTGGCACCGACGAAGCTGACACACCGTTCGGGGGACTCGGGGGAAGCACAGTGCCGTCAGACCACGCGCCCAACGGCGCGCCCGGGAAAGCACCGGGACTCGCACTCGAACTGCTCGTACACGGAGTGGGGGGAACCACTCCCGCCGAGATGCTCGGCGACCCGCGTACCGTGCGGGTGACCGGGGACAGCACGGCGGCGGTTCACCGCCGCGCCGACGACAAGGACGCCGAGCGGCGTCCCGACGACTACGCGGGCAAGCCGGTACCGGAGGCGTACTGCTGGTCCAACCTCACCTCGGGCAACGGGGCTCGCGCCCTGTGGCTGATCCTGCTGCCGTTCATGGTGGCCAACCTCGCGCACTGGACCCGGCCCGCCTCCAACGGCCGCTGCCACACAGTACGGCTGCACGGCCTCGTGGTCCGGCTGATCGCGCTCTCCTTGACCGTGCTGCTGGTCGCCGCCGTCTGCGAGGTCGCACTGGATCTGATCGCCTGGCAGTGCGCCGGAGCCGCGCGCTGCGGCCAGGACCGGTCCTGGCTCGCGTTCATGACAGTGCAGCAGGGGACCGGTGACCCCGGCTGGTGGAGCCAGCCCGGCCGCAGGCTCGCACTGGCCGCCGTCCTGCCCACCGCTGCGACGGCGCTGCTGTGGTGGCTCTCGCACCGCACCTGGAGCGCGTATGAGTCACAGCCACCGCTGGAGCGCACCGTCCCGGAGGACGCCCCGGCAGCCGACGGACGCCCGCCGCTGTCGCTGCCCGGCTTCTGGTACGGCAAGCGCCTCGTCGCCCGGCTGCGCGCCGCGCACACCGCCATCGGGTTCCTGACCGTCGCCGCAGCCCTCACCGCCGCCACCACCCGGCACGACCGCGGCCCCGGCGGAAACGCCGTACTGAGCGTCTGCGGATGGCTGCTGGAGGGGCTGGTGCTCGCCGGTGCCGCCTGGGTGCTGTTCGTCGTCTGCCGCAGGGGCCGCAAGGAGAGCGAACCGGACCGCGACACCGACATCCTCGCCGTACGCGCGCTGCCCGGCGCCGCCCTCGCCGTACTGCTGCTCGCCGTCGTGCACAGCGGCTGGAGCCGTCCCGGCTGGACCTCCAGCGGCACGCTCCCGGGAGATGAGACGTTCAGCGTCATCGCGGTGCTCCAGGGCACGCTCGTGGTCGCGCTCGGCGTACTCGGACTGCGGCTGCACCGCGCCACCCGGGTGCCGCGTACGGCGCTGGGCGGGCTGGCCTCGGCCGCCGTCGGCACGCTGGCCTGCGCACTGGGCGGACTGCTCTCCGGCGGAGTCTCCCAGCGGGTCGGCGACTGGCTGGACGGGCCCGGCACGCCCGGCCGGGGCGGCGGCGACATCGACGGCCCGCCCACCGTCCTCACCTGGCAGGCCTCCATGATCCCGCTGCTGCTCGCCCTGGTGCTGCTGCTGGCCTGCTGGTTCGCCTTCCGGGTATGGCGCGACGTACGACGGCTCACCGGCGATGTGGCGGCCGGCTATCCCGGCGTCGTGCCCGACGAGTCCCGGTCCCGCCGGATCGCGTCCGCCATCGCCAGGGCCGGACTCACCGACCGGGCGCCCTGGCTGATCGCGACGGTGGCCGCGGCCACGCTCGTGCTGGGCGGCGCGGCCGTGGTGGGCACCATGTGGACCGGACAGGTACCCGGGGAGGCGGCCAATGGTGCGCCCGACATCGTCGCGGGGTTCGCCGACACCGTGCAGGCGCTCGGCTCCTGGCTGGTCGGCTTCGCCTTCGTCCTGCTGCTCGCCTGGAGCCGCCGCGCCTACCAGGACGCCTCGGCCCGCCGCACCATCGGCATCCTGTGGGACGTGGGCACCTTCTGGCCGCGCTGCGCCCATCCGTTCGCGCCGCCCTGCTACGCCGAGCGCGCCGTGCCCGACCTGGCCTGGCGGATGGCGATGTGGACCGACCGGCATCCGGAGCGGCAACTGGTGATCTCCGGTCACTCGCAGGGCAGCGTCCTGGCGGCCGCTGCCGTCTGGCAGCTGGACCCCGACACCCGCCGCCAGATCGGGCTGCTCACCTACGGCTCACCGCTGGAACGCCTCTACGGGCGCTGGTTCCCCGCCTATTTCGGGCCGCACCGGCTCGCCGCGCTGCACGGCGGACTGGAGTGCTGGCGCAACCTGTGGCGGCTGACCGACCCGATCGGCGGCCCCGTCAGTCCCGACAGCGCCGACCCGCCCGAGCCCGGCCCGCCCGAGGAGTGCCCCGGCGTGGACCGCGGCCCGCTCCACGACCCGCTCGTCTACGGCCGCACCCGCGAATTGCCGCTGCCCGAGCCGATCCTGGCGCACGGCGACTACCAGGCGGATCCGGCGTTTGCGGAGGAGCGCGCCGGACTGCTGGCCCGCCTCGAGGCCCGCTCCCGGCGGTCCCACGAGCGTCGGCAGGGCATACCGCGACAGCCCGGGCGCGGGCCCGCCGAGCCCCGTCCGGCCGCCCGGAACGCCGGTCCGGCCGGCGCGGGGGCCGGTGCGGCTCAGTCGGAGCCGGGCAGGTCCGAGGGGTAGAGCAGGGTGAGGTCCTCGGTGCTCGGGTCGGGCAGCTGCGCGACCCGGCCCGCGTGCCGCTCGACCATCGCCTCGAACGTCTGCCGCGCCGTACGCCCGTTGCCGAACGAGGGGCCCTTGGGCAGCCGCGTGAAATAGCCGAGCAGCGCCTGCCGCGTCCCTTCGCCCAGGTGGTACTCGTGCTCCTCGGCCTGCTGCTCGACGATGCGCAGCAGTTCCTCCGGCGCGTAGTCGCCGAAGGTGATGGTGCGGGAGAAGCGGGAGGCCACACCCGGGTTGGCGGCCAGGAAGTGCTCCATCTCGGTCGTGTAGCCCGCCACGATGACCACCACGTCGTCGCGGTGGTCCTCCATCAGCTTCACCAGCGTGTCGATGGCCTCCCGGCCGAAGTCGCGGCCCGAGTCCTGCGGGGAGAGGGCGTACGCCTCGTCGATGAACAGCACCCCGCCCTTGGCCTTCTCGAACGCCTCCTGGGTGCGCAGCGCCGTCGAGCCGATGTGTTCGCCCACCAGGTCCACACGGGAGACCTCCATCAGATGGCCACGCCGCAGCACACCGAGGGAGCGCAGGATCTCGCCGTAGAGGCGGGCCACCGTGGTCTTGCCGGTGCCGGGCGAGCCCGTGAAGACCAGATGGCGGCGCGCGGACGCGGCCTTGAGTCCCGCGGCCTCCCGCCTGCGGCCGACCTCGATCATGTCGGTGAGCGCCCGGACCTCGCGCTTGACGCTCTCCAGCCCGACCAGCGCGTCGAGTTCGCCCAGCACCTCCTTGGCCGGTCGCGGTGCGCCCTCGTCCGCGTCCGTGCCCTCGCCGGGCGTGCCGTCGCCGGATGCGGTGCTGCCGCCCGCTGCGGCCAGTGCCGGGGCCGTCCCCGTAGAGCTGCCCGAACGCTGCCGGGGGAGCGCCGCCTGAGCGGTCAGCAGCCCCGTGGAGCCGTCGCCCGAACCGCCGGCAGCGGACGCGGGGGCCGCGGAGTTGGCCGCGGTGGCGGGCAGCGCGGTGACGGCCGACGCGCTCTCGTCGCTGGTGCAGTCCTCGACTGTCGGGCCGTCCTCGGCGAATTCGTAGCCGCCGCGCGTGCACCGGTCGGTGCGGCAGCGGCGAAGTGTCGTACGGCAGCCGTCGATGATGTGGAACCCGTAGCCGCGCGAGCCGGTCACCCGGCAGTTGTGGAACGTCCCGCGCCCCTCGGCGGACACATAGAACCCCGCCTCGCCGGCGCCGCTCACCGTGCAGCGCTCGATGGTGGGATCCGCGCCCTTGGTGACGATGACTCCCGTCGCGGCCTGGTCGATGGTGCAGCCGTTGAGCACCCCGCCGCTGCCGTGGTCGCGGAACCAGGCGCCGGTGGCCGCCTTGCTGATCCGGCAGTCGTCCAGCTGTACGACGGCGCCGTCGCTCACCGAGACGGCGGTGCCGCGTACCTGGGACAGGTCGCTGTCGAGCACGTCGGCGCGGGAGCCACGGTCGAGGACGAACAGCGCGTCGGGCACCGAGTGCACCCGGCAGGTGTCCAGCACCGCGGTGGCACCGTCGCTGACCCACACCGCGGGATAGTCGCCCGTACTCTCGTGTATCTCACAGCCGTTGGCGTCGGCGCGCGTGCCCGGGTCCCACACCGACAGGCCGTTGCGGCCGAAGCGGCGCACCGTGGAGCGGGTCAGCGTCAGCACGGAGCGGGACCGCAGATCGACCGCGTTCTCCGGGATGTCGTGGATGTCGCAGTCGTCGAGGGTGAGCACGGCGTCGGCCTCCAAGGTGACGCCGTCGGCCGAGGTGCGGTGCACCTGGCAGTCGGTGAAGTGCCCGCTGGCGCGCGCCGCGACGCGCAGCCCGCTGCCCTTGATCTCGTACACCTCGCAGCCGAGCGCCTCCAGCGTGGTGCCCTCACCCTGGAGCGCGATACCGGCCCCCGAGGCGAGATGCACCCGGCACCGTGCGAGGCGCGGACGCGCGCCGTCCCGCACCAGGACGCCGGACTGGCCGGCGGCCACCACCTCGCACTCCTCGTAGACGCCGCCCGCCCCACCGGTGATGCTGAGCCCGATCCCGGCCGGGTTGTCCACGGTGCAGCGACGCACGGTGGGCCGCGCGCCGCCGCGCACCTCGATCCCCGAGGCCGATCGGGTCATCACCCGCAGCCCGGTCAGCTCCGGCGCCGCGTCCTCCACCAGCACGGCGGGTACGGCCGAGTCCTGGCCCTCGATCTGGAGGTCCTGGACGAGCGCGGCGGAGCGTATGGTCACTGCCACCCCGTCCGCCGGCGCGATACGAACAGGCCCGGAGCCGCCTCGCTCCGGGCCGCGCAGCGTCACCATGCGCTCGATGACGAGATTCTCCCGGTAGGTGCCCGGAGCCACGGTGAGGACGTCGCCGTCGCCCGCCGCCTCCAGCGCGGCGGACAACGACGCGTACTCGCCCGTGCGTCGCCGCCACCGCGACGTGCCGCTGTGCGTCACCTGGACCGAGCCCTGTGCCATGGAGTGCTGTGCCCCAACCTCGTGCGTGCCAAGATGCGTTGCGCCAGTCGCACGGAATGCCCGAGTGCGCTGTCCGTGCCGGCCGCACCACCGTAGCGTGCGCTGGTCGTCAGCGTTGACGGGTCCAACCGAGTGACCGGCACGGACACCTCTGCGGAGCTTCTGCGGAAGCTCTCCGGAGCCGCTGTGAAGTCCCTGCGGAGCACCGCCGGGACGCCGGTGCCTGTCAGCTGCTGGTGCCGGTACGGCCCCAGTCGGGACCGATACGGCCCCACTCCTCGTCCCAGCGCGCGTACCGGCGCCGCAGCAGCAGCCGCACGGTCGTCCGGCGCCCGGCCTCCAGCGCTCCGGCGGTGAAGGCGGCGGCGGCCAGCCCGGCCAGCAGCGAGTACGAGTCGGCACCGCGCGCACTCATCGGGCGGGACGTCAGACGGCCGTGCGAATCGGCCCACACGCGGAAGCGGCTGCCGGGCTCGACGGGATGGCGCAGCATGACGGTGCCCACATGACGGCTGCCGTCGGGCCCCGTCCAGTGCGCTGTTACCCGGTTGCGGTTCGGGGCCCCGGCGGCCGTCTCCGTCTCGGAGTCCAGCGGCGGAAGGACGGTCACGTGCTCGACCGTCGCCCAGATCCGCTGTCTTTCCCGCTGCTGCTTCTGCGCCGTGTGCAGCAGCGCCTCGTGGGCGGCCTCAGCACCGCCCCAGCCCGCCAGCGGGGTGCCCAGGACGATCAGCAGCGCGGCCCACAGGGTCAGCCATGCCTCACGGCGGTCGGTGCGGCGGCACAGCGGATTTCCGCGCCAGCGCCACAGTCCGACAACAGTGCGCACCGCTGCTCACCCCCTTCTCGCCGTCCGTTACGTACCTCACCAGGCTCGGTACATGCACGAGAAGGGCCGAAGAGCCCTGAAGTCACCGATTTGTGACCGGGTCTGTCGACCGGACGGCCGTCCGGTCGGGTGGTCCGGCCCGCGCCTGGTCGAGGCGCGGGGTGAACGGTCCGGTGGTTCGGGCGGTGCCGGGCGCACTTTGTGGTCCGTGGGCTCCCTCTCCGCTCCGTGGGCCTGCTTCGTTCCCCTCGTGATCCGCCGAGTTTACTGAGTGGGTTTCCGGCAGCGGACAGCGGGCGCGGACCTCGTGTCCGCGCGCCCTTGGGTGCGCCTGCACATCCTGGTGGGTTTCCGGAGCGGAAGGAGGGCGCATCCGGCGCCGGAAATATCGCGCACGGTGAGCGCGGCCGGATTTTCGTCACCCTCGGTGTATAGAGCCGGAGTGGGCGGCGGCCTTTACCCCGGAAATCGCGCGGACATTCGGACGGCGGCCTCATCTTTTGAGCGATTGCCGCCTCTCATGTGACTCACCTAGCTTCGTGCCGCAGCGCGTGAATTGACAGATCATCACGAGGATTGGCGGTGTCGGATGACGACTGCGGCGGAGCGGAATTCCGGTAACGAGAGCGCGGAGCAGGCGCAGCAGAGCCTCGCCACAGCAGCGGCACGGAATCTCGCGACCACCACGAAGACGCCCCCGCAGATGCAGGGGATCACCTCGCGATGGCTGCTGCGGGTCCTGCCGTGGGTGCAGGTGACCGGCGGCACGTTCCGGGTGAACCGGCGGCTGAGCCACACCCTCGGCGACGGCCGCATCGAGTTCATCTCCACCGGCGCCGAGGTCCGGGTCATCCCGCTGGAGCTCACCGAACTGCCGACACTGCGCGGCTACGACGACGGCGAGGTGCTGGAAGCCCTCGCCGCCCGGTGCGAGCAGCGCGACTTCCGCCCCGGCGAGGTGATCGTGGAGGAGGGTCAGCCCGCCGACCGGCTGGTGCTGATCGCGCACGGCAAGCTGCGCCAGTCGATCCGCGGCAGGTACGACGAGGACATCACCCAGGGAGTGCTCGCCGACGGCGATTTCGTCGGTGACGACCGGCTGACCGGCCAGTCCGGCACCTGGGACCACACCCTCACCTCGCTCACCAGCGGCACCGTCCTCACCCTGGAGCGGCGCGCCTTCGACGCCGTCCTCGCCGACTCCGACTCCCTCCGCGCCCACCTGGCCGCCACCCGCTCCCTGATCCCGTCCCAGCGCACGGAGAACGGCGAGTCCGCGATCGAGCTGGCCTCCGGGCACGTCGGCGAGCAGGCGCTGCCGGGCACGTTCGTCGACTACGAGCTGAGCCCGCGTGAGTACGAGCTGGAAGTCGCCCAGACCGTGCTGCGCGTCCACACCAGGGTCGCCGACCTGTACAACCACCCGATGAACCAGCTCGAGGAGCAGCTGCGGCTCACCATCGAGGCGCTGCGCGAGCGCCAGGAGCACGAGCTGGTCAACAACAGGCAGGTAGGGCTGCTGCACAACGCCGAGATGAAGCAGCGCATCCACACCCGGTCGGGCCCGCCGACCCCCGACGACCTCGACGAACTGCTGGCCACCGTGTGGAAGGACCCCAGCGTCATCCTGGCCCACCCCAAGGCGATCGCCGCGATCGGCAGGGAGTGCAGCAGGCGCGGTGTCTACCCGCAGTCCGTCGACTACGAGGGCCACTCCGTGCCCGCCTGGCGCGGCGTCCCGATCCTGCCCTGCAACAAGATCCCGGTGAGCCCGCAGGGCAGCACCTCCGTCCTCGCGATGCGCACCGGCGAGAAGGCCCAAGGGGTCGTCGGGCTGCACCAGACGGGAATTCCCGACGAGTACAGCCCGAGCCTTTCGGTGCGCTTCATGGGCATCAACGAAAAGGCCGTCATGTCCTATCTGGTGAGCGCTTACTACTCCGCCGCCGTCCTCGTGCCCGACGCGCTCGGAATTCTGGAGGACGTCGAGATCGGGCACTGACCCCTGCCCGCAGACCGGCATCGGCGACAGGCCGCCGTCGGCACACCAGGAAACCGGCAGTCGGAAACACCAGGAACTGGCGACAGATGACGACGCACCCCGAAGAAGTCCAGCAGGACCGCTCCAGCCTCTCCACAGCGGCCGCGCGCAACCTCACCACCACGACCAAGACGCCGCCGCAGATGCAGGGGATCTCCCCCCGCTGGCTGCTGCGCGTGCTGCCCTGGACCGAGACCACCGGCGGCACCTACCGCGTCAACCGGCGGCTCACCCACACCCTGGGCGACGGCAGGATCGAGTTCGTCTCCACCGGAGCCGACGTCAGCGTCATCCCGGCCGAGCTGCGGGAGATCCCCCTGCTGCGCGGTCTGGAGGACGAGGCGGCCCTGCGCTCCCTGGCCGACGGCTTCACCCAGCGCGAGTACGCGCCCGGTGAGGCGCTGGCCACCCGCGGCGAGCCCGCGGCCGAACTGCTGCTGATCGCGCACGGCCGCGTCATCAAGCAGACGGCGGGACAGTACGACGAGGAGATCGAGCTCGGCGTCATCGCGGACGGCGACCACGCGGGCGACCAGATCCTCACCCCGGAGCCCGGACGCTGGGAGTACACCCTGCGCGCCACCACGCGCTGCACCGTACTCGCGCTGCCGCGCAGCACGTTCCAGCAGACAGCGGACGCCTCCGCGCCGCTGCGCGACCACCTCGACGCGGTGCTCTCCCGCGCCGTACCGGCACAGAACAGGCGCGGCGAGGCGGATATCGCCCTGGCCTCAGGACACGTTGGCGAACAGCCGCTGCCGGGCACGTTCGTCGACTACGAACTGAGCCCGCGCGAGTACGAGCTGGCCGTCGCGCAGACCGTACTCAGGGTGCACAGCCGGGTCGCCGACATCTACAACGACCCGATGAACCAGGTACAGGAGCAACTGCGGCTCACCGTCGAGGCGCTGCGCGAGCGCCAGGAGAACGAGCTGGTCAACAACCGCGAGTTCGGGCTGCTGTACAACGCCGATCTCAGCCAGCGCATCCGCACCCGCTCGGGCCCGCCCGCCCCGGAGGACCTGGACGAGCTGATCTCACGCCGCCGCAAGACCCGCTACCTGCTGGCACATCCGCGAGCCATCGCCGCGATCGGCCGCGAGTGCAGCAAGCGCGGCATCTACCCCGAGTCGACCCAGGTCGAGGGGAGCAAGGCACACGCCTGGCGCGGCATCCCACTGCTGCCCTGCGACAAGATCCCGGTGCGTGAGGACGGCACCACCTCGGTGCTGGCCATGCGCACAGGAGCGGAGGACCAGGGCGTCATCGGGCTGCACCAGACGGGAATCCCCGACGAGATCGAGCCCTCCCTGAACGTCCGCTTCATGGGCATCGACGACCGGGCCCTGATCTCCTACCTGGTCAGTGTCTACTTCTCGGCCGCGGTGCTGGTGCCCGACGCGCTCGGCATCCTGGAGGACGTCGAGGTCTGACCCCAGGCAGAGTCCGGCCCATGGAGGCAGGAGCCGGACACCTGGAGAACCGGAGGTCACCGGCCGGGCCAGCGCCAGTCGGTGACCTCCGGCATGTCCGTGCCGTGCTCGACCACATACTGCCCGTGCCGCGCACGCAGATCGGCCGCTCGCTGCCGGATGCCCGCCGCCCGCGCGCCGAGCCCCGGCGTCCGGTCGATGACGTCCATCACCAGGTGGTAGCGGTCCATACCGTTGCGCACCACCATGTCGAACGGCGTCGTCGTCGAGCCGGACTCGCGGTAGCCGCGTACCGCCAGCTGCCCGTGCACCGCCCGCGCGTAGGTCAGCCGGTGCACCAGCCACGGGTAGCCGTGGTACGCGAAGATCACCGGCCGGTCGCGGGTGAAGACGGTGTCGAACTCCGCGTCGCTCAGCCCGTGCGGATGCTCGGTGGGGCTCATCAGCCGAGCCATGTCCACCACGTTCACCACCCGCACCGCCAGTTGGGGCAGCCACTCGCGCAGCAGCGAGGCGGCCGCCAGCGTCTCGTGGGTGGGCACATCCCCCGCGCAGGCCAGCACCACATCGGGCCCGGCGTCGCCGCGCTCCGTCCCGGCCCACTCCCACACGCCCAGGCCGCGGGCGCAGTGGGCTCGCGCCTGGTCGAGATCCAGCCAGTCGAAGCAGGCGTGCTTGCCCGCCACCACCACGTTCACCGTGTCCCGGGTCCGCAGCGCGTGATCGGCCACGCACAGCAGGGTGTTGGTGTCCGGCGGCAGATAGACCCGCACCACATCCGGGCTCTTGCTCAGTACATGGTCGATGAAGCCGGGGTCCTGGTGCGAGAAGCCGTTGTGGTCCTGGCGCCAGGCGTGCGAGGTGAGCAGATAGTTGAGCGCGGCGACCGGCCGCCGCCAGGGCACCTCCCGGGCGCTGTGCACCCACTTCACATGCTGCGCCGCCATGCTCGCGACCAGGTTGGCGAACGCCTCGTAGGAGGCGAACAGCCCGTTCCTGCCGGTGAGTACATACCCCTCCAGCCAGCCCTGGCACAGATGCTCGGAGAGCACCTCCAGCACCCGGCCGTGCCGCCCCAGATGCGTATCCGTACGCAGCAGCTCGGCCTGCCAGCCGCGGTCCGAGGCGCCGTAGACCGCCGAGAGGTGGTTGGAGTCCGTCTCGTCCGGGCCGAACAGCCGGAAGTCGCGGCTGCTTTCGGTGGCCGCCAGCAGCCCCTTCAGCAGTTCGCCGAGCACCCTGGTCGGCTCGTGCGCGCCGGCCCCGGGCCGCTCGACCGGCACCGCGTAGGACTCCAGCGGCGGGAGCGGCAGCTCACGCAGCAGCCGGCCGCCGTTCGCCTCCGGGACGGCACCCAGCCGCAGATCGCCCTCCGGGACGACCTCCAGCACCTCGGGCCGTGGCCTGCCGTCCTGGTCGAACAGCTCGTCGGGACGGTACGAGCGCAGCCAGCGCTCCAACTGCCGCAGCCGCTCCGGATCGTCCCGTACGCCCGGCAGCGGCACCTGATGGGAGCGCCAGGTGCCCTCCACCGGCTCGCCGTCCAGCTCCCGTGGACCCGACCAGCCCTTGGGCGTCCGCAGCACCACCATCGGCCAGCGCGGCCGCCCGCTGTCGGTGTCGCCCGCGCGCGCCGCGCGCTGGATGGCACCGATCCGGTCCAGCGCCGTGTCGAAGGCCGCGGCCAGCGCCCGGTGCGCGTCCAGCGGAGGGGTGTCCTGCCCTGCGGTGACGAAGAGCGGGTCGTATCCGTAGCCGCGCATCAGCGAGTCCAGCTCGTCCTCGGGCAGCCGGGACAGCACCGTCGGATTCGCGATCTTGTACCCGTTCAGATGCAGCACCGGCAGCACGGCGCCGTCGTGGACCGGGTCCAGGAACTTGTTCGCGTGCCAGGAGGTGGCCAGCGGTCCCGTCTCCGCCTCGCCGTCCCCGATGACAGCGCACACCAGCAGGTCCGGATTGTCGAACGCGGCACCGTAGGCGTGCGCCAGCGCGTAACCCAGCTCGCCGCCCTCCTGGATCGACCCCGGTACGCTCGGCGCCGTATGGCTGGGGACGCCACCCGGCTGGGAGAACTCCGCGAAGAGCCGCCCCATGCCGGCCTCGTCCCGCGGCACGTCCGGCCGCAGCTCCTGGTAGCTGCCCTCCAGCCAGGCGCCCGACACCACGGCAGCCGCACCGTGTCCAGGGCCCCACACGCCCATCGTGCGCTGCCCGCGCCCGCTGATCAGCCGGTTCAGATGGGTGTAGACGAAGGTCAGGCCGGGACAGGTACCCCAGTGGCCGAGCAGCCTCGGCTTGATGTGCTCGGGCCGCAGCGGCTCGCGCAGCAGGGGGTTGGCACGCAGATACAGCTGGCAGGCCGAGAGGTAGTTGAGGGCACGCCAGTGCGCGTCCAGCGCCTCGGCCTCGCGGTCGGTGAGGGGTTCGTGTTCCGGCATGCCCGATGGGTACCAGGACGGGCCGGTTCCGACACCCGGTGATCCCCGGTCAGGGGGCCGGAATCGGGTCAGGTGGCCGAACCGTGGTCAGTGGGGGCGATACCGTGCCGCAGCCGTTGTCTGCCGCCCTCCCGCGCTGCACGATGACGGGGTGCGCAATCCATGGCTGGCACTCGAAGCGGGCGCCGACGCGGCCGAGCGGGCCGGACAGCTGCGCCGCGCTCACGAGCGGTTCCTGACCGGCGGCGCCATCGCCGCGCCCGTCCGCGACGTGGTGGCCGACTCCTGGCGGCGCTGCGCGGGGGCACGGCTGGGGCCCGAGAGCATGGCCGGGGTCGAGATGGACGACGCCGGGCTCGCCCTGCGCCGCGAGACCCACCCCCTTGCCCGGGCGATGCCGCTCTTCCGCGAGTTGCTGGGCACCATCGCCGACGACGGGGCCCATCTGCTGTCCGTCTGCGACGAGCGCGGCACCATGCTGTGGGTGGAGGGCCATCCACAGGTGCTGCGCCGTGCCGAGCGGATGAACTTCGTTCCCGGCGCCCAGTGGGCCGAGCGCGCCAGCGGAACCAACGCGCCCGGCACCGCGCTCGCGGTCGACCACGCCGTCCAGATCTTCGCCGCCGAGCACTACTGCCGCCCCGTGCAGTCCTGGACCTGCGCCGCGGCCCCCGTGCACGACCCGCACACCGGGCGCGTCATCGGCGCCGTCGACCTCACCGGTGGCGACCACCTCGCCTCGCCGCACAGCCTCGCCCTCGTCCAGGCCACCGCCCGCGCCGCCGAGGCACGGCTGGCCGCGCTGGAACCGGCGCCCACCGCGAGCGGTACGCCGTTACCGCCGGACAGTTGCACGCTCGCCGTTCTCGGACGGGACGAGGCACTGCTGCACACCCCCCGAACCCGCGCCGCGGGCACGCCGCTGCGGCTGGGGCGGCGGCACAGCGAGATCCTGCTGCTGCTCGCGGCCCACCCCGACGGGCTGACCGGCGAACAGCTCGCCAGGGAGCTGTACGGCGAGCGGGACGTCCACCCCGTCACGCTGCGCGCCGAACTCTCCCGGCTGCGGCAGCTGCTGGGCCCACTGCTGGACTCCCGCCCCTACCGGCTGCGGGACCGCCCGCACACCGACTACGACACGGTCACCGACGCGCTCGCCGCCGACGAGCCGGCCGCTGCCCTCGACGCGTACAGCGGCCCGCTGCTGCCCGGCTCGCAGGCCCCCGGTGTCGTACGGCTGCGCAGGCTGCTGGAGCAACGGCTGCGCCGCCGCCTGCTCGCCCGGCCCGAGGCACGGCTGCTGGAGAGCTGGCTGTGCACGGCGGCGGGGGAGGAGGACCTGGAGGTGTGGGAGGCCCTGCACGCCGTACGTCCCACCCCGGACGCGGCGGCGCGGGTACGCGAACTCCGCCACGTCTACGGGCTGTTGCCGCCCCAGATTCCACCCGCCCGGCCCGCGAGCCGGCGCGCAACGTATCCGCAACGTTCCCGGAACTAGCCTCCCGGCAACCGAGCCCGCCCACCGGATACGCGGGCCGAGTACACCGAGCACAGGGAGGCAGAGCATGAGCCGCTACGCCGCACCCGGAACCGACGGCGCGCTGATGAGCTACCAGCCGCGCTACGACCACTGGATCGGCGGCAGCTATGTCGCCCCGAAACAGGGCGGATACTTCGAGAACCCCACCCCGGTGACGGGGCAGCCGTTCACCGAGATCGCCCGCGGCACCGCCGAGGACGTCGAGCGTGCCATCGACGCGGCCCACGAAGCGGCACCCGGCTGGGGCCGCACGTCGCCCGCGGAGCGCGCCCAGGTCCTCAACCAGATCGCGCAGCGCATGGAGGCGCACCTGGAGGAGCTGGCCGTCGCCGAGAGCTGGGAGAACGGCAAGCCGGTGCGGGAGACGCTGGCCGCCGACATTCCGCTGGCCATCGACCACTTCCGCTACTTCGCCGCCGCGATCCGCTCCCAGGAGGGCTCGCTCTCCCAGCTCGACGAGGACACCGTCGCCTACCACTTCCACGAGCCGCTGGGCGTCGTCGCGCAGATCATCCCGTGGAACTTCCCCATCCTGATGGCGACCTGGAAGCTGGCACCCGCGCTCGCCGCGGGCAACGCCGTCGTCCTCAAGCCCGCCGAGCAGACCCCGGCCTCCATCCACTACTGGATGAGCCTGGTGGCCGACCTGCTGCCGCCCGGCGTCGTCAACATCGTCAACGGTTTCGGTGCCGAGGCGGGCAAACCGCTGGCCAGTAGTGCCCGCGTCGCCAAGGTCGCCTTCACCGGGGAGACCACCACGGGGCGGCTGATCATGCAGTACGCCTCCGAGAACCTCAAGCCCGTCACCCTGGAGCTGGGCGGCAAGAGCCCCAACATCTTCTTCGAGGACGTCTCCGCCGACCGGGACGACTTCTACGACAAGGCCCTCGAAGGCTTCACCATGTTCGCCCTCAACCAGGGCGAGGTGTGCACCTGTCCCTCACGCGCCCTCATCCAGCGCAGCCACTACCGCGGCTTCCTGGACGCGGGCATCGACCGCACCGAAGCCATCGTGCAGGGGCACCCGCTGGACACCGCCACCATGGTGGGCGCACAGGCGTCCAACGACCAGCTGGAGAAGATCCTCTCCTATCTCGACATCGGCAAGCAGGAGGGCGCCAAGGTGCTCACCGGCGGCACCCGCGCCGAACTGGGCGGCGAACTGGAAGGCGGCTACTACGTACGGCCCACCATCCTGGAGGGCAGCAACCGGATGCGGGTCTTCCAGGAGGAGATCTTCGGCCCGGTCGTCTCCGTCACCGAGTTCGAGGACTTCGACGACGCCATCGCGATCGCCAACGACACCCTCTACGGGCTCGGTGCCGGAGTGTGGACCAGGGACGGCTCCCGCGCCTACCGGGCCGGCCGCGCCATCCAGGCCGGACGGGTGTGGACGAACTGCTACCACGCCTACCCCGCGCACGCGGCGTTCGGCGGCTACAAGCAGTCGGGCATCGGCCGTGAGAACCACCAGATGATGCTCGACCACTACCAGCAGACCAAGAACCTGCTGGTCAGCTACGCCCCGCAGAAAATGGGACTGTTCTGATGGACCCGGGCGGGACCGAGCGGGTCGCCGTCACCGAGGCGGCCGCCCAGCTGCTGCGCGAGCTGACCGACAAGCACGGACCGCTGATGTTCCACCAGTCCGGCGGCTGCTGCGACGGAAGCAGCCCCATGTGCTACGGGCGCGGCGAGTTCCGCACCGGGGACTCCGACGTCCTGCTCGGCGAGCTGGAGATCGACGGGGTGCCGGAACCGGTGCCGTTCTGGATGTCTGCTAGCCAGTTCCAGTACTGGAGCCACACCCATCTCACCGTCGACGTCGTCCCGGGCAGAGGCAGCGGCTTCTCCCTGGAGGCCCCTGAGGGGGTGCGCTTCCTGATCAGATCCCGGCTGCTGGAGAGTTGAGCACCAGTGCTGCTGGAGAGCTGAGCGCCGGGCACCGGCCGATGACGCCGCTCCGGGCACCGCCGTCTCCCCAACGGCGGCGCCCGTCGGCGTCGTTCAGGGCATCCGTACGGACCGCTCGCGTACCCCGCGGCCGGGGCAGGGCCGCTCAGTACCCGCGGCCGGGGTACTGGTGGCCGCCGTCGTAGGGATCCTCGTACTGGGTCGGCATCGGGCGGGGCGCCGCGGGGCGCGGAGCCACCGGACGCATGTACTGCGTCGCCTGGTTCTGTACCGGCTGCTGCTGGTACTGCTGCACTTGGACCTGCGGCTGTTGCGGCTGCATGGGCGGCTGCTGCTGCGCCGGGCCCCCCGGCCCCGGGTAGCCGTAGCCGCGCGGCGGTGCCTGCTGCGGGATGTGCGGTGCGGGCGTGTGCTGCAGCGGTACGGGCCCGCCCTGCCCGGCTCCGCCACCGCCGGGCGGCAGCGCTGCGGGCGCCTGCCGTACCGGCTGCTGCCGCATCGGTGCGGCCTGCTGCGGTGCGGGATGCGGCATGTGCGGCTGGGGCGCGGCCGGTCCCGGATAGCCGCCGTACGACGGAGCCGGGGCGTGCTGCATGGGGGCGGGGTGCGGCATCTGATGTTGCGGCGCGGAAGGGCCCGAAGGCAGCGCGGGGGGCAGCGCCGCGAGCGCGCTGCCCGTGCCCCCCGTGTCATAGGCCGACGGCACCCGGATGGGAGCGATCTGCGGCGTGCCCCGCTCGGCGACGAGACTGTCGTAGATCGGTGTCTCGGGGTAGGACGGTGCAGCGTAGTAGCCGCCGCTATAAGAGCTGCGGGGGGAGGTCATGCTCATAAGTTAAGCCCAAAATCAGCATCGGCACTAGAGAGGTACGGAAGGAACGCCTGCCACGCCCATATCAGTGCAGGCAGGAGCCGGTTTTCACCCCATAAGGGACAGCCGCGCCAGGGGCGCACGCGGGGGAGCCCGAACAGGGCGAATACCCCCCATGCCGACCACGATGACGGCTGATCAGGCACAGGGACATGGCTTGTTCCCGCCTGTCCCTTTGTGGGCGCGCGGGAGGGGAAGCTGACAGAAGCATAAGCCCACCGGCTAGGACATAGAACGCCCATGCCCCCACCAGCTGTTCGAGTCCGATGAGTCGTGGTGGGACGTGGTGCAAGGGCTTCGGCAGCGGCGGTGCCGTGCAATAGGTTGGGGAACGGTACGCACGGAACCGAGCCCAGGGGGAGTGGCCATGACGATGCGCAAGGGGACAAACGTCCCCGTATCCGCCACGGCGGTGCGAGTCGAGCTCGGTTGGCCGTCCGGCCCGCTCGTGCCGGACGTCGATGCCTCGGCACTGCTGCTCACCGAACAGGGCAAGGTCCGCTCCGACGGCGATTTCGTCTTCTTCAACCAGCCGCGGCATTCGTCCTCCGCCGTACGGCACGAGGGGAAGAAGCCGATCGGCGCCTCCACCACCGACGAACTGACCGTCGATCTCGACAGCGTCGAACCGGACATCGCACGCATCGTCATCGCCGCCTCCGCGGACGGCGGCAGCTTCGGCCAGGTGCCCGGCCTGTATGTGCGCCTGCTCGACGCGAGCGCGGGCGGTGGTCCGGGAGCGGGTCAGGAGATCGCCCGTTTCGACCCGGCTGACGCGGCCGGCGAGACCGCGTACCTCCTCGGCGAGCTCTACCGCCGGCAGGGCGGCTGGAAGTTCCGCGCGGTCGGCCAGGGGTACGAAAGCGGACTGGCCGGGCTTGCGACCGACTTCGGTATCAGCGTGGACGACCCCGCGCCCTCCGGTCCTTCGCCGTCGGGCAGCACGCCCACGGCGCCCGGCACCGCCGTACCGCCGCAGCCGCACAGTCTCGACACCCCGCGCGCGCCCGCCCCGCCCGGCGTGCGGGCCCCCGACGTGCCCCCGGCGCCCACTCTTCCGGCCGCGCCCAACCCTCCCACTGCGCCGACACCTCCCGCCGCGGTGACGCCTCCTGCCGCGCCGACGCCCAGTGCGCCTGCTCCCGGTGCACCGGCCGCACCGGTACGGCTGAGCAAGGTGACGCTCACCAAGGAGGCGCCCTCGGTCTCGCTCACCAAGCAGGGCGGCACCTCCGGCGCCATGCGCGTCAACCTCAACTGGACCACCCAGGCGCAGCCACCGAAGGGCCTGGCCGGGCGGCTGACCCGCGCCATGAGCGCGCTCACCGGACCCGACCTCGACCTGTGCGCCCTCTACGAGCTCGCCGACGGCCGCAAGGGAGTCGTCCAGGCACTCGGCAACTCCTTCGGGGCGCTGGACCGTCCGCCCTACATCCACCTCGACGGTGACGACCGCACCGGAGCCGTGGAGACCGGCGAGAATCTGACCGTCAACCTGGATCACATCGCCGAACTGCGCCGCGTCCTCATCTTCGTCACCATCTATGAGGGGGCGCGCAGTTTCGCCGGGCTGCACGCCACCGTCACCCTCCAGCCGCAGCACGGCGCACCCGTGGACTTCTCCCTCGACGAGTGCACCGTCCCCTCCACGGTGTGTGCCCTCGCTCTGATCACCAACGAGAACGGTGAGCTGATGGTCCGCCGCGAAGCGCGCTACCTCGTGCCCCGGCGCGGCGTCAGCCCGCAGCGCACCGTCGACGAGGAGTACGGCTGGGGCATGCAGTGGACACCGGGCCGCAAATGACGCGCCGGCCCTGACCGGCCCCCGAGAAGTAGGCGGCCCGCTCAGGAGTAGGTGCGGCCCTTCCACGCGGCGCCCCGGCCCCGGTAGTGCTGCACCGCCGAGTCGACGGTCATGGCCAGATACAGCACTGCTGTCACCGGCAGCAGGGGCGCCAGCCACAGCGGCTGTTGGTAGTAACGAAGCATCGGCACGTACGACAGCGTCATCACCAGCCACGCGGCACCGCCCACCGGCGAGCCCGCACAGGCCCACACCGGCGGCACCACATACACCAGGAGCAGCCCCACCACGGTGAACACCAGCAGGAGCGGGTTGTTGAGCAACTGCGCGTAGGCGCTGCGCGAGACCATCCGCCACAGCGGCCCGAGCCCCGCGTACGGGCGCACACTGCTCACCCGGTCCGCGAGCCCCAGCCAGATCCGGCCGCCGGAACGCTTGACCGCGCGGCCCAGTGTCACGTCGTCGATCACGGCGTCCCGGATGCTGTCCGGCACCCCGGCGCGTACCGCGGCCACCGTCCGCAGCAGCGCACACCCGCCCGCCGCCGCAGCCGTGCGGGCCCCTGGGTTGTTGACCCAGCGGAACGGATACAGCTGCGCGAAGAAGTACACGAAAGCGGGCACGATCAGCCGCTCCCAGCCCGTCCGCACCCGCAGCCGCGCCATCTGCGAGACCAGATCGAGCCGCTGGACGACCGCACCGCGCACCAGACGGCGCAGCGAGTCGGGCTCGTGCGCGATGTCCGCGTCCGTCAGCACCAGGAACTCCGGCTCCGCCGGGCCGGTGCGGGCGTGCTCGATGCCGTGCCGCACCGCCCACAGCTTGCCCGTCCAGCCCGGCTCCGGCTCGCCGGGGCTCAGTACCGTCAACGGCGGCCCGTCCGGCGCGTGCTGGGCCAGCTCTTGGGCGAGCGTGCCGGTGCCGTCGCTCGATCCGTCATCGACCAGCAGGATCCGCGCATGCCCCGGATAGTCCTGAGCCAGCAGCGTCGGCAGGGTCAGCGGCAGCACCTCTGCCTCGTCCCGGGCGGGTACGACGACCGCGACGGACGGCCAGGTCGCCGGTTCCGCACCCCCGGGGAAGGGCGGCATCCGTACGTCGGTCCGCCAGAAGAACCCCTGGCCCAGCAGGAGCCACGCCCACGCGGCCAGCGAGCCGAGCGGAAGGGCGGAGGTCCAGGTGAGCACGTGCGGCAGTTTGCCGTACCCCGCGAGTCACCGGCACCCCGCCGCGCCCCGGACGGGCCCCGCCTTCTCGCCGCGGGCACCGGGCTTCCACAACGTTGCCGGGGGGCGCGGGCTCCCCGCATTGCGGCGATCGAGGCCCTCGCCGCACGTGAAGTACAGTTGTTTCACGTGAAGATCGCGCTGATGGACTCCGGTATTGGCCTGCTGGCCGCAGCAGCGGCGGTACGCCGCGCACGCCCCGACGCCGACCTCGTGCTCTCCTCCGACCCGGACGGCCTGCCCTGGGGCCCCCGCGACACGGACGACATCACCCAGCGGGCGCTCCAGTGCGCCCGCGCCGCCGCCGCATACCGGCCGGACGCGCTGATCGTCGCCTGCAACACCGCCTCCGTGCACGCGCTGCCCGCCCTCCGCGCCGAACTGGAGCCCGCACTGCCGGTGATCGGCACCGTTCCCGCGGTCAAGCCCGCGGCGGCCGCCGCCGTACGCACCGGTGGCCGCGTCGCCATCTGGGCCACCCCGGCCACCACCGGCAGTCCCTATCAGCGCCGGCTGATCGAGGAGTTCGGGAACGGCGCCGACATCACCGGCGTGCCCTGCCACGGGCTCGCCGACGCCATCGAGAGCGGCGACGAGGACCTCATTACGGCCGCCGTCGAAGCCGCTGCCGAGCGCACCCCCGACGGCGTGGAGACCGTCGTCCTGGGGTGCACGCACTACGAACTGGTCGGCAACCGCATCCGGGAGTCACTGCGGGGCGACCGTACAGCGGGCCCCGCGCTGCAGGGCTCGGCCGCCGCCGTGTGCGCCCAGGCGCTGCGCCGCGCAGGCGCCCAGCCGGACCCGGGTGCGGCTGCCACCGGGGGCCTCACCGTCCTGCACAGCGGCCGGGTGGCCACTCTTCCGGAAGCCGCCCTCGTCTACGCGGAGGGCCGTCTGCTGGCCGGTGCCGGGGCCGAGGCGGGGGCCGAGGCGGCTGCCGTACGCGGCTGAGCGCACCTGCGGTATCTGACATAGCGTGGCTGCTCCTCACCGTGCGTGCCGACCCGGTATTCGCCAGGCCACGGCCTGCGCGAGCTGCCGACGTGGGGCGCCGGGAGTAATCTGCCGAACATGAGTGACCATCCCTGCGACGGCGTCCCACCCGCCGAGGGTGGCGCCGGATCCCGAGACGAGACCGACCGCACCACCACCCCTCCCACGCCGCTGGAGGAGGTCGTGCTGCCGCCGAGCGCGGACGTGTGGACCGGGCGGGCGACCAGCCGGCTGCAATGGGCGCTCGCTGCCGTCGGTGCCGGCTGCATCGCGCTCGGCATCGAGCTCGCGGTCGACGTGACCTGGTCCGGCGGGCTCGTGCCGCTGGTCATGTCCGTCGTCGGCTGTGTCGCGGCCGGACTGCTCATCCTCTTCGGCACGCTCGCCTTCGTCCATGTCGAGGTGAAGGTCGAGGGCGACACGCTGGAGGTGCGGTGCGGGCACGCCGGTGTGCCGCGTCGCCGTATCCACCTGCGGGATGTGGTCGCGGCCGACCACGCGCCCAGCGTCACCCCGCGGCACTGGGGCGGCTGGGGCTACCGCTGGCGGCCCGAGAAGGGCACGGCTGTCGTCATCCGCCGCGGCGAAGGGCTCGTCCTCCGGCTGGGGGACGGGCGGCTGTTCACCGTCACGGTGGACGACGCCGAGGCCGCCGTGCAGCACATCCGCACCCGCCTGCACGCACTGCGTACCTGATCCGGGACCCGCACTCTCGGCGTCCGGGGGTGTAGCGGGCTCCACCACCGGGACACCAGCCGGCTCTCTCCTCCCGGCTCCGCCCGCTGCATAGCGTCCACGTGGTACTTCCGCACACGGAAAGGACGCTCATGCCCGGGCGCCTCAGCGCACACCCACCCGCGCAATCCGCAGCCGTACACTCCGCCCCCGCGCACCCGGCCCTCGCACTCGACGGCGTCGCCCGGAGCTACGGGAGCCGCCGGGCCCTGGACGGCATCGACCTCGTACTGCCACGGGGCCGCTTCCTGGCTGTCATGGGCCGCTCCGGCTCCGGCAAGTCCACGCTGCTCGCCTGTGCGGCGGGCCTGGACCGGCCCGACGAGGGAACCGTCACCGTCGGCGGTACGGACGTGGCCGCGCTCGGCGAGCGGGACCGTACCCGGCTGCGCCGCGACCGGGTCGGCTTCGTATTCCAGGACTTGAACCTGCTGTCCGCGCTCAGCGTGCGGGAGAACGTGGCGCTGCCGCTGCTGCTGGCCGAGGAGCACGGGCGCGCCCGCGCGCAGGGTCTTGAGCCGCTGCGGCGCGCCGACGAGGCGCTGGCCCGGGTCGGGCTCGCCGAGCGGGGCGAGGCGCGGCCGGGGCAGCTGTCCGGTGGCCAGCGGCAGCGGGTCGCCGTGGCCCGGGCGCTGGTGACCACGCCCGAGGTGATCCTCGCCGACGAGCCGACGGGCGCCCTCGACCCGGTCACCGCGCACGAAGTCCTCGACCTCCTGCGCCGTACGGTGGCTGCGGACGGACCCGCCGTACTGATGGTCACCCACGATCCGGCGGCCGCCGCCGTCGCCGACCGGACCGTCTTCCTCACCGACGGCCGGATCACCGCCACCCTCGAACGCCCGTCCCCGGCCGAGGTGCGCAGGGAACTGGCCAGATGGTGAGGGGGAGTGGTGTCCGGCTGCTCGCCCGTCGAGCCGGGGCCTACCACCGTGCCGCCTGGTCCACGACGCTCGCTGCGCTCGTCCTGACCTCCCTCCTCCTGGGTGCCGCGGCGTCGGCCGTCGCTTCCGTGGCGCTGGGCCACCCCAGGGTCGCCGACCGCGCGGCCGCGCCCGTGGTGGTGGCGGGCAGCCAGAGCACCCGGTTCACCGCCAAGCCGTGGGGGAGCGAGCCCGAGACGGCGCACGCCGCCCTCACCGAACGCGTCCGGGTGCCGCACGCAGCGCTGGGGGTGCTCCGCCGGGTCGAGGGCGTACGGGCCGCCGTTCCCGACAACGCGTTCACCATCCGCACCGGTGCGGGGAACAAGCCACTGCCGGGCCGCTCCTGGCAGGCCGCAGCGCTCGCCCCGTACACCCTGCGCGAGGGCCGGGCGCCGCGCACCGTCGGCGAGGCCGTGGCGGGCGCCGGGCTGCACGCCGAGCCGGGGCAGCGACTGGCGGGACGCCGGATCGTGGGTGTCGCCGAAGGACCGGGCGTCCTCTATGTGACCGCGGCCGAGGCCCGCCGGCTGGCCGGGCACCCGCGCTCGGTCGACGCCATCGGCGTACTGGCCGAACCCGGCACCTCCACACGGCAGTTGTCCATCCGGATTCGTGCTGCGCTGGACGGAGGGGGACTGAAGGACACCAGCGCTGCCGCACGCGCCGAAGGTGATCCGGCTGCCCTGCGGGTGCTGACCGGCGACAGCCGTGGCGCGGCCGAGAACCTGCACGCGGCACCTGCCCGCTCGGCGCTGCTCGAATTGCTCGGTTCCGTCACCGCGAGCCTCGTACTGGTTGCGCTGCTGGTGATCTGCTCCCTGACCGCACAGGCGATCCACCAACGCGAGCCCGAACTCCGGCTGCTGCGTACGGTCGGAGCCACACCCCGCCAGGTGCGGACAATGCTCGGCCGCGAAGTCTCCCGTAAGGCCACACAGGCTGCCCTCTGCGGCGCCGTAGGGGCTGTCCCCGCCTTTCTCGCGTTGCACTCCGCGCTCGTGGCGCGTGGCGCCCGGCCGGAGGGACTCGAACTTCCCACCCCGGCCTGGGCGTTCCTCCTCCCGCTCGGCACAGCGGCGCTCACCGTCGGCGTCGCCCGCCTCGCTGCGCTGCTCGCGTGCGCCCGTGTTACGCGTGGCAGGCCCGCGCACGACACCGAGGGCGCCGCCGGCAAGGGCCGCAAGGTGGCCGGTCTCATCCTGCTGACGGCAGGCGCGAGTTCGGCCGGTACGGCGGCCCTCCAGCGCGGTGAGGCGGCTGCCGCGGCTGCGGGTGCCGCAGCCCTCACCCTCGTCATCGGCTGCGCGCTGCTCGGCCCCTGGATCGCGGCGGCGGCCGTGCGCCTGCTGCGGACGCCGCTGCGGAGGCTCGGCGGTGTCGGCGGCCGACTGGCCGAGACGTACGGCAGGGCCGAATCCCGCCGGCTGGGCGCGGCCCTCACCCCGGTCGTCCTGGTCACCGCGTTCGCCGGGGTGCAGCTCTCCGCCGCCGCCACCGTCGACGACCGGACGAGCCGTCAGGCCGCGCGCGCAGTACGCGCCGAACTGGCCGTCACCGCGCCCGGCGGACTGCCCACCGTCGCACTCGACCGGCTCCGCGCCACGGACGGAGTCGCAGCGGTGACCGGGCTGGCACGCAGCACGGTCGTCCTCGCCCGCAAGGAGACCGGCGAACCCCGGCTGGAGCGGCTGCCGGTGCTCGGCGTCACCCCGCGAGGAGTGACGGCGACGCTCGATCCCGGCATACGGGAGGGCGACTTGGCCGCGCTGCGTTCCGGCAGCGTCGCCGTCGGCGCGGACCGCGCGCACAGCCAGGATCTGCATCCGGGCTCGACGGTACGGATCCGCTTCGGCGACGGGGCCGAACGGGCGCTGCGGGTCGCCGCCGTCTACGAACGCTCCCTGGCACTGGGCGATTTCCTCCTCTCGCGTACGGATCTGATCCAGCACTCCGCCGACTCCCGTCCCACCCGAATGCTGGTCGCTGTCGCGCCCGGAGCGGATCCGGAGCGGACCAGGGCCGCAGTTCGGCGGATGCTGGAGGTGACTGCCCCGGGCGCGCGGACAGCACCCGCCGGCCTGCTGGCGCCGCCACGGACGGAGGGTGAGGATGCCGGGCGACTGCTCTCCGGTATCGCGGTCACCGCCATCGCCGCGCTTGCCGCCCTCACCGTGATCAGCACGCTGCGCCTCATCCGAGCAGGCCGACGGGGGGAGTTCGTGCTGCTGCGGGTCCTCGGAGCGGGACGCGGCCAGGTGCGCCGGATGCTGGCCGCCGACGCCACCGTGCTCACCCTCGCGGGGCTTGTCTGCGGGCTGGCCGCGGCTGCGCTGCCGCTGACCGCGCTCAGCTTCTCGCTGGACCGCTCGCTGCCCGCACTTCCGTTGTGGCAGGCCGCGGCCGTCATCGCGCTGGCCGCAGCCACAACCGCGGCCGGAACGCTTTGGCCGCTGCGCGGCCGGACGGCGTTGGGGGTAGCCGCCCTCCCAGGCGCTGGGGAGGGGGTGCCTCTGGCTGATGTTCGCAGGGCGCGGACATGTCGTGGCTGGGCGCGCAGTTCCCCGCGCCCCTGACGGGGCCGCGGGTGCCGTTCAGCGTTTGAGGTAGGCCAGGACGGCCAGGACCCGGCGATGGCCGCTGTCGCTGGGGGGCAAGTCCAGCTTCGCGAAGACGTTCCCGATGTGCTTGTGCACCGAACGCTCGCTTATGACCAGGGTTTTGGCGATGGTGGCGTTGTCGCGGCCTTCCGCCATCAAGTGCAGCACCTCCTCCTCGCGAGGGGTCAGCGAGTCGAGCGGCCCGCCGCCGCGGCCTCGCGACATCAGCTCCGTCACCACCTCCGGGTCAAGCGCTGTGCCTCCCGCCGCGACCCGCTCCAGCGCCTCCAGAAACTCGTCCACCCGGCCCACCCGGTCCTTGAGCAGATAGCCCACCCCGTGCGCCCCGCCGCCCAGCAGCTCCGCCGCGTACGTCTCCTCGACGTACTGCGACAGCACCAGCACGGGCAGCGCAGGCAGTTCGCGGCGGGCGTCCAGCGCGGCGCGCAGCCCCTCGTCGCGGAACCCGGGAGGCAGCCGTACGTCGAGGACGGCCACGTCAGGGCGCTGCTCCAGCAGCAGCGGCAGCACCTCGGGCCCGGTGGCGGCGACCCCCGCCACCTCATGGCCCGCCGAGCCCAGCAGCAACACCATCCCCTCGCGCAGCAGGGCGTTGTCCTCGGCGATCACCACACGCACGGCAGCTCCACTTCCACCACGGTCGGTCCCCCCGAAGGGCTCGTCAGACATACGGTGCCGTCCAGCGCAGCCACCCTGCGGCGGACACCGAGGAGCCCGCTGCCCGCGCTCTCGTCCGCGCCCCCACGGCCCTCGTCCCACACCCGCACCCGCAACGCCCTTTCCGCGCGCCGCAGCTCCACCCCGGCGCGTTCGGCGCCGCTGTGCTTGGCCGCGTTGGTCAGGCCCTCGGCGACGACGAAGTACGCCGCGGCCTCCACCGCTGCCGGGGCACGTGATTCGTAGCCGGGACCGTCCGCCAGCCCATGGGCGACGACCGTCACCTCCAGTCCGCTCCCCGCCGCCAGCGCCCGCACCGCGCCCACCAGTCCACGGTCCGTGAGCACAGGCGGGTGGATGCCGCGCACCACGTGCCGCAGCTCGGCCAACGCCTCCTCTGCCTGGTCCTGCGCGGTGTCCAGCAGCGAGCGGGCGGCGGTCGGGTCCCGGTCGTAGGCGCGGCGGGCCAGGCCCAGCCGCATCGACAGCGCCACCAAGTGGGCCTGCGCGCCATCGTGCAGGTCCCGCTCGATACGCCGCAGCTCCGCGCCGTGCGCCGCAACGGCACCCGCGCGGGTGGCCGCGAGCTGGTCGATCCGCTCGGACAGCCGCGCGCTGGGGGAGGGCAGGAGCAGCAGCCGGGATATTCGGGCCTGGAAATCGGCGAGATCCGTGAGCCGGGGCAGCAACACGGGCGTACGGCGGGCGAGCCCGCACCACGCGCCGTCCACCAGCAGCCCCAGCGGCCACAGCACCATCGCGGCGTAACAGAGAACGAGCCCGTACAGCAGTTGCGCGGCCAGCCAGCGCAGGTCCCGGTAGGTGCCCGGGTCGGTCCCCGCCGCCCGGACCCGCTCCAGCAATGAGCCCTGGTCCAGCGGAAGATACTTCTCCGGCACGGGGGAGCCGAGCCATGCGGCGGTCCTGCGACGCTCGAAGCCCGCGAGCCCGCGCAGCGCCCTCACGGTCTCGGGCAGCATGCCGGCGCCGATGACGGTCACGGTCGCCGTGGCGGCGACCAGCATCAGGCCGATCATCAGGTAGCAGACGAGACTGAGCCCGGCCCCCGTCACCAGGTGTAACGAGGCCCGGCCCGCGCTCCGCAACACCTGTCGCACCGTGACCCGCCGCATGGCGATCAGAGTAGGCGGGCCCGGGTCCCCAGCGCGGTGGAGCTGGCTACACCATTGATCCGGGAGCCAGCACTATGGGCCCGCGGCGGGGAATCCAGCAGAGTGGGAGACGTTCATCCGGCGCCGGGTTCGCCCATCTGCCCGACGCCGTACTCCACTTACGGTTCGTCCGCCCTGCTTTCGTCCGTCCTTCCACGGAGGAGTCCTGTGAAGTCCCTGCTCTGGCTGGTGCTCGCCGCCTGCGTCGTCGCCAACGTCTTCCTCAGCCTCGCGGGCCCCGGCGGCGCCACCCAGATAGTGCTCAGTGTGCTGACCGGGCTGGGCGTGCTGGGCAGTGGCGCGGGGCTGTGGGTGCTGCGGGACAGACGCCCGGCCTGACCTGCCGGTACGTCGTGCGGGCCGCTCCGCCAGGGACGTAGGCTCGGTGCATGGCCACTCCCGACTTCATCCGCGACCTGCGGCGCTCCGCAGGGCACCAACTGCTCTATCTGCCCGGCATCAGCATGGTCGTCTTCGACGACCAGGGGCGGGTGCTCCTCGGGCGGCGCGCAGACACCGGCCGGTGGTCGCTGATCGGCGGCATCCCGGAGCCCGGCGAGCAGCCCGCGGACTGCGCGGTACGCGAGGTGTTCGAGGAGACCAATGTGCGCTGCGTTCCGGAGCGCGTCGTCCTCGTCTACGGCCTGGACAAGCCCGTCAAGTACCCCAACGGCGACATCTGTCAGTTCATGGACATCACTTTCCGTTGCCGGGCCACCGCCGAGGAGGCGAACAAGGCGCGGGTCAACGACGATGAGTCCCTGGAGGTCGGCTGGTTCGGCCTGGACGAGCTGCCGACGATGAAGGAGTACGCGTACTTCCGCATCAAGCAGGCCGCCCAGGAGGGCCCCGCCTGGTTCGCCACGTCCCCGCAGACGGGCAACTGACGGCAGCCGGCCCCCGGGCGTGGCCGAGCTTCCGTGGCGGGCAGCCGACCATCGGCAGCTCCCGGGTTCCCGGCCACGGCGGCGTCCCCGGTCAGCGGGTGGGCCGGGTCGCCCGGACGGTGACGGGGAGCGTGCGCAAGCCGCGCAGCGTCGCGGTGGGTTCGTACTCGGCGAGACCCGCGGCCTCGAACACGATCCCCGCCGCGTGCAGCGCGTCGAGGACCGCGCGCAGCTGCAAGGTGGCGACCCCCGCGCCCAGGCAGGAGTGCGCGCCACGGCCGAAGGCCAGATGCAGCCCTTTGCGCCGGGTCAGGTCGACGGCGTCCGGGTCGGCGAAGACAGCCGGGTCACGGTCGGCGGCGGCCAGCATCAGGATGACCTCGTCGCCGCGCCGTATCCGCTCGCCCCCGACCTCGCTGTCCGCGACGCACACCCGGGCGGCGGCCTGCACCGGTCCGTCGAGCCGCAGCAGCTCGTCGACCAGCGCGTCCAGCCGGTCCTCGGCCACCGCGTGGGCGAGCAGCCCGGGTTCGGCCACCAGCCGGGCGAGCGCGTTGCTCAGCAGCCGGCTGACCGACTCGTATCCGGCGTGGAACACGGAGCGCAGCGAGTTGGCCAGCACCGCCTCCGGAACCTGGGGAGCCCGGGCGTGTGCGGTGCGCGCCGCGTCGATGAACCCGCCCTCGTCGGCGGTCTCCAGCCAGCCGCTCACCATCCGGCTCAGCTCGGCCTTCGCCTTGTTCCCCGGCTCCGCGCGCGACGGGTCCAGACCGGCGTCCATGCTGCGGACGATCGCGTTGGACAGCTCCTCCAGCCAGGGGCCGTCGGGCGCGGTGACACCGAGGAAGCCGCACATCGTGCGCAGGGCGAGCGGGCGGGCGAACTCGCCGACGAGATCGACGGTACGGCCGACGCCCCGCAACGCCGCCGTACGTTCCGCCACCAGCCGGGCCGCGGTGTCCGTGATCGCCGTGTGGGACCGGGCGTGCAGCGCGGAGACGAGCAGATGGCGGATGGCTCCGTGTGCGGGCGGGTCGAGGGTCTGCACGCTCAGCAGAGCCTCCGGGATGTCCTCGCCCATCCTGCGGAAGTCGGAGCCGAACGCATCGGTGTCGCCGAGGACCTGGCGGCACTCGGCGTACCCGGTGAGCACCCATGAGCTGAGCTGCGCATGCCAGTAGACCCTGCGGTGCTCGCGCAGCCGCCGGTAGACGGTGTGCGGCGCGGCGATGACGTCGGGAGCCAGCGGATCGTAGTGGGGATCACGCTGGAGGTGTGCGGCCGTTCCCGCCATGGCCAGCCTTTCTCGGGTCCGGGTGGGGTCTTGGGCCCGGTGGGGGGATGTGAAGGGCGAGGCCGTCCGCGGCCACGCGAGGTCGTGCGTGGCCGCGCCGACGGCGAACTCATCAGTAGAAGTAACGCATGGTGCTCTCTCCCTTCTGCATGGTTTCTCCAGGCCCTCCATCACAGGGCGCGTAGGGCGGGTTTTTCGCCGGAGGCGGCCTGAAATCCAGTCCTGAAAAGGGGAATCAGGCCAGTGCTCAGGCGCCGGGGCCGGGCGAGAGCGTCCCTCGTAATCGATGCCGAGAGCGCTGCCGACGACATGGATGTGAAAGGAATCCGCGCATCCCGCCTTCCCTGTTGACCTTCGTGGCCGGATGTGGGCCGTGGTTACCCTCCGACAGCCGGTGTGCTCCGCGCAAGGGGATGACGGGTTGAGGGCGCCTACTTTTCCACGGATGGAAAAGTAGGCGCTGCATTCATAACCGGTATGTCAGATTCCGTGGGTGACGGTGAATGCGGGACACCGGTATGGGGCATCCGAAACGACGGCGATTGGATAGCGGCCGTAGTTGAATTGTGAAGATCCTTGAAATGGGATCGACTTCGAAGGTGTATCTCCATGGCGAAATACTTGGCGTGCCGTCCGGCACGGTCCTGCCCGGACACCGGGCGGCAGAGTCTTCCAGGAACCGGAAGTGCCTGGTGAGCGCGGCGAGAGGGTTTGCGTTACTGGCGGCCATGACGGCCCTGGAGCGGGAGGACCCGGGCACTCCCCATCGGTTGTGCGTGATAGCCCGGCGCGCCGGACTGAGCGCCTCCCAGGCGAACAAGCTGCTGGCGCAGGCCGCGGAGCACGGGCTGGTCCGCCGTACCGGATACGGGCGGTACACGCTGGCCGGAGCGGTGGCCCGTACGGCGGCAGATGCAGCCCACCGCGCCCGGGCGCGGATCCCCGGTCCTGCCACTGCCGCTGGCCGTGCCGCGCAGGCACCCAGCAGCGCGCATCGGCGCACCCCCGCCACCACGGCGGTGGCCTCCCCGAGCCGCGGACGGCGCTCCGAGCAGCGCGCGGAGCGGAGCATCGAACGCGGCCTGGAAAGTGGCTTTGAAAGTGGCCCTGAAGGCGGCCATGGGCGGGGCCTTGCCGAGGGCATCGACCGGGGCCCTGGCCATGGGCGGGGCCTTGGGAACGGCCTCGGATCCGGGCTTGAATCCGACCTCGGGTCCGGTTGCGAACACGACCTTGAGCGGGGCCTCGGTCAGGGCTTCGGCCAGGGTTCCGACCAGAGGGCGGACCCGGGCGGCGACCGTGACTTCGATCGGGGCGGCGACCGTGGCTTCCACCGGGGTGGCGACCGGGACTTCCACCGGGGCGGCGACCGGGACTGCGACCAGGACGGCGACCGGGACTTCGATCGGGGCGGCGAGCAGGACGGGCCCCGGGCCGCAGCGGATGCGGGCGCCGACGCCGGATCAGGGCGTCGGCGCCGCACCGCTGCTCAGAGCTTGCGGTAGGTGTACGCCTCCTCCGCGGCCGAGGCCACCGCTGCCAGATCGCCGCCGCCCGCGGCCGTCACGACGGCGGCGACGGCGCCCTCGACCAGCGGGGCGTCGACCAGCCGTGCGGGCTCGGGCAGTTCGTCACCCTCGGCCAGCAGCGTCTTGACCGTCAGTACCGCGCTGCCCAGATCGACCAGGAGCGCGACACCTGCCCCTTCGTCCATCCGGTGCGCCGCCTCGACGATCAGCTGCTCGCTGGTGCCCAGGCCCCCGTCGGGCAGTCCGCCCGCGCCCGTGACCAGCGCGTCCGGCACCCCGGCGAGCCCGATGGCCAACTGCGCGACCGAGTCGGCGACCTCCTTGCTGTGCGAGACCAGAACGATCCCCACCCGCTTGCCGTCATTCGCCTGTGCCACGTTCACTCACTCCCGCCGCTGTCGCTCTCCCCGGCACCGGCGGCCTCCGCTTCCGCCAGCGCGGCCACCAGCAGCGCCGCCGAGGTCGCACCCGGGTCCTCGTGGCCGATGCTGCGCTCGCCCAGATAGCTGGCCCGGCCCTTGCGTGCCTGGAGCGGCACCGTCTCCTCCGCGCCCCGTTCGGCCGCCGTACGCGCAGCTTCGAAATCCTTGCCGCTGCTGTCCGCCAGCGCCTCGACGGCCGGGAACAGCGCGTCGAGCATCGTCTTGTCACCCACGGCGGCACCACCCAGCTGTGCCACCGCCTCGATCCCGGTACGCAGCGCGCCTGCCAGCTCCTCGCGGCCCACCTGCTCGCCGGTGCCGAGCGCCTTGCCGGTACGGCGCAGCAGAGTGCCGTACAGCGGGCCGGAGGCTCCGCCCACCGTCGAGACCAGCTTCCTGCCCGCCGTCATCAGCACGGCACCCGGCGTCGCGGGAACGTCCTCGCCCAGTTCCTCGCGTACCGCCTCGAAACCGCGGCGCATATTGCCGCCGTGGTCCGCGTCGCCGATTGCCGAGTCCAGCTCGGTCAGCCGGTCGGCCTCGCGGGCGACCGCGTCCGCCGCGGCCGTCATCCAGCGTGCGAAGAAGGCGGCGTCCAGCTCTTGTGTGCCTTTGCTGCTGTCGCCGCCGTCCCCGGACCCGCCGGGGTCGTTCGTCACCTTGCCGCTCACTTGTGCTCCTTCGCCGCTGTCCCGTTCATGGTGCTGTTCGCTACAGCACTGTGTGCCTGCCGTACCGCACTGCCGTGCTTGCTGTGCTGCCGTACCGAAGTACTGCTGCACCGCTGTACGGCACTACTGCTGCACGGCGGTGCTGCCGTTACCGCGTCACTGCTGTAACGCCTTGCTGTCTGCTGTCGTGCCATGTCGTTGCTCGCCGCGTCGTGTCGCCGCTGGGCGGTACGACGTCAGACGCCCCACCGCAGTCCCGGGGTGCGCACGGGCGCGTCCCACAGGCGCAGCAGCTCCTCGTCGGCCCGGCACAGCGTCACGGAGGCGCCCGCCATGTCCAGCGAGGTCACATAGTTGCCGACGAGGGTACGGGCGACCGGAATCCGCCGCTCGGCCAGGACCCGGTGCACCTCGCCGCAGAACCCGTACAGCTCCAGCAGCGGCGTCGCCCCCATACCGTTGACCAGCGCGAGCACCGGCTCCTCGGGCCGCAGATCCTCCAGTACGGCATCAACGGCGAAGTCCGCGATCTCCCCTGCCGTCATCATCGCCCTCCGCTCGCGGCCGGGCTCCCCGTGGATGCCGACGCCCAACTCCAGCTCGCCCGGTGGCAGCTCGAACATGGGGCCGCCCTTGGCCGGCGTACTGCACGGGCTCAGCGCCACGCCGAAGCTGCGCGACGAGTCGGCCACCTGACGCGCGACAGCCTCCACCCGCTCCAGCGGCGCTCCCTCGGCGGCGAGCGCGCCTGCGATCTTCTCGACGAAGAGCGTGGCGCCCGTACCCCGGCGCCCTGCCGTGTGGGTGCTGTCGGTGACGGCCACGTCGTCCTCCACCAACACCTTGCCGACGCGCACCCCCTCGTCCTCGGCCAGCTCCGCGGCCATGTCGAAGTTGAGCACGTCCCCGGTGTAGTTCTTGACGATGAACAGCACACCTTCCCCGCTGTCCACGGCCGCGGCCGCGGCGACCATCTGGTCGGGGACGGGAGAGGTGAAGATCTCGCCGGGACACGCGGCGTCCAGCATCCCCTGCCCCACGAACCCCCCGTGCAGCGGCTCGTGCCCCGAACCCCCGCCCGAGATCAGTGCCACCTTTCCGGCCACAGGGGCGTCCCGCCGGACCACCACCCGCCGGTCCACGTCCACCGTCAGCTCCGGATGAGCCGCCGCCATCCCCCGCAAAGCGTCGGGCACCACGGACTCGGGAACATTGATCAGCATTCTCATGCGTACCTCCTGGCGAGGGGAGCAGCCACCTCTGTGAGCTGTGCTTATTACAGGGTCGGGGCAGATTGTGAGGAGTTGGCCAGGTGTTGGTTCTCGGCCTCGGACGGTGGTGGCCGTTGTCGACTGCTGGTGAGGCAGGGGACGCCGGTCGTGACACCAGAGGCTATGCGCCGCCCGTGGGCGTCGCACTAGCCCTGGCTGTAGTTCTTGGGACACGGGGCCGAATGGGTCACCCGGACAGCGAATCCCCAGGCCCTGGGGCATGGCCGCGAGAGCCGAACCGAGCCACAGAACGCGGAAAGGGGCGGTGCCCCGGGAGGGAGGCACCGCCCTTTGAACGCATACCAGCCGGTCGGTCTGTCGGGGCCGGTAGCTGGTGGCCGGCGCCGTCAGCGGAGCTTGGCGCCGTACACGTGGTCGACAGTCATCGTCATGAGCACCCACCGGTCGGAGACCATCACCGACCGGTACTCGTCCGGGGCGTAGAAGGGCATGACGGGGACAGCCGAGAGCGGCCGTCCGACTTGATCGTTGCCGGCACGCCGAGCCGGCTTTCCGCGAGCAGACCGTGCGGGTCGAAGGTGCCGGCGGTCATGGGCGCGCCCCGGAAGGCTTGCGGAACAGTTCGATCATCGCCGCGTAGCTGTCGCCGCCGTGCCCCTCGGCGACAGCACGCTCGGTCAGAGCCTTGACAAGCTTCGGCAGTTCGGAATGCACACCGAGGGACTCACTCTCGTGGACGAGATGGTCCATCGCGGCCAGATGGGTGTCGATGGTGGAGTCGAAGGCCGGATACGTACCGTCATCGATCTGCTGCGCGTAAGCGGGCAGCCAGCCGGCCACGGTTCCGACGCCCTGGCCGGCGAAGGAGGCGAAGGTCGCCGCGTCCACGCCCGCCGTGCCGACGAGGGCTGCACCCTGGAGAAAGGCGTTCAGGATGCCCCACATGAGGCCCAGCAGAGCGACGTCGTACAGCGACGACAGCCCGTGATCGGCACCGAGGTAGGTGATTCCGGGCCCGAGGTTGCGCAGGACCGGCTCGTGCTGCTCGAACGCCGACTGCGGCCCACTGTAGAGAACGATGGTGTCCGACGAGCCGATGCCCGGAGGGGTGGCCATGATCGCGCCGTCGAGGTAGGTGCTGCCCCGCTGCGCGGCCCAGGCAGCCATCTCGCGGGCCTGCTCCGAGGTGCCCGAGGTGAGGTTCACCAAGGTCCGGCCGTCGAGAACGTCGCCCAGCGGATCGAAAAGTTCATGCACGGAGTCGTAGTCCGACACGCAGACGACGATGAGCGGCCCGGCCGCGACGGCGTCACCGACCGAGTCGGCGAGCCGGGCACCCTGCGCGACGAGTTGCTCCGCCTTGGCCGGGGTGCGGTTCCACACGGTGGTGGGATGTCCGGCGCGCAGAAATGCCCCAGCCAGCGCCTGGCCCATCAGACCGAGGCCGATGACTGTCACGGGAGCGTGCTCGTTGCCGCGGTGCTGTGAGGTCTGCTGTTCCTGAAGGGAGTTGGTATCCATGGCAGGATCGTCAACCTTCATATCGGTATGAAGGTCAAGGGGCAGACCGCGATGCTGATCAGACTGCCCATCGAAGCGGGCACCGAGGACATCGCATACTCGCCGCCCTGCCGCACCGGCACGGGCCTCGACCTCAGCCCTGACGCTTGAGGGCGATCACGGCGGCGTCGTCGCCGAGGCTGCCGCCGGTGTGTGCGAGCAGGTCGTCGCGGAGCCGGTGGACGAGGGTCTCGGGGTCGTCCGCGGTCAACGAGGTGATCCGGTCTCCGAGCGGGTAGAAGACGCCGGCTTCGTCGCGTGCCTCGATGACGCCGTCGGTGTAGAGCAGGAGGAAGTCGCCGGCTTCGAGCGGGAAGGTGTCGGCGGCGTATGACGTCGGGGCGAATTCGCCGAGGCCGAGTGGGGTTTCGGGTTGCCGGGTGTGCAGCGGTGTGACCTGCTGATCCCGTACGTGCAGTGGCGGCGGATGCCCGCAGTTGATCAAGCGGATGACCGGTTCGTCATCGGGGACCTCGAGGACGGCGGCGGTGATGAAGTCCTCCTCGGCATCGTCACCGGTCGTGGTGAGCTCGGCCAGGCCGCGGCTGACGCTCGCCTCCAGCCCGCGGGTGAGTCCGGAGAGGTCGGCATGCTGGTGGGCCCCTTCGCGAAAGGCGCCGAGCACGAGCGAGGCATCACTGATCGCGCTCAGCCCCTTTCCCCGTACGTCGCCGATGATCAGCCGGGTCGCCCCGCCGGTACGCGCGGCGGCATAGAGATCGCCGCCGATCTGCGCCTCGGCCTCGGCGGCCAGATAGACCGAGGCCACCTCCAGGGGACCGATGCGGCTGGGCAGCGGCCGCAGCACGACCCGCTGGGCGGCCTCGGAAACGAAACGTAGCTGCGTCAGCTGTCGCTGGTGGCGCTCACGCAGATAGCAGAAGCCCACGATGACCCCCGTGACGAGAGTCAGCGACAGGACCTGCACCTCGTGATTGAGGGAGAGCCACCCTCTGCGGACCGTGCCGATGACCAGCTGCGCCGCCACCGCGATGGCCCCGACGAAGGCCACCAGACGGGAGCCGCCGATCGCCGGGGTCAGGGCGGGCGCCGCGACGAGCAGCGGACCGAGATGGACCTCGGGCGGCGCCAGGATGTCCACGACCACGACGGCAACGATCAGCCCGAGCGGGAACGCCAGCAGTCCGTGACGGGCTCGCCAGGACCCTGGGCCGGGCGGGAGATGTCGCTGCTGGAGGCGCACGCTTCCGGTATACCTTCCGGTCGGCCCCGCCGCCTGCCGACGCCAAGGCGCGCCCCCGCCGGGCACCCGCGCGAACACCTCACGGGGGAACACCGACAGCGGGCCAGGACGGGACCGCCCTCACTCGAACGGGTGGACCGCCCAGCAGAAGCCCGTGTGGCCGCGACCGCGAGACGCGGTGCGCTGCGCCGCGCCCGGCCGGCAACACCGCCGAGGACCGGGCCCCGAACCGCCGCCTCCGCCCAGCCGCACCGTGCGCCCCCGAATCTCCCGTCGGCCGCACGCCGCGGGGACGAAGTGCGCCCGCGCCGCGGGGGCGCAAGGAGGAGCGAGCGGGGAGCACGCTGAACTGGCATAAGCCTTACGGGACTTCGGCCGTAGTACAGAGACGTACGCGCTCTTAATGCGCCTGTGTGGATCAATGCACCCGCATCATCTCAGCGGATGCGTTTAGTCCCGTTTTCTTGAGTAGTGCCCGCTGTGCGCTCTTTGCTTGGCCCGCAACAATTCGCCCCTCAGGGAGGAGACCTTGGTGTCCGTAGTTTCCGTCCGTATTCCCGCGCGCAAGCTCGGCTCCGCACTCGCCACCGTCGGCGCCCTCGCGGCTGTCCTGCCGACTTGCGCGGCGCAGGCAGCACCACCGGATCAGGGACAGGCCGCCGCCCCGGCATCGGATCAAGGCCGGGCCACTGCCGCGGCGAACGTGTCCTGCCAGGCCGGGGGGAGGGCGTTCTTCTCTCCCGGTCTGCTCCCGGTGCCCGTACCGAGGGACACCAACGTGCAGTACAACGGGCAGGACCGCAGCTGTAGTGGGTCGACGCCGGATGGCGGGCAGATCGCCACGGCCAAGTTCAACGGTGCTTTCGACGCGCCCATGTCGTGCGTGGTCGGCGGGGGTGACGTCCCGACCGAGGGTACGGGAACCATCGCGTGGAAGACCAAGGACGGTAAGAGCACAAAAAGCACCCTCTCGCTCACCATCTCGGGCCAACTGTTCAACAGCGCCACCGTCGACGGGCACGTCACAGACGGCGCCTTCGCCGGCGCCAGGCTGCACGGCAAGTTCCGCGTCGACCTGGTCAGGGAGGGCATCAACTGCGGCAGCCAGTCCCTCGCCGGCGGACTGAAGCAGGCGCCCTTCGACGGCTCCTTCAACATCAAGGGCTGACGGGCAGCAACCGCTCCGGGTGGCGGGCCGGTTGCCGGCCCGCCACACGGGGATGAGCGCGTCGGGCAGTTGACTGGAAAGGGCTGAGTTCACAGCGTTGAATACCCGTACGAGTGAATCCGGGGAGCCGAGCCTGATCCGTGGCCTAGGCTCTGCTTGCCTATCTCACTTCCCCGGAGAGGAAACGAATCACAATGCCCGTACTCCCTGCCTTCATGGCGGGTATTCTCGTATCCGCGCTCGTGAAGAAGGTGGCAAAGCCCGCTGTCCGTGGCGTGGTGAAAACATCGCTGAAGCTGGCCGCGGATACCAGGCGGGCCGCTCATGAACTCAATGACGAGCTGCGTGATATCGCCGCCGAGGCGAGCTCCGAGGTATTCCTGGAGGATATTGCCGAGCCCGAGCGGAAGACGGTACCGAAGAGTCGCTCGGCCTCGTCCAAGACGCACTGATCCAGGCACCGATGGCGTCCGGTCGGCACCGGGGGAGGGGGCCTCTGCCGGCGCCGACCCATAAGTGAGTGCGTGACAGGCGCCGCTGCCGGACCGCCCGGCAGCGGCGCCTATGCTTCCGGGCGGCGACTCGGCGCCGGTCACTCACGGCCCGTCGGCCTCACTTACGACCCGTCGGCCATGGCCGTCGCCCGTGGCCGACCGCTCATGAGAGCTTGCTCCTGAGCATGTCGAGGTAGAAGGGCAGCCTGTCCACCGCCTTCTTCGCCACCGGGAACACTTGAACGGTGTCGCTCACGAGATCGGTCACCGTCAGCGTGTACCGGCCGTTCTCGCACCGCACCTGCGCTGAGTAGAGCAGGTCGTCCGTCGCGGTCTCTGTCTGCTGGGTCTTCTGGGACACAGGCCCGTCCATCTCGGGGTCCTTCCATACCGGATCCATAGCTGAATCCTTACGGCGCGGGTTTCTTAGAAAATAACAGCCTCAATTTCCCCAGCGGCCCCGTCTTTCACTTTGGGGCGGAAATGCTCAATTTCGACTGCTGAATACTCGAAAGAGTGAATGAAGAGGGCTGGTCTGGCTGGTCCTCGCCGGGCCCTCTACCCTCGAAAAAGTAGAGGGCCCGCGGAACGCTCTGAGAGGAACCAGTAGTCATGCCTCCCGTATTTCCTGTCTTCTTGGTCGGAGTGGTGGCAGCTCCGCTCGTCAAAAAGGTGCTCAAGCCGGTCGTTCGCGGTGCCGTCAAGACATCGGTGAAGCTGGCCGCGGACGCCAAGCGCGCAGCTCACGAGGTGAACGAGGAGCTGTACGACATCGCCGCCGAGGCGAGCGCGGAAGTGTACGGCTCGCAGGAGCAGCGAGCTCCCAAGGAAGAACCCCCTGCGGAGCAGCCGCAGTTGAGTAACAAGAAGCAGCGCCCCGGTGCGGCGAAGGCGAAGGTCAACGCCTGAGGCGTCCGTTCCCGGTTTCCGTAGAACCGCGCGCCACACCATCCGCCCCCAGTGGTGCGGTCAGCCACCCCGTGCCGCCCCCCAACTGACGGGACTGAGCAGCGCATTTGAGGCTGCGTCCCCTCGCAGGGACTCGTAGGCGGGCGCCCGCGCGCCGAAGCGGGCCAGACAATCGCGCCACCCAGCTCCACGTACTCCACGCCGCGGTACTCGGTCCGGTGCCCTGCCGCCGCACGAACCTGATGCCGACGCAGCACGGCGCGGCGCTCCGGGACGACGAAGAGGCGGCCGCCCGTCCGGGCGGCCGCCTGCTGCACGCAAGAGCGAGGCGTCGGTGGGACGCCTGCTGTCAGAGGTCCTTGGCCTTCTCGAAGAACTCCTCGAAGGACAGGACGCCGTCACCGTTCGCGTCCCGGGTCTTCACAATGGCCTCCGCGAGGCCCACGGTGTAGTGCCGGTCGCCCAGCTCCACCATGGCCTGCTGGAACTCGGCCGGGGTGACGTATCCGTCGCCGTTCCGGTCGAATTTGTCAAAGGTCTTGCGTGCGTCCTCTATACCGGCCACGAGAGCCTCTACCTCCGGGTGAATGTACCGATCACGTGCCCACCGGCACGCTCCCCGTCACGCTATCCCCGCCTGGTGCGGGCGCCTCAGCCGCCCCTGGTCCGCACTCGTGTACGTGTACGCCCCCGCCGCTCGTGGTAGTCCCAGAAGGCCACAACCGCGAGATCCGCAAGGGTCCGGGACGATCCGACGAAGGGACGTACACATATGCCGATCGAGGGCGAGTACGAGCCGAGCCCCGAGCAGTGGGTGCGGGACCAGGTCGAGCTGTACGAGCGCTCCGGTGGCACCGAGGGGACGACGATGCGGGGTATGCCCGTCGTCGTGCTGACGACCAGGGGTGCGAAGACGGGCAAGGTCCGTAAGACGCCGCTGATGCGGGTGGAGCACGAGGGGAAGTACGCGGTGGTGGCTTCGCTGGGCGGGGCGCCCTCCCATCCGGTCTGGTACCACAACGTCGTCGCCGACCCCCGGGTCGAGCTCCAGGACGGGCCCGTACGGCAGGACATGACGGCCCGCGAGGTCACCGGCGAGGAGAAGGCCGTGTGGTGGAAGCGTGCCGTGGAGGCGTACCCCGACTACGCCGACTACCAGCGCAAGACCGACCGTGAGATCCCGGTGTTCGTCCTGGAACCCACCCCGGGCGGACACTGACCGCACCGCGGACGAGTCCGACGGCGGCCGGGCGCGGGCAGGGACGGAAGAGAGGCGAGGAGGCCGATGGGTGAACAGCACGGCCCGGCAGGCGTGAGTGTGCCGGACTCCCGACTGGCCGCGGAGGCCACCGAACTGGTGCGCGACACCACCAGCGATCTGATCTACGACCACTCGCGCCGGGTGTACTTCTTCGGCAGCCTCCTGGGGCGCGTCCGCCAGATCGGCTTCGACCCGGAAGTGCTCTACGTCGCCGCCCTCTTCCACGACGTCGGCCTGGGGGAGCGCTTCCACGACAGCGGGCGGCGCTTCGAGGTCGACAGTGCGGAAGAGGCCCGCCGTTTCCTCCAGGCGCGGCAGGTCCCCGAGGACAGCATCCGGCGGGTGTGGACGGCGATCGCCCTGCACACCACCCCGGGCATCCCGGAGTTCATGGAGCCCGAGGTGGCGCTGTTGGCGGCCGGGGTGGAGTACGACGTGTTCGGCTTCGCCTACGACGAGATCGACGCCGCTGACCGCGAGGCCGTCGTCGCCGCACACCCCCGTCCGGCGTTCAAGCAGCGCATCCTGCGGGCGTTCGCGGACGGTGTGGAGGAGAAGCCGGAGACCACGTTCGGCAATGTGAAGGCCGACGTCCTCGCTCATTACGACCCGCATTTCCGGCGCGGCGACTTCGTCCGCACGGTTCTGGAGTCGCCCTGGCCGGAGTGAGCGGCGGGCCGTCGGCCCGTACGGCCGCCGTCGTACAGCAGTCGGGGGCGGGTGCGGCCCGTCCCTGACGGGTCAGGGTGTCGCGGTGCTGTCCCAGGCCGCGCCCGCGGCGTCGAGGGCCTGGTCTCCGGCGCTGCGGGCACCGGAAACGCCCAGCTTTTCCAGACCGGCGGCCAGCGCCCGCAGAGAGTCGAGAACCACCGTGCGGTCGGCTGCCTGTCCGTAGTGGTTGACGCGCAGCATCTCGGTGGCGAGCGGGCCCGCCGCTGCCTGCAACGGCACGCGGGCGTCGGCCCCGAGCGCGGCGGCCACGACCTCGCGTGCCTCGACGCCCTCCGCCGGTACGCGCAGCGTCGTCGCAGCCGGGGCCGCGTCCTGGTCGCGCACCACGTACGGGGCGAGCCCGGGCAGCTGTCCCGCGCCGGCCCGCAGCGCGGCCGAGGCCGCCCGGTGGCGGGCGATCGACGCGTCCAGGCCCTCCGCGAGGACCCGGCCGACGGCCTGTTCCAGCGCCAGCATCTCCAACTGGGCCGGGGCGTGCGGCAATGCCGTACGGCCGCCGTCCAGCCACCGCTCCTTCCAGTCGAGCAGCGAAAGGTACGAGCGGCGCGGCGCCTGCTCGTTGGCGGCGATCCGCTCCCAGGCCCGTTCGCTGACCGACACGGCGGACACTCCGGCGGGTCCTGCGAGCGCCTTCTGGCCGCCGATGACGCACAGGTCCACGCCCCACGCGTCGGTCAGCAGCGGCTCGGCGCCCACCGAGGCGACCGCGTCCAGCATCAGCAGCGCCTCGTGCTCGCGCACCACAGCGCCGATCTCGGCGACGGGGTTGGTGTTGCCGGTCGCCGCCTCCGCGTGGACGAGGCTCACCAGGCCGGTCTCCGGGTGCTCCCGCAGCGCCCTGGCAACCTCGTCCGCACCTACTGCGCCGGTGAACGGCGCCGTCACGGTGACGACCTCGGCGCCGCAGGAGCGCAGCCAGCCGCCGAACGTCTCCCCGTAGGGCCCGGTGACGATGTTCAGTGCCGTGCTGCCGCGCGGGGCAGCCGAGCGGATGCACGCCTCCAGCGGCAGCAGCGCCTCGCCCTGCATGGCCACGACATCGCAGCGTGTCCGCAGCAACGAGGCGATCTTGTCCTCGATGGCGGCGAAATGCTCCGCACTCAGCGGCGGCAGATCCAGCAGGGACGGGTGCACGGTGTTCGCAGTCACGGTCGCCTTCCAGCCACGACGGGCCGCATCCGGCCACGGCCCCGTTACCGCCCGACCTTACGTCCGCGCCGGGCACGACCGCCGTCCGCCCCTGGCGACATCACGACGCGCGGCTGCGCCTGACGCTCCGTCACTCCGTCGGGCTCATCAGCAGCAGCGCCACGTCGTCGTGGTTCTCGGGGTTGCGCAGCGCGTCGAGCAGGCGGTCGCACGTCTCCTCCAGGGAGTCGGCGGAGCCGGCGACGGGCCGGAGCAGGTCCAGCAGCACGTCCAGCCGGTCCTCGATGTCGTCGCGCCGGGTCTCGATCAGCCCGTCGGTGTAGAGCACCAGCAGGTCGCCGGGGTTCAGGTCGACGGGGACGGTGCCGTGGACACCACCGCCGATGCCCAGCGGAGTTCCGGTGGGCAGCTCGATCAGCCGGGGCTCGCCCCGTGCGGGGACGAGGACGGGCGGCAGATGGCCGGCGGACGCGATGTGGCACTGGTGGCGGCGCGGGTCGTAGACGGCGTACAGGCACGTGGCGAAATACGGGTCGAGGCCGGTGGTGATCTGGTCGAGGTGGCGGAGCACATCGGTCGGCGGCAGCGCCAGCCGGGCGAGCGTCTGGGTGGCGGTGCGCAGCCGGCCCATGGTGGCGGCCGCGTTCACGCCGCTGCCCATCACATCGCCGACGACCAGCGCGGTGCGCTCCTCCTCCAGTTCGAGGACGTCGAACCAGTCGCCGCCGATCTCGCTGTGCGCTCCGGCCGGCTGGTAGCGGGAGGCGATACGCAGCCGCGCGGAGGTGGTCGCGGGCGTCGGCAGCATGCTGCGCTGCAGGGTGAGGGCGATGCTGTGCTGCTGCCGGTAGAGGCGGGCGTTGTCGATGCAGACGGCGGCGCGGCCGGCGAGTTCGCAGGCGAGGATCGTGTCGTCGTGGTCGAAGGGCTTGGGGTTGCGGGTGCGCTTGAGATCCAGCGCGCCCAGCACCTCGCCGCGGGCGATCAGCGGCACCGCCAGATAGGAGTGGACGCCCGCGCGGGCGAGGAGGGCGGCACTGCGCTCGTCCCTGGCGATCTTGTGCAGGTCCTCGTGCCGTACGGAGGGCACGGCGACCGGCTGCCCGGTGGCGACACAGCGGGTGACGAGCCGCTCGGCGCTGTAGCGGGCCACCTGTCCCTGCGGGTCGGCCGCGTCGGCGGCGACGGTGGGGTAGTCGGTGACCAGCGCCAGGGCGCGGAAAGTGGCGGTCTCCTCCTCGGGGATGCGGACGGGCTGGTCCCGTACGGCGGCGTCCAGCACATCGACGGCGGTGATGTCGGCCAGCTCCGGCACGGTGATCTCGGCGAGCTCGCGGGCCGTCTGCTCCAGGTCGAGGGTGGTGCCGATGCGTACGGAGGCCTCGGCCAGATGGGAGAGGCGCTGCCGGGCCTGCTCGGCCTGGAGCGCCGCCTTGTGTCTGGCCGTGATGTCGGTGACGGAGATGGACAGCCCCAGCGGCTGCCCGCCGGCGTCGTCGAGCCGGTAGACGGAGACCGACCAGGCGTGGCCCTTGCCCGCCGGGGTCTCGCCGCCGAGCACCTCGAGGTCGATTTCCGGCTCGCCCGTCTCCAGCACCTGCCGCAGCACCGCGTCGGCCTTCCTGGCGTGGGCCGCGGGCAGGACGTCGTGGACGGTTCTGCCCAGGTGCTCCTCCTCGCCGACGCCGTCGAGCCGGGTGAGGGCGGGGTTGACGGAGACGTAGCGCAGGTCGGTGTCCATGACCGCTATGCCCATGGGGGACTGCTGGATCAGCAGCGTCGAGAAGGCCAGATCGCGCTCGACCTCGCGGAGCGTGGCCCGGTCCGTGACCAGGCCCAGCGCGTACGGGGCGCCGTCGACGTCGTGGAGCCGCATGTTGCGGAACTCCATGGACCGGACCCGGCCGTCCTTGCACTTGACGGGGAAGACCCCCGCCCAGCTCCTCCCCTCCCGCATCACCTGGTCGAACAGCCGGAGCACCAGCTCGATGTGTTCGTCCGGCACCATCAGCGGGGCCGCGTACCGGCCCAGCGCCTCCTCCGCCGAGTACCCGAACAGCTCCACCGCTTGCGGGCTCCACAGGACGATCCGGCCGCGCTCGTCCAGCACCACGGCGCCGACGGCCAGCACATCCAGGAGCCCACCGGGCGGGGAGAGGCTGACGCCCGGCGCCCCGTCGGCGTCACCCTCGGGCGGCTCCTCGCGGTTCCTCACGGACGGCTACCTCCCTGGACGGCGGGGCCGTATCCTCCCATCCTCCCTCCTGGTCGGCGGGAGTGCCCCCCGACCGTGCGCCGCGAAACATCGCGGCCGCCCGGCGCAGCCTGCCGGGCAGCACGTCAGCCGACCGTCGCGCCGGTGTCCGGTACCTGGGTGCCGTCCGGCGCCTGCGGATCCGCGGGGGCTGCCGGGTGCTCGCCTGTGAAGTAGCGGCGTGCCCGCTCGTGTGCTGCCACCGGGGTACCCAGCGCGTCGAGCCCCAGCAGGGCCGCGCCCAGCACCGGGCGGGCGCGTACGACGCGGGGGACGGCACGCGGGGCGCGCTGGGCGAGGAGCCGGGTGACGCGGTCGTCGAGGAGGGGCTGGCCCGCGGCGAGGATGCCGCCGCCCAGCAGCACCGGAACCTCCGCCTCCAGCAGCTCCAGCCTGCGCAGCGCCACCACCGCCATGGTGACGACCTCCTCCGCCATCCGCGCCACCAGCGAGTCCGCGACGGCGTCGCCCCGGGCGGCCACCGCGAACAGCACCGGGGCCAGCTCAAGCCGCCGCGCGTGCGGGATGCGGCCCAGGTGCATGGCCTCGATCAGCGCGTACATCGAGTCCAGCCCGAAGTGCGCGGGCAGCGCGGTACGCAGCAGAGTGGGCTCGCCGCGGCCGTCCTCGGCGCGGGCCGCGTGCCACAGCGCCTCCTCACCCAGCCCTCCGCCGCCGCCCCAGTCGCCGGAGAGCCGGCCGATGGCGGGGAAACGCGCGGTGCGCCCGTCGGCCCGGATGCCGACACAGTTGATCCCGGCGCCGCACACGACGGCGACCCCGCACGGCGCCGCGTCACCGTCGGGTGCGGTGAGGCCGGCGCGCAGCACGGCGAAGGTGTCGTTGTGCACGGTGACCTGCTCGCCCCAGCCACGCTCGGTGAGTGCCGCGGCCAGCTGCTCCCCCTCCACCGGCAGGTCCGCGTTGGCGAGGCACGCCATCACATGGCGTACGGGGAGCGGGGCCCGCCGGGTCGTGCCGCCGCCGGGTGTGGCCGCGGCAGCTGCCGCGTGGGCCCGGCCGACGGCCTCGGCCAGGCCGTCCACGGCAGCGCGTACGCCCACCACGGGCGGGCGGAAACCGCCGCCCCGCGCGGTGCCCAGCACGCTGCCGTCCGCGCCGAGCAGCGCCACGTCGGTCTTGCTGTTGCCCGCGTCGATGGCGAGGACGGCCGGGGCCGGGGCCGTCTCCGCCGGTCGCTGTCGGCCGTCCGGGGAGGCGGTCGGGGACGGGACCGGGGACGCTTCCGGGTGGCCGGTGGTTGTGGCTCGGGGTCGGCTCAGGCCCACGCCAGATGCTCCTTGTTGTGGGCGAGTAGCTGATCGGTCAGCTGCTCGGCGTACTCGTTCTGCCCGACGAGGGGATGGGCGAGCAGCGCCTTGAAGACGCGGTCGCGGCCCCCGTGCAGCGCCGCGCGCAGGGCCAGCTCCTCGTACGCGGTCACATGGGCGATCAGCCCGGTGAACTGCGGATCGAGCGCCGGCACCGGCAGCGGGTGTGCACCGTCCCGGCCGATACGGGCCTGGGTCTCGATCACGGCGTCGTCGGGCAGGAAGGGCAGCGTTCCGCGGTTGAGGGTGTTGACCGCCTGGTAGGTGCTGCCGCCCTCGCGCAGCAGCGAGGCCGCCAGGTCGACGGCTGCCTCCGAGTAGTAGGCGCCGCCGCGCCGGGCCAGCAGCTCGGGCTTCGTATCGAGGGCCGGGTCGGCGTACATCTCCAGCAACTGCCGCTCCAGTGCCGCCACTTCCTCGGCCCGGGTGGGCTTGCCGCGCTGGGCGCGGACAACCTCGTCGTGCGCGTAGTAGTACCGCAGGTAGTAGGACGGGACGACACCGAGGCGGTCGAGCAGTGTGCGGGGGAGGTGAAGATCGTCGGCGACGGCCTCGCCGTGCTCGGCCAGCAGCTTCGGCAGTACGTCGGTGCCGTCGGGGCCGCCGAGCCGGACGCCAAGCTCCCAGGTGAGGTGGTTGAGCCCGACGTGGTCCAGGTGCACCTCGGCGGGGGCGACGTCCAGCAGCCTGGCGAACTTCCGCTGGAAGCCGATCGCCACGTTGCACAGGCCGACCGCCTTGTGCCCGGCGGCCAGTAGTGCGCGGGTGACGATGCCGACGGGGTTGGTGAAGTCGATGATCCAGGCGTCCGGGTTGCCGCGCCGGACCCGCTCGGCGATGTCCAGCACCACCGGCACGGTGCGCAGCGCCTTGGCCAGGCCACCGGCGCCGGTGGTCTCCTGACCGACGCAGCCGCACTCCAGCGGCCAGGTCTCGTCCCGCTCGCGGGCGGCCTGTCCGCCCACGCGCAGCTGGAGGAGGACGGCGTCCGCGCCGTCGACGCCCACGTCCAGTTCGGATGTGGTGGTGACGGTGCCCGGGTGGCCCTGCCTGGCGAAGATGCGCCGGGCCAGGCCGCCGACGAGCTCCAGCCGCTCGGCTGCCGGATCGATCAGGGCCAGCTCGTCGATCGGCAGCACCCCGCGCAACCGTGCGAAGCCGTCGATGAGTTCGGGGGTGTAGGTCGAGCCTCCGCCGACCACTGCGAGCTTCATGTGCTTCAGCCCTTTACTCCGGTGAGGGTGACGCCTTCGACGAACGCCTTCTGTGCGAAGAAGACGATGATGACCGGCGACGGAGAGCACGGGAGGGAGCGCAGATCGAGTGGCGCTGCGGCAGTCCGCGCCCGGCTCTCGATCCGGTTCAGGCGGTGTCGAACACCTGGTTCCGCGCCTGTGCCAGGGCCGACAGCAGAGCACCGCTCAGGATCGGGTCGTCTTCCAGCTCGCTGACCCGCAGCAGCGGCCTGGGCAGCGCGAGCCCGGTCAACTCCCGCTCCACCAAGGTGCGCAGCTCCTCGCCGCCGGTGCGCGGTACGGCACCCGACAGCACGACGAGTTGGGGATCGACGACCGCGACCACGGCGGCGATGCCGTTCGCCAGCCGGCGCGCGGTCTCCTCGCGTACGGCCGGATCGGCCAGCGCGTCGGCCAGTGGGCTGCCGTTCGCCAGCCGGCGTACGGCCGGTACCGAGACGAGGCTCTGGAAGCCGCCGCCGGCGTTCGCCGCCGCGTACTGGCCGGGGCCGCCACGGGCGAGCGGTGCGCCGGGCAGCGGCATGTACCCGATCTCCCCGGCCCCGCCGGTCGCCCCGCGCAGCACGGTGCCGTCCACCACGATGGCGGCACCCGTGCCGTTGTCCACCCAGAGGAGGACGAAGTCGTCGTGGTCCTGGGCCGCTCCCGCGTGCTGTTCCGCCATGGCCGCGAGGTTCACGTCGTTCTCGATGGTCACCGGGGTGCCGAGCACCTCGGCCAGTTCGGCGCGCAGCGTACGGGAGTGCCAGCCGGGCAGATGCGGGGCGTAACGCAGCTCGCCTGTCCGCGGATCGAGCGCGCCGGGCGTACCGATGACCGTGGTGTGCGGCTCCGCCGGTCCAGAACCGGCCTGGCGCAGGGCCCCGTCGACGGCCTCCTTGACCAGTTGCGCGGTACGGTGCCGCACGTCTTCGGCCACGGAGTCCGCCTTCACCCGGGCGCGGCCGACGACGGTGCCCGTGATGTCGGCGACCACCGCGGAGATGCCGTGCGGATCGGCCGACAGCGCGGCCACATGGGCGGCCGCCGGTTCGATCTCGTACAGCAGCGCGTTCGGTCCCGGCCTGCCGCGCTCCTTGCTGCGGGTGCGGACCAGGCCCATCTCCTCCAGCCTGCCGAGGAGTTGGGAGGCGGTGGGCTTGGACAGGCCGGTCAGCTCGCTGATCCGGGTGCGGGTGAGCGGCCCGTGGGCGACGAGTAGATCGAGTGCGGCGCGGTCGTTCATCGCGCGCAGCACGCGCGGGGTGCCCGGGGTTCCTGAGGTGCCGCCGGGGCCGACGTGCATGGCCATGGTGTGCCCTGTCTGTCCGGTGTGGGCGTGCCGTCCGGGCGTGTGCGGTGCGCGGGCGGGTTGGCGTTCATTAGGAAACTTTCCTATCGATGCCGGGAACCTAGAACCCCACTGGTGGATCCGTCAATGGTCCGGTCGAAGACAGCCCGCTCCGCGCGTGGTGGCGGGACCGGCGGCTCCTCCCAGCGGGACGGCGGCCCCTCCCGGCCCCGGACAGCCCGGCCGCCGCGAACAGCCGTGAGCAGTTACGGGCAGCGGTGGACAGCCGCGAACAGCCGGGCTGTCCCAGTTGGACGGCCCGGCTGCCCGTATACGTCAACTCGCTGCTGCCTCCTTCGGCTTGGTGAGGTCGTAGAAGGTGCTGTTGCCGACCGTCACCTTGGTGTAGTGCGCCTTCACCCAGGAACTGATCGAGGACGCCGTACCCCGGTTGCCTCCGGGGCCGCCCTGCGAACCGGCGAGGAAGTAGTGGATCTCGCCCTGTGCGACGTACTCCTTGAACCGGGCGAGGGTCGGGTAGGGGTCGGTGCCGTTGAAGCCGCCGATCGCCATCACCGGTAGGCCGGTGGAGAGTTGGTAGCTCGCCGCGTTCTGCGAGCCGATCGCCGCCGCGGCCCAGGTGTAGGAGGCGGCGTCCTCGCGCAGTAGCGATTGCGCCTTCGCGGAGACCTTGCTGCCATTGAGCAGCCCGCCCATTCCTCCGCCAGGGCCACCAGTCCCGCCCGCACGGCCTCCGCCGTCCCGAGTGCCCTGCCCTGGCGCGCCGGCCTCGGGAGCAGGCGGCATGCCCTGCTGGCCGCCAGTGCTCTGCCGGTTGCCCTTCCCGGCGCCGGGAAGGCCCTGGCCCTGCGGCGCGCCTTGACCCGGCGCCGCCCCGCCTTGGCCCGCTGCCCCGCCCTGCTGCGATCCCGGCCGCTGTCCGGCTCCCGGCATCCCCTTGCCGCCGCCCGGCATCCCGGGCGGGCCGCTTCGGCTCCCGGCGGGGCCCGCTGTGACGATTGAGCCGGTGTGCGGCGTGCCGACGGTGCTCAGTGTGTACGCCACCGGCCCGGCGACCGCGGTGAGCAGCCCCAGCGCCGCCACTGCGGCACCCAGCCTGCGCGGCAGCACGGTCGCCGCCAGCAGGCCGCACGCCGCCAGTACGCCCGCACCCAGTACGGTCCAGCGCAGCCAAGGCAGCCAGTCCGCCGCGCGGCCAAGCAGTACGAACGCCCACCCGGCCGTCCCCGCGACCGCTGCCGCCAGGACCGCGTTCCACGGGAATCGGGACCGCTCCCGCCACAGGGCCGTGGCCCCCATGGCCACCACGGCCGCGACGTAGGGCGCGAGCGCCACGGTGTAGTACTCGTGGAAGATCCCGGACATGAAGCTGAAGGTCGCACCCGTGATCAGCAGCGAGCCGCCCCACAGCAGGAACGCAGCCCGCAGCGCGTCCGTACGCGCCGCCCCGCGGGTCAGGACCAGGCCCGCGACGAGGAGCAGCAGCGCGGCCGGGAGCAGCCAGGCGATCTGGCCGCCGATCGAGTCGCTGAACAGCCGTCCCGGGCCCGACTCGCCCCAGGCGCCGCCACCTCCGCCCGGCCCTCGGCCGCCGCCCCCGCCGCCGACACTGCCGGTCTCGTTCCCGGTGAGCCGGCCGAAGCCGTTGTAGCCGAAGGTCAGTTCCAGGAAGCTGTTCTGCTGCGAGCCGCCGATGTACGGCCGCGACGAGGCGGGCCACAGCTCCACGAGGGCGACCCACCAGCCCGCCGTGACCAGCGTCGCCAGCCCGCCGCACAGCAACTGCCCGATCCTGCGTCGCAGCCGGGTCGGCCCGCACACCAGATACACCAGCGCCACCACCGGCAGGATCAGCCACGCTTGCAGTGCCTTGGCCAGGAAGCCGAAACCGAAGCAGGCACCCGCCAGCAGCAGCCACCTGGTGCGGGCGTCCTCCATGGCCCGGCCCACGCACCACAGCGCCGCCACCATGAGCAGGCACAGCAACGCGTCCGGATTGTTGAACCGGAACATCAGCGCCGCCACCGGGGTCAGCGCCAGCAGCGCCCCGGCCAGCAGACCCGCGGCCGGTCCGCTGCGGCGGCGTACGGCGGAGTACAGCACGCCCACAGAGGCGACGCCCAGCAGCGCCTGCGGTACCAGGGTCTGCCAGGAGCCGAGGCCGAAGAGCCGCACGGACAGGGCCATCGGCCACAGCGCGGCCGGCGGTTTGTCGACGGTGATGGCGTTGCCCGCGTCCAGTGAGCCGAACAGGAACGCCTTCCAACTGGCCCCGCCCGCCTGTGCCGCGGCGGAGTAGAAGGAGTTGGCGTAACCCGAGGCGCCCAGGCCGTACAGGTACAGCACCGCGGTGGCCGCCAGCAGCGTCCAGAACGCGGGGCTCTCCCAGCGCGGCCGGCCGGCCCTTCGGTCCCGTGACCGGGCCCGGAGGCGGTCGCTGAGTGCGCCCCGGCGCCCGGCGGCGGGATCGGTGCCCGTGCGGGGCGCGTCCGCCGCGCTGCCGGAGGAGGTGAGGGTGGTCATGCTGAAGTCCGCTTCTGTTTCAGGTCCGTTGTGGACCGAACATCGCGGACCGCCCTGTCATCCGTCTGTGCTGAACCTGTGCGGCGGCTGTGAGTCCCGCCCTCACCCGCTTCCGCTGCCGCTTTCGCCCTCTCCGTGCCCGTCACGTCCGTACCAGTCGACGCACACGACGAGGGCGTCGTCCTCCAGTGGGCCCTCGCCCCGGTGGCCGGCGAGATCGCGGAAGACCGCCCGCGGCACCTGGGCCGGGGGCAGCAGCCGGTTGGCGGTGAGGGAGCGGGCCAGGGCGTGGTCGCCGAACGGCTCACCGGCGCGGGAGAGCGGCTCGTAGACGCCGTCGGTCGCCAGCAGCAGCCGGTCGCCGGGCTGGACCCGGAAGTGTTCGGTCACATAGTGGGTGTCCTCGAACATGCCCAGCGGCAACTGGGCGTCGAAGACGAGGCTGTCGACCTTGGCGTCCCGGCACAGCCACGCACGGGGCGAGCCCGCCTCGACGATCTCCACTTCCCCGGTGGCGAGTTCGAACCGGAACAGCACCATCGAGACGTACGCCGAGCCCCGGTAGTGGGCGTACACGGCCTGGTCGGTGAGCGCCGCCTGGTCGGCGAGGCCGAGACCGGCGCGGCGTGCGTTGCGCAGCGCGTTGACGGCGAGGTTGGTCAGCAGCGCCGCATGGACCCCCTCGCCCATGCCGTTGGTGACGGCGACCGTCAGATGCTCCGCGGAGAGCGACCAGTCGACGTTGTCACCGGAGACGGAGTAGGCGGGCTCCAGATGGGCGCCCAGGGCGAACTCGTGGCGCCGGAAGGAGTGGCCGGGCAGCAACTGCCACTGCAGCTCGGCGGCGACGGTCAGCCGGGTGGCCCGGCGGGCCCGCTGGTAGAGATCCGTGTCCCGCTCGGCGACCGTGATCTCGTGGCCGAGCGCCTCGCACAGGTCTTCCAGCTCCGGCAGCAGCTCAACGGCGTCCGTGTCACCGGGCAGCGTCACGGACAGCACCCCGAGCCGGTCGCCTCGTACGCTCACCGGCAGGTGCACCGCCACGGTGTCCGTCGCCCGGTCGGCCAGTACGACGGGTTCGGGGGCCCGCAGAGCCCGGCCCTGCGGGCTGTCGTGGATGGCGAGCGGCTCGGCGGTGAGCGGCACGGGCTCCACCATCTGGAGGGTGCGCGTACCGTAGTCGGCCAGGCGCAACTCGACATCGACGGCGCCGTAGTGCTCCCGCAGTGCCCTTTTGACGACGTCCATCAGTGCGTGCGGGGCGGCGGCGCGCAGGGCCCGCTCGACCGCGGCGAATGTGTCCACGTCTCCTGTTTCTCCGTCTGCCATACGTGCAGCGGCCGGACAGGGGGCACTGCGTCCCCCGCGGGCCGGATCAGTACATTATCGTCGCATGGAAACAGTCGCCGAATGACAACAGAACGCCTGCCGGGGCGGCACCGGAGAAGGTGGGCGCCTGCCGAGACGGGCCTGTCCGCGGAGCGTGCGGAGAGATAAGCTCTTCCCGGCCCTTGACAGCGGCGAGGAAGCTCGCAGAGCCGGGCGGCAAGAGTGCCGAAGTTGTGGAGTGAGACGTGACGCCGACCCCCGCCATCGACCGGTTGCGCTGGTGCGGAGCGGAGCTGTGACGGGCGAGAACCCCCTCGGCCGAGGACAGTCGAGACGCCGAGGGGCGCACGAGGCGGCCGAAACGGCCGGTGAGGTCATCGAACTGCTGGAAGTCCTGTGGGAGCACGGCCGCGACGCGGTCTCCTCCTCACCCGTCTCCGCCTCGCAACTGCGGGTCCTCTACTGCCTCGACCGTGACGAGGGCATGAACCTGCGCACGCTGGGAGAGATGCTGGGCTCGGCCCCGTCATCCGTCAGCCGGCTGTGCGACCGTCTCCAGGCGCTCGGTTTCCTGGAGCGGTTGCCGAGCCAGGTCAGCCGCCGGGAGTTGGAACTCCACCTCACACACCAGGGCAAGAAATACCTCAGCGACCTGCGCCTCCGCCGTGAGGAAGCCCTGACTGCGACCCTCGCCGCAATGCCGCCGAGAGCGCGCAGCGTGCTGACCGAAGGTCTCAAGGCCTTCCGCGACGCCGCCGAGGGCACAGCCCCCGCACACCGGCTCAGCGCCCTGACGGACGTCGACGACCGCTCCGCGTGACCCGCCCGCACTCCGCGCCGGGAACCGAGAGCGACGCTGATCGGTGGGGCTCTCCTGCGCTGTCGCAGACATGGCAGGGCTGTGCGTCCGCGTAATTCACGGCAAATGACGGTAAACCATGCTGCATGACACTAAAGCGTCCAGGGACGGGGGAGCGCGGCTCGCGGTTCGCGGTGCGGAGCGTCGCCGGGCAGGTCTTCGTACTCCAGTTCGCGATCGTCCTGCTGCTGGTGATCGTGGCAGCCGTGGTCCTGGCCTGGGAGGCGCGCTCGGCGGACGTCCGCAGCGCGCGGGACCGCTCTCGGACGTGTGCCAGAACGCTGGCGGTATCGCCCTCGACGGCAGCTGCTCTCCAGTCGCCCCGACCGACCGAGCAGCTGCAGCCGCTGAGTGTGCGGGCGGGCCACGAGTGCGGGATCGACTTCGTCGCGGTGCTGAACACGAAGGGCGTGCGACTCAGCGACCCGATCCCGAAGCTGATCGGCAAGCGGGCCTCCGGCGACTTCAGCCGGGCGCTGGCAGGTGAGGCGTACACCGAGCAGTTCGAGGGGGAGCCCAAGGACTCCGTACGCGCCGTGGCACCCGTACGGGAGGCGGACGGCACGGTGATCGGAATCGTCACCGCGGGCGTCGACCTCACCACCGTCTCGGCGCGGCTGAACCAGCGGCTGCCATGGGTCGCGGTCGGCGCCGCCGGCGCGCTGCTCCTCGCGACGGCGGGCGCGGGGCTGGTGAGCCGGCGGCTGAACCGGCAGACCCGCGGCCTGGGCCCGGGGGAGGTGACCCGGATGTACGAGCACCACGACGCGGTTCTGCACTCGGTACGCGAAGGCGTGCTCGTACTCGACGGCGAACGGCGGCTGGTGCTCGCCAACGACGAGGCGCACCGGCTGCTGGGGCTGCCCGACCAGGCCCAGGGGGAACACGTGGACGACCTGCGGCTGGAGTCGAGCGTGGCGGAGCTGCTGTCCTCCGGCCGTACCGCCAGCGACGAGGTCCATGTGATCGGCGACCGGATGCTCGCCGTCAACCAGCGCCCGACCGGGCGGAACGGCGGGCCCGCCGGCAGCGTGGCCACCCTGCGCGACACCACCGAACTGCGACAGGTGGCCGGTCAGGCGGAGATCGCGGCGCAGCGCCTGGAGCTGCTGTACACGGCGGGCCTGCACATCGGAACGACGCTCGATGTGGTGCGTACTGCCGAGGAACTCGCCGAGGTGGCCGTCCCCCAGTTCGCCGACGTGGTCACCATCGACCTGCTCGACCATGTGATCAGCGGTAAGGAGCCGCTTCCCGACCCCGCGTCCGCCCGGGTGCGGAGGGTCGCGCTGCGTTCCGCCGTCGGTGACGCGCATCCGCTCCAGCCGGTGGGCAGCAGGCCCTCCATCCCGCCCGTGGCCGGCGGTCAGCACGGGGAAGGCGGCGGGGAAGAGGGCGCGGCCGTCTTCGAGCCCGACCTGTCCGCCGCGACCGACTGGCGCACAATCGACCCCGAGCGGGCCGAGCGCCTTCTCGAAGCGGGCTTCCACTCGTTGATCACCGTGCCGATGGGGGCCAGGGGAACCGTGTTCGGGCTGGCCAGCTTCTGGCGCCGGGACCAGCGGCCGTTCCAGCCCGAAGACCTTGCCTCGGCCCAGGAGCTCGTCACCCGTACCGCGGTCTGCGTCGACAACGCCCGCCGCTACGCGCGGGAACACGGCCTCGCCGTCACGCTCCAGCGCAGTCTGCTGCCGGGTGGCCTGCCCGAGCAGAACGCCGTCCGCGCCGCCTACCGTTACCTGCCCGCACAGGCTGGGGTCGGCGGCGACTGGTTCGACGTCATCCCGCTGCCGGGTGCCCGGGTGGCGTTGGTCGTCGGAGACGTGGTCGGCCACGGGCTGCACGCGGCCGCCACCATGGGACGGCTGCGGACCGCGGTGCACAACTTCTCCTCACTGGATCTGCCGCCGGACGAACTCCTCGCCCACCTGGACGAACTGGTGGTCCGTATCGACCAGGACCCCACCCTCGGTCCGGAGACCGAGCCGGTCACCGGCGCGACCGTGCTGTACGCCATCTACGACCCCGCGTCCGGAGAGTGCGATCTGGCCATGGCCGGTCACCCGCCGCCCGCGCTGGCCTGCCCCGACGGCACCACCACCATCCTGGACATCCCGCAGAACCTGCCGCTCGGGCTGGGCACCTCCCCGTTCGAGACCCACACCCTGACCCTCCCCGAGGGCAGCCGTCTGGTGCTCTACACCAACGGCCTGGTCCAGGTCCGCAGCCGCGACATCGACGACCGCCTGGACATGCTGCGCACCGCTCTCACCCGCGTCGAGCACGGCGCGGAACAGACGTGCGCGGCGGTACTGGAGGCCCTGCTTCCCGACCGGACCAGCGAGGATCGCGACGACATCGCGCTGCTCGTCGCCGAGACCCGGCGGCTGCCGTCCTCCCGGATCGCCCAGTGGGAGGTCCCCAGCGACCCGGAAGCCGTCGCACCCGTCCGCGCCGCCTGTATGTCCCAGCTGACCGAGTGGGGCCTGGAGGAGACCGCCTTCACCGCGGAACTCATCCTGAGCGAGCTGATCACCAACGCCATCCGCTACGGCGCGCCGCCGATCACCGTACGGCTGCTCTGCGACCGCTGTCTGACCTGCGAGGTCTCCGACAGCAGCAGCACAGCGCCACACCTTCGCCGGGCCACCACGGTGGACGAGGGAGGCCGCGGCCTGTTCCTGATCGCCCAACTCGCCCAGCACTGGGGCACCCGCTACACACCCGAGGGCAAGACGATCTGGGCCGAACTCCCCCTGACGGCCAGCCAGGTGGAACCGCCGCTGGTGTGACGCCGGCGCCCGGCGGGGGTGGCTGTTCGCCGCTGCGGAGTGCCGCGTCAACGGGCTTGAGAAATGGCGGGACCTGGCGGGCCTCTTCATCCGGTCCCTTCGCTCGCTCGCCGCCCAGAAGCCGATCATGCCGGCCACGCCGCTGACGGCCGTCGACAGCACCCTCACCACGGCTGATGAGGAGTCGGAGCCACCGAGAAAATCTCCGGCTCAGATCACTGGCGGTCCAGGACGCGGGCGAGTTCGGTGAGGGCGGCGGTCAGCCGGGCTGTCGAGACTCCGCGCTCGCGCTGGTAGGCGAAGACGTCGGGCGCCAGCGGAGCCAGCAGGGTGTCGGCCAGGGCGTCCGGGTCGGCCACGTCGGCCTCGCGGAGGAGGGCCAGGACGTGGGCACGCCAGAAGCCGTAGGCGCCGGTGGCGTACCGCCTGGCGCCCGTCTCGGCGCCGAGTGCCAGGTGGACGTGCTGGTCGAGGAGTTCGGCCATGGCCGCGTAGAACGCGGCCAGCCGTTCGTGCGGCGGTGCTCCCGGGCCCAGCGGCGGCGGGCCCTGCAGCAGTTCATGTTGCAGGGCCTTCTCGTGTTCGTCCAACAGCGCGGTGGCGATGGAGGCGACGTCCGGGTACCGCCGGTACAGCGTCCCCCGGCCAACTCCGGCAGCCCGGGCGATGTTTTCCATGGTGACGGCGCGGGGGTCCTTGGCAGCGAACAACTCGGCCGCGGCGGCGAGCACTTTTCCCCGGTTGCGAGCGGCGTCGGCACGTTCCTTGGTCACGGGGTCAGCCTAGGGCTTCCTCCGGAATAAGCGGACGAGGCGTCCGGTTGCTAGTCTACGATTCCACAAGCGGACACCGTGTCCGTTTAACTTCCCCTTGAGAGGCACACCCATGAGCCCCACCCTGCTGCACCTCGACGCAAGCGCCCGCCGCCGCTCCTTCAGCCGCGAACTCGGCGACACTGTTGCCGACGCCTGGCGAGCGGCGCATCCGGGCGGGACCTACCTCCACCGCGATCTCGCACTCGATCCCGTCCCGCACATCGACGAGGCATGGACCGAGCTGTGCGACTACGTCCTGGAGCACCGGATCACCGACCCCCATCGGTACCGGGAGGCGGTCCGCACTCCGGCCCAGGGCGAGGCATGGGCCGTCGTCGAGCCGCTGCTGGCCGAACTCCTGGCCGCAGACGTGGTGTTGATGGCCGCGCCGATGTACAACTTCTCGATACCCGCATCCCTCAAGGCGTGGATCGACCAGGTGACGTTCCCGAAGATGTCCTTGGCCCCACGGCGCTTCGTCGTCGCTCATGCCCGCGGCGGCGCGTACGGGCCCGGCACGCCACGGCACGCGTACGACCACCAGGAGGCGTATCTGCGCGACTTCTTCCGCGGGCACTACGCGGTCGACGATGTCACCTTCGTCGGCACCGAACTGGTCAACTCCCTCCTCGACCCTGACCTGGCGGCTCGCCGCGCCCAGCACGACGACTCCCGCGCAGCCGCCCTCGCTGCGGCCCGGATGCTGGGCGGCGCTCTGTGAGCTGGCTGTTGCTGCTGGCCGCCGGTGCCGTGGAGGTGGCCTGGTCACAGAGCATCAAGCCCACGGCAGGCTTCACCCGGCCGCTGCCCACTCTGGTCTGCTTCTTCCTCGCCGCCGTCGCGGTCTACCTGCTGTCGCTGGCGATGAAGGGCCTGCCGGTGGGCACGGCGTACGCGGTGTTCACCGGAATCGGCGCGATCGGCGCCATCATCCTCGGCATCGCGGTCCACAAGGACCCGGTGAGTGCCGGCCGGGTCGCCGCACTGGCGCTCATCATCGCCGGAGTTGCCCTCGCACGGGTCACATCCACCGAGTAGGGCCCGAGGAAACCGTGAGACGGCCGGTTGTCTTCCGGCCGTCTCGGGATTGATTATGGAGATCCTGAATGCTAAATATTCACTATGCAGATGAGCGAGGGCGTCGAATGGGCCCTGCACAGCTGCCTCAACCTCGCCTGGGCGGAGCACCAAGCTGTGACAGCAAGGAAGTTGGCGGCGTTCTACAACCTGCCGCCGGCGTATCTGAACCGGCAACTGCAGGCACTGGCGCGCGCCGGGATCGTCACGTCGACCTCCGGGCCGCGCGGCGGCTTCCGGCTCGCGCGGGAGCCGGAGCAGATCACGCTCCTCGACGTCGTGGTCGCGATCGAGGGCGAGCAGGACGCCTTCCGATGCCGGCAGATCATGCGTGACGGGCCGGGCGGGCGGTCGGACGTCGACTACCGCAGGCATTGCCTGGTCTCACAGGCGATGCGCCGGGCGGAGCTGGCATGGCGGCGTGAGCTCGCCGCCCAGACGCTCGCCGACATCAAGGACTCGGTCGAGAGCAGGCACCCTGAAGCACCACGGATGGCGCGGAACCGCTTGACCCAACCCACCCGCTGAACCGGTCACACCGCGGGTGCGGTCTTCGCAGCAAGAGAACCTGAACATTTTCTGTTCAGAAACGAGAGGATCAAAAATGCAACCTCGCATGGCCAACGTGTACAAGCTCGCCGGCCGTGGCTATCAGGCCCTGTCCGCGATGGAGGAGTTCCTCCACGACAGTCCCGCCCCGAACGATGTTCTGGAACTGGTCAGATTGCGTGTCAGCCAGATCAACGGCTGCTCGGTCTGCGTCGACCTGCACTCACACCGGGCCAGTGACGCGGGCGAAACCAACGAACGGCTGTGGTCGGTCGCCGCGTGGCGGGACACTCCATTCTTCACCGACCGGGAACGCGCCGCGCTGGCGCTCGCCGAAGCGGTTACGCGGATAACGGACGACCCCGAGGGCGTACCCGATGACGTCTGGGACGCCGCCGCCCGCCACTTCGACCCGGATGCGCTCGCCGCCCTCGTGATGGCCATCGCCTCGGTGAACGCCTGGAACCGCGTGAACGTCGCCACCCGCCTGGTGGCCGGCTCCTTCCGATGAGGACCTGACACCCGACACAGCACCACAACCGGAAGAGGGGCGCCCACTTCGGCGGGCGCCCCGTCCAGCGACACCGGCAGGCACGACGGTCCACGTGTCCGGCCGATCTTGCGTGCCCGGCATGGGAGCTGCGCCCGTAAGGGCGCGGGGAACTGCTCCCCTGGGGGCACCCCCTTACCGGAACAACGGAGGGGCCCGGCAAGATCCGCCGAGCATGCCCTGCAGGGCATGTCGACGATCAGTTGCACCGACCGCACAAGTATCCGCGCCGCACAGCGGACCGAGTCCTGCCCGAGCCCGGCTCAGGCGCCCATCGGCCGCGGTGCGCTCGGTGGGGCGGCGGACCGTACGGCGACTGCCAGGCCGGCCGCTCGGTTCGACCCGAGTCACCCACGTCGCGGCGCCGTAGGGCCGTGTCCTGGGGCAGTTCGGCTGCCAGGCCGGGGCCGTTGTCGTGCGGCAGATTCAGGGACTCGGGTGGTACGGAGCGCACGTTCATCCGCTCCAGAACGGTGAGCCAGACGTCGGGGAGCTTGTGATTCGCAGTGACGCGGAATTCGCCGTTCGCCCGGATGTGCCCGGAGACGCACCTGTGGCAATGGCGGAGAACAATCGGCGGGCAGGTGGGCACGACCACCCAGTTTTTGGACACAGAAATACACCGGTTCCAGTGAGAAGATCGCAACGCAAAGCAGCGCGTCGCACATGTGCGAACGCGCGACGGATCAGCGCTCGGTGACTCTCACTTGGTGTACAACGGCACATCCTTGCCAGGGCGACTACGGACCGGAGCACGATAACGGCACATGGGAGTCCGGCTCCACCAATTTTTCGCGCGGGAGGGGTGCCTCCGCCTCGGCGGCTGGATGTGTGCGCGCCCCAAAGGGGCGCGGGGAACTGCGCGCTCGGCCACGACTCACCCGCAGTCTGCGCGCTTGGGGGCTGCGCATGCCCACCCTGCTCCCCCGAGCACAGCAGGGGGACGCGCCCCGAAGGGGCGCGGGGAACTGCGCGACCAGCCAGAACGCTCCCGCAGCTCGCAAGCCACAGACAGGGGCACCCCCTCACCAGAACAACGGGTAGGGCCGGCCAAGATCCGCCGGATACGCCCTATCGGCTGCCACCCAACTCGAAGAGCAGGAACAGGAAACCGGCCAGCAGGTGGCCCGCCACGACATAGACGAACAGCCGGAGGGCCAGCCCGCGTGGGAAGCGTCCGTCGCCGCGCTCTTCGCCCGGCTGCTCCCTGCGCGTACGCTGCGGGCGCGCCTGCCCGGAAGCCGGGGAGGGCGACGACGGAGGCTGCGGTTCCGGTGTCTGGGCTGCGGTCATGGTGGGGCCTTTCTGGACGCACGCGGCCGGCGCCGGGCGCGATGGGTCGAGGGCTGGGACGTCGGGAGGGGCGCGCCCCGGCGTGCCGGTTCCGAGGCGGCGCAGCGTTCCGGGGTCCGGCTCGGCGCTGCGCGGGCCGGCTCAGCGCTTCGGGGGGCGACTCGGCGCGGGGCAGGGGAGCGCTTTAGCGCCGCGGAGTGCGCCTCAGCCCTACGGAGCGCGACGGGCCGCGGCATGCCCAGGCATGCCGCTCACGCACAGGTCCGCGGTGGGGGACTGGAGCAGCGTATGGACGAAGAGCAGATCCGCGCCCCCGGCGGAGAGGGCCTCCAGCCGGTGCGGGGTGAGCGAGTCGAAGTGCGCCGAGTCGCCGGGGCCCAGCGTCTCGGTGACCTGACCGAGCGTCAGCCGCAGCTCGCCGCTCTGCACATGGATCCACTCCTCTCCGGGGTGGACCCGCACGAGCTCGCTCTGCGGGCCGCGCGGCACATGGACGCGGAGCGCCTGCATGGCGCACCCGGAGCGGCCTGCCTGCCGGTAGCGCCACCCTCCGGCGTCGACGGGCGCCATCTCGGCGCCGCGGACGATGGAGTCGGCGGCCGTGGTCGTCTCGCCCAGCAGCTCGCCGACGGTCGTTCCGTAGACGCGGGCGAGGGTGAGCAGAAGCGGCAGTGACGGCTGCCGCTTTCCCGTCTCCAGGCGGGAGAGATGCGCGGGTGAGAGCCCGGCTCTGCGCGCCGACGCCTCCAGGCTCAGCCCGCTGCGCCGCCTCAGCAGGCGCATCCGGGGCGCGAACGCGGGGAGGTCTCCCTCCTCCGGTCCGGCTGCCTCATCATGGGGACGGTTCGGACGCATGCCCCGATTAAGGCACAGCTCTGCCGCTCGGGCAAAAGCTTTGCCCCACAGGCAAAGCATGCAACGCACAGGCAAGACAGCCAAAAATTCTCGGCGAAGAGGCTGCCCGCCCGTGAACCCGACCCTCCGGTACCCCGTACTGACCTGTGATGAAGTCGATTTCCGCCGGGCGCCAAGCGGGATGCCCTCTTGATGTCTCACCGACGTCTCCTCGGTGCCTCCGGAACGGCCGATTCACGCGAGCACTTGACGAAGGTCCATACCTTCGGCACCGTTCTCTGCCGTGACGTGAGAGCGCTCACCCACCCCCCACTTCCAAGGAGCGCATCATGAGTGCGTTGACGACGCCTGCGCAGAACATCTCCGCACGAAGTACCCCTGCGCCAAAGGCAGTTACGGCCGAGGAGGCCGCCGCGCCGAGAGGCGCCGTCCAAGGCGAGGTCGGCGACGTCCCGTTCGCCGACAACGATGTCACACCCACTGTTTCCCCCGTCTCCGCCGTCTCCGGAGGTCCCGTCCGATGAGCCCCGTCAGCCGCCGCGCACTGTTCCGCGGAGCCGCAGCCGCCGCCGTCACCGTCCCCGCTGCCGGGCTCGTCGCTCAACAGGCGAGCGCGGGCAACCTGTTCGCGGGACAGGCAGCCGCCGGGCTGTCGTTGAAGATCGTCAACAACAGCGGCGCCTACGACAACAAATCGGTCCACGTCTACATCGTGGGCAACGACGGCAAGAACCAGTGCCGTGTCACGCCCGAAGGCGAACTGAAGCCGATCCAGATGTCCGACAACGGCCCGGACGGCTACACCGACTACGCCATCCCACTGACCGGCAACGAGACCACCCTCTCGCTGCCGGAGATGTCCGGCCGGATCTATGTTGCCTGCGGGGAGAAGCTGAAGTTCAAGGCAGTTGAGGCCGACACCGGAGCGGCCCTGGCCTATCCCGCCGCCTGGGTCGAGTCGGACCCGAACTACCCGATCGTGCACGACTGTGCGGAGTTCACGTACAAGGGCGGCGCGATGTACTGCAACACCACCATGGTGGACATGTTCAGCGTGCCGCTGGCCATCGCGCTCAAGGGCGCCAAGGACCAGACCACCGGCACTCTCAAGCCGGGCGCCCGCGCCAAGATCTTCGAATCGGTGCGCTCCGTCGAGGCGTTCTCGAAGCTCGTCATCGACGACAAGCGCGTCATAGCCCCGGGCCACGGCATAGGCGCCGGCCGGTTCGCCGAGGACTACTTCGCGTCGTACATCGACGAGGTGTGGGCCGCCTACCAGAGCAAGGAGCTGAAGGTCACCACCAACGCCGGCACCTTCACCGGCCGCGTCAGCGGCGACAAGCTGTCCTTCACGGGCCCGGGCCAGGTGTCCTTCGGCAAGCCGTCCACGAAGGACGTCCTCTTCTGCGACGGTGCCCTCGCCGCACCCAACGACGGGACGACCGGCCCCGTGGCCGCCATCCTGGGTGCCGCCTTCAACCGCACCACACTGCTCTCGACCCCCGACCAGCCCACCACCGACCCCGCCGCCTTCTACAAGGGCGACCTCACGCATCACTACGCCAAGGCCATGCACGCCGCCACCGAGGACGGCAAGGCGTACGGCTTCGCCTTCGACGACGTGGCCGGGTTCGCCTCGTACATCGAGGACAGCGCCGCGAAGGAACTGAAGCTCACACTGACGCCCTTCGACTGACGCCCTTCATGGGTGGGCTGTCGCCACCTCCCGGCGAAGCCCCGGTGAGCCCAGGGGGTGAGGTTTGGGAATGCGGCCGTCCCGGGAACGGCCGGTCCATGATGCGCCGGGTATGGGCAGGAGCTGTCGCCGGGGCGGCCGGTACGACCGCGCTCAACGCCGTCACGTACGCGGACATGGTGCTGCGCGGCCGGGCCGGCAGCTCCGTACCACGGGAAATCGCCGACCGTCTCAGCAACCGTACGCATGTGCTCCTACCGGGCGACGCCGAGGCGCGGGAGAACCGCGCCTCGGCGTCGGGCGCACTGCTCGGCATCCTCACCGGCGTCGGCGTCGGCGCGCTGTACGGCGCGTCGCGCGCGCTCCCATGGCGCCCGCCGCTGCCGCTGGCCGCGCTGGTCACCGGCCTGGCGGCGATGGCGGGTTCCGATGTGCCGTCGGCACTGCTGAAGGTCTCCGACCCGCGTACCTGGCGCCCCGCCGACTGGCTGTCCGACCTGGTGCCGCATCTGGCCTACGGCGCGGTCACGGCGGCCGTCTACGGGATGACCCCCCCTGACGCGGCGTCAGCCTGCCCCGGGGGATGACTGGCGGCGAGGTGCCCGAGATCGTCGCCTCGCACCCCAGTGGTCCTCACGCAGATACGCGCATCGGGGCCGGGGCCGGAGCTGCGGCGCGGTTGCGTGCTGCTGCACCGGCTGGTCGCCGTACCCGACGCGTACGACGATGACCGCCGACGCCCGGTTCGGTCAGCGGCCCGGGTGCGGGTGCCGACCGGCGCGCGGGCCCGCGTCGGGTGGGCAGCCGATGGCGAGGCCGCCGGCGGGGAGTCCGGCGGCGTGCGCCAGCGGCCAGGGCGGGGGGAGCGGGCGCCAGCCGTGCGCCGTCAGTGGGGCGTCGGGGCAGTCGCTGTTGAGCAGCACTCGCGCTCCGTCGGTCACCAGCACTCCGGCCAGGTTCACGCCGCGGCCTCCGGAGACAGCGGTGGTGTAGCGCCAGCGCAGCCGCAGGCCCGCCGGATACGGACCCGCCGGGAGCCGGGCGTGCACCCGCTGCCAGGCGCGCCCGTGGTACCCGGACCGTTCGGTGCCCGGCACGGTGCGCCAACTTCGGCCGCCGTCCGTGCTCTGTTCCAGTGCGAACCGATCGGTCTCGTCGGTGTCCACGAAGGCGTCGTAGCCGATGCGCAGCGGACCGCGGCTGCGTGGCGGAGCCACCACGAGCGGCCCGGTGGTCAGCGTGCTGCCGCCCTGCCCGCCGGTGTCGTCGTCGCTGGTGCCGCTGGTGCCGCCGGTGTCCTGGCCGTCCGTCGGCCCGTCGAACCATGAGCGCCCGCCCCCTGGTGCCCGTACCGGGATCGACCGGGCCAGCGCCTGGGCGAGGGCGCGTCGCGCGGGGTTGGTCGAGGGCGTCTCGTCGAGGGGGTGCACCCGGTTGGTCAGCAGGATCGCGAATGAGCGCGACTGACGGTCGATCACCAGTGAGGTGCCGGTGAAACCGGTGTGCCCCACCGTCCGCGGCGAGGAGAGGCCGCCCATGTACCACGCCTGGTCGATCTCGAAGCCGAGGCCGTGGTCGTCCCCGGGGAAGCGGCTCGTGTAGTTCCGCTCCAGCAAGGTGACAGCGTGTGGACGGAGGATCCGCCGGCCCTTGTACGTACCGCCGTTGAGCAGCGCCTGGGCGAGCACCGCGAGGTCGTCCACGGTGGAGAAGATTCCGGCGTGCCCGGCCACACCGCCCAGGGCCCAGGCGTTGTCGTCGTGCACCGTCCCGCGCAGCAGCCCCCGGTCGGGACTGGCCTTGTACGAGGTGGCGGCGATCCGGGGCCGCCAGGCGGCGGGCGGGTTGTAGGAGGTGTCGCGCATCCGCAGCGGCTCGGTGATGCCCTCCCGCACGAGGGCGTCCAGCCGTCGGCCCGTCACCCGCTCCAGCAGCAGTTGGAGACTGATCAGGTTGAGGTCCGAGTAGCGGTACGCGGCTCCCGGTGGGGTGACGGGCCGGGTCCGGAGGATCGCCTGCTGCCGCGCCCGCAGGCCGCCGCTGTTCTCCCACAGCGGTGGCCGGGGGTCAGCAGGCAGGCCGGAGGTATGGGTGAGCAACTGCTCGACGGTGATGCCGCCCTTCCCCTGGGCGGCGAAGGCGGGCAGATAGCGGGCGACGGGTGCGTTCAGCCGCAGCCGCCCGGCGTCGAGCTGCTGTACGGCCACGATGGCGGTGAACAGCTTCGAGAGCGACGCCAGATCGTAGATGGTGTCGGTACGGGCCGGTACCCGCTGGCCCGGCGGCAGCTCCCCTTCTGCTGTGAAGCGCACGGCGTCACCACTCGCCCGCCGGGCGACGACGGCGCCGTCGTGGCCCAGCAACGCGGTCGCTCCGGGGAAGAGGTAATCGGCACCGCGCTCAGGATCGGTCCAGCCCTTCAGCCGACGCAGAAAAGCGTCGATGGGTGCCGGATCCAGCCCCTCCTCCGCGGGGGTCGCGCGCCGCAGCACCGTGTCGGCGGGTGCGAAGCCCTGCACGGGCCGGTCGAATCCGCGGCTGAATCCGGGCCCCGTCGCCGGGCCGGGGCCTTGGCCGTCACTCGCGGTCGACGGCGGTACGGGGGCGAGCAGCGCGGCCAGTACGACGAGCACGCTCGCCGGGAGGATGACGTACGCAGAAACCCGCATGCAGCCCCCATCGACCTCACAGCTGTCGGAGACGGTCCCGCGACGACGAACCTACGCGCCGTCGCCCCGTGCCGCCCGGCACCGCCGGGCACCCGGGTGTCGGCGCGGTGTTGCGTGGCGAAGGGCGGAGCTGAACAGGCATGCTGACCCGGACCAGCAACGTCGAGGCGAAGAAGTGGCGATGAGCCGACGGCAGATGACCAGCGAACTGGTCCAGGAGTGGGCCGAGTCGATCCTGCGGCAGGTGGGGGCGCCGCCCGATGCGACCGTCACGGTGGCCGCGGGTGCCGGTGCCGCCGGGGCGGCGGACGTCGAGGCAACGCTGAGCTTTGCCGACGGCTCGGCGGTCACCGTCGAGCTGGCGGCGGCAACGGGTGAGACGGATGCCGTGGTGCTGCTGGCCGACAGGTTCCAGGACGCCGTCCTGGAGGAGACCGGCGGCATCCCCCTCCCCCCGTGCCCCGGCCACAACCACCCCGCCGTCGCCGCCGAAATCGATGGCATCCCCAGCTGGACATGCCCCCACGGCATGGGCCGATCGACGGAGCCGATCCTCCAGGCCGCCGACTAGGGCTTGCCCGGCATGGAGGGCTGCGCTTGCCCACCCTGCGCCCTGGGGGCACCTCCCGGACGGAGTCTGGGGGAGCAGACCTCCCAAGCGCAGAGAGCGGGGCTCTCCCAGCACACCGTCAGGGCGAAGGCTCGTCCGGCGAATCCGAGGCGGCCCGCGGCGGCGCGGGCCGCAGCGGTGTGCCGGCAACGGGGCACTCATACGGGCACGGTTCCCCGACGGCGCGCTCCGCGGCAGCGCCCTCCGCGGCAGCAACCGGCGGCGGCGCCAAGACATCGCGGCGAATCGTCGTGAAGGCGAGCACCGCGCCGACCAGCGCGAGCCCCGCGGTGATGAGCATGGCCGAGCGGAAGCCGTCCGCGAAGGCACGCGGGTCCGCGAAGTCGCTGCCGCCGATCCCGGCGAGGACGGGAAGCGCGGCGACGGCCGCGAGCTGGGCGACTCGGGAGACGGCGTTGTTGACACCGGAGGCCACCCCCGAGTGCTCGGAGGGTGCTGCCGCCAGGGCCGTCGCGGTGACCGGCGCCACCGTGGTGGCCAGGCCGAGCCCGAAGACCAGGACCGCGGGCAGCACTGACGCGGCGTAGGCCCCCATGCCGCCCTCGCCCACCTCGATGCGGAGCATCAGCAGCATCCCGGCGGCCAGCAGCAGCGGTCCGACCGTCAGCGGAATGCGCGGCCCGATGCGCTGGGCCAGCGCCCCGGCCCGCGAGGAGAGCGCCAGCAGCAGCAACGTCACCGGCAGCGACGCCGCGCCGGCGTACAGCGGGGTGTAACCGAGGGAGGTCTGCAAGAAGACGACGAGCAGGAAGAAGACACCGCCCAGCGCGGCGTACACCACGAAGGTGACGGCGTTCGCGCTGAGGAACTGACGCGCCGTGAAGACGCCCGGAGGCAGCATCGGACTGGCCGCACGGCGCTCCGTCTGTGCGAAGCCGACGAGCGCGACGGTGCCGAGGACGAGAGCGGCGGCCGTCAGCCAGCCGGGCGACTCGCCGCGCGGCCCCTCGATCAGCGCGTAGGTGATCCCGGCCAGCCCGACGGTGGCCAGCACCGCGCCGCGTACGTCCAGCCGCCCTGTCGCGGCCGGGTCGCGGCTCTCCGGGACCCGGCGGGCAGTGGCCGCGATGACGAACAGACCGATCGGTACGTTGAGGAGGAAGATCCACCGCCAGGAGAAGGCGTCGATGAGGTAGCCGCCGACGATGGGACCGAGCGCCGAGGCGACCCCGGTGAGTGCGGACCAGGCGCCGATGGCCGCGGGCCGGTCCGCGGAGCGGTAGGTCGCCTGGATGATGGCCAGGCTCCCGGGCGTGAGCAGCGCGGCGCCGACACCCTGCAACGCCCTGGCGAGGATGAGGATCTCGGCGTTCGGTGCCACCGCGCACAGCACGGACGGGATCATGAAGCAGACGACGCCGAGGATGAAGACGCGCCTTCGCCCGTAGCGGTCCGCGAGGGAGCCGCCGAGCAGGATGAGCGCGGCGAGGGTGAGCAGATAGCCGTCGAGCACCCATTGGAGCTCGGACACATCGGCACCGACGTCCCGCCCGATCGCGGGCAGTGCCACATTGACGACGGTCGCGTCGAGAAAGCCCATGGCCGAGCCCAGTACGGTCGCCAGCAGCACCCAGCGCCCGGTGGTGGACCGGAAGGGGATAGCACCGGCGTCCGGCGTCGGGTCCTGTCGCCGTTCCATGGTCGTTCTCCGCCTCCGCCCTCTGCCGCCTCCCCGCGTCCACCTGCCGTCCCGCCGATCGTACGGGGGAAACCGGCGGCGCCCGGTCAGGCGCCCCGGCTCGCTCGGCCGGGCACCCCGCGCGCTCGGGCGGGCACATCCGCGGGCTCGGCCGGGCACCTCCGCGCGCTCGGGCGGGCGCATGGTCGGGACAGCGCGGGCCGGATGTCGTGAGCCCGTCACAGCGAAACCGTCGTCACGTCACCACATCCCTCGCACCCTTCCCCCGCGTCACGCCGTGAACCATGATGTCCGCGGACATCGGCCCAGGAGTACGGGGGGAGTTCGGACGTGGACAGGCGGGGGTTCTTGAGGGGAGCGGCGGTGCTTCCGGCGGCGGGGGCGCTTGCGCTCGCCGGCGGCGGTGGGGTGGCAGCGGCGCGGGACGGTGGGCGCGCCCGTGCCCGTAGGCGGCTCGCGCCGCAGGACTGGATGGCGGCGCTGGGTGCTTCGACCCCGCTGCGCTCGTTGACGATTCCCGGCAGCCACGACTCCGGGGCGCGGTTCGGCGGGGCCTGGGTGGAGTGCCAGGACACCCTGATAGCCGACCAGTTGACTGCCGGGATCCGGTTCCTGGACGTCCGCTGCCGGGCCATCGACGGGGTGTTCGCCATCCACCACGGGGCGTTCTTCCAGCACCTGATGTTCGGCGATGTGCTGATCGCCTGCCGCGACTTCCTCGCCGCGCACCCGGGTGAGACGGTGCTGATGCGGGTGAAGCAGGAGTACTCGACGGTCGGCGACGAGGAGTTCCGGCGGATCTTCGACACGTACCTGGACGAGAAGGGCTGGCGTTCCCTCTTCCGGCTCGACGGCACGCTGCCGACGCTCGGTGAGGCGCGGGGCAAGGTCATGCTGCTCGCCGACAACGGCGGGCTGCCGGGGGTCCGTTGGACGGACACCGGGATCTTCGACATCCAGGACGACTACCAGGCCGAGCCGTTCGCGAAGTACCCGAAGATCACGGAGCAGTTCCGCGAGGCGGCGTCCCGACCCGGCCCGTTTTACATCAACTTCGTGTCCACGGCCGCCGGGCTGCCGCCCGTCTGGAACGCGGACCGTCTCAACCCGCAGGTGCGGGACTTCCTCAACGGCTCCGAGATGGCCGGGCGGACGGGCCTCGGCATCGTTCCGATGGACTTCCCCCAGGCGGAGCCGGGCCTCATCGAAGCCGTCCTGAAGCACAACCCCGTGAGCTGACCGTCCCCCGCGTGCCGTGGGGAGCAGCCCGCGTGTCGGGTACGCGGGATGTCCCGGCAAGCCCTACTTGGGGCGGGCTCGGAGGTGGGCGCGTTCGCCCTGACGGCCGAACAGGCTGAGGATCTCGACCGGTTGGGCACCGGCGGCGCCGAACCAGTGCGGTACGCGGGTGTCGAACTCGGCTGCCTCGCCGGGCGAGAGCTCCAGATCGTGCTCGCCGAGAACGAGCCGCAGCCGACCGTCGAGTACGTAGATCCAGTCGTATCCGTCGTGGGTCTGCGGCTCGGGTTCCCGCGGGGAGTCGCCGGGTGGGATGACGAGTTTGTACGCCTGGATGCCGCCGGGCCTGCGGCTCAGGGGCAGCAGGGTCATGCCGTACGCGGTGACCGGACGCAGGTGGATGCGGGGGTCGCCGGTCGGCGGGGCGTCGACGAGTTCGTCGAGCGTGACGCCGTGCGCCTTCGCCAGCGGGAGCAGCAGTTCGAGGGTCGGGCGGCGGGAGCCGGACTCCAGCCGGGAGAGGGTGCTCACCGAGATTCCGGTTGCCGCCGACAGCTCCGCGAGCGTCGTCTCGCGCTGCCGCCGCAGTGCGCGGAGTCGTGGTCCGACCGCGTCGAGTGCTTGATCAAGGTCGTCGTCCATGCCTTCAGGTTGCCAGATCGGCAACAGGATTTGCCGCTCGCCTCGGTAGGTCCGCATGGTCGTCGGCGGAGGTGGTCATGATGACCGAGCAGCTGAGGGACGGCTATGACGTGGTGGTGGTCGGCGGTGGCGCCGCCGGACTGAACGGGGCGCTGATGCTGGCCAGGGCCCGGCGGTCGGTGGTGGTGATCGACGCCGGCGATCCGCGCAACGCCCCGGCCGAGGGCGTGCACGGGCTGCTGGGCCACGACGGCATCCCCCCGGCCCGGCTGCTGGAACGCGGCCGGGCGGAAGTTCGCCGTTACGGCGGTCAGATCGTGCCCGGCAGGGTGGCGAGGGTGATCCGCGAGCAGGCAGGGGCTCCCGCGGCGCATGAGCAGCCTGTGCCCACTCCGGCCCGCGAGGAGGACGGGTTCGTCGTGGCGCTGGCCGACGGGCGGACCGTACGGGCGCGGCGTCTGCTGGTGGCCGCCGGGGTGGTGGACGAGCTGCCGCGGGTGCCGGGGCTGCGGGAGCGCTGGGGCCGCGATGTGCTGCACTGCCCGTACTGCCACGGCTGGGAGGTCAGGGACCGGGCCGTCGGTGTGCTGGCCAGTGGACCGATGACGGTGCACCAGGCGCTGCTGTTCCGCCAGTGGAGCGCCGATGTCACGGTCTTCTCCCACACCATGCCGGCACCGGCCGGTGCGGAGGCGGAGCAGCTGGCCGCTCGCGGGATCCGGGTGGTCGACGGTGAGGTGGCGGCGCTGGAGATCGTGGCGGACCGGCTGGCGGGGGTACGGCTCGCCGACGGCACCCTGGTCAGCCGCGAGGTACTGGTCGTCGCGCCCCGGATGACGGCACGCGCCGCCTTCCTGGCCCCGCTGGGGCTGCGCCCGGTGGAACACCCGATGGGGGTCGGCGAGCACCTTGCCGCCGACCCCACCGGCCGTACCGATGTGCCCGGCGTCTGGGTCGCGGGGAACGTCACCGAGCTCGCGGCGCAGGTCGGCAACGCGGCAGCGGCAGGAGCCGTCGCCGCGACACAGATCAACGCCGATCTCGTCGCCGAGGAGACCCGCCAGGCGGTCGCCGCCCATCGGGACCCGTTCTCGGCCGTGACCGAAGCAGGTGTCAGCGCGCTGGTGACGGGACAACGCAGCCACGGTCTGTGAAGCACACGGCCCGGCCCGGCGGAGTGGCCGGGCCGGTGTCATCCTGGGCGGGTGGAGAGCGTGCAGCCGCTGCTGACCCTCGGCCACGGCACGGCCGGACGCGAGGAGCTGGCCCGGCTGCTGCACGGCGCCGAGGTGCGGTCCGTCGTGGACGTACGGAGCGCACCGGGCAGTCGGCACAACCCCGACGCGCGCCGGGAAGCACTCCGCGTATGGCTGCCCGAGCAGGGCGTCGGCTACCGCTGGGAAAAGCGGCTCGGTGGCTTCCGGCAGGCCGCGCCGGACGCCCCCGACACCTACTGGCGCAACGCCTCCTTCCGCGGCTACGCCGGGCACACCCGAAGCCCCGACTTCCTCGCCGCCATGGACGAGTTGCTGCGCGAGGCCGCCGGCACCCGTACGGCCGTGCTGTGCGGGGAGTCGGTGTGGTGGCGCTGCCACCGGCGGATCATCGCCGACTTCGCCGTACTCGCCCGGGGCCGGCCCGTGCTGCACCTCACCCACGACGGCCGCCTCACCGAACACCCACCCACCCCGGGCGCCCGGCTGCGGGAGGACGGACTGCTCGTCTACGACGGAGAGCAGTAGCCGTTCCTCATACGACGGAGCGCTGTAGCCGTTCCGGCGAGGCCCGGCGTCCGGCTCACTCCGGCGGCAGCTCCCCGGTGCGGGCGATACGGGCGTACCAGGATGCGCTGGATTTCGGGGTGCGCCGCTGGGTCGCGTAGTCGACGTGCACCAGGCCGAAGCGCTTGTCGTAGCCCCATGCCCACTCGAAGTTGTCCAGCAGCGACCACAGGAAGTAGCCCCGCACATCGGCGCCTTCCTGGATGGCCTGGTGCACGGCTTGCAGATGGCGGTGGACGTATGCGATGCGTTCGGGGTCGTGGAACCGTCCGTCGGCGTCCGGTGCGTCGGGGTAGGAGGCGCCGTTCTCGGTCACGTAGAGCGGCGTTCCGGGGGCCTCGCGATGGAAGCGGAGGAGCAGTTCGGTCAGGCCGCTCGGGTCGATGCTCCACCCCATGGCCGTCCGGTCGCCGGGTGGCTGGTGGAAGGCGACGCGGTCCGCACCCGGCCAGGGCGAGTGCGCACCGCCGCCGTGCCCGTCGTTGCGCTCGGGCTCGGTGCCGTCCGGGGCGGCCGAGACCACTGTCGGGGTGTAGTAGTTCAGACAGACGCCGTCGAGCGGCTGATGGGCGAGGGCCGGGTCGCCGTCCCGTACGAAGGACCAGTCGGTGAGCCCGGCGGTGTCGGCCAGCAGGTCCTCGTCGTATCTGCCGTGCAGCATGGGCCCGGTGAAGACGCGGGTGGCCAGCGCGTCGATACGGCGGGCCGCGTCCTGGTCGGCCGGCGCCTCGGTACGGGGGCGTACGGCGGCCGGGTTGAGGCTGACGCTGATCCGGGCACTTTCGGGGAGGGCAGCGCGCAGCGTCTGGGTGGCCAGGCCGTGGCTCAGGTTGAGGTGATGCGCCGCGCGCAGCGCCGCCACGGGGTCGGTACGCCCGGGCGCGTGCACCCCGGAGCCGTAGCCGAGAAAGGCGCTGCACCAGGGCTCGTTGAGGGTGGTCCACAGATCGACGCGGTCGCCCAGCGCATCGGCGACGATTGCCGCGTACTCCGCGAAGCGGTACGCGGTCTCGCGCTCCGGCCAGCCTCCGGCGTCCTCCAGCTCCTGGGGCAGGTCCCAGTGGTAGAGGGTGAGGAGCGGGGTGATTCCGGCGGCGAGGAGTTCATCGGTCAGCGCGCGGTAGAAGTCGAGCCCGCGCTGCGCGGCGGGGCCGCGTCCGGTCGGCTGGATCCGGGGCCAGGCCACCGAGAAACGATAGGCGCCCAGGCCCAGTTCGGCCATCAGCGCCACATCGTCCCGGTAGCGGTGGTAGTGGTCGCAGGCCACATCCCCGGTGTCGCCACCGGCCACCTTGCCCGGAGTGTGGGAGAAGGTGTCCCAGATGGACGGGGCGCGACCGTCCTCCCGTACCGCGCCCTCGATCTGGTACGCGGCGGTGGAGGCGCCCCACAGGAAGCCGGCGGGGAAGCGGACAGGTGCGGCGGTCTCGGCGGTCTCGGCGGTGGTCACCGCGGTGTCGGCGGGGACGGATGTCATAGGAGCGCTCCCATGGTGTGCGGGCACAGCTGCGCCCTGGCTCGTCTTGGTGCTCGGGGAGGAGGGGGAGGGTGAAGGGGGAGGGGAGCCGTGAGGGAGGTCGCCCCACACGGCCTCCCGCACGGCTCCGTACCGCGCGGCGCCGGGTCCCACGCCCCGGACCGCACGGAATCTGCTCAGCCCTTGACGGCTCCCTGCATGACGCCGCCGACGATCTGCTTGCCGAACAGGGCGAAGGCGAGCAGCAACGGCAGGGTGCCCAGCAGGGCGCCGGCCATGATGACGGACTCGTCGGGGATGTAGCCGCGGCCGAGTCCGGTCAGGGCGACCTGGACGGTGGGGTTGTCCTGGGTGAGCGCGATGATCGGCCAGAAGAACTCGTTCCAGGCCAGCACGAACGTCAGCATGCCCAGCACGGCCATCGCGGGCCGGGCCACGGGGAAGACGACGTGCCATACGATCCGCAGGCTGTGCGCGCCGTCCACGCGTGCGGCCTCGATCAGCTCCGTCGGCAGCGCGTTGACCAGGTACTGCCGCATGAAGAAGACGCCGAACGCGTTGACCATCATCGGCAGGATCACCGCCTGGAGCTGGTTGGTCCACTCCAGTTCGGCGATTGCCATGAACAGCGGTACGACGCTGAGCTGCGGCGGCACCATCATCGTGCCGATCACCATCATCAGCAGCGCGTTCTTGGCGCGGAAACGGAGCTTCGCGAAGGCGTACCCGGCGAGTGTGGCGAACAGTACGGTGCTCAGCGCGATGCTGCCGGCCACGAACGTGGTGTTGAGCAGCGCCTTGCCCATGTTCGCGTCCTGCCACGCGGTGGTCATGTTGCTGAACAGGTTGCCGCCGAACCAGAACGGCGGCGGGGTCTCCGCCAGCCGCTGGTTGTTCCGGGAGGCGGCGATGGCCGTCCAGAGCAACGGGAAGAGCGATCCAGCCGTGAACAGCAGCAGGACGCCGTAGGTGAAGCGTCCCGCGTGCAGCTGCCGGCCGGCGCTGCCGGCTTTCCTGGTGGCTCTGCGGGGAGCCGGCCCGCCGCCCGTCACGGCAGTCGTCCCTGCGGTGCCGGTGGCCTTCCCCGCAGTCGTACGGGTGCGGCGCTGGGCCGTGGTTGGCAGCATGTCCCGCCCCCTTCAGTGGGTCTTGGTGAGACGTCGGGCGATCAGCCAGTTGACCAGGCCGATCACGATGAGGATCAGGAACATCGTCCAGGCGATGGCGGAGGCCCGGCCGAGCTGGAAGTCGAACCAGCCCTGTTCGTACAGATACAGCCCCAGCGTCTGGTACTGGTGCGAGCCGCCGCCGGTCTGCGAACCGCCGAACAGCAGTGGCTCACCGAAGAGCTGGGTGGCGCCGATGGTGGAGACGACCACGGTGAACAGGATCGTCGGCCGCAGCGAGGGGATGGTGACGTGCAGGAACTGCTGCCAGCGGTTGGCCCCGTCCAGCGCCGCGGACTCGTACAGATCGTTCGGGACGGCCTGCATGGCGGCGAGGTAGATCAGCGCGTTGTAACCGGTCCACCGCCAGATGACGATGGACGAGACGGCCAACTGCGAGGTCCAGGTGCCGTTCTCCCAGTCGATGTGATCGATACCGACCAGCCCGAGCCCCCAGTTGATCATTCCGTAGTCGCGGCCGAACAGCATCGTGAACACCAGCGTCGCGGCGGCGACCGAGGTGGCGTACGGAGTGAGCATGGCGACGCGGAAGAACGTCGACCCGCGCAGCTTGTAGTTGAGCAGATGGGCCAGGCCCAGGGCCATCAGCAACTGCGGCACCGTCGACAGCACGCCGATGGTGAAGGTGTTCTGGAGGGCGTTCCAGAAGAAGTCGTCCTCCAGCAGCCGGGAGAAGTTGCGCAGACCGACCCACTCCATCCGCGTGGGGTCGTGCAGCGAAACCCGGTGCAGCGAGGCCCAGCCCGTGTACAGCAGCGGGAAGAGGCCGAAGGCGGCGAAGAAGACGAAGAACGGTGCGATGAAGGCGTAGGGGCTCCACCGGGCGTCCCACCGGTGCCGGCGGCGGCCGCGGCGCTCCTCGGGGCGCTCGCGGTCGCCGTCCGCCGGCACGGGGCGCCCGGCTGCCCGGACGCGGGGGAGTGGCTCAGTCCTCGACGACGTCATCGATCTTCTTCACCGCGGCGTTCCAGCCCTCCTCGGGGTTCTTGCCCTGCTGTTCCACCTGGAGGATGCCGATGTCGGAGATGGTCGTCTTGATCACTTGGTCCTTCGGACCGAGCGGGATGGTCGGAATGCCCTCGGCGGCCTCGGAGAAGATCGTGCCGATCGGCGCCTTGTCGAAGTACGGGTGCTCGGCGCCCTTGACCTCGGGCAGCGCGTAGGCGGTCTGCGAGCTGGGGAAGCTGGCCTGCTTCTCGAACAGTTTGGCCTGCTGCTTCGGCGCGGTGAGCCACTTGGCGAGCTTGACCGCTTCCTTCTCGTTCTTGCCGCCCTTGGGAACGGTCAGGAACGAGCCGCCCCAGTTGGCGGGCTTCGGCGCGGCCGCCACGTCCCACTTGCCCGCGCCCTTGTCGCCGGCCTTCTCCTTGATGTAGCCGAGCATCCAGGGCGGACAGATGACGCTGGCGAAGTCGCCGTTGGCGTAGGCCTGGTCCCACTCCTTGTCGAACTGCTTGAGCTTGCCGGTCATCTTGCCCTCGACGGCGCGCATGGCCAGGTCCCAGGACTCACGGACGGCCTTGCTCTTCTTGTAGATGAGCTTGCCGTCGGCGTTGTAGTACTTGACGGGGTAGCTGGAGACGGCCCCGTTGTAGAGACCGGCGGCGCCGTCGGTGAACGCGGTGCCCTTGGGCGCGGACTTCATGTACTTCTCGCCGGCCTCGACGTACTTGTCCCAGTCGCCCGCCCAGAGCTTGCCGACCTGGTCCCGGTCGGTGGGCAGCCCGGCCTTCTCGAACAGGTCCTTGCGGTAGCAGACGCCCATCGGGCCGATGTCCGTGCCCAGGCCGACGACCTGGCCGTTCTCGGCCTTGGCCTGGTTCCACTTCCAGTCCAGCCAGTCGGACTTGCGCACTCCGTCGACCTTGGCCATGTCGACGAGCTTGTCCGAGTGCAGCCCGGCGACCTCGTTGATGTTGTCGACCTCGACGGCCTGGATGTCGCTCAGTCCGCTGTTGGCGGACAAGTGGTTCAGCAGGGCCGGGTAGTAGTCCTCGTTGCGCTCCGTCGAGTTCTCCTTGATCCGGATGTTGGGATGGAGCTTCTCGTACTCGTCGTAGAGGCCGGCCTGTTTGTAGCCGAAGACGCCGAACACCCCCACCGAGATGGTGGTCTTGCCGTCGCCGCTGTCGGAGCCGCCGCTGTCCTCGGCGCATCCGGCGAGTAAGCCCGCCCCCAGTACGGCCGCGAGGCCGTAGGTGACGGGCCGGCTGCGGAGTGGCTGCCGCAGGGTTCTCTTCCTGGTCGTACGCATGGCTGTGCCGTCCCTCCCGGACCCGCGTCAAGCAGGAAGCAGCCCCCGACACCATGGAGCGTGGGCGTGGGAGCGCTCCCATCGATGCGTTGCAGCATGCGCGAGGTAACGCTCCGCGTCAAGAGATACGCCGAGGGAGCGCTCCCGGAGCTGATCCGGTGCCGATGTAGTTCAATGGGCCCGGCAGCGACAACGACTCGCGCCCGTCAGCGCCCGTCAGGGCGGGGGAACAGCGCCCACCAGGGCAGGGGAGAGCAGGAGGACGCGTCCATGCCAGCAGCCCGCGCGGAAGGCGCCGGGAAGTCCGGGCCGGCGAAGTCCGGACCGACCCTGGAACAGGTCGCCGCACGTGCGGGCGTCGGCCGGGGAACGGCCTCCCGGGTCATCAACGGCTCCCCGCGGGTCAGTGAGCGCACCCGGGCCGCGGTCCAGGCCGCCGTGGCCGAACTGGGCTACGTCCCCAACCGGGCCGCCCGGGCACTGGCCGCCGGAAGCATGGACGCCATCGCCCTCGTCGTACCCGAACAGGAGAACCGGCTGTTCGCCGAGCCCTACTTCTCCGAGATCCTGCGCGGAGTGAGCACCGAGCTCGGCGACACGGACATGCAGCTGCTGCTGACCCTCATCCGCGACCAGCGGGGGCGCGAACGCTTCGCGCAGTACGCCGCGGCCCACCGCGTGGACGGCGTACTGCTGGTGTCGGTGCACGCCGACGACCCGCTGCCCGATCTGCTGCGGGACGTGGGTATGCCCGCGGTGCTCAGCGGCCGCCGCTCGCACGCCGAGCAACTGCCCTACGTCGACTCGGACAATCTGCTCGGCGCCCAGATCGCCGTCGAGCACCTGATCGGGCGAGGGCGGCGGAAGGTCGCCACCATCACCGGACCGCTGGACATGTACGCGTCCCGCTGCCGGCTCGACGGCTACCAGGAAGCGCTCCGCGCGGCCGGAAAGGAGGGTTCCGCAGCTGAGGAACGCCTCGTCGCGCAGGGCGACTTCACCGAAGAAGGCGGACACCGCGCCATGCGCGAACTGCTGGAGCGGGACCCGGAGGTGGACGCGGTCTTCTGCGCCTCGGACGTGATGGCCGCCGGTGCCCGGCTGGCGCTGCGCGAGGCCGGGCGGGACGTGCCGGGGGACGTGGCCCTCGTCGGGTTCGACGACTCGGCCGTCGCCCGGCACATGGACCCGCCGCTGACGACCGTACGGCAGCCGATCGAGGAGATGGGGCGCGCCATGGTCCGGATGCTGCTGGACCTGATGGCCCGCGACCAGGAGCACACCCGGCACCGTTCCGGTGGCCGGGACGGTACGGACGGGCAGCCCACGCTGGTGCTCCGTACGGAACTGATCCGGCGCGGTTCCTCCTGATCCGGGGGCGCGGGTCCTGCCGATCCAGTACACGGGTCCTGCTGATCCGGTGCGCGGCTTTTGCTGATCCGGCGCGCGGCGGCGAACGCCCGCCCCCGCGTTGGTGACGGCCCGCGTGACCGCCGCGCACGCGGGCCGGTTTCAGCCCGTCCGGGCAGCCGGTCCGGGCTGAAACCGGGGTGAAGCCGTGCTGAAGCCGGCTCCGCGCACGATTCGGGGCATGACGACGACACACACAACGCAGGCCCCCTGGGCGATCGCGGTCACCGGACTGCGGAAGGCGTACGGCGACAAGACGGTGCTGGACGGCATCGACCTGCAGGTTCCGGAGGGCAGCGTCTTCTCGCTGCTCGGCCCGAACGGTGCGGGCAAGACGACCGCCGTGAAGATCCTCTCCACCCTGATCACACCGGACGCCGGAGACATCCGCGTCGGCGGCCACGAACTCGCCCGCGAGCCGGACCTGATCCGCGCCGCGATCGGTGTCACAGGGCAGTTCTCCGCCGTGGACAACGTGATCACGGCCGAGGAGAACATGCTGCTGATGGCCGATCTGCACCACCTCGGCCGCCGCGAAGGCCGCCGGGTCGCCGCCGACCTGCTGGAGCGCTTCGATCTGGCGGATGTGGCGAAGAAGCCCGCCGCCACCTTCTCCGGCGGTATGCGCCGCCGCCTCGACATCGCCATGACGCTGGTCGGCAACCCGCGGATCATCTTCCTCGACGAGCCGACCACCGGCCTGGACCCGCGCAGCCGCCACAACATGTGGCGGATCATCCGCGAACTCGTCTCCGGCGGCGTCACCGTCTTCCTCACCACGCAGTACCTCGAGGAAGCCGACCAACTCGCCGACCGTATCGCCGTGCTGAGCGACGGCCGGATCGCGGCCCAGGGCACCCCGGAGGAGCTCAAGCGGCTGATCCCCGGCGGGCATGTGCGGCTGCGCTTCGACGCACCGGCAGCCTACGAACACGCCGCCGAAGCCCTGCGGGTGACCACCCGGGACGACGAAGGGCTGGCCCTGCAGATCCCCAGCGACGGCACCCAGCGGGAACTGCGCGCCATCCTCGACTGGCTGGACTCCGCGGGCATCCAGGCCGACGAGCTGACCGTGCACACGCCCGATCTGGACGACGTGTTCTTCGCCGTCACCGACCGGACCCACGAACACGGCTCCCGGCCCGGCACCGACAACTCCGCCCACAGCGCTGCTCGTACCGCTCGTACCGACGCCCAGGAAGAGACCCTGCGATGACCTCCCTGCCCCTCGCCACCCGCGACAACCTGATCATGCTGCGCCGCAACCTGCTGCACGCGCGCCGCTATCCCTCGCTGACGCTCAACGTCCTGCTGACGCCGGTGCTGATGCTGCTGTTGTTCGTCTACGTCTTCGGCGACGCGATGAGCACCGGCATCGTCGGATCCGGCGCGCACCGCACCGACTACGTCGACTACCTCACCCCGGGGATCCTGCTGATGACCGTCGGCTCGGTGGCCATCGGCACGGCGGTGTCGGTGTGCACCGATATGACCGAGGGCATCATCGCCCGCTTCCGCACCATGGCCATCTCCCGCGCCTCCGTGCTCATCGGGCACGTCCTCAGCAGCGTGCTCCAGGTGCTGCTGGCACTCGTCCTGGTGGTCGGCATCGCGCTGGCCATCGGGTTCCGTACCGACGCCACCGCCCTCGAATGGCTCGCCGCCGCAGGCCTGTTGGCCCTGATCGGTCTCGCACTGACCTGGGTGTCCGTCGGTATCGGCCTGGCCAGTCCCAACCCGGAGGCGGCCAGCAACGCCGGTCTGCCGATGATGCTGCTGCCCTTCATCTCCAGCGCCTTCGTACCGGTGGAATCGATGCCGGCCGGTATCCGGTGGATCGCGGAGTACCAGCCCTTCACCGTAGGCATCGAGACGCTGCGCGGACTGCTGCTGGGCACCGGGATCGGTCACAACGGATGGCTGGCGGTGGCCTGGTGCCTGGGGCTCAGCGTGCTCGGCTACCTCTGGTCGAAGAAGCTGTTCACCCGGGACCCGCGCTAGCGTGCCCCGTCACCGGACCGCCGCCAGGACGGCGGCCCGCAACTCCGCCGGCCCCAGGGCGGCGTACTCCGCGACGGCAGCGGCGTACGCCGCCCCGTCGGCTTGTTCGGCGGCCTGCCGGGAGCGGGCGGAGGACATCGTGGGATGGAAGTCCCGCAGCACCCGCAGCCGTTCGGCCAGTGCCACGAGCCGCACGGCCGAGGTGTCACCACGGGCCAGGCCCGCCATGCCCAGCGCCAGCAGCACGGTGCCGTGCACGGGCAGCTCCTCCGGCGAGCCGGTCACCGCACCGGGCCGGTCGATCAGCATCCGCAGCCGCTGCCGCAGCTGGTCGACGAGGTCTTCCACCGGCTCCAGCCGGCCGTGCTGGGCATGTGCCACCACGGCGACCGATTGCAGCTCCAGCCACCACGGCTCCATGAACGGGTCGCGTCCCGGAATCGGTGAGCCGTTCCGCAGCCGGTCGACGGCCTGCCGCCACAGCCCCAGGCCGACCTCCGTCAGACCGCGGGCCAGGGCGATCTCGGCGCGCGCGCCCAGATCCGGGGTGAAGAAGTCGGGCACGTAGTACGGCTGTTCGGCCATCGCCTGCTCCAGCCAGTGCTCGGCCTCCTCGATCGCCCCGCGCTGCAGATTGGCCAGCACCAGACCCCAGCGGACGCCGATCGAGTCGGTGCCGTCGCCGAGCCGCCGCAGGGCTGTCAGTCCGGCCAGCAGATACGGGACGGCCTCCGCACCCCGCTCGGTGCGCAGGCACAGCTCGCTGATCCGGGCGTTGGTCAGGATCTGGACCGAGGGAATACCCAGCGGATCGAGCGCCGCGTGCATCCGGCGCGCGGAGACCAACGCGCGCTCCGCGTCGTGCTCGTACTCCCACAGATAGCCGGCGAGGCCCTCGGCGACGCCCACCAGCAGCGGCTCCTCACCGGCGCACAGCTCCACGAGCAGCGGCGAGGAGGTCCCCCGGATGTCGGGAACGGAGCGGAAGACCACCGTCAGCGCCCGCAACAGCGTGTCCGGCGGCGCGGGCGGCAGCCGCCGCAGGACGACCAACTGGCGTACGGCGTGCGGGCCGTATCCCATGAACAGTGTGGCCGTGGACAGCACCGCGGCGGTCCTGGTCACTTCCACGTAAGCGGGTTCCGGGCGGAAGTGGGACAGCGCGTGGCCGGTGTCGGAGATGACCGACAGCAGACGGAAGTAGTTGGTCTCCGTCGTCCCCAATGCGGTGAGCACGGCGGTGGTGGCCGCGAGCGTGGGGCCGTCGTCGCGGGCGAGCGCCTGCCGCAGCGCCAGGACGAGGTTGTCCTGCTCGGCCCGGACGCGCTGCCAGGCGGGCATCGGATCGGGGCGGAACAGCGCGTCGTGGTGTGCCAGCCCGAAGTCCCGGGCCCAGCCGAGGAACCGTTCGGTGACGGCCTCGTCCTCGCCCGCTCGGCTGCGCTGCTCGGCGCAGAACTCCCGTACCGTCTCCAGCATCGAGAACCGTACGCCCGCGGCGGTGTCGGCCGCCTTGAGCAGCGACTGGTCCGCCAACTGCTCCAGCAGGAACAGCACATCGCCACCACTGCCGTCCTCGCCCCAGAGACCGTCGCCCTTGTCCCCGAGAACGTGCTCGGCGGCCTCCCCGGTGAAGCCGCCGGGGAAGACCGACAGCGTACGCAACGCGGCCCGGCCCGCCGGCTCCAGCAGGTTCCAGCTCCACTCCACGACGGCCCGCAGGGTGCGGTGCCGCTCGGGTACGTCCCGCGCCCCGCCGCGCAGCAGCCGGAAGCGGTCGGAGAGCCGGTCGGCGATCTCCGGTACGGACAGCACCCGCACCCGGGCCGCCGCGAGCTCCACCGCCAGCGGCAGCCCGTCCAGCTGCCGGCACAGCCGTTCGACCTCGTCCGGTGGCAGCTCGACGGACGGCCGGGCCGCCCGCGCCCGCTGCCGGAACAGCTCGGCCGCCGTCGTCGGCGCAAGCTCCGGAAGCCGGAAGACCGACTCCGAGGTGAGCCCCAGCGGCGCCCGGCTGGTGGCCAGCACCCGTACGTCCCGGGCCAGCGCCAGCAGCGACCGCACGAGGGCGGCGACGCCGTCCACGACGTGCTCGCAGTTGTCGAGCACCAGCAGCGCGGGCCCGGCGCCGAGCGCGCCCGCGATCGCGGCGGCGGCCGGGTCGGCACCGCCTGCCTGAGGCCCGCCCGTCTGAGGCCCGCCTGCCGGGTGCCCGGCGCCGGAGTGCCTGGTGTCGCCGAGGCCGAGTACCGAGGCCACCTCACCCGCGACATCGCTGTCGGCGATGACGCCGGCCAGCGGTACGCAGTGCACCGTCCGCTGCTCCGCCTGCCAGGCCACGGCGTGCGCGAGCCGTGTCTTGCCGAGCCCTCCGGGACCGGTGATCGTGACGGCCCGGGACGTACGCAACAGCCCCTTCACCGCGGCTACTTCGGCATCGCGGCCCAGCAGCGGATTCGGCTCGTGCGGTATGCCCTGCCGCACCTGGGGCGCCTCGCTCTTGAGCAACTCCTGGTGTACGGCAGCCAGAGCGGCGCCGGGATCGGTCCCCAACTCCTCGCGGAGTGCGCGGCGGTAGGTCTCGTACCGGGCCAGCGCCGTGGCCGAACCCGCCGTGGCCGCCTCGGCGCGCAGCAGCTCGGCGAGCACCTCCTCGTCCCGCGGCTGCTCGGCGGCCAGCTCCGCCAACGCGCCGACGGCCTCCGCGTACCGCCCCAGCCGCGCCCGCGCCAGCGCCAGCGCGCGCGCCAGCGATCTGCGTACCGGCGCCCGCTCCGCGCGCAGCGCCGCCACCGGGTCGTACAGCCCCTCATCGGCGGCCCCGCCGTCCTCGCCCTCCCACAGCGCCAGACCCGCCTCGGCCTGCGCCAGTGCCGCGGCGTGATCCCCGGCCCTGGCCCGCTCGGCGCTCGCCGCCGCGTACCGCAGCAGCGCCGAGCTGTCGACCTGGTCGTCGGAGAGGCCCAGCCGGTAGCCGCTGGGCGTGCTGACGATGACCTCGGCGCCCAGCTGCGTCCGTGCCCTGGAGACGAGCACCTGCAACGCCTTGCCCGGCCGCTCCGGCTGCTCCAGCGGCCACAGCCCCTCCACCAGCCACCCGGTGCTGCAACCGGTACGCGGATCGGCGGCGAGCAGGGCGAGGAGTCCGCGCAGCCGGGGCGCGGTGACCTCCTGGCCGCGGTAGGCCACTCGGTCCAGGAGGGTCAGCTCGATGGTCACCTGTGCAGCGTAGTCAGCCGCTGCGGCCGGGTGCCTTCGGTACCCGGCAGGGCACCCGGACCGGTCCCTGAGGGGTCAGAATCCGCCGCCGCCACCTCCGCCGCCGCAGGAGGCGCCACCTCCGCCGCCACCCCCGCAGGAGGCCCCGCCTTCACCGCCGCTGCCGGAGCCTTCGCCGCCGCTGCCGGAGCTCTCGCTGTCCGTGTCACTCGGGTTCATGTGCTCACCGGCTGACCACGCGTGTGCGGTGTTCCCGCCGCCCGAGCCCCCGCGCGCGGCGTTCCGCGGGTTGAGGCTGGGCGGACTGGCGGTCCACCGGTAGATGAGAGTGAGGACCAGAATCAACAGCACCACAAAAACGATCCACGCGACCATGCGTGCCCCCGCTCGCTTGTCTGCGCCCCCTGTTTGACGAGGAGTATGGCCCCGGCACGCCCACTCCACAACGTATGCCGCATGACCGGAATGTGCGGCAAGGCGGATGGAAGGCGGAGTTTCCGCCGCACTGATCCACACTCGCACGCTGCGCGCCCAAGGGGTTGCGGACCGTCGCCCGGGTCCGGGGGTCCCGGGCTCCCGAGTTGTCGGCCCGGCGGACCGGACCCACCATCGGGGGAGGGGCGGCGAAGGAGGTGGCGGTGGTAGAGCTGATGACGGCGCCTGCCCGCAGCGCGTGGCCGAAGCTCCGGGTGGCGGACTGGACCGCGACCCGCGACACCCTCCATATGTGGACGCAGATCATCGGCAAGATCCGGCTGGCCCACGCTCCGCTGGTCAACCACTGGTGGCAGGTGACGTTCTACGTCACTCCGCGCGGGCTCACGACGTCGACCATCCCGTACGGCACCGGCGCCTTCGACATCGAGTTCGACTTCATCGACCACCAGCTCCGCATCCGCACCACCGAGGGCACCGCACGCGGGGTGATCCTGGAGCCCAAACCCGTCGCGCAGTTCTACGACGAGGCGGTGCGCGCCCTGCACGAACTGGGCGTCGAGACCCCGATCCAGCCCTGGCCCAACGAGGTGGAGCAGGCGATCCCCTTCCCGCAGGACACCGTCCACGCCTCGTACGACCCGCACGCCGCCCATCTGTTCTGGCGGCAGCTCCTCCAAGCCGACCGGGTGCTGGGACAGTTCCGGGCCCGCTTCGTCGGCAAGGTCAGCCCGGTGCACTTCTTCTGGGGCGCCATGGATCTGGCCTGCACCCGATTCTCGGGCCGTCCGGCCCCGACCCACCCGGGCGGGGCGCCGCACTGCGGGGACTGGGTGATGGTGGAGGGCTACTCCCGGGAGCTGAGCAGCTGCGGCTTCTGGCCCGGCGGCGGCGAGGAGGGCGCCTTCTACGCCTACGCCTATCCCGAGCCGGACGGCTTCCGGGAGCACCCGGTGCTGCCCTCCAGCGCCTTCTACAGCGCGCAGCACGGGCAGTTCCTGCTGCCGTACGAGGCAGTACGCACTGCCGACGATCCGGACCGGACACTGGCCGAGTTCCTCCAGACCACGTACGAGGCCGCAGCCGAGCACGGTGGCTGGAACCGCGCCGAGTTGGAGGACGACCCGCACCGCTGGGACGGCCCCCACGGGGTGGCGTCCGCCGGTCGACCGTACGACCAGGGCTTGTCCGGCGGATCTTGACCGGGCCGTCTTCGTTGTTCCGATGAGGAGGTGCCCCTGCCTGGCGCTTGCGGAATGCGGGCTCATTGTGGCTTGTCGCGCAGTTCCCCGCGCCCCTTACGGGGCGCATCCGCCGCCCCGCGCATGCTGTTCGTCGTACGCGTCGGTGGGTTCGGGCATGGTGAGGACCTTCGCCAATGGCAGGCCCGTGCGGTCGGCCACTTCGAGGCACTCGCGTACCTCGCGCATGGTGCGCGGCCGGTGGCCTGGGCCGTCGTTGCAGCATGCGCAGGTGGCGTGGAAGCGCAGCCCCGCGTCGAGTACGGCGGCGAGCGCGCGCCAGCCGTCGCGGTCCCGTCGCGGAGGCACCGCCAACTGGGCACCGGCATCCGTCAGAGGCCGCCCGCACTCCGGGCACGGGGCGGGTGAGCCGTTGCGCTTGTAGGACGTCCGGCAGTCAACGCACACGTGATGGGACTGCCGCGTCGCCGGATTTCCGTACGCCATCCCCCGAAGGTACGTCCCACGCCCGCACCCCCGACAGCACATTTCCTCCCGGCCGCCACACCGCACGCCGCACGCCGCCCGGCTCGTCCGGGAGTTCGGCCGTCGGCCCGTCGGTGCCGGGTACAGTCGCCGACCATGACCGACGACTGGCGGAAGGACCGGATCGGCAGCGCGCTCCGGGGCGAGAACCCGGCGGTGCTCCGGAGACTGGAAGCAGGGTTCGCGGTGCTGGGGGATGTGCAGTTCCTCCCCGGATACTCGGTGCTCCTGGTGGACGACCCGGCGGTGCAGCGGCTGTCCGGGCTTCCGAGGCGGAAACGGTTGGCGTTCCTGTCCGACATGGACAGGCTGGGCGAAGCCGTCGAACACGCCTGCCAGCGGCTGGATCCGGACTTCCTGCGGGTCAACCTGGAGATCCTGGGGAACACCGACCCGTTTCTGCACGCACATGTGTGGCCGAGGTTCGCATGGGAGCCGGAGGACGTCGTGAGCCGGCCGGTGTGGCTGTATCCGCGGGACAGGTGGGCCGACGAGCGGTTCGCGCTCGGCCCGCGGCACAACGCCGTGCGTGCGGCGATCGGGGAGGAGCTGGACCGGCTGGCGCCCTGATCTCGCCGAGCCGCCGACGGCGAGGAGGCGGAGGCCCGTCGGTCAGGCGCCGGTGCTGCCGTCGATCCGTTCGCGGAGGAAGTCGGCGTGGCCGTTGTGGCGGGCGTACTCGGTGGCCATGTGGGAGTAGATCCACCGGAGGCTGACCCGACCGCCCATGAAGGGGGCGGTGTCGTCCAGTTGCCGGGCGGCACAGTTGGCGCGGGCGCGCGCGATCTCGTCCTGCCAGGTGGCGTGGGCGGTTTCGAACGAGATGTCGTCGAGGAGGCCGAACCCGTCGTCGCGGCCGTCCGGGTTGCTGGGCCGGGGCGGGTAGATGGCCGGTACGTCCTCCTCCATCAGCACCCGGCGGAACCAGTTGCGTTCCACCTCGGCCATGTGCTGGACCAGGCCGAGCAGCGTCAGCGGGGAGGGCGGAACGGAGGTGCTGCGCAGCTGCTCTTCGCTGAGCCCCGCGCACTTCGTCGCCAGAGTCGCCCGGTAGAAGTCCAGCCAGCCCTCCAGGGTCGTACGCTCATCGGCGTCGAGGGGTGGCATCGGTCGTTCAGTGCTGGCCATGGGCGAAGATCCTGTCACAGGGGACGAAACGCCTCCCCATGGGGCGCCCCCGCCCTGCCGACTCCTACCGGAAAGACCCCGCTGTGCTCGTCGCTCGCTCCATCGCCCTGTTCGCCGTCGCCGCGCTGTTCGAGATCGGAGGGGCCTGGCTGGTCTGGCAGGGCCTCCGGGAACACCGGGGCCGGCTCTGGGCGGGCGCGGGCGTCGTCGCGCTCGGTCTGTACGGAGTGGTGGCCACCTGGCAGAGCGACGACAACTTCGGACGCATCCTCGCCGCGTACGGAGGGATCTTCGTCGCCGGGTCGATCGCGTGGGGCATGGTCGCCGACGGCTACCGCCCCGACCGCTTCGATGTCATCGGCGCGCTGATCTGCCTCGCCGGGATGGCCGTCATCATGTACGCACCCCGCGGGGACTGAACTTCCGTGCGGGGCCGGGGCGGGGGCCGACGCCGGCCAACGGCTCAGCTGGCCAGCGGTGTGTCGTCGTCGGCGTCCTCTTCCGGTTCGGCCGGCTGCGTCGGGTCGCCGCCGTGGAACTCCGGGTCGATCGCGTTCGCCGCTCCCAGAGCTGTGAGGATCCAGGCGTCTTCCCGAGTGCGGAGGCGCGCTGCCTCGCGGTGCGCCAGCGCCGCTTCCAGTTCGTCCAGCGCGATGTCGAGCCGGGCACTGTCCTTTCCGGCCGCTGCGTCGCGGACGCGCTGCCGTGCTTCCATCACGCCCGCGTTCGCGTCCTCGTACAGGGCGTCGAGCTCGGATTGTTTCGGGTCAGCCATGCGTCCAGCGTACGCGTCGTGAATCTTGACAGGCGCACGGCCACGGTCGAGCGCGCTCCCGCCGTCGTACTTCGCCCAATTGCACGGACGGCGCCTGGCCGGGCGGGGGTTACGGGCGGACTTCCTCGTACCGAAAATCATCAGAACGCGAGGGGCCTGCCGACCGTGGACCTGCCGTGTCCTGCGGCAGGAGCACCGCGCGCCAGTAGTCAGGCGGGCACCGGTCTGATAGGGGTACCGCATGGATTCCCAGGAGAAGACCGGGTTACCGCGTGCTCAGGACGTCTCCGAGTTCCTGGAGTGTCTGCGACAGCTCAAGGAGGCGTCGGGTCTTACCTTGCGGCAGCTGGAGGAGCGTGCTGCCGCGGCCGGTGACTACCTCCCACGCAGCACTCTCTCTTCCATGCTCAGCGGCAGGAGGCCCCCCCGGCCCGAGCTGCTTGCCGCCTTCGTCCGGGCCTGCGGACACGAGCGGAACCTGGCGGAGTGGGTCCGCACACGGGATGCCCTCGCCCAGGGCGAGGGCGGCGACGCCGAGGGCTCCACCGGCGGAGCCGCCCCCGCCGACGCCGCCGGCTCGTCCGGCTCCGCGGCCTTGGACGGGGCCGCCGCCACGAGCGCCCCGGCAGGCACCGCCGGCCCACCCGCAACGGCCGCCGCGGCTCCCCGCATCCGACGGCTGCCGCGGCACTTCCTGCGGCCCCGTCTGCTGGTCCCGCTCTCGGTCGCCGTACTGCTGGCGGCCACGGCCGGAGTGCTCGGCACCCGCGGTGACGGATCCGGTGGCGACAAGCCGCGATCCCGCTCCGCAGCTGTCACCGACGCCGCGAAGGACTCCTCCGCCGACAGAGGTGCGGCGAGCGGGGACAGCGACGTGCCCCGCGGTCCGGTGCGGTTGCGCCCGCTCTCCGCCCCGCGGCTGTGTGTGACCGACGGCCACGTCCGCGACAGGCGCTACGGTTCGCAGGTCGCCGTGCAGCGCCCCTGCGGGCAGACTGCGCCGCAGACGACCGAGCTGCCCCTGGAGCCGGGCGCCAACCGTCACCGGATCCAGTGGCACCACCCCGAGTTCGGCACCGGCTGTCTCAAGGTCCTCGGTTCGGGGCCCGGCAAGGATCTCCTGGAGCCCTGGGACGCGTGCGACCGCGCCGACCTCTTCCGCCTCGTACCCGTACGGGGCAAGGACGCGTATGTCCTGCGGACCGAGGGGGACCGCTGTGTCGGCATCGCACGGCCCGTCTCCGCCGAGGGCTCGGAGGCCGTTGCCCAGCGCTGCACCTCGGACCGCCACCAGATGTTCCGTATCGAGTCCGCTCGGGGCTGACCGGCTGCCGGCCGCGCGGTGGGTGGCCGCCCGGCCGCGTGGCGCCATCGGTGACCGGTGACCGACGACTGGCCGTCCCTCACCCCCCGTGGTTGAGGGACGGCCAGGTGCCCGGCAGGTGCCGGGCCGGAGGAGGTGCCGCATGGCCCAGATCCTTCGCCGCGGCTCCGGCCGACGGAAGAGGAATGCGCTGTCCCGGACGGCCGCCCCCCTGTCCCCGCAGCTCAGCGGCGTCTTCGCGGTGTTGTCCCGGACAGGGGAAGGGACATCGGCTGCGCTGAGGAAGAAGAGGCGGTACCAAAAGGACTGGCTCGGCCCGGTCTGATCAACTTAGCCTCGGCGGCGAGCACCCAGCTCGTGAGCACAGTGCGGATGTGACGCGGCATCGGTAGCCCGCCACACCCGGAGGTGAGGGAAGTTGAGCAAGCTGACGATCGGCGTAGACGATCTTTCCGGCGCGGAGATAGCCGAGTTCCTGGAGGAGCACGTCCAGCAGATGCGCTCCCTCACCCCGTTGGAGAGTAAGCACGCGCTCGATCTCGACGGTCTGCGGAAGCCGGACGTCACATTCTGGTCGGCATCGGAGGACGGCACCCTGGTCGCGTGCGGCGCCATCAAGATGCTGGACCCGTCCCACGCGGAACTGAAATCGATGCGCACCAGGCCGACACGGCAGCGCAGCGGAGTGGCGTCCATGCTGTTGCGACACATCATCGCCGAGGCCGAAGACATGGGGTTCACCCGGCTGAGCCTGGAGACCGGGTCCGCCGAGTTCTTCCTGCCGGCGCGCAAGCTGTACGAGAAGTTCGGCTTCCGGTACTGCGAACCGTTCGCCGACTACCGGCCGGATCCGAACAGCGCCTTCATGACCAGGACGCTCTGAAGAGAGCTCCGGTGGGGTGCCGGCCCGGGTGACCGGGCCGCCTCCCAGGAGCGCGGACGATCAGGCAGTCTGCGGCGTCTTCTCGTCCTTCAGCATCTTGCGCAGTTCCTCACGCAGTTCCGGCGAGTCGGTGTGCCCGTGGACGGAAGCCGCGTGCTCGGCGGCGGCCCGGACCACCTCGTCCTCTTCACCGGCAATGGTGAGCGTGCAGTTCGACTCGCTCGGGTAGTCCCGGCAGTCCGCTACCTTGCGCATCAAGGGCACCTTCTTCCCCTCTGGCTTGCAGGTCCCCCTCCTTTTCAGGGTCGCGCTGCAGGCCCGACCAGGCAAACGTCACACCGGAGTGCGGCCCACGTAGACGGTGTTGGCCGAGGTGCCGCTGTGCAGGGGGTTGTCGAAGGTGACGGTGTGCGCTCGGACTCCCGGGAAGACCTCGCCGAGCGTGGAGAGAAAACCCTCCTCCGGAGGATCGTCGGACCACAGGGCGAAGACGCCGCCCGGGTGCAGATGCCGAGCCAGACGGCGCAGGCCCGCGGGCTCGTAGAGGGCGGCGTTGCTCGGCCGCAGCACGTGCTGCGGTGAGTGGTCGATGTCCAGCAGGATCGCGTGGAAGCGCCGCCGCGGCGTCTCCGGGTCGAAGCCCTCGGCGTCCTCGGCGAAGGCGAAGAAGTCCCCGTGCACCAGCCGGCACCTGGCATCCCCGACCAAGCGGGCACCCACCGGCACCAGCTCCCGCTCGTGCCACTCGATCACTTCGCCGAGTGCCTCGACCACGAGGAGCGAGCGCACCCGCGGGTCCCGCAGCGCGGCTTCGGCGGTGTAGCCGAGGCCGAGCCCGCCTACGACGACGTCCAGTTCACCCTCCGGCGCCGCGGCCAGCCCGAGCCGGGCGAGCGCGACTTCTCCCTCCGTGAAGAGGCTGGTCATCAGGAAGTCGTCGTCGAGCTTGACCTCGTACACATCTGCCCCGGTGGAAGGGTCCCGGCGGCGCCGCAGGCTGATGGCTCCCAGCTCCGTCGGTCGCCAGTCGAGCTCCTCGAATCGTGCGCTCACCCGGCAAACCTACCTTGATCACGGCCGAACGCCGCGCAGCGCCGTCGTCCCTGGACCACTGTGCGACCGATGGACCCCGCTTTCGACCGTGTCGGACCTTCCTGATGAAATGCGTATCGTGACAGGCGCGACAGGTAAGTGGTCATCGGATACGGCACCCCCTATCGCCTCGTACGCAGCGATAGGGGACAGCTTCACCGAAGGGGTCGGGGACCCGGGACCCGACGGAGTCTTCGTCGGTTGGGCCGACCGGCTCGCCCTGCTCCTGGCGGAACAGGTCCCGGACGGCTTCCGCTACGCCAACCTGGCAGTACGCGGACGCCTGTTGGACCAGATCATCATCGAGCAGGCCCCCCGCGCCAAGGAACTCGCCCCCGATCTGGTGACGTTCTGCGCCGGAGGCAATGACATCCTGCGGGGCTCCGACCCGGACGCCCTCGCCGAACGTTACGAAGCGGCGCTGCGCGAACTCCTCACCACCGTCGGCATCGTGGTGGTGTGCACGGGCTTCGACACCCGCAACTTCCCGCTGCTGCGCCACCTTCGGGGCCGGATCGCCACGTACAACAGTCATCTGCGCGCGGTCGCCGACCGGCACGGCTGCCCCGTGCTCGATCTGTGGTCGCTGCGGGCGGTCCAGGACCGCAGGGCGTGGGACGAGGACCGCCTCCATCTGTCTCCCGAGGGGCACCGGCGCGTCGCCCTGCGGTGTGCCGAAGTGCTGGGCATCGAGCCGCCCGCCAGCCCGGACGAGCCCTGGCCCGGCACGCCGGGGCCCGCCGCCTCGCGCCGGGACGATCTGTACTGGGCCCGTCAGTATCTGCTGCCGTGGATCGGCCGCCGGCTGCGCGGGGAGTCCTCCGGCGACAACATCCGGGCCAAACGCCCCGACCTGCTTCCGCTGCACACCCCTGAGCCGTGACGCGCTGCCGGACGGCTCACCTCCGGACGGCTCACTTCTGCGCCAAGAGCTCGGCCTTCGGCGCCAAAAGCTCGGCCGGCAGGCCGAGATGGTCGTGCAGGGCGCGTCCGCCGGCGGGTGTGACGGTCACGGCGCGGGTGGTGCCGATACGGGTGATCCATCCCTCGGTGAACGCGTGGCCGCACAGGGCGGCGCCGACGGCGCCTGCCAGATGGGGGCGACGCTCGGTCCAGTCCAGGCACGACCGCACCGACGGGCGGCGCGTGCCGGTCGGCACGGTGATGCCGAGTCCGCCGAGCCAGGCGTCGCCCTCGCCGGTGAGCCGGAGCCCGTTGCCCCACTCCAGCAGCCCGCGTTCGGTCAGCGCGTCGGTGATCGCGACTCCGACGGTTCCCGCGAGGTGGTCGTAACAGGTGCGGGCGTGCGTGAGGGCCTGCCGACGGCCCGCCGCCGACAGCGAGCGGGGCGGCGTGCGGCGGTCGGGGGCCAGCGCGGCGAGGCTCTCGATCAGCTCGGCGACGTGCGGATCGGCCAGCCGCACATAGCGGTGCCGCCCCTGCCGCTCCTCGATCAGCAGGTTGCCCGCGACGAGCGCGTTCAGATGCTCGGTCGCGGTGGAGGCGGCCACGCCCGCATGGCGGGCCAGTTCGGTCGCCGTCCACGCCCGGCCGTCGAGCAGGGCCAGACAGAAGCCCGCACGCGTGGCGTCGGCCAGCAGCTTGGCGACGGAGGCCAGGTCGGGGCCTGCTGCATCACGGTGCGGTGAGCTCATACGCCCGATTATCGCCCGGAACGCTTCGGCGGCTGCCGAAGCGTCCGATTTCTAGGCTCCCGGTCCATGAGCACCGCACCGATCGACACCGTGTCCACCCACGCAGCTGCCTCCCACACCGCGATCGAGCCGAGCATTCTGTACTTCGGGACCCCGGTCGTTCTCCTCTCGACGGAGAACCAGGACGGCTCGTTCAACCTCGCGCCCATGTCCTCCGCGTGGGCGCTCGGGTGGACCGTCGTCCTCGGTCTGGGCCGCGAGGGACAGACCGCGCAGAACCTGGGCGACCGGCCCGACCTCGTGATCAATCTGCCGGCCCCCGCGCTGTGGCCTGCGGTGGAGCGGCTGGCGCCGCTGACCGGCCGCAACCCCGTACCGGCAGGCAAGGCGGCAGGTTGCCGCTACGAGCCGGACAAGTTCACCGCCGCCGGGCTGCACGCCGAGCCCTCGCACACGGTGCGGCCGCCTCGCGTCACCGAGTGCCCCCTCCAGTTCGAGGCGCGCGCCGAGCGGGTGCGGCCGGACCTGTCCGGGGAGTTCGTCGTCATCGAGGCCGTCGTACGGAAGGTCCACGCCGACCCCCGGATCGTCGTTCCGGGCACCGACCACGTCGACCCCGCCGCCTGGAGCCCGCTCCTCTACAACTTCCGCCACTACTTCGCACTCGGCCCGGAACTAGGGCACTCCTACCGCACCCGGACCCCTCACAGCACCCCGGACAGCTGAGCAGCGCACAGCTCCGCGAGGGCCATGGTGGTCAGGTTGGTGTTGGCGCCGGGGAGGGTCGGCATCACCGAGGCGTCGATCACATACAGGCACTCGGTGCCATGGACGGCCCCCGAGGCGGAGACCACGGCCTCGGGGTCGGCCGCACGTCCCGCCCGGCAGGTTCCCGCCGCGTGCTGGTACCCGGCGACGAGACGGCGGCAGGCGTCCGCCACGGCGTCGTCGCCATGGGTGTCCCGGCCGGGGACGCGTTCGCCGCCCAGCAGATCGGCGAGCGGCGGGGTGTCCATCAGGTGCCGCGCGATCCGTACGCCCGCCGTCATCTGACGCAGATCGGCCTCCTCGCGCAGCAGCGCCGGGTCGATGTGCGGCGGATCGTCCGGATGGGACGAGCGCAGCCACAGCCGCCCTCGTGAGCGTGGACGGAGTACGGCGACGAACACATTGAGCGTCGCGCCGCCGTCCTCCGCCGGGTGCGGCCCTTCGGGGAAGATGTGGTGGTCGGGGAGGACGAGGAAGGTCTGGAGCACCGGATCGTTCGCCCGCACGGGCACGCCCGTGACGGCGTACTCCAGGGTCACCGTCGGATGGTCCTGGAGGTTGCCGCCGACACCGGGCAGGTCCACCAGCGGTTCGATGCCCGTCTGCCGCAGATGCGCGGCCGGACCGATGCCCGAGCGCATCAGCAGCAGCGGGCTGCCGTAGGCGCCGGCGGCCAGCACCACCCGCTCGGCGTGCACAGCCGTGCCCGCGCTGTCGGCGAGCCGCACCCCGATCGCGCGGTTGCCGCGCAGCAGCACCCGGTCGACCGTGACACCACCCCGCACCGTCAGATTGGAGCGGCCACGGGCAGCGGCGAGATAGGTCAGCGCGGTGCTCTGCCGTACGCCACGGCGCCGGTTGACCGGCACCGGACCCGCGCCCAGCCCGTCCGGCGCGTTGTGGTCCGGCGTGCGACGCCGGCCGTCGTAGGCGCAGGACTCCAGGAAGGCCCGCTGCACCGGGGTCAGCGCCTGCTCCGCGTACCGGCCGACGGGCACCGGGCCGTGCGCGCCGTGCCAGGGGTGCCTGCCGAAATCCAGGTCGGTCTCCACACGGCGGAGGTAGGGCAGCAGCAGTGGATACGACCACTCGGGTACGCCCTGTCGTGCCCAGAAGTCGTAGTCGGCCGGAGCGCCGCGCAGCGCGATCGCCGAGTTGATCGCCGACGACCCGCCCACGAGCTTGCCGCGCGGCAGCTCCACGCTGTGGCCGAGAGGGTCGGGTTCGCTCCGGTACCCCCAGTCGTGCGTGTGCGTCGAGGCGGGGCTCAGTGCGACGTCGTACGGCTGGTCCGCGGCCCGGGTGCCGTAGTCGGGGCCCGCCTCCAGCAGCAGCACCGAACGTCCCGGGTCCTCGCTCAGCCGGTTCGCCAGTACGCCGCCCGCCGAGCCGGCTCCGACGATGATCACGTCCCAGAGCTCGGCCATCCGCCTCCTTCCCGCACGACCCTTCCGCCCTTCCCCGCACGGCGCTTCCGGCCGGGGGAACGGCGTTACGTATCACCGCAGTGGGTTAGGGGTGGAGTACGGGACGCATGCGTACTCCTGTGACCCGCACTGTTGCCCGAGATCGACCGAAAGGGAGCGACGACCATGGCCGACGGCAACTCCACCGGCGCCACGATGCAGGCGATGACCTACGACCGGTTCGGCGGCACGGAGGTGCTGTCCGCGACACGGCAGCCGCTGCCGAAGGTGGGGCCCGGGGAGGTGCTCGTCCGGGTGCGGTGCGCGGCGGTCAACCCCGTCGACTGGAAGATCATGTCGGGCGGGCTGCGGGACCTGATGGACACGGTCTTTCCCGTCGTGCCCGGCTGGGACGTCGCGGGGGTCGTCGAGCGGGTCGGCATCGACGCACCCGAGTTCTCCGTCGGGGACGAGGTGATGGCCTACGCCCGCAAGGACTATGTGCACGGCGGGACGTTCGCCGAGTTCGTCAGCGTGCCGGTCCGCTGCCTGGCCCGCCGGCCGTCCTCGCTGTCCTGGGAGCAGGCGGCGGGACTGCCGCTGGCCGGTCTGACGGCGTACCAGACACTCACCCGGCTCGGCACCCGCGAGGGCGAGACGGTGCTGATCCACAACGCGGCCGGCGGAGTCGGCTCACTCGGCGTGCAGATCGCCCGCGCCCTCGGCGCCCGCGTCATCGGCACCGCCTCGACGGCCAACCACGACCGGCTGCGCGAACTCGGAGCCGAACCAGTCGCCTACGGTGCGGGGCTCGCCGACCGGGTGCGCGACATCGCGCCGAAGGGCGCCGACGTGGTGGCCGACTTCGTCGGGGGCGTCCTCGACGCCACATTGGCCGTCCTGGCCGAGGGCGGCCGGCACGCCTCGATCGCGGACAACACGGTGACGGAGTCGGGCGGCCAGTGGATGTGGGTGCGTCCCAGCAGCAGCGACCTGACCGCACTGGCCGACCTGGCCGACACGGGCAAGCTGACGGTGCGGGTGGCGGAGACGTTTCCGCTCACGCGGCTGGGCGACGCGTTCCGGATGAGTCAGGAGGGTCATGTGCACGGGAAGATTGTCGTGACTCCCTGACGCCGGTGTGGCGCGCTGCGGGGGCGTTCAGCTGCTCCGGTGAGGGGGTGCCCCTGCCTGTCGCTTGCGGGCTGCGGGTGGGATGTGGTTGCTCGCGCAGTTCCCCGCGCCCCTGACGGGGCGCGCGTGCGTGGAGCTAATTGCGAAGGCATCGCAGCTGGTCAGAGCATGTAAGACAGCTGTAGCCGCAATGCGGTTTCTGTGTCACCGTGACCGTCATGGAGGGGAGAGAGCACCACCACAGCCACGCCCACGGCGGCCACAGTGCCGGGCACCGGCACGGCGCGCACGCCTCCCGGTTGTCCCGGCTGCGCCACCAACTGGCCCACCTGGTCAAGCCGCACAGCCATGAGGCGGCGGACAAGGTGGACGCGGCGATGGAGACCTCCCGGCAAGGGATGCGCACGCTGTGGATCTCGCTGGCCGTCCTCGGTGCGACCACGGTCGTGCAGGCGGTGATCGTCGCCTTGTCCGGGTCGGTGGCGTTGCTCGGCGACACGGTCCACAATGCCGCCGACGCGCTGACCGCGGTGCCGCTGGGCATCGCCTTCGTACTGGGGCGTCGGGCGGCCAACCGCCGCTACACCTACGGCTACGGCCGGGCCGAGGACCTGGCCGGCATCCTCATCGTCACCACGATCGCCGCGTCGGCGGCCCTGGCGGCGTGGGCGGCGATCGACCGGCTGCTCGACCCCCGGGACATCACGCACCTGTGGGCGGTCGCCGGCGCGGCGCTGGCCGGGTTCGTGGGCAACGAATGGGTGGCCCGCTACCGCATCCGGACCGGCCGGCGGATCGGATCGGCTGCCCTGGTCGCGGACGGACTGCACGCCCGCACCGACGGCTTCACCTCGCTGGCCGTGCTGCTGGGCGCGGGCGGCTCGGCGCTGGGCTGGCGGTTCGCGGACCCGGTCATCGGCCTGCTGATCACGGCCGCGATCCTGTTCGTCCTACGGGACGCCGCCCGGGAGGTCTACCGGCGGCTGATGGACTCCGTCGATCCGGCGCTGGTCGCCACCGCCGAGACGACACTGCGCGCCGTACCGGGTGTCCGGGGCGTGGGGCAGGTGCGGATGCGGTGGATCGGCCATGCGTTGCGGGCGGAGGCCGACATCGTGGTCGACGCTCACCTGACGGTCGTGGCGGCGCACAGGCTGGCCGTCGAGGCGGAGCATGCCCTCATCCACGCGGTGCCTCGGCTGACTGCCGCGACCGTGCACACCGATCACACCCCTCTCGGCGCCGATCCGCATGCGGCCCTCGCTCACCATGCCGGCGCCCACAGCCCGGCCGGTGAGGGGGTGCCCCTGTCCGACGCTCGCGGTCTGCGGGCGCGTGGTGGCTTGTGGGGGCACCTCCCGGCCGGAGGCTGGGGGAGCAGTTCCCCGCGCCCCTGACGGGGCGCCCCCATCCAGCGAACGCCGGGTTGCGCATGACGCAATGACGTGTTGCGAAGTTTGCACTGGATTGCGCAGCCGCGTTGCCGCAGAGTGCTGATCATGTCCAACAACGACTTCTTGGCCGTCGCGAGCCAGAGCGGGCCCACTGTGTCCTTCTTCTCCGCCGGCACATACGAGGAACTGGGCACGGTCGAGGTGCCCAGCGAGCCCCACGAGCTGTGCTTCGACCCGGCCCGCCGACTGCTGTACTGCGCGATCACCTACCGTTCCGGCTACTACCACCACAACTCGGGACGGGCCCACGAGATCGCCGTCATCGACCCGGACGAACGGCGGGTGATCGATGTCATCGACCTCACCCCCGAGCACGCACCGCACGGTCTCGTCCTGGACCGGGACCGCGATGTGCTCTACACCAGTGTCGAAGCCACCGACTCCGCTCCCGGAGCGGTGCTCGCCATCGACCCCGGCTCCCGCGAGGTGCTGCGCCGCACCCCGGTGGCGGCGCCCGGGCCGCACTGGTTCGCGGTGACACCGGACGGACGTCACGCGTACGCGGCCAACAAGGAAGCGCCGTACGTCTCCGTCGTGGAACTGGACACCGGACAGCTGCTGGACCGCGTTCCGGTGCCGGGCAGCGAGGGGATCGACATCTCGCCCGATGGCCGGTATGTGTTCGTGGCGACCCCGAAGGGCGATTTCTCCGCCCCGGCACCGGACGACGCGGGCATCGTGGTGATCGACACGGCACAGGCGCGGATCGTCCGCACGCTACCGACGCAGGGCGTCAACTTCCCCGTCCACACCACGAGTCAGGGCCTGGTGCTCACCGGCGAACTGCGTATGGCACCGCCGGCTGACGGCGCGGGAGGGCTCGGGACCCAGACCGACGGCGTGCTCAACGTGTACTCACGGGCGGACGCCGACGCGGAGTTGCTCGGCCAGGTCGCAGTGGGGAAGTTCCCACTGACCGTCACCTCGTCTCCCGACGGCTCGGTGGCCTACGTCGCCAATGTCGTGTCCTCGACGGTCACGGTGGTGGATCTGGCCGCCCTGCGCCCGCTCACCACGCTGTCGGTCCCGCGTCGGGGAGAGCCGGGCGCACACGGGCTGGCGTATATCCCGGCGGCCTGAGCGCATCCTTCCGGTCGTGAGCCCGGCCGGGCAGGCGGTGTCAGAGGTGCTGATCCGCTGTCGCCTGGGGCAGCAGTATGGTCCGCAACCCGTCGATGCTCGCCCGCCAGGGTGTGCTGTCCGAGGCGTCGTCCCAGAGCTCCGGGAGTTCGGACGGCTCCGACACGACCCGGTCGAGCGCCTGGACGGCCAGCGAGCGCAGCCCGGTGAGGTCCGGGAGAGGTTCTTCCGGTCCGTCGAAGCGGTCGACGGAGGGGCCGCCGTGGCACTGTGCCGCTATCAGCGCTGCCGCCGCGACGGCCTCCTCGGCCTCGTCGGCCTCAAGGTAGTCGCGGGTCCCGGCCACACGCGCGAGGGTGTCGCGGACGATGCCCTCGCGCGCGTCCGCGCTCGCCTCGTCGAGGGCGGCGCAGAAGTCCCCCGCAGCGTCGTTGTCGAACGGACCGACGTCCCAAGTACCCATCCAGCCCTCCTGATCGTGCTGACAACTCCCGCATCGTCGCATCCGCCACTGACAGCGGCTCCTGCGACGGCTCGGCATGAATTGCTCATGAAACTCATTTCCATTAACCTGCCGGGGTCGTCACCACATCAGGAGGTTTCTCGTGGCCGTGCCCAAGCGGAAGATGTCGCGCAGCAATACCCGGCATCGCCGGTCGCAGTGGAAGGCCAACACGCAGCAGCTGGTCCCCGTCACGGTCGACGGGAAGGTCCACCGGGTGCCTCAGCGGCTGGTCAAGGCCTATGAGCGTGGCCTGCTGCGGCCGGAGGACTGAGCACCTGTGCCGTACGACCGGCTGCCCGTGACCGTGCTCTCCGGATTTCTCGGCGCGGGAAAGACCACCTTGCTCAACCACGTCCTGGGCAACCGGCAGGGCCTCCGGGTGGCGGTGATCGTCAACGACATGAGCGAGGTCAACATCGATGCCGCGCTCGTCCGCGGCGGTGAGGCCGCCCTCTCCCGGACCGAGGAACGCCTGGTCGAGATGACCAACGGCTGTATCTGCTGCACCCTGCGCGACGATCTCCTCGAGGAGGTCGACCGGCTCGCGCGTGAGGGCCGTTTCGACTATCTGCTGATCGAGTCGAGCGGTATCTCGGAGCCCATGCCGGTGGCCGCCACGTTCGCCTTCCCGCGCGACGACGGCGCCACCCTCGGCGATCTCGCCCGGCTCGACACCATGGTCACCGTCGTCGACGCGGCGAACTTCCTCCCCGAACTCGCGGGCGGCGACGGGCTGGTGGAGCGGGGGCTCGATCAGTACGAGGGTGACGAGCGGACCGTCAGCGACCTGTTGACGGACCAGGTCGAGTTCGCCGACGTCATCGTCCTCAACAAGCTCGATCTGGTCGACGCCGCGGCAGCCGAGCGGTTGCGGGCGGCGCTCGCCCGGCTCAACCCGGTGGCCCGGATCGTGTCAGCGCAGCACGGGCGGGTGGATCCGCGCGATGTTCTCGGCACGGGTCTGTTCGACCTCGAACGCGCCTCGCAGGCCCCCGGCTGGGTGCGGGAACTCAATGGCGACCATGTACCGGAGACCGAGGAATACGGAATCTCCAGCATGGTTTTCCGCTCCTCCCGGCCTTTCCACGCCGGGCGGCTGTGGACGTTCGTCACCGAGGGACTCGACAGCGGTGAATTCGGCCAAGTGCTGCGTTCCAAGGGATTCTTCTGGCTGGCCGACCGCCCGCACGTCAGCGGACTGTGGTCGCAGGCGGGCTCGGTGGCCCGGTTCGAGCCGGCCGGTGTCCGGGAGGAGGGGGATGCCGAGCGGGGGCAGGAGCTGGTGTTCATCGGCTCCGGGCTGCGCCCCGAGGCGTTGCGGGCGGCGCTGAGTGCCTGCCTACTCGCCGAGGGCGAGAGCGTCCCGGCCGATGATCCCTTTCCGGCATGGGACACGTACGGCATCGACGACGCCTGTGCCCATGAGGACCACGTGCGGGACAGCCGTGCGGAGGCGCTCGCCTGAGACCCGTCTCCCTGAGCCCTGACATAAACCTGTCTCCCTGAGCCCTGACATAAAGGATCCCCGGTGCCGCATTGCGGGCCGGGGATTTCCTTGGCTATGCTCGGTATTTCTGTGTCGACACAGAAAAAGCCCTTCAAAGAAGGGCTGCTGAGAAGGAATGTAGCGGGCAGGGAGCCGTTTTGTCAAACCGGGGAAGCGCTGAGTTGCAACACGAGCAGAAATACGTCGACCACCTCTATGCGCGGGTCGACGCACTGCGTGGGCAGACCGCGTCGGCCGTGGAGGAGGCGCAGCGGCCGGACGGCAACACTCGGCAGGCGCGCATCGAGCGTGACGTGCGCGTCGCGGAGCGCTCGGGGCTGCTGGCCGCGCTGAACGCCGTGGACGGATCGCTGTGCTTCGGCCGTATCGACCGTGTCGACGGCGCCTCGTACCACATCGGTCGTATCGGCATTCGCGAGGACGACGCCGAGCGCACGCCGATCCTCATCGACTGGCGGGCTCCGGTGGCCCGCCCGTTCTACCTCGCCACCGGGCACACCCCCATGGGCCTGCGCCGGCGGCGGCACATCACCACCAACGGCCGTACGGTCACCGAACTGCACGACGAACTGCTCGACCTGGGTGACGCGGAGCGCACCGGGCACGAGGACCCCACCGGTGACACCGTCCTCCTCGCTTCCCTCGACGCGGCCCGCACCGGCCGGATGAGCGACATCGTGCGCACCATCCAGGCCGAGCAGGACCGCATCATCCGCGCCCCGCATCCCGGCGTCCTGGTCGTGGAGGGCGGTCCGGGCACCGGCAAGACCGCTGTCGCGCTGCACCGGGCCGCGTTCCTGCTCTACGAGCACCGCGAGTTGCTCGCCAAGCGGGCCGTGCTGATCGTCGGCCCGAACCCGGCGTTCCTCTCCTACATCGGCGAAGTGCTGCCCTCACTCGGTGAGACCGGCGTGCTGCTGGCCACGCTCGGCGAGCTGTTCCCCGGCATCGAGGCACGCGGCACCGACAGCCCCCGCGCCGCAGCGGTGAAGGGCCGCGCCGAGATCGCCGAGGCGCTGCGGCTGGCCGTACGCGACCGGCAGCAGGTGCCCGAGCCGGGCGAGCCGATCGTCGTGCCGCACGACGACGGGGATCTCGTACTCGACTGGCACCTCGTGGACGAGGCGCGCGAGGCCGCCCGCGCCACCCGGCTCCAGCACAACCTCGCCCGCCCGCACTTCGCCTTCCGCGTCATCGACGCGCTCACCGCGCAGCTGGTCGAACGGATCGGCACCGACCCCTACGGCGGCCCCAATCTGCTGGGCCCGGACGACGTCGCGCAGCTCGGCAAGGCCGTCGCCGCCAACCCGGAGGTGCACGCGGCGATCGCGCAGCTGTGGCCCGAGCTGACGCCCGAGGAGTTCGTCGCCGACTATCTGGCCGAACCCACCTACCTGTCCGAGGAGGACGCCGCCGCGATCCGCCGCCCGGTCACCTCACCCGCCGACTGGACCCCGGCGGACGTGCCGCTGCTCGACGAGGCCGCCGAACTGCTGGGCGAGGACGACAGCGCACAGCGGGCGGCGGCCGAGGCCGAACGCCAGGAGCGCATCGAGTACGCACAGGGTGTGCTGGAAGTCGCCCGCGGTTCGGAGTCGTTCGAGTTCGAGGACGCCGAGTCCGAGATTCTCGCCGCGCACGACATCATCGACGCCGAGCGGATGGCCGAGCGTCACGAGGAGGCCGACCACCGTACGGCGGCCGAACGTGCCGCCGCGGACCGCACTTGGGCGTTCGGGCACATCATCGTCGACGAGGCGCAGGAGCTGTCCCCGATGGCGTGGCGGTTGCTCATGCGGCGCTGCCCGTCCCGTTCCATGACGCTGGTCGGCGACCCGGTGCAGACCGGTGAAGAGGCGGGGGTCGGCTCCTGGGAGGACGTCCTCGCGCCGTATGTGGAGGACCGCTGGGAGCACAACCGGCTCGGCGTCAACTACCGCACCCCCGCCGAGATCATGGGGCTCGCCGCGGCAGTCGTCCGCGACCGGCATCCCGGCTTCGAGCCGCCTTCCTCGGTCCGCTCCACGGGCACCCGCCCCTGGGCCCGGCAGGCATCCGGCGACCTGGCGGCCGTGGTTGCCGAGGCGGCGCGGGAGCAGATCCCCGAGGAGGGGCGGCTCGCCGTCATCGCACCTCGCCGCCTGCACGAGGCGCTGGCCGCCCAGTTGCCCGGCGTGGTCGCGGGCGCCGAACCGGACCTCACCCAGCACCTCGTGCTGCTCGCCCCGCGCCAGGCCAAGGGCCTCGAATTCGACCGCGTCCTGGTCGTCGAGCCCGCCGAGTTCGGCACGAGCGACCTCTACGTCGCCCTGACCCGCGCCACGCAGACCCTCGGCATCCTGCACGAGGCGGCCCTGCCGGGCGCACTGGCCCGGGCGATGGAGGCGCACAGCGCGGAGTCTTCCGCCTGAGAGGGCTGCCGTACGCCGCTTACGTACGGCGGGTGCACCGCGCCCGGCGGTGTGCGGATTCCGCGGTGCGGCTCTCGGCGACCCGGGGCTGTTCCGCGGGCGAGCGTGACCGGCCGGCGCTTCCCGGAGGGGGAGGTGCGGCTGACGCCGGACGGGGAGGGGTGCACGTCATGCTGCCGAGCGCACCGGCGGCCCGGCTGGTGCGGGTGCGTACGGCCGTCGAGGGGGGCAACTCCCCGGGCCGAAACTGCGGGCACCGCAGGCACCGAAAATTTTCGGGTTCGTCGCACGCCGCTGACCTCGCCCCGGGCGGACCGTAATGTCCCGACCGACCCGCGACCCCCTTCGGAGGAGTGACCTACGTGAAGAGCCGCAGAACCGTACTGAAGGGAGCGGTCGGTACGGCCGCCGGGATCGGGCTCGCCGCGCTCGGCACCACCGGAGCGGCCCGCGCGGCGGGCGCCCCGTCCGGCGCCGCCGCCCCCGGCTACGCCAACCCCCTCGTACGGCAGCGCGCCGACCCCCTCATCATGCGGCACACCGACGGCTCCTACTACTTCACCGCGACCGTGCCCGAGTACGACCGCATCGTGCTGAGCCGCTCCCGCACCATCAACGGGCTCGCGAAGGCGCAGGAGAAGGTGCTCTGGCGAGCGCACGACAGCGGTGAGATGGCCAACCACATCTGGGCGCCGGAGCTGCACTTCATCGACGGCGCCTGGTACATCTACTTCGCCGCCGGAAGCTCCCAGGACCAGTGGGCGATCCGCCCGTACGTACTGGAGAACACCTCCGCCGACCCGTTCCGGGGCACCTGGACCGAGAAGGGCCGCATCGAGACCCAGTGGGACAGCTTCTCCCTGGACGCCACCACCTTCGTGCACCGCGGCACCCGCTATCTCGCCTGGGCCCAGCACGACCCCTCCCAGAACAACAACACCGACGTGTACCTCGCCGCGATGGACAGCCCCTGGAGCATCACGGGCCCGCAAGTGCGGCTCTCGCGGCCCGAGCTGGCGTGGGAGACCATCGGCTTCGCCGTCAACGAGGGGCCGTTCGTGCTCCAGCGCAACGGGCGGGTCTTCATGACCTACTCCGCCAGCGCAACCGACGCCAACTACTGCATGGGGCTGCTCACCGCGCGGGACGACGCCGACCTGCTCGACCCCGCCTCCTGGACGAAGAGCCCCGAGCCGGTCTTCACCAGCAACGACACGACGAGCCAGTACGGGCCGGGGCACAACTGCTTCACCGTCGCCGAGGACGGGAAGACCGACCTGCTCGTCTACCACGCGCGGCAGTACAAGGAGATCGAGGGCGACCCGCTGAACGACCCCAACCGGCACACCCGCGTCCAGCCCCTGCGCTGGAACTCCGACGGCACACCGGACTTCGGGATCCCCGTCGCCGACTCCCGGCGACGCGGGCTGTGACGGGGCTGCCTCCAGATCGTCGTACGAGCACGGCCAGGTCGACGGCGAAGCCCCCGCGGGGACCAGATGTCCCCGCCCGGTGGCGTACGGGCCGTGCCCACGCAGCTCCGGCACCAGGACGCGGCGGCCCTCCGCGGCCCAGCAGAGCGCGGGGTGCCCGCTCGGGTGCGTCGCCGCCGCAGCCGTGGACGAGCAGCAGCGCGGGGCCCGACCCGGCCCGAACAGATCGACGTGCACCGCTCACGCCCGCGCGGTCAGCCTGTACAGCGGCGAGTTGGCCGGCACCGCGTTGGCATCGGCGGCCGAGGAGAAAGCCGGCCCCCGCTCCCAGCAGGCGGGCGTGACCAGCCCCTTGACCGACCGGCCGGTATGCGGCACAGCTCCCAACCTGGGCGGCGGCCGCCAGTACCGCCGCGTCCACCGGTGGGCAGCCTCAGCCGGTGACGAGCACCTCGTCGTCGGCCAGCCGTTGTCGCATCCGAAACTCGAAAGTTTCGGATCCCGCCCGCCCGGTTCGTCAACGCGGCCGAAGACGGTTACCGTCGCCCTTCGATCCCCCCACCCCCCACACGTGGAGCGAAACCCCGATGAACCGCAGAGACAACGCACACCGGTCCCCCCACGACGCCGCGCTCAGCCGTCGCCGCCTCCTCAAGGGCACCGCACTCGGTGCGGGCGTGCTCGCCGTCCCCGGAATCACCTACGCCGCCACCGTGGACAGCGGCGCAACGAAGGCCGGGGCGAAGGCCAAGGCGGCAGCGCTCGCCCACCCCGGCATGCTGCACAGCGCCGACGACTTCGCGCGCATGGCCGAGAAGGTGAAGGCGGGTACGGAGCCCTGGAAGAGCGGCTGGGAGCGGCTGACCGCCAACGCACACTCCGCGGCCGGATGGACGCCCAGGCCGCTGGAGACCGTCGTCCGCGGCGGCGCCGGGTCGAACTACCCCCAGCTCTACAAGGACATCCACGCCGCCTACCAGAACGCCCTGCGCTGGAAGGTCAGCGGCGACACGGCGCACGCCGACACCGCGCGGGACATCCTCAACGCCTGGTCGGGCAAGCTCAAGGAGGTCACGGGCAACGCCGACCGGTTCCTCGCGTCCGGTATCTACGGCTATCAGTTCGCCAACGCCGCCGAGATCATGCGCGGCTACGACGGCTTCGACCTGGGCCGCTTCCAGGACATGATGGCCCGCGTCTTCTACCCGCTGTGCGACCACTTCCTCAAGAACCACAACGGCGCCTGCATCACCAACTACTGGGCGAACTGGGACCTGTGCAACATGGCCGCCGTCATGGCCATCGGCATCCTCAACGACGACCAGGCCAAGTTCGACCAGGCAGTCGACTACTTCCACAACGGCGAGGGCAACGGCTCCCTCGCGCACGCGGTGCCCTTCCTGCACGACGGCGGGCTCGCCCAGTGGCAGGAGAGCGGCCGGGACCAGGGCCACACCGTCATGGGCATAGGTCTGATGGGCACCATCTGCGAAATGGCCCACAAACAGGGCACCGACCTGTACGGCGCCGACGACAACCGCTTCATGAAGGCGTGCGAATACGTCGCCAAGTACAACTCCGGCTCAGACGTGCCGTTCCGCACCTACGAGTGGGGCAGCGGACAGAACTGCAAGCCCATGCAGCAGACCGTCATCTCCGCCGCTGGCCGCGGCCAGGCCCGCCCCGTCTGGGAGCGGGTCTACCACCACTACCACTATCGCAAGGGCCACGCGACGCCGAACATCTCGGCGATCGCCCGCAAGCAGAGCCCCGAGGGCGGTGGTGGCGACTTCGGCCCCAACAGTGGGGGGTACGACGAACTCGGTTTCGGCACCCTCGCCTATGTGTTGGAGGCCTAGGCCGGTTGTCCGGCGGGTCCGGTCCGGGCCCTCTCCGTTGTTCCGGATTGGCCGCGTTGTCCGTTGATGTCGACCGAAATTTCGACCGGTTCGAAATACCGGTCAAGGAGAATTTCTGGACCGTTTCCAGGACTTCAACGAAAACCGCAGCCGCCGTAATGTGAGGTGCGTTCGCCCAGCTGTCCGCTTTCCGCGTGCGCCCCGGAATTGCGCGTGTGCCGATTCCCGTGCGCGGAAAGGGAGAAGAGGAGAGCGAGAATGACGCGCACCGAACCCGGACCGGCGGGACCCACTCTCGCCGTGGTGGCCCGTGCGGCGGCCGTCTCGATTCCGACGGCCTCCAAGGTGGTCAACGGCCGCGAGGACGTCGCCCCCGACACCCGCCGCCGGGTCACCGAGGCACTGGACGCGCTGGGTTATGTGCGCCGGCCGCGCCTCACCCCGCGGCAGCCGCCGCCGGTCGTCGACCTGGTGGTGCACTCGCTGGACAACACCTGGTCGGGGGCCGTGCTGCGGGGCGTGGAAGAGGCAGCACACCAAGCGGGCCTGGAGGTGATGGTCTCGGCAGGACTGACCCGTACCCGGGGCGGCAGACCCGAGCGCGGCTGGCTCGACAGACTGGCACTGCGCGGCACCTCGGGCGTGCTGTTCAACCTGGCCGAGCTGACCCCCACCCACCACGCCTGGCTCGAACAGCACAGGATCCCCTACGCCATGATCGACCCGGTCGCCGACCCGCCGCCCGGCGTCCTCGCCGTCCGCGCGGCCAACGAGCGGGGCGCACGCAGCGCGGTGGAGCATCTGCTGGCGCTCGGGCACATCCGGATCGCCGTGATCGGCGGCTACCGCCGCAAACAGTGCAGCGGCGCCCGCGTGGCCGGCTACCGCGCCGCCCTGACAGCGGCCGGGCTGCGCCCGCGCCCCGAATACGTCCGCTACGCCAACTTCGCCACCGACCTGGCCCGCGAACGCACCCATGAGCTGTTCGCGCTGGAGAAACCGCCCACGGCGGTCTTCGCCTGCTCGGATCCGATGGCGCTGGGTGTCTATCAAGCGCTGGCCGCGCTGGGGCTGCGGGTGCCGCGGGATGTGAGCGTTGTCGGCTTCGACGATCTGCCGGAGGCGGAGTGGGTGACACCCGCGCTGACGACCGTACGGCAGCCGCTCGGCGAGATGGCGGCGACCGCGCTGCGGCAGCTGCTGCGGATCCGCGAGGGGCGCATGCCGCCGGGCGTCAGGACCGAACTGCCCACCCGGCTCGTGGAACGGCACAGCACCGCGCCGCCCCCGGGCGCCTCCGTATGACCAGAGTCTCGAACAACGACCGCCGAGCCGAACACCCCGTGCCGGATACCGTCGCGTCCTGGAGTCCTACGGCTTGGCGCCCGATCCCGGGCTGGTCGTCGATACGCCCTTCACCCGCGCGGGCGGACTGCGCGGCATGCGGGAGTTGCTGACGGAACACCGCGCCGGGCCCGGCTTCAGCGCTGTCTTCGCCGCGACCGACATGGTCGCGCTCGGGGTCCTGGAGGCGCTGCGGGAAGCGGGGCTGCGGGTCCCCGGCGACATCTCGGTGGTGGGCTTCGACGACATCCCGGTCTCCCGCGAACTCGCCCCCGGGCTGACCACGGTGCACGTCCCCTACGAGGAACTGGCCGCAGCGCGGTACGGATGGTGCTGGAGCGGCGTGACGGTGCGAACCGCGGTGCCGGAGCGGAGGAGCAGCGTGTGCGGCTCGGCACTCTTGTGGTCGTACGGGGTTCCTCGGCACCTCCGCCGAGCTGAAACGGCGCAAGCCCCCGCCTCCTTCGCCCGCCGCCCCCTCTCCGTACTCTGAGCTGGTCCGACAACGTCCACGAGGAGCCGGCCCGGGCTGGGCACGGACGAACTGAGGGGAGGCCGGTATGACTGCTGTGACCCGCCTCGTCACCCACGTCGAGATGAGCGGCACCGGCACGGACGCCCGCTCCCTGTCGGTCTCGGCACGACTTGAGGCCGTACTCGCGGACGGCCGCAGCGAGACGTTGCTCGACGACCGGGGCTGGAGCTCCATGCTGCACGGTGGCGGAGTGGACGAGCAGCAGGCCGGTATCCGGGCGTGGATCTCGGTCGAGGACGTGGAGGAGACCGCCCGGATGGTGGTCGGCCCGGACGAGCCGGTCGACGGCGAGTCATACGAGGACGCGGCGACCGCTCACTGGACCCACCTGGCCGACACCCTCGCCCGGCAGGGCGTGCACGCGGACGCGCGAGAGCTGGAACGGCTGCCGCACGACGTCGTACTCGGCGAACGCCTCTGGGCATGGATCGCCGACGAGCCCTGACGCCCGTCACCCCCTCCCGCCGAGAGCCGACAGGCCGGCCGGTCAGCCCTGAGCGCGCAGTTGCAGCAGTTCCGGGGCGAGAACGGTGATGATGCGGTCCCGCACCTCGATCACCCCGTCGCGCCGGAGCCGGGCCAGTGCACGGTTGACGGTGACACGGGTGACGCCCAGCAGATCCGCGAGCGCCTGCTGGCCGCCGGGAAGTGGCACCCGACAGCCGGGCACGCCGGCGGCCCGCTCCAGCAGCCAGGCCGACAGCCGGGCCTCCGCGGGCAGCGTGGCTGTCGCCGCCAGCTGTTGCTGCTGCCTGCGGGCGTACCCGGCGAGGACATGCAGCACATGTGTCCGCACCGAGCCGACGTCCTCGACCAGACCCAGGAACCGGTCGCGCGGCAGGCTCCGTACGGCACAGGGCGTGAGCGCGGTGAGCGTTGCGGTGTGCCCCGCCCCGTCGATGACCGCGATCTTGTCCAGCGCGCAGGGCGCCGGCCACTCCCCGAACCGGATCACCCGCCCGGAGCTTGTCGTCGTCGAGGCTGCCACCCGTCCCCGCACCAGCAGGAGGAGATGCGTTGCGGGATCTCCCGCGGTGCGCAGCAGCTGCCCGGTCGGTGCTGAGTGCGGTACGGACTGGTGCCACAACTGCCGCAACGTGGCGTCCGGGAGGGAGGCCAGCAAGGGGATGCGGCCCAGCGCGCGCCACTGTTCGGGTGTATCAACCGATACAGACCTGGTCACGCCTCGACCGTACCGTCGGCGACATGCTGATTCTCGAACTCGCCTTCACCGGCCACCCGGAACGCCTGGCCGCACGCCCCGCCCACCGGGAGCGGCTTGCCCGGCTGCACGCCGAAGGGAGAATCGTCGCTGCCGGACCGTGGGCGGACGACAGCGGCGCGGCACTGATCTTCGACGTACCCCGCACCGAACTGGACGCGATCATGGCCGCGGATCCGTACTACAGCACCCCGGGCGTCCGCGTCGTGAGCATCCGGGACTGGGCCCCGGTAGTGCCGCCGAACGCGCCCGGCGCATGGACCGCGTCGGGTGGCGGTGGGGAACCCGTGTGGTGACGCTTCCGTACCTGGGCTCACAACGCGATCGCGCGGTACTCCAGGGCCGCGTCGGTGATCGACTCCGCGGAGGCGTCCCGCAGTTCAGCCGGGGGGTGGAAGATCAGGCCGACCGCTCGCGGATGGGGCACGTTGACGTCGAAGAGCCGCAGGTAGTAGTCGCTGTCGGGGTCGCAGGACAGGACTCTCCGGACGATTTCCACCAACTCGTCGCGCGTGATGCCGGGCACCTTCGGCCGTGCGGGGCGGGCGGCTTCGCGTGCGAAGTCCTCTACAGAACGCGACCCGTGGTATCCGGCGAAGTCCAGAGGCGTGTAGGCGTGCCCGGTCGTCGTGTTGAAGGCGGCGACGGCGTCGTCCGCCGCTCCGCCGCGGGCGATGAGGTCCGCGATCCGGTCGATCTCATGGCATGTCGCCTCCAGCCGTTGCCGGTCCACGGGCGGCGGCAGGAGTTCCGGGCGCAGATCCATGCCCGGCATTATCCGGCGCCCGGGGCGGGCCCGCCGGGCTCCCCTCCGAGCCGGGCGGGCGAGTGGCGGGTACCGCGATCAGCCGAGGGCGCCGACGCCCTCGCGGCGGACGACAGGGCGACCGTTGAGGAGATTGGACCTGGCCGTTAGGGGTGAGGTACCCGCGCTTCGGGCCAGGTGATCCAGGACGCGGGGAGCTCGTCGGCCAAGCGGCGCACCTGGCTCGGGGAGAGCACCCCGCGTTCCGCGAGCTGCCGGGCCACCAGCCGGGCCACCGCGATGGCGCCCGGCGGGCCGAAGTGCGTGTTGTCCTGTTCGGTGGCGGTCCAGTTGAAGTACCCCTTCGTCGCCTCGGTGCCGAGCCGCTGCCACAGGGCGAGCGAGAGCGCCTGGATGTCGAGGAGCGGCACACCTTCCTCCTCGGCCAGGGCCCGCATGGCTGCCGGAGCCGAGCTCGTTCAGCACGGGAGGCAGCCGCCCCTCGTCCAGGAAGCTCTTCGAACTGCGGCCGTTCACCGCGTGGTTGGTCACCAGCACTGTGCTGTGGAGAAAGAAGGGGAGCGCCATGCCCCAGCCGCTCTCGGGGACCGCGTCGGTGTACTTCTGGGCGGCGGTGGAGTCACCCGCGAGGGCTACCACCGTCCGGCCGGGTGGCCGGACGGCTGTCACCTCCGCTGCTTCTTCCACTCGGCCTGTGCCTTGTTGAGCTGGTCGGCGAGGCTGTCCAGGAACTGCTTGGACGACATCTTTCCGAGCAGCACCTTCTGCAGGTCGGGCTCGTTGTCGGCCTTGCTGATGGTGTTCCAGTCGGGCAGGTGGTAGGGCAGCTGCACGATCTTGACGGAACTGTCGTTGAGTGCCTCGGCCGCCAGCCTGGTCGGCTCGGCCCGCTGGACCCACTCGTCCTCGGCGGCTTCGGTGTTCGCCGGGATGGCGCCTGCCGACTCGTTCCACTGGCTGTTGGCCTTGTGCGAGGCGGCGAACTCGATGAACTTCCAGGCCGCCGCCTTGTTCTTACTGCTCTTGAACAGACCGAGACCGTCCACCGGGTTGGAGACCTGCACCCGGGTCCCGTCGGCGAGTGTCGGGTTCGGTATCCCGCGGAACTTGCCCTTGCCGAGCGCCTTCACATGGTCCTGGTAGGAGCCCAGATTGTGGCTCAGCATGCCGATCCTGCCGCTGTCCCACTGGGCCACCATCTTCTTGAAGTCGTTGTTGACGTCGGCGGACGGGGTGGTCTTCTTGTACAGGCCGACGTACTTCTCCAGCGCCTTGACGTTCTCCGGCGCGTTGACGGTCGTCTTGTCGCCCTTCCAGAACGAGGTGATGCCGGACTGGCCGTACATCGCGTCCAGCGCCTGTGCGATGGAACCCTCGCCGCCGCGGATGGTGTAGCCGAAGGTGTTCTTGGAGGTGTCGGTCAGCTCCTTCGCGGCCTTGTAGAACTTCGGCCAACTGGTGGGCGCGTCCAGCCCGGCGGCCTTGAACATGTCGGTGCGGTACCACAGCGTGCCGTTGTTGGCCGAGGTCGGCACCGTGTACATCCGCTTGCCGTCGCCGGAGGCCCGGATGCTCTCGACCATGCCGGGGTTCAGCTTGCCCTGGAGCGCGCTGTCCTTGACGCGCTTGTCGAGCGGTTCCAGCGCTCCCTGCGCCGAGATCCCGGAGAGCATCGCCATACCCACCCCGCCGACGTCGGGCAGGCCGCCGCCCTGGATGGCGGTGTCGTACTTCGACTGGACGCTCTCGGCGGGAATCCCGACGTACTTGACCTCGATGTCGGGGTGCTTCCGCTCGAAGTCCTTGATGATCTTCTTCCAGACCTCGGTGCGGACGCCACCGTTGTTGTCCCAGAAGGTGATCTCGCCCTTGCCGGAGCCCTCCTTGCCCCGGTCGCCCGCGGCACCGCTGCCGTCGTCACCGCAGGCGGTGGCGGTCAGCGCGAGAACGGTGCTCAGGGCGAGCACGGCGCTCGTACGGCGGCGTCCTCCGCCGCTGCGGGCTCTGCTGCTGCGGATGCTGCTGTTACGGATGCTGCTCATGGGCGGCTCTCCTTGGCTGAAGGTCGCTGAAGGTCCATGGATCCGGTGGTCCGGAATTGCGTGAACAGAGCGGTCCCGGCATCCCCCGCACCGGACGGCGCGGCGGCGAACAGGCCCAGCAGGGCACCGACCCAACGCCACGGTGTCGCTGCGAAGACCAGCCCCGAGGGCCGGAACCCGTCGCCCGTATCGGCGAAGAAGCGGCAGCGGGCCCCCTCGGAGACCTCGACCCGCAGCCGTGCCGTGCCGTTCGGTGCGGGCCGTGAGTGAGCGGCGTCCCGCTCGGTGTCCGCGGCCTGCTCGGCGAACCGGTGCACCAGCAGGACCGTGCCGTCGGCACCGCGCTCCAGCCCGATCCAGGCGTACGCGTCGCCCAGCACCGCCAGCCCGGCGCGCGCGCCCGACTCCGCGCGGTGCAGCGCCAGCTCCACCTCGGCGGAGAAGAGCGCCGCCGGGAGCCGCTGCGTCAGCACATGCGGCAGCCGCCGCAGATCCCGTACGTCGTCGCCGCGTACGCAGCGCAGCCGCAGCCCGTCGCCGGTGCCGGGTGCCGTCCAGTCGCCGTGCGGATTGGCGGTCCACTGCCATTGGGGACCGAACCGGCCCTGCGCGAAGGCGTCGTCGGTGGCGGGGGCGGACACCGGCCGCGCGGGCAGATCCGGTTTGCGGTGCACGAGAACGGGCTCCCCGTCCTCGCCCAACTCCGGCCAGCCGTCGTCCCGCCAGCGCATCGGCTGGAGGTGGACGACCCGCCCGTAGGCGCCGCGCTGCTGGAAGTGCAGGAACCAGTCCTCGCCTGCCCGGGTGCGCACCCAGCCGCCCTGGTGCGGGCCGTTGACGCTGGTACGCCCCTGGGAGAGGACGACGCGCTCCTCGTAGGGGCCGAAGAAGTCCCGGGCGCGCAGGGCACCCTGCCAGCCGGTCGCCACGCCACCGGCCGGGGCGAGGATGACGTACCAGCCGTCGTGCCGGTAGAGCTTGGGGCCTTCCAGGGTGAACCAGCCGGGAATGCGGTCGCCGTCGACGATCACCTTGCCCTCGTCGAGCAGCCCGCTGCCGTCCGGCCGCATCCGGTGCCCGGTGAGCCGGTTCTTGATCCCGGAGCGGGACTTGGCCCAGCCGTGCACCAGATAGGCCTCACCGGTCTCCTCGTCCCACAGCGGACACGGGTCGATGAGCCCTCTGCCCGCCTTGACCAGCTGCGGATGTGTCCACGGCCCGGTCGCCCTGGCCGAGTTGACCTGGAAGACGCCGTGATCGGGATCGCCCCAGAAGATCCAGAACCGGCCGTCGTGGTGGCGGATCGACGGTGCCCACACACCGCAGTCGTGCCGCGGCGCGGTGAACGCCGCCTCGGGTTCCAGCCGTTCCAGGGCATGCCCCAGCAGCGTCCAGTTGACGAGGTCGCGGGAGTGCAGGAGAGGCAGCCCGGGGGAGCGGCCGAAGCTGGAGGCGGTCAGATAGAAGTCGTCGCCGACCGCGACCACATCGGGGTCGGACCAGTCCGCGTTGAGGACCGGATTGCGGTAGGTGCCGTCGCCGAGATCGGCCGTCCAGGGCAGCGGGCCGCTCATGCGTCCACCGCCCTGCTCCGGGCCGTGGCCGCGGCGAGAGCCTGGCGGACGAGCGCGGCAGCCCGCTGCGTACCGAGCCGCCCGTCGGCGACGACGGTGACGATACGGCGCTCGACGGTGCCGCCCGGCGCGACGGCCAGCCGCGTCCGGTGCGCCAGCGACGAGCCGACGCCCGGGTAGTCGGAGCTCCGGACGAACCACGGGTCCTCGCGCGTGCGCCCCGTCGCCCCGGCGAACACCAGCGTCCAGTCCGCCCCGGCGAGCGCGAGCCACGGAGCACGGCTTTGGTGCACCGCGTCCTCACCTTCGTCGGCTGCCGTGCACACCCGGGGCGCCTCCGTCCCCGCGCGGGCGCGCCAGAAGAAGCCGCCGTACCCGGCGCCGGGGCGGCCGTTGGTGGCGGGGCTGCCGAGCGAGAGCGGGCGGCCGGTGGCGTTGGTGAGCGCGAAGCCGAAGTCCAGCGCCCACGCCTCCCTGCCCAGCCCGAGCGCGGCGACGGTGCGCCGCTCCCGCAGCAGTTCGCGCCCGTCGGCCACCCAGCTCAGCTGCTGCGCGAAGCCGTCCTCGCCGCACGCCGTGAACTCCCCGTGCAGCTGGGCCCCGTGATTGTCCAGCTCGGTGGGGCCCCGGCCGCGCACGAAGGTGCGGCCGCCCCAGAAGTTGTGCCCCTCGACGTCGGGAACGGCGACACCGACGCCGAGGTGGTGTGTGTGGTCGGCCGGACTCAGCTCGGTGACGAGGGTGCCGGCCGGCGTGCTGACCGGGTGCAAGTACGGCCGTGGGGAGAGCCGCCCGGCCAGTTGCGGCCGGAACACATACCGGGCGACCGGCCGGCCCTCGCAGCGCAGCACGAGCTCCGTATGCGTCTTCGACGTCCGTGATGTGGGCACGATGCGGTCACCTCGCGGAGGACGGGGAGGAAGGGGCGGGGCCCAGCGCCCAGGAGGCGCCCAGCTCCGAGAAGAGGGAGAGGGTGTCGGCCGAGGCCGCGACCAGCCCGTCGATGCCCCGTACGGCCCGCCGCTGCGCCGGCTCACCCGGCAGGCTCCGCCAGGCGCCGGGCGGCAGCGCGACGGGATCCGGCGCCTGCCGGACAGCCTCGGCCACCCGCATGAACGCGCCCGTCGCCGCGGGCGGTACCAGCAGCCCGGCCTGCCCGGCCAGATGCGCGACGAGGTTCTCCAGCAGATCCGTCCTGCCGTATGTGAACTCGGCGGGCTCGTGTCCGGCGCGGTGCAGCCGGACGCGGTCCTGCTTGTACCAGTAGGTGATCCGCCCGCTGCTGCCGTGGACGACGATGTACGGCTCGCCGGGCTGCTCAGCGCACAGCGTCGCCGCGACAGTGACGATGCTCCCGCGGGCGGTGGTGATCCGTACGCAGGAGGTGTCGTCGGCCTCGATGGCGTTGGCGCGGAAGAGTTCCGTCTCCACCGAGGCCACGTCCTCGCCCCGGGTGGAGCCGTCGATCGCGAGCGCGGTGGCGACGGCGTGTGCGAGCGGGTTGGTGAGGGCACCGTCGAGCACGTCCGCACCGTCCAGGCGGCGGCGACCCGCCCACGGGGCGCGGCGGTAGTAGGACTCGTCCCGCGCCCAGGCCCCGGCCGCACCGATGCCCAGAGGCTTGCCGATCGCACCGTCGGCGAGGAGTTCGCGTACGGCGGGGACGGCATGGGAGCCGAGCGCCTGGAAGCCGATCTGGCAGCTCACCCCGGCCTCGGCCACACCGTCCGCGATCCGCCGGAACTGGGCCCAGGACGGTGCGGGCGGCTTCTCCAGCAGCAGATGGACTCCGCGTTCGGCGGCGGTCAGCGCCAGGCGGGTGTGGGTGTGAATGGGAGTGCAGACGACGGCGAGGTCGGGCCGGGTGGACTCCAGCAGGGCCGCGAAGTCCGTGGACTGCTCCGGGCGGCCGAGGCCATCCAGTTCCTGCCCGTTGAGCGGCCGCAACTCGCAGATCCCCGCGAGCCGGACGCGCCCTCTCTCTTGGAGCCGCCGGATGTTGTCCAGATGCTGGCGGCCGTGGCCACGCGCCCCCGCGAGGACCACGGCGAGCGGGGGCTGGAGAGCGCGGCCAGCGGCAGTGGGCTCGGTCATCCCTTCACCGCCCCGGCGCTGAATCCGGTGATCAGCCACTTCTGGATGAAGGCGAAGACGATCACGACGGGCACGGCGGCGACGACACCGCCCGCGGCGAGTGCCCCAAGGTCCACGCTGTCGGCGCTCATCAGGGTGTTGAGACCGACGGGGATGGTCTGCTTCTCCTGGTTGCTGAGGAACATCAGCGCGAACAGGAAGTGGTTCCAGCTGTGGACGAAGGCGAACGAGCCGACGGCGATCAGTCCTGGACGCAGCAGCGGCAGCACCACGGAGCAGAAGGCGCGGAAGCGGCCGCAGCCGTCGACCCAGGCCGACTCCTCCAGCGAGTAGGGGACGTTCCTGATGAACCCGCTGATGAGGATGATCGACAGCGGCAGTTGGAAGACCGTCTCCGCGATGATGACGCTGCCCAGCGAGTTGATCATCTGGAGCTCGGCGAAGATCTGGAAGAGCGGCACCAGCATCAGCGCGCCGGGAATGAACTGCGAGCACAGCAGCGCCAGCAGGAAAGCGCGCCGGAGCCGGAAGCGGAACCTGGCGAGTGCGTAGCCGCCCGCGAGTGCGACCACGGTGGTCATCAGCAGCGAACAGACGCCGACCAGCACACTGTTCTGGAAGTAGACCGCGAAGCTGCGTTCGGTCCACACCTTCTCGAAGTGCTCGAAGGTCAGCGGCCACGGGACGAGCGAGGTGGAGCCCGAGGGCCGGAACGCGAACAGCAGCATCCAGTAGAACGGCACGACGGTGAAGAGCAGATAGAGGCCCAGCGGCAGATAGATCTGCCAGCGGGGTGCCTCGTCCCACGCACGGGGCCGGCGCGTCCGGCGTACCGGCGGAGAGTCCGCGCCGCCCGGGGGAGCGGCCCCGGGGGCCGGGCCGAGTACGGCTGCGGGGGCTTCCTTGGTGCTCACTTGTCCTCGCCTCCGAACTTGCTGAGCCGCAGATAGACGACCGAACAGAACAGCAGGAGCACGAACGCGACGGAGGTCAGCGCGGAGGCGTAGCCGAAGTCGTGCGAGTCGACGGCGATGGAGGCGATGCGCAGCGGCAGCGTGGTGGTCTCGCCCGCCGGGCCGCCGCCGGTGAGGGTGTAGAGCAGGTCGACGTTGTTGAACTCCCACACCGCCCGCAGCAGCGTGGACAGGATGATGGCGTCCTTCAGATGCGGCAGCGTGATGTGCAGGAACTGCCGCAGCCGGCTCGCGCCGTCCACCTCGGCCGCCTCGTACAGGTCCTTGGGGATGGACTGGAGGTCGGCGAGGATGAGGATCGCGAAGAAGGGTACCCCGCGCCACAGTTCGGCGACGACGACGGCGGGGAAGACGGTCCCGGTGTCGGAGAGCCAGGAGGTGCCGTACGAGCCGAGGCCGAGGTCCGCGAGGTAACGGGCGATTCCCGTCTGGGAGTTGTAGAGCAGCACCCAGATCACCGAGGTGAGCACTCCGGAGACGGCCCATGGGGAGAAGACCAGCGCGCGGGCCATGGCCCGGCCGACGAAGGTCTGGTTGACCAGCAGCGCCAGAGCGAGGCCGAACAGCAGTTGCAGCACCACCTCGACGGCCACCCACTGGAAGCTGAAGCCGAGAGCGGACCAGAACTCGGGGTCGTCGGTGAAGGCGGTGACGAAGTTGTCGAGGCCCGCGAAGCCGTTGCGCCAGGGCTTGGTGGGGTTGTAGTTCTGCAAGCTGTAGTAGAAGACGCTGAGCACCGGGTAGGCGATGAAGCCCAGCATCAGCAGGGCGGCCGGTGCGATCAGCAGATACGGGAGCCGGCGCGGCGTCGTGCCCGTGCCTCGTCGCCGGGGCGCCCGCGTCTGCCCGGGCGGTGGTTTCGCCACGGCTGCGCCTTGGGCCATGCCTGTGCTCCGTTCTCGGATGGTGAGTGTGCGGAGAGCACGCTCGGACGCTGTTCGAAATATCGAATGTGCGAGTCGATCGAGTACACGGACAGGGGTTGCGCGGGGTGTGCGTATCCGGGAGGCCGTCAGCCGACGTAGGGGTCGGGCACCGCCCCCGGCCTGGCGAGAAAGGCGAAGTCGCAGCCGGTGTCGGCCTGGGTGATCTGCTCGTTGTAGAGCGCTCCGTAGCCGCGCTCGTACCGCTCGGGCGGCGGCGTCCACTCCGTACGGCGCCGCGCCAGCTCCTCGTCGCTCACCTCCAGCCGGAGGGTGCGTGCCGCGACGTCCAACGTGATCGGGTCCCCGGTGCGGACCAGCGCGAGCGGACCGCCGATATACGACTCGGGCGCCACATGCAGCACACAGGTGCCGTAGGAGGTGCCGCTCATCCGCGCGTCGGAGATCCGCACCATGTCCCGCACGCCCTGCTTCAGCAGCTGGTCCGGCAGCGGCAGCATTCCGTACTCCGGCATACCGGGGCCGCCCTTGGGGCCCGCGTTGCGCAGCACCAGGACATGCTCGGGGGTGATACCGAGCGCCGGATCATTGATGGTGCGCTGCATCGTGCGGTAGTCGTCGAACACGACGGCGGGCCCGGTGTGCTGGAGCAGGTGCGGCTCGGCTGCGATGTGCTTGATGACGGCGCCGTCCGGGCACAGATTGCCGCGCAGCACGGCCAGTCCGCCCTCGGCCGCGACCGGATCGTCCCGGGTACGGATCACCTCCTCGTTGTGCACACCCGCACCGGCCAACTGCTCGCGCAGACTGTCGTGGGCGACCGTGGGCCGGTCCAGATGGAGCAGATCCGTGATCCGGGACAGGAAGCCGGGCAGCCCGCCGGCGAAGTGGAAGTCCTCCATCAGATAAGGGCCCCCGCCAGGGCGGACGTTGGCCAGCACCGGCACCCGGCGGGCGATACGGTCGAAGTCGTCGAGGGTGAGCCGTACCCCGGCCCGCCCGGCCATCGCGATCAGATGGATGACGGCGTTGCTGGAGCCGCCGAGTCCCAGCACGGTGGTCACGGCATCCTCGAACGCCTCCCGGGTCAGCAACTGCGCCAGCCCGCGGCCTTGGTGGACGAGCTCGACACTGCGCAGCCCGGCGGCGGCCGCCATCCGCTCGTGCCCGGAGTCGACGGCGGGGATCGAGGAGGCGCCGGGCAACGTCACCCCCAGGGCTTCGGCCGCCGCCGTCAGCGTCGCGGCCGTGCCCATGGTCATACAGTGCCCGGGGGAGCGGGCCAGCCCGCTCTCCAGCTCCGTCAGCTCGCAGTCCCCGATGAGCCCGGCCCGCTTGTCGTCCCAGTACTTCCACATGTCGGTGCCCGACCCCAGCACCTCGCCCCGCCAGTGCCCCGGCAACATCGGCCCGGCGGGCACGAACACGGTCGGCAGCCCGACGCTCGCAGCGCCCATGAGCAGCGCGGGCGTGGTCTTGTCGCAGCCGCCCATCAGCACCGCGCCGTCCACCGGATACGATCGCAGCAGCTCCTCGGTCTCCATCGCCAGCAGATTCCGGTAGAGCATCGGGGTGGGCTTCTGGAAGGTCTCGGAGAGTGTGGCGACCGGGAACTCCAGCGGGAACCCGCCCGCCTGCCACACCCCGCGCTTGACGGCCTGCGCCCGTTCCCGCAGGTGCGCGTGGCAGGGGTTGATGTCCGACCAGGTGTTGAGGACGGCGATGACCGGCTTGCCCAGATGCTCCTGAGGCAGATAGCCGAGCTGCCGGGTGCGGGCCCGGTGGCTGAACGAGCGCAACTCATCGGTGCCGTACCACTGGTGGCTGCGCAGCTCCTCGGGCCTGCGCCGGTCCGACGGCGACGGTCTGTGCGGGATGTCCGGCGTGGGCCCGGACGAGGAGCCGCGCGGTGTCATATCGCCCACCCCGCAGCGATTGCCGCCACCTCGGCACGCTCCGCCTCGGGCAGCATCTTGCTGGGCGGGCGTACATCCCGGCGGCACAGCCCGAGCGAGGCCAGCGCCTCCTTGACGACGGTGACGTTGTTGGCCCCGCCGTGGGCCGAACGCAGCTCCTCGAAGCGGCGGATCTGCTCCCAACCCTTCATCGCCGCCCGGTAGTCGCCGCAGCGCAGCGCTTCCAGGAGGGTCAGGGAGAGGGTGGGCGCGACATTCACCAGACCGGAGGTGAAACCGGTGGCGCCCATGGCGAAGTACGGGGGAGCGTACGGCTCGGCGAGTCCGGCCACCCATACGAAGCGGTCCAGACCGGCGTCGCGGGCGAAGGCGGCGAAGCGCACCGCGTCCGGCACCGCGTACTTGACGCCGATGACGTTGGGGCAGCTGTCGCCGAGCTCGGCGAGGCACGACCCGCTGATCCGCGGGTCACGGAGATAGGGCACGACACCTAACTCCGGAATCTCCTCGGCAATCGCCCGGTGGTAGTCCACCCAGCCGCTCTCGGACACGTACGGATGTGGGGGCTGATGCACCATCACCATCCCGGCGCCCGCCTCCCGGGCATGCCTGGCGGCAGCGACCGCGGTCGGCACATCGTGCCCCACCCCCGCGAGCACCGCGGCGCGGTCCGCCGCCACCTCGACCGTCACCTCGGTGACGGCACGCCGCTCCGCGGGCGTCAGCGCGTAGAACTCACCGGTGTTGCCGTTCGGTGTGAGGCTCCGTACGCCGCTGTCCAGGAGTCGGCGCAGCAGGGCACGGTGGGCCCGCTCATCCACGCTGCCGTCCGCGGCGAACGGGGTCACCGGGATCGCGACCACGTCGGCGAGCGCTGCCCGCTGCGCCTCATAATCCCTGGTCATGACCGGCCCCCTCCTGATTCGTGGCCCCGTCCTGCGCGGCCTCGTCCGTTGCCGCGGTGTCGTCCGTCGCCGGGAAGGCGCGCCGTACGAACGACGCGATATGTGCGTGGACGGCCTGCGCCGCGCCCTCCGCGTCACCGTCGGCGGCGAGCCGCAGGATCTCCCGGTGCTCGTCGGCCTCCCGCTGCCAGGAGGGGTCGGCCGCCCAGGCGACCGCGGAGACCAGGGCCGCTTGGTCGCGGACCTCGTCCAGCATCCGGCCGAGCAGCGGGTTGCCGCACGGCAGATACAGGGCGCGGTGGAACTCCCGGTTGGCGAGGGAGCGTTCGGCGGCGTCGGTGGCCGCGTCGGCGCGGCCGAGCGCTTCGCGGGCGGCGTCGAGTGCTGCTCGCCGCCGCACTGTGCGGCGCACCGCCTCGGGCTCCAGCAGCAGCCGTACGTCGTAGACCTCGCGCGCCATCTGCGCGTCCACCATGCGCACCGTGACGCCCTTGTACTGGCTCATCACCACGAGCCCGGTCCCGGCCAGCGTCTTGAGCGCCTCGCGCACGGGCGTCTTGGAGACCCCGAACTGCGCGGCGAGTTCGGTCTCGACCAGCGTCTGCCCAGGCGACAACTGGCCGGTGAGAATGCGGTGCTTGATCGCTTCCAGCACGAACTGCGTACGAGAGGGGATGGGGGTCGGGACGGTCGTCATGGGCCCTCGGATCTCGCGTATCACGTCTCATATATGACGTACGAAGTGTGACCGTTCGAAAGTAGGAGGGAGCCCGGCCGGCGTCAACGCTTCGGACCAACCTTTCCGGCGCGGGCGGCAACCAGGGACCGGACGCGCGAGCGGATCAGGCGCGCCCACCGTCCAGCAAAGGGGCAGCACCCCATTGCCGGGTACGCAAGATCCGCGGCCTAGCCGATCGCGCCGCCCACCGCGTAGGTGCGCCCGCCGGCGGTGGCCGAGACCGTGTATCGGTCGTTCTTCGGGCTCCGCTTGCCGGAGCCGTGGTCGTACTGCCCGGCGAAGACATGTCTGCCGGGCGGTACGGTGCGGCCCTTCTTGAGCGTCCAGCGGTAGACGAGCGCACCGCCGGCGTGCCGCACGTCGACGTCGAAGTCGCGGGACGGGCGTGTGCGCCAGGAGCCGGTGGAGTTCAGCGGTGACTGCTCCGCGATCCGCAACTCGACGGTCAGCGCGGTGAGTTGCTTTCCGGTGCGGACGGTGACCTCGGTCTGCGACCAGTAGTCGTTGCCGCCCTCGGCCACCGAACCGCTCGACCGCAGCGGCCCGTCGACCGCCGGCAGTCTGCCGGCCCTGCCAGTCCCGCCGGACCCCCCGTTCCCCTCGGTCCCGGCGGGACCGGCCGATGTGCGCACCGGCGAGGGGCGGCCGTCCCTGGCGGTGTGCCTGTCTCCCTGCTGCGCCCACAGGGCGCTCGCGCCCCCGATGCCGAGCACCATGACGAAGGCGCCGACCGCGGCAGCCGCCCGGGGCCAGGCCCCGAACAGCGGCACCGGGATGCGGCGTGGCTGCCGCCGGGTGCCCGGATCCTCCGTGGCGCGTGCGATCCGGTCGAGCATGCGTGCGCGGTCCGGCTGATGGTCGTCGGCGGCGGCGCGCAGACGGGCGCCGAGCCGCCGCTCCGCCTCGGACTCCTCCCACTCCTCGCGCACGTTCATCAGGTGTACCGTCCCGTCTTCCTTCCTCGCAGCGCCATTACGGCATCCACGCTACGGTCCGCACCCTGCTCCGCGGGCTCCAGCAGCCGTGCTAACTCCGCCATTCCACGCGACGCCTGACTCTTCACGGTGCCGGTCGATATCCCCAGGATGCGCGCCGCCTCCCGTTCCGGGACATCGAAGGCGTGCCGCAGCACCACACAGGCGCGTCTGCGGAACGGCAGCCGGCCCAGCGCCTCCCGTACGTCCAGGACGGCCGGCACATCGGGGCCCTCGGCGGGCTCCTGGTGCCGGGACCAGAAGAGCGCGACCCTGCGCCGCTCGCGGGTGCGGCTGCGTATCTGGCTGCGGGCGAGATTGGTGACGATCCCCCGGGCGTACGCGGCCGGACGGTCGGCCGTGCGCACGCGGTCCCACCGGTGCCAGAGCGCGACGAAGGCGTCGGCGGTGAGATCGTCCGCCTCCTCCGCGTCACCGAGCAAGAGGTAGGCCAGACGGGCGAGTTCGGCGTGGTACCGCTCGAAGAAGGCGTGGAACTCACCCGTCGGGGAAGGCACGGAGCCCCTCCTGTTCGATATCCCGGTCACCTACCGCTATTCCGCACATCCCCCGTGCGGCGGTGAGGCTACCAGGGACTCACGGGGCTCCGGACCCTGCTGTGGCCCCCCTGTCGTGACCGGCAGCGGCTGTGCCGCCTGGTCCTCACGTCGCTCGGAGGGTGAAGATCTCGCGGGGCTTGTACTCGCGCTCGTCGAAGCTGACGATCGAGCCCAGTTCGCGGGCGGCGGCGAGGGCCGCTCCCAGGGCCTCCCCGGACTCGAACCGGCCGGAGGTGACAACGGCGTCGCCGTCGGTGGTGGCCCAGATGTCGGCGGACACGAATCCCGGCCTCGACTCCAGGAACTCCTTCACCTTGTGCGTGCGGTCAACGAACTCCTCGAAGTGCTCGAGGCGCGGGTAGTGGAAGGCGATGAATCCAGCGGTCATCTCGCTGCCTCCGAATCGGCTATACGATGGCGTATACGAGGAGGCTAGCGCCGTTTATACGGTGGCGTATACGTGGTGAGAGGTGAGGTGGGACACATCGTGGGAGCTGTGCGCACGCCGCGGGACAGGTGGATCGAGGAGGGCTTGCGGGCGCTGGCCGCGGGCGGCGGACCGGACGCCGTCCGCATCGAGACGCTGGCGAAGCAACTCGGCGTCACCAAGGGTGGGTTCTACGGGTACTTCGCCGACCGTGACGCGCTGCTGGAGGCGATGCTGGACGCCTGGGAGCGGGAGAGCATCGACGACGTCCTCGACCGTATCGAGCGCGAGGGCGGCGACCCGAAGACGAAGATCCAGCGCGCCGGCATGCTCACCCTCTCCGACGACCGCCTGCTCCCCATCGACCTCGCCATCCGCGACTGGGCCAGGCGCGACGAGGCGGTCGCCGAGCGCCTGCGGCGGGTGGACAACCGGCGTATGGCGCTGCTGCGTGAGATGATCGGCACCTTCTGCTCCGACCCCGACGAGGTCGAGGCCCGCAGCATGCTCGCCTTCTGCGTGGCGATCGGCGAGCACTTCATCGCCGCCGACTACCACGGCCTCACCCGGGCCGAGGTGCGGGCCCGCGCGGCGGATCTTTTGCTCGACCGCGACCGGAAGGCGCCCCGCGACGGCCGATAGCCGCACGTCCCCCGGCCCCCTCCGTTGTTCCGATGAGGGGGTTGCCCCTGCCCGGATCGCGCGGACTGCGGGTTCTTGGTGGCTGGTGGGGGCACTCCCCCAGCCTTCGGCCGGGGGTACCCCCACCCGGCCGGAGTCCCCCAGTCTCCGGCCGGGAGGTGCCCCCAGGGGAGCCGTTCCCCGCGCCCCTTCGGGGCGCGCAGTACCCGTGCCGGGTGTGCAAGGTCTTCCGGGCACGTCATAGGCTCGGTGGATGGCGAAGTACTTCGACGTGCACCCCGAGAATCCGCAGCGCCGCACCATCAGCACCGTGGTCGACAGCATCCGGGCAGACGCACTCATCGCGTATCCGACCGACTCCTGTTTCGCGCTGGGGTGCCGGCTGGGCAGCCGTGACGGGATGTCCCGCATCCGGTCCATCCGGAACCTGGACGAGCGGCACCACTTCACGCTCGTCTGCCAGAACTTCGCGCAGCTGGGTCAGTTCGTGCATGTCGACAATGACGTGTTCCGCGCGATCAAGGCGGCCACGCCGGGCCGCTACACCTTCATCCTCCCCGCGACGAAGGAGGTGCCGCGCAAGCTGCTGCACCCGAAGAAGAAGACGGTCGGAGTCCGTATCCCCGACCACGTGGTCGCTCAGGCGCTGCTGGCCGAACTCGGTGAGCCGCTGCTGTCCAGCACTCTTCTCCTGCCGGACGAGGAGGAGCCGCTGACCCAGGGCTGGGAGATCAAGGAGCGGCTCGACCACGTGGTGGACGCCGTGGTCGACTCGGGCGACTGCGGCACCGAGCCCACCACGGTCGTGGACTTCTCCGGCGGCGAGGCCGAGATCGTACGGACGGGCGCGGGCGACCCCGAGCGCTTCGCATAGCCGGCACGGTGCGGCCGGTTCGGCACGGAAGGGGATCGACGGGATGAGCCGCCCGCTCCATCTGGACCGGACGGCAAGTACTACGAGGGCGATCTGCTCAGTGCCGTTCTTCGGCAGCCTGCGGATGCCTGGCAGTTCTTTCCCGAGCTGGCGGAAGAGCTCTGGAGCATCGTCTCCGACCTGTCGGGAACAGCACCGCACCTCGACCGCGAGATCGGGGACTTCCTCGCCCGGTTCCCCACCGGCTGAGTCGGCGACGGCGGTGCGGTGCCTGCCGGTGCGGTGCCGTCGGCCGTCGGTACGCCGTTCGGACGCCCGCGATGTTGTCCCGGGCCGGGGCGGGGTACCTCGGCAGGGGCTGTGGAACCGTGGAACGGATGAGCCCCGGAACGATCCCGGACCGAAGGAGCGGCTGTGAAGTTCGGTGTCTCGACCTTCATCACCGACCAGGGCATCGCGCCGGCCCCACTGGGTCGTGCCGTCGAGGAGCGAGGGCTGGACTCCCTGCTGATCGCCGAACACACGCACGTCCCGGCGTCCCGCCGTACGCCGTACCCGGGCGGCGGCGATCTGCCCGACATCTACTACCGCACGCTCGACCCGTTCGTGGCGCTCAGCGCGGCCGCGGCTGTGACCGAGCGGCTGCTGCTCGGCACCGGTGTCGCGCTGGTGGCACAGCGGGATCCGATCACGACGGCCAAGGCGGTGGCGTCCCTGGACATGGTGTCCGGCGGGCGGGCCGTCTTCGGGGTCGGTGTCGGCTGGAACAGGGAGGAGATGGAGAACCACGGCACGGACCCGCGCACCAGGGGGCGTCTCGTGGACGAGCGGCTCCGGGCCATGCGCGAGCTGTGGACCGCGGAGAAGGCCGAGTTCCACGGGGAGTTCGTCGACTTCGATCCCGTCTACTCCTGGCCCAAGCCCGTCCAGCGCCCCCATCCGCCCCTCTACGTGGGCGGTGGCGAGGGAGCCTTCCACCGGGTCGCGGCCCTCGGCGACGGCTGGCTGGCCAACAGCGTGCCGCCCCAGGATCTGGGGCCGCAGATCGACCGGATGCGGAGCATCGCGGGCCGGGATGTTCCCGTGACCGTCTACGCGGCGTCGAAGAAGCCGGAGATCGTCGAGCAGTACACACAGCTCGATGTGGAGCGGCTGCTGTTCTATCTGCCGACCATGCCGGAATCCGAGACGCTGTCCTATCTCGACCGGCTCGCCGACGTCGCCGGCCGCTTCGGCTGAGCGGCCCGGGAGCGACAGTGCCGGACATGACGGGAAGCCAGGCGCAGCAGCGCTTCATCGCGGCCCGGGTCGCCCACCTGGCGACCGTCGGCGGTGACGGGCAGCCGCACCTGGTCCCCGTCGTCTTCGCCGTGACCGGGGACACCGTCGTGTTCGCCGTCGACCACAAGCCGAAACGATCCGGGCGGCTCAAGCGGCTCGCCAACATCGAGGCGAATCCCCGGGTTTGCCTTCTCGTCGACAACTACGACGAGGACTGGGACCTCCTGTGGTGGGTCCGCGCCGACGGCACGGCCACCGTACTGCCACCTGCCGACCGATCGGCGGCCTCCGCACGGTATGTGAGCCTGCTGGCAGAGAAGTACCGGCAGCAGTACGGAACTTGCCCGCCCGAAGGTCCGGTGGTGGAGATCGCGGTCACCCGCTGGACCGGCTGGCGCGCCACCTGACGGGAGCGGAGCGGATCGGGGAGCCGAACGCGGTAGCAAACGGCCCGGCCCTGGTCAGCGGCGCAGATCCCGGCTTCGTACGTACCGCAGCCCGCAGGCGTCCTCGTACGGGTCACCTTCCGCGCCGATCAGGGACCGCAGCGGCTGCATCGGAAGCCAGGTCAGGCCGAGCAGCCAGCGGCCGACGGCTTGCCACAGGCGCGGCCGCCCCGCGTCGGCCTCGCGCACCACACGCGTCCGGAACAGGAACTTGCCCACCGTCGTACGGAACACCACGGCACCCAGCACATGGTGGAGGAAGGACACTCCGAGGACACCCGCTGCCGCGTACAGCCAGAAGGTACCGACGCTCTTGTCGCCCGCGAGGCGCTGAGCGATGGCGAGGCCGGCCACGAGCGCGATCGTGCCGTCGACCATGGCGGCGAGCGCCCGGCGCTCGTCCCCGATCTCGTTGGGAACGAGGGGCCGCCGCGGGACCGGAGGCGGCGGCGCGTGCGGAGCCGGATTGGGCGGCGGGTGCGCGGACGGAGGAGCATACGGCTGGTTGGCGGCCCGATGGCGCTGGTCATCGATCACGGTCCACCATCTTGCCGCACGCGCTGTCGCAGCCCCGGGGCGGCTGCGCGAAGCCGGAGCTACTGAACGACAACGTGGACACCCGCGACATGCCGACGACGGCCGGTTCGCCGGCGCCGGCCGGGTGCCCGCCGGATCCGTGCACCGGCTGCCCGTCGGGCTGCTCCTGATGGCCGGTGACCACCAGGACGCCGAACTGCTGTCGCTGGGTGCGGCGGTGGAGCGCCGGCTGGACGCCTGGCGGCCCCCGCGCTATCTGCCGTAGACCTCGGAGCTCCGGGGCCGCGCGGACGGCTGTGTGGGGCGGGCGGCGAGGATCGCGATGTCGTCGGTGCTGTCGGCGCCGAGTCCGATGAGGAGTTCGTCGCAGAAGACGTCGAGGGGTTCGCGCGCCAGGTCGGCCGTGTGCCGACGGAGCTCGGCCATGGCGTCGCCCAGGGATTCGCCGCGGCGTTCGATGAGGCCGTCGGTGTACAGCAGTACGGTCGAGTGGGCGGGGAGCGGATCCGCGGCGGTGGGCCGGCGCTGCTCGGGGTCCATGCCCAGGAGCAGGCCGTTCCCGTTCTCCAGATAGCGGGTCTCACCGTCCGCGGTGGTCAGCAGCGGCGGCAGATGCCCGGCGGAGGAGTGCTTCAGCTCCCAGGGACCTTCCTCGGGGCCTTTGACGAGGGCGTAGACGCAGGTCGCGGTGGCTTCCCTGGACAGGCTGTGGTTGGCCAGGTCCAGCCGGCGCAGCACCGCTTCGGGCGGCTCCTGCCGGTCGACGGCGATCCCGCGGAGCATGCTGCGCAGCTGGCTCATGGCGACCGCCGCCTCCAGGTCGTGCCCGGCGACATCGCCGATGACCAGCGCCGTCTCGCCGTTGGGCACGACGAAGCAGTCGTACCAGTCGCCGCCGACCTGCGCCGTGGTGGAGGAGGGCGCGTAGCGGGCGGCCAGTTGAAGGTGCTCGATGTCCGGCAGCACGGGCAGCAGGGAGTGCTGGAGTCGTTCCGCGATGTCCCGTGTCGCCTGGTAGAGGCGGATGTTGTCCACGCCGAGGGCGAGGTTGCGGACCAGGTCGTCGACCAGGGAGAGGTCGTTCTCGGTGAACGGCCTGCTGCCCTCGCCGCGAGCCACGGTCAGTGCGCCGAGCACCTCCCGGCGGGCCCGCAGCGGGGCGACCACGGCACTGCTGCCGCCCAACTGTTCGAACAGTTCCAGCTGGCTGGCGTCCAGCGGACTCTGGGCCTGGTTCGCCGCCGGGATCTCGGTGAACAGCAGCGGGCCCGCGCCCCGCAGCACCCGGGCCAGTGGCCCGCGTGCCTCCTCCGCCACCGCGGGCAGCCGGCCCTCGCGCACATCGGGGCGCACCCGCCGGGGATCACGGTGAGCGACGCAGGCCCGGTCGACACGGCCCTGTTCGTCCAGCAGATCCAGCGCACACCAGTCGGCCAGCCGCTCGGTCAGGATCCGGCACACCTGCCGCAGCCCCTCGACCAGATCCCGGGTGCCGCTCAGCGCGCTGCGGGTGTCGGCCAGCAGGGAGAGCCGCTCCAACGCCGACACGTCGGTCTTGTCACCGCTCAGCTCCCGCACGGGCTCCGGGGGAGTGGGCCCGTAAGGGCCGCTTGCCTCCGGCAGCGGAACCGTCCGCTCCTTACGGGGAGCGCGTTCGGAGGGGCCGGCAGCCCGCGGGGAGAGCTGGGCGACGAAGACGGTGCGTCCGTCGGCTGTCTCCTGGGGCTGGATCACCAGGCGGACGGGGATCAGCGTGCCGTCGCGGTGCAGCGCCGGCAGCGGCACGGAGCGGCCCAGGATCCGGGGCTGACCGGTGAGCAGCAGGGATGTGAACGCCGATACATGGCGCTTCCGCAGATGTTCGGGGATGAGAACGGTCAGCTGCTGCCCCAGCAGCTCATCCGTCTGCCGGCCCAGCAGATCCGCCGCCGCGTCGTTCGCCGCGATGATCCGGTCCTCCTCGTCGGCCGCGATGGTCGGGACCCTGCTGTCCCGCACCTGCCCCGGGTCCCACGACGCCAGCTCGGAGGGGCTGGCGCCCGGCTCGCGGGGGACGACCGTCCACGCGGTGGGCTCACCGCCGGCGAGCTGGCCGGCGATCTGGTCGAACAGCCACTGGTGGAAGACGCGATTGTGCGGGAGGGACGGCCGGGTGAGGAGCCGCTCGTCCCGGGCAGCCTCCTCGGCCAGGTCGAGCACCCGGCGCAGGGTGAACAGCGCCGCAGTGGTGTCCGCCGGGACCGACACCCGCAGGGACCGGACATCCGCGTCCGAGGGCTGGTGCTCCCGGGCCGCCCTCATACAAGCGCTGAGCACGTTGCTCATCTCGTGAGCGGTGACGAGATCCTGCGGCTGCACGCCGACCGGCTCTCCCGCCAGTACGGCGAGGAGCAGTTCGCGCAGCAGCGCGTGCCTCCGGTAGTGGGACGCCGTGTAGAGGGCGTCCGGCAGGTCCACCAGCGTCACCGTGTCGTGGGGACCGGACGGCGGTGCGGCGTCCTGCCACCCGGAGGGCGGCGGGGGCGATCCGGCGGACCCCAACTCGAACCACACCGTCTTCCGTTCGTCGTCGGCCTCGACCCCGTAGCGCGACGCGAGCCTCTCCACCACGAGCAGCCCCAGCCCCGTACTGGCGTACGCACGGCGTTCCTGGGGCACCAGCCCGCGGGACGGGCGGCGATCGGCGACGCGTACCCGCACCGTGCCGTCGACGGCGGAGGCCGACACCTCGACTTCCGTGCGGGCATGCAGCACCGCGTTGGTCACCAGCTCACTGAGCAGCAGCTCGGCGCTGTCCACCACATCGGGCGCGACGCCGTCCAGGGCGCCCCGGATGAAGCGCCGGGCCTCCGGCACGCTCTCCGGCCGCGGGGGAAAACGCCGTGCGGAAGTTCCCGGCGAGCTCGGCGGCCCCGCCGGGCCCGGTGCTCCCGGCGAGCTGAGGTTGCCCATGACCCCAGTCTGCTCCAGCCGCCCGGCACCCGGCTCCGCCCGCCACGTGTGTGCTGGCCAGCGGGCCGTGTCCGGTGAGCCGATGGAGTGAGCCGGCCCTGGCAGAGCGCCGTTTGTCAGCTGCTGTTGCGCACGCCCCTGGGCCCCGCGCCGCTCACTCCCACACGGCGACGCTGCGGCGGACCGGGACGGATGTGGGGTCGGTGGCGAAGAGGTGGGGGGAGTGGGTGCGGATGCGTTCGATGTCGCTGAAGACCGCGCGCAGGTGGGTGCGCATGGCGGTACGGGCGCGCTCCGTGTCGCCGCCGAGGACCGCCTCGAAGATCTCGGCGTGCTGGGCGGCGAACGCGGCGGAGGAGGCGTGCTCGTGGAGGCCGAGTCGGCGGGCCCGGTCCAGATGGCCCTTGGCGGCTGCGACCGTGGTCCAGGCGTTGGCGTGCCCGCTCAGCCGTAGCAGTCCCTGGTGGAAGGCCTCGTCCAGGGCGAAGAACTCCTCCAGTTCGAGCCCGGGGCCGCGCTGGCGTTCCAGATTCTCCCGGAGCTCGGTGACGACGCCGGTGTCCAGCTCCTCGGGCAGGTCCTCCAGCGCTGCCAGCTCGACCGCCTCGCGCAGGAACTGGGCGTCCGCGACCTGCGCCGGGTCCACTCGGGAGACGAAGGAGCCGATCTTGGGGAAGATCTGCACCAGCCCGTCCTGGGCCAGCATGATCAAGCTCTCCCGGACAGGGGTGCGGCTCACCCCGAGGGTGGCGGCCAGCTCGTTCTCGGAGATGGCGGCGCCCGGGGCGAGCTCCAGGGTCAGGACCATCTGACGCAGCCGGTTGTAGAGGGCGCGCCGGCTGGTCGGCCGCCGCTTCGAGTCAGCCATGCGCCCCATCGTATCGGGACGGCGGCCGGCCGGGCCCCGCGGAGAAGACACAGGTGACGCGGCACGCACCCCTTGTCCGGCTGCGCGACAAGTGCTTGTATACAAGCCCTGCCCGACCAGAGGTCGCCGGACCGCTGGAACCGACCGGCGGACCGCTGGAACCGACCGTTCGAAAGAGAGGGACGCCGTGAGCAAGATCGAGCACGCCGAGGTGTTCGTCGCTTCCCCGGGGCGCACGTTCGTCACCCTGCGTATCACCACCACCGACGGGGTCACCGGCCTCGGCGACGCCACCCTCAACGGCCGGGAACTGGCCGTCGCCGCGTATCTCCGCGACCACGTCGCCCCCCTGCTGATCGGCAAGGACCCGGCCCGGATCGAGGACATCTGGCAGTACCTGTACAAGGGCGCCTACTGGCGGCGCGGCCCGGTCACCATGACCGCCGTCTCCGCTGTCGACACCGCCCTGTGGGACATCAAGGGCAAGACCGCGGGCCTCCCCGTCTACCAGCTGCTCGGCGGCCGCTCCCGGGACGGCGTCCTCGTCTACTCGCACGCCAGCGGCGCCGACGTGCCCGCCCTCCTCGACGACGTCGAGCGCTTCCTCGAACTCGGCTACAAGGCGATCCGGGCCCAGGCCGCCGTCCCCGACGTCGGCGGCACATACGGTGTGCGCAAGGGCAAGCTGTACGAGCCGGCCGCCAGCGCGCTGCCGGACGAGCAGCCCTGGGACACCGAGGCGTATCTGCGCTTCGCCCCCACCTATCTGGAGGCGGTACGCGAACGCTTCGGCTTCGGCTTCCACCTCCTGCACGACATCCACCACCGGCTGACGCCCATGGAGGCCGCCCGGTTCGGCAAGCGCGTGGAGGACGTCGGGCTGCTGTGGATGGAGGACCCGACCCCGGCCGAGAACCAGGAGGCGTTCCGCCTCATCCGGCAGCACACCACCACCCCGGTCGCGGTCGGCGAGGTGCTGACCTCCATCTGGGACGTCCAGCAGCTGATCACCGAGCAGCTCATCGACTACGTACGCACCAGCGTCGTACATGCCGGTGGCCTCACCCATCTGCGCCGGATCTTCGACCTCGCAGCGCTCTATCAGGTGCGTACCGGATCGCACGGCGCTACCGATCTGTCCCCGGTCAGCCTCAGTGCCAACGTCCATCTCGACCTGGCCGTCCCCAACTTCGGGATCCAGGAGTACATGGGCCACCCCGAGGAGGCCGCCGAGGTTTTCCGGGGCGGAGTCACCTTTGCCGACGGCATGCTGCACCCGCCCGAGGAGCCGGGGCTCGGTGTGGAGTACGACGAACAGGCCGCAGCCCGCTTCCCGTACGAACCGCGGTACCTGCCCGTGGCGCGCCGCCTCGACGGATCGGTCCACGACTGGTGACCGCCACCGAACCGGCCGCCGAGCCGCCCCGTCTCGACCGCGCCGCCCTGCGGCGGCTCCCGTCCGAGTGCCGTCCCGCGCTCGACCCCGGCGAACTGCGCACCCGCGTACTGCACTTCGGGCTCGGCGCCTTCCACCGGGCGCACCAGGCCGTCTGGACCGAGCAGGCCGCCGCCCGCTCCGGGGAACCCTGGGGGATCACCGCGGTCGCGCCCCGTTCGGCCGCGACCGCCCGGACACTGCGTGAGCAGGACTTCCTCTACTCACTCACCGAACGGCACCCGGACGGCGCCGCCACACGTGCTCCCACCCGCGTCGTCGCCGCGCTCACCGGGGCCCTGGTGATGACCGACGACGCCGCCCGCGTCGACGAGCTGCTCGCCGATCCCGAGGTCACGGTCGTCACCCTCACCGTCACCGAGAAGGGCTACCACCGCATCCCCGGCCGCACGCCACACGACGGTGCCCTCCTGGACCGGGCGGCCCTCGCCATCGCCGCCGATCTCGAACGGGCAGCGGCGGGGCCCGGCGCGGCGCGGCCGACCACCGTCATCGGACGGCTCGCCGCCGGACTGGCCGCCCGGATGCGGTCGGGTGCGGCGCCCGTCACCGTCGTCTCCTGCGACAACATGCGGGACAACGGTGCCGTACTCGGCGCCGCCGTACGGGAGTTCGTCGCCGCGAGCGGCTGGCCCGACCGGCGGGCCGTGCTCGACCGGATGGCCACCGCCGTCGCCTTCCCCGGTACGGTCGTCGACCGGATCGTCCCCGCCACCACCGACGTCGACCTGACTCGCGCCGCTGCCGCGCTCGGCGTGCGGGACTCCGCGGCGGTGACCGGGGAGCCGTACCGCAGCTGGGTGCTGGAGGACTCCTTCAGCGGCCCCCGGCCGCCCTGGGAGCTGGACGGCGCGCTGTTCGTCCCCGACACCACGCCTTTCCAGCTCACCAAGCTGCGGCTGCTCAACGGCTCCCACTCCGCCCTCGCCTATCTCGGACTGGCCGCCGGGCGGAGCACCGTCGCCGAAGCGCTGGACACCGACTGGGGCGGGCCACTGGTGCGGCGGCTGTGCGCCGAACTGGCTCCGACCCTGCCGCCCGGCGGACCCGACCCGACGGCCTACGCGGACGAACTCGTCACCCGCTTCCGCAACCCCGCCATGGACCACCGGCTCCGGCAGATAGCCGCCGACGGTTCACTCAAACTCCCCGAACGCTGGCTGCCGGCGCTGCGCACCCTGCGTGCGGCCGGCACCCCCACCCCCTTGCTCGAACTCGCCCTCGCCGGCTGGGTGTACGCCACCCACCCGGACCGGCAGGCCGCCGACCCCGCGGCCGACACCCTCGCCGCCTGCTGGCGCACCCACCCGGAGCCCACCGGCACCGTCCGCGCCCTGCTCAGTACGCTCGGCGCCCCCGATCTCGCCGACGACACCGCGCTCACCGGCGCCGTCGCCGCCCGGCTGCCCGCGCTGCGAGCCGGCCGCATCGAGGTCTGACGCCATTACGCCCACGCCGAGCCGCACACCCCCTCGGCTTCCGCACGACACCCGTACGCCCCCGCTACGAACCCGCGCCTCCAACTTCCCCGTACGCCCCCGCGCTTCCCCGAGCACTCACGAACAACGGAGTTCCGATGACGCACAGCGCCACCACCGAGCCGGCGGGCGCAGGTCGTGTGCAGCGCACGACCCGCGACCTGACCAGAGCAGCCGTCTCCGGATGGCTGGGCACGGCCATGGAGTTCATGGACTTCCAGCTCTACTCACTGGCCGCCGCGATCGTCTTCAACAAGATCTTCTTCCCGGGAGCAAGCCCGGCCCTCGGCCTGCTCGCCGCCATGGCCACCTACGGCGTCGGCTACGTCGCCCGCCTCGTCGGTGCCGTCTACTTCGGCCGGATGGGCGACCGCGTCGGCCGAAAGAAGGTCCTGGTCATCACCATCCTGATGATGGGTGCGGCCACGACCCTCATCGGCGTGCTGCCCACCTACGCCGAGATCGGCCTGCTGGCTCCCACGCTGCTGGTGGCGCTGCGCCTGGTACAGGGCTTCGGGGCCGGTGCCGAGATCGCCGGCGCCACCGTGATGCTCGCCGAGTACGCCCCGGTCCGCCGCCGTGGCCTCGTCGCGTCGCTGGCTTCGCTGGGCACCAACACCGGCACCCTGGCAGCTTCCGGGCTGTGGGCCGTCCTGCTGGCCGTCCTCACTGAGGATCAACTGCTGTCCTGGGGCTGGCGGCTGCCGTTCCTGCTGAGCTTCCTCCCGCTGCTGTTCGCCCTCTGGCTGCGCCGCAGCCTCAAGGAGAGCCCCGTCTTCGAGGAACGCCCCGACGTCGTGGACGGAGTGGCCGTGAAGACCGACGAACTGCGCTCCGCCGTCGGGGAGGAGACCGCCGGCACGCTGGAGGCGGGACTCCGGCAGCGCAAGGGCCGGGCGTTCTTCCTGACGCTCGGCCTGCGCTTCGGACAAGCCGGCAACTCAGGGCTCGTCCAGACCTTCCTCGTCGGCTACATCGCCGGCACCCTGGCCATCGACCGCTCCGTGCCCACCGATGCCATCCTCTACGGCTCACTGATCGGCTTCGTCACCGTCCCCGCGATCGGCATGGCCGGTGACCGCTGGGGCCGCCGCCCCGTCTATCTCGCGCTGTCGGGACTGACCATCGTGCTGGCCTTCCCGCTGATGCTGATGATCGCCCACGGCAGCACCGTCGCACTGACCCTCGGCATGATCCTCGCGTTGAACATCGGCGTTCTGGGACTGTTCTCGCTGGAGAGCGTCACCATGGCCGAACTCTTCGGCTCCCGCACGCGGTTCACACAGCTGGCCGTGGCCAAGGAGATAGGCGGCGTGCTGGCCACCGCCATCGGCCCGGTGCTCGCCGCCGCACTGACCGCCGCGACCGGAAGCTGGTGGCCGATCGCCGCCATGCTCGTCGTCTACTCCCTCATCACACTGCTCTCCGCCCTGTTCGCCCCCGAGACCCGCGGCCGCGACCTGGTCCGCGTGGAGGACGCCGTATGACAGCCGCCGCCCGGATGAAAGCCGTGGTGGTGCACGGCACGCGTGACGTACGGGTCGACGAGCGGCCCACGCCCGTCCCGGGCCACGGCGAGGTGCTGCTCGCCCTCGAATGGGGCGGCATCTGCGGCTCCGACATCGCCTACTGGAAACACGGCGCCTCCGGCACCGCCACCCTCGCCCACCCCATGGTCCTCGGCCACGAGGTGGCCGGCCGCGTCGCCGCCGTCGGCCCCGGCGTCACCGGGATCACCGAAGGCACCCCCGCCACCGTGCACCCGGCCCGCCCGGTCGGCGACACCATCCTCCCCGAGCGACTGGCAGGACGCACCAACCTGCTGCCGCGCGTACGGTACTTCGGCTCCGCGGCCTTCGACCCGCATACGGACGGCGGCTTCTGCGAGTACCGCACCGTGCCCGCCGAGCAGCTGCGTCCGCTGCCGGCGGGGGTCTCCACCGAGCACGGCGCCCTCGCCGAACCACTGGCCGTCGCCCTGCACGCAGTCAACCGGGCTCCCGCGCTACGGGGACGCTCCGTGCTGGTCAACGGCGCCGGACCGATCGGCTCGCTGCTCGTCGCCGCACTCCGGCACGCCGGCGCCGGCCATGTGACGGCCGCCGATGTGGCGCCCGCCGCGCTGGACGTCGCCCGCGCCATGGGCGCCGACGAGACCCGCGACCTGTCGCAGGGGCAGCGGCTTCCCGACGATGTGGAGGTGGTCTTCGAGGCGTCCGGCGCACCCGGAGCGCTCGGCCCCGTGCTGCGGGCCACCGCGCGTGGCGGCCATCTGGTCCAGGTCGGCAATCTCCCCGGCACCCCGGCACCCGCCGTCCTCGGCGATCTGGTGACCCGCGAGATCACTTGGAGCGGCTCATACCGCTTCGTCGAGGAGATCGACGACGCGCTGCGCGCCATGCGGGACGGCCTCGACGTCGCCCCCGTCATCAGCCACCACTTCGCCCTGGACGAGGCCGCCCACGCCCTGGCCGTCGCGGCCGACCCGACGGCCGGGTGCGGGAAGGTGATGCTGCGGCTGGGGCTTCGCCCCTGAGGGCGGGCTTGGGGGAGCAGACCTACCAAGCGAAGAGCTTCGCCCCGTCAGGGGCGCGGGGAACTGTGCGATCAACTACGACGTTCCCGCAGCCCGCAAGCCTCGGGCAGGGGTACCCCCTCACCGGAACCGGCGAGGACCGGGGGCCAGGTGCGCCGAGCACCGCTCACCCCTCCCGATAGACCTTCGTATTGGACGCCTGCGCGCGCGGGCGGACCACCAGCAGGTCGATGTTGACGTGGCTCGGGCGCGTAACGGCCCAGGCGATGGTGTCCGCGACATCGTCGGCGGTCAACGGCTCGGCCACGCCCGCGTACACCTTCGCCGCCTTCTCCTTGTCCCCACGGAAGCGGGTCAGGGCGAACTCGTCGGTCCTGACCATCCCGGGCGCGATCTCGATCACGCGGACCGGGCTGCCGACGATCTCCAGCCGCAGAGTCTCCGCGAGCACGTGCTGCGCGTGCTTCGCCGCGACATAGCCCGCCCCGCCCTCGTACGTCGCGTGCCCCGCGGTGGAGGAGAGCACCACGACGGTGCCGTCCCCGCTCGCGGTGAGCGTGGGAAGCAGGGCCTGGGTGACATGCAGGGTGCCGATGACGTTCGTCTCGTACATCTGCCGCCAGTCCTCCGGGTCACTGGAGGCGACCGGGTCGGCCCCCAGCGCGCCGCCCGCGTTGTTCACCAGGACGTCGAGCGTGTCGAACCGTCCGGCGAACGCGTCGACTGCCGCCCGGTCCGTCACGTCCAGGGCGTACGCCTCGGCCTGCTGCCCCGCCTCGGCGATCTCCGCCGCCAGGGCCGCGATGCGGTCCTCGCGGCGCGCCGTGAGCACGACCCGGTAGCCGGACGCCGCGAGCCGGCGCGCGGTCGCGGCGCCGATGCCGCTGCTCGCACCGGTGACGACTGCGGTACGGGAGGGGGTGGCCTGAGCGGTGGCGGTCATGAACGCTCCTGGACGTTCCGGACGTGCGGTGGTCTTACGCAAGCGTAGGCGGGCAGGTCATCGCGGTGTCGGCCGCCCCGCGACTGGACGCTGCGATACCGCAGCAGGTCCGGGACAGGGGTGTGACCCGGCCTGGGAGATCCTTGCGGACATCCTGGAAATCCGGGGCGCCCTGCGGCGCCCCGAGGAGCGGCCCCCAGGGAGCCGGCAGGAACCGTCGGGGGAGGGCGGGCTCATGGAACAGCCGGGGAGGCGTGGGCCGACGGACTGTCAGCGAGGGGTGATACGACGGAAGAGCTGTCGCCACGGGCGACAACCGGTGGTACGCGCACGGCGCTTCGTGGCGAACGCGTGTCACCGCACCGCACAAAGGGGAGGCCCAGAGCCGGGTACGCAAGTACCCGACACGAAGATGAACGCATTATTCGGCAAAGAGCGCAAGGCAATGCGCAAAGCAATGCGCAATGCAACGGGGATGCAGTGCACAACGGGGGATTGATGCTGCGCATTCATTTCACGAACGACGACCTCGCCCGAACACGTATTGCCTGCGGGCCCGATCCGATGTGGGAAAGCCTGCTGAGTCTGCACATGCTTCAGCACGACGAGCTGGCAGAGGTGTTCGGGCAGTGGCGGACGAAAGTCCGGAAGTCCATCAGCAGCGACACGGCTCTGCTCTACGAACTGGCGCCACCGCGCGGCTATTCCGTGGATTTCCTCACCCCGCCCGGGGCGGCCGACCTGGAATCCGGCATCGAATCCATCATGTCCACGCCCCGTAGCCGGCTCCGGGGCGACCTCCTCACCTTGACGGCCACGAGGCGGCCGACGAACTGGCAGCGGTCTCTGGCGGACGGCAGCGGCGACGCCATGCGACAGCTCGGTACGGCACTGCGGGAGTACTACGCCGTCGCCCTGGCACCCTTCTGGCCGGAGATCCGCCGCCGGGTCGAGGCCGACCGGGCGATGCGGGCCCACACCCTGCTCGACCACGGACTGGGGCATCTGCTGGGCACGCTGCACCCCGCGGGAAAATGGACGGACCGCGTGCTCACCCTCTCCTACGGGGGCTGCGACCGGGATCTGCGGCTGAACGGCCGCGGCCTGATTCTGGTGCCCTCGTTCTTCTGCTGGGGCAAGCCCATCTGTCTGCGGGATCCCGAGCTCCCTCCGGTGCTGGTCTACCCCGTCCGGCACGAACTGGGCTGGGCGGTGGCCGACGGCCGGCCGGAACACGGGCAGTCGGCCCGTCCGTTGGCGTCCCTGATGGGGCGTACACGCGCGGCGGCACTGGAGACGATCGCGGTCGGCTGCACCACGACCGAACTGGCCCGGCGTCTTGACATCTCGCTCGCCGCCGCCAGCGAACACGCCACCACGCTGCGGGCGGCCGGCCTCATCACCACCCTCCGCCGGCACCGCGCCGCCCACCACTCCCTGACACCTGTCGGGGCGCAGCTGTTGCAGGAGAGCCTGATCGACACCGTCGGGCGCCCCGCGTAGGGCGTGTCCCCGCGCCCCGTAAGGGGCGCGGGGAACTGCGCGACAAGCCACAACGCGCCCGCAGTCGGCGTGCGTCGAGCAGGGGCACCCCCTGACCGGACCAACGGAGAGGGCCGGTCAAGACCCGCCGGACACCGTGCGGAACAGCCGCCCAGTGAGCACAAACGCTGGGCGGCGCTTCGGCGTGAGCACTCGGCACCGGCTGCCCAAATGCTCCGTTTCGAGCAGGGGCGAAATATCCCCTCTCAACCTTCCGAGAGGTGCCGAAGTGCGAAAACATACAACTCGTGCGAAGACTTCGGCCGCGACGGCAGAAGTCGAACAATTAAACGGGAGGAAACAGAATGGGCTTCGACCAGCCCGCCCGTCGGGGGCGCACGGTACGCATGGGGGACCCGGCAGGTCAGCAACACGTCCTTCCCCACGGCAAAGAAACACAGCCCGGCGTTCGTGCGGGGCGAAATACGATGCTTTTCGGCCACGCTGAGGGGCTCTGTCGTCTCTCGCCCGTCGCTTCGTAGAGCCCGGGAGTCGACGAATGGAATTTCCAACCAGCGTCGAATGTCAGTCCGAGCAGTCGGGCCGGAGCAGGCAACGTCTGTACATGTTGCGCGCCGACGAGGGCACGGACACGGTCGAACTGCCGCTGGACGCCCTCAAGGCCGCCGACTCCCCGCGGGCGAACGGGGAGGACACCGCGCACACGAGGGCTCTGGCCGAGACCGACGCGGCTCTGCCACCGATCTTGGTGCACCGGCACACGATGCGCGTGATCGACGGAATGCACCGGCTGCGGGCGGCCGAGCTCAGAGGCGCCGAGACCATCACAGCCCGCTTCTTCGACGGCGACGAGAACGCGGCCTTCGTCCTGGCCGTGAAGTCCAACGTCGCGCACGGTCTGCCGCTTTCGCTCGCCGACCGTAAGGCCGCCGCGCTCCGCATCGTCACCTCCCACCCGCAGTGGTCGGACAGGATGATCGCGGACGCGACGGGGCTGGCCCACAAGACGGTGGGTGCGATCCGCCGCCGGCTGGACGGCGGGGGGTCCCAGCCGGTCGCGCGGGTCGGACGTGACGGTCGGGTACGGCCGTTGAGTAGCGGTGACGGGAGGCTGCGGGCGAGCGAGCTGCTGAAGAAGAGCCCGCACGCGACGTCCGAGGAGATCGGTCTCGCCGCCGGTATCTCGCCGACCACGGTGAAGGACGTACGCAGGCGACTGCAACGCGGCGAGGATCCGCTGCCGTCCGGCCGGCAGCGGCACGGCCCGGACGGCTCGGTCGAGCACGCGACAGCAGATCATGCACCGGTCGAGCGAGCCACGCTCGACCATGCCTCGGCCGAGTGCGCATCGCTCGACGGTGTCTCGGCCGAGTGCGCATCGCTCGACGGTGTCTCGGCCGAGTGCGCATCGCTCGACGGTGTCTCGGCCGAGTGCGCACCGCTCGATGGTGTCTCGGCCGAGCGTGCCCCGCTCGATGGTGTCTCGGCCGAGCGTGCGAGGCCCGACCACGCACGGGCCGACCAGGCGTCGTCGATGCCCGCCCGGCCGGAGGAGCCGAGGGTGCCCAGGGCCCGGAAGGGAGAGGTGACCAGGAGGAGGCGCCCGGCAGCCGGGGTGCGGAGTACGGACCGTGCGGCGGACCTGCAACGGCTCCGCGCGGACCCGTCCGTCCGTTTCACCGAGTCCGGCCGTGCGCTGTTGCGGTGGCTCGACGTCGGCCCGCGTACCGTGGCGGAGGCCGTCACCCTCGCGGGCCGGGTGCCGGACCACCATCTCGGCCTGATCGCCGCGCTGGCGCGGCAGAGCGCGGCCATGTGGCAACAGCTCGCCGACGAACTGGAGCGGCGCGCGAACGCACACACCGCGTACGGCGGTTGAGGCCGTAGGGCGCCGGTCCCCGTATGCCCGGGGGCCGGCGCGCCTGCGCCGGTGCGGGGCCGGTCCGGTCCGGCGCCGGTGCCCCGTATCGGAGTTCGTCCGCGTGCGGGTACCGCGCGCGGGGGTCGACTAATGGTCGACCTGCGGTCGACTGGCGGTCGACTGGGGAAATTCCCCAGTTGCCCCCAGGGGGCGCTCGCCGGCGCCTCGCGACGGGGTGTCCGCGACCGTCCGTGCGCTCGCCGGATGACCGTCGCCCGGCCGTCGAGCGCCCGTGCCCTCTTTCTCGGCCGAAGTAACGAGAAGCCCGCATGCTGGCCGAGCGTAGACGCCGAATTCCCTTGCGGCGCAGAATTTTTGGCAGTACGGAATGGGTGCTGTCCGGGGAAATGAGTGGGCTCATTACCCTAGTCGCCTCATCAGAGGCTGTGCTAAAAAATTTGCATGAGCCTCATCGAGTTCCCCGAAGACTGGAATTCCGCACTGGTTGTGGTTGCCCATCCGGATGATGTCGAATATCCAGGAGCGGCTCCTGTCGCCCGCTGGACAGCGCAGAACAAGAATGTGGTCTATCTGGTGGCCAGTCGTGGCGAGGCCGGGCTGGACACCATGCCGCCGGAGAAGTGCAAGGACTTGCGCGTGGCCGAGCAGATTGCCGCTGCCGCGGAAGTCGGCGTCTCCCAGGTGGAATTCCTCGATCACCCGGACGGAATGATCGAATACAGCCTCGGACTGCGCCGCGACATCGCGGCCGCGATCCGCCGGCACCGGCCCGAACTGGTCATCATCGGCAACCACCGGGAGATCAGCGGCAACGGCATGCTCAACATGGCCGACCATCGGGCGGTCGGGCAGGCCGGAATCGACGCGGTCCGTGACGCGGCGAACCGCTGGGTCTTCCGGGAGCTGGCAGAGGAGCCGTGGTCGGGCGTGCGCTACACGGCCCTGCTCGGTTCACCGAACAACACGCACGCCGTCGACATCGGGGAATGGTTCGACGCCGGAGTGCGCTCGCTGCTGGCGCACCGCGCGTACCTCGAGGCGCTGGGCACCTCGCGGGACGAAGTCGAGGCGATGCTGCGGAAGTTCTCCGCCGAGGTCGCCTCCCAGTTCGACGGCAGGCCAGGCGTCGGCTTCGAAATGCTGTGAGTCGGCGACGGCTCCGAAATTCCCTAGAGCGAATTCTCAAGAAACGAAAGCAGGAGAAATTCATGGCGACGAACACTGGAAGCACCGACGTCTACACCACCTCGTGGGAACTCACCGCCTCGGTACGGATCGACGCGCCGGGCGCGGCGGTCTACCGCATGGTCAGCGACATCACACGTATGGGGGAGTGGTCGCCGGAGTGCTTCGGCGGCAAGTGGATCGCCGGCACACCCGGCACGGAAGGCGCCCGGTTCCACGGCTTCAACCGGGAGGGCGAAGCGGTGTGGACCAGCGAGTCGGAGGTCATCACGGCAAAGGAGCCGAAGGAATTCGGCTTCACGGTGCTGAAGTTCTGCGCCGGGGAGCCCACCGCTGACTCCAGCTGGCTGGGCGGCTCCCAGCCGGGCGACATGACCTGGACCTTCCAGATCGAGGACGACGGCTCCGACGGATGTGTCCTGACTCAGCGGCACGTCATGCGACTGGTCGGGCCCTTCTACCGCGCGCTGCTCGAGGAAGTGGACGAGGACAAGCGCGCCGACCACGTCCAGAACCGCAAGGAGCACCTCCAGCACTCGATGGAGAGCACGCTGGCCCGGGTCAAGGCCGTGGCCGAGCAGCAGGCCTGACCAGCGGCCGAGTTCGGGGGGAGAGCGGGGGAGAGCGCCGTGAGGATCGGTATCGTCGGCGGTGGCGCGTCAGCGGTGTGCGTCATCGACGCACTGGCACAGTCCGGGCACCCCTTCGGGGAAGTGACGGTTTTCGACCCCTCGCCGCAGCTATGGCGAGGGCGGGCCTATCAACGGGACACCGAGGTCGTCCTGGTCAACTCGCCCGCGGAGGACATGTCCGTACGGCAGGGCGACACCGACCACTACGAGCGGTGGCTGCGGCACCGGGGCGTGCGTGCGGAGTTCGCGTCGCGCACGGCGTACGGCGACTACCTCGAGGAGACCGCGCGCGAGGGGATCGAGCGGCTGCGCGGCCGCGGGTGGCGCATCACCCTCGTACGCGAGGCGGTGACCGGTGCGCTGCGCAGCGGTGAACAACTCGTCCTGCACACGGCGGACGGTCTGCACGAGCCCTTCGACCATGTGGTGCTCGCCGTCGGTGGCGGCCGCCCCAGGGACACTTACGGGCTGGCAGGCCGACCCGGCTTCGTCGGGGACCCCTACCCGCTCGCCGCCACCCTTCCGGCCGTCGGTGCCGAGAACGACGTCGTCGTCATCGGCACGGGCCTGACCGCGGTGGATGTGCTGATCGCTCTGGTCTCCCGCGGTCACCGTGGCCGGATCACCCTGCTCTCCCGGCACGGGGTGCTGCCTGCCGTGCGGCAGCGCCCCATCTGCCACCGGCTACGGCACTTCGTACCGCAGCGACTGCACGCGATGGCGGGCCGGAGCAAGTATGTCGCTCTGCCGGACGTCGTCGAACTGCTGCGGTTGGAGCTCGCCGAAGCGGGAGCGGACCTCGACGAGGTCTGGGAGGAGATCACCCGCACCGGTGAGGAGGATCCGGCCGCCCGACTGCGCCGGCAGCTGAACGATGTGGACTGCGAGCGCATCGGGCTCAGGGTGTTGCAGCAGGCCGTGCATGTGTGCGGGCCGGACCTGTGGCCGCTGCTGGCGGAACGGGTCAGGCAAGAGATCCTGAACAGCCATCACCGCACCCTGATGAGCCTGTGCTGTCCCATGCCGCCGAGCAGCGCGCACACCCTCCTGCGGCTGCTCACCTCCGGTCAGTTGCGGGTCCTCAGCGGAGTCCGGCGCGTGGCACCGCTGCCCGACGGCGGCTTCCACGTCACGGCCGACGACGCGGAACTTGCAACCCCGCATGTGATCAACGGGGTGAACGCGCCGGCACACCGGATCCCGCTCGGGGCACGGCAGTTGGTGAACGCGCTGTACGACGAGCGCCTGGCGATGCCGCATCCGGACGGTGGCCTCTGCGTGGACACCGCCACCAGCCGGGTGGTGGGGTCCGGGCACCGCAGCCGGGGGATCTACGCGATCGGCGATATAGCGGGCGGGACCTTCTTCTTCACCTTCGGTATCCCGTCGTTGGTCGACCGCTGCCACGACATCGTCACGGACATTCTCACCGTCCAGGCAATGCGTACGGAAGAAGGAAGCTGTGCCTGAGGAATCGACGAACACGCTGCCGGCCCATCTCGCCGACACCGCGACCGGTCTGCCCATTCCCGGCCCACCCGAGTTCGCGTCGGCCGAAGAGGAGCGGCGCCACCGCAAACAGCGGCTCGCCGCGGCGATCCGGCTGTTCGGCAAGTACGGCTTCGGCGAAGGAATCTCCGGCCACATCTCCGTACGTGACCCGGAGGACCCCGGCCTTTTCTGGGTGAACCCCTTCGGTGTTTCCTTCAAACGCGTCCGGGTGGCCGATCTGATCTGCGTCGATTCCGACGGTGTCGTCCGGTCGGGTAGACACCCGGTCAATCCAAGCGCGTTCGCCATTCACGCGCAGATTCATCAGCTGTGCCCCGACGCGGAAGGCATCGCACACGGGCACACCGCCTACAGCCGTGCCCTCGGCGCACTCGGGCAGCTGTTGCAGCCGGTGGACCAGGAATCGGCCGCGTTCCACGACAACCAGGTGCTCTACGACGAGTACGACGGCCCCGCAATCAGCATCGACCAGGGGCGGGACATCGCACAGCGGCTGGGCGACAGGACCGCGCTCCTCCTGCGCCACCACGGACTGATCACCGTGGGGGCTTCGCTCGAAGAGGCCGTGCACTGGTTCTTCACCTTCGAGAGCTGCGCCCGGGTCCAACTGCTGGCCGCGGCGGCCGGAACGCCTCGGCCCATGACCGAGAAGCAGGCGCTGCTGGCGCGGGACGGCTTCGGTGACGCGCAGCTGGCCTGGTTCAGTTTCCAGCTGATGTGGGACGAGATCGTCCACGAACAGCCGGACCTGCTCGATGAGTGACCACGCAGCGGCGGTACGCACTCCCGTCACCCACCGGGGTGAGCAGGCCGTGCAACAACGGGTCGGAGAGGGCAGCCCTCGGCACGGCTCGCCGATGTTCGGGCCGGACATCGCGCCGGCGTACGCCGAGTTCATCGCGCAGCGGCGGATGGTCGTGCTGGGCTCCCTGGACGAGACGGGCGCGGTCTGGGCCACCCAGCTGACGGGTGACGCCGGCTTCGCCGCTCCGGCAGGCGACACCACGCTCGTCTTCGCCGCTTTCCCGCCGGACGGCGACCCGTTACGGCACGCGTTCGAGAGCGAGCGGCCGAGCGGAATGATCGCGCTCGACCCGCTGAACAGCCGTCGGGTCAGGGCCAACGGCGCGGTCCGCCGGCACGGTGACGGCCTGGTGATGCGTACCGAGCAGGTGCTGCGCAACTGCGCCAAGTACATCCAGAAGCGCGAACTGGCCCCCGAAGCGGCTCCGTCCGGCACGCCGGGCCCCGCCGCCGTCAGCAGTACGCGGCTCACTGCGTACCAGCAGCGGTGGATTTCCGGCGCCGACACCTTCTTCATCGCCAGCCACTCACCGGAACACGGGGCCGACGCCAGCCACCGGGGCGGCCTTCCCGGATTCGTCACCGTGACCGGCGAAAGACAGCTGAGCTGGCCCGACTACAAGGGCAATTCCTTCTACATGACGTTCGGGAACATCGAACTCGATCCGCGCTGCGGGCTGCTGTTCGTGGACTGGGAAAACGGTCATACTTTGCAGGTGACCGGCGAATGCCATATCGATTGGCGCGACCGGTCGGCACCGGGGGCGAAACGGGCCGTGCACTTCGCTGTGCAGCGCGTCGTGCAGATCGAGAACGCCACATCATTGCGGTGGCGGTTCCTCGAATACTCGTCCTTCAATCCGTGAGCCGGCACGGCTCTTTTCTTTCACTCAAGACTCGAGGACGGCGACTGATGACCACGCTGGAAACCCGGCCGCAAGACCACGAATGCACGGTGCCGAACACGGCCGAGGACATTCTCACTGCCGTGCGTGCACTCACCCCCGAACTGCGGGAACGTTCGGTGGAGATAGAGCAGAACCGGAGGCTGCCCGCCGACGTGGTGGAGCTGCTGCGGGGCGCGGGCGTCTTCCGCATGGGCTTCCCCAGGCAGTTCGGCGGCCCGGACCTCACCTCGGTGGAGCAGACCCGCGTGCTGGAGGCCCTGGCCTACGCGGACACCTCCGCCGGCTGGTGCGGAATGATCGGCATGGACAGCGGGCTGTACTCCGCCTACCTGAGCCCCTCCGCCGTCCGCGAGATGTTCCCCACCCCCGACGTGATCACCGGCGGTCTGATCAACCCCAACGGCCGGGCGGAGCGGGTGCCGGGCGGCTACCGGCTGACCGGCCACTGGAACCTGGGCAGCGGCATCACCCATGCCGACTGGGTGTCCGCCGGAGCGCACACCTACACCGACGGCGAGCAGGACCGCAACGCCAACGGCAACCCGAACTGGCGCGTGATGCTGGTGCGCCCCAGTGAGGTCAAGATGATCGACACCTGGCACGCCACGGGCCTGGCGGGCAGTGGCAGCATCGACTACGAGATCGACGACGTCTTCGTACCGGAGGAGCACACCTTCAGTTTCGGGACGCCGCTCAGCCGCACCGGTCCGCTGGCGGCCCCCGACTCCCTGATGCGGAAGATGCCCGGCGTCCCGCTCGGGGCCGCGCGGGCCGCGCTCGACCACGTCCGCGAGGTGGCCAGGACCAAGGTCAACCGGATGACGGGCGAGCGGTGGGCGGACGACTACCGCGTCCAGTTCACGCTCGGCGAGTGCGAGATGGACTTCCTCACGATGCGGCACGCGGTCTACGGCAGCGTCGAGGAGAAGTGGCGCAAGCTGGAGGCGGGTTCGGCCTACGACGAACTGTCCCCGCACGACCGGGTGGCCACGGTCCTGCTGGCCCTGGAGGCGTTCCGGGGCGCGCTGTCCATCGTCCGCCGGCTCTACGACCTGCTGGCCACCACCTCGATCTACAAGCCGTCCCCGATGGACCGGTGGCTGCGGGACCTCAACACCATGTGCCAGCACGTGATGGCGCAGGACGTGATCATCCAGTCGGCGGGCGCGTATCTGCTCGGCGGCCGGCCGCAGTTCCCCTTCGCCGTGGGCATCACCGAGTAGCCGAGGGCCGATGATGACCACGCTCGACACCCGAGCCGCGCCCGCCGTACCCAACACGGCCGCGGACATCCTCGCCGCGGCCTGGGCAATCGCTCCCCGGCTGAGGGCCCGTTCGGCACAGATCGAGGAAGGCCGCCGGCTCCCTGCGGACATCGTGGAACTCGTACGCGGCACAGGCGCGTTCCGGATGGGCTTCACCGAGGAGTTCGGCGGCCCCGCCCTCACCTCGGCCCAGCAGACGCAGGTGCTGGAAGCGATCTCCTACGGGGACACGTCGGCCGGCTGGTGCGCCATGGTCGGCATGGACAGCGGGCTGTTCGCCAACTACCTGCCCGCGCCGGCCGTCCGGCAGATGTTCCCCACCCTCGACCTGAGCAGCGCCGGAATGCTGGCTCCGGCCGGGCGCGCCGAACGGGTCCCCGGCGGCTACCGGCTGACCGGACGGTGGGGATTCGGCAGCGGCATCGCACACGCCGACTGGGTGTTCGCCGGAGCGCACACGTACACCGACGGGGAACAGGACCGCAGCGCCACAGGCACGCCCAACTGGCGCGTCATGATGGTGCCGCCCGAGCAGGTCGAGCTGCTGGACACCTGGTACGCCACCGGGCTGGCCGGCTCCGGCAGCATGGACTACACGATCGACGGCGTGCTCGTGCCCGAGGAGCACACCTTCAGCTTCCGCGCACCGCGCAGCCGCACCGGCCCGCTGTCCACCCCGGATCTGCAGATGCGGAAGATGCCGGGCGTTCCGCTCGGTGCCGCCCGTGCGGCGCTCGACCAGGTACGGGAGGCCGCGCGCACCTCGACCGACACCAGGACCGGCCGCCCCTGGGCCGACGATCAGCGGGTGCAGCTCGTCCTCGGTGAGTGCGAGACGCGGCTGACCGCAGTGCGGCACGCCGTCTACCGCAGCCTCGACCACCGCTGGAGCCGGTTGGAGGCCGGCGCGACCCAGGCGGACCTCACCGCCCACGAGCGGGTGGACACCATGCTGGCCCGGCTCAATGCCTTCCGTACCGCCCGCTCCGTCGTGCGCCGGCTGTACGACCTGTCGGCCGCCACCGCGCCGCACAGGTCCTCGTCCCTGGACCGCTGGCTGCGCGACCTGGAGACCATGTGCCAGCACTTCATGGCGCAGGACCAGATCATCCAGTCCGCGGGCGCGTTCCTGCTGGGCGGCAACCCCCGCAACCCCCTTGTGCTCGGGATTCTCGACTAGGAGCTGAGTTCGGATGTCTGTCGCCGACACCCCGCAGGGGCCCTTGCATTCCCGTTCCGGACCGGACACGTACTGGAGCACCACCAACGTCGGCGAAGCGTTTCCCGGCGTCGTCACCCCGCTGGGCTGGTCACTGTGCGGCCCGGGGGTGGAGGTGGGCATCCGGGACAGCTACGCCCGGGTTGGTGCGCTGCCCCGGAAGGAGGTGCGCGTCCCCGCGCGGGAGGAGGACCGGCTGATCTCGGTGTTCTTCGGCCGCGGCGCCCTGAACGTCAACTTCTTCTGCCGGATGGGCGCCAATCTGCCCGGCAGCGCGCCCGACGCCATCGCCCGGCAGTTCCTCGGCGAGCTGCCCGCCGACCTCCCGGCGCGCAGCACCCTCAGGCGGCTGCCCGCGGTCGCGGTCAAGATGCCCTGCACCCAGGCCACCGTCCGCCGCGATGTGCTGCGCCGCGCCGCACCCGTCAAAGGCTGGTGGCAGCAGTGGGCACCCCGCTTCGACACCCTCGATCCGGCCGGCTCCCGGCACCTGCTCGCCGAGGCACGCGACCGGTTCACCGAGATGCTGCGCGTCCAGGCCGCGGGGCTGTTCATCGGCGTGCAGTCCGTCTACGACCGGTTGCTCGCGCTGATCGACAGGGCGGAGCTGCCGCAGGAGCAGACCAACGCCCTGGTGAGCGGCCAGGGTTCGCACGCCGAGCTGGAGCTGATCAACGACCTGTGGTCGTTGGGCCGCGGCAGGCTCACCCTGGAGCACTTCCTGGCCGAGCACGGCTTCCACGGTCCCGACGAGGGCGAGGTCTCCAGCAGGGTGTGGCGCGAGGACCCGACGCCGGTCCTGCGGCTGGCCGAGCAGTACGCGGCGCTCGACGAACACGCCGATCCCGAGGCCGCGGCGGTACGGCGCGCGCACGCGCGGCGCGAGGCCGAGCGGTGCCTCATCGCCGCACTGCCCCGTCGGCAGCGCCCCGCCGCCCGGTTCGTGCTGAACCTGGCCGTCTCGCGGATTCCGATGCGCGGCGTGGCCAAGGCGGCCTTCCTCCAGGCGCTGGACGTGGCGCGCGGCGCGGCCCGGCAGTTGGGCGCGCACCTGGCCGAGCAGGGCGTGCTGGACGACGCCGAGGACGTCTTCTGCTTCACCGTCGACGAGCTCACCGGCACGCTCCCGGCAGATGCCGCGGCAGTGGCCGCCGAACGGCGTGCGCAGCGCGAGGCGTTCCAGGCCACCACCCTCCCGGCGCACTGGCAGGGAAACCCCGAGCCGATACACGAGCCCGCCCCGGAGCCGGTCGGTGGGGCCCGTGGGCCGGTCCGGGGCATCGGGGCGAGCGGCGGCGTGGTCGAGGGCACCGTACGGGTGGTCGACGATCCGGCCTTCGCCGACATCGAGCCCGGTGACGTGCTGGTCTGCGCAACCACCGACCCCAGCTGGGCGTCCGCGCTGTTCCTGTCCTCCGCGCTGGTGGTCGACGTCGGCGGATTGCTCAGCCACGCCGCAGTCGTCGCCCGCGAGCTCGGCGTGCCGTGTGTCGTCGGCACCGGCGACGGAACCAAGGCCCTGCGTACGGGCGACCACGTCCGGGTGCACGGAAACGAGGGCACGGTGGAGATCCTCTCCGGCGCCGAGTCGGTTGCGGCGAACGGGCCGAACGAACCGGTCGAGCTGAACGAGTCGATCGAGCTGAACGTGCCGGGCGTGCCAGTCGAGCCGACCGAGAGGCCCGAACCGGTCGAGCTGCTCGCAGGCCGTACGACGAGTGAGCCGCGCGACGGCCGTACGGCGAACAAGCCGCGCAGCGACCGTACGGCGGGCGAGCCGCGCGGCCACCGTACGACGACGAGCGAGCCGGTCACCGTCGACCGGACGAAGGGGAGCGCGACATGACCGGGTCGGTGACAGTCACGCCCAACACGGCTGAGGAGATCCTCGCTGCCGCCAGGGCGGTGGCTCCGCAGTTGCGGGGGCACGCGGAGGAGACGGAGCGGAATCGGGCTCTGCCGTCGCGGGTCGTGGAACTGCTGCGCGGGACAGGCGTGTTCCGGATGGGCTTTCCGAAGGAACTCGGCGGTCCGGGGCTGACCTCGACCGAGCAGGTCGAGGTCGTCGAGGCCCTCAGCTACGGCGACACCTCCGCCGGCTGGTGCGGGATGATCGGCATGGACGCCGGGTTGTACGCCCTGTCTGACACAGCGGTGCGGGAGATGTTCCCGAGCCTCGACGTGATCGCCGCAGGCATGCTGCCGCCCGTCGGACGCGCCGACCGGGTGCCCGGAGGCTACCGCGTGACCGGCCGCTGGGGATTCGCCAGCGGCATCGCGCATGCCGACTGGGTCTCGGCAGGGGCGTTCGTCTTCGCGGACGACGAGCAGGAGCGCACCCCAACTGGCAAGCCCTACTGGCGCATCATGATGGTGCGCCCCGAGCAGGTCGAGCTGATCGATACCTGGCATGCCACCGGGCTGGCCGGCAGCGGTAGCGTCGACTTCTCCATCGACGACGTCTTCGTGCCCGAGGAGCACACCTTCAGCCTCGGCGAACCCAGCCGTTCCGGCCCGCTGGCAGCGCCCGACGCGCTGATGCGGAAGATGCCCGCGGTGGGGCTGGGCGTGGCGCGGGCGGCGCTCGACCATGTCCGCGAGGTGGCAAGGACCAAGGTCAACCGGATGACCGGCGAGCGGTGGGCGGACGACTACCGCGTCCAGTTCACGCTCGCCCGGTGCGAAGCGCGCCTGCTGTCCGTACGGCACGCGGTGTACGGCAGCCTCGAACACCGCTGGGAGAGGCTGGCGTCCGGGGTGACGCTGTCGGAACTCACCCCGGACGAGCGGATCGCGACGATGCTGACCCGCCTGGCGGCGATGCGCGGCGCACGCGACATCGTCCGCCGGCTCTACGACCTGCTGGCCACGGCCGCGATCTACAAGCCGTCGCCGATGGACCGCTGGCTCAGGGACATGGAGACCATGTGCCAGCACGTCATGGCGCAGGACCAGATCATCCAGTCGGCGGGGGCTTTCGTGCTCGGCGGAAGGCCGCGCTTCCCGCTGGCTCTCGGCATCGTGGACTAGGAGTCGCAGTGAACCCCTCTTCCGGTCCTGACGACGTGGCAGTGCTGCACGGCGGGCCCCTTCCTGATCTCCCGGTCCGCAACCTCGGACAGACCCTGACCCGCGCCGCACGGTCCGGCACGGCGGGCCGCGTCGTCTGTCTGGACGGGACGGACGCACCACCCCGAGTGCTGACCTACCAGGAGCTGCTGGACGACGCGGCGCGGATTCTCACCTCCGTACGGGGGCTGGGAGCGCGGCCGGGTGACCGGGTGGTGCTGCAACTCGGGGACGAGCCGGACCTGCTGGCCGCTTTCTGGGCCTGCCAGCTCGGCGGCCTCGTCCCGGTCCCGGTCGCCGCCAACCCGCCTCCGGGCAGTCCGCTGTCGACGGCCGAGATGCTGGCCCAGGCGTGCGCGGTCGCCGACCGGCCGTGGGTGCTCTCGACCGCGGTGGCCGGGCCTGTCGACCCCGGCCCGGCGGCATGGCTGGGCAGCATCGAGGAGTTGCGGGCCGCGGAGCCGGCGAGCGACTTCCCCGACGTCGACCCGGAGGCGCCGGCGGCCCTGCTGCTCACCTCCGGCAGCACCGGGGTACCCAAGGCCGTCATGCTGACCCACCGCAACATCCTCAGCAGGGCCCACGCCAGTGCCCTGGTCCGGGGCCTGTCGCGGCACAACAGGACCTTCAACTGGATGCCGCTGGACCATGTGGGCGGCCTGGTGATGTTCCACGTCCGGGACGTCTTCCTCGGCTGCCACCAGGTGCACGCCCGGACCCGGTGGGTGCTCCAGGACCCGCTGCGCTGGCTCGACGCGATCAGCGAGCACCGGTGCGACACGACGTGGGCGCCCAACTTCGCTTTCGGCCTGGTCATCGACGAGGCTCCACGGATGGCGGACCGCTCGTGGGACCTCAGCCGCCTCGGCTACGTCATGAACGGCGGGGAGGCGGTCAAACCGAGGGTGGCGCGGCGGTTCCTCGCCCTGCTGGGACCGTTCGGACTGCCCGCGACGGCGATGCACCCGGGCTGGGGCATGTCGGAGACGTCCGCAGGCGTGGTCGACTGCGTCTTCTCCGCCCGGGACCATGGCGAGGACGAGCGCTTTGTCCCCGTCGGCAGACCGCATCCCGGCGTCTCGGTCCGCGTCGTCGACGACGACGGCCGACTGCTGCGCGTGGGGCAGACCGGCAGGCTTCAGGTCACGGGACCGCCGATCACCTCCGGGTACTACGGCAATCCCCGGCAGAACCAGCAGTCGTTCAGCGACGACGGTTGGTTCAAGACGGGGGATCTGGCGTTCGTCTCGGACGGGGTGCTGACGGTCACCGGCCGCGCCGACGATGTGATCGAAGTCGGTGGTGTCGCCTACCACGGCCATGAGATCGAGGCGGCCGTGGAGGAACTCCCCTTTGTCGAACCGTCGTTCACCGTCGTCTGCGCCGGCCCTCTGGCAACCGCAGGCGCCGGCTCACTGGCGATCGCGTTCCACCACCGTGCCGGAGTCTCCACCGACCAGGACAACTGGCGGATCGTCGCGCACATCGCGAAAAGGTTCGGGCTCCCGGTCGGCCGGGTGATCCCGATACAGAAAGACGTCGTGGCCAAAACCGGAATCGGGAAAATCAAGCGCGCGCAGCTGGCGCAGCGCCTGGAAACGGCTTTTGACGTCTGTTAGCGTCTGAGGAGTCGGCGAAAAGAAAGATATGCCGACAAACTCACCGACTTTCGAGGGGAGGGGATCAGTATGTCGTGCACCGGTTTCTGCACTGGTTACTGCACCGGCTGAATCGACCGCCGCTGAACAGCAGGAACGCGAGGGTGTCGCTGCGAGATCAGCGACAACACTGTTCAGTGGAAACCAGTCGAGAAGCGGCCCGCCGACACTGGAAGAAAAACTCCAGAATTCCAGTGGCGGCGGGCCGCCGTCAGTAGAGGACCGAGTATGGAGCGGAAAATGCACGAGGAAATCCAGGTACTCCAGGCGATCCGGCTCAAGGGGCGGCCCACCGTGCCTGAGATCGCCTCGTCGACTGCCGTGGCCAAAACAGCGCTGCGCCCGCTGCTGAACGCGTTCGCGGACGCCGGAATGTGCACGACCGCCAACGGCCGCCACATGCTGACTCCCACCGGCCGCGCCCACCTCACCCGGCTGATCGAACAGGAACGTGCCGGGCTGGACCGGGAAGCCCTGGCCATGGCCTACGAACGCTTCTGCACGCACAACACCGCGGTCAAACGCCTCGTCACCGACTGGCAGCTGGTGGACGGCACCACCGTCAACGACCACAGCGACGCCGACTACGACGCCGACATCACTCGCCGACTCGGCCGACTGCACGGCGAGTTCCGCCCGCTGCTGGCGCACCTGGTCGACCTCGCACCCCGGCTGACGCACTATCCGGGCCGCTTCGACAGCGCACTGGAGAAGATCCAGTCGGGCGACCACAGCTGGCTGGCCAAGCCGCTGGCGGACAGCTACCACACCGTCTGGTTCGAACTGCACGAAGACCTCCTCGGACTGACCGGCCTGGAACGTGCCCAGGAGGCGGCTGCGGGGCGAGCCGGATGACGACGGAGCAGCAGCACGCCGTCCTGCTGGACGGCCACAGCGGTCTCGGCCGGGAACTGCTCGGCGGCAAGGCAGCCGGCATCGAGCGGATGCTCGCGCTGGGCGCGCCTGTGCCGCCCGCGTTCGCCCTCACCACCGCGGCGTGCCGGCGGTTCCACGCGGCGGGCGGACGAGTGCCGGAGGACATCTGGAGGCAGGTGCCCGGGCTGCTGTTCGCGCTGGAGAACGCCACAGGACGGACGTTCGGCCGCGGCCCGGACCCCCTGCTGGTCTCCGTCCGCTCCGGGGCGCCGACCAGCATGCCCGGCATGATGGACACCATCCTCAACGTCGGCCTCACCACCCGTACGGAGCAGGACCTCGCGGCACAAGGGCCGCGGTACGCCGCCGACACCCGCCGCCGCTTCGCCGAGCAGTTCACCCGCACCGTGGGCCGGCCCGTACCGGACGATGTGTGGCAGCAACTGCGGCTCGCCGTCGAGGCCGTCTTCGCGTCGTGGCACGCCCCCCGTGCGGTCGCCTACCGCCGGGAGCACGGCATTTCGCAGGACGACGGCACCGCCGTGACGGTGCAGGCCATGGTCTTCGGCAATCTGGACGACCGCTCAGGAACCGGCGTGGTCTTCAGCCGCGACCCGCTGACCGGCGCGGGAGAGCCGTACGGCGAGTGGCTGGCCAGGGGTCAGGGCGAGGACGTGGTCTCCGGCCGGACCGATGCCGGGCCGCTGTCCGAACTGGGCGACACCATGCCCGAGGTGTACCGGCGGCTGCTCACCTGGTCCCGCACCCTGGAGCAGGACGCCCGGGACGTCCAGGACATCGAGTTCACCGTCGAGTCGGGAACGCTGTGGCTGTTGCAGTCCAGGGTGGCGAAGCGCTCCCCGCAGGCCGCGGTCCGGCACGCGGTGGCACTGGCCGACGAGGGCGTGATCACCCGTCAGGAAGCCGTGCGCCGGGTCACCCCCGCGCAGGTCGAGGCCCTTGTGCGGCCCAGCGTCGACCCCGTCGCCGCTGCCGACGCCACCGTGCTGGCGCGGGGCAAACCGGCCTGCCCTGGCGTCGGTACGGGAGTTGTGACTACCGACCCGGACTCCGCCGCCCGGTTGCCGGGCGTCGACACGGTCCTCGTACGCCCGACCACCGACCCAGACGATGTGCCCGCCATGGCCCAGGCGTGCGCCGTCGTCACCGAGACAGGCGGCTCCACCTCGCACGCTGCTGTGGTCTGCCGCGAACTGGCGGTACCGTGCGTGGTCGGCTGCGGCCCCGGCACCGCCGCTGCCCTGCGCGGGCGCACGGTGACCGTGGACGGTGCGGCCGGAATCGTCTACGACGGCGCGCTGCTGATCCGGCAGCCGGACGACGACTCCGCCGTGGCGACGCTCGCCGAGTGGGCCGACACTGCGCCGGGCCCTGCTGCGGCCCCGGCGTGGCTGACGTCGGCGCGCAGCGCGAGCCGGGCCGCCCGTTGACGGAGCATCGGGCCGCTCGTTGACGGAGCAGGTGACCGGACATCGGTGCCTGCGGGAGAGCACTTCCCTGAGAGGGGACTTCGTGGAGTACGACGTGGTGGTCGTCGGCGGCGGTACGGCGGGGCTGAGCGCGGCGCTGACCCTGGCACGGGCCGGCCGCCGGCTGGCCGTCGTCGACCAGGGCGAGCCGCGCAATGCACCCGCCGGACATCTGCACGGCTTCCTCTCCAGGGACGGCATGCCGCCCGGGGAACTCATCGAGGTGGGCCGCAGCGAGATCGCGGGCTACGGCGCCGAACTCGTCAGCGGCCGGGTCCGCGAGGCGGCCCCCGGAGCGGAGTACGGATTCACGGTGCGCCTGGAGACCGGCCGCCTGCTGCGGGCGCGTGCGCTCCTGGTGGCAACCGGCCTGCGGGACGTGCTTCCGCAGGTACCCGGCGTCGCCGAGCTGTGGGGGAGCGGCGTGCTGCACTGCCCGTACTGCCATGGGCACGAGGTGCGGGGCACCCCGATCGGTGTACTCGGCGGTGAGAACCGCCCGTTCAGCGTCCATCAGGCATCGCTGGTGCGGCAGTGGTCCGAGGACGTCGTTTTCTTCCCCCGCGAGATCGAGCTGGACGACGAGGAACGGGAGCGTTTGCTGGCCCGCGGTGTCCGGATCGTCGAGGGTGACGTCGAACGGCTGGAGGCCGACGGTGACTCCCTCACCGGCGTTCGCATGGCCGACGGCCGGATGGTGCCGCGGGCGGCGCTCTTCGTCGGCCCTCGCTTCGAACCCAGGGACGAGCTGCTGATCAGGCTCGGGTGCGAGGTCGGCCCGAACGGCTGGGTGGCGGTCGATCCCTCGGGACGCACGAGCGTGCCCGGGGTCTGGGGCGCGGGGAACGTGGTCAGCGAGTCCGCGCAGTTGGCTTCTGCGGCGGGCATGGGGATGAGTGCGGGGATCGCGCTCAACCATTATTTGCTGGCCGACGATATTGAGGGGGCGGTCGCGCGGTATCGCATGAGGTGAGCGGCCGCCTCTGTGTTCCGGTGAGGGGGTGCCCCTGCCCGCCGTCCGCGGGCTGCGGGTGCGTTGTGGTTGCTCGCGCAGTTCCCCGCGCCCCTGACGGGGCGCGGTCGCCATGCCGGACACGCCGTAAGGCCGTCCCGCAACGACAGGGCGCGGTGGTGATGTCCACCGCGCCCTGTCGTTGTGCGTCGTCATGGTTCCCGGGGTCAGGAGCCGACTATGTGGGCGGGGGCCTGAAGTTGCGGATGTTCCTGGTAGAGCCTGATCGCCTGGTCCAAGGGGCCACCCTTGGCCCCGATCTCCGCGGCCTGGTCGAGCAGCGTCAGTTCCTCCTCCGTCAGTTCATCGAAGTTCCTGGTCATGAGGCCCCAGGAGTCCCACGGGAAGACTTCGAGCCGGTTGAGCGCGGCGAGATCCCGGACGACCGTTCCCTGGATCACCCCCATGCCGGCCTGCTCGATGACGCTGGCGGTGTAGACGGCCGGATCCTGGTCGCCGCCGCGGCAGGCGAGCCAGGCTTCGCCGGCGGTCACGAAGCGCTCGCGGGGCACGTTGTCGACGTCGAAGTCGACGGCGTAGTGCTCGGCGGCCTCCGCCATCTGCGGGTCGGCGATCTGCCAGTCGGGGCCGTCCAGCCAGTACTCCACCACCCAGTGGTCGTCCCACGCGTACGGCGGGAAGTAGTCGGCGTATCCGCCGCGCATCCGGGCCGGGATGCCGACCTGGCGCAGTACCGCGCAGAGCGTGATGCAGAAGTCCCGGCAGGTGCCGGCAAGGCGTTGGTCGGCCGGGCGCTCGTGCATTCCGCCGAGAAACTGGACGATGTCCCTGAAGAAACGGATCTCGCTTTCCTTGAACCGTTCCTGAGGAACCTCGAAGCCGAAACGTTTGAACGTCTCGTTACGGTGCACCACCGCGCCGCGAACGACCTTGCTCAAGGCCGGGAGATCGTTCGGCAGGCCGACGAGAAGTGACGACAGGTCACGTGGGTCCGTGACATTGCTGTGGTGTGCGTAGAATTCTTGCTCCATTCGAAAGACGCTAGCAGTAGGGGTGTTACCGGACCAGTTTGTGTGCCGATCCGTCGAATCCGTTGGCTCTGTTGCCTGTTGATCGCCTCTGTTATCGTCGGCTGCGGAAATTCGGAAATTGTTGGTGGCCATTTCGGGCTGGTGGGGGCGATGATTGCAGAGCGTGTGGCGGACATTGTCGTGGACAATGTGTTCCTCAGGGCGACGGATGTCGTTCCGGGCTGCGAGCTGTTCCTCAAGTTCGAAGGGCTGAACCCGGCCGGTTCGGTGAAACTGAAGACCGCGGTCAGCCTGGTCGAGCACGCTGAGAGAAGCGGAGCGCTGCGGCCGGGCGGCAGGATCATCGAGTCCTCCTCCGGGAATCTCGGCATCGCGCTGAGCCTGGTGTGTGCCGAGCGTGGCTACCGGTTCACCTGCGTCTGCGATCCCAACGTGCCCGAGCTGAGCGTCGCGTTCATGCGGGCCACGGGCGCCGAGGTGTTCCGGGTGGACCGGCGCGACGGGAACGGGGGATTTCTGCAGAGCCGCATCGAGTACATCCGGCAGCGCATCACCGAGGACGCCGGTCTCGTCTGGCTGAACCAGTACGCGAACCCGGCGAACCCGGCCGCGCACAGTTCACGGACGGCCAAGTCGATACACGCCGAACTGGGCCGTGTCGACTACCTGTTCGTGGGGGCCGGCACCACGGGCACGCTCGTGGGGTGCGCCGATTACTTCCGGGTGCATTCGCCGCGCACCAGGATCGTCGCCGTGGACACCGTCGGCTCCGTGACCTTCGGCCATCCACCCGGCGTCCGGTACGTTCCCGGTCTGGGTACGAGTCGGCGCCCCGAGCTGTGCCAGGGCCTCCATGTCGACCGGGTGGTCCAGGTAGAAGAGGCGGACGCCGTGCGCGCCTGCCGAACCTGGGCCCAGGAGCGCGGTCTTCTGCTGGGCGGATCCTCCGGATCGGTACTGCACGCGGTCGAAAGTCTCGGTGCCGAACTGTCGGCGGGATCCCGGATCGTCGCCCTCTCACCCGATTTCGGGGACCGCTATCTCAGCACGGTGTACGACGACGACTGGGTGGCCGGCCATTTCAGCAGCGTGCCACCAGGTGTGGCGGTGGGCTGAGTTCGCGGCAGCCCGGCGCACCTCCGCCGGATTGCCCCGTCGGGCCTACAGATTTGCGCGACGGAATGAGACCATGAATACCGTCGGCGTTGCGGCGCCCAGGGGAGCGGAAGCGCCCGCCGACGATCCAGACGAACGGGGGAACTGTGCACGAGGACTGGCTGGAAGATGTGCTTCCAGAACGCCCGACGGAGTCCGTACGATTTCTCAGCAGGGCCGATATCGCACACTGCCTGCGAAAGATCGACGCCGTTTCCGTTGTCGAAGCTGCGCTGGTGGAACACCATGCGGGACGCTCGGTCCTGCCGAGTGAGTCGTATCTGCCGTGGCGTAATTCCAAGGGTGCGTACAGTCGTTCCATCGGAATGCCGGGGGCGGTGCTTCCTGAGAAGGGGGAGCAGAAATTCGGCATGAAGATCATCAATGCCAGCGTGTCGAATCCGGAACTGGGAATGGAACGCGCCGGTGGGCTCGGGCTGTGTTTCGACCCGGAAACCGCGCGGGTGACGACATGTATGGAGGCGGGGCTGCTGAGTGCGGTGCGAACAGCCGTCGTATCGGCTGTCGCCGTGCGGACGGCGGGGTTCGCCGCTCCCGAGCGGCTGGCCGTGATCGGATGCGGCACCCAGGCGAAGGTGCACCTCGCGCTGTTCCTCTCGCGCTGGCCCGGCATCCGCGAAGTCGTGCTGCACGACAGCGAGCCGCACATGGCCGACAAGCTGTCCGCATGGTGCGCCGCCCGCCGGCCCGACATCGTCGTGGAGACCGCGGACACCACTGCCAAGGCGCTGGCGGAGGCGGACGTCGTGCTGTTCCTGACGACTGCCTCCGAAGGGTATGTGCCCAGCGCCTGGGTCCGCCCCGGGTCCCTCCTGGTGAACACCTCGCTCGGCGATCTGACCGATGAGGTCTTCCTCGGCAGCGACCAGCTCTATGTCGACGACCTCCAGCTCATCACGGAGAACCCGCGGCGCCCCCTGGGCAGGCTCGTCAACGAGCGCAGGATCCTGGCGGACGACACACCGGGCCGGCCGAGCGTCACGGCGACCTTCGGTGAGCTGCTCAGCAGCGGCCGTACGGGCACCCGTCCCGAGTCCGGATACACCGTGGCCAATCCCTTCGGCCTCGGAGTGCTCGACGTGGCGCTGTACCACGCCGTGGCCGAGCAGGCAGCGCAGACGGACATCGGCCGCACGCTGCGCCTGCACTGACCCGCAGCACCGTCCCGTCGCGTGCAACGGCACGCCGCTGCGGGCGTCATGAGGGAGAGAACTGCCGACGATGACCAAACTCCAGCAGTACCGCCGTGTCCTGTCGACCCCCCACTTCCCGGGCGTGTTCCTGCTCGGCCAGGCCCTCAAAGTCCCCACCGTCGCCGCGCCCGTGGTGCTGACACTGCACGCCTCGATCGGACTGGGACGTGGTTTCGGGGCCGCCGGGATGCTGGTCGCCCTGTGGACGCTCGGCATGGCCGTCGGGGCGCCGCTCCAGGGCAGATTCATGGACAGGTGGGGGATGCGTCCCGCGTTCTGTGTGGTGCTGGCCGCGCAGGCCGCGTTCTGGGGAACAGCCGGCATGCTGTCCTTTCCCCAGCTCGCCGTCGCGGCGTTCTGCGGCGGGCTCTTCCTGGTGCCCGGCGGCACGATCCCCCGCATGGCCATCAGCGCCCTGGTGCCGGAGGCCAACAGGCACACGGCGTTCGCCGTCGACGCCATGCTGACGAACCTCTCGTCCCTCGCCGCACCCGCGGTCGGTGTGCTGGTGTCGACCAGCGTGGGCACGCGCCCCGCGCTGCTGGGTCTGGGCGCTGTGCTCGTGGTGAACTGTGCCTGCCTCGCGGCCCTTGCGCCGGAGCTGGGCGGCAGCGGGCGGGGAGCGCTGTCCGTATCCCTTCTCAGGGGACGGCAACTGCTCATGGCGTTCCTCTGTGTTGCCGCCATCGGCGCGATGATGTCCGGCAGCGACCTCGCCATACTGGCGACGCTCCGGTCCGCGGGCCAGACCAACTGGGCGGCTGTCGTGATGGCGGCCTGCGTGGCGAGCTCGGTCGTCGGCGGCCTGGTGTACGGCGCCCGTGAGCGGGCCGTTCCTCCCGCTCCCCTGGTGGCCGGGCTGGGGCTGTTGATGGTTCCGGTGGGGTTCGTCGCGGACTGGCGCTGGATGGTCTGCGCCGTCGTGCCGGCGGCGCTGCTGGTCGCCCCCGCTTTCTCCTCCTCCGCCGGTGCGGCGTCCAGGCTGGCCGATCCCCGTGACCGGGCCACCGTGATGAGCCTGTACGGGGCCGCGATGATGGTCGGCTCGTCGCTTGGTGCGCCACTGGCCGGGGTGGTCTTCGAGCACGGTGCCTCGGTGGCCGGATTCGCTGCCGTCGGAAGTGTCGGTATCGCGGCGGGACTCGCGAGCCGGCGAACACTCGGCGCGTCCGCCGCCCAGGGCGGCGGCGCGCACCGGAACCAAGAGATGAGGGTTTGACATGCCGAATGCACCCCGGGTCGTCATCGTCGACTCGTTCCCCGGGACGAAGTCGACCGCGGACGAGTTCGCCGCGTCCGGAGCGGAACTCATCCGCGTGCAGAGCAGCAAAGTGGTGCCGACGCTCTTCGACGGCCCGTTCGACCTCAGTGTGTACCTCGACAACATCGTCCACGAGGGTGATCTGACCCGTACCGCCGAACTGTGCGCCGCCTACGAACCCGACGCCGTCGTCGCGGGCAGCGAGCCGGGAGTGGAGCTGACCGATGCGCTCAGCGCCGAACTGGGACTGCTGACCAACGGGGTCGAGCTCAGTCCCGCACGCCGGGACAAGTACGTGATGATCGAGACGATCCGCGCCGCGGGCCTCGCCGCTGCACGGCAGATCCGTGCTACCTCGGCCGAGGAACTGGCGGAATGGCACCGGTCGCTGGGTGAGCGCGTCGTCATCAAGCCCCTCAAGTCCGGGGCGGGGGACGGGGTGCACTTCTGCGATACCCCCGAGGAGTCCGTGGCCGCCTTCCAGGAGCTGAACGGAGCGGTCAACGGGTTCTCCGAGATCAACGACGGTGTGGTCGCACAGGAGTATCTGCGCGGCACCGAGTACGTGGTCAACATGGTGAGCCGGGACGGACGGCACCATGTCACCGACATCTGGCGGACCGCGCGGATCTCCGTCAACGGCATCCTCGACTTCGCCAGCTCCGTCCATCTGCTGCGGCGGCGCGGCGAGGTCCAGGACCGGCTGGTGGCCTACGCGGAGAAGGTCCTGGACGCGCTGGGCATCCGCCACGGGCCCTCCCACGCCGAGATCAGGATGACGGAGTCCGGCCCTGTGCTGGTCGAGGTGGGCGCCCGGGCCGGCGGTGGGCGACTGCCCCTGTTCACCAAGGAACTGCTGGGCGAGTCCCAACTCGACCTGACGGTGGACGCCTACCTGGCGCCGGAGAAGTTCCACGCCCGCGTCGGCGGCGACTACCCGATCGGCCCGTACTTCGTGGTCGTCCCGATGGTCTGCCCGGTGGAGGGAACGCTGCGCGGGTACCGGCACCTGGACCGGATCCGGGAACTGGAGAGCTTCCACAGCATGATCATCGACATCGAGCCCGGCAGCCGGATCGTGCCCACCACCGACGACATCACGCCGATGCGCGTGCTGCTGCAGCACGACTCGGAGGAGACCGTGCTGCGTGACACCGGCACGATCAAGTACCTGGACGGAGAAGGTTTCTACGAGCTGGAGACGGAACCCCAGCCCAGCTGACACCGCCGCCGGCCGGAGGCCGGGGCCCGGACCCCGCCACCGGCCGCGATCCGCCTCACGGCCCGTAAGGAGCACACAGCATGGGAGACGAAAGTACGGTCACGTCCGTGGCCCGCGCTCCGCACCCGGCGCGGGCCACGGTGCCCGGCGGGCGCTCCGAGCCGCGCCGGGTGCCGTCCGGTGGACGTTCCGTGCCCGTGGACGAGAGCCGGTTCCGCCACGTACTGGGGCACTTCGCCAGCGGGGTCACCGTCATCACGGCGCCGCAGGGGGAGGGTGCGGCCGGCCCTGCCGGCTTCACCTGCCAGTCGTTCGCCGCACTGTCGCTGGAGCCGCCCATGGTGACGTTCCTTGTCGCCCGCACCTCCACGACGTGGCCGCGCATAGCCGACGCCGGGGTCTTCTGCGTCAACATCCTCACCTCCGACCAGGGCGAACTGTGCCGCGGCTTCGCCAGGAGGGGCGTCGACAAGTTCGCCGGTGTGGAATGGGACCCGGGCCGGGCCACCGGGTCCCCCATGCTGCGCGGAGCCCTGGCTTGGATCGACTGCACCATCGACGCCGTACACCCCGGGGGCGACCACCACATCGTCACCGGCCGCGTCCACCACCTCGCGGCTGCCCCGCACGGGACCCCGCTCCTCTTCTACTGCGGCTCGTTCGGCAGCTTCTCCGCCTGAGGTTCGGGGCGGGCCGAGTCGAGACGGATCAGCGTGATGCCGTACGCGGCGATCCAGACGACCCACAGGAGCCAGCCGACGAGACCGAGGAGGCCGAGGGGGCCGGTGCCGTCGATGACCAGCGGGGCGAGGGTGGCCGAGGCGAACAGCAGCCCGGCCGACAGCAGTCCCAAGGTGCCGTGCCACGACCGGATGAGTCCGGCGCGGCGGCCACCGACGGACAGGCCGACGAGAGCGAGCGCCAGGAACGTGCCGTTCAGCGTGAACACAGCGTCGTGCAGTGCCCAGAGGCCCAAGGTCGCGCTGGTGTCGTCCGAGGTCGTCGACGCGATGGCGAGGCGGATCGCGATGACCACGGCGAAGGCGGCGTTCTGCAGGAGGACGCCGGCGAACCCGAGCAGCGACCATGCCTCGCCCCGCTCCTGCTCGGAACGCCGCAGCGCGGCGACAGCCCCCGCGCCGAACAGTGTGGCCAGCACCCAGGCGGCGGGAGTGAGGGCGGACCCGAGGCCAACCGGACCGCTCTGCGCACCGAAGAACGCGGTGACGTGGCCGATGGCGGCGCCGGTGCGCGGCAGGCCCGCGGGAACCACGATCACATTGCCCATGACGATGAGAAAGGCGAAGCCGAGCGCGGCGATGCCACTGATCCGGGAGAAGCTCGGCGCGGCCGACCAAGGCAGTTGTCGTATCATGTATTCACTATAAGCCCCGTAAAATCAATAGGAGGCCAGCCGTGAGCCCAGAGCCGGGCCGACGCCGCTATGACTCACTGCGCCGGACGGCGCAGGCGCAGGAGACCCGCGCGGACATCGCCCGCGCCGCCCGTCGGCTGTTCGTCTCCCAGGGGTGGGGGGCGACGACCGTGCGGGACGTGGCGCGCGAGGCGGGGGTCTCCGCGCCGACCGTCTATGCCGCGTACGGCAACAAGGCAGGGCTGACCCGCGCTCTGGCGGACGCGGCGGATCTGTCGGCCGATGTGTCGCAACTGGTTGCGGAGTTGGAGGATCCGGAGGCGGACCCGGCGACCCAGCTGGCCGCGATGGCCGGCTATGACCGGCGGCTCTTCGAGCGTGCGGGCGACATCATCACGCTGATGCGTGAGGCGGGGCGGATCGAACCGGAGTTGGCGACGCTCTACCGCGAGGGCCGCACGCGCGCCGACGACACCCGCGTGCAGGTGTTCTCGTCATGGCCCTCCGGCGTCCTGCGGGAGGGCCTGGATGTGCGGGCGGCCGCGGATATCTACGCGGCTCTGTGCAACATCGACGTCTTCACCGTGCTCATCACCGAACGCGGCTGGTCGCCCGATCGGGTCGAACGGTGGTGGAGCGAAGCGCTGGCCAGGGAACTACTGAACAGAGGCTGTGGCCGCTGAACTTGACCGCGCGGTTCACCGGTCACGCGACGTGAGCGTCTTGTGGAAGCACACCCGGTCCTGCCCCAGGCCGTCGTAGTCGCTGTGCACCGGCAGCCCGTCGACCTCCCGGTCGCCCGGTTCGAGGGTGAACCCCATCGCCCGGTGGAAAGCGATGGAGCCGGCGTTCGCCGGCGAGGTGATCGCGCGCACCTCCGTCCGGCCTGCCTCGGCGGCACGCCGGCAGAACGCCGTGTACAGACTGCGGGCCCAGCCCTGCCCCCGCAGTCGGGGGTCCACGCCCACGAAGTGGATGTAGGCCTCCCGGTCGTTGTCGGCGGCGTCGAAGCCGATGAGGAACCCGCTGAGGGTCGTGTCGTCCTCCAGTACCAGGCTGGTGGTGGAGAAGAACTGCAAGAACAATTTGGGGACCAGCAACGACAGTTCACGCGCCTGCTGCGGGGTGCGGGAGTCTCCCCACCACCGCTGCACGCAGGAGACGATCGTGCCGTGGTCCGCGACGTGGGCCTGGCGCAGTACGGGCATTCTTCCCTCCGGGCAGAGTCAGTCGGCCATCTCGAACCGGGGCTCCTCCGTGCGGGTGCGTTTGACCTCGTAGAAGCCCGGTACGCCGGCCAGCAACAGGAAACCGTCCCACAGCCGTCCGGCTGTCTCCCCGGTGGGGGCGGGGGAGACGACCGGACCGAAGAAGCCCACCTGTTCACCGTCCGTCCCGGCAACCGCCAGCACCGGGGTGCCGACCTCGGTTCCGGCCAGTGCGACGGCCCGGGCATGGGAGGAGCGGATCGCCTCGTCGTAGGTGCTGGACCAGGCGACTTCGGCGATTTCCCGCGGGAGCCCGGCGTCGGCGAGGGCCGCGGCGAGGTCCCAGTCGCCCTGCAGATGGAAGCGGGTGCCGAGCGCCGTGAAGAGGTCACCGAGTGCCTGGTGACCGAAGCGCTGCTCCACCGCGGCACACACCCGCACCGGCGCCCACATGTAGTCGCCCCACTCGCCTTCCGGATTGTCGTCCCGGTGCTCGTTGAGCACCGACAGACTCATCACTCGCCAACGCACGGTCACCGGCCGCACCTTGGTCACCTCCACCATCCACCGGGAGGTGATCCACGTGTACGGGCAGACGGGGTCGAACCAGAAATCGACGGTTCGCGCTTCGGTCATCCGATCGGCTCCTCGTTCGGCTCTCGCACGCCACGGGGCGTCTACCGGCTGGAGCCTAGGCCCTCACTCCGCGACAATCCCAGGATGGATCCGGATCACCAACTGGTAGGCCACTGGAGCAGCGTCCCCCTCTCCTACGGAGTAATGGAAGCCTCCGAACTCGGCCTTCTCCCCGATGGCCAGGGGTGGAGCTCCTGGTTCAACGTCCACGCGCTGTGCGTGACGCGGCTGCGCTGGCGGTGCCCCGAACCTGGAGTCGTGGAGTTGCACGCGCGGTGGCGCGTGCAGGGCACACCCGGCGACGGCACCGGCCCCGCGGCATTCGCCTCCACGGAAGAGGCCGAACCGCTGGATGAGGTCTCCCGGCATCGCTACGTCATTGGCCCCGTTGTACCGATGCCCGGCGCTGACGCCGTTGCGGCGGTCAGGTTTGAGGAGCCGGTGGAGTTCTGCATGGAGTTCGCCAGAGGGCCCCGGCACATCCGCCCCGATGAGGACCCGACCTTCCACGTGCTGCCGTACCAGTAGCCCGGCGGCTCTTGCGTACCCGGCATGGGGGCTGCGCTTGCCCACCCTGCGCCCCTGGCGCAGACTGCCCAAGCGCAGCGCAGGGGGGACGCGGACGCGCCCCGTCAGGGGCGCGGGGAACTGCGCGACCAGCCACAACGCAACCCGCGGCTAACAAGTGGCGGCGGCGTGCCCAAATAGCTCTCGCGCGAGCCGCCATCCCAGGCGCCCCGCAAGGGATCCCACACCACCCGCACGCACCACCCCAAGGGCGTCACCACCGCGAAGTACAGCGCGGCGAGAGCCGCATGCGTCGCGCGGTCAGTCCATGGGGATCGCGGCACGCCAGTCGCCCTCCTCCTGCCACTCGGGCTGGTCCCGCTTGTCCAGCAGGAAGTCGCCGAGGACCAGCAGATCGATGCGGGTACGCATGAAACAGGCGTAAGCCTCCTGCGGGGTACGGACGATCGGCTCGCCGCGTACGTTGAACGAGGTGTTCACCAGCACCGGGCAGCCCGTGCGGTCCCGGAATGCCGAAAGCAGCGCGTGGAAGCGCTCGTTGCGCCCGGCGGTCACGGTCTGGACGCGGGCCGAGCCGTCGACATGGGTGACCGCGGGGATCGTCGTACGCGGCACCCGCAGCAGGTCGGGGCCCGTCACCCCCTCGGCCGCCTCCCGGCACTCCAGCCGGTGCGCCGCGGCAACCTGCGCGGTCAGCAGCATGTACGGGCTCTCCTGCGCGAGGTCGAACCAGTCCTTGGCGTCCTCGGCGAGCACGGCGGGCGCGAACGGACGGAAGGACTCCCGGAACTTGGTCTTGAGGTTGAGCGTGGACTGCATGGCGGGGTCGCGCGGATCGGCGAGGATCGATCTGTTGCCGAGCGCCCGGGGGCCGAACTCCATCCGCCCCTGGAACCACCCCACGACCTTGCCTGCGGCCAGCTCGGCCGCGACCCGCTGAACGAGCTCCCGGACCGGCAGCCGGTCGGCCGGGTACCCGTGCCCGGTCAGATACGCCGCGATCTCCGCGTCGGAGGGGGCGGGGCCGAGCAGCGCTCCCGCCATGGCGTCCGCCCCTCGCGCCACATGGGCCCGGGGGGCGCCCCGCCGGTGCGACTCGGCAAGGGCCGCGCCGAGCGCGCCGCCCGCGTCACCGGCAGCTGGCTGGACCCATACCTCGTCGCACACACCGTCGGCCACAAGTCTGCCGTTGGCGACGCAGTTAAGGGCAACGCCGCCCGCCAGACAGAGCCGCCGCTCCCCGGTGCGGTGCAACGCCGTACGGGCCAGGCGCAGCACCACGTCCTCCGTCACCTGCTGCACCGAGGCGGCCAGGTCGAACTCCCGCTCGGTCAGCGGGCCTTCCGGCAGCCGGCGCGGGCCGTCGAACAGCTCCTCGAAGGCTCGGCCGACCATGGCCAGCCCGTACTGGAAGGTGAAGTGGCGCAGATCCAGCCGGAAGGAGCCGTCCGGCTTGATGTCGATCAGCCGTTCCCGGATGAGCGGGGCGTAGCGCGGGGTGCCGTACGGGGCCAGGCCCATCAGCTTGTACTCGCCGGAGTCCACCTTGAATCCGCAGAAGTAGGTGAACGCGGAGTAGAGCATGCCCAGCGAGTGCGGGAAGCGCAGCTCGGCGAGCGGGGTCAGCTCGACACCCCGGCCGTGCCACAGCGTGGTGGTCGCCCACTCGCCGACGCCGTCGACACACAGCACGGCCGCGGACTGGTACGGGCTCGGAAAGTACGCCGACGCGGCGTGCGAGGCATGGTGCCGGTGCGCCACCACCGGTGGCAGGGCACCCCGCGCGCGGTCCCGCAGCCGCGCGCGTACCTCGTCCAGGGCCCGGCGCTTCCAGGTCACCCACTCGGGGAAGGCCCGCCGGAACACGGGCCAGCCGCGCGGGGCGGTGGCCAGCCAGGTCGCCAGCACCCGGCGGAACTTCAGCGCCGGGTCCTCGTAGAAGGCGATCGCCGCGACCTCGTCGAGCCGCACCCCGGCCTCCGCCAGGCAGTAGTCGACGGCGTGGTGGGGGAAGCCGGAATCGTGCCGACGCCGGGTGAACCGCTCCTCCTGCGCCGCTGCGACCGGGACGCCGCCGGAGACCAGCGCGGCCGCGCTGTCGTGGTAGTAGGCGGAGAGGCCCAGAACCGGTCCGTCCACGGTCAGAAGAGGGGATAGACGGAGGCGTCGTCCTCGGGCTGCGGCCGCAGTCGCGACGGCGGTGCCGCCGGCGGCGGGGCCGGTTCGGGGGCCGGCTCCGGCCGGGAGCGCCGCCGCAGCCGGGAGGCCAGCCGCCGGATCGCCGACGAGGGCGCGGTGCTGTTCGACTTGTGCATCGTTCGGCTCCTCAGCCCATGTCGAGATGGTGGGTCAGCAGCCGGGCGACGAGGTCGTAGCCCCGGTCGGTGCAGTGCACACGGTCGATGAACAGCCAGTCCTCGGGGCCGGCGGCCTCGGCCAGCGCGGTGTTCAGGTCCAGGAACGGCACTCCGAGCCCGGCGCAGCCGCCCGCCAGCTGCTCCGCGTAGCTGCGCCCCACCGCCGTCGTGGAGATGTCGTTGTGGAAGCGGCGGAAGTTGGACACCTCGTCCAGCTCGTCGAAGAGCAGCCGCTCGCGGGGCAGCGGCTCCCGCACCCATGGTGCGAGCGGCTGGAGTACGAACGTCAGCCGGGCACCCAGCGCGTCGGCGAGCAGCTTCCAGACCGATAGGTGACGTACCGTCAGTTCTGTTGCGTGGGCGACCCGCTGCTCCGGGGGAGGTATGACGTCGGGCGCTGGACCGCACTCGAAGAACGCGCCGTGCCGGCCCTGCTTCTCCTCGGGGAGGCGGCTGAGTACCAGATTGTTGACGCCGGACAGCAGCACGATCTCCTCGACCTCGGGCAGTTCGTGCTGGAACAGCGTGAACAGCAACAGCTCCTGTGCCGAGTTGTGGCTCTGCCCGGCGAAGTTCAGCCAGGGCAGCCGGGGTGCGTGGGCGTTCCACAGTCTGGCCGGAACCGTGGCCGCGTCGCTCGTCGCGCCGACGCCGAACACCGCCGAGCTGCCCGCGAGGATCCGGTGCGGGCCGTCCGGGCGCTCGTCACCGACGGTTGCCGGCCCGCCGTCCGGCCCCGGCGTGACCCGGAATCCGTGCCGGTCGGTGCTGTAGACGGGGGTCTTCTCGTGGCCGTACTGGAAGTAGCCCACATAGGGCTGGTCCTCCAGTACGAATGTGTAGTGCTCCATGTGCGGGGCGAATTCGGCGCGGGGTGACGTCATGGCGAGGGGCTCCCGTCGAGTGCGTACGTTGCTGGGACTGCGGCGGTTGTGACGCGCTATCCGGCCGGAGCCGGGCGCGGCGGCTCGGGCAGGGAGCCCGGCCGGTCCTCGCGGATGAGGTCGGCGTTGACGGCCATGCCCGCAAGACCCCCACTGGCGGCGGCCATGGCTGCCTGCTGCATGTTCCGGCCGAGGTCCCCGGCGACGTACAGCCGGGGCACGCTGGTGCGGCCGCGCTCGTCGGTCTGGACCGACTCCAGGTCGGGGGCCTGCAACCAGGGCCGCAGCGGCTCCACCCGGGGCTCGGTGTCCATGTGCAGGAACAGCGCCCCGTAGCGCGCGGACCGTCCGTTATCGAACGCCACCTCGACGCCTTCGGGATGCGGCCGCACGGCGTCGACCTTGTCGCCGACAAGGGGCACCGCTGCGGCGGTCAGCCGCGCCCGCTCGTCCTGGGGCAGCTCGCGCCGGTCGGTCAGATAGGTGACGGAGCCGGACCACACCGTCAGCGTGGCGGCCAGACATTCGCTCGGCACCGCGCCGCCGTACACGGCGAAGCTGCGGTCGCGTACCTCCCAGGCGTGACAGTACGGGCACTCGAACGCCGACTTCCCCCACAGTTCGGCCAGGCCCGGCACCGGCGGCAGTACGGAGCGCACCCCGGCCGCGTACAGCAGGGTACGGGCACGGAAGCTGCCGGACTCCTTGGTGGTGACCAGTACGTGGTCCTCGTCGGGCTCGGCCAGCACAACCTCGTCGTCGCGGAACGACACGTCGTAGGCGGCCAGCTCGGCGCGGGCGCGCCTGCGGAAGTCGCCGATCGGGGCCCCGTCGTTGGTCAGTACGTTGTGCATCACGCCGGCCGCCATGTTGCGCGCTTCGCCGGAGTCGATCAGCAGCACACGGCGCCGCGAACGGCCAAGGTACAGCGCGCCGTTGAGCCCGGCCGGGCCCCCTCCGACGATCACCGTGTCGTAGACCTGTGAGTCCATGGTCACCCCTTGTCGAGAGAGTCGCCGTGCGGAGAAAGACCGGTGTGCGCGGAGGTGTCCGGGTGCGGAGGAGGGTCTGCGCCGGGCGGTTCCCGGCGCAGTGGTGCCAGTAGCGCCAGCGCGCCGGCCACCAGGACGGTTCCGCACACCACGAAGACCGCCGGCACGGACAGTGCCTCGGCCAGCAGCCCGCCCAGCGTCGCGCCGAGCGGCATGGTGCCCCAGGCGCACAGCCGGGCCACGCTCATCACCCGACCCTGCAGGTCCTCCGGGGTGAGCCGCTGGCGCAGCGACATCACGGGAATGTTCCAGCCCATCATGAACACGCCGTTGGCGGCGAGCGCCAACGCGGCGAGGGCCGGATGGCGGGCCAGGCCGAGCGCGGCGTACGCGGCACCGGAGGCCACCAGGGACCAACGGGCCAGCCGCACCGTCGGGATACGTTCGGCGGCGCGGGGTGCCAGCCAACTGCCGGCGACGGCCCCCAGCGACCCGGCGGCCAGCAGCAGCCCGTACCCCGCCTCGCTCAGTCCGAGGGTGCGGTCGCTGAGCAGCACCAGCATGGAGAAGGTCGCCGAGAACACCAGCCCGTACAGCGCGCTCGTCGCGAGGGTGAGCCGCAGGGTGCGGTGATGGACGACGAAGCCGAGACCCTCCCGGATGCCCCGCAGCACGCCGTTGCCCGCACCGGCGGGCTCGCCGGTGGGGGCGGCTGAGGTGGTCGGGGCTGCTAGGGAGCTGTTCGCCGAGTCGTCGTTCCCCGCGCCGTCTCCCGAGCCGCTCTCGACGCCGTTCCTCCGGCTCAGCGGTGCGAGTCCGAGCAGGAGCAGCGCGGCCAGCGCGTAGAGCACGCCGCCGGTGGCGAGTGCGGCCGCGGCGGCGAGCCCCGCCAGCAGACCGGCCACGGGTGGCCCGGCCGTCTCGTTGAGCACGATCTGCGCCGCCAGTAGCCGGCCGTTGGCCCGCTCCAGGTGCCGTTCGTCGACCATCCGCGGCAGCATCGCGGGCGCCGCGGTGTCGGCCAGGGTCTCGGCGATGCCGAGCACGAACGCCAGCGCGTACAGGACGGGCAGCGGCCGGTCGTCGGCCAGCACCAGCGCCGCGCCCAGCAGGGCCGCCGCCCGGGCCAGATTGCTGACCAGCACGATTCGGCGCCGGTCCACCCGGTCCGCGAGGACACCCGCGGGCAGCGCGAACAGCAGCCAGGGCAGCATGTTGACCGCGGTCAGCCCGGCCACCGCGGCCGGATCGGGATGGTGCGCGACCACCAGCAGCGGCAGCAGCGTGCGGGAGATGCCGTCGCCCCCGTTGGAGGCGGCCGTCGAGGCCCACAGCCAGCGGAACGGCCGGCCCAGGTCCGCACGGCGGCCCTGGCGGGTGCCGGGCGGGGCCGCGCTAGCCAACTACGCCTCCCTCGTGGCTCTCCGCACCCCAGCTACGCAGCCCGAGCAGCCGCTCGCCCAGTTCGGTCAGCCGCGCGGGCCCGTACAGTGCGGCCTCCTCCTTGCGCACCCCGCCCTCCGGTGGGTGCGGCGGGATGCGGTCCCGCCAGAAGTCCACCCGGGCCTTTCTGAGGCCGGCGTTCTCCTCCCAGGCCGGCGCCATGGTCAGATACTGGGCCATCCGCAGTCGTCCCTCGGAGACATTGGGGCGCACGCCGTGCGGCAGCAGGCTGTTGAAGATGATCAGGTCGCCGGGCTCGACCCGTGGCGTGGTGATCTCGTATCCGGTGAGGTCCGGGGCGCACGGATCGCGGTCCCAGGGCTGGGAAGCCAGCCACTTGTCCCACTCGGTGAAGATTTCCGGAACGCACTGGAAGCCGCCGACCTCCTCGTTGCCGTGGGTCAGCGAGAGCACGGCCTGGCAGCTGATCGGCAGCGGGTCGTCGGCCGTGTCCACGTCCCAGTGGATGAACCCGTCGAAGGCACGCGCGCCCCGGTTGGGCGGGTTGACGTTGGCGAAGTCGATGGTCACCCACAGGTCGGTGCGGTCCCAGATGTCGACGAACGCCTCGTAGACCCGGGGCGTCTGCCGGGCGTCCCACTGCGCCTGGTGGTTGTACATCTCCACCAGTCCGCTGTGGCCGGGCAGCCGCGCGTTCCCGGTGTGCGGAGAGGCCCAGGTCGAGGGGTCGTCGGGGCGCATGTCCAAGAAGGTGAGCAGGCCCTCGGCGAGGGAGGCGACCGTCTGCGGAGCCACTGCCTGACGGACGATCACGTATCCCTGCTCGGTCCACTGTTCCCAGTCCTGGCGCGAGAGCACGCGCAGCGGTTGGGTCTTGTGGATGTCTCGCAGTTGAACAGCCGACACGGGCACTCTCCAGGGATGTGATGTCTGCACATGGTCGGGTGGGACGGGGGCGGGCCGGCCTGGTCTGGCCGATCCGGGCGGTCTGCCCGCCTGTGGAGCAATGGCCTCATTCGATGATCAGCCGTCGTTCCGGCAGCACGACCGCGTCCAGGTCCGTCCCGGTGAGCAACTCCATCGCCTCGTCCAGGTGGTTGAGGATGGGGCGGCCGCCACTGTTGGCGCTGGTGTTGATCAGTACGGGCAGCCCGGTGTGCGCGGCCACCGCGTAGCACAGCCGGTGGAGAAGGGGCTGCACATCGGGCCGTACGGTCTGGAGCCGGGCCGTGCCGTCGATGTGCCGCGCCTCGGCCAGCAGCCGCGCCATCCCGGGCCTGACCTGTACGGCGAAGAGCATCGTCTCGGCGTGGTCGAGAGGGCCGGTGAAGTAGCGGTCCGCGACCTCTTCGGGGCACAGCGGCGCGACCGGGCGGAACCACTCGCGGTACTTGATCGTCTGGGAGACGTACCGGCGGGCACCGCTCCAGTGCGCGGAGACGAGCAGCGAGCGGTGGCCCAGCGCCCGCGGCCCGGTCTCCAGACCGCCTTCCAGCCAGGCCACGCACCGGCATTCGGCCAGCAGTTCCGCCACCGTCCCGATGAACTCCTCGTCGCTCGCCGACCGGTGGTGGCGGAGCCCTGTTCCGGCCAGTCGCCCGTCCGGACCGCCCGTCGTGTCGTCGTCCGGGAGACCGGCCAGCGGCGGCCCCGCGTAGGCAAGCGGCGCCCAGCCGGTGCGGCCCAGCAGGGCGGGGCGATCGGCCGGGGGAGCGGCGGCAAGTGCCGCGCCCAGCGCGATCCCCGAGTCGTCGCAGCAGGTCGGCACGGAGATATGGGTGAACTGACCGGACTCCGCCAGCCGGCTGTTGGCGGTGATGTTGAGCGCGCAGCCGCCCGCGTAGCACAGCGTCGTATAGCCGGGGAAGCGCTGGCTGATACCGGTGACCAGCCGCACCAGGTCATGCTCGACGGCGGTCTGCAGCGTGGCCGCCAGATCCCGGCAGACCCGCTCGTGCGGGCCGTTCCCCACCAGGACGCTCCGGCCGTCGGCGGTGCGGATCTCGTCGGGGAATACCGAACCGAAGGAGTGCACCACATCGTCGTCCGAGGAGTCCGCCAGGCCCCCGTCCAGATAGCCGCCGCTGTCCGGGTCGTACTTCCACCACGTGTCCGCGTACCGCAGCGCCGTGCCCGCCAGCCCGCCGTCGTCCAGCCGCTCGTACAGATCGGGCGACCTGCGCCGGGTGGACTGCGGCACCAGCATGGCGCGCAGCACCGGCAGCAGCCCCGGGTCGGTCCCGCCGGTGGCCGTCAGTCCGAGCAGCTTGCCGGTGTCGAACTGGCTGCCGTGGATGCGCCGGGCCAGCGCCTCGTAGAGCAGTCCGAACCGCGGCCCGGTGCGGTTGGTGAAGGACATCACCGGGGTGAGCTGGTCGCCCTCGCCGAGGCAGACCATGCCGCACTCGGCGTAGTTGGCCGTCCCGTCCAGCGCCAGGACCAGGGCTTTGCCGACCCCCGAGGAGTAGTAAGCGAGTGCGGCGTGCGCGTAGTGGTGGCGTACCGCGGTCAGGGTGATGTCGCCGAACAGCCGGGCCGGCGGCCAGTCCAGCGGTTTGAGCACCCGGAGCACGGCGTCGGGCAGCCCGGTGCCGCCGGGCGCCGTCCAGCGCGCGTCGTCGTTGACGAGTTCGACCAGCGCGGGGGGCAGCATCTGGCACACCGGTGTGTACCAGTCGGCAACGGCGATGTGTGTCACCGGAGTCGCCGCCCGGTCGCGCAGCTCCGTGAGCCATTCGGCGGCGGCCTGCGGGAAGCGCCCGTTGCCGCCGCAGACATGGCGCAGCCCCAGTCGGCGTTCGGCCTCGATGACGTGGTAGCCGTGCGCCTGGGTCAGCGCGGCCCCCGCGTCGTGGCCGAAGTGCATCCCTATCGTTGCCATGAACCGGTCACCCTTCGTCGGTCAGGTCACAGAACAGGCCGGGTCACTGAACAGGCCGGGTCACTGAACAGGCCGGGTCACTGAACAGGCCGGGTCACTCCGGGTCAGGACACGGCGGTGAGGCTCTGGGCGTGGTGGCGCTCCAGAAGGCCCTGCACCACCTCGCGCATATAGCTGCAATAGCCGGGCGACATCAGCTGGATCGACCCGTTCTCCTCCTCCAGCGCGCCGGCCGAGCCGCCCGAGCAGGTGCCCTGGAGTTCGCAGCCCTGGCACCCGGGGCCGTTGGTGTAGGCGCGCATGCCGTAGTCCTGGTACGCGGGAGAGGAGAAGATGCCGCGCCAGTCGTCGATGGTGCCGAGCTTCCGCGCGGTGGCCTTGCACGCGAACACGCTGCCGTTCGGCTCGATGGACAGCTGGCGGCCGACCGCCGGGCAGGTCTTGTAGTCGGCCTGCTGGGCCCACTTGGCCTCATCGACGATCATCTGGAAGGTCTGGTACCAGTAGCCGCTGAGCTGCACCCCGCGCTCGCGCCCGTAGTCGACCGCGGCCAGCAGCCGCTGCGCGACGTCGTGCGGGCTGTGCTTCTCGAAGAACTCCTTGGCCTGGAACGACACGATGACATCCAGGCTGTCCAGACCGGCCTCGGCGACGAAGTCGATCAGCGGCGTCCCCCACTTGTCCCAGGTGTACTGGGAGAGCACCGTGGTGATGTTCATCGGGACGCCCGCGGCCTTCATGTCGAGGATCGCCTTGCGGACCACCGGCCACGGGGTGCGCTGCTGCTGGCCGCCGCGGAACTCACCGGTCTCGGGCACCAGATAGTCGATGGAGACGGTGGTGTCCACCCGGTGCTCGGCCAGGGCCGCCAGCAACTCGTCGTCGATGCGGGAGCCGTTGCTGGTCAGGTCGTACGAGAGGGTCACGCCTGCGTGGCGGGCGCCGAACGTGCGCAGGATGTGCAGGATGGTGCCGCGCGCCAGAGTGGGCTCACCGCCGAAGAACGACACCGTCAGATGGCCGCCGCCGTTGGCCTTGCGTAACTCGATCGCCTCCTTGACGGTCTTCTCGGCCACCTCCTGGGACATGTGCATCGACGGGTTGCGGGCCTCGTCCGAGCCGTGGTTCCAGTCGCCCCGGGCCAGGGTGGGGCCCGAGTCCGGCCGGGAGCGGCGTAGTTCGACCAGCACCGGACCGGGTTTTACGGACTCCCCCGAGGTGTTGCGCTCCTCGACCCCGCCGTCGAAGTTGTAGGCGAAGCAGCCCTGGCAGGAGAAGTTGCACGCGTTGGTCAGCACGAGCTGGATGGAGGAGTGGAACACGCCCGTGCCGAGAGCGTCGCGCCGGCTCTCCAGCAGGCCGTCGATCTCCCTGGCCTCGTCGTGGCCCGCCTCGACCAGGAACCGCGCGTCGACGAGGTCCCGCAGCGACTCGTCGTCCACCCGGTCACGCAGCCGCTCCCAACTGATGCCCCCCGCAGCCTCGTTGAGCAGGTCGACGATCTCCCGGTCGATCAGCCGCGCATTTCCGAAAAGTGAATGGAAGGCCATCGTGCGCTCGTCGCCCTCGTACGAATCGAGCCTGCCTCCGAACGACGTGAAATCGCGGTCACCCGCAGCGCGCAGAGTACGGACATAGCGCGAGGACTGGTACATCGAATTCGGCATGGCTGAAGACTTCTCTCTGCGTCCGGTGAATTCCGGCAACGGCGTGCACGACGCCGCGCCGGTGAAAAGGCCACGGCCCGAGCCGCGTGGCCCGAACCGACCCGTCGGCTTTCGGCCGCTCGGCATTCGGCCCGTCGGCTTTCGGCCGGTCGGCCGTCCGACCTGAACCGGGACCCGACCGTGGCCGGGTCCCGGGGAAGCTCAGCGCTTAGGCCGAAGCCCCCTCTTTCCGCTGCTCAACAGGGGTCTTGGTGACCTCCGCCCGGGTGCGGGGCGGTGTGATCGTCGGGGCGTTGCCCTTGTCCGGTGAGACGAATGCGCAGGGCCGGGTCGATGCGGTGACCGCGGGTCTGGCGACCTTTTTGACTTCGGCCATATGACCTCCTCAGTTAAGTGCGACACACACCGGACACTGAAGCAGAAGAAAGGAACACCGGAGGAGGTCTCATCCGGTCAGCATTGAAAAGAATTGTGATCTATGCCCGAGGCATGGCATTTTCTCGCCAGCTGAACGGAATTGATCTCCGCCGCGCAGGGGTCTCGCCGATTCCGCCGCCGTTGTTCCGGCCGTTCACCGCCCCGCCGGGCGCCCCGGGGACCCGAGGACCCGGCCGCAGGGCATGCGGGCTCATTCGGCCGTGCGGCACCGTTCGCCGACTGCCGGCGCTGTCCGCCACGCCGAGCCGCCCTGCTCAGCGGCTGGCCGGTTTGCTGCCCCGCGAACCGGAACGGCTGCCGCCGCTGCCCGGACGGGGGCCTGCCCGGCGGATCTCGCGTACCCGGCATGGGGCTGCGCTTGCCCACCCTGCGCCCTGGGGGTACCCCCTGCTCGAAGAGCTTGGGGGAGCAGACTGCCCAAGCGCCAAAGGGAGCCCGCGCCCCGAAGGGGCGCGGGGAACTGCGCGAGCAACCACGAGGCTCCCGCAGCCTGCGGACGTCGGGCAGGGGCACCCCCTCACCAGAGCAAGGGAGGGCCCGCCCAATATCCGCCAATCACTCCCTACGCGCCGTCCCCCTCCAACACACGGTCCGGCCGCAGCGGCAGGTCCCGGTGGCGTACGCCGGTCGCGTGCCAGACCGCGTTGGAGATCGCCGCGGCGACGCCCACGATGCCGATCTCTCCGATGCCCTTGATCCCCACGGGGTCGTCAGGGACCGGGTCGTCGAGCCAGTCCGCCTCGATGGCGGGCACATCGGCGTTGGCGGAGACGTGGTAACCCGCGAAGTCGGCGCCGAGGTGACGGCCCGACGCCTCGTCCCGGACCGCCTCCTCGTGCAGCGCCATCGAGATGCCCCAGGTCATCCCGCCGACGAGCTGGCTGCGTGCGGTGAGCGGGTTGACGATGCGGCCCGCCGTGAAGATGCCCAGCATGCGGCGTACCCGGATCTCGCCGGTGGTGACGTCGACGGCGACCTCGGCGAACTGGGCGCCGAAGGAGTGCCGTTCCTTCTTGGCGAGCTCGGCGATCAGCCCGGCGGTGTCCGTGCGCGCCGTGATGCCCTCGGGCGGGATCTCGCCGTCGGCCAGTGCCAGCCGGCCGCGCAGCTCCCCGGCCGCGGAGGTGACGGCCAGCGCCCAGGAGCGGGTGCCCATCGAGCCGCCGGCGACCCAGGCGGGCCCGAAGTCGCTGTCGCCGATCCGCACGTCCACGTGCTCGGGTGCCACGTCGAGTGCTTCCGCGGCGATCAGGGTGAGCGCGGTGCGTGCGCCGGTGCCGACGTCCGCGGCGGAGATCCGTACGGTGAAGGTGCCGTCCGCCTCGGCCGTCACGGAAGCCGTGGAGGGCGCGGCCCCTGCCGGATAGGTGGCGGCAGCCGTTCCGGTGCCCAGCAGCCAGCGGCCCTCCCGGCGCATACGCGGCCTCGGATCGCGCTCGGCCCAGCCGAACCGGCGGGCCCCCTCCTCGAAGCAGCCCAGCAGATTACGGCTGCTGAAGGGCAGCCCGGACAGCGGGCCGACGGCCGGTTCGTTGCGGGCGCGCAGGGCGATCGGGTCCATGCCGAGCCGCTCGGCCAGCTCGTCCAGGGCCGACTCCACCGCGAAGGACCCCGGTGCCTCGCCGGGGGCCCGCATCCAGGTCGGGGTGGGCATGTCCACATCGACCAGCCGGTGCGCGGTGTGGTGTGCCCGGGCGTCGTAGAGGACCCGTCCGAGGGCGGCGCTGGTCTCGACGAACGGCCGCAGGGTCGAGGTGAGGTTGAGCGCCTCGTGCCCGAACGCGCGCAGCCGCCCGTCCGGATCGGCGCCCAGCCGGACGCGCTGCGCCGTGGGGCTGCGGTAACCGGTGATCGCGAAGGTCTGACGGCGCGTCAGCGCGAGTCGTACGGGCCGTTGCAGCACCGTCGCCGCCATCGCCGCGGCCACCTGGTGCGGCCGTACGCCCTTGGAGCCGAAGGCGCCGCCGATGTGCTCGGAGCGCACCCGGACCGAGGACGGGTCCAGCGAGAAGAGCTTGGACAGCTCGTCCGCCACCCACATGGAGCCCTGATTGGAGTCGAACAACTCCAGCCGCCCCTCCTCCCACCGGGCGGTGGCGGCGTGCGGCTCCATGGCACTGTGATGCTGCTCCGGAGTGGTGTACGAGGCGTCCACCACCACGGCGGAGACCGCGAGTTCGGCCTCCAAGTCCCCCTTGCTCAGTACCGCGTTGCCGTCCTCGGGTACGTAGCTGCCGGGCCGGTCGGCGTGGAAGGCGATGTCGTGGGGTTCCTCGTCGTACTCGACCACCAGCGATTCGGCGGCCTCCCGCGCCTGCTCGGGCGTCTCGGCGACCACCAGCGCCACGGGCCAGCCCATGTGCGGCACCCGGTCGTGCTGGAACAGCGCGACGGTGGGGTCCGGCCGGCCCAGCACGGAAACGTAGTCGGAGGCAAGACGGGGCGCGTTGCCGTGGTGCAGCACGGCCAGCACGCCCGGCAGGGCACGGACCCCATCCTCGCCCACCGTGCGGACGCGGCCGCGCGCGACGGTCGACAGCACCAGCCAGGCGTGCACGAGCTGATCGAACGGCTGATCGCTCGCATAGCGGGCGGCGCCGGTCACCTTCTCCCGGCCCTCGACGCGGGTGTGCGCCGCACCGACGGTCGGGGGCTGTGCCGTGGTGGTCATCGGGCGGCCTCCTCGGCCAGTTCGGTGAGCAGGGACACGACGAGGTTGCGCATCAGGGGCACCTTGTAGGCGTTCTGCTCCAGCACCTGGGCGGCGGCCAGCTCCGCGTCGGCGGCCTCGGCGAACGCCTCACCGACGGCGGGCTGCCCGGTCAGCACCCGCTCCGCGGTGCGGGCCCGCCACGGCCGGGACGCGACGGCACCGAAGGCCAGCCGTATCTCGCTCACGACGCCGTCGGTGACCTCCAGTGCGGCGGCCGCCGAGCCGATGGCGAAGGCGTAGGAGGCCCGCTCGCGGACCTTGCGGTAGCGCGAGTGCGCCGCGACCGGAGCGGGCGGCAGCGTGACAGCGGTGATCAGCGCACCCGGCGGCAGCGCGGTCTCCCGGTGCGGGGTGTCACCCACCGGCAGATAGAAGTCGGCGAGCGGCACCTCCCCGCCGCCCTCGGCCGTCTCGTACGAGACGACGGCGTCGAACGCGGCCAGCGCGACGCCCATATCGGACGGGTGGACGGCCACGCAGTGCGCGGAGGCGCCGAGGATCGCGTGGTTGCGGTGCTCGCCGGTGGTGGCCGGGCAGCCCGTGCCGGGCGCACGCTTGTTGCAGGGGAGGGAGGTGTCGGTGAAGTAGGCGCAGCGGGTGCGCTGGAGGAGATTGCCGCCGACGGTGGCCATGTTGCGCAGCTGCCCCGATGCCCCGGCCAGTACGGCCTGCGCCAGCGCCGGGTAGCGCCGCCGTACCTCCGGTTGGGCGGCCAGATCGCTGTTGGTGACAGTGGCGCCGATGCGCAGCCCGCCGTCGCCGGTGGGCTCGACGCGGTCCAGCGGTAGTTCCCGTACGTCGACCAGGCGTCCCGGACGCTCCACCCCGGCCTTCATCAGATCCACGAGATTGGTGCCGCCGCCCAGATAGCGCGCGTCGGGGTCCGCGTCGAGGAGGGCGACGGCGCCATGTGTGTCGGTGGCGCGCTCGTAGCTGAACTCCCTCACGCGGCAGGCTCCTTCGTGTTCTCGGCTCGGGTGGCCGCCGGGTTCCCGGCGGCCTGTGCGACGGCTTGGACGATCGACACATAGGCGCCGCACCGGCACAGGTTGCCGCTCATACGTTCCCGGATCTCCTCGGGTGTCAGAGCCGGCGGCCCCGCCTCGGGCCGTATGTCTCCGGTGGCGGCACTCGGCCAGCCTGCCGCATGCTCGTCGAGTACGGCGAGCGCCGAGCAGATCTGGCCCGGGGTGCAGTAGCCGCACTGGAAACCGTCCAGGTCGAGGAACGCCTGCTGCACCGGGTGCAACTGCCCGTCGGCCGCGACGCCTTCGATGGTGGTGACGGCACGGCCCTCGGCGGCGATGGCCAGTTGCAGGCAGGAGACGATACGGCGGCCGTCGACCAGGACCGTGCAGGCACCGCACTGCCCCTGGTCGCAGCCCTTCTTCGTACCGGTCAGATCGAGGCGTTCGCGCAGTACGTCGAGCAGCGTGGTGCGGTGGTCGACAGTCAGCGTGTGGGGTTCTCCGTTGATGGTCAGAGTGATCGCGCTTGCGGTGGCTGGGGCCATGGGCGGCTTCTTTCGCGAGTGCGGTGCGAGGAGAATCGGCGCGGTGCGGTGTGGCCTCGGGTGGTCGGTGACAGACGGTGGCCCGTCGCCCGACGACCGCCGCTATGGTGAGGGGCCAGGAAACGGACAACGGTCCGCTCTACCGTCATGAACGTAGAGGACAGTTGTCCGGTTCGCAAGAAGGCCCCCTCAACACGCCGTCGCGCACCCGCAGTTCCAGCGCCGGGGCGGAGAAAGACGGAAGGAGGACGAGTGCGGCACAGACAAACCGGCACCCGGCTGCGCTCGGACGCGCAGCGCAACCGCGAACGCATCCTCGAGGTGGCGCTCGCGGAGCTGACGCGCGCGGCGGACGCGCCACTGAGCGCCATCGCGAAGAAGGCGGGCGTCGGCCAGGGCACCTTCTACCGCAACTTCCCCAGCCGCGAGGCACTGGTGCTGGAGGTCTACCGCTACGAGGTGCAGCAAGTGGCCGAAGCGGCGGAACAGTTGCTCCGCACCCGGCCGCCCGACCAGGCGCTCCGCGAGTGGATGGACCGGCTCGCGCAGTACGCCCTGGCCAAGGCCGGTCTGGCCGACGCCCTGCGCTCGGCCACCACTACCACCAACGCACGCGGCACACTGGCCGGGCTCGGGCACGGCTCGGTCACCCAGGCCGTCACCAGCCTCCTGGAGGCGAACGAACGAGCCGGCACCATCCGCAGCGGAGTGACCCCGCAGGACTTCCTGCTCGCCATCGCGGGACTGTGGCAGATCGACCCGCACGACGACTGGCAGGCACGAGCCGAACGCCTACTGGACCTGGTGATGGACGGCCTGCGCACGGGAGCACCGGGCACCGCCGCCCCTACCGACAGCTGAACCGGGGCACCCGCGAGCGCCGACGGCTACTCGACTGCTCGACCGTGGCCGGTGACGGGGGTGGCCGGCGGGGTGCCCGCATCCGCCGCCGCGCCCTGTTCGTCGTACGACCGGTGGCGATCGTGGTGGCCGGTTGTCCCAGTCATGATCCGCATCTGCCCCGATCCGGCCCCGTCAGACCTACCGCCGACTCCGGCCGGGCGGAGGCCGAACATCCGGATCGCGCTCGCTGTCAGATCGCCAGCGCTCGGGGTGCCGGGGTGCCACGGTCGGGTTCGCCGCCGTACGCCTGCCAGGCCGTGGCCAGACGGCGCACTGCTTCGGTCAGCGTCTCGGGGGCGGCGAGGAAGTGCAGACGGATGAACTCCCTGCTGCCCCCGGACGCGTCGAGCCCGCTGCCGGGCAGCACCGCGACACCGTGCCGGAGGGCCGTCTGCGCGAACGAGTCGCCGTCACCGTGCGGGAGACGTATCCAGAGGGTGTGACCGCCGGTGACGGCCGGGATGTGCCAGTCCGGCAGCCGGCGCAGCAATTCCGCACGCAGGTGGTCATGGCGGACCTGGCGGTCTGCCGCTGCGTCCTGGCACAGAGTTTCGATACGGGGCAGCAGTTCGGCGGCAGCGAGCTGCGCGGGGAAGTTCCCACCCAGGTCGTGCACCGCCCGCAGCCGGGCGAGGCGGTCGATGACGGGCCGTGCGGCCCGAACCCAGCCGACGCGCAGCCCGCCCCAGACGCTCTTGCTGAGCGAGCCCACCGAGATAACCGTGTCGCCGAACGCGGCGAGCGGAGGGGGCGTGGACTGCTGCCCGGGAAAGGCGAGCGGGGCGAGGACCTCGTCATCGATGAGCGGCACATCCGCGGCGGCGGCTGCCGCGGCGATCCGGCGGCGCGCCAGCGGCGGCAGCACCGTCCCGGTCGGGTTGTGGTGGGTGGGCACGATGTAGCCGAGTTCCGGGCGGCGACCGGGATTACGGACCCGCGCTTCGAAGCCGTCCAGGCCGACGGGCAGCGTCTCCAAGGACGTCGTCTGTTCCCGGAAGGCCTCCAGCGCGCCGGGGTAGGTGGGCGCCTCGACCAGCACCGTGCCGCCGGGCTGGACGAAGGCGCGGGCGAGCAGGGAGAGCGCCTGCTGACCGCCGTTGGTGATCAGCACCTGCTCGGGGGCGGTCGGTACGCCCCGCCGGCTGTAGTGGTCGGCCACAGCGCGGCGCAGCTGCCGATGACCCAACGGGTGGTACCCGATGTCGTTCGCCACGGTGGCCAGTTGGGACAGCGCCCGCTCGTACGCCGCCAGCAGCATCGGCGGAGGCGAGGGGGACGCGGCGCACGCCATGAGGATCACGTCGTCGTCCTCGGGCTCCAGCAGGTGGAGGAAGACCGGCGCGTTCGTGGTCTCCCTCGGCCCGGGACGCGAGGGGCCTGCCACCCGGGTACCGCTTCCCTGGCGCCGGACGATCCGGCCTTCCAGGCTGAGCTGTTCGTACGCGGCCACGACCGTCCCGCGTCCCACCGCGAGCGCGGACGCCAGAGCCCGGTCGGGCGGCAGCCCGGTGCCGGGCGGCAGTTCGCCCTCGTCCACCAGGCGCCGCAGCCGTGCGGTGAGCAGGAGATACAGCGGTCCGCGGCCGGCCGACCACCGTCCCAGGCGGTCTGCCAGTTCAACTGGGCCCATCGGCATGATCGGTCTTTCGGTCCGTGCGGGTGCGGACGAGGCGATTGGTTCGCCGCGTGGACCAATCATGGCGTATTGGCCCTGTGCTCCGGCCATGAGGATGGCGAGGATCACAGCATGACCACACGACATGAGGCTCCGCGCACCTCCGCCGCGGTATCGGTGCCCGAGGCCGTCGCCGCCCTCCCGGGGCCCTTCCAGCAGCGGAACCTGGCCATGGTGAACGACACCACCGTCGTCCGTCTCGCCCGGCTGGAAGGCGAGTTCCCCTGGCACAGCCACGACGGTGACGAGCTGTTCCTGTGCTGGGACGGCACCTTTCAGATCGAACTGGAGGGCCGGGAGCCGGTGCTGCTGAAGCCGGGCGAACTCTTCGTCGTCCCCAGAGGACTGCGCCATCGCCCTGTCGCGGAGCAGCCCGCCCACATCCTGCTCATCGAGCACCCGGACACCCAGCAGTACGGAAACTGACGCCCACCGCCACCCCGTCTCGTCAGCGCAGCGAAGGGGGGCGGGACCGCGCCCCGTCAGGGGCGCGGGGAACTGCGCGACAAGCCACAGACACACCCGCAGTCCGCGAGCAACGGACAGGGGCACCCCCCTTACCGGAACAACGGAGAGGTCCGCGCAGGCGGCACCGCCGACATGGGTGGCTCAGAAAACCGACCAGCCGGTCAGCGACGTGAAGGCATCCAGCGCCGCGACACCGGCCACCGAATTGCCCCGCACATCGAGGCCGGGACTCCACACGCAGAGCGTGCACCGGCCCGGGACCACCGCGAGGATGCCGCCGCCCACGCCGCTCTTGCCGGGCAGCCCCACCCGGTACGCGAAGTCGCCCGCCGCGTCGTACGTCCCGCAGGTGAGCATGACCGCGTTGATCCGCTTGGCCTCCCGCGCCGCCAGCAGTCGGGAGCCGTCCGCGCCCAGCCCGTGGCGGGCCAGGAAGGAGCCGGCCAGGGCCAGATCCCGGCAGCTCATGGCGATCGAGCACTGCAGGAAGTAGTGCTCCAGCAGGGTCGGCACGGGATTGTCCAGGTTGCCGTAGGCGGCCATGAAGTGCGCCAGCGCCGCGTTGCGGTCGCCGTGCTCCGCCTCGGAGGAGGCCACGGCCGGGTCGAAGGTGACCTCCGGGTTCCCGCTCTCGGCGCGCAGGAAGTCCAGCAATGAGCTGCTGGCATCCCCGGTGAGGGACTGCAACCGGTCGGTGACCACCAGTGCGCCCGAGTTGAGGAAGGGGTTACGCGGAATGCCGTGCTCGTACTCCAGCTGCACCAGGGAGTTGAAGGGAGTGCCGGACGGCTCCCGCCCCACACGCGCCCACAGGCTCTCGCCGTCCTGGGCCAGCACCAGCGCCAGGCTGAACGTCTTGGAGATGCTCTGTACGGAGAAGGGCACCTCCCAGTCGCCGACCCCGGTGACCGAGCCGTCCACATCCGCGAGTGCCATGCCGAACCCGCCCAGGTCCGCCGCGGCCAGTGCCGGGATGTACCCCGCTGCCTGCCCGCGGCCGATCTGGGGCGCCACGGCGTCCGCGACCTCGTCGAGCACTGCCTGGTAGTCCATCGTCCGCGTTTCTCCTGAGCTTGCCGTGCCGTCCGCGCCCGATCCGGACGAGCCGCCGCGGGCGGCGCCGGTTCGCACGTCAGGCCCGGTCGCAGACTTTAGCCTGGCGGAAACGCCCCACCTCACCTGGGACGCGCGCGCCGGCGGACGCGCCGAGGCGCGGGCAAGAATGCGGCAGTGCGGCACCGGGGCGGGGCGCCGACTCGTGATCCCGCCCGGCAGGACGTGCCGACTCTCGGAACACCTGGCTTCGACAACAAGGTCGGCTCGGCGGATCTTGACCGGGGCCTCTCCGTTGTTCCGGTAAGGGGGTGCCCCTGTCCGACGCTGGCGGACTGCGGGTTGCGTTGTGGTTCCTCGCGCAGTTCCCCGCGCCCCTTGGGGGCGCGTCCCCTTGCTGTGCTTGGGGCTTCACTGCCCGAGGCGGCTCAGTGCCTGCATGGCCTCGCGCTCAATGCGTGAGAGATCGCAGAGAAGCGTGCCTGCCTCTGTGAGGCACTGCGCATTGCCCGATTCACCGGCCTCCGTGATCAGTGCTGCGACTTGCGTCCACAGCGTGGCTGCCTCAGCGTAGAGCGAGTGACCGGTGCGCAGATGGCTGCTGTCGAGCAGTTCGGCGCATTCGGCCAGGAAGTCGCGGTAGAGGTTGCGGAACAGGGCGCCACCGGTCCCGGCCTGCTCCATCAGGAGGGCAGCCTGCGGCAGGTCCCGCTGCGGATCGTCGGCCCGCTGCAGCCAGGTGCGTACGAGCTTGCCGGCCTTCTCGATGCCTCGGTGGCCGAGGTTGGCGATGGGCGGGTTGAGGAAGGCGTCGGCACAGGCGGTGATGGCGGGAACGATCCGGCCCTGCGGGGAGGGCAGGCTGCTCGGAGCGGTGACGGTGAAGGAACGGTGCTTGGCGGCCATCGGGCCGCGCGCGGCCCTGGCCTGGGCGAGGCTGGTCAGACTGGTGGTCACCGTTCCGCCTTGCTGCTCGGTGTCCACCAGGTAGGCGTCGTGGTCGTCGTAGCCGTACATGGCGACGACGTGGCCGCCGAAGTGCACCTTCGAACCGAAGTAGTCCAGGTAGTAGCTGTCGAGTTGCAGCCCGACGGGGTGGCCGGCGTCGACGGGGGCCACCACGTTCTCCCATGCCCTGCGGGGGGAGGTGGTCTCCTGGACCAGGAGCTCCAGATCGAGTCCGGTGGCCAGGTTCCTGGTGAGGACGAACGGCTTGACCCGTCCCCCGAGGAACGGGAAGCCCATGCCCTTGCTGTCCCAGTAGATGAAGGACAGGCCGGAGCCGAGGCCGAAGAGCATGGGCTCGGACAGATCGACCCCCTGGTGCCGCAGCAGCACCCCCAGGGTTGTTGTCTCGCAGTGCTGCGTACCGCGGACATCGATGTCTCTCACCGTGGTCATGCCATGCGCTCCTGGAGGGGAATGATCAGCCGGATCACCGGTTCTTCTACGGCGCCTCGACCCGAGGCTGCACCGGGACCTCGTCCTGCACGCCACCATGGTGGACTCTCCCACGGTGGGAGAGTCCACCGCCGTACTACCTCGTGGCCTAGGTCGTGCCCGGCGGATCTTGCGTGTCTGGCATGGGGGGCGCTCGCCAGCACTGTGCCTCTGGCGCAGACCTCCCGAGCGCAGCAGGGAGCACGTGCCCCGTCAGGGGCGCGGGGAACTGCGCGAGCAGACCACAACGCACCCGCAGCCTGCGAACGCCAGAAAGGGCACCCCCTGCCCAGCAAAACGGGAGGGACCCCCAGAACCGCCGGACCCCCTACGCGCCGAGCAGCGCGGCGGCTGCGGCCAGCAGATCCTGATTGCGCCCCGTGACATCGCGCTCGGTCAACTGGTGCAGCTCGTCCGCCTGTACGCCGAGATCCTCGAGCGGGACGTCGACGTTGCCGCGTGCCCGGGTGGCGCGGCGCAGGGCGACCCGGAAGCCGGCACCGCGCGGCAACTCGCCGAGCAGATCGGGCAGCCAGACCCGCAGCAGCTCGTGCGTCCACACGTTGGCGCCGCCCGCACCGGTCCGCCGCGCGGTGCCGAGGACGGGGCCGAGGCGGTTGTCCTGGAAGCCGGCGGCGAAGATGTCGGCAGCCGAGTAGGACAGCGCATCGGTGATCAGGACCTTCGGGCCGGAGTAGCGCGGCAGCCCGGCGGTGATCGCGTCGGGGTCGGTGAGCGGGAAGCCCTGCGAGTGCACCTCGCCGGTCTCCACGGCGGCACGGATCGAGCCCGTCCAGGCGCGGAACCCCGGATTGGCCCGGGCCAGCGCGAGCGCGGCGCGCGTGGTCGACAGCGAGAAGCTCACCGGCGCGACGGGGCGCTCGCTCAGAAGCTGCAGGACGCACTCCGCGGCCGGGACATGACCCCCCGGGTTGCCGCGGATGTCCACGATCAGCCCTCCCGGCGGAGCACTCGCCACGATCCTCGCCACCTGCTCGGCGAACAGCCGCGCACCCGCCACGTTGAACGAGAAGATGCGCAGATATCCGTACGAGCGGCCCCGGATCCGCAGCGTCCGGTGGTCGACGACGCTCCGCAGGGCCCGCGGGGACGGACGCCGCGCCTGGACCGGTGCGAACAGCGCGCGCTTGATCTGCCGCGTGGCTTCTCTGCCGGTGTCGATGCCGAGGCTCGTCGCGAGCGTGGGCACCGGATCCTGCGCGCGTCCCGCGCGCCACTCTGCGGCGCGCACCCGCCAGGGGAGGCGCGTCTCGCGGCGGCGGCCGGCGGGTGTGCGGTAGGACAGCAGTACCCAGTGTTCGTCTGGCGGGGGACCGGTGCGCAACGGCCGCAGCGTCAGCGCCTCCAGTCCGCGCGCCAGGCGTGCGTCGGGGTTGGAGCCCGCCTGTGCGGCTGCGTTGCGTTCGATCGCGCGCTCGATCGGGACGCCGTTCCAGGCCTCCAGCTCGGCGCCCACGTCGAAGCCCGCGTGCACGAGCGAGGGGTCGACCTTGGAGACGATGTGGTGCGGCGTCCCGTCGGGGTCGACATAGCGCTCGACCAGGAAGCCCAGCGTCGCCACGTGGCCCCGGTACGGGTCGGGCAGCTGGTAGACGGTGTGCAGGTCGCGCAGCTCGCGGAAGACGCCCGCGAGCTCGGCGTGGAACTGCGGCTCGCTGAGCGTACGGAGGCGGCGTTCGAGCAGCCGCAGCCGCTGGACCGGATCGATGGCGTGCATCGCCCGCTTCAGCGGAAGGTGGACGTACAGCTCCTCGAGCAGTACGCGCGCCGCGGCCACCAGCTGATAGCGGCCCGCGAGCGGCAGCGGGTCGGCGCCGGCCCGGTCCAGGAACGCGTCGAGCCCGATCGAGTCCGGCAGCGTCCGGGGCGGCTGCCTCACCGTCGCGCTCATGAGTAGTAGTCCGCGAGGTGCTGGAGCTGGGGCACCCCGCTGCGGGCCACGGCGGCGAAGTAGGCCGCATCGTGGGTCAGCGGGTCAAGCCGCGGTACGACCAGATCCGGTGGGATCTCACCGGCGGCGGCGAACGCACCCACATCGCCGTCCGGCATGTCACCGAACAGGACGAGCGGTGCGTCGGGATCGTCGAGTGGCCCGCCCCAGTCCGCGAGCGCGTCCTGCGCGGCGCGCCAGGCGGCCACCGGGTCGGCGCGTACACCCTCCAGCGCACGCTTGACGCCGGGCCAGTCGAGCACGGCGTCGCTCCGGCCCGGCTGACGTACCGCCACCCGGCGCTTGAGCCCGGCCACCGTGAGGGTGTCGGTGTCCGTCGCACCGGCGGCGGTCATCAGCCCCGGCAGTCCGTAGAACGGTCGGCCGCGCACCATCACCAGCCGTACGTGGCGCTCGGTCGCGTCGATCAGATTGCGGTACACGTCCCGCGTCGGGTCGTGGCGTTCGAGTACGAGCAGGTCGGCGGCGCTGCCCCGGCGCAGCCGGCCGACCTGCGGCCCCCAGGCGGTCGCCAGCGCGTCGCCGGGGTTCGCGGTGACCATGTCGCAGAGTTCGCGGTCGCTGAACCGCCCGCCGAGCTCGTGGCGGTTGACGGCGTCGGCGACCTTGAGCTCGCCGAGCACGTTCTTGGTCCCCGACGGCGACCAGTCGGAGCCGAGCGCGATCCGCAGCCCCTTCCTGTCCGCCTCCACCACGTCCGTCGTCTCGTGGTACAGCCAGTAGTTGGAGAACGGCGACCATACGACGGTCCCCTTCTCCGCGGCGTTGATCGCCGTCACCGCGTCCTGCCACATCGCGAAGTCCGCCGCGGTCAGCGCGGTGCTGTGCACACCGATCAAGCCGGGCTTCAGACACGGTTCGAGATCGTCGAACTCGTCGTGGACGATCGAGCCGGGCTTCCCCTCCGCCACGTGGTAGATCAGCACGCGCGTCCCGTCGAGCTGATCCGCCCGCTTCTCACGCAGCTCGTCGGCATCGAGCTGGAGCGCCGCGGTCATCACCATGTCGGCGCCCGCCGGCAGCTTCTCGTTGTCGATGATCCGCAGCAGCCACCCGTCCACGGGCCGGGTCGAATGCGGAGCGCCCTGAATGGCGGTGGTCCCACCGATCAGTGCCTTGACCTCGACGTACTTGATCAGCGCTTCCGGCGCGGCCTGTTGGAGCACCTTGGCGGGCCAGCTGACCGACGTGGAGTAGTCGGGCGGCTCGGCCTCCTTGACCCAGCGGTCGTGGTGCACATACGGGACACCGACCGCCTCCCACAGCGGAAGCGTGTTGTAGCCGATGTGGTTGTGGAGGTCGATCAGGCCGGGGAGGATCAGTGCTCCCGTGTCGATCCGCGGTGCGCCGGAGAACCCCGCGGGGGGATCCTGCCCGGCCGACCGCACCGCGGCCAGCCGGCCGTCGTCCCCGACGTACACCGCGCCGAGGTCGAGGACGCGATGGTCGTCGTCGAAGGTGACGACCGTGCCGCGGAGTACGAGCGCCATCAGTCCGGCGCCTTCCACACCAGCGTGTGCCCGTCGTCCGGCGACGGGCGGCTGACGGAGTTCTGCGCCTCGCCCGGCCTGGCCCGCACCCAGGAGTCGTCCCCCAGGAATGCCGGCGCGCCGAAGGGCAGGTCACGGCGGGGGATCGCGGTGTAGTCGGACTCCTTGAACTCCGCCCCGTAGTTGGGTCCTGTGTTGTCGCCGTCGTCGTCCGGCGTCACGACCGTACGGAGGAGCGTGACGGCATCGCGCCACCCGTCCAGCAGCTCCGCCTCGTCATGGCTGGAGGGGTGGGGGACCTCGACGAGCGCGACCTGCGGCCGTGTCGTCCACAGTCGAACCGCCTCCCGGGCCATGAACCCCATCGCGACGACGGCTTCCAGCGTCGGGTCCGTCGCCCGGTCGAAGACGGCGTTGCGCCACTGCGTCTGCGCCGGATCGCCGAGGCGGTCCTTCATCGGGAACGCCTGGCTCGGATGCACCGCGTACGCCCATGCGTTCAGACAGACATAGGAGCGGGTCAGACCGAGTTTGGTGAGGAAGCCCTGCACCCGCTGTCCGGCGTTGCCGACGAGGCTGCGCCCGGCGATCCGCTCGGTCGGGCCCGGGTCCGAGGCCACGATCAGCACACGGGCCGAGCCGTCGAGCCGGCCGCGGTAGAAGATCGGCCCCCAGTCGAACCAGAACGCCGACTCGACGGGCGGGTCGGGCACCTGTGCGAACAGTTCGGCGAACTGGGCCGTCGGGCCACGGTCGAATTCCGGCATTGCTCAGCGTCTCCTCGTCGGTCGGACGGTGCCCGCCATCGGCCCCACCGGGGCCCTCCGCGCTCTCGTGCCGCCATGACGGGGTCCGGGCACATGGATCACCCGCGCCGGCCCTCACAAACCGCGACAGCCGCCAACTGGCCGAGGGGAGGCCGACGGAGGACAGCCCGGAGGGCCATCTCGTACCCCGATCGGCTGACGCCCGGCGCGTACGGCGAGGATCGAGGGGCGGACAAACGAAAGGAAGGGTGTGGGAGGGGTGGGAGGAAGGAACGCCAGGGCCCGTATGCACACGGACGGGGCGCTACGGCGCAGCATTGCGGCGGCCGGCGCTGTGCTGCTCGCCTTCGGTGTGCCTGCCTGTGGAGCCGCCGAGCGGGCTCCCGCGCAGCAGGCCGGTCACAGTCGTCTCGCCCTGGAGCCCGGCCGTGACCTTCCCTTTCCGCTGCGGGGGATTACAACGGACTCGGTGGAGAACCGGGATGAACTCGTACGGTCCGTCGCGGACCTGTCGAGTGCGCCGACGGTACGCATCGTGTTCCAGGAGGACGCCTCGGTGGGTGACTACGCGGCGGCCATCGACCGACTGAGACCGCACGCCTACCTCATGGGAGAGCTGCTCGACTCCGAGGCACTGTCCGGCTTCAGCGTCGGCCAGGTACGGGAACGCGCCGAGGAGTTCGTCGCGGCTTACGGCGACCGGATCGACGTATGGGAGATCGGGAACGAGCTGAACGGCTCATGGACCGGTGGCAGCCCCGCTGAGATCAACGAGAAGGTGCAGGCGGCCTACGACGTGGTCGAGAAGCACGGTGGGCGGACTGCTCTCACGCTCAACCACTGGTCCGGACCCGACTGCTACGAGAAGTCGTGGGAACCGACCGCGACCTACGCTCGGCGTATGCCCGCGCGGCTCAGGAACGGCGTCGACTTCGTGCTGCTGAGCATCTACGAAACGGCGTGCTCGCCGGCTCAGCATCCGTCCCCGAGGCAGATCGGCGACATGCTCGTACGCCTCGGCAAGACGTTTCCGGATGCGAAGCTCGGCATCGGAGAGATAGGAGCACAGGGGAAACAGGACGGCCTTTCCAAGAATCCCGGTCTTCCGGAGAAGCAACGCCTCGCCGAGCGGTACTACGGCATGCAGCATGAACTGCAGCAGCACCTGGGACCGCGCTTCATCGGCGGCTATTTCTGGTGGTACTACCACGATGACGCCGTCCCCCGCGGCCGAACCGGGTCACTATGGCCCACCCTGAACCGGCTGCTGCACTCCCTGTGAGCCGACTCGGGTTTCCAGGCGACCTCAGGCAGCCTTTCCGTGCGGGTGCCGACGCTTGTGGCCGGAGCGTGCCTGCTCCTCCGGCCGGCTCTCCTGAGCCTGAGAGCGCTTGGCCTCGATGTCCTCGGCAGTGGGAAGGCCGGTCACTTGCAGCTCAGGCAGCACCATGGCCGGGTCCCTTAGCGGACTGGCCGGGTCCGGTGGCAGCGGTCCGCCGAACGGAGCGCCGGGCTCCGTACCGGCGCGGGACCCCTGGGCCGCAGGCCGGAACGTGGGGGCGATCTCCTGCTCCCCCTCGCGCGCCATCTCCCGGTCCCGCGCGCCCGTCTCCGGCTCTCCGGCGGCGGCCGCCAGCGCGGCCTCGGCCCGTGAAGGCCCCGAGCGCGCCGCGGAGACGCTCTCCGCGGTTTCGGGCTCGGTCTCGGCCTCGGTCTCGGCCTCGGGCTGCTGTGCGCGTTCCAGGAAGCGCAGCAGCTCGACGGGGAAGGGAAGCACAAGGGTGGAGTTCTTCTCGGCGGCGACGGCCGTGATGGTCTGGAGCAGTCGCAGTTGCAGCGCCGCGGGCTGTACGGACATCTGCTGGGCCGCTTCCGCCAGCCGCTTCGACGCCTGGAGTTCCGCGTCCGCGTTGATGACGCGCGCCCGCCGCTCACGGTGTGCCTCGGCCTGCCGCGCCATGGAGCGCTTCATGGTGTCCGGCAGCGACACATCCTTGATCTCCACCCGGTCGATCTGGACGCCCCAGTCGACGGCGGGGCTGTCGATCATCAGCTCCAGGCCCTGGTTGAGCTTCTCCCGGTTGGAGAGCAGATCGTCCAGGTCGCTCTTTCCGATGATCGACCGCAGCGAGGTCTGGGCCATCTGCGAGACGGCGAACTGGTAGTTCTCGACGCGGATGACCGCGTCGGCCGCTTCCACCACCTTGAAGTAGACGACCGCGTCGACGCGCACCGTCACGTTGTCCCGCGTGATGCCCTCCTGGGCCGGTACGGGCATCGTGACGATCTGCATGTTCACTTTGCGCAGTCGGTCGACCCCAGGGACGATCAGCGTCAGTCCGGGCCCTCGTACATCACGCAGGAGGCGTCCGAAGCGCAGTACGACACCGCGTTCGTACTGCTTGATGATGCGGACCGCCGACAGGAGTCCCAACGCCGCCAGCGCGGCCACGACGACGATGACAGCTATCACTACTTGCAGCATGACGACACCTACCATCGACAGCAGGTATTACCAGCGTAGACCCGGTCACGACAGGCAAGCGAGCGCTGGAAGCGCACCCGCGACGGCCCCTTTCCGAGGGCGGCCGCCCGCCAGGCGTCCGAGGTCGGAGGCGTACGAGGAGAAGCCGGCGCAACACGGTCGGTGAACGAGCGCCGGCGTGCGGGACCGCGCCGTAGTCTCGTCGCGGCCGGCAGGCAGTGACGGTCCGGCGCCGACCACCATGGCGGGCGCACCGGCAGCGTGCTCGGCGGACCGGGAAGGGTGCGGGTGTGGAGCCGCAGGCGGCGTTGGAGCGGATCGCATTTCTGCTGGAGCGTGCCCAGGCACCGACGTACCGGGTGCGGGCCTTCCGTACGGCTGCGCAGGTGCTGGCCGGGCTCCCGGCGGGGGAGGTCGAGGAGCGGGCGGCGGCCGGTTCGCTGGAATCGCTGAAGGGCGTCGGACCCAAGACGGCGCAGGTGGTACGGGAGGCGCTGGCGGGCGACGTACCGCGCTATCTGGCGAAGCTGGAGGCCGAGTCGGAGCAGGAGCCCTCGCTGCCCGAGGCGGCACGGGAGTTGCGGGCGGCGCTGCGCGGCGACTGCCATCTGCACTCGGACTGGTCCGACGGTGGCAGTTCCATCGAGGAGATGGCCGCGACGGCGAAGGCACTCGGGCACGAGTGGGCGGTTCTCACGGACCACTCGCCGCGGCTGACGATCGCGGGTGGCCTGTCCGCTGACCGGTTGCGCGCGCAACTGGACGTGGTAGCGCAGGTGAGCGAGCGACTGTCGCCCTTCCGGCTGCTGACGGGTATCGAGTGCGACATCCTGGAGGACGGCACCCTCGACCAGGAGGAAGAGCTGCTGGACAGGCTCGATGTGGTGGTCGCCTCGGTGCACTCCGAACTGCGGATGCCCGGGGACCGGATGACCCGGCGAATGGTCCGCGCCGTGCGCAATCCCCTGGTGGACGTGCTGGGGCATTGCACGGGGCGGTTGCTGTCGGGAAGGCGGCGGCCGGAGTCCGAGTTCGACGCGGAAGAGGTCTTCGCCGCCTGCGCGGAGTCCGGTACAGCTGTGGAGATCAACTGCCGCCCTGAGCGCAGCGATCCGCCGCGCCCTCTGGTGCGGCAGGCCCTCGACGCGGGAGTGCGCTTCGCCATCAACACCGACGCGCACGCCCCCGGCCAGCTCGACTGGCAGGTGGGCGGCTGCGTCCGTGCGGCCGAGTGCGGGGTATCGGCCGAGCAGGTCGTCAACACACTGCCGGCCGGTCAACTGCTGCGCTGGGCGGGCAAGCGCTGATCGCGTCCCGTTGCCCCGCTCGCCATGAGCCGGCGCGCTTTCGTTATCCGCCCGGACCGCAGGGCGCGCCTGAGCAGCTCAGGAACCGGCTCGGCGGTCGCGGATCTGAATCCTCACCGTGGCGTCCGCGCCGAGTACGGGGAGGGCCCGAGCGGTCGGTGGCAGGTCGATATGGCAGGCGTAGCCCTCGTCTTCCCTCTCCAGCGCCGCCGGCTGACGCTGTGAGGGAGTGGGCAGGCCGTCGGTGATGGGGTCGAAGCGTTCGCCGGCGCCCTCGACCATGGAGTTCCACGCCGCCCACACCTGAAGGCCCTCCCCCTGAGTGCCGGGCTCGATGTCGACAATGAGGGAGTCACTCCAGGCGGGTACCTGTTCGAGGTGATCATCGAAGCGGAAATGGCCGTTCTGCCCTTGGAGTTCGAATACGCGCAGGGTGAGGCTGTAGCGCATACGTGCGGCAGCGCTCTTGTCCAAGGGAGGCCCAGGTGTGGCGGGGGCGCGCTCCAGGAGAAATGTGGCGGCGAGCGGAACAGTGCGGTCGGGCTTTCCGCTCCGGCGTCGGATTTCCTTGCTGAGTTGGATCGGACACCAGTGCGCGGCCTGCCGTTCGCTGATGATGACCGGCAGTCCGCGGATTGCGAGGCGCATATCCGCCTGCCACTGGTCGTCGTCCCCGGCGGCGGTGGGCAGATCGGCGAGCCCGAGGAGGACCTGCCAGCGGCCGAACAGGAAGCGCCGCAGATTTTGGTAGCCCTCTTCCGAGTTCACTTCCCCATACGGGCCCGAGTGTGAGCGGTAGACATAGGCGCGGTGCGCGCGGCGCACATAGGCGTGGTCGATGCGCACCAGGCCGTCGCTCTTCGGCCCGACGGTGAGCCGAGCGAGCCCGTAGTCCTTGGGGTTGGTGCCCACGAGGCAGAAGACATCCTTGGGCGGGAAAGCCTCCTCCGGCATGGCTTGTGGGTCGAAGTCGGACCCGCGTGGGGGCTCGTCGCCGAAAGCGGCTCCCGGCTCGAGATAGCCGTACATCTTCTCCGGGGCGAAAATGTCCGAACCGGCCGGGCCGAAGGCCTGCTGCGCCCAGTCGAGGGCATCGAGCTGGAAGTCGATGCCGCCGTGCGGGGTGCCGTAGGTGAAGAACTTCGCCACCAGGTCCTTCGCCGGCACGCGGGACCGGCCGTCGTCCTCGGGCTGGAAGCAGATCTTCTGCATCATGCAGCGCACGACGAGACCGCCCATCGAGTGGGCCACGAGGTGGACCTTGGGGGCACCGGTCTTCTGCCGGACCAGGGCGATCAGGTCGTACAGTCCGGCGGCCGCCGTCTCGATGTTGAAACCGTCGGCGGTCACCCGCTGATGGATTTTGCTGAAGACGCGTTCGAACAGGTTCTCGTGCGGGGGCGGCAGGAAAGTGGTCGCTGCCTGGTCGTAGAACCGGTACACCCACAGTGAGGCTTGCGGCAGTTCCGCGTCCGCGGCATCGAGGAGGTACCGGTGCTGGTCTCCCTGTACGAGCAACCGGTAGTCCTCGTCGCCCATCAAGCGCAGCAGTGGCCCCTCGAACTGGTAGAAGTGAGGGTCGCCGTCCCCTCCGACGCGCACATGGGTGGCACCGTGGTTGAACCCGTAGAAGGGGTCGTCCACCGCTGCGTCGATGCCGGCTGTCGGCCCGGCGTAGCCCCGTACGTAGATGATCGGCAACCTGTCCACCCAGGACCTCCCGAAGCGTGACGCGGCGAGCAGCTACCGGAAGACCTTCCGGCGCAGACGCGATTCCGCCTGCTCGGCACAGCGTGCCGTGCGGACGCCGGGGACGGGCGCAACGCCGCAGCTCAGGGCGAGCACACCAGTCGGATAGCGCACGCTGCTACCGGTCAGGGCGAGCATGGCGGACACGCGCACGCTCCAACGCGGCGTCGAAGTCGCGCTGAGTGTCGTCACACCAGTGCAGCAAATCGGCGAGCATCTGCTGCAACGTCTCACTGGGACTTTTCCGCCACCCGCCTTCCGACAGGGCGTAGGTCTGCATGGCCTCGTTGGCGCGACGTACCGCTTCTTCGTGCTCTTCGTGCCGGCCCGCTTCTGTCACGTCCACTCCCGTCACTCCCGTTCCCGCACTCTGCGTTTGCGTGGTGCCGATGACACCGATCAGGGAAAGAGTAGCGTGGTGTGATTTTGCAACGCAGTGCAATTTCCTGAGGTCCAGGCCAACCGTGCCTGAATGAACAGGAGTTGGAGGAACGGCGACACAGTCGCTCCGCTGCCGTGCCGGGTATTGACGTCGGGGTGCGAGGGGAGGTGTGGTTGGGGCTCCCCCCAGCAGAAGTTCCCCCCACAGGAGGCCTGTTCCATGGAAGGCAGCCCCATGTCGTGCTCCCGCACCGGCGGATCGAAGGGCTCCATACGGAAGCGTCCACGCCGCGCCCGCACCCTGGTGGTCGCGCTGGCCGTCGCCGGCGGGCTGACCGGTGCCGCTGTGGCGACACCGTCGTTCGCCGCGTACGAGGACGACACCAAGAACGCCAAGCAGCGGAAGGCCGCGTTCACCTCTCCATTCACCGGGCTTCCGGCGAAGGAGAACCCCGTACTCGCGGTGAAGATCGACAACCATAAGGACGCCCGCCCGCAGACCGCGCTCGAAGACGCCGACATCGTCGGTGTGGAGAAGGTCGAGGGCGGACTGGGCAGACTGTTCGCGATCTATTCCAGCAACTACCCCAAGTCCCTGGGGCCGGTGCGCAGCGCCCGCGAGTACAACGTCGAGCAGATGCAGATGTTCCAACGCCCCGCGCTCGCCTACTCGGGCGCCCGCAAGGCGGTCGTGGACAAGATCAAGAAGTCACCGCTGTACGGGGTCTCGCACGACGACCACCCGGACGCCTATGAGCGCGGGGGAGACAACAAGCCCCCGCACAACCTCTACGGCCACCCCGACAAGCTCCTCGCAAAGGCGCCGAAGGCGAGCAAGGCAAGCGACATCGGCTTCCGTTTCGGCGCCGCGCCGAGCGGTGGCACGCCGACCGACGAGCAGACGGTGGACTACGGCTCGTCCCAGACCACCTTCAACTGGTCGGCGAAGGAGGGCCGTTGGCTGGCCTCCTTCGACGGCGAGCCGGCGAAGGGCACTTCGGGGGAGCGGCTCGGCGGCAAGACAGTGATCATCCAGAAGACGGACATGCCGCCGGACTCCAGCGGCGAGACGCCGTACATCGAGACGGTCGGCAGCGGTGAGGCGACCGTGCTGCGCGACGGCAAGGCGTTCAAGACCAAGTGGGAGCGCAAGAGCGCGACCGGCGACACCACCTACACCCTCTCGAACGGCAAGCGCATGCCTTTCGACAAGGGCCAGGTCTGGCTCGTCTACCAACAGCGCTGACCCACGCGTCGTATCGCGGCGCTCCACAAGGCTGGTCGTGCCGGGTGGCCGGAAAGGCCACCCGGCACCCGCATGAGGGCTGCGCCCCGTCAGGGGCGCGGGGAACTGCGCGACCGGCCACGACGTAGCCGCAGCCCGCGAGCATCGGGCAGGCACCCTTCCCCGTCGCGGGCCGACCACCGGCGGACCGAAGCACTTCGATACGGGTTGGTATCGTTACGCCGCCGGTCTGATGAGCAGGTCAGAAGCTGGCGGCCGAGGTGCGCGGGCCGAACAGCGCGGACTGTTCATCCGCCCCGGGGGGGGGGTGTCGCAGGAGGCGCCGGGGGAGTGAGGGAGGATTCAGGGATGAGCCGGGCCACCATCTACGACGTCGCCGAGCGTGCCCAAGTCAGCATCTCGACCGTCTCGTTGGCCCTGAACGCGCCGTCGAAGGTTCGAGCCGCCACCCTGAACCGCATCATGACCGCCATCGACGAACTGGGCTTCACCCCACGCGCCGAAGCGGCGTCCCGGGCACGAAAACGGGTGGGGCGGATCGGCGTCATGGCGCCGTTCACCACGTATCCGACGTTCGCCCGGCGGCTCGAAGGCGTACTGGAGGCCGTCAACGGGCTGGAGTACGAGGTCGTCGTCTACGACCAGATCTCCGCCGCCGCGGCCGCTCCGCTGCTGGTCGGTCTCCCTCTCACCCACCGGCTGGACGGACTGCTCGTCATGTCCCTGCCCTTGGCCCCGGACGTGGTCGAGCGGTTGCGCAGCAAGACGCTGCCGACCGTACTGGTCGAGCTCGCGCGACCGGACTTCAGCAGTGTCAGCATCGATGACGCGGCCGGCGGGCGGCTGGTCGCCGAACAACTGCTCGCCGCGGGCCATACCCGGTTCGGCTTCGTCGGCGAGACCCAGGCGTCCCCGGACTTCGCCTCCCAGTGCCGGGAGCGGCTGGCCGGCTTCCGCGCCGGGCTGCGGGACGCCGAGGCCGACCTGCCGGATTCCCGGGTGCGGCTCGTCGAGAACCATGTGGACGCCGCTGTCCAGGCCACCGCGGAGCTGCTGGACGAGGAGGAGCCGCCCACCGCCGTCTTCGCCCACGACGACTATCTGGCCGCTGGTGTGCTGCGGGCGGCCCGCGCCCGTGGGCTTCGCGTCCCGGACGACCTGGCGGTGGTCGGCTTCGACGACGGGGACTTCGCGGAGGCTCTGGACCTGACGACGGTGCGGCAACCGTTCCGGGAGTCGGGCCGCGTCGCCACGCAGATCCTGCTCGACCGCGTATGCGAGCCCGACCGGCCGATCCAGCGCACCCGTCTCGAACTCTCCTACGTTCGCCGCGGCACGGCCTGACCCGTTACCGTACGGCCCGACCGGCTGCCATCCCTCCCGGAGCGCCCCCTCCAAACCGCTCCCCCTCGAAGCGCGCCTCCCGAAACGTCCCACCCCAAGCCCGCCTTCCGAAGAGGGCTTTCGAAGCCCCTTCGAAGTGCTTCGATCAAAATATTGACCGGCAGTGCGGCGCTTGCCTAGCCTTCCCTCCGTGACATTGCAGCCAGCGACCGGGGCCACGGATCGTGCCCGGGCCGACGGCCGTTCCGGGGCCGAGGACCACAAGGGTCCGAAAGCGGCCCCGTGTTTCGGCGACTCCGGGGCCGGCAGCAGCACGCGGGGCGCGGCTCCGCCAAAGCTGCATGCCTCGGCCCGGAACGCGCAGTGCCGCGCTTCCACGGTGGCCGGGGAGGCAGGCGGGCCTGAACGCGGGATCCGGCATCGGCGTACGGGTCGTCGAGGAGTACGGGCACCGCTCACCGGCTGTCACATCGTTTCCCCAGGCCTCGCATCGCCACAGTCGCGCAAATCAGCAGGATCGACGGCGCGTACGTCGGCAGAATCGACCGCGCGTACGTCTACAGGATGGACGGCTGTCACCCCGGCCGCGACGGACCCCGTACCCTCGGCGAGGCCCTGGTCATCCAGGTGCTGAACGCCCTGGAATCGGCAAGCACGCCGCTGCCCGCCTGTGTCAAGATCACAGCTGCCCCTACCCGCACCACAACACCCCTTGGAGAGTGAGGCGTTGACCGCCGAAGCCCTGCCCGCCGAGCTCCGGCGTGCCCTCGTGCAGCTCGCTCGGACCCCCCGTCTGCTGGTCGCCAGCGACTATGACGGCACCTTCGCGCCGATCGTGCCCGACCCGGCGGAAGCCAGGCCGGTGCCCGAGTCGGTGCACGCGCTGCGCTCGCTCGCGGCGCTGCCCGCGACCACCGCCGCGCTGATCTCCGGGCGCGCCCTGCGTGACCTGGCCACCCTCTCCCGGCTGCCCGCCGAGGTGCATCTGGTGGGCAGCCACGGCTCCGAGTTCGATGTCGGCTTCGTCCACCAGCTCGACCCCGAATCGGCCCGGCTGCGGGCCGAGTTGCAGCAGGCCCTGGAGGAGGTCGCAGCGCAGGCGCCCGGCGTGACGCTGGAACCCAAGCCGGCCGGTGTCGCGGTCCATCTGCGGCGCGCCGAGTCCGAGACTGCGGAGCGGGCGCTGAAGGCGGTCCGCTCCGGCCCCGCCACCTGGCAGGGGATACACGTCACCGAGGGCAAGGCGGTCATCGAGCTGTCGGTGATAGCGACCGACAAGGGGAACGCCCTGGACACGCTGCGCCACCAGGTGGGTGCGAGCGCCGCGGTCTACTTCGGCGACGACACCACCGACGAGCGTGCCTTCGCGCGGCTCCAGGGACCGGACGTCGGGATCAAGGTCGGCGAGGGCGACACCGGCGCCCAGTACCGCATCGCCGACGCCACCGACGTGGCCACCGCGCTGGCGTTCCTGCTGGAGGAGCGGCGCTCCTGGCTCTACGGCCAACAGAGCCCGCCCATCGAGCGGTTGACGATGCTGGCCAACGAGCGCACCGTCGCCCTGCTGACCCCGGACGCCCGGCTGACCTGGATGTGCCACCCTGGCCCCGACTCCGCGGCCGTCTTCGCCGATCTGCTGGGCGGCCCCGGCGCCGGACACTTCTCCGTGCGGCCCCGCACCATCCCGGGCCGCCGTGCGGCAGGCGCGGCGAACCCGGCGGGCGGGGCGCCGCGCAGCCCGCTGCCGCTGGGCCAGCGCTACGTACCGGGGACGATGACCGTCGAGACCCGCTGGTCCCGTCTGCTGGTGACCGACTACCTCGAACACGGCCTGCCGGGTCACCGCACCCAGCTGACCCGCGTGCTCACGGGCAGCACCGCGGTCGCCGTCGAGTTCGCTCCCCGTCCGGAGTTCGGCCAGGTGCCGGTACGCCTGACGGCGGAGGCGGACGGCCTGCGCGTTCTCGGTACCGCCGAGCCGATGGTGCTGCGCTCGCCGGGAGTGCGCTGGGAGATCACTTCTGACGGAGTGAACGAAACAGCGCACGCCGTCGTGGAGTTGACCGAGGGAAGCCCGGTCGTGCTGGAGCTGCGGTGCGGCACCGACGACCTGGCGGCGGCCCCGACCGGTGAGCCGGAGCGCCGTGCGCTCGCCGACCGGTACTGGTCGGAGTGGCTGAGCAAGCTCAACCTGCCCGACTTCGAGCGGGATCTGGTGGCCCGCTCGGCCCTCACCCTGCGTGGTCTGTGCGACTCCGAGACCGGCGGCATCATGGCAGCGGCCACCACCTCGCTGCCGGAGGAGATCGGCGGCGTACGCAACTGGGACTACCGCTACTGCTGGGTGCGGGACGGCTCGATGACCGCGCAGGCGCTGGTCACCCTCGGCTCGACCGCCGAGGCGGAGGCGTTCCTCGACTGGCTGCACCGGGTGCTTGACACGCTGCCCGGGCCCGAGCGGCTGCACCCCCTCTACACCCTGCAGGGCACCGGTCTGGGCCCGGAGGCCGTACTCGACAGCCTCCCCGGATACGCCGGATCCCGGCCCGTCCGCGTCGGGAACCTCGCCGACCAGCAGGTCCAGCTGGATGTGTTCGGCCCGGTCGTGGAGCTCGTCGCGCACCTGGCCGAGGCCACAGGGCGGATCCGCGACCGCGACTGGGACCTGGTCGAGGCCATGGCCGCGGCTGTCTCCCGCCGCTGGAACGAGCCCGACCACGGCATCTGGGAAGAGCGCGACAAGCCCCGGCACCACGTCTACTCCAAGGTCATGTGCTGGGTGACACTGGACCGCGCGCTGAAGCTTGCCGCGATCTACGACCGTCGCCCCGACCCGTCCTGGGAACCGCTGCGTGACCGGATTGCCCAGGATGTCCTCGAAAATGGCTGGAGCCCGGACGCCCAGTCGTTCACCACGGCCTACGACGGTCTCGACCTGGACGCGGCATCCCTCCACGTCGGGCTCTCCGGCCTCGTGGACCCCACCGACGAGCGGTTCGCCGCGACCGTCACCGCCATCGAGTCCGAGCTGCGCAGCGGTTCCACGGTGTACCGCTACCGACGCGACGACGGCCTGCCCGGCGACGAGGGCGGCTTCCATCTGTGTGCGGCGTGGCTGATCGAGGCGTATCTGCTCACCGGACGCCGCACCGAGGCAGCCGAACTCTTCCAGCAGATCGTCGACACGGCCGGCCCGACCGGACTGCTCTCGGAGGAGTACGACCCGATCGCGGAACGCTCCCTGGGCAACCACCCCCAGGCGTACTCCCACCTGGGTCTGATCCGCTGCGCCCAGCTGCTGGCCCACTGACCGGAGTGACGGTGCCGAGGCCGCCCGCCTCGGCACCGTCGCTGCGGGCGGCCACGTCTGGCGCCGGGATCACCGCGGTCGGGTCACAGCGGCCGGTCGGGCAGGCTGATCACATGCCAGGGCGCCCAGTTCCACGGGCTGGCCTGGTTCGCGGGGTCGAGGAGGGCGCGCAGATGGGCGTCCGAGACGGCCTGCGGTGCGGGGAAGTCCTGGTCCGGGGTGCCGCGCAGACCCTCCATCCACACCTTGCGCACCAGCAGGTAGTCCGCCGCGAACGCATGCCACGAGTCGTATGCGGCGACCGTGGGCATGATGGTGGCGCGCAGTAGCTGCCAGGCGGTCGGCGCGTCCAGGTGTCCGGCGGCGTAGCCCTTGCGGACCACATCGGTGTACAGCGCCATGTCCCAGGCCAGCGGTTCGGTGCCCGTCTGCTCTCGCAGCGGTGCCCGGTAGCCGTTCTTGAGCAGGTCGTCCAGCCTGCTCAGCAGTTCGTCGCGGTCCGGGATCTCCCACTCTTCCCGCAGCCAGCGCTCGGCCTCGGCGTCGTCGCGGTACCGGAACGGATACAGGGTGGCGCGCGCGGCGTCCCGGCCGCGGTTGACCGGAGCGGACAGGGACACCAGCCACAGCTGATGGGCTGTCAGAGGCGGCTCGTACGGCGGCTGGGGGCGGCGCTCGCGGCGGAAGCGCTCGAACATCTGGACCATATTGCCGCACCCTACTGGGCGGCCCTCGCACCCCGGCATGGACGGGTGCCGACGGCGTTCGCCACGGGGCGCCGTATCTGAGCGAACGGAATCTGCCGACTTTACGCGGCTCGCTGAAGCCTCCCGGACGGTCCTGGCGCGCAGGCGGCGGCGAGAGCGGTGGCCTGATCACTTCGAACGCCCGGGAGCAGGGCTCGGACCCTCTCCCTCGGGCGGTGTGCCGGCTCTAGTGTCATCAACAGACAGTGTCGCTTTTACTACTGCATGGAGTCGACATGCTCGCTCGCGCCGCCCGCAGGATCCTGACCGTCTTCGCCGTCACGGCACTCGCCGGCACCGCTCTGGCCGCCGCGCCCTCCGCAGCCGACTCCTCGACCCGCGCCGTGCCCACGGGCGAGTTCACCGCTGTCAGCCAGGTGACCGGCAACTACATGATCCCCGACGACACCAAGGGGAACCCGGGTACCTACCTTCAGGTCTACCCCCACACCGCCCCCAAGGAATGGAAGACAACCTGGCGCTTCGTCCGGGTCGCCACCTCCAACGGGCGACCGGTCTATCAACTGGAAAGCTCCGCCGGAGCATGCGCCACCAACGAGAAGGGCGAGAACAGCATCGTCTATCTCCGCGACTGTTCCAGCTCCTCTCGGAACAAGGACCAGTGGTGGCTCCTGGAGCACGTCCCCGGCACCGACCCCCAGGACCCCGACTACGGCATCGTCTCCTACCGCGACGAGGACCTGGCGCTGACCGCCCGCGGTGAAGGGGACACCTACATCGACCTCAAGCGGATGTGGGGTGACCACCCCTCGCAGCGCCAGGGCTGGCACTTCTACTCCGCCTGAGAACCCGCTCCCAGGGGGAGGGGCGGGCCGCTCCCTCCCCCTGGGCCTCTGGGGTTCCCGGCGAGTCCGCGGTCAGCCGACGAGCTCCTTGGTGATGCGGTCCAGCATCAGGGCGGAGGACTCACGGGCCCGCTCCTCCCAGGCGAAGACGCAGGCGGTGGCGACACCGTCGAAATCGAGCTCGCGCAGGGTGCTGAAGAAGATGTCCCAGTCGACCTCGCCCTGGCCGATGTCCAGGTGCTGGTGGATGCGCGCTGGAGTGCCGGGGGGATTGAGGATGTAGCGCAGACCGGACGAGCCCTTGTGGTTGAAGGTGTCCGCGATGTGCACGTGCCGCAGCTTGTCGCCCGCGTAGCGCAGCATCGCCGCGATGTCCGCACCTGGCTGTGCGGGCCCGGCGAGGTGGAAGGAGTGCGGGGCGCAGTAGAGGTAGCCGACCCAGGGCTTGTTGACGGCGCGTACGAGGTCGACCGCGGGGGTGTTCTCCTCGCAGAAGTCGTCGGGGTGAGCTTCCAGGTTGAGTGCGATGCCCTCACGTTCGAAGACCGGCAGCAGCTCCTCCAGCGAGCGCCAGAAGGCGGCCTCGCTCTCCGCGGCCCGCTCCGGGCGGCCGTTGAACTCCGAGTTCATCAGCGGGCATTCGAGCTCGGCCGTGACCTCGATCATCCGCTTCCAGTAACGTACGGCGGCCTGCCGCTCGGTCTCGTCGGGTGAGGACCATTTGTACAGCGGCAGTACGGAGGAGAGCTGGACGCCGTGCCGACGCAGCGCGCCCTTGAGCTGGGCGACGCGCTCGTCGTCCGCCCGGGGATGCAGGAAGAACGGCATGAAGTCGTCGCGCGGTGACAACTCGATGTACTCATAACCGAGTTCGGCGACCGTACGGACCATCTCGTCCAGCGGCAGCGTGCGGAGCATGTAGGGGTCGAGGGCGATCTTCACGCGAGGCCTCCGTAGAGAGCGGGCCGAGGCTTCATGTCGACGGTGACGGGCTGCCGGTCCGATTCCAGGGACCGGACCGTGGCGTCGGTGATGACGGTCGCGGCGTAGCCGTCCCAGGCGGACGGGCCGGTGGGCTCGACGCCCGCCGCCACGGAGCCGATCCACTCTCGGAACTCGGTGTCGAAGGCGTCGGCGAACCGGCCCTTCCAGTCCTGGAGCACGGCCGTACCGTGCTGCCCCGCGCTCCGGATGCCGACGGCCGCCGGGTCGGGCAGCCGGATCAGCCCGTTCTCGCCGACGGTCTCGCACTGGATGTCGTAGCCGTACTGGCAGTTGACGAAGACCTCCAGGTCGATACGCACACCCTGCGCGGTCTCGAACAGCATGATCTGCGGATCCTTGAGGTGCTCGAACCGGTTGCTCGTCGAGCGCGGGGTGATCACCTGCGCTGAGACGATCTCGTCGTCCAGCAGCCAGCGCAGTACGTCGATCTCGTGCACGGCCGTGTCCTGCGCGGCCATGGCGGAGTGATAGGAGTCCGGCACGGTGGGGTTCCGGTGGGCGCAGTGCACCATCAGCGGGGCGCCGATGGAGCCGCCGTCCAGCACCTCCTTCAGCTGCCGGTACCCGGCGTCGTAGCGGCGCATGAAGCCCACCTGGACCAGGCGGCGGCCGTGCGCGCGCTCGGCCTCGACGATGCGCAGACAGTCCTCGGCGTTGGTGGCGAGGGGCTTCTCGCAGAAGACCGGCTTGCCGGCCGCGACGGCGTTCAGCACGTGCTCGGCGTGGGTGGGGCCCCAGGAGGTGACGAGCACGGCGTCGACGTCGTCCGCCGCGATCACGGCCGGGCCGTCGGGAAGAGTGCGGGCACCGACCCGGGCTGCCGTATCGCCCGCCCGGGCGCTGTCGATGTCGGTGACTGCCGTGACCCGGGCGCCCGCGACGACGTCGGTGAGCCGGCGTATGTGGTCCTGGCCGATCATTCCGGCGCCGATGACCCCAACGCGCACAGTCATGAGGGCTTCCTTTCTACGGTCCCCGGGGCGCCGTCGGCCGGTGCCGGGCGGCGGCGCCGCACGGGGACGGGACGGAGTGGATCAGGAGAAGCGGGTGCGCAGGTCGTCCTCGAGCTGCTCGAGGGTGCGCCCCTTGGTTTCGGGGACGAACAGCTTCACGAAGGCGAGGGAGAACAGTCCCGCCACCACGAAGAGGAAGAAGGTGTTGGAGACCCCGATCCCGGAGACCAGGGACGGGAAGACCAGCCCGATCACGAAGTTGGTCAGCCACAGCACCACGGCCGCGACGCCCATCCCGAAACCGCGCATCCGCGTCGGGAAGATCTCCGAGAGCATCAGCCAGGTCACCGGCGAGATGGCGCCCTGCTGGAAGGCGAGGAAGGTGATGGTCATCGCCAGTACCGCGAAAGCGCGTCCCATGCCCGAGTCCATGGTCAGCGAGAAGACGCCGATCATCAGCAGCGCCGCGGTGGTCCCCAGCTGCCCGGTCATCAGCATCGGGCGGCGGTTGACGCGGCCCAGCAACCAGATGCCGACGAAGGTGGCCAGCACCGAGATCACACCGTTGGCGATGTTCGCCACGAGCGCGTTGTTCGACTCGAAACCGGCCTCGGTGAGGATCTGGGTGCCGTAGTACATGATCGTGTTCACGCCCGTGATCTGCTGCACGATCGCGATGCCGAAGCCCACGAACATCAGCTTGCGCACCCACGGGGTGGCCTTCATGTCCTTCCAGCCGCCGAGCTTCTCCTTCTCGTCCTTGACGGCCAGCGCGGTCACCTCGCTCAGCTCCGCCTCGGCACGCGCCTGCGACCTGACCTGTTGCAGCACCTTGAGCGACTCGGAGAAGCGGCCCTTGGCGGCCAGCCAGCGCGGGCTCTCCGGCATCACCAGCATGCCGAACCAGAGCACCACGGCCGGCAGCGTCGCCAGCACCAGCATCCAGCGCCACACGCCGCCGGACTCGCCGCCCACCTGGGCGAGGGCCGCATTGGAGGAGAAGGCCAGCAGCTGACCGGTGACGATCATCAGCTCGTTCCGCGTCACCAGCGCACCACGGCGCTCCGCGGGAGAGACCTCGGCGAGGTAGACGGGCACCGTCACCGACGCGCCACCGACCGCGAGGCCGAGCACGAACCGGGCCACGATCATGACCTCGGTGTTGGGGGCGAGGGAGCAGCCCAGCGCGCCGATGAAGAACACCGCGGCCAGCAGCAGAATGTTCTTCCGCCGACCCCGCGCGTCCGAGAGCCGTCCGCCGGTGACCGCGCCGAGCGCCGCGCCCAGCAGCAGTGAGCTGGTGACCATGCCCTCGGTGGCCGGGGTCAGGCCCAGATCGTCGGTCATATACGGCAGTGCGCCGTTGATGACGCCGGTGTCGTAGCCGAAGAGGAGCCCGCCGAAGGTGGCGATCCAAGTGATCAGCCGCAGCCTTCGCCGGACGTGCGGCGGTGCGTCGTCGATGGTGGTGGACGGCACGGAAGGTGTCGGGTTCGGGGCCGCGTCGTCTCTTGTCGCGTCGTCGTCTCTGACATCCATGGCGGCCTCCTACCGGTTGTTGTTCGGACGGCGGGTTCGGGTCAGGCCGCAGCCGGCCAGATGCTCACGGGTACGTACCGCGATGGGAAGCGGCACCTCCGGGGCGCACGGGTACAGGTCCTGCTCCACGATGACGAACAGCTCGGCGTCGAGCCGTGAGAGGGCGTCCACCACCTCGGCCGGGTTCGGCACCCCCTCGGGCGGCGACACGCACACGCCGCGTTTGACGGCCTCGCCGAAGGAGAGGTTCTCCGCGGCCACCTGCGCCAGCACCGCCGGGTCCATCTGCTTGATGTGCACATATCCGACCCGCTCGCCGAACCGGCGCACGAGGTCGAGATTGTCACCGCCGCCGTACGCGACGTGACCGGTGTCCAGGCACAGGTTCGTGTAACGGCTGTCGGATTCGTTGAGCAGCCGCTCGATCTCGGGCTGCGTCTGGATGTGGCTGTCCGCGTGCGGGTGGAGGACCAGCCGGATGTCGTACTCGTCGAGCAGAAGCCTACCGAGCCGGTCGGCGTTCCGGCCGAAGCCGGCCCACTGCTCGGCGGTCAGCTCGGGGGACTCGGTGAACTCGCCGGTCTTCTCGTCCCGGTACATGGGCGGGATGAGCACGAGGTGGTGGGCGCCCGCGGCAGCTGTGAGCTCGGCCACCCGCCGGACGTGGGCCAGCATCTCGTCCCACGCCTCGGGACGGTGCAGCGCGCCGAAGGCGGTGCCGCCGGAGACCTTCAGCCCGCGTACGGCCAGTTCCTCGGCGAGGACGGCCGGATCGGTGGGCAGATAGCCGTAGGGCCCGAGCTCCAGCCAGGTGTAGCCCGCCTGTGCCAGCTCGTCGAGGAAACGGGTGTAGGGGACCTGGTGCTCGTCCTCGGGGAACCAGACTCCCCAGGAGTCCGGGGCCGAGCCGAGACACAGATTGCCCGCGACGGTACGGAGAGGGGATGGCGCCGTTGCCATGTCGATCAGTCCTTGGAGAGGGGAGGGGATACGGGGGGAGGGAGGTAGGGGAAGGCCGCGGTCAGCTGGAGGTGGGGAAGGCGAAGTCCGCGGCGGCGTGCCGGGTCGCCGGCTGGGGCCAGCGGGTGGTGACGACCTTGGGGCGGGTGTAGAAGCGGATGCCCTCGGGGCCGTGGATGGGGGAGTCGCCGATGAGGGAGTCCTTCCAGCCGCCGAAGGAGTAGTAGGCCATCGGGACGGGGACCGGCACGTTGACGCCGATCATGCCGACCCTGGTCCGGCGCTGGAATCGGCGCGCGGCCTCGCCCGAGCCGGTGAACAGTGCGGTGCCGTTGCCGTAGGGGTTGGCGTTGATCAGGGCGATGGCTTCGTCGAGGGTTTCGACGCGGACGACGGCGAGGACGGGGCCGAAGAGTTCCTCTTGGTAGGCGTCCATGTCGGTGGTGACGTGGTCGAGGAGGGAGGGGCCGGTGAAGAAGCCGCTCTCATGGCCGTCGATCTTGAGTCCGCGACCGTCGACCACGACGGTGGCGCCCTGTGCGGCCGCGGTGCCGACGGCGTTCTCGACGCGTTCCTGCGCGGCCTTGGTGACGAGCGGGCCCATGTCGGTGTCGGGTGCGTTGCCGGGGCCGACCGTGATCTCGCGGGCCTTGCGCTCCAGGGCGGTGACCAGGTCGTCGGCGGCCGAGCCGACGGCGACGGTGACGGAGACGGCCATGCAGCGCTCGCCCGCGGAGCCGTAGGCACCGGCGGTGATGTGGCCCGCGGCGAATTCGAGGTCGGCGTCGGGCAGGACGACGGCGTGGTTCTTGGCGCCGCCGAGTGCCTGGACGCGCTTGCCGTGTGCGGTGGCCTGCTGGTGGACGTAGGTGGCGATCGGGGTGGAACCGACGAAGGAGACGGCCTCGATGCCGGGATGGGTGAGGATCGCGTCGACGGCCTCCTTGCCGCCGTGGACGACGTTGAAGACGCCGTCGGGCAGTCCGGCCCGCTGGTAGAGCCCGGCGACGAAGTTGGCGGCCGACGGGTCCCGCTCACTGGGTTTGAGGACGAAGGTGTTGCCGGTGGCGATCGCGATGGGGTGCATCCACAGCGGCACCATCGCGGGGAAGTTGAACGGTGTGATGCCGGCGACGACACCGAGCGGCTGGCGGAAGTTGTGGACGTCCACGCCGCGGGAGACCTGGTCGGAGTAGCTGCCCTTGAGGGTGTCGCCGAGGCCGCAGGCGAACTCGACGACTTCCCGGCCGCGGGCGATTTCGCCGCGTGCGTCGGCGACGGTCTTGCCGTGTTCGGCGGAGATGATCCGGCCCAGTTCCTCCTCGTGTTCCAGCAGCAGCTGGCGGAAGGCGAACATCACCTGGGTGCGCCGGGTGAGGGAGGACTCCGACCAGGTCTCGAAGGCGGTGGCGGCGGCCTGGACGGCCGTATCGATGTCGGTGGGGGTGCCCAGGGTGCCCTGGGCCTGCTGGTGGCCGGTCGCCGGGTTGAACACCGGCGCGGTCTTCGTGCTCGGGCCGGTGGCGGGCGAGCCGTTGATCCAGTGCGGGATGGTCTTCACGGTGCGGATGTCCTTACAGGTAATGCCGCTGGGTGGCCTTGTGCGCGGCGTAGGTCTCGAACGCGGTGCGGGTGGAGTCGAGAGCGGAGGTCTGGCTGACGGGTACGTCCCACCACCCGTGGGCGGGTGGGTTCGGCCCGTACAGGTCGGTCTCGACGTGCACGACGGTGGTGCGCTCGGCGGCCTTGGCCTTTTCCATCGCGGTGCGGAACTCGTCGACGGTGGTGGCGTGCAGGACGTCGGCGCCGAGGGAGGCGGCGTTGGCGGCGAGGTCGACGGGGAGCACATTGCCGTCGAGCAGGCCCGATGCGTCGTCGCGGTAGCGGTATTTGGTGCCGAAGCGCTGAGATCCCAGGGACTCGGAGAGCGCGCCGATGGAGGCGAAGCCATGGTTCTGGACGAGGACGATGATGACCTTCAAGCCCTCGGAGACCATGGTGACGATCTCCTGCGCCATCATCAGGTAGGACCCGTCCCCGACCAGGACGACCACCTCACGCGTCGGGTCGGCCATCTTGGCGCCGAGCCCGGCGGCGACCTCGTAACCCATGCAGGAGTACGCGTACTCGACGTGGTATGCCTTCGGATCCCGGGCCCGCCACAGCTGTTGCAGGTCACCGGGCATGGAACCGGCCGCGTTGATGACCACGTCACGGTCGCCCAGGCTTTCGTTGAGCGCGCCCAGGATCTCGGTCTGGGCGGGGCGTGGACCGTGCCCCAGGGTGAAGCAGCGGTCCTCGATCTCCCGGGTGCGGCTGATGAGTTGCCGCGTACGGCGGCGGTAGTCCTCGGGCACCTGCCAGTCGGCCAGCGCACCGGCCAGTGCCTCGATGCCGAGCCGGGCGTCGGCGACCAGGGGTTCCGCGGAGTGCTTGACGGCGTCCAGGCGGGCCACATTCAGATTGACGAAGGTGACGTCGGGGTTGCCGAAGACGGTGTGGCTGGCGGTGGTGAAGTCGCTGTAGCGCGTGCCGATGCCCAGCACCACATCCGCGTCCCTCGCCAGCTCGTTGGCGGCGTAGGAGCCGGTCGAGCCGATGCCGCCGACCGCGCACGGGTGGTCCCAGGCGACGGCGCCCTTGCCGGCGTGGGTGTCGGCGACGGGGATACCGGTGGCCTCGGCGAAGGCCCGCAGCTGGGTGTGCGCACCGGAGTAGACGGTGCCGCCCCCGGCCACGATCAGCGGCCGCTTCGCCGTACGCAGCAGACGCACGGCCCGCTCGACCGCCGCCGCCTCCGGCACCGGGCGGCCCACGCGCCACACCCGGCGGCGGAAGAAGTCGGCAGGCCAGTCGAAGGCTTCGGCCTGCACGTCCTGCGGCAGCGCGAGCGTGACGGCGCCCGTCTCGACCGGGTCGGTCAGCACCCGCATCGCGGCCGACGCGGCCGGGATCAGCTGCTCGGGCCGCGAGATGCGGTCGAAATACTTCGACACCGCGCGGAAGGCGTCATTGACCGTCACGTCCCCGCTGCGGGTGTCCTCCAACTGCTGGAGCACCGGATCCGGCGTACGGGTGGCGAACATGTCGCTGGGCAGCAGCAGGACCGGCAACCGGTTGGTCGTGGCGAGTGCGGCACCGGTGAGCATGTTCGTGGAGCCGGGGCCTGTCGAGGCCGTGCAGGCGAAGGCGGAGAGCCGGTCGCGCATCTTCGCGTAGGCCACCGCCGCGTGCACCATGCCCTGCTCGTTCCGGGCCAAGTAGTACGGGAGATCGGCCTCTTCGGTGACGGCGGCCTGCAACAGCGCCTGCCCCACACCCGCCACGTTGCCGTGCCCGAAGATCCCCCAGACCCCGGGGATCAGCCGCTGCTCCCGCCCGTCACGCTCGCTGTACTGGTTCGCCAGAAAGCGGACCAGGGCCTGGGCTGTCGTGAGCCTGATCGTTTCCATCACGCGGTCTCCTCGGCCCCGAACGGCAGCCGGGCATCGACGTCCTGGGACTCCCATGTCGAGCGCACCCAGCCGTGCGCGGGGTCGTCACAGATCAGCCAGGCGCGGTCCTGCCCGGGACCCGCCATGACGTTGAGGTAGTACAGGTCGTAGCCCGGCGCGGCGACCGACGGGCCGTGCCAGCCGTGCGGAATGAGCACCGCGTCGCCGGAGCGGACCTCGGCCAGCACATCGAGGGGCCGCGCCTCGGTGCCGTACACCCGCTGGTAGGCGAAACCGCCCTCGCCCGCGACCTGGAAGTAGTAGATCTCCTCCAGCTCCGACTCGACCGGCCTGCCCTGCTCGTCCCGGCGCGCCTCGTCGTGCTTGTGCGGCGGATACGACGACCAGTTGCCGCCCGGCGTCAGCACCTCGCACACCAGCAACTGCTCCGCGTCGAACGTGCCGGGCAGGCAGTAGTTGTTGACCTGCCGCGAACACGCCCCGGCACCGCGCAGTTCCACCGGCACGTCCGCTGCCCGGCCGTACCGAGCGGCGAGGTGGCGGCTCCGGCGAGTGCGAGCGGACGGCAGCGCGAACGTACCGCCGGCCGCGCCGCTGATGAGCGCCTCCGATGCGGGCGGCAGATAGGCGAAGTCGGTGACCGAGTCGAACACGCCCGTCCGCCCGCCGAGTCCGAAGACCTGCCCGTCCACGGTGACCGTGCAGCCGCCCGCCAGCGGCAGCACCAGGAACTCCGAATCACCCGTGGACAGCGCGTGCGCCTCGCCCGGCCTCAGCGTCAGGGTCCGCAGCCCGGAGTATCCCCAGCCCGCCGACTCGGGCGTGACCACCAGGTCGTACGGGCCGTCGGCCGCCGTGCCGTTCGGCAGGTGGTAGGTGCTGCTCACAGCAGGCTCACCGCCTTGTCCACGGCACCGGCGACATCGCCGTTCGAGGGGTAGAGCAGGGAACGGCCCACCACCAGCCCCTGTGCGGTGGGCTGTTCGAGGGCACGGCCCCAGGAGGCGAAGGCGGCCTCGGGGTCGGTGACCTCGCCGCCCAGCAGCAACGCGGGCAGCGTGGAGGAGGCCAGAACGCGCTCCATGTCCGCCACGACCGGCAGCTTCAGCCACGTGTAGGCGCTGCGCCGGCCCAGCCCGGAGGCGATGGTGATCGACTTGATGACCGCGTCCGGCGAGAGGTCGTTGCGGATCCGGCCGTCCTGCCAGACCGACAGGAAGGGCTCGACCATCGCCACCAGGCGCCGGTCGTTCAGTTCGTCGACGGCGCGGGCGGCGTTCTCCAGAGCCGCCGGGGTCGCAGGATCCCCCAGCGCGATACGGGTCAGCATCTTGCCGCCGTCGAAGCCCATCGCGGCAATCGTCTCGGCGTCGTAGCCGGTGAACCGGTCATCGATCTCGAACACCGAACCGGCCAGCCCACCCCGGTTCATCGACCCGAAGACGCTCTTGCCGTCGAGGACGCCGAGCAGCAGCAGATCCTCCAGGATGTCCGCCGTGGCCAGCACCCCGGTCACCCCCGGGCGCTCCAGGGCCACGCACATCCGCTCCAGCAGCTCGAAGCGGTCGGCCATGGCGCTGGGGTCGTCCCCGACGCCGTTGGCGCCGCGCGCCGGATGGTCCGCGGCAATGATCATCGCCTTGCCGTGCGCGCCGAGCGGCGAGGTGGGCTTCACGCGTTGTGCGGCGGCCGCCGCGATGGCGCCGGGGTCGCTGACCCGGGCGGCCACGATCCGGCTCACGTTGTCGGACAGCACGTCGTCAGGCCTTTCGTACGTCGGGGGCAGTGGTGGCCGCGCGCAGCTTGTCCGCGACCTCGGCCTCGGTCGGCATCGCGTCGGAGCAGGCCAGCCGGCCCGCGACCAGCGCACCTGCGGCATTGGCGAAGGACACCGCGCGGCCCAGGTCCCAGCCGGAGAGCAGCCCATGACACAAGGCCCCACCGAAGGCGTCACCGGCACCGAGCCCGTTGACAACCTCCACCGGCACAGGCGGAACCTCGACAGCCTGTCCCTCGGCGTCCATGGCCAGGACCCCCGCAGGGCCCCGCTTCACGACAGCCAGCTCCACCCCGGCCGCCAGCAGCGCCTTGGCAGCGGCGTACGGCTCGCGCTCACCGGTGGCGACCGCGCACTCGTCGAGGTTTCCGACGGCGACCGTGGTGTGCCGCAGCGCCTCGGCGTAGCACGCGCGGGCCGCGACGGCATCGGCGTCGGGCCAGAACATCGGCCGCCAGTCCAGATCGAAGACGGTCGTACCGGACTTCGCCCGATGCTCCAGCGCGGCCAGAGTGGCGGACCGGCTCGGCTCCTCGGCCAGTCCGGTGCCGGTCATCCAGAAGATCCCCGCGTCGCGGACTGCGCCCCGGTCCAGCTCCTCCGGGCGTATATCCAGGTCAGGGGCCTTCGGCAGCCGATAGAAGTAGAGCGGGAAGTCATCGGGCGGGAAGATCTCGCAGAACGTGACCGGGGTCGGCGCGATGTCCGACGTACCGACGAAGCGGTCGCTGACCCCGTAACCGTCGAGAGCCGCACGGACGAAGCCGCCGAACGGGTCGCGTCCCGTTTTGGTGATCACGGCCGCCCGGTGCCCGTACCGGGCGGCGGCGACGGCCACGTTGGTGGGGCTGCCGCCCAGGTACTTGCCGAACGAGGTGACCTCCGCCAGCCCGACGCCGGTCTGGAGCGGATACACATCCACTCCCACGCGGCCCATGGTCAGCACTTCGAACGACATCACGCTGGATTCCCTTCGCACCGAGGACCCCGGACTCGTGGGGTGGCGGCTGGTGGGGTGGCGGTTGGACTGTCGCGCTCTACTAGCGCGCTCTAGTTCGAGTACGATGGCCCTCGTGCAAATGTCATGTCAATAGGTTGTTGCCGCGAGATTTGCGGAGCGTTCAACGAGGCTCGGTCCGCGGGTGGCGGGGGCGCGCGGGATAGCGTGCCGGGTGGATGTGAGGGAGGGGGTGGGGCGGGGCACGGTGGGGGCGGTTGGTGCGTTGGGTTTTATTGGCGGGCACCGGGCGCCACTGGAGGCGCCGGTACCGGGTGTCACTGGAGGCACTTGGCGCCGGTGGCACTTGGCACCGGAGGTGCCGGATGTCATCTGACGTCGTCGGAGGCGCGGCCACCGGAGGCGCTGGGGGCGCCGGCACCGGAGGTCACTGGAGGCACCGGCACCGGACGCCACCGGATGTCTCCGGACGTCGTCGGACGATGTCGGACGTCGTCGGACGCGAAGGAAACGGAAGGCGCGAACGCGCGCGGTGCGGATGCGCGGGAGAACTGCGGGAGGGTGAGTCGACAGGTGGCTGCGACGGGTAAGCAGCGTCCGACGATGGCGGACGTCGCCGCGAAGGCAGGCGTTTCCCGGGCGTTGGTCTCGATCGTCTTCCGCGATCAGCCGGGAGCCGGGCAGGAGACCCGTGACCGGGTGCTGCGGGTTGCCGACGAGATCGGTTACCGCCCCGACAACGCCGCCCGACTTCTTGCCCGGGGCCGTAGCCGGGCGCTCGGCGTGATGTTCACCGTGCGCCAGACCTTCCACGCCGACCTCATCGAGGGCATCTACGCCGAGGCCGAGCGGCACGGCTACGACGTTCTGCTGTCGGCGACGGCCCAGGGCCGGGGCGAGGTGAAGGCCGTGGAGGCGCTGCTCAGTCACCGCTGCGAAGCCATGATCCTGCTCTGCTCGGACTCGGCGCCCGAGGGTCTCGAGACCCTCGGGCAGCGCACGGTGGCGGTCTCGGTCGGCCGCCGGATGTCAGGATCCCCGGTCGACTTCGTCCACAGTGCCGAAGGCAAAGGCGTACGGCAGGCCATGGACTACCTCGTCGAGCTGGGGCACCGCGACATCGTCCATGTCGACGGCGGCCGCGGCCCCGGTTCGGCCGAGCGTCGACGCGCCTACCGCGCCGCCATGCGCCGCCACGGGCTGGAGTCGGAGATCCGGGTGATTCCGGGCAACCACACGGAAGAGTCGGGTATCGACGCCGGCCGCCTGCTGATGGCGGAACGCGATGCCGGGCGACCGCTGCCGACAGCTGTCCTGGCCGCCAACGACCGTTGCGCCATGGGCCTGTTGATGGCCTTCGGCCGGGCCGGTGTCGAGGTGCCGGGGGAGGTGTCCGTCGTCGGTTACGACGACAGCCATCTGTCCCACCTCATGCCCGTCGGCCTGACGACGGTCCGCCAGGACGCCGTCCTCATGGCCGAGCACGCTGTCCGCTTCGCCGTGCAGCGGCTGGACGACAAGGGGTTGGAGCCGCAGGAAGCTGTGATCGAGCCGAAGTTGGTCGTACGGGACACCACGCGGGCACCCCGCGGGATGTGAGGGCGGTCGCCCGTCCGTGTTCCGGTGACGGGGTGCCTCTGTCCGTCGGTCGCGGGCTGCGGGTCCTCCCCCAAGCTCTTCGAGCAGGGAGGTACCCCCAGGTTGCTCGCGCAGTTCCTCGCGCCCATGACGGGGCGCGTCCACCGATGCCGGACACCCCTAAGAGGTGCCGAAGTCGGGGAGGGTGAGGGAGCCGTCCTCGGCTAGGGGGAAGCCGGGGTTGTGGGCGATCTCCCAGGCGTGGCCGTCCGGGTCGATGAAGGCGCCGGAGTAGAAGCCGATGGCATTGGTGACCGCGGGCTTGGTGATGGTTGCTCCGGCGCGTTCCGCGGCCGTGAGCAGCTCGTCGACCTCCGCATCTGAGCGCACGTTGTGCGCCAGGACGATCCCGCTGAAGCCGGCCGCTGCTCCGTCCGTCAGCCCGCAGTCCCGCGCGAGTTTGTCGCGGCCCCACAGGACCAGGGCTTGACCGCCCGCCTGGAAGAAGACCGTCTCCTGGACTTCTTGGCCCCGCCAGCCCAAGGCTTCGTAGAACGCCCGAGAGCGTGCGACATCAGAAACTCCCAGGGTGACCAGACTGATGCGCTGTTCCATGCAAGGACATTAACGCAATCCCCGGTGGGGAGCGGAGATCGAATTGCCGGACACGCCCTGACGCAGGGAGTGCTGCGACCCGAATCGGTCGGACGGATGTCGGCGGGTTGCTTGCTCTTCGCGGGGGTCGGGGAGGGCGGCAGGCGCGGGCGTTGTCAAAGGCCGCGTACAAAGTCCTCCGGCCAGGGCGCCGTGGCGACTTGTTGCGGGCGCGGCGGGCGTTCCAGTGGTATGACCGCCTGGCCCGGCCGGGACCACCTGCCCGGCCTTCTATTCTCTATTGTCGCGCCGAATGGGTCTTGCTCTTCTGTGTCGGCTGAGTTATTGGCGCTGCTGCTCGCGTGACTATTCGTGCGCGGAGCGTACTGGAGTCAGGGGTATGGCCGATATGCCGAACAGCCCGCTGGGCAAGGGGACTTGGGGCATTCCATTGACTGACTCGGCGTCAACTCAGCTTGTGATCTATATCACCCACCATTCCGGAAAAGATCATGCTCCGCATATCCACATCCCTGTATCCGGTGTGCCACGATGCCACCGCGTCGGCTTCGATCGGTAACCGGTCGCGAGACATTGGACGGGGGTTTTGTCGTGCGGAGACTCGATCTCTCAGGGAATCACTTGTCCGGCCCACTGATCACCCGGATTCACTGCGGGCGGCAGTACGGCAACTGACTTCTTGAAAGTTTTGACCGGCCGTAATTCGGGGAGACAAGAATGCCGACAATTATCGTTATCGGATACCGGGACGATCTCGACCGTGCGGTGCAACGTCGCGGTCTGGAACCCCACTACATCGTCCAGACGCCGGTGAGCTCGCTGAAGGGCCGCAGCTTCACCTGTGTCAGCGATATGGAGAACGTCCAGGAAGTGCTGCGCGCCGTACTCTCGGCGGGTCTGAACGAGGTGGCAGGGGTGCTCAGCGTCCATGAGATGGGCGTGTTCGGTGCTGCCTATTTGCGGCAACAGCTCAATCTTCCCGGGAACAAGGACTCCAAGAAAGTCCTCTATTTCCGGGACAAGTACCTCCAGAAGAGTAATTTGCCGCCCGAGGTGAAGCGGGCACGCTGCCGCTATGTGACAAGGGATACCTCCTACCCGGAACTCGCCGCTGAGCTGGGGGAGGCCTTCGTGGTCAAGCCGGCGAACGGGGCCGGCTCGCTGCGTACGAACATTGTTCGTTCCCCCGAAGAGTACGCAGAAGCCTTGAAGGTGCTGCCGAGTCAGTCGGATGTCGAGGTCGTCGCCGAATCCTTCGTGGATGCCCCGGAGATTTTCGCCGATGGCATCTGGCGGAACGGTGGCCTTGAGTGGTATTCCGTCTCCCGCTATCACAGCTCACCGGTCAGTGCGGCACAAGGCGGCATCCTGGCCTGCCATCTGCTCGACAAGAGACGGCATCCGACACTGTTCCAGCAGGCGGAGACGCTTCTGGGGCAAGTGCTCGGGACCCTGGAAGCGCCTGACTGTGTGTTCCACCTGGAAGCGTTCGTGGAAGAGGGGGGATTGACGTTCGGCGAGTGCGCCATCCGTCTCCCCGGTGGGCTGTCCCCGCAGGCCAACAATTTGACGTTCGGGGTCGACCTGTTCGACGTGGAAATCAGCCTGGCGCTCGGAGAGGAGCCGACCGGGATCCCGGTCGGCGGTACACCGGACCGGCTCCACGGATATGTACTCCTGCGGCGCTCCGACAGCGGGAAACTGACCCAGGAGGACTTCGAACGCCGCTTCGCCCTGGACGAGATCAAATACGCGTCGTCGCCCGATGCGCCTCCCGGTCCTTACGGCAGCGTCGGCCATGCGATGGTCTCCGACCCGGATGAGCTGGAACTTGAGAAGAAGGTCGAGGAGATCGTGCAATTCAATGAGGTCGGGTGAGGCCGACGGTGAACAGAACCACCCGGCTGTGCCGCCTCCGGTCACAGGAGGATCCGCTCCACGGCCTCGGCCGAGCCGCCGTCGATCCGGGGCATCCCGCCGCTGACGGGCTTCTGTCACCTCGGTCGACCAGGGCACAGGCGCCGAGCTGCGCCCGCCCACATCGCATCCAACGGTGTGCCTTCCAGGATCCGCACCACTGACGGCTCACGGCTCCGCGCGCCCGCTCGCGATGGAACGCCGGGGGCCAAGCCCATTCCTTCCCTCCCCGCATCCCCCCCGCACGCCTCTGCTCAGGCGTCTGTTCGCTACTGCTTTCCGTCGCTTCCGATCGGAGGTCTTCGCCCCTATGCCGGAACCACGTTCTGCTTCAACACTCCCGCAGCTGCTCGAGGGCGCGGCTCGTGACAGTTCTAGAGGTGTCACATTCATCGGCGGCTCGTTCGTCTCATACGCTGAGTTGTGGGACTGTGCCTGCCGGATTTCACAAGGATTGCGTGGCCACGGCACTGCTCCGGGCGACCGGGTGCTGATCACCGCGAACGATCCGGAGAGCTTCTTCCGCGCCTTCTGGGGGTGCGTGCTGGCCGGTGCGGTGCCGTGCCCGATCGCGCCACAGGCCGACCCTCTTCGGTCGCAAGCTCAACTGGAGCACCTGCGCGTGCTCTTGGGCGATCCGTTGGTGGTCGTTCCCAAGGCGGCCTACGGCGATCTGCCCGATGTCGGATTGCAGACCCTGACGGTGGAAGAGCTGAGCCAGGTCTCGCCCGAGTATCAGCAGCATCATGTGCCTGCTGCCGACGATCTCGCTTTACTGATGCTCACCTCCGGGTCCACCGGTGCGAGCAAGGCGGTCAGGCTCACCCACGCCAATCTGCTGGCGGCACAGGCCGGAAAGTCAGGGGCGTTGGAACTGGGGCCCGCCGACACCACGATGAACTGGATCTCAGCCGATCACATTGCCGCGATCGAGGCACACCTGCTGCCGATGCTGAACGGCGCCGACCAGATCATGGCGACGCCCGCGACGGTGTTGGCGGACCCCGTGGAATTCCTGCGGCTGCTCACGGCACACAAGGTGCGCGTGACGTTCACTCCCAACTTCCTGTTCGGCCAGATCAACCAGGCGCTCGCACAGGGGCGTACCGCGCAGCAGGACGTGGATCTGTCGAAGGTGCGGTACATCATTTCCGGTGGTGAGGCCACCGTGACCGCCACCGTACGGACATTCCTGGACTCTCTTTCCCGCTACGGGCTGCGCAGAGATGTGATCGTGCCCGCCTTCGGGATGACCGAGACCTGTGCGGGAAGCGTCTTCAACCGCGACTTCGCCACCCGTGACCTGGAAACGGAGTTTCCTCCACTGGGCCGCCCGGTGCGGGGTCTGCACATACGTATTGCTGACGACGACGGCCGGGTGCTGGCGTCCACCGATGCCCCCGGAACGCTGGAAGCGGGCGAGGTGCAGCTGCGCGGCACCATGGTCACGGACGGCTATTTCGGCGACGACCAGGCCACCGCGCAAGCGTTCACTTCCGACGGCTGGTTCCGCACCGGCGACCTGGGACACCTTGACTCCGAGGGGCGGTTGACGCTGGTCGGCCGTACCAAGGACTCCATCATCGTCAACGGCGTCAACTACTACAGCCACGACCTCGAAGCGGTTCTGGACGGGCTGGACGATGTGCAGCGCGGACAGGTCGCTGCTTTCCCGATCCGACCTGACGGAGCCGATTCCGAGCTGCTTGCCATCGCTTTCGTCCCGGCGGGGGATCCCGCCGACGACTCGGCGGTGTACCGGGCGATCGTGGCGATCCGCAGTTCCACGGTGATGCACTGGGGATTCCGCCCCCAGCTGATTCTCCCGGTCACGGTGGCCCGGATCCCCCGCGGCAACCTCGGGAAAGTCCAGCGGTCCCGGCTGCGTGCAGCCGTGGAGGCCGGGGACCTGGACGATGCGGCCCGCCGCGCGGAGGAGGTGAGCACCAGGTTCCTCGGTGCCTATGTGCCGCCGGAAGGTGGCGCCGAGACCGCGTTGGCTGCCATTTACGCCCGCGTCCTGAACACCAGGAACGTGCCGGCGACCACCAGTTTCTTCGATCTGGGCGGAACCTCGCTGGATGTGTTGCGGCTCAAATCGGAGATCCAGGCCGAGTTCGGTATCGACGACGTACCGATGTCGACGCTGCTGCAAGCCCCGACCGTGCGGGCACTGGCCGGCCGGCTGACCGCCGGACGGAGCGACGGCGGGGACTCCGCCTACGACCCTCTGGTGCCCCTGCAAGTCACCGGGGACGGAACGCCGTTGTTCTGCGTTCACCCCGGTCTCGGGGAGGTGCTGGTATTCGTCAACCTCGCCAAGTACTTCACCGGCGAGCGTCCGTTCTACGCGCTGCGGGCACGTGGTTTCGGAGAGGGCGAGACGCACTTCGGGTCGTTCGCCGAAATGGTCTCCACCTACGTGGCGGCGATCCGGCGGGCGCAGCCGAGTGGTCCGTACGCCGTCGCGGGATACTCCTACGGCGGGGCAGTCGCGTTCGAGATCGCCAAACGGCTGGAGGCCGATGGCGACAAGGTCGATTTCGTGGGCGTCTTCAATCTGCCGCCGCACATCTCCGGCCGTATGAACGAGATCAGCTTCACCGACGGCGCGATCAATCTGGCCCTGTTCCTCGAGCTGATCAATGCTGCCGACATCGAAGAACTGACCGCCACACTCCGTCGGCTGCCCGAGGCCGACCAGTTGGCCTACCTCATCGATAACGCGCCGAAACGGCGCCTGATCGAACTGGACCTCACCGTCGAACGGTTCACCAACTGGGTGCACCTGGCCCAGAACATGGTGCACCTGGGCCGCACATACGAGCCCTCAGGGACGGTCGGGCAGGTCCGGGTCTTCTACTGCACTCCGCTGCGCGGCACCAAACAGGAATGGCTGGACAACCAACTGCGTCACTGGGACGCATTCACACGTGATCCCAACACCTACATCGAAGTCGACGGGGAGCACTACACCCTGATGAGCCCGCAGCACGTGCACACCTTCCAGGCGACATTGCGGCAGGAACTGGCCCGCGCGCTCGGCTGAGGACGGGCAAAGGCAATCGCTGATACGACCAGGAGCCGCTGATCATGCAAGGCAAGAAAATTCTCGTCACCGGTGGAACCGGGCAAGTCGCAAGACCCGTCGCCGAATCGCTCGTCCCGGAAAACGAGGTGTGGTGCCTGGGCCGGTTCAGTGACCAGGCAGCGCGCAAGGAACTGGAAGAACTCGGCGCCCGCACCGTCACCTGGGACATGGCCACCGATGATCTGGAGGACCTGCCGCGCGACTTCACCCATGTGCTGCATTCGGCGGTACACCGGGGCGACGGGCAGGACTTCGAGGAAACCGCACGCGTCAACGCGGTCGGCACCGCGCGGTTGATGACGCACTGCTCCGGGGCCGAGGCATTCCTGTATGTCTCGTCTGGAGTGGTCTACAACCGTGCCGATAGCACCCACCGGTACCGAGTGGGCGATCCGCTTGGCGGCGCGGCGCCGTGGCTGCCGACGTACCCCGTAGGCAAGATCACCGCAGAGGGGGTGGCACGAGGGCTGGCCGAGGCATTGGCGCTGCCGACGGTCATTGCCCGGCTCAACATCGCCTATGGCCCGTACGGGCACGGCGGCGTGCCGATGATCTTGTTCAACGAGATGCGCAAGGGACAGCCCTGCGCGGTGCCTCGCGAAGGACAGAACTACTGCAATCTGCTGCACACCGACGATGTCGTCCGCCAGGTGCCGCTGTTGTGGGAGGCGGCGCAGGTGCCCGCGCGGGTGGTGAACTGGGGCGGTGACGAGGAGGTCGGCATCACCGACCTGCTGGAATACATGTCAGCGCTCACCGGCGTGCCGGTCACACTGGACCGCGGCGACTACAGCCGGGAAACCGCGATTTTCGACCACGACGCCCGCCGCGCTCTCATCGGCGACTGTTCCGTCGGCTGGAAGACCGGTATCGCCCGCACCTTGGCCGAATTGTTCGAGGAATACCGCGACCGCATCGACGAGTACGTCGGTCAGCACGCGGCTGAGACAGCCAAGTGACAGAGCAGTTGAGAAAAGCCGAGTGACAACGAGGAGTGGGGAACCAGTATGCGCAGGTCCGCAGATATCGATGCGCTTCAGCACATGCTGTGCGCTGCCCTCGGTTCCCGCGAGCCCGTGTGCTCACTGGATCGGCTGGGACCGGGCGCTGACGCGTTCGCTGCCCTCGACCCCGAGGTGCTCAAGCGCCCCACTCTCCTCGGCGGCGGGGCCTCGTACGCCCCGACCAACCCCGCCCCCACCGCCCACGCCCTCGACGCGCTGCTCCAGCGCGCGGAGACGCTGGACGTCCCCCAGATCCTCGTGCCCAACGTGCGCCGCAGCGACGACACCCACGCACTGCGGGCAGCCGGCTTCGTGCCCGTCGCCGGTGGCACCGAGTGCGTCGTACGGTTGACCGGGGACGGAGAACTGGACGATCTCCTGCGGACCCGTGTCGGTGCCGGACAGCTCCGCGATCTCCGTCGGCGCCATCACACGCTCTCCTGCGGAGTGACGTGGGAACGGATCCGGTTGAGCGAGCTCCACGAGAGGCCGTGGGCGCGAACCGCCTTCGTGGAACTCCACCAGCGCCAGGCGGAGCGACACGGCCACGACAACCTGTACAACACCGATGGCCTTGACGCGCTGTCACACGGCCCGTTGGCCGACCGTACCGAGATGGTCGTGCGCCGTGGCGAGGACACCGTCGTCCAGGCGGGGCTCATCACGAAGTCCCACAACGGCCGAGGCGTCTACTACCTCACGCAGGCCATCGAGTACGGCGATCCGGCCGCGTGCCGCGACCTCTACGCGGCGTTCCTGTACGGGCTCTGCGTCGACGCCCGGCGCTCCGGGCTGGAATGGGTCCACCTCGGCCGGGGGGACGCCGACCACAACCGCCGCCTCGGAGCCGACCTGTTCGTCCCCCTCGACCACTGGCTGCGCGCCCCCGACCTCTCACCAACGGAGGACCGGGAAGAGGCGGGAACTCTGTCGGATTTCGCGGCGCCACCCGTCACAACGGTGCCGGTTCCGGGCCCGGCCCGGGATCGTCATCGGCCACGGTTCGATCTTGTCGACCTGTCGAGCAACACCAATCCGTTCCTGGGCGCCGCAAGCCACTATCCCGGGCTCGATACGGCAGAACTCGCCAGAACCTACCTGGCAACGATCTCGGCGCTGCCCGGCCACGACGGTGTCGGCGCGTTGAGCGCGGATCATCTGCTGTTCACCAGCGGCGCGGTCGACGGAGTCATGTTGCTGCTGGCGGCGCTGACCTCGCCCGACGAGCGCGTCTGCATCACGCCACCCACCTTCCCGCTCTACGCCCACTTCGCCCGCCTCCTGCGCCTGCCCCTCGTCGAGGTACCGCTGCGCGGCGACGACCTGTCCGAACTCGACACCGAGCGCATCCTGGCGGCGGATCCGCGGGTGACCTTCCTGTGCGATCCGAACAACCCGGTCGGGACGAGGCTCGACCCGGCGCAGGTGCATGACCTTGTCACCGCAACGCGTGGGTTGGTGGTGATCGACGAGGCGTATGTCGAGTTCAGCGAGAAGCCCTCGTACGCCGGACTGGTCGAGGAGCACGACAACCTCATCGTGCTCAGAACGCTCTCGAAGGCATGGGGGCTCGCCGGCGCGCGCTGTGGGATCGCCCTGGCCCATCCCGGCATCATCGAAGCACTACGGCGGGTGCAGGTGCCCTTCGGCTTCACCGACGCTTCGCAGCGCGCCGTCCAGGAACGGCTGACCAACTCCCGGCGGGTACGGGCCAGCATCCAGCACATCCGTGCCGAGCGTGAGCAGTTGGCCGCGGCACTGGCCGATCACCCCGCAGTGGAGCGGGTGTTCCCCTCGGAGACCAACTTCCTGCTGGTCCGGCTCCATAAGCACGAGCGCGTCATGGAACAGCTTCGCAGTGCGGGGATCATGGTCGCCGACACTGGGTTCCTCATCCCCGCCACCTGCCGTATATCCATCGGTAATCGGCGTGCGAACAATGCGCTGCTTGCCGCGCTTTCCGCTGCCGTGTGAGCCGAAAACGACCCCGCGTATTTCACTCGCCCTGATCCGGCGCCGGCCTGATTCGGCGCCGGTGTCAGTGCCGTCCGCGGTTTCCGCCCGCCGTGGCTATTTGACGGCCGTGGGGAGTTGAAGAGGCTCGTTCTCCCCGTTCTTCATCTCAATGATCAGGAACGACAGGACGTCATCGCCGATGTTCTTCACATCGTAGAGGTGGTATTGCCCACAGCTGAACCGGAAATGGTGGCTCTCACCGCGGGTGTAAGCGATCTCGCGAGTGGTGCCGTCGCTCGTGTGCTGGCGGGCTTGACCGCTGGTCAGAGCTATCCAGAAGTAGTCCAGCACGTGCCGGTGTACGGGGATCCGCTCTCCGGGCTGAAGATGGGTTTCCCAGACGCGCAGCGAATCGGTCTCGCTCAACAGTGACTGGCCGATCCAGCCGTTGTGGGCGTTGCTGTCGAACTCCTTCAGCAGTTGAGGGCTCCATCGAGCGAATTCCTCAGCAACGATGGTGCCGGCAGGGAGGTCGGAGTACGAAACGCTGCCCACAATCGGATCCTCTCGGTCGTCCTGTGCTTCGGACTGCGTCAGGCTATAGCCGAAGGAAATGGCGCGGCAAGGTTTTCGCAATTCTCTGCGGACGACTGCGTTATTCCGGTTGAACGGTACGGCCAGGGCGACGGTGCCCCGGTCAGCACGGCGACCGGCGTGTACCTGTACATCGCGATGGCGGGAGTGCTCTTCGTCCTTGCTGCGGTACCCGCGATCATGCTCGCACGCAACCGGCCTGCCGGCGCCGACCGTGGCCGGGGCACCGCCGGCGCATGGCTGCGCTGACAGTGGACGTTGGCGCGGAACAGGACCGTGATCGGCCGGCTGTTCCACGTCTCCTACATGGTGGAGGGGCATATGGCAACTGCTGCGTTCGGAGCCTGGGGCGGCCTTGACAGCGGTGTTGGTCTGGACCAACTTGTTTTGCCAGTTCTCCATTCCCCCCCACCACCGGAGGCAGTTGTGGCACGCTCTTCCTCCCGTTCAGGCCGACGCAGACCTCGACTCCGTACTGCGGCCACAGCGCTCGTCCTCGCGGCTTCGGGACTGATCGCGGCTCCGGCCGCAGCGTCCGGCACGGCTCCCGCGCCCCGCGAGTCCACCGAACCGGCAACCGGAGCAGCCCTGCCCGAGCACGCCCTGGTCGGGTATCTGCACACCAGCTTCGCCAACGGCTCCGGCTATACGCGCCTCGCGGACGTCCCGGACAGCTGGGACATCATCGACCTGGCCTTCGGCGAGCCGACCTCGGCCACGTCGGGCGACATACGCTTCGACCTCTGCCCGAAGGCGGAGTGCCCGAACGTCGAGACCAAGGATGAGTTCAAGGCCGCCGTCAAGGCCAAGCAGGCGCAGGGCAAAAAAGTCCTGATCTCCATCGGCGGCCAGAACGGCCAGGTGCGTCTCACCACCGCCGAGGCCCGCGACAAGTTCGTCTCCTCCGTCTCGGCAATCATCGACGAGTACGGTCTCGACGGTCTCGACATCGACTTCGAGGGCCACTCGCTGTCCGTGGACGCCGGCGACATCGACTTCAAGAACCCCAAGACACCGGTTATCGTGAACCTGATCTCAGCCGTAAAGTCCCTCAAGGCGAAGTACGGCCAGGACTTCACCCTCACCATGGCCCCGGAGACGTTCTTCGTGCAGCTCGGCTACCAGCGCTACGGTCCGGGCCAGTCGGGCGGCGACCCACGCGCGGGCGCGTATCTGCCGGTCATCCACGCCCTGCGCGACGACCTGACGCTGCTCCACGTCCAGAACTACAACTCGGGCCCGATCATGGGGCTCGACGACCAGTACCACCAGATGGGCAGTGCCGACTTCCATGTCGCCATGACCGACATGCTGCTCACCGGCTTCCCGGTGCAGGGCGACACCGGCAACGTCTTCCCGGCCCTGCCCTCGGAGAAGGTGGCCATCGGGATGCCCGCCTCCACGAACGCGGGCAACGGACACGTCCCGCCCAGCGAGGTCAACAAGTCCCTCGACTGTCTGACCAAGGCCACCAACTGCGGCTCCTACCAGCCGCACGGCCGCCGGCCCGCCCTGCGTGGCCTGATGACTTGGTCGATCAACTGGGACCGCTTCAACGACTGGGAGTACGCGAAGAATTTCGACCAGTACTTCGGCTAGGGACAGGAAGGTGGGCGGCCGAGGGTCCCGCCTTCACTCAGCGAACCGCGAAGTCCACGACGGCCCCGTGCAGTTCATCGAGGTAGTGGGCCAGGCTCGGGGCGGCAGCCTCGTACTGGCCGAACCAGGAGGGCGTGGTGGAGCGGTGCACCCTCCCGGTGTGATCGAGGGCGAACAGGATGCCGCCACCGTCGCTGCCGAACACGACGGCCGTATCTCTCTCCGCATCTCTCTCCGCGACGCGGGCGAGGCCGTACTGCTTGATGCCGTCGCGTACCTGGGCGGGGGAGTGGATGAAGTACCCGTGGTCGATATCGGGCAGCGAAAGTTCGCAGACGGTCGTGTAGAAGGTGACCAGCGCTGCCGGGATGTCTGCTGCGCGTACGAGTTGTGCCGCTGCGGTTCGGCTCTCCTCGTCGGCCGGGACGACTTCGTTGTCGCCCGGTGGGTAGCCGAAGGTGGACTCGAAGGAGCGGAGAGCGCGCTTCAGCGCGAGGGTGGTCCGCCACTGCCAGTCGGTGAGCCACTCCGCCGAGAGGTCTGCGGCGGTCATCGAGGGCGTTGCTCTCTCATGCGGAGCACCGCCATGCGGAGCACCGCACGGCGGTTACGGGCCGCGCCGGCCCGTTCGGTGTGCTGCTCGGCCATGGGCACCTCTCACAAGGCGGACGGTCGGTCAAAGGCGGACGGTCGGTCCCGTCATGCTGGCATGCCCCCTCCGGACCGGGGACCTCGTCGAGCGGGAGATCCGCATCGCGGAAGCCCGGCCGCAGCGCGGAGGGTGGGGCCGGGTCTCGCGCGGGTAGTCTTCGCCGGGAAGAGCTGTTGGGCGAAGACCTGGGAGGGGCATGCGGCGTCTGCGGTGGTGGGGGAGGGGGGCGGCGGCGTTGGCCGTGCTCGCCGTGGCCGGATGCTCGTCCGCGGATACGGCGTCTTCACCGGAGCAGGACAAGGCTCCCGCCTCCAGTCCGGCTGCCGACGACAAGGCGCCCGGTACGCGGGGTCTGCCGGGCGTGCCGACGGCAAAGGAGGCGCAACGCCGGCTGTCCGGGCTGAAGGCGGCTCCGCACGGGTCGATGTCCGGTTACAGCCGGGAGAAGTTCCCCCACTGGAGCGCGCGGGGCGAGAACTGTGACACCCGCGAAAAGGTCCTCGCCCGCGCCGGCACCGACGTCGAGCGTGACGCGGAGTGCCGAGCGGTCTCCGGCCACTGGACCAGCCTCTACGACGACAAGGCGGTCACCGACGCCTCCGAACTGGACATCGACCACATGGTCCCGCTCGCCAACGCCTGGCGCTCCGGAGCCGACGACTGGCCCCAGAACAAGCGCGAGACGTTCGCCAACGACCTGACCCACCCGCAGCTGCTGGCCGTCACCGCCACCACGAACCGGACCAAGGGCGACCAGGGACCGGAGGAGTGGCAGCCGCCGTCCAAGCCCTCCTGGTGCACCTACGCCCGGGCCTGGATCGCGGTGAAGGCCACCTACAAGCTGACGGTGACCCGCGCCGAGAAGGCCGAGCTCGGCGACATGCTGGAGACCTGCGACCGGTGACCGAACGGAACGCCGGCCACGGCCAGGACCGCTACGAGGACCGAGTCCAGGCGGGCCCGGGCGGCGTCATGACCGACGAGGTGGGCGTCATCACCGGCGAGGTGACCGTCGTGACCCGCCCGGCGCCCGGCGGGCGTGCGGCGATCGACGTGCAGTACACGGGCGCGGAGGAGTGGTACACCCTCACCGGCAGCCCGACGCCCGTCCCGCCCGGCGGACTGGCCGCCCTCCACCAGCAGGTGGTCGACCAGCTGCGGCGGGGCGGCGGCGCCCAAGCCCCGCGCTGAAGCCCCGCGCTGAGCCCGCGTCCCACGGCGGCAGTGAGGCGGCTGCCGCCCGAAGCGGGGCGGGGAACGGCGGCGTACGGGGCGCACAGCCCGTCCCGGTTTCGCGCCCCACTTCGGCCCTGTTGAGCAGTAGCGACGGTTCCTAGGCTGATTTCTCCGAGCTCTGAGAACGCAGACAGAGCTCCGAGAACGCCGACGACCCTTGCGGCGGGGGTGGGACCGTGGTGGCTGCGCAGTGGTTCCGGTGGTTCACCGGCCGGCGCAGCTTCCGTGTTCCGGCTGTCGGAGCGTGTGGGGGAGCCGGGTTCGGGGCGCAGATGACGGAGGCTGTCCTTCCGGTGGAAGGTGTGCAGGGCGTGCTCCAACAGTCCGCGCGGGCCGACGGTGCCCGGGCTTCCCGGCGAACCTGCGGTGGTTTCCGCCCGCGTCATACGGGTCCATGCCGTGGCGGCGGAGGTGCTCTCCAGGCCCGGCGGACCATCAGCGCCTCCAGGCACGCGGCCGTGAGGGCAGCGGGTGGTGGGGTGCCGCAGTCATCGACGAGCGTGCCGCGGGCCCCGAAGGTCTGGTGCATACCGTCCGGTCGGTGCGCGCACGCCAGCACGCAGGACATCCGGCCCGCCCCGGCAACTCCAGGAAGGTGGCCGCGCGACCCAGCGCCGTCAGCCCCTCCCGCAGCGGTTCCGGGAGCACTCGTCGGCACTGCTCCGGGGACAGTTGCCGGCGGGGAGCGTGCGTGTCCCAGGCGTGCCACACCAGGTGACGCTCCAGCACTTCGAACACGGCGTGACGCACCGCGCTGTCCCGACTGACGTGAGCGGCCAGTCCCGTGGAGCCGGGTCGGAGCGGGGCGACGCAGCCCGTCGGCGGCCGGTGGGCGAGGTATACGGCGCAGCCGGGAACCCACACGCTGTCCCCGGTCGTGCAGGATCGCCCCCAGCACCCACAGCATGTCGGCGGCACGCAACTTGTCACCGTCCGCCGACAGTTCGGGCCACGAATACGGGTAGAGTACGGGAACACTGCGGCGGTGCAGCGCGTCGTACGAGGCGATCATGCCTCCCCCCCCGGCGAGCACGCCACGCGTGCGGCCGCGTCCGCCCCCGGCACCGCCCGGGCCTCGGCGCGCCGCCCGGCGAGTACATTGCCGACCCGCTCCACCAGCCGCCCCGGGCGCGAGCCACCACATCCGTCCGGTCGAACCCGGCGGCCGAGCCGATCAGGACACGGTTGCCGACGGCCGCGTCGTTGCGGGCAAAGGCGGCCGAGCGCGCGGCGGTGGCGGCGAGCAGCAGCCCGGGCGTACCGCTGAACAGCGTGGCCACCCGCACCGGCCAGTCCTCGCCGAAGCCGGGAACACCCGTCTCCGTGGCGGCCGTCGGCGCCACGATCCCGGGACGGCTCATGCCGCGCTCCCGTCGAGTACGCGACGGGCTTCCGCGGCGAGGGCGCGACCGTGGTCGGTGAGGGCGGCGGACCGTTCCGCGAGGGTGCTGCCGCCCTGGAGTCCTTGTACGCGGAGCAGCTCGCGGCGTTCCCATATCGCCTGCCGCACTTCTGTGTTCGGGCCGGCCGTCAGGGGGCGGGGGCAGTCGTCCAGCATCCGGTCGTAGAGCAGGACGCTCCGGGCCAGTACGACGACCTGCTGGAACAGCCCGGACACCGGCCGCGGATCGGCGCGCAGCGGGGTGGGCAGCAGGTCGGTCTCGTCCCGGGGGTCGCGGCGCATGAGGGGCTCCCGGACGGCGGCCCGCCGCCGTGCACATGGAGCAGCAGAGCGCTGTGGCGATGACGTCCCCGCACGTGGTGACGCCCGACGCGACGCAGCACAGCGCGACATCCCGGGGGGACGCGTACGCGGGCCGCGCGGCATTCGAAGGCCGCTCGACAGAGCTGGGAGGACGCACGAGCAGAGGCTGTCCTGGCGCTTTGCCCTCGCACAGCGGATGTCCCCGGATGAGCGAACAACTACCAGTCGTGGGAGTGAGCAAGGGGCCGGGCGGGGGCGGTGTGGTCGGCGGTCAGTGGTCGGCAGCCGTTGGCGTCCGACGGCGAACGTTTGATGATCAGGGACGCTCACCGCTTGTCCGCCTCGGGCGAGCTCCTGAACTGCTCGGTCATCGATGAACAGGCGTGCCCCCTCCGCAGCGGAGGGTCAATAGACGATGGACACGATCTGGCATGCAGCCCGGGCGAGTTCTCGTTCTCCCTCGACGCGGGCGCGGGCGAGGGCGGTGTCGGGCTGGATGCCCCGGGTGCACAGGCGCCAGGCGGTCTCCGCGTCCAGGTGGACGACCGCTGCGGGATGACCGCTGTCCGGCTCGGCCAGGGACCAGCAGCGCTCGGGGGCGGTGGCGGTGGCGGTCCAAGTCCCGCCCGCCGGGCCGGCGATGTGCACCTGAAGCTGGGTACCGACGGGCGCTTCAGTGTTGCGCAGGGTGTGGGGGAGCGCCCGCAAGAAGGTGTCCAGGACCAGGCTCAGAAACCGTGGGTCCGGGTCGGTGGGCCGGCCGACGGCGTGCCGGATCTGTTGGCGGTGGGTCCAGAACTCGGTGAAGTCGCGGGCGCTGTCCAGCCACATCGGTGCCGGATCGACGCCGGCCCAGGACACCCCCAACGACGGGGCATCGGGGTCGGTCGTCTCGAAGAATCGGACGAGCTGTGCGCCGACGAGATCGAGCGTGTCGACGAGGGCGGCCGGGCTCACGTGGCGGTGGGCGTCGACCCACTCCTGGTTGATGCGGTGGATGAACGCTTCCAGGGACTCGCCCGCCGCGAAACCGGGCCCTTCCCGGTGTCCGTCGCGGTCGCGGGCAAGGCGCCCGTAGAAGTCGCCGAGGAGGTGGGCAGCGAGATCGCGTACGGTCCAGCCCGGCACCGCCTCTGCACACCAGTTGGCGGGCTCCAGACCGCGCAGCGTGGCCATCAGTGCGGCCTGCTCAGGAGCGAAGAGCGAGCGGGCATCGATCGGGGTGCCGAGCCACGCATGGCTCGGCACCCCGTTGGCCTGGGATCGCATGCCCAAATCCTGCCAACCGGCGCGCCGGTCGAGCCACCGTATATCGCCCGTTGGCCCGCACCACCGGCGTCCGACGGTGACGGCCGCCGCGTGGCGTTCAGGTGCGCAAGGTGACGGAGGGAGCGTGGCCGTAGCGCCGGCGGTACCAGTTCGCGAACCGGCCCAGGTTGGAGAAGCCCCAGCGGAAGGCGATCTCGGCAACGGTGATCGGTCCGTCGGCGTCGGCCGCGACCAGGTCGCGGTGGGCGCGCTCCAGCCGGACCTCGCGGAGATGCGCCAACGGCGTACGGCCGACGTACCGCTGGAACGCTTCCTGAAGAGCTCTGGGGCTGAGCCTGGCCGCCACGGCGAGGTCGGAGAGGGTGAGCGGTTGGTCGCTGCGTTCCTCGATGAGCTGGATGGCCCTGCGGACGGCGGGGTGTGCCACGTTCCCCGTGTGCCGCACCGGCTCAGAGGCCGGCAGCAGGCGATGTGTCGCCATCAGGGTCGCGGCCGCCGCCTGGGTGAGCTGCGCCGCGACCAGTGGGCTGGTGTTGGCGACTCCACCGGCCATCACTTCCCGGTGTACTGCCGCGGAGATCCCCGACCAGCTCTCCGCCGCCGCCGCTGACACCGCCCCGCCCAGGGCGAACCGCGCCCGTACGGGCTCATCGCGGCCCAACGCCTCGCCCGCCGCCCGGTCCACCACCTCGCGGGAGAGCCTGAGCGTCGTCATCCGGGCTCCGGCGCCCCAGAAGACCTTGAACCTCCGGTGCGGATCGAGGACATAGGTGTCGCCGGTGTCGACGAACTGCTCCTCGCGCCCCGGCGACTCCACCCGGACCCGGCCCCTGTGCACCTGGCAGACCAGCAGGTACGTCGTGAGCGGTTCGGGCGCGACCAGGGTCTCGGTGCCGTAGCTCAGCGCGGAGAGGGTGACCCCGGGGAAGCCTCCCTCGGCATACCACGCGGTGAAGTCCTGCGGCCTGTTCAGGGCGCGCAGTTCGTACGGGCTGTAGGCAGTGCTGATGAGCTCGCGCGTCTCGTCCAGGTCGTCGCTGCGGACAAGCGTCCGCATCCGGCTGTCATCGGCAGCGGACGCGTTCATCAGAGCTTCCTCACTCACCGTCGCGTTATGCGGCCAGCGGCCGCGCTCCGCGGCTAGCCTGCCTTTTCCACAGTGAGTAACGTTCTGGATCCCAGGAGTCAAATGCCGGGCGCGGCCTTGGAGTTCATACGGGCCAGTATCGGCCATGTCCTGGAGCCGTACCGCGTCTGGGAGTCGGGGGACCCGGCGCAGTACGGCAGGGCCCCGAGCCGGATCTCCGGTTCGGGGCCCTGCTGATGTGCACTGTGTTCGGGCGGTCAGTCCTGGTCGGCGGGGCCGGCTGCCGCGGGCGCCGCGAGCCGCCGGAGTACGGACCGCAGCAGCGCGTTGAACTCCGCGGGCTGCTCCACGTGCGGCATGTGCCCCGATTCCTTCATCAGGTGAGCCTCGCCGTGCGGAGCGAGTTCCGCGAGGGTTTCGGACACCTCGAAGGGAATTTCCGCGTCGAGCTCCCCATGGACGAAGACCGCGGGCACGGCGAGTTCCCCAATGGTGGCCCGTGGGTTATGGCGTACCGCATCTGTGAGGATTTCATCGATGTATTCCGATGAATCCAGAATTTGCTGAGCCGTCCACTCCGGCAGTGCCGGGTCGGCCAGTGGGCCGTACCAGTCCTTGACCCACTGCCGCACCGTTTCAGCGCGGGCGGTACGCAGAGCGCGCCGCAGTTCTACGAGCCGTTCCGCCTTCCGCTCCGCGGGCCAGTATCCGGGCCCGTCGACGGCGACCACCGCACGGACGAACGAGGGCGCCCTGGTGGCCGCTTCCAGCACGATCGCGGCCCCGGCCGAGCACCCGACGAGGACCGGACCGTCCAGTTCCAGCGCGGCCGCCAGCGCCAGGATGTCCTCCGCGTTGCCCGCGATCGTGTTGCCGCTCGAGGGCCGCCCGGAGCGGCCGCAGCCGCGCCAGTCAGGCGTGATGACCCGGTGGTCGCGGGCGAACTCCTCCCGCTGCGCGCTCCACACCTGACCGCATGTGCCCCAGCCGTGCAACAGGATCAGCGGCTGCCCGGCCCCGTGATCCTCGTAGAACAACTCGATCCCGTCGACAGTCGCATAAGGCACTGCTCCTCCTAGGGTGCGGCACAGGGCACGGAGTGGGGGATATCTACAAGCAGGCCCCGAGCCGACGTATCGGCTCGGGGCCTCGCTGCACGGCGCCGGGATCCCCCGAGCCCCAGCCACGTGACAGCCCCCAGGGCGATTGCCGCGACTGCCCTGCGTGAATTCCCACCCGATGAGAACTACACGGCCTCGCGCGGCATTTGACCGCCTGGTGTGGGAACACGCTACCCTCGGCCGGAAGGGTCAGCTAGCCGCGGAGCGCGGCCCTTGGCCGGAAAACGCGAACGCCGAATACGGAGCGCCCATGGCCATCCGCTCATGGTGAGGCGACGGCAGTGCGACACCGCTCCGGAAATCGGCCCTCCCGCGCGGGTGCCGGTCGGGGGAACAGGGCTCGCGTGCGGGTCCGGTGGGGCCCGTGGGGCGAACGGTGGGGAATGATGGCGCAATTCACTCGCTGGGCACGGGGCGCCTGGCGAGACTGACAGGCTGGCTCGTCGTCCGGCCCTCGGACCGTTGTCCGGCCCTCGGGAGGACACGGCGGCCGCGGGCCAGGTAGCCATGGGCCAGGGTGGTCGCCGGGCCTGGAGTTCCGCTCGCGCGTCCGTGCACCGGCAAACGGGTCGCCCGTACAACGGACACGGGTACCGAAAGCCGTGCGCGTCGACAGCGGGGCCGCCCGCGTCCCGGCAACGGATGTCCTCAGGAGCCGGACGAGCGCAGTCCGGCCACTGCCCATGCCGCCCGCGTGGACAGCCCGCTGAGCGCCTTCGCCGAGTTCTTGCCGATCGTTTTGAGCAACCGCTTCCCGTGCGCCATCGTTGCGCGCGCGAGTTCCACGTCACCGGCTTCGACCGCGGCGAGTGTCAGCTCCAGATGCTGCTCCGTGATCAGCCGGCCGAGGCCCAGGCGGTGCCACCGGGACACTGTCTCGTCCGGCGCGGTGCCGTCGGCGCCGACCGCGGCCCGGGTCCGCTCAAGCGCCAGCGCCGCCGCGGCAAGGTCCCCCTTGTGGCGCTCCAGCCGGGCCAGTACGTACGCCTCCGACGCCCGGTCCCATGCCGTGTCCTGGAGCGAGAGGAGGCTGGACTGGGCGCGGGCGGCCTGAGCGTGGTCGCCGATGCGCTCCAGTGCCCGGCTCAGCTCCCGGAGCCGGTCCGCGTCCGGGCCCGTGGCGTCCAGCAGGCGGATGAGCGCCACCCGGGCATGCTCGACGCGGCCCTGCCGACGAGCCAGCCCGATCCAGGTGAACTCGCTCTCCGCGGCCACATCACGCGCGTAACGCCTGGCCTCCTGGACGCGAGCCCACTCCACGGCTCCCGCACTGTCGGTCACCTGCCCGGCAGTGGCCGACCGCAGCAGCGGAACGTCTCCGTCCTGTCCGTGCCACGCCACCAGCATCGCGGCCAGCCAGCGCTCCTCGTACGACTCTGTCTGCCCGGCGCGCTCGCGCTCCAGCAACTCGCACTCCAAAAGAAAGCGCAGCAGCGGCAGGTCACCGTCCCGGCGGTCGTACTGCGCTGCCCGTAGTACCCCCGTCCGCAGCTCTGGATCCGCAGCCACTTCCTCCCGTGCGCCGGAGTCGCCGGAGCGCAGCCGGGCCAGCGCTTCCCGCCCAGGGCCGAGGACGATGTCGCGCAGAGGCTGCCGGAAGGACTCGTCCAGCCGGTATGCGCGGAGTTCCCGGGAGTTGAGCAGGACATGATCCGGCTCGGTACGCCCGGCGGCCGACTCCGCCATGGCGACCAGCTCGACCAGTGGCCGGTCCGGCAGACCCAGGCCGCTGAGCAACGTCGCCCGTTGTGCGTCCAGTTGGGGAGCGACCTCCTCCCGTGCCCGGTCGTCGGCGGCACGTAGCGCGGCGAGCAGCTCCGCCTCGTCCATCTCGGTGGAGACGACGTCCTTGCACCACCAGGGCAGCCGGACGAGGATCTCGAGTGCTTCGCCCACACTGTCGGCGAGCAGCGCGGCGTCCCCCTCCGAGGACGCGTACAGCACAGCTGTTCCCCCGCACAGGAAATAGGTGCCGCCCGTGTCGTCACCGGCGATGGGCTCCAGCGGCGCACCGGACGCCAGGTGCACCTCTTCAACGTGGTACGCCCGGCGCACGTCGAAGCCGAAGGGGAAGGCCGCCGGCTCGGCCAGCTCCGGGCGGGTGCGCAAGATCTCCAGTACGGGGTCGCTCATGCGACCGACCCCTGAGGAGGCTCCGGCACGTCCGGGCGGGATGACACCTGTCGTCGGGAGAGCGCCAGTCTGCGTCGCTGCCGGTCGATCTCTGTGACGACGACGGTGACCTCGTCGCCGACCCGGACGGCATCCTCCGGAGCGTCGACGGGCGTACGGGTGAGTTCGCGAAGCGGGACCAGGCCCTCGATGCCGTCGGCGACCCGGACGAACGCCCCGAACGGGACCAGCTTGGTGACCTGTCCGTGCAGCGTCCGGCCCACCGGGGTGCGGTCGGCGAACGCCTGGAAAGGATCCTGCCGCGTGGCTCGCAGGGACAGTCTGGCCTCCGCGTGCCATGTGTCGAACTGGAGGAACTCGCACGAGACGCGCTGCCCGACCCGGACGACGTCCTCAACTGCCTCGATGTGCAGCCAGGACAGTTCGGGAATGGTGATGAACCCGACGCCGGGGTAGACGGGGTGCGCGGGGCCTTCGTCCAGCGCGACGAATACGCCGAACCGCTCGATCGCCGCGACGGTGCCGGAAAGCAGCTCGCCGCGGCGCAGCGAGCTCAGAAATGCCCACAGCTCCGGGTTCTCGGACGGTTCGATCACGGGCCCAGCTTTTCATCCGAGGGGTGTCCGCCGGGTACCCCGCACTGCTGCCTTCTGGTAGGAAACCTTCCTGACGGAACGCCGGAACGCCGGAACGCCGGAACGCCGGTGCGTCGGTACGCGTCTGTGCGTTGATACGCAGGCAACCGCCCAACCGGCGGCCCCCACCCCCCACTTGGAGCCCCCTCTATGTCACCGTCCAGCGACACCCCCCGTCCCGGGCGCCTCTCCCGCCGCACCGCCCTCACGCTGCTGGGCACCTCCCTGGCGGCGGTGCCCCTGCTCAGCGCCGTCCCCTCCCCGGCCGCCGAGGTATCGCGGCGGGGGAGGGGACTGGACGACCCCGCGAAGAAGGAGATCGCCATGAAACTGGTCTCCAGCGCGGAGAACTCCTCCCTCGACTGGAAGGCGCAGTACAAGTACATCGAGGACATAGGCGACGGCCGCGGGTACACCGCGGGCATCATCGGTTTCTGCTCCGGCACCGGCGACATGCTCGACCTCGTCGAGCTGTACAAGGACCGGAAGCCGGGCAACGTCCTGGCCCCGTATCTGCTGGCGCTCCGCAGAGTGAACGGCTCCGACTCGCACGAAGGACTCGATCCGCACTTCAGCGGCGACTGGCGTACGGCGGCCCGCGACCAGGTCTTCCAGCAGGCGCAGAACGACGAGCGTGACCGTGTGTACTTCAACCCCGCGGTCGAGCAGGGCAAGGCCGACGGGCTGCGCGCCCTGGGACAGTTCGCCTACTACGACGCCTTCGTCATGCACGGCGACGGCAGCGACGCCACCAGCTTCCGCAACATCCGCCGGCGCGCCCTGCGCCAGGCACAGCCGCCCGCCGAGGGCGGTGACGAGAAGGAGTACCTCGACGCCTTCCTCGACGCGCGGGTGTGGGCCATGAAGCAGGAGGAGGCGCACAGCGACACCAGCCGTGTCGACACCGCACAGCGTGTCTTCCTCCGCGCCGGGAACTTCGATCTCGAACCGCCGCTGGACTGGAAGGTCTACGGCGACAGCTACCACATCGACTGACGCGGACATCCTCGGCGCCCTCGGCGCAAGGCAGGAGCGGGTGGGCGCAAGGGCAGGAGCCGGTGGGAGTGGATCGGCGGCCGCCAGGTGTCTGGGATCCTGGCGGCATGTCGTTCTCCCCGCGGCCGCCCGACCCCGTCACACCTGACGCACCAGTGACCGTACCGCGACCGCTGATCACCCAGCAGTGGCTCGACCTCACCTTCATCCACTGGGCCGTGGACCCCGCTGTGGTGGTGCCGCTGCTGCCGGCCGGGACTACACCTGACACGCTCGACGGGTCGACGTTCGTGGGTCTGGTCGCCTTCCGGATGCACCGGGTCGGCTGGCTGCGGCTGCCGGGCGTCCCGTACCTGGGCACTTTCCCCGAGACCAACGTGCGCCTGTACTCGGTGGATGCGCAGGGACGACGCGGAGTGGTCTTCCGCTCGCTGGACGCCTCCCGGCTGGTGCCGGTGCTGATGGGCCGGGCCGGTTTCGGCCTGCCCTACGTGTGGTCCCGGATGACCGTCCGCACCGAGGGGCCGACGGTCACCTACGAGAGCACCCGACGTTGGCCCGGGCCACGCGGCGCGCACAGCCGGATCGTCGTACGCCCCGGGCCACGAGTGGTGGAGCCGACCGAACTGGAACACTTCCTCACCGCCCGATGGGGCATGCACACGGCCTTCTTCGGCGCGCCGGCGTACCTGCCCAACGTCCACCCTCGCTGGCCGCTGTACGAGGCCGAATTGATCGAGTGCGAGGAGGATCTCGTCGCGGCGGCCGGGCTGCCGGCTCCGGACGGGGACCCGATCAGCGTGCTGTACTCCCCGGGCGTCCCCGTGCGCTTCGGCCGCCCCGTCCGCCCGGCCGGCATCCCGACACCCTGAGTTCCTCGCTCTCAATTCCCGGGCGGCTCAGGGGACTTGTGTCACTGCGGGACTTGTTGTCGCTGCTGGGACAGGCGGGCGGCGAATTGGCTTGTCCCGCCGGGCCGGCTCGTCCTACGCTGAGCCCACTTCGATGAGACGTCTCCCCGGAAGTACGCCGCAGAGCAGGAGCGTCCCACCTCGCTGAGGTGCCGGAGGGGCGGCAACAGTCTTTGTCGACCCTTCCTCTCGGAGGTCTCTTTCATGAACGTCGGTATCGGCCTGCCCATCGGCGACCCGGCCACCCTGCTCACCTGGGCCCAACGCGCCGACGCGGGCCCCTTCAGCACACTCGGACTGCTCGACCGGCTCGTCTACCACAACCCGGAGCCCATGGTCGCGCTTGCCGTCCTCGCCGGCGCGACCTCCCGCATCCGCGTCCAGACCGAGGTGCTGCTGGCCCCGCTGCGCGACAGCGCCCTCCTCGCCAAGCAGGCCGCCACCCTGGACCGGATGACCGGCGGACGCCTGGTACTCGGCCTCGGTATCGGCGGCCGGGACGACGACCATCAGGCCACAGGCGTCGACAAGCGCACGCGGGGCCGCCGCCTCGACGAGCAGATGGCGGTGATGCGCCGCCTGTGGTCCGGTGAACCGTACGGCGAGGGCGTCGGCCCGATCGGTCCCGCGCCCGCCAGGACCGGCGGCCCCGAGGTGCTCTTCGGCGGCTTCAAGCCCGTCGCGCTCGAACGCGTCGCGCGCTGGGGCGACGGTTATCTCGCTGCCGCAGCACCCTCATGGGCAGGCGGCCTGTTCGACACCGTGCGCGGTTACTGGAAGGAACATGGCCGCGACGGTGAACCCCGCATCGTCGCGCAGGTCAACGTCGCGCTCGGTCCGCAGGACGTGATCGACGACGCTCGGGCGAACATGCACGCCTACTACACCTTCACCGGCATGGCCGACCGGATGGTCGCCGGAATGCTCACCACGCCCGCCGAAATCCGGGGCGCCATCGCCGACTTCGCCGACCTCGGCGCGGATGAGGTCATGCTCTACTGCTACGGCCTCGATCCAAGCCAGGTCGACCGGCTCGCCGACGTCCTGTGACGGCGGGTTGAGTGGGACGCCGAATTGCGGCGGATTTTGGCCGGCCCTCTCCGTGGTTCCGGGGAGGGTCGGCCCCTGCCCGATGCTTGCGGGCTGCAGGTGGGGCGTGGCTGGTCGCTCCCCCAAGTTCTCGGCTTCGCTCGAACAGGGGGGACCCCCATCGCGGCGGAGCCGCACATGAACACAGCCCCGCGCCCCTTCGGGGCGCGGGGAACGTCCGCCGGGTAGGCCCTAGGCGGCCCTCTCGATTACTTCAGGCCGGACGTTTTGATCGACTCCACGATCTGCCGCTGGAAGACGAAGAACAGGAGCAGTATGGGCAGCGCGGCCACCGTCGCCGCGGCCAGGATGTGGTTCCAGTTGGACCCGTACTGGGTCTGGAACGAGGCGATGCCGAGCTGGACGACGGTCAGGTCCTGGTCGTTGGTGGCGACCAGTGGCCAGACGAAGGCGTTCCAGTTGGCGAGGAAGAAGAAGATCGCCAGGGCCGAGAGGATCGGCCGGGACATCGGCAGGACGATGTTCCAGTAGACCCGCCAGTGGCCGCAGCCGTCCACGATCGCCGCCTCCTCCAACTCCTTGGGCAGCCCCAGATAGAACTGGCGCAGCAGGAAGATGCCGAAGGCGTTGAAGATCGCCGGGATGATCAGCCCGGCATAGCTGTCGAGCAGGCCCAGCTCGCGGGCGACCAGGAACAGCGGGATCAGCACCACCGGAGCAGTGACCAGCAGCGTTGCGAAGATCGCGGCGAAGAGCTTCTCGCGCCCTGGAAAACGCAGCCGCGCCAGCGCGTAGGCGGCCATCGAGTGGAAGAACAGCGCCGCCACGGTGATCACCGCGGAGATGAAGAAGCTGTTCCACAGATAGCGCGCGAACGGCACCTCGGTGAAGACGTATACGAAGTTGTCGAACGTGAAGTCCCGGGGGATCAGTTTTCCGTCGGTGACCGTGGCCCGCGTCTTGAAGGACGACGTGACCATCCACAGCACCGGAAAGACACTGATCAGCGACAACACGACGGCCAGGGCCGTCAGCCCGGTACGCGGGGACCGGAGCCGTGCGGACAGCGGGCGGCGCCGGGCCGCCGGAGTGGTGGCCCGGGTCGCCATGGTGTCACTCGCCATCGTCGAACCTCCCGCCTCTCGTGAACTTGAAGATCACCGCGGAGATGGCCAGCATGATCAGCACCAGGAACGAGCCCATGGCCGACGCGTAGCCGTACTCACCGAATCCGAAGGCCTGCTGATAGATGTAGAAGATCGCCACCGAAGTGCCGTTGGCGGGGCCGCCGTTGGTCAGCACGAAGATCAGGTCGAGGCCCCCGGTGATGGCCGCGACCGTGGACATCAGCAGGACGAAGAAACTGGTGGGGCGCAGCAGCGGCCAGGTGATCGTACGGAAGGTGGTCCACGGCCCCGCGCCGTCGATCCGCGCGGCCTCGTAGAACTCCTGGGGGATCTCCTGCAGCCCCGCCAGGAAAATGATCATGTAGTAGCCCATCATCACCCACACCATGACGGCGATGACGCACCCGAGGGCCAGTGCCGGGCTGCCGAGCCAGGAGGCGCCCTCGAAACCGGCCGCGCGCATGGCCCGGTTGACCACACCGGTCTGTTCGTCGAGCAGGAACTTCCACAGCACGCCGACCACCACGAGGCTGATGACGTACGGCAGGAAGAGTGCGGTGCGGTAGACCCCGACGCCGGGCAGCTTCTGCTTGACCAGCAGGCCGAGACCGAGGCTTACACAGAACAGGACGGGGACGAGAATCACCACGTACAGGCCGGTGATCTGCATCGAGTCCCAGAACAGCGGGTCGTTCATCATCCGCCGGTAGTTGCCGAGCCCGATCCACTCGTAACTGCCGAAGCCGCTGACCTGGAAGAAGCTCAGCACGATGGAGAGCACCATCGGAACGGCCACGAAGACCAGCAGCCCGAGCACGTCGGGGGCGAGAAACAGACCGGCGGCCAGCCACTCGCGGTGCTTGCGGCTGAGCCCCGGACCCTCGGACGACGCGGTTGCCCGCGCGGGGGCCGGGCCGGTGCGACGGCGTTCTTGTGCGGCGACGCTGCTCATATCAGGCTCGCCCCCTGGTAGCTCTTGGTGTACGCCGCGATGGACTGGGCGGCTCTCTCCGTCTCGTCGGCAACACCGCGACCGGCGAGCATGGTGCCCTGGATGGCGTCGGAGATCGCTTTGTAGACGACCGGGGGATAGCGCGGTTCGGCGCGGCCGCCCGGGACGATCTCCTCCTTGAACTTCCGCATCACCTCGGAGTCGTAGCCGCCCTTGGCGGCACCGCGCTCCAGGGCGCTCGTGCGCGGCGCCACATCCGACTTGGCGCCGACGCACCAGTCGACCATCCGGCCGATGGAGTCGTCCTTCATCGAGCCCAGCGCCCAGACGCAGAACTCGGCCGCCGCCTCGGGGTTGCGGCCCTTCGCGTTGGCGCAGAAGGACCAGCCGCCGAGCGCGGTGACGTACTCGCCGCCCGGCGGCACCGGCAGCTTGAAGACGCCGTACTGGTACTTCGGGGCGAACGCCTTGAAACTGGAGACGTTCCAGATGCCCTCCTGCCACATGGCGACGTTGCCGCCCTTGAAACCGCCGACGACATCCCCGGCGGCGGGCATGGTGCGCGGCGCGATGCCGTGGCGCACCGCGTCCTGCCACAGTCGAAGTGCCTGGCGGGTGGCCTTGGAGTCGAAGGCGACCTCGCCCCGTTCGTCCAGGACCTCGCCGCCGCCCTGCCACATCCACGGGTACCAGGTGAAGTTCTGGAAGTAGCCCGGCTCGGTCTGGAAGACGAGGCCGGCCCGGGTCCTCGTACGCAGCTTGTCGCCGATGTCGAGCATCTGGTCCCAGGTGGTGGGGATGTCGGCCTCGGACAAGCCGGCCTTCTCCCACACGTCCTGGGCGTAGAACATCGCCAGCGGCTCGACCTCCATGGGAAGCGCACAGACCTTGCCGTCGACCTTGCGGCTGTCGAGAGTGGAGCCGAAGTCGTCGATGGCCTTCTTCTCCATGTGCGGGGTGAGATCGGCCAGCACCCCGCCGTTGTAGTAGCGCAGGAAGTCGCCGGGGGAGACCAGGAAGACATCGGGGCCGTCGCCGGCGGCGAAGGCGGACGGCAGCTTGAATCCGTTGAGGTAGGTGGATCGGGGCAGATATACGAGGTCGATCTGCGTCGTGTGGGTGGCGTTCCACTTGGCGACGATGTCGACGAACCACTTGGACTGTGCGTTGACCGCCGGATCGGGCGACCGCTGCGGTCCGTAGAAGTTCCAGAACTGGAGGCGGCCCCCCTTCGCCTGGGCCGTGCCGCAACCGGTGAGCAGGGCCGGGGACGCCACGGCAGCCCCGGCACCCGCCATCGCGGTGAGGAAGCGGCGGCGCGAGCTGCCGAAAGATGTGCGCTCGGCGTCGTTGCCGTGCTGGAGCATGCGTGCGCTCCTGTCGGAGTGGGATGGGGCTGGGGAGAGCGGACCCCGGGAACCGGTGGACGTTTTTTCCGTGAACGGGACTCGCCGTACGGCGGTCAGTCGACTTCGAGGGTCAGCAGGTCCGGCGTGGCCGGACGGGAAGCGGAACTCGGGGCGTCCAGATAGAAGAGCGAGGTGCTGGCGATGTCGTCGCTGGTGTGCCGGTAGCGGTGTGGCAGACCGTTGCCCTGGCCCGGGCCGATACCGAGGCTCTGTACGGTGACGCGGAGGTCCTCCGCGAAGCGGATCGGGTCCAGGACGTGCCAGCGGTACATCCCGAACCGCTGCTGGCTGCGGTAGAGCCCGTCCGGGCGCAGAATCTGATTCAAGCCCAGATACGGGGTGGTGTACGCGGTGTAGCCCTGGCCGGGTACATCGAAGTTCCAGGCGCCGCCGAAGTAGTCCTCGGTGCCGGTGCCGCAGATGGTCGGGAACTCGTCGTCCCCGTCGAGATAGAACTTCAGCTCGCCCTCGCCCCACCAGCCGGGGCTGTTGACGCCCCAGGCGAGGTAGGTGCCGACATAGCTGCCGGCGCCGGTGACGCCGTCGAGCAGGGTGTGCACCTCGCCGTACGGCACGGGGTGGCTGCGCCGCCACTGGGCGTGGAAGTAGGAGGCGTTGCCGCCGACCTCGTCCAGCTCATAGTCCACCTGGTAGTAGAGGGTGACCTTCTCGGCCGTCAGGTTCTCCAGGGTGAGGCGCGCCCGGCGCCGGAACGGCATCGGCCAGTACGCGTTGAAGCCGCCGTTGGGATTCGCGGCGACCGGCACGGACGAGACCTGGCTGAAGGTGTTCCAGCCGTTGCAGAAGAAGTCGCCGAGCGGTACCTCGACGGCCGGCTCCTCATCGCCCTCCCAGTACATCCGCAGCAGGGTGCCTCGCCAGGCCGAGTGCGGGTCTGTGGTGCACCACAGATGGCGGATGGTGCCGGGGCCTTCGATGTCGCCGAGCACCGTGGTTTCGCCTGCGGCGATGTCGATGCTGGGGGAGATCTTCCAGCCTCGGCCGAGCCGGCTCGCCGCCAGGGCGCCCGTGCCTGCTGTGGCACGGGCGCCGTTGGATTTGGCGCCGGTGGGGTTCTCGGCGCTGAGGGAGCGGGTTGCGGCGCGCGTTCTGTGGGCGATGCCGTCGAGTCCAAACGTCGTCATCGTGTCTTGCCCTCACGTGAGTTGCGGGTCGCCGGTTGGGGGCGCGGCGGGAGGGGGCGCCGCGCAGCTGGGGGCGCGGCGGGGTGTGAAATCCATTTCACGGGAACGTAGAGAGGGAGCTCGGGGGTGTCAAGGGGTGAGGTGTGTTGGTGGCCTCGGTGGTGGGTTTGGGTACCTGTCGTTGTCTTTTGTCTGGGCAACTGGGGCTTCTGTGGGGTGGGTTGACGGTGAAATCGATTTCTGCGAGGGTTCCGGAGTATGCCTTCGCTTTGCCGCCGCTGGTGTTTTGTTGCCGCCCCTGTTGTGGGGGCACGCCCCCTGGTCTTTTCGGCTGCCGCCGAGTGGTCGTGTTGGGGGGCTCCGCCCCCCAACGGCCCCCCGCTAGGTGGGCTTCGCCCCCCTAGGACCCCCCTTCCGCAAGACCGCCACCTATTGACGTAAGAGCAGACCGCTTCAGGGCTACTGCCTTTTGTCTGCGGGTGGCGCCCATATCTGGGGTTGGAGCATGGGGGCTGTTATCCACCCCAGATATGGGCGCCACCCGCAGCGAATAGTCCTGGACCGGGCGCGGAGGTCGAATTGTCCATAGGGAGGCATGGGGTCGGGGGGGCTCCTAGGGGGGCGGAGCCCCCGTAGCGGGGGGCAGTTGGGGGGCGGAGCCGCCCCAACGCCCGTCCGGCGAGGACCGGGGGTTTGGGGGCAGCGCCCCCAACAGAGGGAGGGGGCCCAAGGCTGGGCCCTCAAGCCCACCCCCACCCACCCGAGGCCCTCAATTCATCGGCGCCCCCAAAGGCTGCGACCAACGGAGACCGTATGACCACGTACACCCTCCCCGAACTCACCCCGCGACCCACCCCCGAACCGCGCACGGTCTACACCGTGGCGAGCGGCGACCTCCGTCCCGCCGCGAACACCACCTGCTGGCCCACCCAGCAGAAACTGGAGGCGGACCTGACCGCCGCGATCACCCAGCTCGGCTGGACCCCGCGGCGCGGCCACCACGTCGACCCGAAAAAGGGGCACGGCTTCATCGACAGCCAGCGGGCCGGTATCGAGGTCTTCAAGCACCTGCCGCCGGAAGCCCCACTGATCGTCGTGGAGGCCGTCTGGCAGTACAGCCACCACGTCCTCGCGGGGCTGCGCAGCCACCGGGGGCCGATCCTGGTCGTGGCCAACTGGAGCGGTGAATTCCCTGGCCTCGTCGGCCTGTTGAACCTCGCCGGCAGCCTCACCAAGGCGGGCCGCGACTACTCCGTACTGTGGAGCGCCGACTTCACCGACGACTGGGCCCGCGAGGGCCTGCGCGCCTGGCTGGAGACCGGCACTGTTCGCCACGACACCAGCCATGTGAGGCCCCTGCCGCCCCTGCCGCGGGACCCCGAGACGGAACTGGGTGTGGCCCTCGCCAGGCAGCTGCGCGAGGACAAGGCGATCATCGGGGTCTTCGACGAGGGCTGCATGGGGATGTACAACGCCATCATCGACGACGAGTTGCTCAATCCGCTCGGCATCTACAAGGAGCGCCTGTCGCAGAGTGCCCTGGTCGCCGAGATGAGGAAGGTCTCGGACGCGGAGGCCCAGGCGGTGCGCGACTGGCTCGACCAGGCCGGGATGACCTTCCACACCGGAACCGACGAGGCCACCGAGCTGACCGACGCGCAGCTGCTCAGCCAGTTCAAGATGTACATCGCCGCGCTGCGGATCTCGGACGACTTCGGGCTCGACGCGGTCGGCATCCAGTACCAGCAGGGCCTCAAGGACACCGTCCCCGCGAGCGACCTCGCCGAGGGGCTGCTCAACAACGTCCAGCGCCCGCCGGTGCGCAGTCGCGACGGCGCTCGCGAGCTTTATGCGGGCGCGCCGCTGCCGCACTTCAACGAGGTGGACGAGGGTGTCGCAGTCGACTCCCTCGTCACCAACCGCATCTGGACGGCGATGGGGCTCGATCCTGCCACCACGCTGCACGACATCCGCTGGGGCGAGGAGTACGACGGCCGGTTCGTGTGGGTCTTCGAGATCTCCGGCTCGGTGCCCGCCTCGCACAACGGCGGCTACGACAAGTCGTACAGCATGCGCCAGCCCCCGATGTTCTTCCCTCTCGGCGGCGGCACCCTCAGCGGCGTCTCCAAGCCGGGTGAGATCGTCTGGTCACGGGTGTTTCTGATGGACGGCTGTCTGCATGTCGATCTGGGCCGCGCCACCTCCGTCGAGTTGCCCGAGGAGGAGACCCGGCGTCGGCTCGACGCCACCAACCACCAGTGGCCGATCATGCACGCGGTCCTGCACGGTGTCACCCGGGACCAGTTCATGGCCCGCCACCGCGCCAACCACCTCAACGTGGCCTACGCACCGGACGCGGCGACCGGCGACAAGGCACTGCGCGCCAAGGCGGCGCTCTTCGCCGAGCTGGGTGTCGAGGTGCACCTGTGCGGCGACGTCTCGCTGTAGCCGTACCGGCGGTGCGCGGCTGAGCAGTCGAATCAGAAATCCCCCACGAGCACGAGGAGTTCCGCATGGCAGGTTCACAACACCCCACCCCTGTGGGAGCGTCCGACGGTCCGAGCCGTCGCTTCGTGCTCGCCGCAGGCGTGGGCCTGGCGGCAACCGGGCTCACCGCGGGTGCGGCGCCGGCGAGCGCTGCCGCCATCACCGGCACGAAGGTCCGCAACCTCACCGGTCCCGCTGAGACGGGCCGGTTCGCCGCGGACTGGACCGACCTCGGCATCCCCGTCCGCTGCCCCGACGGCACGATGCTGTTCGTCTGCGGGGACACCTTCGACGGTGCCGGCGTGGGCGACGGGGACTGGCGCGCCCCAGTGGGTCTGCGCGCGCGGGAGCCCGACCTCTCCTCGCTCGTCATCGACGACAGCGTGGGCGGTGCGCACGCCGTTGGCCTGGTGCCGGAGAGCCATGAGAACAACACCACCGCCATACCGTCGGACGTCTTCACCATCGGCGACACGATGTATATGCATCTGATGCGCGGCGTCCTTCACCAGACCCACCACTCGGACTTCTGGCGTTCGACGGACAACGGTGAGACCTGGGAGTACCTGTGCCAGTGGCCGGGTGACCAGTACGGCGGCCAGTTTCAGCAGAAGACGTACGCGGTCGCGGACGACGGCTACTGCTATGTCCTGTCGACGGTGTTCAACCGGGACGTGGCCTCCGACCTCCTGCTGCACCGCGTCCGCCACGAGCGGGTGGGGGACCCGGCCGCGTATGAGCCGTGGGGCTACGCGAACGGCAGCTGGGCCTGGGGCCATGCCCCGACCACAGTGACGGCGCGTCGCAGGTGGGGCGAGATCTGCTTCCGCGCGATGGCCGGCCGATACGCCCTGACCTGGCTGAACATGGAGCCCCTCGATATGCGCGCCCAGGTCTTCGCGCTCCCCACGAGCAACCTGTTCGACACGCCGGAACAGACCGTCATCGTCCCCACCACGCCGGGCAACGAGTCGGGCAACGCGGTCGCAAGCCCGTACGGCGGATTCATCGTCCCGGGCTCCAGTTTCAGCGAGTTCCACCTCGCCGTGAGCCAGTGGTACGACGACCAGAACTACCGGGTGATGCAGTACCGGGTCAACGGTCTGGCCGTCTGAGCAAGCTTCATCCCCTCCCCGAACCGCCGAGGAGCACGCTCGTGCGAAGAACCAGAGCCCTGATCGCCCTTGCGGCCGCGCTGACCGTCGTGACGGCCTTGACCGGTCCGGCCACGGGGGCGAACGAAGCGCCGCGCTCCGCGCCGACTGCCACCACCGCACCCGCGAACGCGCCCGAGAGCACGTACTTCTCCACCGTGGACATAGCGCCGGGCGCCACCGAAGGCGCTCCCGCGATCGGCGACAACAAGGAGCACGGCGACCTGTGGCCGTCGTGCTGGTCGGACGACGACAACGTCTACACCGCGTACGGCGACGGCGTGGGCTACGGCGACACCTGGCAGGACATCGGCGTGGCCCGGATCAGCGGCATGCCAGGCAACCTGACCGGCACCCAGCGCGCGGCCGGCGACCAGATCGGCCGGATCTGGGGCAACCCGCAGGACTACTATCGCAAGCCCACCGGCATGGTGTGCGTCAACGGCACCCTGTATCTGGCCGTTCAGGACCTCAAGCGGAACACGCTGGACCACGCGCCCAGCGCCACTGTCGTCAAGTCGACTGACAAGGGCGCCACTTGGACGTCGGACAAGGCCGAGCCGATGTTCTCCGACCAGAAGTTCACCACGGTCATGTTCCTGGACTACGGCGAGGACAACGCCAACAGCCCGGACGGGTACGTCTACGCGTACGGCCTGGACCACAACTGGCGCGACACGTTCGACCCCGACCCCGACCCGGTCGATGTCTACCTGGCCCGGGTACCGGCGGCATCCGTGCAGGACCGGGCCGCCTGGCAGTTCTACGCCGGGGACGACGGCGGCACCCCGCGGTGGAGCTCCAGCATCGACCAACGCGTCCCGGTGCTCCACGACGACCACCGCATCTACCAGAACGTGGGAACCGCGGGCCGCGTCAGGGACCTGAGCGTGATCAGCCAGGGCGGTGTCGTCTACAACAAGCCGTTGAAGCGCTACATCTACACCTCCTGGACGGAGTACACGTACGAGTTCTACGAGGCGCCCACCCCGTGGGGCCCGTGGAAGCACTTCACCCCGAAGGACTTCGGCGGATACCCATGGACGCATGCCAAGCACGGCGGATACGCCACCACCATCCCGTCCAAGTACATCAGCGCGGACGGCAAGTCGATGTGGCTGCAATCCAACGTCTGCCCGTGCGGCGGCGGTTACCCGGCCGGCGATTTCTGGGCCTACACCTTCTCGCTGCGCCGGATGTCCCTGACCCCGTCGGTCCCCACCACCCCGGACAACTCCCCGGACCCGGCACGCAATCTCGCGCGCGAGCCCGGCACCGTACCGATCGAACGCGCCACGCACTTCGGCAGAGCGATCTACAACGACGGCAACAAGGCGCAGAACGAGGACGACTGGAACGACGAACGCAAGCCGACCAGCTGGTGGGGCTACACCTGGCCGCGTACGTACCGCCTCAACCGGGTGGCCTACACGACCGGCACGATGTTCGGCGACGGCGGCTGGTTCAGCAGCGCGCCACGGGTCCAGGTGCGGCGCGACGGGGACTGGACCGATGTCGGCGGCCTGCGGGTGACACCGTCCTACCCGACGTCGTCGGCCGCCGGAACGAACAGGACGTATGTCTTCGACTTCGACACCACAAGCGGCGACGGCGTGCGGATCATCGGCGGCAGCGGTGGGAGCCAGACCTTCACCTCCATCGCCGAACTGGAGGCCTCCTACCGCTGAGCCGCCCCTGGCCGGGGGCCTACATGCTGTGACCAGGATCTCGCCGACCAGCAAGGATCACCACGCGGGCCCGGAGCGCGGTCGGCTCAGGCGCCGCTGCTCTTGGAGTCCCCGGACTCGCACCCGGAGGACGCCTTGGAAGCGCCGGCAGCGGCCTGGGAGGCTTCGGAGGACTTCAGCGTCTCGGGCGAGAACCGGAAGGAGAGGGCGAGCCCATCCTCGGTGGCTTCGGCGCCGGTGGGCTCGATCCCCTCGGGCAGCTGGTCGAGGCCGACGGTGCGCGGGCCGAGCTGGTCGGCGAACCGGTCCATGCCGGGCAGCGACGTGAGCGTGCTGATCTTCATCTGCTGGCCCATGACGCGAACGCTGTCCGGAGTGACGGTCAGGCCGCGAGGCCCGGCCGACACCTTGTTCAGCACGGTCATGGGGATCCCCATGTCGCCCATGGTCCCGGAGAGCGTCAGGTGGCGGCCGTCCGTGCCGGGCTTCAGCCCCTTCACCTGCTTCGGCAGCTGCTTGGCCACCTCGTCGTAGCCCACGGTGACGGTGGCCGAGCCCGAGGAGGCGCTGCCGTCGGTGGACACACCGTGCAGGGCCGCATCGACGGCGAAGGCCGTCCCCTCGTGCTGGACCTTGTCGGCGCTGATGCGCACCGTGCCCACATCACCGGTCAGGGTCTTCAAACCGGCCAGCGGGTCGGTGAGCTCCGCGTGCACCCCGGTGGCCTTGTCACCCAGCTGGCACCGGGCCTCCTCGGCCGCGCGCTCCTGGGCCTTGTGCTCGACCAATGCGTTGGCGCCGCCGCCCGCTGCGACGACGGCAGCGAGCGCAGCGGCGGAGACGAAGACGGTACGGCGGGTGTTCATGGGGGGTGGTACTCCCATCTGGGACAGGGTGCCGGGCAGGTGCCTGGGCACCGGCCCGACCGGGACCGGGCACGCGGCGTTCCGCAGCGGGCGCGGGCGGTCGACGGGGCTTGGGATCGCTGGGGACCGACTACGGCGTCGGTGTCGGCATCCGGCGTCATGGGCGGAAACCGTCGCCGGGCGAGCCTGGGGGGCACTGCCCGGCGGAGTGCCGGAACGCCGGGCTCCTCGGGCCGGGCGTCGCACCTGTGCGCCGGCTTCCGGCTCCGCGGCTGTCACTGCCGAGGCGGAAGGGGCACGTTTGTCCGAGTGTGCCATGGGATCCGCCCCCGACCGTGCGGACTGCGTCACACCACCGCTGCCCGGTGCCGGTACGGGACCCCTCGATCACGGAACGTGTCGACGGCACCGTCCTGCGGCGAAGCTGCCGCCCCGGTCACAGCGGCCCCCGGCCGTATCCGCACCCCGTGGGGCCTCCCGCGCTACGGAGCGCGGCCCGACGACTGCGGGCATCGCGCGCGGCCCGCACCTTGGGCACCCGGTCTGCGGGGCCCGGACCCCGGCGTCCCACGCCGTCACGTACGAACCGACTGCCCCGCCGCGAATCAAGCCGACGGCTCGGGACGGAGACACTGCCCACACGACCCCGCTGCTGCGGTCCGCTCCGCGCACCGGGCGATCACGGACGTCCGACGGGCCCCTGGGCGGTTTCCCGGCGATTGTCGTCGCTGCTGAGGGCTGCTGCCGCGCGCAGGAGTTCGGCGAGGACGGTGCGGACGGCCTTCCGGGCCGAGTGTTCGGGGCGGTGGAGGGCGTCGATATGGCGTCGGGCGTGGACGCCGGAGAGGGGCCGGAGGACCACGGCGGGGTGCGGGCGCGCGGTCCAGCGGGGCAGCAGCGCGATACCGCCGCCGGCGGCCACCACCTCGGAGACCACGGCGAACTCGTTGATGCGGTGGGCGATCCGGAGCCGTCGGTCGGCAGCGGCGGCGATGGCCTCGATGGTGGCCATCAGCGGGAAGCCGTCATGGACGGTGATCCAGGTCTGGTCGGCCACGTCGTGCGGGGTCAGGGAATCCTTCTCCGCCAGCGGATGGCCGGCGGGCAGCGCGATGTCGAGGGGTTCGTGCAGCAGCGGTGTGGCAGTCACGGTCTTCGGCCAGGCCGGTGAGTGGTCGAGCCGGTGGGCGAGGACGATGTCGTAGTCATGGGTCAGCGGCGGGAAGTCCTCCTGGGAGACGTCTTCGTCGGCGAGCGCGACGCGTGGCGCCCCGGAGGCCGCCAGCCCACGCACGAGGCGGGGCCACAGGCCGGCGGCGGCGCTGTGGAAGGCCGCGATCGACACCACACTGTCCGGCTGGTCGAGGAACTCCTCGACGGCGTGCCGGGCGCGGGCCAGCGCCGTCTCGACGTCGATCGCCGCGGCGGCCAGGGCCCGTCCGGCGGGCGTCAGTACCAGCCTCCGGCCCTCGCGCTCGGTGAGCGGGACGCGGACCGAGCGCTGCAACAGCCTCAACTGCTGGGAGACCGCCGACGGCGTGACCATGAGCGCCTCTGCCACCGCGGTGACGCTGCCCAGTTCGCCCAGCTCTCGCAGAACACGCAGCTGCCTCTCGTCCATGGCGGACAGTGTAGCTCTGCTACATCGTTGATTGAGCAGTTGGTACTTGGCTTCATTGTGCTGGTCAGGGCAGGGTTGCCGGCATGCCTGAAGCACGTCGTACCGATGTGGTGCTGTTGCTGGTCGCGCTCGTGTGGGGTTCCAGCTATCTGACGGCGAAAAGCGCCGCTGAAGCCGCCCCGGTGCTGGTGGTGCTGTTTCTGCGCTATCTGCTCTCGACGCTGGCCGGCATCCCCGTCGTCTTCGCCACCACGCTCCGGACGCGCCCTCGCTGGACGCGGCAGGAGGTCCGGATCGGGGCGCTGCTGGGCCTGTCCCAAGCAGCCGTCCTGCTGCTGGAGATGTACGGCGTGGCGCACACCAGCGCCGCCAACGCCGGACTGCTCATCAGTCTGACCCTCGTGATCACCCCGCTGCTGGACCGCACGGGTGGCGGCCGGATGCCGGCGCGGTTCTTTCTCGCCGCGGGCTTGTGCGTCCTGGCGGTCGGCCTGTTGACGTCCGGCCACGGGCTCGGCGCACCAGGAGTCGGCGACCTGCTGATACTCGCCGCGGCAGTGGTCCGCGCAGCTCACGTCGCTCTCGTCGGGCGCCTCACCACGGGACGCGCCCTGCGCCCGCTCCAACTGACGGCGATACAGACCTCGGTGGGGTCGATGCTGTTCCTCACCCCCGCCGCAGCGGATCTCGATGTGCTGGCGGGCGCCGACGGCGCGACCTGGCTCCAGCTCGCCTATCTCGCCCTGTTCTGCAGTCTCTTCGCCTTCCTCGCCCAGACCTGGGCCGTCCAACGCACCTCCGCCAGCCGGGCCAGCCTGCTGCTGGGCACGGAACCGGTCTGGGCCGTCGCCATCGGCCTGGCCCTGGGAGGCGAACACCTCACCGCCTTCACCACCCTCGGCGCCCTGTTGATGGTGACCGGGACCTACTGGGGCCAGGCCATCGAACGCGTCCACCGCACCCGTACCAAGGAGAACACCACATGCCTTACGACGACACCTACAGCCGTCTGATCGCCTTGCTGGACGACAGCGCGACCCCGTACCGCCTCATCGACCACCTCCCCGAGGGCAGCACCGAGACGGTGAGCGCACTGCGCGGGCATCCCGTCTCCCAGGCGGCGAAATGCCTAGTCCTGCGGGCCAAGTTGGACCGGCGCACCACGCGCCACGTGCTCGCCGTCGTCCCCGGCGATCGACGCGTCGACCTGGATGCCGTCCGGGCGCTGTTCTCCGCGCGCTATGTCGGAGTCAGCGACGCGGCCACCGCCGAACGTCTGGCCCGGGCTGTTCCCGGCACGGTGCTGCCCTTCAGCTTCGACCCCGGCCTCGAACTCGTTGCCGACCCGGATGTGATCGCCCAGCCGCAGCTCTACTTCAACGCCGCGCGCCTGGACCGGTCACTGGCCATCGCGGGGGCGGACTACGCGAGGCTCGCGCAGCCCCGAGTGGAGAAGATCGCCGATCCACCGGCCACTGTCTGAGCGGTGAACGCGCTCGGGACGGCTGGGAGTCACCATGTGCGGCCTGCTTCGAGGAGTGTGTCGCGGACCCGGATGACGTCGGGGTTGTCGGGTCTGTCGGGGCGCTGGACGAGGTAGGCGGTGTTGATGGGCGGATCATCCGGTTCATGCAGGGGGACCAGTGCGCCGGAGGCGAGTTCGTCCTGGCACAGGTAGCGCGGCAGCACGGTGAAGCCGGCTCCCGCTGCGACGGCGGCCAGTACGCCACGCAGATCGGGGACGGTCACGGCGGCGGGACAGGACAGGCGGGTACCGAAGACGTGCCGCCAGTAACGGCGCGCGATGGGCAGGTCTTCGGCGTAGGTGACGAGGGGGACGGGGTGCAGCACGGCAGGGCCTTCGGCGGTGACCCGTCCGCCGAGGCGGTCGGCCCAGGAGGGGGCGGCGACCAGGACGAACTCCTCGTCCATCAGCGGTACCGCCGTCAGCGCTCTGCCTCGCGGCCGCACGGTCGCGATTACGAGGTCATGGCGGCCTGCGCGCAGCTCGTCGAGGAGTGGATCGGTCAGGCCCGCAGTCACGCGCAACCGTGCGCCGTCGGACACCAGCGGGGCGAGCGCGGGCAGCACGCGGGTGCACAGCAGTTCGGCGGGCCCGGCCAGATGGACCGGGCCCGGCCTTTCGCTCGCGGCGCCGCCTCCGGTCGCCGCGGCGAGCGCGTCGAGGGGCGCGGCAACCTGGGCCGCCAGGTCATGGGCGAACGAGGCCGGAGCGACGCCCCGCGGCAGGCGCTCGAACAGCTCGCGGCCGATCTGCCGCTCCAGCGACCGGATCTGGGTGGTCACCGTCGGCTGCGACAGGCCGAGCAACCCGGCCGCGGCGGTGAACGAACCGGATCTGTACACGGCCAGGAAAGTGCGCAGCAGGTTCAGGTCCGAAACGAGGGCTGTGCCGGTCTGCGGGTTTTCGACCGGGTCAGCGGAATCCTTACGGCTCACGAAGAAAGCCTAGATGCTGCCCCGTGAATCTCGCTGCCGGCGGTGTCGCTGGACGTGAACCTTTTCGCCTTGCGGCACGTCGTAGTCCTCGTCGAGATCGGGGGTCTCACGGTCGGCGCGGCGGGGACCGCGGCTCTCATCTTCCACGGCATATACGACCACTCACGCAGCAACCTGCCCCGACCGGGAAAGAAATGCCCATCATGGTTCACGAGGTCACGTCACCACACAGTCAGCACGATCAGTTTCGCCGTCGGCCCGGACGCCTCCGTCTGATATCCCTCGGCTGCGTTGTGGGAATTGCGCTGACCGCTGTGGTCCTCACCGTTCTGGTTTGGCCTCGATCCGATGTCGTCCATCGCAGCCAGGACACCTCGACGCGGACCTACAGCGACTCATCCCGTCACTACCTGGGGCTGGTCCGCGAACAGAAATGGCTCGGGGATGAGACCTACCACCTGAAGGTCGGCAGAGACCCGGGCCTGTCCTACGGGCATTCGGTGGACGTCGATTCCACCGCGGGCGCGGAGGGGATCGAGTCGACCGACTGGACGACCGACGGTGTGCGAGTCCAATTCCGTACCGGCCACGGGCTGTTCGTCCCCGCGAAATACTTTGAACACGGCAGGTGAGGACGGTCAGGCGTCATCTGTGGGCGAGTACGCATGGCTCAGGCCAGCTTCTTCAGCAGCTCGGCTGCGAGCGGGGCGGAGGAGGCGGGGTTCTGGCCGGTGACGAGGTTGCGGTCGACCACCACGTTCGGCGCCCACGGCTCACCGACCCGTACATCCACACCCGCCTCCACGAGCCGGGTCTCCAGCAGCCACTTCGCCTTGTCGGCGAAACCGGCCTGGGTCTCCTCGGCATTGGTGAACGCGGCGACTTGGTAGCCGGCGAAGGCGTTGGAGCCGTCCTCCTTCTCGGCGGCGAGCAGCGCGGCGGGCGCATGGCAGACCACGCCGAGCGGCTTGCCGGAGGCCAGCGCATCGCTCAGCAGCCGGCCTGAGGTGGCGTCGACGGCGAGGTCCTCCATGGGGCCGTGGCCGCCCGGGTAGAAGACCGCGGCGTAGTCGTCGAGGCGGACATCCTCCAGTTTGATCGGCTTCCGCAGCTCGCTTATCGCGGCGAGTGCCTTGCCGATCGCGTCGGCGCCCTCCTGGCCACCGTTGACCTCAGCGGCGAGGCTCCCCTGGTCCACGGTCGGAACGACACCGCCGGGTGTGGCGACGACGATTTCGTGGCCGGCGGCCTTGAACGCCTGGTACGGGGCGACAGCTTCCTCGGCCCAGAAGCCGGTGGGGTGCTGTGTGCCGTCGGCGAGCGTCCAGTGGTCGACGCCGGTCATCACAAAGAGGATCTTCGACATGGGGGTTCTCTCCAAGAGGGTGGGCCCCGTCAGGCGGGGCAGAGGGCAGTGCCTGCCGGGATGTCCTCGAAGGTAGAACGGTCAGCGATAGGTTTCCAATGAGGATTCCTATGTCAGGTATTGGTATCCCTATGGCTCCGCAGTGCCGAGTCGGGAAGAAGTGGACGCCCAACTGACGCCCCCGGCGCCCGGGGATCACGCGTGCCCCGCACCATGGGAACGCCGCAGTAGCGGCGACCTCTCTCCCCGATCCGTCCCGCTGACGGCGCACGCCGCGGCGGTCGCTCACCAGGAGTACCCGTGCGCTCGTACCAACTCACCGATATCGACAGCCATCTGCGCTGGATCGACTTTCCCGGCGACGGCCCCGCACATGTCTTCCTGCACGGTCTGGGCTGTGCGGGCTCGGCGGACTTCTCCCACATCGCGGCACACCCGCGGTTCGCCGGGCGGCGGGCGATCGTCGTCGATCTTCTCGGACACGGCTACAGCGACCGCCCCACGGATTTCTCCTACACCCTGCACGCCCACGCCCGGACGGTCGCGGACCTGCTCGACCACTGCGATGTCGACGGCTGCGTCCTGATCGGGCACTCCATGGGCGGAGCCATCGCCATCGTCCTCGCGACGCTACGCCCGGAGCTGTTCTCCCGAGTGATCGTCGCGGAACCCAATCTGCACCCCGGCGCCGGCATGTTCAGCGGCCCCATCACCGCCTACACGGAGCAGGACTTCGTCGCCCACGGTTTCCGCACCGTACTGAAGGAGTTCGAGCCGGGGTACGCGGCGCGGGTCCGGGTCACCGACCCCGCTGCCCTGTACCGCAGCGCCCTCGGCCTGGTCAGGGGAACCGAACCCGACACGGCAGCACAGCTGCTCGCCCTGCCGCACCCGCGCGCCCTGCTCGTCGGTGCCCATAACCGCCCCTACGAAGACGAGGAGGAGATCCGAAGCGCGGGCATACCCGTCATCGAGGTACCCGGCGCGGGGCACGACATGATGCACGACAACCCGGACGGATTCGCGGCAGCCTTGGCAGCCGCTGTGCCGTAGGTGTGTCCGGCGGATCGTGCGGGGCCCTCTCCGTTGTTCCGGTAAGGGGATGCCCCTGCTCGACGCACGCGGGCTGCGGGTGTGTTGTGGCTTACCGCGCAGTTCCTCGCGCCCCTTACGGGGCGCGTCCCCCCTGCGCTGCGTTTGGGGTCCGCACCAGCGTTCAAGCCAGATGCCCGGATCCCCGGCAGAGTCGGGGCATGGGAACGAGACGGGGATTCAGCAGTCCCTACCTGTTATTGATGGTCACCATGGTGCTGTGGGGCAGCGCCTTCTCCAGCTCCAAATCGGTGGTGGAGCACCTACCGCATTCCGTGGCGGCGCTGCTGCGCTTCGGCGGTGGCGCCGTCGCTCTGCTCATAGCCGTGCAGCTGTTCGGCAAGCGCGGGGCGAGTGTGGGCGTACGCAACGGATGGCGGGCGGCGCTGGCGGGAGTGCTGGGCGTCTTCGCCTACAACAGCTTCTTCTTCTGGGGTCTGTCGCTGGCGCCGTCGCTGGACGGTGGCATCCTCATCCCCGTCATGACTCCCGTGCTCACCAGCGCGTTCCTGCTGGTGGTGGGCAAGGAACGCGCCTCACCGGGCCGGCTGGCGGGGCTGGGCCTGGGCCTCGTCGGGGCGGTGATCTTCTTCCTGGGTGCCGGCGGCAGTTCGGCAGGTGACTCGACGCGGCTCGCGGGCGACGCGCTCTTCCTGCTGAGCGCGGTCTGCTGGGCGGCCTTCACGCTTGCCGGACCGCGGGTCCTGGCGGGTATCGAGCCGCTGCGCGCGACGACGTACGCCACCTGTGCGGGTGCCGTACTGCTCGGTGTGCTCGCCGCACCCGAGCTCGACTCGGTGCGCTGGAGCGAGCTGCCGGCCGGTGTGTGGCTGAACACCGCCTACCTGGCGCTGGGCGCCGCAGCTGTCGCCAACCTTCTCTACTACCGAGGGGTGGGGGCCGTGGGCCCCGCTAACGCGTCGCTGATGATGTTCTGCGTCCCTGTCGTCAACACGGTGTGCGCCACCGTCATCCTGGGCGAATCCTTCGGCGCGCTGCAGGGCGCGGGCGCGCTCGTGCTGCTCACCGGGGCCGTGCTCGCCGTCACCCAGGGCCGGTGGCCGCGGCGCACCAAGGCAGCGGACGACGGGTCGGGACCGGTCGACCGGCCGGAGTATGAGGCGGGGAGCGTGCCGATTTCGCACGAGACCGCGACCGCCGACGACGACGCCGGGTTGAACCGGGAGTTGCCGAACTCCTGAGCCGGTCAGAGATCACCACCGACCAGCGCTCGGCCGCCCTGGAGAAAGCATCACTGCGCGGGGTTTACCGAACGGCCGGTTGACGGAAGATCGGCCCGGTCGGTGAGAAGGCCCCGGTACGACGGCTGGGAGGAGCAAAGCCTAAGAGAGCGGGACATTTTGTCGGACCGTGTCCGCCGTGCTGCATTGGCCTCCGCACGTGGTGACCACCGTCACCGACAGCTCTGCGGGAAAGGCCCTCCATGCGAACAGTCCGGGAATCAGCCCTGGATGTCTTAAGAGCACGCGGCATGACCACGGTGTTCGGCAACCCCGGCTCGACGGAGCTGCCGTTCCTCAAACACTTCCCCGACGATTTCCGGTACGTCCTCGGCCTCCAGGAAGCCGTGGTCGTCGGCATGGCCGACGGCTACGCGCTCGCGTCGGGCACCACCGCCCTCGTCAACCTGCACACCGGCCCCGGTACGGGCAACGCGATGGGTGCCATCCTCAACGCCCGCGCCAACCGCACCCCCATGGTGGTCACGGCGGGACAGCAGGTGCGGGCCATGCTCACCATGGAGGCGCTGCTCTCCAACCCCCAGCCCGCGCTGCTGCCGCAGCCGGCCGTCAAGTGGGCGTACGAGCCGCCGCGTCCGGCCGACGTGCCGCCCGCGCTCGCCCGGGCCGTACGGCTCGCCGAAACGCCGCCGCACGGGCCCGTGTTCCTCTCCCTGCCCATGGACGATTTCGACGCCACCGTCACAGCGGCGGAGGACAGCGCCGCGCAGGCCGCCGCAGCGCGCAGGGTCGAGCACGCGACGGCCCCGCGCCCGGAGACCGTCCAGTCGCTCGCCGACCGCATCAAGCGGGCCCGTTCCGCCGTGCTGGTCGTCGGCGACGACGTGGACGCGTCCGGCGCCTGGGACCCCGTGGTCGCCCTCGCCGAGCGCGGCGGCCTCCCGGTGTGGGGAGCGCCCGCCTCGGCCCGCGTCTCCTTCCCGCACGACCACCCGCTGTACCGGGGCGAGCTGCCGCCTGCCATCGGTCCGCTCACCCGGGCGCTGGACGGCCACGACCTGGTACTGGTCATCGGAGCGCAGGTCTTCCGCTACTACCCCTACGTGCCGGGCCAGTACCTGCCCGACGGCGCCGAACTGGTCCTCGTCACCCGGGACTCCGACGAGGCAGCCAAGGCCCCGGTCGGCGACGCGATCGTCGCCGACCCCGCGGTGACGGCCCGGGCGCTCGCCGAGCACTTCCCCGCGCGGGAGCCCACCGCGGCACCGGACCGGCGGGTGCGCGCCACACAGTCGGAGGACGGCGCCCTCCCGCCGGGCAGCGCGCTGGCCGCCGTCGCGGAGGGAGCGCCGGAGAACACGCTGTGGGTGAACGAGTCGCCGTCCAACGTTCCGCAGTTCCACCAGGCGGCGCGGATCAGCACCCCGGGCTCCTACCTCTTCTCCGCGGGCGGCGGGCTCGGCTTCGGAGCGGCCGCGGCCGTCGGGGCGCAACTCGGCGCTCCGCACCGGCCGGTCGTCGCCGTCCTGGGTGACGGCTCGGTCCACTACGCCGTGCAGGCGCTGTGGACCGCGGCGGCCTACCACGTGCCCGTCACGTTCGTCGTACTGAGCAACGCGCGCTATGCGATCTTGCAGTGGTTCGCACAGCTCGAACACGCGCAGGGCGCCCCGGGACTGGAGATCCCCGGACTGGACATCACCGCGATCGCGGCCGGCTACGGCGTGCGCTCCGTCCGCGCCGAGAGCGCCGGGGAACTCACCAAGCTCGTACGGGACGGCACGGCCCAGCACGAGGGCCCCGTACTGATCGACGTACCCGTCACCACGGAACTGCCCTCGCTGTGAGCCACCGGCGGCACCCCCGCCGCCCCATCCCTCTTACTGCCGCAGAAGCCGCTTCCTCGTACCGCTTGGCTGCCGCGCTGCCCGCTGCCGCCGTACGACCGCACCGGCCACTGGCCGCACGAACCTGGAAGGCCGTATGTCCCCTGATCCCTCGCAGCTGCTGAGCGAGCTGCGTGACCGGCTCCCCGCCGACGCCCTGTTGACCGACCCCGAGGCGCTGGCCGCACACACGCGGGACGCCGCCCCGTTCTCCGCGCCCGGCACCCCCGCGGTCGTCGCCCTGCCGCGCACCGCAACGGAGGTCGAGGAGGTGATGCGGACCGCATACGCGTGCGGCGTCCCCGTGGTCCCGCAGGGTGCGCGGACCGGACTCGCCGGGGCCGCCAACGCGGTTGACGGCTGCGTCGTGCTGTCCACCACCCGCATGGACCGGATCGGCACCATCGATCCGGTCAACCGGCTCGTCCGCTGCGAGCCCGGCGTGATCACCAAGCGGCTCAACGACGCTGTCGCCGAGTACGGTCTGGCCTATCCGCCCGACCCCGCGTCCTGGGAGACATGCACGATCGGCGGCAACATCGCCACCGGCGCGGGCGGCATCTGCTGTGTGAAGTACGGCGTGACGGCCGACTACGTCCTCGGTCTGGACGTCGTACTCCCGGACGGGCGGCGGATGCGCACCGGGCGCGACACGGCCAAGGGCGTCGCCGGATACGACTTGACCCGGCTCTTCGTCGGCTCGGAGGGCACCCTCGGCGTCATCGTCGGTGCCACCCTCGCCCTGCGGCCCGCCCGGCCCACCCCGCTCGCGCTGCTCGCCCAGTTCCCGAGCCTGGCCGCGGCCGGGCACGCCGTCGCGGCCATCACCGGCGGCGGGCACGTCCCCTCGGCCGTCGAGCTGCTGGACCGGGCCACGTCCCAGGCCGTCGCCGAGTTCGGGCACGCGCTGCTGCGGCCCGACAGCGCCGCCACCCTCATCGTGGAGAGCGACGCACCCGACCCGGCTCCGGAACTCGCGGAGATGAAGGCGCTGTGCGAGGAGGCCGGCGCCGACCAGGTGGTGGCCGCCGGCACCGCGGCGGAGTCGCAGAAGATCATCGAGGCCCGGCGGCTGGTGTCCCCGGCGCTGGGCGCGTTCGCGGCTGCCCTCGGCGGGCGGCCCACGGCGTTCATCGAGGACGTGGCCGTACCGCCGTCCGAGCTGGCCAAGTTCGTCGGCACGATCGAGGAGATCGCCCGGCGCCGCCGGCTGCGGATCTTCACCCTCGGCCACGCAGGAGACGGCAATCTGCACCCCACCGTCGTCTTCGACGAGTCCGACCCCGACGAGGTCCGCCGGGCCCGCACCGCCTACGACGACATCATGGCGGCGGGACTGGCACTCGGCGGCACCACCACCGGCGAGCACGGCATCGGCACCCTGAAGCGCGAGTGGCTCAGCCGCGAACTCGACGCCGTGAGCCTCGAACTGCACCGGGACATCAAGCGGCTCTTCGACCCGCACAATCTGCTCAACCCCGGAAAGGTCGTGGAAGCATGACCCGTCCCGCACCATCGACTGGCCCGACGGACCCCACGGGCCCAACGGACGCCCCGGGCCCAACGGACGCCCCGGGCCCAACGGACGCCGCGGGCCCTGCGGACGCCCCGGGCCCAACGGGCCCTACGGAGCCCGCCGACCCCACGGTCCCCAGCCATGCGGGCGCGCCGTCCGGGAGCACCGTCGTACGGCCGCGCCGCGCCCGCCGTGCCGAATGCCTACGCTTCGCCGTCACCCACACGCTGCCGGCCTTCGCCCGAGGAGTCCCGGCCCCGCGCCCGGCGGCCGTGGCGCTGCTGGGCGCGGCGGGCCAGTTCCGCTGGTCGGCCGCGACCCTGCGCGCCCTGCGTAACCGCTACGACGGCGCCCCCGTACTGCTCAGCGGCGCCTCCGGTGACATGCTCGTTCTGCTCGACCCCGCCGACGTGCGGGAGTTCTTCGCCCGCCCTGTGCGCGAACTGGCCCTGGACGCGGTGGACAAGACAAAGATGCTCTCGGTCCTCGAACCCACCGGGGTCGTCTGCTCCCACGGCGACCTGCGCCAACAGCGCCGCGCCCTCAACGACCAGGTGCTGGCGCCCCACGAGGACGCCCACCCCTCGTGCGACACGTTCCGTACCGTCATCGCCGAGGAATGCACCCGGCTCACCACCGGCCCCGCCCTTCCGTTCGCCCGGCTGCAACGCACCGTTGAGCGCATCACGCGCCGCATCGTGCTGGGCGACCAGGGCGCCGGGGACGAGGAGCTGCACCGTTGGCTGGTCGCGCTGCGCAAGGAGGGCAACTGGGGAGCTGTGCGGCGCGGCCCCACTCCGGCCGGCCGGCGGATGTACGCGGCCGCCACCACCCGGCTGCACGTCTACGCCGAGCACGCCCCGGCCCCCACCTTGCTCGGACGCGCCATGGCCACGTCCTGCGAGGAGGACGTCGACGCCGTGGGCCAGGCACACCACTGGTTCCTGGCCCTCGACGCGGTCGCCGCCATCGTCGCCCGGACCCTGCTGATGCTCGCCGCCCACCCCGCCGAGCAGGCCGCGATCCACGAGGCAGCACAAGCGCCCGACACCACCCGGCTGCGGGCCTGCGTCCTGGAGAGCCTTCGGCTCTACCCGGTCGTTCCCGACCTGCTGCGCATCCTGCGCACCGACACCACATGGCGCGGGGTGCCCTACCCGGCCGGGACGCACGTCCTCGTCCCCATCGGGTTCTTGCAGCGCGACAGCGACCTCGTCCCCGGCGGTTCGCTGTTCGCGCCCGGCCGTTGGCTAGAGGAGGGCACCGACCACGACCCGCGGATGGCGCCGTTCAGCCACGGCGAGGGCCGCTGCCCCGGTGACCGGCTCGGGCTGATGGCCGCCACCGAGGTCTGTGCCCAGGTGCTCCGCGAGCATCGCGTCACCGGCGGACGCCCCCGGCTCGACCCGCACCGCCCGCTGCCGGGCGCCCTGAACGCCTCCGGCATCCAGCTCACCCTGGCCCGCTTCTGAACCCCACCGGATCGCCGACCTGGAGACCACACCCCATGCCCGAAACCGGCACGGAAACCGACACCGAACCGGATGTGGCCGGACTGCACACGCTGTGCCGCGAGTTGGGCGAGGCCGCGGACGCCGTACGCCAGGCCTCCCAGTACGCCGGCGAACTCGCCCTGGGCGCCCGCCTCCCGGCGCGAGCCCTCGCCGGCACCCGCGCCCGCACGGCCCTGCGCTCCCTGCTGCGCGCCCTCACCGACCCGGCCGGACTGGGCTGGGCCCTCGACGGCAGGCGTCCGGTGGCCCGTGCCGCCTGGCTGGCCGGGGTGCTCACCAGCCGGGAAAGCCTCGCGGTGAGTCTGGCCGTCGCGGGGCTCAAGGCCCGCATCCGGGCGGCAGCCGTCACCCATCCCGAACTGCTCACCGACCCCGACACCGCCCGGGTGCTGCGGGCCATCGAGGACGACAGACAACGCGAGGCACTGCGCGCCTTCAAGGCCATCATCGGCAGCCAGGGCGCCGAACGCGCCTTCGCGCTGCTCGCCCCGTCCTTCGGCGACATCCTCGCGTGGAACGCGCTCACCGACGAGAACCCCTTCAACGACGCCGCCGCCTGGGAGATCGCCACCGGCCGTACGCTCACCAGCGCCGAGCCGGTCCTCGGAATCAGCGCCCGGGTCTGGGCCCGCCTGGACCGTGGCCCCGGCCGTGCCGAACCCGTCGCGCCCGACCCGTCCCTGCTGGAACGGCTCGACCGCTCCGGCACCGTCGTCGGCTACATCCGCAACATCGGTGCCGTCGGCACCGGCGGCACCCTGCTCGTCCAGCGGGTCACCGGCCCCGACGGGGTGACGCGGTACGTCGTCCAGCTCGCCGGAATGGCCACCGACGCGGTCTCCCAGGACAGCCCGCAGGACCTTCTCGGCGCCATCCACGCGGTCGCCCGGCCCGCCACGCCCTACTCCCGCGCCGTCACCCGGGCCCTGCGCACTCTGGTGCCCTCCGGCACCGACATCGCCCTCATCGGCCACAGCCTGGGCGGCATCACCGCACTGAACCTCGCCGCCGATCCCGACTTTTGTGCGCTGTACCGCGTCACGCACAGCGTGGCGATCGGCTCGCCTGTCGACGGCAAGCGCCCCGCCGACCCGGACACCCGCGTCTTCTCGCTGATCAACGAGCACGACATCGTCCCCAGCCTGGAGGGCCGTTCCGCGGTCTCGCCGTACGCCCTCCCGGCGCAGTTCACCGAGTACACCTGGACCGACGACACCCACGCTTTCCCGCTGTGCCACGCGGCCGAACGCTATGCGCACAACCTTCAGTTCGATGTGCCGGAGGCGAGCGCCCAAGTCGACGCGGCGCTCGCTCCCTACCGGGGCCGGGTGACCGCCACCCGGCTCTTCGCCCTCCACGACCGCTGAGCTCACACGCCTCGTTCCCCCTCAGAGCCGAGAGGTCCCCACGGTTCGTGCCATGGGGGTTTTCCGGTCCTTCCGTTGTCAACCGCCCGCCCGGAGCCGCCCGATGACCGACACCACACCCCACAATCCCGGCACGCCCGCCAGCCCTGCCACCACCACCCCGGACATCCCCGCACAGTCCGGCAGCGAGCAGACGGCAGACCCGTCGCGCTCCTCGAACCCGACGCCCTACGGGCCGCCCGGCGTCCTCGAGCGCCTCGGCTCCGCCGCCTTCGCCCGTCTCAACCGCAGCCGCGAATGGCACGAACTCCCCACGGCCCTCGGCCTGTTGAACCTCCGTGTACTCCGCGACGACCTGCGCCGAGAGAACCTCCACGACACCTACCGCGCCGGTGGCGAGCGCCCCCGCCGCGCCCCGGCGGCGCTCCCGCCCTTCCGTTCCTACGACGGATCGGCCTACGACCCCCACGACGAGGACATGGGCAGGGTCGGCACCCGCCTGGACCGCAACGCCCCGCTCGACCTGGCCTTTTCCGACGCCGACGACGAGCTGATGTCACCCAGTCCGCGCGAGGTCAGCCGCCACCTCCTGGCCCGGCGCAGCTTCACACCGGCTCCCACCCTCAATCTGCTGGCCGCCGCCTGGATCCAGTTCGAGAACCACGGCTGGGCCAACCACGGTGACAACGAGGAAGCGGAACCGTTCACCGTGCCGCTGGCCGAGGACGACGACTGGGCGGGGGAGTGCCCAATGCGCGTCAACCGCACCCGCCCCGACCCGGTCGCGCACACCACCCCCGACGCCCCGCCCACATACGAGAACACCGTCACGCACTGGTGGGACGGTTCGCAGCTCTACGGCTCGTCCGAGGAACGCTGCCGTTCGCTGCGTACCGGCGAGCTGGGACAGCTCATCGTCCAGGACGGCCGACTGCCGGCCGACCCCAGGCCGGGCATGTCCTGCCTCGACGCCACGGGGATGAACAGCGACTACTGGGCCGGCCTTTCCTTGCTGCACACACTGTTCGCCAAGGAACACAACGCGATCTGCGACTACCTGCACTCCCACTACCGCACCTGGGACGACGAACGGCTCTTCCACACCGCCCGGCTCGTCAACACCGCTCTGATGGCGAAGATCCACACGGTGGAGTGGACCCCTGGCATCCTCGACACGCCCGTACTGCACCGCGCGATGAACGCCAACTGGTATGGCGTACTGCCCCGTTGGATCCGCAGGAAGTACGGCCGTATCGGCCAGGGTGAAATGCTCAGCGGCATCCTCGGCTCTCCGACCGACCACCACGCCGCACCGTTCTCCATGACCGAGGAGTTCGTCTCCGCGTACCGGCTCCATCCCCTCATCCCGGACGAGTTGACGCTACGCGACCACCGTTCGGGCCGCCGTGGCGAGACGATCGGCTTCGACGACATGCAGGGCGCCACCACCCGCAGCGCGATCGAAGCGCACGGTATGAGCGACCTGTTCTACAGCTTCGGCACCGCCAACCCCGGCGCCCTGGTCCTGCACAACCACCCCGACGCGCTGCGCGATCTGGTCCGGCTCACCGGCGAACACATCGATCTGGGCACCGTCGACATCCTCCGCGACCGGGAACGCGGCATCCCCCGCTACAACGCCTATCGGAAGATGCTCCGCAAGCGCCCCGTCGCCTCCTTCGAAGAACTCACCGGCGGCCACCCCACCGACACCCCGCTGCTCGAAGAGCTCTACGAGGGCAGGCTCGACCGCGTCGACACCCTCGTCGGCAACCTCGTCGAGCCCCGCCCCGCAGGCTTCGGCTTCAGCGACTCCCTGTTCCGCATCTTCATCCTCATGGCCAGCCGGCGCCTCAAGAGCGACCGCTTCTTCACCACCGACTACCGGCCCGAGATCTACACCCCCGAAGGGCTGGAGTGGATCGACCGCAACGGCATGATCCGCGTCCTGTTGCGCCACCACCCCGAACTCGCCCCCGCCCTGGACGGAGTGACCAACGCCTTCGCTCCCTGGAGGAAGCTGTGACGCCCCCGCCCCCGCCCTCGTCATCGCCCCCGCCCTCGTCCCCGGCCACTCTTCCCACCCCTCGCACAGCCCCCGAGGACCCGAATGCCCCCGCGTCCCAACTGCGCGCCCACGCCGCAGCCCTCCACGCGCACGCCGAACGACTCCGGGCGAGTGCCGCCGCCGTCGACTGGACGGGCCCGGAGGCCGCTGCCTTCCACCACCAGGTCGAGCAACTCGCCCACCGCTGCACCGTCGCCGCCCGCGCCCTCACCCGCTCCGCAACCCTGTTGGACCCTCTGTGGAGGGAGAGAGGTAAGCTGTTCTTGAAAACCATGTTCACTTAACATGGCCGCGACGAGGCGCTGGTCGAACTGAGGAGTCCAGGAATGGGCGAAGCGGAGGAAAGGCCGAAGGATCCGGCCGGTGCGGCGGGCATGCGCAGCACGCGGCAGCGGCGGGCTGTGCTCGATGTGCTGGGCCGCTGCCGCGAATTCGTCTCCGCGCAGGAACTCCATGCCCTGATGCTGGACTCCGGCAGCACTGTCGGGCTCACCACCGTCTACCGCACTCTGCGCGAACTCGACCGCGCCGGGCTCGTCGACGTCGTACGCGACGAGGGCGGCGAGCGCCTGTATCTGCACAGGCCGACCGCCGAGCACCGGCACTATCTGATCTGCCGCTGCTGCGGCCGCAGTCAGTCCGTCGACGCGGAGGCCGTCGAGGAGTGGGCGGCCGGCCTCGCGGAGGCGACCGGCTTCACGGAACTGGAGCACACCCTCGAACTGACCGGCGTCTGTGGCCGCTGCCGACCCGGCGCAGACGAACAACCATGCCGCCAGGCCCCTCGCCTCGCCGATCGCCTGCTGAATGCCGGCGGTGGCCAGGGTGCGTGAACGTCGGCATTCAGGCCGTGCCTGACGGGGCGATCTCGGCGATCAGGCGCTCCACGCGGGCTTTGATCTCGTCGCGGATGGGCCGGACGGCCTCGACGCCCTGACCGGCCGGGTCGTCCAGCTGCCAGTCGAGGTAGCGCTTGCCGGGGAAGACGGGGCAGGCGTCGCCGCAGCCCATGGTGATGCACACGTCCGACTCCTGGACGGCGTCGACGGTGAGCAGCTTCGGCACCTCGGCGGAGATGTCGATGCCGACCTCGGCCATCGCCTCGACCGCCGCCGGGTTCACCTCGGCACCCGGCGCGGAGCCGGCGGAGCGGACCTCGACGCGGTCGCCGGCCAGGTGGGCCAGCCAGGCGGCGGCCATCTGCGAGCGACCGGCGTTGTGGACACAGACGAACAGGACGGAAGGCTTGTCCGTGGAAGCGGCCATGGTGATCGCTCTCTTTCGTCAGTACGACTTCGCCGGTACGTCTTCGCCCGTACGACCTTGCCCGTACGACCCCGTCCGTACGACTTGCTCTGTGCGACGGCGTCGTCCGCCGCCGACCTCGACGCCGGTTGGTATCAGTGAGTGGTGATGTGACAATATCAGCGCATGCTGACTTCAGTCGATGCTGACGTGATACGGGTGCTGGCCGACCCGCTCAGGCTTCGGATCGTCTCCTTGCTCGCCCACGAGACCCTGTGCACGACGCACCTGGTCGAGGAGACAGGGGCGCGGCAGACGAATCTTTCCAACCATATGAAGGTGCTGCGGGAGGCCGGTGTGGTGGAGACCGAGCCGTGTGGCCGCTTCACCTACTACAAGCTGCGTCCGCAGGTCCTGGAGTCGCTGGCCGGCGCCTTCACCGCGCTCGCCGAGACCGCCCGCACCACGATCGCCACCGACCGGAAGAGGTCGTGCCCGTGACCAGGACGGAAGCCACGGCACCCGCCGCAGCCGCTGATCCGGCCGAGACCGGGATCGTCCAGAAGCTGTCCACCCTGGACCGCTTCCTGGCGGTATGGATCCTGCTGGCCATGGGCGCCGGCCTGGGACTGGGCAGGCTCGTCCCCGGGCTCGGCGACGCCCTGAGCAAGATCGAGATCGGCGGGATCTCCCTGCCCATCGCGATCGGCCTGCTGGTCATGATGTACCCGGTGCTGGCCAAGGTCCGCTACGACAAGCTGGACGCCGTCACCGGCGACCGGCGGCTGATGGTCTCCTCACTGGTCATCAACTGGGTCGTCGGCCCGGCCGTGATGTTCGCCCTGGCCTGGACCTTCCTCCCCGATCTCCCCGAGTACCGCACCGGGCTGATCATCGTCGGCCTCGCGCGCTGCATCGCCATGGTCATCATCTGGAACGACCTGGCCTACGGCGACCGGGAGGCAGCCGCTGTTCTGGTCGCGCTCAACAGCGTCTTCCAGGTGATCGCGTTCGGTCTCCTCGGCTGGTTCTACCTCGACCTGCTGCCGCAGTGGCTGGGCCTCGGCGACGGGGAAGGACTCGACGTCTCCGTATGGCACATCGCCCTGAATGTGCTGGTCTTCCTCGGTATCCCGCTGCTGGCCGGATTCCTCACCCGGCGCCTGGGCGAGAAGCAGCTGGGCCGTACCGGCTACGAAGAGCGATTCCTGCCGAGGATCGGCCCGTGGGCGCTGTACGGGCTGCTGTTCACGATCGTGGTCCTCTTCGCCCTCCAGGGGAAGACGATCACTTCCCAGCCGCTGGACGTGGTACGGATCGCGCTGCCGCTGCTGGTGTACTTCGCGCTGATGTTCTTCGGCACGTTCGCCCTGGGCAAGGGGCTGGGCCTGGCCTACGACCGTACGGCAACGCTCGCCTTCACCGCGGCGGGCAACAACTTCGAGCTGGCTATCGCCGTGGCCATCGCCACGTTCGGCGTCACCTCAGGCCAGGCTCTTTCCGGCGTCGTCGGCCCGCTGATCGAGGTCCCGGTACTGATCGGTCTCGTCTACGTCGCGCTGGCCTGGCGTGCGCGGTTCACGGGCGCCCGATCCGGCTCCTGACGCCGCGCGACGAACGCGGCCGTGCGGGCGATCAGTTGCCGTAACCCGGCGTCGACCCGGCCGGGCACGCGGACGACGTCGACGGATCGGGGTGGCTCACCATCAGGCGGTTGTCGGGGCAGTCTCTATTTTGACATGAGTCGAAACACTGGGACGGTCTCGATCTCAGAAACTTCACGCAAGATGTGTTAACAAGCCATTGCTCTTCTGCTAACAATGCTTCCCGCGGATGTTCGCGCACGTCGAACCGGCCCAAGGGAAGCACTGTCATGCCATTTCTCCTGTCAGCCAGACCACCGGCGCCGCCGGGACCGAGCCGTCGCGCCGTGTTGCGAGGGGCCGCGGCGGCCGGGACCGCGGGGCTGCTCACCGCCTGTGCGGGTCGTCGGCCGGACGCGGTTCTCGACGCCGACGCCACGCCCTGGAAGCGGTACGCCGGCACCACCTTGAACTTCATCTCCGAGAACACCGCCCCGACCGCCGCGATCGCGGCCGACCTGAAGCCGTTCACCGAGCTGACCGGCATCCGCGTCAACATCGTGACGCTGGAACTGTCGGCGCTGGCGCAGAAGGTCGCCCTCGACTTCGCCTCCGGCAACGGCGAGTACGACGTGATCTACGCGGACCCGTATCTGGTCCTGGCGCCCTACGCGCCGGCCTTCGCCGATCTGCGCCGCTTCCAGGAGGACTCCTCCCTGCCCCGGCTGTCGGGCGGCGGCTTCGGGGACTTCATCTCCACGCATCTGGACGCCGCGGGCCGCTTCGAGGACCGCGGCAAGGTGCTGGCGCTGCCCTACGACTGCCCCACCATGGTGTGGCAGTACCGTGCCGACCTGTTCGCCAAGTACGGCGCACGCATGGCGGACGACCTCGGCTTCGACCCGACACCGTCCGACAACTCGACCTGGGAGCAGTACTACGCGATCGCCGAGTGGTTCAACTCCCATGCGAGGGAGGTGCGTTACGGCACTGGCCACCAGGCCAAGCAGCACGACTCGCTGATGTGCGACTTCTCCAACCTGCTGTGGGCCTACGGCGGCGACTACTTCGCCGACGGTCCACGGGTCGGGCGGCTCGGCACCACCGACCCCGGACGGTGCCTGCTGGGCTCCGAGGAGGCGATCGCGGGTGCCGAGTTCTACCACCGGCTGCTGCGCATCGCCGACCCCGGCTCCCGCACCTGGGACTGGGACGGGCTCGGCGCCGCCTTCCGGGCCGGCCGGATCGCGATGTGCCCCAACTGGCACGAGTACGCCGCCTCCAACGAGGCGGCCCTGCCCGGCAAGGTCGGCTACGCCAGGCTGCCGAAGGGCCCTGCCCGTTCGGCCGGGATGTACGGCGGCACCGGGATCGCCATCTCGGACGTCATCCCCGCCCGGCGACAGCAGGCCGCCTGGCTCTTCCTGAACTGGGCGACCGCGCCCAAGACCCAGGTCTCCAACCTGGCCAGCAAGGTGGGCGGCGGCACCCCGACCCGTACTTCCGTATACGAGCTGCCGAGCGTCGTCGCGGCCGAGCGCCGGCCCTCGAAGATGCCCAACATGCTCTCGGCCCAGGCGGTCACAGCAGCCTGGAAGACCGCGAACATCGGGCTGCGGCCGAAGATCCCGATGTGGGGCGAGTGCGACACCGCCATCTACACACAGCTGTCCGGCATGCTCGCCGGTGACGCCTCACCCGCCGCGGCGATGAAGGCAGCCGCCGGACGTATCGACCGCATCACGGCCCGAGGGTGGGTGAACTGACCGTGTCCTCCACTCCCGCAAAGGCCCATGTGACGGGTCGTCCGGACGCCTCGCGCCGTACGCACCGGCCCGGCGGCTCCGCTCACCGCCCGCGCAACCCGCTGCCCGGCTTCACCGGGCGGATGATGGCGCCCGGGCTGCTGCTGCTCGCCGCGGTGTCGCTGCTGCCGCTCGCAGCAGTGATCGCCATGAGCTTCGCCCGCGTCCACCTGCTGGGCGGCCTGCGCCTCGAAGGCGTCGGCGTGGACAACTGGACGCGCCTGTTCAGCGACCCCGACATGGCCTGGGCGTGGGCGCGCACGGCCGGGTACTTCGTCCTCACGGTGGGCGGCGAAATGGTGCTGGGGACCGCGCTCGCCGTATGTCTGTGGCGACTGCGGCGCGGCCGTAACGCCGCGCTGAGCCTGCTGCTGCTCCCGATGTTCGTCGCGCCGGTCATCGTCGGTCTGCTGGGCCGGTTCCTCACCGACTCCACCTTCGGTCTGTACAGCTGGCTGCTGAGCCAGTTGGGCTATCACGGCGATGTGATGGCCGACAAGACGACCGCGTTCGCCGCCGTGACCCTGATGGACATCTGGGAGTGGACCCCGCTCGTCACCCTGATCGCGCTGGCGGGCCTGACCTCCGTACCGTCCTCGGTGCTGGAGGCCGCGTCCCTCGACGGCGCGGGCCTGCCGCGCATGCTGCGCCACATCGTGCTGCCGTCCATCGCCCCGGTGCTGCTGGTCGCGCTGCTGATCCGCTCGATGGACGCGCTGCGGTACTTCGACATCATCTGGAACACCACAGGCGGCGGTCCCGCGGATGCCACCAAGACGGCGTCGGTCAAGTTGTACGAGACCGCGTTCCGTTTCTTCGACTTCGGCTACGCGGCCGTGACCGGGCTGCTGATGCTGGCCGTCACCACGGTGGTCGCCCGCTACTTCGTCCGCCTTCTCGAACGGAAGGAGCCGGCCCGATGACCACCGCTGCCCCGGCCCCCGCAACCGCCCCCGACGCGCGCCCCGCCGCCGATACGGGAGCCCGCCCCACGAGCCGTGCCCGCGTCTCCGCCATGGGACCGCTGGAACGCGGCACCCGCACCTCTCGCACCGTCGTACGCCTGGCCGTCGCCGTCGCCCTGGTCTGGACGCTCGTCCCGCTCGGCTGGATGCTGCTGTCCTCCGTCAAGCCGACGGCCTCCGTCACCGCGCCCACCCCGGACGTGTGGTTCAGCCCGACGCTGGACAACTACCGCAAGCTGTTCAGCGGCGCCAACAACCTGTGGCCCTACCTCAACCACAGCATCCTGGCCGCCGGCCTCTCCGCGCTGCTGGCCACCGCGCTGGGCGCGCTCGCCGGCTACGGCCTGGCCCGCACCCGGATGCGCGGCAAGCAGCACCTGTCGTTCTGGATCATCTCCACGCGGATGGCGCCGATCGCGGCCGTCGTCCTGCCGATCTTCCTGATCTTCCGTTTCCTCGGGCTGATCGACACCGTGCCGGGACTCGTTCTGGCCTACCTCAGCTTCAACCTGCCATTCGCGATCTGGCTGCTGAGCGCCTTCTTCGCCGAACTGCCCCCGTCCCTGGAGGAGTCGGCGCAGGTCGCGGGGTGCACCCCCTGGCAGGCGTTCCGGTACGTCATCCTGCCGCTGACCCGCCCGGGCCTGGTCACCACCTTCGTGCTGTGCCTGGTCTTCTCCTGGAACGACTACGCCTTCGCGCTCGTGCTCGGCGGGCCGCACACCCAGACCCTGCCCATCGCCGCCAGCCAGCTGGTCACCCAGACCGGCATCGACTGGGGGCAGTTGACCGCCATCGGAACCGTCGTCGTGGTCCCGATGATGCTCGTCGGCCTTGCCGTACGCCGGTGGCTGGTCACCGGCCTGACCATGGGAGCCGTGACCGGAGAATGACCGCTCGGAACACGACCGCTCGGAACACGACCGATCGGAACCTGACTGCAGGAACCGCCACCGCCCTCCCCTCGCACGTCCCCGCCACCATGCGGGCCGCCGTCCTGCGTGGCCCCGGGCAACTGGAGATCCAGGAGCGCCCGGTGCCCGGGCCAGGGCCCGGACAGGTCCTCGTCCGCGTCGAAGCGGTCGGCATCTGCGGCTCCGACGTCCACTACTACCAGCACGGCAGGATCGGCGACTTCGTCGTCCGCGCCCCCATGGTGCTGGGCCACGAGCCCGGCGGCACAGTGGTCGCCCTCGGCCCGGAGACCTCCCGCCACCAGGTCGGGCAACTGGTGTCCCTCGAACCGGGCGTGCCCTGCGCCCGCTGTGCCCAGTGCCGCCGGGGCCGCTACAACCTGTGCCCCGACGTCTCCTTCTACGCCACGCCGCCCGTCGACGGCGCCCTGTGCGAATACGTCGCCGTGGACGAGGACTTCGCCCACCCCGTGCCCGATCCGCTCACCGCCGAGACCGCGGCGCTGCTGGAACCGTTGTCCGTAGGGGTGTGGGCGTCCCGCAAGGGCCGGGTCGGCCCCGGCTCCCGCGTCCTGGTCACAGGCGCCGGCCCCATCGGGCTGGTCGCGGCGCAGACCGCCCGCGCCTTCGGCGCCACGGAGGTCGTCGTCACCGACGTCGCACCCCACCGCCTCGACCTGGCCGGGCAGTTGGGCGCCACCGCCACCGTGGACGTCCGCTCCACACGGCTCGCCGACACCGGGTACGAGCCCGACATCCTGCTGGAGTGCTCCGGTGTCCCCGCCGTCGCGGAGGAGGCGATCCGCGCGGTGGGCCGTGCGGGGCGGGCCGTGCTGGTCGGGATGGGCGGCGACACCATCCCGCTGCCGCTCGCCCATGTGCAAAACTTCGAGATCGAGGTCACCGGCACCTTCCGCTACGCCAACACCTGGCCGACCGCCATCGCGCTGGCCGCCTCGGGCGAAGTGGAGCTGGACCGGCTGATCACGCACCGATACGGGCTGGAGGCGGCGGAGGACTCCCTCACCGCCGCCGCCCGGGACCGTACGACGGTCAAACCCCTAGTGTGTCCGCAGCCGAGTTGACGACAAACCAGCGGTCGCAGCGGCGAGCGGACGGGAAGGAGCGCCACGTGCCGGCCAGGCCACGGCTGTCCCAGGCCGCCGTCGAGCAGCGCCGACAGGACGTCCTGAAGTTCGTCGCCGAACACGGTGAGACCCGTATCGACGACCTGGCCGCCCGGTTCGACGTCAGCCTCATGACCATGCACCGGGACCTCGACGACCTGGCCGCCCGCCACCTGCTGCAAAAGGCGCGCGGGCGGGCCGTGGCCTTCCCCGCCCTCACCATGGAGACCGCCACCCGCTTCCGGGAGGGCACGCACCTCGCCACCAAGACCGCCATGTGCGCCGCCGCGGCGACCCGGATCACGCCCGGCAGCACGCTGCTGATCGACGACTCCACCACCCTCTTCCCGCTGGCCGACATGCTGGCCGGGATCGATCAGCTCACCGTCGTCACCAACTCCGTCGGCCTCGCCCAGCGCCTCGGTGCCGCACCCGAGGTGACCGTCACCCTGCTCGGCGGCCACTACCACGGCGAGTTCAACTCCTGCACCGGTCCTGACGTCATCCGTGCGCTCGCCCGCCTCCACGCCGACCTGGCGCTGATGTCGGCCACTGCCGTGCGGGAAGGCCGGCTCTTCCACCCGCTGCGTGCGTACGCCGAGGTCAAGGAGGCCATGCTCGCCGCCGCCGGTACGGCCCTGCTGCTGGCCGACCACTCCAAGTTCGGCAAGACCGCCACGTATGCCTACGGCACCGCCGCGCTCTATCAACGGGTCGTCACCGACGACGCCACACCTGCTGAGGAGCTTGCCGCTCTGCGTGCCCTCGGCGTCGCTGTGGAGACCGTCGACGCCGGCCCGGGGTGAGGCTCGCCGTTCTTCCGGTCAGGGGGTGCCCCTGCCCGTCGCTTGCGGGGTGCGGGTGGTCCCCCAAGCTCTTCGAGCAGGGAGGTACCCCCATGGCTTGTCGCGCAGTTCCCCCACGCCCCTGACGGGGCGCGGTCCTCCGATTCAGCGAGCCGCGCGGTCAATGGTGGGAAAATCCGCGAATCGGGATATGTCATATCTAAGGTGGGGTCAGCATTCCACTGCCTACCGAGGCCAGGCCGTATGCACACGAGCGTCCACGACGGTGAAGACCTGGAGCCGCAGTACCCCGTGCGCACGCGGACGGCGGGAGCACCGCGGATCGCCGGGACGGCACTGGCCGTACCCCCGCACCGCTATCCGCAGGCGGAGATCACCGAGGCGTTCGCGGACGTGTGCCTGGAGGAGCTGCCCGTAGCGCGCCGCATGCTCGCCCAGATCTCCCGGAACGCGGGCGTGGGCATGCGGAACATGGCGCTGCCGTTGGAGAAGTACCTGGACCTCGCCGGGTTCACCGAGGCCAACCAGGCGTGGCAGACCATCGCACTCGACCTGGGCGAACAGGCATTCCGCGAGGCCCTGCAGGCGGCGGGGGTGGCTCCGGAAGAAGTCGATCTGGTGGTCAGTACGACGGTTACCGGTCTCGCCGTCCCCTCGCTGGAAGCCCGGCTGGCGGGGCGGCTCGGACTGCGGGAGGACGTCAAGCGGCTGCCGCTGTTCGGTCTGGGGTGCGCGGCGGGCGCGGCCGGTGTGGCCCGGCTCCACGACCATCTACGCGCCTACCCGGACCAGGTCGCGGTGCTGTTGGCCGTCGAACTGTGCTCGCTCACCGTGCAACGCGGCGACCCCGCGCCGGCGAACCTGGTGGCGATCAGTCTGTTCGGGGACGGCGCCGCCGCCGTCGTCGCCACCGGGGCCGAACGGGAGCCGCAGCGCCCCGGCCCCGCGGTGCTCGCGGCACGCAGCAGGCTCTACCCCGGGACGAGCTCGGTCATGGGGTGGGAGATCGGCACCACCGGATTCGAGTTCGTCCTCTCGCCGGACGTGGCGGCGCTCGCCGAGCGCGAACTTCCGGCCGATGTGGAGGGCTTCCTCGCCGAGCACGGGCTACGGACCACGGACGTGGCGGCGTGGGTCTGCCACCCCGGTGGGCCGAAGGTGATCGAGGCGGTCGAGCGCGGGCTCGGGCTGCCGGCCGACGCGCTGGCGAACACCCGGCGCTCCCTGGCCGATCAGGGCAACCTCTCCTCCGTCTCGGTGCTCGACGTACTCCGCCGGACGCTGGCCGAGCCCCCGCCACCCGGCGCCACCGGCCTGCTCACCGCGATGGGCCCCGGGTTCGCCAGTGAACTGGTGCTGCTGCGCTGGTGACGGACGCGCTGTCGGCTCACCCCAACCGAGAGAAGGTGCCTATGTCCCTCTGCCCCACCGAGCTGGAGAACCGGCTGCGCGCACTCCTGTCCGAGCAGCTCGCCGTGGCCCCCGAGGAGATCTCTCCCGAGCGCACCTTCCGGGAGCTGGAAGTGGACTCGCTGGCGCTGCTGGAACTGCTCGTGACGGTCGAGAACGACCTGGGGCTCGAACGCCCCGCCGACCTCCGCGACATCGACCAGGACGCCACACTCGCCGAGGCCGCCCGGACGCTGGAGAGGGCGGTGCGCGAGGCCGCCGAGCCCGCCACCGAGGTCTCTCTGTCGTCCACTCCCTCGCGCCCCGAAGGCCGGCATGCACCGCACTGAGGTCGCCGTCACCGGACTCGGGCTGGTCACGGCGGCAGGCGGCGGCCCGGGGGAGTTCTGGGACCGGCTGTGCACGGGGCGCCCCACCGCAGCCCCCGACCCGCTGCTTACCGCGCTCCGGTGCAGCTACTCCTGCCAGGCCGCCGGGTTCGAGCCGGAGAAGGAGCTCGGTGGGCGCCTGAGCCGACGGCTTCACCGCTTCGCGCAACTGGCGCTGGTCGCCGCACGTCGGGCGGTCGTGGACGCCGAGCTGGATCCGGCGGACGCCCGCGCCGAGCGGGTCGGTGTCGTGCTGGGCGTTGGGAGCAACAGCCTCCAGGGCTACGGGCAGGAGTACGCGCACCTGGCGCGGGGCCATGCGCACCGGGTCTCGCCCGCCGCACTGCCGCGCAGCGTGCCCAACATGGCCGCCGGTGAGATCGCCATCGATCTGGGCGTACGCGGCCCCAACTTCGTGACGAGCAGCGCCTGCGCCTCCGGCGCCACAGCTCTCGGGGTGGCCCGCGACCTGGTGCGCTCGGGCAGCTGCGACGTGGTGCTCGCCGGCGGCAGCGAGTCGGGACGGGACCCGATGACCGCGACCGGATTCGGTCAACTCGGTGTGCTGTCCGCCGCCGCCTCCGGGGAGGGACCGACGTCGTGCGCGTTCGCCCGCGACCGGGACGGTTTCGTCCTGGGCGAGGGCGCGGCCGTCCTCGTCCTGGAGTCGGCGGCGCACGCCCGGCGCCGGCAGGCACCCGTACGCGCCTGGTTGCGCGGCTACGGCGCCTCCGCCGACGCCCACCATCCGACCGCGCCCCATCCCCGGGGCCAGGGTGCGGAGGACGCGGTGCGCGCGGCGCTGGCCGATGCGGGCTGCCCGGCCAGGGAGGTGGGCCATGTGAACGCACACGGCACGGGCACGGTGGAGGGGGACCGGGTGGAGGCCGCGGTCCTGGACCGGGTCTTCGGCGACGCGGCTCCGCCCGTGGTGGCGGTCAAGGGCCTCACCGGGCACGCGCTGGGCGCCTCGGGCGCCATCGAGGCGGCCGCGACGGTGCTCGCTCTGCAACACCAGCGCCTGCCTCCGGCCGCGGAGATCTTCGACGCGGACCCGGAACTGGGCGTGGACCTGGTGGTTCACCGGCCGCGTGCGGTGGCCGCGCAGACCGCGCTGACCTGCTCGTTCGGCTTCGGCGGCCAGAATGCGGCACTGCTGTTCACGGCGGCCTGAGTCGCACTGCGACCGCGGCTCCACCGGAGCGCGACCGTCCGGAGCGCTGCCTCCCGGGACCGGCGGTCACGGCACGGGCCCGCACCGCGCGGCCTGGCCTCGCGTGCCATGCCGCCGACCGGCTGACCGCCCCCGCCCGGGCGCTGCCCTGGCACGCTGCTCGTCCCCTGCCGCCGGGAGGTCCACGCCATGACCGGTGCTGTCAGGAGGTCCACGCCATGACCGGTGTCGCGAACGGGGGCTCCGCCGCGTTCCTCGTCGCTCCGTGGCATCTCGCGCTCGTGTGCGGCGTGGCCGTGGAACGGCTGGCGGAACTGCTGGTCTCGGTGCGGCACGCGCGCTGGGCCCGTGCAAGGGGAGGGGTGGAGCGCGGGCGGCGGCACTACCGGGTCATGGTCGTGGTGCACGCCGGGCTGCTGGCCGGGGCGGTCGTCGAAACCGGCCTCTGCGACCGCCCGTTCGTACCCGCTCTGGGGTGGCCGGCGTTGGCCGTGACAGCGGTCGCACAGGTGCTGCGCTGGTGGTGTGTGAGGTCGCTGGGGCCGTGCTGGAACACCCGCGTCATCGTCGTCCCCGGACTGGCGCTGAGCACCCGCGGCCCGTACAGATGGCTGCGCCACCCGAACTACCTCGTCGTGGCCGTCGAAGGGATCGCGCTCCCGCTGGTCCACTCGGCCTGGCTGACCGCGCTGGCCTTCACCGTGGTCAACGCCGCGGTGCTGACGGTGCGGCTCCGGGTGGAGAACGCCGCCCTGGAGCTCGCGCGGTGAGCGGTACGTTCGACTGCGACGTGCTCGTCGCCGGTGGCGGCCCGGCGGGGCTGGCCACCGCCGTCCACGCCGCTCGCGCGGGGCTGTCCGTGCTGATCTGCGAACCCCGGGCCGCACCGGTGGACAAGGCGTGCGGCGAGGGTCTGCTGCCCGGCGGCGTACGACGGCTGGCCGCGCTGGGGGTACGGCCCCACGGAATGCCGCTGGCCGGGATCGAGTACCGCGACCTGGCCGGCCGGTCGGCGCGGGCCGAATTCGAGGGAGACACCTCCGGGGCGCCGGCCGGACTGGGCGTCCGCCGCACCGAGTTGCACAGTGCGCTGACGGCAGCGGCCCGCGCTGCGGGGGCCGTCTGGTCCAGGACGCGGGTGACCGCGGTCGCCCAGGACGGACAGGGCGTCAGCGCGGCGGGCGTACGGGCACGCTGGCTCGTCGCGGCCGACGGGCTGCACTCGCCGGTGCGCAGGGCGCTGGGCATCCCCGTCCGGCACGGATCCAGCCGCCGTTTCGGTGTGCGCCGGCACTGGCGGGTGGCGCCCTGGACGGACGCCGTGGAGGTGACCTGGGCGCCCGCAGCCGAGGCGTATGTGACCCCCGTCGGCCCGGAACTGGTGGGCGTCGCGGTGCTCTACCGCCCCGATCGGCCACGCCGTGCCGGTCGGTCGGTGCGCGCGGGGGCCGACACCTACGCCGGGCTCCTGCGCTGCTTTCCCGAGCTGGCCGCCCGCCTCGCCCCGGCTGTCGCGGCCTCCCCGGTGCGCGGGGCAGGCCCGCTACGGCAGTACCCACGGCAGCGCGTCATGGGGCGCGTGCTGCTGGTGGGGGATGCCGCCGGGTATGAGGACGCCCTCACCGGCGAGGGGGTGGGACTGGCGTTGGCCCAGGCCGAGGCGGCCGTGGCGGCACTGCTCGCCGAGGACCCGTACCGCTACGAGCGGCAGTGGCACCAACTGACCCGCAGCGCCCGGCTGCTGACCCGGGCACTGGTCGCCGGCACCTCACGCACCGCGCTGCGGCCCCTGCTGCTGCCCGGTTGCACCGCGCTGCCCGGGCTCTTCAGCGGCGTCGTGAGGCAACTCGCCCGATGAGGAGAGAGGGAGGGTCCCATGCGGATCGCGGTGCACGGTGAGACGTGGCAGGAACGGCTGGCCCTGCGCTGCCGGATCGCGCCGATGCCGGCCTTCGAGTCGATGGGCGGCATGGCGCTGTCCGGGGTGCTGGTCGCCTCGGCCCGGCTCGGCCTGGTCGAGCAGCTGGCCCGACGGCCCGCGGACGCCGGGGAGTTGGCGACTGCGCTGTCCCTGCGCCCGGAGACGGTCCGGCTGTTGCTGGAGTCCCTGCATGCGTTGGGGTACGTGCGGCTCCGCCGGGGGCGGTACCGGCCCACCCGGCGGGCCCGGCGCTGGCTGCTGCCGGGCTCCCCTTCCTCCGTCAGCCACTTCGTCGCCAGCCACCAGGACTACTGGGCGTGGTGGAGTTCGCTCTCCGACACCGCCAGGGGCGGCGCTCCGGCCGACCACCACACCCGGCCGGCAGCGGACCCGTACTGGCGGGAGTACATCACCGGGCAGTACGAACTGGCCCGCTTCAGCGCACCGGAGCTGGTCAGGGCGCTGGATGTGCCGAAGGGCGCACGGTGGGTGCTGGACGTCGGAGGCGGGCACGGCTGGTTCGCCGCCGAGCTGTGCCGCAGACACCCGCCGCTGCGGGCGACCGTCGTCGACCTGCCCGGCAGTGTGGCCGTGGGCCGGGACATCATCGCCGGTGCGGGGTACGGACATCTCGTGCAGCACCGTGCGCAGGATGTCCGTACGGCGGACCTGGGCAGCGGATACGACATGGCGCTCTGCCTCAACCTCGTGCACCACCTGCGCGAGCACGAGGCAGCCGCGCTCTTCCGGCGGCTGCACGCCGCCCTGCGGCCCGGCGGCACCCTCGCCGTCCTGGACCTGCTGGCCTCCCCGGCCCGGCGACGTCGGCCCACTGCCACCGCCAGCTGCCTCGGCCTGCTGTTCCACCTCAGCTCGGGCGCCGCCGTCTACACCGACGAGCAACTGCTGGCCTGGCTCACTGCGGCCGGCTTCACCACACCCCGCCGGACCCGACTGCGCCGCATCCCCGGTCAGTGGCTCTACCAGGTCACCGCCGGGGACTGAGGGCACCTCCCGTTCAGGGGCAGGAAATATTGAAGGTATTGCTCCACAAGAATCCCGTGAGATCAACGCTGGGCGGGACCACTCGGCCATCCGTCGCACTGAAGTGCAGCGTGAGCCCAGATACGCAGGGAATTGACTGACTTGCTGTCAATTTCCCCGCTGAGTCGGCGCTCTTGTGAAAATTTGTCTCCTGCAAGTCATCGTCCACGACTCTTACTCTGACGTCGCGGTCCGGCGCGAACCCGTCTCCCTCCACGGTGAAGACAGCGCCGGCACCGGACCCTTCGCTCCGTACCGTGATGTGCGGTGGGGTCGGTGATTCCGGCACCGGTGGCGGTGGTGGCTCTTCCTCGGGCCGGTCGAAATGCAGACTGTCGAGCAGTCCGATGAGGGATCTCATGGAGATGGGCGCCCTCAGGTCGAGGGCGCGTGCCATCATGCGAACATTTCCGTCCGGGCGGAACTGGGGCAGCACGCCTCTGTCGCGAGCACTGTGAATGGCAATGCGCAGCCCAGGCATGTTGGTGTCCTTTCCGCTGAGAGTTCAGCAGCCCTGCTGTGAAGGGGTTCGGCGGCCTTGGCGGCGGATCACGCCAAGCCGACGAGGGCCAGCACCAGACCTGTGCCCGAATCCAGCGGAGTCAGCGCCTTCCCGAGAACCGCGCCGAAGGCCGCGTCGCGGTCGACCGCGGCCATCGCATGGCCAGGAGTCGAGGAGGTGGTGAGCAGGTCTCCGACTCTGATGGGCCGGTCGCACGCCTCCGACCGGCACCACACCTTGCCCACGACAGCGATCTCCCGCCGCTGAGCGCCTTCGCGTACGTCTCCGTGCCGGTCGAGAACGAGCGCCGGCACACGGTCGCCCGCACCGGAGACCACACCGGCTACACATGAGTCGTAGCCCTGTGTGCATGGCGCGAGAGCGCCCTCGTCATCGAGGACGACGACCGTCCCCGGAGCGACATCGTCGACAGTGTCAGGTGACCGGGCCACGTCGAACTGCTCGGCCACGTCCCCTCCTGTCAGGATGAGGTCGCCCGTGACCTCCACGTTCCCCTCGAAAAAGCCCGCCGGTGCGCCCTTTCCGAAAACTCCGGGGCCTTTGCCGGAGAGGTGGACGCCGATGACTGCCGCTTTTCCGGGGCCGTTGGCGTGGCCCTTCACTCCGTCCCCGCCGTCCTTGCCCTCTCCCAGCACGCCGGAAGCTCCGGCGGTCGACGGTGCCAGGGTCTCCCCGTAGACGCCGATCCAGGTCTGGCCCACGCCTTGGACCCCGACGTTGCCCGTGCCGTTGACTCCGGCCCCGCCCGTCGTGCTCGTGCTGATTCCTGTCACGCCGTGCCAGGATTTGCCATCTCCCCGGAGGCCGACCGCCTCGCCCTTGGCGAAGACGGCGATGGAATTCACACCGTGCGCCACGCCCTCAATGGCTGTTTCCTCCGGCTGCGCGGGGTCGTTCACTTCATTCCGAAACGTGGGCATGCGTGGGCTCCTCTGTGCTCGAACCGATTTCAGGACGCTCACCCCGTACCGTGGAACCGGCAAGTTCGGGAATGGGGGGCTGAGAGATTCCTGTGCTGCGGAGTGCAGGCGAAAGGAATCTCACTGCTGAGGGGTGCTCCAGCGTTCGCCGATCCGGTGGCTTCGGCGGTGGCGCCGATGGTCACGGACCCGGCGCTGGAGATGCTTTTTCATGCTGGCACGATTCCCGGCCGGCTGCCTGTCGGACAGCTGCTTCCTGTCCGCGGCTGCTCTCGGATCCCGGCTGCCGTCCGTCCGAGAGGAATCGTCGGGGAAGCACCGGGTACTCCGCGGAGCACTGGTACCCGGCCGGGGCAAGCCACGACGGACCGGAGGCGGATGTGCGCGGAGGCGGAGCGGACGGGGGCGACGAGCGCCGGACCAACGGCAGCGTCGCCCACAAGATCATGGCGGAGCACCTCGTCGAGGGCCGGCTGGAGCCCGGTACGCAGGTCGGTCTGCGCGTCGACCAGACGCTGACCCAGGACGCCACCGGAACCCTGGTCATGCAGGAGCTGGAGGCCATCGGCCTGGACCGGGTCCGTACCGAGGTCAGCGTCCAGTACGTGGACCACAACATTCTCCAGACGGACGAGCGCAACGCCGAGGACCACGCCTTCCTCCGCTCGGCAGCGCGCCGCTTCGGCGTCTGGTACTCAAAACCGGGCAACGGCGTCTCGCACCCCGTGCACATGCAGCACTTCGGTCTGCCCGGCAAGACCATGGCCGGTTCCGATTCCCACACCTGCGCGGCCGGTTCGCTCGGGATGTTCGCGGTGGGCACCGGCGGCCTGGAGGTGGCGCTGGCCATGGCGGGGCGCCCGTTGCGGATCACCATGCCCGAGATCTGGGGCATCCGCCTCACCGGCGAGCTGCCCGACTGGGTCAGCGCCAAGGACGTGGTGCTGGAGATGCTGCGTCGCCACGGAGTGAAGGGCGCCGTCAACCGGGTCCTGGAGTACTACGGCCCGGGACTCGCCTCGTTGAGCGCCATGGACCGGCACGTGATCGCCAACATGGGCGCCGAGCTGGGGGCCACCACCAGCGTCTTCCCGTCCGACGAGGCAGTGCGCGACTTCCTGCGCAGCGAGGGCCGTGCCGATGCCTACCGTCCGCTCGCCGCCGACGAGGACGTCCGCTACGACCTGGACGACGAGATCGACCTGTCGTCACTCGAACCCCTCATCGCCCGCCCGACCTCCCCGGGCAATGTGGTCGCCGTACGTGAGGTGGCAGGCGAGCCCTGTGACCAGGCGGTGGTCGGCTCGTCCGCCAATCCGGGGCTACGGGACTTCGCGGTGGCCGCGGCCATGGCCAAGGGACGGCAGACAGCGCCGGGCGTCAGCTTCGACGTCAACCCGACCTCCCGCGAGATCCTCCAGGACCTCAGCAAAGCCGGTGCCGTGTTCGACCTGATCGCCGCCGGCGCCCGTATCCACCAGGCGGGCTGCCTCGGCTGCATCGGCATGGGCCAGGCGCCCGCAGCCAACCGCAACTCCCTGCGCACCTTCCCCCGCAACTTCCCCGGCCGCTCCGGCACCGAGGAGGACGCGGTGTGGCTGTGCTCCCCGGAAACCGCCACCGCGTCCGCGCTGACCGGCGTCGTCACCGATCCACGCGAGTGGGCGGCCCGCGCCGGCGTGGACCGGCCCGAGCTGCCAGTCCTGCGCCGTCTCCCACCGAACGAGGCGATGCTGGAGCCCCCGCCACCCCCCGCGGAGGCGGTCCACGTCCAGCTGGACCGGGGCCCGAACATCTCCGCACTGCCCGACCTCGATCCGCTGCCGGACACCCTGGACGCACCCGTACTGCTCAAGACCGGCGACGACGTGTCAACGGACGAGATCTCCCCGGCAGGTGCCAGGGCACTGCCGCACCGGTCGAACATTCCCGCGCTCGCCACCTTCACCTTCACCCGGCTCGACCCCGACTACCCCGCCCGCGCGACCGAGCACCAGGAGGCGGCCGTCAAGAGCGGCGGGGACAGCGCAGTCGCCGCGCACGTCGTCGTCGGCGGCGACAACTACGGCCAGGGCTCCTCCCGCGAGCACGCCGCCCTCACGCCCCGCTACCTCGGCCTGCGCGTCGTCATCGCCAAGTCCTATGCGCGCATTCACTGGCAGAACCTCACCAACTTCGGTGTGCTGCCCCTGGAGTTCGTCGACCCGGCCGATTACGACCGCGTCCAGCACGACGACCAGCTGCACTTCGAGGGGCTGCGCGCGGCCCTCGGCGACGAGGCGGAACCCGTGCTGAGGGTGCGCAACACCACCCGCGGTGAGGAGTACACCCTGCGCCACCGGCTGCCGCCCAGCCGCCGCGCCACCGTCCTCGCCGGTGGCATCATTCCGGCGCTCGCGGCGGAGGAGAGCTGACCGGACCCCGCAGCGGCGAGCCCCGGGGTCCGGTCAGTCGGGGCCACGCTCAGGCGGGAACGGGATCGCTGACGCGGCCGACGAGACTCTGGCTGTACCGGCGCAGCAGAAGCATGGCGGTCGTGGCCAGGCCGGTGAGGAGACCGAGCCAGATGCCGAGGGTGTCCAGGCCCAGCGGATAGGCCAGGAGCCAGGCGGCGGGCAGGCCGACGGCCCAGTAGCCGACGAGAGTGATACGGAAGCCGCTCTTGGTGTCGTCGAGGCCGCGCAGGAGTCCGACACCGATGTTCTGCGCACAGTCGAAGAACTGCAGGAACGCGGTGACCACGAGCAGGTGGGTGGCGATGGTGAGCGCCCGGTCGGAGCCGGAGTCGAGGAACGGGGCCAGCACGAGCTGCGGCATGACGAGGTAGACGATGCCGACGACCGCCATCACCGCCGCCGCGCACGCCAGTGCCGTGTTCTTGATACGGCGCGCGTCGTCGGCGCGGCCGAGGGCGAGCTCGCGGCTGACGTTGATGGACGCCGCGTGGGACAGACCGACGGCCACCTGGAAGACGATGTACACGAGCTGGTTGACCGCGGTGTGCGCGGCCAGCGCGGCAGGCCCGAAGGAGCCGGCCATCAGCGCGGTGAGGGAGAAGAACCCGGCTTCCGAGCCGTACGTGGCCGCGATCGGCACGCCCAGGCCGATCAGCCGCTTGACGGTGGCCGCGTCGGCCTTCGCGGCGTTCATGGACAGCAGCGGCGCCAGCTCGCTGTCCCTCTTCGCCGACACATACAGGGCGAGGAAGGACAGCAGGTACACGGTGGAGGTGGCGGCGCCGACGCCGGTCAGGCCGAGGCGGGGCAGGATCCAGGTCCCATGGATGAGCAGCCAGTTGAGGCCCGCGTTGACGGCGATGGACGCGAGGGTGATCTGGAGGAGCGCCTGGGGGCGTCGCATGCCGACGGTGAACTGGCGGATGGCCTGGAACCACAGACAGGGCAGCAGCCCCGGAGCCAGCGCCAGCAGCATGGTCTGGGTGAGTTCGACGATCTCGGCGTCCTGGCCGAACCAGGTCAGGGTCTGGCCGAGGAGGATCAGCAGGACGGCTCCGGCGATACCGGCGAGCGTGGCCACGGCCAGACTCGCGCGGACGATCGCCCGGACTTCCTCGTGCCCCTCTCCGTCTCCTCCCTTGGGGCCGGTTCCTCCTTCTCGGCCCGCCTCGGCGGTGGCCCGCTCACCGCGGGCGGCGGCCGAGGCTATCTGGTTGCCGACGGAGGTGACCAGACCCACGCCCATGGTGCGCAGCTGGTTGAAGATGACGATCGCCAGGCCGCCGGCGGCCAGTTCGCGGGTGCCCAGCAGGCCCATCATCACGGTGTCGGTGGTGGTCAGGGCGACCTGGGCGAGCTGGGTGAGGATGAGCGGGACGGCGAGGGAGGCCAGGGCGCGGCTGTCGCGGAGCAGTGTGGTCAGCATGGGCTTATCGGTTCCTGCGGAGTTTGGTGAGGAGTTCCTCGATCTCCCGTTCCGCTGCGGGATCGAGGAGGCCGCGGTCTTGCATCCAGTCGTCGTTGAAGACGGTGTCCATGTATTTCTCGCCGCCGTCGTTGACGAGCGCGACCATAGTCGTGCTGGGCGGCAGGGCCGGCAGCCGGGTCAGTGCCTCGTGTACGACGCCGCCTGCCGAGCCGCCGATGAGCAGACCGGTCCTGGCGAGCGCGCGGCAGGTGGCGAAGGCTTCGATGTCGCCCACCTTGACGCCCTCGTCGATGAGGTCGTAGTCCACCAGGGCCCCGATCTCCGCTCCCTCCGGGGTGCCGGTGCCCGACTGGTAGTAGTCGTGCGCCGGGCCGCCGAAGGCGATGGACCCCTTGGGCTCGACGCCGATGGTCGTGCAGTCGGGGACGAGGGTACGCAGCTCGCGGGTGGTGCCGCACAGGCAGCCGCCGGTGCCGACCGCTCCGATCAGGATGTCGATGTCGCCGTCGAGCGCCTCGGCCAGTTCGTGGGCCACAGGGAAGTAGCCGACACCGTTGCTGGGGTTGTTGTGCTGCTCCGTGAAGATGGTGTTGTCCTTGCCGCGGGCCATTTCCTCGGCGAGTTCCTCACGGGCCGCGGTGGCGAGTTCCTCCGTTCCGTCGTCGACGACGTAGACCAGTTCGGTGCCCAGGGCCTTCATTCCGCGCAGCTTGTCGGCGCTGGCGTGGTTGTCGACGACGGCGGTGAAGGTGTAGCCCCGTTCGGCGGCGACGACGGCGAGACCGAGGCCGGTGTTCCCGGAGGTGGACTCGATGATCCGGCCGCCGGGCCGCAGCTCGCCGCGCTCCTCGGCGTCGATGACCATCTGGCGCGCCATGCGGATCTTCGCGGTTCCGGTGGGGTTGAACATCTCCAGCTTCAGCAGCAGGCGGCTGCCGGTTTCGGTGACGGCCAGCTCCAACAGAGGGGTGTAGCCGATGAGGTCGGATACGCGGGAGACAACGGCGGGGCGCTGAAGTGCTCCGGGCATCGAATGCTCCTGTGGGTCGGGCTGAGGGTGGGCGGCGCGGGTCAGGAGAAGTGCCTGTCCAGCCGCCAGCGGGGACGCGGGCGTTCGGTGCGGTCGATGACGACCTTGGGCGGCAGGGCCAGGTCGTGGAACGGCGACTCGTTGGAGTCCATCTGGTAGCCGGCCGTGTTGGGGTAGACCAGCAGGTCCCCGGGGCGCGGCTGACGCTGGAAGGGGATCTTCCGCCAGGTGAGCATGTCGGATTCCAGGCAGGTCGCAGCGCCGATGGCGGCGGGCCAGGTGCCTGCCGGCGCGTCAGCGTGCCGGGGGAGCAACTGTGGGTCGGGCAGGTACTCGCTGTTGAACCACTGCTCGGACAGGCTCAGGCTGGTGCCGTCGACGGTCAGGAGCTGGTAGCCGTCCCGTTCCTTGACGCCCTGGACCCGGAACACGCTCGCTCCGGCGCGGTCCAGCAGCATGCGGCCGGGCTCCATCAGCAGGGTGACCCCGGCCTCACGCAGCAGTTCGGCGAGGCTGCGGCTGTGGCCCTCGGGGCGGGTGCCGAGCAGGGCGCGCAGTGCCTCCGCGCCCGCGGCGGGGGAGTGGTACGGGTAGAAGTCGTCGGCGCCGAACGACTTGCCCGCGTGGTAGTGACCGCTCCGCTGCTCGCTGAGGAAGGTGTGCCAGCTGTCGGCGTCGGTGTAGCTGACCGCCAGGCCCCCGCCGATGCTGATCCGGCCGGCTTCGAGGCCCACGGCGCGGGCCTTGAGGCACAGGGCCACCAGGTCCGCGGCGAGGTCGGCGCGCGGCTGGACGGCGTAGCCGGACAGATGGAAGCTGAAGCCCTCCATGCGCACCGCCTCGCCTGCCCGCGCACAGCGGTCCATGGCGGTGCTCAGTTCGGCGTCGTTCATTCCGAAGCGGCTGTGCGGTTGGGCGGGAGGCAGGCAGCGCAGCAATAGCCTGGCCGGGCGTACCGCGCCGGTCAGGGCTGTCGTGATGAGCGTGTCGAGTTCGTCGAGTGCGTCGACGGCGATCAGCGCACCGTGCCGCACCGCCAGCCGCAGCAGCTCCCCGCTCTTGGCCGGGCCGGTGACCACGAGGTGCTCGCCGCGCACCCCGTGTCCGAGGGCTTCGCGGAGCTCGCCCACGGAGGCGACATCGACACCAGCGCCGCTCGCGGCGCAGCGTTCGATCCACACGGCGGCCTTGTTCGCCTTCTTCGCGAAGTACACGAACCCGTCGACATCGGCCTCGGCCATGACGGTCCGCAGCGCGGCCAGGTTGGCGTCGAAGGCGTCCGGCAGCAGGAAGTGGAACGGGCCGCCGAAAGCGTAGGAGAGTTCCTCGACCAGTCCGCTGGCCAGGACCGCGTCCGTGGCGGGGTCGGGCAGTACGGGCAGGGTGGGCCAGGGGGTTTCGCTCACTGCCACAGCGGCACCTCGGTACCGAGCCCTTGGGCGAGGGCCAGTTGCGCGAAGCGGTGGCCCAGCGCGATGTCGGTGACGACCAGGCCGCTGTTGTAGGCGAAGATCCGCTCCGTGGCGGACCGGCGGCCGGGGGCGACACCTGCGAGCACGGGCGGGAACTCGGTGTCGACGGCGGGCAGTCGTCCCTCGGCGTCGGCCATGTCGGTGCCGGTGACGTTCATCTGCGCCTCGCTGGTGGCGACGACGCGGTCGGCCTGGTGGAGTGTCGAGGGGGCCAGACCGTGGCCGACGAGGATGGACAGCGCGCCGGGCTTGAGCCAGTCCGCCTCGATTGCGGCGGGCGTGTGGGCTCCGGCGGTGGCGACGACGACATCGGCCTCCGCGGCGGCAGTTCGCAACTCGGTGACGAGTTCGACGTCGCGGTCGGGGAAGTGACCGCGCAGCTGCTCCCGGACGGCGGCGACGCCCTCGGAGTGGGTGCCGAACAGCATCAGCCGGTCCAGGTCCGGGAGCGTGGTGAGCAGGAACGGCAGGGCGAGGCGGCCCTGGGTTCCGGTGCCGATGACCAGGGCGCTGCGGGCTCCGTCCGCGGCGCACTCGCGGGCCAGCAGCGCGGAGACGGCCGGGGTGCGCAGCGAGCCGATGCGGGAGCAGTCCATCATCGCCACCGGCAGGCCGGTGACGTCGTCGTACAGGGTCAGCGTCGTGTAGTAGTGCTGGTCCTCGCGGCCCTTGTCCAGCCCGTGCTTGTAGGAGGTCTTGATCGCGACGACGTCACGGGAGCCGTCCCGGCCCAGCATCGCGTAGGAGACGGAGTGTTCGTCGTGCGGCTTGACGGTCAGCTTGCGGGGGTTGTCCGACTGGCCGGCGTGGAGGGTGCGGTAGGCACCTTCCACCGTGCTGACCACGTCGGACAGGGATATCTCGATCCCGGCCAGATCTGTCCTGGACAGGATCCGCAGGTGTGTGTCGTCGCCGGATGTGACGGTTCCGGCGGGGACGGCCGAGGTGTCGGTCATGGTGTTCCTCCGGTCCGTGGGCGGGCGTTCAGGCGGCGTGTGCTTCGAGGGCGGCCTGACCGTAGCCGTGCTCGCCGGCTTCGGCCAGTGGGCGGGTGCGCCGCCCGGGCACGCGGACGGAGGCGCGCTTGAGCCAGCGGTCGGTGCCGTCGTAGCGGGCCTGGAAGGGCACCCTGCCGTGCACGACCAGGTCGTTGTCGACGACGAGGATCTCGCCGGGGTCGAGGCTGACGGCGACCGAGACGCGGGCGAGTTCGTCCTCCAGGCGCCGGTAGGCGGCCCGGTATGTCTCGTCGGCTTCCTCCAGCGGGGTGTACGCCGGATCGAAGCGCAGCGTCATGCCCTCCTCGGAGGCGAACAGCGTGGGCACGGCGGGCGGCGTCTGGTCGGTGTAACCCTGCGCTTCGGCGTAGGCGTCGTCCGGGAGGATCGGCAGCGTGGGCCGGGTCAGGATGTCGATGTCCTCGTCCGTGAGCCGGACCTTGCGGATGCTGGCGGCGGTTGTGGCGATGTTGTCGTGGTTGCGCATGCAACCGAGCATCAGCAGGTGCGCACGGCCGGGGTGGAACGCGTCCTCGGTGTGCGGGCTGAGCAGTACGGAGCTGCTGGCGCCGGTCTGCGCGGTCTCGTGTCCGGGCGCCGGGACGATGTTGTGCACGAAGCGGCCGTCCTGCTGGCCCTCCCAGGCGATCGGGTTGCCCATGACGCTGGCGAGCAGCAGCAGTGTGATGTCGTGAAGGGCCCCGCTGTCCTGGGCGGTTGCCCAGCCGGCGGGGGTCGGGCCGACGGCGTCGTCGTCGACTTCCAGGCCACGCAGGACGAACAGGCCGTCCGCGGTGTCGATGGGCCGGCAGTGGTGACGTAGCGTTTCACCGAATCCGTCGGACATCTGAGCAACTCGCTCCAGTAGTTGGGGCGATGTGGCGGATGTGCCGAACTCGTCGAGGATCTTCACCGCGGCGTTGCGCAATTCCTCCAACGTGCGGTCGTCGAGCTGGCGAACAGGTGCGGCGGCGGCTGCCGTGTTCATGCCAAAAGATCACTTTCGTCGGTGGCAAGGAGACATCGGGGGGTGCCGTGACGTCGGTCCGTCGCTCCCGGCCGAGGCCTCGGCGGTGTAACGGACAGACGTGAATGACCGCAGGCACGGCCAGGGGCCGGTGAACCGGCGGATGCCCTGCACGCTAGCACGAACTTAGGTTAGGCAAACCTTGCTCGCTAGCTGTTCAGGGGCTTACGGGTGCCAAAAAGGGGCGCACAGCGGATCGTTGGGGGCGCACTAATACTTCGTGTACGTCCGTTCGAGCGGGGGCGCTCTTGCGCCCGTTGCCGCCATTAGGATAGGCAAACCTAAGCCCCCCCGTTGCCCCGAACCGGATTGAGGACGTACGTGAGCATCAACAGGCGCCAAGTGCTGTGGGCCGGCGGAGCGATAGGTATGGCGGGACTGTTCACCGCCTGCACCGGGAGTGATGACCCCTCAGCGCAGCCCGCGGGCGCCAAGCCCAAGAAGGGCGGCACGCTCCGGGTGGGCGCACTGGGCCGCACCTCCGCCATCACCCGGGACCCGCACGCCACCCAGGCCAACGAGAGCGACTACCTCATCATCGCGCTCGTTCACGACACCCTCACCGCCCCCGCCGACAAGGCGACAACCAACACCGTCCCCCGCCTGGCCGCCAAGTGGCAGGCGTCGAAGGACCTGAAGACCTGGCGCTTCACCCTCGCCAAGGGGGCGAAGTTCCACGACGGCTCACCCGTCACCGCCGAGGACGTCGTCTGGTCGCTGCGCCGGCTGCGCAAAACCCCCTCCGGCGCCTCCCGGCTGCCCGGTATCAAGGCGGAGAACATCAAGGCCGAGGGCTCCGACACCGTCGTGCTGGTCTCCGACTACGCCAACGCCGAACTGCCCCAGCTCACCCGGCTGACGACATTCGTGCTCAAGAAGGACACGAAGGACAAGGAGATCCCCAAGGCGCCCGGCACCGGCCCGTTCAAGCTGGACTGGTTCCGCTCCGGCAACGCCCGCCTCGTACGCAACGAGAACTGGCACGGCGGCGAGGTGCTCCTCGACGCCATCGAGGTGAAGATCTTCGAATCCCCGCAGGCGATGGCCAACGCCCTGCTCGCAGGCCAGATCGACCTCGCCTCCAACGTCGGTCCCGTGGCCGCGCGTACGGGCGAGAAGCGCAAGGACATCAAGATCATCCGGCGTCGCGACGACATGGCGATGCCCATTGTGATGCGCACCGCCGACGGACCGTTCGCCGATGAGAAGGTCCGCGAAGCCCTGCGGCTGGCTGTCGACCGCAAGGCCATGGTCAAGCAGGTCCTGTCCGGCTACGGAACGGTCGCCAACGACATCCTCGGCACCGGCGACCCGGAGTACGCCAAGGACATCCCGCAGCGCTCCCGCGACCTCGCCAAGGCCAAGTCGCTGCTGAAGGAAGCCGACTTCGACACCTCCAAGACGTACAAACTGATGACGACCGAGGACATCCCCGGACTCGCCGAATCCGCCACCCTGTTCGCCTCCCAGGTCCGCGAGGCCGGGGTGAAGATCGACGTGGTCAAGCAGGAATCCGCCACCTTCTGGGACAAGACCTGGCTCAAGGGCGACCTCTACGCCACGTACTGGGGCACCAACGACTCCGTGATCTTCTTCGCAAGCAAGACCATGGACTCCGACTCCGGCACCAACGAGACCGGTTGGAAGAACCGCAAGTTCGACGCGGCCTACCGCGAGGCCATCGGCGCCAAGGACGCCGGCGCGCGCGCCAAGGCCATGCGCGAACTGCAGAAGATCCAGCACGACAGCTCCGGCTATCTGCTGTGGGGCATGGCCGACGGCATCGACCTGGCCGCCGCCCCGGTGCGCGGCCTGCCCACCCTGCCCGGCTACGGACGTGTGCAGCTCGAGCGGGCATGGCTGGCCCGCTGAGCCGTACGGCGCAGCAGACGGCGAACGGGGGGCCGGCCGACGCGGTCGCCGGCCTCCCGGCCCCGCCCCCGCTCCTCGGACGCCTGCGGCTGAGCGGCCCGTTGGCCCTGCTCGCCCTGCTCGTCCGCCGGGCACTGCTGCTCGCCGTGCTGCTCGCCACCGTCTTCGCCGCCGTGGAACTGCTGCCGGGCGACGCGGCCACCGCCACCTCGGAACGCGGGGAAAGCGCCGCCGACCTCGCACAGCGGCGTGCGCTCCTCGGCCTCGACCAGCCCCTCCTGAGCCGGTTCACCGACTGGATGACCGGCCTGCCCACCGGCGACCTCGGCACCTCGGCGCGCGGCGTGCCGGTCGCCGAACTGCTCGCCAAACCCTTCCCCAACACCGTGCTGCTCGGCGGCCTCGCGCTGCTCGTCACCCTGCTCGCCTCGCTCGCTCTCGGGTGCTGGGCAGCCCTCAAACCGGGCGGAAAGACCGACAGGGCCGTCTCATCGACCGCCACCGGTGTGCTGGCGCTGCCCGAATTCGTGGTGGCGGTCGCCCTCGTGCTCGTCTTCGCGCTGTGGACCGACTGGCTGCCCGCCGTCACCCTCACCGGCGCCGACGGCTCACCCGCCTCCTGGCGCATGCTCGTACTGCCCGTACTGGCGCTGGCGATCCCGCAGATCGGCTGGAACACCCGCATCGTGCGCGCCGCACTCGCGGACGAGGCCAAGGCCCCCCACGTCGAGACGGCGGTGATCGACGGACTGCCGCGGCACCGCGTACTCACCCACCATCTGCTGCCGGGAGCGCTGCCGACCATCGCGGCGGGCATCGCCACCTCGACCGGAATGCTGCTCGGCGGCGCGGTCGTGGTGGAGACCATCTTCAACTACCCCGGCATCGGCTCGGTGCTGGCCGGAGCCGTCACCGACCGGGACAGTCCGGTCATCGCCGGCGTCGTCGCCGTCACCGGAGCCGTCATCACCGGCGTACTGCTGCTCGCCGATTTCGTGCGGGCCTGGGCTTCCGGAGGACGCGTATGACCGCCCCGCCAGCGGCCGATGCCAAGCAGCCGGTACGCGGCCGCCTCCGACGAGGCGCCCTGCTGCGCATCCTGCCCGCCCTCCTCCTCATCGCCCTCGCCCTGGTCGGACCATGGCTCGCCCCGCACGCGATCGACACCCCGGTCACCGCCCCGTACGCCGAACCCGGCGGCCGGGCACCGCTCGGTGGCGACCAGCTCGGCCGGGACGTGCTCACCCGCCTCCTCGCCGGCGGCCGCGAACTCATCGTCACCTCCCTATTGGCGACGGTCCTGGTGACCGCCACCGCAGCCGTGCTCGGCGCGGTCAGCGCGCTGCGCCCCGCGGTCGGCCGGATCGTCGAGCGGTCCGCCGACGTACTCATGCTGCTGCCGGCCGTACTCGGCATCCTCCTCGTCGCGCTGTCCTGGCCGGGCGGCGGCAGGCTCGCCATCGTCGCCGTGGCCGTCGTGATGGGTGTGCCCTACGCGGTACGTCTCGTCGCCGGCGCAGCGGCGCCCGTCGCGGCCTCCGGATACATCGAGGCGGCGGCGGTCGGGGGCGAGCGGCTGTGGCACCTCGTCCTACGGGACGTCCTGCCGAATCTGCGCGCCACTCTTCTCGCCCTGTTCGGCCTGCGCTTCGTCGCCGCCGTCTATGTCGTCACCACCGCCGGGTTCCTCCAGGTCGGCCCCCAACCACCCGCAGCGGACTGGGCGTTGATGGTCAGGGAGAACGCGGGCGGCATCGTCCTCAACCCCTGGGCCGTACTGGCGCCCAGCATCGCCATCGGACTCCTCGCCATGAGCGTCAACCTGGCAGCCTCGGCACTCGTCCCGACGACCGGCCGGAAAGCGGTGAGCACGCTGTGAACCACATGCCCGACTGGTACCCGGACGATCCCGCAAAGCCGGCCCCCACCTCCGGTGCCGCGGTGAGCGTCACGGATCTGACCATCGCAGCCCCGGACGGCCGACTCCTGGTGACCGGCGGTCGCCTGGACGTTCGTCCCGGCCGCGTCACCGCGCTCACAGGGCCGTCAGGCTGCGGTAAGACCACGCTGCTCAAGGCCGTGGTCGGCGTGCTGCCCCCGGGCGCCCGGCGCACTGCCGGACACGTCGAAGTCCTCGGCCAGGACGTCCTCACGCTGGGCGCCGCCGACCTGCGCGCACTGCGCCGCAACCGCCTCGCCTACGTCGGCCAGGACCCCGGCTCCGGCCTCAACCCCCGGATGAAGGTGCGGCACCTCCTCGCGGAAGTCGCCGTCGACCGACGGCGCGAGGCGCTCGACGCGCTGCTCACCGAGGTACGGCTGCCCCCGGACGACGGACTGCCCTCCCGGCGCACCGGCGAGCTCTCCGGCGGCCAGCAGCGCCGCGTCGCCCTGGCCAGAGCGCTGGCCCGGCGCCCGGACGTGCTCCTCCTCGACGAGCCCACCGCCGGGCTCGACCCGGAGGTGCGCGACGAGATCGCCGAACTCCTGCGCCATCTGGCGACCCAGCACCAACTCGCCGTCGCTCTCTCCTGCCACGACACCGACCTGCTCTCCCGGCTCGCCGACGACGTCGTGGACCTGTCCAGCGGCACCGCCCCACCAAAACGTCCCGCCCCACGCACCGCCGACCGGCCCGTGCCCGCCGGCAAACCGACCCTCGACGTGTCCGGACTGCACGCCGCCTTCGTACGACGCGGCCGACGCACACCCGTTCTCCATGACATCGGCCTCACCGTCGCCGCCGGCTCCAGCACAGGCATCGTCGGGGCCTCAGGATCGGGCAAGACCACGCTGGTACGCGCCATCGTCGGGCTGCACCGGCCCACCAGCGGCACGGTCACCCTCGACGGGCTGCGCCTCGCCCCGTCGGCCCACAGCCGCACCCGCGAACAACGCCGACGCCTCCAACTGGTACCGCAGGACCCGCTGGGCACGCTCAACCCGAGCCGTACCGTCGGCGCCACCATCGGCCGCCCGCTGCGACTGCACCGGCGCACCAGCCGCGAACAGTACGCCGCACGGGTGCTCGAACTCCTGGAACACGTCGGCCTCCCCGCCAACTTCGCGGACCGCTATCCGCACGAGCTCTCCGGCGGACAGCGCCAACGCGCCGCCATAGCCCGCGCACTGGCAACCGACCCCGACGTACTGGTCTGCGACGAAGTCACCTCGGCGCTCGACGACGGGACAGCCACCGCGGTGATGGACCTGCTCGAAGAGCTGCGGGACAGCCGGGGGTTGGCTCTGATTCTCATCAGTCACGATCTGCGTCTCGTCGCGGACCGGACCGACAGCCTCCTCGTCCTGTCCGCCGGCAGAGCCGTCGAGTCGGGCCCCACCGCCCAGATGTTCAGCTCGCCGACTCACCCGGTCACCGCTGGACTGGTGGCCGGAAGCCTCCAACCCGCCCACTCCTTCGGCGCGGAAGCCGCGGGGGCTGCGGGGTCCGCGGACTGACTCGTGCCCCGGGTTGCTGGTGACCGCAGTTGCAGCCTTTCGGGTGACAGGGGCAGCAGGAGTGCGCCGGTGCCTCGCGCAGAAAATCTGTCATGGCGAGAGTAGACATGGGAGCGTGCCGGGGCTAACGTTTTCTGTGTAGCCAAGAGATCGATTGGGTGCGGCAGAGACGAACTGCCGCGCATGCAGCACCGGCAGTGGAGCGGCGGGGCCGGAAGTTCTCAGGGTCCCGTCGCTGACTGCCGGGCCGAGCGGCCCACCAGGGGCCGCGGGAAGTGTGCAGTATCCGCAAGTAACGGTTGATCAGCAGGAAAGAAGAACAAGGAGGCAGACGCCATCAGGATCGCCCGGGCGGGAATCTCGTCAGCCCGGGTACCGCAGGCCCCGGATTGGAAGGTGGTCCCACGGTCACGCATCCGCGATCCCCGCATACGTCCCCCTCTTCCGGGGGACCGCGCGGAAAGAGAAAGCCGGCAGCGCAGTAAGCCGGCAGATGGTGTTAAGTCCCTCGGGGCCCTGGTGCTGTTCAGCACCAGGGCCCCTCGATGCGTTCCCCGAACAGAGGTGCAAATGACCGCAGAGAACTCCCTGGACCGTCTCGACGATGAGGACTACCCCGCCTACACGATGGGCCGCGCCGCCGAAATCCTCGGCACCACCCCGGGCTTCCTGCGTGCGATCGGCGAAGCCCGCCTCATCACCCCCCTCCGCTCGGCAGGCGGGCACCGCCGCTACTCCCGCTACCAGCTGAAGATCGCCGCACGCGCCCGCGAGCTCGTCGACCAGGGCACCCCCATCGAGGCTGCGTGCCGCATCGTGATCCTCGAAGACCAGCTCGAAGAAGCCCAGCGCATCAACGAGGAACTGCGGCGCTCCGCTGCCGGGCCCCGCCACGAGGCCGACGCCTGACCCTCTTCCTGCTGGGCTGTCAGCTGATTCGGCTGCTGACCCCAGGTGCCGCGCCGGCTCGCGGTCAGCGGCCCGCCCCGCGCCCTCGCTTCCCCCCAAGGTCACCGGCACCCCCACCGCGCACGGTCCCGTGCCGGCCGGGACCGAGCGGGCAGCCACCCGCGGGGCCTCCCTCAAGCTCCGGTCACGGACTGTGATCCTCATGGCTGCGTCGGCGTCGGCGGTGCAGTGCTGTGGGATGCTGATCGTGTGACTTTGGAGGATCTCGTCCGGTTGCGCCGGGCCCGTGACCTGATGGACCGCGACTACGCGAAGCCGCTGGACGTTCCGGCGCTGGCACGCGTCGCCCTCATGTCGCCGGGCCACTTCTCCCGCAGCTTCCGCGCCGCCTTCGGGGAGACGCCGTACAGCTATCTGATGACGCGCCGGATCGAGCGGGCCAAGGCGCTGCTGCGGCGGGGTGACCTGTCCGTGACGGAGGTCTGCTTCGAGGTCGGCTGTACCTCGCTGGGCTCGTTCAGCTCGCGGTTCACCGAGCTGGTTGGCGAGAGCCCGAGCTCGTACCGGGCCCGCCGCCATGACGACGGTGCCGCCATCCCGCCCTGCGTCATCAAGATCCACACCCGACCGGTGAGGAATACCGGTCAGGAATGGAGAAGCGAAAGCCGACCCCCGCCCGTAGCGTGAACGGCATGGACATCAAGCTTTCACAGTGCTTCATCGCCGTCGACGACCACGACAAGGCGCTCGCCTTCTACCGGGACGTTCTCGGCCTGGAGGTGCGCAACGACGTCGCGTTCGAGGGCATGCGCTGGGTGACCGTCGGCTCGCCGTCGCAGCCCGGCGTGGAGATCGTCCTTGAACCGCCCGTCGCGGACCCGAACGCCTCGGCCGCCGACAAGCAGGCCGCAGCGGAACTGCTGGCCAAGGGCCTGCTGCGCGGGGTCATCTTCACCACCGACGACTGCGACGCCACCTTCGAGCGGATCCGCGCCGCGGGCGGCGAGGTGTTGCAGGAGCCGATGGACATGCCGTACGGCGTCCGCGACTGCGCCTTCCGCGATCCCTCCGGCAATATGCTCCGCTTCGCCCAGCCTCGCAAGCAGTGAGCCCGGGCTCGCTCCCGCCGGGCGCTGCCCTGCGCCCTGCCGGAGTGAGCCCCGCGCCGCATCCACGCCGGGCGCGAGGCGGAGGAGGGGACTGACCGCCAGCTGACCCGCGACGGCCGTCGGCGCCTGCCGGACGCGCGTCGCGCCGTCCCGGGCGGCACCGCCGATCAGGTGGCCGACGGACCATTGCCGTGACCGCGCCGACGAAGTAGGACCGGACGTACTACTGCTCCCAGCTGGTCGGATCGAGCCGACCGAGGCCTGTCCAGGCTGCGAAGGGGCCCGCTGAACAGATGGAGACACGATGAACACGCCCTCGGGGTCGGACAGACAGTCGGCTGCGCCGCACATTGCCGACAGCCACGATCTGATCCGCGTGCACGGCGCGCGTGAGAACAATCTGAAGGACCTCAGCATCGAGATCCCGAAGCGCCGGCTGACGGTTTTCACCGGGGTCTCCGGCTCGGGCAAGAGCTCCCTGGTGTTCGACACGATCGCCGCGGAGTCGCAGCGGATGATCAATGAGACCTACAGCGCCTTCGTGCAGGGCTTCATGCCGACGCTGGCCCGGCCCGAGGTCGACGTACTCGACGGGCTGACCACCGCGATCATCGTCGGCCAGGAACCGATGGGCGCCAACCCCCGCTCGACCGTCGGCACCGTGACCGACGCCAACGCGATCCTGCGCGTCCTGTTCAGCCGGCTCGGCACGCCGTACGTCGGCCCGCCCACCGCCTTCGCGTTCAACGTGCCGGCGCGCAAGGCGAGCGGCGTGATGACCAGTGCCACCGGTGAGAAGACCATCGTGCGCAACGCCGTCTACCACGGCGGCATGTGCCCCCACTGCGAAGGCCGCGGCACGGTCTCCGACATCGACCTGACCCAGATCTACGACGAGAGCAAGTCGGTCAACGAGGGCGCGATCACCGTCCCCGGCTACAAGGCGGGCGGCTGGTCGGTGCGGTTCTACGCCGAGTCGGGCATGTTCGACCCGGACAAGCCGATCCGCGACTTCACCGAGACCGAGCTGCACAACTTCCTGCACCGCGAGCCGGGCAAGGTGAAGATCAACGGCGTCAACATGACCTACGAGGGGCTGATCCCCCGGATCCAGAAGTCGTTCCTCTCCAAGGACCGGGAGGCGATGCAGCCGCACATCCGCGAATTCGTCGACCGGATCGCGACCTTCACCGCCTGCCCCGACTGCGGCGGAACCCGGCTCAGCGAGTCCGCCAGGTCGTCGAAGATCAAGGGCGTCAGCATCGCCGACGTGTGCACGATGCAGATCACCGACCTGGCCGAGTGGATCCGCGGCCTCGATGAGCCTTCGGTGGCGCCGCTGCTGAAGGCGCTGGGGGAGAACCTCGACTCGTTCGTGGAGCTCGGGCTCGGCTACCTCAGCCTCGACCGGCCGTCCGGGACGCTGTCGGGCGGCGAGGCGCAGCGCATCAGGATGCTCCGGCACCTCGGCTCGTCGCTGACCGACGTCACCTACGTCTTCGACGAGCCGACCATCGGGCTGCACCCGCACGACATCCAGCGGATGAACAAGCTGCTGCTGCGCCTGCGCGACAAGGGCAACACCGTGCTGGTGGTCGAGCACAAGCCGGAGACCGTCGAGATCGCCGACCATGTCGTCGACCTCGGGCCGGGCGCGGGCACCGCGGGCGGGGTCATCTGTTTCGAGGGCACCGTGGAGGCGCTGCGGAAGAGCGACACGGTCACCGGACGGCACCTGGACGACCGGGCCACCCTGAAACCGAAGGTGCGTACGCCGTCGGGCGTGTTGGAGGTGCGGGGCGCCGGGCTGCACAACCTGCGGGACGTCGACGTCGACATCCCGCTCGGTGTGCTCGTCGCCGTCACGGGAGTGGCGGGCTCGGGCAAGAGCTCGCTGATCCACGGCTCGGTCTCCGGCCGGGACGGCGTGGTGACCTTCGACCAGACCGCGATCCGCGGCTCACGGCGGAGCAACCCCGCGACGTACACCGGACTGCTCGAGCCGATCCGCAAGGCATTCGCGAAGGCCAACGGCGTGAAGCCGGCCCTCTTCTCGGCCAACTCCGAGGGCGCCTGCCCGACCTGCAACGGCAACGGCGTCATCTACACCGAGCTCGGATTCATGGAGACGGTGGCCACCCCGTGCGAGGACTGCGGCGGCAGGCGATTCGAGGCCGCGGTGCTGGAATACCGCCTCGGCGGCCGGGACATCAGCGAGGTGCTCGCGATGTCGGTGACCGAGGCGGAGGAGTTCTTCGGCGCCGGCGAGGCACGCACCCCGGCCGCACACAAGATCCTCGACCGGCTCTCCGACGTCGGACTCGGCTACCTCAGCCTCGGCCAGCCGCTCACGACGCTGTCCGGCGGCGAACGGCAGCGGCTCAAGCTGGCCACCCACATGGCAGAGAAGGGCGGCATCTACGTCCTCGACGAGCCGACCACCGGCCTGCATCTCGCCGACGTCGAGCAGCTGCTCGGCCTGCTCGACCGGCTCGTCGACTCCGGCAAGTCGGTCATCGTCGTCGAGCACCACCAGGCGGTCATGGCGCACGCCGACTGGATCATCGACCTCGGCCCAGGGGCCGGCCACGACGGCGGCCGGATCGTCTTCGAGGGCACCCCCGCCGACCTCGTCGCTTCCCGCTCCACCCTCACAGGGGAGCACCTCGCGGCCTACGTCGGCTCCTGACCGAGCCCGCGCCGCGGACCGTGTCGCCGGCCACTCCCACAGGGGTCGGTGACGCGATCCGGGGAGAGTCTTCGGCACGCGTCGGCCAATATCTATGACCGCGAAATGAGAAATAAGGCCGAGGCGCGATCATGGTGTCTCATCGGCAGGCAGCGTGGAATTGTTCACCAGGCCGGGGTCGATCGCCCCGTGCTACTGTTGTTCTCAGTTGCAGTTGTGGTTCCCACACTCCGAGTGACTCCACCGGCCCGACGGCCGCTGTGAGCACGTCTGTATTTCCGGCCATTTTCCGGACGGGGCAATCATCGCGGCGACACGGGGCCCGCACAGTGCGGCCCCCGGGCACTGCCCCCCGAAGGAGAATTGATATGGCATCTGGCACCGTGAAGTGGTTCAACGCGGAAAAGGGTTTCGGCTTCATCGAGCAGGACGGTGGCGGCGCTGACGTGTTCGCCCACTACTCGAACATCGCCGCCCAGGGTTTCCGCGAGCTGCTGGAGGGCCAGAAGGTGAGCTTCGACATCGCACAGGGCCAGAAGGGCCCGATGGCCGAGAACATCGTTCCCGCCTGAGCACCGTTTCGGCTGACGCCGGCGCGCATACGAGCTGGGGGCCCGCGCCTTGGGTCCCGGCTCGCTGCATGGGACGGCACAGCCGTCCCGGTCGTCGCACGGGAGGGTGGCAGCGTCGCCCCCGCATCCCTGACGATCCCAGCCGCGGCAGTCTTCCCAACCCGTTCCCATCGCCTGGCGGACACCCCAGCTCCATTCCGGCTCCGTATGAGCTGCTGAATCGGATTACTGGCCCGCCGCCGGGATCACTCGGCGTATTCAAGCGATCGACCCGCAGTTTTCTTTTCTGCGCGGGCCCGCTTACGCCATTGCTTTCATTCCGGCTCGTTCTCGCGATTCACCGCGCCGCTTCTCTGCTGCGGGAATTCCTTGATACGTGCCGCATCGAGGAAAGGTTCTGCATGAATCGCAACCGTACGAACGACCGTTATTCCCGCAGCCGTGCCGGCGGTGCCGAGGGCTCCGGCAACGGCCGTCGCTTCCGCTCGTCGGCTTCCGGCCGCTCCGGCGCTCCCAGCCGCTCCGGCGGGCAGAGCCGTTCCGGCGGGTCGGGCCGCTCCGGTGGCTATGGCCGTCGGCCCGCCCCGGTGCAGGGTGAGTTCGCGCTCCCGAAGACGATCACTCCCGCGCTGCCCGCCGTCGAGGCGTTCGCCGATCTCGACATGCCCCGGCAGCTGCTCGCCGCCCTCACTGCGGAGGGGGTGAGCGTGCCGTTCCCGATCCAGGGCGCGACTCTGCCGAACACCCTCGCGGGCCGTGACGTGCTCGGCCGTGGGCGGACCGGTTCCGGTAAGACGCTGGCCTTCGGCCTCGCGCTGCTGGCCCGTACCGCCGGGCAGCGCGCCGAGCCCCGGCAGCCGCTCGCGCTGGTCCTCGTCCCCACCCGGGAGCTCGCACAGCAGGTCACCGACGCGCTCACCCCCTATGCCCGCTCTCTCAAGGTCCGGCTGACGACAGTCGTCGGGGGAATGTCGATCGGCAGGCAGGCCGGTGCGCTGCGCAACGGCGCCGACGTCGTCGTCGCCACCCCCGGGAGGCTCAAGGACCTCATCGACCGCGGCGACTGCCGGTTGAACCAGGTCGGCATCACCGTGCTGGACGAAGCCGACCAGATGGCCGACATGGGCTTCATGCCGCAGGTCACGGAACTGCTCGACCAGGTACGTCCCGAGGGCCAGCGGATGCTCTTCTCCGCCACGCTCGACCGTAACGTCGACCTGCTCGTGCGCCGCTATCTGACCGACCCCGTCGTGCATTCCGTCGACCCCTCGGCCGGCGCGGTCACCACGATGGAGCACCACGTGCTGCACGTCCACGGCGCCGACAAGCACGCCACCACCACTGAGATCGCCGCCCGTGACGGTCGCGTGCTCATGTTCCTGGACACCAAGCACGCCGTCGACCGGCTCACCAAGGACCTGCTGTCCAGTGGGGTGCGGGCCGCCGCGCTGCACGGCGGGAAGTCCCAGTCCCAGCGCAACCGGACGCTCTCGCAGTTCAAGACCGGGCACGTCACCGTGCTGGTGGCGACAAACGTGGCGGCGCGGGGGATTCACGTCGACAACCTCGACCTCGTCGTGAACGTCGACCCGCCCACCGACCCCAAGGACTACCTGCACCGGGGCGGGCGTACCGCGCGCGCCGGTGAGTCCGGCAGCGTCGTCACCCTGGTCACGCCGAACCAGCGCCGGGACATGACCCGTCTGATGGCGAGCGCGGGCATCGTCCCGCAGACCACCCAGGTCCGCTCCGGCGAGGCCGAACTGCACCGCATCACCGGCGCACAGGCCCCCTCGGGCATCCCCGTCACCATCACGGCACCTGTCGCCGAACGTCCCCAGCGCAGCACTGCCTCCCGCGGCCGGCGCGGTCGCCGCCCCTCGCAGGCACGGCGCGGTGCCTCTCGGCAGCAGCCGGCCTTCGACTCAGCGGCGTAGAGCGTACGTACGTGAGCGAGGCGCTGGCCCATCTCTCCCTGAGGTACCTGTGACGCTGGTTCAGACGCCCCCGGTCCTGTCCGCGACTGACATCCTCGCGGACGGGGCGGGGGCGGCAGCGGCCCTGCTGCCTCCCTCCTCCCGGCTGTTCTCCCCTTCTCCCTGCGAGGTCTCATGCGCTGTGTCATCGCCCGTTTCCCGTTCGATCTGACCAAGAGCGGCGTGCTGCAATCCATGAAGGGCGTCAAGCCCGAGCCGGTCACCGGCGACTACGTGATCATCGGCCGCCGCCACTACCCCTTCAAGCAGGTGGGCCAGGTCGTCACCCGCCAGGACCGCCGTGATTTCACCGCCGGTGAAGTCCAGCGGGCCATGACCCTCCTCGGCTTCACCTGCCGCACCGCTCCCACGGACGCGCCCGCGCCAGGGCTCACCCCGCTCCAGCAGGCCGCCGCGACGCTGGGTACGCCCTTGTCGGCCTGACCTGTCGCCGTTGATCGTGCGGTGTTCGGGGGCTGCGGGTTCGTTGTGGCTTGTCGCGCAGTTCCCCGCGCCCCTTGATGGCTTGCCCGCGAAGCTTGGGCAGTCTGCTCCCCCAAGCTCTTCGATCAGGGGGTACCCCCAGGGCGCAGGGTGGGCAAGCGCAGCCCCGACGCCGGGTACGCAAGCGCCACCGGACGCGCCTAGAGGGATCGGGCGCGACAGTTGCTCTTCGGCCGTCAGTGGGAATGTGCGGAAGTGGTGCGGAGTTGCACCGACGTCCTCGGGTTCGGAGCGCGTTGGCTCGACTCGTCAAGGTCGTCAAGTTTCCCCGCGGTTGCGGCCGGACGGCGACTGGCAGCCACAGCGTCCGAGGTCAGGCTTATGACGTTCCGCTCTTACTCTTCCGGGAGGTCCCAGCGGCGTGCCGTCGCGGGAGCCGTCGTGGCGATGGCGGCGGTCCTCGGGCTGAGCCCGTTGAGCGGCGCCCCGTCACCCGTAGCCGTCGCGGACGAGCCGGAGGCTCCCGCTGCGCGGCTGTCCACCACGGTGTCGGCGCAGGGCCGAGTCGTGGCGGGTGGGTCCGCTGTCCTGGTGGCGCGGACCAGCAACGCCCCCGGCGCCCGGCCGGCGCCGAATCCGGTCACCGTCCGGCACACCCTCCCGAAGGAACTGACTCCGACCCAGGCGTCGGGCCGCGGCTGGCGGTGCTCCGTCGCTCGACAGCAGGTCAGCTGCACTTACCCCGGCTCCCGGGCCCTCGCGCCGAGCGAGACCTTCCCGCCGGTCCAGATCAGGGTCAAGGTGGCCGCCTCGGCGAAGGGCACTGTTCGCATCAGCTCCGAGGGCACCGCCCACCCCCGCAGCCAGAGCCGTATCGACATCACCGCCGGACGACCGGCGAGGACCTACTACCTGGACTGCCGGGCGGGCAACGACAAGGCGGCCGGTACCACGACCGCCGGCGCTTGGCGGACGCCGGCCCGGGCAAGCGCCCACACCTACGGCCCCGGCGAACGGCTGCTGATCAAGCGCGGCACCCGCTGCACCGGCGCGCTCAAGCCCAAGGGCAAGGGCGCCCCCGGGCGACCGGTGCTCATCGACGCCTACGGTAGAGGTCCCAAGCCGCATCTGGAGGGCGCGGGCGCGCGGGGCACGGTGCACCTCGTGAACACCGAGCAGTGGGAGGTCCGCAACCTCGACATCTCCAACACCGCTGCCCGTCCCTCGAAGACACAGCGCCGTGCGGGCCTGCTCGCCCAACTCTCCGACTACGGCGTCGCCAGGCACTTCGTCGTGGAGGGAGTGGACGTCCACGATGTCACCGGCGGCGCCTTCGCCAAGGACCCCGACCCTTCGGGCGGCATCCTCTTCGTCGTACGCGGCTCGAAGAAGCCCACCCGCTTCGCCGGGATCCGCGTCGCGAACTCCACGCTCCGCCACGTGGACCGGACCGGCATCGGTACCACCTCCACCTGGGCCCGCCGCCCCGAGAACCCCGAGGGCGCCGGTAGGAGCTGGGAGGCGATCACCGGCCTGACCATCCGCCGCAACAAGCTGTACGACATCGGCGGCGACGGCATCGTCGTACAGAACGCCAAGGGCGCGCTGGTGGAGCGCAACTATCTGAACGGCTTCAACAGGCGGGGCAACACGTACAACGCCGGGATCTGGGCGTGGAACGCGGACGAGGTGCTGTACCAGTACAACGAGGTCACCGGCGGCCGCGGCACCAAGGACTCGATGGCCTTCGACTTCGACGGCGGCAACAACCGAAGTGTCTACCGCTACAACTACAGCCATGACAACGAGGGCGGATTCCTGCTGATCTGCCCGCCAGGGGACACCATCACAAGCGGCAACCGCTTCCACGACAACGTGAGCATCAACGACCGCAACACGAGAGCCGGCTATGGCGTGATCTCCGTACTGTGCGGGCCTTCGAGGAACAACCGCGTCTACCGGAACACGGTCGTCACGAGCCATGCGAACACGCGGATGGTCTCCAACGACTCGAAGGACATCCAGGACGGCGGGGTGGCGACGTTCGAGAACAACATCTTCGTCGGCGCCCCGGAGGGCACGCCGCTGAAGGACACCCTGAGCACTTTCAACAACAACCTGTACTGGCGCATCGGACTGCCTACCGACTTCGACGACCCCAAAGCCGTGAAAGCCGACCCGATGCTGCGCTCCGCCGGCCCGAAGACCCCGGACGACCTGCGACTGCGGCCCGGATCGCCTGCCCTGGGCACGGGGACGAAGATCGATGGCGACCGTACCGAGCGAGACTTCTTCAACAACCCCATCCTCGACCCGCCCAACATCGGCGCCGACCAAGGCCGGCCCGCCGCACGACGGTCCCGCGCGGGCTGAGCACCGGCCCTGCGGGGGCCCGGGCTCCCCGTGGAGGTCTCGCTTGCAGCTGCTCGCGCACCCTTGTTAGCGTCTGCTGCGACATCTCACCGTAGGGTTCTCGCCCTCGCCATCAAGCCTCCTTGTGTCCGGTGACACCAGGAAGGTGGGAGTCACACCGGATTCTGACAAGGGTGTGCGGCGATGGCTGCGGTTGAGCGAACGGAAACGGCGTTGGAAGCCGTTGATCTGATCAAGACCTACTCGGCGGGCAGGAACAAATCCCCGGTCACAGCGTTGCGGGGGCTGAGCTTCTCCGCCGCGAAGGGGACCGTCTTCGGGCTGCTCGGCCCGAACGGGGCTGGCAAGTCGACCACGGTGAAGATTCTCTCCACACTGTCGGTCGCCGACTCGGGGTCGGCACGCGTCGCCGGTATCGACGTCGCGGCGAAGCCGGACCGGGTGCGCCGGGCCATCGGGTTCGTGGCCCAGAAGCCCAGCACGGACCCGATGGGAACAGCGACCGAGAATCTGCTGCTCGCGGGACGCATCCATGGGATGTCCCGCCGGGATGCCAAGGCGCGGGCCCGCGAGCTCATCGACAGGTTCGGCCTGGCCGACGCTGCGGACCGGCGGGTGAGCACGTACTCCGGTGGCATGGCCCGCAAGTTGGACGTCGCGCTGGGGCTGATGCACCGTCCGCAGGTGCTCTTCCTCGATGAGCCGACGACCGGTCTCGACCCCCAGGCGCGTAGCGAGATGTGGGATGAGATCGCCAGGATGGCCGGTGACGAGCAGATGACGGTGCTGCTCACCACGCACTATCTCGATGAGGCCGATCACCTCGCCGACCGGCTCGCGATCGTCGACCACGGGACAGTTGTCGCTACGGGCACTCCGGAGGGACTCAAGAGCGACCTGCGCGGCGACGCGGTGCACGTCGAGCTCGCCGAGACGGACAGCAGAGCACAAGCGGTACTGCAACGGGTGCCGGAGCTACGCGAGATCACCATGGACGGGTGCACGGTCCGTGGCCGTACCGACGACGGCGCCCGGGCACTGCCGCCCGTGCTGGCCGTACTCGACGAGGCGGGAATCGCCGTGACCTCGGCGACGCTTGCCCGCCCCTCACTCGACGACGTCTACCTCCGGCACACCGGCCACAGCCTCGAAGCCGCAGGCGACCAGGACCCGAAGGCTCTGGAGGCGGCGAAGTGACGACAGCACACATGAACCCCGTCCGCACGCGTCCGACGACCGTGATCGCACACTCCGCGTTCCTCACCGGCCGCCTGCTGCGCGCCCTGTGGCGGATGCCCACCTTCCTCGTCATCGGACTCGTGCAGCCGGTGATCTGGCTGCTGTTGTTCGGGCAGCTCTTCCGCTCGGTCGTGAACCTGCCCGGATTCGCGTACGGCAGCAGCGGGTTCCTCCAGTTCCTCACCCCGGGCGTGGTGATGATGACCGCCCTGTTCGCCAGCGCGTGGGCAGGGACGACTTACTTGCAGGACATCGACCGCGGGGTGATGGACCGGCTGCTCACCTCTCCGGCCAGCCGAGGCGCCATGATGTGCGCGACCATGGTCCACCAGGCGATCCAGACCATCGTCCAGAGTCTGATCATCGTGGTCATCGCGCTGAGCGCCGGCGCCCGCTTCCCTGGTGGCGTCCCCGGTGTCGGTGTCACCGTCCTGGCCGCGGTGCTGCTGACGCTGACCTTCTCGGCACTGTCCAACGCCGTCGCCCTGCTGACCCGTCAGCAGGCCACGCTGATCGCGATCTCCCAGTTCACGACGCTGCCGCTGATGTTTCTGAGCTCCGCCGTGATGGACCTTCACCTCGCGCCGGGCTGGGTCGGGAACGTTGCCGGGTACAACCCCGTGGAATGGGCGGTCGTCGCGGCTCGCCAGGCGATGCTCGCCCGTACCGACTGGAGCACCGTCTGGGCGCACCTGGGACTGCTCGCGGTGGCAGCCCTTGTGATGGGCCTCCTGGCCACACGGGCATTCCGGGCCTACCGGAAGTCGACGTAGGACAGGCGAGCCGCCCCCGGACTCCTCACTGTGGCCCCAGCCCGAGCTGGAGCCTACCGAAACCAGTCGTCCCCCTCGGCCGCGAGGGACCGGCGGAGGTAGGTCTGGAGGTCGGGGGCGGCCCAACGGCGGCTGTCGTCCTCGTGCTCCCATACGAAGATGTCGGCTCGCGGGGGCCTCCGGACGAAGGCGAACTGATCGCCGCCGCCGTTGTCACCGAAGAAGAGAAGCGCTTCGAACGGCATGTACAGCTCGGCAAACGAGCTGTCCGACCAGAAGCGGAGGTTGTCCTCGACGATCCGCTCCAGTGGCCAGACCGTCTCCACTCCGTAGCGCCCCACGATGCCGTCGGTCTCCCGCAACAGACTCCCGAGCTCCGGCGGCAGCGAGCAGCCCAGCCGGTGCTCCGCGGCAGTCACCCGCGCGGCGTCGGCCGGTGCCCCGAACTCGGCCTCAGGGAAAGCCTGGCCTGCGATTTCTCTCCACATACGGCCAGCCTAGAGCGCCCCGTGACAGCAGCGAGGCCAGCTGCATCCCGACCGGTGAAGTCCCGTACGGCTCACAGCTGTTCGGGCGGCGAGTCGTGGCTGATGGCGTCCGCGGCGGTGTGCAGGAAGGCCGTGAGTTCCTGCACAAGCGCAGTCGGTCGCCGACGGTGCACGATGCTGATCTCACGGGCCGGGGCGGGCCCGCGGAGACTGTGGACCGAGATGCGGGAGCGGTCGGCAGTGGTGAGCATGCTCGCGGGAACGAGCGCGATTCCCATACCGGCGCCGACGAGCGCCAGGGTGACGTGGTAGTCGGCGGACTCGTAGGCGACGTGCGGCGCGATACCGGTCTTGCGGGCGAGAGTGTCCAGACACGTCCTGTTCGGAATGCCTGGTGCGCCGGAGATCCACGTCTCCTTCCCGAGCCGGCTGAGGCTGATGCTGCGACGTCCCGCGCCGCCGGCGAGCCGGTGGTCGGCGGGCAGGACCAGTCGAAGCGGATCGTCGAGCAGCGGCTGCCGGACGAGACCGGGGTGGGGTGTCGGTCCGACGCCGGGGTAGCGGTGGGTGATCAGCATGTCGAGGTCGCCCGATGTCACCAGGCCATATCCCTCGGGCGGTTCCATGTCGACGAGCGACAGTTCGGCCCGAGGATGTCGGCGTTGCAGCGCCGCCAGCGCGGCCGGCACGAGCACTTGCGCTGCGGTGGCGAAGGAGCCCAGGCTCAGACGCTGCGGCTGGACCCCCATCGCGGCGTCGACTGCCGCGCGGGCTTCCCGGAGCTCGCCGAGCACGCGCTCCCCGTGCTCCGCCAGGACCGTGCCGACCTGCGTCAGCGTGACACCGCTCGGGCGACGCTCCAGCAGTCGGGCACCGAGCTCCGTCTCCAGTTTGGAGATCTGCTGTGAGAGCGCGGAGGGCGTGAATGCCAGATTGCGTGCGGCCTCGGCGATCGACTTGGCGTGTGCCACCTCCACCAGGACCCGCAGCCGGTTGATGTCCAGCTCTCGCACCATGGAGTCATCGTAAGCTGCGCTAACGGGAGCTTATTGATCGTTGCTTGTGCTAATGGGCTGGCAGGCGAAGCATGGACGCCATGAAGAGCTTCCCCCCGCTGCCCTCGGTGGCCGATGTCCGTGCGGCTGCCGAGAGAATCCGTCCGCACGCCCGCCGTACCCCGCTGCTCGATCTGGAGCTCGACAATCGCCGTGTCCTGCTGAAGCTGGAGTACCTCCAGCGCAGCGGCTCGTTCAAACTGCGCGGCGCGCTCAACGCGATGCTCTCCGGTCCGCTGGACAACCACATCGTGGCCGCGTCCGGCGGCAACCACGGTCTGGCCGTCGCAACGGCCGCGTCACTGCTGGGAGTGACCGCGACGATCTATGTACCCGAGACGGTTCCGGCGGCGAAGGCCCGCCGTATCGAGGCCGCCGGTGCACGGCTTGTCCGGTACGGTGCCACCTTCGCCGAGGCTGCCTCGGAAGCATCGGTTGTCGCGACGCGGCCCGGACACCGGTTCCTGCACCCCTATGACGATCCAGCCGTTGTGGCGGGGCAGGGAACGGTGGCGGCTGAAATCGTGGCCGACGCACCCGAAGTCGACGCCATCGCGGCGACTGTCGGTGGCGGCGGGCTGGCGGCCGGTACGGCACTCACGATCGGTGAGCGTCGCATCGTCGCCGTCGAACCGGAGCACTGCCGCTGCCTGCACGACGCCCTCGCTGCGAGCAAGCCGGTGGACTCGGCAGTGAACTCCGTCGCCGCCTCCGCGACAGGCGCGAGCCGGGTCGGTGAGGTCCCATTCGCCGTCCTGTCCGCACACGACGTCTCGCCCGTGCTGGTCACCGACGAGGAGATACTGCGGGCCCGCGACCGGCTGTGGGAGGAGTGCCGGATCGCCGTCGAACCGGCTGCCGCCGCCCCGTTCGCCGCCTGGCTGACCGGCCGGGTCCCCGGAGACCTGCCGTGCCTGATCCTCTGCGGCGCGAACGCTGACTGGGCCGCTGGGTGAGGGACTCGCCGCGACGGCCGAGTGGAACGGGGAACTCGCGGCGCCCGCGCGCTGGAAGGTCGGACGGTCCGGACTGTTCCGAACGGTTCGGATCGATTTCCGACTACGGATTGATCTCCGAATCGGATCGATTTCCGCCTCCGGCCTGTCGCCCGTGCCGGCCGAGACCGGTGGCCCGGCCGGCACGGGGGGCGTCAGGCGGACCTGGGGTGGCGGAGTCGGCGGGCGATCTCGCGCCAGACGCTGCGCCGGTCCTCGGGTGTGCCCGGTTCGGGTTCGGTCGGCTCTTCGGGTGTACGAGGTTCGGGCGGGGCAGGGGCTGTGGTGCGGGCGGCTTCGGCGCGCGCCAGCGCGGCGATCGCCCGGAAGGGATCGTTAGGCATGGTTCTCCTGCGGCAGATGTGAGGAACCTGGGCGGAGCCGCCCGGAGACGCGGTAGACGCGTGTTTCCGGGCAGGCGGGCCCTGTCAGCAGCGCAGGATCTGCCGTTGGGCCACCCGTGGGTGACAGTCGACAGCGGTGCCGGGAGCCGGGTCTGTGGGAGCGGCCGCGCGGGGCGGCGAACCGTTCATGACCGGGGAGTCGACCGCAGGCAGGGGAGTGTGGCACAGCGACCGGTGGGCGGCCGTCGCCACGGGGCACACTTGGGCGGAGGAGGGGTCGTGACCCGGATGCTGGTCCCGGGTCGGAGCGTCCACGGCCACTTGGGGACAAGGAATTGCGGCGGGGGCCGCGAGGGTGGCCCGGCCGTTGACGCATTCCTGCTCCTCGGCGGCAACGTCGGAGCCGAGAGAGAACAAGGTGAGCAGCAGCGCGAGTACAGCCGCCAGGGTCGCGGTGGCCGCGCGCAAGCGGGCCGACAAGCGAATACGGGCCATGAGCGGCCGGACACGGACCATGGGCGGGGCTCGAAGGAGCATTCGTGCACGCCTCCCGCCATCCCGGTCGTACCTTCTCTGGCCATGCTCGATGGGATCGGGACGGAAGGGGGCGGCGGTCACTCGTACGAGAGCCGCGTTTCACCCGTGTTGGCTAAGCTTGTGGTGCAATGTCTGGGGTTGGAGCACTTCACCCCAGGCAGATCAAGGTCTGCTGGCCGGTCGCGACGAGCTTGCTCCGGCCGTCCTGAACGCCGAACACCTCCAGCCGGCATACGGTCAGCGTCCGACCGGATTTCAGGACCGTTCCCACAGCCTTGAGATGATCGCCGACCGCGGGCGAGAGAAGGTTGACCTTGTACTCCACCGTCAGCACCGAGGTGTCCTCGGGGAAAAGCGTGAAGGCCGCGTAGCCTCCCGCACTGTCCGCGATGGCGCTGGTGGCACCGGCGTGGAAGTAGCCGTCCTGCTGGGTCACTTCGGGACGGCTGGGCAGGACGATGTGTACGCGTCCCGGTCCTATGTGGGCTATGCGGGCACCGAGATGGTCCATCAGCCCTTGCCGGTCGAAACTCTTCTGAATGCGCGCCTGGATTTCGGGGCTGGCCTGTTCCAGCTCGGCCTGCTCTTCCACATGCCCTCCTCGGGCGATCGTCGTGCCTGGTGGTTTCCGGCGGACGGGGAGTCGGCCTGCGCCTGGCCTGTACGGGGATATGGCGCTGGGGCGTCCGGCTCTGCTGCGCCGTCCGACGGGATGAGCAGTGCGCCGTGCCCAGCGCCTGGTCGGCATCGACGAGTTCGGGGGACAGGGCGAGTGCCTCGGCGGCATCGAGCACCTGCGCCTCGCCCCCGGCCTGTCGGGCTCGCTCTCCGAGAGCCCTCGGTAGGCGGCGACGCTGTCCTGGGTCGGCACCGTCACCCGGGCGTGCCCCAACCGGGTGAGGTGGTACGCGACCGACGCCCCCACTGCACCGGCACCGACGATCAGGATCTCCTCGGCAAGCCGCTTCCCCCTGCTCATGCTCAAGCCCATCTCATTGCTCGGCCACGCCGTGTCCGTCCGGCGCCTGCGGACAGAAAGAATCTTCGACCACAGGTGACAAGCGACCAAGTGGGTAGCGCACTCAGCGACAAATGGCCGGGCAAGCCAGCAGGGGCGGGCAGAACGTCCCCGGCGTCACTGCCGTTACGGCGGGAGGCGGACGAACGGCAGCTGCCCGGACGCCAACCGGGCGACGGCCCCTGCCCGCCGGGCCGTCGGTTTCAGCGGATGGAGGTCGAAGTGACCGTGTCACGTACGCGGTCGAGTAGGGCGGCGAAGGGGCCGAGAGTCCACTGGGCTGCTGTCGAACCGGCGGTGGAGGGGTGCGGCCGGGTCGGTGCGGCTCTCTCCACGGCCTGGAGACGCCGGCCCATCCTCTGCAGTTCTTCCTGGGTGCACAGGCGGGTCAGCGGGGGGAACTCCTCGCGTTCCTCCCGTTCCGCGTGCTCGTTCACCGACCGCTCGAAGTCGGCGAACATCGAGGCGAACCGCTCGCTGCCGAACTCGAGCTTCTCCAGCTCGGCGAGGACTTTATTGGCTTCCTTCTCCTCCTCGTTGCGGGTGGTGGCCTCCTGTTCGCCGCCGATCTTTTTGACGGTGGGGCGGACGATCATCTCCTCCGCCGTCTCATGGACCGCCAGCAGGGCGCGGAGCTCCAGGAAGCTGCGCTCGCGCTCGTCGGCGGGGCCGTTGCGCACCGCGTCGAACAGTTCGCGGATCCGGGCATGCTGGCTCAGCAGCACCGCTACGACGTCGTCCGACGGCAGCTGGGCGGTCTCCTCGCCGTTCTGTTGTGGCTCGTCCACAGGACACTCCTCGCTCGGGAAACGTTGGCGCATGCGAGGCAGCGATTCCCTGACCTCGGCTCCTCCGCCCCCCTCGCTCTCGGGTCCCACTCTCCCGACGCCGACCGTTCACCCGAGCAGCAGCGGCAACGCCCGGAGCAGTTCCTGTCCCTGGTCACCCGGCTCCGCACGTGATCGCCGCCCCGAAGGGGGCGCGGGGAACTGCGCGACAAGCCACAACACAGCCGCCGCCCGCGAGCGTCGGACAGGGGCACCCCCTTACCGGAACCACGGAGAGGGCCGGCCGAGACACACCGCGGCTGATCCGCACAGGGCCGCGGCAGCCGTGGACGAATTGGCTCGCCTGGGCGTGGCAGTCCTGGCGGGGGTTTCAGAGGGTCGTCGCTCGCGCCGCCGCCGGCCGGGCCGACGCTCTCGGCCTGCTGTTCCTCTGCTTGTCAGCGGCTCTCGGCGCGCTCACCGAACATCGGTGCTCCGGCCGGGCGACCCGAGTTCGCCGAATGGGCGACGTTGCTGGGCGACGAGGGCGCCGCGATCCCGTTCCTGCGCTACCTGCCCCGGGCGCCTCACCCCAGTCGGTGTAGTTGATCGAGACCCGGCGGAACCGGAGGACCGAAACTGCGTCCGGACCCGCTCGTTGATCGCGTAATCGATGCGGGCGAGCTCGGCATCGAAGGTCGGATCCGGGGACTCCTTCCAGGTCTTCGTACGCTGGACTGAGATTCCGCGGCGGGCCGGTGGTGGCCGTCGCGGCGACGAAGTCCGAGTCGTCCGCCTGCACCAGACATGCGATGGCTGGGGCGGTTCCGGCGGACGAGCAACGCGGCAAACGTTCCCCCCCCGTCACAGCACTGGGGCGTGTATCGGACGTGGCTCTTGAGTCGACGATGTAATGGTCGTGGGCGTATGCGCCCCTATACTCTGGCGGATGCAGTCCACGACGATCAGGCGTGCCGTCGCGCGGGATGCGCAGCGCCTTACCTCGCTGATCCAGCAGTCCAGTGCCTATCAGGGGCGGTACGCCTCGATCATCTCGGGATACCGGGTCACAGCGGACTACCTCGCCCGGCATCGGGTGTTCGTGGCCGTCGGCGCATCCGATCAGATACTGGGCTTCTACTCTCTCGTGCTGGAGCCGCCGGAGTTGGACTTGGCATTCGTCGCGGATGACGCGCAGGGGCTGGGCATCGGTCGGCAGCTGATCGGACACATGGTCGGTCAGGCCGGGGAGGCCGGGCTGACGAACGTGCGCGTGGTGGCCCATCCGCCGGCAGAGAAGTTCTACCGGCGTATGGGAGCAAAGCGCGTCGGGACAATTGCTCCATCGCCGCCCAAGGTTGCCTGGGAACGCCCGGAGTTGGAGTTCGCCATCCCGGTGGGGTCGCAGGCAGTCACAGCCGCGCATTGATCGCCGCGACGATGACGGTCGCCTCATAGCGGGCCGTGAGCTTGTCGTACATCATGGCCACGGCCCGGTGCCGCTCGAGACGATTGATCCCGCGCTCGACTGCGTGGTGCTCGCGGTAGTCGGTCTTGTCGAATTGCGATCGTCGGCCGCCTCGAGAGCCGCGCTTTTTGCGGTTGCGGACGTGATCGGCCTTGTTCGGGATGCTGCTGCGGATCCCGCGTTGCCGCAGGTAGGCGGGGTTCTTCCGTGAGGCCTATGCCTTGTCCGCGCGCAGGCGCTCGGGCCAACCGTCCCGCATACGCGGCTTCTCCAATGCCGGAAACGGCCCGTGCCTGCACAGCAACGGGAGACGGGAACGGGCCATCAGCTGCGCTGATGGCCCGTCACGAGTGTGGAGATCAGTGGTCGTTGAGGTACTGGTATTCCGCGGCGCCCGAGTTGTCCGAGGGCTCGTGCGAGACCACGATTCTGATTTTGTGGTTCTCCGGAAGGTTGTACCGGCCGCCGTCCGACGCGTCCCGGTAACTGCACTTACCGTCGTTCGTCTTGTCGGTGAGGCTGTACAGGAAGTCTTCGGTCGTGTAGTCGGAGACGTTCACCCACGCCTTCTTGCCGTCACTCCTGGTGTCACAGACCTTGATGTGGTCGCCGTTCTCCTCGAAGTAGGCAGCCGCGTGCTTGCCGCGGTCGTACAGCGGCCCGTGGTCCCAGTTCACCGCCTGGGCCGAGCCCGGCACCATGGCCACCGCGAACGCCCCCATGACCAGTGCGGACATTCCGCCCTGAACTATTCGCTTGCTGTGCAATTCAATTCTCCTAGCTCACGATCAAAGCCGTATGAGGCCAACGACAGATGATAGCCGCTGGGTCCGTAAGACGAGCATTTATGGAAGGCATTGCACCTCGGGGTATTTACCCTGGTATTGCGCACTTTCGTCGTCCAGTTGCTGCAGAGGCTAAGAGGGCGCTGCGGAGGCAGCCGATGCCGGACCGGACATCCCGGGGCGCCGAGTCCTGTTGTCAGCCGAGTCCTGTTGTCAGGTGAAATCGATAGCCGCTTGCCGGTCGCGGCCGTCCGCCGGTGGGGACACGGCGCCGGCTGATGGACGGCATACGGTGCGGCCGCCCGGAGTGGACCTGGCCAGGATCGTCACCCAGGTCCAGGTCGAGCCGAGGCGAAGTGACCAGCCCCGCTCCAGCAGTGTGACGGTGAGACCCGAACTCCCGAAGTTCGCGATACCACCGGGGGATTCGGCCCGGAGCCGAGCAATCTCCGCGTCCAGATCGCTGCCCTCGGTAACGCGGGTGCCCTCCCAGGGGGTCACCGGGCCGCTGCTCGTCACCACTGTCTTGGGCACGGCGTTCATGAAGGCCGTGACTTCGGGCAACCGCTCCGCGGTGGCGGGTGAGGTTCAGACTTCGGCGAAGTGTTCGTAGGTGCGCCGGCCCAGCAGCAGGGCACCCACCTCGCGGATCTGGCGCAGGTTCCAGTCGAAGAACTCATCGTCGTAGAGGCCCCAGTCCAATTCCCCACCGGGCCCCTCGTGATAGCCGTCGAGGGAGCAGAACACGAACGCGAACACCTGCTGCTGCCGGCCATGAGGCGCCGAGCAGAACTCATCGGAGTGCGTTGGCGGTTCTGCTCATGGTCGAAAGGGACTACGGCGGCCGGGACTCAGTTCTGACATGCCGTCGGCGCATTTGCCGACCCCTCGCGTCGCCGTCCGCGAATACCGACCAGTCAGTCGGCCCGCGAGGTGTCCGATGCCCGCTATGGGCGTGCTGCGTAGAGGAAGTGTTCGCCGATGGCGCGCAGTCGGGGGGCTGGTGAGCGGCGTGTCGTGAGGGTCCTGGTGTTGCGCCAGAACCGGTCCATGTCCGCCGCGTCCACGAGTTCCAGAACGCGTGCGGTGATACGCAGTGCGGACTCGCCGGCGGTGGCCTCTGCTGTGGTCACGGACATGGCGATACGGGAGCACTGCTCGGCGTCTAGTTCCTTGCCTTGCCGGACGCCTTCCGCCAGGGCGTGTGTGGCGTGTTCCACGACTGTTGCCGCCACATGGGCCGCTGCCGCGAGTTCGCCGTAGGCCTGTAGGAGGTCGGGATCCGGGCTCGTCGCGAGGGGATCGGGGTCGTGCCGCCGGCGCGATGACGCTCGTGCGTGGGACGTGATCAAGGTGGCGTCGCGCGCCTCGGCCAGGGCCCCTTCGGCGATGCCGAGCACCACGTGGGCGGTCATCATCCGGAGCGCGAGGGGAACAAGGGTCGTGATCGGCGGAGTCAGGTGCTCGTCCGCCGTAATGGAGTCGAGCACTTGGTCGGCGCTGACATGCAGGTGATCGAAGGTGAGCATGCCGGCACCTGTGAGCCGCTGGCCGAGCAAGTGGTCCACGGGGTCGATGGTGATCCCGGTGTCGGACGGATCGATCAGCATCACCAGTCGCGACTCTGCCGCACCCGCACGCCGGGCTGACAGCAGGATGCGGTCCGCCACTAGGGCACCCGGCACCATGCCGCTGCGGCCGTTGAGGCTGTAGCCGCGGTCGTCAACCGTGACGGTCAAAGCGTCGTCCGCGGCCCGGTCGGCGATCGCCCCTGGCCCGATCTCTCCGGCCAGCAGCCGGCCCTGCGGCAACGCGTGCGCATCCCGGGAAAGCCCGCGGTCGGTGGGCAGCATTAGGCGCCCGCACCAGGACAGGACGTAGTGCCGGCCCAGCAGCTCGGCGATGGAGCTGTCCGCGGCGGCGATCCGGCGGACGATGCTGAAGGCCGACGGCCATCCCAGGCCGCGACCCGTGGGCGTCGCCGGGGCGAATGCGGTGAGCAGGCCGGACTCGTGTAGGCGTGCCATTTCGTCGACAGGCGGCTTGCCTGCACGGTCGCGCTCGGGGGCGTCGACGGCGAGGTCGTCGGCCAGATCGCGGGCGACATGTTCCCAATGTTCCCAACGGTCCGCGGCAGCCTCGTGGTTGTCCGCCCGTTCCTCCTCGTCCAGGATCACGGCCGACGCCACGTGCTATGCGCGTCGCGATCCGATACGCGTCCGAGCGGCTGGACGATCCGCCCGAAGCGGTCCGGGGAACAGAGCGGCGGATAGGGAGTCGATGTCACGCGTGAGCCTCCAGAAACAAACGGGGGGTGGACACACGGCAGAGGAGCCGGCCGACGACGGGCGGCACCGTCATCGTCATCGTCACCGGTTCGGCGCGGCCGCGGCTCAGGCCGACGACGGCTGTGCTGCCTCGACGGCGGGTTCCGGCTGCGGAGCCGGGGTGCGGCGGTGCTCCCGTACGGAGTAGGCCAGCGCTGCTGCCCACACCGCGTAGATGATCGCGTAGACGGTCCACTGGACGGCGTCCCCGGCGGAGAGCCAGTCGCTGCGCAGCAGCGTGCGGACGTTGGTCAGGACGATGAGGCCGCCCACCGCGGAGCCGAGTACCCGTGGCGGTACGTGACGCACCAGCCAGGCGGCGAGGGGTGCGGCGACGAGTCCGCCGATGAGCAGGGCGATCACCCATCCCGCGTTGACGCCCTCAGAGCCGAGTCCGTAGAGGAACCCGAGGCCGGCGGCGACCGCGACCAGCGTTTCGCTGGTGTCGATCGAGCCGATGACCTTACGCGGCTCCATCCGGCCGCTGGCGAGAATCGCCGGTGTGCCCACGGGTCCCCAGCCGCCCCCGCCGGTCGCGTCCATGAAGCCGGCCACCAGACCCAGCGGGGTCAGGAACCGCTTGCGCAGCGGCTTGCCCAGGTGGCCGGTGGGCAGCCCCTGGAAAGTGAACCGTCCCAGCACGTACAGGCCGAGGGCCAGCAGCAGGAGGGACATCAACGGTTCGGCTGTCTCGGTGGACAGTTTGGACAGGAAGGTGGCACCGGCGAAGGCTCCGAGGGCGCCGGGGATGCCGATCTTGGCGACCACGCCCCAGTCGACGTTGCCGAAGCGCCAGTGTGCGGCCCCCGAGGCCAGGGTGGTGCCGATCTCGGCGAGATGAACGGTGGCGGATGCCGCGGCCGGGTTCGTACCCGCGGCCAGTAGGAGAGTGGTGGAGGTGACGCCGTAGGCCATGCCCAGGCTGCCGTCCACCAGTTGGGCACCGAGCCCGGCCAAGGCCAGCAGTACCAGCGTGCGCACAGCCACCTCACAGATCCCTAGGTTTCCTACCGGAGTAATAGGAATACTGGGTGGAGAGAGGTGGGCACCACAAGTGCCTGTCCATCATGCGGACTTCAGTGGCCAGTCCTCGGGCAAGCGGTGGCGATGAGTCTGCGAGTGGTGGCGCCCGTCTCGGATGACGGACCGTCGGCCGGAACGGCGGAACGCCGGAACGCCGGAAGGATTACGGATTGGTCCAGGCGGCCGGGGACTCGGTGAGCAGCGACACCTCGCTGGGGAGACGGCCCGAGACGACGTCCGCGAGGGAGACGCCATCGAGAATCCGCCGGACATTGACCCGCAGCGCGATCCACAGCGGCAGCAGCGACTCGGCCGGTCCGCTGTACGACAGCTCCGGGGGACGTACGCCGCGCACCGAGACCAGCGGCCCGTCGACGACCCGGATGATGTCGGCGATGCTGATGTCCGCAGCCGGTTTCGCCAGGCGGTAGCCGCCGTTGATGCCCCGCTGGCTGGTGACGAGCCCGCCGCGGCGCATGTCGTTGAGAATGCCCTCGAGGAACTTGTGCGGGATGTCCTGCGCCTCGGCGATGGCTTCCGCCTTCAACGGTTCGCCTGCGGTGGCCCCTGCAAGCTGGAGTGCTGCGCGCACCGCATAGTCCGCCTTGGCCGAGATCCGCATGCCGCCATTATGCCCCGGCGCAGGTGAGACCCCGGACCGGCCGGGGGAGGCGGGGCGGCCCTGCTCGGGGCGGGCCCTGCTCGGATGGTGGTGGCTGGTACGAGCGGAATTCCCGCGCTGAGACGCCGCGTCCGAGATATGAAACCGCCTGCGGGTTTTCTTGACCGGCTGAACATCCCACTGGTTGGATCAAGGGCATGAAGCGACAGGACCTCACGCGGCGACGCCACGTCGATCTCGCCCGTGTCTCCAGCGCCTTCTGTCGCTGCCGGGGCTGAGCACAGCCGGGGAAACCTCTCGACGCACCCCCTCCGTCTGCCGGCCGCGCTCCCACCAGCCGGCGCTTGCGCCGCGTCGCGTCGCGTCGTGCGGACAGCGCTCATCTCGGTTCCATAGGTCATGAATTCCGGTCCGGTTGCTGATCGTTGCCGCTTCGGTGGCTCTTCGGGAATCACTGCTGCCGCGGGCTTTCCGCGCGATCGCCGAGGGCTTCCCAGTGCCGCCGCGCGTTTCCGGCTGCTTCATCCCCCGCCGACATGTCCCCACCGGCGAACGCCCCCCGAGCTCGCCGGATACTCATGAAAGGTCTCCGCATGGCCACCGTCCTGTCCGTGTCCGGCAGTCCCTCCGCCGCCTCCCGTACTGCCCGGCTCCTGCGTGACATCGACGCCCGGCTCGTCTCTCAGGGGCACGACGTGGTCTCGCTGGACGTACGCACTCTCCCGCCCGAGGCATTGCTGCACGCCGACTTCGGCCACCCGGCAATCGCCGAGGTGATCTCGCTGTTCGACCAGGCCGACGGCGTCGTGGTCGGCACTCCGGTCTACAAGGCCGCCTACTCGGGACTGCTCAAAGCGCTGCTCGACCTGCTCCCGCAGTACGCCCTGACGGGCAAGACCGTCCTCCCCCTCGCCACCGGCGGCACCACCGCGCACGTCCTGGCCATCGACTACGCGCTGCGCCCCGTGCTGAGCTCCATGGGACCGGCCCACATCACGCCCGGCTGGTTCGTACTCGACAAGGACATTGCGGTGGGCGACGACGGCACGCTGACCGTCGCACCGGGCTCGGCCGAGGCCCTGGCCCACGTCACGGATCAGTTCTCCGCTGCGTTGGGTACGCCTGCGGCGCTGTTGGCGGCCACCGGGTGAACGGGGGACTGCGTCGCCGCTGCCGGCCATTGAGGTCGCCGGGCACCTGGCGGCCTTTCGTGTAGGGCCACGGACCTTTCAGGCGGAGATCGCATTGTTTCGGTGAAGGGGTCCCACTGTCCGATGCTTGCGGGCTGCGGGTCCTCCCCCGAGCTCTTCGAGCAGGGAGGTACCCCCATGGCTGGTCGCGCAGTTCCCCGCGCCCCTTCGGGGCGCGTCCCCCATGCCGCCAGTAAAGTTTTCTGTACTGGTGCCAAAACTATTGTGGCGGCAGTCAAACTCGGTTAGCTTCTGCGCCGTGAGTACAGACACTGCCTCGGCCCGGACGCCGGGTGAACGCCTGCGCCGTCGCCGACGGGCGCTGCAGTTGACCCTCAGCGACGTTGCGGCCCGGGCCGAAGTCACCGAGGGGCATCTCTCCTCGATCGAACGCGGCCGGTCGAACGCGAGTGTGTCGACCCTCCAGCGGATCTGCGCGGTGCTCCGGCTCAATGTCGGTGACCTCTTCGCCCAGACCGAATCCTCGGCGCAGCCGGTGCTGCGTTTCCGTGACGCCAAGGGCGTGGCGTTCGGCGAGGGCGCCTCGAAGATCAAGCTGACACCAGCACACTTCGATCACCTCGAACTCCTCCTCGGCCACTTCGAACCGGGCGGATCGACGGGCGTCGAGCCCTACACCCACGGTGATTCCGAAGAGGTCCTCCTCGTCATCGAAGGCGATGTCGAGGTCACGATCGACGGCGACACCCACACCCTGTCGACCTTCGACTCGATTCACTACCGCAGCAGCCAACCGCATCGCGTCGCCGAGAGCACGGGCACAGCCGAGGCCCGCGTCCTGTGGGCGATGTCCCCTCCGACCTACTGATCGTCCCTGCCGCCGAGGCGCCGACGCCTCCGGCGAGTACGACGTCATCGTCCGGCTCGGCACCGACCGAATCGTCCGGCTCGGCACCGACCGAAGCGTTCGGCACGGCTCCGACCGCGCCACCGCCGCCTGTACGACCGGGACGCCGGGAGTCCGCAACCGTCGAGGAAACATGTCATGAGCACGTACCGCAATGGTGAGATCTCGCACTGGATGCAGGATTCCGTCCACCCGGACCTTGCCGAGGAGACCCCGGCCGCGCAGGCCGCGAGCGCCGCTCCGGGCGCCGCTCCGGCCGCCCCGCTGCCGGTCGAGAGTCAGGATCTCGTCATCGTCGGCGGCGGGCTCACCGGACTGTGGGCGGCCTACTACGCCTCGCTGGAGCACCCCGACTGGGCGATCAGCGTCCTCGAGGCCAAGGAGGTGGGCTACGGCGCGAGCGGGCGCAACGGAGGCTGGCTCTCGACTCTCATTCCTGGCAACCGCGCCGTCTACGCCAAGTCCGTCGACGCGGCTGGAGGCGACGGTCTCGAGGCTGTCCGCACCTTCCAGCAGGCCATGTTCACCACGATCGACGACACCCTGGCCGTGCTCGACACCGAGGGAATCGACGCACATCAGACACAGGGCGGCAACCTCAAGGTCGCCCAGACACCGGCCGGTATGGAACGCATCCGCGCGACCTACCAGGGCGACCTCAAATACGGTTACTCGACCGACGACGTCCGGCTGCTCACCGCCGCCGAGGCGCGGGCCCGCGTCAACGTCGAAGGCGCGGTCGGCGGCATCCTCTACGAGCGCACGACCGTGGTCGATCCCGCACTGCTCACCCGCGGACTCGCCCGGGTCGTCGCCGCCCGCGGCGTGCGGATCTGCGAGGGCACGCGGGTCAGCCACATCGGCGCGGGTTCCGTGGTGACGAACCGCGGCCCGGTGCGCGGCACGACGATCCTGTCCTGCCTCGAAGCCTATTCGGGAACGATCACCGGGAACGCGCCCGGCCTCGGCGCGCGCCAGGTGATCCCGGTGAACTCGTCGATCATCGTCACCGAGCAGCTGTCGGAGGAGACCTGGGCCCGCATCGGCTGGGAGGGCCGGGAGTGCCTCAGCGACGCCGCCCACACCTTCATCTACGCCCAGCGCACCGCCGACGGCCGGATCGCGATCGGCGGACGCGGCTCCCCGTACGCCTACAACTCCGGCACGCCGGGCAGCGGCGCTGTCGACAAGCGGACCGTCGCACAACTGCGGCACAAGCTCGAAGTCCTCTTCCCCGGGCTCGACATGCCGATCGCCCATGCCTGGCGCGGAGTCATCGGCGTCACCCGCGACTGGTGCGCCGGGATCTACTTCGATACCGGCACCCGCATCGGCGTCGCCCGCGGCTATGCCGGGCACGGGGTGACGGCCACCCAGCTGGCGGCCCGCACGCTCCTCGACCGAGCCGAGGGCAGGACGACCATGCGCACCGAACTGCCCTGGAACGACCACGACTCAGGGCTCTGGGAGCCGGAACCGGTCCGCTGGCTCGGCGTCCACGCGATGTACCGGCTCTTCGAGGTCGCCGACGGCTGGGAGCAGTCCCGCCGCGCCGAACGGACCTCGCTGATCGCCCGCTTCGGCTCCCGACTGGCCGGACTCCACGAATAGGAGAGCGCGACCGCGCCTCCCGGACCGCGTCACCCCGAGACGTCAGCACACACTGCGAGGTACCACACCATGACACTGACACCACCGCGGCTCGACGTCCCGACCGAGAACCGTGCCGTGCCCCGCTCCCTCTGGAGCATGGCGTTCACGGAACTCTGGGAGCGCTTCTCCTTCTACGGTCTGCAGGGCATCCTGTCCTTCTATCTCCTCTACTCGCTCGACAAGGGCGGCCTCGACCTCGGACCTGCCGCGTCGTCGGGGATCGTCGGGGCCTATGGCGGCGCCGTCTACCTTGCCCAGCTGGTCGGTGCCTGGATCGGCGACCGGCTCGTCAGCCCGAAGTACGTGGTGCTGTGGGGCGGGATCATCATCGCCTGCGGTCATGTCACGCTCGCGGCACTGTCCGGGCTGACCGGCCTCGGCGTCGGCCTCGTCCTCATCATCCTCGGCACGGGTGCCCTCAAGACGAACATCACCTCGATCGTGGGGTTCATGCTCGACGGCCACACCGACGCCAAGCGCGACGCCGGTTTCTCCTACTTCTACATGGCGATCAACATCGGCGCCGTCGTCGGACCGCTGACCACCGGCTTCGCGCAGAACCAGTGGGGTTTCCACTACGGATTCGGACTCGCCGCGATCGGCATGTTCGCCGCCCTCGTCCAGTACGGACTCTCCATGAAGAAGCTCCCCGAGCGGGCGGGGCAGGTGAACAACCCGCTGCCCGCGGGCAAGCTCCTCGCCCCGATCGGGTACGCGGTCATCGCGATCGCCGTCATCGCGACGTGCTCGCTGACCGGGTGGCTCCGGGCGGGAAACATGTCGAGCGTCGTCACGATCGCCGCGCTCGTCGCCGCGGCCGGGTACTTCGCCGTCATCCTCTCCTCGAAGAAGGTGACGAGCGACGAGAAGCGGCGGGTGAGCGCCTACCTTCCGCTGTTCCTGCTCTCCGGGATCTACTTCGGCTTCCTCTTCCAGAAGTTCACGGCGATCTCGATCCTCATCACCGACCGGGTCGACCTCGAGATCGGCGACTGGACGTTCCCCGTCGCCTGGATCACGGCGCTCAGCCCGCTCTCGGCCGTCCTCATCACACCGCTCGTCGCACGTCTGTGGGGCCGCCTCGGACCGCGTCAGCCCAAACCCGTCGCGAAGTTCGCGATCGGGCTCATCCAGATCGGCCTCGCGTACTTCTACCTCCTCGTCGTATCGACCGTGACGGGGAACGCGACGATTCCGCTGCTTCTCATCCTCCTGTTCATGGTGCTCGCCGGGTCGTCCGAGGTCTACGTCGGACCGATCGGACTGGCGCTGGCAACGAAGATCGGGCCGGCGAAGTTCACCTCACAGATGGTCGGGCTGAACTTCCTCACCCTGGCACTCGGGTCGTCGCTGTCCGGCCTGCTCGGACAGCTCTTCGCCGAGATCTCGAGCACCGCGTACTTCACGATCGTCGCGGCGTCCGCGGCCGTTCTCGGCGGCGTGCTGCTGCTCGCGCGGAAGCCGTTGAACCGGTGGCTGTATGCGGGGTTGGGTGCGAACGGGCGGGCTTGAGTCTCCCGCCGGGGGAGACATGAGGGTGGGGCCATGGACGACGCCAGTCTCTGTTCGATCGGTGAACTGGCCCGGCGCACCGGGCTGACAGTCAAGACCATCCGCTTCTACTCCGACCGCGGCATCGTGGCGCCGACCGACCGCACCCCGGCCGGCTACCGGCGATACGGCCCGGACGCGGTGGCCCGACTGGCCTTGGTGCGGACGCTGCGAGAGCTGGGTCTCGGTCTGGAACCGATCCGGCAGGTGCTCGACCGGGAGCAGACGCTCGGCGAAGTCGCCACGCGGCATGCCGCCGCGCTGGAGCTGCAGATCGGGATCCTGCGCCTGCAGCGCGCGGTACTGACGGCTGTGGCCAGGCGCAGCCCCAGCCCTGAGGAGATGGAACACATGCACAGACTCGCCCAGCTCTCCCGAGCCGAACGTCAGCGGTTGACCGACGACTTCCTCGACACCGTCTTCACCGGCCTCGACGGCGGTGCCGGGTACGCGGGGGCCCGGCGTTCCATGACGCCCGAGCTGCCCGACGACCCCACGGAAGAGCAGGTCGAGGCATGGGTGGAGCTGGCGGAACTGTCCCTGGACCCGGACTTCCGTGCCAGTGTGCGGCGCGGGGTCGAGAACCATACGGCGGACCGCTCCGCCGGCGGCGCCACGCGGCCGCTTCCGGACGTTTTCGCCGTCGTCCGTGACCATGCGACAGCAGCCGTCACGTCCGGGATCTCCCCGGAGTCGCCCCGAGCCGATTCCGTCGTCACGGCGCTCACCGCACAGTGCGCGCGTACTCTCGGCCGCCCCGCCGACGACGAGTTGCGGCAGTGGCTGCTGCACCGTTTGGAAGCGGCGAACGATCCGCGCAGGGACCGCTACTTCCAACTGCTCGCCGTGATCAACGGCTGGCCGCCTCCGGAAGGTCTGACGCCTGCGGTCGACTGGTCCGTCGCCGCGCTGCGCGTTCGAGCGGCGTGACCGGACGGACGCTGCCGGCCGTATGCGGCCTGCCAGTGCGGTCTGTCGTGCTGTGCGTTCGCGGCTGGGCGGCTCGGCCCGGGCCTTTCCGTGGCCTCCCGGGCGGGCGTCAGCTGGGCGACGCGGCGATCTGGACGCGGTCGCTGTCGTTGTCGGAGAGGAACGACGCCAGCGCCCGGCCCTCCTCGGCGACGGCGGCGCGGTCGGTGCGGGAGAAGCGGCGCAGCGGGGTGACCAGCACGGTGCCGGCCTCGACGGTCCAGGTCGCGGCGACCCGGCCGTCGACCAGGACAACGCGAGCACCGGCGACCGACAGACCGCGATGCTCGTCGTCGATGATCCGGCTGCGGTCGTGGTAGCCGAGGATCGCGTTGTCGAACGCGGGAAGGAACCGCACCGGGGCGGGGGTGTCGGGGTCGGGGCGCGGCGCGTCGGGCAGCTCCAACAGTTCGCGGCCACGCTCGTCGCGGAAGGTGATCAGCTCCTCCCGTATCGCGGCGACCGCGGCCGGCAAGCCCGCGAGACCGCACCAGGCGCGCAGATCGGCCGAGGCGGCAGGGCCGAACGCAGCCAGATAGCGCCGTATCAGCGCCTGGCCCACAGGATCAGCGGCGTCGGGGGACAGGGGGTCGACCTCACGCCCCAGCCATGAGGACAGCAGGACATTGCGCACCCCTGCCTTCGTGCGCCAGATCCCGCGCGGTGGCAGCTGCGCCACCGGGACCGCCGCGATCAGCATCTCGCTCAGCGCCCGCGGCCCCGGCGTCGGCCAGCGCTCGGCGAGCGCCCGCGCGAGCTCGGTCATCGTGCGGGGTTCGCCGTCGGCCAGCACCGCCCGCCCTGCTGCGGCGAGCTCGTCGAGATCCGTCCCGGCGAGCTCGCGGCGGTAGACCCCGAGCACCCGTTGGCGCAGCATGGCGTCGTGCCGGGCCCGCCAGGCCAGTACGTCGTCGGCGGTGACGAGGTGGACGGTACGGCGCATGAGGTGTGTGCGTACCACGCTCCGGCCCGTCAGCAGATCCGAAAGTGTCGCAGGATCGAACGCCCGCACCCGCGACCAGAGCCCGACGAACGGTTCCTGCGGTTCCTGCGCTTGCAGCCCGCCGAGGTGCGCGACGGCGTCCAGGACCGGTATGTCGGCCCGATCGAGCAGCAACTGCCGGGCGAGCGTCGCGCGGTTGAGCGCCCGGTTGTCGAGAACGGTCACCGTTGACACGCCGCGCCGCCGGGGCCCTTGTCGGCCGGTCGTCGGCGCGGTGGCGCGGGTGTGGGGGCCGGTGGCTCGCAGGACACGTCGAGTGGGCCGGTGTCGGTTCCGGGAAGCGCGATCACGTCGCTCCTGTCGAGAATGCCGTCGTGGAGGATGGTGGCGCCGTCGGCGGGCCGTTGGGCTGAACGGGCGAACTGCTCGACACCGCCGAGCGTTCGCGTGCCGGTCAGGTGGTTGGCGCCCGGTCCGTCCGACGGCGGGAACGTTCCGGCTTTACGGAAGCGACCGACGAGCAGACCCGTCCCGAGTAGACCCGCCCCGGGCGGGCTCGCACAAGTGTACCCATCCGTCGTGCGTCTGCCGTGTCCGATTCGTTCAAGAGGACGGTGACTGCGCCCCGTTACCGTCACGGCATGAACGCCACCGGCAAAGAATCCCGCCACGTCAGTGTCTTCATCGACCGCCCTGTCGAGGATGTCTACGCCTACGCCGCCGACCCCGCGAACTGGCCCGCCTGGGCCCATGGACTGGGGCGTTCCATCGAGAAGATCGACGGTCAGTGGGTCGCGGAGTCCTCCCCCATGGGGCGGGTGCTGATCGCCTTCGCGCCCGGCAACAAGCTGGGTGTGCTCGACCACGACGTCACGCTGCCCTCCGGGAAGACCATCTACAACCCCGTCCGCGTGATCGCCGACGGAACCGGAAGCGAGGTGGTGTTCACCCTGCGCCGACAGCCGGAGATGAGCGACGCCGACTTCCGGCGGGACGCCGACATGGTCGCCGCCGACCTGACCCGGCTCAAGGAATTGATGGAGACTGCCTAGGAACGGCCCCTGCAAGCGCGCGGGGATGCCCAAAAACCGGCCGTTGGCCACTGAGTGGACCGGCGGTGCTGTGCGGATCCTCAACACCTAAGCTTCGTGGGGTTGAAAGGCCACGGAGGGGAAGCGCCACATGTCGTTGCAAAAGGGTGCCAATGTACTGGTGCCGACTGCCAGGGTCCGGGTGGAGTTGGGTTGGCAGGGAGGGCCGGGTGTGCCCGATGTCGACGCGTCGGTGTTGTTGCTGACGGTGACCGGCAAGGTGCGGTCGGATGACGACTTCGTGTTCTACAACCAGCCCGTCCATCGCAGTGGTGCGGTGCGTCAAGAGGGGAAGCGCCAGGAGGGCACGGGCGCGCTCGAGACGATCGCGGTGGACCTGTCCGCGGTCGAGCAGGAGATAGCGACCGTGGTGGTCGCGGCTTCCACCGACGGCACGTTCGGTCAGGTGCCCGGCCTGTTCGTACGCGTGCTGGACGCGGAGAGCGGCGCGGAGACGGCGCGATTCGACGCCGCCGGTGCCACGTCGGAGACGGCGTTCGTGCTCGGGGAGCTGTACCGGCGGAATGACGCCTGGAAGTTCCGAGCCGTGGGCCAGGGATACTCCTCCGGCCTGGAAGGGCTCGCCACCGACTTCGGTATCACCGTCGAGGAGGAGCCCGCCTCGCCCCCGCCTGCGCAGCAGGCCGCACCTCCGCCGCCCGCACCGTCCGTGCCTGCGCAGCAGGCCGCGCCTGCACCGCCTGTACCGCCTGCACCGTCCGTGCCCGCGCAGTACGCCGCGCCTGCGCCGCCTCCGCCCGCGCCTGCCCCTGCGCCGATGCAGCAGCCCGCGCCCATGCAGCAGCCTGTGCCTCCGCAGGCTCCGCCGGCTGCGCCGATGCAGCAGCCCGCGCCTGCGCCGCCGGTGAGTCTGACGAAGATCACGCTGACGAAGGCAGCGCCCGCGGTGTCACTGACCAAGCAGGGCGCCACCTCAGGAGCCATGCGGGTCAATCTCTCGTGGAGCGCTCGCAAGCAGCGTGGCTGGATGAAGAAGGGGAAGGGTGCCGTCCGGCTGGAGGACCTCGACTTGGACCTCTCCTGTCTGTGGGAGTTGCAGAACGGCGACAAGGGGATCATCCACCCCATCAACAACCGCTTCGGCTCGTTCGACCAGCCGCCCTACGTCCGGCTGGACCAGGACGACCGGACCGGATCCAGTGCGGCCGGTGAGAACCTCGTGATCAACCTTGATCACACGGCGGAGATCAAGCGCCTCCTGGTGTTCGTGGTCGTCTACGCCGGTGCGTCCAGCTTCGCGGGCCTGGACGGGGTCGCCACCCTGTATCCGCCGAGCGGTCCGCCCATCGAGATGCGGCTGGACGAGTGCACCGTTCCTTCGCCGGTCGCTGCCGTCGCGCTGATCGAGAACGTGGGTGGGGAACTGATCGTCCGGCGGGAGGCGAAGTACATCGTGCTGCGGCCCGGCATCATGAAGCAGCAGGCCGTGGATCTGGAGTACGGCTGGGGGATGACCTGGAACGCGGCCGGTAAGAGCTGACCCTGCACGACCGCTCGATCTGGGGGAGGGCGCACCGCCGCGCCCTCCCCCAGGCGCACCCCCCCCGCCGGCCTCCTGCCCAACTCACCAGAGCGGATGCGGCCATCGTGTTCGGCGTTCTCAGTGGTGCCAGGCTTGCCCGCCCGTGTTGTGGATGAAGCGCTGCAGCACCTTGAGCGTGGTCAGGTACTCCTCGTCGGAGATCCCCGCGTGCCGTTCCGCCCACAACTCGTCCTGGAGGGCCGCGGCCTTGTCGTAGAAGGCCCTGCCTTCCGCTGTGATGCCCAGGCGTCCCTCGGCGTCCTCGGTGATCCAGCCTTGGGCGATGGTGTGGTCGATCTCCGACTCCATGGCTTCGGGGCCCGTGTCGAGATAGTTACGGAGCAGGCGGGACACCTCGTCGCGGGTTCTGACGGTGTCGGCACGCGCGATCTGCGCGAGCACCCACCACTGCGGCTGGGTGGTGCCGATCTCGGCGAGCGCGGCCCTGGTGCGAGTGACGACGGCCTTGTAGGCCGCCCAACTCCAGTAGCCGATGGGCTGCTGTATCAGTTCGGCGTCGCCGTGCGAGTACTCCATGATCGGTCCCTCCGCCTTTGCTGAGCTCGTTCGACGGAACCGACCGTAGAAGTTGAACCTCAGTTGAAGTCAATCGCGTTCGATCAGCGCGGCGATCCCAGGCGACCCCAACGACCCCAGCGACGGATTCGCGCTGTCGAACGGACCACGGCCGGCAGTCCGCTAGCGGCGGCTCCGGTGCGCCGGGCACCCGCGTGGCCGCGTGTGGTAGCACTGCGTACATGACGGGCAAGCCTGCTGAACGCGCTGGTTATCACCATGGCGACCTCCCCGCCGCGCTCACCGCCGCGGCCATCGAGCTGCTGGACGAGCGCGGGATGGAGCATGTGACGGTACGTGAAGTAGCGCGCCGCGCAGGGGTGTCGCCGGGGGCGCCGTTCCGGCACTTCGCTGACCGGCAGGCGCTGCTGACAGCGGTCGCCGATCGCATCCTGGCCGACTTCGGGGAGTGGCAGCTCGGCATGGTGGCCGATGTCGAGGGTTCTGTGATGCGCGCCTTCGGCCTCGGTTTCGTACGTTTCGCGATCCGCCACCCGCGCCGCTTCGAGCTGATCAAGAGCAGGGTGTTCGGCGGCAGTCAGCCCGCAGAACTGCACCAGCGTCTCTCCGACATCGAGCGCGTCTTCACCGACATCATCGTCGCCGACCAGCAGGCCGGTGTGCTGCGTCCCGGCGACCCGGCGATCGTGGGCCTCGCGGGGCAGGCAGTCGTCTACGGCCTGGCGCAGATGATCACCGACGGGCATCTGCCGGCGGACCGGGCGGAGGAACTGGCCGAGCAGGTTTTGGACACCTTCGGCCTCGGCATCGCCAACTCACCCGATCACACGGGGGATTGACCCCGCTACGGAGCCGCTGATGTAATCGGTGATTACATCAGTCGAGGAGGCTCCCATGCCCGTACCGCGCCTGCCCCGCATCCCGCGCTTCCCGGACCCCGCGGCCACCGGCACGGTGTTCATCAGGGCGGCCCCGGCTGATGCGTACCGCGTGGTCAGCGATCCGCCCGTCATGATCCGTCTCGGCGAAGAGGCCCATCGTGTCCGCTGGCTGGACGGCGCGACGGCGCCGGCGGTGGGCGCGCGCTTCCGCGGCCACAACCGCAACGGGTTCCGCCGCTGGGTCACCAACTGCCGTGTCACGGACGCCGATCCGCACCGGTGTTTCGCCTACGAGGTGACGGCACCGCTCGGTGTCCGCATCTCCCGCTGGCAGTACGACATCGCGCCCACGCCGCAGGGCTGCGCCGTGACCGAGACCAACTGGCTGCGGGTGCCGCTGTGGTTCATCCCGTTCGCGATCCTGATCACCGGCGTCATCGACCGTATCGGCACCAACAACGCCAACATCGGAACCACACTTCAGCGCCTCAAGCGCCACCTCGAGTCACCCACGCGCCCGCCCGGTGCGGCGGACAGCCCGGAGCGCACGTAGTCGACGGCGAGTGGGGTGACCGGACGAAGAGCCCCCGCCCCGGCCGGATCGATCCTGACAGGTTGAACGGCCGAGGCGGGCGCCCGGAGAGAACACACCAGGAAAGAGGACACGCACATGCACGATGTACGCGGATTACTCGCTCCCGACGCGTTCAGGGGTGTCGTAGCCACAGTCATGGACAACAACCCCGGCATGGCTGAGCCTACGGCCAGGCGCGTCGTGGATGAAGCCCTGAAGTTCGTCGTGGCCGCCGCGAAGTTCCCCACGACGTCCATCCGGCCGTCGCGCCTGGTCGACGAGGGGTGGCACGCCCTCATCCTGCACACGGCGCTGTACGCCAAACTGTGCGGTCGGCTGGGGAAGTTCGTACACCACCATCCCGACGGACCGGGCAGTCCGGATCACGCCCCGGACGCGCACCTGCGCACCGTGGCCCTGATCGAGGAGGCCGGGTTCAGCGCGGACAAGGAGCTGTGGACGGTGACGGCGAACCCGCCGGTCCCGGTTGGGGCGGGGCGCCGCCGGAAGCGGGGGACCGATCATCCCGACGGTGGCTGTTCCACTTCCTCCTGTGGCTCTTCCTGTGGCTCGTCCTGTGGTTCTTCGTGCGGGTCCTCGTGTGGTGGGGGAGGGGGCGACTAGGGCTTGCCCCCCGAAGGGGCGCGGGGGCTGCGCGCTTTCGGCAGGGCCACCTTGACGTTGGTTGATGCGCGTCGTTGACCGACGCACAGCGGGGCGCGGACGGCCGGTGGGTCGACTCGGGGCGACCCCACCGCCGTCCGCGCCCACCAGCACGTTGCCGGGGGCCCGCCGTAGCCTGGCTCAGGGCTGAACCTTGGCCCCTACGCCTGCGATCCGGCCGGACGCATCGAAGTCGACCTCGACAGCGTGGCCGCCGGGCAGGTCGGCGACGATCCGGTCGCCCTCGACGCGCTGCGGCACGCCGTGGTGGTCGAAGTACCCGCTGACGACCTGCCGGGCCGAGTACCCGATCAGTCCGGCACCGGTGAGCAGTGTCCGCGGCAGCGTGACCGGATCCGGACCGATGCGGGGGACCTGCGTGTCGTCGGGCAGGAAGTAGACCTGCGTGGCCGGTCCCGCCGGAACACCGATGTACCCCGGTGCCTCGGCGACCCCCATCCCGGTGAAGGCGAGCATCTCCGCCGCGCGCCGCGGGTCCGCGAAGCCGGAGAGATCCAGGACCTCCGCAGTCAGTTCGGCGATGCCGTGCGTGAGTCCGTACCGCTGGACCGCGGCCGCCAGGGCAACCACCTCGGTGCCCTGGAGACCCGGGTTCGCCCAGCCCCACATCCAGGACTGCTCGTCCATGTCATATGTGCCCAGCACGCCTACGTGCAGCTCCAGTTCGCCCTGCTGATACCGGCAGGACGGCAGGTCGGCGGTCCACGGCCCGTCCGGCAGGAACGCGGTCAGGGCCTCGAGTTGGGCTGCACCCCACGCGGCATGCCGTTCGGCCTCCAGGAGGAAGGCATCGCTGAATTCACTCGCCATGCCCCGACCCTATGGGGCCGCCGCGATCCCACTTCGGGCAGGGTCGGTCGGCGCGAACACGTTCTGCTCGTGCGGTGGGCCCTGTTCTCGTGCGGTGAGCCCTGTTGCTGCGCCCTCCCGGTGCAGCAGGGTGGTCCAGCGGCTGGCGGCACCATCGCGTGGGAGCTGCCGAAAGTGGGCGAACGGTCTGCGGTGGCCGATGAGTTCTTCGGCCCCGACGTGGCCGAGTCGTTCCGTACGTCAGGGGGCACCGGGCCGCCGGCCGCGCGGCAGTGGCATGACTTCACCGCCGAACCCGGGTGATCTCCTGGTGGAGAAGTCCGCTGCCAGCGCGTTCTTCCCGGGACGCTGCGTGCTGCCGGAGCTGTTGAAAGACCGCCGGGGCGACACCGTCCTGATCACCGGCACAGTCACCAACGTGTGCTGTGCCTTCCCCCCCCGAGGGCCATCTGCACATACGGCGCAGGTCGGACCACCCTCACGGACTTGCGATAGGTTCCCCGCCATGACTGGACTCGGACCCGTCGCCTGGCCACCCGCACCGATATGGACCGAACGGCTCGTGCTCCGAGAGTCCGAGGCCCGGGACCGTGCGGCGTTCATCGAGTTGTTCGCCTCGCCAGAAGTGGGCACCTACATCGGCGGCCCTCGACCGCGTGATGAGCTCGAACGCGCGGTGCCCGAGGTGCCCGGGCGGCGCCCTGGCCTTTTCGTAATCGACCTCGAAGGAGCGATGATCGGCATGATCACGCTCGATCGGCGCGATGCGGAGCGTCCAGGTCATGTCCGTCCGTACGCCGGGCAGGCCGCGGCTCGGTTACCTGTTCCTGCCTGAAGCGTGGGGACGCGGGTACGCCACCGAGGCGTGCGCAGCAGTACTCGACTGGTTCGCCGACGTACTCCCCAGCGAGCCGGTGGTGCTCTGCACCCAGACCGCCAACGACCGCGCGATGCGCCTCGCGGCGAAGCTGGGATTCACCGAGGTGGAGCGGTTCGAGGAGTACGGCGCCGAGCAGTGGCTCGGCGTGTGGCCCTCGTGCATGCCGTCCGGTTGAGCCCGGATGGCCGGCAAGGAGTGTGCCTTGTCCGCCGGCGCCAAGTGGAAGGTCGGCGCCAGCGGCTGTCGGCGGGCAGGCGGGCACGCGTGACAAGCCGCGAGCTGATGGCACAGCCCCACCACCGGCTCTGTCAGTCCAGGCCGGCCCCGAGGTGGTGCCCGAGATCGATCAGATCGGCAAGCCGCAGCACCCGTCCGCCGGCCCCTGGCAGGGGGACGTGCAAGGGCTCAGTCCAGCGGGCAGGGATCGCCTCCAATCCGTAGTACGCGCCAGCGAGACCTCCGGTAACCGCGGCGACAGTGTCTGTATCACCGCCGACGTCAATCGCAGCACGAATGGCGTCCTCGAAGCTGGTTGTGCTGCGCAGAGCCCAGACCGCCGACCCGAGGCAGGGCCATATTGCGCCGTTGAACTCGGTTGCCTGATCGGGATGCCAGTCAGGAGCGAGGACTGTGGCATATCGCCGGCGGTGGTCGGGATGGACGAGATCCAGAACGTCAGAAGTGGCGCCGAGGGGGTCGACGCCTGCCAGGCTGTGGCGAATGAGTTCGTGGAATATCGCGGTACCTTCCCAGGCGGCGCGGTCACCGTGGGTAAGGGCAGCGATGCGCCGGGCGGCATTCATCGTGGCCGACTGGCCGGCCTGTGAGAAATAGACCGCAGATGTCGATGCCCTCATCAATGAGCCGTTGCCGGCTGCTCGCTGGTTGACTTGGAAATGAACTGCGGCGGCCAGATCCCACGGCATGCCGTTTGTCAGCACGTCCTCGGTCTGCAGCCCGATGTCTTTGGGGTCGGCTGCCGCCCACCGCTGGAAGCGGGCGAAGATGTCCGGCAAGTCCAGTCCACCGCGCTGTAGCAGCGACTCCCCGACAAGTACGGCCATCTGCGTGTCGTCCGTGGCCTCGCCCGGTTCCCAACCACCGCCTCCGCACATTTCCCCACCGCACCCTGGCTCCGGGAACCGGGCAGAGAACGCCCCTCGGGGACCGAACTCGAAAGGCGCTCCCAACGCGTCGCCCACCGCCGAGCCGACGACCGTCGCGACGGCTCGCTCCATACGCTTCACCCACGCAGGCTATCGGCGTCAGACGAGAGCACCGCCATTTCTTCTCCCATCTGCTGGAGCCCAGGCGGCTTTCGTCGCGCTACCCGCGCGGTGGCCACGAGGTACGGGAAGCTCTCCGTCCGCTACGAGGCGGCCGTGCTGGTCGCAGCCGTGAACGAGTGGCTGTGACCAGCACCGTCACAACGGCCCTCAGACGACGTCGAATTCGTTGCCCTCTGGGTCCTGCATGGCGGCGGCGTAGAACCCTATGTCCGGCTCATCCTTGATCCGCAGCACGGTGGCACCAGCTTTGACCAGCCGTTCCACCGTGGCCTTGACCCGCTGTGTGCGGACGTCCAGTGGGACGTCACGGCCCCCACCGACCTTCAGGTCGAAGTGCCACCGGTTCTTGGCGACCTTCGGCTCCGGAACCTGCTGGAACCACACCCTCGGGCCACGTCCCGCGGGATCGATGATCGACTCCGGAACATCCCCGGCACCGGCCGACAACTCTGCCTCGGGCACCCCCACCGCCGCCCAGTAAGCACGCCACGTGGCGTGCCCGCCCGGCGGAGGCTCAGGCACGTAGCCCAGCGCCTCGGCCCAGAAAGTCACCATTCTCTGCGGATCGGAGCAGTCGATCGTCAACTGCATAGTCATCTCCATGCTCGGAGCATCCCAGGCAGGTCTGACAGACGATCCACTTTCGCAACCGGCCCCGCGCCCCGTCAGGGGCGCGGGGAACTGCGCGACCAGCCTGGGGGGTACCTCCCTGCTCGAAGAGCTTGGGGGAGCACCCGCACCCCGCAAGCGTCGGGCAGCGGCACCCCTGACCGGACCAACGGAGAGCGCCCGGCAAGAGCCCGCCAGCGGCAACGCCCCGTCACGCGTCGTGCGCGGCGTACACCCGCTCGCCGCCCACATACGTCTCCAGCACACGGGCCTCCGCAATCTCCTCCGCGGGGCGGTCGAAGATGTCGCGGTCCAGCACCGCGAGGTCGGCGAGGCCGCCCACCCGGAGGGAGCCGGTGTCGTCGAGGTGCTGCACATACGCGCTGCCCGCCGTGTACGCGGCCAGCGCGGAGCCGAGGTCGATGCGTTGCTCGGGTAGGAAGACGGGGGTCGTCGCGGCCGCGTCGGGAAGCCGCCGGTTGACGGCGACGTGGAGCGCGGCGAGCGGATCCGGGCTGGATACGGGCCAGTCGCTGCCCGCCGCGAGGGTCGCCCCGCTGCGCAGCAGATCCCCGAACGGGTACTGCTGTGCGGCGCGTTCGGGCGCGAGGAAGGGGATGGTGAGCTCGTCCATCTGCGGCTCGTGCGCCGCCCACAGCGCCTGGATGTTGGCGGTCGCCCCGAGCCGGCGGAACCGGGGCACGTCGTCGGGGTGGACGACCTGGAGGTGGGCGAGGTGCGGCCGGTTGCCGCTCCAGCCGTTGGCCAGCCGTGCGGCTTCGACCGCGTCCAGTGCTTCTCGTACTGCCCGGTCGCCCAGCGCGTGGAAGTGCACCTGGAAGCCCTCGGCGTCGAGGTGGGTCACATAGGTGCGCAGCCGCTCCGGGGGGATGAAGGAGATTCCGCTGTTGTCCGAGGCACAGCCGCACCCGGTCAGATACGGCCCGAGCATCGCCGCGGTGTGGTTCTCCGCGATCCCGTCCTGCATGATCTTGACGGTACCGACCCGCAGCCGCCCGAGGGTCAACGCCGCGGCGCGCTCCCGCAGTTCGGGCAGTTGCTCCAGGCCGCGGGCCCGGTCCCACCACAGGGCGCCGGTGACCCGGGCGGTCAGCAGCCCACGGCGGGCGGCGTCCGCGTAGGCGGGGGAGGGGTCGTGCATGCCGGCGTGGTTGCCCAGCAGCGCGTCCTGCCAGGCGGTGACGCCGTAGGAGTGCAGCAGTCGCTGGGCGCGCAGCAGTCCTGCGGTGAGCTCCTCCGGCGCCGGGTCAGGAACCGCCGAGGCGACCAGCGTCATGGCGCCCTCTTGGAGCATCCCGGTCGGCTCGCCCCGCTCATCACGTTCGATACGTCCGTCGGACGGGTCAGGAGTGGCGGCCGTGACGCCAGCCAACTCCAGCGCCCGGGTGTTGGCCCAGCCGCCGTGGTGGTCGCGGTTGACCAGGTAGACCGGCCGGTCGGGCACCAACTCGTCCAGCAGCGCCCGGGTCGGGGTCCCGCCGGGGAACGCCTCCAGGGACCAGCCGCCGCCGGTGACCCAGGGCGCGTCCGGATGGCTGTCGGCGTACGCGCGGATGCGGCGGCGGTACGCCTCCACCGTGACCGCGCCGGTCAGATCGCACTGGCCCAGCTCCACCCCGCCGCCGACCGCGTGTACATGCGCGTCCTGGAAGCCCGGGATCAGCAACTTGCCCGCGAGGTCGACAACTTCGGTGCGCGGCCCGATCAACTCCCGTACTTCGTCGTGCCCGACGGCGACGATGCGTCCTTCGCGCACCGCCAGCGCGCTCGCCCGGCTGCGGGCCGGGTCGACGGTGTGCACGGGGCCGCCGGCCAGAACGAGGTCGGCCGAAGCCGGCTGCGGGCGGGTCATGAGGGGGCTCCTTTCCGAGGGGCGGATGAGGGTGCGGGTGCGGATTCCGCGACGGCGACGGCCGCCGGGTCCGCTGCGGCGCCGCCGTCGATGGGCAATCCGCCGTCCATGGGCAGTTCGACGGAGTCGGCGTCCGTGCCGCGGCCGGTGGCGAAGTAGGGCGAGCGGCGGCGCCACTTCGCCCAGGCGGCGACGACCAGTCCGGTGGCCAGGAAGAGCCCGGGGACCAGCAGCATGAACCAGCCGTTGTCGGGGCGCGCCGCGAAGTGGTCGCTCATGGTGGCGTAATGGTGCGCGAGGACGGCGCCGAGACCGAAGAGCGCGACGGAGCTGAGCGCCGGGACCACCACCGAGCACAGCGCCTCGACCGGGCCCGCCCGCAGCCGGTGCCGGAAGCGGACCGCGCAGGCCAGCGCGGTGAGCCCGTAGTAGAGGGAGACGAGCAGGCCGATCGAGTTCACGGCCGTGAGGATCATGTCGTTGAGCTCGGGAATACCGAACGCCAGCACGGCCAGCCCCGCCGCGAGAGCCATGATCAGGACCGTCCCGACCGCGGGCGTACCGAAACGGGGGCTCACCCGCGTCCACACCTCGCCCAGCGTACGGTCCCGGCCCATGGCCAGGGCCCCGCGCGCTGTGGGGATCACGCTCGACTGGAGCGAGGCGAACGCGGAGCACTCCCCCAGCCTCCGGCCGGGAGGTGCCCCCAAGCGCCGCCGGCGGCAGCGAAGCCCACGGCTCCGGCGCCAGATGGCTGCCGAGGAAGGTGAGAGCCTGCGGGCCGTGGTGCACCAGTTCCGCGTCGCTCAGTACGCGTTCGAACGCGATCGAGCCGAAGAGGAACAGTCCGAGCACCGACAGCAGTGCGATGAGGCCGCCGCGTGCCGCGTCCCCGGGGTGGTGGGTCTCCTCGGTGACGGAGTACGCCGCGTCCCAGCCCCAGTAGATGAAGACCGCCAGCACCAGGCCCTGGGACAGCGACTCAACGGAGCCGATCGCGAAAGGGTTCAGCCAGGAGAGGGAGAAGCCCTGGTCGCCGACCACGAGCGCCCAGCCGCAGAAGACGAACAGCACCACGTACTCGAAGACGAGCAGCCACAGTTGGAGGCGGGTGGCGGACCGTACCCCGGTCACGGCCGTCAGCGTGACCGCCACCAGCGCGACCAGCCCGACGACGGTGCAGGTCCCGGTGGAGGTGGGATCGAGCGCGACGCCGAACGCGCTGTGCAGCCCCATCTTGTTGAGGAACTGGAGCACCACCGAGCCGGTGACGGCCCCGGTGTACGCCATGAACACCACATTTCCCAGCAGCAGCACCCAGCCGGTCAGAAACCCAGCCCAGGGGCTGAGCGAACGGCCCACCCACACATAGCCGTTGCCGCAGTTGGGCTCGGTGCGGTTCAGCCGCGAGTACGCCACGGCGATGCCGAGGATCGGCAGAAAGGCGAGCAGCAGCAGACCGGGGATCTGCCGCTCGGCACTGGCCGCCAGCGCTCCCATCCCGATGCCGAGGCTCGTCGTGGCCGCCGTGCTGGAGGCGGCGATGGCCATGCCGTCCCGCACCCCGAGAGTGCGCCGCAGGGCGGGTCGCCCGTCGCTTCGCATGGATCTCCTCCTCCGCTCACCGGACACCTCACCGTGCGGCGCGGGCCGCCGGTGTGCGGACGATGAAACAGCCGGCCCAGTCTTACGTCAATGGCGTTGACATAACTTCCTCACGCGACGGGTCGAAGGCCTGGCGCACCGACAGGCCGTACGGGCCCGAGAGCCGGTGGTTAACTTGGGGGATCAGGGCCGGTGGCCTGCTCGCTCCCGCTGGAGCGGGACACCGCTGGCCCGGGAAAGAGCGCTGAACCTCGGGACCAAGCACGGGAAGGGGACGACGTGGTGCCGCACGAGCGCGTCGCATCCGAACGCAAGCGGCGACGTCCGACCAGGTCAGGGGTGGTACTGACGGCCGACATGATCGTCGACAGTGCCCTCGGGCTGATCGAGGAACACGGCGGCGAGGCGCTGACCGTCCGCCGGCTCGGCGCGGCGCTCGGCGCGGACCCCAGCGCCGTCTACCGCTACTTCCGCAACACCGACGACCTCTTCCTCGCCGTGGCTGACCGCCTCATCGGCGAGGCCCTGGAGGGCTTCTCCGCCCAGGGGCCCTGGTCGGAGCGGCTGCGGGAACTGGGGCTCCGCGTCTACCGGTCCGCCCTTCGGCACCCCAGGATCGCCGCGCTGAGCACCAGCCGCGTCACCCGTCGCCCCCACGAGTATCACGCTGTCGATACGGGCATCGGACTGCTGCTGCGCGCCGGCTTCGACGAGGCAGCCGCCGTACGCCACTACCACGCCTTCATCGACACCGTCCTGGGTCACGCCGCTCTGGACGCCGCCGTACTACGGCTGCCGGCCGCCGCTCGCGAGGGTGACGCGCAGGCGTGGCAGGAGGCATACACGCAGCTGCCCGCCGACACCTACCCCCATCTGCACACGGTCCGCGAGGAGTTGCCGACCATGGCCGGCTCCGCGTTCGAAAGCGCCCTGGACCTCCTCCTGGAGGCCCTTGCCGCCCGCGCGACAACCCCCGCCGCCGACGCGGAGCCCCGCCAGGGCTGACGCTGCTCGTCGGAGCCACCTTGGCGGGTGGGCAGGTGCGTCGGCGGCGCACCATCAGGGACCACAGGCTTCAGGAACGGCGCTGGTCGCGGCACGGAATCCCGACTGGCTGCGACTGGTGCTGGTCGACTCATCAGCTTCCACACCCCGCAGGAGATGCTGGCACTGGCCCGGGACGCCGACTTCAAGGACGCTCGGCATGTGTCGGGCACTGTGCTCGCCGAACGGTACTTCGCCGATCGGCCCGACGGCCTTCGCCCGTCCACCGGGGAGGATTTCCTGATGGCCACTACCTGACGCGGTGCCGGGATTTTTTTCAGGGGGAACCGACGCCGTGGCCAACTGAGATGCTGACGTTGCCGTTGAAAGAAGGAGAGAACACAGCACGTGACATCGACTGAGTTTCATTTCAGCGAGGGCTTGCACGTACGGCGCCTCGGGTTCGGGGCCATGCACTTGCCGACCGAGCCGGGGCCGGCGCGTGAGACCTCCCTCGCGGTCGCCCGGCGGGCCGTGGAGCTGGGTGTCACGCTGATCGACACCGCGCATCTGTATGGCGGGGGAGCCAACGAGGAACTGCTGGCCGAGGCCCTGCACCCCTACCCGGACGAGCTGTTGATCACCACCAAGGTCGGTGTCGCCCGATCGGGCCCTGGTGGCGAGTGGAAGCTCGACGGGCGGCCGGCCGTTCTGCGCGATCAGGTCGAGCAGGCCCTGCGCCGACTTCGCGTCGAGCGGATCGAGCTGCTCCAACTGCACCGTATCGACCCGGAGACACCGCTCGCCGACCAACTCGGCACGCTGCGGGACCTGCGGACCGAGGGCAAGATCGGCCGGATCGGGCTGTCCGAGGTCACCGTCGAAGAACTCGGTGAGGCTCGGGAGATCGTCGACATCGCGAGTGTGCAGAACCGCTACAACCTGCTCGACCGCGAGCACGAGCCTGTGCTCGCGGCGTGCGAGGCGGCCGGAATCGCTTTCCTGCCGTGGCGCACTGTGGCCTGGGGGGAGTCGGGGGCGAGGGAGGAGGTCGCTGCCATGGCGTCCGAGCTCGACGCCACACCCACGCAGCTCGCACTCGCCTGGCTCCTCGGCCACTCACCGGTCATCCTCCCGATCCCGGGTACCGCCCGGGTCGACCATCTGGAGGAGAACCTCGCCGCGGAACAGCTCCACCTGACCCCCGCCCACCGCGGTCGCCTGGACCGGCTGGCCGAGCCGGCAGAGGACTTTCGCCTCCGCGAGTGGCACCGGACACGCGGCAGGTCGCTGCTTCAGTGCTCGCGGGGGCGGTGGGGCGGCGTGTAGTGCAGGGGGCGGTCCAGCGTCGTCCGGCTGAAGGTCTCCGTGGTCGCGGCTCGGCGCGTGACGGGGCTCTCGGTGTCGGAAGGCGTCCCGGCGCCGAGCACGTAGAGCGGGGTGATGGAGGCGCCGTCCAGTCCGAGGCGTTCGGTCATGGCGCTGTCGTCGAACGCGCCGGTCTGGAACGGGCTCAGCCCGAGTGCGGTGGCGGTCAGAACGAAGCTCTGCCCGAAGTGGCCGGCGTTGAGCAGGCAGACACGGTAAGCACGCGGGAAACGGTATTTGACCAGCATCCGCTCCACGACGGCGGCCAGCACCACCACGAAAGAGGCGCCTGCCACCCACTCCTGCCGCCCGCACAGAGAGGCCAGTTCGTCCCCGGAGCAACCCTCGGCCAGGAGTTCCAGGGAGTGCTCCCGGGCGTTGTATTGGTACCACCCTGCATCCGCGCCCGCCACGTCGCGGATGCCGACATACGCCTCCAGCTCCTGGCGTGCTCCGCCGGAGGGGCTGGTGCGACGCATCAGCGCGCCGAAGCCGCCGGCGTCGAGGAAGTCGACCGGGCCGAAGACCGTACTCAAGAGCTTGGTCAGGTCCGGTAGTTCCACTGGATGGGAGCCGAAGGCGCGGTGGGTGCGCCGCTGATAGAGCACCTCGCCCAGCGGCGCGTCCAGAGGGTGGGGGATACGGGGCAGCAGGACGCGGTCCGCTTCCGGGTAGGAGGCGAACACCGCAGGACGGCCGTCTGCAACCAGTTCGTAGCGGTCCTCTCCGGAGAGCTCTTCGTAGGGGCAGTCCTGGGTGGCGTAGTGGAAGAACGACGCTTCGGGCGACCACGGGGCCCAGTGCCGCGCCACTTCCTCGTCGCGCTGGGCCTGCTCGCTGTCCTCGGCCAGGAGGAGGCCGAGCTCCCGTAGCGTGTCGGCGGCGTCGCGGACGCTGCCGGAGTCGTAGGAGGGCAGCTTCTTGGCGGCCTCATCCACCGTGGCCCAGCCACCGAAGGCGGCGAGGATCTCCGCCGTGGCCGGGGGCAGGCTGATGGGGCTGCCGCGGGGGTAGGGGTGGGCGATGAAGTCGTCTTCGTGCCAGTAACAGACCAGGCACCGTGCCCTGCGCAGCCGCATGACCAGGACTCTCCAAGCGGTCATCATGGGTGAGTGAAGGGGCCCGGGCCCGAATGCCCCGGGCCCGGACCCCTTGCAAGGTGCAGGACGGTTACATGTCCCATGTGATAAAGCGGCGGCGGTCCTCCCGCTGGGCCTCCTTGGCCACGATCACGATCTTGCGCATGGTGTCACCCCCTCCCGGATTTGAACCAGCAACGACCACTGCCCCGCCTCACAGAGCCCGGGCAATGGAGTCTTTCCGGGCGACGACCAAACGTTTGCGGTCACACTCCTCGTCGCCCCCGGAGTGGAGTCCGCCACGGTCGATGCCGTAATCGGCCACCTGACTCAAGCCCGCACGGGCAAGCAGGCCCTCGACCTGGGGCGGGGAGAAGTAGGAGAAGGAGTGCAGCGTGCTGGTGCGCCGCCACGTCACACCGTCCACCGTCGCGAAGAGGTCGACGTGCAGGTCCGTCGCCTCCGCCTGCCGCGGGGAAGGCACCCCGCGCTGCACGGTGACGACACCCTCCTCCTCCGTGACGCTTGTGATCTCGGCCAGCCGACGGTAGAACCCGGTGGTGTTGACGTCGAAGATGAACAGCCCACCCGGCCGCAGCAGACGGGCCACGCCGCTGAAGGCAGCCAGCAACTCGTTCTCGTCGGCCAGGTAGTTGAGCGGCTCGCCGAGGGTGACCCCCACGTCGAAGCGCCCCACCCGCGGCAGTTCGCGCAGGTCACCGGCCAGGAACCGCACCTGCCCGGCACCGGGCTTGGCAGCGGCCACCCGGACCATCTCCGGCGACAGGTCGATACCCGTCACCGTGAAACCCGCCGCCGCCAGCCGCAGCGCTGCCTTCCCGGTGCCGCACCCCAGGTCCACCAGCTCCCGCCCCGGCGCACCGTGGCGGTCGATCAGCTTCCGGTATAAGGCGACCCACCTGTCGTAGTCATCGGCCCGCGTTGCGGTGTCGTAGAAGTCCGCCATGCGGTCGTAGGTATCGCGTACCGGATCGACGACCTCGACGACTGCCCGCCCCCGACCACCAGTGCACTTCAACGCCGTTTCCTCCCTCGCGCGGCCGGAAGTCGGAGCTCCCATTGCCAACACACCGACGCTGCCCGGGAGTTGCCGTGTGTAGTCGTTCAGTAGCCTTTCGGAGTCGAAGATTCGATAGCCGGCGCTTTCAGTGCCCGCTGTGTGGTAACGCCGCCTTGTCCTTGTCGGCGCGCGCGACCGATGCCCGACTCCGCCGCGCTGGACGGCGTCGGGCAGGCGGCGACGAGCACCGACAGTGGAGGTCAGTTCATCTGCCGACGGGCCTGCTTCAACTCGCGGTTGACGGCCCAGGCGTCGGCGACCGGGCCGATGTGGCCGAGCTTGTCGGGGTTGTTCACCGAGTGGATGGTCTGGATTTGTCCGTCGAGCACATCGAGGGCCAGGGTGCGCAGGATCCTGCCGTCCCGGTCGCGGAAGAGCGCGCCCGGCTGGCCGTTGACCTCGTGCGGTTCGAACGTCACGTCTATCCGGGTCAGCAAAGGGGCGGCCGCGCCCAGCACCCGCGCCACGTTCTCCGCGCCCATGACCGCGTTGGCCAGCTGCGGGGCCTTGCCGCCGCCGTCCCCGACCATCTGCACGTCGGCGGCCAACAGATTCCGCAGCTCACCCACATCGCCGTTCTTCAGCGCTTCGAAGAACCGCGTTGCCAGCTCCTGCCGTTCCTGCCGGTCCGCTTCGAACCGCGGCCGCCCGGCCTCCATATGCCGTCGCGCCCGCACCAACAGCTGCCGGCATGCCGCCTCCGAACGCCCTACCGCAGAGGCGACCTCGTCGAACCCGAAGGCGAACACCTCCCGCAGCACGAACACCGCCCGCTCCAGCGGACTGAGCCGCTCCAGCAGCAGTAGCGCCGCCATCGACACCGAGTCGGCCAGCTCCACCGACCGCACCGGATCCTGATACGGATCGCTCAGCAGCGGCTCGGGGAACCAAGGGCCCACGTACTCCTCGCGCCGCACCCGCGCGGAGCGCAGCACATCGATCGAGATCCGCGTCACCGTGGCCGACAGAAACGCCTTGGTCGACGTCGGCCGGGACGACGAGCCGTCGTAGCGCAGCCATGTCTCCTGTACCGCGTCCTCGGCCTCACCCACGCTGCCCAGAATCCGGTAGGCGATCGAGAACAGCAGCGGCCGCAGCTCCTCGAACTCCTCGACCCTGCTCACGCCGACTCCCTCCCCATTGGCCCCTCCCACCCGGCCGTATTCACCGGCGCGGGCACTATTCCGCTGATCAACCGGACCATCGGCAGGGCCGAACCGCGGCCCCCGATGCCGGGGCCCGGGGCCCGCAGCAGGACCCCGAGCCGGTTGCTGATCCGTCAGTGGAACTGCCCGGGCTTGTAGTCGCCGGCCGGCTGCTGGGTGATGACGTTCAGCCGGTTCACCGCGTTCATGAAGGAGACCGTGACCACCAGCGCGGTCAGCTGCTCCTCGTCGTAGTGCTTGGCGGCGTGCGCCCACACCTCGTCGCTGACCCCGCCGGCCCCGTCCGCGACCCGCGTCCCCTCTTCCGCCAGCGCCAGCGCGGCACGCTCAGCCTCGGTGAAGACGGTGGCCTCCCGCCATGCCGCGACCAGATTCAGCCGCACCGGGGTCTCCCCGGCCGCGGCGGCCTCCTTGGTGTGCATGTCGATGCAGACGGCGCAGCCGTTGATCTGGCTCACGCGAAGCGCGACCAGCTCCTGTGTCGCGGTCGGCAGGGATGAGTTCTTGAGCTCCTTGCCCGCCGTCATGAAGTGCTTGAGGACCTTCCCGGCGGTCGGGTCGGCGAAGTAGTTCAGTCGCGCGTCCATGGTGTGCTCCTCCGCGGTTGTCAGTGGCTACACCCCTGAGACGGGGTAGCCCGGCACCCTGTGACACGGACGGATGTGACCTGCGTCTCCCCGCTGCCGACTTCGCCGCCCCGCCGGTTCCGGGGGCGGGATCACAGTGCGTCGTTGTCGCGGAAGAACGGGTCCTCGACGTCGACCCAGTGGTCCCGCCCCAGCGCCAGCTCCTCGTCGGTCAGCAGGGCAGCGTCCAGCGCCGCATGGATCCGCTGGGCGTCCAGGTCGATACCGGTGAAGGTGACCTCGTTCCGCCGTTCGCCGAAATAGTCGTCCCAGAACCAGGACGCGAGCGCACGCCGCTGCGCGGAGACGGCCTCCCACAGCCGCGGTGCGTCCGCCTCCAACCAGGGCCCCGCCTCCCGAAGCTCCAGATGCGCACCGGCCGACCGCCAGGTCACCACCGAGTCGGGGCGGTTGGACAGCCACAGATGTCCATGCCCGCGTACGACCCCGAGCAGCGCGACGGTGAGGGCGTCGGCCAGCCGTCCGGGGTGCACCGGGCGGCGGGCCCGCCACAGGACGGAACCGACACTGTGGCTGGTGTCGCGCCGTACATGCGGCACAGTCACCGGGTCCAGACGCGCCCGCCACGCCTCCTGGGCGTCGTACGGCACCGGTCCGAGAGCGGCGGGCGGCAGCCTTGCCGATCCGGTGCTGTCGGGGGTCGCCACCCGGGCGCGGCCGTTGAGGTGCTGGACAAGTTCGGCCACTCCCGGCGCGAGTCCCCGCCCGGCTCCGGACCGGGAGTCCACCACGACGGTGTCAGCCGCCTCCACCTGTGCGGCTGCCGCTTCGGCCCGCGTGATCGGCTCGCTCGCCGTCCAGCCGTTCCACCTGCGCACCGCACGGTGAACGCAGCTGATGTCCGCCATGAAGGAGCCGGGATCGACGCCGGTCAGCACGGGGCCCGCCACGTAGTGGTCACCGAGCGAGCCGTCCGTGACCTGCGGGCGCCACAGTTCCAGTACGAAGGGGAGCGTGTCGAGGTTCTGGGGCAGGGCGAGGACGACGATGTCGGGGCGGTGCGCGGCCCGTCCGACGGAGAGCAGATCCTGACGTACGATCACCGCCGGCGCGCCGGTCGCCCCGAGCGATCCGCTCTCCCGGATGCGCGGTCCCGCCCCGTACAGGAGGCGCTGGACGACCGGGTAGCCGTCCGGTCTGTGGTGCAGCGAGACGGCCAGAGCCAGGGCGTTCGGCGAAGCAGCCAGCACCTGGTCCACCAGGGCTCCGCGCACTTCGGGGGAGTTCCCGGACACCACGCTCAACAGCGTCTTGGGCATGTGGCCTCCGTCAGTGGTCCCGGATCCGGCGCAGTGCGCTGTCGGTGAGTACGTCGCCGGGCTTTCCCTCATCGACGAGCCGCCCGCCCTGGAGCAGCAGGCAGTGATCGGACTGCCGGGCCGCCTCCAGATCATGGGTCGCCTGAACCACCGTCACTCCCTGGGCCGCGGCGGCGCCGAGCACGGTGGAGATGCTCTCCCTCGCCGCCAGGTCCAGGCCGGTTGTCGGCTCGTCCAGCAGGAACAGATCGGCCTCCTGGGCGAGCCCCTGAGCGACGAGAGCGCGCTGCCGCTGGCCGCCCGACAGCTCGCCGAGTTGCCGTTCGGCCAGGTCGAGGATGCCGAGCCGGTCCAGGCTGTCGTGTACGACGGCGCGGTCCCTGGCAGTGAGCCGCCGCCAGGCGCCGCGGTGGGCCCATCGCCCCATGGTCACGGTCTCCCGGACGGTGAGCGGGAGGGCGTCGGAGACCGCGCTGCGCTGCACGACGAAGCACGGCCGGGAGGCGCGGCTTCTGTCGATGGTGCCGGACGTGAGCGGGCGGACCCCCGCGAGCACGCTCAGCAGCGTGGACTTCCCCGAGCCGTTCGGTCCGACGACGGCGGTGGTCGCCGACCGGGGGATGGCCGCGGTGAGTTGGCGAAGCACCGGGCGGCGGGGGTATCCGGCGGCGACGTTGTGCAGTGAGACCTCGTAGGGCTCGGAGGGTGGCATGTCCTCCCCTTCTTGTTATGACAATCGTTTTCATTATAGATTCCGCGTCATGGAATGGTTGACCGGCCCGTTCGACGTGGCCTTTGTCCAGCGGGCCCTGTGGAGCGGGATCCTGGTTTCCCTGATCTGCGCCACCACCGGTACCTGGGTGGTGCTGCGTGGCATGACGTTTCTCGGCGACGCCATGTCGCACGGCATGCTCCCCGGTGTCGCCCTGGCCTCGCTCTACGGAGGCAACCTGCTGATCGGCGCCGCGGTGAGCGCCGGTGTGATGGCCTGCGGGGTGACGGCCCTCTCGCGTTCGCCCCGGATCTCCCAGGACACGGGGATCGGCCTGCTGTTCGTCGGCATGCTGTCGCTGGGCGTGATCATCGTCTCGCGGTCGCAGTCCTTCGCGGTGGACCTCACCGGCTTCCTCTTCGGTGACGTCCTCGCGGTGCGGGAGCAGGACCTGGTCGACCTCACCGTGGCGCTGTGCGTGGCCGTGCTGGTCTCCGTACTGGGCTACCGCTCGTTTCTGGCCCTCGTCTTCGACGAGCGGAAGGCCCACACCCTCGGCCTGCGCCCCCGGCTGGCCCACGCGGCGCTGCTCGGGCTCGTCACGCTGGCCATCGTCACGTCGTTCCATGTCGTGGGCACGCTGCTGGTCTTCGGGCTGCTGATCGCCCCGCCCGCGGCGGCGCTGCCGTGGTCGCGGCGTGTCCCGACGGTGATGTGCGGTGCGGCGCTGTTCGGCGTGGCCGCGACCTTTGTCGGTCTGCTCCTGTCCTGGCACCTCGGTACGGCGGCGGGAGCGACCATCGCCGCGGTCGCCGTCCTGCTGTTCTTCCTCTCCGCGCTGGCCGCCGGAATCCGCAACCGCCCGGTGGAGGACGCGCAGCCCACCCCCGCAATCGAAGAGCGAATGGAAGACGAGCACTCATCATGATCCGGAACCGGAAGAAGGCCGCGCCCACCGCTGCCGCCCTCCTGGCCCTCGGGCTGTTGCTCGCGGGCTGCGCGGGCGACGGCGACGGCGGGGAAAAGGAGGGGAGCGGGAAGAAGTCCTCGTCCTCGAAACCGCACGGCTATGTCGCGGGCGCGGAAGAAGCAGCGGAGCAGCAGTCCCGTCTCGTACTCGGCGACAAGAAGAACGGCACCCTCGCGCTGCTCGATCTCATCGAGGGGAAAACCGAACCGCTGGGACGGATGAGCAAGGGGGCGGAGCTGGTCACCGACGGCCGGTTCGCCTACGTCAACTCAGGCCGCGGTTCGCAAGTTTTCGACAGCGGCGCGTGGATGGTCGACCACGGCGACCATGTGCACTATTACCGGGCCAAGCCGCGCGAAGTCGGCACCGTGCGGGGCAAGAAGACGGAACACGTCTACAGCAGTTCCTGGCTGACGGCCTTCACCTTTGCCGACGGCACGGCGCGGCTGGTGGATCACGCGGCGCTGGAAAAGGGCCGTATCAGCTCCACCGCGTCTCTCGACGACGCCGATGAAGGGCCGGTCGTGCCCCTGGCGGAGAAGGCGCTCGTTCCTGTCGCCGGACCAGGCGGGAAAACCGTCGTGGAGGTGCGGGACCGGAAGGGGAAGAAGAACACCACACTCGATGAGAAGTGCCCCGAACTCCGCGGCGCCGCGGTGACGCGGATCGGTGTCGTCTTCGGGTGCGCGGACGGTGCGCTGCTGGTGAAGGAGAAGAAGGGAAAACCCCACGCGGAGAAGATCCCCTTCGACCGGAAGGTGCCCGAGGGGGAGCGCCCCGACTCCTTCCGGAACAGGTCGCTCGGCACCACGCTGACCGCTCCAGCGGGCGACAAGGGCGTGTGGGTCCTGAACGTGGCCGAGCGCGAATGGAAACTCGTCGAGACCGGGCCGGTGGCAGCGGTGAACAGCGCGGGGGAGGGGACTCCACTGCTGGCCCTGAAGAAATCCGGCACCTTGGAGGCGTACGAGATATCCGACGGAAAGAAGATTGCCGGCAAAAAGATCCTCTCCGGGACGGCGAGTACGGCGAACGCCTCCCGGCCGGTGATCGAGGTCGACGGCAGCCGAGCCTATGTCAACGACGTAGCGGCGAAGAAGGTCCACGAGATCGACTACAACGACGAGCTGCGTAAGGCGCGTTCCTTCTCCGTGGACTTCACGCCCTCCGGCATGGTCGAGACGGGGCGCTGATGACCGTGATGAGAACCGAACGTGCCGAACGCCCTGAGCGCTTTTCCCGGCACCGTACGAGGGCCGGTGTCCTGCTGCTCGTCGGTGCGCTGTTCGCCGGGCTGACGGGATGCTCCGGTGCGGCCGACGAGCGCCCCACCGTGGTGGTCACCACCAACATCCTGGGCGACATCACCCGCCAGGTCGTCGGCGACCAGGCCGAGGTGAAAGTGCTGATGAAGCCGAATGCGGACCCTCACTCCTTCGGGGTCTCCGCCGCCGAGGCAGCGCAGATCGAGAGCGCCGACCTGGTGGTCTACAACGGCCTGGGACTCGAAGAGAACGTACTGCGCCATGTGGCGGCAGCCAGGGAATCGGATGTGCCGACGCTCGGAGTCGGTGACGCGGTGGATCCCCTCACCTACCGGACGGACAAGACAGCCGGAAAGCCCGATCCGCACTTCTGGACCGACCCGTACCGGGTTCGGAAAGCCGTCGGGATCATCGGCGAGAAGGTCGCCGAGAAAGTGGACGGAGTCGACAAGGGCGCCGTCCGGGCGCAAACCACTGCCTACGGGAAGAAGGTCGAACAGCTCGGCGCGTGGATGAAGCAGAGCTTCGGCACCATTCCGAAAAACCGGCGCAAGCTGGTGACCAACCATCATGTCTTCGGATACATGGCCCGGCGATTCGACTTCCGGGTCGTCGGCGCGGTGATTCCGAGCGGCACCACCCTGGCCTCGCCCAGCGCAGCCGACATGGACGCCCTCAGTACGACCATCAAGAAGGCCGGAGTCAAGGCGATATTCGCCGACTCCTCACAGCCGGACCGGCTGGCACAGGCGCTCAAGCGGGAGAGCCACCTCGAAGTGGCCGTGATCCCGCTGTTCTCCGAATCCCTCACCGAGAAAGGGAAGGGCGCCGCCACCTACCTCCAGATGATGCGCTCCAACACCAAGGCAATAGCGCGGGGACTCACGAAGTCCTAGCTCGCCGACCGACGGTGAGCGGAACAACGACAAGCCGAAAACGTGGACAAGTCCGCCGCAGCACATGCCCGGCGGACACAGGAAGGAAGAACGAGACCATGCCCAGCAGTTCGCGCACCAGGAGAGCAGCCACCGTCTCCGCGCTCCTCTTCACCTCTGTCGTCATGACGGCATGCGGCACCGACGATTCGGACCGGACGTCCGCCAAGAGCGAGGGACAGCAGTCGGCCGCACAGGTCAAGGACCCGCTCGCCGTCACGCACGACGGCGGGATATACGTTCTCGACGGCGAATCCCTCAAGGTGGCCAAGGACGTGCCGCTCAAGGGCTACAACAGGGTGAATCCAGCCGGCGACGACAAGCACATCATGGTGTCCACGTCGCAGGGCTTCCGCGTACTCGACGCCGCCCGCCAGAAGCTGACGGAGACCCAGTTCAAGGGTGCGGAGCCCGGCCATGTCGTGCTGCACGCCGGGAAGACCGTGCTGTTCACCGACGGCACCGGCGAAGCCACGATCTTCGACCCCGCCGAACTCGGAAAGAAGAAGCCGAAGACCGAAACCTACACCTCGCCCTCGCCGCACCACGGGGTCGCCGTCGAGCTGAAGAACGGCGAACTCATCAGCACGCTGGGCACCGAGAAGAAGCGCAAGGGCATCGTCGTTCTCGACGAGAAGCGCAAGGAGATCACCCGTAACGAGAAATGCCCCGAGGTGCACGGCGAGGCGACCGCCAAGAACGAGGCGGTGGTCATCGGCTGTGAAGACGGTGTACTGCTCTACAAGGACCGGAAGATCACCAAGATCGACAGTCCTACGGAATACGGCAGGATCGGCAACCAGAAGGGCTCCGAGAAGTCCCCCATCGTTCTCGGTGACTACAAGCAGGACGCCGAGGCCGAACTCGAACGCCCCGAGAAGGTGTCACTTATCAACACCGAAACGGGCAAGCTGAAGCTGGTTGATCTCGGCACAAGCTACAGCTTCAGGTCACTGGCGCGCGGTCCGGAGGGCGAGGCCCTGGTGCTGGGAACGGACGGGAAGATCCACGTCATCGACCCCCGTTCGGGCAAGGTGAACGACACCATCCCGGTCGTTGACGAGTGGCGCGAGCCCATCGACTGGCAGCAGGCCCGCCCGGAGATTTTCGTACGGGACCACACTGCCTACGTCACCGACCCCGAGAAGAAGAAGCTCTACGCGGTCGACTTGGAGTCCGGGAAGAAGAAGGCGACCGGCACCTTCGACAAGAAGCCGAATGAGGTCACCGGGGTGGTTACCGAGTGACCGACTGACCGGTCGGTACCCGCTGCGTGCCTGGGTGACCGGCGTGTCCCGATGCCGACCGGACGCTGACCGTGACGGCGTCGAACGGAGGGGCGGCTCGCTTCGCGCGTGTCCGGCGGATCCTGGCTGGCCCCTCCGTTGTTCCGGTGAGGGGGTGCCCCTGTCCGACGCTTGCGGGGTGCGGGTGTGTTGTGGCTGGTCGCGCAGTTACCCGCGCCCCTTACGGGGCGCGGGTCCCCCATGCCGGGTCGGCCGCGTCGAGGAGGATCCGTGCTAGTTCGTCCGGTTGGGAGAACATCGGCCAGTGGCCGGTTTCCATCTCGACCAGCCGCCACTGCTCACTGGTCAGCAGCCTGGCGACGTCGTCGCTCGGCTCGGCCCCGTCGAGCAGGCACTTGACGTACGTCGTCGGAAGCTCGCCGAGCGGCTGGGCCAGCACGGCCGGGTCGGCCAGGGTGGCGCCGGGGTGGGGAGTCGAGCCACCCACGAACCGGGCGATCTGCGCATCGGTGAGGCCCTGACCCTCGCAGTCGGCCTCGGCCGGCGGAGCCCAGAAGCCGCCGTTCTGAGCAATGGCGGCTTCCAGCTTCGCCGGGCCCTCCCACCAGGTGGAGACGAACGACTCACCATCGGCCGGGACGCTGGCGTCGACGAAGACCACGCGGGCCAGCCGGTCGCCGATCCGCTCGGCGGCCTGACCGACCGGGATGCCCGAGTAGCTGTGCCCGACCAGCACGACATCGCGCAGACCGAGGCGCTCGACCTCATCGACGATGTCCCGGACGTGAGTCCGCCGCCCAGCGGGCACGGCCTGCTTGTCGGCGAGGCCGGACAGCGTCAACGGGTGAACGCCGTGGCCGGCTTCACGCAACGTGGGCACCACGTCATCCCACGCCCAGGACCCGAGCCATGCGCCGGCAACCAGTACAAAGTTCGACATGGCCGCACAGTAGCGGAGGCACCGACAACGCCCCGCAAACACTTTCGATACGCGCCCCGGCTGCCGCGCCCTCTCGCCTCCCGCGACGGCATGCGACTTCCGGCCCGTCAGGGCTCATTGCAGCTCAGGACTCCGGCCCTCCACCAGGTGTCGGGATGACTTCGAGCTGTTGCAGAAAGCCGAGGAGATCCTTGTCCGACCACTTCTCGGCGAGCTTGCCGTTCTCGATGCGATGAATCACCGTCGCGGTCATGGTGAGCGAATTCCCGGTAGCGGGGATGCCGGGGAGATCCCCCTCGTGCACTCCCTGGGCCGTCAGCCGGGTCACGACTTTGTCGCCTTCCGCGACCTGGTCTTCGACCGTGTGGGTTCCTGGTGTGGCGTCCCAGAACAGCTGGAAGACCTGCTTGAGTCCCTCACGGCCGGGCGCGATTCCCGGGAACGGTGGCGGCGAGTGGTCCTTGTAGTCCTCTGCCACGAGCTCGTCCATGGCGTCCAGATTTCCCGCGTCGATCTCCTGGTAGAAGCGGCGGACCAACATCTTGTTCTCTTCAGTGGACACGGGGACCTCTCTGCGTGACGTTCTGCGGCGACTCGGCGTACACGACCCGAGAATCGTCACCACCGGAATCCTCCAGCCTCGCCTTTGGCGCGCCGGACCACGGCGTACTTCACTCAGGAGCAGCTATGGGCCCCAAGCCGTCGCTCAGCGGCTTCGCCGTCGTGCGAGACGTGCTGCGGCACGAGATCTTCCTGCCACTGGACCGTGGCACGAGCGACCCAGGGCCGACCGCGCCGTCCAGGGTGCCAACTGTCCTTCTTGCGGGTGTTCCGTAGTCTCCTATCCCGGGGCGCGCGAGAGGCGCGCGACTCCCCGGCATGATGCGAGCGAGAGGAGCCGTGGCGGCAGGATGGCGCAGGAGAATGGCACGTGGCGCGTCATGCGCCAGGATGTACTGATCGGCACGATCACCGTGGAGGAAGCCGATTTCCCCTGGCTGCGTGGCAGTTTCGTCCCTGAGCCCTCGTTCTCCCAGGTGAAGCCGTGGTTCGACGACGCACTGGCCCTCATGGAGGCGGACGACTTCGAGGGGTTCGAGGCTGCCTATGACCGTATCCCCCGGGAGCTGACGTTGGTTTCGCCGTCAGGCCCGGTGGCCGATTTCCTCCTGCATATTGACGGTGACGAGGCATGGTTCCGCTGGAGCAATGAGCCGGTCGGAGACTAAAACTCAAGCTGAGAGCTTTTCGTTCAACGCCCCTTCTGCAAAGGGCTGTTAGAGGCGGGGCAGGCCGCCGTCGACTCGGCTGTGGCGGGTGCCGGGCCCTTCTGCCGGCCGTTGGCGGGGCCGGTGCCGCGCAGGCCGAAGGCGGAGATCGCCGTGCCCAGCAGCACCATGACCACCGGGACGACGAGTGCGGTGCGGTAGGCGTTCAGCACCGCGCCCGGTGAGTCATCGGCGCCGGCCGCGGCGATCCCGTACACCGCGGTCACCGCGGAGATGCCGACCGCCGAGCCGAACTGGGTGAACGTGTACAGCAGTCCGCCGGCCAGGCCTTGCTCCTCCTTGGGCACGCTGTCGGTCGCCGCGATGGTGAGCGGACCGTAGGCGAGGGCGAAGGCGGTGCCCGCGATGATCAGGCTCGGGGACATCGCCGCGTACGACCAGTCCATCCCGACCGGCAGGAAGAGCCCGTAGGCCACGATCGCCAACAGGAAGCCGCCGAAGATCACCCGGCCGTTGCCGTAGCGGTTCACCAGGCGCGGGGTGAGGGTGGGCGCCAGCACGGCGTCGCAGCCCATGACGATCAGCGCGATCGCGGCCTGCAGCGACGACCAGCCGCGCAGCTCCTGCAGATAGAGCGTGACGATGAACTGGAAGCCGAAGAACGCGCCCAGAAAGAGCAGCGCGCCCAGGTCGGCCCGCACCATCGCGGCCTTGCGGAAGATCCCCAGCCGGACGAGCGGCGCTTTGACGCGTCGTTCGATCACGATGAACGCCGCCACCAGCGCCAGTCCGGTGGCGAGCGCGCCGAGGGTCAGCCCGAGCCCTTCGCCCCGGTGTTCGAGCCGCACGATGCCGTAGGCGAACAACAGCATCGCGGCGGCGGCGCAGGCCGCGCCGGCCAGGTCGTAGCCGCGCTGAGCGGGCTCGGGGCGAGCCTCGGCCGGCAGCAGCCTGAGCGCCGCGAGCAGGATGGCACCGGCCAAGAACACCGGGGCGAAGAACACCCAGCGCCAGCCGAGTTCGGTCAGCAGCCCGCCGATGACGAGGCCCAGCGAGAAGCCGCATGCACCGGCGCCGGCGAAGATCAGCAGGGCCTTGTCACGTTGCGGCCCCTCCGGATACGAGGTCGTGATGATCGACATGGCGGCAGGGGTCATGAAGGCCGCCGCCACGCCGGTGACGAACCGGGCCACGACCAGCATCCAGCCGGCGGTCGCGAAGCCGCCCAGCATGGAGAAGACCAGGAAGACGCCCAGCCAGATGAGGAACATCCGCCGCCTGCCCAGCAGATCAGCGGCCCGTCCGCCGAGCAGGGTGAAACCGGCGTAGCCGAGTACGTAGCCACTCATCACCCACGCCGCGGTGCCGGTCGTCAGGCCGAGGTCGGCGCGGATGGTGGGGACGGCGACGGCCAGCATGGCGACGTCGCTGCCCTCGAGGAAGATTGTGCCGCACAGGGCGAGCAGCAGGGCCCGGTCTCGTCCGCTCGTACGGGCCACAGGGACGGTGGTCACGGGTGTGCCCTTCACCCGTCGAGTCGCTCGATCAGCTCCGGTTCATCAGCAACGGACGCTGTCCGCCGCGTACGTTGCACAGGCCCAGCCACGGCGCCCGTGCCCATACGTCGAACCGTCGATCCCGGAGCCTCCACAATCGCCATGACCGGGACCGTAGCGAGCAGCGGGCAACCAAGGCCACGCCTTTTTGTCTGTCGCCGGAGGAGGTTCGCACCGGTCGGAAGAGATGGCCAGGACGTGTCGTGAGGGCGGCGTGGCAGGGCTTGGGCAGCGGCCGTCCGCGAACACCCACGAACTTGTCGCAATGGGAAGTCGGCAGCGACGGACCTCCACCTTCAACACACCGGGTCCATTGCGCACGGTGGCCGACTCGCCTGTCAGCAGCTTCTGGGCGTTTCTGCTGACCCACACCGCGATGAACGTCAACAGCGCCGCGGGCGCGGACAGCGCCGTCACCCAGATACGCAGTGACCGAAGCCGGGACGACGGTCTGTGGCCCCGCTGGTCGCTCCCCTCGGACAAGGCCTCCTTTTCCGCAGGATTCGTTCCCTGGACATACGCATGGCTTTGTATAGGGACGCGCTACGGTCGGCACTTGGGGTCTGCCACGGACAGGCGCGTCACAGCCACTTCTCGGCGGCGATGGCAAGGGCAGTTGCCGATTCTCCAGGTGTACGACCCGGCGTCGAAATACGCTTGTCCGCGATTTCGGCGCCGCACTACCGTGCCGAGGTGGATCTCTTCTCACCCTCCTGGGCGGCATTGCGCGCGACGGTCGCCGAACTCCCGGACCAGGACTTCGAGCAGCCGTCCGGCTGTACCGGTTGGCTCGTGCGGGACCTCGTGTGCCACCTGATCATCGACGCGCAGGACATCCTGATCACCCTCGCCACCCCCACGGAAGCGGAACCCACCGTCAACGCGGTGACCTACTGGCACGTCGACGACCAACCGCCGACCGGCGAGGATCCGCTCGACGCACTGACCGTCCGACTGGCCGCCGCGTACGAGGAACCGCACCTGCTCAAGTTCCACCTCGACGATGTCGGCTCCGCCGCCGGCCGCGCCGCCGAACTCGCCGACCCCGGCGCCCGGGTGAGCACCCGCGACGAGGTCCTCACCGTGGGCGACTACCTCACCGCGTACGTCCTGGAATGGACACTGCACCACCTCGACCTGATCGCGTACCTCCCGAATGCGGCCGATCCGCCCCCGGAGGGTCTGGCCCGATCCCGCGCGCTGCTGGAACAGATCGCCGACGCCGCGTTCCCCGCGTCGTTCACCGACCAGGACACACTTCTGGTCGGCACCGGCCGCCGGGCACCGACCGACGCGGAGACGGCCGAACTCGGCGAACTGGCCGCGAAGCTGCCGTTCGTCGTCGGCTGATACATCCACCACAGACAGGCGCCGCCCCTTTGCTGTGCTCCCTCACCCCGGTAGCTGTCCAGGCTCATCCGCACGACCTGGCCGCTGTCAAGGCATAGGCTGAGGATGCCCAGGCCGACGGCAGTGCCCGGTTCGCCCGCGTGGGAGCGAAGAGCGTCGGGCGGCGGGTCGGTATCGCTTCACCATCGGGGGATTCGCCAGTTGCGCACTTTGTCTGTCACCAGAGGCTGCCGCACCGTGCTGTCGGCTGCTGTCTCCGCCGCCTTGGTGATGCTGGTAGCCGGTTGTTCGGAGGATTCCGGTCCGCAAGTCCAGCTCAAGGGACACAATGCCTGCGACCTGCTGACGAAGGAAGAACTGGCCACCATCGGAGGCATCATGGAGGTGGTGCAGGACGCACAGGAGGGTGCAACCTCCATGTGTTCCTGGGATGCCCCCGGCCCTGCCTCACACGCCTCGGTGGTGGTGACGCTCGTGACCGACCGCGACAACGGCTGGATCCAGGACAAGAGCTGCGACCAGCCCATCGGCGGCCTGACCAGCACGTGCAAGGGCTCGAACATCACCGTGTCGTCCGGCGACGACAAGGGCTGGATCACCGTCACGGCACTCAACACCAAGAAATCTCCACGTGCCATCGCCCGTACGGTCGTCGCCAATCTCAAGGCCGACCAGGGGTAGAAGCCGACCAGGTGGGCGCCAGGCGCTCTTACGTCGTACGAGCCGCAGACGCCGGCCGTGGCGAGGGCGAGGGGGTGAGGGGCGAACTGGAGCCGGGGGAGGAGCATCAACCCTGACGAACTCCCGTACTACTGCAGGACACTTACGATGAGCCGATGCGCCAGAGCGACCTGAAGCCCTACTGGAACACCAACGTTGCCCGGCACCCGGGCATCCTCAGTGCCGTGCCCGAGCGGTGCGGTGACGCGCTGGACGTCGGATGCGGGGACGGGCTGCTGGCGCGGAAGCTGTCCGGGCAGGCGAAGCGTGTCACCGGGATCGACAACTCGCCGGAAATGATCGCCTGTGCCCGCGGACTTGCCGCCGACTGCTCGAACGTCACCTTCATCGAGGGCGACTTCCTCACGGCAGACCTTCCCGTCGCGGGTTATGACTTCATCTGCTCGGTGTCCGCGGTCCACCACATGGACTTCGAGGCGGCACTCACCCGCATGTGTGAGCTGCTGCGTCCCGGCGGCACGCTCGTAGTGGTCGGACTGGCCCGTGAGGCGACCTTGGGGGAGTGGGCAGCAATGATCGCAGCCGCCCCCGTCGTACGGATGACAAAGGTGCTGCGCCGCGCGCACAGCCCGGGCGGAATGCCCGCCACCGACCCGCAGATGAGCTACGGGGAAGTACGGGCCACAGCGCGCCGGCTGCTGCCCGGCGTGCGTTACCGCCGACACGTGCTACGCCGGTACTCGCTGACCTGGGGGAAACCGCCCCGACCGACGGCGTCGGCCGCTACCCGGCGGTCCAGCCGACGGTCTGCGGGAGGCCCCAGTTGATCGCCCCGGTGGGAACACCGGGCGGCGCCCGATGGCTTGGCCGGGCGGGCGCCACCAGGTGGTCGTCGGCCCGGGAGGCGTCGACCGGCCGGATGGCTCTCGTACGCGACAACTCCGTGGGCGGCCTGACGGCATCCGCGGGGGCGTACAGTCGGCCACAGCGACCGTCCGACCGCCTTGCCAATCATGCGGCGGCAGTCCAACAGCGCTCGGGTCGACGCGGTCAGGGCCTGCCAGGAACCGCGCCAATTGACCGACGCTGCACCGCCGGTTGGCATAGTGGCGGCAGGGGTTCAGTCGGCGATGGCGGCCGGGAGTTGGTCGAGGGAGTGGATGACACGGATGCCGTCGTCGAGGGTCTTGCCTGAGCCGGTGTTCGCGCGGTCGAGCCAGTAGGCGTGCAGCCCTGCTTCGCGGGCTCCCACCGCGTCGAGTGCGTACTTGTCTCCGACGTACGCCACCTCTCGCGGCTCAAGGCCGAGCGATGCGCAGCCGGCGAGGAAGATGCTGGGGTGGGGCTTGGCCGCACCGTGCTCGTCGGAGCACACGAGTGTGCCGTCGAGGTACGGCAGGAGACCGATGGCGTCGAGCTTGGTGCGTTGGTGGTCGACGGATGAGTTGGAGACGATTCCGAGGCGGTAGTCGGGTGCGAGCTTTCCCAGGACCGGCTCGGCATCGGGGAACGCCGCCCAGGCAGCGGTGCGGTGGACTTGGTATCCGGCGAACCAGGCCGTCACTTGGTGGTCCGACAGTCCGGTGCGGGGAGCCTGCCCGATGTGGGAGAGGAATTCCCGAGTGCGTTCGTGCTGCTGCCCGGCGAAGGTGATCTCGCCGCTCAGGAAGCGGGCGTACTGCCTCTCCATGATCTCCCGCCAGAGCGCCAGCGCCGTGGCGGCATCGGGAAAGAGCTCAAGCAGCCCCTCGGCTCGCAAATGGGCGAGCAGGCCGATTTCCTCCGAGGTCGAGTAGTCGAACAGGGTGTCGTCCACGTCGAATAGCACACCCTGGATCGGCATGAGCTCATCCTTTCTGCCTCTGGCTGCGGCCTGGTTCCGGCGTGCTGCGAGCATCCCACGTGCACGGGAGGGCATCAGTCGGCAGCTGCACACGGCAGGGGTGCCGGAGTGCGAGCAGGTCGTCGCCTCCCACGGCTACGTTGTCGGGCCCGGAGTCACGGCTGCCTGCCAGGTTCCCGCGCCGAACCCCCCCCGGCTCCCACGTACGGAGAGCGCCTGGAATGCCAAGGCCGTCTGGAAGGCCTGGGCGTCGAGAACGGCGTTGCTATTGAAGCGTGCTGGAGGGTGTGAGAAGCGTCCGACTCAGAGGTAAGGGGGATCGAGGGCCACGGCCCCCGATCCCCCTCCCGTGTCCGAGGCCACGTGCCTGAACGCGTGCTCCCCGCAAGGTATTCGACGGCTCAACCGTCGGCCACTTCAGCAGCCGTGACAACGCTGGCGGAGCGCCCATCAGGGTGCGGAGAGGTCCACGATGCGCTGGATCAGGTCGGGGTAGGTCCAGCCGGCGCCCGTTGCGGCGAGGGGCAGCAGGCTGGTGGCTGTCAGGCCAGGGAGGGCGTTGACTTCAAGGCAGAACGGATTCCCGGCGGTGTCGCAGCGGAAGTCGGTGCGGGAGTACGCATCGGTGCCGAACCCCAGGGCCAGGTGAGCGTGCCGGGCCGACTCCTGGAGCTGTGCCGTGAGGTCGGACGGGATGCGTGCCGGGCAAACCTCGCTGACCGCCCCGGGCTGGTATTTCGCCGCGTAGTCCCACACTGGCGTCGTCAACTCGATCTCGACCACGGGGAGCACCTGGTCGCCGACCACGGCGACGGTGAACTCCCGCCCGGGAAGGAACGGTTCCACCAGCAGCTCGGCATCGCTGGGCCGCACTTCGGCTGCGATCTGCTCCAGTTGCGACAGCGACTCGACGCAGTGGACAGAAACACTTGAGCCGTCCGCAACCGGCTTGGCGACCACTGGACCGGCCGTCATCAGTCGCTGTACGGCCTGCGGCACCTCGCCCGTCCCGGGCTGCCACAGCACCCGCTCGGCCACCGGCAGACCTGCCGCGCCCAGCACCGCTTGGGCCCGTCCCTTGTGCCATGCGGCCGCGCATGCCGCGCTGTCCGCACCCGTGAACCGTACGCCGGTCATCTCCAGCAGTGCCTGCACGTGTCCGTCTTCTCCCCAGCCGCCGTGCAGAGCGAGGAATACCAGGTCGGCGCTGCGCAGCAGTTCGAGGACGGGACCGTCGGTCAGAGCGGCGTGCATGCGCTGCCGCGACTGGTCTCGGTCCAAGAGGGACGGTGGCTCCTTCCCGACCGCGTACTCGTCGACCGCGTCACCGGGTTGCAGCGGACCAGCCAGGACCGGCACCGCGGCGGCCGGGTCGACCAGCACCACCTCGTGCCCCCGGTCGAGCAGAGCCCGGGTCACTGATCGGCCCGAGGCCAGGGAGACGTCCCGCTCCGAGCTCTCTCCACCGCACAAGACCACAACGCGCATATCCGTACCTCGTCGTCCTTCCACAGCCGCATCACACGATCAGTCGGTTCACATACGAATTCATTGCGCCGGGCTCAGCAGCATCAGGTGTTCGGGGTCCGGGAAGGGCACGAAGCCGACCTTCGAGTAGACGCCGTGGGCGTCGAGGGTGGAGAGCAGGACGCGCTTCAGTTCGTAGGGGGCGAGGTGGTCGCGAACGGCGCCGGCCAGCCGGGTGCCGAGGCCTTTGCCGCGGTGGGCGGGGGCGACGTAGACGTCGCACAGCCAGGCGAAGGTTGCCCGGTCGGTGACCACGCGCGCGTAAGCGACCTGGGCACCGGCGCGGTCATGAACGGCGAAGTTGAGAGAGCCGCGTACTGACTGCTCGACCGTTTCCCGGCTGCGGCCCAGCGCCCAGAACGCGTCGGTCGAGAGCCAGTGGTGCACCAGGTCGACGTCGAGACGGTCCGGGTCCGTGGAGAGTTCGTAACCGTCTTCCCAGCTTGTGATCATGCTGAGGCAGCGTAGCGACTGTAGTTGGTTTTTCCAAGTGGGTGCTTGGGGGAACCAAGTGGCTTTGGATTGGAGGCCTTCCGGGCCAGGACCCGGAGGTCTTCCGGGTCGGGACGCCGGAGCCCTCCGGCCAGGCTTCGAGGAGAGGCAGGTCAGGCCCCGGGCGCGAGGCGTTCGCGGATTTCATGCGCCGCCTGTCGGGCCTGGGCGCCGAGTTCCGCGAAACGGGATTCGGGGACGCGGTCCTGCGGGCCCCAGACGCTGACGACGGCGATGGGGCGGTCACCCGCGTCGAGGACGGGGGCGGCGACCCCGTACAACTGGGGTTCGAGTTCGCCGACGCTGACGCTGTACCCCTGGGCGCGGACCTTGGCGAGTTCGGCGTGCAGGTCCTGCCGGTCGGTGCGTGTTGTCTCGGTGTACTCGGCCAGCGGGCCGGAGAGCAGGGCGTCGACCTCCTTGGTCGACTGCCAGGCCAGCAGGGCTTTGCCGGCCGAGGTGGCGTGGATCGGGACCTGTCTGCCGAGCCAGCGTGCGCTGAGCACCGCGGGCGGGACCACTTCATCGACGTAGGTGAGGCCGAGCCGTTGCGCCACTGCGAGGTTCGCGGTCTCGCCGGTGTCCCGGCACAGCCGCTCCAGTACGTCGTGTGAGCGGCGGATCAGCCCTTCAATGCTCGCGGTCGAGGCCATGCGGCTGATCGCGGAGCCGATGGTGTACCGGTTGTCGGCCGGGTCGCGTTCGACCATCGCGTGATGTTCCAGCGTGGCCAGCAGCCGCCAGGCCGTAGCCCGGTTGAGGCCGCACTCGGCAGCGAGTTCGGCGACAGGGCGGCCGTGTGGGGCGCTCGCTGAGACGGCGTTGAGCAGGGCGATGGCCCGCTCCAGCGCCTGTACCCGGCCTCCGCCCGGCCGTGCCGGGCCCTGCTCGTCCGAGGCGTCCGGGGCGTGCGCCGCGTCCATTTCCGTTGCCTCCGCTCTCTTCGTCCGCTCCGGGAAGCGCTGTTCCGGAAAGCGCCTGTTCCGCGAAGCGTAGTCGTCCGCTCGCCGCGGCCCGTGCGGGCAGCGCGGTCCCTTGACGGGCCGGAAAGCCCACCCTTAGCGTCGCACAATACGAACGTGCACAGCGTAATGTGCGACGCCTCCGGATTGTCTGGGGTGGAAGATGACACAGAAGGCAGCCCGCGTGGTCACCCCGTACGAGGGGACGGGCCACCGGCCATGGGACGACGCGGTGCCCGTACCGGCGCCGCTGGCGCTGCACAGCACGCCGGTGCGGGCGGAGTGGGTGGACTACAACGGCCATATGAGCGAGTCGTGTTACCTGCTCGTCTTCGGTGACAACTCCGACGCCTTCTTCCGCTACCTCGGCATCGACGAGGAGTACCGGGCGAACGGCACGTCGCTCTACACCGTCGAGACGCACCTGCACAACAAGCGCGAGGTCGCCGAGGGAGAACCGCTCGCGCTCACATTGCGACTGCTCGACCACGACACCAAGCGCGTGCACCTGTTCCACGAGATGCGGCACGGCGCCGACGGCACCCTGCTGGCCACTGCCGAGCAGATGCTGCTGCACGTCGACACGGAGCAGGCGCGAGCTTGCCCGCTCCCCGGTGAACTGCTGCGCAGGCTCGGCGCGATCCAGACCGCACACGACGAACTGCCCGTGCCCGAAGTGGTCGGCAAGCCCATGGGCATACCCGGCGACCGGGGCCGGGCCCGCCGCGGGACCAGGTGAGGAGACCAGACATGGAGTTCGAGCTCACCGACGAGCAGCGCATGATCGTGGATACCGTCCGCAGATTCGTGACGACCGAACTGGACCCGCACGCCGACGAGGTCGAAGAACTCGACGACGTACCGCCCGAACTCGCCCGCCATGTCCGCGAGAAGGCCATCCGGGCCGGGCTGTACGCGGCGAACATGCCGGAGGAGCTCGGCGGCGGCGGACTCGACGCCGTCAGCATGACCCTCGTCGAACGCGAACTGGGAAAGACCAGTTTCGCCCTCCAGATGCTCGTCGCCCGCCCCAGCAACATCCTTGAAGCGTGCGAGGGCGAGCAGCGTACCCGCTACCTCCTCCCCGCGATCCGCGGCGAACGGCACGACTGTCTCGCCATGACCGAGCCGGGCGCCGGCTCCGACGTGCGCTCGATGCGCACCCGGGCCGTACGCCAGAGCGGCGACGGAGACGCTTACATACTGAACGGCACCAAGCACTTCATCTCGCACGCCGACATGGCCGACTTCGCCATCGTGTTCACGGCCACCGGCACCGAGGAGACACCGCGCGGCGCCAAGAACCTCATCACCGCCTTCCTGGTGGACCTCGACGCGCCCGGCGTCGAGGTGCGGCGCGGCTCGCGCTGCGTCTCGCACCGCGGCTACCACCAGTGCGAACTGGCCTTCACCGACGTCCGGCTCCCGGCCGGGCAGCGGCTGGGCGCGGAGGGCCGCGGCTTCGAACTGATGGGGGAGTGGCTCGGCGCCAGCCGCCTCCAGGTCGCCGCCACCAGCATCGGCCGCGCCCGTCGCGTCCTCGACCTCACTCTCGGCTGGGCCGCCGAACGCGAGCAGTTCGGACAGCCCATCGGCAGGTTCCAGGGGGTGAGCTTCCCACTCGCGGACATGGCCACCGAGCTGGAGGCCGCCGAGCTGCTGACCCTGCGCGCCGCCTGGAAACAGGACCAGGGCACCATGACCGACCGCGACGCGGCGATGGCCAAGCTGTACGCCTCCGAAGCTCTGGGCCGCATCACCGACCAGGCCCTCCAGACCTTCGGCGGCATGGGACTCATGGCCGAACTGCCCATCGAACGCTACTGGCGCGACGCCCGCGTCGAACGCATCTGGGACGGCACGAGCGAGATCCAGCGCCACATCATCTCCCGCTCCCTGCTGCGCCCCCTGGGCGCCTGATGACGGCCGCCGCCCACCGCCTGACACGCCTGCTGGCGCCCCGTCACATTGCCCTGTACGGCGGGGAGTCCGCTTCGGAAGCCGTACGCCAGTGCCGCGCCGTCGGATACGAGGGCGAGCTGTGGCCCGTCCACCCGCGGCGCGAGCACATCGAGGGTCTGCCCTGCCGCCGCAGCACGGCCGAGCTGCCCGTGGCGCCGGACGCCGCGTTCCTCGCCGTACCGGGGGAGGCCACGGTGGGAATCCTCGCGGAACTCGCCGGGCGCGGCGCGGGAGGGGCGGTGTGTCACGCGTCCGGCTTTGCCGAGGACGGGCCGCGCGGTGCCGCGCTGGAGGACGCACTGCGTGCCGCCGCCGGTGACATGCCGGTGATCGGCCCCAACTGCATCGGCGTCCTCAACTACCTCGACGGTACGGCGCTGTGGGCCGACCAGCACGGCGGCACCCGTACGGACAGCGGCGTCGCCGTCATCACCCAGAGCGGCAACATCGGCCAGAACCTCACCATGCAGCGCCGAGCCCTCCCTCTCGCCTACGTGATCACTGCGGGGAACAGCGCGGTCACAGGGACACCGCAGCTGATCGAGGCGCTGCTGGAGGACCCGCGGGTGACTGCCATCGGGCTGCACCTGGAAGGGATCGCGGACGTCGTCGGGTTCGCCCGCGCGGCACTGTCCGCGCTGCGGCGCGGCGTCCCCGTCGTGGCGCTGAAGACGGGCAGCTCGAAGCTGGGCGCGCAGACCACCATGAGCCACACCAGCTCACTCGCCGGCTCGGACGTGCTGTGCGACGCCCTGTTCCGGCGTACCGGTGTCGCACGGGTGGCGGAGATCGGCACCTTCGTGGAGACGCTGAAGCTGCTGCACGTCCACGGACCGCTGAGCGGTGGTACGGACCCGGCGGGACCTGCCCGGATCACCTCGGCCAGCTGCTCGGGCGGCGAGGCCGCACTGCTGGCCGACACCGCGCAGCAGCACGGCGTCGAACTCCCGCCGCTCCAGGAGCAGTCGGCCGTACGGCTGCGCGAGGTGCTCGGCGAGCACGTCCACGTACGCAACCCGCTCGACTACCACACCTACATCTGGGGCGATCTCGCCGCGCAGCGGGAGTGCTTCACCGCACTCCTCGGCACGGACTGCGACATGAATCTGCTGCTGCTCGACATGCCACGCGCCGACCGATGCGAGAGCAGTGCCTGGAACACCACACTCGACGCCTACGCGGCAGCACAGCGCCGCACCGGTGCCCCGGCGTGCGTCGTCGGCTCGCTGCCCGAAGGAGTGCCCGAACCGGTCGCGCAGCGGCTGCTGTCGGAGGGCATCGCCCCCATGCAGGGACTGGCGGACTGTATACGGGCCATCGCCGCAGCCCACCGGATCGGCGCCGCCCAGCGCTTGGCCGAACCGGTACCGCCACGCGGCCCGATACCTGGGCAGGCCGGCCGCGGGGTCGAAGTGCTGGACGAGCACGCCGGTAAGCGCGAGCTGACAGCGTACGGCCTGCCCGTCCCGAACGGCGTCGTGGCGGCACCCGGCGAGGCCGCGCAGGCCGCACGCGGGCTGGGCTTCCCCGTCGTCGCCAAGGCCCTCGCTGCCGACTTGCCGCACAAGAGCGAGGCAGGCGGCGTGCGCCTGGGGCTGGCGGACGAAGCGGCAGTGCAGGACGCCGTCTCGGCCATGGCGGGGCTCGCCGACCGGTTTCTGATCGAGCGGATGGTGCCGGACGCCATCGCCGAAATCCTCGTCGGCGTGCACCACGACCCGGTCTTCGGCCCCGCGCTGACCCTGGGAGCGGGTGGCGTACTGGTGGAACTGGTCCGGGACACCGCCACGTTGCTGCTGCCCACCACCGAGGGAGAGATCGAAGCCGCCCTCGCCTCGCTGCGCGTCTGGTCACTGCTGCGCGGCTTCCGGGGCCGCCCGGCAGGTGACGTACGCGCCGCGGTCGACGCGGTTCAGGCTGTCGCCGCCTATGTACAGGACCACCCTGAGGTCACCGAACTGGACGTCAACCCGCTGCTGGTGCTGCCCGAGGGGCAAGGCGCCGTCGCAGCGGACGTACTGATCAGCCGTGTCCACCCGGGCGACAGGAATGACGGGCACGAGGGGAACCACGGGAACGACGGAGAGGAACACCATGGACCCGGTACAGCTGGACGTACACGACGGCGTACTGGTGATCACGCTGGACCGCCCCAAAGCCAACGCCATTGACGCCGCCACGAGCAAGGCGCTGTACGAAGGCTTCGACCGGCTGCGCAGAGACGGCACGCTGCGGGCCGCAGTGGTCACCGGCGCGGGGGAGCGGTTCTTCTCCGCGGGCTGGGACCTGAAGGCGGCGGCCGAGGGCGAGGCCATCGACGCCGACCACGGACCCGGCGGATTCGCGGGGCTCACCGAGCTGTTCGACCTGGACAAGCCGGTGATCGCCGCGGTGAACGGACTCGCACTGGGCGGCGGCTTCGAACTCGCCCTCGCCGCCGACCTGATCGTGGCCGACGCCCACGCGGAGTTCGCCCTCCCCGAGGTGCGGGTCGGCATGATCGCCGACTCCGGTGGCGTACTGCGACTGCCCCGCAGAGTGCCGCGCGCAGTGGCGACCGAGCTGCTGCTGACCGGCCGTCGCCTCGGCGCCGCGGAGGCGGCCCGGTGGGGCCTGGTGAATCAGGTCGCCGAGCGGCCGGACACCGCACTGGAGAAAGCGCTCGCCCTGGCACACACCATCCGGGAGGGCGCACCGCTGGCGGTGGCAGCCGTGAAGGAAGTCCTCCGTACGACGGAGCAGCTGGGGACCGAGGCCGCGTACGCCCGGCTGCGCGACGCGGACCTGCCCCGCTACCGCGCCATGCTGACCTCCGCCGACGCACAGGAAGGCCCCCGCGCCTTCGCGGAGAAGCGCACGCCGCGCTGGACGGGCGCATGAGACGGCATCTGTGTGTGGTGCTCGCGGGGCGCGAGGCCGAACAGATCGAGCGGTGGAGACACGCCTGGGACCCTGCGATGGCCCGGGTCGTCCCGGCTCACGTCACCGTCGCCCAACCGCACCTGCGAGCGCGGAGCGGAGTGCTACGCCGAACCGGGAGGGCTCCGCCCTGGGGGCACAGTCCGGGCACACACACTGTTCACCGACAACCCCTTCGCCGCTCTGCAACGCTTTCCGCTCCGCGGCCGGTAGCCCCGCGAGTCTTGCGTACCGACAATGGGTGCTGCGCTTGCCCACCCTGCTCCCCCAGACTCCGTCCGGGAGGTACCCCCAGGGCGCAGACTGCCCAAGCGCAGCAGGGGGACGCGCCCCGAAGGGGCGCGGGGAACGGCGCGACCAGCCACAGACAACCCGCAGTCCGCAAGCGCCGGCCAGGGGCACCCCCTAACCGGCTGGCCGACGGGCCTCAAAGGCGCGCGGGGCCGAGCCTGTAGACCCCGAGGACGGCTACCCCCGGAAGGGCCCCGCCACCTCGTAGGTGACGCCGTCGGAGGAACTCCCATCGGCGCCGCGTTGACTCGAGAAGTACAGACGCTTGCCATCGGGGGAGAACGCCGGGCCGGTGATCTCGGACTCGCCATGCCCCTCGACGCGCAGGAACGGCGCGACGACGTCGTCCGGCGTGATGAGGCAGATCTCCATGTTGCCGCCGTCCTCCGCGACGAACAGATCTCCGGAGGCACTGCCGGTGATGTTGTCCACGCCGCTGAGCGGCGCGTCCTCGCCCTGCCGTACGAGATCGTCGTCGTAGGCGAGTTCGATGGTGTTGGCGGCGCAGTTCAGCTGCCACACCCGGTTGTCGCCCTTGGTGGTGAACCAGCACGTGCCGTCCGCGTAATGGCAGCCCTCGCCGCCGTCGAAGTGCTTGGCCGCGGCGACCTGGTGCCGGGTGCGGGTGCCGCCGGCCGCCGGGTCGGGCACCTTCGCCCAGCTGACGGGACCCGAGGTGCCGGAGCCCATGGTCAGCACCTCCAGCCTGCCTGCCGACAGATCGCCCCAGGTGCTGGGGACGAAGCGGTACAGACAGCCGTCCGACTCGTCCTCGGTGAGGTAGACGACCTTGCGGTCGGGATCGACGGCCGCGGCCTCGTGCTTGAACAGGCCCATGGCGGGGCGGCGTTGTGCTGCCTTGCTGCCCCACGGGTCGGTCTCGAACACGGCGCCGCGGTCCGTCTCCTCACAGGAGAGCCAGGTGTTCCAGGGCGTCTTGCCGCCCGCGCAGTTGAGCCGGGTGCCGTCGAGAATGCGGTGCGCTCCGGTGATGCCGCCCCGCGCGTCGAACCGGACTGCACCGGCCCCGCCGCCCGGGGCGACCTCGGAGTTCGAGACGTAGATCCAGCCGCCGTCCTCGGCGGAGAAGCAGGCGCCGCCGTCGGGTGCCGGATGCCAGGTGTAGCCGGTGGAGCCGACTTTCTGCCCGGTCCGCGCGATCACCCTGCTGGTGAAATCCTTGGGCAACCGGATGCCGTTCGAGTCGGGGGCACTCAGCGGGCCGTAGGGACCGGCGCCCGGCTGAGCGGGGGCCGCGACGGCGGCCGTACGCCACAGTGAGCCGCCCAGCGCGGCGGTGGAGCCCGCAACGACAGCGGTGCGGAGAAGTGAGCGACGATCCATGAGCTCTCCTGACGAAGAGGGAGGGGCACGGACGGTGCTGCTGCGCCGGGGAAGCTAGCGGCCGCGGATGGCCGGGGCTGGAACCGGCGGTGAATTCCGTCGGGTCGGCGCCGCCCGGGCTCGCTGGTTGCCGTGAAGGGAATGGGTTGCTGTCCGGCTTCCCAGCAGGTGGATCACCTTTGACAGCTGACGAGCCCACCACATAGTTTGCCGGTCATCTGTATCGGACCAAGATCGAGGAGGGCAGCGCCGTGACGACTCCGCGTCTCACCCAGCGCCGTTACCTCGACTTGCGGCGGTCCACCAGCACGGGATGTTGAGCGGCACTCTCCCCGCTCCCCCTCCGCTCACGCACCACCCTGGACCGCCATGCCTTCCGCCCGCATATCGCGGCGGCTCTCGCGGCGCCGCCTGCTGTCGCTGGCCGCCGCGTCCGCCGTCACCGCCTCCGGTTCCGCTCTGCTCACCGCCTGCGGCACCGGCGCCGCCGCCGGCGGCAAGGTCGTGCCCTTCTACACGACCGAGTCGGACCCCAAATCGCTCGCCTTCTACCGCTCCGTGATCGAGAAGTTCGAGCGGCAGCACCCCGGCGTCACCGTGAAGATGACGCTGTACTCGGACGAGAACCAGCTCCAGTACCTCCAGTCGGCCATGCAGACCGGCACCGACATCGGCGTCTTCGCGCCGCCCGCCGCGAACATCCTCGACTGGGCCGTGAAGGGCTATCTGCTGCCGCTCACCGGCATGATCGAGGAGATCGGCGAGGACGACTTCCTGCCCGGCACCCGCATCATCCACCGGGGCGAGGACTACGCGATGCCGTTCCAGGCCAACGCCTCCGTCCTCTACTACCGCAAGGACCTCCTCGACAAGGCGGGCATCGAGCCGCCGCGCACCTACGGCCAGTTCCTCGGCGCCGTACGCGAGCTGCACGGCAGGGACGGCATCGACGGCATCTCCTCCGGCGCGGGCAACACCCCCGGAATGACGACCCAGTTCCTCGCCCCGTACGTCTACCAGGCCGGCTGGGACTACTACGGGTCCGACGGCGAAGTCCTGTTCGGCAAGGACGAGGTGCTCGACGCGGTACGGCGGCACGTCGCGATCATGCGGTACGGGCGCAAGGGCGCGTACAACACCAACTACCCGGACCTGATGAACACCTACATCTCCGGGAAGGCCGCCTTCGCCACCATGGCGGGCCGGCTCGGCGTCAACCTCGCCGCGCAGAACCCGAAGATCGCCGAGGTCACCGGCGTCATCCCGGTCCCGGCCGGGCCGTTCCGTACGGGGCGGCTGGCGTACGGCGGCAAGAACCAGTACAGCGTCTTCGCGCACACCCGGCACAGACGCGAGGCCCGCGCCTTCCTCAAGGAGCTGACCACCGGGGAGAACGCGCTGAAGTTCTCCCTCACCGTCCCCGGACACCTCGTCCCGCCGCTGAAGTCCGTCAAGGCCCGGCTCCGCGCGGAAATCGGCCACTCGAAGGACCCGTACCTGAAGAAGCACGGCGACTGGGTGCGCACCATCCTCGATCTCGTCCCGCACGCGATGAGCCCCGACATGGCCATGGGCTCGGTCGTGAACGGGCGCTACGACGGCAAGCTCTCCAACCCCTGCCCCTGGGCCGGCAAGGCGTGGGCGCCGCCGCCGGCCGACGCGTCGATGGTGCAGTCGATCCTGCTGCGCGGCGACGACCCCGAGCAGGCGTGGCGCCGGGCCGTGGACCAGTTCGCCTTCGCGGCCCGCGACTGGCGGAAGGCCAACCCGGAGTGGAGGCCCGGCGCATGAGGACTCTCCGCCTCGGGCGTGCCCTCCAGTACGTGGCGCTCGTCGCCGTCGTGGTGCTCGCCGATCTGCCGCTGCTGTGGATCCTGTTCACGGCCGTCAAACCGGACGAGGAGATCATCTCCTACCCTCCGACGTTCTTCCCGCACGAGTTCACGTTCGACAACTTCCGCACGCTCTTCGAGATCTCGTCCTTCGGTACGTATCTGACCAACTCCCTGATCGTCGCCGCCTGCTCGACGCTGCTGGTGGTCGCGCTGGGCACCTGCGCCGCGTACGCGCTCGTCCGGTTCCGGATTCCGGGGCTGCGCTGGGTCGGTGAGCTGTCGCTGTTCGCGTATCTGGTGCCGCCGATCCTGGTGCTGGTGCCGGTCTCGCAGCTGGTGGCGAGGTTCGGGCTCGCCAACAACCTGGCCGCGCTGATCGTGATCTACACGGCGACGCTGCTGCCGTTCGCGCTGTGGACGCTGCGCTCGTACTTCCATGGGCTGACCGTCGAGCTGGAGGACGCCGCGATGGTCGACGGCTGCACCCGCTTCGGCGCGTTCGTGCGGGTGGTGCTGCCGCAGTCGGTGCCGGGGATGGTCGCGACAGCCGTGTTCGCCTTCAACGCGGCCTGGAGCGAATACCTCTTCGCGTCGACGCTGATGGCGGACCCGGAGAAGCTGACGCTCAGCCCGGGGCTCTCGCTGCTGATGGACCAGACGAGCGTCTACTCGTGGGGCGTGCTGATGGCCGCCGCGCTGATGGTCGTCGCGCCCGTGCTGGTGCTGTTCGTGTTCGTCCAGAAATTCCTCGTCGGCGGCATCGGACAGGGGGCCGTGAAGTGACTGCCGTATCCCGGACCCGTGTGCCCGTACGGTGGCAGGACGGTGCCCCGCGCCGGGGCCTGTCGGACCGCACGCTCGGCACCCTCATGCTGGTGCCCGCGCTTCTGCTGCTGCTCGTCTTCGCCGTCTACCCCTTCCTCGCGTCGGTCTTCGACAGCTTCTTCCACGTCGACTTCCTCACCCGCGAGCACACCTTCCTCGGCCTCGACAACTACCGCCGACTGTGGGAGGACCCGGCCGTGCGCGGCGCGTTCGGGCGCAGCGTGCTGTGGGTCGCCGGGAACGTGGTGATCCAGGCCGTCGCCGGAGTCGCCGTCGCTCTGCTGCTCAACGCCGGGCTGCGGGGCCAGACCCTGGCGCGCGGGCTCGTCCTCTTCCCGTACGTCGTCCCGGCCGTGGTCGCGGCGATGGTGTTCCGCTTCGCGTTCAACGACACCTCCGGTATGGCGGGGTATCTGCTGCGGACGCTCGGGCTGAGCGACACCCTCGTCAACCCCTTCGCCGATCCGGCCACCGTGATGGCCGCGCTGGTCGCCGTGAACTGCTGGAAGTACGTGCCGTTCATCGTGATCGTCGTCCTGGCGCGGCTCCAGACGATGCCGGGCGAACTGCGCGAGGCGGCGGCGCTGGACGGCGCCGGGCGGTTCGGCGTCTTCCGCTACGTCACGCTGCCGTGGATCATGCCTGCGCTGATCGTCGCCATGCTGATGCGCACCATCTGGACGGCGTACGACTTCGACCTGCCGTATCTGCTGTCCGGCGGCGGTCCGATGGATACCTCGACCACTGTGCCGCTGGAGATCCGCAAGCTGGCCTTCGCCGACCAGGACCTGGGAGCGGCGTCCGCGCTGGCGGTGTGCGTGGCGATCCTGCTGGTCGCGGGCGCGCGGCTGTATTTGCGGGCGTATCGGGCCGCGGAGGATGCGGCGGACTAGGGGTGCCCGGCGGATTTTGTCCGGCCCCCGAGTTCCTCTCCACGTCAGTTCTACGAAAGGCACCACCACCCATGCCCGATGTGATCGACTCCGTCGCCGGTACGCCCGCCGCGCTGCGTACGTACCGCGACAAGGCGTACGCGCGTACGCAGGGCGCCCACGACGCGCTGCTGACCGGCACCGCCGACAGCGGGCTCGGCCGCGATGAGCGGGCGGCGCTCGCGGCGTACGCGGCGGAGTTGGACGGCGCGCCGAAGCTGGCCGCGCACTACCGTTCCCTCGGCCCGGCACCCGCCCCCTCCGCGCGCTTCACCGCGCTCCGGCGCCACGCCGACCTTCTCGTACTCGCTCCTTCCACGGCGGGCCCGAAGGACATCGCGGTGCTGGAGGACGCGGGCTGGAGCGCCCCGGAGATCGTCGCGGCCTCGCAGCTCATCGCGTTCGTCACCTACCAGTCACGGCTCGTCGCCGGGCTGCGGGCGCTCGGCGGCGTCCCCGCCGAGGGCGGTGAGCCGCCCGCGTACGAGGTCGCGAGCGAGGCCCGGCCGTTCACCATCGACGCGCTGGAGTGGGACGCGTGGGTGGAGACCGTGGACGTGGACCAAGCCACGCCCGAACAGCTCGCCGTACTGGAGGAGTCGCTGCCGACGGCGAAGACCTCGCCGTACTACCTGGCGCTCGTGCACGATGTGGCGGCGCTGCGTGAACGGTCGCGGCTCTACAACGCCATCATGTACGCGCCGCGCGGCCTCGACCGTCGCGACCGGGAGATCGCCGCACTCGCGGTCTCGCGCGTCAACGGCTGCGTGTACTGCGCGTCCGTGCACGCGCGGCGCTTCGCCCAGCTCCACAAGGACGCGGCCCCGGCCGAGGCGATCCTGCGCCAGGGCGCGGAGGCGGACACGGGGACACCCCGCCGCCGCGCCGTGACCGACTTCGCGGTACGCCTCACCCGGGAGCCCAACCAGCCGCTCGATCTCACGGCGCTGCGGACGGACGCGGGACTGGGCGACACGGAGATCCTGGACCTGGTCCATGTCGTTGCCGTCTTCGCCTGGGCCAACCGCCTGATGCTGACCCTGGGCGAGCCCCGTACGACCTCCAAGGAGCCGACAGCATGACCGCGATCCCCGACCACCCCCTCATCGAAGCGGCCCGCCGGCTGGCCGACGACGTCCTCTCTCCCGCCGCCGAGACCCACGATCGCGAGGCCGTCACGCCCGAGGCCATCGCGGCCGTCAAGGCGTCAGGCGTGCTGGGGGTCAACGCACCGGCAGCTTACGGAGGTGCGGAGGCTCAGGCAGCCGTCGGACGGGAGATCGCCGAGATCCTGGCGGGCGCCTGCTGCTCGACGTTCTTCGTCCAGGCCCAGCACCACACGCCCGTGCGTACGCTGGCCACGGCCGGCCAGGAGGCGGAGGCGGCCCGCGAACGCTGGCTCGGCCCCCTGAGCGAGGGCACGCTGCTCGCCGGGATCGCCTTCTCGCACCTGCGCGCCTATCCGAAGCTGCCGGTGCGGGCGACCCGGGTGCCGGGCGGCTGGCGGTTCGACGGGCGGGTGCCCTGGTACACGGGGTGGGGCCTCAACGACGTGTTTCTGCTGGGCGGCGCGACGGAGGACGGCGAGGTGGTCTTCGCCGTCGCCGACGCCCGTGAACAGCCGGGCCTCACCTCCACGCCCTGGCTCCAGCTCGCCGCGCTCACCGGTTCGCGTACGGTCGGGCTGCTGCTCGACGGCCTGGTACTGCCGGACGACGCGGTGGCTCTCCGTACGCCGTACGAGCGCTGGGCGATGGACGACCGCCCGAAGAACACCAACACCAACCCCGCCGTCTTCGGCGTCGCCCGCGCAGCGCTCGACCTGCTCGACGCCTCCGGCGACGGCGAGGCCAAGGAGACCGCGGACGCCCTCCGACCCCGCCTCGACGCCGCCCGCCGAGACGCCTACGCCCTCGTCGACGAGGTACCGCCCGCCGAACGCCTCGACGACAGGCTCGCGGTCAAGACCCGCGCCTACGACCTGATGCGCGCCGCCACCACCGCCGCGATCGTCGCCGGCGGCGGCCGCGCCTTCGGCCTCTCCAGCCCGGCCCAGCGCCTCGCCCGCGAGGGTCTCTTCCTCGTCGTCCAGGGCCAGACTGCCGAGGTCCGCACGGCACATCTGGAGGCGCTTCGGGCCTGAACGACCCGCGCCGGCCGTCGACTTCCGGCCTTGGACACCCACGCGAGCACTGCGTGCACAGCTGAGAAACTGTTGCGTCCGGCCGGAAGATTCTGCTCGACGCCTGACGGGACGCGCGACGTGGGACGCCTCGGTGCCGACGCCTTCCACCAGCGCCCGCTCGTGTTCCGGACCGGATACGACAGGTGCCGCCGACGAAGAGCCCAGGCCGGGCGATCCCGGCCTGGGCTCTTCTCCTTTCGGGCCGCCGGACCCGAGGCCCGGCGGCAGGACCGCTGGGTTCAGCAGCTCAGGTTGTCGCCCGGGGGCACACCCAGGAGCGCGGCGAACTGCTTGTACTTGTCGACCCGGCTCTGCACCTGGCCGGGGTTGCCCCCGTTGCACTCCAGGCTGCCGTTGATCGCGCGGATCGTCTCGCCGAAGCCGGCGCCGTTGACCATGGCGTCGTGCGGGGTCATCGTGCCGGGTCCTGACTGCGTGTTCCAGTACCACAGGCCGGTCTTCCAGGCCACCGCGGCGTCCCGCTCCACGACGTGCACGAGACCGCCGGTCTCGTGACTGACGTTGGCCAGGAACGCCGCCGCCTCCTGCTTCTTGACGGTGTCGCTGCCCGTGTTGGCGAAGCCCGGGTACGCGTCCAGGGCCGCGGTGAGGCCGCTGTACGTGTAGAAGGAGTTCCGGTTCGGGAACATCTGGTTGAACTGGCTCTCGCTGACGATGAATTCCGCCGCCTTGCCTTTCGATGGTTTCGCCGTGCTCGCCGCCTGCGAGGCCATGGGCATGACAAACCATAAGCTGCATCCGACCACTACGGCGGTCAGCAGCGCCATGACGCGTCTCTTCGACACTCGCGCACTCCTCTACTTGTGGGGGTGGAGGCACTCAAGCGTATTGGTCCATACCAAGTCAAGATGCGTGCGGCCAAAGGCCGTTGGCGGGCACCGTATGGGCATGCTCCCCCCGGCGTGAGTGGTCAACTCGGAGTGAGGCAGGCTTCGAGAGCGGCCCGTTGCTGCTCGGACAAGTGGTCACCCAGGGGCGCCGTGCGGGGGCTGTGCTCGCCTGCGCAGATCCAGCTCCGCTCGTCGGTGTCGAACCACCAGTCCTCGACGCCCCACATGGGGTGCCCCTGGAGCAGGCGCCCGGCCAGCGGCTCGCTCGCCTCGGGAGCCCCCTGAGCGGTCAACGCCCGGGCCACGGCTGCCACCGCCTCGTCCGGGGCCGCCGTGTCGCCCAGCACGGGAAGCAGGAGAAGGAGACGGGCATCGGGATCGGTGACACCAGTGGCACCCTCCGGTGCTTCCCGCAGCGCGGCGAGTTCGGGCCAGCACAGCCCCGGGCCGATGCGGTCCTGATCGTCGCTGGCCAGCACGAGATCCTGGCCCCATTCGGGGTGGGTGAGGAAGTAGTCCGTGGTGGTGCACTCCTCGCCGCTGTTGTAGTGCACGACGATCGTGAAATCACCGGCCAGGGGAACGGTGAACACCGGCCACGCCGACGGGTCCTGGAGCCTGCCCAGCATGGCGTCCGCGTCGCCCGCGTCCGAGCCGAAGGCCTCCGGCGGAAAGCCCTCGGACAGGTCTGCCAAATGCGCGGGCCAGAAGCCCGGCTCACCGAGGAGCGGATGCCCGTCCACGACGGGCGACGAGGAGTACCAGTGCCGTGCCATCACCATGCCGGGATTCTCCCCCGCGCGATCCAGGCTGTGCCAAGGCACCCGGGTCTCGGGCCCGCGTGGGATGACGGCGACCGGCCGCGCTGCCGGTGCCGACGCTCGGCGTTTGCTCTCGTCCCACGAACATGGCCTGGCCGACCGGCCCCGCCCGCCTATGCCTTGAGGGCACGATCTGTACGGTGTCCACCTAGCTCAAGGAGGAACCGTGCAGATCGACCTCTCCGGCCGGACGGCTCTGGTCACCGGCTCGACGCAGGGCATCGGGTCCGCCATCGCCGCCGGCCTGGCCCGTGCCGGTGCCCGGGTGGCCGTCAACGGCCGCAGCCGGGAGTCCGTCGAGACGGCCGTGGCGCGGCTCGGCGAGCAGACGGAGGGCAGCGGTGAGTTCGTCGCCGCCGCGGGGGACATCACCACCGACGACGGCGCGCGTCGGGTCGCCGAGGCCCTGCCGGACGCCGACATCCTCGTCAACAACCTCGGCATCTTCGGCGCCAAGGACGCGCTGGAGATCACCGATGAGGAGTGGCGCCGCTACTTCGAGGTCAATGTGCTGGCCGCGGTACGGATGATCCGCACGTATCTGCCCGGGATGAAGGAACGCTCCTGGGGGCGGGTGCTGAACATCGCCAGCGACTCGGCGGTGGTCATCCCCGCCGAGATGATCCACTACGGCATGTCGAAGACCGCGCTGCTCGGCGTCACCCGTGGCTTCGCCAAAGAGGCCGCGGGCACCGGGGTCACCGTCAACTCCCTCATCGCCGGTCCGACGCACACCGGTGGCGTGGAGGATTTCGTCTACGAGTTGGTCGACGCGAGTCTCCCCTGGGAGGAGGCGCAGCGGGAGTTCATGCGCAAGCACCGGCCCCAGTCACTGCTCCAGCGGCTGATCGAACCGGAGGAGATCGCCAACATGGCCGTCTACCTCAGCTCGCCGCTGGCCTCGGCCACCACGGGCGGTGCCCTGCGCGTGGACGGCGGTTACGTGGACGCGATCCTTCCCTGAGCTGGTTCTTCTTCGAGCTCGTTCGTCTTCGGGCTTGTTCGGGCGGTCAGCCGGCGTTCGGGCGTCGGGCGGGGAGGACGAGCGGGGCGCCGGTGGCCGGATGGGGGTGGACCTCGACCGGGTGGCGGTAGACCGTGGTGAGCGCGTCGGCGGTGAGGACGTGGGCGGGCGGGCCGAGTGCGGTCAGCTGCCCGGCGTCGAGCAGGGCGACACGGTCCGCGTAGGCAGCGGCCAGGTTCAGGTCGTGCAGGACGACGGCGACCGCGTCGCCCGCGGCGGCGCGGGCCCGGCACAGCGCCAGAACCAGCTCCTGATGGCGCAGATCCAGCGCCGCCGTCGGTTCGTCCAGCAGGAGCAGCGGGGTGCGCTGGGCGAGGACCCGCGCCAGGGCGACGCGGGCCCGCTCGCCCCCGGACAGCGCGGAGAACGGCCGGTCCGCGAACGCGGTGATCTCGGCGTCGGCCATGGCTTCGGCGACGGCTGCGTCGTCCTCGTCCTCCCGCGGGGTGTCGGCCCACGGCGTACGGCCCATGTGGACGACCTCCGCGACGGTGAAGGGGAAGGCCAGCGTCGCGGCCTGCGGCAACACGGCGCGCCGTACGGCGAGTTCGCGCGGGGTCCAATCCCCGACGGGGCGTCCGCACAGCCGAACGGTGCCCGCCTCCGGCGGCAGGTCACCGGCGAGTGCGGCGAGCAGGGTGGACTTGCCCGCGCCGTTGGGCCCGACGAGCGCCAGCACCTCACCGGCGGCCAGGGGCAGATCGATCCCGTCGAGCACTCGCCTGCCGCCCAGCCGGACAGCCACCCCGCACGCCTCGGCAACCGGCTCGCCGGCAGCGGGGCGGAGCCGGGTGAGGTCCTGGCGGCGACGGGGAGTGAGGGTCAGTCGGTGCATGGGATTCCTCGGGTCGGGGCGACGGCGTGGGGGAGGAGGGGTGCCCGGGTCATGCCCAACCGCCCTGGCGGCGCCGGGTCCTGCGCAGCAGCCAGAAGAAGAAGGGGCTGCCCAGCAGTGCGGTGAGGACGCCGAGCGGGAGTTCGGCGGGCTGGGCCACGGTGCGTGCGGTCAGGTCGGCGCCGACCAGGACGACGGCGCCGCCCAGCGCGCTGCCCGGCACGAGAAAACGGTGCCCGGGACCGGCCGCCATTCGCAGCAGATGCGGCACCAGCAGGCCGACGAAGGTGATGATGCCGGCCACCGCGACGGCCGCCGCCGTCAGCAGGGCGACGATCAGGACGAGGGCGAGCCGCAGCCGCTCCACGTCGACGCCCAGGTGCCGCGCCGGCCGTTCGCCCAGCGCCAGCAGGTCGAGGCGGCGGGAGTAGAAGGGTGCGACGAGGAGACCGGCGAGCGCGCAGGGCAGCACGGCCAGCACCTTCGGCCAGGTGGCCTGGGCGAGCGAACCGAGCTGCCAGAACGTGATCTGGGTGAGTTGCGCGTTGTCCGCGAAGAAGACGCCGAGGCCGATGAGCGCACCCGCGAACGCGTTGACGGCGATGCCGGTGAGGATGAGGGTGACGACCTCCGTACGGCCGCCGGAGCGCGACAGCGCGTACACCGCCAGCACCGTGGCCAGGCCCGCCACGAACGCGCAGGCGGTCACCGTCCAGGTGCCGAAGAAGGTCAGGCCCAGCGCGATGGAGGCGACGGCACCGACAGCGGCGCCGGAGGAGATGCCGATGACGCCGGGCTCCGCGAGCGGATTGCCGAACACGCCCTGCATCAGCGCCCCGGCACATCCCAGGGAGGCGCCGACGAGCACGGCGAGGGCGACCCGGGGCAGCCGGACGTTCCACAGCACGCTGTCGGCGACGCGGTCGAGCGGAGCGCCGCCCAGCCCGGCCCGGTGCAGAACGGAGCCGAAGACGTCGCCGACGGGGATGGTGTAGGCACCGATGCCTGCCGAGAGCAGGGCCAACAGCACCAGAACCGTGGCGAGTACGAGGGTGAGGGTGGCGGCGGCACCACGCCGGGTCCGGGGCGGCCTCGGCACCGAACCGGACGCCTGTGCCTTCCCGGCTGCCATGTCCTCCCCGGACGCCTCTGCCTTCCCTGCTGCCACCGTCTCCCCGGCCGCCACTGCCTTTCCGGGTGGCGCCTTCCCGGCCGCTTCGGCGGCTGCCGTCTCCCGCAACGCCCTCGTGTCGGCGGCGGGCGCCGAAGGGCGGGGGTCTTCGGGCTCTGACCGGCCCCGGTGGACCGGGGCGGTCATGAAGCGCCGCCCTTCGTGTGGATCTGGCCGGCGAGGTCCTTGAGGACCTGGTCGGTGCGGGGGCCGTAGTTGAGCAGGACTCCGTCGTCGATGGTGGCGATGCGACGGTTCTGGCCGGCTGGGGTCTCGGCGACGCCGGGGATCTTCAGCAGGCCCTCGACGCCGTGCACGGATTGCAGGCCCTTGGTCATCACCAGGATCACGTCCGGGGCCGCTTTGACGAGCGCTTCGCTGGTGATGGCGGTGAAGTCCTTCTTCAGACCCGACTCCTTGCCCGCGTCCACGCCGCCGGCCGCCTCGATGAGAGAGGAGGCACCTGAGCGGGCACCGCCCAGGAGGTAGACGGACGCTGAGCCGCGCAGATAGAGGAAGGCCACCCGTGGCCGATCGCCGCCCCGCTCCCGCTCACCGCCCGACTTCTCCGTCCCCCCGAAGTCGCCCTGGGGAATGTCGTTCCGTACGGCGGCGATCCTCTTGTCCGTCCGTTCCCGCAGCCGTTCACCCGCCGCCCGTACGCCCAGTGCCCGGGACACATCGGCGATCCGGGTGTCCACGTCCGACAGTTGGCGTGCGGGCTCGACGACGACGAGGGGGATGCCCGCGTCCCGTATCTGGTCGACGGCCTCCGACGGTCCTGTGGTGGTCTCGGCGAGTACGACGGTCGGCTTCAGGGAGAGCACGCTCTCGGCGGACACATCGTGCGCGCGGGTGACGACCGGAAGGTGCTTGGCCTGCGCGAACGTCGCCGTGATGTCCCGGGCCACCACCTGGTCGCCGAGGCCGAGGGTGTGGACGATCTCGGAGAGGGATCCGGTGAGCGGCACGATCCGCTCGGCGCTGCGAACAGTGACGGTGCGCCCGTCGGCGGACTCGACGCGCACCGGCAACTTCGGTGCGGGCGCCGGGCCGGAGAGCGGTTGGACGCGGTCGGCGTGTGCGGAGCCTGCCGAACCGTGCTTGCCGCCAGCGGAGTTGGGCTCTGACGGCTTGTCGCCCGGGGCGCCGCCGCAGCCGCTGACAGAGAGCGCCAGGGCGAGGGCGGCGGCGAACACGCCTGGCACTCGGGTTCGTTGGTGCACGTCTGCGCCTTTCACCGGTCGGGGCTCTCGGGGCTGCCTGAAGTCGCCGAAGCGGGGACTTCCGGGCGAGCCCGACATAGCTTAGGTTAGCCTTACCTTGCTCGCCAGCCCGCCTTCCTGGACCAAAAGGGGGCTTCCGACGCACCGCTGCTGCGCCCGCTCGTCCCTCGTTCCCTCCGGTTGCCTGGAGACGTACCGATGCATTCCCGAACCCGGCACGGCCACCGAGTGCGCCGCGCCCACCCGAGCGCCGGACCGGTGGCGCTGGTGCTGAGTGCCCTGACCGCTGCCGCGTTGACGGCCACCGCCGCACCGGCAGCCGCGGCGACCACGGCTCCGAAACCGCAGACCGCGCTGACGGCGCCGGGCGCCCGGACCTCACCCACCGCGCCGACCGACGAACGGACCGTCTCCGGGGGCCGGTTGGACTGGGGCATCAAGGCCTCGTTCCAGAGCTACGTCACCGGCCCCATCGCCCAAGGCCGCTGGTCGCTGACCGGTGGCGCCGCCACCGCGGGCGAGAGCCAGTTCCGGTTCCATTCCGCGCACGGGGACTACAACCCGAAAACAGGTACCTTCGACGCCTCCTTCTCCGGCGGAGTGCACTTCACCGGACACCGCAAGCCCGGCGGCGGCAACCAGCTCGACCTGACCGTCAGCCGCCCCGCCGTGCATGTCTCCGGCAGGACCGGCACGCTGTACGCCGACATCCGCAGCAAGGCGAAGAGCACCGGCAAGGTCACCAACTCCTCCCGGGTACCGCTGGCCTCACTCGATCTCGGCAGGGTCGACATGCGCGGCGGCACCGGCCCGATCGCCCTCACCAACGTCCCCGCCCGGCTCACCACACGCGGCGCCACTGCCTTCGCCGGCTACTACAAGGCGGGCACCCCCCTCGACCCGGTGAGCCTCTCCGTCGACCTCGCACCGCGTAGCGGCGACGGGAGCGGCGCCGACGCGAAGGACAAGAAGAAGGGCGAGAAGGACAAGAAGAGCCGCAAGGCCGACGCCGGGAAGCGAGGGCGGTTCACCGAGGCAGCCGTCGACTGGGGCGTGCGCCGAACCTTCCGCGAATACGTCACCGGCTCCATCACCAAAGGCCGTTGGAAGCTGACCGACGGGGCGCAGGACGGTGGGGCGCTCTTCCGCTTTCCTGCCGGGAAGGGCACCTACGACCGGGAAAAGGGCACTCTGAACGCGGACTTCGACGGCGCCGTGCGGTTCACCGGCAAGCGGCTCGACCTGCGCCTCGCCTCACTGTCCGTACGGATCGCCGACGGCAAGGGCACCCTGAGCGCCGATGTGACGCGCAACGACCGCACAATTCGGCAGCAACCGCTGATCACCTTCCCCGCCGCGAAGAACGTGCTGAAGCCGCAGGATGGACTGGTGCGGCTGAGCGAGGTGCGGTCCGAACTCACCGCCCAGGGAGCCAAGGCGTTCGACGGCATGTACGCCGAGGGAACCCGCATGGATCCCGTGTCCCTGGCGGTAGCCCTCGATGAGGACGCGGAGCTGCCCGCCCTGCCCGACCTCGGCAGCGGCAACACCGCGGCGAAGAGCGCGGATTCGCAGTCCGCACAGCGCGACAAGTCCGCCGACGCCGCGTCCGACTCCTCAACAGCCCCGCTGGTCACCGCCGGGGCCTCGGCGGCAGTGCTCCTCGTCGCCGGGGGCGTGTTCCTCGCCGTCCGCCGGAAGCGTGCCCGGCAGCAGGGCGCGGGCTGAACCGGGCGCCGACGTTCGTGCGGGACGAGCTTCCCTGCGGCTCCCTCCCTGTCCATCCCATCCACCCGTCCATCCGACGCACCCAGGAGACCAGCAGTCATGACCGTCACCGCCCGTCCTCCCCGCCGCCGTTCGCGTGCCGGCGCCCTCCTCCTGGCCACCGCGACGGCGACCGTCGCAGGTGTCACCGCCTTCGCGCTGCCCGCCGTCGCGGCCCCGGGCGCCGCACACACGGCCGCCCCGCAGGCCGCCCCCGCCATCCCGCTGACCGCCGGGACGCTGGACTGGGGCATCAAGAAGTCCTTCCGCGACTATCTGAACGGCCCCATAGCGAAGGGGAAGATCACCGTCGCGGACGGCGCCAGGACCAACGCCGACGGCTCGTTCCGCTTCACCGACGGTACGGGCAGCTACGACATGACGACCCACGCCGTCACCGCGTCCTTCCACGGCAGCGTCCACCTGTACGGCCACCACGGCGCGCTCGACATCAAGCTGTCCGGCTTCTCCATGGAAACCGAGGGCAAGAGCGGCACCTTGAGAGCCGACGTCGACACGGGCACGGGCGAGGACGGCGCGGGCGAGCCGGAGAAGACCAAGGACGACGTTCCGCTGGCCTCACTCGATCTGTCGCAGGTCAAGCCGGGTTCGGGCCAGGACGGTGCGATGACGTTCGCCGACATCCCGGCGACCCTCACCGAGGAGGGCTCGGACGCGTTCGAGGGCTACTACCAGAAGGGCGAGAAGCTCGACCCGGTGACGTTGCAGGTCACCCCCGGCGGCAGCAGCGGAAGCGGCGGGTCCGGCTCGGGTTCGGGTTCCGGCTCCGGCGGTTCGGGAGCCGGGGGTTCGGGTTCCGGATCCGGGGGCTCCGGCTCCGGCTCCAGCGGCAGCGACTCGGGCGGCAGTTCCGGCAGCAGCGGTGACAGCGGCACCGGTTCCGGTTCGGGTTCCGGGAGCGGAAGCGGCGGCACGGAGCAGCCCGCCTCGGGCGCCATCGCCGACGGCAACCTCGACTGGGGCGTCAAGGCGTCGTTCCGTACCTATGTCACCGGCCCCATCGCCAAGGGCAAGGTGGAGACCTCCGGAGGGGCCAACAGCACCGACAGCGGGTACCGCTTCCCCAAAGGCAGCGGTGACTTCGCCGACGGCGACCTGAACGCCTCGTTCCAGGGCGGGGTGCGCTTCCTCGGCCACAAGGAAGGCTCCTCCTACACCCTGGACCTGACCTTCTCGCACCTCAAGGTGAAGGCCAAGGGCACAAAGGGCAGTCTGGTCGCCGATGTACGCTCCAAGGACCGGACCAGCGGCAAGGTCTCGACCGACAAGGCCGTCACCGTCGCCACCCTGAAGCTCGACAGCGGCGCACTGACCCCGCACGAGGACATCATCTCCGTGAAGAAGGCGCCCGCCACCCTCACGGCGGCCGGATCGAAGGCGTTCGGCGGCTTCTACAAGCCGGGCGACGCCCTCGACCCGGTGACGGTGGCCGTCTCCCTGGACGAGGACGCCGACCTTCCCGGCTCCGGCAGCGGTGGGGGCAGCGCCGACGGCGGCACGGACGGGGGCACCGAACCCGCCACCGTGGGAGGTGCGGGCAGCGTGGGCGGTGACGGTGCGGCGGCTTCGCTCGCCTCGTCCGGCGCCGGGCTGCCGTCCGGCCCGTTGGCCGGCACAGCCGCCGCGCTGACCGCTCTGGGGGGCGCCGCCGTCTGGGCGGCCCGTCGCCGAGCCGCCGCAGGCACCCCGTCGGCGGCACCCACCACGTCCACCGCGGGGAACGGGAGCTGAGAGCTCACTGCCGACTTCTGTGCTGCGCCCTGTGTCCGCCCACCCACTCCGGCGGATACGGGGCGCAGCGGGGTGCGGGCCGACCGGACCGGCCTGCTGGTCACGCCTTCGCCGCGTCGTACTCCTCGCGTGCCTTCCGGACCGCCGTCATCCGCTGCCCCGTCCACAGCGCGAGGCCACGGACCTGCTCGGCGGCCTCCCGGCCGAGGTCCGTGAGGGAGTAGTCCACGCGGGGCGGGATCACCGGCTTGGCGTCGCGGTGGACCAGGCCGTCCCGCTCCAGGGTCTGCAGGGTCTGGGCCAGCATCTTCTCGCTGACCCTGCCGATCTCCCGGCGCAGTTCGCTGAAGCGGTACGAACGGTCCAGCAGCGCGATCAGGATCAGAGCGCCCCAGCGGCTGGTGACATGCTCCAGGACCAGGCGCTCGGGGCACATGTCGCCGTCGGCGCTCCGCAGCCGGTCGACCAGCACCGCGTTACTCACCTTCACGCCAGTACCTTACTTCAAGGTGGGTACTTCCAGAAAGTTAGTGCGCCTCCTAGGGTTGGTTCGCATACCTGCCTCACAAGGAATACAACGCCCTGATCAGGAGATATCCATTATGAGCGTCATCGTCACCGGTGCCACCGGAAGCCTCGGCCGGTTCGTCGTCGAGGGCCTGCTGGAGAAGGTCCCGGCCGACCAGATCACCGCCGTCGTCCGCAACGAGGAGAAGGCCGCCGATTTCGCGGCCCGCGGCGTGACGATCGCCATTGCCGACTACAACATCCCGTCGACCTTCGACGGGCTCTTCTCCGCCGGCGACAAGGTGCTCCTCATCTCCAGCAGCGAGGTCGACAAGGACCGCGTCAGCCAGCACAAGGTCGTCATCGACGCCGCGAAGGCCGCCGGAGTCGCCCTCATCGCGTACACGAGCGCCCCCGGCAGCCTGACCGCTGCTCTCGCCGACGACCACCGGGGCACGGAGGCGGCAATCCTCGAGTCCGGTCTGCCCTACGTGCTGCTGCGCAACGGCTGGTACCACGAGAACTACACCGAGCAGCTGGCCCCGGTGCTCCAGTACAACGCCTTCACCCAGGCCGCCGGTGAGGGCCGCGTCGCCTCCGCCGCCCGCGCCGACTACGCCGCCGCGGCGGTCGCCGTGCTCACCGGCGAGGGCCACGAGAACACGACGTACGAGCTCAGCGGCGACACCGCCTGGAGCTTCGCCGAGTACGCGGCAGAGCTGAGCCGGCAGACCGGGAAGGAGATCGGCTACAACGCCGTCTCCGTCGAGGACTTCACCAGCATGCTGACCGGCCACGCCGGGCTGCCCGAGGCGCTCGCCGCGATACTCGGCGGCGTGGAGGTGTCCATTGCGAAGGGCGAGCTGGCCGGCACCAGCGGCGACCTCTCCCGGCTGATCGGGCGGCCCACCACACCGATCGCCGACTCGATCGCCGCGGCACTGAAGGACTGAGACGCGGACTTCTGGGCCCCGGGGGTGCTTTGACCCCTGGGGCTTCTCCATGTCCCGGACCAGAAGCTGATGGCCTCGCCCAGCACCCCCCATGACGTGGGCCCTTCCGGCGTGCTCCGCGTGCGGCGTGATCCGCGTGGCGACCGCCCCGAAAAAATCGTGCACCCCGACGGCAACCTTTCCCGCACCGGCGGCAACGACAGAGCAGACAGCACTCGTTGTCGGCCGGTGATCCGGTGGACGGGATCACCGCGTAACAGCGGAACACCCGCACACGCAGCGGAAAATCCGCACCAACAGCGGAACACCCGCACGGAGAAGAAGGGAACAGCCCTCATGGCACGGCAGAAACGGCACCGAATCCGCAGGCGAACCACCCTGCTCTTAGCCTCCTCGGGGGCGTTCGCCGCGCTGCTCGGTTTCGCCGCGGCACCGGCGCACGCCGCCGCCTGGTCCTCCTCGGACCGCTGGGGCAGCTGGCAGACGTCCGACGGCTACACCCTCTACAACAACATCTGGGGAGAGGGCGCCGGTTCGCAGACGATCGAGGCGAACTCGGCGTCGGACTGGCGGGTGCACGCCGACCACCCCAATACCGGTGGCATCAAGTCCTACCCGAACGCCAAGAAGGTCGTCGACAAACGCATCGGCGAGCTCTCCTCGCTCAGCAGCAGCTACCGGGTGAACGTCCCGGAGGCGGGCGCCTACAACACCTCGTACGACATCTGGGACAGCGATCACGACTACGAGGTCATGCTGTGGGTCAACCAGCATGGCGCGGTCGGCCCGATCGGCACGCCGCAGGGCACGGTCTCCCTCGGCGGGCACACCTGGCAGGTCTACAAGGGCGACAACGGCTCCAACCAGGTCTTCTCGTTCGTCCGCACCTCCGACTCCGCGGAGGGCACCGTCGACATCCTGCCGATCCTGCGCTGGCTCAAGGACGACAAGGGCTGGTGGGGCGACGAGACCATCGGCGACGTCCAGTTCGGGTACGAGATCACCTCCTCGCCGGGCGGCCTCGACTTCACCACCGGACAGTTCGGTGTCACCAGCCGCTGACCCCCCGCGTATCACCCCCCACATCACCCCCACACAGAAGGAGATCCGACGATGAGATCCGCACTGCACCGACGCCGACCGAGTCGCCGTGCCACCCTCGCCGGGACGTTCGCCGCCGTGGCGCTGAGCGGTGCCGCCCTGTTCACCACCACCGTGACCTCGGCCGGGGCTGCCGCCGCCCCGGACTGGCCCGACCCGCAGGGCGAGAAGCCGGTCTCCGAGACGATCCCGGTCTCGGGGGAGTACGACGGCAAGATGCAGCGCTTCTACGGCGAGGGTGACCTCGGCGGTGGCGACCAGGAAGAGGGCCAGGACCCGATCTTCAAGCTCGAGGACGGCGCGGTGCTGAAGAACGTCGTGCTCGGCAAGCCCGCCGCCGACGGCGTGCACTGCATGGGCAGCTGCACCCTGGAGAACGTGTGGTGGGAGGACGTCGGCGAGGACGCCGCCTCCTTCAAGGGCGAATCCTCCTCCGCCACCTACACCGTCACCGGCGGCGGTGCCCGCAAGGCCGACGACAAGGTCTTCCAGTTCAACGGCGCCGGCTCGCTGAAGGTCTCCGGCTTCCAGGTCTCCGACTTCGGCAAGCTCGTGCGCTCCTGCGGCAACTGCTCGACCCAGCACAAGCGTTCCATCACCATCGAGGATGTGGACGTCACGGCGCCCGGCAAATCGATCGCGGGCGTCAACGCCAACTACGGCGACACCGCCACCCTGCGCAAGGTCCGCATCCACGGCGACTCCGACAAGAAGATCGAGCCCTGCATCCGCTACCAGGGCAACGACTCCGGCGACGAGCCGGAGGAGATCGGCAGCGGCCCCGACGGCAAGACCTGCCTGTACTCCGAGTCCGACATCTCCTACGACTGACCGGACCCGGCACGACCGGACCACAACGGCGGGGCTCGCGCAGCGCGGGCCCCGCCCACCGTATGGCCCCGCCATCCGGCACAACCGGACCACCGGCGCGGCGAGGCCGCAGCCCCCTCCGCGCCGCATCCCTCACGTCACCCCGCCCAACTGGGTGAGCACCTCGCGCGCCCCGTCGGCCACGTCCATGCCACGTCCATGCCGCGCCCATGCGGCCGCCTTTTGCGGACCGATCCTGACCGCAAGAGGTGTCAGGGTGGCCCCATGGATGCACACGAATTCACCTGGAACCGGACATTGCGCGAGCAGTGGGAGTTCCACTGGGACCATCAGCTCCGAGCCCGGCTCGACGGTCTCACCGACGACGAGTACTTCTGGTCGCCGGTGCCGGGTGCCTGGAGCGTGCGGCCGCGCGGCAGCTCGACGGCGCCCGTGCAGGTCGGCGCCGGTGACTTCACCATCGACTACGCCTTCCCCGAGCCGGTTCCGCCGCCCTTCACCACGATTGCCTGGCGGCTCGGCCATGTCATCGTCGGCGTGCTCGCCGCGCGCAACGCGGCGCACTTCGGCGCGCCGGAGGCGTCGTACGAGACCTGGGAGTACGCCGGCAGCGCGGCCACCGCGCTCGATCAGCTACAGGCCCAGCTCGACGTCTGGCTGGCCGGGGTCCGCGGCCTCGGCGACGCCGGGCTCCGGGTCCCGGTCGGCGCGAAGGAGCCCTACCCCGAGGCGCCCATGGCCGATCTGGTGCTGCACATCCACCGTGAGCTGATCCACCACCTGTCCGAGGTCTGCCTGCTGCGCGACCTGTACCAGCACACGCAACTCGTCACGAACGGAGCAACCCGATGAGCCGTCACATCCAGGTCACCTTCGACGCACACGACCCGCGGGCACTGTCGTCCTTCTGGCGCGATGTACTCGGCTACGTCCACCCCGGCCCGCCCGGAGTCGAACTGCCCGAGGGCGCCGACCCGCTGGCCGCATGGGACGACTTCCTCGCGCGGCTCGGCGTACCGGAGGAGCAGCGCAACACGAAATCGGCCATCGAGGACCCGGCCGGGCAGGGCCCCCGGCTGTTCTTCCAGCAGGTGCCGGAGGACAAGGTCGCCAAGAACCGCGTCCATCTCGACGTCCGTGCGGCTCCGGGGCTGGAGGGGGAGGAGCGGATGGCGGCGCTGGAGGCCGAGTGCGAGCGACTCGTCACGCTGGGAGCGACGCGGGTACGTCGCGACGAGCCCGCTCCGCCGATGAGCGCCGGCTTCATCGTGATGACCGACCCCGAGGGCAACGAGTTCTGCCTGGACTGACGCAGAACTCTCGCTCCCCTGGCCACGAGACGCAGCTCCGCCCTCGTGTCGTCACCGTCCCTGGACGGATCACGACGAGGGCCGGAGCTGCGGTCCGGTCAGCCCCGGTCGCCGAGGTGCAGCCGGTCGGCCAGCCCGGCGGCGTCGAAGGCGGCCTCCAGGTCCTCGCGGCCTTCGGTGAAGTGGGCCCAGCTGTCGTAGTGGACCGGAACCACGCGGCGGGCGCCGAGGATCTGGGCCGCCTCGGCGGCCTGGGCGCTGTCGAGGACGACGAGCGCGCCGTCGAAGACGGCGGGGGTGCGCGGCGCGCCGGCGAACAGGATCGCGGTGTCCACCGGGCCGAACCGCTCCGCTATCTCCCGGACCAGCTCCAGTGAGGCATTGTCACCGCTGACGTACACGGTGGGCAGGTCGTCCGCGGTCAGTACGAAGCCGACCACCTGCCCGGCGACCGCCTCGACCTCCTCCCGCTTCCCGGGGCCGTGCAGGGCGGGGACACCGGTGACGGTCACCGTGCTGCCGTCGGGTCGGTCCAGCTGGACGGACTCCCAGTCCGCCAGGCCCTTCGCGCCGGCTCCCAGGCGCTGTCCGCCGCCGGGGGTGGTCAGCGTCAGTGGCACGTCGGCGAGCAGTGCCCGGCCGGAGACGTCGAGGTTGTCGGCGTGCTCGTCGTGCGAGAGCAGCACCACATCGACCCGGCCGAGGTCGGCCGGCGTGCCGGAGGAGGGCGCCGTCTTGGTCAATGTCGGGCCGCCCGGGGTGGGGTAGTCGCCGGGGGCGTCGAAGGTCGGGTCGGTCAGGAAGCGCAGGCCGCCGTACTCGAAGAGCGCGGTCGGACCGCCGAAGACGCGAACGGGGATGTGCCCAGGGGTCGTGTCGGCAGAAGACATAAAAGAGCTCCTCACGGATGAGAGGGTTTGTATCCGTGAGGAGACGCTAACACTTTCCTCACGGATGGCGACGCGCCGTACCATGAGGAACGTGACCGAGAGCCTGAACGACGAGCACGCGCTGCAGCCCGCACCGGGGGCGGAGCAGTACCCCGCCCTCGACTTCGCCAACAGCGCCCTCGCCCTGCCCGGCGGCCAGTTCCTCGACCTCCTCGGCACCCCAGCGGACGCGAACCGGTGGCTCACCGAGCGCGACCTCGCACCTGCCGATGCGGGACTGCAGGAGATGTGTCTGGGGCAGCTGCGTTCGCTGCGCGAGCAGATCCGAGCCCTGTTCGCCTCCCGGGTGCGCGGACTCCCCGCCCTGCCCGCGGCTCTCTCCGCCGTCAACGACGCGCTGACCCGTGCACCCACCGCGGCGCTGCTCCACTGGGACGAGAAGACCGGTCCCTACCGCGCGGCCCCCCACCCGACCACCGAGATCGTCGATCACGCCCTCGCGACCCTCGCCGCCGACGCCGCCGACCTGCTCACCGGGCCCGACGCCGAACGCCTCACCGCCTGCGGCTCCCCACCCTGCAACCGCTATCTGCTGCGCCACGGCCGCCGCCACTGGTGCTCCACCCGCTGCGGCGACCGCGCCCGCGCCGCCCGCGCGTACGCCCGCCGCACCGGAACCAGGAAGGCTTGAACGTCACGTACGACCCTGGTGCTGCACGATCCGCATCCACCCAGGATCGATCCAGGACAAGCAAGCTGAACGACGCATAGCCTGAAATGGTGGGAAAAAAGTTATCGCGGAGGGAGGCATCATGGCATTCGTCCAGGTCATCGACTACAAGACCAGCAAAGTTGATGAGTTGAACAAACTGATGGACAACTGGCTGGAAGCAACCCAGGGTAAGCGGACGGCCACCCACTCGATCATGGGGCGGGACCGCTCCGACTCCAGGCACGTCGTCGAGATCGTGGAGTTCCCCTCTTACGAGGCGGCGATGGAGAACTCGAAGCTTCCGGAGACCGACCAGATCTTCCATGAACTCCTGGAAGCCTGCGACGAGGAGCCCACGTTCACGGACCTCGAGGTGGTCCGGGACGAGCAGCTGAACAAGATCGCGGTCGGCACCTTCTTCGAGGAAGTGATCAACAAGCGGAATCCTGACGCGGCGGACGACGTGTGCACCGACGACTATCGCGAGCACGACCCGTTCATGTCGTCGTACGACATCGGGCTCGCGCAGGCCAAGACGGAGTACGGGGAGATCCTCAGGGCGTTCGAACCGGTCGCCACCATCGAGAGCCTGACCGCCGAGGGCGATCTCGTGTGCGCACGGCTCTCCTACAAGGGCCGCCATGTGGGCGAGTTCCAGGGCGTGGAACCCACCAACCGCGAGGTCTCGGGAACCGGTCACGCCACATTCCACTGCCGCAACGGCAAGCTCGCCGAGAGCTGGTGGAACATGGACGACCTCGGCCTGATGAAGCAACTGGGCATCGTCGAGGCTTGATCCTCGTTTCCCCGCGCCCCAAAGGGGCGCGGGGAACTGCTCCCCCAGCCTCCGGCCGGGAGGTGCCCCCAAAGCCACAACGATCCCGCAGCCCGCAAGCGCCGGACAGGGGCACCCCCTTACCGGATGGTGGGCCCGTGATTCTTGATGACCTCACGCATCTCATCCTCGTCACTCTCATAGACCGTCTCGCCGATACGCGGGTCCCGAGCGTGAAGTGTGTGGATAAGCGGCGCGTGCGGCGTTCCGAGTTGGATGAGCGAGGCGGACGCCCCGTGGACGGCACGCTCGGTGCCGGGGCGCGCGGTCAGGTCGATGCGGCTGACCACACCCGGCGTGACCCAGACCGTCGCCTGCTCCAGGCGTCCGAGGATCTGTAGGTGAAAGTGGCCGCAGAGCACGAGTTCCACGTCGGTTCCGCGTATCGCTTCTGCCAGCTCCGGAGCATTCTGCAGCCCGAGCGCCTGCTGCACCTCCACGTCCAGGGTGACCGGCGGGTGGTGGAAGGCCAGCACGGTGCCGCGCGGCGCGGGAGTGGTCAACACCTCGCGCAACCAGTCGAGTTGGCCTTCTCCGATCCAGCCGTAACTCTTGCCCGGCACGAGGGAGTCCAGGGTGATGAACCGCCAGCCGTCGACCGTACTCGTGGCCGCCCGCTCTCCCTCGGATCCCTCGTAGACCGCGTCAGGGTGCTCGTGCCCGCTGCCCAGCACCTCGGCGAACGCGCCGCGTTCGTCATGGTTCCCTGTGGTGTAGAAGACTGGCGCGGCGCGTTCCCGCGCGTACGCGTCGACGAGTTCGCGTGCCCGCGCATACGCCTCACGTGAGCCGTCGTCCGCGACGTCGCCGGTGACCACGAGGGCGTCGAGGCCGTCCAGATGGCTGATGTCGGCGAGCATGCGGCGCAGCGCCGCCGTGCCGTCGGCCCCATCGGAGTCCGGGCCGCCAGAGCGGTCGAGGTGCGTGTCCGACAAGTGGAGAATCCTCATTCGGCCAATTTATAGGCGTGCTCCGGGGGTTCGTGGCTGACCAGGCGGGGCCCGCCGGATCACCTGGCGCGCAGTGCCTGGAGCAGTTGGGTCAGCGCGGCTCTGGTGTGGGCCAGGTCTTCGGGGTCGGAGGAGGAGGCCAGCCAGAGGGCCGCCTCGTTCATCGCCCCCGACAACAGGTGGACCAGCGGTGCGACGGGCTGAGGGGCGATGATCCTCGCCTCGATGACGGACGACAACGCGTCGGCGAGATGGCGGGCCGACGCGGCCTCGTCCATCGCCCGCCACTGACTCCATCCCAGTACGGCAGGCCCGTCGACGAGCATGACCCGCTGGATGTCGGGATCAGTGGTCGCGGTGAGGAACTCCTGGCAGCCCGCGTTGAGTTGGGCCCAGGGATCCTCATGGGCGTCGGCGGCCGCGGCCACACGTCGGCCCACTTCCTGCTGCAACTCCTCCAGAACGGCGCGGAACAAGTCCGCCTTGCCCGTGAAGTGGTGGTAGAGCGCGCCCTTGGTGACCCCGGCCGCCTGGACGATCTCCGTCAGACCCACGCCGCCGTAGCCGCTGCTCGAGAACAGGCGCCTGCCCTCCCGTAGCAGCGCCTGCCTGGTCTGTTCCCGCTGCTGTGCCCGGATGCCGTCCTGCCGCATCGCACTCCTCGTTGACATACCAGCGGTATGCGAATAGCTTCACTCGCATACCGATGGTATGCGAAAGGTGATCAGGTATGAAACTGACCAGCTTCTATCCCGTGATCGGCACAGCGCGGCTGCGGGAGTCCCATGACTTCTACACCCGGCTGCTGGGGTTCGAGACGACGTTCGAGGCGGACTGGTACGTCAGTCTCCGTCGACCGGAAGAGCCCGGATATGAGCTCGCCCTCCTCGACCACACCCACCCGACGATTCCGGAAGGCCACCGGGTCCCCGCCCAGGGTCTGCTGCTGAACTTCGAAGTGGCGGACGTCGACGCGGAATGGGAACGGCTCGTCACCCGCGAAGGACTGCCTCCCGTCCTTGAACTGCGCAGCGAGGACTTCGGGCAGCGGCACTTCATCGTGGCCGACCCCAACGGCGTACTGATCGACGTCATCACGCCCATCGCCCCCACCGCGGAGTACGGCGAGCAGTACGTCACCAGCTGAGCGCTCGGCGCCGCTCACGGTGCCCGCTTCGACTCAACCGTGCTCGGTGCGTGGTCCCTGGTTTCCGTTACGCGGAGGACCCGAGGATTTCCCGGATGACGTGCCGGGCGTTGGCTGAGATGACCGGATTGGTCGTCCGGTAGTACGGCAGCTGGATGACCGCCATGGACAGCGCCCAGCCCCGGCTGCGGGCCCAGGTCGCGTCGTCGACATCCACTGCCTCGCGGTATACGCACCGCGCCGATGCGGGCAGCAGGTTCCAGGCCGGAATGAGATCGGTGGCCGGTTCCCCCATGCCCACCGTGCCGAAGTCGATGATTGCCGAGACGCGGTCGCCGGCGAGCAGCACATTGCTCGGCATGAGGTCGGAGTGCGTCCAGCAAGCCGGGCCCGTCCACAACGGTGCCGCGAGCGCCTCCTCCCAGGCCGCGGTGATCTCGTCGGCGTCAAAGGGCTCGTCGGTGCGGCGCAGTGCCTCGATTGCCGCCCGCATCTCCTGATCCTCGGCGATCAGTGGCTCGCCCCGGTGCGCGGGCGGACCGCCGGGCAGCTCGATCTTGCGGAAGGCGACCGCGAACTCCGCGAGGTCACGGGCCACGAGTCCCGGCTCGGCCAGTTCCCCCTCGACCGGGTTGCGCCCCTCGATCCACCGGTGCACCGCCCAGGCCCAGGGGAACCCCTCGCCCGGAGCGCCGGTCGCCACCACCTCCGGGATCGGCAGCGGCAGCAGCGGCGCCAGCCGAGGGAGCAGCCGTGCCTCCATCGCGATGGCCTCGGCGCCGCCGGGGCGCAGCGGCAGCCGGACGGTCAGGTCCTCGCCGAGCCGGTAGATCGCGTTGACCGTACCGCCGGAGGCGAGCCGGGCGATCGGCAGGTCCGCCCACCGGGGGAACTGAGCGCGCAGCAGCCGCCGGACCAGGTCGGCATCGGTCTCCGCTTCGTCCGCGTGCATCCTGCCCATGTATCACCAGCTCCCTCGCCTCCGGCCAGGATCGTCGCACAGCCGGACCAGGAACCTTGCACCCAGCCGGGCGGCCCAGCGGCCCATCGGCCCATCGCCGGTGGAGGCGGCGGTGTCAGCTCGTCAACTCACCTACCTCCTAGGGGAGTTAAGGCTACCGTTGTTCCCCCCCCCCCGTGGGATGTCAGCGCAGCGCCGTGCAGATCCGTCTCGGCGAGCGAGGGACGGGAGGGTGCCGGGTGACCTGCGGGGAAAGTTGTTACGCAGGATTCGCTGTGATGCGCCAGAGCGGGGCGTCGTACTGCTCCGGCCTCTGCTGAAGCAGCAGTTCGCGGAGTTCAAGGCGTTGCGAGCCGACATAGCCGAGTGCCTCACTGATGCGGCGGAATGTGGTGTGGGTGGCGCCTCGGGCGCTGGCTTCGGTTTCGAACTGGTCGAGCTGTGCCAGTAGGGCAGGTGTGCTCTCGATGGGTTTGGTCGTCCGGCTGTCGAGCCAAGCGGCCTTGTTGCGTTCGTAGTCGATCTCCGAGTATCCGCAGATCTCCCGGCTGTGCTCTTCAGCTTCCTCAAGTGAGGTGGTGGAGAGGACGGCTTGGGCGAGTTCGTTGCGGTGAAGGGCGTCGTCCAGGTCGGCCTCGTGAAGCGTGGGGCCCTCGTCTGTGAGAGGGACTGACAGGCCGGAGTCCCGTACTTCGCAGAGCCCGCGGGTGCCTCGTGCGGCGGCGGCGAGCATTGCGGTGGCTTCGGAGGGGTGCCATTCCAGAATGCTGCTGACGGGCTCGGTGTGCTCAGCAGTGAGGCTGAGGAGCTGGCGGCCTAGTCGTTCGCGGAGCTGGTCGGCCGGCAACTCGCCGTCGAGCCCGGGGCCCGCGATCAGAAGCCGGACCGGAACGGACAGTTGGCAGCAGGCCGCGAGGGTGAGTGCGTCACCGAGAGGGCTGCGGAGGGTGGGTTCGTCGCCCTTGGCGAGGATGTCTCCGCCGACGTCCAGCAGGTCGATCGAGTCGAGGGCCAGGTGCTCGGCGAGTTCCTGCAATTGGTGCGTGATCCCGCGTACACCCGCATGCGGGTCAATCAGCGCGAAGGAGTGGGGGAGTTCCGCCGCGAGCCTGGGCAGTGTCGAGCCGGCGGGATGCACCGGCCGCGCGACTCCCGGCACTGCGTAGACAGTGGGCGTGATCGCCCTGAGACCGGTGAAGTTGGCGGGCCCTCGAGGCCCGGGAACGGGGTCGATCAGTAGGCGGTCCCATGCGTAGGTGAGGACGACCGCTGGTTCCGCATCGCGGTTCAGAGCGGTGTCCACCATGGCGGCGGCGACTGCGTCGCCCCCTCCTCCTGCTGCCACGATCAAGCGCGTCACCGCGTCAGGGTACGGGTTTCGAGCTTAGCCACTCACTCTATAGTGGCCAGAGGTAATAGCCACTTAGGGAGGGTGAGATGCCCAAGATCGAAGAGGCTCAGCCGAAGTACTTGCAGATCGCTCACTACATCCGCGATCAGATTCTTCGCGGGGATCTGCGTACGGGGGACGAGGTGCCCTCGGAGCGGCAGTTGTCGGCCGACTGGAGCGTCTCGCGACCGACCGCCGCCCGCGCGCTGGAAGCGTTGAGGAATCAGGGCCTGGTCGAGAAGCGTCAAGGGTCGGGCACCTACGTGCGCGGTCTCGATGTGAACCGTCGTGCCAGGGAGTTGTACGGCCGTGCACGCCAGACGGGCAAGATCTACACGCCCGGCGAATACGCGGTCATCACGTCGGCTGGTTGGCTGGAGGCTCCGGCCCACGTCGCCGAGGCGCTCGGTCTGGCGCCCGGAAGTCGGGCAGTTCACCGTCGAAGGGTGACGAACAACCAGTCGGGCCCGATCACTTTGTCTACCTCCTGGTTCGGTCCGGATGTGGGGGAGCGTGCGCCGAAGCTCCGGGATGCCGACCGCATCCAGGAGGGCACGTTGATGTACGTCGAGAACATGACGGGGCGGCAGGGGAGTTACGCCGAGGACCGCATGTGCGCCCGCCTGGCCACTGATGACGAGGCGTCTGATCTCGCGCTCGCGCCTGGGTCGGCGGTGCTGATCGTGCATCACGTCGTCTACGACCTGAGGGACCGGCCGCTGGAGTTCGCCGAAGCCACGTATCCGCCTGAGCGGTGGGCATTCGAGCAGGGCTATCCCCTCAACTGAGCTTCCTCCGTGGGCAGATGTTGACGAATCGCTTGCGCAGTCGAAGTGGCTAATGCCAGTATCCACTGAAGTGGCTAAGGCCACTTCGAATGGAAGGAGCGCGAGGCATGAGCCAACGGCGACAAGGGTTAGGTGAGGCCGCCCGGCCGGCACCTTGCTACGGATGCCGGGGCCGGGGATGGAAGTTTGTCAGCCCTTGTTCCGCCGTGGCCTCCTCCGTTGCTGACGGACATGCCCGCGCCACTCGCAAACGGTGCTGTCTGGACTGTGACGGCACCGGTAGGGAGTAGGTGCGCGAATGGGCGAGACCGCTGGCAACTACACCGCACACGCAGAGCCGGAACCGCTCGGCTCGATGACGCTGTATCCCGTCCCTGAGTCGGTGCCACGGGCCCGGCGCTGGTTCCGCAAGTTCATGGCACCTCATGACCTGGTGTGCTCGATGGACGACTGCGTTCTTATGATCTCGGAGCTGGTGACGAACGCGATCCTGTACGGCGAGTCCGAAGAGCCGTGGCGCGTACGGGTGGAGTGGTGGCGCGAGGGCGAAGCCCTGCGGGTCGATGTTCATAACCCGGGCTTCCCGCTGGCGGTACGGCTGCGCCATCCCGACGCCGATGAGGCGCACGGCCGTGGGCTGTGCCTGGTCGACGCGCTTTCCGACTCCTGGACGGTGACCCCCAGCCGTTTCGGCGGCACGACTGTCTCGTTCCGTGTCGACGCCGGGTTCAAGCCTTCCTGACCGAGTCCGGGGCCCAAGGCGGGGAGAGGGCAACTCTCGATTTCTACGCATGGCTGAGACAGACCTCCGATGTCCGGGAGCACGCGGCCATCAGCCTCCGTCTCGCGCAGCAGGACGACGTGGAGACGATGCGCGCGGCCGAGATCATCGACCTGGTCCTGGGTCACGGATTCGCGGCTCTCAATCTGGCGGTCGCGTACGCCTCCTGGCGCGCGACCCGCCCCTCCGCGCCGCGGTGACGCTGACGACCAGCCGCGGCTCAACCACGGTCCACGACGGTTCCGACGAAGAAATCCGCCGCATCGTGGCAGCGCTGCACGGCAGCGTGCCCGATGCGAACAGTCCTGCCGAATCTGCCGGATCCGGTTCCCGCAGAGCCGGTTTCCGCCGAGCCGATTCCCGCGCCGTTCCTGAGACCGGGGGAACAAGGGGGGAGGACCGCAGCGACCGCGGGTCGCCTGGCGCCTGATGAACTCGCCGTTCCCCGATCCCGCGCCCGGTCCCGTGCTGATCGGAGTGGCCGGCTACGACAAGCTGCCGGATCTGCCCGCGATCGACAACAACGTGAGCAAGCTGAAGGAGCTGCTCATGGACGCCGATCTGTGGGGACTGCCCGACGAACACTGCATCGCACTGTCCGGTGAGAAGGTCACCTCGGCACAGCAGGCAGGTCATGCACACACTGCACACGGCCGCCGACGATCAGCGAAGGGGGACGCGCCCGTCAGGGGCGCGGGGAACTGCGCGACCAGCCACGATGTAGCCGCAGGGCTGGAACGGACGCGGCAACAGTTACGGGTGCCTGGGGCGGCGCGGTGCCGGACACATCCCCGTGCCCGGACAGGGGGTACGGGGCCGTATCGGTGGCCTGCCGCCTTCGCCGCCCCCTGGTCTCCCCTCCCGCACCAAGCCGCAGGTTCCCGGCGATCGCCGGAGCCGCTGCTTGCCATCCGCGTCGCCCCCCTATAGCATTACGACCGTAAGTTAAACGATCGTAATCCAATGATCAAGGAGTCAGTGATGGCGACACATCGGCCGGTAGTACTCGTGACGGGGGCGTCATCGGGGATCGGCAACGAAGCCGCTCGCGCCTTCGTCACAGCCGGATTCGAGGTGATCGGGACCGGACGGAACACCTCGGGACTCACCCCGCCCGCCGGTGTGACCTTCCTCGACCTCGATGTGACCAGTGACGAATCCGTCACCGCCGCCGTCCGGGAAGTGATCGAACGGTTCGGTCGGATCGACGTCCTCGTCAACAACGCCGGCCTCGGCTCGGCCGGCGCCGCCGAGGAGAACTCCGTCGCCCAGGCCCAGCGCCTCTTCGACCTCAATTTCTTCGGTCTCGTCCGTATGACGAAGGCCGTCCTGCCGCACATGCGTGCCCAGGGCCGTGGCCGCATCGTCAACCTCTCGTCCGTCCTCGGCGTCATCCCGCAGCCGTACATGGCCCTCTACGTCGCGGCGAAGCACGCCGTCGAGGGCTACTCCGAGTCCCTGGACCACGAGGTCCGCGAGCACGGCGTCCGCGTCCTGCTCGTCGAGCCCGGCTACACCCGGACCGCCTTCGACGCCAATGCCGCGCAGCCCGACACGCCGCTGTCGCTGTATGCGGAGCGGCGGCGTGTCTTCGCCGAGGTGGTCGCCGCGGCGATGGAGTCCGGCGACGACCCCGCCGTCGTCGCCAAGGAGATCGTCACAGCAGCCACCGCCCCGAAGCCGAAGCTGCGCTACACCGCTGGACCGCTCGCCTCACGCATCTCCACCGCGCGACGCCTCGTCCCCGCCGGGATCTTCGACAAGCAGATCCGCAAATTCAACCGGATGCCCGGCTGACGTCGCACCCGGCCCATCGACCCGCACTGCGCGCGAGAGGCGCGCTCAGCTCCAACCTGACCAGGAGCATCACCATGGGAATCAGTACGGAAGCACAGCAGTTCGCGCAGTTCCTCGAAAGCGTGCGCGCGAAGGCGTCGACACCGGGCCTCGATCTGGCCGTCGTCCGCGACATCGTCGACACACACGCTGCGGCGTCGACCGAGCCGGAAGGCGTCACCTACGCCGATGTGGACGCCGACGGCGTCCCCGCCCTGTGGGCCATCCCCGAGGGCGCCGACCCCGACCGGGCGCTGCTCCACTTCCACTTCGGCGGATCGGTCGCCGCCTCGATCTCATCGGACCGCAAGGCCGCCGGCCACATCGCCAAGGCGGCCGGAGCCCGCTCACTCGTCGTGGGCTTCCGCCTGGCGCCCGAGCACCCCCACCCGGCGCAGATCGACGACGCCGAGACCGCATACCGCTGGCTGCTCACGCAGGGCTACGAGCCGTGGAACATCGGCAGCACCGGCCACTCCATCGGCGGCACCCTCGCAGTCATGCTGCCGCTGCGCCTGTTCGCCAAGGGCGAGGCAACCCCCGGGGCGATCATCAGCATCTCGCCGTGGACCGACCTCACCATCAGCAACCCGATGGTCGACGAGAACGAGGAACTCGACAAGATGCTCAGCCGGGACACCCTCGAACTGTTCCGAGCAGCCTGGCTGCAGGACCCCGCCGTGGACTTCACCGACCCCGAAATCAGCATCGTGAACGCCGACCTGACCGGGCTGCCGCCCACGGCCCTCCACTACGGCGAGTACGAGACGCTTGCCGGCGAGGGCGCCGACTTCGGCCGCCGGCTCGCCGACTTCGAGATCGTTTCCGAGGTCCGCCCGCTGCCCGAGGGCCAGCACTCGTTCATCCTCGGCGCGGGGCGCGTGCCCGAGGTGGACCGGGCGATCGGGCAGATGGGTCAGTGGCTCCGCCGGCACCTCGGCAGCTGACGCGGGAGCCGCCCGGACATGCATCGTCCGCCGAAAGGCAATCGGGAAGATCACGCAAAGGGATGGCTGACATGAAGGCATTCATCGTCGAGAAGTACGGCAAGGACGGCCTACGCGCCGCAGACGTTCCCGAGCCCACCGTCGGGGACGGCGACGTCCTGGTCCGAGTGAGCGCCACCAGCGTCAACCCGCTGGACAAAATGGTCCGCAACGGGGAGTTCAAACGACTTCTGAAGTACGAGTTGCCGTTCGTGCTCGGCCACGATGTCGCCGGCATCGTGACGCAGGTCGGGTCGGCCGTGCGCGACGTGGCCGTCGGCGACGAGGTCTACGCGCGTCCCCGAGACCTGCGGATCGGAGGCTTCGCCGAGTTCATTGCGATCGACCAGGACGACGTCTCGCCCAAGCCGGAGTCGCTCACCCTCCGCGAGGCAGCCGCGGTGCCGCTGGTGGCCTTGGCCGCCTGGCAGATCCTCGTCGACCGTGCCCATGTGAAGCCGGGTCAGAAGGTGCTCATCCACGCCGGTGCCGGTGGCCTCGGATCGACGGTCATCCAGCTCGCCAAGCACCTCGGTGCCACGGTGGCGACGACCACGAACACCCGCACCGAGGAGTTGGTCAGAAGCCTCGGCGCCGACATCGTCGTCGACTACACCAAGGAGGACTTCTCGCAGGTGCTGTCCGGCTACGACCTGGTGCTGGACTCCCTGGGCGGGGCGAACCTCGAGAAGTCGCTGACAGTGCTGAAGCCGGGCGGCCTGGCCATCGGTGTCGTAGGCCCGCCGGACGTCGGGTTCGCCAGGCAACTCGACGCCCCCTCGTTCATGGGTGTGGTCATGACCGCGCTCAGCCGCAAGGTGCGCAAGCAGGCCAAGGCCCTGGGCGTGCGCTATCAGTTCTTCTTCATGCAGGCCGGCGGCTCCCAACTCCGTGAACTCGGCGCCCTGTACGACAACGGACAGCTCCGCCCGGTCATCGACCGGACGTTCCCCTTCGACCAGACGCTCGATGCGATGGCGTACGTCGAGCAGGGCCGTACCACGGCCGGAAAGGTCGTGATCTCGATGGCGCCCGACAACGACTGAATCGGGCCGGCCGCAGAGAAGGCGTGTCGGTACTCCAAGGCACCGTCGGCACACAGTTGGAGTACGTTCGCAATCCAATACGATGGCGAAGCCTCCGGAGGGCAGGTGACCCTTCCGGCGCACAAAGGAGCGAGCACGTGGCGCGTTACGGGAAAGAGCACAAGCAGGCGACGAGGCAGCGGATCATCGAGACCGCCGGCCGCCGGTTCAAGCGGGACGGTATCGACGGCTCGGGCATCTCGACGCTGATGGCGGACGCCGGACTGACCAACGGCGCCTTCTACGCCCACTTCGCATCCAAGGACGACCTCGTGGCCACCGCGGTCGCGGACCAGTTGCGCACCCAGTACGCGAACCTCATCGAGCAGGCGGCCCCCGGCATCGCCGGAATCGAGCAGATCGTACGGTGGTATCTGTCGCCCCAGCACCGCGACAGTCCCGACGACGGCTGCCCCTCCGCGGCACTCATCGATGAGATCGGGCGCTGCCCGGACGAGACCAAGCAGGCGTACACCGACGGCGTACTCGCCGTCATCGACGGTATCGCCGCTCGCCTGGCGCCCGCCGATCCGCGCTCGGTGCACACGAAGACCCTCGGCGTCTACGCCATGATGGTCGGAACGCTGCAGCTCTCCCGCACCCTGGCCGACCGGCGACTCTCCGACGAACTCCTCGACGAGGGCATCCGCAACGCCCTCACTCTGCTCGGCGTACAGGAGTCCAGCTGACGCGCAGCAGCACCACCCGGCAGCCTCGACGAGCCGCTCCACACCACGCCCCCTGCCGAACGTCTGCCACTTCGGCGGGCCTTCTTGCCCTCCGCCGCCCCGCGCCGCCACCGCAAGGATGCGAGGGGCACCCTCTGACCGGCCGGACAGGGCCTCTGTTCGCCGGGGCAAGCTGCGCGTAGATTCCAGATTTCGACGTCGTGATCACTGCGGGGAGGACTTGACGTTGGACTGGGGGACGCTCGTCGCGACGGTCAGCGGTGGATCTCTCGCCATTTCCGGCACCGTTCTGGCCGATTATCTGCGCCATCGCCATGAGGACGACCGCGGAGTCGGGGAACGGCGGCGGACCGTGTACATCGAGTTCATCACCGCCGCTGAGGCATGCCACGCCCGGCTGCGCCAGATCGCCCAGGCTCCCGGTACCGAAGTCGACCTGGACGCGGCCACCCGTACGGCACTGAGCGACGGGGCGATCTACGAAGCGCGCGAACGGCTCTTCATCGACGCCAGCACCGCGGTCGCCGGCGCCGGGCAGGCGATGTTCGAGCAACTCCGAGCGCTGCAACGCGCGGTCGCCGCAGGCGCGGAGCCGTCGTCACCTGCCTTCCACGGCGCCTACCACCCCTACATCGGCACGGTCTGGGCGTACCGGGTCGCCGTGCGCGAGGAGTTGGAGGGCCAGTCCCTTTCGCCCGCTGTTTTCGGATGGGACAGATGGGACGGCAAGGACCGGTGCCCGATGTGCCAAGAAGCGATCGTCCCCGGGACGTGAACGACGGGCGGGAACGGCGCCGGTCACCGGGGTCGGCAGCGTTGGCCTGTTCGCAAGTTCGCGGTGGCCGCGGTGATGACGGTGTCGAGCCTGTCCCGGGCGCTCACCAGGTCGCCTATCTGCCTGTCGATACGGTCCCGTTCGGATGAGAGCCGGTCGCGCAGCTCCGGCGTGGCCTCACCGTTCACGACGCACGGCAGCAGATCCCGGATCGATTTGCTCGGCACCCCGGCCGCGTACAACTGCTGGATCAGCCGGACACGGTCGACCGCGCTCTCCGGATAGTGCCGCTGGCCGCTGGGGCCGTCACCCCGCCCAGCCCCGTCGTCTCGGTGAAGCCGGTGGTGCTGGAAGCACCGGGCCGTGGAGAGGACCTCCAGGTGCGGGTCTCCGCGCCAACCACCGGGAGTGAACTTCCGATCATCGTCCTCTCGCACGGCTTCGGCTCGTCGCTGAACGGATATGGCCCCTTGGCCGACTTCTGGGCCGCTCACGGTTTCGTCGTGATGCAGCCCACCCACCTCGACTCCAGGACAGTCGCCCTTCCTCAGGAGGATCCCCGCATACCGCGGCTCTGGCGGTTCCGCGTCGAGGACTTGAAGCGCATGCTGGACCAGCTCGATGTGCTGGAAGCCGCCGTTCCCGGTCTCAGCGGTCGCCTCGACCGAAGCCGTATCGCCGCGGCCGGGCACTCCTTCGGCGGCCAGACGGCGGGCAATCTGCTGGGCCTGCGCGTCCTCGATCCGGTGAGCAAGAAGGAGGAGGACCTGTCCGACTCGCGGATCAAGGCAGGCGTGCCGCTTGCCACGGCCGGAAAGGGCGGAGCCGATCTGACACCGTTCGCAGCCGAGCACTTCCCGTTCATGAACCCGAGCTTCGCGAACATGACGACACCAGCCCTCATCGTCGTCGGGGACAAGGACGACTCCCCGCTGTCCGCCAGGGGGCCGGAGTGGCTTGCCGACCCGTACTTCCTGAGCCCGGGGGGCAAGAGCCTGCTCACTCTGTTCGGGGCGGAGCACTCGCTCGGCGGGATCGCCGGCTACGAGGTCCGGGAAACGACGGACGAGAACCCGGCGCGTGTCGCCCCGATCCAGCGGGTCACATGGGCGTACCTCCGCCATGCACTCGGCATCGAGGACGCCGGCTGGACGGCAGCGCGGAAGGCCCTGTCGGAGAGCGACGCGCCCATGGGCCGTATCGAATCCAAGTGAAGCTCCGGGTAAAGCTCCGAGTGAAGTCCGGTCTGGGATCCGGTCCGGGATGAGGACGAAAGTGTCGCCTCAGTCGGCGAGAAGGCTCCGCAGGTCGGTGATCCGGTATCCGCGGGCGTGGAGGGCGTCGATGATGCGGGGGAGCGCCTCCGCGTCGAGGGCGCGCCGGCTTCCGTCAGAGGTGCCGACGTGCATCTGCACGATCTGCCCCGGCGCCAGGTCGCGCAGGGTCCGGTCGACGGCTTTCTGCGCCGTCATGCCCGCAGCAGTTCCGAGGTAGCCGTTGGTGTCGGTGGTGAACTCGATGTCGGCGAAGCCCAGTGCGTTGACTCGTGCGATCCCCTCCGGGGTGGCGGCGCTGTAGGGGAAGCGGAAGAACGGCAGCGGGACCACTCCAGGTCGCCCTCCGGATCGCACGGTCCGCGCGCAGGACCTCCCGCGTCACTTCCGGGCCGGTGAGATCTGCGAATTCCGGATGGCTGTGGGAGTGGTTGCCGACCCCGTGTTCCGCCGCCATCGCCCGTGCTGCCCTGGGGTGTCGTTCGGCGAACTGCCCGGTCAGGAAGAACGTGGCCGGCACCTGGTACCGGCGCAGTACTTTCAACGCCGCGTCGACCCCCGTCTCGTCCCAGGCGGCGTTGAACGTCAGCGCAACCACCCGCCGCGTGGTGGGAATCCGCCGGACCTCCGTACCGAAGAGCCCCTCCACCGGCCCGGGGTCCAGGCGCGCAGCCGGCAGAGTCGGCCCGGCGACCTGCGCGGAACGTGTGACGGGAACAGACGAGGCATGGCCGCTCACGGGGAGGGCCATGGCCCCCGCCACCAGGACGGCGGCGGACAGACGCCCCGCCCTCGACCGGAGAACGCGAAGAACACGGCGAACGCGGGGGAAGCCCGAGCTCGTCAGCGCGCGCGGCACGACAGTCAGAGACCGTACGACAGCGGAAGCAAATGCACTCATACGTGGCAAACGCGCTCACTCGGGAAGCGACACGGCTCACCGCTGGTGCACTCCGGACCACGTGAGAACCCGGCGGCGACGAGGGGGCCGAGGTTCCGGTTATCCCGACGCTGCCGCACAGCGGACCCTCCTGGCGGGCGGGGCGAAGTACCACGGTTGTCCACCGCGTCCGCAGCTACCGGCAACCTTCCCGGCGCCAACTCGCCGGAGCACGCGGCCGCTTCATCTTCACGCCCTCCGCACACCCCGACATGCAACTGGCTGCGCGTCCAGCACGTCACACACCCCGCAGGAGTCTCTTACTCCTCTTCTGATCTCCCACGACCCTGGAGTCTTCTTGAGAGTCCGGAAGCTCGCCCTCGCCGCGGTCGTCATGGCCGCCGTCGTCGGCGCGTTCGGCGTCCCAGCGGTCCATGCGGCCCTCAGCGACGAGTCGGCCCCCGTGGAGTCCAAGGCGCCCTCCCATGCCTCCCTGCGCGACGACTTCAACGGCGACGGATATGCCGACCTCGTCACTGCCACGCCGAGCGCCACGGTGGGCGGCCAGGCCGCAGCGGGCAACGTCGTGGTGCAGTACGGCTCCGCCGACGGCATCAGCCCGTCCCGCTCCACCACCATCGCGCAGGGCGCGGACGGCGTGCCCGACTCGCCCGAGGCCGGGGACCGCTTCGGCGCCGGCTTCAGCAGCGGCGACCTCGACGGCGACGGCTTCGACGACCTGGTCGTCGCCGCCGATCAGGAGAAGGCAGCCGTAGGCACCGGCCGTACCGGCTCGGTCACCGTCGTCTGGGGCGGCTCTAAGGGGCTCACCAACGGGGGTACTTCGGTCACCGGCGACAAGGACCACGAGATCTTCGGCACGGATGTGGCCGTGGCCGACATCGACGGCGACAAGAGGCAGAACCTCGTCGTGCTCAACGAGCAGCGCATGCTGACGTACGCCGACGGCTTCTCCCGCGACAAGCCGTCCCGCGCGACCAGCGTCACCGAAGGCTTCGGCGACATCGCGGCAAGCAGCCTGGTCACCGGAGACTTCTCCGGGTCGGGCAGCAACGACATCGTCGTGTCCGGGGCGGCGGACGCGGAGGCGGGCATGATGTCCGGCGTCCACGTCTACCGGGGCGGCCGAGCCGGCGTCACGTTCAAGGGCGAGATCTCCGAGGGCGGGCTGCCGATGTCCGACGGCGGCGCGTCGGGTGACATCAACAAGGACGGCCGCGAAGACCTGGTCCTGGGCGGGGGCATCGACTGCTGCTCCGACGACCTGGAGAATCCGTCCCTCGGCGCCGGCCAGATAGCCGTCTTCTACGGCACGGAGAAGGGCCTCGGCACCGGCCCCAAGGTCATCCATCCGGGCACCGCGGGGGTTCCCGGAGCCACCGGGATCCCGGACCAGTTCGGCGCCTCCGTCTCGGTCGGTGACGTGACCGGCGACGGATACGCGGACGTGGCGGTCGGCGTGCCCGGCAAAGACGTCGGCGGTGCCGCGTCGAGCGGTTCCGTCGTCCTCCTCAAGGGCAGCGCGAAGGGCCTGACCGGAAAGGGGGCCCAAGGCATGCATCAAGACACCGCGGGCGTCCCCGGTGCCGGTGAGAAGAGCGACCACTTCGGTTCCGCCGTCCGCGTCACCGACATCGACGGCGACGGCAGATCGGATGTGGCCGTCAGCGCGAAGGGCGAGGACGTCACACCGGGCGCGAAAAAGGACGGCGCGGTGTGGGCGCTGCGCGGCTCAGCCGACGGGATGACGACCAAGGGCGCCTCGTCCTTCAGCGCCCCGAAGTTCGGCTTCACCTTCAAGGACAAGAAGTTCGGCTCGGTCCTGGGCTACGGAACCAGCCCTGGCGACTTCGAGCCCGCGGAGTAGCGACCACGGTTTGCGTCCACGCCACCCGAGGGCGACGGGCCCCGCCACCCGAAGGCGACGGGAGCCTCCGGTCGGACCTGGGCGCTCACTCGCACGGGTGATGACGCACCGTGTGCTGTTGCCGGGCACGAGAGATCAGGGAAGCACGGTGCAGGGCCCGAGCGGGCCCGTCACCTGCTCTTCGGAGGTCCTCATGAACGACCGCACTCTCGTCGGCCGGCGCTCTCGTCTCCGTGCCGGGCTGCTCGGCGTCGCCGCTGTGGCGGCCACGTTGGCCGCATCGCCCGCACAGGCGGATGACACCGCCGACGCCGCCAACCTGTTGCCTGTCATCTGCCCGACGGTGCAGGACGTCGATGTCCTCATGATGAAATCCCTGAAGGACTGGCGGACCGACCAGTGCCACGACAAGAGCGACAACGACACCCGGAACCGCACCTCGTTCTCGTGATTCTGCCGCCCGACGACGACCGCTCTTCGGCTGCCGACTGCCGGCTGCCGACCGCCGGTTGACCTGGTCCCGGGCGCGGGCGCACCCGCCGTCATCGGCCGCGAATCCGCGCCCGCACGGTGGTGGCGCCGAGGCGTGTCACGGCTGCAGGCGAACTGCGGTCCAGCCTTCCGCCGTGCGGTCGTAGCGCAGGCGTTCGTGCAGGCGGGAGGTGCCGTTCGCCCAGAACTCCACGGAATCGGGGACGAGTTCGAGGCCGATATAGGCGGCCGGGCGCGGCTGCGGGCCCTGCTCGCCGATCGTCTCGGCGCGGGCCCGTAGCCGCGCCACGTGTGCCAGGTCGTCCAGCGGCTCACTCTGGCGGGAGGAGACGGTCATGGCGTGGGTGAAGACGGGGCGGGCGGCCCACAGCGCATCCGACTCGGTGTCGGACAGCCGGCGGACGGGGCCGCTCAGACTGATCTGCTGACCGGTCTCGCGCCAGTACAGCAGGCCGGAGGCCCAGGGGTTGGCGCGGAGTTCGCGGCCCTTGCGGCTGCCGTCGTGGGTGGCGATGACGATGCCGTTCCCGGTGACCCGGTTCAGGACGACGGTCCGCAGCGAGGCGCGGCCCTCGGCGTCGGCGGTGGCGAGAGCCAGTGCCCGCGGTTCGCGTACGCCGTGCGCCTCCGCCGATTCCAGCCAGCGGCGCAGCAGCCCCAGTGGTTCGGCGGGCGGCGAGACATACTCGGGAAAGGTGACGTCGATCGCCGCGGTCAGGGTCTCCGACCTGCCAGTGTCCATACCGTCCTTCTTCCGTGTCATGCGGTGCGGTCGTCGCGTTCCGTGTCATGCCGTGCGGCCGTCGAGCGGAGGTCATACGTGCAGGCTGCCCTCCGCCACCAGCACCCCGGCCCCGCCCACTTCCACCGCCGCGACGGAATCCGCGGCCCCCTCGGTCCGGGCGAGCATCAGCGAGGGACGGCCCATTTCGACGCCCTGGGTGACTCGGACCTGTCGGCCGTACGGGGCGAGGCCGTGCCGGGCGAGGTGGACGGCCAACGGGCCGGCGGCGGATCCGGTGGCGGCGTCCTCGGTGACGCCGTAAGCGGGGGAGAACATCCGGGTGCGCCAGCAGCTCCCGCTTTCCTGGCCCGGTGGGACGTGGCTGTCGTCGGCGTCGAGGTCCGGGGCGAAGCAGTTGGTGGCCAGGTCCTCGAAGTCGGCCAGCGCGCGGTGGTCGGGACGGAGGGCGGACAGCGCGCTGACGTTCTCCAGGCCGACGAATACGTGGCGGGGACCGTTGCGGTAGATCTCCACGGGCAGCGTGGACTTCTCCAGGCCGAGCGCGGCCAGTAGTTCCGCCGCGCGCTCGAATGGGCGCCAGGTGGGGACCGGCTGACGCATGCGGGCGGCGACCACCCGGCCCCGCTCCCTGACGAGGTCGAACGGGACGACGCCCATGGCCGTCTCCAGACGCAAGCGGTCAGCCGAACCGCGTGCGCCCAGGGCGATGGCGGTGCCCAGCAACGGGTGCCCGGCGAAGGGCAACTCGTTGACCGGGGTGAAGATGCGGATCCTGGCGTCGCCGCCTTGCCGGGGCCGCAGAACGAAGGTGGACTCCGACAGGTTCATCTCCCGGGCGATGCGCTGCATCGTGCGGGGGGACAGGTCGTCGCTGTCGAAGAACACTGCCACGGGGTTGCCGAACAGCGGCTCGTGGGCGAACGCGTCCACGACTACGTACGCGTGCATCGGGGGCCTCCAAGCGGGTGGGTGGAACGGGCCGGTGCTTTCACCGGACCGGCCGCGGTCGGGCTCGGGACAGGTGTCACCGTCCCAGTGCGGTCCGCAGGGCCTGGCCGACGATGCGCGGGCCGTCCTGGGTGAGGACCGACTCGGCGTGGAACTGCATCGACGCGAAATGCGGTCCGCGCAGCGCGTGGATCTCGTGCGTCTTCGGGTCCCGCGCCGCCTCCACCACGCCGACGCCGTCGACATCTGTCTTGTCGTGCCGGGCGTGGGCGGCGAACGTGTTGTAGAAGCCGACACGTTCACGGACGCCGAACAGGTCGATCTCCCGCTGCACACCCTGGTTGGGGGCATCCCGGCGGAACAGCGGGAATCCGAGCCGCCGGCTGAGCGCCTGATGGCTCAGGCAGACGGCGACAAGCGGACGCTGCCGCTCCAGCAAGGTGCCGATCGCGGAATGGAGACGGGCCATCCTGGGGCAGGTCAGGTCGCGGGGGTCGCCGGGGCCAGGCCCCATCACGACCATGTCGGAGGCGTCGAAGTCGACCTCCTCGTCGTACCGGCGGAGCGTCACGCACAGGCCGAGAGAGCGCAGCTGGAGGGCGATCATCGCCGTGAAGGTGTCCTCCATGTCGACGACCAGGACGCTGCGACCGACCAGATCGGCAGCGCCGGCAAAACCGGGGCCGCTGGCAACGCCGGGAGTGCCGCCGGGGCTCGTCAAGTCCGGTCGGGGCGCCGGTGCCCGCGTCGGCGCCGGCTCGTGCAGCCAGAAATCCGCGAGCGGCTCGTTGCGCCGGGCCAGCGCGCCGCGGACGCTGGGGTGCGCGGCGAAGGAGCGGGAATGGCCGGACTCCAGCGCTGCGATCAGCCCTGCTGCCTTGGCGCGGGTCTCGGCGGCCTCGGACGCCGGGTCCGAATGGCGTACGAGGGTGGCGCCGACGCCGATGCGGACCTCCCCGCCGGCGTCGATGTCGGCGGTCCGGATGAGGATCGCGGAGTCCAGCGTCCTGCCGCCGCGCGCGTCCCGGCCGATGAGGGCCGCGACACCGCTGTAGTAGCCGCGGCCCTGCTGCTCGTACCGGGAGATGATCCGGGCTGCGCTCTCCAGGGGACTCCCGGTCACGGTCGGCGCGAACAGCGTTTCGCGCAGGATCTCGCGGACGTCCCGTCCGGTGCGCCCCTCGATGAAGTACTCGGTGTGCGCCAGCCGGGCCATCTCCTTCAGATACGGCCCGGCCAGCCGGCCGCCGCCCTCGCAGACCCGCGCCATCATCTTCAGCTCTTCGTCCACGACCATGTACAGCTCCTCGGCCTCCTTGCGGTCGGCCAGGAAGTCCAGGACACCGTCGAGTTCGGGGCCGGTGGGCGGATAGCGGTAGGTGCCGCTGATCGGGTTCATCACCGCTGTGCCGTCCCGCAGGCTGATGTGCCGCTCGGGGCTGGAGCCCACCAGCGTGCGCTCCCCGGTGTGCACGAGGAACGTCCAGTAGGCCCCCGACTCGCTCTCCAGGAGACGCCGGAAGAACGCGAGGGCGCGGTCGGTGGAGTAGTCGCTGATGTCGGCGACGAAGTCGCGCTTGATGACGAAGTTGGCACCCTCCCCGCGGCCGATCACCTCGCTGACGACCCGGCGCACGGTGTGCGCGTACTCGGCGTCGTCCGGGACGAAGCGCCGGTTCACCAGCGTGGTCGCCGCGCGCGGCAGCCGCGGCAGCGCCTCGGCGAGAGGCAGGGTCTCCTGGTCCGTGACCGTCAGCGCGACCAGCGGTGTGGCGTCGTCGACGCAGGCGTAGCCGCGTTCGGTGAGCTGGCGGTAGGGGATGAGGACGAGAGTCTCGTGCCGGTGCCCCGCACCTTCGGCAGCGCCGGCGGATGCGGAGCCTTCCGGCCACCCCGGTGCCCCCGCGCTCTCCGCATCCGAGGGCGCCGGGAGCGGTATCCGCGCCAGCGTCGGCGGAGTGGAGACCGGTCCGACGAGAACGTCCAGGCGGTCGGGGCCGGTGGGGGAGGCGCGGTGGAGGAGGGCGAACGGCGTGGACGGATCGCTGAGCACCCGCTCCAGCATCCGCCCGCTCACCGCGCGACCTCCGCGAGCAACTGTTCCGCCGAGACGACCATGGCGCAGCGCTCCGCCGCGTACGTGAGGGCCATCCGGTGGCGGTCCTGCGAGAAGTCGGCGACGGCATCGGCGACCAGAAACGTCCGGATGTCGTTCGCGTACGCCTCCAACGCGGTCGCCAGCACCCCCACATGCGCGTACACGCCGCACAGAATGAGCTGGTCACGGCCCGTCTCGCGCATACGCCGCAGCAGGGGCGAGCGGAAGAAGGCGCTGTAGCGCCATTTGGTGAGCAGCCAGTCGCCCTCGGCGGGTGCCAGTTCGGCGGCCACCTGCCGGTCCTCGGCCGAGGCGCCCATCCCCGGCCCCCAGAAATCCATGAGCAGCCCGCGGTCCCGAGCGCTCATACCGCCGGGTTGGGTGGTGTAGGCGACGGGCACGCCGCGGGCGGCGCAGCGTTCGCGTAACCGCGTGAGGTTGCCGAGGAGCTCCGCGCGTACGGTGCCGGGGAACGGCGCCAGGAAGTACCGCTGCATGTCATGGATGAGCAGTACCGCCTGGTTCGGGTCCACAGCCCACTCGGCCGTGTTGGCCGGCAGCTCACCGGGGGAGGGAAGCGGGTAGGACTCGATGGGCGGGATGCCTGGCATAGGCGCTGGTGCCTTTCTGTCTTGCGGCCGTCTTGCGGCTGTCGCGCGGTGGAACTCACCGCGGCTGCCGGGCTGTCGCACCCGCCTGGCGTCGGCCACGGTGGGCTTGCGCTGGTCAGGTCGGAATGCCGTCTCGGCGGACCGTCGGCACCGGGATCCCGAGCGCGCGCAGCTGCTCGAACGGGTTCATGAACTCCCGGTTCTGCCGGATCTTCCCGTCCGCGTCGAAGCGGAACGAGTGGAGGAAGTGGTTCTCGTAGTAACCCTCGGGATACCCCGGGAAGTTGATCTTCCCGTGTCCGTCGCACTCGACCCAGAAGAAGCCCGGGTCCTGCGTCTCGAAGATCTGGATGTTGTACCACTCCCAGTCCGGGAAGCACTTCAGCGACCAGACCGCGTGCTCGGCCAGCCGCTCGCGGCCCTTGATCTCGATCGGGGCGCCCGTGTCGTTGGTCCACAGACCGCCGCTGCCGTCCTCGGCGAACAGCTCGTGCCGACGCAGCCGATTGGGCCCCTTGGTGTACTCCAGGTACTTCTCGACCGTGGCCCGGTTCGCGCGGCGCTGCTCGGCGGCGTCGGCGAAACCCTGCGCGACAGTACGGGCCGATACGTCGGCCATGGGAAGCCTCCTTGGACGGGAGAGTGCGGAAACCTGCTACGGAGCGGGCCGATCATCCACGAACGGCCTCGTCGGAGGCTCGACGTGGGCACGATGCACAGTCGACGCCGACTCGCAAGCCCCGCTTCGCCGTTCCTCATGCACTCCTCGACCACCGCGCGATCCGTACGCCGCAGCCTGAGGCCGCACCGCGCGACAGCCGTAGCGCCGGCTCCCGGCCGTCTGAGAGGCGACCCGAGAGGCGACACGACCTCGCGCGGCCGAGAGCCGTCACGACCTCGCGCGGGGAAGTACGCGCGACGAGAGGGGACCCAGCCGATGAGCAGCGCCGCCCGCCCCGACGACGCGACCACCCCCCTCGCCTCCGAGGACCCGGCCGGTCAGCTGCTGGAGCTGTCCTTCGGCTACCTCTACTCGGCCGCCCTCCACACCGCGGCCCGCCTGGGCATCGCCGACCACCTGGTGGACGGCCCGCGCACCGCGGAGGAACTCGGCCAGGCGGCGCAGGCACATGGCCCACATCTGCGGCGGCTGTTGCGCTTCCTCGCGACGAAGGGCGTCTTCCGGCAGGACGCGGCAGGCCGTTTCCATCTCACGCCGCTCGCCCAGCCGTTGCGTACGGGCGTCGAGGGATCCCTGCGCGACTACGTCATGATGCGCGGCGAGGACATCTTCTGGCTCTCGGCGGCTCGGCTGCCGGACGCGGTACGCACCGGTGGCACGGCCTTCGAGCAGCTCTACGGCGTCCCCTTCTACGACCACTTGGCGGCCCACCCCGAACTGGGCGCTGCGTTTCACTCCAGCATGGCGGCGTTCTCCCAGACGCTGAGCAACGAGGTCGCGGACGCCTACGACTTCTCCGCCGCGCGGAGCGTCGTCGACGTGGGCGGCGGACGCGGCGGACTGCTGAGGGCGATCCTGCAACGCAACCCACGCGTGACGGGCACGCTGTTCGATCTGGAGTCCGTGGTCGCCGGACACGTACTCGACACCCCCGAACTGGCCGGGCGCTGGCGGGTGGAGGCGGGTGACTTCTTCACCTCGGTTCCGGCGGGCGCGGATGTCTACCTGCTGAAACACGTGCTGGCCAGCTGGCCGGACGAGGAGTGCGTACGGATCCTGCGCAGCTGCGGCCGTGCGGCCCTCGCCGGTGGCCGGCTGCTGATCGTCAACGCGCTGATCCCGGAGGGGAACGAGCCGCACCCCGGCAAGACCCACGACATGCTGATGATGACCGTGCTCAACGGGAAGGCACGAACGCGCGCGGAGTACGAGGAACTGCTCGCGCTGGCAGGGCTGACCGTGTGTCAGGTGCGGACCCTCTCCGCGCACGCGTCGATCATCGAGGCGGTGGTCGGCGACGGCCGCAACTCGCGGCCGGAAAGGGCGTCATGACCGAAACCATGGACGCGGTGGGGCGCACGGCGCTGCTGACCGCGGCGATGCGGGCACTGGAGAGCCGCCGACCGGACCGGCTCTATGTGGATCCGTACGCACAGGACCTGTGCGGCGACGACGGACCGAAACTGCTGGACGAGGTGTGGGGAGCGACCTTCCCGCCGCACCGACGACGCGCCATGCCCAACACTCTCGACGTCAACGCCATCCGCACCCGCTTCTTCGACGACCTGCTCCAGCGCACCTCCCAGCAGTTCACCCAGATCGTGTCCGCGGCGTCGGGGATGGACTCCCGGCCCTACCGGCTCGAATGGCCGCCGAACGTACGCTACTTCGAGCTCGACCGCGCGTCCGTACTGGACTACAAACGGGACCGGCTCGCCGGGACGCGCCCCCGGGTGGCGCACCAGATGATCGCCGCGGACCTGACCGCCCCGGGCTGGGAGCGCCGCCTGGGAGAGGCGGGGTACGACGCGAAAGCGCCCTCCGTGTGGCTCCTGGAAGGCGTGCTTCCGTACCTGCGCGAGCAGGATGTGCACCGGCTGCTTCAACGCATCCGCACCATCAGCGCTGTCGGCAGTCTGGTGGCGGGGGATCTGGTCAACTCCGAAGCGCTGACCTTGGCCCATGCACGCGGTCAGCTGGACGTCTTCGCCCGGTGGGGGTGCCCCTGGCGGTTCGGCACGGACGAGCCGGAGGCCCTCTTCGACCGGCACCGCTTCACTGCGGAGGTCGTTCAGCCGGGCGACCCGAGTGCCCATTACGGCCGGTGGAAGGACCCCGTTCCCCCTCGGGGTGTCCCCGGCGTCCGCCGGATCTTCCTCGTCTGCGCTGAGCGGCGCTGAGGCCGCACTGGGGCTGTGCCCTGTGCGAGGGCGCACTGTGCCGTGCCTTCTGCGAGGGCGCGGGAGCGGGAGAGGGAGCGGTCGACGAAGAAGGTCAACTTGGCACTCTCTGCTAAGGCGTCACGCAGGTTTTCCGGCAAGGATTGCGCCATGGGACGGCGGGCCCTCAAGGCCGTATGGGAGCCATACGGCCGGGGGAATCGCCGGCATGGGGACAAGGAGGCCGAGCAGCTTGCTCGCGAGGCTGCCGCAGTCGGCACCGGAGGACACCGATGGGACAGTTTCAAGGCTTTGACCCGGCGAAGGTGCGGGAGCTGGCCGGACATCTGGAATCGGTGGCGGGCTCCATCGTGCCGATGCACCGTCGGCTCACCCAGATCCTGGAGGCAGCGGCCACCGATGTGGCGCCGCAGAAGGTGAGCACCAGCCCGGAAATCGAGCCGCTGCTGAACGCCGGGTACACATCGAGCGGGGTGCCGGAGCCCATGCCGGCCATCTCGCGCATGGGCGGCTATCCGACGCAGTACCTGCCGGGGCCCAGGACACAGTCCGAGGCGCTCGCGGCCGGACCGCTGCCCGGTTCCGTCGATCCGTTCCTCAGGCAGACAGCGGCCGACATCCGGGCCCGGTGCGATCGGCTGGAGCAGGTCCGGCAGGCGGCCCCGCCCTCCGCCAGACTCGATGCGGGCGCCCTGCTCGACGCCTTCGCCGATCTCAACGCCGTCCCGAAGCCGAACGCCGGCGAGCAGGCGATCGCAAAGTGGTGGGCCGGTCTGACTCCCGGGCAGCGGAATCAGTATCTGTACCTCAAACCGGAGGCGTTGCAGACCCTCAAGGGCCTGCCGGCGGATGTGCTGAAACAGGCGGCGCAGCTGGCCTACTTCAAAGTGGTGCCCTACAAGACCTCCAGCCACGAGAGCACGGGCGGCACCAAACTCTCGCTCGGAATCCTCGAGATCGGTGAAGGCTTCGCCCTGCGCACCGAGCAGATGAGCGACGGCACCTTCCGCGTCACCATGATCAACAATGGCCAGGGCGGGATCAAGGTCAAGACCGACGAGATGACGCTGGGCGGCGGGGCCAAGTTCGAGCTCGGCGACACCTGGGTGTTCAAGAGCAAGGCGGACGCCGAGAAACTGCAGAAGGACCTCCAAGAGGCGTTCTATCTGCACAGGCAGCTGAACGGCACCAACATCTTCGGCGTCATCGAGGCCAAGATGCGATTTCCCGGAGTACTGGAGCGGATCGGTCAGCCGCAGATCAAAATCACCACGAAAGGTGTGGAGGCGAACGCCGAGCTGGGCGCGGGAGCCGGGACCAGCGGCATCAAGTTCAGCAGCAACTTCTCCACCATCACCAGCACCACCGATCCCCAACGGCCCACGGTGACGGAGAGCCGAGACTTCGTCGTGGACGGCTCACTTGCCCTCGGCGACAAGGTGAAGGTCGAACACGGCAGGGTCGTCAACGGCACCATCCAGGTCGTCCGGGACAAGAACAACCCGGACCCCAACACCAACATCACCACCGTCCGGCTCATCCAGACGGTGGAGAAGACGACCAGCGGAGCCTTCAGCGGTGAGCTCGACGGCAAGGGCGCAGGTGTCTCCGGCTCCGTCAAGGGCGGACCCACCAGCGCCCATGTGGTGACGGTCAACGTACCGATCGGCGCGGCCCCCGAGGAGCAGGCCGCCGCCCGGAAGTGGCTCAAGACGCCGCCCACCACAGCCCTGGTCAACCCCGGCGTCCCGGCCGACCCGCCCGCTCCCGACGCGGACCTCTTCGCCAAACTGGCCCACAGCCGCGCCCAGGTCAGCGATGTCTCCTACAAGGGCAGCGCGGGTGAGCTGAAACTGGGGGCGAAATTCACGGTCAACGGCATCCCCATCGGCTTCGAGACCTCAGCGGGAGACAAAGGCGACCGCGTCATCGGCCAGCGGTACCTCAGCGCCCCCGATCCCGAGACCGGCAAACGGAAGTTCGTACCCATCAACTGAGTGCCCGGTGGCGGACCGGGATGTGCGCGGCCGGTCCAGGTCAGCTCCGCGTCAGTACGCGCGCGCCACGACAGCGATGTTGCCCGGCTGATCGTCGCTCTCCGGGATCGAGCCGTCCGCGGCAACGAGGCACCGCACGGACACACCCTGCTCGGCGAGCCGCGCTTCGCCCCCCGGGCCCAGCGTGGCCCACGGGATGCGCGCCCAGCCGGTGCCCGCGGCCTCGATGGCCTCCGCGATCGTCGTCACCTCGGCGGTACGGTCCCTACGGCGCTCGCGGGACTGCGCCAGCAGCAGCGCCTGGTCGTCCGCCAGCAGCTTGGGCAGGATCTCGGGCAGTGCCTCGATCGCCGTCGGTTCCTTGCTTCCGGCAATACGGCGGACCAGTACGGCGGTGCCGTTCTCCAGGTCACGGGGCCCGACCTCGATCCGTACGGGGACGCCCTTGAGCTCCCAGTCCACCGCGCGCCGGCCGAACGGGGTGTCGGTGCGGTCGTCGACATGAACGCGGACGCCGGCCGCCTGCAGCCGGTGGCCGATCTCGCGGACCTTGGCCGGCACCGCATCGTCGTCCTTGACGGCGACCACCACCGCCTGAATCGGGGCAAGGCGCGGGGGAATACGGAGACCGTTGTCGTCCCCGTGCATCATCACCAGCGCGCCGACCATCCGTGTGGTGGAGCCCCAGGAGGTCTGCCAGACGTATTCCTGCCGACCGTCCTTCGACAAGTACCGCGTGCCGAAGGCCCTGGCGAAGTTCTGGCCGAGCTCATGGCTGGTGCCCAGTTGCAGGGCCTTGCCGTCGCCCATCATGCCTTCGAGGGTGAGCGTGTTGATCGCGCCGGCGAACCGCTCCCTCGCTGTCTTGCGGCCCGGAATGACGTCCATGGCGAGGATCTTCTCCATGAAGTCGCCGTACACGTTCCGGTGAATGTGCGCCGCGTAATCCCGGGCTTCCTCATACGTGGCGTGGGCGGTATGGCCCTCCTGCCACAGGAACTCCGTCGTCCGGAGGAACACCCGCGGGCGCAGCTCCCAACGCACCACGTTCGCCCACTGATTGATCAGCAAAGGCAGGTCGCGGTAGCTCTGCACCCACTTGGAGAAGTAGTCGTTGATGATCGTCTCGGAGGTGGGGCGGACGACGACGGGCTCTTCCAACTCCTTGCCGCCACCGTGTGTGACCACGGCGAGTTCGGGAGAGAAGCCTTCGACGTGCTCGGCCTCCTTCGTCAGATACGACTGCGGGATGAACAGCGGGAAGTACGCGTTGGAGGCGCCCGCGTCCTTGATCCTGGCGTCCATCTCCTGCTGCATCCGCTCCCACAGGCCGTACCCGTACGGTCGGATGACCATGGTGCCGCGAACCGGTCCGTTGTCGGCCAGTTCGGCCTTGCTGATCAGGTCCTGGTACCAGTGCGGGAAGTCGTCCGCCTGCGGCGTGAGAACGGGTGCCTTTGCCATGGCGCGCAGGGTAGGACTCGGGCCCACCCGTGCGCGAACGATTACTCGCCGTTTCGACTCGCGCTGCGCTGACCGGCGGCACGTACCGGTCCGATATTCGAGGTGCGCGGATCTGGCGGCCCTTGCAGACTGACCCCCGGTCACCAACCCGAACCAGGGCGGCGACCCGGCAAATGTCGCTCCGCATCGGAGGTTTTATGAACGTCGTCGGCGCCATGTACTTCGGCATCGTCACCCAGGAGGGCCCGGATTACCGCGCGAGGGTCGAGATTCCGGAGCGACCGCCCGTGGTCGTGGTCACTCGCGAGGACGGAGACCTGACGGACGAAGTCAGTGCGGCGCTCGCGGACGTCCTCGGTATCACCTCCGACGAGGTCGACGTGCACCTCTTCGGGCACAGCGGCGGCGACGGAACGCCGGTGTACGCCGGAGCCGCGGTGTTCAACGGAAGCGAGTGGCTCACCCAGTTCCCCGCCCAGGAGGACCTCCCCGTCGCGCTGTCGGTCCCGCCGTCGCCGACTTACGACTCCGCTGAGCACCAGGCCCGGAAAATGCTGGCTGACGCCGTCGGCCGCCCTGCCGATGACCTCGACATCGAATTCTTCGAGATAGTTCCGCACGAGTTCGCGTAGACGGCGGATCGACGGCGCTCCGCCCTACCGGTGGGCGGGCGGGAGGGCCGGGGCCCCGGGTCGGTTGTCAGTGGGTGTTGGCATAGTCACCCGCATGACGACTCCACTCGCGTGGGTTCCCGCGCTGCACGGCCATGAACTGGCGCTGGACGGGACGGACCTGAGATGCCGGAAGACCGATGGCCGGATGCCGGCGACCATTCCCGGTGCCGTACGGAGAAGTCCGGTCGGCGAGCAGTTCGCGGCGCTGCGGGAGCAGTTGGTCCGGCACGAGCAGGAGTGCCGGGACACCGTGGAGTCCTGGTTGCTGGGCGGGACGCCGGTTCCCGCCCGTCTCCTGGCGCGGGTGTGGCCGGATCCCGGCTGGCGGACCCGACTGCAGCATCTGGTGGTGCATGTCGATGGGCGGATCGGGCTGTTGGCGGAGGTGTCCGAGGACGGGCGGGTGCGCGTACGGGAGGCGGACGGTGCGCTGCGCGAGCCGCCGATCGGGTCGCCCGTCACGCTGGTGCATCCCGTCCTGCTGGACGATCTCGGACCGTGGCAGCGGCTACTGGAGGAGCACGGGGCCGCACAGGGGATCGACCAGTTGAGCCGTCCGGTTCACCGTCGACCGGAGGGGAGCGACCCCGAGGCCACCGGCATCGATGTGTCCGTGGACGAGAACACCGAGGGGACCGGAGGGTCCGCCCGGTGGCGCGCCGTCGAGAACGGCTTCGAAGTGCGCGGCGGATACGCCGTCTTGAGGGTGACCGAGCGCGGCTTCATGGTGGAGGCGCGCTGCTGGCTGGGGGACGACGAGGCGGGGGCGCCCGGAGCGGCCGGGCGGCTCCTGTGGGTCGATGAGGCGGAACGGCCGGTCCCGCTCGGCGAGGTGGGGCCGGTGGCCTGGTCGGAAGGCCGGCGGATGGCGGAGCTGATCTACGGCGGAGACGCTCCGCGGGAGGCCGAGGACCGATGACGCAGGACGCGTATACGAGCATCAGCGCGTACGCCGCCGAGGCGGCCACCGATATGGCGTCGGCGCTGACGGCGGGGCTGGCGCCGGTCGGCACGGCTGGCGGGGAGGAAGTCACCGCCCGTTGCTACAGCCACCCGTTGCTGGGCGCGCGGCCCGTGGTCCGGCTGACGGCGCGGACGGTCGCGCCCGTCGAGGACCGGCTGCTGGCGGACATCGGTTACTCCGCGCCGGACGTGGGCGAGGCCGTGGCCGCCGGACACCGCCCGGCGCTCCGCTATCCGGCCTGGGCGATGGTCCACGATCCGGCTCACGCCGAGGTCGCACTGTCCGCGGGCGTCGAGATGGCGCGGGCCGGGCGGCTGGTCGGCCCGCGGCCCGGTCCCGCGCTGGAGGAATTCCAGCGGATCGCGGCGACGCTGCCCGCCGACCATCTGCCGGTGTTCTGGGAAGAGGTCGGCCGGATGTTCGTCGCCGCCGGGCGCGACAAGCAGGGCGCGATGATGTTCGGCAGGGCCCGGGCCGCCGACCGGCACGCCAACCTCGGCCCCGATCCTGCCCGGCGGCGCGCGGTGTTCCTGGAGTTCGCGCTGGCCGGAGCCCTCTCGGCCAAGGACATCAAGGCGTACGTCGCAGAGCTGTCCCAGGAAGCCGACCCTGTGGAGGCGTACCGCGAGCTGCGGGAACTGGCCGTACGGCGGACGGGAGGCGGTCTCCCGCCATGGCCCGAGATGCTGAAGCAGACCGGCAAGCTCGCCAAGGCCGCCGGGTTGGATGTCGTCACCGAACACCGGCTGCTGCTGGAGAGCCTGGTGGACATGCCGGCTCTGTGGCGGGCGGCGGACACTTTCTGGACGGCGCAGCGCAAGCTGCTGGTGCCCGCGGTCGCGGCGTCAGCAACGTTGCGGAAGCGGCTGCTGTGGCAGCTGACCGAGGCGCCGCCCTCGGAGATGGACATCTGGTGGTGCAGCCTGCTCGAAGAGACCGGGGCGCTCGACCAACTCGCCGGTGACGCGGGGGAGTGGCTCTCCACGATGCTCGGCCGGTACGGCAGGGCATCCTCGCCCTCGGTTCCCGAGGAGTTGCTGCGGCTGCCGCTCCTGCTGGCCGACCGTATCCGGGAAGCGGGGACGCCGGTACGGTTCGACCCCGGCGCGCCCGAGGACTACTACAGCATCGACGCCGTCGCGCTGGTCAGCTGCCTGGACGCGGGGATCCCGGTGGCGGACCCCGGCCCCGGAGCAGTGCTGAGGAACTGGCAGGGGACTGCTCATGTCGATCTCCAGGCGCTGATCGACGACGAACGGTTCGGGCCGCTGCTCGTCCGCTCCGTTCCGCACGGAGGGGCGGAGTTCCGCGAGGTGTGGGCGGAGAAGGCCCTCAGACCCGTCCTCCGCGAAATCGTCGAGACCCACGTCCGGCGTGCACGGTCAGCCGGCCTGGCGGGTGCGACCCTCGCGCTCCGCTGGCTGGAGGAGAACACCCGCGCTGACATGCTGCGAGAGATGCCCGAACTGCCCGCGCGGATCGCGGAGCTCGACATGGTGACGCCGCTGACCCGTACGCTGCGCGCGGGCATCCTGGACGAGCTGGGCTGGCCCGCCCTGGACGAGGCCGCCGCCGAGCTCAAGGGCAAGGGCTTCTGGTGCAGGCCCAGTTGGCCGGCCCTGACCGTCCACGATCGCCGGAAAGCCATCGCGATCGGGCCCGGCGGCCGCATCGCGGAGCACCGGATGCGGGTGCCCGGCAACGCCGCCCAGTTCCACTACACACCCGAGGTCTACTTCTCCGACGGACAGTTCCTCGTCCTGCACTTCATCAACGGCAGACAGCAGCACTACTGGTCGGACGCGCCTGACGAGGTCTTCGCCGTACGGCCCGGGATGTGGGAGTCGCTCTACTACGAAGCGGCTCGGCCCGGCTACACGTTCATGGCGCCGAGCGGTCGGCGCTTCATGGGTCACCGGGTCCTCGACCCCCACGAGCAGCGGGTGGGCCCCAACGGCCATATGTTCCATGACGGCCGCGACTTCTGGTGGCACACCGAGGACGCGGGGGAGTCACAGGTGCGCCGCATCGACCTGGCCACCGGCGAACTCACCGAAGCCGGCCTGCCCGAGTTCTTCGACCCGTCCCTGCTCGGCAAGGACGAACAATGGGACTTCGGATCCTCGTCCCTGGCGCCACTGCCGTACGGGGTCAAGGAATCACCGCTGGGCAGCGACGGCACACATGTGGGCCTGCGGGTCTCCAAGGACAGGGTCACCGGACAAGTCCGCTACCACCGCGTCGACGGCGTCCACGGCACGCTCGACGGGGCGGGAATCACCGCCATCTGGGGTCTGCTCGACGTACCGGGTACCGAGAAGCGACTGGTGCTCAGCGGCGGTATCGGCCGCTACAACCCGGTACTCGCCCGCGACGCCGAAACGGGCGAGCTCTACTGGCAGGCGGAGCTCAAGAACGACGGCTGGGTGGACACCGAACCCGACCCGGTGGCCGCCGGGACGCGGCTCATACCGCCGCCCGCCTTCTGGCACCTCCTCAAACCGCGCGACCCCGCTGGCTCGCTAGCTCTGCGGCAGATCACCGAGGACACCGTACGGCGCCTGCTGAAGGCTGCGGCCACCTCGGAGGAAGCCCTGCGGACCGCCGTCGGCAAACTGCTGCCCGAAGTCGGCCATCGGCTCCTCGTACAGGGCGTCGTCGGATGCGTCCAGGCAACCACCGAGATGATCTCCCAGCGCGACCGGATACTGAACCGGCTGAAGCGGCCCCGCCGGGCACAGCTCAAAGTGTCGGAGGAAGACCTGGGCGGAGCGCTGGAGGGGCTGGTCAGCCGATACAACAGCCGCTACCGCGGTACGGCGACGCAGATCGAGCTCACCTCGGCGTTCTTCACCGGCACGGTCGACGCGGAAACGGCGATGGAGCGCTGGCTGGACAATGACAGCGCATTCGACTGGACCGAGCTCCCCGGACGGATCGGGGGCCTTGCGGTCCGTGCGGTCAGCGCCGTCACCAGTACCCCGCACCGCCGGGCACTGGCTCGCCTGCTGAGATTCTGGGCCCTCTCCCCGCTGGCCGAACCGGGCCTGCAGCGAGGCCTGTTGGTCAGCGAGCAGCGGGCGGCGCTGTCCGACGAGAACGGCGCACTGATGCCGTTGGACATCACCATGCTTCATGGCGACTGGGGCCGTTCCCATTCCCATGCCACGCGGAAGATCGCGGCCTTTCTGCAACGGGGGGCCGTGCCCCGCCCCGCGGGTCTGCTCGCCAGCCAACCGGTGCCCGAAGGCTGGGCCACACCCGAGCGGCTGCACCGGCTGGTCGACGAACTCAAGCGCAGCGGACCGGTCCCCTTCGATCCCACCGCGGCCGCCCGGCTCGCCGAAGCCACCGACCTCGACCGCGCCGCGGCGGCCCTGCTGATGGCGGGCCTGCCGCACATCACCGACCGGGGGCACAATTTCCTGCCGCCGGAGACCCGTAAGGCCCTTGGCCTGAAGGTGACCGAGGCCAGCGCGGCCCGCGACATGCTCCTGCGCGTACCGAATGCCGCCCGCCTGGAGCTCTACGACGCTGCCATGCCCGACGACCCTGCCCAGCTGTGGGACCAGGCCGCGATGGCGGAACGGCTGGCGACCGCATGGAAGGAGGTCGGGGCCCGGCACTGACCCGCCCGGTCACTGCCGGCCACCTGTCCCTGGGCTCCGCCACCCGCTCCTCCGCCACCCCGACCGGCGCCCCGCGGGCCGTGCGGTCATCCCCGCCCCTGCGGATAGCATCGGAGATCCGGAGTGGCTCCCAGAAGAGGCGACGATCATGGATCCGGGCCCGGTATCTCCCCCCGCAGCGGGCATCAGCCTGCGTCACCTGCTGATGACGCTGGGTGACTCGTTGGTGGAGGTGCAGGCCGCTCCCGGCGGGCTGGACGTCGAGATCCGTGGCATCGCGCTGCTCGACCCCGAGGATCCGCCGACCGCACAGCCGGGCGACCTCGTGCTCGTCATCGGCGCCCGTGGCCGAGCCGCTCTTCCCGCGCTGCGGGCGGCCGGGCGGGACGGAGCCGCTGCCGTCGTGGTCAAGCTGGACGGGCCCGGCCAGGCCGCGGCGCTCAGCGAGACCGCCGCCGAGGCCGGCGTCGCCCTGCTCTCGCTGCGCAGCGAAGCACGCTGGGAGCACGTGAACGCGCTGGCCCGGGCCGCCCTCGACGACGCACCGCCGGGCGACCCCGGCAACCGGGCCGAGGAAGGCGACCTGTTCTCGCTCGCCCAGACCACCGCCATCCTCACCAGCGGCATCGTCAGCATCGAGGACACCGCCAACCGGGTCCTGGCCTACTCCCGTACCACCGACTCCGACGAGGCGGACGATCTGCGGCGGCGCTCCATCCTCGGCTGGCAGGGCCCCGAGGGGTATCTGGCGCAGCTGCGCGAGTGGGGCGTGTTCCAGCATCTGCACTCCAGCGACGAGGTGATCGGCATCGACAGCCACCCCGAGCTCGGCATCCGCCGCCGGCTCGCGGTGGCCATCCGGTCCGGGGACCGGCAGCTGGGCACCATCTGGGTGCAGGAGGGCTCGACCCCGCTGTCGGAGCGCTCGCCCCAAGCGCTGCTGGGCGCCGCCCGGGTCGCCGCGCTCCATCTCGTACGGCGTCGCCGGGAGCTGTCGGAGGAGGTGACGCTAACCCGCACCCTGCTGGCAGGACTTCTGGACGGCAGTACCGGGCCGCAGCCGCTGGCCACCCACCTCGGATTCGACGCCACCCGCCCGGCTGCCGTACTGGGCTTCACATACGGGACGACAGAGGCGAGCGAGACCGCGGAGGTCGTTGCCGCGCCGGAGATGGCCCACGCCGAGGTCACCAACCTGGTCTCGGTCCACATCGCCGCCCGGCACCGCAGCGCTCTGGTCACTCAGGTCGATTCCCGTATCTATGTGCTGCTGCCCCAGCTGGCCCGGGGCATCGACACGGAAACGCTGCGCGGCTGGGCCCAGGAGATCACCGACGCCGCACGCCGCCATCTGGGGCTGCCGCTGCGCGGCTCGGTCGGCTGCCTGGTGCCGGGGCTCGGGGATGTCCCCGAGTCACGCCGGGAGGCCGACCGGATCCTCGACGCCATGCTGAGCACCGGTGTGTCCGCCGCAGTCGCCGCACTGCCGGACATCCAGGCGGAAGTGCTGGTCAGCGAGTTGCTGACGCTGCTCTCGGCCCACCCCGAGATGCGGGATCCACGACTGACCGCCCTGGTCGCGCACGACAGGCGGCACCAGGGCCGGCTCGCCGAGACGCTCCTGACGTACCTGAACTCCTTCGGCGACGTGCGGGCAGCCGCTGCCCATCTCCATGTGCACCCCAACACGCTGCGATACCGGCTGCGCCGCGTCGAGGAGCTGACCGGTCTCGACCTCAGCCGTCCCGACCAGCGTCTGCTGGCCATGCTCCAGCTGCGGCTGCCACCCACCAGCTGACCCGGTTCCGCATTGGCCGGTCGTACAGCCATCGACGGCGAGTTTGTTCAGCTTTCACAAACCTGTAGCCCCATGACCACCCATACGCTTGCGCAAATCCATTTCCGCAGGTGATGCGGCCCACCTCCCACGAGGAGACGGGGCGAATCGCGGACGTGCGGTGACGGCCACCCCACCGGTACGGCACCCGGACACCGACCGCGCCGCGAACCACACCCTGAACGCCTCCAGGAATCGTCAGTCCCTGACCGCCTCTCCCGAACCCGGCCCGCTCACCCCCACCAGCGCGGCGATCCGGCGATCCGGGCGGCCAGGCCCCGCACGGCACCAACCACTCAATGGATGTCACATGACTACACGTCCCCCTGACTCTCTGGCCCCCGACACCGCTCCGCCCGCCAAGAGTCAGCCTCCGGAGCAGCAGGCAGGTCTCCAGGCCGGTCTCAAGAACCGCCATCTGTCCATGATCGCCATCGGCGGCGTGATCGGTGCCGGTCTCTTCGTGGGCTCCGCCTCCGGCATCGCCGCCGCCGGGCCCGGCATCCTGCTCTCGTACGCACTGGTCGGCGCCCTCGTCGTCTTCGTGATGCGGATGCTCGGCGAGATGGCCGCCGCCAACCCGACCTCCGGCTCCTTCTCCGCCTACGCGGACCGGGCGCTGGGCCGCTGGGCCGGGTTCTCGATCGGCTGGCTGTACTGGTTCTTCTGGGTCGTCGTACTCGCTGTGGAGGCGACAGCCGGTGCCGTGATCCTGGAAGGGTGGGTGCCGGCCGTACCGCAATGGGGCTGGGCCCTGATCGTGATGGTGGTGCTCACCGTCGCGAATCTGGCCTCGGTCGGTTCCTTCGGCGAGTTCGAGTTCTGGTTCGCCGGCATCAAGGTCGTCGCCATCACGGGCTTCATCGTTCTTGGCGGACTGGCGATCTTCGGCGTGCTGCCCGGCTCCGACCATGCCGCGTCAGGATTCGGGAACCTCACCGAGCACGGCGGCTTCCTGCCGAACGGACCCGGCGCGATCCTCACCGGCATCCTGCTGGTCGTCTTCTCCTTCATGGGCAGCGAGATCGTCACCCTCGCCGCAGGGGAGTCAGCGGACGCGCAGCGGGCGGTGGCCAAGGCCACCAGGAGCGTGATCTGGCGGGTCGGCGTCTTCTACGTCGGCTCGATCCTGGTCGTGGTCACCCTGCTGCCGTGGGACTCCGCCGCGATCGCCGACAAGGGCTCGTACGTCGCGGCCCTCGACACGATCGGCATCCCGCACGCCGGCCAGATCATGAACTTCATCGTGCTGACCGCCGTACTCTCCTGTCTCAACTCCGGCCTCTACACCGCCTCCCGGATGGCCTTCTCCCTCGGACAGCGCGGCGACGCCCCGCGGTCCTTCGTACGGACGAACACCCGAGGCGTCCCCCAGGTCGCGATCCTGGCCTCCGTGGCCTTCGGCTTCCTGGCGGTCGCCTTCAACTATCTGTGGCCGGACACGGTCTTCCAGTTCCTGCTCAACTCCTCTGGCGCCGTCGCGCTTTTCGTCTGGCTGGTCATCTCCTTCTCCCAGCTGCGGATGCGGGGAATCATCCTGCGTGAGAGCCCTGAAAAGCTCGTCGTCCGGATGTGGCTGTTCCCCTATCTGACGTGGGCGACGATCGGGATGATCGCGTTCGTACTCGTCTACATGCTCACCGACGAGAAGGAGGGCGGCGGCCGCAGCCAGGTACTGCTCTCGGTACTCGTCGCCGCCGTGGTGATCGCGATCTCCTTGATCAGGGAACGGTCCCGCCGCAAGAACTCGGCGGAGCCGGTCGTGCCGCGGTAGGCCGTGCCCGGCGGATCTTGATCGGGCCCTCCCTGTTGTTCCGGTGACGGGGTGCCCCTGTCTGTTGCTTGCGGGCTGCGGGTCGTTTGGGGCTTGTCGCGCAGTTCCCCGCGCCCCTGACGGGGCGCGGGGAACTGCGGTGTTTGCGCTGCCCATTCGGAAATGCGGCGGGGCGAAGCGTAACCTCGCGTGAGCTTTCGATGAATTATCAGGTGCTACCCCGATTTTGCGGTGGCCACTCTCCGGAAATGGGCTATGCCTCGATCGTGTGATAGACCCGGAGGGGTCTGTCTCGTCGGCTGAAGTGCGTGCATACTCACGGTGGTTGATTTTTCCGCCGGCAGGGAACGGGTTGCATGGGGTCGAGGAAGTTTCGATTTCGGTTGAGTTCTGCTCAGCGGGAAATTTGGTTGGCCGAACGGGTGCGGCGGGGCAGTGGTGTGGATGCCGCTTACGGAGTCGGCGATTACCACGAGATTCCGTCCTCGGTCGACGTCGCCGCGTTGGAGCAGGCCGTGCGGTGGACGGTCGGCGAGGCGGACTCGCTTCGGGTGGGGATTCAGGAGGAGGGCGGAGAGCCCCGTCAGGTCGTCCGTGAGATCGAGAAATGGTCGCTGCCCGTTGTCGATCTCACTGCGGAATCCGCGCCGGAAGAAGCAGCCGTCTCCTGGATGCAGCGAGACCTCGCGGATTTCCACCTCGAACGCTTTCCCCTTTTCTCCTCCGCGTTGTTCCGGATCGCGGCCGACCGCTATTTCTGGTATCAGGGCTACCATCACATCGTTCTCGACAACACAAGTATCGAGGACGTCTCGCGTCGGGTGGCCGAGGTGTACACGGCACTGGTCGACGGCAAGGAACCTGGTTTCCCGGCTTTCGGCTCGATCGGTGACATTCTCCGTGCCGAGGATGAATACCGTGAATGCGAAGCTCACGAAAGAGACCGCCAGTTGTGGCGGGATCGGCTCGCGGACGCCGAGGAACCGACGCACTTTCCCGCGGTGGACCCAGGCGCGGGCGAGACCCCTCGATGGAGGACGTGGATCACGCCGGAAAGCGTCACATCGCTCAAGGCGGCGGCCCGTGCGCACGGTGTGCACCCCGCGGTGTTCGTCCCGGCCGCCACGGCAACGTATCTGAACCGGCTGACCGGCGTGGGCGACCTGACGCTCGGGTTCCTCGTACCGGGGCGGCATCCCGGCGCGCGCCACGTCGTCGCCACGACGGCGAACACCCTGCCGCTGCGCCTCCGGCCGGGGGCCGAGCGCGAGGTCGGCGCGTTGCTCAGGGAAACGCACAGGTCGATGCGCGAGTTGCTCCGCCATCAGCTCCACCGTGGCGAGGACATCGCACGCGACCTCGGAAGGCCGGTGGACCGGCTGTTCGGCCCGGTGGTCAATGTCCTGGCGGCCGACCGTGACGTGGAGTTCGCCGGGGTCCGGGCGCAGCGGCATGTGCTGGCCACCGGCCCGGTCGAGGACGTCGTGATCACCGTGCTCACACACGACGACGAGCGCGGCTGGCGTCTGGAGATCGCCGGTAATCCGGCGCTGTACGGCAAGTTGGACATCGAGGCCCATGGGCGGGAGTTGGAGCGGACCCTCACCAGGCTTGCCGGGAGTGAAGCCTCCGCAAAGCTGGCCTCGGCCTGTGCGGCCACCGCACCGCCGCAACACGCGTCGGGACCGCATCGCGCTCGTACTGGGCCCGCACCGCTTCCGAGTTCACGGCGTACGTTGCAGGAGCGTACGTTGCCGGAGTTCGTGGAGACCCAGGCCCGAAGGGCTCCTTACGCGGTGGCGGTTGAAGCGGACGCGGAGCAGGTGAGCTACGGCGAGCTGAACGCGACGGCGAACCAGCTTGCCCGCCGGCTCCTCGCGCGAGGCGCCGAACCCGACACGACAGTCGCCGTTCTTATGCCGCGCTGTGCAGACATGGTGACTGCCGCGCTTGCGGTGGCCAAGACCGGGGCTGCGGTGCTGCTGCTGGACCCCGACCATCCCGCCGAGCGGCTGGCCCACATCCTCGCCGACGCCGATCCCCGCCTGCTGGTCACCGACACCGCCGCCGGAAAAGCCGTGTCCGCGCCGCACCTGCAACGAGTGGTGCTCGATGACTCCCCGCCCGGGGAGGAGGACTCCCGTCCCGGTGAGGCAGCGGCCGACCAGGTCGACACGCTCGGTCGGGACGACACGGCCGACCGAGTCCACCCGGCGGACGAGGCCCCCGCCGACACCGACATCACCGACCGCGAGCGTGGCCGGTCGCTGCACAGCGCGGACGCCGCCTACGTCGTCTACACCTCGGGCTCGACCGGAAGGCCGAAGGGCGTCGTCGTGCCGCACTCCGGGCTTGCGGGCTTGATCGCGGACCAGTGCGAGCGGTTCGGCATCGACGGAACGAGCCGTGTGCTCCAGTACGCGGCGGCCGGCGTGGACACGATCTTCGCTGAGATGCTGCTCGCGCTCAGCAGCGCGGCGACTCTCGTACTGGCCCCGGCCGACCGCCTGATGACGCCGGCCGAGCTGGCGCGGTTCCTGGTGACCCGTCGCATCACCCACGCGGACCTGCCCGTGGGGATGCTGGAACAGCTCGATCCCACGGCGACGCCGGATGAGATGACCGTGATCGTCGGTGGTGAGGCGTGTCCGCAGGAGGTTGCCTCGCGGTGGGCCGAGCACCGACGGCTGTTCAACGCCTACGGCCCCAGCGAAACCACGGTCTGTTCGACCATGAGCGGGCCACTGTCCCCGAACGAACCCCCACCCATCGGCCGGCCGATCGCCGACACGCGGGCATATGTCCTGGACGCGTGGCTCCAGCCCGTTCCGGAAGCCGTGGTCGGGGAGCTGTATCTCGGCGGTCCCGGAGTGGCACGCGGCTATCTGCGCCGACCGGCGTTGACCGCGGAGCGGTTTGTCGCCGACCCCTACGGCGCACCGGGTGAGCGGATCTACCGCACCGGGGACCTCGCCTGGTGGGCGCCCGACGGGCAGCTGAGGTTCGGTGGCCGGGCGGACGACCAGGTGCAGATCCGTGGCCACCGCGTGGAACTCGGCGAAGTGGAAACGGCCTTGCGTTCCTGCCCCGGAGTCGTCCAGGCAGCCGCGACCACGCGCGAAGAGCCGTCGGCGCGTAGCCTGTTGGGCTACGTGGTCGTGGCGCCCGACGGTCACACCGACGCCGCACAGGTGCGTGCGGCGTTGCGGCGACGCGTCCCGGCGTTCATGGTGCCGGCCCGGATCGCGGTGCTCGACGAGTTGCCGCGGCTGCCGAACGGCAAGCTGGACAGGAGCGCTCTTCCTGCCCCGGACGTGTCCGTAGCGTCCGTGGCGTCCGAGGAGCCGCGCAGCGACGCGGAGCGAGCCGTCCTCCGTATCGTCGCCGAGGTCCTCCAGGTACCGGAGGTGAGTGGCGCTGTCGGCTTCCTGGAGCTCGGTGGGGACAGCATCAGCGCGATCCGGGTGGCCGTCCGTGCCCGCGAGCACGGAATCCCGATCGATGTGCGCGAGGTGCTCAACTGCGCCACGCTTGCTGAGCTCGCGCAGCAGACACACGAAGCCGGTGAGCGCACCGACGCCGGGACCCCGCCGACCGACTCGGCCGCCGACACCGTTTGTGACGCAGCAGCAGCAGCAGCAGCCGACGTCGCCGCCGACGACGACGTCGCCGCGCTGCGCCGGCAGTACGGCAGTCAGGTCGATGTCGCTGAACTGACGTCCCTGCAGAGGGGGATGCTGTTCGAGTTTCTCGACAGCGAGGCCGGAGGCCGTGCTCTCTACCGCAACCAGTGCGACACGGAGTTGTGGGGGCGCGTGGACGCCGCCCTTTTCCGACGGTGCGTCCACGCACTGTGCGAGCGCCACCCGGGTCTGCGCGTCACAATCGCCTTCCGCGGCCTGAGCGAGCCAAAGCAGGTGGTGCACCCGCACCTCGCACCAGCCGTCACGGAGGCCGACCTTCGCGGACGGCCGGCGGACACACAGCAACGTGAACTCGACCGTCTCCGCGCGGCCGAACTGTCCCGGCTCGGCGAGCTCGACGAAGGACCCCTGGTGAGGTTCGCACTTGTGCGGCTGGAGGAGGAGCGGCACTGCCTCGTTGTGACGGGGCATCACCTCGCTTTCGACGGGTGGTCGCTGTCCCTGCTGCTTATGGAACTGCTGACCCTGCACGCCCAGCACGGCAGCACCCAGGGCCTGGAGCCCGCTGCCGACATGCGCAGTCACCTCAAGTGGCTGGCCCGCCAGGACCGCGCCCGCGCGGAGGCGGCATGGCGGAAGGCCCTGCACGGCGTCAGTAGCCCCACCCTGGTGTTCCCGTCGACCCGGGCAGAAGCCGCAGACGCCGGCGTTCCGTGTCCGAGCGAGAAGCCCGACGCTCCGCGCCCGGGCTGTCCGAGCGAGCAGCTGAGTGCCGAAGAGACCGCACAGCTCACGCAGGTGGCACGTGACTGCAAGGTGACGCTGAACACCGTGCTGCAACTCGCCTGGGGCATGGTGCTGCACCATGAGACCGGCCGGGACGACGTGGTTTTCGGCACCGTCGTCTCCGGCAGGTCGCCCGAGATCCCAGGCATCGAGCGCGCGGTCGGCATGTTCGTCAACACGGTGCCTGTGCGAGTGCGACTGTCCGGCGGTGACACGTTCGAGGACGCGCTGCGCCGCATTGGTGACGAGCAGGCAGCGCTGGCGGGTCACCAGCATCTCGGTCTGGCGGAGATTCAGCGCCTCGCAGGCCTGGACCGCCTGTTCGACACAATGCTGGTCTTCCAGAACCTCCCGGAGCCAAGCGCGGTACGCGGTCAGGACGGCGTGCTGTCCGCCGGTCCGGTGCGCACTTGGGCAGAGCCCGACCATCCCGTGACGCTGGTGGTGGAACCTGGCGACCGGATCGGCCTGACGCTCAACGTCGACCCGGCGGTGGTGGCCGAAAGTACCGCCGAGCGGATGCTTGCCGCGCTCCGGCACACGCTGACCGCCGTTTCCCGGCACCCCGCAGACACGCTCGCCCGAGCCCAGCTCCTCCCGGCCGGTGAACGGCAACGGGTACTCGCGCTGGGGAAAGGGCCGCAGCGCCACTCCGTACCCGGCACCGTCGTGGAGCTCTTCGAGGCCCGAGCGGCGCAGCAGCCGGAGGCTCTCGCGGTGGTCGGTGAATGCAGCGGCCTCTCCTACGGCGAACTGGAGGCGAGTGCCAACCAGCTCGCGCGGCTGCTCATCAGCCGGGGAGCGGGGCCGGAACGCGTGGTGGCGGTATTGATCCCGCGCTCGCCGCGGATGGTCGTCTCGGTGCTGGCCGTGCAGAAGGCCGGGGCGGCCGTGCTGATCGTCGACCCCGACTACCCGCGGGACCGCGTTACGACGATCCTCGCCGACGCCCAGCCGGTGCTGCTGGTCACCGACCGTGCCACTGCCACGGCAGGAGGCTCGGTGACAGGCGGCCTGGAGTGTGTCGTCGTCGACGACGAGGACACGCGACACTCGCTCGCAGGCATGGCGACCGACCGGGTGCTGGATGACGACCGTATCCGCGCCCTGCACCCGTGCCATCCCGCCTACCTCGTCTACACCTCCGGTTCGACGGGCCGGCCCAAGGGCGTCCTGGTGGAGCACGCCGGGCTGACCGACCGCGTACGCGTGTTCCACGACCGCCTCGGCATCGGGGCGCACAGCAGGATGTTGCAGTTCTTCTCACCGAGCTTCGACGGCGTGTTCCTCGACGTGTTCCCCGTGCTGACCAGCGGAGGAACCGTCGTACTGGCACCCCACGACCGGCTCGTGACACCGGACCAGCTGGCCGGACTCATGGCCCGGCAGCGCGTGACCTGTGCATGCCTCCCGCCGCGGTTGCTGGCCGAACTCGATCCCGCACGGCTGGAGAGCATGACGGTTCTGTCTGTCGGGGAAGCCTGCCCCGCTGACGTGGCAGCCCGTTGGTCATCCGCACACCGGATCGTCAACGGTTACGGGCCCACGGAAGCCACGGTCTGTGCCACCTTGAGCGAGCCGCTGTCCGGGCCCGGCACACCGCCCATCGGCGTACCCGTGGCCAACACGCGGGCATACGTCCTCGACCCGTGGCTGCGCCCACGGCCCGTCGGCGCCGTGGGCGAGCTCTGCATCGCCGGAAGCGGCCTCGCGCGCGGATACCGGGGGCGACCGGCGTGGACGGCCGAGCGGTTCGTCGCCGACCCGTACGGCCCGCCCGGGCAGCGCATGTACCGCACGGGCGACCTTGTGCGCTGGAAGGAGAGCGGCGATCTGGAGTTTGTCGGACGCGTCGACGAACAGGTCCAGCTGCGCGGCTACCGCGTCGAACTCGGCGAGGTGGAAGCCGCCTTGGCGCGCTCCGCCGACGAAGTCCAGCACGCGGTGGCGGCCGTACACGGGGACGAGAAGTCCGGGACACAGCTGGTCGGGTACGTCGTTCCGAAGCCCCGCGCGAGCGTCGACACCGCCGCGGTGCGAGCCAGGCTGGAGCGCGAACTCCCCGCATACATGGTCCCGGCCGTGGTGGTGCCGCTCGCACAGCTGCCGACCCTGCCCAACGGCAAGCTCGACCGCCACGCCCTGCCCGCCCCGGACACCAGGCGGGCCCGCATTCCACGACAGCCGAGGACACCGCGGGAGCGGAGCGTCTGCGGCTGGTTCGCCGAGGCGCTCGGCCAGGACGAGGTGGGCGCCGACGACTCGCTCACCGAGCTCGGCGGCGACAGCATCACCGCGTTGCGGATCTCCTCCCGGGCCAGGGCACAGGGCTGGGAAGTACGACCGCGTGACGTGCTCACCCGCTCCACCCCGGCCGCGTTGGCCGCCGCTCTCATCCCGGCCCAGCGCTCGGCGGCGGAGGCCGCACCATCCGGTGACCGGACCGCGTCGCTGACACCTCTCATGTGCTGGCTACAGGACAACGTCGGGGAAGCACCCCGTGAGTTCTTCCTCGCCGCGGCGATTCACCTGCCACCCGAGATCGGCAGGGATGCGCTGGTGGCGGTGTTGCAAGCGCTTCTCGACAAGCATGAGATGCTGCGTTCGCGGCTCGACGTCAAGCCGGACGGCTCCTGGGAGTTCAGCATCGCCGAGAGCGGCGCCGTGTGCGCAGCCGATCTCCTCACCCGTGTCGACGCCGCACCCCCGGGGATGTCACCGGCCGAGGCGGTCAGGGCGCAGGTGGACGCCGCCGCAGCACGACTGGCGCCCCGCGAGGGGAAGATGGTGCAGGCAGTGTGGCTGGACGGCCCAGAGTCGGAGAGCGGCCGTCTGCTGCTGGTCGTCCACCATCTGGCAGTCGATGTCGTCTCGTGGTGGATCATGCTGAACGATCTCGCCGCCGCGTGGCGACAGCGGTGCGGAGCGGCACCCGGGCCGGCCCCGGCGGCTCCGTCGTTCAGGCAGTGGACGACATGGCTCGGTCAGGAAGCCCGTTCGGCGCACCGCATCACCGAAGCCGAGTACTGGAAGGACGTCCTGTCGCGGACGGCACTGGCCGCGCCCTGGGCCGTGCCCCAGGACTCTCCGACGCGGCGCGGCCTCGACACCGCGTCGCGGACGGTGACCCTGTCCCCGCAGCTCACCCGCGCGGTCCTCACCCAGACGCCGGCAGCCCACCAGGTCCGGCCCAACGACGTACTGCTCACCGCGCTCAACCTCGCCGTCGCCCACTGGCACCACCGACGGCACGGCAGCGAAACGACGGGCCTGCTCGTCGAACTGGAAAGCCACGGGCGGCATGCCGACAGCGCGGGAATGGACCTGTCGCACACCGTCGGATGGTTCACCGCGACATACCCGGTGCATCTGGACTGCGGCCCTGTCCGCTGGGAGGACGTGCAGCACGGTCGTACGGACCTGGCCGCGGCCCTGGGCCGAACCCACCGCGCCCTTGCGTCCGTGCCCGAACACGGTCTGGGCTTCGGACTGCTGCGACACCTCAACCCGCAGACGCGTCACGCGCTGTCTTCGCTGAACACCCCGTGGCTCAACTTCAACTACATCGGGCGGCTGTCCGTGCCTCCGGACACCGCCTGGGAACTGGCGGAGGACTGCGGCGGGATCATCGGCGGGACGCAGCTGTTCATGTCCTGCATCGAGATCAACGCGGCACTCCTCGACCGGGGCGACGAGCCCGTGCTGACGGCCACATGGTTGTGGCCCGCTCAGCTGATCGGAACCGACGCGGTCGAAGAGCTGAGCACCGCCTGGATCGCCGCTCTCGAAGGCATCGCCGCCGGTGCCTCGACGGGCTCCGACGTCCGCTGAGAAAACACTTCGAACCCGACTCGACGGCCCTGCGTCCGGCCCAGGCCGCGCACACAGCATGCCTGACCTACGCCTCCACAGATCGACAACACAAAGGAGATCAATGTCCGATCAGCCCCTGGTGCTCGGCGTCAACTCGGTCTACCACGAATCGTCAGCCTGCCTGGTGCGTGGTTCGCAGGTCCTGGCCATCGGCGAGGAAGAGCGCTTCAACCGACGTAAGCACGCCAAGCCGGCCGGCGTCGACACCGCTGACCAACTCCCCACCCACGCCATCGAGTACTGCCTTCGTACGGCCGGAATCACTGCCCGCGATCTCGACTCCATCGCGCTCTCGTTCGACCTCCAACGGCGTCCCGAGCCGATCACCGAGCGAGTGACACCGGGAAGTTGGGGTGACCCGGAAGGGGAGCGGATCTTCCGCGCCGGCGTGGCCCGCATCCCTGAGCGCCTCGCCGCCGTGCTCGGTGACGACGTCGGCGAGAAGATCCACTGGGTGCACCACGAGCTGGCCCACGCCGCCAGCACCTACTACGCCTCCCCCTACTCCGATGCGGCAGTGCTGTCCCTCGACGGAATCGGGGAGTGGACGACCGGGCTGCTGGCACACGGCAGGGACCACAAGATCGACGAGATCCGCCTGCTGCACTACCCCAACTCGATCGGGTTCCTGTGGGAGAAGTTCGCGAAGTTCGTCGGCCTCGGTGAGTACGAGGCGGCGAAGGTGATGGCCCTGGCCGCCTTCGCCGAACCGGGCAGCTTCGGACCGGCCATGAAGCGGCTGTTCCACCAGGACAGCAGCGAACTGGATGTGGACCTGGACGCGCTGCGGTTCCGCGTCGAGGACTACGGGCCCCTGGAGGAACTGTTCGGCCCACGGCGCCGACCGGGGGAGTACATCGACCACCGTGACGCCCAGGTGGCCGCGGCGCTGCAACAGACGACGGAGGAGGTCCTACTGGAACTCGCCGACGAACTCTTCCACGCCACCGGCTCAAACAACCTCTGCCTGGCCGGCGGTGTCGCGCTGAACTGCATCGCCAACGGGCGGTTGGCCCGCGACTCCCGCTTCGACAACATCTTCGTCCAGCCGCTCGCCCACGACGGTGGCACCGCACTCGGCGCGGCGCTGCACACGGTGCACCAGTGCCACGACATCACGGACCGCTGGGAGATGACGAGCCCGTACCTCGGCCCCAGCTACACCGAGCAGGACTGCGTACGCGCCCTTGAGGAAGCGGACTTGGAGTACACGCGACTGGACGACGCGCCGCGCGAGGTCGCCACGCTGCTCGCCCAGGGGCTCATCGGCGGCTGGTTCGACGGCGCTGCCGAAGTCGGCCCCCGGGCGCTGGGACACCGCAGCATCCTGGCGGACCCTCGGCGGCCGGGAAGCCGGGAGATCATCAACCTTCGCGTCAAACACCGCGAGTACTTCCGCCCCTTCGCGCCGAGCGTGCTCGAGGAGCATGCCGCGGAGTGGTTCGACATCCACGCGAACTCCCCGTCCTACCGGTTCATGTCGTTCGGGCTGTCCGTCCAGGCCGACAAGCAGCCCCTCATCCCGGCGGTGTTGCACGTCGACGGTACGAGCAGGCTGCAGAGCGTCACAGCCGAGACCAACCCGCGCTACCACGCGCTCATCAGCGCATTCCACGAGATGACCGGGGTGCCGATGGTGTTGAACACGTCGTTCAACACCTATGACGAGCCCATCGTGCTGACCCCCGGCGACGCGATCCGGACCTTCCGCCGCACGGGCCTCGACTTCCTCGTGCTCGGCGACTTCCTGGTGCGCACCACGGACGGGGCGACGCCCTCACGACGGCTGTCGGATGGCGACCGGGACTCTTCTCCGATCGGAGATTGATGCACGTCGTCGACTGACGTGCAGTGGGCGCGGCGCGCGGTTCGTGGAGGGCCCCGGGTCGTCGCAGTCGACTCCACGCGCCTGCACGCGCGGACCAGCCGCCGCCGGGGCCCGAAACCAGGGCCCCGGCGGCGAGCCGCACCCCCAGGCCGGACGCCGCGTCAGCGAGCTCAACTCGGCGCGCCGTGGCCGTACTCGCGCATCGCGTCCAGCAGCCAGCGTGCCAGGTAGTCGGCGAAGGAGCTCCGCGGCAACAGCCGGTAGCCGGGGTCCGCGTCGATCTGCCACAGCAGCACCGGGACCGGGCCGACCGTGGTGAGTACCGCCTGGCCAGGGCCGAAGGCGCGGGGATGGAGATCGAGTGGGCAGCCCTTTTCGAGTACGTCCCGGGCGTACGGTCCCCGCAGCTCCAGCGTTGTGCGGTTCGCCGAGACATCGACGACCGAGCCCGGTTCTCCGTCGAGTGCCTCGCGCAGTGCGGCCGCCAGATCGGTGCCGTCGGCCTGGGAGAGTACGAGCCATTCGTCGGGGCCGAGCCACACGGTCGTGTGAGAGCCGGAAGCGGTGGTGTCGCCGCAGTTGCGGGGGAGCGCTGAGCCCAGCACCTTCTCGATCCGCTCGGCCGCCGGGGAAGCGGGATCCACACGTACGTCGACCATGGTGATGAAGGGGCACTCGGTCAGCGATACGCCACCCGCGCCGGAGCGGGACGCGGCACGCATCCGGTCCTCCAGATGCGCCAGAGGGCTCCGCCGCAGCGTCACCGGGGTCGTGCCGGTCGGCTCAGCCATCTCGCTTCGTCCCTTCGGGGTCGTAGAGCACGGGTTCGGCCACGGTGACGGGCACCAGTTCCTCGCCGACCGGCGCCAGGAGGGTTTCGCCGATACGGTCGCGTCCGCCCGCGACGAGTCCCAGCGCGAACGGCCGGCCGAGCGCCGGGCTGTGGTAGCTGGAGGTGATGTGACCGAGCATCGGCACCGGGGCTTCCTGAGGTGTGACGGGTACGCCGGAGGCGATGATCTGGGTGCCTTCGGGCAGCCGGGTGCGGCGGTCGGTGGGCAGCAGCCCGACGAGCTGCTTGCGGTCCGTACGGGCGGTGTCGGGCCGGGAGAAGGAGCGCTTGCCGATGAAGTCCTTGACTTTGGAGACCGCCCACGACATGCCCGCGTCGTGCGGCGTCACCGTACCGTCGGTGTCCTGGCCGACGATGATGTAGCCCTTCTCGGCCCGCAGGACGTGCATGGTTTCCGTGCCGTACGGGATGATCCCGCACGGCTGCCCCGCCTCGTACACCTGCTCCCACACGGCGAGGCCGTACCAGGAGGCGACGTTGATCTCGTAGGCGAGCTCGCCGGAGAAGGAGATACGGCAGACGCGTGCGGGGATCCCGCTCGCGAGGGTCGTCTCGCGGAACGCCATGAACGGGAACGCCTCGGCCGACAGGTCGAGTTCGGGAACAAGCGGCGCCACCACCTCACGCGCGCGCGGTCCGGCGACGGCGATGGTGGTCCACTGTTCGGTCACCGAGGTGCAGTACACGTCCAGTTCCGGCCACTCGGTCTGCAGCCACTCCTCCAGCCAGTCCAGGACGCCCGCTGCTCCACCGGTGGTGGTGGTCATGAAGTAGCGGTTCTCCTCCAGCCGCAGCGTGACGCCGTCATCGAAGATCATGCCGTCCGGCGTGCACATCACGCCGTACCGGCCCATGCCGGGCTTGAGCTTCTTGAAGCCGTTGGTGTACAGGCGGTTGAGGAACTCGCCCGCGTCCGCGCCCCAGATCTCGATCTTGCCGAGGGTGGTGGCGTCCATGAACCCGACGCCCTCACGCACCGCCCGGCACTCGCGGGCCACGGCGGCATCCATGTCCTCACCGTCCCGCGGGTAGTACCACGGGCGCTTCCACTGGCCGACGTTCTCGAACTCGGCGCCGTGCGCCACATGCCAGGGCTGTACGGACGTCAGCCGCGCCGGGTCGAACAGCTCACCCCGCTCGCGCCCGGCCAGCGCGGCGAAGCTCACCGGCGTGTACGGGGCGCGGTAGGAAGTGGTGCCGATCTCGCCGGGCGAGACCGCCTCGCCGTTGGAGAGCGCGGCGGCGATGACTCCGATGGCGTTGACGCCGGAGGTCTTGCCCTGGTCGTTGGCGGTGCCGATGGAGGTGTAGCGCTTGACGTGTTCGACTCCGCGCATCCCCGTGCCCACGGCCCGCCACACGTCGGCGACCGTGGCATCGCGCTGGAGGTCGACGAAGTGCGTGTCCCAGCCATCGGGCTCACCAGGCCCTGCAACCAGCCACAGCGGGCGGACGGTCCCCGGCCCGCGGGCGGCACCGGCCCGGGGCGGGGGAGCCTCCTCGGTGGCGAAGCCGGCGGCGTCCGCCGCGGCGGCACCTGCCGCCGTGCCCTCCGCCAGGCAGCCGGCGAGATCGAAGGTCCCGCCCGCTGCGCCGACGACCTGCTGATCGCGCACCGCGCCGTCCGGCACGAAGGCCGCCAGGTCCTCGTCCCAACGCAGCCGTCCCTGCCGTTGGCTGTGCAGATGGACGACTGGACTCCAGCCGCCGGAGACGGCCAGCAGGTCGCAGTCGACGCACTCCTCCCCGTCGATGGGCAGACCGTCCGCGTCGAGTGCGGCGATGGCGACACCGCTGATCCTGCCGTCTCCCTTGCTCCGTACGATCGCGCTGCCCGTCAGTACCCGCAGTCCCGTCGCCTCGGCGATCTCGCCGGCCCGCTCGGAGAGTTCGGCCCGTGAGTCCACCACGGCGCGTACCTCGATACCGGAGGCGTGCAGATCGGCGACGGTGTCGTACGCACTGTCATTGGTGGTGGACACGACGACACGCGAACCGGGCGCTACGGCATACCGGTTGACGTACGAGCGCACAGCCGAGGCGAGCATGACGCCCGGCCGGTCGTTGCCGGCGAAGACCAACGGGCGCTCGTGCGCGCCGGTGGCGAGGACGACCTGCCGGGCGCGGATGTGCCACACCCGCTGCCGCGAGACGCCCTCCGGTGCCGCGTCGCCGAGGTGGTCGGTGCGCTTCTCCAGGGCGAGGACGTAGTTGTCGTCGTACGAGCCGAACGCCGTCGTGCGACGCAGGAAGACGACATCCGCGGCCGCTTCGAGGCGGGCGGTCACGTCCGCGACCCAGTCGGCCGCGCGTATGCCGTCCACTGTCTCGCCGGGTGCGGACAGCAGCGAGCCGCCGGGCTCCGGCTGGTCGTCGACGACCGTCACCCGCGCGCCCGACCGGGCCGCCGCGCCGGCCGCGGCGAGTCCGGCGGGGCCGGCTCCGACGACGAGGACATCGGTGTGGACGTACTTCTTGTCGTACTCGGCCGGGTCCGGGCTGGGGTCGAGCCGGCCCATCCCGGAGAGGGTCTGCGCGGTCAGCCCGTCGAACAGCTCGACGGCGGTGGCGGGCAGCATCGACTCGGCGCAGCCAGCCAGATGCACGCGCACCAGCGCGTTGGGCTCCTCCACACCGGCGGACACGATGCCGCGCGGCCGGCCCCGGTAGAGCGAGGGCGCGGTCTCCAGCAGCCCGTTGGCCAGCATGGCCGAGGCGAGAGTGTCGCCGGGGTGGCCGGTCAGCTCGCGGCCGTCGACGGTGAATCGCAGGAGCCGGTCCCGTGCGATACGGCCGCCGCGCGGCAGCCGGCACTCCTGCTCGGTGAGTTCCGTCCGGTCCGTCATCGGCTCGCTCCGGCGTGCTCGCGGGAGGGGGGGGAGAGCCGGTCGGGGCTCGTCGAGCCGGTAGACGGCCAGAATCTCGTAGTCGACGGTGTCCCGCAGGGCGTTGAACCAGCGTCGGCATCCGGTGCTGTGCACCCAGCGCTCGGCGCGCGGTCCCTTGGGGTTGTCGCGGTAGAAGACGTACTCCGCCCATTCCCCGTCGGTCAGTTCACCGGGGTCGGCGGGGAAGGGGACATGGGCCTGGCCCCCGCAGTGGAATTCGGTCTCGTCGCGCGGACCGCACCACGGGCAGGTGATCAGCAGCATGGCGGGCTCCTCTCAGTGGGCGACGGCTGCGGCGCCGTGTTCGTCGATCAGCGCCCCGGTGCTGAACCGCTCCAGGCCGTAGGGGGCGTTGAGCGGATGCGGTGCGCCCGTGGCGATGGTGTGGGCGAAGGTGAAGCCCGCGGCCGGGGTGGCTTTGAAACCGCCGGTGCCCCAGCCGCAGGTGACGAAGAGGTTCTCCACCGGAGTGGGCCCGATGACCGGCGAGGCGTCGGGGGTGACGTCCACGATGCCGCCCCAGGTCCGCAGCACATGGGCGCGGGCGAACACCGGGAACAGCTCGACGGCGGCGGCCATCTGTTGCTCGATGACGTGGAAGGAGCCACGCTGTCCGTACCCGGTGTACTGGTCGACTCCAGCGCCCAGCACCAGCTCGCCCTTGTGCGCCTGCGATACGTAGACGTGCACGTGGTTGGACATCACCACAGTGGGGTGGACCGGCTCATGCAGCTCGGAAACCAGGGCCTGAAGGGGATGGGACTGGATCGGCAGCCGGAAGCCGGCCAGCTCCGCGAGCACACTGCTGTGCCCCGCGGCCGCGAGACCGACCCGTCCCGCACGGATGGGCCCGCGAGTCGTCTCGACGCCGACGACGCGTTCGCCGTCCTTGACGAAGCCGGTGACCTCGCAGCCCTGGATGAGATCGACGCCCATCTGGTCGCAGCGGCGGGCCAGCGCCCAGGCGACATGGTCGTGCTTGGCGATCCCGGCGCGCGCCTGGAACGTGCCGCCGAGCACCGGATAGCGCGTGTCCCGGGAGACGTTGAGGATGGGGCAGACCTTGGCGACCTCGTCCGGCTCCAGCCACTCGGAGTCCACGCCGTTGAGCCGGTTGGCGTTGGCCCGGCGGACGCCCTCGCGGACATCCTGCAGGGTGTGGGCCAGATTGAGCACCCCGCGCTGGCTGAAGAGGAAGTCGTAGTCGAGCTCCTCCGGCCAGCCCTCCCACAGCTTGAGGGCCTTCTCGTAGAGGGCGGCGCTCTCGTCCCACAGATAGTTGGAGCGGATGATGGTGGTGTTGCGGGCCATGTTGCCGCCGGCCAGCCAGCCCTTCTCCAGGACGGCGACGTTGCTGATGCCGTGCTCCTTGGCCAAGTAGTAGGCCGTGGCCAGGCCGTGCCCGCCGCCCCCGACGATCACGACGTCGTACGAGCGCTTCGGATCCGGGTTCCGCCAGAGGAAGTCCGGGTGCTCGGGGAGCGGGGCCGCCGGAGTGGGTGTCATGCCGTGCTCCTCGTCAGCCGGGGGTAGAGAGGGAAGGCGTCGGCGAGTTTCGCGACGCGGTCGCGGAGCAGGTCCGCCTCGGAGCCGTCCAGGTGCTCGGCCGTCAGCGTCCGGGCGATGACGTCGGCGACCTCCCGGAACTCCTCGGCCCCGAAACCGCGGGTCGCCAGAGCCGGAGTGCCGATCCGCAGACCGGAGGAGACCATCGGGGGGCGCGGATCGAAGGGCACCGCGTTGCGGTTGACGGTGATCCCGATGCTGTGCAGCCGGTCCTCGGCCTGCCGGCCGTCGAGCCGGCTGTTGCGCAGGTCGACCAGGACGAGGTGGACGTCGGTGCCGCCGGTCAGCACGGTCGCGCCGGACCCGGAGACGTCGTCGGCCAGCAGCCGGGCGGCGAGCGCACGCGCTCCGGCGAGGGTGCGCTGCTGACGTTCGCGGAACTCCGCCGAGGCCGCGACCTTGAACGCCACGGCCTTGGCGGCGATCACATGCTCCAACGGGCCGCCCTGCTGGCCGGGGAAGACCGCGGAGTTGATCTTCTTCGCGTACTCCTTCCCGGCCAGGATCACGCCACCGCGCGGGCCGCCAAGCGTCTTGTGTGTGGTGGTGGTGACGATGTCCGCGTGCGGTACGGGGCTGGGATGCAGCCCGGCGGCGACGAGGCCGGTGAAGTGCGCCATGTCGACCAGCAGCAGGGCGCCGACCCGGTCGGCGATACGGCGGAACGCGGCGAAGTCCAGCTGCCGCGGATATGCGGACCAGCCGGCGACGATCATCTTGGGCCGGTGGGCGAGCGCGAGCTGCTCGACCTCGTCCATGTCGACCCGCATATCGGACCCGCGGACGTGGTAGGGCACCACGTTGTACAGCCGGCCGGAGAAGTTGAGCCGCATCCCGTGCGTGAGGTGCCCGCCGTGCGCCAGGTCGAGGCCGAGGATCGTGTCGCCGGGCTCCAGCAGCGCGGCCATCGCGGCGGCGTTGGCCTGGGCGCCGGAGTGCGGCTGGACGTTGGCGGCCTCGGCGCCGAACAGGGCCTTCACCCGGTCGACGGCGAGTTGCTCGACGACATCTATGTGTTCGCAGCCGCCGTAGTAGCGGCGGCCCGGGTAGCCCTCGGCGTACTTGTTGGTCAGTACCGAACCCTGGGCCTCCATGACGGCGGCCGGGGCGAAGTTCTCCGAAGCGATCATCTCGAGGGTCGACTGCTGCCGGCGGAGTTCGGCGTCCACCGCCGACGACACCTCCGGATCGAGCTCGCGAAGGGGGAGGGAGAGGGAGAAGGGCATGTTCGAGGGGTTCGCCGACAACTGAGCACCATCCTCAAGCCAACTAAGAGGTAACTGATATATCAGCTGTACGGTAAGGTATGGAAGATCGTCGGCCTGGTCAAGGGGGCTCCATGCAGTACGTATTGAGAACGTCCGGCAGTGCGGAGCTGTCCTATGCCGAGCGCGCCTACCGCGCCATCCGGGACAGCCTCGTGATGCTCGAGATCCGCCCCGGTGCGCCGATCAACGAAGACCAGCTGTCGCAGGAGCTCGGGGTCGGACGGACGCCCGTACGGGAAGCGCTCAAGCGGTTGCAGTACGAGCGCCTCATCGTCACCTACCCCCGGCGCGGCACCTTCGCCACCGAGGTCAACATCACCGACCTCGCCCATATCTCCGAGGTGCGCCAGCAATTGGAGCCCATGGCCGCCGGCCAGGCCGCACGGCGCGCCACGGAGCAGGACCGTGCCGCCCTGGAAGCGCTGCTCCAGGAACTGGAGCGGGTGGATTCAAGCCGACGCGACTCCGACGAGCTGATGCGGATCGATCTCCAGGTGCACCGTGCCATCTACGCGGCCACGCAGAACCCGTATCTGGAGGACACCCTGGTCCGGCACGACAATCTGGCCACCCGCATCTGGTGCCTCTTCCTCGACCGGCTGCCCGGCGGGGTGAGCGGCCACATCGAGGAGCACCGGCCGCTGCTGGCGGCAATCATCGACGGCAACGCCGAGAAGGCAGCCGAACTCTCCCGCAGCCACGTGGAAGGCTTCGAACAAGCCGTCCGCGCCGCCATCTGACCCCGCGCCGCGGGCGCGGTCCGCAGTCCGAGAGGGGCATGGGCGCCGCTGACCCGACACGGGAGTGCCCGTCGACGTCGGCTGTCAGACTCGGCGTAGGGGAGCGTCCCGTACGACGTCACGCGCCCGGAGCCCGCGCACGGAAGCGCCCATACGATGTCGGGCGGCGCCCGCACCGGCAGACACGCCCGACGGCGCTGCCGCTTCGACGCCCCCGTCGCATCGCACCGGGCGTGCGCACGACCGGCCGCGCCGTGGCCGCGAAACGTGTCCTCGGGTCATGGCTGTCCGCATGGTTCATGGCGCAGCGCCCGGAGCCGGCGGACAGGAGGCGCTGGGGCGGGCCTGCCGCTGCCACCCCGGTCAACCCGTCGCCGCGGTGGTGTCACCGGGGGGCACCCGGCGGGGTGAGCAACGCCCGTGGCCTGGCCCGGATGTACGCGGCGGTGGCGGCGGCGCCCCGGAGAATTTCGCCTGACCCGCCCGGCGACGGCGGGCCGCGGTCGAACAGGACAGGGTGGCCGGGCACGTTGCGGCACGGGAGAGGGGTCGGTTTTCGCCGGGAGCACTTGGCGATGAGGATCGCCGAAGTGTTCCCCACAGCCGCGCGACTGCCCCAGACTTGCTCGTGTTTCCCAGCGACGAAAGGGCGGCAAGCATGGCCGACAGCGCTCTCCTCGTGATGGACGTCCAGCACCACATGGTGGATGTCGCCGACGACGGCTCCGGCTATCTGCCGCGTCTGCGCAGAGCGATCGACGGTGCCCGGGCGGCGGGCATCCCCGTGATCTACGTGGTCATCGCGTTACGGCCGGGCCAGCCGGAGGTGAGTACGCGCAACCGGGTCCTCACCACCGCCGTGCGTGCCGGCCTGTTCGCCGAGGGCGACCCCGGAACCGAGATCCACCACGACATCACGCCCCAGCAGGGCGACATCGTGGTGACCAAGAGGCGAGCGAGCGCATTCTCGGGCAGCGACCTCGACCTGGTACTCAGGGCCCGCGACATCGACAGCCTCGTACTCACCGGCATCGCCACCAGCGGTGTCGTGCTGTCCACCCTGTGCCACGCCAACGACCTGGATTTCGGCCTCACCGTCCTGAAGGATACCTGCCTCGACACCGACCCCGAAGTACACCGCGTCCTCACCGGAAAACTATTCCCGCAGTGGGCCGATGTCGTCACCGTCGAGGACTGGCTCAAGACCGTCGCACCGCAATAGCGAAGGCCGACCGGGCAACCCCGTCCGCCCAGCTCTTCGGTATTGACCGGAGCGGGCGGGGGCGGAGATGCGCAGCGGACTCGGCAGCAGGTCATGGCAGCCTGCCGTGCCGCAGCGCGATCAGCGCAGCGATCAGCCCAGCCGCAGCAGGTTGAGCCGGTAGTCCTCGACCTGCGGCAGTTGCTGCTGCGTCATGTTGGCGATCATCTCCTGGTACTGCGCCGGCAGCTTGTCGCGTATCTCGGCAGGCATGGTGGTGAACGTGTGCGAGGCGAGCAGGCGGTTGCCCGGGTGCCATTCCTCCAGCACGCGCGGGTCCGGGCAGTTCCAGCGCAGCTTCGCCTCCACCTTGCTGAGGGCGTCATGGCTGTCCTGGGTGTCCACCATGCCGGGGCCCGTGGTGTCGAGGGCGAGCAGCGCACCGGGGAAGCGCTCGGCGAGCATGCCGATCGCACGCCGTACGTCCTCCTCGGGCAGGTAGCCGAGCACCGCTTCCGCAGCGAGGAAGTAGGGGCCGCCCTGGGCCTGCGGGGCAGCCGTCCAGTCGTCGTCCAGTACCGAGGCGGCGAGCATCCGGCGGCGCGGGGAGTCGGTGAAGAATGTGCGGCGCAGCTCGATGACGTCCGGCAGATCGAGTTCGAACCAGTGGGCGCGGCCGTTGTCCGTGCGCTCATAACGGGTGTTGAGCCCGGTGCCGATTTCCACCACCGTTGCGTCAGGGTTCTCGGCGAGGAACGTGCGGACCCAGTGGTCGAAGAGGTTCGTACGCATCACCGTGCCGGCCAGGCTCGGTCCGCCGTCGAACCGCGAGAAGTCGTAGTCGATCGCCTCCACCATCGCCTCGGCCGCCGGGTCGCGCAGCACTGCCTCGCCCTCGGGCTTACGGCTCTCCACGGCGCGGCCGTAGAGCGGGATCATCAGCGTCTCCTGGGCTACACCCAGGCGTACGGTTTGTCCGGCCATGGCTCCGGTGTCCTCTCTTCGGGCAGTGAGACGGGTAGTCGGAAGCCTACGCCTTAATGGTTGTCGTTTTCATTAGTTCTTCGGAGGCGATCAAGGCTGACGCCGGGGAGCGGCGAGAGGTCGTGCCGTGCGCGATGGTCGGTCACTGAGGGCCCGGCTGGGTGCGGGTCCGTCGGGGGGTGAGCTCCGCTCGGCTCGGCCTGGCTCGGCGGCAATGGATTTGGATTTCATTTTCTGTATTTCCTTTCCATTTGTTGCACTTTGGGACGCGCTGCTCCGCGAAATCCACGCTGCGAAACGAAACCGGAGTACTTTGCCTGTGGGGCATTTACCTCCCGCTGTGGGAAATTCCTGCACGGATCTTGGGAGAGGAATAGGGAAATGGCGACAGCAGCCGAGCACAAGGTTCACTCGGACCACCCGCATCACCACGGCGAGGGGTGTGGCCACGTGGCCGTGCCGCACGCGGACCATGTCGATTACGTCCACGACGGGCATCTCCACGTCGTCCATGACGACCACACCGACGAGTGCGAGGCCGCGGACCACCGGCAGCACGCCGAGCACGCCCATCAGCACGGACCCGGGTGCGGGCACGTGGCTGTTCCGCACGCGGACCACGTCGACTACGTCCATGATGGGCACCGTCATGCCGAACACAACGGCCATTGGGACGAGCACTGATCGGAGTTTCTCGGAGACTTTTGAAGTCGTTTCTTTCGGTGCCGTGAGGTCGTCGAGGCGCGCACGGTACTGACCGATGTGAGGGGCAACGCCGCCGCCCAGTTCGACCGCAACTACGCCTGCGGCAAAGGCAATTGCGACGGCACACGAAGGTCGGCCAGCGGCGGCTTCCTCGGCTTTGCATGCGGCTGTTCCGTGTTCCCCGAGGCCGTTGTCCGGCGATGCGTCATTGCCCGCCAGACAGGCGTGGGGCGGTCAGCCGGCTTGTCGGGCAGCGGCTGCGGCGCCGTCGGCGTGGGCGGTGGCGAAGGTTTCGGTGCCGAGGGCTGCCAGGGCGGCGGCGGTGATCCGGTCCACATCGCCGCGCTCTGCCGACGGCAGCGGCACCCCGACAGATGCGCGGAGCGCGGCAGCGCGGCCCAGCAGCCGGGCGGCCTCCGTCGGGTGGCCGGCCGCGGTGTGCGCGCCCGCCAGCCCTTCCAGTGCCAGCGCGACCGCCCGCGGGTCCCCGCTCAGTTCGGCCGCCTCCTTCCCCTCCTGGTGCAGCGCCATCGCGGCATCGGCGTCGCCGCGCAGCTCGGCGACGAAGCCCAGCTCGGCGAGGATCAGGGCCACCCCCGCGTGAGCCTCGGCCTCACGGTCGACGTTCAGCCAGCGGCGGAGAAAGCGCTCGCAGTCGTCGTATCTGCCCTGGCGGCGGGCGCTGAGCGCCAAGCCGATCTCCGCGTACTGTTCACCGGCCGGGTGGGCCTGCTCGACGGCCATCCGTCTCCCGCGCTCGTGCAGCGCGTCCGCCTCGGCGTAATCGCCCCGCAGCAGGGCCACCCGGCCCAGAGCGGAGAGCTGTTCGGACAGCTGGGCCCATAGCCCGAGCTCCTCGGCGACTTCTACGGAGATCCGGCGCAGCCGGGCCGCCTCGTCGTAGTCACCGGTGATCTCCGCGGCGGAGCCCAGCGCCTCGGCGGCCTGGAGCTGTCCCCAGCGGTCACCGAGCTCGGTGAACAGCTCCAGGCTCTCCCGTCCGGCGGCGACCGAGGCCGCCAGGTCTGCCCGCTCCTGGGCGTTGAAGGAACGGGAGCAGAGCGCGGCGGCCGTACCCCAGCGGTCGCCGGCCGCCCGGAAGGCATCCAGCGCGGCGTCGACCTGTCGGTCCCTGGCCTCGTGGTCGCCCATGCCCCACTGGGTGAATGCCAGGAACCACTGTGCCCAGGCCAGACTGCGGGTGGGCTGTGCCAGCCGGGCGTACCGGGCCAGTGCCTCCCGGCTCTTCGCCAACAGCGAGGTCTCATGGTCGAAGATGATCGCCATCCCGGCCCGCCAGACGGCCGCCTCGGCCCGGATCGGCTCGGGCGCTTCGGCGCCCAGACCGAGGGCGAGATCGGACAGGCGATGCGCCTCCCGGAAGCGGCCGCGCAGATACCAGTACCAGGCCAGTGAATTGGCCAGCCGCAGCGCGTGGGGCGCCGCGCCGTCCTGCACCGCGGTGTGGAAGGCGCGGCGCAGATTGGCCGACTCCCTGTCCAGCCGTTCCAGCGTCTCGTGCTGGCCGGGCCCGTACAGCGCCGGTTCGGCGAGTTCGGCGAAGGCCAGATAGTGCTCCCGGTGTGCCTGCCGTATCCGGTCGGCCTCGCCGTCACCGGCCGATGCCAACTGCTCGGCGGCGTACGCCCCGACGGATTCCAGCATTCGGTAGCGGGGGCCGTCCGGCCCCTCGGTCATGACCACCTGGGAGCGGTCCACCAGCCGGGCCAGCAGCTCCGGCACTCGGTCCCGTGGCACCGCGCCACCGGAGCAGACGGCCTCCACGGCCTCCAGGGTGGCGCCGTCGGCGTGGGCGGAGAGCCGGCGCAGCAGTGCCCGCTCGGGCTCGGTGCACAGCTCCCAGCTCCACTCGATCATCGCGCGCAGCGTCTGCTGTCGCTGCGGGACGCCCCGGCGGCCGCCCGCCAGCAGGCTGAACCGGTCGTCGAGCCGGCAGCTCAGGGTGTGCAGCCCCAGCGCCCGGACGCGGGTGGCGGCCAGCTCCAGGGCGAGCGGAATCCCGTCCAGGCGGCGGCAGATGGTGTCCACCGCCTCGGCGTGTGCCTCGTCGATCACCAGGCCCGGCGCTGATGCGGCGGCGCGAGTGGTGAACAGCTCGACGGCGTCGGAGTGTTCCAGCGGCGGGACGGTCCATATCGTCTCACCCTCGACGCCCAGCGGTTCCTGACTGGTCGCCAGGACGGTGAGCCCGGGGACGGCCCGCAGCCACCGGGTGACGGCCTCGGCGACGACGTCGATCAGGTGCTCGCAGTTGTCGAGCACCAGGGTCATGGTCCGCCCGCGCAGCGCGAGCGTCAGCGGATCCTGGCCGGGGCTGGTGTTACGGGGCAAGGGCCGGAAGGCCGGGTCCTCCCGGATGTCGAGGACGGCGGTCACCGTTTCGGCCAGCTGACAGGCCGGGTCCGAGACATGGCGGCTGAGCGCGGCGAGCTCCACCAACCAGACGCCGTCGGGCCGACTGTCCAGCAGCCGGTGTGCGGTCTCCACGGCCAGCCGGGTCTTGCCCACCCCGCCGGGCCCGGTGAGCGTCACCAGACGGCCGGCGCCGAACAACTCGCCGATCTCCCGGACCGCCTCCTCCCGGCCGACCAGCCCGGAGACGGGCGCGGGCAGATTGCTGCGGTGCGCCCTGTCACGGATCCCGGAGTCGGACCACGGCGGCCGGGCGGCGTACGGCGCATGCGTCGGCGGGGTCGACAACGGAGACGTATGCGAGTGCGGGGACGGCAACGGAAGCGCGTACGGCTGCGGTGTCGACAACGGAGATGCATACGTCGGCGACGTCGACAACGGAGACTCATACGGCGACGGCGACGGCGACGGCGCCGGAGGCGCCTGCGGTGCGGCGTCCAGGGCCGGGTCCTGCGTCAGCATCGCCTGGTGCAGGGCGGCGAGTTCCGGGCCCGGGTCGACGCCCAACTCCTCAGCCAGCCGTGCCCGCAGCTCGGCGTATCCCGCAAGTGCCTCCCCCTGCCGCCCGGCGCGGTACAGCGCCCGCAGTTGGAGGGCTCGCAGCCGTTCGCGCAGTGGGTGCCGGCCGACGACCTCGGCGAGCTCATCGGCAAGTTCCCGGTGCTCGCCCAGCGCCAGCCGGGCCTCGGCGCGGTCCTCGATCGCCGTCAGGCGCTGCTCCTCCAGCCGGTCGGCCGTGGCGCGGGCGAAGGGCTCATCGGCCACCTCCGCGTAGGCCCGGCCCCGCCACAGGCCGAGGGCCTCGTCCAGCACCTTCGCCCGCGGCGCGGGGTCGGTCATCGCACGGGCGCGGGCCAGCAGTTGAGTGAACAGACCGGCGTCCGCCTCGTCCGGGCTCATCCGCAACTGGTAGCCGGCCGGGCCGTGGGTCAGCAGCTGTCGGGCGCCGGGGCGGGCGGTGTCGAGGGCGCGGCGCAGCTGGGAGACCTTGGTCTGAAGGCTGTTGGACGGACTGCGCGGTGGGTGCACGCCCCAGAGCGCGTCGATGAGCCGGTCGGTGGAAACGGCCTGTCCCTCGGCGGCCAGCAGCGCGGACAGCAGGGTGCGGACCTTGGCCTCGGGGACGGTGACGGGATGCCCCTGAACAGACCAGACCCGTAGCGGACCCAACACACCGAACTGCATGCCCACACGGTAACCGCCGGGGCACACCGCCTCCGAAGCATTTCGTGCGTGAACCGTGCGTGGACCAGAAGGGGGTCTCGGCAGGCTGGCGGCCGTATCGATTTCCACGGGAGGACTGTTATGACTGCCCACACCGCCATCGGGCGGCGGGCCGGCCGCCGGGAGTGGACCGGGCTCGCCGTGCTGGCGCTGCCGACCCTGCTGCTGGCCCTCGACGTCAGCGTGCTGCATCTGGCGGCACCGCATTTGAGCGCCGATCTGAATCCGACCAGTACCCAACTGCTGTGGATCCTGGACATCTACGGTTTCATGATCGCGGGGTTTCTCGTCACCATGGGCACCCTGGGCGACCGGATCGGGCGGCGCAGGCTGCTGCTGATCGGTGCGACCGCCTTCGGCGCCGCCTCGGTGGTCGCCGCGTACTCCACCAGCGCGGAGATGCTGATCGCCACCAGAGCGCTGCTCGGCATAGCCGGGGCCACCCTGATGCCCTCCACGCTGGCCCTGATCAGCAACATGTTCTCCGACGCCCGGCAGCGGGCCACGGCTGTCGGGGTCTGGATGATGAGCTTCATGTCGGGGGTGGCGCTCGGCCCGGTGATCGGCGGGATGCTGCTGGAGAACTTCTGGTGGGGCTCGGTCTTTCTGCTGGGCGTACCCGTGATGCTTCTGCTGCTGGTCACCGCGCCCTTCCTGCTCCCCGAGTACCGGGATGCGCACGCCGGCCGGCTGGACCTGGTCAGCGTCGGCCTGTCGCTGGCCGCGGCCATCCCGGTGATCTACGGGATGAAGGAACTCGCCAAGGAGGGCTTGGAGCCGCTGCCCGTGGCCGCCCTGGTGGCCGGTGCCGCGTTCGGGCTGCTGTTCGTACGGCGGCAGCGCACCCTGACCGCGCCGCTGCTCGATCTGCGGCTGTTCACCGACCGGACGTTCACCTCGGCATTGACGGTCATGCTCGTCGGGGTCGCAACCTCGGGTGGAGTGATGCTGCTCTTCATCCAGTACTTGCAGATGGTGCGCGGCTACTCGCCGATCGTCGCCGGGCTCTGGATGCTGCCCGCCACCGGAGCGATGGTGCTGGGCTCGATGTTCGCCCCGGTGCTGGCGCGGCGCGTCCCGCCGGGACAGCTGGTGGCCGGTGGCCTGGTGCTGACGACCCTGGGTTATCTGGCGCTGGCCCTGGCGGGCGGCTCCGGAGGCTTCGCCTTCGCGGTGGTCGGGGTGAGCTTCGGCTTCCTCGGGCTGGCGCCGACGATGGTGCTCGGCACCGATCTGGTGCTGGGCTCCGCGCCGCCGGCCAAGGCAGGCTCCGCGTCCTCGATGTCCGAGACCGCCGGCGAGTTGGGCATGGCCCTCGGCGTCGCACTCCTCGGCACCGTCGGCGCCTCCGTGTACCGCGCCCGGATGGGCGGCGTCGCCCCGGCAGACGTACCCGATGAGGCGGCAGCGCTCGCCGAGGACAGCCTGCCGGGGGCGCTGACCGTGGCGGGCGAGCTTCCCAGGGAGGTGGCCGCGCCGCTGCTGGAGAGCGCCCGTGACGCATTCACCAGCGGCATGTCGCTGGTCGCGCTGCTCGCAGCGGCAGTGGCCGGGGCGCTGAGCGGGCTGGCCTTGGTGACCTTGCGTCGGGTGCGGCCGCTGGGGGAGGCGGAGGGCGGGAGTGAGCAGGAGCCGCAGCCGCAGCCGCAGCCGCAGTCGGCAGTTGAGGTGAGTTGAGGGTGAGGTGAGTGGCGGGTCTGAGGGGGGAACTCACCGGCATCTGAGGGGCGGACGGGACGGCGTGGCGCTCGTAACTCCGCCCATCTGCCACCGACGTCCCGTCCCTTCCGGCCCGTCCCTCGACCTGCGCGGCTGCGGGGAGTTATTCGGTGTCGAGCTGGTGGTCGGCCCAGACGTAGCTTTCGGGCAGCAAGTCGTTGATGGGGACGGTTCGGACGCGGTCGGCTTCGCCGACGATGACCTTGATGGCGGGGAAGTAGTCGAGAAGGACCTGACGGCACCGGCCGCACGGCGGGGTGACACCCCGGTCGCCGTCGCCCACGGCGACGATCGTGTCCAGCTCGTAGGCGCCCTGCGCGGCAGCCGCGCCGATCAGGACCAGCTCGGCGCAGGGGCCTCCGGTGAAGTGGAAGGCGTTCATCGCTGTGACGATCCGGCCGTCCTGGGCGCGGGCCGCGGCTGCCATGGTGTGGCTGTCGCCCCGGGAGCGGGTGCGCGCGACGTGGGCCGCGGCCTGGATGAGTTCATGGTCGACGGGGTGGGTCTGGGTGGTCATCGTCTCTGCCTTCATCGGGGTATCAGGCGACGTTGGCCCGAGCGACGAAGCCGGGCAAGCGAATTTCGGCGGTGTGCCCTCGGGCCAGTCCAACGGTTTGTCCTGTGGCTTGTCGCGAATCCGTGAAGTTGATGCATGGAATCGATGGAGGGGCTGCATGAAAGGGTCTATTCCTGGAGCAAGTGGCTCTAGCCTCCTTGCGGGGTTGATGGTGTATTGGGTCCTCGTAATCGATGGTGGGGGGCTTGGGTGGATCCTCTGCAGCCCAGCGACCCATGGCGCGTCGGTAAGTACCGGCTGGTGGGGCGGCTTGGCGAAGGTGGCATGGGGCAGGTGTTCTTCGGCCGTTCTCCCGGGGGGCGTCCTGTCGCGGTGAAGCTGATCCGGTACGAATACGCTCACCGTGAGCGATTCCGCGTGCGATTCGCCCGAGAGGTCGAGGCCGCCCGCAGGGTCGGGGGATTCCATACCGCATTGGTCATCGACGCCGATCCCGACGCCGATCCACCGTGGATGGTCACCGCCTATATCCCCGGCCCTTCCTTGCACGGTGCCGTCACCGAACACGGTCCGCTCGACACGCGGGCCGTACGCGCCCTGGGTGCCGGACTCGCCGAGGGGTTGGCCGCCATTCACGCGTGTGGGCTGGTGCATCGAGATCTCAAACCCGGCAACGTGATTCTGGCCGCCGACGGTCCCAGAATCATCGACTTCGGTATTGCCGGCACGCAGGACGCCGGTAAGTTGACGGCAACCGGCGCTGTCCTGGGGACCTACGCCTACATGTCCCCGGAGCAGGTCAACGGTCATCCGCCCGAAGCCGCCGGCGATGTGTTCTCCCTCGGCGCGGTCCTGGGCTTTGCAGCCACTGGGCGCAGCCCCTTCGACGGCGAGACAACTGCCGCCATCCTTCGTCGAATCACCAGCGAACCACCCGACCTACGCGATATCGCTGTGGGGCACGAGTGTCGCGACCTGATCGCCGCTTGCCTGGAAAAGGACCCCGCCGCGCGGCCTTCGGTCGCTGACGTTCTCGACCGGCTGGCCGGCCCCTGGCCGAGCGCCGACTGGCTTCCGCCCGCCGTCATGGCCATGATTGCTGCCAGGGAGTCCGAGTCCACCGGTGCCTTGGCGGCGGAGCCCGGGGAATCGGATCAGCGGCTGCACGGGCAGACCACGGTGGACCCGACCGACCCCACCGGCTCTGCCGACCCGGACGACTCCGCTTCCGACTCCGCCTCCCAACGCAGGATTCCGCGCCGTGCCGTCCTGCTCGGCGGGCTCGTGGCAGCGCTCGTTGCCACCGTGGCCGGAGTGATGTTCCTTGTGCTCCCGGAATCCGCCGAGCCGTCGGCGCCCGGCGGGCGCATCGTCACCGACGACGGCCGCGCATTCGGACCCGGCGGATGGAGCCAGTTCGCTGTGAAGGTCGATCCGGACAACTCCGGCGTGCGGCTGACACGCCGCCTCGATTCCAGTGTCTCCGAGCAGAGTGCATCGATCTCCGTAAACGGCACAAAGGCCGGTTGGTGGATGCCTATTCGGGACAGAGCTCTCACCATCTGGGTGGATCAGACCGTCGAGTTGCCGAGGTCATCCACCGAGGGCAGGAGAACGCTCATCATCAGGAACACGTTTGAATCGTCGACAAAAGACTTCAACGAGTTCACCTACTTCGTCGATCACAAGGTCGACGGCGAATGGCGCCGCGCCGACGTCGTCGACATCGGCCCCGGTCACCTCGCCGACGAAAGGGCGCACAACTACCGTATTAAGAAGAAGACATGGGAGGGCACGCGGGCGTTCAGTTATCGGCGTACGTGACTGGGGCTCCGCGATCGTCCGATCGCATCTGCCCTGCGAAGAGAGCCCGCACCAGGGAGGTTCCGGAGGCCTGCCTGGTGCGGGTCAGGGACTTCAACTGGCCAACGCCGTTGCCGGGGGAGGCGGTCGCGGTCGGCCGAGGCCGGCGAGGGCGGACAGGTGCTTGTTTTGCCGATGTACGGGGACGAGTTCGCCGCACCGCAGGCGGCTCAGTGGCTGCGGGTCTGGTGGATGGACAGAGCACCGGTGTGGAGCTGCCCGCAGCAGCGTTGCTGATCGTCGACGTCGAGGAACTGACCGACCTCGGGCGGGTCGTCGCACACGGGGCGGTGTCGCCGGGCCTGACGACGCCACGGTCGTCCCGGCGCGGGTGCGCTGATCGAGGTACCGGCGGCCACGGCACGCGAGCTGGTGGACGCCGACGTATCGGGCGCGGCCGGTATCGGCGATCGCGGTGAGCCGTCGAAGGCGGCGCGGTCGGCGTTCTCGCTACTCCGGTTGCAGTGGCACGCGAAGCCGCTGCGGGGGGCCAGCTGGTCCGTACGGCGGTGTCGACCGGGGCGCTGGAACTCGGGCCTTGGCGGTCCGCGCCGTTGCCCGCGCCCGGGTGGCCGGGGAAGCGGCCGCCCAGGCCCGGCGACCCCGCAGCGCTACCCACGACGGGGCTCCCGGCCCGAATACGACCGGGCCGGCCCCTGTCGGCGGCCTTGCAGCCAGGGCCTGGCGAGGCGGCGACGTCAGCGAGGCGGCGTCCGTGCCACGCGCGGAGCCGACGTACCAGGGCGAGGGCCGTGTCAGTGCAGGGGAGGCGTGACACCGGAAGGGCGCCCGGCCGGGCCGTGCCGTGACGAGGGACTGGGCGGCGCCCGCGCGGAGTGGATTAGCGCGCGACCCGGATGTCCGGGTGTGGCGCACCGATTGCCGCGTGCCAGCGCCGGCGGAGGCCCCTCACGCGATGCCGCCCTTCGACGGATCGCCGGGACCATGGCGGGCGGCACCGGGACATCGTGACCCGGCTGCTGTGCCCGGAGGGCTGTCCGGCCCAGTCGTTGGCGCTCACGATAATGGGATGCCGGTACACGGCGGAACGGCGCTGGACTGATCTCCGGGAGGCGGCCGGCGTGCTTTCGAGCGTCTTGTACGGGGAGGCAGAGCCGATGACACTGTCGCCGCCACGGCCACCGAGCAAGGTCAACCTGCTGCCGAAGGATTACGGAAGCCTGTCTCGCGGCATTCCGCCCGCGCAGCCCGGCACGCTGTTCGTCATGGGCGTCAACGGCGGTATGAGCATGGCTCCCGATGCCGCTTTCCCTCTCGTGTTCGGCCGCAACGAACCCGAGGTGCATGTCTGTGTCGCGCCGGACGACCCGCGCGTCAGCCGCAGGCACGGCTACATCACGCGCGAGCACTCGCGATGGGTGCTGAACAACAGCGGACGCCTGCCCATCCGGCTCCCCGGGGCCCGCCTGGTGCTGGGCGGCGACCGGGTCGAGCTCCCGTCCGGATTCACCCCACTGTTCATCGTCGGCCCGAAACGGGAGCACCTGCTCGAGGTGCGCATCGCCACGCCAACGCCCGACCCCAAAGATGACGGTGTGCGCGAGGCCGCCACGCACGACGGCGAGGTGTGGGATCTGACCGCGACCGAGAAGCTGGTCCTGGTCTGCCTCGCCCAGCGCTATCTGCGCAACGACCCCCAACCGCAGCCGCTCACCTGGGCCGAAGTCGCGGCCGAACTGACGGATCTGCGCCCGGCGGAATCATGGACCGGGAAGCGGGCGGCACGCGTCGTCGCCGTCGTACGGACAAGGCTCAGCTGCACGGTGCCCGGACTGATGGAAGACGAAATCCCCCAGCCCGTCGGCAACGCACTCAACCACAACCTGATCACCGAACTCCTCGTGACCACAACCCTCGTCAAATCCGACCTGGCCCTCCTGGAGGGCGACGAACCTCACTGACCCCCGGCACTCGCCCGCCGGGCGCCCCGATGCTGCGGCCCGACAACAGATGGACGCTGACCAGGAAGAGAGCAACCGCGCCTGCTCCACGAGCGTCGGCAACATCGGGTCGAGGCACTAGGGAACCGACGGACGCCCACGCACACTCTGATCTTTGTGGGCCTGGTCAACTATGCGACTGAGTAGTGGCATTGGGCGGACGGCGACCGGTACGGGGGCTCTCGTCATGGGCGCCGACCACGCGATCCACGGGCCGCGAGAGCGGGCCTGAAAGTTGCTGAACGTTTCTGAAATCGAGCCATTCGCATCACGAGGAGAACACCATGACGCGTCCGCCCCGCCACGAGGGACCGGGCAGACCTCTCTCCAGGCGCCGCTTCGGCCGACTCGCCGCCGTCGCCCTCGCGGCCGGAGCCGGCTCGCTCCCCGTCGCCTCGGCGACGGCCGCCACTCCGGGCAGGCAGGCGTACTACGACCGTGCCCGTCGGCTGGCCGGCGACGACCCGGTGCTGCTCGCCCTCGTGCGGGCGCTGACCCCCGACACCCAATTTCCCCGGCCGCCCGCGCCGGAACCGCTGAGGATCTTCGACAACCTCGCGATGCTGAGCGCGGGTTGGGTCTCCGCCATGGCCGTACTGACCGACGACGGGATCGTGCTGATCGACGCGCTCACGTCCGCACAGGAGGCCGAAAGCATCATCGTCCCCGGGCTGCGCAGGCTGGGAGCCGATCCGGAGACGATCAAGTACGTTGTCATCACGCACGGCCACGATGACCACTACGGCGGTGCCCGGTACATCGCCGACCGCTACGGATCCCGCGTGCTGATGTCACCGACCGACTGGGACCTCGTCGCCCGCACCGACCCGGACGGCGCCCCTGCTCGGGACATGGACATCGAAGACGGGCAGCAGCTCACGCTCGGCGGCACGAGAATCCAGTTCCACCACACCCCGGGCCACACCCCCGGCACCATCTCCCCGATCTTCCCAGTACAGAACGGGCACCAGCGCCATACGGCCATGCTGTGGGGCGGCTTGAACCCGCCTGCCGCACCCGCCGAACTGCGCACCTATCTGACCTCTATCCGCTCTTTCCGGGATCGGATGCGGCAGGCGAAGGTGGACGTGGAGCTGTCCAACCACCCCAACGACTACGGTCTCCAACGCGCCGAGCAGCTGCGCAACGACCCCGACGGACCGAACCCCTTCGTGCTCGGCCGCCCCCGGACCCAGCGGTACATGAAGGTGATGGACCTGATGCTGCACGGCAGGCTCGCCGACGCCGAGGCGTCAGCCGCAGCCGGCAGCACACCGCGTGCGCACGCTGCCGCAGGACAGGCGTGCTGCTGATCGCCCTCCGGGCCCGGTGACCGCCGGGCCCGCCGCACCCGGCCCGGGTTCCGCCGATGACGGACGGGACGGCGAGCCCGGGCCGGACCCGCGTGCCGTAGTCGCGCCGGGCCGTGAACACGTCCTCATGGGAGGGCTGGACCCACTCGTATCGCAGTAGCCGAACGGTAAGTTGGAGGCCGTGTTGACCGACGATCTTCCCGCAGAGGTCCGCCGGACAGTGAACATGTTCCTGGCCACTGTCGACGAGCTGACACCGGGGTTGGTCACCGGCTTCTACCTGGTCGGCTCGGTGGCGTTGAACGACTTCCATCCCGGTGGTGGCCGGGGGCGGCTCAGCACGGCGAGCGACATCGACTTCATCGCGGTGACCGACCAGCGACTCCGGGACGACTCGCAGGAGGTGGCGGCGCTTGCGGAGGCGCACGCCCGCACCGTCGCCCGCTTTCCCCGGCCGCACCTCGACGGTGCGTTCCTCACCTGGAGCGACCTTGCGGCCGGGCCGGACGGTTGCCCGGACGTTCCCTGCGCGCAGGAGAGCCGGTTCATACCGGCTGGTCGGTCCGGCATCAACGCGGTGACCTTTTGCGAGCTGGCCTGGTACGGCATCGCGGTGCGCGGGCCCCGGCCGGCCGAGGCGGGCGTATGGGCCGAGCAGGCTGCCCTGCGGGCCTTCACGGCCGACAACCTCAGCTTCTACTGGAGGCCTTGGTGGCAGCGGAAACGACAGCCGAGCCCCTTGGGGCTCGCCATCGGGCTCACCCGGTGGTTCCCGGTGTGGGCGGTCCTCGGCGTGAGCCGGTTGCACTACACGCTCGCCACCGGAGACATGACCTCCAAGTGCGGCGCCGGCCGGTACGCGCTTGAAGCGTTCGACCCGGCTCGGCGTCCCATCATCGAAGAGAGCCTGTACTTGCGCACCGGCGGCGCAGAGGGCCGCCGGCACTACCGCAACCCACTCGCCCGCCGCCACGATGCCCTTGCTTTCCTGGACGCCACCATTGACTCCGCGCTTGCGCTGGATGCTGCGGCTTGACCATGGGGTGAGCGCGCCGTGCCGCTAGGCGGTGTCCGGCGCGTTTTGCTCGGTCCCTCTCCGCTGTTCCGCTATGGGGGTGTCCGTTCCCGACGCTTGCGGGCTGCGGGTTTGTTGTGGCTGGTCGCGCCGTTCCCCGCGCCCCTGACAGGGCGCGGCTCCCCTGCGAAGCTTGCGTTCGACAACAGTGCGCGTGCCGGACACGCCCGGCGTCAGTCGAGAGGTGGTCAGCACGATGAAGACCGATGAACGTCGCGCGCGCATCCGTGAGGTACACCGTCGACTCGTTCAGGAGGGGCCGCCGTGGACTCGGGATCGCGAGGCGGACTTCGATACGGTCACGGTGCCCGAGCGCGATTGCGACCAGCTGCGGGACCTGTTGGTGGCCGAGGGTGCGCAGACGGTTGTCGAGGTGGGTCTCGCCTACGCCAGTTCCGCGCTGGCGATCGGTGAGGCGCTGGTCGCGGTCAACGCACCGCGTCCCCGGCACGTCATCATCGACCCGTTCCAGGAACGTGACTGGTCCAATGCCGGCTGGGACCTGCTGCGCCGCGCGGGCCTGGACACGATCGCCTCGCTCATGCTCGCTCCTTCATCGATCGCGCTTCCGCAACTGCTCACCGAAGGTCTCGTCGCTGACGCGGCATTCGTGGACGGCAGTCACCGCTTCCACGAGGTCTTCGTCGACCTCTACTTCCTACGCAAGATCGTCCGGCCCGGCGGTCTGATCGTCATCGACGACACCTGGGCACCATCAGTGCGGACCGCCGTGCACTACTACGAGCGGAACCTGGGCTGGACGGTGATTCCCGACGCCTTCCCCAGCGAGGATTCGACGGCAGCTGCCGCCGATTCCCCGACCGAACCAGCGACTCGCTGCAAAGCCATTCGCCTGCCCAACCCCTCATTCGAGCCCTCCTTCGAGGATTTCCACGCATTCTGAGAGGGGCGCAGATTGCCCAAGCGCAGCAGGAACACGCGCCCCGAAGGGGCGCGGGGAACTGCGCGAGCAACCACAACCCACCCGCAGCCCGCAAGCCCCGGACAGGGGCACCCCCTAACCGGAACAACCGAGAGGGCCCAAGCAAGAAGGCGCCGAAAACCCCTAGCGGGCCCCCAGTTCCTTGGCCAACGCCTTCGCGGAGTCCTCCGTGAAGTTGCCAGTGATCTGCACCTGGCCCCCGGTGATGGATCCCGTGACGGCGGGGGCGCTGATGAGGCGGTCGCCCAGGACGATGGCGACCTGGTTCCGCGGGGACTGGCGTTGGGCCGCCCGCCCGGTGAGGGCCGCGAACCGTTTCGCGTCCTGGTCCTGGAACGACGCCTGGATCATCCAGCCCGAAGTCTCGCCGAACTCGGTGCGCACCTGCCGGAGTTGCTTGACGCTCATGCGCTCCTCGGCATCGGTGGAGATCCTGTAGCAGCTCTTCAGGTCCTGGGAGTAGAAGGTGGGCGGCGGCAGCTTGTTGGTGCACTCGCCGGAAGCGCTCTGTTCCACCAGGGCCAGCCGCAGGTCCTGCTGTACCTCCCCGGGCGCGGGGGTGTCGCCGTCCCGCTGGAGTAGTAGGTACATGACACCGCCTCCGGCGAGGAGTCCGGCCAGGGCGATGCCGAGCCACAGTCCGGAGCGGCGCGGTGCAGGCTGTCGCGGTATCGAGCTGGGCAAGTGGCGGGTGCGGGCGGCGGTGGGCCGCATGCGGGCGGTGACCGCCTCGGGGTCGATACGCCGCTGGGCCGCATCGGCCTCCTCAGCACGCCGTCTTCGGTGCTGCTCGATAGCGGCGGACCAGCCGCGCGGGAGCCAGTCGGTGGCGCCGCGTGCTTGCGGGTGCTCGGCGAGAACGGTGCTGACCTGCGCCAACAGATCGTGTGTGGTGGGACGTCGGGCGGGGTCCAGGGCGAGGCAGGGGCGGATCAGGGCGTCCAGGTCGGTGGGCAGGTCGTGCAGGTCGAGGTCGCCCTCGGCCGCCCGGACCAGTTGCTCGATCGTGCTGCCCTGGGCCCATGTCGCGGTACGGGCTACGGCCCGTGACCAGGTAGAACAGCGTGGCGCCCAGCGAGAAGACATCGGACGCGGTGGTGGTCGGCTCGCCTCGGGCCTGTTCGGGTGCGATGAAGGCGACGGTGCCGAGAGCGGTCTTTGTACGGGTGACGTCGGCGGCCTGGGAGATCCCGAAGTCGATCACGCGGGGGCCGTCCTCGGGCAGCAGCACGTTCGAGGGCTTGACGTCGCGGTGGACCAGTCCGGCGGTGTGGATGCTCACCAGGGCCTCGGCCATTCCGGCCGCGATCCAGTACAGCGCGGTGGGTGGCAACGGGCCTTGAGACGCGACCAGTTCGCGCAGTGACGGAGCCGGGATGTACTCGGTGGCCATCCAGGGAACGGGGGCGTCGGCGTCCGCATCCACCACGCCGGCGGTGAACAGACCGCGCACGCGCTGGGCCAGGGCCACCTCCCGGGCGAAGCGGCGGCGGTCCGGCTCCGAGATGGTGCCGCCGTCGGACGTGGCCAGGAGGATCTTCACGGCGACGGTGCGGCCACCCGGGGAACGGGCCAAATAAACGCGGCCCATGCCACCACTGGCCAGCTCCGTCAGTACGGTGTACGGGCCGATCTGCTCACCGGGGCGTGCGGCCCCCGTCCAACTCGCCTGCACCGTGTGCCTCCCCCATCCACCCCGGCCGGCCGCCGCGGTCACGTCAAGCACGGTTCAGATTAGACGACTCATCCCGTGTTTCCGTGCGCTCGCGCAGCGCCTCGCCCGGAAGTCGTTCGCCGACTGTTCCGGGGCTGACGCCGCCGCGCGCTGTCTCGGCGTCACCCCGGATTCCGGATGGCTGCTCCACCACCGGAAGTTCAGCGCAGGGTGAGCGGGGTCTCCCAGACGACGCGGGTCAGCTTTCGGGGTCGCGGACGTAGTAGAGACCGGTGATACGGGCGTCCTCGACATGGACCGCCATGACACCGTCGATCTCCTCGTCCAGATGTACGAGGAGTGCCGGGCTGCCGTTGACCATGGTGGGGACGACGGTGATCGGCGTTGGTTCTCGGCGAGACCACCGATCATGAAAGCGCTCGCGCCCCGACCCAGTGGGCCGGGGCGGAGCAGGCGGTGGGCGAGCCGGATCAGACCACGGCCGCGTCGGTTTCGGTACGGGCCAGAGCGCGAGCTTCCTCGTCCGTGCTGACCGAGGGCGGTGAGCCCGGCAGCGGCTGCTGCGCGGTCTCCTTCATGAAGGCCACGGCGATGATGCCGAGGACGGCAGCGCCCGAGGCGTAGTAGGCCGGGGCCAACTTGTCGCCGGTGCTGTCGACCAGATACGCCATCACCATCGGTGCCGTACCGCCGAAGAGGGAGGTGGACACGTTGTAGCCGACGGACAGCGAGCCGTACCGCACTTCCGTGGGGAAGAGCGCGGGCAGCGTCGCCGACATGGTGCCCAGCAGACACACCAGAGGGGCGCCCAGCAACAGCAGTCCGACGATCACCGCCGCGAAGCTGCCCTGCTGGAAGAGGACGAAGACGGGGATCGTCAGCACGGCGAAGCCCCCCATGCCGGCCATCAGCAGCGGCTTGCGGCCGAAGCGGTCGGCGAGGTTCCCCACCCGCTGGATCACCACTGCCATCGCCACCATGGCGATGATCGCCGCGACCAGCTCCATCGAGTGCTTGTAGTCGAGGGCGTCGGTCAGATACGCGGGCATGTACGACAGGAGCATGTAGTCGGTGATGTTGTAGGCCGCGACCAGGGCGATGCACAGGAGCAGCATGGGCCACTGCTCGGTGAAGATCGCCGTGAACTTCTTCCGCGGCATGTCCTCCGACAGCTTGGGCCCGCCCGCCGCGTCGGTGCCCGCCTCGGCCGACTGCGCCTGCTGCTGCTGGAAGGCCGGGGTCTCGTCCAGCTTCGTCCGCAGGTACAGCCCGACAACTCCGATCGGTCCGCCGATCAGGAACGGAATCCGCCAGCCCCAGGCCAGCATCTGCTCGTCGCCCAGCACGGTGTTGAGCACGAGGACCAGACCGGCGGCGCCGGTGTAGCCGATCAGGGTGCCCAGTTCCAGGAAGCTGCCGAAGTAGCCACGCCGCTTGTCCGGCGCGTACTCGGCGATGAAGGTGGCCGCGCCGCCGTACTCGCCGCCCGTGGAGAAGCCCTGAACCATGCGGCAGAGCAGCAACAGGACGGGAGCGGCGATCCCGATCGAGTCGTAGGAGGGGATCAGACCGATACAGAAGGTGCCTGCCGCCATCAGCACCATGGTCAGCGCCAGCACTTGCTTTCGGCCGAGACGGTCGCCGAGCGGTCCGAAGACCATCCCGCCCAGCGGCCGGATCAGGAAGGACGCGGCGAAGGCCGTGAAGGAGGCCAGGAGCTGTGTGCCGCCGTCCCCGGGGAAGAAGACCTTTCCGATAGTGACCGCGAGATACGCGTAGATCCCGAAGTCGAACCATTCCATGGCGTTGCCGACAGCGGCGGCCCTCGTAGCCCGCTTGACTGTCGCCTCGTCCGTGACAGTGATGTCGCTATGGCGGACGTCAGAGTTCCGCTTGTGCGCAGCCGGGTCGTCGCCGTGCGGCTGCTGAACCTCGTTGTTCATTTCTCATGCGTATCACCAGCCCCACCACTCACATGTGGCCTCTCCAGGTCATCCATCTGGTCCTCCACAAGCCATCGCAAGATCACCGCGAAATCGGCTCAACTCCCTTGCCAGTAAGGCCAGTTAGACGATGACGCGATGTTTGACAGCGCCCGATCGGCCTTGCCCCCTTCGTCCACCGATCAGCATGTTCCAGCGGCGATGTGGGGCTCACTCGCGCTCCGCGTAAGGGCAACGCCAGGGCGAGCGTTGACCCGATACGGCACCGGCAGCCGATGAAACGGCCAACTGTCGGTCGCGGCACATCGATGTATCAGGCTTGAAGCTACGCAGTACCTACACTGCTAGGCTGGAGCACCGCACAAAGGAGGCACCTCGGTGGAGTTGACGCTCTCGCAGGCACGTGAGCAGTGGAGCGAGGTGGTCGAGCGTCTCCAGCAGGGTGAGGACGTCGTGCTGGTGAACTCCAAGAGCAGGCAAGCCGCTGTGATGCGCCACCTGAGCCGCCCGGACTCGGTCGGCAGCAAGATGTGGACGAGCACACAGGCCCGGCAGGAGCTGGGCAATCTGGTGGCCGCTGCCCAAGAAGGACCCCAGATCCTGACGGTGGGCGGGCACCCCGCAGCCACTGTCTCCCGGCACACCCCGCCCCGGAATCCTCAGCCGCGGCAGAACGCCGCCGCGGGAATCACCGGACTCGGTGACGTCCTCGACGGCCTGCTGGAGACCGCCCCGCAGACGTCAGGCCTGTCGACGGGCGTGGCCGCGTTGGACCGGATCAGCGGCGGCCTGGTGCGGGGGAGTGTGACGCTGGTCGTGGCGCCGCCGAATGCGGGTGGCAGCCTGCTGCCGTTGCAGGCTGCGCGAGCGGCCGCGTTCGACTCCGAGCAGCCGGTGCCGGTGCTCTACGCCCTCTCCGGGGTGCCGTTGCAGGTGGCGGCCCGGCGCCTGGTCGCCGCCGAAGCCCTCGTGCCCTATGCCCAGTTCGCCGCCGGGGCCCTGACCCCCGAGCAGCGGCAGGCTGTCGTGGATACTGAGGGGCGGCTGCGGTCCGCGCCGTTGTCGTTCACCCGTCCTGAGCCGACAGCGCAGGCGATTGCCGCGGAGGCTGCCCGGATCGAGGGGCTGGGTGTGGTGGTGGTCGACCGGCTCCAACATGCCCGTACGGACAACACCCCGCTCTCCGGCAGGTCCCTGCCGTCAGCGGTGAAGGCCCTGGCCCGGCTCGCTGCCGAACAGCGGGCCGCTGTTGTGGCGCTGCTGGCCACCGGCGATGCCCATCTGGTGGACCAACTGGACGCGGACCGCGTCTTCCATCTGACCCGCCCCGGCGACGGCACCACGGCCCGGATCACGGTCACGGCCCGGGACTTGGGCACACTGGGCTCGGTGGAGGTGGCCTTGGACATGACGCACCTGCGCCTGCTCGACCAGCCTGCCCCGTCCATGCGGCCCGCTCCGGCCTCGTCCGCGCCCTCGGGTCCCGTCCCGGCCTCCACCGCTGCGGCACCTGCGGCATCTGCGGCACCTGCCGCGCCGTCGTCACCGGTAGCCGCTGCGCCGGGCGGGGTCGGCGAGGTGACGGTTCCGTCCCCGGCGCGCCGTACGGCCCGGCCTGCTCCGCGGGCGGTGGCTGCCGCCCCAGGCGGCGGCGCCCCACGCGCCGGTACCCCACGCGGCGGTGCCGAGGCCGGCGGGTCGGCGATGGTGCGGAAGTCCGGCGGAGTGGTGGCCGAGTTGGTGGAGCGGATCGAGGGCAGGGTCCGCGCCGTGCTGGCCGAGACCGGGGGAGAGGTCCAGACGGCGGTGGCCCAGCTCCAGAAGACCGCCATCCCGGACGTCATGGATCTGCTGGAGCAGAGCCGGGCCGGCGGCCGCTACGACTTCCGTAACTACCCCGACCTGCCCGACATCCTGCACAAGCGGGGCCGTCAGGACGCCGACGACATCTGGGAGGCCCGTCCCCGCTGGGCGGCCCCACCCGAGGTTCTCGACCAGCTCGCGGAACAGGCGGTGCCGGTGACGGCGCTGGACGTCAATGGCGCCTACCTCAGCGCGCTGAAGGCGCATCTGCCGATCGGGCAGCTGGAACACCACCTCGGCCCCGACGAAGGCGGGCCGGCGCACGACACCAATCGCTCGGGTGTCCACCTGGTCACCCCACCCACCTGGGGCCACCCCGACCTGCCCAACCCGATCGGTGACCGGGAGGAGCCCGGCCCGTTCTGGATCACCGAATCCACTCTCCGGCTGCTGCTGCGGCTCTCCGGCCCCAAGTACGGGCTGTGTGACCGGCCGCTGATCCACGAGTCGTGGACCTCCGGCTCCACCGAACAGCTCCTGGAGTCCCTGCGCCGTGCTCTGGTCCAGGCCCGCACCCGCGCCCTGGCCACCGAATCGGCGGAGGGTGAGGCGGTGTACGAGTACGTCAAGGCGATGTATTCGAAGCTGGTGTCGACGATGGGGGAGTCGAACTACAACCGGGATCTGTACCGGCAGGACTGGATGCACATCATCCGTAGCCAGGCGTTCGCGAATCTGTGGAACAAGGCGTGGCAGGCCCACCAGGCGGGGCTGACGGTCGTGCGGATGATGGGCACCGACGAGCTTCACCTGGCCGGCGACTGGAGAGACGCGCGGGTGGCGGGGAAGGATACGCCGCTGTTCCCCGAGGGGCGTGAAGTCACCGAGTTCAAGCCCAAACAGGTCTACCGGCTTGAGAAGGTGGCCGAGGGCAGCTACCGCGAGCGAGAGGTGAACTGAAGTGCCCGAGCGCACCCTCAACTTCGGCCTCTACGGCGCCCAGGGACAGAAGAGCGCCCAGCTCGCCGCCGACGTCCTCGATCGCCTCGCCCTGGAGGGCGGCATCCGCTCACCCGTCACCAGTCGCCGCGGGCTGAACGCGCGCCTGAACTACCTCACCAACTCCCCTGCCGGGTACCAGGCGATGTCCGATGCGGGGATCTCCGTCACGCGGGGCACACTGCGCCGGTGGCTCCAGCACAAGCAGACCCCCTCCCGCCACAACCTCGCCCGCATCGATGCCGCCTACCGCGCCTACCGCCGCCGCAACGTCTCCCGCCACCTCTTGCAGCGCCTCAACGCCCGCGGCGGCACCCGCGTGGAGATCCAGCCCCTCGACCAGCGGGCTGTCCCCGAGCCCCGACGGCGAACCATCACCCCGGTCGCCGGCTTCCGCCGTCTGCGCATCCGCGTCTGGGACCGGATCGTGGACGCCTGGGTCGCCCAGGACGACGAAGCACTCGCGGACGCGTGGGAGGACTGGCTGACCGACCTCGGCTCGCAATGGGGCCAGTACGAGTACGCCACCTCCGTGGGCTTCTCCGCCTAGGCAGTTGTAGGGTCTCGACGCTCGTGTCCTGATCTCACGGCCGATGTCCTATCGCTGTTCCGCAGGTCAGCCGCTCGTCCCTCGTGACCAGCTCGGGGATGTACCAAACATCTCTGGTCACAGCCACTCGTTGATGGCCGCAACCAGCACGGTGGCCTCGTAGCGGACAGCAAGCTTGTCGTCCACCCCGGCGGACGGCCCGTGCGTACGACAACGCGCAGACGCCTCGGCCGCCTTGCGCGCCAAGGCGTCCCAGGCTTCTGCCGCACGATTTCCCGGCCTGGTCGGCAGTACACCCAGCCCGGAGGCACCTGTACCGGAAACGGATGTAGCGGCCTCTCAGCGGGCTGGGATCGGTACGGCCTACGGCCGCCACTCTCGCCGGATCAGCCCGAACACCCACGAGTCGGATACCTCGCCGTTGACGACGCAGTCTTCCCGCAACGTCCCTTCCCGCACGAATCCGACCTTCTCCAGCACCCGGGCGGATGCCACGTTGCGCGTATCGGTCTCGGCCTGAACCCGATTCAGGTCCAGTGTGTCGAAGGCCCACCGCAGCAAGGCGTGCGCAGCCTCCGTCGCGTAGCCGTGGCCCCACATCGCATCGCCGAGGACGTAGCCCAACGAGGCGCTGCGGTAGTCCGGGTTCCATCCGGTCAGACCGCACCAGCCGACGAAGGCCCCGTCAGAAACCCGGTCGATGGCCACCCGAGCGCCGGTGCCTTCGTCCGCCATCGTCCGGCACATCGCGATGAAGCGCTCGGCGCGGGCCCGTTCGGTCCACGGCGGCGAGTCCCAGTAGCGCATCACATAGGTGCTGCTGTGCAGCGCGAAGAGGGGCTCCGCGTCGGCGTCGGTGAAGGGCCGCAGTCGCAGGCGAGCGGTGTGCAGTGTGGGGGTGGCCAAAGTCATGGGCGTCATCTTGCGTCCTCATGGGGCGGGCAGGAACACCGAATATCCGATCCCGGTCCGGTCCTCAGAACCGAGGCACCGCCTACCAGCAGATCGTGCACGCCTTCGTTCAGGTCCGACGGCACGACTACTCGGCCAGCCCACCGTCGACCCAAGCATGAACGTCACCCGCAACAGCTTCGGACACCTTGCCCGCCAAGGCTTCCTGGCCCAACCCGGACGAAGCCACCACCAGAAGAGGACTACGAGCTGGCGATCTCTTGCCGGAGCTGGCGGGTGAAGCGACGCAGGAGGTCCAACGTCTCTCGGAACTCGGCCCGGCGGTCGTCCCTGCCGTCGGTTGGCAGGGTGCTCCAGACCCGACGCGCAAGAGCATCAGCGAGTTCGACGGTGTCGCTGGCGCAGAGCAGGTAGAGGGCTGAGCGTGCTTCCTGCATCTGGTTCGCCAACTCGTTGGCTCCGGGACCGTCGTCACTGAGCCGTGCTTCCTTCAGGTAGTCCAGTAGCTGAACTACGGCCGTGTTGAAGCCGATCCCGGCTTTGAGCTTCTGTTCACGGAGCCACATGCGGTCCTGTCGGCGTGCAGTGAACCATGAACCGAACACCACCCCTATGAGGCCGATAGCGGCTCCGATGGCTACGGACAGGATGTTCTCCACGGTCAGCTCCCCCCCCCCGACGTACAGCGACGCCAGGCTACAGAGGCCGTCGGAGACGCCGTACTCGACGAGCGCGCTCACACTCCAAGGGTTCGGTGATCCGAACGTAACGGCCGTTCCCAAGTGCTGTGTGCCGACCAACGGCGATGCCGCTCGGCCACTGCGCACCTGTCCTGATCCGGTACAGCACTCCGTTGATCACCTGCCGGTGATCCCGCCACCTGCCACAACGTCCGTTGCTCACCGGCAGGAGCGGTCGAAGCAGCTCCCATTGAGCGGCCCCGTCAGGTCGCCTCTGTATTCCAGAGTCCTACCAACGACTGGACTGATCGTCAGGGCGCTGCCCGGGACGGGTCAATGCTCGGCACCGACCGCTGAATACGGTGGAGGAGCCGGTTGAGGGAGAGGACGCGGGGACGTGGATGTGTATGAGGCCGTGGACAGTCGCCGGGCTGTGCGGGCGTTCAGTGATGAGCCGGTATCCAAAGAGGTACTCGAACGAGTGCTGGTTGCGGCGACGCGTGCTCCGTCGAGCGGGAACCTCCAGCCGTGGCATGTATATGTCGTGACCGGCGAGCCCTTGGCCGAACTGAAGAGGCTCGCGACGGCCAGGGCACTGGCGGGAGACCCCGGTGATGACCGGGAGTATCCGATGTACCCGGCCGAACTGGCCTCACCGTATCTGGACCGCTTCTCCGCCGCGGCCGCCCAGCGGTACGAAGCGCTGGGAATCGAGCGCCACGACCCCGACAGGCCCATGAAAATCGCCGCCTTGAATTCGGAGGCGTTCGGAGCGCCCGTCGTACTGTTCTGCTACCTCGACCGGACGATGGGGCCCGGACAGTGGGGGGACGCGGGGATGTACTTGCAGACGGTCATGCTGTTGCTGAGGGCGGAGGGGTTGCACAGCTGCCCCCAGGTGATGTGGACCATGTACCGCAAGACTGTCAGCCAGATAGTCGGAGCCGATGACAGGTTCGTATTGTTCTGTGGCGTCTCAGTGGGATTCGAAAAAGAAGGCGTGCCACGGCTGCGTACCGGGCGGGCGGATATGACAGAAACGGTCAGCTTCATTGGGGTGTGACCGCTGGGCCGTCAAGGTCGACGGGCAGCCCGCCCCTGGAAGGCTGTGTGGGTTCGCCGGCGCCGTGTCATTTCTCCGCTGTCGTGTCGTGGCGTGCGGAGACATCCACTGTCCGTCCACTATTCGCGCCTAGTGACCGAGTTGCACGTGGTCCGCGGGTACGGGAGCGAGGTCGTTGCTGCCAGGTCATGCCGGCGCCGCCTATGGGACGCGGCGCAGAGCCGTCACCTGACACGAAGGTGAGACCCTGCAAAGCCAACGGACCGGACCGCAGCGCCGAAGCAGGGAGCGGAGAAGGGGAACGATGTGAGCGGGTTGATGCGGCCGCGTCCTCGGCAGGAGGAGGCCGTCGAGGCGGCGGTTGCCGCGCTGGAGACCCCGCCCGGTGGCATTCCCGCAGGGGGTTTGCGGACGCAGGTGGTCGCTGCTCCGGGGTCGGGCAAGACTCTCATCGCCTATGAGGTCGCCCGCCGTCTCAAGCCACGGGGGCGGGTGCTGGTGCTGGTGCCGACGCTCGGCCTGCTCACTCAGACGGTGGAGAAGTGGCGGCAGTACGGGATGCGCGGCCGTGGGGTCGCGGTCTGCTCCCTGGACCGCGACCCCGAGGTTCGCACGTACTTGGCCGAGGACCTGGACATCCGGTGTACGACCAACCCGATCCGGCTCGCGATGTGGGCCGGCAGCGGACCGGTGACCGTCTTCGCCACCTACGCCTCCCTGGTCGGCAACCCGGGCCGCCCCGCAGAGGCCAACGACGCCGAGGACGATGAAGCCGCGGAGGAGCGTGAGGTCGCCGGTGTGCTGGAGCGCGCGCTGGCCGGGGCGTTCGGGCAGCAGCTCGACGGGTTCGGGTTGGCGATCGTGGACGAGGCCCACCGGACCGCGGGCCTGGCCACGAAGCCGTGGGCCGTCATCCACGACAACACCCGTATCCCCGCCGACCGGCGCCTGTACATGACCGCGACCCCGCGCATCTGGGACAAGAGCGGCCCGCGCCAGGCGGCAGGCGAACAGGGGAAGCAGGGGAAACAGGGGAAAGCGGGCGAAGCCGGGGATGAAATCCTCGTCGCTTCCATGGACGACGAAGTCCTCTACGGCAAGCCCGTCTTCACCTATCCCCTGGGGCAGGCCATCGAGGAAGGTTTCCTCGCGTCCTTCGAGATCGATGTCCTCGAGATCCGCGACCCCGCGCCTCCGGGTACGGAAGCGACGCTCGATGAGCGGCGTGGGGCGCGGCTGGGTGCGATCCGCGCCGCCACCCTCGCTCACATGGAAACCGCCGGCATTGTCAGCCTCCTCAGCTTCCACGCGCGTACCCAGGAGGCGCTCTCCTTCGCCCGCGGACTGCCGGACGCGGCCGATGAACTGCGTGCGGCAGGCCGGTTTCCGGGGCAGGTGTGGGGCGAGTGGCTGTGCGGTCTCCACCCCGCCGCGCATCAGCGCGCAGTTCTGGCGCAGTTCGCCAACGGCGAGGACGCGGCGGGCCGTAAGACCGAATTCCGCATCCTGGCGACCTGTCGTCTGCTGGGGGAGGGGGTCGACATCACCGGGCGGTGCGGCCTGGACGGGGTCCTGTTCGCGGACGTACGCAGCTCACCCGTCGATATCGTCCAGGCCGTGGGCCGCGCGCTGCGGCAGAAGCCCGACGAGGGCAAGGTCGCTCGCCTGGTCGTGCCCGTCCTGCTCAGCGCGGAGGACGAGGGCCGGGACATGGCGGCCACAGCCGCGTTCGAACCGCTGGTGACCGTGCTGCGGGCGCTGCGTGCGTTCGACTCCCGCCTCGTCGAGCGGCTCGCGCTGCGCCCTTCCGGCCGACGCGGTACGGCCGAGGACACCGTCGCGGCCGATCCTGCCGGGGACCCCCGCGAGGCGGGGAAGACCACCGCGGTGCCCGCCGACGGCCACGAGGCCCGGAAGACGGAGGCGGGTGAGGTGGTCGAGCCCGCGCTGCTGCGCTTCTCCCGTCGCGGCCGGGAGGCCGAGGAGATCGCCCGGCTGGTCCGCACCCGCATCCTGCGCCCGGAATCCACCGCCTGGCTCACCGGACTGGAAGCCGTCCGTGCCTTCGCCGCCGCCCATGGGCACGCGAACATCCCCTACACCGCCACCGTCACCCTCGGCGAGGCGCACGTCGCCTACCCGGTCGGCCAGTGGGCCGCCGAACAGCGCCGCGCCTGGCGGGCGGGCGAGCTGGAGGACTGGCGTACCGAACTCCTTACCGAAGAGGGCTTCGTCTTCGACCCCCGCGACCTGGCGTTCACCGAGTTCCTGGACGTATGCGCCCTGTATTTCGCCGAGCACCACACCCTCGCCGCACCGCGCGACGCAGCCATCGCCGGCGTACGGATCGGGGAGCGGCTGCACCAGGCCCGCAAACCCGGCGGCCTCGCCAAGAAGCCCGAGCGGGCCGAGAGCCGCCGCAAGCGGCTGGCGGCCATCGACCCGGACTGGAATCCCGACTGGCCCCTGACCTGGCAGCGCCACTACGCGAAAGTCCGGCGGCTGCTGGCGGAAGGCGCCACTCTCGAAGAGCTCCAGCCCGGAGTCAGCGTCGACGGAGAGGACGTCGGCAGCTGGCTCGCCGAGCAGCCCGCCGCCTGGCACACCCTCGAACCCGGACAGCGCCAACGCCTCACCGAGCTCGGGGTGCGGCCCGCCGCGAAGGCGGAGCGCACTGGCCCGGCCGTACCTGCCGGGGCATCGAGGTGGGAGATCAACCTGGCAGCCGCGCGGCAGTTCAAGGCCCGGGAGGGGCACCTGCGCGTGCCCCGCTCCCACACCGAGACCGTCACCGATACCGAGGGCCGCGAGCACCAGGTGCGGCTCGGCGTCTTCCGCAGCAACACCCGCACCCGTCACACCAAGGGCAAACTCACCGCGGACCAGGCACACGAAGCAGCCACCGTCGGGCTCCTGACCTGAGCGAAGCCGCTGGTAGCCGATGAGCCGAGGTGGTGTGGGGGTTGGAATGCCGACGCGGGGAGACCGTTGACCGCCCGCTTCGCCGCGCCGTCGCCGGGCACGCGGCGAAGTGGCAGCCCAACTGCGGTTGTTGTCGCGCCCAGCCATCACTCAAGTCCGTCCGCGAACTTTGCCGCTTTCGAGACTCCGAAAAAATTACGTCGATCATGTGAAGATTCCGCGTGGGGCAACTATGTGATCACCGCCCAAAGGGGTTCTTATCCGGAGCTAGGGCACGGCGATTGGTGGTGCAGCATTGCCGGACTGTCCAATCGTCAAGTCGCCAGGTGGAGCATGAAACTGTTCAGTCGTGGCATCTCATCCCGCCCGCAGACGCCCCCTGCCACGTACGGTCAAGCCCCCACCGCCGTAGCCGTCGTGGATCCGGCGCTGCAAATGCTCACCGGGGAATGGATCATCGACCCCGCGCACAGCCGGATCGGTTTCTCCGTACGCCATGCCATGGTGACCACGGTGCGCGGGGCCTTTACGGAGTATCAGAGCCGTCTCTACTTCGACGGCCACGATCCGTCCCGCTCCCGGGCTGAGGTTGTCATCTCCACGGCCAGTGTCGACACGGGGGTGGGACAGCGTGACGCCCACCTGGTCAGCCGTGACTTCTTCGATTCCGACAACTATCCGCACATGCAGTTCACCAGCACGGACGTGCAGATCGTCGGCAGCGATGTGTACCGCATGGCAGGCAACCTCACGATCAGGGACGTGACCCGCCCCGTCGTGCTGGAGATGACCTACATAGGCCAGGTGCTGGATCCCTTCGGTTACCAGCGAGTTGGCTTCGACGGTACGACCACTATCGACCGTTCTGACTGGGGCCTCACGTACAACAGCAGGCTGGCTGAGGGCGGTTCGATGGTCAGCGAGAAAGTACGCCTTCAGTTCGACATAGCCGCGATTCGAAACGCCCCTGCTGGCTGAGCGCTCGAATCAGCAGGACTTCTGGGGCCACGGCACGGTAGGCGGCCGCCGTGGCCTCCGGGTAAGCACGCCCGCTTGCGCCCGCCTCCTGAGGGCGGCAGCCGATTGGGCACCGGTCTTCGCCTCCTACGAGTCAGGTTCCGCTGCTCCGCGTCGTGAACATTCGGGTGTCCAGGCCGTCGCAATGCTTCCGGAACTCATGTAGAAACGCTGCTCCTCGATGTGTACGGAGCCGGCGCATCGCTGATCTCAGGAGGAATCCGTGGAAGAGCATCTTTCGGCAGCGCGGAAGTACGCCAGGCAGGCTGAGGAATTGGTGGACGGAATCAGCGAGCCAGGACAAAAAGCCACCGTTTGCGCTCTGTTGGCCATTGCTCACGGAGTGATGGAGGTCGGCTTCGATCTCGACAATGTGAAGAGCGCCATCCAACGGTCGTGACGGCACCGCACGCGGTCGTGACGGCACCGCACGCGGTCGTGACGGCACCGCACCCGCGCCGGTTCTGCTTGTAAGCCCCTCACTTGAGTGTGTCCACAAGGAGAACCGGCGCATCGTCGCCCGGAGCACCTTCCGCCGGCCGTGGTGATGGGCGGACCCCGTGCGGGATCCGAGAGAGCGGGAGCACACGGGCTTCGGCGGACGGGGCCGGGCGCGGGCGTCACCTGCGAGGGGGACCATGCCGCGCCCGTACCCGTACAGCGTGCGGCTACGCCGTGAAGGCGTCCGCGTGCTCCGCGGCCCACTGGGCGAAAGTGCGGCTCGGGCGGCCGGTGACCTTCTCGACGGTGTCGACAACCGTACGGCCCACTTCCGGCGTGTTCCCGTACGCCTCGGTCAGAAAGCCGATGACGTCCTCCGGATGGCCCGCCGCCCGCCATTGCGCAACCGCCTGCTCCTCCGTCAGCTCGACGAGCGCGATGCCTCGGCCGCGGGCGTCAGCGATCGCCGCCACCTTGTCGCTGACGGTCAGCACCTCGGGCCCCGTGATCACGTATTCCTGGCCCCCGTGGCCCTCCTCGGTGAGCGCGACCGCGGCGACGGCGCCGATGTCCCCCTCGTGGACCATGGCACTCAGCCGGCCGACGAACGGCTCGCGGACTTCGCCCGAGGCCACGATGCCGTCCGCCCACTCCAGGGCGTTGGCCATGAACTCGACCGGCATGAGAACAGTCCAGTCCACACCGTCGTCTGCGCGAACGGCGTCCTCCAGCAGGGACGGCCCGCCGCCGTGCAGCACGGTGACCCGGCGTACGCCGGCCGCGTGGGCCAACTCCAAGATCCGTGGGCCCGTCTCCAGCGGCGCGAAGTAGGCACCGCCGAAGGTGATCAGATGGATACCGGTGACGCCCTCCAAGGCCGGTATCAGACTGTCGGGTTCGGTCAGATCGCCCTCGACGACCTCGACGTCGGCCGGGAAGTCAGCTTTCGCCGCATCCCGGGTGAGGGCGCGGACCGCGTGACCCCGGGCGCGCAGTTCGGCCACGGCCTGACGGCCGACGGTTCCGGTGGCGCCGGTAACAAGAATCATCTGCTTCTGCGTCATGGAACGACCGTAGAAAGCATTGCGGCCAGCTTCTGTCCGCAATGCTCGGACGAGATGCGGACGAGGTGCGGCGGCATCCCGACAGATGACAGGTGTGCATGCGCGCTTGCCGATTGTTTCGCTGGGACCGTCCGACGGAAGCAGTTGAACGGGAGCAACATATGAAGCGTGCGCATGCGGCGATCCTGATGGCCGGTGCGGCGACGGTGGTCCCGCTCGCCGGCACAGCGTCGGCGGCGGACGCACCTCGATCTTCTGCAGCTGCGCAGAAGGTGCTGGAGTGCTCGACCGCCGTGGACGGTCAGACCGGTGCGGCGTACTGCGAGAACCACACTCAGCGGGCTGTCGCCTTCCGCGCCACGGTGGTGTGCGGGTGGGCGCCGGACGTGGCCGGCAAGTGGGTAACCCTGAACCCCGGCCAAGAGGGCTGGTCCAGGGCCACGTGTGCGCCGACGAGCTCCGGTGCGGGAAGCGCGGACTGGGACGAGGGCTGAAAGCCGCAGACGGCGGACGACGAATCAGGGCGGGGGCACTGGCTTGGCCGGTGCCCCCGTCCCTGTGTGTCCGCATACTTGCGCGGGTGGTCAAACTCGCCGAGTGAGTGCTGGCTGCTGTCGGGGACGGACTCTTAACGCCAGGCGCAGTGTTCAGCGGGGCACCCCGGGGAGTTTGTCTGGATTGGTGACTGAGTAGATGCGTGCGATCTGATCGCCGGCAGGGGCCAGATCCACAATGATCACGGCGACTGGGCTGTCACCGGAGAAGAGGAGAGCGCAAGGGTCGCCGGACATCCGCCGGTAGCGGAAGTTCAGCCCAGCTGCTGGCAGTTGCGCGGCGACCGCCATGAACGGCGCAGTCACCTGGTCGCGGCCGTGCACGGGGCGCAGGCTGGTGGCCGGTCCCTTTCCGCCGCCGTCGGTCCACAAGGTCACATCCGGTGCCAGTACCGCGAGCAGGGCCTGTAGATCGCCGCCGAGGGCTGCCGCGGCGAACCGCTCGGTGACCTGGGCGTGGATGTCCGGCTCGATCCGGTGACGGGGGCGGCGCGCATGGACGTGGCGGCGCGCGCGGGCCGCGAGCCGGCGAACCGCCGCCGACGAGCGGCCGAGGATGTCCGCGATCTCCGGATGGCCGAACCCGAACACCTCGTGCAGTACGAACACCGCCCGTTCCAGCGGGGACAGGGTTTCCAGCACCACGAGCATCGCCATCGACAGCGATTCGGTGCGCTCGGCGGCGCCGGTGACGTTGTCCCCAGGGATGACCAGGGGTTCCGGCAGCCAAGGGCCCGTCTTAGGTCTCCTGCCTGCGGCTCAGGTCCGTGTGGCGGGCGAGCGCCTGGTTCACCGCGACGCGGACCAGGTAGGCCCGGGCGTTCTCGACCGGCTCGGCGTCCGGCTTCCGACGCCGGGCGGACCAGGCCGGCCACACTTCCTGCATCGCGTCCTCGGAGTCGGTGACGTCAGCGTGTTCGACGGCGAGCAGACCATCGCGGCGGCCGATGTAACGGTCGAGGGCGACTGCTCGCCGCGGTCGGCACCGGTGCGGCGGTTCACCTGGCCGACGTCGAGATCGACGGGACGAGCAAGACACTTCTGCCTGCACTGATCGACGCCCATACGCATGTGTTCGACGGCAGCCTCGCCCGGGCACTGCGGCACGGGGTCACCACCGAACTGGACATGTTCTGCCTCCCCCAACTGCTGTATCAACAGCGGCGATTGGCCTCCGAGAACGACGACGTGGCCGATCTCCGCAGCGCGGGCACCCTGGCGACCGCACCCGGCGGGCACCCGGTCCAGCTGCTGGCCGCCCTGACCGACCCCCGGTCTTCGGTGACCTCGACAAACCGAGATCGACTTCGTCACCGACCCCGCGCAGGCACCGGCCTTCGTCCAGGCCCGGCTGGCCGAGGGAGCCGACTACCTCAAGATCGTCATCGATGACGGTACGGTGCACGGCGCCGACCTCCCGGTCATGACGCCCGCCATCGCCACCGCCCTCACCGCGGCGGCACACGACGCCGGGCTACGGGTCATCGCCCATGCGCTCACCGCGCCCGAGGTGAAGATCGCACTCGATGCCGGTGTCGACGGTCTCGCCAACGTGTGGTGCGATCTCGCCCCGAACGACGCCTCGGCCTCGCAGCAACTGGCCGAACGGGGCTGCGACCAGGGCGTGTTCGTCGCGACCACACTCGCCTACTTCGAGGCGATCACCGCTCAACACCTCTGGACCGCCGACTGTGCCCGTTCCGGCAGCGACTGTGCTTGCCCCGGCAGCTCCGTCAACGCCGTACACGCCCTGCGGGCCCTGCGCCAGGGGCCGGCGCCCCCCTGCTCGCCGGGACCGACGCCACCCCGTTCGTACCCGCCCACGGCACCGGTCTGCACCGCGAGCTCCAACTGTTCACCGAGGCCGGGCTCAGCACCGAGGAGGCGCTCGTCGCCGCAACCAGCGTTCCCCCGCACACCACTTCGGCCTCACCGACCGCGGCCGCATCGCCCCCCGGTCTCCGCGCCGACCTGGTGCTGGTCGAAGGCGACCCCACCGTGTGCATCGCCGTGACGGGCTGCATCGCCGACGTCTGGCGCCGCGGGGTACGCCAGACCCGGTAGCGAGTGAGTGATGGGGGGCGGTGGTGTGATGATGCTCTGCGCGATTTCGGATCTTTTGGCCGCGCGGTGGACGCGGTGTCCTCGACTTCTCTGGCTGTTGCCAATCCATTGCTCTCACACCGGGTGGCAGCAACGTCCTGCCCCGCAACATTTAGTCTTGGGCGCGCGTGGGCTCCGCCCAGGCTGCCCCCATCGGGGTGGGCGGGCGGCGCGTATGCGATTTCAGGAGGACCGAACGGGATCGGGGGATAAAACATGGGTATTCGGGACAGGGTCCGCGGCATCGGTGACTCGGTGAGCAACGTTGCCGCCTCGGCGGCCATGCGGGGCCGCGAACTGACGGACCGAGGTGCCGAGGCCCGGCGGAACGGTGCGGTCAACTCCGGTGAGTGGGTGCTCAAGGCGGTACGCGCGCTGCCGGCGCCGGCCGCTCCGGCCGAAGAGCCCTGGGAGTTCTCCCTGGGTGCGCTCGTCTCCCAACACCCGAAGGTGCCCGCTCTCACCGCCAAGGCGCTGCGTCCCCTGAGGAGCCTGGGCGCGCTCAGTTTCGGGCCGGAGTCGGTGGGGTTCGACGGGGAGGACATCCCCTGGAAGAAGGTCGTCAGCCTGCGGCTGCACAACGCCTTCGCCGCGATGAGCACCGAGGGTCTGGATCATGAGGTGGACCGGATACGTGACGTCCTGCCGCCGTTGCCAGGACGCAAGTGGGCGGTGACCAAGGTCGTCGAGGGTCTGGGCTCCGTCGTGCTGGCCTCTCTGGAACGGGCCTCCGGGCAGCGCCTGGACACGGTCGACGTCGCCTCGGAGATCACCTACCGAGGTCTGCTGGGACGCGAGACGACCCTGCGCGCGAGCCTCTTCCCCACCGCACTGCTGGCCCATCAGGTCGAGGTGGCCGACAGTCTGGTCGTCACCGCCCAACAGTGGAACATCCCGGTCCTGCCCGCCGAACCGGTCGACGTCGACACCGTCGCCCGGATCCGGGCACTGCGGGCCCGCGCGGACAAGGTCTACGACGAGCTGCTGGCGGAGGACGACCGCGAACCGCAGCAACTGGACCAGGGGGAGGAGCCCCAGGAGGCCAGCGCGCAGCGGGCCGACGCTTAGGGGGGTGTCCGGCGGGTCTTGGCCGGCCCTCTCTATTGTTCCGGTTGGCCGGTGCCCCGCCCGACGCTCGCGGTCTGCGGCTACTCCCCCAAGCTCTTCGAGCAGGGGTACCCCAGGGCGCAGGGTGGGCAAGCGCAGCCCCCGATACCGGGTACGCAAGGTCCGCCGGACACCGGGGGCGTCGCCGTCACACTGATCGATCGCCTCGGCGCCCCACGTGAAGTCCTACCAGGCCGGGCGCGGGCACCGGCCTCTGGGAAACCCCGGGCAACGGCGAGCTGCCCCACGACCCGGTGCACGGTCACTGCGCATTGGCTCAGGCCCAGGCACCTATCGAGCGCAGCCGCACCCTGTCCGAAAACCCTGGCGGATCTTCCCGCAGATCGCGGTGCAGCCCGAATCGGATGGCGTCAATCGGCAGCGGCTCCGTCCCAACGGGGCAGGAACAAGGAGAAGCTCACCTTTTGCGCTTCGGCTTTGACGACTCCTGCTGCGGCTGAGGTCCGGTCAATTTCTGAGGTCTACTACTGGACGTCCCGGGCACCGGGGGAGGTTTCCGCGGGTGCATGAAGCTGTCCTCGGCCAGCGGGTCGAAGCGCTTCGCGGCCTCGGCGATGGATGGCTGCGATGATTCGTCGGCGGCGGGCGCGGAAGTCGACTGCGGATTCGGCTGGGAGGCCGTATTTCTGTCTACCGGTTCCAGCCCGGGGACTGTGGGGGAGTCGGGCGGCGACCGAGGTCCGCCGCCCTGATTGTGTCTGTGCTGCTCCGATCCGGTCTGATCGTTTCGGAATCAGAGTCGGAACCAGAGTCGTCGGAATCAGGGGGAGGGGCGTCCACCATCTTCTCGTTCTCCTTCCAGCGATGGCCGTGTGCAGGGAGGCCCACATCGGGCTTCTGTCATTCGACCGTTCGCCTGTGTGCCTGGGGAACGTCTTGGTGCGGACTACGGAGTCGGGCACGGATCGGTTCAACCCGTCCGGCCACCTGAGTGGGGCGCAGCCTTCCGGCGCGGTTCGGTGCAGACAGACCTGCAATGAGCGGCACCTGCGCTGTTCAGCCGCGCCCGCCGCAATGACCCACACCCCACGGCAACTGCTCGCCCGGGCCAGGAGCCCTGCTTGGGGCTGAGGACGGACCGTGAGGTACCCCCGGGGCCGGGTGGCGGAAGGCATGGGTTGTAGAGCTCGCGGAGCACCGGCACGACGGTGTGGTAGCAGACCACTGCGGAAGGTACGTCGAGGACTTGAGAGGTGGCCAAGAGAAATGGGAGTTCGGCCCGTAGGTAGGCGAGTCCCGCTTGGTATTGGCTTCTTCCGCCTGGTGCGGGGAAGCGCCGTCGGCGGGATAGCAGGTAGTGGCGTAGCCGGCGTCGTAGCAAGGCGGCGTCATCGACCTGGCCTGCCATCCGGTACCGGTCGTGGTGGCTGTGGCAGATGCCCAGCGGGCTGTGAGCCCGCAGGTGGTAGGCGGACACGGCGCACCGTCCGAAACCGCTCGCGCAACTCCACCCCGTCCAGCATGGACGCGGCCGTCGACCGACCGCGCGACCGTGGCACGCGGTCTATCGACGAGCCGACCATTCCATATGGGGCGCTAGGGTCTGCGGGGAATGGAGGGGGCGAAGGGCATGGACAGCATTGCGGAAGCTGTCGGCTCGCAGGTTCTCAGCGCAGTGGTTGCCGCGCTGCTCACCAGCATCGCCGGGCTGGCGCGTTGGTTGTTCGTCAGGCGGCTCCCCGCGCGCCGAACGTGGCGGTATACGGGGGCGAGTGAGCTCTCTGTCGTCCTCGACACCGCACACGTGGATACGGGCCGATACCAGCGCCCCGTGGCCGGTCTGGGCCAGATCCGGGCCCTGTCCCTATTGATCCCCTCTCTCACTCACGCCTACCGAGAACTCGACCTGGAGAAGGTCCGATTGTCCGCCCATCTGCCGGGCCATGAGATGGAGCACGACCTGCTCGTTCTCGGCGGATCGAAGAACAACGAGGTCGCTCGCCGCCTCCTGGCCGCCATGACGGAGTCGCTTCCCTTCCGGCTGGGCGGGGGAGAGATCACTTGGGACGGCACCGCCTATCGGGGAGAAGCCGCAGACGGTGAGGTCACCAGGGACTGCGGCTATGTCGTCAGAGCCCCGAACCCCCTCAACCGAAGCAGACGCGTCGTACTCATCGGCGGTTGGTCCACCTACGGCACGGTGGCCGCAGCCCGTTGGCTGGCGGAAGAAGGTGCCGACCACTCGCTGGCTGCCGATATCGCCGTGCTCGTAGAAGCGTCGGTCCTGCGCGACGGGCACGTATCTGCGCCTCACGTTCTCCGTCAGGCGGACCTGCACGTGTGAGCTCGCGGCACCGTCTGCGGAGGGGGCAGTCCGGGGATGCGGCCGTGAAAGCTGGAGACGGCCTCCCGCAGCAACTGCCCCTGGCCGAACGAGTCCTCCCGGTGGCCGCCTACAACCGGACGGAGCTCACCATGCGGCAGCTCGCTTCGCCGTTCCTCCGCTGTCCGGCGTCTCGCCCGACACCGGGTTGACGTCACCCAGCGGTCAGAGGCTGGCGAGCAGGCCGTCGAGTGGGGCGGGTACGCGGTCGGGGTCGAGGGCCTCGACGAGGACGCGCCCGTAGCGGATCTTGCGGCCCTTCTTCGTGCCGAGGAAGCGCCGCAGCTGCTGCTGTGAACTACGCCCCTGCTGCGCGGGCTGGCGCAGGAAGATCTGTAGGGACCGGAGATCGCCCTCCGCCCGGACGAGTTCCTCCACCCGTGTAACGCCCAGAGCGCGGATGAGCTCGTCTTCCAGGTCCGCCGCGCAGACGAAGAACTCTTGCTGTGCCGCGCTGGCCCGCTCCCAGCCGCGGGCGTAGTAGCGACGCTCCGCCTCGTCGCACAGTCCCGTGAGGCGGAGGCCCAGCCCGGGTGGACCGAGGAGGTGGGTGAAACGCCCGACGCTCATCGCACCGCCTATCGGCAGGACACATACTCCTTCGGCCGCCAGGTCCCGACCGCGACTCGCGGCCAGCGCGTTGACGGCTGCGACGTCGCTCGGTCCTTCGAGCAGGACGGCTGCCCGAACGGACAGCCGCGCGGCCAGCTCGCGTGCGGGCTCGCCGCGGCCACCGGCAGCCCACGCGGTGACCGCCTCCCGGAACGACCCCATATCAGCCATGAGGCGAGTCTCCGCTCTTTCCGGCCACCATGGTAGGTAATTTCCGCGGAGCGTCGATCGTCGTCGGAGAGCAGTTGGGCCCGCCAGCAGGCCGAAGCCGTGACCGGCAGCGTTCGCATCTCCCGGCCAGGGCTGGCCGGTGGCCGGTCTCGTCGCAGACCGGGAGCGGGTCGTCGCTGACAAGGAGTCCTCGCCCTGTGCCTTGCGTGCCTGCGCAGCGCGGAAGGAAAGCCACCGTCCCTGACGCCTCGATCAGCCGGCGGGTCGGGCATGGTGTGGTGGGCGCCGCCGCCGGAGGACGCCAGCCAGATCTGCTGCGACGGCGAGCCTGATGAGGGGGCCCCGCGGCGCCAGACCGTGGTCCAACGGGGAGATTCCGGATGCGGCTCGGGATGAACGCTCCCATCAGCACGACGCCGACGCCTTCCGTCACGGTGAGCAGGAGCAGGAACGCGCTGGTGTCGGCCGGAGGCCCGCTCCGTGCGCCGTCGGTCATCTCGCCCGCACCCCCAGAAGGCGGTCGGCATACCCAGATACCCCGACCAGCAGTCACCAGTGCAGGCTCCCAGGGGCGCCCTCGGGGTCCTGCTAGCGAAATCGCCCAAGACGCGGCGGTCGCATCTCGGCCAACCGGCCCGCTGTGGCGGGCGGCTGACCGGCACAAGATTCCGGCAGCGGGACGATTGCGAGCCTGCGTGCAGCAGTGCCCCGAAACCCGGAGGCGACTCCGGTGGTCGCCCTCCCTCCGGCCTGGTTCAACTAACCCGATGTACCCGCTGGGTCGTCAGCTCGTAGCGGGCGCCGACGACGGCCAGTGACCCCGAGTTCACCGCGGCGGCGAGATCCGGCTCCACCGCGAGCCGCGAGCGGACGAGCCGTACGTTGGCGTCGATCGTCGCGGCGACGCGCGCATCGCCCTCCTTGCCGTGGTCGATGGCCGGACTGATCTGGTCGGCCACGTACTGGATGTGGGCGGGAAGCTCCTCGCCCGACTCGTCCGCCCGGACCGCGGCCTTCACAGCCCCGCATGACTGGTGGCCGAGTACCACCAGCAGCGGGATGCCCAGTTCGAGCACGCCGTACACAAGGCTGCCGAGAACGGCCTCGTCGAGGACCTGGCCCGCGCTGCGTACGGTCATCAGGTCGCCGAGGCCCTGGTCGAAGACGAGTTCCGGCGGCACCCGGGAGTCGATGCAGCCGAGTACGAGGGCGAACGGGTGCTGGCTGACCGTCAGTATCTGCCGGACGGCGGGCGTCTCGTCGGGATGCTGCTGGTGATAGGTACGCCAGCGCCTGTTGCCCGCCGCCAGCTCCCGCAGTGCCTCCCCGGCGGTTGCGGGCCGCGTGCGCGGAGCAGCAGTGGGGGATACGGCAGCCGCGGGGCGACCGCTGACGGCGAGACCGGTGCCGAAGGCCGCGGTGCCGGCGAGCGCGGTACGGAGGAAGGAACGCCGGGCGGAGGGCGTTGTGCCGGAAACCGGGATAATGGGCATCATCCGCTCTGCGTGGACGACCTCATCCGGTACTGGACCAAAGTTCACGAAAGGAACGTAAACCCGCCTCCAAGCCTTCCTGAGCTGATCTCTGAATCATTGCCGAGCGCCAGCCAATCCTGATCGAACACTGAACATTCATGGCCGCTCCGAGGAAAGTTCTCGGCCAGGGGAGTCGGCCCACCGGGCGCACGGTCGGTGGTCGGCCGCGGCAGCGCAGCATCTTCAGAAGCCCGCACCGAACCTGCGTACATCGGCGTCGGACACCTCCAAGGAGCTCAGGTCAACTCGCTGCATCCGGCCGCCCGCAGACACCTTTCGTAGACCCCACGGCGCGGGTGGGTCGTGACGAACGAGATCGGCGGGTCGAGCAGCGCCGTGATCCCGCTCTATGGTGGCAACGACCTCTGCGTAGTTGAGCAGCTGGACCGCAACGTCGAAGCGCCGCTTTCGGCCACATCGCCCACCTTGTCGCGCACACCGAGCGGCTCGCGCTCCTCCAACGCCCTGTGCAGCGACCCTCTCACCGGAGATGTCGACTCCGAGCACCTCCGCGGCGCCGCGCCGCATGAACTCCCCGCTGAAGAAGCCGGTGCCGGAGGCCAGATCGAGGACCGGCTTGCCGCGCACGTCCCCTGGCCTTGGCCTCCGTGACATACCGCAGCTCTCCCGCGCCTCGCGCTCGGTCGGTTGCCGGGCGCGGCGTAGCAGCGGGTCGCCCGCACCGAGTCCCACAGCACTGCGCAATCGGGCTGGCTGCGCGGGCCGTCGGCTCGGCCGCGAACGGGCCTAACGGCAGGCCTGGTTTTCAGGCAGACCCGGCATTCCTCGGGACTCGGGGCTACCGCCCGAACGGGAACGAAGATCGGATCGGCCCGTTGCCGCTTCGGCCGTTTCCGATCCGATCCCCCTCAGGAGCCGTCACGTCGGCGGCGGCCGGAGCGCGAGTGACTCCCCTCCCGTATCGAAACGACGTCGGCACTCACGTACATGACCATCAACGTGATCCGCACATTCAACCGCCCCTGCTGCAGCACCAGGCGTCGGCCAGTCGTCGTATGCGTCCGCGGGCAGTCCGTGACCTCTCCTGGAGGGAAAGCCCTCGATGTCCCAAGCCGGACGGAGATCCCTCAACGCGCGCTGAGTTGAACAGCCTCGCCGACACGACAGCCACCACAGCAGTGGCCCTCAGGGACCCCGGCCCTGTGCCGGGGGAGGGGCGGGTGACTCGTCGGAGCGGACGACCTACCCTTGCCGGCGCGCATTTTTCCGCTGTTCACGACTCACATCACGGGGGATCGGCAAGGCATGAACGAGCAGATGCAGGCAGGCACATACGGCGTCGATGCGTCCGTGTCGATGACCAGGCCGCGGTCGGTCACCGTGGGTGTGTGGCTGTCGAGCGCGTACTGGGCCTTCATCGTCGTCTGCGGCATCGTGAAAGCCGATGCTGGGGAGCTGGGGAAGCAGATCGCGGGCCTGCTCGCGGTGGGGGTGGTCGCCGCACTGTTCCTACGGGCGGTCTGGCAAGGCGGCCACCCGCGCGTGCACGCGTTCCTGACGCAGCTCATGGGCATCATCGGCCTCGGCGCCGGGGGCATGCTCGTGCTCACCGTCTTCATGAGCGACAACGACCAGTACGGCGATGCCGGTTGGTGGGGCAACGTGGCAATGATAGGTGTGTCGTGCGGCAGCCTTCTGGTCGCGGCCTGGCAGCTGAACCGTCCGCAGGCGCGGATCTGGTGCGCAGAGCGCTCCGCCCCCATGCGTGCCTGAGGGGGTTCAGCGGAAGAAACGACGCGTCGGAGGATTATGAGCTTGGGGCTCGGCCGGTGGCCGGGAGGGCGTCGTCGAAGAGTTGCGTTGCCGCCTCCGGTGATGAGAGCTGGCTTGTCGGCGAGCGAGCCCTCGGAACCTGCCGCTGGGACGATCACCCGGTGCCCGGGAGGCGCCGCTCGGATCGGGCGCTTCCCGGGGCACCGCAGGAGGTCGGCTCGATGCGTACGGGGCTTGGTGTGCGGTGGTGCGGCCATCAGCCAGGTGCCGGGCCGCATTCGGGTCCTGGCGAGTCAGCAGTTCCCGCCCGCCGTCGAGGTACTCGTCGCGTACGGGACGGCGTCGGTTCTACTCCTCCAGTGACACTTCTCCGCCGCCGTCAGCCACATCGAATAGGGCGTGATTGACCGACCGGTCGGTCTGTCGGTGTCGATGGTGGCGGTGGAGGCTTCCGACGTTGTTACGCCGCTCCCGCGTTCGTGGCGCGTGCCTCGGGTGGAGGAACTGGCGGGTGTGTGGGTTGGCGAGGGCTCGCAACCTGTTCCGGGATCACCACGGCGGGCTGAGCAGTACACGCGGCAGTACGAGGAGCACGGGTCGGGTGCGCGGCTACGGCGCAACACCGCCGCCGACTTCGAAATCAACGTCGGATCTTCCGTCACGGTCTGCTCCTGCCTGTGGGGGCAGAAGTACCTCCATACCGTATCGATGGGGCTCGCCGCGGACCTGGTCCGGCTGGCCTGCGGCAGGACCGTCCGTGACAGCTGGGGCCCGACGGGGCCGGGCTGAGCGGGCAGCAGCGGGACGCGGTCCGCTCGTCGGCGGGTGTGCCGGGGGATGGGGGGACCACAGCTACCGGCGTCCCCCTCCCTCCCGCTCGGCCGGTGTCCCTATGGTGGCGCTGTCGAGCTGCGCCGCACGCAGCCCCCTGAGGCTGCGTGCTGATCGACACCTTCGTGTCGTTGAGCGACGCCGAGATGAGACGAAGCGGTCGGGGTCGCCGTCCCGCACCGCGGGAAGCTCGGCACCCCAGGCGGTCGTCCGCCGAAGTCCGACAGCTCCGACTACCGGGAGCATCACGTGGCAGTGTGGCATCAACCGCCTCGAGAGACTGGGCGGTCGCGTCGTACGAGGAACTCGCCGCTGGCTGCGAGGCAACGCCCGTCGTCGAAGCCGTCAACGAGTGGGTGTTGACGAGCATCCTCATGCCTGCCTTGGTGGCTTTCACTTGTCTTCGGCGTCGAATGCCTGCGCAACGGCGAGGCTGTCCTCATAGATGTGGTGCCGGATGACCAAGCCGTCTTCGAAGGTGAGATGCATAGCGAAACGCGCTCGATACGCACGTCCGGTGGAGCGAGCGGTCTGGCGAATCTCGCCGAGCACGACCGCGTCGTTTCCGTCGATGAGGATGCGCTCGATCTCGGTCCCCACCTGCTCCGGCACGTGGTGCTCGGCAAGTTCGCGATAGTGGCTGGCTGCGTCGGCCCGGGAGGAGCGATGGCGGATCCAGGGCGTGGCAGTTCGACCGTGCTCGGCCTCCGGCCAGCTCAGCTTCCAATCGCCCTGCTCGGCATAGAGCTCAGCGATGCGCTCGGGGTCGCCCTCACCGATCCGGCGCAGCAGCTCCTCAACGGCAGTTCGTGTGTTTGCAGGTGAGGCTATTGACATGACCGACCTCTCCGTATGGTCCCGCTTTCTGCTCACGCGGCGAGATCACCAACCTAGCCAGCGCAGGCCAGCCGAGACGATTACCTCCGGAGTAAAGCGCGCGCATCGCCGAGACCCACTTTCGAAACGCGCCATAGAGCGGGTTCCAGAAGGCTGTGATCACGCAGCCCTAACCGGGCTGTTGGCGTGTCTGGTCATGCAGTGAGGGCGAGGTTGTGCATGGGGCGACGGCCTGGACGGTGTGGTGGAGGCCGTCGCCGCGCTGTCGGTAAGTCGCGCGGAATCTTGTAGTTCTTCATCCAGCCGAAGAAGTGCTCCGCGCGTGCACGGACCTTTGCGATGGGCAGCGTTGTCTTGTTCCTCGCCTTTCAGCAGCGTTCGTCCGAGGCGTTTGCGGTGCGGGACGATCAGGCCTGTGTTGATAGGCGCCGTCGCCGAGCCCGGCGGCGCCCAGCGGTGCCCGGCCAGGCTCGGTCCCGCCATGCTGTCGCATCCGCAGTGGTGCCGGGCACGGGGCGGGCCCTCGCCACCGCGAGGCGGGTGTCCGGTCCACGATGACCTGCCCGTTCGCAAAGCCGGTAGTTGCGGGAGGAGGCGCCCACCGTGTGGTCGAGCACCGGGACGAGGGACCCGTCCACGATCGACGGCCGCTCGGCGGTGTCGGCTGGGGCCCGAACGGGCTCGAGCGCGAGCAGCGGCCCCAGCGGGTGTATCCTCGGCACACGGCGGCTGGCGATGTACTGAACAGCGGGGCGAGCTGCCACTTGGTGAGGTTCGGGCGGTAGTAGACGGCCACCAGCAGCACCCGCCCAGCCAGCAGCAGCCGTCACGGACGTCGCCACCCGCAACCCCCGCCGCCCCGTTTCCGCACCGCACTCAGCAGCCGCCCGGACTGATCGACCCGAGGCCCAGTGAACGCCTCCCCCTAGATCGGCTCGACCCATGCAAGGGAAATGCCCGACCACAGCCTTCTGCAACAGGCTTCAGGTGCGCATGCGCGTCGACACCACCACCAGATGAAACAAGCAGCAGCCGCGCACGACACCGCCACAATCGCCCTCACCCAGCCAACCCGCTATGGCATCCGGCACGGGAGCAACGGCTCGATCGTCAACGCCCGGGCAGCCGCCGCGCTCACCTGAGAAGGCCAGGCCCATGAGAACTTAGCTCTCAAGGCCCCCGGCAAACGACCGGCAACACCGGTCGGCCTCCTCGACCCCCCCTGGCTGGACGGCTTCGGCTCTCCCGACGTCGGCCGAGGAATTCGCGGACACCTCAATGCACCGACACCCGAACGCCCCGCGCCACTCGCGCCCGGCCCGACAGCTCTTCTCCGCACAACACGACGACCGGCCCCGCCCAAGCGGTGCCGGTCGCCATAACGCCTCCCACCGCCGACGCATAACCGGAACAGAGCCACCCACGGCGGAATCAGGCCTTCCGTACGCGCCGCATCCGCTACGGCCGCACCGCCACTGCATCCACCTCGAACAGCATTCCCGGCAGCGCGAGCGAGGCCACGCCGCTCAGCGTCTGGGCGGGCAGCCTGTCGCCGAAACGGGCGTGCAGGGCCTTGCCGAGGACTTCAAGCTTGTCGAGGTCGTGGTCGACGATGAAGGTACCGAGGCGGACCACATGCTCGTATCGGAGCCCGACCCCCGCCAGCGCCGACCGCAGCCGGTCGAACGCCAGGTCCACCTGTGTCGCGAAGTCACCGGGCACCGGAGCGCCGGTGGCATCGGAGGCGTACTGGCCGCCGATGAAAACGAGTTCACCGGGTGCCGAGACGGCATGGCTGTAACCGAACGGCGTCGGGTCGTGAAGGTCGGCCGGGTTGGTGATGGTGCGCTGGTCAGTCGTCATACCGGTCTCAACTCCCGTAGCAGCCCGCCCATTCCGCATCCACCACCCCGGCCGGTACGAGAGCAGGAACCGGGCACTCCGCATGCAGGCCGGCCGCCGCCGCGACCCTGCCTGCCACCGCGACGGCCGTCTCGTCAGCTATCGGCTACGCCGCCCTCACCCGTGACGGCAAACCCTCCCGCGCCTCTGGCTCTGGCTGAGCCTCGTCTTCCGGCCCGCCTGTCGCGCGACCACGGCCAGGACCCCGACGGGCTCCACGCCACCGGCGCCCCCGAAGCCGTCGCCCCTCACCCCGGCCCCCACCATCAAGGCCTGCACAACCGAACACTCCGAAGTCGGCCCCAATGAGACTTTCGCGTGGGGGGGCCGACCATGACGTGGTGGTCACCGCTCCCCGCTGGACCGAGCACCTGCCAGTCGGCGACGGTGGCGCGCGGCCAATTACCCCACCCGAGAGGGGTGAAAGTCCTCGAACCTTTCCTGACAACGCACGGCGGGACATTCTTGACAGCAACAAAAGGAAGGAGCGCACATGCAGAAGCGATGGATACGTACGGCAGCTACAGGTGTGGCGTGCCTGGGGGCCGTCGCGGTGACGGCGAGCCCGGCGCAGGCGGCGGAACCGCACCACTGGATGTATACGAACGACTCCGGCGCCAACGGCGCAAGAGTCGACTTCTGGCCTCGGGGCGACGAAGTCAAGTTATGCGACAAGCAGTCGGACGGTGCGCGGGCCGACCTGAAGATCTGGAACGTCACCAAAGACCCGGACCAGGTGGAGTACGACCTGCAAGCGTCAGGCGACGAGGTCTGTGCCACGAGGGGCGAGGTACTCGAACAGCCATTCAACCTCGCAGAGGGAGACTGCTTCCGTTTCCGTATCCGTCTGCTGAACAACGGCAACGAGGTAGACGGCAGCCGGGACATCGCACAGTGGCGGAACCACAACAACTCCACAGAGAATTGCGACCGCGTCGACTGACGGAGCAGGCGAACGGACGAGCCGCGACAGCGGAGCATCTCGCCGAGGCCGGTGGCTGGGGGAGCGCATTCGCCCAGTGCATGTACGCGCGCCTGTGAGAGCCCCGCCGCGCGTATATGCGCTGGCGGGGCATCGTGTCGCAGGGCCAGGGCGGTAGCCTCCGCCGGATTTTCCCCACCGAGGACACGGCTGGGAAACAGCGGCCTGACGAACTCGGCAGCGCGTCGCCCCCATTCCGCCGGGCAGCCCGTCGACGACGACGCTCTCCACCGCCCTGGCAGCCGCCTGCCTCGCCCAGTGGGAAGCGACCGACAAACCCGGAGCCAGCGGAACGGCTCAGCGCTGCCCCCCCCGCGGCCCGCTCCTTGGACTGGATCGAGCCCGAGTTCGCCGACCCTGCGCCCCTTTGCCCAACGACGGCACCGCCCACCGTAGCCACCACGAACAGAGCATCGCCGTCGCCGCCTACGTGCGCCGACACAATGCCCGGGCCGTACCGAAGACCGACTTCGCCCCGCACTCACCCATCCGCACCTGGCCCACCAAGTCCCCGGCCAGGGCGCCCTGAAGAGCCTCACTCCTCCGCCAATTCCACGATCACCAACGTGCCCCGGCTCCCGGGACGGACCGCGTGTGCAGTTCCCGCCGCCACCATGTACAGCTCGCCCGCCCGCACCGACACCGGCATACCGTCCACCTCCAGTTCCAGCCGGCCGTCGAGCACCAGTAGCGCCTCGGCGGCCTCATGGCTCTCCTCCTCGACCGGCAGCTCATCCATGCGCAGCACCTTCACGCAGGCCGCCCCCACCAGACCCAACGTGCGAGAACTCCACGCCGTCGGCAGACCGGCCGCCGTCTCCGCCAGGTTGACCGCACTCATGGCACACCCCTCCTCACGGACCCGGTCGGTCATGCCGAATGAGCCCGCACATAACGATCAATGGATGCCGTGAAAGCTATCTGACCAGGAAAAGCAAGTGGTCGACCGTTTGGCAAAGTCTGCCGCCGGAACGGCCACTAGCCGTCGGCAGTGCCGCGTTGCCCAGTCCGGGTCCGGGGCCGTGCGCGGTCTACGACCGGCGCCCGGGCGACCAGTAGTGGTGCTGGAGGGAATGTCATCGAGGGTGCCGCAGGCGGAGAAGCCGACCAGGGGGACGGCCGGTGGGGCGCACGGTGACGCCGAAGACGGCGTGCAGCAGGGGAAGGGTCGAGGACCACCCCGCGCACATGGCCGGCGGCGGCCAGGACTCCGACGACGGCTTACCCGCCTTCAAGGCGCGCCTGTAGGCACCCTGCGGCCTCGGCCTGAGCCCAGAAGGCACGATCACCACACACCTCAACAGCAGGAACCTCAATGCCGTAGCCCTCACCTGACGCCGAACCACACAACCGGGCCCCGGCCACACTGCGTTGAGCGGGCATAGCGCGCGCCAGTCCGCGGCGGTGACGCCCCTCCCTCCCACTACACCCTGCCGACCTACTGCCCCAGCTCATGCAACAGCCCGCGCAGAAGGTCGTACCGTTCCGGTTCCATACGGCCCGCAGCGATTCCACGGTCGATCAAGACAGGATCTCGACGTACCCGTCGGTTCCGTGCAGGCGGATCCGCTGCCCGTCCCGGATCAGGCGGGTGGCCTGCTCCACGCCCACGACGGCCGGCAAGCCGTACTCCCGGGCGATCACTGCTCCATGGGTCATCAGACCGCCCACCTCCGTCACCAGGCCCGCGATTCCGACGAACAGCGGCGACCAGCTGGGGTCCGTGAAGGTCGTGACCAGGATGTCGCCCGCTTCGAGATCGGCCTCCGCCATGTCGAGGATGACGCGGGCTCTTCCCTCGATGGTCCCGGCGGAAACCGGTAGGCCGGTCAAGGCGCCGGCCGGTACGTCGTCGCGCCGGTACGCCCCGGTGACGGCCTCACCATCCGATGTGAGCACCCGGGGCGGTGTGAGCGCGTGGTACGACCGGAACGCGTCCTTGCGCTGCTGGATGAGCTGGTCATCCACCTGGTTCGAGCGCACGACGTCGTGGAGTTCCTGGAACGTGAGGTAGAAGACGTCCTCCTTCTCGGGAAGCACGCCTGCCTGCACGAGACGCTCGGCCTCGGCAAGCAAGGCCTGCTTGTAGACGAAGTAGCGGCTGACGATGCAGTACTTCGGATACTCCCGGTACCCGATGAAGGTTCGGACGCGGTCGATCATCCGCTTGGCCTCGTCGGCTTTCCGGTCCCCGTCCGGCAGGGCCCGCAAGCGTGACAGAACGTCCCGTTCCTTCATCTGCGCCTTCCGCCGGCCTTCCTCGAAGCGCCGCTCGGCGGCGCCCGGCTCGAAGTTCCTGACGTTATCGAGGATCACGGGCACCAGCGTGGTGGGGCGCTCGCGCCACCGTGGTCTGGTGATGTCGATCTCCCCGACGCAGCGCATGCCGTACCGGTCGAGGTAGTTCTCTATGGCGTCGCGTGCTTCGGTCCCGCCCGGGAGCTTCGCCAGCTCGTCCAGGAAGCCCTCGTCCTCGACGCCCTCCAGGAACGCCACCACCTCCGGATGGGGCCGGATCACGTCCGCGACGTCGAGCAGCGCCAGTCCCATCTCCGAGGTGACGTTGTCGGGGGCGGACAGCGTGAGCGTGTCAGCCGCGTTCTTCTCGCCAAGCCACTCGTGCAGCTTGTCGTTGAGCCACCACGTGGCCTCCATCCCCGCCATGAGCGCCTGCATGCTCAGCGGATCACCCAGGACTCGTTTGTGCTCCTCGAAGGCCTCCAGCAGGAAGTCGAACAGCGCCGGTCCGGTCTTCGTACGGATGTCGCGCTCCAGGGTGGCGATGGATGCCTGGCTGCGCTCGATCAGCTCGGTGACGATGGCCGGATCGGTCTCGATCGGGGCGGGCGCCCGGCCAGCCATGGGGGTACTTTCCGGGGCTGGGGGAGGCCCGCCGGGGCCCGCGTCCGGGAGCGACGGGACGAAATCGTCGCGGTCCAGGACGGTCTCCAGCGCGTCCCTGACCAGCGGATCTCCTCTCCCCATGAGGTCCAGGAGGCCGGCGCGGCTCGCGGGCGAGGCCAGGCGCCGGGTGACGTCGACGAACAGCCTCCCGCCGGCCGCCTGCATCGGCACCATGGCTGTCAGCTGCCACACGGAGAGTCCGAGGGGCTTCATGGGGTCGGTCATCATCTGCTGATGACCGACGGAGACGTAGATGTGATTCTCCTGGTCGTCGGCCTCGGGGATGGGGAACAGTGTCGTGATCGGCCGGCTCTGAACGACCTGGAATCCGTCATCGACCAGGCACCATTCGATGTCCTGCGGGCAGCCGAAATGCGCCTCGATCCGCCGCCCGAGCTCTACGAGCCGTACGACCTGCTCATCCGTCAGCGCCGGCTGCTCCTGCCGCTGCGAGTCGATCGCCACTTCCTGCGTACCGCCGGCCGGCAGGGCGCGAACGGCACGCTGTTTGGCGGCAATCGCCTTGGCGACGACTTCGCCGCCTCGCACCTTGAAGACGTCCGGGTTCACCAGCCCGGAGACCAGGGCCTCGCCGAGGCCGAATCCGGCGTCCACGGTGGCGACCTTCCGGTTGCCCGTGACGGGGTCGGCCGTGAACAGAATGCCGGCCGCTTGCGGGAAGACCATCTGCTGCACGACCACGGCCATGTGGACCGTACGGTGGTCGATGCCGTTCCGCTGGCGATAGGTCACGGCCCGCTCGGTGAACAGCGAGGCCCAGCACTGACTGATGTGCTGGAGGACCGCCGTCGGCCCCACGACGTTCAGGTACGTGTCCTGCTGACCGGCGAAGGAAGCCGTCGGCAGGTCCTCTGCCGTCGCGCTGGATCGAACGGCGCAGGCGGCGTGCTCGCCGAGCCGGCCGAGCGCGCGGGTGATCGCCGCCGCCACATCATCCGGGATGGCAACCCCTTCGATGGTCCGGCGAATCTCCGCGCTGAGCGTACGGACGGCCTCCCCGTCGTCCGGACTCAGGCGCGACAGCTGATCGAGCCGATCCTTGATCGACGGCGCTTCCGCCATGATCCGCCGGAAGGCGCCCGTCGTCACGCAAAAGCCCCCGGGCACGCGGATGCCTTCGATCCGCGACAGCGCACCCAGGTGCGCGCCCTTGCCACCGACGACCGCGACCTGCGTCTCGTCACACTCGTGAAGATCCAACACGTACTGCTCGATCATTGCGTTACCTCCGAGGCAGCCGTGCTCCGTTGCACTGCAGTGGCCGGTCGAATCACTGGCGCGTCCAGCTCTGTCGCTCCTCTTGTCGGGTACGTCCTCATTTGTGGTTGCCGTCCCTTCGACGGGTCGGCCGTCCGCTCCGCCCTCTCGGGGCGGCGCGGCACCCCGCACCCCGCACCTCCGCGCCGAGCACCCGCAGCTGCACTGCCGGTCCCACCACGGGTTCGACGTCACGGCGTCCCCCGTACGTCGCCATCAAGACACGCACGTTGTGCCCCCCATTTCCGCAGGTCGTGGTCGTCTCGGCCGACGATTCTGCGCCGCGACCCGGGCCTTGCGGCAAGCCCCCCACTGCGCTATACGTTGAGAGTGGCAAGGAGAGCGATCTCCTTGCCCTTGTCTTTGGCTTGTCTCTTTCGCCGTCCGCTGGAACTGGCGGGCTTCTCGCGGAGCGGTGGGGCTGCAGGAAGCGACGAGCAACCAGGCTCCAGCGGGGCAGCCGAGTACTGTCTCGCCGCCCTCGCCTCGCCTTAGCCCAAGCCGTGGCCCTCGTCGGCACCGTCGTCACCACCGTCGAGCCCGCGGCGGAATCGGCTTGCCATGCCGTGCAGCGGCACCAACGTCAACCCACGTGCGAAGCCCTACAGCGGGTCGGGGCCGCAGTGGGCGCAGCGTCGCGTACGGCAGTTCTTGGCCCGCAACCCCTCGGCGGTGAACAGGTCCGGCAGCCCGCTGGGCGGCCCCTGACCAGCGGAATCCCGGTCTGCGCCCCGACCCTCCCCCAGACTCCGTCCGGGAGGTGCCCCGGATACGGCGTAGGCGGGCGGTTCTTCGGTGGGGAGCGAAGTACTCCTCAAGGCGCTCCACGCCGGAGTGGCCGACCCCTCCGTATCGGTCAACTCGCCCTCGTTATCGGGGAGTTACGGCTCGCAGAGGGTAGACCTCGGGGATCACACGGCTATACTTCGATCGATTTCTGGCGTGCGGGAAGAGGGGAAAACGTCGATGCGGCCAGTTGTCTCGCTGTCAGAGCGCCAACACTGCGCGTGTCGGTCCTGATTGGCCTGGACTCGGCCGAGTGAGTCGCTTCGCAGGGTATGCGAGCGACCGTTGCGGAAAGCAGATTCCATTTTCTGGTGCGGCGGACTGTTGAGTCCTGCGCCACTCCAAGAGAGCCCTCTCAAACTGCCATGTCGTCAAACGGCTTGGGGTGCCGGAACTTTCGGTGCCACATGCTACTCACGAAGGAAGGTTTCTTTATGAAGCGCACGATAACCCTCACTCTCAGTGCCCTGTCGCTGGCCGCGGCGAGCCTTGTGGGTTTCAGTCCGGCGGCGCAGGCCGACACTGGGGCCAATCTCTGGGAGCGGTGCAGACACAACGGGAAGTTCTGCCTGTACCAGCATGACGACTTCGACGGGAACTCTCTGGAGAGCGGTCGGGACTCAGGCTGCGCCAACCTCAGACTCATCAACAACCAAGGCAGTTCGATGATCAACTCGTCGAACAACCGGGTGCGGCTGTACAACGCGACCAACTGCGCGGGCTCGTCGGGCTACGCCGCCAGGCCCGACAGCGAGGACAAGGACTTCACCAACAACGGGTTCGACAACAAGGCCAGCTCTGCCAGGTTCTAGCGCGGTCAAGAGGATAGGGGAAAGCGTATGAAACGCATCGTTGCCCTCGCCGTCAACGCGCTGTAGGTGGGGGCATCGAGCCTCATTGGCTTGAGCTCGGTCGCACAGGCCGATGCGAGAGCCGCGATATCGGAGCGTTTCCGGGGTGTGACGTTCTGTCTGTTCGAGCACGACAACTACATCCCGACAGCGACGACAAGAACCTGACGAACAACGGGTTCGGCAAAGAGACGACGTCCATCAAGTCGTAGGGACGAAACCATCAATTGGCGTGTGGTGCCGTCGTCGCCGGCGCCACACGCCCTTTCTGGAAGTCTCGGTCGGATCGCAGCGGGCCGCGGGCATGAGAACAGGGCCTCTTGGTAGCTCGGGTTTGCGATGCCAACCGAGATCCAGGAGACCCTGTTGCCGCAGTTGTACGCGCTCGCGCCGGGGGAGCTCAACTCACCGGGGGGACCTATAGTTGCTCCGCCGCTGCGGCCATGGCTCCATGGTGGCGGCCCACGGGGATCACGAGGGGTGTGCTGCTGACCGGGTCGGTGGTCACCTCGCAGCTCAGCCCGAAGATGTCTTCGACGGCACTCGCCGTGATCACGTCGCTGGGCCTCCCTTCTCCCACGGTTCTGCCGTCCTTGAGGGCGATGAGGTGATCGGCGTAGCGGCACGCCTGGTTGAGGTCGTGCAGGACCATCACGACCGTACGGCCCTCGTTCCGGTTGAGGTCGACGACGAGGTCGAGAACGTCGATCTGGTGGGCCAGGTCGAGATACGTCGTCGGCTCGTCCAGGAGGAGGACAGGGGTGCCTTGGGCCACGGCCATGGCGATCCAGGCGCGCTGCCGTTGGCCACCGGAGAGCTCGTCCACGGCGCGCTCGGCGAGGTCGGTGGTGCCGGTGGCGGCCAGTGCCTCGGCCACGGCCCGCTCGTCGGCCTTGGACCACTGCCGCCACCACGTCTGGTGCGGCGAACGTCCCCGGGTGACCAGGTCCTTGACGGTCAGCCCTTCCGGTGCGACGGGCGACTGGGGCAGGATGCCCAGCCGTTGGGCGAGCAGCCGGGTCGGCATGGAGCGGATCTCCTCGCCGTCCAGTCGTACGACGCCCTCGCGTGGCGTCAGCAGCCGGGCGAGGGCGCGCAGCAGCGTGGACTTGCCGCAGGCGTTGGGGCCGACGATGGCAGTGATCCGGCCCTCGGGGACAGCCAGGTCGAGGTCGCGTATGACGAGCCGGTCGTCGTACGCGAGGTGCAGCGAGTCGGCGCGCAGGCCGGACACGTGCGCGGGGTGTGACATGGGTTCAGCCTCCTGAGCCCGCACGGTTGGTGCGGATGAGCAGCCAGAGCAGTACGGGGGCGCCGAGCACTCCGGTGACGATGCCGACGGGCAGCTCCGTGTCGGGGATGAGGGTGCGCGCGGCCACGTCGGACACCAGCACCAGTACGGCGCCGGTCAGTCCGGCGGCCAGCGGCGGTGGTGCCGCGGCGCGGGCGAGACGCTGGGCGATCTGCGGCGCGGCGAGGGCGACGAACGCGATGGGCCCGGCCGCGGCCGTGGCGAAGGCGACAAGCGCGGCACCCGTCACCGCAATCGCCAGCCGTACCGTCTGCACGCGGGTGCCGAGCCCGGCCGCCACATCGTCGCCGAGCTGGAGCGTACGCATCAGCCGGCCCAGCAGCAGCGCGGTGGGCAGCAGAACGGCCAGTGCCACGGCGAGCGGCCCCGCCTGCTGCCAGTCGCGGCCGTTGAGGTTGCCGACGAGCCAGCCGACGGCGGACTGCGCCTGACGGTGGCCGCCCTGGGCGAGCAGATAGTCCGTGGCGCTCATGCACACCCAGGAAATGCCGATGCCGACCAGGATGATGCGGTAGCCGGTCGTTCCGCGCCGCCATGAAAGGGCGTAGACGAGCAGCGCGCTCGCCATCGCGCCGAGCAGGCCGAGGGTCTGCGGGCCCATGCCGCCGTCCCAGCCGAGGACGACGCCTGCCACGACAGCGGTGCCCGCGCCCTGGGTGAGGCCGATCATGTCGGGGCTGGCGAGCGGGTTGCGGGTCATGGTCTGGAAGAGCGCCCCGGACACGCCGAAGGCCAGACCCGCCAGCAGCCCCGCCATGGCGCGCGGGAGCCGCAGCTCGGTGACGACGATCCTGGTGCCCTCGTCCCCGGAGCCGGTCAGCGCGCGCAGCACGTCGGGCACCGGCACGTCGAACTCACCGACGGAGATGTGCCAGCTCAGTGCGGCCACCAGGGCGAAGGCCAGCAGCGCGCACACCAGTAGGAGCCGGGGCCGCAGCACACCGGATACGGACAGAACCGGGAGCCGGAAGGAGCGTGGCGCGAGGGAATCGGACGCCGGAGGAAGGGACTTGGGCATCGCTCATACCTCCGCGAGCTTGCGGCGGCGGACCAGGGCGATGAAGAACGGACCGCCCAGGAACGCCACGATGACGCCCGCCTCGACCTCGGTGGGTCGCGCCACCACCCGCCCGAGCACGTCGGCGCTGAGCAACATACAGGCGGCCAGCACCCCGCACAGGGGCAGCAGCTTGCGGTGGTCGGGCCCGAATCCGGCGTACTGCGCGAGGACTCGCCCCGCGTGCGGCACCACCAGGCCGAGGAAGACCACAGGCCCGATGGCGGCGACGGCGGCACCAGTCAGCAGAGTGACGGCCGCCACGCCCTGGAGCCGTACCAGGCCGAGCTTCCGCCCCAGCGAGGCCGCCACGTCGTCGCCCAGCGCGAGGCTGTTGAGCGCGGGCGCGACCGTCAGCGCCAGCAGGGCGCCGACCGCCAGGAACGGCAGGACGCGCAGCACGGTCGCCCCGTCCTGGTCGGCAAGCGAGCCCGCCGACCAGAACCGGAAGCGGTCCAGCGCGTCCGGGTCCGTCAGCACAATGGCGCTGGTGAGGGAGGAGAGGACGGAGGTGACGGCGACCCCGGCGAGCGCCAGCTTCACCGGCGTCGGGCCCGAGCGACCCAGCCGGCCGAGCAGATAGACCGTCACCGAGGTGACCAGCGCCCCGGTGAAGGCGAACCAGATGTAGCCGAGGAACGAGCCGATCCCGGCCAGGCCCGCCGCCAGTACGATCGCGAACGAGGCGCCCGCGCTGACGCCGAGGATGCCGGGGTCGGCCAGCGGGTTGCGGGTGAGCGCCTGCATCACGCAGCCGGACAGGCCGAGTGCGGCGCCGGCCGCGAGCGCCAGGCCGGTGCGTGGCACGCGCACCGTCCAGATGACGTCCTCGACACGGGCCGGCTCCGGGTGCCCGGCCAGCGCGCCCAACACCCGTGTGGGCGGGATGTTCAGCGCTCCGAGACCGAGCGAGAGCAGACACAGCGCCACCAGCAGCATGCCGAGCCCCGCAAACAGCAGCACGCCACGGGACCGCCCGGTCACCGGCCCGACGCGGGGGTACGCACCTTGGTCGACGGCTTGCCGTCCACGGCGTCGGCGAGCTGCGGCACGAGCCGTTCCAGGGTGTACGGCAGGGAGAGGACGGAGACGAACGTGACGGCGTGGGCGTAGTCGCTCTTCTCCTTCAGATTGATCTCCCGGCCCTCCTTGACCACCTTCAGGCCGCCGTACAGCTTGTCCTTGTGCAGCTTGGCGGCGTCCTTTTCGGGCGACGTCATGAACCAGACCGTGGCGTCGTTGTCGAGGAGGTCGGTGCGCTCCTTGCTGATCTTCGCGCCGAACTTGTCCTTGCCGATGGCCTTGGCCAGGCCCTTGGGCGGGACGAAGCCGAGGTCGCTCAGCAGGCGTGTGCGGTTGTCCTGCGGGCCGAAGACGAACAGGCCCTGGTACGGGGTGGCCATGACCGCGGTGGCGCCCTTGAACTCGGGGTGCTCGGACGCCGCTTCGGCGATGCGCTTCTCCGCTGCGGCGACGAGCTTCTTCGCCTTGGTGGGCCGGCCGAGGGCCTTGCCGATCGTCTCGGTCTGCTCCTGCCAGGGGATGCCGTAGTCCGGGATCCCGGAGGGTTGGGCCACCACGGGTGCGATCTTCGAGAGGGTGCGGTACTGCTCCTTCGTCAGCCCCGCGTACAGCGCGAGGATCACGTCGGGGCGCAGCTTGGCGATCTTCTCGACCTGCGGTCCCGTGCCGGTGTCCTTGAGCACGGTCGGCGTCTCGGCCGAGCCCACCTTGTCCTTGGCCCACGGGCCGATGGCGCCCTTGTAGCCGCCGAGCCACTCGGTGGTGCCGACGGGCACCTTGCCGAGCGCGAGCGCAGCGTCCTGGTCGGACAGGCCGACGGTCACCACGCGCTTGGGCTCGGACTTGATCGTGGTGCTGCCGAACTTGTGCTTGATGGTGACGGGGAAGGCGCCCTTCTCCGCCGAGGACGCCGAGGTACCGCCCTCGCCGCCCTCGTCGTCGGAGCCGGAGCCGCAGGCGGTGGTGGCGGCCAGGAGGAGTGCGAGGCACGTGGCGGCAGCAGCGTGCCGAGCGCGGGGGAGGAGGGGAGGCATGTGCAAAGCCCTTCGGTTCAGTGGCCAGGGAGGTGGGGGAGCAGGGTGGGAGGTGCGTTGCGGGGGATGGGCATCACGGATCGGCGCGTGCACGCTCCCCGGACCAGGCGGCCCAGAGCGCGGCGTACGGGCCACCCGCGCACGCGAGTTGCTCGTGTGGACCGCTCTCCACGACCCGGCCCCGGTCGAGCACGACGACCCGGTCGGCGGTGGCCGCCTGCGCGAGCCGGTGCGCGACGATCAGCGCGGTCCTCCCGCGCAACGCCTGCCGGGCCGAACGCTCCAGTGCCCGGGCACCGGCACTGCCCGCCTCCGCCGTCGCCTCGTCGAGGACGGCGACGGCAGGGTCGGCCAGCACCAGCCGGGCGAGGGCGAGTTGCTGCGCCTTGACGGCGTCGAGCGCGTACGCGCCTTCGCCGATGACTGTTTGCAGGCCCTCGGGCAGCGCCAGGGCCCAGTCCAGCGCCTCGACCGTTTCCAGCGCCGCACGCAGCTCGTCCTCGGTGGCGCCGGGCCGTGCGAGCCGCAAGTCCTCGGCCAGCGGCCCGGCGAAGGCGTGGAGTTCCTGGGAGACCAGCACGGTGGCCGGGCTCTGAGGGTTCCGGGGCGCGGCAGTCGTGACCTCGCCGCGGGTGGGCGGCTGTACACCCGCGAGGATGCGGGCGAGGGTGCTCTTGCCCGCGCCGCTCGCGCCGACGAGCGCGACCTGTTCGCCTTCCCTGAGCGTCAGGTCGACGTCATGCAGGACGGGGGCGCCGGTGCCGTAGGAGTGGCTGAGGCCGGTCGCGGCGATGACGGTGCCGGAGTCCCGATGGTGAGGCGCCGGTTGGTTTTTGCGCAGGGGGGCGGGCTCGTTTGCGGGGTCCTCGGCGTCGGCGTCGGCCAGGTCCGTCACTCCCACCAGCCTCGCCAGCCCCGCCGTCGCCGACTGGGCGTCGTCCAGCAGCACAAGGGCGGCGTTGACGGGCCCGAACAGGCTGTGGAAGTACAGCGCGGCGGCGGTGGCCGTACCGATCGACACCGCCCCGTCACGCACCAGCACGAAGCCGGCGAACAGCACGGAGACCAGCCCGATGTACTCCGCCACGTGCAGCCTGGCGTAGAAGCCGAGCACCAGCCGCACACCGCGCAGGGTGATCCGCACCGCTTCGTGCGAACGCCGCGCCACACGTGCGGTGTGCTCCTCCTCCAGCAGGTAGGCGCCCACCGTGTCGGCGCCCCCGATGGTCTCCAACAGCTGCTGCTGCTGTGCACCGGTCGCCACCCGCTGGCGCGCGTACAGCGGTACGGCCCTGCGGACGTACCAGCGGGCCGTCAGGGCCTGGACGGGGACGGCGAGCAGCGCGGCCAGCAGGAACCGCGGGTCCAGCAGGGCGAGTGCACCCAGCGTCAGCACGATCGTCAGCCCGGAACGGGCGAGTTCCGGAAGAGAAGAGCGGACCGCCTCGGAAACGCGCGAGACATCGCCCGTCACCCGCGCGGTCAGATCCCCCGCGCCGGCACGCTCCAACCGGTCGGCGGGCAGCGTCAACGCACGCTCGACGAACCGTTCCCGCAGCCGCGCCAGCACCGACTCCCCGAGCCGGGCGACGGCGCTCATGCCGAGCGCCGTCGCGCCGCCCTGCGCGAGTGCGACGACGACGAGCAGGACGACGGGCAGAGTCAGCGCGCTCGCCTCGCCTCCACGGGCGACGATGTCGACCATCCGGCCGAGCAACGGCTGCGCGAGCAGCCCGATGGCGGTCGCAGCAGTCAGCAGCACCCCGGCTGCCACCGCCCTGCGCCATTCGGGGCGCAGCAGTTCACGAGCGGCGGCGCGGGTACGGCGTCCGGTCGCGACGGGCAGCAGGTCCGGCTCGGCCTCGTCCGCTGCGGAGCCGGAAAGGCCGTGCGCGTGGATGCCGCCCCGGTCCTGGCGCGTGTCCGTACGGTCCGTCCGCAGTGATGTCCCGCGCTCCTCCGGCGTGCAGCGTTCGCCGGATATCCCGCTGTTGTCGAGGCGGGAAGTCGTACTCACGCGAGTACCGCCCTTCTGTAGACGGTGCTGCGGCGCACCAGTTCCTCGTGGCGCGCGGTGTCGGCAAGGCGCCCGCCGTCGATGAGCGCGACGCGGTCCGTGACGGCCAGCAACGTGGGACTGCTGGTGATCAGCACGGTGGTACGCCCGCGCCGGATGTCCCGGACACCGGTGGCGATCCGGGACTCGGTCACCGCGTCGATGGCGGTCGTGGGGTCGTGGACGACGAGCACATCGCGGTCGGCCGCCAGGGCGCGCGCCAACGCGACCCGCTGGCGCTGGCCTCCCGACAGCGCCCTGCCGCGCTCGCCGACGGGTGTGTCCATGCCGCTGTCCAGCGAGGCGGCGACCTCGTCGGCGCCTGCCGCCGACAGCGCGGCGCCCAGGTCGATGCCTTCGCCTGCGGGGGCGCTGGAGGCGGCGACGTTGTCGCGCAGCGAACCGGAGAACAGTACGGCGTTGTGCTCGGCGACCAGCACTGCTGAGCGCACCGTGCGCACGGACAGTTCGGACAGCGGCACGCCGTCGAGTTCGACGCTGCCGGCGGCGGGGTCGGTACGGCGGCTCAGACACCGCACCAGCACCTCGGCGTGCGCGGGGTCGGTGACGACGATTCCGAGCAACTCGCCCGGTTCCACGCACAGTTCGATCCCTTGCAGACCTTCATGCGTGAGCCCGCGCAGCCGCAGCCGCCCGGTTGCCGCCGCATCGCCGTTCGGGGTGCCGATGGGCGCGGGACTGCCGGGATTCGCGGAGATGTCGCCCGGCGCGTCCAGTACCTCGGCGATCCGCGCCGCCGAGGCCCGGGCGCGGGCGGACTCGGCAGTGGCCCAGGCGATGACCTGCAAGGGTCCCGGCAGGAACAGTGCGAGACCCACGGCGGCCACCAGTTCACCGAGGCCGATCCGGCCGTCGAGCACAAGGCGTGAGCCGACCAACGCGACGCAGGCGATGAACACTCCGGTCAGTGCCTGCATCAGGCCCGTCTGCACGGCTTCGGCCCGCGCCGCGCGCACAGTTGCGTCGAGCGCCGCACGGCTGGTGCGGTGGTAGCGTTCGGAGGCCGCGCGCTGGGCCCGTAGCCCTTGCAGCACACGGAGGCCCGCGACAAGGTCGGCGGCGACCCCCGAAGCGTGGGCCGCGCGCTCCTGCTCGGCGTGGCTGAGATGTATCAGGGGGCGGGCCAGTAGTTGGCCGAGCGCCATCAGCACGGGGGTGCCCAGCAGGATCAGCAGCCCGAGCGGGACGGAAGCGCGTAGCAGCAGGACGGCTCCGGCCGCGAGCCCGATGACGGCGGAGAAACCGAGCGTCACCGCCATGGCGATGTTGCCCGCACGGCGTGCGTCCTCCGTCGCGACGGTGACCAGCACCCCGGGCGGACGGCCGGTTGACGCGCCGCCGTTCGGGGCCAGCACCCGCTCGATCAGCCGCATGCGCAGCGCGTGCCCGGCCCGTTCGGAGGCCCGTTCACCAGCGCGGGCGCCGAGCTGGAAGCTGCCGGAGAGAACGACGTAAACGGCAGCGAGCACGAGGACCCAGCGGGCCAGCGTCGCCCCGTCGGGGTGCACAAGGGCGCCGTCGACGACGAAACCGATCAGCACCGGGATGAGGGCTTCGCCGATCTGATGGAAGGCGCCGAGCCAGCAGCCGACCACAAGGTCACGGCGCTCGCCCGCGAGAACGCGCAGCAGCACGCGCCGGTCGCTGCGCTGTGCCTTCATCGTCGCTCGCTTCCCCCGAAGACCAAAAGTGGAGGTAAGGCTAACCTAATGTTCGTCGGAGGCGGGAGGGAGTAGCGGGGCAAGAGTCGATGCCGTCCGACTCGGAAGGCGTTGCCAACCTTGGCGAGATTTCGTCTTGTGTCCGGTTGCCGACCCCACTCTTCCAGGTCGGATTAGGTTAGGCTAACCTTCCCAGCGTGAATGTCGGTGAACAGACCTCCGCGCCTCGACGGCCCCGCGGTCATGAACTTTCGGCCACAGGTGTCACCGTCGCCTACGAAGGCGTCGACGTCGTCCATGACACGTCGTTGACGCTGCGGCCCGGCGAAGTGACCGTTCTGGTGGGACCGAACGGCAGCGGGAAGTCGACGCTGCTGCGCACGCTCGCCCGTCTGCAGCGGCCCAGGACCGCCACGTTGATCATCGACACCGATACCGACGGCCTTGCTCTGACCACCCGTGAGTTCTCCCGCCGGGTCGCCCTGCTGACCCAAGGGCGGCCCACTCCCAGCGGGCTGACCGTACGGGAGGTCGTCGAGTTCGGCCGCTATCCGTACCGGGGCCGCTGGGGCAGGTCGGACCCGGGCGGCCGGGCGGCGGTGGACCGCGCGCTGGCCATGACGGGCATCGTGGAGCTCGCCGAACGGGGTGCCGAACATCTCTCCGGAGGCCAGCTCCAGCGGGTCTGGCTCGCCGGCTGCCTCGCTCAGGAGACCGGTGTCCTGCTCCTCGACGAGCCGACGACCTATCTCGACCTGCGGTACCAGGTCGAACTCCTCGACCTCATACGCGACCTGGCGGACGACCACGGGATCGCCGTCGGTGCCGTCCTGCACGACCTCGACCAGGCCGCGGCCGTCGCCAACCGGATCGCGCTGCTGCACGCCGGACGGATCGTCGCCGACGGACTCCCCGAAGACGTCTTGACACCGCAGCGGCTGACCGACACGTACGGCATCCGCATCGAAGTCGATACCGACCCCCTCACGGGTCGGTTGCGCACCCGCGCGATCGGCCGACACCACACCCGAAGCGAAAGGCTCAGTACCGCCCCATGAGACGCCTCCTGCTCACCGTGGCCGCCGCCACCGCCGCGGCCCTCTCCCTGACCGCTTGCGGGACGACCGAGCCGGCCGCCGACAACGACAAGAAATCCGGCAAGCACATCACCCTCACCGACGCCTCGGGTGAGAAGGTCGAACTCGACGGTCCGGCGAAGAAAGTCGTCGGAACCGAGTGGAACGTCGTCGAGAACCTGGTCTCCCTGGGCGTCGACCCTGTAGGCGTCGCCGACGTCAAGGGCTACCAGACCTGGGACACAGCCGCCCCGCTCAAGAACAAGCCCAAGGACATCGGCACCCGTGGTGAGCCGAGCATGGACACCATCGCCTCCCTGAAGCCGGACCTCATCGTCGCCACCACCGACCTCAAGCCGGGCGCTGTCAAACAGTTGCGCAAGGTCGCCCCGGTCCTGAACGTGCGCACCGCAGACGCCGCCGACCCGGTCGGTCAGATGACCGGGAACCTGGACCTCATCGCCAAGGCCACGGGCACCACGAAGCAGGCCACGAAGCTGAAGAAGGAGTTCAACGCGAAGATCGCCGAAGGCCGTAGAGAACTCGCCGACGCAGATCTCGACGGTGCGAACTTCGCTTTCGCCGACGGATACGTCGTCTCCAAGAAGGTCTCGATCAGGCCATTCACCAGCGGCTCGCTCATCGGGGCCATCAACAAGAAGCTCGGCCTGAAGAACAACTGGAAGGTCAAGGGCGACAAGGTCTACGGCCTCGGCTCCACCGATGTCGAAGGGCTCACCAAGCTGGACGACGATGTCCAGTTCGCCTACATCGGCAACGACAAGGACAAGAGCAGCACGCCGTTCACCGGCCCCCTGGCCAAGGACAAGGTGTGGACCTCGCTGCCGTTCGTGAAGAAGGGCAACGTCCACCGACTGCCCGACGGCATCTGGATGTTCGGCGGCCCCGAGTCGATGAACCAGTACATCGATGCCGCTGTCGCAGAGCTGACGAAGTAGCGCCATGGCCGTCACCGCGACAACTCCCGACACCCGTCCGTCTGCGGCCACGTCCCCGCCCGCGGCCACGTCCCGGACGGGCACGGCCGCGGTGACGGCCGCGCTGGCCCTGCTGGTCGCTGTCCTCGCCCTCGTAGACCTCACGCAGGGCACGGCCGCCGTGGGCGCCGCCGAGGTCTGGAAGGCGCTCACCGGCCGGGCCGACCCGACCGACGCGTCCGTCGTCATCGCCTCGCGGCTGCCGAGGGCGGCGGCCGGGCTGCTCGTCGGAACCGTGCTCGGCGCAGCGGGCGCCGCCCTGCAGGCGGTGTGCCGCAATGTGCTCGCATCGCCCGACACCCTCGCCGTGAACGCGGGCTCCTACCTGGCCCTCGGGCTGGCCACCGCCACCGGTGTCTCGCTTCCGCTGTTCGCCTCTTCCGGTATCGCGTTCGCCGGCGGCCTCGCGGCGGCAGCGGTCGTGCTCGGGCTGTCCGGCCCGGGTGCGGGCACCGTACGGCTCGTTCTCGCAGGCAGCGCCCTCACCCTCGGCCTCACCGCCGTCACCGAGGGGCTGCTTCTGCTGTTCCCCCAGGAGACCGAGGGCGTCTACGAGTGGAACCAGGGCAGCATCGCCCAGAACGGCTTCGACGGCGTGCTGCAGATGGCGCCGATCGGCGTCGCCGGCGTTGCCGGGCTGCTGCTCCTCGCCCGTAGGGTCGACCCCCTGGCTCTCGGCGACGATGCCGCCCGTGGACTCGGCGTCCCGGTCCGCTCCACCCGCCTCACCGCAGTCGTGATCGCGGCTCTCCTCTCCGCGGCTGCCGTCACCCTGACCGGACCGATCGGCTTCGTCGGCCTGTGCGCCCCCGCTCTCGTCCGCCCACTGGCCCGCCGGTTCCGCGCACTCGGCCGCACCCGCGGCAGCGTTCCGACCGCGGGAATCATCGGCGCTGCGCTGGTCCTCGGCTCGGACGTGCTACTGCGCGCCGTCGTCCCCGCCGATGTCGCCGTCACCGTGCCGACCGGCGTCGTCACCAGCCTGGTCGGTGCCGCCTTCGTCATCGTCATGGCCACGCGGGTGGGGGACTCCGCCGGAACGGCCGCCACTGCACGGCTGCGCATCAGGAGCCGGGCCGTCTTCCTCACCACCACAGCCCTGCTGACGGCCGCAGTCGTCGGCGTGGCCATCGCCTCCGTCCTGCTGGGAGACGCCAAGCTGCTGCTGGGCGACGTGCTGAACTGGGCACAGGGCAGGGCCGGCCAGGCCATCACCTTCACCCTCGACACCCGGGTACCCCGGGTCCTCGCCGCCCTCCTCGCGGGCGCGGCACTCGCTCTCGCCGGGACACTCGTCCAGGCCGTGACCCGCAACCCCCTCGCGGAACCCGGCACTCTGGGCGTCTCCGGGGGCGCCGCGCTCGGCGCCGTGCTCCTCGTGACGACGGTACCCATGGCCGGATCGTGGAGCCTGGCGGGCGGCGCTTTCGCGGGTGCCGCGCTCAGTTCCGTCCTCGTCTTCGGGCTCGCCGCGCGGAGCGGCTTCCAGCAGAACCGACTCGTGCTCGTCGGTTTCGGCGTCGCCACCGGGACAACTGCCGTGATCAGCCTGCTCATCATCCTCACCGACCCGTTCAACGCGACGAAGGCGCTCACCTGGCTGTCGGGTTCCACCTATGGCCGGACCCTGCCCGACGTGCTGCCCCTCGCCGCCGTACTCACCGGGGGCGTACTCGTCGCGGTCACTCGGCGCACGGAACTCGACCTGGTGTCACTCGACGAGGACACCCCCAAGCTCCTCGGGCTGCACCTGGAACGCGGGCGCCTCGGCTTCCTCGCCCTGAGCGTCCTGCTCACCGCCACCGCCGTGGCCGCCGCCGGCACGATCGGCTTTGTGGGACTCATGGCACCGCACGCCGCCCGTGCCCTCGTGGGCCGGCAGCACGCCCGAGTGGTTCCCGTCGCGATGCTCCTCGGCGCCACCCTCGTCTGCACCGCCGACCTGGTGGGCCGAACCGTGATCGCCCCGGCCCAGCTCGGCGCCGGCCTGATGACCGCTGTCATCGGCACCCCGTACTTCCTCCATCTGCTCATCCGCAGCCGCCAGTAGCAGGCGGTCGGCACCCGAGCGGGCTTGGGAGTATTCGTAGCCGAGCTGCACACCATGTCCCAGTTGTGGAGATCATCGATCCGCAGATCGTGGGCGAGGACGGCGCCGCCTGGCTAGGGTCGGCCCATGCGGTGCCCCCACTCCGATCGAGCAACGGCTGCTCAAGTCCCAGCAGGAGCCGCAGGACTGCCCACATCTGGCGGTGGACCGGTCGTTGACCGGCGCGCTGGGCGAGATCTTCGAGAAGACCCCGGCGCTGTTCGGCTACCTGCCCGAGTGGGACGGCGTGGTGCTCAGCTCCGGACTATGCGTGAACAGCCCACGCATCAGCGAGCTCGCCAACCATTGGTGGAGTGCGCCCGGCGCGGGTCTGCCGGAGCTGGGCGGCGAGTTCCGCATCACCGATCTGTTCACCGCGGTACTGAAGCATCCACCCGATTTGATCCCCTTCGGTTGGCCAGGGGCATGGACATGAATGAGGTCGAGGGGTGGGACCAGCAGTTGGTGCGGCTGGGCCCCTTTCCCGGGATCTTCCCCGCGGAGGACTACACCGACCTGCGGCGGCGCTTCGCCGCCCGATTCGACTGATCGCGCGGCTCGGCGCATGCGTGCGCTTCCTCGGTACCGGGCCAAGCGCACGTGGTGGACCGGGACTTCTTCCCCCAGCCTTCCGAAGCCACCATGATCCTCCCCCAGCCTTCGGCCGGGGGACCCCCAGACAGGCTCTACAGTGAGACGGTGACCTCTCTGTCGGAAGACCCGCCGTCGCTGATCAGTGAAGACGACCGCGAGACGGCCGTGCAGCGCCTGCGGGAGGCGTATGCCGAAGGGCACATCTCGCACGAGGAGATGGACGGACGCCTCGACCAGGTGCTCACTGCCAAGACGCGCAGCGAGCTCAAGTCGGCTCTGGGTTCGCTCCCGGAGGAAGATGCGGGCACCACGTCCACGATTGCCGCCGCCGGCGGACGGATCCGGCGGCGCGGTGCATGGCGGGTACCTCGCATCCTCAAGGTCGAGTCTGCATACGGAAGTGTGCACCTGGACCTGTCCCGGGCCGTCATCGAGCATCCGGTAGTCGACATCGAGCTCCAACTCGGCACCGGCAGCGGCAAGATCACGGTGCCCCGCGACGCGATCGTCGACGCCGAGGCTCTGCACACCGGGTGGAAGGACACGCTCTACAAGGCCCGGCAGCCCTCTCGACCCGGCGGGCCGAGGATCCGGATCTCCGGGACCATGGGGTTCGGACGGCTGAAGATCCGCCACGCACGGCGTTGAGACCCCGTCCCATCCGGCACCAGGACCATCTGCTCGTCAACGTCTTCGTCCCGCTCGCCCGCTGATGCTGTGATCGGCATCGGGTCGCCAGTTGGGCGATCACCGGCAACGCGCGCTGTGGGCCCCGGGCCGCCGCCCCGATCACCGCACGACATCGGCCCCCAAGCGGCTCCACCGCTCGGCGTAACACCCCAGCCGGCGGCCTTGGAGCCTGCCTAGGCTCGTGTCGTGGTCAAGGTCACCACCTCTTCCGCCCGCGCCGACCATCCGGCCGCCAGGGCGCCCGGCTCGGTCCGCCGCGGCGAGCCGTCGCGCTGACGGAGTCAGCCGGCCACAGCAGCGTTGCCGCAGGTCAGGGCCGGTCGCGCGGGAGAAATGTTAGGGAAGCGTCAAAGGGGGGCTTGCGGCCGTAAGAGAGCTGTCAACGGAAGACGCAGCTGGCCGAAAAGGCGCTTTCCTCGAGGGGTCCATCTCAACCCGAACCTCTTATCAGGAGAACCGATGGCCGACGTGGCCTTCGTCGTCACCACGATCGCGGTCTTCGCGCTGGTGGCGTTCATCGCCAAGGGTGTGGCGAAGCTGTGACCGCCGAAAACGTAGTCGGCCTAATCGTGGCCGTCGCCCTGCTGGGCTATCTCGTCCTCGCCCTCGTGTACCCCGAGAGGTTCTGACGGTGACCATTGCTGCTGCCGCAGCGGACAGCATGAGCCCTGCCCTCGCCGCTGTACTCCAGCTCGTCGCACTGATCGGCGCCCTCACCCTGGCCTACCGGCCGCTCGGCGACTACATGGCCGGCGTCTACTCCTCCGACCGCCACCTGAGGGTCGAGAGGTGGATGTACAAGGCCATCGGCGCCAACCCGGACGCCGAGATGCGCTGGCCCGCCTATCTGCGCGGTGTCCTGGCCTTCTCCGCGATCAGTGTTCTCTTCCTGTATCTGCTCCAGCGCGTCCAGGGCTCGCTGCCCGGCTCGCTGGGCTTCTCCTCGATCGACCCTGACCAGGCGTTCAACACCGCCGCGTCCTTCGTCTCGAACACCAACTGGCAGTCCTACTACGGCGAACAGGCCATGGGCCACGTCGTACAGACCGCCGGGCTGGCGGTGCAGAACTTCGTCTCCGCCGCCGTCGGTATCGCTGTCGCGGTGGCCCTCGTACGAGGACTCGCCAGGTCCCGCACCGGTGAACTCGGCAACTTCTGGGCCGACTTGGTCCGGGGTGTGGTCCGGATCCTGCTGCCGATATCCGTGATCGGCGCCATCGTGCTGGTCGCCTGCGGCGCCATCCAGAACTTCTCCGGCATCCACGAGGTCGGCCAGTTCCTCGGCGGCTCGCAGCAGTGGAACGGAGGCGCTGTCGCCTCCCAGGAAGTCATCAAGGAACTGGGCACCAACGGCGGCGGCTACTTCAACGCCAACTCCGCCCATCCCTTCGAGAACCCCAACGGATTCACCAACCTCTTCGAGATCTTCCTGATCCTGCTGATCCCCTTCGCTCTGACGCGCACGTTCGGCCGCATGGTCGGCAGCCTCAGGCAGGGATACGCGATTCTGGCCACGATGGTGACCATCTGGATCGGTTTCATCGTGCTCATGTGGAGCACCGAGTTCGCGCACCACGGCCCGGCCTTCGAGGTGGCCGGAGGAGCCATGGAGGGCAAGGAGACACGGTTCGGGATCGGCGCATCGTCGATCTTCGCCGTCTCCACGACGCTGACCTCGACGGGCGCGGTCGACTCCTTCCACTCCTCGTACACGGGCCTCGGCGGCGGCATCACCATGCTGGGCATGCAGCTGGGCGAGATCGCGCCAGGCGGTGTCGGCTCGGGGCTGTACGGCATGCTGATCATGGCGATCATCGCGGTGTTCATCGCGGGCCTGATGGTCGGCCGCACCCCCGAGTACCTCGGCAAGAAGATCTCCACCCGCGAGATCAAGCTGGCGGCCTGCTACATCCTCGTCACCCCGGCGCTGGTCCTCGGCTTCACCGCGGCGGCGATGGCCCTGGACACCCCGGCGAACTCGATGACCAACAGTGGCGCGCACGGCTTCTCCGAGATCCTGTACGCCTACACCTCCGGAGCCAACAACAACGGCTCCGCCTTCGCCGGACTGAACGCCGACACCCAGTGGTTCAACACCACCATCGGACTGGCGATGCTGCTCGGCCGGTTCGTACCGATGGTGTTCGTCCTGGCGCTGGCGGGCTCGCTCGCCGAGCAGAAACCCGTCCCGGCCACGGCAGGCACCCTGCGGACCGACAAGCCGCTGTTCACAGGCCTGTTGGTCGGCGTCATCCTGATCATCACCGGACTGACCTACTTCCCGGCGCTGGCGCTGGGCCCGCTCGCTGAAGGGCTGGCGGCATGACAACGAACGTCAAGAAACATGAGGAGCCAGGCGCTATGTCCCCCTCGGACGCCGCCACCCCGACCCGAGCGCCGCACCAGGACGTGCCCACCGGCCACAAGACCGAAGGGCGTGTCGGGGGAGGGCTGTTCAATCCCCGGCAACTGCTCACCTCGCTGCCAGACGCCTTCCGCAAGCTGGACCCCCGGGTGATGGTCAAGTCCCCGGTGATGTTCGTGGTGCTGGTCGGTTCGGTCGTCACCACGGCCCTGGCGGTCAAGGGCCCGGGGGACTGGTTCGGCTGGGCGATCACCGGCTGGCTGTGGCTGACCACGCTCTTCGCCAATCTGGCGGAGGCCGTGGCCGAAGGACGCGGCAAGGCCCAGGCCGACACGCTGCGCAAGGCCAAGACGGACACGGTCGCCCGGCGCCTCTCGAAGGACGGCGAGACCGAGGAGCAGCTGCCCGGCACCGAACTGCGCGTCGGCGATCTCGTCGTCTGCGAGGCGGGCGACATCATCCCCGGCGACGGTGACGTCGTCGAGGGCGTCGCGAGTGTCGACGAGTCGGCGATCACCGGCGAATCCGCTCCCGTCATCCGGGAGTCCGGCGGCGACCGCAGCGCCGTCACCGGCGGTACGAAGGTGCTCTCCGACCGGATCGTCGTCAAGATCACGACGAAGCCCGGCGAGTCGTTCATCGACCGGATGATCAACCTGGTCGAGGGCGCGGCCCGGCAGAAGACGCCCAACGAGATCGCGCTGAACATTCTGCTCGCCTCGCTGACGATTGTGTTCCTGCTGGCGGTCGTGACGCTGAAGCCGTTCGCGATCTACGCGGGCGCCGATGACCAGACCTCGCTGATCGTGCTGACCGCGCTGCTGGTCTGCCTGATCCCGACCACCATCGGGGCGCTGCTGTCCGCGATCGGCATCGCCGGAATGGACCGGCTCGTACAGCGCAACGTCCTGGCGATGTCCGGCCGCGCGGTCGAGGCCGCCGGTGACGTCTCGACGCTGCTGCTCGACAAGACCGGCACCATCACCCTCGGCAATCGCCAGGCCGCCGAGTTCGTTCCCGTCAAGGGCAGGACGGCCGCCGAGCTGGCGGACGCCGCGCAGCTGTCCTCGCTGGCGGACGAGACACCCGAGGGCCGCTCGATCGTCGTCCTGGCGAAGGAGAAGTACGGGTTGCGCGAGCGGCACGCCGGCGAGCTGGAGCACGCCGAGTGGGTGCCGTTCACAGCGCAGACCCGGATGAGCGGCGTCGACCTCACCGAGGACGGCGCGGCCCGCAAGGTCCGCAAGGGCGCGAGCGGTTCGGTGCTCACCTGGGTCAAGGAGCGCGGCGGGCAGGTGGTCGACGACGCCGACGCCACCGCGAACGCCATCTCCGAGGCGGGCGGCACCCCGCTCCTGGTCGCCGTCGAGGACGACAAGGGCGCCCGGATCCTGGGCGTCATCCACCTCAAGGACGTGGTCAAGGAGGGCATGCGGGAGCGGTTCGAGGAGCTGCGCCGGATGGGCATCAAGACCGTCATGATCACCGGTGACAACCCGCTCACCGCCCGGGCCATCGCCGAGGAGGCAGGCGTCGACGACTTCCTCGCCGAGGCCACGCCCGAGGACAAGATGGCGCTCATCAAGCGGGAGCAGGCCGGCGGCAAGCTGGTCGCGATGACGGGTGACGGCACCAACGACGCACCCGCGCTCGCTCAGGCGGACGTCGGCGTGGCCATGAACACCGGTACCTCGGCCGCCAAGGAGGCCGGGAACATGGTGGACCTGGACTCCAACCCGACCAAGCTCATCGAGATCGTCGAGATCGGCAAGCAGCTCCTCATCACCCGGGGAGCCCTGACGACCTTCTCCATCGCCAACGACGTCGCGAAGTACTTCGCGATCATCCCCGCGATGTTCGCCGTCGCCTATCCGGGCCTGGACAAGCTCAACCTCATGAGCCTGGCCTCGCCCGAGTCCGCCATCCTCTCCGCCGTCATCTTCAACGCGCTGATCATCGTCGCCCTGGTACCCCTCGCCCTCAAGGGCGTCCAGTACCGGCCCATGAGCGCCGACCGGATGCTGCGCCGCAACCTCGGGATCTACGGCCTCGGCGGCCTGGTGGCACCGTTCCTCGGCATCAAACTCATCGACCTGCTCATCTCCCTCATCCCTGGCATCGGGTGACGACCATGAACACCTCCGTACGAAGCACCACGCGGCTGCTCGGCGCCGGCCTGCGCGCCCTGGTCATCCTGACTCTGGTCTGCGGCGTGCTCTACCCGCTCGCCGTCACCGGCGTCGCACAGGGCCTCTTCCACGACAAAGCCAACGGCTCCGAGATCAGGAGCGAGGGCAAAGTCGTCGGCTCCGAACTCATCGGCCAGCGCTACGACTTGCCCCTGAAAAAGGGCGAGGAAACTGCAGCGCCCGACCTGAAATGGTTCCAGCCCCGGCCGTCCAACGGCCTCGGCGAAAACACCGTCAACACCCAGTACAAGCTCCTCCTCTCCGGTGCGACCAACCGCTCCGGAGACAACAAGGAACTGCTGAAGTGGGTCACCGACGCCAAGGCTGCCGTGGTCGAGGACAACAGCACCGCCGACTACAAGGTCAAATCCTCGGATGTACCGGCCGATGCCGTCACTTCCTCCGGCTCCGGCCTCGACCCGCACATCTCGCTCGGGTACGCCGAACTCCAGGTCCACCGCGTCGCCGAGAAGAACCACCTGCGCGTCGGACAAGTGGAGGAACTGGTCAAGAAGCACACCGACGGCCGGATCCTCGGATTCATGGGAGAGCCACGGGTCAACGTCCTCAAGCTCAACATCGCGCTCAAAGAACTGGCCGAGAAGAACTGATGGCGTTACCCGCGGAAGCCGGGAACCGACGGGCCGCAAAAGCGCCGCAGCCCGTCGGCTCCCGACACGTCGACCGCAACAACCACTCTGCCGGGATATCGGACAGGAAGGCCGCACACCGATGACGCGGGTGTTGGTGGTGGAGGACGACGCACAGCTCGTCCGGGCTCTCGTACTCAGCCTGCGAGCACGCAAGTACGGAGCGGACGCCGCACCCGACGGAGCCACCGCGCTCCGGCTCGCGGTCACCCACAGGCCGGACGCCATACTGCTCGATCTCGGCCTGCCCGACATGGACGGCGTCGACGTGGTCAGAGGTCTGCGGGGCTGGACCCAGGCACCGATCATCGTGGTCTCCGCCCGCCACGGCACCCAGGACAAGATCGCGGCGTTCGACGCGGGCGCCGACGACTTCCTCACCAAGCCGTTCAGCATGGAGGAACTGCTGGCCCGGCTGCGCGCGGCCGTACGCAGGACGGAGACCGCGCTGCCGATACCCGACGCACTCGTCGTCACCACCGACGACTTTTCCATCGACCTGGCCGCCAAGAAGGCCACCCGCGGCGGCAGTCCGATACGACTGACCCCCACCGAGTGGCACATTCTGGAAATACTGCTCAGCAACCAGGGCCGCCTCGTCACCCAGCGGCAGCTCCTCAAGCAAGTCTGGGGCCCGGCCTACAGCGACAGAAAGAACTACCTCCGGGTCTACATGGCACAGCTGCGCCGCAAACTCGAGCGGGATCCCTCCCACCCCCGCTATCTCACCACCGAAGCCGGCATGGGATACCGCTTCGAGACGTGAAAGCCCAAAGGAGAGACATGAAAAAGCAGGAATCCGACCTCACCACCCCACCGTAAAGTCGACTCATGGGACGCGGAAAACTACGTATATACCTTGGTGCCGCACCGGGCGTCGGAAAGACCTACGCGATGCTTTCCGAGGGCCACCGACGGGTGGAGCGGGGCACGGACTGTGTAGTGGCCTTCGTGGAGCACCACGACCGGCCGCGGACCGAGGTGATGCTGCACGGGCTGGAGCACGTCCCGCGCCGGGAGTTGACGTACCGCGGCACGGTCTTCACGGAAATGGACGTCGACGCGGTGCTGGAGCGCCGTCCCGCCGTCGCGCTGGTGGACGAGCTCCCGCACACCAACGTGCCCGGCTCCCGCAACGCCAAGCGCTGGCAAGACGTGGAGGAACTGCTCAACGCCGGCATAGACGTCATCACAACGGTCAACATCCAGCATCTGGAGTCGCTGGGTGATGTCGTGGAGTCGATAACCGGCGTCCGCCAGCGGGAGACAGTGCCCGACGAGATCGTCCGCCGGGCCGACCAGATAGAACTGGTCGACATGTCGCCACAGGCACTGCGTCGCCGGATGGCCCACGGCAACATCTACAGACCGGAAAAGGTCGATGCGGCCCTCTCCAACTACTTCCGTCCCGGCAACCTCACGGCTCTGCGCGAACTGGCCCTGCTGTGGACGGCCGACCGGGTCGACGAGTACCTCCAGGAGTACCGGACCGAGCACCGCGTCTCGACCATCTGGGGCTCCCGCGAGCGCATCGTCGTAGGTCTCACCGGTGGCCCCGAGGGCCGTACGCTCATCCGGCGTGCCGTCCGGCTGGCGGAGAAGGGCGCGGGCGGCGAGGTGCTCGCCGTCTACATAGCCCGCAGCGACGGCCTCACCTCCGCCTCGCCCAAGGAACTCGCCGCCCAGCGTGCCCTCGTCGAAGAACTCGGCGGCACCTTCCACCAGGTCGTCGGCGACGATGTGTCCGACGCGCTGCTGGAGTTCGCGCGGGGTGTCAACGCCACCCAGATCGTCCTGGGAGTCAGCCGTCGCCGATCGTGGCAGTACCTTCTGGGTCCTGGTGTCAGTTCCACTGTCGCCCGTGAATCCGGCCCCGACCTGGACGTTCATATCGTCACGCACGACGAGGCCGCCAAGGGGCGTGGTCTTCCGATCGCCGGACGCGCCCGCCTGGGCCGCTCCCGCCTCGCCTGGGGCTGGCTCGTCGGCGTCGCCGGGCCCGTCCTGCTGACCTACCTCCTCGACGGCGTGGTCCCGGAGATCGGCCTCGCCAACGACATGCTGCTGTTTCTCTCCCTGACGGTGGCAGCAGCGCTGCTCGGCGGGCTGCTCCCCTCCCTGGCCTCGGCCGCCACCGGATCGCTGCTGCTCAACTGGTACTTCACCCCGCCTCTGCACGCGCTCACCATCTCGGACCCCAGAAACGTCCTGGCCATCGCTGTCTTCTTCGCGGTCGCCGCCTCTGTCGCCTCGGTGGTGGACCTCGCGGCCCGCCGTACTCATCTGGCGGCCCGGCTGCGTGCCGAATCCGAGGTGCTCTCCTTCCTGGCAGGCAGCGTCCTGCGCGGCGAGACCACCCTGGACGCCCTGTTGGAACGGGTTCGCGAGACGTTCTCCATGGAGTCGGTGGCGCTGCTGGAGCGCGACAGCGACGTCGACGCCTGGACCTGCGCCGGCAGCGTCGGGCCGGCACCCGTGACACGCCCGGAGGACGCGGACGTCGACATGCCCGTCAACGACCACATGGCGCTCGCCCTCTCCGGACGCGCACTGCCCGCCGAGGACCGCCGGATACTCGGCGCTTTCGCAGCCCAGGCTGCCGTCGTCCTGGACCGCCAGCGCCTCCTCGGCCAGGCCGAGGAAGCCCGCAGACTCGCTGAGGGAAACAGGATCCGCACCTCACTGCTCGCCGCCGTCAGCCACGATCTCCGTACGCCCCTCGCGGGCATCAAAGCCGCCGTCTCTTCCCTGCGGTCCGACGACGTCGAGTGGACCGAGGAAGACCAGGCCGAACTGCTCCAAGGCATCGAGGAAGGCGCGGACCGTCTCGACCAACTGGTCGGCAACCTGCTGGACATGTCCCGGCTCCAGACCGGCACCGTCACCCCCCTGATACGCCCCGTCGATCTCGACGAAGTCGTCCCCATGGCACTGGGCGGCGTACCCGACGGCAGCGTCGAACTCGACATCCCGGAGACCCTGCCCATGGCCGAGGTCGACAAGGGGCTGCTGGAGCGGGCCGTCGCCAACGTCGTGGAGAACGCCGTCAAGTACAGCCCCGAAGCAGAACCGGTGATCGTCTCGGCCAGCGCCCTGGGCTCCCGCGTCGAAATCCGGGTCATCGACCGCGGCCCCGGCGTACCCGAAGAGGTGAAGCAGCGCATCTTCGCCCCGTTCCAACGCTACGGCGACGCACCGCGCGGCGCCGGAGTCGGCCTCGGTCTCGCCGTGGCCCGCGGCTTCGTCGAGGTCATGGGCGGCACCATCACGGCGGAGGACACCCCGGGTGGCGGCCTGACCATGGTCCTCACCCTCAAGACCGCGACCGGACCCGGCCCGGAAATCCGTCAGGCGGGTGTCAAAAATCACTGATCCGCCGTAAACGCACTGTCAAAGTCACCTGACCCGCGACAGCCGGTCATTACCGTCCCTGCCATGAAAGGAAATTCCGCGGGGGCTGCTCCTGGAAGCGAAGCCCACCGCGGCGAGAGACTCGATGGCCAGGTGTACGACACCGCCTGGGCCGCGGGTGCCCGGTACGCAGTGATGTGCGCAGCGTCGCTCCTCGGCCTGCTCCTGTCGGTCGACGCCATCAGTGAAACGCTCACCCCGTGGCGCGCGGGGATCTGGTCAGCCCTGGCCTCGCTCCTGTTCGTCGTCCTGATGCCGGCGAGACTCTCCGCGGGCCCGGGGTGGCTCAGCTCACGCGGGCTGCTGCGCGAGCGGCGGGTACGCACCGATCGACTCGTGGCCGCGTACTGGTCCACCGGAGTGTGCGAACGCCTGGTACTCCGGGACGCGGACGGCGTACGCGTCGAGATCGACCCCAAGGTGCTCACGGCGAACCCTCCTCTGTGGCGCCTGCTGGACGCGGACGTCCGCTACTGCGCGGAACGGGGAACGCTGCGGAACGGAACGACCGCACTCCGGAAAATGGCCCGAGCCATCGACCGGGAAACAGCACACACCGTCTTCAAGGTCTCAGGACTGCACTGAGCCACCCCGCACTGCTCTGAGCAACCCCGCACAGCTTGTACCGCCTTCGGAACCTCGCTTCGTCAGAGACCCGTCAAAGTCCGGCTCGCCGACGACAGCAAGACGTCAAGCCGGATGTGCTCCGCCCCGTGCGCCGGTTCAGCTGGAACCGAACACGCCGTCGTTGGAGGGGCTGAGTGGAATGGCAGAAGGAAATATCGCGGGGTTGATTCTGGCCGCTTGTCTGATCGGCTATCTCCTCTTGGCGCGAAAGTATCCGGACAAGTTCTGACGCGAGAGCGCGACGAGGGGGCAACGCGAGAACGCCGCAATGCGGCAACGCAGTGGCGCGGCAATGCGGGGGCATGCGCCCGGAGCTGAGGTTCCGAGGAGATGAGAAATGGTGTCCTTGTGGGAGAACTGGCGGGAGAGCTACCACACACGGAGATTCACCGCCCCTGGCAGCCCGCCATATGCTGTGCAGCTCACCAAACGCCGCCCAACGGTCTCCCTGAGTCGTAACGGAGGCGACACCGGCACTTTACGGGTCAACCTTTCCTGGCGGCCGCACACCCCCGAACTGCCCGGCCGCCGCCCTGTCAGCCGAGTGCTCGGTCACCCGCTGCGTGCGCTGAAACCAGAACCTGTGCCGACGCATACGCGCGGTATCGCATCCATCGACCTCGACCTGGGCTGCATGTATGAGCTGACCGACGGCACCAAAGGCGTGGTCCAGCCGCTCGGCGCCCTCTACGGATCCCTGAACTCCCCGCCGTTCGTGAAACTCAGCGGGGACGACCGGTTCGGCTCACCTTCCGGGGAGACGGTCTACGTCAACCTCGACCGGAAGGATGAGATCAAGCGGCTGCTGTTCTTCGTCTTCTGCGCTGACAACACGCCTGCTTTCGCCCGTGCCCAGGCGGTCGTCACCCTTGTGCCGAACACCGGCCCGTGGCTCACGGTCAGCCTCGACGAGCAATCTCCACACGCCTGTTCCTGCACAGTGGCCCTCATCGAGCACCGCAAGGACGAGCTGGTGGTACGCCACGAGGGCCGCTACATACTCGGCTTCCAGTCCGACATCGACCGGCTCTACGGCTGGGGCCTCCGGTGGGGCCCTGGTATCAAACCGTCAAAATCCTGAGCAGACAGAGCAGACGCAGTCGACGAACTCTCGGGCCCGTTGGCGCGCCGCTACGCCCCATGGCGGATGGCGGAATTCCGGAGGCGGTTTCGCTGAAGTAGCGTTCGCTAAGGAGCCATCAAAAGAGAATCAGCGTCGCCTTCGTATCCCACTTCCGCGCCCGGCGGGCGAGTAGCGTAGCCGGCATGTCGTTCCAGGACGAGTGGGCGCGCAGCAAGGAATCCGCGACGGCGGGACTCGGTACGGGATACCGCCCCGGGTTGGTGGTGCGCCAAGACGATTTGGGAAAGGTCGGCAGCGACGCCTACACGCTGTACCGCAAGTTGAAATCAGGCGCCGACATCAGGGGAAAGGGGCTCGACAAGGAAGGAAAGAGCGCCTGCGAGCGGGCCGCGAACGAACTGGCGCGGGGAGACTTCGACATGGGCGACCAGATACGGACCACGCTACGGATCTGGGATTCCCAGCTGAACACTCTTCTCCAGGCCTGCGCCCGGATAGCCGACCACCTGGACTACACGAAGAAGGCGCACGCGAGGGACGAGGTTGACGTCATGGACTCGATGCGGCAGATCCAGGGGAAACGGCTCTCGACGTCGAAGATCTACGACTGCATAGGCGGCGCCTGACCATGGGGAAACCCACCTGGGACGCCCTCCTTCAGCTGGACCTCTCTGCTCTCCAACAGGCCGTCGCCGACTGGAAGGCTGTGGTCCGCAACCTGGAACCGCTGGTCGGCGAAGCGCGCGACGGTATGAAGCGGCGCTCGGAGCAGGCCCGCTGGGCAGGTGTGAACGCCGATGTCACGCGGAGCTTCGTCCGCGTGACGGCGGACGAATTCGCGGGTGTGCTCAAGGAAGCGAGCAGTATCCAGCTGGTCCTCGACACCGCCTGCACCGACCTCGGTTGGCTCAAGGCGGAGTTGACGAACCTGCGCGACATCGACGCCAAGAAGGCCGATGTCATCATCCTCGGCAACCGTGACGGAACCGTCACCTGCAGCTTCCCCTGTGTGGCCGGAGAAGAAGGGAAACGCTCCGAGGCCGACATCAGGGAAAAGGACAGGATCGAGGACCGGGCCAATGCGCTGCTGCGCGAAGCGGCGGAACTGGACACCTCCATCACCGTAGCGTTGAGGAAGTGTCACGGTGGCGATCCGCACAACTTCGGCCACAAGCGCTACGTTTCCATGGACGAGATCCGGGCGATCGGCGAAACCGAGGACGCGGTCTCCGAGTACACCCGCCCCGACAGCATTCCCCTGCCCGGCCCGGCCAAGGACGCCGTCTCTTTCCTGAGCTACCGATCGTGGATCAACAGCGGTGCCTCTCTTGTCAAGGGCGGCGCCGGATACGCGGAAATTCCCGGCGGCGACAAGAGCGCGCTCAACAAGGCGCCCGACTACTTCCTCGGCGGTCTCCCGGCGTTTCTCGCCGGAGAGGGCAGCAAGGGGCTGGCCAAACACGGCGGCGGCAGCGGAGCGCACCGCGCGCCTGGCCCGCTGACCACCACGGGCAACGTACTCAGCGGCCTCGGCAAGGTCGGCTCCAAGGTGTTCGGGCTGCCCGCCTCCCTGGTGGCCACCGGCATCGACTACGCCAACGACCCCGCGAGCGACCCCGAGGAGAAGAAGAAGCACAGCCGAGTCCTCGCTCCCGGCCAGCTCAATTCCACCCCCTACTCATGACCCCCGAACACCGCCGTCCACGTCGACGGAATATCGGCCGCCACCTTCTCCACCTCGTACGCCCACGCGGCCACCGCATTCTCGTCCTGAGCGCCACAATTGCCGTTACGTCCTTCACCTACACGCTGCGCGCTCTGGCCACCGACCCGTTGAAGGCTCTGCTGCCCCTCCCCGTCGGCCTGCTCGCGCTGGGTGCGGTGATCTCATGCGTCTGCGAGTACGGACACCGCCGCTAGCACTCCAGTTGCGGCGCGTCCTGTGGTGTCAGTGCGGCTGGTTAGGATCCCCGGCATGAGTATGGGATTGAGTGTGTATCTGGTGGACTTGAGTGTCGTACGGGGTGCGATCGGCTCCAACGACGAGAAGCTGCGGCGGATGATCGGCGGTCGGTTCAAGCGGCAGATAGCCTCCGCTGATGGGCAGTTCGCCCACGAGATCGAGCAGGGCGCGCCCAGCCGTTACGAGGCGCTGCGCGCGGTGATCGAGGGTGGTCCCTTTGATGACCGGTACGGCTTCCAGTACGGATACGCCTACCAGTTGGTCTGCGAGTTCTACGGCAAGGCACTGTTCAACAACGAGTTCTCGCCGTACCGGGGCAGTTGGCTGGAGGATGTCGACGCCGGGCTCGCTCAGCTCGGCATCAAGGCGGTCGAGCTGACCGATTTCGCGTACGGCTCTCCGCCCTCGCCGCTGCCGCAGCCCGAATGGGCGCCGGCGTACGGCGAGTGGAGCCCCGAGGAGTGCCGGGAGGCGCTGGCGCAGTGGGAGAGCACCACACCGGACCAGCGCCAGGCCGTTGACCACGAGGTCCTGGAGGCGATCGAGAGCTGCGTCGGATGGTTCCGCGAGGCGCAGAACAGGGAGGGCTTCGGCATCGCGGGCTTCAACTACTGACTACTGACGGGGCCAGGGCGGCGCCGTACAGTCGCCGCCCTGCTCACCTGGCTCCCCATGTGAGCGCCCAGAACGAGGCGGGCCGACGCCCGCACGCGAGGAGCACTGTCGCCCAACTCGCACTGCGGGGGATATTGAGCTGAGCGGTGGATCGTCGTCATCAATCCGCCAACGACCCACCGTCAGCACGAATCAGACTCAGACCCTCACGGCAGGGCTGTGGACGGCGCCCTGCCCATCGCCACGGTAGAAGGTCACTTCATAGCGACCCCGCGGCACCTTCTTGGACAGAGTCTTCCCCACGTGAACGCCGTACTTCTTACCGGTGGACGTGTTGACTGCCTCGATCCACACCACTGCACCATTTGCCGAACCCCTGGTGTAGCCCTTGCCGTGAACCTTTCCGCCAGAGGCAGAAGCACACACCTTCATGGTGTCCGCATCACCTGGTCCCCAGGCGCTACAGCGTTGAGCCGCCGCAGAAGCCACCGGGACGGTCGCCAGCAGAGCCACCCCTGCCACAGCCCCAGCCAATGCCCCACGACCAAGAACGCTAGAGAACATGTGCACCTTTCGCAGTCATCGGAATCGCTGCCGCCGACAACACCGAGCCGGACGGCTCAACTAGGACGCGCAGGTGAGCCTTTGTGGTTGCCCTGGACGGGATGGTTCTCGTACGCGCCAGCAGTTCGCTGGTGCCTGTCAGAGCACCGGTCGCCGCCGCACTCGTTCGGGCATCGGGTCTGTGGAGACTCGGCCTCTCGTCCTAGCTCCGTGGTGACCCGCGTCACACCCAACTCCTGTCAGCAACCAGGGCGCCGTCTCGTTCAAGGGGCACGCGAACGAGACAGGAGCAATGCCATGAAGCACCGCATCGTCGTACTCGGCGCCGGATATGCCGGGGCCTTCGCGGCCGGGAACCTGGCCCGCCGGCTCTCACCCGCCGACACCGAGATCACCGTTGTCAACGCCGTGCCCGACTTCGTTGAGCGGATGCGGCTCCACCAGCTCGCGGCCGGCCAGGACATCGCGTTCCGCAAGCTGGCCGACATCTTCGCGGGCACCGGGGTGCGGCTGCGCCTGGCGCGGGTCACCGGCGTCGACCCCGAGCGTAGGACCGTCGCGGTGACCGGCGAGGACGGGGATGGCGAGCTCGCGTACGACACGCTTCTCTACGCGCTCGGCAGCTCCGTCGCCCACCATGGCGTCCCCGGCGTGGCCGAGTACGCCTTCGATGTGACCGGCAGAGCCTCGGCGCTGCGTCTGCGCGAGCGCTTGGCCGGCCTGGGCGAGGGCGGCACCGTGCTGGTCGTCGGTGAGGGGCTGACCGGCATCGAGACCGCCACCGAGTTCGCCGAGTCCCGGCCCGACCTCTCGGTCGCGCTCGCCGCCCGCGGCGAGCTGGGCGACTGGCTCTCCCCGAAGGCCCGCCGTCACCTGCGCCAAGCGTTCGACCGGTTCGGCATCACCGTCCACGAGCACACCCGCATCGAAGCCGTCGAGCCGACGCGGGCGATCGCCGCCGACGGTACGTCCATCCCGGCCGATGTGACCGTGTGGTCGGCCGGGTTCGCCGTGCACCCCATCGCGGCCGCCAGCGGCCTGGAGGTCGCCGATACCGGCCAGATCGTCGTCGACCGCACCATGCGCTCGGTCTCGCACCCGGACGTCTACGCCGCCGGTGACTCCGCCTACGCGATCGGCGAGAACGGCCGGCCGCTGCCGATGTCCTGCGCCTCGGCAGGCCTCACCAACATGCAGGCGACCGCCGCCATCATCGCGCGCCTGACGGGCAACAAGGTTCCGGCCACCGGGCTGAAGTACTACGGCAACCACATCAGCCTCGGGCGGCGGGACGCGATCTTCCAGATGGTGGACGGGGACGTCCGCTCGAAGTCCTGGTACCTGGGCGGCCGGACGGCCGCGCGGCTCAAGTCGGGCGTACTCAAGGGGGCCGCGTGGGGCATCGCCCACCCGACCTTCGGGGTGCCGAAGCGCAAGCACCGCCTGACCACCGCGCCCGACCGGGCCGGTGCGAGGGTCGCCGCATAGGCTGTTCCGTATGGACAGCGCAGCCGTCGATCGGTTCGAGGCCAGCCGGGGCCGGCTGGCCTCGCTCGCGTACCGTCTGCTCGGCTCGGCCGCCGACGCCGAGGACGCCGTGCAGGACACATTCCTGCGCTGGCAGGCCGCAGACCGCAATGGGGTATCCCCTGCTCGAGCGGAGCCGAGAGCTTGGGGAGGGGTCGAGGTGCCGGAGGCGTGGCTGACCAAGGTCCTCACCAATCTCTGCCTCGACCGGCTCCGCTCGGCGCAGGCGCGCCACGAACGAGCGGCCGGTGCCTGGCTGCCCGAGCCGCTCCTCGACGGCGACCCGATGCTCGGTCCGGCCGAAACCGTCGAGCAGCGCGAATCGGTGTCCTTGGCCCTACTGACCCTCATGGAGCGCCTCTCGCCGGTCGAGCGGGCCGTCTACGTCCTGCGTGAGGCCTTCTCGTACAGCCACGCCGAGATCGCCGGGATCCTCGACATCACCGAGTCCGCCAGCCAGCAGCACGCCCACCGGGCCCGGACCAGGGTCGCCGCCGAGCGCCGCCGCGGCCGCGAGGCCGACCCCGCGTCCGCGCGCCGGGTCGTCGAGGAGTTCCTCGCCGCCGCCACATCGGGGCGCACCGAACGGCTGGTGGCGCTGCTCACCGACGACGTGACGGCGGTCTCGGACGGCGCCGGACTGAGCAAGCGGCTGTTGCGGTACACGACGCGCGAGCGGGTCGCCTCCTTCGTGCGGGCCGGCTTCAAACCCACGCAGGCGAAGCGGCGGCTGGCCGGCGGCTCGCCCGCGTTCCATCTCGCCCTGGTCAACGGCTCCCCGGCCGTCGTCGCCGTGGTCGACGACAGGGTTGTGGGCGCCGTGGCCTTCGAAGTCAGCGACGGCAAGGTCGCGTCACTGTACGGCATCGCCGCCGCGGACCGGCTCGCGCGCCTCGACGAGGCCTGGCAGCAGCACGAACAGGAGGCGCCGGTCATCGCATGGTGACCAGCGCCACCGGAACCCAGTGACCTGAGCCGGAGCGAGGACGGCGTTCCTTCGGCCCTGCAACGGACTCGTGCCGCAATCGTCGGCTCAAGCTCGCGCGCCGCCGTCGACCCGCAGGACCGTGCCGGTCACGTACGAGGAGCGGTCGCTGAGCACCCAGGCGGCGGCCTGGGCGGTTTCGTCGGGTCAGCCGCGCGGCGCAGCGGGGTGAGCGCCTTGAGCCGCTCGACGAGAGCCGGCGAATCCGCTTCCCAGGTACGGATCGTCTCGGTCGCCGTATGGCCGGGGCGATGGCGTTGACGGGGATGCCTTCCGGGCCGTACGTGACCGCGGCTGACTCCGTGAGGCTGTTGACCGCCCGCTTCATGGCGCCGTACGCGGGGAGTTCGGGGTTGCCCCGCAGGCTGCCGACGGATGAGTTGTTGACGATGGCGCCCGTCCCGGCGGTGGCGCGGATGGCGACGATCTGGGCGACCATGGCCAGCCAGAAGCCCTTGAGGTTCACGGCGTAGAAGCTGGTCGAAGTCGGTCTCCGGCAACTGGTCCATGGGGCCAGGGGTCTGGATCGTCGCGCCGTTGTTGAAGGCGACGTCGAGTCTGCCGTACAGGTCCACGGTTCGGTCCACGGCGACGCGCACGTCGGCCGCGTCCGCCAGATCACACACCACATAGTCCGCCGTGCCGCCCGCCGCCCGCCGCCCGGACTTCCTCGGTCACCGTCTTCAACTGTGCCTCCGTCCGGGCCGCGAGCAGCACCCGGGCGCCCTCCCGGGCGAACAGCCGCGCCGCGGCGGCGCCGATAGCGCGCCCGGCACCGGTGACGAAGGCGACCTTGCCGACCAGCTGGCCCGGGGCGGCGGGGGCGGATGTGTCGGTGGTCGGTGTGTTGTCCATGGCAGCGAGCCTGCGACCGTTCGCGGAGCCGGATCCAGGCTCTGGCGGTACCTGGATCGGCTCCGCGCCCTCGCGCACACTGGGGGCGTGGACCGACGAGAACTGGCGGCCTTCCTGCGCGGCAGGCGCGAGCGGATCACCCCGGCCGACGTCGGCCTTCCCATCGGACCGCGCCGCCGCACGCCGGGGCTGCGCCGCGGGGAGGCGGCGCAGCTGGCGTTAATCTCGAACCGAGTACTAGACGTGGCTGGAGCAGGCCCGCGCGCGTCACGCGAGGTGCTGGCCCAACTGGCCAGGGCCCTGCGCCTGTCGGACGCCGAGCGCGACCATCTCCACCACCTCGCCGACGCACCGCCGGGCCCGCCGCCCGGACCCTCGCGCGAGGTGCGGCAGAGCATCCTCGACTTGTTGCACCGGCTGCCCCAGGCCGCCGCGATCGTCACGTCCGCGACCTTCGAGGTGATCGCCTGGAACGATCTGGCGGCCGCCCTGATGGCGGACTTCTCAGCCCTGCCACGGCGACCGCAACCTGGTGCACCGGGTGTTCCTCGGGCCGCACCCGCAGGGGAGGCGGTTGTACGGGGTGTCCGACGCGGACGCGTTCGCCCGCAACTCGGCGCAGCGCCTGCGCGCCGCCGCTGCCCGTTACCCCGACGATCCCGAGGTGAACGAGCTGGTGGGTGGCCTGCTCTCCGGCAGTGCGGAGTTCACCCGGCTGTGGGCCTCCCACGACGTGTGCGCCGAGCCCACCCTGTGCAAGACCTTCCAGCACCCGGTGGTCGGTCCGGTCACCGTCAACTGCGACGTCCTCGACGTCACCGACCGGGACCAGCAGGTCGTGATCTACATCGCGGCACCGGGCTCGCCCTCCGAGGGAGCACTGCGGCTGCTGTCGGTCATCGGCACTCAGCGCATGGACGTGACCAACTGAGCCGCACCAGGAATCGGGCATGCGATGCCGGCCCGCGCTCCTGTCCGGGGCCCCTTGCCCAGGGGCGCGCACTGCTCCTGCAGCGGCAAAGCAGCCGACTACAACGCTGAGTGGCCAACTAGCTGGCTCCGTCACACCGGTGTGTCAGCGATGCACCGAACGTGCGGCCTCAACGTTCCTACGTTGCAGGACGAGGACCGGGCTGCGGGGTCGTCAGCTTCCTACTCCTTGTTACTCCGCAGCCTGAGGCCGGTCAGCTTGGAGTGTCGGTGAGTTGGTTGATGAGGAAGTCGAGGCGTTCCTCCTGGGTGTCCGGGGGGATGCGGCCGCTGGCGGACAGGGTGGCTATGCCGTGCAGTGCGCTCCAGGTGACTTCGGCGAACAGTTCGCGTCGCGCGTTGTCCGGGCGGAAGCAGCTGACGAATTCGTTGAAGCAGGCGCGAAGTTGGGGCGGTGTCTCGGCGTGCGCGAACTTTACGTCGGTCGGCATGACGAACATGGCCTGGTAGAGGGCGGGCCGCTCGGCGGCGAAATCCAGGTAGGCGCGGCAGACGGCGTGCAGGGCCTGCTGTGGCTCGGGGTTGGCCGGCCGGGCACGGCGCAGGTGGGCGGCGAGTTCGTCGAAGCCGTCGAGCGCGACGGCGCGAACGATGGCGTCCTTGCCGCTGAAGTGGCTGTAGAGCACGGGTTGGCTGTACTCGACGCGCTCGGCGAGCCGCCGCGTCGTCACCGCGTCCCAGCCTTCGGTCTCGGCGAGTTCGCGGGCTGCGGTGATGATCAGCTGGTGGCGTTGGGCGCGTTCGCGTTCACGGCGCTGTTTGATGGCGGACATGACGACATCCTAGCAAGGCTAGATTTCCGGCCAGCGATATCGCTATCGTCGATACGTCAACTAGCGCCGATTGCAAGGGTGGTGGGCGCTGCTACCGAGAGGAAGCAACCATGCTCACCAACGTCGCCACCGTGCTCGCCGGACTGATCGGCGTGGGCATCATCTTCATCGGCGCCCGTGCATTCCGGGCGCCGCAGGCCGCAGTCGGCTTCGGCATCCCCGACACACCCACCGAGGACCGCAGCTTCCATGCATGGCTGACCGTCAAGGCCGTGCGTGACATAGCCTGCGGGCTCTTCATCTTCGTCCTGCTGGTCGGCGGATCGGCCCACTTGCTGGGCTGGTTCATGCTGGTCGCGACCGGCATACCCGTCGGCGACGCGTTGATCGTGCTGCGCAGCAACGGGCCCAAGACAGCTGTCTACGGCGTACACGGCGCCACCGCAGCGGTGATGCTGGCGATCAGCGTGCTCCTCCTCATCGGCTAGCTGATCGTGACGCCGCCTCGGCACGCCGCCTTGCCCGGGTATTGCGTCCGCTGATGGGTGGGTGAGTCGGGTGCGAAGTTCCGTCTTCGGCTCGGTTGGGCGCGAGCGTTGAGCCGGTGGACGGCGGCGGCGACGGCCGCGCTCTGCTCGTCGTGGCTGGGAGGGTCGGTGCTGTTGAGCGCGAAGAAGCGCAAGGCTGCGAACGGCGCACACGAGCGCGGTCAACGGCACCGCCGCCGAGCGAGGAGCTACCCAGTACCCCGCCTCCCTCGCCGGGGTGGTGGCTTCACGGCGAGCTTCCGGCGCGCGACCAGCCAGTCACGACCGCTTCCGGCGCGCAGCCGCAGGCCGTTGCCGGCGCCATCACCAGTTCCTACCGGGGGAGTGTGCTACGGGCCGATCGGCCCCGGCGAGAGTGCTGTACGGCAGTACGTGCCTGGCCGCGTCGGCGCGACACGCCAGGTGCCGGTAGGTGAAGCCCGACCAGCGCCGCAGTCGCCGCAACTGCTCCACGAACTGCTGGGGCCTCTCGTGCCCACGGATCCGGAGCCGTCCTTTCCACGCCCATCTACGCCCCCTCCTTGGCTCGGCAAGCGGCTGAGGCCTCTCCGAGAGGGCCCGGTGGCGCGGCAGCGCAAGGAGGCGCATGACGCAATGCGAGACGCGCGGTCGTCCCTCTCGCCGACCTGCGTGGACGCGGGGGGCGGCGGGACGGGCGGGGGGGCGACGCATGGACCTGCGTCGGACGGACCGTGGTTGTCCGGATCGCACAGGCTCTTTGAGGCAGCCCTGGACGCGCTCCGCAGGGTGCTCGGTGCTGAGATCCTGCCTCCCTCGCGCGGCGCTGCGAGCGGGTTGACCTGACGATAGGGTCTTGGTCGGACTGGGGCCCGCCGGGTGGCCGGGCCAGGGCGTTACGTGGGTGGAGGTACCTTGTCCGGATCCGCTGAGGCGCCGCAGTCTTTTGAGGAAGATCCAGGCGCCACGCTCTCGCTGGCGCAAAAGCTCGACCGCCTCTTCGAAGCCAGAAGAGCCGAGACGGGCGAACGTCCCTCATACAGGGCCGTTGCCGAGGAGATCAAAGAGGCGCACGGCGGGAAGCCTGTGATCTCGTGGCAGCACATCTGGGCGCTGACAACGGGTTCGAAGACGGACCCGAAGATCGGGCAACTTCAGGCCCTGGCGGATTACTTCGATGTCGGCGTGGAGGACCTCCTTCCGTGTCACTCCGAGGAAGAATTCGCCATCAGGCTGGCGCTCAGGAGCGCGATAAAGAGTGCCGACGTTCGCCGAATCGCTCTTGAGGCCTCCCAGGCCGGTCTTTCCAAGGAAGGCGTGGCAACCCTCGTGCGGCTCATCCGGCTCTTGGGAGGGAAGGAAGAGGGACTGGACGACGAGTCGTTGAATTGATCAACTCGCCCTTCGTGGACGACTGGTGCTGGATTCTAGCCTTCCGTGGGCATGTGTCCTTCTGGGGGCGTTCCGGGGCTGGGGGCGGATGCACGGCGGTGATGTTGCGGGCACGCACAACCTGATCGTGACGAGGACGAGCGGGCGGTCACCGGTCGACCGGCGCGGGCGCGAAAGGCGCCGCGGGACTTGGTGATGCGGGCGCGGACGGCCGAGTTGAGCTGGGCCGGGTGGCCCGTACCGGTGATCGCGGGCGAGTGAGGGTGCGGGCAAAAGGCGGTGCGGCGGATCTCCGAGGCGGAACGCCCGCGGATCACGCCGTGGTCAGGCAGCCACCGCCAGGAAGACTGACCGAGCGCGGCGGGCGGCGACCTCGTCGCATCCGAGGAGGCAGGGCTTCATCTCGATGGCGGATTCGTCGCCGGAGCGGACGGGTCGCAGGTCGCGGCGCATCCTGGTCTGGTCGGCGATGACGTAGGCGTCACGGGCGTCGGTCTTGCCCTCGCCGCGGTATCCGTCGGAGGTCCGGTTCACCAGACGGCCGGGGATGTAGAGGACTGCCTGGCCGTGATTGACCAGAGCAGGGCCAAAGCAGCGCGGGTTCCGCGCCGGTCAGTCGATCGCCCAGGTGACCTCACAGCCGTCGGCCAGGTCGAGGACGTCACCGATCAGTTTCATCAGCTCGGGCTCGTCGTTGGCGACTCGCCGCGACAGCAGCGTCTTGCCCTCCGCCTCCAGAGCGAGGCCGTGATGGTGGTCCTTGCCGCTGTCGATCCCCACCCATACCCGGCTCATCGTGCTCCTGACGTACGTGCTCGTTCTGTTCGTGCCACGGACGACCTCGCCGGCATTGCTCTACACAGCGACTTGTTCGCACTTCCTAATCGGCGGCCGAGCCGTCGTGGGGTGCTGGGCGGCCAAGCCCTGCAAGCCACAAAACGGCAGCCACCTGATAGCCACACCCGGCACCCCTGGGCGACCCAACCCTGCGAATGGCTCGATCAACCCGATCAAGAAGGTAGAGCCACCTGGGGGACGCTGGATGCGTCGGCGGCCGAGGCTCAGCGGCGGGGAACGGCGGGGGCGACGTGAGCGTCAAGCCCGGATTCCTGCGCGACTACCCGGAGCTGGGCGAGGAGACCACCGAGGGGGGCTGGAGTCGCTGCTCGCCGTGGATGAAGCCGTCGGGAAGTTCGTCCCGACGCTGCGCGAGGCGGGGCAGCTCGACAACACGTATCTGCTCTTCTCCTCGAACAACGGCTTCTTCTTCGGCAGGCACAACGTCCCTCCACTGGGAAGTTTGGCCGCACGACGCGTCGGGGCACGTGCCGATGATGACGCACGGGTGCCCGGGATCAACGGCGGCACTCCTTCGCGCGAGATGAGCAGCAACGTCGATCTCGCCGCCGCGATCGCCGACATCGGCGGAGCCAGGCCGGGGCTCACGCTCGGGGGGTGGCCTCTGCTGCCGTTCGCGCGCGACCGCTGTCGGCGTACCGACCGGTCGGTCGTGCGCAAGGGGGCCGGGGGCGCACGGTCAGGGCCGGTGTCCGAGGGCGGCTCGGCGAAGGCCGGCGACGACGCCGCGTCCGGACGGCGGGTCGCCGAGGGCGACTAGGACCAGGACGGCTAGGCCGTTTCGTTTGGATCATCGGGCGGAGTAGAGGAAGACGCCTGCGGCGTGCAGTCCGGCCAGGCAGAAAGTGTCGGTCCTCGTAGTCATCCGACTACTGAAAGTATGGTTCGGATCATGACGCCGACCGCCGTGAAAGGCACTGTCCATGGCTGACGAATCTCTCCACGCCACCCTGCACACCTCGGCAGGGAAAATCCGACTGGCGCTGTTCCCGTCCCACGCCCCGAATACCGTTCGTAACTTCGTGGGACTGGCGCAGGGCACCAAGGAGTACACGGAACAGAACGCCAAGGGTGAATCCACCGGGCCGTTCTACGATGGATCGATCTTCCACAGGGTCATCCGTGGCTTCATGCTCCAGGGCGGCGACCCCACGGGCACGGGACGCGGCGGCCCCGGATACACCTTCGCCGATGAGTTCCACCCGGACCTGCGGTTCGACAAGCCGTACATGCTGGCCATGGCCAACGCGGGCGCAGGCACCAACGGTTCGCAGTTCTTCATCACTGTCGCGCCCACGACCTGGCTGAACGACAAGCACTCCATCTTCGGCAAGGTGGCCGACGACGGGTCCTCTAAGGTCGTGGACGCCATCTCGCACGCACCAACCGGGGCGGGCGACCGCCCTGTCACGGACGTCGTGATCGAGCGCGTCACCGTCGAGGGCAGCTAGGAACTTTCGTTTAGATCATCGGGCGGACCACAAGAAGATCCCGGCAATGTGGAGTCCTGCCAGGTAGACCGTCGCGGTCTTCTCATAGCGGGTGGCGAGACCGTGCCACTGCTTGAGGGGGTTTATGCACCGCTCGACGGTGTTGCGCTGTTTGCAGGCTTCCCGGTCGAAGGCGGTCGGCCTGCCACCGCGTTGGCCGCGGCGTCGGCGGTGTCCCTGCTGGCGGCCGGGGTGGGGATGACCGCCCGGATACCGCGCCGGCAGATGGGCGCGGATGGCGCGGGAGGAATACGCCTTATCGGCCAGCACCACCTCGGGCCGGGTGCGGGGGGCGGCCGGTCCGGCGAGGCACCCGCAGCCGTGCCATGACCGCATCGAAGGCGGGTGCGTCACCGGCCTGTCCGGCGGTCAGGTGGAAGGCCAGCGGTCGGCAGTTGCCGTCGGCCGCGAGGTGGATCTTGCAGGTCAGTCCGCCGCGGGAGCGTCCGATGGCATGGTCTGCCGGCTCGCGGCCGGGGTCCCCTTTTGCCGGGCCCCGGCCGCGTGCTGGTGCGCGCGCACGATGGTGGAGTCCACCGAGACCGCCCAGTTCAGCTCCTCCTCCGCGTCGGCCTGGGCCATCAGCGCGGCGAAGACCCGCTCCCAGGTGCCATCGGCGGCCCACATCCGCAACCGGTTGTGGACCCCTCGCCGGTTGCCGTACCTCTCCGGCAGGTGCACCCACTGCGAGCCGGTCTGGAACTTCCAGGCGATCGCACCGATCACCTGCCGGTGATCACGCCACTGCCCGCCCCGCTTCGGCGTCCGGTCCGGCAACAGCGGCTCACTCCGCGCCCACTGGGCGTCAGTCAACAGCACGACCAGACCAACGATCCGATGATCTAAACGAACCGGCCTAGGCCTCATCCAGGAAGACCCACAAGCCGCCACTCCGGCACGGGGCCTACTCCACCGCGTACGAGTCATCCGCGCAGAGCGGGATCTGTACGTGCGCTACATCAAGGGCGGCCGGGAGTTCTGCGACCTCAAGACCGACCCGTACGAGATGAGTTCAAAGCACGACGACCCCGCGTACGTGGTGGCGCGCATGGCGCTGGAGGAAGGCGCTGAGCAAGCTCCAGGTGTGCGAGCGGCGCATGCGGCGCGGGCGTCGGGGAGTTGACCGACCCGAAGTGCGGCCGTCGGGCCGGAAGGATGCCCGCACCCGGCGCTGACGGGACGACGTGGCCGACCACGCCGGAGCCGCCGAGGGCCGCGAGGCGCCGCCCTCCGACCGCGGTGACTCTTCCCGCGACCTGGCCGCCATGGACTTCGCCGCCGATCGGGACACAGCCTTGCGCCCTGTCGCCGAACTGGCTCGCCGCACACAGGAGAACGGCTGGCTGCGCGTCGGCTTCAGCATCGACGACCTGGTTCTCATGCTCACCGCCCACCGAGGCGCTCCGCGCCGCCCCGGAGGCGGGAGCGCCGCCCGCGCCCCCGGTTGTGCGTCGCTTCAGCATCGACGATCCGATTCCCATGCTCACCCCCACCGAGGCGTTCCACGCCGTGCCGGAGACGGCAGCGTCGCCCGCGCCGCTGCCGCTAGCCCCGCGTCTGCGGCTCGCGCACCCGCCCGACCCGCCGTAACTCGCCCTGTCCTGCGCCCGTTTCGCGTAAGGAAGACGGTGCGGTGTGCGGTGGGCCCGCCGTGTGCTCAGCCCAGGTCGCCGTCGCGCACCCGTCTGACCCCCCGTAACCCGCCCTGCACCGCACCCGTTTCGCGCCACGGAGATGGTGCTGGAGCGCAGTGCGGTGGGCCGGCCGTGGGCACCAGCCAGTTCGCCGTCGCGCGCCCGTCACTCAAGTTCGTCTTCGTGTGAAGACAAACGCTTGTTGGGTGACGCGGATCTACTCGGACATACGTGACGGATTTCTCCCCTGCCCTTGACCGCGGAACGCAGCAACGTAAGCATATGGAGACAGGACGATCGCCTCAGCCGGCCCGGCCCTGAAGGAGAGAGTGTGTCCCGCTGTGCACCGCCCCCTCCCGAACGCCCCTCCAGCGCCCTTCCGTTGGAGGCATGGGGGACAAGCGGCTGAGGATCCGCCATGTCGGGCTCCCGAGAGTTCGCGTCTCAGTCAAGGCTGACACACCCCTCCAAAGTCACCCGGATTGAAGGCGATTTGGGAGGCCGCCGCGCCCTTTCAGGGAGGATTCCCATGGCAGTAGACATTCCCGGAATATCCGCGCCGCAGGTCGGCGTCGTGGTGGGCAATCCGAAGCCCGCGTCGCGCACTTACCAGGCCGCTCGGTATCTCGCGGAGCAGCTCACCGGACTTCCGCCGGACCCGGTCGTCGATTTGGCCGACTTCGGCACCAGGCTGCTCGACTGGACGGACGAGTCGGTCGCCGAAACCGTCAAGACTGTCACCAGTCTCGACCTGGTCGTATTCGCCAGCCCCACCTACAAAGCCTCCGTCACCGGCCTGCTCAAGCTCTTCCTCGACCGATTCCCCCTGAACGGGCTCGACGGCGTCGTGGCCGTGCCGTTGATGCTCGGCGGCGGACCGAGCCACGCGCTCGCCCCCGAGTTGTTCCTCAAGCCCGTACTCGCCGAACTCGGCGCGACCCTGCCCACCCGCTCGCTCTTCGTGCTCGAGGGTTCATACAGCGATCCGGACGCCTTCGAACCCTGGATCAGCTCCTCGCGCGCCCGCCTCGCCGCTGCGCTGCGCCCTGCGTATTCCGCTTGAGCAGTGTTCCGCCTGAGCAGTGTTCCGCCTGAGCAGCACTCCGCCTGAGCAGCCTTCCGCCTGAGCACCCCCACCGCCGACGAGGCCGTGCCGCCCGGCCACGCGGATCTCCCCGCTCGACCACGGCGCCGGACGTTCGTCCGGCGCCGTAGTCGTGACGATCCTTTCTCGCCATCTGTGATGCCCCAAGCAGGAACCAGGACCAGCCCACGCCCAGGGACCTCCACTGCCGCCGCATTGCTGTCGGCGGCGGAGTTGTGACGGCCGCCGTTCGCGTTCCGCAACCGGACGTCGGGCCTGATAAGGGATGTCCGAATCCGTTTCCCGACCGTGGCGTTCGTGGGCCGACCGCGAGCGGGCCGGGTCGAAAATGGAATCTTCCACATCACGCTGCGCGGGATGCAAGCTGTTGATGCCGCGACTACCGCAGGCCATGACGGTGGTTCCATGGGCACGGCAGGCTGTGACCGCATCGACGAGGGAGGAGGGAAGCATTGATCGACTTAGAGGCGCGCGTATTGGTCGTTGCGGATTGCGGAGGGGTCGATGAAATGATCAAGGACCTCGAGCGCCACGGTTTCGGGACCGAAACGGTCGGGACGGGCGCGGAGGCAACGGCCGCCGCTCACAACTTCGACGTCGTTCTCATCGATCTCGACCTCACCGACTTCGACGGACTCACGCTGTGCAAAAGAATCCGCGAGGCCAGCCACGTCCCCATGATCGGTTTCTCTTCCGTGGACGAGCTCGACCGGGTGCTGGCCCTCGAAGGGGGATGCGACGACTGCATCACGAAGCCCTATCCCAGCCGTGAGCTGATGGCGCGCCTCGGAGCGCTGCTGCGGCGAGTGCGAGCCAAGCCCGAACCGCTGCTCGTCGCCGACCAGTTGGAGATCGATCCCAATCTGCGCGAGGTCCGGGTCGACGGCCGGCTGATCGAACTGACCCGCAAGGAGTTCGAGGTCCTACACCTGCTCGCGGCCGAGCGGGGGAAGATCTTCTCCCGGTCCGAACTGCTGCGGCGCGTATGGGGCTACGACAACACCGACACGGGAGTGACATCTTTGGCAAGCCGGACCATCGACACGCACCTGAGCAGCATCCGTAAAAAGCTCGGTTCCTCGGAATGGATCGTCACCGTGCGCGGCATCGGCTTCCGGTTCAGCGAGGAGACCGTACCGGCAGAGCCGAACGCGGTAAAGCACAGGGCCCGTTCCCATGGGGAACCCGTGTAGCGCGCCGGGCGGCACCGGGAGACGGGATCAGCCGGCTTCGTGCAGCGCCTCGGCGGTGGCCGTGCCGGTGATGCCGGCGACGGGTCCCTGATAGAGGATCCGCCCGCCGTGCTTCCCGGGTCCGGGGCCGAGGTCGATGATCCAGTCGGCCCGTCGGACGACGTCGAGGTTGTGCTCGATCAGTACGACGGTGTGGCCGTGGTCCACCAGGCTGTCGAGGTGGCTCAGCAGGGTGTCGATATCGCGGAGGTGCAGGCCGGTGGTGGGTTCGTCGAGGATGTAGAGGGTCGGGCTGGTGGAGTCCCGGAGCTCCTTGGCGATCTTCACCCGCTGGCATTCACCTCCGGAGAGGGTCGTCAGGGGCTGGCCGAGCCGGAGGTACCCCAGGCCGACCTGCTCCAGGTGGCGCAGGGCCCTCGTGATCGCGGGATCGGAGAGCCGCTCGATGGCGTTGGTGATCGTCAGGTCGTCGACGTCGGCGATGGACAGCCCGTCGACCTTGTGCTTCAGGACCTCGGGTGTGAACCGGCGCCCCTGGCAGGTCTCGCAGACCGTCTCCTGGTCCTCCATGAACGCGAGGTCGGTGTAGACGACCCCGAGGCCCTTGCAGTCCGGGCAGGCGCCGCCGGAGTTGGCGCTGAACAGGCCGGCCGGGACGTTGTTGTGCCGTGCGAACACCTTGCGGATGGCGGTGGCGATCCCGGTGTAGGTGATGGGGGTCGAGCGGCGGTTGGTGCTGACTGCCTTCTGGTCGATCACGACCGCGTCGTGCTGGGCGACGAGTTCGCCCGCAAGACTCGACTTCCCGGAACCGGCCACACCGGTGAGCACCGTCATCACGCCCGCCGGAATGTCCACGCTCAGGTTCTTGAGGTTGTTGCGGGTGGCATCGGCCACGGTGATGTGGCCCCGCGGCGGGCGCGGATCGTCCTTGACGGGCCGCTGCTGCGACAGCGCCGCCGCCGTGGCGGTGCCGGCCGTGCGCAGGCCGTCGAAGCTGCCCTGGTAGACGAGCGTGCCGCCCTGGGCGCCCGCGTCCGGCCCGACCTCGACGATCTGGTCGGCCATGGCCATGACCGCGACGTCGTGCTCGACCACCAGCACACTGTTGCCCTGATCCCGCAGCTGCTTGAGCAGCTCGGTCATCGAGGAGATGTCGTGGGGGTGCAGTCCGACGGTGGGCTCGTCGAAGACGTAGACCATCTCGGTGAGGCTGCTGCCCAGGTGCTTGACGGTCTTGATGCGCTGTGACTCGCCGCCCGAGAGCGTCGTGGTGGCGCGGCCGAGATGGAGGTAGCCGAGCCCGATGGTGACCATTGCCCGCAGCCGTTCCGTCAGCGCGGACACCACCGGCGCCACGATGGGGTCGGTCACGCCCGTCACCAGCTCCGCGAGCTCACCGATCTCCATCCGCGCCATCTCGCCGATGGTGTGGCCGAGCACCGTGGCGCTCCGGCTCTCCGGGTTGAGCCGGTCCCCTCGGCAGTCCGGGCACCTCTCGGAGCGGGTGAACTTGGCGAGGGCCTCCTTCTTGCGCTCGTTCATGTCGTCGGAGGTGCGCAGGTAGATGCGCTCGAACCGCTCGACGATGCCCTGGTAGCCCTTGGGAAGCCGGCTCGCCAGCGGCCCGGCGGACCCGATGCCGTACAGCAGTGCGTCCCGCTCGTGCTGGCTCCAGTAGCGCAGCGGCTTGTCGAGGTCGAACACCCCGATGTCGGCGAAATTCGTGTACCAGTAGCCGCCGGTGGCGAATCCGGGCAGCAGGACGGCGCCCTCGCTCAGCGCCTTGTCCTCGTCGATGAAGCGGTCGACGGCGCTGGCCACGACCTCGCCGAGGCCGGAGCATGTGGGGCACATGCCGGCCGCGTCGTTGAAGGAGAAGTGGCTGGACTCGCCGACATGTGGCGTGCTCACCCGGGAGAACAGCAGCCGGAGGTAGGTCCAGGTGTCGGTGATCGTGCCGACCGTGGAGCGGGCGTTCCCGCCCAGCCGCCGCTGGTCGATCACCACCACGGGGGAGAGCCCCTCGATCCGGGCGACCTCGGGCCGGGTCCACTTCGGCAGCCGGTTGCGGAAGTAGGGCGGGAACGTCTCGGTGAGCTGGTAGCCCGCCTCGGCGGCGATCGTGTCGAACACCAGCGACGACTTGCCCGAGCCCGACACTCCGACGAAGACCACGACTTGTGAGCGCGGCACGTCGACGTCGAGCTGCTTCAGGTTGTTGGTACGGGCTCCGCGGATCCGGATTTTGCGGTTCGACATGGTCAGGACCCTAACGCGAGATGTGGCCGGAAAATGGCCGCGATTTCTGCGATCATGCGGTCATGGCCGACGTCATGCAACGGGTCCTGACCCTGCTGGTGGTGCTGCAGTCGGGCAAGACGTTCTCGGGCGAGGAACTGGCGGCCCGGCTGGACGTCCCCCCGCGCACCCTGCGCCGCGACATCAACCGGCTCCGCGGCTACGGGTACCCGGTCGAGACACAGCCGGGCCCGGGCGGCTACTACCGGCTCACGGCCGGGCAGACCATGCCCCCGCTGCTGCTCGACGACGACGAGGCCATCGCGACCCTGCTGGGCCTGGCAGCGCTCGGCGCGACCGGCAACGCGAGCGAGGGCAGCATCGACGACGCGGCGATCCGCGCCTACGGAAAGGTCGACCAGTACCTGCCCAAGCGGCTGCGCCCCCGCGTGGCCGCGCTGCGCGCCAGCCTGGAGACGACACCGACGCTCACCCCGAGCACCAGCGCGGAGACGATGAGCACGCTGGCCGAGGCGATCGCGCACCAGCGCCTCGTGGCCTTCCACTACGTCGGGGCGAGCGGAACCGCCACCACGCGCACGGTCGAGCCCTACCGCCAGATCCACCTGCTCATGCGGTGGTACCTGCTGGGGTGGGACATCGACAGACAGGACTGGCGCGTCTTCCGTATCGACCGCGTCACCGAACTCCGGGCGCGGAGCCGAACGTTCTCGCCCCGGCCGCTGCCCACCGAGACCGGCGCCGACTACCTCCGCCGGAGCATCAAGCGGAACCGGCAGCGCGTGGCGGTGACCATCGACGCCCCCATGACGGCGGTGGCGGACGCGTTCGCCCATGAGGACGTCGACCTCACCGCGGCCGCCGGCGGCGGGACCCACGCCGTTCTGATGCTCGACTCCTGGCAGTGGCTCCTGCCGCGGCTCGCCTTCCTCGACGCCGACTTCACCGTCGAGGAGCCCGAGGAGTTCCGCGCGGCGCTGCGCCGGTTCGGCGACCGCCTCGGCCGTCAGTGACCCGCCCGCCGCCCCGGCGGCCTGCGGCATCAAGTGCCCGACAGCTCGATGAGGACCCGTACGGCGGACTCCAGCGCGTAGTTCATGGAGCCGCCGTTGGGCTCGTACGCGGTGTGCTCGCCGGCGAAGTGGATCCGCCCCTCCGGCCGCCGAGCGTGCTCCATCAACTCGTGGTGGCCCCGCTCCGGCAGGATGTACATGCCCCCTATGTAGCGCTCGTTGTCCCAGGCGATGGACGCTCCGAGCTCGAAGTTCTCGCGCGCCCCGGGGAGCAGCGGCTCGACCTCGCCGAGCGCGAAATCGATGCGCTGCTCCGGGCCCATGCTCGCCACCGCCTGCGAGGCCCAGCCACTGAGCCAGCACTCGAGGATCTTCCGTCCGTCCGGCCGCCGCGGCGTGGCGTCGCGTATGGTGCCGATCGGGCGGTCGGTGGACAGCATCAGCTGCTTCTCCGGCCAGAACTGCCGCCGCATCTGCAGGAAGACACGGGTGCCCGAGGCGTAGCGCATCCGGCGTATGGTCGCGTGTTTCTCCTGGGACAGCCGGGCCATCTCCAGGTTGATGTGCCGCATGCCCGCGAACGGCGCGGTGACGATGACGCGGTCCGCGGTCAGCGTCTCGAGCCGGTTGCGGTCGAGGAAGGTCACCCGCGCCTCGCGGTCGTCCTGCGCGATCCGTACCACGGGCGCCTGGTAGCGGATGCGGTCGGCGACCTTGTCGGCCAGGGCCCGGGCCAGCATGTCCGTGCCGCCCTTGATCTTGCTCCACTGGGTATCCGTGTCGGACAGGGACCAGGGGCCCGACTCGTAGCGGGCCCACGCCATCGCCGAAGCGGATCCCAGCTCGCCCCCGCGCATCTCCAGGAAGAGCGGCTCGATCAGGCCGATCGCGGCGGCGGAGGCGCCCCGCGCCTCGAGCACCTCGCGCACCGAGAGCCGGTCGAGCTCCAGCAGCCGTGGCGACGGGTTCCAGGTCGGCGAGAGGATTTCCGGCCCGATCTCCTTGTTCGGCGTTCTGACGTACTTGGCCACCATCTCCTCGATGGTCAGGTCCCGCTCGTCCGGGTTCAGGCCAAGGAGGGCGGCGTTGTCCGCCGTCTTGTCCGGCCGGATGCGGGTGCCGTTGCGGCAGTACCGGAAATCCGTGTCGATCAGATCGCTCGGTTCGGTCTCCAGGCCCATCTCGCCCAGATAGTGCATCGTGTAGTAGTCGCACTCGTTCGTCACCGTCATCGCCCCGGCCTCGGTCCGGAGACCGTCGGAGAACGGGGTGCGCAGAGTCCTGGTGCGGCCACCCGGATAGCCGTATGCCTCCAGCACCGTGACGCGCGTGCCCTGCTTGGCCAGTTCGTACGCGGCACCGAGGCCGGCCAGCCCCGCGCCCACCACGATGACGTGCTCGATGCCGCTGAGGGGTGGCAGGCCGTTGTCGAAGGTGGTTCTTGTGTCTCGTTCAGTCGGCCGGGTCACTGTCGTCCCTTTCGTCGAATGGCATGCGATTCAGGCGTCAGGTCGCCTTCCCGGTGTCCTCGGTGGCGGGCGTCGACGGGACCGGGACCGACTGCGCAGCTGCGCCGACACGCTGCCGGAAGTCGGGGATGAGCGTGATCACCCCGACGAACGCCATGACCGCGCCGATCCACAGCGGCGCGGACAGGCCCATCCCGGCGCTGATCCCGAGGCCGCCGAGCCAGGGGCCGATGGTCACACCGACGTTGATGGCGGACCCGTTGAGGGCGTTCACCAGCGCGCCGTTGTTGGACACCGACATGACGCGGGTGGCCATCGCGGGGTTGAGCGGCAGCCCGATCAGGCCGAGCAGCACGGTGGCGACGACCGCCGGCACCTGGTGGGTGAGCGTCAGCGCGAACCCGACCAGTACCAGGGTCAGCGCCGTCAGTCCGCAGAGGAGGATCGGCCGCATATAGCGGTCCGCGTAGCGCCCGACAACGGTGTTGCCCACCACGGTCGCCACGCCGTACACGGCGAACAGCACGGGAACGGTCGACTCCGAGAAGCCGCCGGCATCGGTGAAGATCGGGGACAGATAGCTGAAGCCGGCCAGGATCGCCCCGATGACAAGGGCGTTGGTCGCGTACGCGCCCCACAGCCGCGCGTTACGGAGGACCTGGATCTCCGCCGACATGTCGAGCGTCTCGGTCTCCCTGCGGTCCGGGACCATCAGCGCGACCGCCACGATGCACACCAGGGCCAGGGCGCCGACGATCCAGAAGCTCGCCCGCCACCCGAGGTGCTGCCCGATGAACGTCGCGCCGGGCAGGCTGACGACCTGGGCGATCGTGATGCCGCCGTAGAGGACCGACATCGCCCGGCCGCGGCGCTCGGCACCGACGAGCCGCACACAGACCGCGGCGGCCAGCCCGAAGAACGCCGACGCGGCCAGCGCCGTCACCACCCGCGCCACCGCGAGCACCCAGTAGTCCTGGGCGAGCGCGCCGACCGACTGGCCGACGACGAACACCGCGAGCAGCCAGATCAGCGACCGCTTCGACGGAAGATTCCGCATCGCGACGGTCAGGAACGGGCCGCCGACGACCATCCCCAGGGCGAAGATCGAAATCAGATAGCCGACCGCGGAGATGGAGACCCCGAGCCCGCTCGAGATCCCCGGGATCAGTCCGGCCACCATGATCTCGGTGGTGTTGATGGCGAAGATCGCGACGCCCAGCACATACACCGCAACAGGCATGACTCTCCTCCTCCGCGACCGGCTTCAGTCGGACGACGGCAGGGTGAACGCGCTCCACCGGTTGCCGACAGGGTCGAGGAACTGGCCGACCACGATCCCGTTCGCATCCGAGACCGGGCCCATCACCCGGCGTCCCCCGGCCGCCGCCGAGCGCTCCAGCAGCTCCTCGATGTCGGAGACGTACAGCCCGGGTATCGCGTAGTCGCTCCTGCCGTCCATCTCCGACAGGTCGAGAACGCCGCCGATCTCAGCTGAAGCGTCGGGCAGCAGGACGCTGTAGTAGGCCACGCCTTCGGCCGCCGCGTCGCGTTCGGTGGTCCAGCCGAACGCCGCCTTGTAGAACTCCTGCGTCGCGGCGAGATCGTTGGTCCCGATCTCGAAGAACGCCGTCGAGTTCAGCACGGGCGCCGCATCACCGGCGGCCGCTCCCCCCTGCCCCGCGGGCTCGAACAGCCCGAGCCGGTTCCCCCGCACATCGGTGACCACCGCGTGGATGTCGCCCGCCGGCGTGCGCTCGGGGGGCTCGGAGAGCACGGCACCGAGCGATTCCAGCCGGCGGACCGTCGCCGCCGCGTCGGAGCACACGACGCCGATGCACAGCGCGTCCCGATCGCCGCGGCGCAGCGCCCCCATGCTCGTCCCGGCGCCCGGCGCGGTGATCGTGCGGTACGAGTCCTCGCCACCGAACGAGTCGAAACTCCAGCCGAAGAGCCCCTCGTAGAAACTCTGGCTGAGCGACGGATCGGTGGCAGTGATCTCGAACCAGCCCACCGTTGCCGAGCAGGCGTGCGACGTGCTCATCAACGCCCCTTCCCTTTCCCATACTTTGTCGAGCGCCGGTCGAAGTACGTGTGCCGAACGGGCTGTCTCAGCCCGTCAGGTCGAGGCTCACGTCGGAGGACTCCAGCCAGAAGTTGAGCCGCACGGGGGTCTCGTCCTGGAGAGCTCGCTTCGCCATCGACGACGCCGCGTGGGACGGAGCGGTGAGCTGCTCGTGCACCGCGTCCAGGTCGAACAACGGCAGCGCGGGGGAGTTCGGCTCCGCGACGATTTTCTTCAGTTCCTGCCGCATCGCGAGGTCGTAGCCGGCGTCCTGAGTGGACGGGTAGGGGGCCTTGCGGCGTTCCACGATCGACCGGGGGAGTAGATCCTTGGTCGCGGCGCGCAGCAGGCTCTTCTCGCGGCCGTCGAAGGTCTTCATCGACCAGGGCACGTTGAAGACGTACTCGACCAGCCGGTGGTCGCAGAACGGAAGGCGCTCCTCCACGCCGTTGGCCATGCTGAGCCGGTCCTTGCGGTCCAGGCAGATCGGCATGAACCTGGTCAGGTTCAGATAGGTCGCGGTCCTCATCCGCCGGTCCAGGCCGGTCTCGCCCTCCAGCTCCGGAACCTCGGCGAGGGCCGTTCGGTACTGATCGGCGATGTACTCCGACAGCCTCAGCTCCCGGACCAGTTCGCGGTTCAGGAACGTGGTTGCCTGCTCCTCGACCGTCTTCTCGCCGAGCGCGTGCCACGGGAACGTGTCCGCGTGCACGGCGCGCGGGTCGTGGAACCAGAGCAGCCCGCCGAAGGTCTCGTCCGCGGCCTCGCCGGACAGCACGACGTCGCACTCCTCGCGGATCGCCCGGAACAGCAGGTAGATCGAGGGGCCGTGGTCCCCGATGCCGTAGGGCAGTTCCAGGGCCTTCCACACCGCGTTCCACACCTGAGGCGAGGCGAGATCCGGGGTGTCCAGGACGATGTCCCGGTGGTTGGTCCCGACGTGGCCCGCCAGTTCCGCCACGAACGGGGCGTCCGGGTCCGCGCGTTGCGGCTCCGGCGCGAAGTTCTCGACGTGGCCGACGAAGTCCACCGAGAAGCTGCGCAGCCGCCGGTTCCGGGTGGGGTCGAGGGAGTTCTGCACGAGGGCGGTCAGCGCGCTGGAGTCCAGCCCCCCGGACAGCAGACTGCACAGCGGGACGTCGGCGCGCATCTGCCGGGTGACGATGTCCTCCAGCAGGTCACGCACCGTCCGGACGGTCGTCGGCAGGTCGTCGGTGTGCTCCCAGGACCGCAACTCCCAGTACTTCTCCTCGAAGCGGCGACCGTTGCGGACCCGCAGGACGTGACCGGGCCGAACCTCGTACATGCCCTTCAGCGGTGTCTGGCCCGGAACGCGGAGGAACGAGAGCAGCTCCCGCAGCCCGTCAAGCGACAGCACGGCCTTGCTCTCCGGGTGGGCGAGGATCGCCTTGGGCTCCGACCCGAAGAGCAGGCCGTTGCCGGTCGGGTAGTAGAAGAGCGGCTTCATGCCCAGGCGGTCGCGGTACAGCAGCGCCTCCTCGGTGCGACCGTCCCAGATCGCGAAGGCGAACATGCCGTTCAGCCGCTCCACGAAATCCGGTCCCCACTCGATATACGCGCGGAGCACCACCTCGGTGTCGCACCGGGTCCGGAACTCATGGCCCTTCGCCTTGAGTTCCTCGCGGAGGTCGAGGAAGTTGAACACCTCGCCCGTGTAGCTGATCGCGGCCAGCGGCGTCCCGTCGGGCATCTTCTCCGGCGTGGTCATCGGCTGAGCGCCATTGAGGGGGTCCATGATCCCCTTACGGCGGTGCCCCAGGGCCGCGTGGCGGCTCAGCCATATTCCCCCGTCGTCCGGGCCGCGCGGGACGAGGGTGTCCACCATCTTCTGGACCACCCGGCCCTCGGTGGTCAGGTCGCGGTCGAAGTTGATCCAGCCAGTGGTCCCGCACATCGCATTCTCCTCTGACGTACTCGAACTGAACTCGGACGCATTCCGTCGCCGACAAAGGCCGATCCGGCACCGCCGGCGTCAGGTGACGCGAATCGGCAGGCTTTCGAGGCCCCGGGTGATGTTGTTGGGGACGCGGGTGGGCTCACCGGCGAGCTCGATCGTCTCCACCCGTTCGGCGAGCGCGGTGAAGAGGGCGTGCGCTTCCATGGAGGCGAGCACCCGCCCGGGGCAGGTGTGGACGCCGAAGCCGAAGGCGACGGAGTCCGAGGGATGCCGGCGCACGCGGAAACGGTCGGGGTCGGGGTAGTGGCGTTCGTCTCGGTTGGCCGAGCCGTAGGAGAGCACCACCCGGGCCCCCGCGGGGATCGTCACCTGGTCGAGCTCCACATCGCATGTGGTCACGCGCGAGAAGAACTGGACGGGTGCTTCCACGCGCAGGCCTTCGAGGAAGGCGCCAGGAACGGTCGTCGGGTCCCGGCGGACCTCCGCCCACTCGTCCGGGTTCCGCGCCAGGAGCCACAGGGTGCTCGCGATACCCGCGATGGTCGTGTCCACCCCGGCGCACGCATAGGCGCTCATCGTCAGCAACGCCTCGTTCTCGGTGATCTCGCCGCGGTCGACCGCTTCCCAGACGATCTGGCCGAAGCTGTCGGGGAGCAGCTTTTCGGGTGTCGCCTTCGTGACGAGGTACTGCGCGAGCGCCTCGACTTCCGGCAGCGAGGCGTACTGGTGGTCGCTGGCGGGGCCCATGAAGTTGAACGCGCCGAGCGCCCAGTGGAGGATCTCCTCGCGCTGTTCGTCGCGGGGAAACCCGATGAGATCCAGCACGATGTCCACCGGCAGCTTGCGCGCGAAGTCCGCGACACCGTCGAACTCGCCCCGCCGTACGAGGGATTCGACGAGACGGCCGGCGAGTTGCTCCAGATCACCGGCGACCTTGCGCACAAACCTCGGGCGCAGGGCATCGTCGAAGACCTTACGGACCACTCGCTGCCGCGGCGGATCCATCCGGAGGACCGACCCCTCCATGCGCTCGTTCGTGGGAGCGTTCATCGCGATGCCCTCGGCCGAGCTGAACCGCTCCCAGTCGACGAGCGCTGGTCGGACGTGTTCGTACCGGAAGAGGCCGTACATGTCGTACTCGGTCAGATAGACGGCGGGACCGAGGCCGCGCAGCGTTGCGTAGTGGGGGTAGGGGTCCAGCAGCGATTCGGTGGAGAAGAGCGCCACATCGCTCTCGGGCACCGAGCTCGCCGTCGTTGCTGTGGTCACGTCCGGCTCCCTCCAGGGCGTGCGGGCTACTGCGCCGCGAGGTCGTAGAAGCAGATCCGGGGTCCGGCGCCCGGCCGGGTGTAGACCTGGCGGCACTCCAGCCGGGACCTTTCGAAGACGTCGAACCAGGCGGAGCGGTCGCGCGGGAGACCCTGTCCGCTCAGTACGTGGATCAGGAAGAAGTCGTCGTCGTTCTCCCGGCCGTCGAAACGCAGCTCCGGCTCGCCGACCAGCAGGATCTTCAGCTGCGGGAACCTCGTCGAGATGTCGTCCAGCAGGTCGACGACTGCCTGCTCGCCGTGCCGGAAGTGCTCGTGGAGCGTGCTCATCATGCACAGGCCGTCGGTCTCGGCGCAGACGTCCGGCCAGGTCTCGGGCGCGAAGGCGTCCCCGACGACGAACTCGACCCGGTCGGCCACGCCTTCCCGCCGGGCCAGGTCCCTCGCCCACTCGATGGCGTCCGGGGAGAGGTCGATGCCGATGCCGGTCAGTGAGGGGTCACGGAGGCAGGCGTCCACGATCAGTTGGCCGCCTCCGCAGCCGACATCGAGCATGCGTGTCACGTTCCGGCCCCGCATGGCCGTCAGTACGGCCGGGGTGTGGAAGAAGGAGAACAGCGTGGCGCAGTGTGCCCCGAGCGCCCCGCCGTCGCGTACGACGTCCTTGCCGTAGCTCGCCTCACCGGTGAGCAGCTCGCCGATCCGGCTGGTGACGCCGCCGTACGCCTCGACGTAGACCCCGAGCCGGGCCAGCGAGACATCGGCCGTGAGGCACTCCCCGAGCAGGGTGAGGGAGTACTCCTCACCGCGGGTCTCGACGATGCCCCGGTTGACCAGGTAGCGCAGGAAACCGGCTCCGATGTCCGGGTCGAGCCCGGCCAGCAGGCCGTCGCCGGGCTGCCGCGGTCCGTTGCGCAGCCGGTCCAGCAGTGGCGTGACGGACAGCGCGTGGACCGCTTGGCACACGTGCATGGCACTGATCATCTCGGGCAGGTCGGAGAGCGTGAACTTCTGCCATTCCCGCCGCTGTTCCGCGTCCTGCAGTTCGACGGTCGGTGGCGTGCTGTTGGCGGGGGTCACGAGCACTCGTCCTTTCACGGATCGGTCGGAGTGGGGGCTATGCGGACGCTGCGTACGCGTGCCTGCCGCGAGGGCTGGCGGCAGCGCGGGCGAACTCCCCGTCCGGGGTGAGTCCGGCCGTGCAGATCCGTCCGAGCGAGTAGGCCGGCACCAGCTCCACCTCGTGGCCACGCCGCCGGAGCTCCTCGACCGTTTCCGGCTCGCAGGTCTCCTCGGCCACCAGCACCCCGGGGCGGAACGCGTGGGGGGTGAACGACGCGGGGACCTGGTCGGTGTGGAAGGCCGTGGTCTCGGTCGAGTGCTGGAGGTCGAGCCCGAACTCGACGGCGTTGAGGAAGAACTGGAGCGTCCACTGGTCCTGCCGGTCGCCGCCCGGCGTCCCGAAGGCGAGGAACGGGCGCCCGTCCCGCAGCACGATCGTGGGGCTGAGGGTCGTCCGGGGCCGCTTGCCGGGCTCCAGCGAGTTCGGGTGCCCGTCCACCAGGTACATGGACTGACCGCGGGTGCCGAGCGGGAAGCCGAGGCTGCCGATGGCCGGCGAGCTCTTCATCCAGCCGCCGCTGGGTGTCGCCGCCACCATGTTGCCGTGCCGGTCGGCCACGGTGACCGTGCAGGTGTCGGCCTTCGCGGTGGTGGCCTTGAGAATCGTCGGAAGCCCGTTGCGCAGCTGGGACATCACCTCCGAGTCGGGCTCGGTCTCGTCCGGCGTGGGCACGGGCGGGATGAACGGGGTGCGGCCGTCGGGGGATCCCGGCCGCAGATCCGGCGCGGCGGAGTCGCCGACCAGGGCGCGCCGCTGCCGTGCGTAGTCCTCGCCGAGCAGCGCCTCCAGCGGCACATCGCCGAAGTCGGGGTCGCCGTACCACGCCTCGCGGTCGGACATGGCGAGCTTCGTGCACTCCACCACGGTGTGCATGTAGTCGGCGCTGCCCTGTCCCATCGCGGGCAGGTCGAATCCCTCCAGCAGCGCGAGCTGCTGCAGGAACACCGGCCCCTGCGACCAGGGCCCGGGCTTGAAGACCCGGTAGGGGCCGTACGCACGGCTCGGCGCGGTCGCAACGGTCGGCTCCCAGCGGGCGAGGTCCTCCCCGGTCAGCATCCCCGCGTTGCGCCGGCCGGTCGCATCGAGCATGGGCCCGGAGGCGAGGAAGTCGGAGATCTCCTGCGCCACGAAGCCCCGGTAGTAGGCGTGCCGGGCGGCCTCGATCTGGGCCTCGCGGTCCGACGACGCGGACTCGGCGGTCTTGAGCAGGCGCTGGTAGGTCTGGGCGAGCGTGGGATTGCGGAAGCGGCTGCCGGCGGCTGGGGCGGGGCCGCAGGTCAGATAGGTCTGGCCGGATCCGGGCCACTCGTCGCGGAACAGCGGAGCGAGTGTGGAGATGGCCAACGCGGTCTCGGGAAGCAGTGGAAACCCCTTCTCCGCGTAGCCGATCGCCGATTCGAGGACGTCGGCGAGCCGCATGGTTCCGAACTCGCTGAGCAGCCGCATCCATCCGCCGAACGCGCCCGGCACGCAGGCGGGCAGCAGCCCGGAGCCGGGGATGCTGTTCAGGCCGAGCCGGCTGAACGCCTCGATACTGGCGGCCCGGGGCATCGGGCCCTGGCCGCAGATCTCCTGGACGTCGTCGTGCCCGGCCCGGTTGACCACGATGGACACATCGCCGCCGGGGCCGTTGAAGTGCGGCTCCACCACCTGGAGGACGAATCCAGCGGCGACAGCGGCGTCGAACGCGTTGCCGCCGTTGGTGAGGATGCGCATGGCCGCGGACGACGCGAGCCAATGGGTGCTGGCGACGGCACCGACGGAACCGTGGAGTTCCGGCTTGGACGGCAGCATGCAGCTACTCCCAACTGCTCGGATGACGGAGAGGCCGCGGAGCGCGGCCTAGGCGGTGTCAGCTCTTCGCGAGCGGACTCTGGCGGATGCCCGGTCCCGGTGTGAGGAGGGCGTCGGGGTCGTAGCGGTCCTTCGCCGCGCTGAAGGCGGGCCACAGGTCACCGAAGTGCGTGCGCCAGTCCTGCGCCGTGAACCGCAGCGAGCCGATCGGATAGAGCACCGCGCCGTAGTGGTCGCGTGCCCGGGCGAACCAACGGTCGTTGCGGTCGAGCATCTCCTTGACGAAGTCCGGATCGGGTTCGGGGGAATCGGCCGTGGTGTTGATGTCGAGGACGTAGACCCAGGGCGAGCCGTCCGGCTCGGGGCGTGGCGGGTGCGGTCTCGCGAAGTGCGAGCGCCGCTGAGGGTAGATGAGGCTGATGCCGTACGGACCGAGGTCGCGCTCGGTGAGCGTCGGATGGATCTCGGCGACGTAGTCCTCCATGGCGTCACCGGGCAGCCACACGTCGTACCAGGGCTTGGCGAGCCGGTCCCAGTCCGCGGTCTCCCGCATCCCGTCGACGAAGCGGTCGATGGTGAAGACGTAGTCGAGATAGGAGCTGTCGTGGATCACCGGCTTGGCGGTCACGCCTTTGAGGGCCACCTCGTCGCTGGGCGGGTCGGCCGGGTCGTGGACGACCGTCGCGTACAGCCGGTGGGTCGGCTCGGCTCCCGGCGGCTGCAGCGTCGCGTAGACGTGGTCGATGCACGGCCGTTCCATGAGTGAGCGCATGTCGCTGAAGAACGCGGCGTTGTCGGTGTAGCCCAACTGGTAGGTGCGGGCGCGTTCCTTGGCCGGCACGAGCTCCACGACGGCCTTGGTGATCACGGCGCACTGGCCGAGGCCACCGAGGACCGCGTCGAACAGGTCGGCACGGTGGGTCGCGGAGCAGCGCTCGATGTCACCGGCCCCGGTCACGACCTCCAGCTCGCGCACATGGTCGCCCTGAAGCCCGGTGCGCAGCGCGCCGACGAGCCCACCGAGACCGCCGACCGAGAGGGTGCCGCCCACGCTCAGCGAGGTGTATGCGGTGATCACCGGCGGCGTCAGCCGCGGGGAGCTCTCGAACGCGGCGTTGACCAGGTCCTTCCAGGAGACGCCCGCGTCGACCTCGGCGACGTCGGGACCGATCGAGTGGATACGGTCCAGGGACCGGGTGTCGATGACCAGGCCGCCGGAGAGGGTCTGGCCGAGGGTCGTGCTCGCCCGCCCCCGGACCGATACCGCGATGCCGTGGGACCGGCAGAAGCGGATCATCGCGGCGATGTCCTGCGCCGAGCCGGGCCGGAGCACGGCACAGGGCTCGTTGGTGGTGATGTTGCCCAGGTCGGTTGCGTACGCCTGCCGGGAAACCCCGTCGACCAGGAGTTCGCCGTCCAGCGCCGGCGCGTGTCCCATGACTGCGGCGTTCCCGGGGGAATCCGAGCGGGTCATTGCCTCGTCTCCTGACCTGCGATGTCGGTTCGGTTGCCGCGCACTTCGTGCCGCCTTAGACGGCTGTGCTGCCGATACGGCGTGTGCCGCCGATACGGCATGCGCCGCCGATACGGCAGGTGCGCCTCGGAACTCTCGTCGGGAACGGCACCTTGTTCCGGAGGAATTGCTCCTCGATTCGTCATCGTAGCCCGGCGCGGCGCCCGGGGAGCCGAAGAAGATCCTGAAGTTACTGTCAAAGCTTCTTTAAATTGGGCCGGCGCCTCTGTACGGAGGCTCATTTCAGGTGGTCGACATGATGGGGCCCCGGTTCGGCCTCCTCGGCGACGGCCGCCCGATGCGTTCCGTACCGCCGATGTTTCCGCGCGGGACCAGGCAGGACATCCGCTCGCAGCGCGGCAAGGGCCGCTCGGCGAGAGCGAGTTGAGACTGTTTTGAGGAACCTCTGATTGTCCTGGGCACTGCCGGTCAGGGAGCCTTCTATTGCTGGCCCGTCGCCCAATTCTTTTAAGGGCTCGACCCATTGACCGGCTTTGTGGTGGCAGTGCTACGTCAGCCGCATCTTCGCGACGAAAGGGTCTCGATGAACGCATTTGCGATCACGCCGAGAATTCACCATGTCGCTATCCAGACCGATGATGTGGAGTCCACGACCAGGTGGTACGAGGAATTCCTCGGGGCCACGGTGGAGTGGACGCTCAGCACATTTTCGCCGCTCACCCACTCGCGCCTCCCCGGGATCGAGAAGCTGGTCGAACTGAAGGTGGGGACCGTGCGGTTCCACGTCTTCGACCGGGCCGGGCACAGCCGGCGCGAACCCGACCCGCGCGGCTACCAGTTCCAGCACCTCGGGATCACCGTGGACAGCCACGACGACCTCGTCGAGCTCCGGAAGCGCTGGTGGCAGGTCCGGGAGCGGCAGGACATCAGGTGGACGCGCGACGAGCCGCCGTCGGACATCGTGACCGACGACGACGGGATGCAGAGCCTCTACGTCCTGGATCCCAACGGCCTCGAGATGGAGTTCATCTACTTTTCGGGCCAGGCGTCATGAACGCCGGCCGAGAACTGAGGACAGGACCGAGCCAGGCCCACATTCCCGAGTTGCAGCTGCGGCCGCTGTTCCTGCCGCCGCCCGGCCAGGAGTTCGCCCCCGCGGCGGACCTTGGCGACGACACCATGGAAGACGACGCCACCACGGAACCGGGCGTTCCGGAGTACAACGTCTTCGGTGTGCACCCGGTCGAAGCCGAGCGGGTCTTCTGGTACCGCTGGATTCTGGGGCACCAGATCTCGTTCGCGCTCTGGCGCGCCATGTACGACATCATCGGGGACCGTCGCGACCAGATGCCGAGCCCTCCGGAGCTCGAATCGCTGGCCGCCTGCATCGACGCGTACAGCGCGATGCTGCTCTATTCGTCGACGGTGCCGCGAGCCCACTACCACAGTCATATCCGGCACCGCATGATGCTGCAGCACCCGGCCTTCAGCGGAACCTGGGCGCCGGACTACCGGCCCGTCCGCCGGCTCTTCCGGGGCAGGTTGCCCTGGCAGGGCGATCCCTCCTGCGAGGCCCTCGGCGCAGCCGTGACGCGGAACGCCGAGGCGCATGAGTACATTGCCGGCCATCTCGTGTTGAACGGGCGTTCACTGCTGCAGCAATCCGGGCAGGCGGCGAATCTGACCGTGCTGCGGGACAAAGAAGAGCTGTACGACAATTTCTTTCTGACGGTGCGTCGTCCGGTCAGCCGCATCGAATTCGTCCGCCACCTCCGCGAGCGCGCCGCCGAGGTGAGCGCGGAACTGGCGCACAACGGCCTGTACCCGAACGTCGACGGGCACCACCACCCGGTCGTCACCGGCCCTTCCGGTGCCGTCCTGATCACGTTCGTCCCCAGCGTGCTCCGCATCCTCGACAGGGCTACCCGGCTGGTCGCGGGACAGCAGCTCCAGGGCGTGGGCGTATGAAGCACGGCATCGTGCTGCTCCCCGAGCACAAGTGGAAGGCGGCGGCCGAGCGCTGGCGGGCCGTGGAGCAGCTGGGGTACGACCACGCCTGGACCTATGACCACCTGATGTGGCGCCGGCTGGCCGACCGCCGCTGGTACGGCTCGATCCCGACGCTCACCGGCGCGGCCACGGTGACCCGCACCATCGGACTCGGCGTCTTGGTCGCCACCCCCAACTTCCGCCACCCGGTGGTGCTCGCGAAGGACCTCGTGAGCGTCGACGACGTTGCCGAGGGGCGGCTGATCTGCGGGCTGGGCGCCGGCGCTCCCGGGTACGACGTGAGCATCCTCGGCGGCGCGACGCTCCGCCCCCGCGAGCGCGCCGACCGGTTCGACGCGTTCGTCGAGCTGCTCGACGCCGTGCTCGCCCAGGGCGACGTGGACGAGACGTCGGACTGGTACACGGCGTCCGGGGTGACCTTCCACCCCCGGGCCGAGGACGGGCGGCGGCTGCCGTTCGCGGTGGCGGCGACCGGGCCGAGGGGCATGGCGCTCGCCGCGCGCTTCGGGCAGTTCTGGATCACCTCAGGACCGCCCGCCGACTTCCGTATGAGGCCGCTGCGCGAGGTCATGCCGGTGCTGCGGGAGCAGCTGCGCGGCGTCGACGCGGCGTGTGAGCGCGAGGGACGGGACCCGGCCACGATGCGCCGGCTGTTCGTGGCCGACGCCTCCGTGGGCGGGATCACCGGGTCCGTGGGCGCCTACGAGGACGCCGCGGGCGAGCTGGAGGAGGCCGGCTTCACCGATCTCGTCGTGCACTGGCCCCGCCCCGAACCGCCGTACCAGGGCGACGAGCAGGTCGTCGTCGACTTCGCCGAGAAGCAGCTGGTGGGGGAACGATGCATATGACGAGGGTGGACATGTTCGGCACGGCCCCCGGCCGCGGCGCCGCGCTCGACGTACTCGTCCCCGAAGGCCCGTGCGCCGACGACGCGGTCGCGCAGGCCGCGGCCCATGCGCGCACGACCGATGACACGGTCGAGAGCGCGCTGGTCAGCGAGTGCTCCCGGCAGCAGCGGACCTTCGCATCGCGGATTTTCAACACCGGTGGGGAGACGCCGTTCGGCACGCACTCGCTGGCCGGCGTGGCCGCCCTCCTGGTCAGCAGGGGCCACCTCGACCCGGGCGAGGTCGGCAGGAAGACCGACGCCGGATGCCAGTGGCTGCGCACCGACGGGCATGAGGTGGAGGTGCCGTTCAGCGGGCCGGTCGTGGACCACGAGATCCCCGCCGACCCCGCCCTGTTCGGCTCCTACGACGGCACGCCCCGAGCGAGCGGGGTCGGCAGGGCGTTCACCATCCTCCGCGTCTCCGAGGATCCGCGGGCGCTGCCGCCACCGGACGCCAAGCGCATGGCGGACCTGGGCCTCACCGACCTCACCCTCTTCCGCTGGGACCCGGACAGCAGGGAGGTCCTTGCCCGCGTGTTCGCCCCCGGCTTCGGCCTCCCCGAGGACCCGGGCTGCCTCCCGGCGGCCTCCGCGCTGGGCCTCACGGCGCTCGGCGACCGGGAGGCGGCGGTGACGGTGCGTCAAGTGACCCGGGATGGATCCGAGTCGGTGCTGCGCTGCACCGGCTCGGTGCGCGACGGCGCGGCTCAGGTGCGGGTCACGGCGCGGGTCTGGGCCGACGGAGACCAGGTTTGGGCCGACGGCGACCGGGTCTTGGCCGACGGCGACCGGAAGGCGAGGACGGGATGACGACACACTCCGAGTCCGAGACGACCACGGCGCCCCCGGACGGGGGTTTGCTGCTGGACGAGGCCCGGCACCGGGACGGCCTCGACCCGCTCTCCGCCCGCGCACGCGACTACGTCACCGACGGCACCGTGCACCTCAACGGGAATTCGCTGGGTCCGCCGCGCGCCGGTCTGCCGGGCGAGTTCGAGAACTTCGTACGCGGCCCGTGGGCACGCTCCCAGGTGCAGGGCTGGTTCCGCGAGGGCTGGCTCGACCTGCCGCGGACGATCGGGGACAAGCTCGCGACCCTGCTCGGTGCGGCGCCGGGGCAGGTCGTGGTTCCGGGGGAGACGACGTCGACGACCCTGTTCAACGCGCTGGTCGCCGCGTGCCGCCTGCGCGGCGACCGGCCCGTGCTGCTCGTCGAGGCCGCCTCCTTCCCCACCGACCTGTACATCGCGGGCTCGGTGGCCCGGCTCCTGGGGCGCGAACTCGTCGTCGAATCACGGGAGGGCTTCGACTCCTTCCTGAGCCGGAACGGCTCGCGGGTGGCGGCCGTGGTGGCCGCGCCCGTGGACTTCCGTACCGGGGAGCGGCGCGAGATCCGGTCGACCACCGCGCTGTGCCACGCCGTCGGGGCCGTCGTGGTGTGGGACCTCAGCCATGCGACGGGCGCGCTGCCGGTCGAACTCGATACCGAGGACGTCGACTTGGCCATCGGGTGCGGTTACAAGTACGTGGGCGGCGGCCCGGGGGCGCCCGCGTTCCTCTACGTCGCCTCCCGCCTCCAGCCGGCGGTGGACTTCCCGCTGTCGGGATGGCACGGGCACACCAGTCCCTTCGCCATGGGACCCACCTTCGAACCCGCCCCCGGCATCGACCGGGGCCGCACGGGCACACCCCCGGTGCTCAGCCTCGTCGCGCTGAACCACGCCCTCGACCCACTGATCGAGGTCGGCATCCATCCGCTGCGCCGCCGCAGCCGGGACCTCGGCGAGTTCTTCCTGGAGTGCCTCGAATCGAGCCGTCCCGATCTGCTGGGGCAGCTCGTCTCGCCGCGGGACCCGGACCGCCGTGGCGGGCACCTCGCGCTTCGGGTCCCGGACGCCGAGAAGGTCGAGGAGGCGCTCGCCGGCCGCGGCGTACTCGTCGATTCCCGGCCCCCCGATCTGATCCGCTTCGCCTTCGCCCCGCTGTACGTGACGCACGAGCAGGTGCTGCGCGCAGTCCGCGAGCTCGACCACGCCGTGAACGGAGCGCAATGACCCAGGCACCCGAGCATGTCTCCGGAAGATCGGCAAGCACCGCTTCTGTCCCGAGTTGTGGACCTTCCGCATCCGGCGCCAGGCGCGGAACGAGGCGGAGCGGCGGGCACGTGGTGAGAGCACGACAACCGGAGGAACGCGATGAAGGAATACGACACCAGCTTGTTGGGGGCTGTGTGATGACGAAGCCGGTTGACCTCAGTTCGCTCGTCCCGGTGCTCTTCGGGTTCGCTGCCTTCCAGCAGCTGCAAGCCGCTTCCGAGCTGCAGTTGTTCGAGCACCTGACGCTGAAAGGCCCCTCCAGCAGTGACGAGGTCGCCGCGGGGCTGGGCCTGCCCGCCAAGTCCGCGTGCACGCTGCTCCTGGGCACGACGGCCCTCGGCCTCACCGAGCGCACCGGCGACCGCTACACGACGAGCGAGACCATCCGTGCCGCGATCGACGACGGCACGTGGCCGCACCTGCGCAGCATCATCGACTTCCAGCAGCGGCTGACCTACCGTCCCGCGCAGGAGTACGCCACATCGCTGCGGACGGGCAAGAACCTGGGCCTCAAGCACCTGCCAGGCTCGGGGCACGATCTCCACACCCGGCTGGAGGAGCACCCGGAGTTGGAGAACCGGTTCTACCGGGGCATGTACTCGTGGTCGGAGCTGTCGCAACCGGTCCTGCTGCACCAGGTGGACTACAGCAAGGTGGCCACCGTCCTGGCCGTCGGCGTCGGCGACGCGGTCAGCGCCATCGCCCTGGCGCGAACCCACCCGCATCTGAAGATCACGGTGCTCGACCTGGAGGGCCCGCTAGAGCTGGCCCGCGACAACGTCGAGGCCGCCGGGCTCAGCGACCAGATCGACGTCATGGCCGGCGACATGTTCGCCGAGCCGATGCCCCAGGGGTACGACCTCGTGCTGTTCGCCCACCAGTTGGTGATCCGGTCGCCGGAGCAGAACCTGACCCTGCTGCGGCGGGCCTTCGAGGCGCTGTGCCCCGGTGGCCGGGTGGTCGTGTTCAACGCGTTCGCCGACGACGACGGCACAGGGCCGCTGTACGCTGCGCTGGACAACGTGTACTTCACCGTGCTGCCGTTCGAGGAGTCGCGGATCTACCCGTGGCGTGATCACGAGGAGTGGCTCGCCGCCAGCGGATTCGTGGACATCACCCGCATCCACAGCGAGGGCTGGACACCGCACGGCGTCATCGAGGGGCGCAAGCCCGATGGATGAGCCGAGCCTGCTCGACCGCGAGTACGCGCCGAGCTCCGTCGCCCGCGGCCCGGCCGGATCGCTGCGGCGGTACCGGACGCGGAGCGACGCCGCCCGGGCGCGCCTGCACGTGCGGGAAGCCGTGCGGTACGGCACGGCTGCCGCCGAGCGCTGTCATGTGTTCCCCGCCGCCCCGTCCCCGGGAGCGGAGGCCGGGGCGCCGGCGCTGGTCTTCGTGCACGGCGGGCACTGGCAGGAGCTCGGCATCGACGACTCCTGCTTCCCGGCCGAGAACGCCGTGGCGCACGGGTACGCGTATGTGGCGGTGGGCTACGGCCTCGCGCCGGCCCGCACCCTGCCCGACATGATCGCTTCGGTGCGCGCCGCCCTGTCCTGGCTCGCCGGGACCGGCGGACCGAGCCACGGGATCGACCCGGACCGGATCCATGTGGCGGGCAGCAGCGCGGGTGCGCATCTGCTCGCGGCGGCGCTCGCGCACCCCGCGGCTCCGCGCGTCCGCAGCGCGTGCCTGCTCAGCGGCCTGTACGACCTCCGCGAGATCCCGCGGACCTACGTCAACGACGCCGTCGGTCTGACGCCCCGGCTCGCCCAGGAGTGCAGCCCACTGGGGATGCCCGCTCCGCGGTGCGCCGAGGTCCTGCTCGCGGTCGGCGAGCACGAGACGGCGACGTATCTGCGCCAGCAGGACGCGTACGCGGCCTACCTCGCGGCGCTCGGAGACCCGGTGACCACGCGGACGGTGCCCGACCGGGACCACTTCGACCTGCCGTTGGACCTGGCCGACCCGGCGACGCCGTTCGGCCGCCTCAGCCTGGAACAGCTGGGCGCGGCGGAATCCCACTTCGAGAAGGAACGGTGACACCGCGATGACCCATCCAGCGACCGCCACGTCGTTCCGGTCCCCGGGAACGGACGCCGCCGGCCCGGCCGAAAGCACCCCCACCGAGACCATCGTCGACGCCTTCGAGCGGACAGCGCGGGAGCACACCGCACGCGAGGCGCTCTCCGACGGCGAGACGACACTCACGTACGCCGAACTCGACGCCCGCAGCAACCGGATCGCGCGCGTGCTGCGCGACCGCGGACTCGCCCCGGGCGAGAACATCGGGGTGCACTTCGACCGCGGCCTCGCGACGTATCAGGTCTTCCTCGGTGTCCTCAAGGCCGACCTCGTGGTGCTCCCCTTCAACCCCCGCCACCCCGCCGACCACAAGTCACGAATGTGCCGGGTCGCCGAACCGTCCCTGACCGTGACGGGGTCAGCGGCAGCCGACGGCATCCCGGCGGGGACGCACCTCCCGCTCGGCGACCTGCTCTCCGCTGCCGCCGCGGCGTCCAGCGAGCCCGTACGGTGCCAGCTGACCGCGGAAGCGCCCGCGTTCGTGCTGTTCTCATCGGGCTCGACCGGCGAGCCCAAGGGCGTTCTCATCGCCCATCGGGGCATCGCACAGCTCTCCCGGCAGCTCGCCGGCTTCACGCCCGGACCCGAGGACCGGTTCCTGCAGCTCGCACAGCCGACCTTCGCCGCGTCGACCACCGACACCTGGAGCTGCCTGCTGCGCGGCGGCCGGCTCACCGTCGCCCCGCAGGATCTGCCCCCGCTCGGCGATCTCGCGCGGCTCGTGGCACGCGAACGGATCTCGGTGCTCCACCTCTCCGTCGACCTGTTCAACCTGCTCGTCGAGCACCACCCCGAGGCCGTCGCCCAGGCCCGTTCGGTGCTCGTCAGCGGTGACTTCCCCTCCGCCCGGCACATCGAGCGCGCGCTCGACGCCATGGACGGCGGCGACCTGTTCAACGCCTTCGGGTGTACGGAGAACTCCACGCTGACCGCCGTGCACAAGGTCACCCCGGAGGACCTCTCCACCGCCGAGATCCCGATCGGCCGCCCCCTGCAGGGCGTCGAGATGACGGTGCGGACGGAGACGTTGGAAGAGTGCCCGCCCGGGGAGATCGGCGAACTGTGCATTGCGGGCGACGGCCTCGCGCTGGGGTATCGCGGTGACCCCGAGCTCACGGAGCGGAAGTTCGTCCGGCACGAGGGCCGGCGCCTGCTGCGCACCGGCGACCTGGCCAAGCTGACCGGCGACGGCGAGATCGTGCTGGCCGGCCGCACGGACCAGATGGTGAAGGTCCGCGGCTTCCGCGTCGAGCCGCGGCACGTCGAGATGGCCGCCGAGACGGTCCCCGGCGTCGAACGCGCCGTGGTGCTGGCCGTGCCCAGCGACGGGGCCGCGGACCGGCTCGCGCTGTGGTGCGTGCCCGCGCCCGGCCACGAACTCGTGGAGCGGGAGCTGCTGAAGGGCCTGCAGGAGCGCCTGCCCGACTACATGGTCCCGTCCGCCGTGCTCGTCCTCGACGCCTTCCCGCTCAACGCCAACGGCAAGATCGACCGCAAGCAACTCTCGTCGCGGCTCGCGGCCCGCAGCACCGGCCGGTCCCCGGGCGATACGACGCGGGACCGGCTCGCCGACGTCGTGGCCTCCACGCTGGCCGATGTGCGCGACGGCGAGCAGATCGGCCCGGACGACGGCCTGCTGGAGAGCGGGGTCACCTCGCTGCACCTTGTCGACCTCGGCGCCCGCCTGGAGGACGTGGTGGGAGTCGCCCTGGCGCCCGACGAGATAGCCAAGGCCGGCACCGTGCGCGGTGTCGCCGACCTGATCCGCAGCAAGCGAGGCCGGGACTGAGATGACCGCTCCGAGCAACCGACCGACCATCGATGCGGGGCGCTTCCCCGCCTCGCCGGCGCAGCCCGGCCTATGGTTCGCGAGCGTCCACGGCGCGGATCCCACGGCGTACAACCAGCCCCTGCTGCTTCCCCTGCGGGTGCCGCTGGACCACAGCGTGCTCGTCGAGGCACTGCGAGCCGTGCACCGGGCCCACTCCGCGCTGCGCACCACGTTCGAGATGAACGCCGACGGTGACCTGAGCCAGCTCGTGCACAGTTGGCTGGAGCCGATCGTCGACGAGCGCGACCACGCGGGACCCGACCCCGACGGCTGGGTGGCCGAACAGGTGGCGGAGGTCGCCGGGACCAAGTTCGACCTGCTCGCCGGGCCCCTCGTACACGTACGGCACCTCCGCCTCACAGCGCAGGGCCGCAGTGTGCTGGTGTTCAACATCCACCACACCGTCTTCGACGGCATGTCCTTCAAGCCCTACCTCAGCCAGCTGGAGGCGGCCTACACCGAGCTGGCGGCAGGCCGGGAACCGGACATGCGGGCGCGGCGCCAGGCCATCGACTCCTACGCGCGCTGGTCCGAGCGGTGCACGAACGCCGAGGCGCCGGATCACTGGCGGGGCAGGCTGACGGACGCCCCGGCCCCGCCGCCGATCGGCCTGCCGGGGGAGGGCCCCGCCAGGCATCTCACCCGGCAACTCGCCCTCGATGAGGGGCTGTCGGCGCGTGTGGCGGAGTTCTGCCGCACCGAGGCCATCACCACCAGCATGTTCTTCGTCGCCCTCGGCTTCGTGCTGCTGCACCGGCAGACCCGCCAGGACGACATCCTCCTCGGCATCCCGGTCACCGTGCGGGACACCGGGGACGCCGAGGTCATCGGGCACCTCACCAACACCGTCGTGCTCCGCCACCGGCTGACGGCCGACGCGAGCGCGCGGGATGTGCTCCGCGCGGTGAAGCGCGAGATCCTCGAAGCGCTCCGGCACCGGCACACCCCGCTGGAGGCGGTGGTGGCCGAACTCCGGGCGTCCGGCGCCGATCTCGGCGGCGCCGGTGACCTCTTCAACGCCATGATCACCGTGATGCCGTCCGGCTCCCGCCGGCTGGACCTGCGCGAGTGGGGAGCGGACACCTGGGAGCACGTGCCGGGAGGAGCCAAGTACGACCTGGCGATCCTGGTGGACGAGACGCCGGACCACTACACGCTGGTCGTCGAGCACACCACCGCGGCGGACGACGGAGAGAGCTTCACCGGCTATCTGGCCCAGCGCCTGAGGACGCTGGTCGAGAGCGTGCTGGACGACCCGGACACGCGGGTCCACGACCTGCGCTGGACCAGTGACGAGGAAGAGCGGGCAATCGCCGGGTTCTGCGCCCGCCGGGCCGATGCGCCGGAGCTGGGCACCGAGCTGACGGCGGACCGGTTCACCGCGAGCGCCCAGGCGACACCCGCCGACCCGGCGATCGTGGCAGACGGCGTGACGACGGACTACGCCGAACTGGCACGCCGGGCCGAAGCGGTGGCCGCGGATCTCGCGGACCGGGGAGTCCGCGACGGCGCGCCCGTCGCCGTGCTGATGCGCCCCAGTGCCGAACTCGTGGTGACGATCCTGGGAATCCTCCGGGCCGGCGGCAGCTACGTCGTGCTCGACGCCGACCATCCGGCGGAGCGGCTGAGGTTCGTGCTGCACGACTGCGGCGCACGGATCCTGGTGCGCACGGCCGGGACCGCCATGGCGGGCGTGGAGCCGCCCGAGGGCCTCGAGGTCGTCGACCTGTCCCGGATCGGCCGCGCGGGGACGCCGCCCGAGCGGGACCGGAAGACGCCGCTCGATACGGCGTACATCGTCTACACCTCCGGCTCGACGGGCCGCCCCAAGGGCGTCGAGCTGCCGGAGGCCACGCTGGCCAACCTGGTCCGCAACCAGCACATCCTCTCGTCCGGGCGCCGGATGAACACCCTGCAGTACATGCCGCCGGCGTTCGACGTGTTCACCCTGGAGGTCTTCGGGACCCTGTGCAGCTCAGGCACCCTCGTCATCCCACCGGCCTGCGCCCGCACCGACTTCGAGCAACTGGCCGCGCTCATGGCCGAGCAGCGGATCGAGCGCGCGTACTTCCCCTACGTCGCGCTCCGCGAACTCGCCGCCGTACTGCGGTCGTCCGGGGCGTGCCTCCCGGATCTGCGCGAGGTGTACGTCACGGGCGAGCGGCTGGTGGTGACCGACGACCTGCGCGAGATGTTCCGGCGCAACCCGAAAGCCCGGCTGATCAACGCCTACGGCCCGTCCGAGGCGCACCTGTGCAGCGAGGACCGACTCCCCGCTGACCCCGACACCTGGCCGGCGCTCCCGTCGATCGGCCGCGTGGTCGCCGGTGTCGACGCGTACGTGCTGAGCGACGCCGAATCGGCGCAGCGTGCGCCGTTCGGGGTCGACGGGGAGCTGTGCGTCGCGGGACCGGTCGTCTCGCCCGGGTACATCGGCCTGCCGGAGAAGACGAGCCGGGCCATGGTCCCCGATCCGTTCGTCCCGGGGCAGCTGATGTACCGCACCGGGGACATCGTCGCGCTGGCGGCGGACGGGCGGCTGCACTACCACGGCCGGGAGGACGATCAGGTCAAGATCCGCGGATACCGGGTCGAGCCCAGTGAGGTCGAGGCCGCGCTGGAGCGGGAGCTGGACGTGGACGCGGCGGCGGTGATCGTCGTACCCGCGGGAGGTGACCGTGTCCTGCACGCGTTCATGCAGAGTGGCGCACCGCTCCCGCCGGACTGGCGGGCCCGCCTCGGCGCCGTCCTGCCCGGCTACATGATTCCCCGGACGGTCACCCGCATCGACACCTTTCCACTGACACCGAACGGGAAGACCGACCGCCGGGCGCTGGAGGCGCTGCTGAACGCCGAAGCCCGGCCGGACTCCGCCGACGAAGGCGCGGACGGAACGAGCGCGGAATGGACCGACGCCGAGCGGGCGATGGCCGAGATGTGGGCGCAGGTGTTGGGGCACCGGCCCGCCACACCGGACGTCGACTTCTTCGAGCAGGGCGGACACTCCCTGCTCGCCGTCCGGCTGCACCGGCTGACCAAGGAGCGGCTGGGCAGCGACATCGCCCTGTCGGCGCTCCTGAGCACACCCACAGTGCGCGGCATGGCACGGAGCCTCGGCGGCGACCGGGACGACGGACTGCCGGACCTGCGCCAGGAGGCCCAGCTGCGGGACCTCTCGGTGGGGGAGCGCAGCGAACCGGCTGACGCCACCGTCCTGCTCACCGGCGCCACCGGATTCCTCGGCAGCCATCTCCTCGACGAACTGCAGCGCACCGGCCACCGCGTGGCCTGTCTGCTCCGCGCCGACAGCGTGGAGGAGGGGCGGGAGCGGCTGCGCGCGGCGTTCCGGAAGTTCGCGCTCGACGCCTCCAGGATCGACGAGGTCGAGATCTGCCCCGGCGATCTGTCCAGGCCCCGGCTCGGCCTGGGGGAGGAGTACGAGGCGTGGGCACGCGGGGTGAGCGAGGTCTACCACGCGGCCGCCCACATCAACTTCGTCGCCCCGTACCACACCGTGAAGCACACGAACGTCGACGGCATGCGGCGGCTCCTCGAATTCTGCGGGATCAACCGCACGCCGCTGCGCGTGATCTCCACCCTGGGCGTCTTTCCGCCGGACTCCACGGCCGGCCCGGTCGGGGAGCGCTCGGTACCGGGCGACCCCGCGTCGCTGGGGATCGGGTACTCGCAGAGCAAGTGGGTCGCCGAGCACCTGGCGCTGCGGGCACGGGAGTTCGGCCTGCCCGTCACGGTGCACCGTATCGGCCGCATCGGCGGACACAGCCGCACCGGAGCCTGCCGGCACGACGACTTCTTCTGGCTTCAGCTGAAGGGCTTCGCGGCGCTCGGCCGCTACCCGGAGGACATCGCCGAGACGCCGGCCGTCGACCTGCTCCCCGTGGACTACGTGGCGAGGGCGATCGTCCGGCTGTCCGAGGCCGAGGCGGACAACGAGAACTGGCATCTGTTCCACCCGCGCGGGCTCACCTGGCGCGAGATCATCCAGACGATCCGCGCGGAGGGATACCCGGTGCGCCCGACCTCGCACGCCGAGTGGATGGCCGCACTGGAACGGCAGGTCGAGTCCGGCGACCAGCAGCGAGGGCTCGGGCCCCTGGTGCCCCTCATGCGCGAGGGCATGATGCGCCTCGGAGACCTCTCGTTCGACAACGAGCGGTCCGTGCGCGCCCTCGCCGACCTGGGATGTCCGATCCCGGCGGCCGATACGCGATGGCTCCGGCGGATGTTCGCGTACTTCCGTGCGGTCGGTGCGGTCGGTGCGGACGGTGTGGACGGCGTGGACGGCGCGGTTCCGGAGGCGGGCCGGGTCCCTTTCAGGAGCACGGTGCCTGAGCCGGGCGAGCGCTCGGTGGTGATCGTCGGCGCAGGCCCGGTCGGCTGCGCGCTGGCCACGCTGCTGCGCCGGCAGGGCGTGCAGGTGGACGTCTTCGAGCGGGAGGAAGAGGACGAGGCGGTCGAGCCGGGATCCGGCAACTCCTTCAACCTCACCCTCACCTCGCGCGGCCTCGACTGCCTGCCCAGGTCGGCCAAGCGCCGCCTCTACCTGCAGGGCCTGGTGCTGGACAAGCGGATCATCCACCACCGCGACGGCGCGATCTCCACACAGCCCTACGGCACCGCCGACTCGCACCACCTGCTGTCCATCCCGCGCCGGATCCTCCAGGACATCCTGCGGGACCACGCGCTGCGGGCAGGCGTCCGCATCCACTACGGGCAGCTGTGCGTCGACGTGGACACCGCCCGCCCTGCCGCGCTGATGCAGGACCGCGTCGGCAGCACCGCGTGGGTGCCAACCGACCTGGTGGTCGGCTGCGACGGGGCCAACAGCGCGGTGCGGGAGGCGATCGCCCAGGCGCACCCCGACGACATGTGGGTGAGCCGCGACACCATCGACCACGGCTTTGCCGAGATCACGATGGAGTACCGGGACGCCGACCCGACGGGCATGCACCTGTGGCCGCGGGGCGATCACTTCCTGCAGGCCCAGCCGAACCGGGACCGTACGTTCACCACAAGCCTGTTCAAGCCGCTGGCACACGACGCTCCGCAGCGGCAGTTCTCCGGACTGTCGTCGCCCGGCGCGATCCGCGCCTACTGCGCCACCGAGTTTCCCGACGTGTTCGACCGGATGTCCGAGGTCGGTCAGGAGCTGATGACGCGCACGCCCGGCAGGCTCCGCATCATCAGCTGCGCCCCCTACCACCACGGGCGTGCGGTGCTGGTCGGGGACGCGGCGCACACCGTCGTCCCGTTCTTCGGACAGGGCATCAACTGCAGCTTCGAGGACGCGGCCACGCTGTCGGGGCTGCTGGAGCGGGCACGGTTCGCAGCCCGCGACGGGAGCGCAGCCGTGGTGGCGGAGGTCGCCGAGGAGTACAGCCGATCGCGGGTCTCAGCGGGCCATGCCCTGGCGGAACTGTCCTTGCGCAATCTCCAGGAGCTCTCGGCGCATGTGGCCGACTCGTCGTTCCTCCAGCACCGCGCGCTGGAGAGGCGACTGCACGAGCTGCACCCGGAGCTGTATACGCCCCTCTACCAGTTGGTGGCATTCACCAGCACGCCCTACGACGCGGCGCAGCGGACGTATCGCGAGCTGAGCTCGGCGCTCCACTCGCTGTGCGAAGGCCGGGACCCGCGCGGGGACCAGGACGCCATCATCACCGAATTCGTCGAGAAATACGGCGACGGACTGATGCCCGACAGGGAGCGCACGGGGTGAACAGCATCGAGACCGTTCCACCTGTGAAGAAAGGGCAGGAACCGCATGCGGATTGCCGTCACCACACCGACCGGCAAGGTGGGATCACGAGTCACCGAGCTGCTGATCCAGGCAGGAGTCCGGCCCACATTGCTGCTCCGGGACCCCTCGAAGCTCAGCCCTGAAACCGCCGGGAAAGTTCGCGCCGTGCGGTGCGACCAACGCGACACCGACGCGGTCGTCGAGGCCACCAAAGGCGTCGACGCGCTGTTCTGGGCCGAGGCGCTCGATCTCGACCCGGACCCGGTCGCCACATATGCCTTGATGGGGGCCAATGCCGCACGGGCCATTCAGCACAACGGCATCGGCCGGATCGTCTTCCTGAGCAGCGTGGGCGCCGAGAAACGGCACGGCGTCGGCGAAATCGACGGCCTCGCCCGGACCGAGGAGCAGCTCGACAGGCTGCAGATCCCGGTCACCCATCTGCGCTGCGGCTACTTCTTCTCGAATCTCCTGATGAACCTCCCCCAGCTCAGACAGGGCGTGCTGGCCACTCCGTTCCCGGTGGACCACCCGATGCCCTGGGTCGACCCGCGCGACATCGGAGACGTCGCCGTCGCCAGGCTGCTCCATGCCGGATGGTCGGGCCGGCAGGTACAGGCCGTCCACGGGCCGTGCGACATCACATTCGCGCAGGCAGCGGAGATCGTCTCGCAGGCCACCGGCAGGCCGGTCGAGGCCGTGCAGATCGGTGACGGCGAGCTTAGGAAGGCACTCTCCGACAGCGGCCTCGGCGCCAAACAGGTCGAGGCGGTCGTCGGCATGTCCGCCGGGCTGACGGAGGACTTCACACCCGAGGACGAGCGCTGCGTCCTGACGACGACCCCGACCAGCCTCGGCGCCTGGGCACACGCCGTGCTGCGCCCGCTTCTCGCATGAATCCCGTCCCGCGCACGGCCCACGCACAATCCCTCGGTCAGTGAAGGGAGAAGGACAATGACCTCTCGGCGTATGCGCCTGTTCGCCTTCGATTTCCTGGGCCCGGCTCACCTGTCCGCAGGGCTGTGGCGCCATGAGAACGACCGGGGCCACCGCTACACGGACCTGCGGTACTGGACCGACTACGCCAGGCTTCTCGAAGAAGCCCGATTCGACGGAATCTTCTTCGCCGACAACGCCGGCTATCACGACGTATATCGGAGCAGCGTCGCCGAAGCGCTCGCGGACGCGGCCCAGCTTCCGGCCAACGACCCATCGCTGGTGATCTCGGCAATGGCCAGCGTCACCGACAACCTCGGCTTCGGCGTGACCGCATCGACCTCCTACGAACATCCCTACGCGCTGGCCCGCCGGTTCACCACTCTCGACCATCTGACCAACGGCCGTATCGGCTGGAATCTGGTGAACTCCTACTCCGACAGCGCAGCCCGCAACTTCGGTATGGGACGGCAACTGCCCCACGACGAACGCTACGACCGGGCCGCCGAATATCTCGAAGTCACCTACAAACTGTGGGAGGCGTCCTGGGAAGACGACGCCGTCGTCCGCGACCGGGAGAACTGCGTATGGGCCGATCCGGCCCGCGTACACGAAATCCACCACCATGGCCGGTACTTCACCGTCCCCGGTATCGCGCAGTGCGAGCCCTCGCCGCAGCGCACCCCGGTCATCTTCCAGGCCGGCGGCTCGCCCAAGGGGCAGCAACTGGCCGCGGCACACGCCGAAGTGGTCTTCGCCAACGCCGTGTCCATGGCCGCGCTCAAAGGGCAGATCGACACGGTGCGGAAGCTCGCCGCCGAAGCCGGGCGTGACCCCCAGAGCGTCAAGGTGCTGGAAATGCTCAACGTGGTCTGCGCTCCCACCGACGAGGCCGCCCGAGCCAAATTCGAGTCCTATCGCCGCCTCATCAACCCCGCCGGTGCGATGACCCGCTACAGCGGCTGGAGCGGGCTGGACATGTCCCAGCTGGCCCCCGATGTGCCGCTCGAGCACGTCAAGACCCGCGCCGGACAGACCATGGTCGACCTCTTCTCCAAGATGGACCCCGACAAGGAATGGACCCCGCGCGACATTGCCGAATTCATCGGCATCGGCGGCTCAGGCCCCACCATCGTCGGCTCACCCCGCACAGTCGCCGACGAGCTCATCCGCTGGATGGACGTGACCGGCGTGGACGGATTCAACATCGGGCACGCGGTGAAGTACCAGGACATCGCCGACTTCATCGAACTCGTCGTCCCCGAACTCCAGCGCCGCGGCGTGATGTGGACCGACTACGAGGGATCCACGCTGCGCGAAAAGCTGTACGGGCCCGGCGTCATCCGGCTCCGCGAAGACCACCCCGGCCGCCGCTTCGCCCACCGGCCCATCCCACCGCACACGCGGGAATTCCAGGAAGCACAGCCGACGGCACAGGGGGCGAGCCTGTGACACGCACTACGGAGTTCCACGGCATCTCCGGCAACGGCAGCGGGACAAACCCTAGGAGCCAACGGTGAGCACAGATCTTGAAGACTTCGTCGGCCGGCCGGGCCGGAGCGAGGAAGTCGCGCGGGTGCGCGGGCTGATCGACGAGCACGACGTCAAGTACATCTATTTCCAGTTCGTCTCGGTCACCGGACGTGTAATGGGCAAGGGCGCTCCCGCGCACTGCTGGGAGAAGTTCGCCGACACGGGTTTCCAGCTGGTGTACGGCGCGACCGCCAACCTGTTCACCGACCGGGCCGGCGAGTACATCGGATACGGTGCCGGGGCCTGGGAGCTGGTGGGCATCCCCGAACCCGAGACATTCCGCGTCCTCCCCTGGGATCCGCGTACCGCGCGCGTCTTCTGCACCTTGTTCCGGGGCCGCGAGGAGGAAGAAGACCCGGGCGCCTTCCTGTCGTCCGACTGCCGAGGCAATCTGAAACGGATTCACGAGGACTTCCAGCGGGAAACCGGTCTGCAGCTACGGGTGGGCACCGAGCCCGAGATGATGTGGCTGAAGCTCAATCCGGACGGCACCCCCTCCGTCGAGGGCAGGACGAAGCCGTACTGCTATCACATCGACCAGTTCTCCGAGCTGCAGCCGGTGATTCATCGAGTCATCGAGTACAGCGAGGCGATGGGGCTGACGATGATCCAAGGCGATCACGAGGACGCCCCGGGCCAGCTGGAGCTGAACTTCGCATTCGACGAAGCGAGCACCACGGCGGACAACCTCACCGTCTACCGGCAGGTGTGCCGGCAGGTCGGCCGGGAAATGAACGTGTACCCGTGCTTCATGCCGAAGCCGTTCACGGGTGTCTCCGCGAATGGCTGCCACCACAATATTTCGCTGTGGCAGGGAGACGAGAACGTCTTCCTCCCCGAAGGGGACGACCCGCGGCTGCCGAGCAAGATCGGTTTGAATGCCATAGGCGGCGTCCTGGAGCATCTGGAGGCACTGACCTGTATCACCGCTCCGACGGTCAACTCCTATCGCCGACTGTGGGATGCCGGATTCTGGGCTCCCCTGTTCGCTGACTGGGGTTATCAGAACCGGACCACAGCGCTGCGGGTCAGCGCCCCCGGCAGGTTCGAGTACCGCTCGGTCGACTCGTCGGTCAACCCCTACCTCTCCCTCGCGGCGCTGCTGAAAGCAATGCAGGACGGCATTCGGCGCAACCTCGATCCGGGGCCGCCCGAAGAGCGCAACATCTACGACGCGATGGCCGGCGGCAAGGAGGTCAAGAAGATCCCCATGAACCTGGGCGACGCGCTGCGCGCACTGGAGGCCGACACCGTCGTCCGGGACGCGCTGCCCGACGACATGTACCGGGTGTTCCACCACCACAAGACCGACGAGTGGGAGCGGTTCTGTGCCGCGGTGACCGAATGGGACGTCAAGGAATACCTCGACATCCTTCCGTGAGTCGTCAACAGAGGGGAGTGCATGATGCGCGGCATTCAAGCCCGCGGTGAGGGTGACCGGCGTTGACTCTCCCGTCAGCCACCCCGGCCGACCCGGACACCCCCGGCTCGGCCATCCCGACCACAGCGACCGGAACCTCGCGGCTCCTGCTGCCGGGGCTGCTCCCGCCGGAGCCCGGTCTGGAGCTGTACCTGGTGCGGCCCGGCGGGGTGACCGCAGTGCCCGTCGGGGCTGGGGACGAGGTCACCGTGATCGATCCCGACGGAGGGCAGACCGCTGAAGTCACCGTGCTCGGAGCAGACGGGGCGGACGGGGCGGACGGGGTGGTCGGAGAGGACTTCGCGGCGTTCACGGTGGCAGCGGACTCCCCGGCAACCACCCTTCGAGAGCTCGAAGGGCGCAAGGCACCGGATGGCGAACCCGTTCTCCACGTATTGCACGGGCGTGGCCTGCGTCCGGCCGAGGCGAGCGCCCTGCGCCTGTTCGGACCGGACTCCGCCGCGGGCGCCCGGCAGAAGTTCACCGCGACGCGCGCCGCCATCTGCATCGTCGCCGCCCCGGCCCGACGTATGCGGGTCGACGAGCAGAATCCGCCGTCCGATCTCACCGTCGAGGTCAGACGGTCGGCGACCGGGCCGGAACGCGGGCCGACGCTGCCGGAGCCGCTCGCCGAACCGGTTCTGGACATGCGGATCGACCGGGCGACCGCGCAGAGCTACCGGGTCCGCGCCGGGCAGTTCATCCAGATCATCGATGTCGAAGGCAGGCAGTGCTCGGATTTCCTGGCCTTCCACAGCCACCGGCTCGACGACGGCATCGAACGCGGTCTGGATTCGACCGCCACCCGGTATTTCATGGGCAGGGCCTATCCGCAGCCCGGCTTGTACGGGAAGTTCTACGACCAGGACCTGCAACCGCTGGTCGAGATCGTCCGTGACACCGTCGGTAGGCACGACACGTTCGGTCTGGCGTGCAACAGCAAGTACTACGAGGATCTCGGCTATCCCGGCCACGCCAACTGCACCGAGAACTTCAACCGCGAGCTGCAGCCGTACGGCATCGCACCTCGTAAGGGCTGGCCGGCCCTGAACCTCTTCTACAACACAATGTTCGACGGCAATCACTGTCTGGTCTTCGACGAACCGTGGTCCCGCCCGGGCGACTACGTGCTGATGCGTGCCATGACCGATCTGGTATGCGCCTCTTCAGCGTGTCCTGACGACATCGATCCGTCGAACGCGTGGAACCCGACCGATGTGCACGTACGCGTCTACTCCGCCGAACGGAAGTTCTCGGCGGCGATCGCGCATCGGGTGACACCGGAGGCGAAGCCGCAATTGACCAGAGAAAGTGGATTCCACTCGCGGACGTCGGCACTGACCAGGCAGTTCACCGAATACCGGGGATTCTGGTCACCGTCGAGCTTCGACGCACACGGTGCCGTCGAAGAGTACTGGGCCTGCCGTGAGCACGCGGCCGTCATGGACCTCTCGGCGCTGCGCAAGTTCGAGGTGGTGGGACCGGACGCCGAGGCCCTGTTGCAGGCATCGGTGACGAGGAACATGCGCAAGCTCGCACAGGGAAAGGTCGTATACACGGCGGTGTGCAGCGAGACCGGCGGAATGATCGACGACGGAACCGTCTTCCGGCTTGGCTGCGACAACTTCCGCTTCGTCGTAGGCGACGAATACACAGGCACGTGGTTGCGCAACAAGGCCACCGAACTCGGACTCGACCGAGTCCGGGTGAAGAACTCGACCGACCAGTTGCACAACATCGCCGTGCAGGGGCCGAAGAGCCGCGACCTGCTTCGAGAGATCATCTGGACACCTCCGACCCAGCCCGCATTCACCGATCTCACCTGGTTCCGATTCGCGATCGGGCGCATCGGCGACCACAACGGCATCCCGCTGCTCGTCTCCCGAACCGGATACTCCGGCGAGCTCGGATACGAACTCTGGTGCCACCCGGCGGATGCACCGGTTCTGTGGGACGCGGTGGCCGAGGCGGGCAAGCCGCATCGACTGACCCCTCTGGGACTGGACGCGTTGGACATGCTGCGCATCGAATCAGGGCTGATCTTCGCCGGGTACGAGTTCGATGACCAGATCGATCCCTTCGAGGCCGGCGTCGGTTTCACCGTTCCCCTGAAGACCAAGGAGGACGATTTCAGCGGCAAGGAGGCACTGCTGAAACGGAAAGCCAATCCACAGCGCACACTTGTCGGCCTCGAACTGGAGGGAAACGAACCTGCCGGGCACGGTGACTGCGTCTACGTGGGCCGGTTCAGGACCGGGGTCGTGACCAGCGGCACTCGGTCGCCCGTACTGCGCAAGAACATCGCCCTGTGCCGGATGGCGGTCGAACATTCCGGGGTCGGCACCGAGGTCGAAGTCGGCAAACTGGACGGTCACCGCAAGCGCATTCCCGCGAAAGTGGTGAAGTTTCCGTTCTACGACCCGGAGAAACTGCGGCCTCGTTCCTGACAAACGCCGCGACGATCACCACATCTGACCCGAGAGAGGGAGTCATGACCGAGACCGTTCCCAATGTCAACGGGGTGTCTGCGGCGGGTGAGCCCGGTGATATGCCGCCCGGGGTTCGCATGTACGAAATGCTGTACAGCTCTCTGGTCAGCCAGTTGCTCATCGCGGTGGCCGAGCTGGGTGTCGCCGACGAGGCCGGCCACACCCCGCGCCATGTCGACGAACTGGCTGCCGCCACCGGCAGCGACCCGAACGCCCTCTACCGGGCGCTGCGGGCACTGGCGAGCGTCGGCGTGTTCACCGAGGTCACCCCCCGGCGCTTCGCCCTGACGCCACTTGCCGAGACGCTGCGCAGCGATGTCCCCGGCTCGATGCGCGACCTCGCCCGCTACGTCGGCATGCCCGAGCGCCAGCGCGCGTTCACCAATGTGATCCACAGTCTGCGCACCGGAAAACCCGCGTTCGACCACGTGCACGGTCAGGACTGGTGGAGCTACTTTGCCGACCATCCGGAGCTGGGCGCCCTCTTCAACGGCGCCATGTCGAGCATGTCCCGCATGGTCAACTCGGCGACTCTGGACTCCTATGACCTGTCCGACGTGGACGTCCTGGTCGACGTCGGAGGCGGAAGGGGCGCCCTGGCGAGCACCCTGCTGGAGCGCTACCCGGGCATGCGCGCCCTCGTGTTCGACCTGCCCAGGGTGGTGCCGGAGGCCGCGGCGTATCTGAAGGCGGCCGGGCTGTCCGAGCGAGCGCAGTGTGTCGGCGGCGACTTCCTCAGCTCGGTGCCCACCGGCGGCGACACCTATGTCCTGTCGTGGATCATGCACGACTGGAACGACGCGGACTCGGTGACAATCCTGCGCAATGTGCGGAAAGCCATGGATTCGCGCAGCAGGTTGCTCATCATCGACGAAGTGCTGCCCGAGGGCGATGTACCGCACTTCGGCAAGTTCGAGGACATCGTGATGATGACGCTGCTGACCGGGCAGAGCCGTACCGAGGCGGAATTTCTCGCTCTCCTCGAACAGGCGGGCGTGCGGCACGTCGAGACCCGGCCCACCTCCTCTCCCATGAGCGTCATCGTCGCAACCCCCGCATGAATCGGACACCCGCCCATTTCTGAACCGGCCGAAGCGTAAGGCCCTGTGCCCGCCCAGACACCGGCACGGGGCGACGGGAGAGAGGATCGCATGATGTCGCGTGTTGCCGTTGTCGGCGCCGGCCCCAGCGGCCTGGCCCAGTTGCACGCATTCGAGCAGGCGCGCAGTAAGGGGGCCGACGTCCCCGAGGTGGTGTGCTTCGAAAAGCAAGGCGACTGGGGCGGCCTGTGGAACTACACCTGGCGAACCGGGCTCGACGAGTTCGGCGATCCAGTTCACGGCAGTATGTACCGCTTCCTGTGGTCGAACGGGCCGAAGGAGTGCCTCGAGTTCGCTGACTACTCATTCGAAGCGCACTTCTCGAAACCGATTCCCTCGTTCCCTCCGCGCGAGGTTCTGTTCGACTACATCACCGGTCGGGCGAGGAAGAGCGACGTCCGGCGTCTCATCCAGTTCAACACCGGGGTGCGATGGATCGCCCACGATGCGATCAGGGACACGTTCAGCGTGACGGTGGAAGCGCTCGACAGCGGTCGGACGCGGACCGAGGAATTCGACTACGTGATCGTCGCCACCGGACACTTCTCGGTCCCGAACCTGCCTATGTACGAGGGATTCTCGACGTTCCCCGGACGCCTCCTGCACTCTCATGACTTCCGTGACGCACGGGAGTTCGCCGACAAGAATCTGCTCCTCCTGGGCAGCAGCTACTCGGCAGAGGACATCGCCCTGCAGACCAAGAAGTACGGCGCGTCGTCGGTGGCGATTTCCTATCGAACCGCCCCGATGGGCTTCAAGTGGCCGGAGGGAATAGAAGAAGTTCCGCTGCTCACCGGCGTCGACGGCAGCACCGCGCACTTCAGGGACGGCACGAGCAGGCAGGTAGACGCGATCATCCTCTGCACGGGCTACCAGCACCGGTTCCCGTTCATCGAGCAGAGCTTGCGGCTGCGTACGAAGAACGTCCTGTACACCCCAGATCTGTACAAGGGGGTCTTCTGGGTGGACAACCCCAAGATGATCTACCTGGGAATGCAGGACCAGTTCTACACGATGACGCTGTTCGACGCGGAAGCGTGGTACGCCCGCGACTTGGTGCTGGGCAGGATCCCCCTGCCCCCTCGCCAGGAGATGGTCAGTGACATCGCTGCATGGCGTGAGCGCGAGGACGCTCTCGCCGGCGCTTTCGATCAAATCGACTTCCAGGCCGACCACATCCGCGACCTCATCAAGGACGTGGACTACCCGGAATTCGATCTCGACCTCACCCGCGCACACTTCAAACAGTGGGAGCATCACAAGGAAGAGAGCATCACCGAGTATCGGGACCGCGCGTTCTCCTCGCCGTGCACCGGAAACGAGGCGTCGATCCACCACACACCATGGTGGAACGCCATGGACGACTCGATGTCAACGTTCCTCGACGGACGGCGCTGACCCCGAACCACCAAGACGAGGCACGGACCGGCGGCCGACGGACCTGGAGGCGCCGGCCGCATGGGCGGGCTCCATCGCCCCCGCCCCGGGGTCCAAGCAGGCCCTCTTGATGGGCCGTCAGACAGCTGATGGGATCTCCGCCACCGAGGAACCGACCGTACAGCCGTACCGGAGGTCCGCCCGTGCACCGACGCCTACTCGCCGCCCTCGCCACGCTCGCCTGCCTCGTCCTGCTGGCCGCGGCGACCGCCCCCGCGGCCGCCACTGGCGGGGACGCCGGGCCACCGCAGCCGCCCCGCCTCACCGACGACCGCGGCCGGGTGATCACCCTGCGCGGCTGGAACGTCGAGGACAAGACGCACCGGGGAGAGCAGGCGCTTTCCGCCATCACCGAACGCCACTTCAAGGATCTGCATGACCAGGGCTTCAACTTCGCCCGGCTGCTGGTCTTCTGGGACGACCTGGAGCCCCGGCGCGGCCACTACAGTGCGGACTACCTGAAGAAGATCGAACGCATCCTGGACTGGGCGCACCGCTACCGCATCCATGTACTGATCGACGCCCACCAGGACGTCTTCGGACCCGCCTTCGGACACCGCGGAATCCCTGCATGGGCCACCAGGACCGACGGCCTGCCCTTCGAGCCGCACCCCGACGACTGGTTCTCCGAGTACTTCGAGCCGGCCGTGCAGCGCGCGTTCACCCACCTCTACACGGACGCCGACCTACAGCAGGCTCAGGCACGCATGTGGCGGATCCTGGCGGCCCGGTTCGCCGACCATCCGGCCGTCATCGGCTACGACTTGATCAACGAGCCGATGGGCGAGATCCGGCCCGGCGAGGACCTGCCGACGGCGGCCCGGCACATCGAGGCCGAGCAGCTCACCCCGATGTACAACCGCCTCGCGGACGCCATCCGTTCCGTCGACGACGACAACTGGATCTTCTTCGAGCCGACCCCGATCGTGGGCGAGGGCATCCCGACTGGCCTCGGCCGCATCGACGACCCCAAGGTCGTCTACGCGCCGCACTTCTACAACACCGCGATGGAGGCGGGCGCCGACTACGACCCCGCCGCAGGCTGGATCGAGGACTACGAGGCGGCCGTGACCGCCTACCCGGCGCGGTACGGCGTCCCGGTGGTCGTGGGGGAGTGGGGGCCGCTCAACAACGCCCTGCCCCACATGGGCCGCTTCTACCGCGACGCGCTCACCTCACTGAACCGCTACAGCTCGGGCTGGGCTAGCTACGTCTGGTGCTACGGAGGCGGCTACTGCGCCGTCGATGAGAAGGGCCGCTTCCGCACCAACAAGGAGCAGACGGCCGCCCCATACGCCCCAGCCGTGGCGGGCACGATCACCACGGAGCAACACGCCCCGGCCACCGACACTTACCGACTGACGTATCGAGCGTCGCACGGCATCACCGAGGTACGCGTACCACCACGCCCGGGCGGATGGCGCGTCCGGGTCACGGGCCCGGCGGCGACTCCGACGCCCGTCCTCCCCCCGGACCGGACGGCGACGGCACGAGTGCACGCACGGCCCGACGCGGCGGTGACGGTGCTCGTCACACCCCGGAACACGCGCTGAGCCTTGCGGCCCGCATGCGCCCGACGACCCGGCGGCCGCATACCGGCCCGAGCGCAGCCCAGTCCAGCAGGGACTCCTCGGGATCCGGCCGCGACGTGGACAACGCCCGGACGATCGCGCGGAGAGCCCACGAGGCCGACCCCTCGACCCCCTCGGCTGCGATCACCTGGCTCGGCTACGACGCACCGCCCACCCAGTGCGTGGTTCGGAACAGATCCGGCGAGCGGGCTACGGGGGGCTTATGACGGTGAGCATGCGGGGGAGCTTCCATGGCCGAGGACCCCAAGCGGCGAGCTTCCCTTCAAGAAGCTGTTTCCATAGTCCTTGTCGTCCGATGAACACCAGCATAAGAGCTGGGGCGTCGGCAGAGATGTGAGCGTCAACGTCACGTGCGCCCGCCGCGTCGAGCTTCAGCGAACCGCGGTCGAAGACGAGCAATGTGTGTCCACCCCCACGCAGGCGCAGTTCGACCCGAGCTCGAAAGGATCCCGCCTTCTCCTGATCCAAGAAGGCAGTGGGCGGCAGAGCCGCCATGAGCGGAAGCACGCCGCCCTCGACCGCGAGCAGAGCGTGGCGACGCCGTATCGGCCACGGGCGCCCAGTGGCTCTGGCGATGTCATGGCCGTGGATCAGGCATTCCTCGAGCAGGTGACACGCCACCGCAGAGGGCGGCAGGCGGATATCTTGCAGCCAACCGATGGTGGCTGCTCGCGAACGCGAGGCGACGTCGTCGAACTCGGTTGCAAGCGTGCCGATGCGATCTGCGAGTACGGCTGGGTCCCGTTCGCCGTCCTCGGCCAACATCTTCGCATTGGCCTCGGCCATTCCCGCCGACGTCACTGTGGCCTGCGGGACCGGTCTTCCGGCGAGGGCGTCGGTGTCGAAGCGAAAGACATGAGACAGATGGGCCGCGACATCGCCCACCGTCCACGTACCGACCGAGGCGGCGTTGGCATCAGGGACGCTGCGCACAAGTGCAACGAGGCGGGGAACAACGTCCCGCAATGCCGCACAGGCCTGGGCCAGGGTGTCGGGTGCACCGCTGTGCGTCGGAGCCGGGACCATGGCAGTACCTTTCTGGGCGTCAGGGTCTGGCCTCGCCTGGGGGTATGGGGTCTCTGTCATCGCACCCGTGCCAAGAGGCCGCCTTGGCCACTCGTCGCCACTGACACTGCCACCGCCACCCTGCCAGCTGCGGGAAAGCAGAATCCGCCGACTATCGTCCGTTCGGCCACAAGCAAGCCGTCCACCAGCAGCTCCCGGACTCGGCCGGCCAGTTGCACGTCGTAGGCCACTACGGCTCCCTTGGCGCTTTCCGCCGGACGTCCACGTCCTCGCGAGCCGGAGGTGTGCGCCGCCGGCCCGGCGCGAACCGCCAGTCGCGGATCGCCGCCGCGAACCGGTCGGGTGCGTCGGACTGCACGAAGTGACCGGCGCCTTCGACGACGACCGTACGGTGGTCGGCGAAGACCTGCTCCCAGCGCTGTCGCTCCCTGGCGCGGAAGGCGAGGTCGGCGTCGCCCCACACGATGAGCGCCGGGAGCGACGCGAGATCTGGGAGCCCGGCCTCGACACCGGCGAGAAAAGCGCGGCCAGCGGTGATGCGCCGGGCAAGTACAGCCGACGCGCCACGTCGCCCAGGAGTAGCGAGAGCCTGTCGGTAGTGCGCCATCTCGTCGGCGGTCGGCTTTCGCAGCCGGTGCCCGGCGGGGATCGTCGCGTTGACGAACAGGTTGAAACGCCTGGTCAGTTCGCGTCCGACCGGTCCACCCAGGAGGCGAGAGGCCAGCTCGACGGGCAGGTCGCCGTTGAGCGGCCACGCCCACGTGTTGGCCAGAACGAGGCGTTCGAACCTGTCTGGCTGCTGCTCAGCTGCGGACAGCCCGATCGGCCCTCCCCAGTCATGCACGACCAGCGTGACGCCCGACAGGTCCAGGCGGTCAAGGAAAGCCACGACCACGGCCGCCTGCTCCTCGGGGAGAAACCGGTAACCGGGGCGGGCCGAGGACAGTCCGAAGCCGGGGTAGTCCAGGGCGACGCAGCGGAACTCGTCCCGCAGGGCACGGATCACGTCGCGATACACAAACGACCAGGTCGGGTTGGAGTGCAGCAGCAGGAGCGTCGGCCCCGATCCCTCGTCCACGTAGTGGACGGTGTGCCCGTCGATGGTGACGAAGCGGCTCTCGAACGGGAACAGCTCGTCGTCGACCCAGGCCGGCCTTCCCGCGTCAGCCATGACGACCCTCCTCTCACCGAGGGCGGATACTGTCAGGCGCACTTGAGATTGTAAAGTAGGGGTCATGAGTCGAAGCTATGGCCAGTACTGCGGGCTCGCCCGGGCGCTCGATGTCGTGGGCGACCGGTGGAACCTGCTCATCGTCCGCCAGCTCCTGATAGGTCCCGCTCGCTACCGCGAGCTGCGTGATGGGCTGCCCGGTATGGCCACAAACCTGCTCGCCGACCGGCTGCGCGACCTGGAGACCGCCGGAGTGATCGAGCGGCGCCTGGCCGAGGAGGGCAACGCCATCGTGTACGCGCTCACCCCATGGGGCGCCGAGCTGCGGGAGCCGATTGAGGGCCTCATCCGCTGGTCCACGCCGCTCATGACGCGCGGGCCGGGCGGCGACCGCTTCCGCGCCGAATGGCTCGTCGTCGCCCTCCGAGCCTTGCTCGTCGGCAGGGCGCCTGCACGCCGGTCATCGACGGTGGGGATCGAGGTCGACGGCCAGGTGCTCCAGGTGCGGGCCACGCGCTCAGGCGTAGAGGTGACCCCGCATGATGGCCGCGGTCTCGATGCCGTCGTACGCGCTGACGCCTCGATCGTTCTCGGACTGGCAGCGGGTGTGCTCACCCTCGACGACACCCTGGGGCTCATCGACATCGAAGGCGATGAAGCTGCCGTACGAGCCGTCTTCACCCACCGGCGCGCCGATGCCGGAGGCTCCGTGCGCCGATGACCGCTCACCCCACGCTGTAGGGCGGACACGTCCAGGCGATCGACGCTCAGCGCGGCCCGAAGCCACGCCGGACAGGGAGCCTCCGGGCAGCCATCGTCTTCGAGTAGATCCTCGCGGCGCTGCAGGCAGGTGGGCGCCCGCCGTGTGAGTCGACCATCCGCCGCGCGTTGCAGCGGTTGGACGGCGACGAGCTCTGGACACCGCCGTCCTGGGCTGCGGGGCGCACCGAACCGCCCACCGGCCGACGACGAGCGCTCGCCGTCGATGGCAGGACAGCGCGGTCTCTGCCGCCCACGGAACCGACGCCCCCGCACGTGCCGTACCTCTCCGTCGCGTCCCGACTCCGCCTCCCTCGCCCACTGCCGGTCACGCTGTCGGCCAGCATGACACCGGGCACTGACAAGTGGTCCGGACCTGCCCTCGGACCGGACCGGACCACTCACAGCAGCTACCGCGTGCTACTGCTCGCTAGGCCGCTTGGCCCGCCGGGTGGAAGTTGATGCGTTCACTGACGACGGGGAAGCCGGCCTTGGCGAAGTTCGCGGCCATGGGGAAGTTGCCCTGGTCCGTCGCTCCGCTGACGAACTGCGCGCCCTCCTCGACGAGGAAGTGGGTGCACTCCGCGAGGAGGTCGTAGGCGTAGCCGTGACCGCGCTGTTCCGGGACGACTCCGATGAAGCCGATGGTCGGGCCGGAGGGGTTGTGGGCCGGGATGTGGATGCCGGCCAGGTCGCCCTCCGGCGTGTGCGCGATCTGCCACCACTCCCGTGGGGAGGGGCACCAGTGGAAGAAGTCGAGTTCCTCCTGGGCGGCTTGGTCGAGGCCGCCCTCCTCGATGGCCCTGAGCGCGTGGGCGTCCAGGGTGACGGAGTGGATGCGGCGCAACGCGTCGAGGAACACGGCGTCGTCGGGTTCGGCGCTGAAGCGCAGGCGTCCGGGCCGCTCGGGCAGACCTCGTTCCGGGGTCCAGCGGTACAGGAAGCGTTCCACCAGGAGTTCGTAACCGGCGGCTCGTGCGGCGGCGAAGCGTGCCTCTGCGGCGGCGCGCAGGTCGGGCTTGTCCCGCCAGCCGCCGGGCAGGTTGATCTCGAGTTCGACCTGCCAGGGAGCGGAGCGCAGGAGTTCGGCCCCCGCCTCCTCCTCGCCCTCGGCCACGTCGAACCAGTTGATGTTGACGGGCTCCGAGTCCTCGGGGCCGCCCCACCACGCGCCGCGTGCGACGACCTCGCCGTCGCGCAGGGCGACGCGCTTCCAGTCGGGGCGGAACCGGGTACGCCGGTGGCCTTCACGGGCGCCCAGTGGGTCGGGGAGTGCGTCGAAGAGATGGGCGTCGCTCGCGGAGAGCGCGCGGATGACCGGATCGGTCATGGATTCCTCCGGGATACAGGCTGCTTGGAGCGCTCCCGGGTCAGAACTCGCGAACCACGCCGGGACAGCGGAAAAGGGAGCGCTGGAAAGGTGTGAACTGCACGGCACTCGCCTCCTTCCGTCCATCTCAGGGCGTGGAGCCACACCGTACGGGATCTTCCGCGGGTCCGTCCACGGATTTCCTCCGGCGCCAGGCGCTAGTCCACGCTCATCACACCCAGCCGCGACGACACGGTCCTGGCCCTGCGGCAGTCGCACTGGTGGCGTGTCGCCACCCAGCCGGTTGCGCCGCAGCAGCACCCAACGCCATGAGCGGGCCCGCGCTCGCCCGGTGCGGTTCACAATCCTCGTCAGGTTCCGAGTGAGCCCGCACTTGGCCGTCGCACCATGTAGACGTCGACCGGGTCCTGAACCTCCACGATGAACCCGTGGCGCTCGTACAGCCGCTGGGCGGCGCTGCCCTGCAGGACGTTCAAGCGGACGAGCGCGCCGTCGGCATCGATCCGGCCCAGCAGTGTTCGCAGGACAGCCGATCCGAGCCCTCGGCCCTGGAGGCTCGGAGCAAGATAGAAATGCTCCAGCCACCGCCCTTCCTCGGCGGGCCGCAATGTGACGCAGCCCGCGAAGGCGCCGTCGGTCACGATGATCGATGTGTGCTGGGGGGAGAAGGAATCCCGCAGCCGCTGCCGGACCCGATGCTCGTCGAATCGCCCCAACCGCTCCAGGTCCGGGCGCAGCACCGTCGCCCGCAGCTCCGCGATCGCCTCGACATCCGTCGGCTCCGCGGAACGCAGTGCCCATGCCATGCGACGGCCCGACTCGATCCCGGTCGCCGCCCGGCCCTGCCGTATCCCGTCCGCCCTCGCACTCGTGTCCATGGCCCGAGCATCTCAACGGCCCGCTGTGACGAACCCGCCGGGGCGACCGCCTCGGCGACCGTGCCGTCGGCGGCCCCCTGGTCTGCGTTCGGGAATGCTGTGCCGGATCTGCAGTTACTTCTGGTTCCTCGCGACGTGAGGTGCCCGGCGGCTACTTCGGCGGATTGAGCTTGCGGAAGTACGTCCAACTGGTCTCGTTCGGCTCGCTCCACTTCTCCGGTGCGTGGGCGAACTCCGGGTGGTGGTCGGCGATGTAGGTACGAGTGCGCTCGGGGACCTCAGCGTACGAGTCGAGCTTGCGGCCCCGGCAGTGGAAGGTGAGGCCGCCGGGCCGTTGGCCGCGGGCCATCCACGGGAGCCATGGGGACATCCGCGTCCACGACATGGTGGCCGGGACGCTGGGCGCCGGGCCTGCCAGATCGGCGCGGTCGGCGAAGAACTGGAAGCACTCCAGAGCCTTGTACGTGTCGCCGGCCGAGTGGACGGGGTAGTCGGCCACTGGCAGCGGCGAGGGGTAGGAAAGCGGGATCTCCAGGCTGAAGCAGACCTGCCGACCGAGCTCGGTCACCGGGATCGGGAAGGGGCGCCACTTCTGGTTCGCCGGGTCGTTCCAGATGTGCACCACCGGCAGGTCCTGCCAGCTCTCCAGGATCTCGCGGCTGGCGGGGTCCAGGAAGAAGGCGGCCTCGCGGGTGAGCAGTTGGTAAGCGTCCGGCCCGGCTTCGGCGTCCCGCACCAGGCGAGCGACGTTGAGACCTTCGAAGCCGAAGACGCGCTGGTAGGGCTCGTCGGGCGCCCAGGAGTACACGTCCCCTGACCACCAGTACGTAACCTCCTCGCCGTCGAGCGAGGCACGGGTGCGGGCAAAGGAACGGAGCAACTCTGCGGGTGTCGTCATAAGGACTACTCTGCTCGACCGCCGCCTCGGCCGAACGGGAATCAGTCCGGCAGGTGCGGAAGCGGCCGGGAAGAGCGGCCACGATGACGGGCCGGGCGTCAGGCCGTTACGTTCGGATCATCTGGTCGCTGGAGCGCCTTGGCTGACGCCCAGTGGGCGAGCACGGGGCGATACGCGCCGGTCGGCGCTGCGCGCAATCCCCTCGCTTACGGCGCGCCCCGCCAGGAAAATGCTTCCGCGGCAGGCGAAGCACTGAAGGGAATCGTCATGAGCAACGGCATCCGGCACGCCCACGAGAGCCTCGACGGGCTCGCCATGGGTGATGCCTTCGGTGACGGATGGTTCACCCGGTCCTGGGAGCCCATGGAAGAGCAGTGGACCGCGCGTCGGCTGCGCCCGGCGCCGTGGGCGTGGACGGACGACTCCGCCATGGCGTTCGTGCTGTTCGCGCACCTGACCGCGTACGGTCAGGTGCACCCCGGCCGACTGGCCCGGGAGTTCGCCGCCGCGTATGCCGAGGATCCGGGGCGCAAATACGGGCCGTCCATGCACGGTGTCCTCCGGCGCATCGGTGACGGCGAGGACTGGCAGTCCGTGACGAGAGAGCTGTTCGGCGGGCAGGGCTCCTACGGCAACGGCGCCGCGATGCGGGTGGCCCCGCTGGGCGCCTGGTTCCACGAGGACCTGGCGGACGTACGTGCGCAGGCCAGGCTCTCCGCACTGGCGACGCACGCTCACCCGGAGGCGGTCGCTGGTGCGGTGGCGGTCGCGGTCGCGGCGGCGCTGGCGGCGGCGGGCGCGGCGCAGGACGCTCCGCCGCGCGAGGAGTTCCTGCGCGAGGTGGCCGCGCAGGTCCCCGAAGGGGAGGTACGCGCCAAGCTGCTGGTGGCCGCGCGGTTCCCACCACGCACTTCGGTGCGGCATGCCGCCGCGGTGCTCGGTTCCGGCAAGCTGATCTCGGCACCGGACACGGTGCCCTTCGCCCTGTGGTCGGCCGCCGGGCACCTGGACGACCTGACGGAAACGCTGTGGCAGACGCTCGGCGGGTGGGGGGACCGCGACACGACCTGCGCCATCGCGGGCGGCGTCGTCGCCGCCCGCACAGGGACCCGAGGACTTCCGGCCGCCTGGTTCGCAGCGCGGGAGGCCATCCCGGTGTGGAGCCGGTGGGATTCCCGGTCAGCCGGTCGTCACACTTGACGGGGACAGCCGAGCATCGCTGGCCGACTGTGCGCTTGGGGGGTGAGACAGGGCATGCGATCTCAGCGGACGGCCCCCGGACGGCCGCAGCCGGGGCACAAGTTGGCGAGGACTCGGAGCGACGCAGCGCGTACCCAGTGGTTACGGTGAACCCGCACGACCCGGAACCCGTAGATGACCAGCTCACGTTGGCCTTTGAGAGCGCACGCCTCGCTCAGGGCCGGCTCCATGCACAAGCCCCCTCGATCGGGTGCGTGACGCCATCGCGGTAGACCAACTCGAGCGTCTGGTCGTCCACCCACATGCCTGCACGGTGGTGTCCGTAGACGAGAACGCCGCTGTCCGGAGTCGCCCCCGACACGCCTTTGATCAAGAACTGGAACGGCCCCCGGCCGCGCAGGGCCGGCAGCCCGTAGGAGTCAAAGGCGACAATTTCCACTCCCGTACGGTAGCGGGGCTCGCGCCACCTGCACCGGGCTGGAACGCACGAAACATCGGCACTGTCGAACCGACCACGCCTACGGTCCCCTGTAGCCGCTGGGCAAGCGGTCGAGTTGCCGTCTTCGGACATGAGGCGGTGCGTAGGCGTCGGTGCGTAGGCGTGCGTCCGAGGCCGAGAAAGCATCAGACGAGCAAACATCGAACAGAAAGAAGAGCGGTAATGACGCAGGCCGGGGCGGGGGAGATCCCGCAGCGGTGGAAGAGACTGGCAATCAGTGCTGCCCTGTGGTCCGCCTCGGCAGTGTTCCTCCTCGCCTCGGCCGTCTCGGCGCTGGCCGATATCCAGGCGCAGCAGGACCCCGCCGACCCGACAGCGAGTGTCTCGGAGGCGTGCGGGTCCATTCTCTCGGGTGACAAGGCCGTTGCAGAGCAGTCAGCCGAGTGGCACACACGCGTGTGCGAGCCCGTCCGGAACGCCCGACTGGTGTCGACCACGCTGTTCGTGGCCGGGGGGACCGCCACCGCCGTACTCGCCACTGTCATACACATACGCCGGGGCCGGCGCCGCCGGACGGCCCCGGCCGCATAGCCACAGCACGACCGCAGAAACTGAGCCAGCCCGCCGGGTCCGCCATCAAATCAGGGGCTGGAGATATGCGACTCGCACCGACGTGAGGAAGAGCTCGCAAGAGCGTCCCGCACGATTACGGCCCCCTTCCGCTGCCGCATCCAGTCGGCATCCGCCGCATGAAGCCGGTCGGACTGCTGCGCGTCCAGGGGCCCTTCACCGCCACCCGCGCTGCCGAACTCACGGGCAAATACGCCGCCGGCTGCTCCTACCCGCCAGGCATGCCCGCCACGTACGGGCTGACCGAGCAGAACCGGGCGGCCTCGTCACACCGCCTGCGGGTCCGCCGAGATGCGCAGGGCCTCCACCAGCTCCCGGTACAGCGCGTCCGTGGCGAGCAGCTCGTCGTGGCTGCCCCGCGCGCGTATCCGGCCCCCGTCCAGCACCACGATGGTGTCCGCGTCGATCACGGTGGACAGCCGGTGGGCGATTGTGACGACGGCGCCGGTCTCCGCGCGGGCGCGGACACACCCCTGGACGGCGGCCTCGGTCAGCCCGTCGAGCTGGGCCGTCGCCTCGTCCAGGAGGAGCACGTCCGGGGCGCGCAACAGGGCCCGGGCCAGCGCGATGCGCTGCCGCTCGCCGCCCGAGACGGCCGTGCCGGACAGGGACGTGCCGAGCCCGTCGTCCAGGGCGTCGACCTTCTCCGCCAGCCGCACCTCCTCCAGCACCCGGCGCAGTTCCGCGTCCGTCGCGTCGGGGCGGGACAGCAGCAGGTTGTCCCGGATCGTTCCGGGCACGACCGGGGTGTCCTGCTCGACGTACGCCAGGCGGGACCGGATCTCGTCGTGGGTGTGGTCGCGGTAGGGACGGCCGTCCAGGAGCAGTTCGCCTCCGGTTGGTTCCAAGAAGCGCAGTACCAGGGAGAACAGGGTGGTCTTGCCCGCTCCCGACGGTCCGACGATCGCGATGTGCCCGCGCCGCGGAATCACCAGGTCGACACCGCGCACGGCCGGTTCGGCGTCGGGTCCGTAGGCCGCGGTGACGGCTCGCAGTTCCAGTACGGGGGTGTCCGGTCGGGCGGTCTCGCGCACCGGGGACTGCCGTACGGGTCGCCCAAAAGTCCCCTCCGTCCCGAGGCCCTCCGTCCCCTCCGTCCGGAGGTCCTCCGTCTCCCGGATCCGTTCCGCCGCGGCGATGCCCGACTGGAGCGCGGTGACGTTCTGGCCGAGTTCGCTGACCGGTTCCATCAGCCCGAACGCGTACAGCAGGAACGCGACAAGGCTGGAGACCTCGAGCGTCCCCTCGGATACCCGCCACGCGCCCACGCCGAGGACCAGGACGATCGCCAGCTCGATGCCGGCCCCCGCGATCGTCCAGGCCAGGGCCTCGCGGCGGACCGCGCGAATACCGTACTCGGCGGAGGTGCGCGCGTCGGCGACGATGCGTTCGGCCGTGCGGTCCTCGGCCCGGGCGGCCTTCACCGTACGGATGGCGCGCAGTGCGCCCTCCAGGTTGCCGCCGAGCCGTCCCAAGTGGTCCTGGGCGCGTCGCTGGGCGGTCGCGATCCCGGGCATCAAGACGGCGAACAGGACGCCGAGCACCGCCACGGCCGCCACGACCGTGCCCAGCAACACCAGGTCGAGGACACCCATCAGGACCAGGGTCCCGAGAAGCATGACCACGGCGTTGATCAGGCCGACCGGGGCGCCGGTGGCGGCCTCGTGCATCAGGACCGTGTCGGACGTGACACGGGTGACCAGTTCACCAGGAGGCCGCCGGGTGACCGCGGGCACCGTGGCCCGCAGGAAGCGATGCACCATCGACTCGCGGGCCCGGAGCACCACGCGCTCCCCCAGAGCGCCGATCAGCGTCCACTGCCAGTACGTGACGGCACTGCCGACGACCAGCAGGAACAGCAGGGCCAGCAGCGGTCCCCGCAGCGAGTCGGAGCGGCCGAGCGCGTCGAGCACGCCCTTCGTCACCATCGGCGTGGCCAGCCCCATCCCGGACCCCACGAGGGCGAGGACGAGAGCCAGGACCAGGGCTCGCCAGTACGGACGAGCGAACGACCAGAGGATCCGCAGCCGCGGAATGGACACTTTGGAAGACGTACCTTCCGGAACACTCATGCTGCCGAATGGAACACTGCTGTTCCGTAACGGTCAAGCGATTTTCATCGTGGAGGGAGCGCTACCGTATGGCGCATGAGCGAGGAGCGGACAGGGGCGCCTGAGAGTGGAACACGGACACGCACGCGGCGCGCCATCGTCGACGCCGCCGTCGCCCTGCTGGCCGGCGACCCGACCGCGTCGCTCGGCGACGTCGCGGCAGCGGCGGGCGTGGGGCGGACGACCGTGCACCGCTACTTCCCCGAGCGGTCCGATCTGCTGGCGGCCATCGGCGCGGACGTCCTGGAGAAGGTCGCCGCGGCGACCGAGCGCGCCCGGCTCGACGACGGCCCGGCCGCCAAAGCGCTGGAACGGCTCTGCCAGGAGTACTTCGAGCTCGGCGACGGCCTCACGCTGATGTTCGAGTCGCCGCAGCTCGCGACCTGGTCCGGCTGGGACGAGGAGACCGCCGCCGACCAGCACTTCCTGCGCACGGTCCGGCGCGGCCACGCGGAGGGCAGCATCGATCCCGAGCTGGACGGGGAGTGGGTCTGCAATCTGGTGTGGGCACTGCTGTACTCGGCCTGGGAGCACACCCGCACCGCCGGAGCGTCCAAGCACACCGCCATGACCCTGTGCCTGCATACGCTGCGCAAGGCGATCGCGCCCTAACCAGTGTCGGTTTCTGATCCCGGGTACCGACCGGCGTTGGTCCTACGTCGGCAGGATGTACGAGGGCGCCGGGAGGGTCGGGGAGTCGTCGGGTGGTGTCTGTGGCGACGTCCGTTGTGGTGTGACGTCGAGTCCGGGGCGGGAATCTCGGGGCGGGAATCTCAGGGTGGTGTCCGCGGTTGAGCAGCCCATGGTCAGCATCAGTCACGAAACACCACAGGAAACTCGCAACCGGCTTCGCGGAGTGCTGGCGGAGGCCGCCTTCGAGGTATTGCCCGGGCACTGGGCGTACCACGAGCACCCCGCAGGGCCGGTACCGCAGCCGTCCGCCGACGCGTTGGCTCTGGTGCGCGACGAGGAGAGCTGGTCGGTCCTCGAACCGGTGCAGGGTGATGAGTCGGAGGTCTTCGGCGTCTTCGCCTTCCACTTCCCGGCAGCCGCCGACAACAGCGGCTTCGTGGGCTGGCTGGCCGGCGAGCTCAAGGACCACCTCGGCACGGGCGTTGCCGTGCTCTGCGGCTACAACTCCGTGCAGGGCGGTATTTACGACTACTGGCTCGTCCCCGCACGACTTCTGGACGAGGCCGTGGCACACGTGCGGGATCTGGCGGAAGAGGGCGGCCGGTAAACAGGAGCGAAGCTCTTCCCCAAGCTCGCCGCACCACCCGTCGCCGACCGCCTCGCTGCCCTCCCGCACCACCAGGTCATCCTCGGCCAGGACACCGCGGCCAACGCCGACTTCCTCACCGAACTCGCGAACGGTCTGTGACCCGGCGTCCAAGCCCTGAGAAACCCGGGCCGGCATCGGCCGGTACTGTGCGAGGCAGGATCAGGGGGGATGAGCTGGTGCGCCCAGTGCTGTTGGTGGACGTGGACGGACCGTTGAATCCGTATGCCGCGAAACCGTACCGACGGCCTGAGGGATACGAGACCCACCGGCTCCTGACGCCTCGCTGGGAGGCCGCCGAGCGGCGTCGGCTGACTCAGTGGGGGCTGCCGAACAAGCCGGTGAAACCGCTTCGCGTGTGGCTCAACCCGAATCACGGCCCCGCATTGGACGCGCTCCCCTTCGACCTGGTGTGGGCGACGACGTGGGAGGAAGAGGCCAACGCTTTCGTCGCTCCGGTCCTGGGATTGCCCGAGCTGCCCTTCATCGCCTGGTCCTCGCCGCGGGCCGAGCCCGGCGGCGGTGTGTTCTGGAAGACGCCGGACATCGTCGCGTGGGCGAAAGGCCGGGCGTTCGCGTGGATCGACGACGAAATCACAGAGGCAGATCGCGCCTGGGTGAAGGAGCACCACGACGGTCCCGCCCTACTGCACCGGGTCGACCCCCGATGCGGCCTTGCCGTCGACGACTTGGTGCGCTGACGGCATGGGCGACCGGCCTTGACTGACTCCACGATCGCCGCCGGCCAAGACGTTCCGAGTGATCATTGCGGGGCAGCTCTTGGACGACGTGTGGGAGTGGAGCCAGGTCTGCGGTCCGCCCCGGGGCAGTGACAGGGCCCTGCTTGATCGTTAACGTTCGACGCCATGGGAGCAATGGGGGCAGCTGAGGAACTGTACGGGCGGGTGCTGGACGCAGTTGCGGGGACGCCGTACCGGATGGACCGAACAGAGCGAGGGTTCGATCTGACGGCGGACGTCCACGGGCCGCGGCGGACCGACAAACTGTGGACATATCGCGTCCAGTTGCATGCCGAGGAGAAGGTCTACACGTTGACGGACGTGGTGCGCACAGTTGAGTACGGGCCGGGGGGAGTGCGGAAGCGAACGGAGACGTCCGTCGGGCGCAGCCTGTACAAGGCCAGATACCGAGCCGCGGACGGAACCGAGCACAGCTTCTCGTCGGCCGATGGGCACCGCCTGATCCGGAGCATCGCCGAGGAGTTGGGGTGGCAGGAACAGCGACCGGCGAGCGTGACGGGTGCCCTGTGGGCCGGGGTCGCCGGCGGGGTGGTGGCCTTGGGCGTCCTGATCGCCCTCGCGGTCGTCTACTTGCTCGGGATGTTCTGATAGGCACATTTGCCTGAGGCGGTCGGCTCTTCGACTTCCCAGCATCTTCCTCACCGCCGTCGTCGAGTTCGCCCAACCCGGCCCCACCGGCTACGGCCGCTGCGGGTCCGCGACGCCTCTTCGACACGTCGGTCCGCAAAGAGGCACGTCCGATAGCCGATGGTTCTGCTGGCCCAAGTCGCGGTTACGTGCTGCTGACTATGGTCGTCGTCCCAGGTAGGCGGCCAGCCGGGTGTAGGCGTCGGCGTCGTCGGGCACCGGTACGGCCGGGCTGAACGGGCCCTGTTCGCTGCGGGACTCTGGCGGCGCAAACTTCGAGAATGCCTCGAGTGCCTGCTCGGCAAGGTCGGGGTCGAGGTCGGCGAGCCGCCGGGTGGCATGTGCGAGGTCCCAGGAATGAGCCGTGAACTCGTGGGTGTAGGCGTCGAGAACATCCCGGCCGGGCAGCGTGGCCCACGGTAGCTCGACCATTTGGTCGAGCTTCTCGTCGTCGGCCCACACCCGCTCGACCTCGCTACGGGCCCGGGTGAATGCGCTTGCCCAGACGTCATCGGCTATGCCGTCGATTACATCGGGAATGTCGCGCGCATCGCGTCCGGTGCCGACACGGGCGAGCTTGTGCAGCACGGAGACCACATGCCCGAGCAGCGCGCGAACGTCGTAATCGGCACAGGGAGTGCGGTTACCGAGCTCATCGGTACTCACCGCCGCGACCTGTTTCCCTGCTTGATCAAGTGCCCGGGCGAAGATCGGACGCGGGTCATGGGCCGGCTCTGTTGTCATGGTCGGGAGCCTATAAGGACCCACTGACAGGACAGCGGTGGTGAGTTGCCCCTGACAGAGATCCGTAGACCCACGGGCGTCCGGCGGCTTCCCAGAGGTGTGCGGACGATGTCCTCGATGCTGCGGGCGGTTCATCGGCGTGAGTGGGTGTGCCATCCGGGGACGAGGCCGTCAGCGGTCGGCCGTACGGGCCCGGGGGAGTGGCGGCCGAGCCTTCGGTGGCCGACGGTGGCCGTGCCTGGTCGAGCCTTGTTGCGACTTCCCGAGCATGTCAGGCTCCACCAGAAGACTCTGTGTGCGCATTCCAGATTCCAGTTACGGCGGTCTTGCGGACATACTCCGTGAAATCGCGGGGCGGTCGGCCGAGAAGGCGTTCGACGGTATCGGTCGTGCTGGCCCTGCGGCCGTCGAAGACCTCGACCATGAGGTTGGTCAGTTGTGTCGCGTACTCGGCGGATACGCCTCGTCGGGTCAGTGATGAGACGAACTGCTCGGGCGTGACCGGCAGATAGCGAACCTCCCTGCGGGTCGCCCTCGCTATCTCACCGACGGCATCGGTGAAGGTGATCAGCCGAGGCCCGGTTACTTCGTGGATCCGGCCGGCATGGCCGCTTTCGGTCAGCGCCGCGACGGCGACATCCGCGATGTCCTCTGCGTCGGTGAACGGCTCCGCGACGTCGCCAGCCGGAAGCGCGACCACACCGGCCCGGACCAGTTCGACGAGGAACGCCTCGCTGAAGTTCTGCGTGATGAACCCCGCCCGCACGATCGTCCACTCCGCACCCGAGTCCCGCACTGCCTGTTCGCACCGTTCGGCCTCGGCAGCACCGCGGTCAGCAAGCAGGACGAGATGCCGAACGCCGCAGGCCACCGCGAGTTCTGCGAAGGAACCCACGGCCCCGGCCGCGCCGGGGAAGGCCGCATCAGGGTAGAAGGCCACATAGACGGAGTCCATGCCTCGCAGAGCAGGTTCCCACGTGGTGTCGTCTTGCCAATCGAAAGGCGGCTCGGCCCTCCGGGAACCGACCCGTACCGGCATGTCACGCGCACGGAGCCCGGACACCACCCGGCGGCCGGTCTTGCCTGTCCCCGCGAGGACCAACGTTGTCGGCGTAGTGGCTGTCATGCTCCACAGTCCACCGGAACGCCGGGGCCCGGGCCATGGTCGAGGCTCGCAGGCCCATAATGGTGCGTCTTATCCTGTGCCGGTGGACCCCCTCTCGATCCTGCTCGACGGAGCCAGGGCAAGGGGGACGTTCGTGCTGCGAACCATCCTGCACCCGCCATGGTCGGTGCAGGTGCGGGACAGGGCGCCCCTCAACCTGGTGGCCGTCCTGCGAGGGAGGCCCTGGGTCCTGCCCAGCGCAGGTGATCCCGTACGCCTGGGCGCAGGCGACATCGCGATGATGCGTGGCCCGGACGTGTTCACCTTCGCCGATGACCCCCGCACTCCGATCCAGGTGGTCGTTCAGCCCGGTCCCCGACGGACGACCGCAGCCGGTGAAGAACTGCCCGAGGCCGCGGACATGGGTGTACGCACCTGGGTCAACGGCGAGCGAGCCCACGAGGACGGCGCGGATGGATCGTCGGCGCTGCTGATCGGCAAGTACTCGGGACCGGGCGAGATCGCAACACGCCTGCTCCGTGTGTTGCCGCCGCTGCTGATCATCCCCACGGCCGACATCGAAACCGCGCTGGTGTCGCTGCTCGCCGAGGAGACCGTACGAAATGAGCCTGGCCAAGGCCTCGTGCTCGAACGGCTGTTGGACGTCCTGCTGGTCGGCAGCCTCCGCGAATGGCTCAACCGGCCGGATGCCGACGCGCCTGCCTGGTACCGAGCCAACGGGGATCCCGTCGTCGGGTCCGCCCTACGCCTCATCCACGGTGACCCGGGCCATTCCTGGACGGTGGCCGCGCTCGCCCGGGAGGCCGGGGTGTCCCGAGCGACGCTGGCGCGCCGCTTCACCGATCTCGTCGGCATGCCGCCCATGGCATACCTCACCGGATGGCGAATCGACGTTGCCGCCGACCTGCTCGTGGAGTCGGACGCCACCATTGACACCGTCGCCCGTCAGGTCGGTTATGGCAGCGGGTTCGCGCTCAGCGCCGCTTTCAAGCGAGCCCGTGGGGTCAGTCCGCAACGCTACCGCGCCCACGCCCGCAATCGTCCTTGACTCCGGAACGCGGCACGCACGGCGCTCTGGCAAGTAGGTGCCCGCAGGCGGCTTCGGGTCGCCTCAGGCTCGGCTCTCGACCTGCTCCCGCACCGGGCAAAGTCCACGAGACCCTCGGCGACCACCGGGCTGCCGCCGGACAGTACGAACTGGCCGCCGCCCGCCTCGCCACAACCTAAGCCCGGATCGTCGCCCTCGACCATGAACGGAGTACGCTCCGTCCGTCCGTACGCGGAAGGCCGTCCGCCGCATGCGTACGGACCTCGCCTGCGGGCCCGCGGTACGCCGCCGAACTGGACGAAAGAGCACGCGACTTCCCGGCCGGCACCTGACCGAGGCACTGATGCCTCTCAGCTCTCAGCCCCCAGCGTCGGTGTATCGGCCCACGACCGGTTCAGGTAGTCAGCATGCGGACCGCTCAGGTCGGCCAGCTCCCGCGAGGAGCCCGCGAAGGCGATCCGGTCCAGCTCCGGTTCCCGCCCCTCGGCCAACTCGGCGGCCGACGCGGCCTCGAAGCACTCGCCGCAACGCTTCTGCGGACTGGGCGGGTGCAGCGAAGGCCAGACCGATGCTGCCTGCGCCGAACGGATGACAGGCGAGGCGCCCAGCATGGCAGGATCGCGGCCATGTCCCTCAGCGTTCCCCGCCTCTGGATCGGCTCGACCGAGGTCATCGCCCTCGCTGACGGTGAGGGCCCGTTCTTCTCCCCGCGCGCCGAGGCATTCCCCGAGGCCACGGCCGCACAGTGGGCCGAGGCCGACCGCTACGACCCGGGGGCGGTCGACGCCGAGGGCCGCTGGCGGCTCCAGTTTCGCGCGTACGCGATCCGCGGCGACAAGGGCCTCACCGTCGTGGACGCCGGAATCGGTCCGGCGGACAGCCCGGCCGGCTCGTGGGCACCCGTGCCCGGTGTGCTCCCCGAGTCGCTCGCCGCCGCGGGCATCGACCCGGCCGAAGTCGACACCGTGGTGCTCACACATCTGCACACCGACCACGTCGGGTGGGCGGTCGTGACCGAGGCGGCCGTCCCATCAGGGGGCGGCGCGATGGACGGCAACACCTCGACCAGCGGCCGCCGCCCCTATTTCCCGAACGCCGAATACCTGCTCCAGCGGGCCGAGTTCGACGTCCTCGACGCGCTCAATCCGCAGCTTCGCGAGACCCTCACCGACCCGCTCGCGGCCGCCGGTCGGCTCCGGCTACTCGACGGGGACACGCCGCTGCGCGCCGGGCGCGCGGTCGCCACGCCAGGTCATACGCCCGGACACCAGAGCGTGCTGGTCGCCGACGGGCGCGAGCTGGTGCTCGTCACCGGCGACCTCCTGGTGCACGCGCTCCAGCTGCTCCACCCCGAGCTCGCCTACGCACACGAAGCCGACCCTGAGGCGGCCAGGCACTCGAGGAAGCGCATGCTCGCCCCCGAAACCGCCACCAAGCTGCACCTGGCGACACCGCACTTGACGGAGCCGTTCCTCTCGGCGTGATCGCGGCCGTTCGGCGCCGGCCAGGCCGCGAGGGCGTGCAGACGTCCCAATGCCCCGGCGGTCTCGTCGTCGACGACGGCGGCTGTGGTCCGCAGCGTCGTCCGGGCGGGGAGGCAGACACAGCATGGGCCACGGGAAGTGGTGATCGCGGGATTCGAAGCGGATGAGCATCCCGTCCTTGCGCAGGAGACACTCCAGTTGGGTCCGCAGCCTCGACCATTGCGAGGGTTCTTCCCTCCACCAGCCCCAGCAGGCTGGTTGTATCCGGCCTCGTGCAACGCGTCCATGGCCCGGACGAGTTCCTCATCGGCCATGTCGGCCGGATTGACGGCGTCCGTATAGGGAAAGCAGCCCGGGGCCGGCTCGTAGCAGGTGAAGTGGTCGTACCATGCGCGACGGAGCCTGTCGGCCAGTTGATCGACCTCTCCGGGGCTCTTTTCCAGCACGGCCTCGTGTGTGCCCCCGGTGTGGCCTCCACGGCGCTGCCGAAGAGCAGCACCCGGCAACCCCGAACCGCGCTTGCCGAAGCGCATGGTGAGGTGCCGCGGGCGGCGGTGAACGGGCTCATCCGGGAGCGCGGCGAAGCCGCCACCCGCGTCATGAACTGTGCTGGCGGCCAGACCCGTCGGCACGACGGCTCAGCTCTTCCTCCCGCTTCGCCGTAGGTCAGCCATGTTGCTCCTGAACGATGTGGACGCCTGCGGGCACACCGGTCACCAGGGGCAGACGGTTACCGACGCGCAACTCACGCAGGCGGGGAAAGGCCCGCAACCATTCCAGTGATGCTCCGACGCTCTCGGACAGCCACAGGTGGGTCAGACGTTCGGCGGAGAGATGGGCGGTCAGCTCGGTGGGCGTGAGCGGGCCCACGACCTGTACCTTGGCGCGGCCGCCGAGTGCGGCCAGCGCGCGCAGCTCCGCGAGGTCGGAGACGGGGAAGTACAGGTCGGTGTCGTCCAGGTGGGCGATGATTTCCCGGGCGTAGCGGTCCGTGTCGCAGCGGCGCCAGCCTTGTGCCAGCTGGGTGCGGATGGCGTGGCTTCGGCGGTCGCGCAGAAGCGCCAGATAGTCGATCGCCATGTCGTCGCCGATGGAGGTGCCGGTGACGGCGAGGAGGTACGCCTGCGCGTCTGAAGCGGTCGTGGGATCCGGGAGCAGTTCGAGTACGAGAGGACCGACCCATCCCAGGGCGCGAGCGGCCGCCGCGCTGGTGGGCGGAATCAGGCCACCGCCGTACCGCCGCACCCGGGCGCGGATCTCGGGATCGAGTTCCCGGACGTGCTCCAGGCAAGCGAGGGCCAGGAGTTTGCGGCGAAGGCGTTGTGCTCCCCGCTGGCCGGAATACGCCCCGAGCAATCCGTTCAGCAGACGTGCGCACTCGTCGGGGCGGGCATGCGCCGCCACCATCAGGACGACGTCCTCCCATTCGGGGCGGTGCGCGTTGTCGAGCAGCAGGTCGAAATCGTGCCGCCGCACGATTTCCTGCGCCGCCAGATGATCCCGGAACGCGTCGTGGACGAACTCCACAGTGCCGGGCAAGCGTTCACGCAGCACACCGGTCCGGTCGAGCAGATGGCGGTACACGTGCTCGGTCTTGATCTCGTCCGGGACGTCCGGCAGTGCGGGAAGACGCCGTTCAAGGACGTCGACAGCCGAGTGCCTGCCCAGCTCCGACAGGTCCTCGACCAGCATCCGGTGTGCCAGCGACTGGAGGAGCAGAACTTTGGGCTCCAACGGCAGCTGAACCTCATCGGCGCGGGTGATGTCCCGCTCGGAGTCCCGGCGTTCGAGGAGCATGGGCAAGACGGCGTTGTACAGCTCTTTGCGGCTGGTCGGAAGGCTGCCACCGCGTTCCCGATGCAGAGCGCAGAGCATCCCGCACACCAGCGGACTGGTGGCGAGCCGGCCCAGGTGGCGCGTGGTGTGCAGCGCGCGGACGAGGTCGTCCGCGTGAGCCGCCAGCCGGTCCGTGTCGGCGGACGGCTCCCGCCCGGCCCCGTGATGCCAGCGCCGGACGAAGTCCGACACCTCGTCGCGACTCATGGGCGCCAGCAGCAGCTGCCTGAAGCCCAGGGGAGACAGCCAGCCGTCATGCACGGCGGACGGCCGGGCGGTGACCAGCCATACGTTGCCGGGGTACATGCCGATCCACCCGCGCAGCCGTTGCCTCAGCCGCTGCCGCTCACTCGCCGGTGCTTCATCCACGCCGTCGATGAGCAGCAGCGCGCGGCCCTCTGCGAGCACCCGCTCCACCCATGCGGCGGGCAGTGTGCCCTCGCCCGCGTATCCGATCGCGGCCAGGAGGTCGGAGGGCAGCGGGAACCCTTCGGGCGGAAGGCGCCGCACCGGAACGACGAAGGGGATCCGCCCGTGCAAAGGAGAGAGCGGAGGCGGTAGTTTGCGCTGGACCGAGGAAACGGCGAGCCACTGGACGAGTGCCGTCTTGCCGGAACCCGCCTCGCCGCAGAGGAAGATCCGGGTCAGCCCCGCCATGGCCCGCTCCACCGGGATCGGCGCGGAGCCCTCGCTGTCGGGCAGCTCGCACCGCAGGCCGAGGTAGGCGGCGTCCAGGGGCCAGGAGTCCGGAGTGTGGTGGAGGTCGATGCCGTGGAGGGTCAGCTGGCCGAGGGCTCCGGTGATGTCCCGCGCGTACTGTTCCTCGAACTCGGCGTCCACGCTGCTGGTCTCGTCACGGTGGACCGGGCGTTGGGGCCTGTTCCGTAGTTCGTCGAGCCGGCTTCGGAGCTCGGCGAAGCGTTGGCCTTGTTCGGCGAGGCTCCCCCTTGCGAACGTGACGCGCCGGGCGAGGGAATCCACAACGTGCTGCGCCGTGCTGTCCACGAGCAGGTCGTAGACGAGCGCCCCGCGCTCGGTCAGCGCCGGGCCGGCGTCGGGAACCGCGGACTTCAACAGCTGCGCGAGGCGCTCCGGCCGCGACGCGAGGGCCTCCGTGGCGCTCATCTCCAGCTCGCCCAGGACGGCCAGGGTGCGGGCGAGGGCGTCGGCTACGGCGGATTCCTCGTCTCGGGCGACGGGCCGTTCCCCGGGGTCGTTCACGGCTCGCCGCGCCAGGTCACCGGCCAGTGAACGCAGGTCGCGCGCATTCAGGGCGTTCCGCTCTCCCTGGAAGTCGACGAGGAGCCGGAGCGGCTGTCTGTGCGCGTCGACCTCATGGGGGACGAACAGCAGGTCGATCTGCGCGGCCACGGAAGGCTGGGCAAGGCGCCGGATGACGCCCGCCCGGTCGAAGCCCGCCGTGCGCAGTGGTTCCTCGGTCTCGGCGAGCTGCAGGGCGATCTGGTCGCACGCGGCCCTCAGCGCGAGGCCGTACCTCTCGGCTCCGTCGGCGGACAGGCCGAACTGCGAAGGCGGGACGAGGCGTGTCCAACTCGCGGCGACCTCGGCCGGCGGCCGCTCCTGCATGTCCCCGACGGTGAGTTCGATGTCGCGGAGTCCGCGCAGGGCGTGTGCTACAGCCCGGGTGATGTCCCGCTGCCCCATGGCGACCGGAACCGTCGCGGTGACCTCCTGGAGCGGGGTACCGAACTCGCGGTCGTAGACCGTCAGACGCAGCGGCCGGTCGCCGTGCTCGGCCGGGGTGAAGGTGAAATCGACGGCCCCGGTCCCTTCCTTGCCCACGGAGTACGGCTGTGAGGCAGGTGTCACGGTGTCGCTGTCCGTGGGGGTGGCGACGATGAGTAAGCGGTCATCATCGGCCGGGTCCGCACGAAGGAGGTGCGTCGGCGGCGCGTCGAGCTCAAAGTGGACCGTCGCCGCCGCCCCGGCCTCGACGGCGTCGTCGAGCAGGGTCACTCTCACCTCGCAGCGGCGAGCACGCTCCGTGGCCGGGGTCGCTCCACCGTGCTCGGCGGGCCCACCGGATGCGGAGACAGTCGCTTCACCGGCCGACTTCACACCCGCGGTGAGCGAGGCATAGCGCACCAACTCCTCTGCCAGAAGCCAGAGCGCTTGCTCGTCGTCGAGGTCGAGCAGAGCGGACACCGGCGTCGACCGGTCGCCCTCGTTCCGCGGAGGGGCCGGCTGCACGGCGGTGCGCAGCTTCTCGACGCGGCGGGCGATGCTCTCCCGCACAGCACCTTCGCCCGCCGCTGGCTTCACCGCGCATCCCCCTCTTCCGGGAAACCACTGAACTCGCTCGCAGGAATTCTAGATCGCGTCCGAGACCGCCGTATCGGCCTGTGGAAAACCCGGACGGCTCTGCGTACGCGCGGTGCGTCATACACGGGCCGGGGACGCCCCTTCGAACCAGGGCGTGCACCAGCGCCGTAACACCTTCGAACGCTGCAGCAGTAGCAACTGCGCCCCGTCCCGACCCGTCCGATAGCCGGGGAGGGGGAGGAAGACCTGCAGGACTCAGCTCGGCTTGCGCCACACGGAGATGTGCTTCGCGGAGTCCTGGGTGAACGGCGCTCCGTCCCAGTCTGCGACGCGCCGTTCCAGTTCGAGCCCGGCGATCCGTGCCATCAGGTCGAGTTCCGCCGGCCAGGCGTACCGGTGCCGAGAGTTGCTGCGGCGGTAGCGGCCGTCGTCGCCGTCGCGGGTGAAGTGGTGCGAGACGAGAATCTGCTCGACCAGGTCGAAGGTGTCGAAGCCGAGATGCTGCTCGGAGACGTCGAACGGCACCGCGACCTGGCCGGGCGGCAGGAACCGCAGCGGCGGCACGCCCAGCTCGATGACGAACCGGCCGCCGGACCCCAGATGACGCGCGGCATTGCGGAAGCACTCGACCTGCTCGTCCTGCGTGAGCAGATTCGTGATCGTGTTGTACACGAGATAGACGAGGGTGAACTCGCCGGGGACGACCGTTGTGGCCATGTCCCCGATGGTGACCGGGAGCGTGTCCGCGTCGATCTTGCGTCGTAGGACCGCTGCCATGTGCTCGGACAGTTCGATGCCCGCAACCGGCACGCCGCGTTCGCGGAGCGGGACGCCCACTCGTCCGGTTCCGATGGCGAACTCCAGTGCCCGGCCGCCGTCTCCGGCGAGTGCGGCGAGGAAGTCGAGAGTCGGTCCGAGAACCGCGGCCGAGGACATTTCGGTCTCCTCGGCGTCGTAGCGGTCGGCGGTCGCTCGAGGCCACAGCTCACTGCTCGTCACGGACGGCCACTTTGCCGGGCACGGAGGGCGCTGTCGACGCATTTACCTCTGGACCGCCACCGGTGTCGTCTCCGCCAGCAACTCGGCCCGGATCGCGGCGACGGTCTCCCGTGCGGCCTTCAGGCCGATGCGTGCGAAAACGGCGTCCAAGTCGGCGAGTTCGGTGAGGGTCTCGTCCCGCTCACGGCCCAGGCGGGCGCGGGCCCTCACGAGACCGAGACGGGAGAGGGCCGCACCGCGCGGCTCGCGTATCGCGTTGAACTCCTCCAGGGCGATGCCGTACGTGGCGCGTGCCGCCTCGTACCATCCGGCCCGGAAGAGGACGTTTCCGCGCATCTTGTGGTTGTAGGCGAGCGCGCTGGTCAGATCCATGCTGCGGAAGGTCACCTCGGCCTCCGTCAGCAGAGCCAGGGCCCGGTCCGGGTCGCCGCGCAGCGACAGGACGTCGGCGACCCCGCGCAAGGACCAGGCGCGTCCCCGGGCGTCTCCCGTCTCGCCGGCGATGCGGGCGGCCTCCTCGAAGAGCTCAAGTGCCTTGCGGTGATCGCCCTGGTTGCGGTGCATCTGGGCGATCCCGGACATCGCCCACACCATGTGGCGGGCCTCGCCGTGCTTACGCGCCTGCTCCAGGAGGCGTTCGTGGAGCTCGGCGACGGCCGCGTAATCGCCCTGGATACGGCCCGTCTCAGCGAGCCCGGCGAGTGCGTAGCCGTGGGCGAGCCGGTCGCGGCCCTCGGTGGCCAGGGTGACTGCCCAGGTCAGCAGGCGTCGAGCCAGAGCAAGCCGGCCGCACTGGCGGGCGAGGGTGCCGCCGCTCCACAAGGCCCAGGCCATGGCGTCCGGATCGCCCGCGGTGCGCGCGCTGCGGTAGCTCGTACGCCAGGCGGCTTGCGCGTCCTCGACCTGGCCGAGGCGTCGATGGGCCTCGGCGAGCGCGAGTGCGGCGCGGGCCCGGTCCAAAGCGGTGTCCGCGTCGGCGAGGGCGCTGCGGGCCGCCGCGAGCACGTCCTCGTAGGAGGTGTTCACGTCCAGCTTCTCGCCCAGCGCGCCCTGGTACTCGGGTGCGAATGCCGTGCCGTACATCGATCCCTGGCCTCTCGATCAACTTCGTGGTCCGGACACGAAGTTATGCGGCGCCAGGGCGCGCCGAATCCGTCCGCGTAAGGGTTCCGCTGTCCCTCTGCGGTCCCACGGGTGGTGGTGGGCGTCGTCATCAGGACGTAGGGGATCTTCGGGGTCGGCGCTCCGCCCGGTCGGACGGGCCCCGGCGCAAGCGCGAGGTCCTCTCATTGCTCCAGCCGACGAGCCGTCGGCGTAGCTGACCCCTACCTGCACAACCTCCACCCGCCACCCGAGCCGCACTCGCCAAGGTCCCAAGAGGCACCCCGCGCGGCCGTCCTCGCTCACGTGTGGCGGGATTGCATCAAGTCGCGGAGCTGTCGCCTGCCCTCGATGTCGTTCTTCGCGTAGATGTTGCTCAGGTGGTATTCGACCGTCTTGACGCTGATATACAACTGCACGGCGATCTCCCGGTTCGTCCAGCCGCGGGCAACCAGGTTGGCGATGTCTCGTTCCCGGTCCGACATCGTGGTCCAGAAACCCGTTTCCTCAGCGGCCGGCGCCGACGGGGTGTCGAGGCCGTCCAGCAGGGCGCGGCACCGCTGCCGAGCCGGCTCCGCCCCCAGGCGCGCGAACACCCTCTCGGCGGCCTTCAGATGCCGGCGGGCCCCTTCGGTGTCCCCGGTGTCCAGCAGTACGGCGCCCAGGTCATGTTCCATGGCCGCCTTGTGCACCAGAGGGTCGCCGCCGTCCGGGGCCACGGCCAGGCCGGCCGTGAACGAACGTACAGCGGCTTCCGGGTCGCCGTCAGCGGCGGCAATGGTGCCCCTGAGCCATTGGGCCACGACGGGCAGGAGCGCGCCGTGGGGCTCCGCCGCTTCCAGACCGCGCAGTACCGAACGCGCCCGGTCGGTGTCCCCCCTGCGGGCGTACGCCAGTCCGAGCACGGGCATGTGCCGGACGGCGTACAGGCGTGAGCGGCTCTCGTTGACGGGCATGGCTACCACGGGCTCGATCAGCGCGGCTGCTTCGGCATAGTCGCCCGCGGCGAATCCCACGAACGCCTGGGTCATGGCCAGATGGAAGTCCGGGCCCGCGAAGTCCGCCGACACTTCCAACGCGTGCGCGTCCCGCAGCGCCGCCCGGGCCTCGTCGAAACGGCCGGTGAAGGCGTGCAGGACGGCGATGAAGCAGTTGAGGGCGAAGAAGTCTGACGGGCGTCCCGAGGTGTGCGCGATATCCAGCGCGACGGAGAGGGTACGGCGTGCCTCGGGCCACTCACCCAGCATGAAGTGACACCAGATGCTGTGGGTCAGCGCTGAGACACTGCTGATCCTCGACACCCCGATGCTGCGCCGCCGGGCCGCCGTCGTCAGGTCCGCGACCGCGCCGGTCAGATCGCCCGACAGGCCGCGGAACACTCCGCGGTAGATGAGGGCGTCGGTGTGGGTGTCGGGTACGCGGGAGGGGACCTCGTGGAGGTGCTCGAGGTACCGCAGGCCCCGGGCCGGGCCGCCGATGAGTGCGTGCCCGTACGCGAGATTGGCCTCGGCCAGACCCCGTGCCGATTCCTCTGTCGCGTGCCGCAGCGCATACTCCGAGGTGCTCAATGTCTGCCGTCCCAGCCCGAGAGAACCTTCCGCCACGCCGAGCTCGGACGCCGCAGAGGCCGCGGCGGCCAGGTCACCGCGTGCGGCGAAGGCGTCGCAGGCGCGCCTCAGATATGAGCCGGCAAGGGAGTCTTTGCCCTTCGCGAGGCTGAGCAGGCCCAGAGCCTCGTCCCGCTGCGGCCCCGCAGCGGACCGGAGCACCCTCTCCTCATGGCGCAGCACCGTGCGGTGCTGACCCCCCATGGCCTGGAGCCGTACCGCGGAGAGCAGATCGTCCTGCCTGCGCTCACCCTCCGGGTCGACCTCGGACGAGGCCAGCAGGTACTCGGCGGCCAGTGCCGCATGCCCGGCCTGCGCCTCGTGCAGAGCCGCGTTGCGCAACTTCGCTGCCAGAGACGCGTCATAGGACTCCGCCGCCGCCACTTGGTGACGCCAGCTGACCGGTGGCTCCAGCGACGCGGCAGCGCGCAGATGCATGCGGTTGCGCTCCGGTCGGGGGATGGCCGCGTACAACGCGTCCCGCTGCCCGGCGTGCACCAGTTGGAGTGTTGGCACACTTTCCGGCACCCACATGGCAGCGTGCTGTTCCACCAGGACGTCGGCGTCCGCACCGACGGTGTCCGAGCCGAGCAACTGGCCGAGCAGCGGAACGCTGGCCGGGGCGTCGAGGACGGCGAGCATGTCGAGGATCGCTCGACTCCCCGCGGGGAAGGAACGGGACCACGCGCCGACGGCTTCGCTGAGGGAGGCGGGCACCTGGATGGTGGCCGGGTCCTCGGGTGGCCGCCCGCCGAAGGCCCCGAGTGCGGCTTCCAGGTACAGCGGATTGCCGTGGCTCCACACGGCGAGGTCGCGCAGTTGCTCCGCGGAGTGCGGCCGGGAAGTGCGGTCCTCGACGAAGTCCTGTGTTTCGATCAGAGAGAACCCGGACAGCTCGACGCGGTCGACTGCCGGCACCAGGTCGGTCAGGCCCATGTCACGCACGGTCCGGGCAGCGTGCTGGGTGCAGATTACGGTCAGTACGCGCTCGGCGCCTTGGCGCAGCAGGGCGAAACCGATCGCCTGCAGGGATTCGGGATCGATTCTGTGGGCGTCGTCCAGCACGAAGAGCACCGGACCGGTCTCCTGCAGCGAGTCGAGCAGGCCGATGACCGCCTGACCCATGCTCATCACCGAGGGCTGTGTGCCTGAGGGGGCGTAGTTGTGCTGTGCCGAGTTCTCCCCGCCGTGGTCGGCGAGGACCCCGGTGACCGTGTAGAAGGGCAGATCCGTTTTCGGCGGGACGTCCCACCCACGGACGACGGTGAGTTCCTTCTCGGCTCCGTACGCGAAATGGTCGACGAGGGCCGTCTTCCCCAAACCTGCTGTGCCCGAGACGAGGACCACCCGGGGACATCCCCGGGCGGCGTCCCGTGCTGCCTGCCGCAGAAGTCTCAGCTCACCGGCACGCCCGATGAACCGATGGCCGCGCGACTCTTCCATACACACCCCTCAATGCCGGGGCTCAATGGGTCGGCCATGGGCTCTCATGGGCCCAGCCTACTGATTCCGGCATGCCGCCTGGGCCGCGGCACGGTCGAGGGGGGGCTGAGGTTTCAGTCGCAGAGGCAGAGGTTGGAGCATGCCGGTGGCTGAGAAGTAGCCGCGGCTGGAGAGAGCCCCCCTTGGGATGACTCGAAAGCCCGGAGTCAGCTCTGGGCTGAGTCACTGGTCAACTGCGTGGGTCGTTCCGATTCAGATAGGGCGCAGAGCAGTCGTGGTGCATCGAGTCACCGGAGAGGTGGCCCTGCCCGGCCTCATGCTCCGGCGGCGTGCTCAGGCTCCAGGAGCGTCATTGTGCTGGAGAGAGCGGAGAAGATGGTGGTCAGCAGGGTGAGTGGGCGGGCTGCCGTGGCGTGTGCGTGCAACGGGAGCCGAGCCGTACGCGCCAAGATCAATTGTGCCGTCAGCGGGTGATCCAGGGGGTGCGTGACTCTCCCTCTTATTGATTTGAAAGTCAGTATCCGCGCATTCTCTATTGACCCATGAGTCAGTAGCGCTCTACCGTTCGGAATCAGCCACAGGGCGGTTGCCTCCCGCTTGCCGCACTGTTGCCCACCGCAGCCCCAGTCGCCCTTGAGGAGCAAGGCCATGGGTCATCCGGTCCCCGACATCGCCCGAAGCCGCGCTGACACGGATCGTCGGCAGTTCTGGATCGGCGGAACGTGGCGTGCTCCCCTCGCCGGTCCCAGCGGGCCGCATACTCTTGTGGCTGATCCCACCGGCCGCGAGGCAGTCGGCCGGGTGCCGGAGGGGACGCCGGAGGATGTCTCCGCCGCGGTAGGCGCTGCCCGGGAGGCGTTTCCGGCCTGGTCCGCAGCGGATGTGGCCACCCGCCGGGCTCTGCTGGCCGCCGTCGCAGCGGGTATCCGGGAACGCGAGACGGACTTTGCCGCTGTGATCAGTGCGGAGATGGGCGCCCCATTCGACAACGCCCTTCACGTGCAGACGCGCCTTGCGGCGGACGTGTTCCACTCCTATGCCGAGCTCCTCATCGATCATGAGTGGGAGGAGCGCCTCGGGGCCTCCCAAGTGGTCCGGGAGCCCGTGGGTGTCGTCGCCGCCATCACCCCGTGGAACTACCCCCTGTACCTCATCGCGGCCAAGGCCGCTGCGGCGCTCGCCGCAGGTTGCACGATCGTGCTTAAGCCGAGCTGTGACGCTCCGTTGAACGCCTTCATGCTGGCCGAGGTCGTGGCCGGCGCCTGCCTCGCGGTCGGTGTGCCCGGCGGAATCCTCAACCTTGTCACCGGCCCCGGAACAGTGGTCGGAGAGGCGCTCGCCTCCCATCCCGACGTCGACGCGGTGTCGTTCACCGGGTCGACCGCAGCGGGCCGCTCCGTCGCCGCAGCCGCCGCCGGAACCGTCAAGCGCGTAGGGCTGGAACTCGGCGGGAAGTCGGCCAGAGTCATTCTCGCCGACGAACCGGACGGCACAACGGTCGGGAATCTCGACCAGGCTGTACGGGCGGCGCTGGCCGATGCCTTCTACAACACGGGACAGACGTGCACGGCCTGTACCCGCGTACTGCTGCCCGACGCCGTGTATGACGAGGCAGTGGCGCATGCCGCCGAAGAAGCCGGGCGATGGGAGCTGGGCGACCCGGCTGTGCCCGGCGACCACATCGGCCCGCTGGCCACAGCCAGGCAATTCGCCAGTGTGCTGGCCCACATCGAACAGGGACTGGCGGAAGGCGCGCGGCTCGTCACGGGCGGTAAGGCGCCGCAGGACCGCATACCCGAGGGCCTGGGCGAAGGCCACTGGGTCCTTCCCACCGTTTTCGCCGATGTCACCAACGACATGGTGGTGGCACGGGAGGAGATCTTCGGCCCGGTCGTCTCCCTCATGCGCTACCGAGACGAAGAGGAGGCGGTGCGGATCGCCAACGACTCGATCTACGGACTCGCCGGAGCGGTGTGGTGCGCCGATACGCACCGCGCGGAGCAGCTCGCCCGGCAGATCCGGGCCGGGCTGGTCACGGTGAACAACGGTGAATTCAATGTGCTCGCGCCCACCGGTGGCTACAAGCAGTCCGGAGTCGGACGAGAACTTGGCGTCCACGGACTGCATGAGTACCTGGAAACCAAAACGATCCAATGGTGACGAGGGCATCCGGGCGCCGTGAGCCGAACCGTCGCCCCGGGTCTCGTCCTGCCATCCGGTCATGCCGCGTAGCGGCAGCTGCACGAGAGGACACTCATGGCCGGCTCACGATATGAACCGACCCGCCGACAGGCTGTGACGACCGGGGCCGGCGGCGTCGCTGCCGTGCTGCTGAGCGGTTGCAACGGCGACTCCCGACCGCCCCGGGCAGGCCCCCGGGCCGAGGCTGAGAGATGGGCGCCGGGACCGGGCGACCCGCGCGGCGCCCGGCGCTCGGGCAGGGTGATCACGGCTTGGTCGAACGAGGCACAGTCCTACGACCCCGCCGTCGGCTGGGACCTCCATAGCTGGGAGGCCATCTCGACGGTCCTCTACGCGCCCTTGTACCAGTTCGCGGGGCAGTACGAAGGCCCCGCGCCACATGCCGCAGCCGCTATGCCGAGGGTCTCCTCGGACCGCAGGGTCTACACAATTCCGCTGAGACGAGACGTGCGGTTCCACAACGGGCGACCGGTGACAGCCCAGGACTACATCTACGCCTGGACGCGGCTGATGGATCCGGAGCTGGCCTCATGGGCGGCGGGCTTCCTCCACGGAATCGAGGGGGCCAAGGCGGTCAACGAGCAGAAGGCGGAGAAGATCCGTGGCCTCTCGGCCCCGGATTCCCACACGCTGCGAATCCAGCTCAAGGAGCCGGACATCCTGTTCCCGGCGCTGCTGTGCCAGCCGTACACCGCCGCCCTGCCTCGAGAGGAGGTCCGTCGCCTCGGTTCCGGCTTCGGCCGTACTCCGATCGGCAACGGCCCCTTCCGTCTCGCCCGCTACGACGGCAAGGGGCAGCGCGCGGTGTTCACCGCCTTCGACCAGTACTTCTGGCGACATACTCCGCTCATCGACACCCTGGAATACCGCTGGGGCATCGACTACCCCCTTCAGGCGCTTCAACTGAGCGGCGGCCGAGTCGATGTGCTCGGCGAAGGGCTGGTCCCCAGCCAGGCGGCCAAGTTCACGGCCGATCCGTCCATGCGCAAGCGGTTCGTGCAGCCCACCCCGGTGAAAGGTGCCCAGTGGGTCTCTATCAACCACAAGCGCAAGGAACTTCGTGACCCGCGGGTGCGGCAGGCCCTGAACTGGGCGATCGACCGGGAGCAGCTTGTGCGTCTGACCTTCGGCCTGTCCGAGCCCTGGGGATGTCCCTTCCCCAAGCGGCTCACCCGGTACCGCCGTACCGCTGAGCCGTACACCCATGCGCCCGAGCGGGCCCGCGACCTGCTCGACCGCGCGGGCGTACGCAGGCTTCGGCTGGAATTCCTGCACGGCACCCAGGACCCGTGGCCGCTGCTCGCGCAGGTCATCCAACAGCAACTCGACGCGGTAGGAGTGGAGATCAGCCTCAACGCCATGAGCCAGTCCGCCTTCGAACAGGCCACCTCGAAGGGCGAGGGCGATCTGTACGGGTCGCAGATGTACGTCACGTTGGGCAGTGCTCTCGAACTCGCTTCGACCTGCTTCACCTCGTCCGGTTCCCAGAACTACACCGGCTACAAGAACGCGCGCGTAGACGCCGGCACTGCCAAGGCGCGGAGGGCTCCCACCGAGGAAGCAGCCAACGCAGTCCTCGCACAGGTCGAAGAAGAGCTCGTCCGGGACGCGGCGGGCATCTTCATCGGCAGCTTGAATTTCCTCGCCGCGCGGGTGCCTGCGATCCGCAACTACCAGATGCGCGGGGAGACCGGAACGTACTACGACCGGCTGTGGGTGAAACGATGAGCTCTCCCCCCATCTCCCCGAGGCCGCCCGTCTCCGGCGCGACGTCCTTCGCGCGCCACGACGCCGGAGCACCGGCCGCCACCGTCTCACCGCGGTCCGCCCTCGCGCACGGCAGCCGGCTGTGGATCGGCGGGCTGTGCGTGCTGGGCGTGCTGGCCGTCCTGGCGCTGCTCGCTCCGCTGGCCGGATCGCCGTACACGATCCACACCGACGGCCTCACCGCCACGGGACTGCCCGCCGGTATCGGCGCGGACGGTCATCCGCTGGGGACCGACGCCATCGGCCGCGACCTGCTCGCCCGCTCGCTCCACGGCCTGCGGGCGACGCTGATCATCGTGCTCGTCGCCAATGTCACCTCTGTCGGCCTGGGCACCGTGGTGGGACTCATTGCCGGGTTCTACCAAGGCTGGATCGAGCAGGGCCTGATGCGCCTGGTCGACGTGTTCCTCTCCATCCCCACGGTGCTGTCCGGGCTCGCGCTCGCGAGCATCGTGGGTCGGGGCACCACCGGCATCATCATCGTCGTCACCGCCCTGTACTGGGCCTGGACCGCACGCCTCGTCCATGGCGAGACGGTCCGACTGCGCAATCGCGGCTACGTCGAAGCCGCCCTGGCCCACGGAGTGCGCCGCCACACCGCACTGCGCCGCCACGTGCTGCCCCACCTGTCGATCATTCTGCTCAACGTCGCCGCGCTCAACGGTGCGGCCGTCGTGGTCGTCGGCGCCGGCCTCTCCTACCTCGGTGCGGGAATCCAGCCGCCGACTCCGGAGATCGGCAATATGCTCGCGGACGGCTCCGACAGCATGACCTACGCGGCGCACACCCTCTTCGTCCCCCTGGTCCTCATCATCGCGACCGTCCTCTCCTTCGTTCTGATCGCCGAAGGACTGAACCGCCGCAACCCACTCTCGGAGCGCCAGTCATGGCTCGACGCATAGCCACACGCCTCCTGCTGGGCCTGTTCACCGTCACGGCGGTGGTCCTGCTCACCTTTGTTCTGCAGTACGTCGTTCCGGGCGACCCGGCCCGCAGCATCGCCGGCCCGAAGGCGAGCGCAGAGGTTCTCTCCGAGGTCCGCGCGAGGCTCCATCTCGATGACCCGCTCTGGTCCCAGCTCGGCCACTATCTGAGCTCGGTGGCCACCGGAGATCTGGGCACCTCCTACTCCACCGACCGCCCGGTGCTCTCGCTGATCCTCGAACGGCTTCCCGCCACCGCCGCCCTCGCGGCGGCGGCCCTCACGGTGGAGGTCGTCCTCGGCGGTCTGTGGGGCTTGTGGGAGGCGATGCGGCCCAAGCGCAGCTGGCTGCTGGCGACCCTCAACGTCGGACTGCTCTCGGTGCCGGTCTTCTCCCTCGGCTTCCTGCTGCTGCTGATGTTCGGCTATCAACTTGCACTCTTTCCCATCGACGGCGGAACCGGTCTGCCGCAGATCGTGCTGCCGACGCTGACCCTCGGGATCCTGGGCGCCCCGTACTACGCCAATGTCGTACGGGACAGCACCCGAGAGGCGTTGTCCTCCCCGTATGTGCGCACCGCGGTCTCGAAGGGGCTCAGCCGACGGCGGATCATCACCCGTCATGTGCTGCGCAACACCGCCTCTCCGGTGACGACACTGCTCGGCATGGATGTGGCGGTGTTCCTCTCCGGAGCCGTCTTCGTCGAGAAGATCTTCGGCTGGCCCGGTATCGGTCAGATGCAGACCGAGGCGTTCGCCGAGCTCGACCGTCCGGTGCTGACCGGCACGGTGATCGTCGCAGCGGCCTTCGTCGTGACCGCCAACCTGCTGGTGGATCTCATCAGAAGCGCCATCGACCCTCGTGCCGCAACGGAGGCGCCATGACCCTCTCTCCGGAGATCACCACCAGCCGTCTCGGCAGTGACGTCACGATCGAGAACCTCAGCGTCTCCTACGGAGACTTCACCGCGCTGCGGGACGTCGACCTCCATGTCCCCGCCGGCACCACCACGGCCCTGGTCGGCGAGTCCGGCTCCGGCAAGTCCACGCTGGCCTTGGCAGCGAGCCGGCTCCTGCCGGCGGGGGCGCGCATCACCGCCGGATCGGTCCGGGTGGGGGACGTCGACCTGACGACGTTCAGCGGAGAAGCCCTGCGCGAGGCACGCGGACGCACCGCCGCCTACCTGGCGCAGGACGCGTCCGCGGCCCTCAACCCGGTGATCCGCGTCGGCCACCAGATCGCCGAGGTGCACCGGGTGCGCAACGGGGCGGACAGAGCACAGGCCGACCGCCTGGCCCGCCAGGGCCTGGCCGATGTCGGCATCGCGGACCCGGACCGTGTCGCCCGCCTCTACCCTCATGCCCTTTCCGGCGGCATGCGCCAGCGCGCGCTGATCGCGATGGCGCTCGCCTTCCACCCCCGGCTGCTCATCGCCGACGAGCCGACCACCGCGCTGGACGTCACGGTGCAGGCCGAGATCCTCGGGCTGATCAGCCGGCTCCAGCAGGAGTACGGGCTCACCGTCATCTGGATCACGCATGACATGTCGGTTGTCGCCGAGATCGCCGACCACGTCGCCGTGCTCTACGGCGGTCGCCTGGCCGAGCACACCGATGTGCTCACCCTCTTCGAGAAGGCCCGCCATCCGTACACCCAGGCCCTGCTCAGATGCTTCCAGAACGGTCGTGCGGCACAGCCCAAGGAGCCCTTCATCACGATCGCCGGGAGCCCGCCCGTCGGCGGCGTCCCCTCCGGATGCCCCTTCCACACCAGATGCGGGCAAGCCGACGCGCGCTGCCGCACCGATCTCCCCGAGCCGCGCAGGCTGTCCGCCGGTCATGTCGCGGCTTGCCACCGACTGGAGGAGACACGATGAAGGAGCCCGAGGGGACAGGGACCGAGGAGACGGCGCCCTTGCTGGATGCGACCGGCCTCACCAAGAAGTACGGCCAGTACACCGCGCTCGACTCGGTGGACGTGCGCATCGAAGCCGGCCGCACGGTGAGCATCGTGGGCGAGTCGGGCTCGGGGAAGTCCACCCTGGCGCGCGTCCTCGTCGGTCTGGAGCGGGCCGACAGCGGCACCGTCCGCTTCCGCGGCCGGACGGTTCGAGGACGTCGGGCATGGCAGGCACTGCGCCGCAGCGTCGGCATGGTCTTCCAGGACCCCTACGAGTCGATCGATCCCCGTCTGACGATCGGGGAGGTCGTCGCGGAGCCGCTGCGCGCCCACAAGCTGTACCGGCCCGACGGCCGCGACCGTGTCCGCCGACTGCTCGACGCCGTCGGCATGGAAGGTGTCGACCCCGACGCCTATCCGCACCGGTTCTCCGGCGGGCAACGTCAACGCGTATGCATCGCACGCGCCTTGGCGACCGACCCCGACCTGGTCATCTGTGACGAGCCCACATCCGCGCTCGACGTCTCCGTCCAGGCACAGATCCTCAACCTGCTGCTGGAGCTCCAGCGACAGCGTGGACTGTCGTACGTGTTCATCACGCACGACCTCGAAGTGGTCCGCCGGATCAGTGACGAAGTCGACGTGCTTCTGCACGGCAGCGTCGTGGAACGCGGCAGCACGGACCAGGTGACCCGCCATCCGCAACACGAGTACACCCGGCGGCTGCTCGGCGCGGCTCCCACCGCCTCACCGCGCGAGCGACGTATCGGCACGCGTATCGCTCTCGCGCCACCCCACACAGGAGGACAACGATGACCGGATCCGCCGAAATCTCCCGGGACGTCTACGACGCCGTCATCGTCGGCGGCGGGCACAACGGCCTCGTCGCCGCCGCGTATCTCGCGCGGGCGGGCCGTTCCGTGCTCGTCCTCGAACGCCTCGGCACCACAGGCGGGGCCGCCGTCTCCACGCGGACCTTCGCCGGGGTGGACGCACGGCTGTCCCGCTACTCGTACCTCGTCTCACTGCTGCCGTCGAAGATCGTCGACGATCTCGGACTGCGCTTCGGCGTCAGGAAGCGCTCCGTGTCCTCCTACACGCCCACCGTGCGCGACGGCCGCGCGACCGGACTGCTCGTCGGAGGCGGGGAGGAGCGCACCCGCGCTTCCTTCCGGGCCCTCACCGGATCCGACGCCGAGTACGAGGCGTGGCAGGACTTCTACGCCACGACCGGACGCGTCGCCGAGCGCGTCTTCCCCACGCTCACCGAGCCGTTGCCCACCCGGGAGGCGCTGCGCGCGCGCATCGGGGACGACGCGGCGTGGAACATGCTCTTCGAGGAGCCGCTGGGCGTCGCCATCGAGGAGCGCTTCAGCGACGACCTGGTCCGCGGGGTCGTCCTCACCGACGCACTCATCGGCACCTTCAGCGAGGCCCACGACCCCTCTCTCGCGCAGAACGTCTGCTTCCTCTACCACGTGATCGGCGGCGGCACGGGGGACTGGGACGTCCCCGTCGGCGGCATGGGCGCCTTCACCGACGCGCTCGCCGGTGCGGCGCGAACGGCCGGAGCCGAGATCGTGACCGGCGCCGAGGTCCTCCGCGTCGACCCCGACGGGTCCCACCCGACCGTCACCTGCCGCACCCGCACGGGGGAGGAGAGCACCGTCGCCGCGCGCAAGGTACTGGTGAACGCATCGCCTGAGGCCCTCGCGGAACTGGTCGGCGGCGAGGCGCCGGCCGAGCCCGCGGAGGGCGCGCAACTCAAGGTCAACATGCTGCTGCGCCGCCTGCCACGGCTCCGCGACGCCTCGGTGGACGCGCGCGAGGCCTTCGCCGGCACATTCCATGTCGCCGAGGGCTACGAGCAACTGGCCCGGGCCTACGAGCAGGCCGCCGGGGGCGCCCTGCCCTCGTCGCCGCCCTCGGAGATCTACTGCCATTCGCTGACCGACCCCTCGATCCTCGCCCCGGAACTGGCCAAGCAGGGCTATCAGACGCTGACCGTCTTCGGCCTCCATGCTCCAGCGCGGCTGTTCACCCAGGACAACGACGAGAAGCGGGAGACTCTGCTCAAGGCAACTCTCGCCCAACTCGACGAGGTGCTGGACGAGCCGATCGAGCAGTGCCTGGCGCGCGACAAGGACGGCAGACCGTGCATCGAGGCCAAGACCCCGCTCGACCTGGAGAAGGACCTGCGGCTGCCGGGCGGGAACATCTTCCACCGGCCGCTGGCCTTCCCCTTCGCGAACGAGGTGAACGAGGCGGACGGGGCCGGGCGCTGGGGAGTCGGGACCGCGTACGCGAACGTGCTGCTCTGCGGCGCGGGAGCGGTCCGGGGCGGAGGCGTGAGCGGAATCCCCGGACACAACGCGGCCATGGCCGTACTGGAACAGTGAGCCGCTGGCCCACCGCATGCGCACGTTCCGGCTCAACTCTCACTCTTCAAGGAGGACCGATGGCCTTCGCCCTGCGCTGCGCGCGACTCATCGACGTCGAGGCCGGCGAACTGCAGACCGACCGGACCGTCCTGGTGGAGGGGGAGCGGATCAGCGCGGTGCGGCCCGGCAGTGCACCGGTCCCCGAGGGAGTGGAGGTCATCGATCTGGGCCGGGCCACGCTCTGCCCGGGGCTGATCGACCTGCACACACATCTGATCGGCATCGCCGCCTGCGGGGATCCCGTGCAGGAGATCAAACAGAGCGCCGCACAGCAGGCCTTCGAGTCGATCGGGCACGCGCGCGACACCTTGCTCTCGGGCTTCACCACGGTCCGCGACGTCGGGGCCTTCCGGGCGTTCGTCGACGTGGCTCTGCGGGACGCGATCGAGAGCGGACTCGTCCTCGGTCCGCGTATGGCCGTCGCCGGCGCCTATGTGACGGTCTCGTCAGGGAGCGGCATGATCACGGGACTCGCTCATGACGTCGAACTGCCCAGGGAGTTCCGCTTCGGTTCCGTCCGCGGCGTGGACGACGTACGTGAGCGAGTGCGGGAGATCCTGCACGGCGGCGCCGACCTGATCAAGCTGATCGGCACCGGCGCGGTCATGGCCACGGGCACCGTGCCCGGCGCGCCGGAGCTCACCGAGGCGCAGATGCGGGCGGCCGTGGAGGAGGCGGCTCACTACGGAGCCCATGTCGCCGTCCACGCTCATGGCGCCGAAGGCATCAAACGGGCGGTCCGCGCCGGTGCGCGCTCCATCGAACACGGCTGCTACCTCGACGACGAGGGCATCGCGCTCATGCTGGAGCACGGCACCTACCTCTCCTGCGACATCTGGTGGAGCGACTGGCTGGCGGAGAACGCGGATGCCGCCGGCTTCGACGCCGAGGCGCAGCTGAAGAACGACCAGGCCACAGAGACACAGCGCGAGGCCTTCGCCAAGGCGGTGCGCGCCGGCGTGAAGATAGGCTTCGGCACGGACGCCGGCGGATTTCCGCACGGAATGCAGGCCCGTCAGCTCGCCACCATGTGCGCGTACGGCATGACGCCACTGCAGGCTCTGCGGGCCGCCACGCTCACCAGCGCCGAATGCATGGGCTGGGAGGACAGGGTGGGCTCCATCACCCCCGGCAAGTACGCCGACCTCATCGCTGTTCCCGGCACGTCCGACGACGTGGCGGCCTTCACAGATGTCCGGTTCGTCATGAAGGGAGGGCAGGTCGTCAAGAACGAGCTGACGTAGTGCTGCGACGGTGGCCTGCGAGGTGCTCGACGACATACATGAACCGCTCGTGCACATTGCTCAGTTCGCTCACCCATAGCCGGCAAACGGCCAGGTCAGCACCCACAACCACACCGAGGGCCGAACTGGTCGGCCTTCGTGTCGAGCAGTTGCGGTCTAGCGTGCGGCGCGTGACATCCTCTTTCGACGTAAGCCTGTTTGCTCCCGTCACCGACACTCTGACCCCTCAACAGGCACAGCGATGGCTGCGGTTGCTACGACCCGGGATACGCCTGCGCCGGCACCGCGAAGACGCCGGGGAGGGATCTGTCGTGGGGCACTTTGCCGGTCTCCCGGGGCTGCCCGAGGGCATGGCCTGGCCCTCCTGGGAGGGGAGGGGGCCGATGCACCATCAAGCCACCCTCGATTGCGCTTTGCTCCCTACCCATGAGCTGGACATCCCCCTGCCTCCGGACGGCGAGCTGGTCTTCTTCTACTTCGACAGCTTCGAGAGCGATTGCGACTTCATCTTCGTCCCCGGCGATCACGAGGAGGAGCCAGGGGCCGGTATCAAGCTGCTGTACATCCCGGCCTCGGAGCCCACCCGGCCGCGTCAGGCGCCGTACGATCTTGACCGCCATACCCAGAAGAGGCCGTTTTTCCTGAACGGGATCGTCCCGACCTGGCCGGACGCTGAGTACGCGGTCGTGAGCGACATCACGGGCGCGTTCTACCACGACCCGGATCACCCCTCGTACGACCCGAGCCATCCCTACTACCACGCCGAAGTGGACCTGGCCGCGGAGCTCGGTGGTGACCCGGCGTCCCAGGTCGGCGGCTACGCGCCCTGGGGACAGCCGCCTGTCGTACCCCCTGAGTCGGCGGAGCCGGACGAGCTCGACTGGGTACATCTGGCTACCTTCGAGGCCTTCCGTGACGGCTGGCTTCACTGGATGATCTATCGCGAGGATCTGGCCGAAGGCCGCTTCGACCGGGCCGAGGCATTCTTTGAACGCTGAGTCGGGCCTCCGAGGGTGCGCCGTCGGGGCCTTGGAGCGGGACGCCGAGCGGCGGGCGTGATCGCTCGGCGTAGATGACGAGGCACATGGCGACCAGGATGAGCAGACCACCGGCGATGGTCCGTCCCGACAGTGCCGCCCCGACCAGCAGGCTGAAGAGAGACACGAAGAGGGGCTCACAGGCCATGACGACCGCGGCGCTCGCGGCGGTGACCCGGGACTGGGCCCACGTCTGCACCGCGTACATACCGAGCGTCGCCAGCAGCGTCGAATAGGCGAGCCAGCCCCAGCCGGCAGGCGAATCCGGCAGGTCGATGCCCTGCGGTACCGCCCAGAATGCGGCGATGACGCCGGTACCGAGGATCTGCAGGGCGGCCAGGCCGTACACCTTGTCCGCCGACGAGTACTCCGAGAGCAGTGCCATCTGCAGCGCGTACGCCAGCGCGCCGGCCAGGGTCAGCCAGGTGCCGAGGCTGACGGAAACCCCGTTGAAGGAGATGACGCTCAAGCCCGCGGACGCCGCGGCCACACCGGCCCAAACCCCCCGGGGGATCCTCGTCTTGAACAGGATCCGGGCCACCAGCGGCGTCAGGACCACGAAGAGGGAGGTGAGGAAGCCGGACTGGGAGGGCGGGATGTGATGCTGGCCCTCTACCTGGAGCAGTGTCCCGGAGCCGAGAAGCCCGGCGAGCGCGAGCCCGGCCAGCAGATGCCGGCGGCCGATCGACAGGACCGCGCGGGGCCGGACGGCGAGCATGATCAGACCGGCGAGGGTGAAGCGGACCGCGACCAGACTCGCCGTGCCCATCTCCGGGAGGAGCCAGACGGTTGCGATGTAGCTCCAGCCCCAGACGGCGGTGGCACACGTCAGCGCCGCGACAGCGGTGCGGCGTCCCAGGCCCGCTCGTTGGACGAGTGGCTCGGTCGGGCGCGAGGTAGCGGTCACGGAGCCCCTCTGCTGTCCGCGCGACAATGCGCACCAAGCGGTCTATCGACCCTTGGAGCCTATTTCCTGACTGATGAGTCAGTCAATAGAGGGGTGGTGGGCAAGAGGCGGGAGGGCGATTCAACGTGCCGCGCTGCGGCGCGGCTTCAAGGCCTCCGCGTCGATGCCGAGTTCAGCAGCCACGTGCTCGCGGACCCACTGTGCGGCTTCCGCCTTCCCCAGGGCGCCTCGCCGGCCGACGAGCTGGACGGCGAGGCCGTCCAGGAAGAGAGTGATCCGCCAGGCGGCGGCCCGGGCGTCGGTGCAGGAGAACTCGCCGCTGTCCATACCCGCCTGCACCACGGTCGCGATGGAGGACTTCCACTCCTCGTCCATCTTCCGCATCACGTCGTGGAGACCCTTGTCGCGCATGCCTGCCGACCAGCCGTCGATCCACAGTCGCCAGCTTGCCGCCTGCCCCGTCGGCGAGTACAGCCGGAGCAGCGCCTTCATCCGGGCCACCACGGGCGAGGAGCGGGCCACCACGATGCGCAGGGCTTCCATCTCGCGGTGGGCCGCGTAGGCGAAGGCCTCCTCGACGAGCTGCTCCTTGCTCGCGAAGTGGTAGTGCACCAGGCCGCTGCTCACGTTCAGCGCCTTCGCCACATCCGCCACGCGGGTCGTCGCGATGCCGCGCTGTTTGACCTGCTCCACGGTCGCTTCGAGGATTTCCTCGCGCCTGAGAACCACATTTTTACGCGTCACAGAGACACCTTACTGGCCTTCCTGACTCCGGTGTCAGGTGATCCGGATCGGTGGTGACGCCGGATCCGCGGGCGGAGCCGGCCCCGTGATCCGGCTCGTCAGTGTGCCCTGTAGTGGTAATCGCTGTTGACTTCTCAGTCAGGATTCTGAAGCGCTCTTTTCCGATGAACGGGCAGGAAGCGGCTCTGTTCTGGGAGTGTTGGAGACGCGTATATTGACTCCTGAATCAGTAAGGGTTCATTGTCGAGTCGACACATCAGGCACTGAGTGCAGGAGAAGGGAACTCGCGATGACACAGCAGGTCCAAGGCGTGGTGGCTCTTGCGGAGAACGAGCCCGTTCGGGTGGAGACCGTGCTGGTGCCGGACCCCGGGCCGGGGGAGGCCGTCGTGCAGGTCCAGGCCTGCGGGGTCTGCCATACGGATCTGCACTACAAGCAGGGCGCTATAAGCGATGGCTTCCCCTTTCTGCTCGGCCACGAGGCCGCAGGCGTGGTGGAGGCGGTCGGCCCGGACGTCACCGACATAGCGCCGGGGGACTTCGTGATCCTGAACTGGCGTGCGGTGTGCGGGCACTGCCGGGCCTGTCTGCGCGGGCGTCCCTGGTACTGCTTCGACACCCACAACGCCGAGCAGAGGATGACCCTGGCGGATGGCAGGGAACTGTCGCCGGCGCTGGGTATCGGCGCGTTCATCGAGAAGACGCTGGTGGCCGCAGGGCAGTGCACGAAGGTCGACCCGGCAGTCCCACCGGAGGTGGCGGGACTGCTCGGCTGCGGGGTCATGGCCGGCATCGGCGCCGCGCTCAACACCGGCGGGGTGGGACGCGGCGACACCGTGGCCGTGATCGGCTGCGGCGGTGTCGGAGACGCGGCGATCGTCGGGGCGCGGCTGGCGGGGGCGGCCCGGATCATTGCCGTCGACCTCGACGACCGGAAGCTCGCGACCGCCCGCACCATGGGCGCCACTCACACGGTCGATTCCCGCGCATCCGATCCGGTCGCCGCCGTACGCGAACTGACCGGAGGCTTCGGCGCCGACGTCGTCATCGACGCCGTCGGCCGCCCCGAAACGTACGAGCAGGCCTTCTACGCCCGGGACCTGGCGGGCACCGTCGTCCTCGTCGGCGTCCCCACCCCTGAGATGCGACTGGAACTGCCGCTGCTCGACGTCTTCGGCCGCGGCGGTGCCCTCAAGTCGTCCTGGTACGGGGACTGCCTGCCCTCGCGCGACTTCCCCCTGCTCGTCGACCTGCACCAGCAAGGCCGTATCGACCTCGGGGCCTTCGTCACCGAGACCATCGCCCTCGGCGAGGTCGAGAAGGCCTTCGCCCGTATGCACGAGGGTGAGGTACTGCGCTCGGTTGTGGTCCTGTGACCGGCGCCCGGCCCGGTGGACGGGCCTGAAGCGCTGGTGAACGGGGTCGACGTCATCGGGCTCGGCCGACGACGACGTTCCCGTGGCCGGCCTCCCGGCGCGGGCGCCGGGAGGCCGGTGCGGGAGGCATCATCCGTGAGAGGTTGCGTTCGACGACGGCTCGGGCCGGATGGTCCTGTCGATGCGGGCGAGCTCGTCGGCGTCGAAGTGCAGGTTGTGGGTGGCTGCGACGCTGTCCTCGAGCTGCCCCGGGCTGCTGGCACCGACCAGGGCGGAGGTCACCCGGCCGCTGCGCAGCACCCAGGCCAGCGCCATCTGGGCCAAGGACTGACCGCGTGAGCCGGCGATCTCGTTCAAGTCGCGGAGCCTGCCCACCAGTTCTTCGGTGAGCGCCTCGGACTTGAGGAACGGGCTGTCACCGGCGGCACGCGACTCCTCGGGGATGCCGTTGAGATACCGACCGGTCAGCAGCCCCTGCTCCAGCGGCGAGTAGGCGATGGAGCCGACCTCGAGCTCGGCGAGAGCATCCAGCAGACCGCTGGTTTCGGGGCGGCGGTCGAGCAGGGAATAGCGCGGCTGATGGATCAGCAGCGGCGTGCCGAGGCCGGCGAGGATCCGTGCGGCCTCACGGGTCTGTTCCGCGGAGTAGTTGGAGACGCCCACATACAGTGCCTTGCCTTGCTGCACCGCCGAGTGCAGGGCACCCATCGTCTCCTCAAGGGGAGTTTCGGGGTCGGGACGGTGCGAGTAGAAGATGTCGACGTAGTCCAGACCTATTCGCTGCAGGCTCTGGTCGAGGGAGGAGAGCAGCGACTTGCGTGATCCCCAGTCACCGTACGGGCCCGGCCACATCGGATTTCCGGCCTTGGTGGAAATGACCAGCTCGTCGCGGTACGGGGCGAAGTCCGCCTTGAGTGCCTGGCCGAGTGCGGACTCGGCGGCGCCGGGCGGCGGGCCGTAGTTGTTGGCCAGATCGAAGTGGGTGACACCGAGATCGAAGGCGCGGCGGAGGATGGCGCGCTGAGTCTCGACGGGCCGCTCCGGACCGAAGTTGTGCCAAAGGCCAAGTGAGAGCGCGGGCAGTTTCAGGCCGCTGCGGCCGGTGCGTCGGTAGGGCATGTGCGCGTAGCGGTCGGGGTGTGCGGTGTACAACACGTCTCCATGGGAGTGGGCTGGGGGAGTGGGACTCATGTGAGGTCGGCGCCCACTCTTGCTCAGCGCACGAGCGGGCGTCCAGGAAGATTTCGGCGTGCTCACCTGCCGGGGAGGCAGCTGCTCAGGGATCGGGCGACGGCAGATGCGCCGACAGGCGGAACTTCTCCGCCGGGGAGCCGACGCCGGTGACCAGATCGGCGGTGAGCTCGCCGATCAGCGGCGCGAACTTGGCGCCGTGTCCTGAGCAGGGGGAACACACGACAAGCGGCCCGGTGCGGTCGATGAGGAAGTCCTCGGTGGGCGTGCTGGTGTAGAGGCAGGTGGTCTCTCCACGCGGCGTGGGGACGCAGCCCGGCATCCAGCGGCTGACGTAGTCGACCATGGAGGCGCGGGCTGCGGGGTCGACGGTTGCTCCGCGCTGATCCGGTGTGGTCCGTCGGCCGCCGTAATGGACACCGATCTTCCGGTCGTCCCCGGGACCGCCGTCGCGTCCACCCTGGAGGTGGTAGATCCCCTCCCCGTACTCGTGCACGACGCTGGGCCACGGGGGTGCGGAGGGATCACGCCGGGGGAAGTGGAACACCTGCTGCTCGGTCACCGTGAGTTCGGGCAGCCTGAGACGGTCGCCGAGCAGCTCGGGCAGCCAGGCGCCCGCGGCGACGACTGCTTGTGCGGCGGTGAGCGTCGAACCGTCCGCCAACTCCGCGAGGACCCCACCGGACACCAGGGAGATGTTCCGGACGGCTGTGTGGAAGAGCAGCCGTGCCCCGCGCCTCTCGGCGGTGGTGTGGAAGGCGCCGAGCGCGGCGGCGGCGTCGACCGTGCCCGCCTCAGGATGGTGGATCACCTGTCCCTCGAAGCGCAGTCCCGGCCAGCGTTCCTCGGCCTCCGCCGAGGTGAGCAGCTCATGTGCTGCTCCGGCCCTGTCGAGCTGGGCAGCGACAGCGTCGAGGTAGCGGGGGTCGCCGAAGTCGATCCCGCCGAGCATCCGCAGCAGGGCGGCCCCGGCGTCGAGCTCCAGTTCGCGCCAGAGCTCGAAGGCCCGCCCCGTCATACGCGTGTAGGTCGGATCGTCGTAGCTGCGCCGTACGATGCGCGCGCTTCCGTGGGAGCTGCCGTGTGCGTGGTCCGGCGCGAACTGCTCGGCCAGCGTGACGGACAGCCCCCGCCGTGCAGCCGCCCAGGCGGTGGCGGATCCCATCAGGCCGCCGCCGACGACGAGCAGGTCGGTGTCCGCGCTCATGGCCGGCAGCCGTTCTTCAGCCCTGGCCCGGGTTCGGGAGCGGGGAATCGGGCTTCGATCTCGGACAAGTGACGCTCGACCACTCCCTGGGCGGCTGCCCGGGGTGTGATGCCGTCCTTCTCGGCGTCGTCGAGCATGTCCGTGGTGAGTTGACGCATCGCGTCGCGCGCCATGGCATGGACCTCGTCGGGGTCAGCGGAGGTGTCGCCGAACAGCGTCCACCACCACCATGCGTTGGTCGTGGAGTTCACTACGAAGTCGGGAAGCACGGTGACACCACGGGCATGCAGCGCGGCCTCCGCTTCGGGCAGCGTCGGCATGTTCGCCGCCTCGGCGACGACGCGGGCTGTGATCCGTTCCTGGGCGGCGAGGTCGATGCAGTAGGAGATCGCGGCGGGGACCAGGATCTCGCACTCGGTGTCGAGCCAGGCACTGCCGGCGGCCTCGATGTCTTCGGGACGAAGCTGTGTCCTGTCGACAGAGCCGAAGGCGTCGCGCGTGAGCAGCAGCCGCTCCACGTCCAGCCCCTGCTCGTTGACGACCATCCCGTGGGCGTCGGCTATGGCCACCACGGTGACCCCCGCTTGGGCCAGGTAGCGGGCGGTTGCTCCGCCCATCGACCCGAAACCCTGGATGACGGCGCGTGCGGACCCGCGCGGGATACGGGCGTGGTCCAGGGCCGTGAGCGCCGATTCCGCCACGCCGAGGCCACCGACCAGTTCGGGCAGTGGTATGCCGTCGACGGTGACGGCGAAGGCGGCCGAGAGACGGGCCCGCGCCGCGGCCGGGTCGTCCAGCAGCGGATAGATCGCCTCGATGGTGCTGTCCAGACCCAGCGAGGCCGCGGCCTCGTCGAGGCTGTCCTGGCGCACTCCCAGGTCCTCGCCTGTGGTCCAGTACTCCCGCAACAGCGGTCGCACTCCGTCCAGGAAGCGCCGGAGCAAGGCCGGGGCCTGCGGATCGTGGGGACTGCAGTCGATGCCGCCCTTCGCACCGCCGAGGGGGATGTAGCGCCGGGCCGGGTCGTAGTGGAGGGCTTCCTTGCGGGTCATGCCGGCCGCGAGCCCGCGGACCTCGTCCAGTGTGCAGCCGTCACGCATCCGTAGACCGCCACTGGACACCCCGCGGACGAGCCGGTCGATGACGACGAATCCCTGCCGGCCGGTTACCGGGTCGCTCCAGACGACCTCCATCAGAGGCCGGCGGGTCGTAGTGGTGGGAGGGGTGGTTGCAGAAATGGCGGTCATGCGTTCCGTCCAGGTCGGTCACTGACGAGTGCTCAGCGAGGGGCGGGGGAGCGGGCGGGCCGCGGTGCTCCGTCCGGGCGCCGGGTGGGTGGGGCGGCCTCACGTCATCCAGTTGACCGGGTACGTGGCGTCGGTGAGTGCCGGCCGGTCGAGGCGGAAGGTGCTGTACGGCTCGGCGCCGGCCAGCGCGGGGTGGGCGGTCAGGTCGGCCAGCATGCGGCCCAGGGTGGGGGCGAACTTGTAGGCGTGTGCCGCGCCGAGGCCGACCAGGACCCGTTCGGCGCCGGGCACAGGGCCGATCACGAAGTCCCGGTCCGGAGTGAGGGTGTACAGGCAGCGCTTGGACCGGACCGGCGTGCCGCTGTACGGGAACCGCTTCCGGATGAAGGCGGTCAGGCGATTCAGCATGTCGGGGTCGGTGCTCCCGGTGCGCCTGTCCGGGCTCACCTGAGGGCCTCCGCAGTCCTCACCGGCCTTGACGGTCGCTTCCCCGTAGCAGGGGAAACCGAAGTAGGAGGGTTCGTCCAGCCAGATCCACACCGGGAAGACGGCCGGGGCGAACCGGGACGGGGCGGTGGGCTGGAAGTAGGTGACCTGTTGGTCGAGCACCGTGAGCGGGATTTTGTAGCCCAGGGGCTCCAGCAGCGTATTGGCCCAGGCGTCGGTGCACAGGATCACCTTCTCGGCGGAGTATCGCGCGTGCGGGGTCACCACGGTCACGCCGCGGGCCGCCTGCCGGACACACGTGACGGGGGTGCGGTCCAGCAGGGTCGCGCCGTCGGCGGCGGCCAGGCGCTGCATCGCGGCGACGGACTGCGCGGCGGGCACGATGGAGGTGCGTTCCTGGTAGAGGCCGGTGGTGCCCTCCGGGAGTCTCATCTGCGGCCAGCGGTCCTGGAGTTGGGTACGGCTCAGCAGCTCGTAGGGAATGTTCTCCTCGGCCAAGCTCGTCTCGTAGTCGTCCAAGGGGATCGATGAGCCCGGCGGGCACAGGTCGACTCCACCTGTGGTGGTCACCAGCTTCTCGCCGGAGGACTGTTCCAGGTCGGCCCAGTCGGCGTAGGCACGCGCGGTGAGCCGGACGTAGTCGGAACGGTGGTAGCTGTGCCTGAGGATGCGCGAGGTGTCGTGAGATGCCCCGCGGTCGTGGCCGAACGTGAACTGCTCCAGCCCGAGGACCCGCCGTCCGGCACGGGCGAGGTGCCAGGCAGCGGCGGACCCCAGTCCCCCCATGACCACGACGATGACGTCGAAGGACCGGGGATCTGCGTGTGCGCTCATGGGGGTGGGGGCCTTTCGGACGCAGAAGCGGTGGCCTGCGCCGCCGACCGGCCGGGGAGCGGTCCGGGCGGCGGCTCTGGAACGACGATGTAGCGGAGTGCTTGCATTGTCAAGAGAACGGAGGCGAAGGCGCCCCGTATATTGACTCACAAGTCAGGAGGCTGTCTCGGTTCTGCGGGTCATCCTGGGCGGAGATCCCCCTTATCCATGGGATATGTGCGCGGAGGCGACGGTGTTGACACGGCGCGGCACCGAGGGGGACGATCCAAATTACTGACTGGCCAACCAGTCAATAGAGAAACCGTCCCGGAGCGGCGCCGAGAGGAGTCGATCGACCCATGTCCACCCCATCCCCTGCCGGTGCCGGGCGTCCCTCGTTCGCCGTCTTCCGGGACCCGGCGTCGGTGGCGGTCGTCGGGGCGTCGGCGGATCCGGCCAAGTGGGGCTACTGGCTCGCCCGCGGCGCCTTGGCGGGGCGGGAGCGGCGCTCGGTGCACCTGGTCACTCGCAGGGCGGAGGAGATCCTGGGCAGGCCGACGGTGGCCTCGCTCGCGGACTTGCCCGAGGTGCCCGAGCTCGTCGCGGTGTGCGTGCCGGCAGCACAGGTCGGCCTCGTCGTCGACGAAGCCCTGGCGCTCGGCGTCCGCGCCTTCCTCGGCATCACCGCCGGCGTGCCCGACGCGCCGGCCCTCGCCGTGCGGCTCGCCGAGGCCGGGGCCCGGATGATCGGACCGAGCAGTCTCGGGCTGTTCGACGCCGAGACGTCACTGCACATCGCCTGGGGCGACTTCCACCCCGGTGGTCTGGCGGTCGTCTCCCAAAGCGGTCAGATCGGCAGCGAGCTCGCCCAACTCGCGCAGCGTGCCGGGCTGGGCATCTCCCGGTTCGTCTCGGTCGGCAGCCAGCTCGACGTCACTGCGGCCGACCTGCTGGAGGACCTCGCGCATCACACATCCACCACAGTCGTCGCCGTGTACGCCGAGAGCTTCGAGGAAGGGCAGCGGATCTTCGACGCCGTGCGGCTCCTGCGCCGTGCCGACAAGCACGTCCTCCTGCTCACCGCCGGCGACAGCGAGGCCGGCGCCCGCGCGGCGCTCTCCCACACCAGCGCACTCACCGCCCCCACGGAACTGGTCGACGCGGCCTGCCGCGCCGCCGGAGCCCTGCGTGTGGCCACCCCCGCGGCGCTGGTCGACGTGGCGGGCTGCCTCATGGCACACGTCCCGCCCAGGGGCAGGCGCGTCGCCGTACTCAGCGACAGCGGAGGGCAGGGCGCCCTGGCCGCGGACTGTGTCCACCGCAGCGGGCTCACCGTCCCCCGGCTCAGCTCGGAGCTGGTCGCGAAGCTGGGGGCGTTGCTGCCGGACACGGCCGCCACCGACAACCCCGTGGACCTGGCGGGCGCCGGCGAGCAGGACATGGGGAGCTACGTCGATACGGTCGACGCGCTGCTGGCGTCCGGCGAGGCCGACAGTGTGCTGATGTCCGGTTATTTCGGCCGCTACGGGATGGACAGCGCCGCGCTGACCGAGACCGAGCAGCACGCCGCCGCCGAACTGGCCGCGCTGCCCGGCCGGCACGGACGCGCGCTCGTGCTGCACTCCATGGGCGCCGACAGCGACACCGCGACCGTGCTGCGCGAGGCCGGTGTGCCGGTCTTTCCCACCGTCGACGCCGCAGCCGGCGCACTGGCAGGCGCGGTGGAACTGGACGCCCGCCCCGGCCGCTGGATTCCCCGGCCGGCCCCGAGCGACCGCCCGCCGCGGGACTACTGGGAGACCCGCGCGGCGCTGCAGCGCTCCGGCATTGCCTTCCCCGAGGCACGCCAGATACGCGACGGTGACCAACTACAGGCGGCCCTCGCCGAGCTGCGCGGCCCTTACGTGCTCAAAGCGTCCTGGCTGGAGCACAAGACCGAGGCGGGCGGAGTGGCGATCGGTCTCACGGATGCCGCTGTCGTGGCAGAGACCTTCACCGCCCTGCGGCAACGCCTGGGCGACGGCCTCTACGTACTGGAGGAGCAAGACGTCCGCCCCGACGTCACCGAACTCCTCATCGGGGCCCGGAGGGACCCCCGGCTCGGTCCGATGGTCACCATCGGCGCGGGCGGCACGGAGGCCGAGCTCCACCGCGACGCCGTCACCGAATGCGCCCCTGTCTCCGCCCACCTGGCCCGCGAGATGATCCGCCGGCTGCGCTGCGCACCGCTCCTCACCGGTTGGCGCGGAGCACCCCCGGCCGACCTGGAATCCGTGGTCAACGCCGTGGTCGCGGTGTCCGAACTCATCGTCCGGTACCGGGGCGACCGGGTCGAGCTGGAGATCAACCCGCTGCGGGTCGGCCCGGGCGGCTGCCTCGCGGTCGATGCGCTGCTGCTGGCCTCTCCCGTCCGCTCACGTCACAAGACAGAGGAACACGCATGAACCCCGAGCAACAGCCCTTGGAATTCGCCGGGAGGGTGGCCCTGGTCACCGGCGGTGGCTCAGGCATCGGCCGGGCCGTCGCGCAGCGCTGGGCCGCGGGCGGCGGACACGTCACCGTGCTGGGCCGCCGCGAGGAGGCGCTGCGCGGCACCGTCCAGATGATCGAGACGGCCGGGGGCAGTGCCGACGCGGTCGCCTGCGACGTCCGCGACGCCGTGGCGGTGCAGGCCGCCGTGGACGGTGTGGCCGAGCGGCACGGCCGCCTCGACGTGCTGGTCAACAACGCCGCCGGAAACTTCGTCGTCCCCGGCGAACAGCTCTCCCCAGGGGGCTGGAAGGCCGTGATCGACATCGTGCTCAACGGCACCTTCCACTGCACGCTGGCCGCCGCCCGCCACCTGCTGAACCAGGGCAGCGGCGCAGTACTGAACGTGATCGCCAGCTACGCGTGGCACGGGCACCCCGGCACGGTCCACAGCGCCGCGGCCAAGGCGGGCGTCCTTGCCATGACGCGGACCCTGGCCGTCGAGTGGGCCGCCCGCGGGGTCCGGCTCAACTGCCTCGCCCCCGGCCCTACGGAGACCGAAGGCGCCTCGGCGGCCCTGTGGCCCACCGAATCCGCCCGTGCCCGTGTCCTCGCCAGCGTGCCCGCCGCCCGGTTCGCCACCCCGGAGGAAGTGGCCGAGTCCGCAGCGTTCCTGCTCAGCGAGCGGGCCGCATACATCACCGGCGAGGTGCTCACCGTCGACGGCGGACAGTGGCTCGGCAAGCCCGTCTACACCGACCCGGGGGCAGCGGCATGACGGCGGAACTCACCGGTGGCGAAGCGCTCGTCGCGGCCCTGCGAGCCCACGGAGCGGACACCGTCTTCGGCATCCCCGGCACCCACAACCTCGCCGTCTACGCGGCCCTGTCCCGCTACGGCATACGGCACATCGCCCCCCGCCACGAGCAGGGAGCCGGCTTCGCCGCCGACGGCTGGGCCCGGGCCTCCGGGAAGCCCGGTGTCTGCGTCACCACCACCGGGCCCGCCCTGCTCAACGCCGCTACGGCCGCTGCGCAGGCGTACTCGGACTCGGTCCCCGTCCTCCTCGTCTCCCCGGGTATGCCGCTTCGGCACCCCGGCCGCGGCAACGGATACCTGCACGAGCTGAAGGACCAGAGCGCGGCCCTGGACGCCGTCGTCGCCTACAGCCACCGGGTGACCAGCGTCGGGGAGATCCCTCTCGCGGTCGCCCACGCCTACGCCGCGATGGCCACCGGCCGGCCTCGTCCCGTGCACCTGGAGATCCCCCTCGACCTGCTCGACGACCGCGCCCCGGCGCGGGTGGTGCCACCTGTCCCGGTGCCGCCGACGGCACCGGCGGACGGGCAGATCAGCGCCGCGGCCCAAGCGTTGACCGAGGCGGCGCAGCCGGTTCTCCTCGCGGGCGGCGGCAGCGTCGGCGCCACCGCGGAACTGCGGAACCTGGCCGAACGGCTCGGCGCGCCGGTCGTCACCACCGCCAACGGGAAGGGCGTCTTCCCGGACGATCACCCCCTGGCCGTCGGCGCCGGGCTGCACCACCGGGCCGTGCGTGAGCTGGTTCGGGACAGCGACGTCGTCGTCGCGGTGGGCACCGAACTCGCCCCCAGCGACCTGTGGTTCGGCCCACTCGACGTGCCGGGGACACTCATCCGGATCGACATCGACGCCCAGGCCGCCGCCACCAACGCCTCGCCCGACACGGCGATCGTCGCCGACGCGGCACTCGCCCTCACCGCGCTTCTCAAGCGCCTGTCGCACACCGAGGCCACGCCGCGCGGACCCGAACGCGCCGCCCAGGCACGCGTGCGCCGCGACCGGCAGGCACGCGCCGAGGGCGCCGTCCACCTGGCCCTCACCGAAGCCCTGGCCCAGGCACTGGGACGTGACGGCATCCTGGTCGGCGACTCCACCATGGCCTGCTACTACGGCGCGCTGTCCAACATGCCGGCATACGCCCCCCGGTCGTTCCTCTACCCGACAGGACTCGGCACCCTCGGCTACGGCCTGCCCGCGGCCATCGGCGTCAAGCTGGCCCGCCCCTCGGCACCCGTCGTGGCCCTGCACGGGGACGGCGGCCTGATGTTCACCGTGCAGGAACTCGCCGCCGCGGCCCAACTGCGGCTGCCGCTGCCCGTGATCGTCGTGGACAACGGCGGATACGGGGAGATCCGCAAGGAGATGGCCGATCGCGGAGAGCCCATCCGCGCCGTGGACCAGTGCGCGGTGGACTTCCCGGGGCTGGCGCGCGCGATGGGCTGCCACGGGGTGAGCGCCGGTGACCAATGGCAGCTGATCCGCGCGCTCGACGCGGCCCTCATGGCAGACCGTCCGACCCTCATCCATCTTCCCGAGTCCGCCGCCGGCTGAGATTGGAAAGCGATGAACGCCCTCACCGAACCCTGGCCGCTCACCGACGAGCAGCGTGCCGTCGTGCAGCTGTGCCGCGACTTCGCGCGCAACGAGATCCGGCCGCGCGGCCGCGCCGTGGACGAAGCGGATGTCGAGACGCCCCTCGACGTCTGGCGCAAGGCCGCGGAGGTCGGCATCACCGACTTCATGCTGCCGGGCGAGCTGGGCGGCGGCGCCTTCACCGACGTCTTCACCCAATGCCTGGTGCAGGAGGAGCTGTGCTTCGGCGACCCCGGCATCGGAAACCTGGTCTGCTCGAACGGCTTCTTCGCGGATCCGGTCCTCGCCCTCGGCACCGAGGAACAGCAGCGGCGCTGGCTGTGCCCGCTGGTGGGCCCGGACGCGCCGATGACCGCGCTGGCGACAACCGAGCCGGGCGCCGGTTCGGACGCCGCAGCCATCACCACCAGCGCCCGCAGGACCAAGGGCGGGTACGTGCTGAACGGGCAGAAGGCGTGGATCTCCAACGCGGGTGCCGCCCGCTTCTACGTCGTCTTCGCCAAGACCGAACCGGGGGAGCGGGCCAAGGGGGTCACCGCATTCCTGGTGTCCGCGGACGCCGAGGGGCTGAGCGTCGGAAAGCCCATGCGGAAGATGGGCCAGCGCGCCATCGTCTGCCGTGAGGTGTTCTTCTCCGACGTGTTCGTCGCCGAGGAGGACCGGCTGGGCGCCGAGGGCGCGGGATTCGTCGGGCTGATGCGGACCTTCGACATCTCACGCGTCGTGCTCGGCGCCGCCGCGGTGGGGGCGGCGCGAGCAGCGTTCGAGTACGCCCGTGACTACGCATGCGTTCGTGTGCAGTTCGGCAAGCCGGTCATCGAGCACCAGGCCGTCGCCTTCCGCCTGGCCGATATGGCGAACCGGATCGAGGCCGCCCGGCTGCTGGTCCTGCGCGCCGCCCGGGCCATCGACGCCGGCGCGGACGTGACCGGGCTCGCCGCCATGGCCAAGCTGACAGCTTCCGAGACCGCCATGTTCTGCACCTGGGCCGGTGTGCAGACCCTGGGCGGATGGGGCTACTCGCGTGAGTACCCGATGGAGCAGTGGATGCGCGACGCCAAGCTCGAGGAGATCGAGGAAGGCACCTCGGACATCATGCGGCTGGTCATCTCCCGCCACCTCCCCTGAGCGTACGGGCCCGTTCCTGGCGGACCGGCGCGACCGACTGCTCACTTCCGCCGAGCAATTGAGGTCCGAGGGCTTGTCCGCGGAGTCCGGGGGCCTGTCCGCGGAGTCCGGAGGCTTGGCGGCGGAGGAGAGACGGGCAAGCGGTCAACCACTGGACCGTCGACGTCCCGGCAGATGTGCCGCAGACGCCGGCTGCCAGCGCTTGGCCGGTGACGGTTGCCGCTGTGGCAGCTGGAGTCCCGGGCCAACGAGGCCGGCCGGCGCGGCACGCTCCGGGACCGTTCGCGCACGCCTGCACGGTCACCCGGGACGCGGGCTTGGTCAGCGCCCCCTACACCGGTGAACCCGGGCCGCCTGGCTGCCGCCGTGCGCACCGTCCTGGACGGTTGCCCCACCTCCTACGTTCTGCTCGGCGTGGTGCCCGGGCCAGCCGAGCATCCGCTGCCCGGTCTCCTCCACGCAGACGACCCGCTGCTGTGCAGGCCCCGGCCGGCTCGACGAGTACGTCGCCACCCGCGGCCTGCTCGGCTTCGACGCCGCGTGGCCGGCCGATGCCGCCTCCTACTGCTCGGTGCGTTCGTCCGGTTCCCCGTTGCCGACCGTCAGGGCCGTGCCCCAGAGCATCGACACCTGGCTGACCACCGCCCCTTTCCACACCCCGTCTCCGCAGAAGTCCACACCACGTCTCCGCAGAAGCTGCGGAACTCGTAGAAGCAGAGGAACCCCATCCCATGAGTACGACCACGAACACCCTTCAGGTGGGCAATCTGATCGCCGGAAAGCGCCTGCCCGGGGAAGGATTCGAGCGCCGCAACCCCGCCGATCCCGCCGACGTCGTCGCCGTTGCGCCCTCCTCCGGCAGGGACGAGGTGGACGCGGCCGTGAGCGCCGCTACCAAGGCGCAGCCGGGCTGGGCGGCGCTCCCGGCCCCGGCGCGCGGCGCGGTCCTCATGGACGCGGCGGAGATCCTGCGCAGTCGCCACGAGACGGTCGCCCGCGATCTCGTACGCGAGGAGGGCAAGACCCTCGCCGAAGCACGGGGCGAGGTACGGCGCGCCATCGACGTACTGCGCTACTTCGGCTCCGCCGGCTGGTGGCTGGGCGGCGAGACCCTGCCCGGTTCGCAGCCCGACACGTTGATCCACACCCGCCGCGAGCCGCTCGGTGTCGCCGGGGTGATCACGCCCTGGAACTTCCCCATCGCGATCCCCGCCTGGAAGACAGCGCCCGCGCTGATCAGCGGCAACGCGGTCGTTCTCAAGCCGGCCGAGATCACCCCGGTCTCGGCGTACCACCTCAGCGAAGCCCTCGCTGCGGCCGGGCTCCCGGCGGGTGTGCTCAACGTCGTCCACGGCCGGGGCGCGGTCATCGGCGAGACGCTGACCGCCGACCCGCGAGTCGCCGCGGTGTCCTTCACCGGCTCCACCGCCGTCGGCATGCGTGTGGAACGGAATCTGTACGAGAGGCGCGCACGCGTCCAGGTCGAGATGGGCGGCAAGAACGCCTTGGTCGTACTCGACGACGCGGACGTTGTCCACGCCGCCCGCATCGCCGCTGCCGGCGGCTTCGCCCTGACAGGGCAGGCCTGCACCGCCTCCTCCCGGGTGATCTGCACACCTCGGGTGCACGACGCCTTCGTGGAGGCACTGGTGAACGAGGCGGCCCGCTATCGCCCCGGTAACGGTATGGAAGCCGGGACGACCATTGGCCCTGTCGTCAGTGAGGCCCAACTGGCCACCGACCTCGACGCGATCCGACGTGCCGAGCAGGCGGGCGCGACGGTAGCGACAGGAGGCGCGAAGCCCGAGGGCTTGCTGTTGGCTCCCACCGTCCTCAGCGGCGTCGGCCGCGAGACCTCCGCTGCTCGCGACGAGATCTTCGGCCCGGTGGTGGCGGTCCTGCCTGCCGAGGACCTGGACGAGGCGATCGACGTGGTCAACGACTCCCGCTACGGGCTCGCCGCCGCGATCTGCACCCGTGATCTGGCCGCCGCTCAGCAGTTCGCCGCCCGCGCCCAGGTCGGCGTCATCAAGGTCAACCGCCCCACCACGGGACTCGACCTCAACGTCCCCTTCGGCGGTGTGCGGGACTCCTCCAGCAACACTTTCCGCGAACAGGGCGCGACCGCAGTCGACTTCTTCACCTGGACCAAATCCGTATACCTCGGCTGGAACCCCTGACTGTCGTTCGCCCGGGCCGCTTTCCGAGCAGTACGCCCGCGGCGGTGGCGTGCGGACGTGCCGCCACTTCACCGATCATTTCGATGAGCGTTTCCCGCACCCGAGCAGCGGTCCGGAACGTGACGACGCACCGTCGATCGCCGATGCGTGGTGACCGCCGTTCACCCGCTGCCACCCGCCCTGACCTCCCCGGAAGCGGAATCGGCAGCATGTTGCGAGGGACGGAATGCTACGGGCGCCCGGCCGGCGAGGTGCCGCTGTCGAGAATCGCATCCGCACAACTGAGCTTGTGGCCCCAGGAGTTGCCGTTCTAGGTTCCGGTGGTCAGCGAGCACATTCCCACTTGAATTTCCGACCTGTCTGACGCCTTTGCCTTTCACGGAGGTCAGTCACGTGCACATCAGACGGAAACCCGGCAAGCCTCACCTATACGCGGCGGCGGCGCTGGGACTCCTCATCACCATCGGCTTGCTGCTGCCGTCCCGGGCCACGGGCGCCGAGACCCACACGGACGGTGTCGCCACCCATTTCGACAAGACGGGCGATGTCAGCGGCGGCTGCGGCGTTCCGCCCTCGCGCGCGGAAAGCCGTCACGTTGTGGCACTCAATGTCTGGCACACTCCGGGTGAGTTCAAGGAAGCGGTGACCCCTCGGCCGGTGCCCGACGCGCAGTCCGAACTCAAGGGACTCTGGGACAATGGCCGTAACTGTGGCCGGTGGGTGCGCATCTCACTTGGCGACTACTGCAAGGGAAAGAACTCCGGCGCAGCCGGTACCGGAATCTGCCGTGGCGGCACTTGGACATCGGACCGGTACAACGGCGCGACACTGGACGCGGTGGTCACCGACAGCTGCGGCGATGCGAACGAGTGGTGCCGTTCGAACTACGAGCACCTCGACATCACCAGGCATTCCTTGCCGAAATTCCGGCTGCACGGCCGGCCGATCGGTGATATCGAGGGTGCCGGCCGTTGGAACAACCGCAAGATCGAGTGGAAGTTCATTCCCGCGCCCCGCGACCGCGGGGATGTAAAGCTCGCCCTCGGACGCGGCGCGTCCAAGTGGTACGTGCCCCTGCTCCTCACCGATCTGCCCAACGGCGTGCACGGCGTCCAGGTCCTGAAGAACGGCCGTTGGCAGCGGGCTGAGCGGAACGGGGACAACGGCCAGTGGTACAACCTCCCGCCGAACCCCTCGGGAACCTACACCGTGCGCATCGTCGACGCCGACGACAAGCTGGTGCACGGCGGCCGCGAGTACACCTTCCAGGTGCCCGCCTCCTGCGCGGAGCGCTGCCCCACCGACTACACCCCGCTGGACTACCGCACCAGTGAGCGGTCCGACGCCGCCAAGGACGCCGCGTCAAACACCGCGCCGGCCGGCTGATCTGCCGAGCCCCCGCATCCCCCCCGCACTCCGCTGAGGAGCCTTTATGCCCCGTCCTGCACGACTTCTCACCCTCGTCGCCGCTGTCGCTGCGGCCGGAGCCTTCACCGCTGTGGCCCTGCCGGCCCTCGCCACACCGGACCAGCCCGCGTCCGATGCCGCGCCGGGCCAGAAGGTCTCCGTGCCCGCGTACTTCGCTCCGGGCCCCTCCTGGGACCGGCTCGTCAAGGGCGGCAAGGCGGTAGGGATGGCGGTGGCCAATCCCGCGAGCGGACCGGGCACCGGTCCGGACGAGGAGTACCTCGCCTCACTACGGAAGGCCGACAGCGCGGGCGTCGACATCATCGGCTATGTGCCCACGGGCTACTTCGGCACGACGGGCCTCAAGACGCGCGGCGGCGCCACCGACCCCGCCGCATGGATGAGGCAGATCAAGGCCGACATCGACCGTTGGTACGAGATGTACGGCAGCGCGGGTCTCGACGGCATCTTCTTCGACGAAGGGCTGTCCAAGTGCGGCCCGGACAACAGTTACGTCGACTACTACGCGGAGCTGAAGAAGTACGTCGAGGACAACCACGGGACCGAGGCCGTCGTCGTCGACAACCCCGGCACCGGCGCCGAGGAGTGCTACACCCGCGCCGCCGACACCCTCGTCACGTTCGAGGGCAGCGAGAACTCCTACAGGCAGCACCGGCCGGAGGCGTGGGAGGCGAAAGCGTCCTCGGAGCGGATCTGGCACCTCGTCTACGACGTGCCCGACACCGCCCGGATGAAAGAGGTCGTGGCCCTCTCGGCTGAGCGCAACGCCGACCATGTCTACGTCACCAACGACACCACGACCGACCAGAACCCCTGGGACACGCTGCCACCGGCTGCGTACTGGGAATCCGAACTCGGCCAGACCGGCCGGTTCTCGTAATACGAAGAAGGAGACACGATGAAGAAAAAGCTCCGAGCCACGGTCCTCGTCCTGGCCCCGGTCCTGGCGGGGGCGGGTGCCCTGTTCACCGCCGCCTCCTCGGCCGAGGCGACCGAGATGTGCGAGCAGTTCGGGAAGGTCGAGGTCGGCAAATACATCGTGCAGAACAACGTCTGGAACCAGGTCGGCGCGCAGTGCATCAACACCACCGACTCGGGTTTCGAGGTGACGAAGGCCGAGGGTCAGGTGCCCACCAACGGCGCGCCCAAGTCGTACCCGTCCATATTCAACGGCTGTCACTACGACACCTGCTCGCCCGGCACCAAGCTGCCTGCGCGCATCAGCTCCATCAGCAGTGCACCGACCACCGCGACTTTCGGCACCGCCGCTGACGCCACCCACAATGCCGCTTACGACATCTGGCTCGACCCCGAGCCGAAGAAGGGCGGCGTGAACGCCGTCGAGATCATGGTCTGGGCGAACAAGTCAGGCCCGATCCAGCCCATCGGCAGCAAGACCGGCACCGCGACCGTGGCGGGCAGCACATGGGAAATCTGGGAGGGCAACAACGGCACGAGCAAGGTCATCTCCTATGTGGCTCCCTCGGCCATGGAGAAAGTCTCCTTCGACGCCAAGGAATTCATCAGCGACGCCAACAGCCGCGGGTTCGGCGAGTCTTCCTGGTATCTGACGAGCATCCAGGCCGGATTCGAGCCGTGGAAGGGCGGCGCTGGACTGAAGCTCGATTCGTTCATGTCGGAGGTGAACGCCGGATAGGCCCCCTCTTCGGCTGGTCGGCCGGCCGAACCGCCGGCCGGCCGACCAGCCGTCGTCCCCCGTTCCCAGGCACCCCGCCCTCCCCGTACCCCGTCAGGAATGTGCGTTCTTCAACCGTGTCCCCAGGAGAGATCTGTGCGCAATTCCGTCAGACTTCCCTACCCGTTGCGTATCGGAGTACCTGCGGCGGTCCTGTTCGCTGCTCTGGCGTACTCCCTCCACGACCCTGCCGCCGCCAAGCCGGCCAAGTCGATCCTGTACGACCCCGGCCCCTCACTCCGCTGCTACAGCGTCTCGGTCGAGACGACCGGTGAGAACTACGGGAACGACCACAGGGGCTGCAACGCCATCGACAGCCCGTGGCGCGAGAACAACGAAGGCTGCAAATGGTTCAACTATGTCTCGGACGCCGGGAGACGCGAGTGTCCTGCATGGCGGTTCATCAACTACGGCTGGCCGAAGGAGCGCCTGGGCAAATATCCCGGCTACGACCATCAGGTCAAGGGCGCTTCCGGCAGCCCTTTGCAGCTCGTCATGCAGAACAACTCACGGACCGAGGGGTCGTGCGACCTCAAAGAGATGGCGTTCTCCTACGAATACATAGGTAGTTCGATCAGGCGTAAGGAGTCGGGCGAGACGTACAACTTCGCCGATGGCCCGTTGAAGGTCTCCTACGACGCCTTCGCCCGGAAGTCAGGAGGATTCACGTGCAACGAGAAGCGCGCCATTCTGACCACGGATCTCATCTACCACGTGCCAGGCGGCGGTAAGGACGTCATTTCGGTCGTCCACTACGACCCCGGGCACTTCATGACTCCGAACGCGGACGGAGTCCTGTGGACGAACAAGTGCGCAGGAAGCGTGGAGAACGGTAAGCGAGTACCCGGCTGCCGGATCACCGTGCCGGGCCAGCAGATCCAGGCGGGCAAGACGACCCGGGTGAGCGTCGATTTCACCGGCCTTGCGAAGAAGTACCGCAAATATCTGCACCAGAACTCTGACCGGACGGGTCCCCCCAAGGAATCAGCCATCGACTCGGTGCAGATCGTGAACAGCACCAAAGGCGCCGATCTGGAGACCCGCGTGTCTCACGCCGACGTCACGAGCGGCTGACGAACCACCTCTGAACCCGGCCACTACGCCAGCGGCACCCCTCGGCTGGTCGCGCCGGTGCGACCGGCGCACCAGCTCCCCACGGCTCAGGAGAAACCAACCCCATGACCGCTGTATCGCACCGTCTCAGGAAGTCCTCACGAACCAAGAAGATCATGGCTGCCGTCACCGGACTTGTCGGCCTCACATGTGCCGCCCTGGTGACCACCAACGCGGCAGGCGCCGGTGAGACACCCTCCCAGCACTGCACGAAAAATGTCTCGAACGACGAGCAGAAATGCTTCGCCACGTACGAGCGGGCGAAGCAGTACGCCGCCCAGGAGATCAAGGACGGGGCGGACAGCGCCCAGACGCGGGTGGAGAAGTCGAGCGACGTGGTGATAGGGACCCTCTTCACCGGAAAGCGCTACGGCGGTGACACGCTCACCCTGTGGGGAAGTCGACCGTGCCACCGCAACGGGAAGGCCGACTTCTACTTCAACCTCCCCGAGAAGTTCCAGAACAACCTCTCCTCGTTCCAGGGCTGGGCCGAATGCGACATCGTCCTCCATGCCGAGCCCTACCTCGCCGGTGAGAGCTCCGAACGCTTCAAGGGCCTCACCCCGAAGGTGAGTGAGCAGTGGAACGACCGTGCTCAGTCAGTCGAGTTCAGATGACAAGTGGGCCGCCCTCCAGCCGCCCGGCAGAGCCCCCTTCGCACGACTTCCCGCGACAGGAGATCCGAACGATGATGCGTGATCGTGTCCGCTGGTCCGCCGGCCTGGCGTTGGTGACCGCTCTGGGGTGTCTGGCCGGTGTCCCGTCGGCCCAGGCCGAGGACGAACCACGGCCCACTGACGCCACCTTGCTGAAGAAGTGCGACAACGGCACCAAGTCCTGCACCTTCCACCCGAGCGGACCGGCGACCGACTACCGGGGCGACGATCGCCAGGTGGGCGACTTCGCCTACAACTGCACCTCGTTGCCGCAGCGTTCGGGCATCACATGGTCCGACACCACCGAACAGTCCAACTCCCTGGGGCTCTCCATGACGGTGGGCACGGGCTGGTCGGGCGTCTTCATGGTGAGCGTCACCACGTCGTACGAGCGGACGTGGAAGAAGGCACACACCGAGAGCGCCACCACCTTCGTCGATGTCCGCCCGGGCAAGGTCGGCTGGGTGGAACGCGCGCCGCGCATGCAGAAGGTCAAGGGCACGTACGAACTCATCTTCAAGGACGAATTCCACGGACGCCGCTACTGGTACGTCCCGTTCACGGCGAAAGCCCCGGTGGGGACGAGCGTCAAATCGCAGCACACCCGGCCGATGACGAAAAAGGAAAAGGCGACCCTGTGCTCATGAGGCGCCGACCCCCTCACCAGAGGAGATCCGAACGATGATGCGTGATCGTGTCCGCTGTCCCGCGGGCCTGGCGTTGGTGACCGCTCTGGGGTGTCTGACCGGTGTCCCGTCGGCCCAGGCCGAGGACGAACCACGGCCCAGTGACGCCACCTTGCTGGCGAAGTGCGACAACGGCACCAAGTCCTGCACGTTCCACCCGAGCGGCCCGCCCGAGGAGTTCACGGGGAAGCGGCGACGGGTCGGGGACCTTGTCCACAACTGCACGGAAGACCCACAGACCTCCAGCATGTCCTGGGAGGACAAGACCGGCGAGTCGAACTCCATGGGCGTGTCCCTCAAGGAGGAATTCGAGCGCAAATTCCCCTTCGGCCCGGTCTTCAAGGTGGCCTTCGAGCAATCCTTCAAGAAGACATGGGCCAGTGAGCACAGCGAGACACAGACGACGTTTCTGAATGTCCCGCCCGACGAGGTCGGCTGGGTGGTCCGTTCGCCCAGGCTGCAGAAGGTCAAGGGTATGTACGAGCTCATCTTCGAGGACAAGTTCCACGGCCGCCGCTACTGGTACGTCCCGTTCACCGCGACAGGACCCGTCCCCGACAACCCCAGCTCCAAGACGCAGCGCACCAGGGCGATGACGGCGGACGAACGAAGCAAGGTCTGCGAATAGGCACATCACTCCCTCCACCACGCCCCTCCTCGGCCCGGGCAGAGAATGCGTCGCTCACGAGCGCCCCTTCTCTGCCCGGGCCGAGGTCTCACATCGGCTGGGACTGCATCAGGTCGCGGAGTTGCCGCCTGCCGTGAATGCCGTTCTTCGCGTAGATGTTTCCCAGGTGGTATTCGACCGTCTTGACGCTGAGGTACAGCCGCGCGGCGATCTCCGGGTTCGTCCAGCCTCGGGCCACCAGCCCGGCGACGTCTCGTTCGCGGTCCGACAGCGTGTCCCACAGACTTGCGCCGGCTGTGAACTGTGCCGAAGCATCGGCGCCGGCCAGCAGCGTGCGGCACCTCCGCCGAGAGGGCTCCGCTCCGAGACGGGTGAACGCCTCCTCCGCGCTGCTCAGGTGCCGGCGAGCCTGGTCGAGGTTGCCGTTCTCCATCATCACGGTGCCCAGATCCTCCTGAACGAAGGCCCTGTGCAGCGCCGGATCACCGCCGGCCGGGGGCACGGCGAGTCCGTTCTCGTAGGCACGCGCAGCGGCCGCCGGGTCGCCGTCGGCAGCTGCGATGGCGCCCTTCAGCCACTGGACCACCACCGGCAGCAGCGCACCGTGGGATTCTGCCGCCTCCATTCCGTGCAGGATCGACCGGGCGCGGTCGGTGTCGCCGGTACGCGCACAGGCCACCCCGAGAAACGGCATGTGCCGGATCGCGTACAGCCGTGACCGGCTGACGTTGACGGGCTTGTCCACGGCGGTGCCGATCAGCGCAACCACCTGCTCGTAGTCACCCGCCGCGAACGCCACCACCGCCTCGAACGAGGCCAGATGGAAATCCGGGCCCGGAAAGTCCGCCGTGGCTTCCATCGCCACTGCTTCCCTGAGAGAGGCCTGGGCCTCGTCGGGACGGCCGCCGAAGGCGTCCAGGACGGCGTTGAGGCATTTGAGGACGAAGAAGTCGGCCGGGTGACCGGCGGTGTGCGTGATGTCCAGCCCGATCGAGAGGTTGCACCTGGCCGCGTGCCACTCTCCGAGAAAGAACTGGAAGAGGATGGCATGGCTCAGCGCCGCGATGCTGCTGATCCGCCACACCCCCATGTCCCGGCGGCGGGCCGCCGTGGTCAGATCAGCCACACCGCCGGTCAGGTTGCCCGCGAGACCGCGGAACATTCCGCGGTAGATGAGGGCATCAGTGCCGGCCGTCGGCACAAGGTCGGGATCGGCCGGCAGATGGTCGACGTGCCGCAGACCCAGGGCAGGGCCGCCGAGCAGCGCGTGTCCGTACGCGAGATTGGCCTGGGCCATGCCTCGCACTGTTTCGTCGGAAGCATGCCGCAGGGCGAACTCGGAGGTGCTCACCGACTGCTGCCCCTGCCCCAGGGAGCCTTCCCCGAGGCCCAGTCCGGCTGCGGCGCAGGCAGCTTGGTCCAGCTCTCCACGTGCGGCGAAGGCGTCAAGCGCGCGGCGGAGATACGCGCACGCAGCGCCGTCCTTGCCCTTCGCGAGGCTGAGCAGGCCCAGCGCTTCGTCCCGCTGAGGCCCCGCGGAGGAGTTGAGGATCGTGTCCTCATGGCGCAGCGAGGTCCGGTGCTGGCCACCGGTGACCTGCAACCGGATGGCTGAAACCAGCGCATCCTGCCGCCTCTCGCCGTCCGGCTCGATCTCGGACGACACAAGGAGGTACTCGGCGGCGAGTGCCGCATGTCCGGCCTGTGCCTCGCGCCATGCCGCGCCGCGCAACTCTTCCGCCAGGAGAGGGTCGTAGGTCTCCGCCGCTGCCACCTGATGGCGCCAGCTGACCGGTGGCTCCAGCACCTCGGCGACCCGGAGATGCATCCGCTTCCGTTCCGGCTGGGGGATGGCCGTGTACAGCGCGTCTCGCTGGCCGACATGCACGAGCCGGAGGGCGGCCGGCACACCGTCCGGTGCCCAGACCGCGGCGTGCTGGTCCACCAGGGCTTCGGCGTCGGCGCCGACCGAGTCGGAGTCCAGCAGCCGGCCGAGGAGCGGGATGGTGGCCGGGGCGTCGAGGACGGCGAGCATATTGAGGATGGCCAGGCCGGCCGGGGGGAACGAACGGGACCACGCGCCGACGGCTTCACTGAGAGAGGAAGGCACCCGGATCGTGCTCGGATCGTCGGGCAGGCTCCCCGCGAAGGCTCCCAGCGCCGCTTCCAGGAACAGCGGATTGCCGTCGCTCCACCTGGCCAGACTGCGCAGTTTGGTCTCGGAGTGCGGCCGGGCGGTCCGGTCCTCGATGAAGTCCCGGGTCTCGGGGAGCGTGAATCCGCGGAGCACGATGTGGTCCGGTTCGGGGACCAGGTTCGCCAGGCCCATGTCCCGTACCGTCCGAGCGGGGTGCTGGGTGGAGATGACTGTCAGGATCCGCTCGGCGCCCTGGCGGAGCAGGGCGAATCCGAGCGCCTGCAAGGACTCGAGATCGAACTTGTGGGCGTCGTCCAGCCAGAGGAGCACCGGGGCGGCCTCCTGCAACGCGTCGAGCAGGTCGATGACTGCTCCGCCCACGCTGAGCACGGAGGATGCCGGGCCTGTGACTTCACGTGCGAGCCCCGTCGGGTTCAGAGCGATGCCGTCGTCGAGGAGACCGGTGACCGTGTAGAAGGGCAATTCCATCTTCGGCGGGATGTCCCACGCTCTGAGAACGGTGAACTCCTTGGCGACGGCGTCCGCAAAATGGCCGACAAGAGTCGTCTTGCCCACCCCCGCCGGTCCCGAGGCTATGACGACCCGGGGAGTTTCCCGAGCAGCGGCCCGGGCGCCCTTCCGCAAAATTCTCAATTCATCGGCGCGCCCGATGAACCGATGACCGTGAGACTTGTTCATACACACCCCCCGATACTGATGCTCGACGGGCTCAGCAGCAAGTTTCATCTTACCGATTCCGGACGGTCATCCGCGGACACGGCCGATACCCGGTGGGCCGATACCGGTGAGCGAAGAGGGCTTCCGGGGCCGGCGGTCAGCATACGGTCGGTGCGGAGAGGCGGACATGGAGGCGTAGTTCCGCTTCACGGTGGAATGCAGCCACGGATGCATGGATGTGACGGACAGCAGCGATCCCGACGAAGCGGACAGCGGCAATTCCCGTAAGGACCGAGGACGCGGGGGAGTGGTCCTGGCTGGGAAATGCTCATTGAATTGATCATCTCTCGCGGTGGCTCGGTCCATAGGACGTCCCTGACCTGGCCCCTAACGTAAACGCGGGAAAGGATCCGAAATAGTGGATCTTGAGGATTGCTGTTGTGCGTGCCAGGGTCGGATATCGATGAGAACCCCTGCACGGCCGCTGATGACGCGCGCGCCGAACACCGATCCTGCCAGGGGCCCAGCAACAGATGCCTTGGCCACACCTTGCATGGGAACGATGCCCCTTGTCTTACCGGCTTGCTCCGCGGCGCCTTACCCCCACTTCACAATCTGCCCCCGGAGGCGAACCCCTGGAACGTGAACCCGGTCATGGCCTCGGGGAGGGGGCACCCGCCGTGCTTTACGCGGAGCTCTGTACCGTCGACCGACCGTCTGCCGAGCTCCTGGCCGAACAGGCCGTCGACGCCTCGCGGAACAGTAACAGCCCCTACCCGGCGACCTGGGAACGGGGCATGCCCGGCGTTCTGCGCACTCTGTGGCACGTGCTGTACACCGCTCGGGAGTGGTCGGCGTCCCCGGGATCGCGGGCGCTGCTCAACCCCGAGCTGCTGGCTTCACTGGGGGATGAAGCGACACTGTGCGAAGAGGATCAGGTGCCGTTGCGCGTCCTGCGCGAGATGGAGCCGGACGACGGGGAACTGCTCTGGTGGGGTCTCGTCGAGCGACTCGCAGCCCCTGAGCTCGCCCTAAACCTTGGCCGCTCAGTCTTTTCAGTGAACGGCGAGGTGGAACGGGTCTCCGCGGAATTCCGGGACCGGAGCTGGCTCATGTACCGGCTGAGCATGCAGGACCCCTGCCGCTCGTACTTCGGGTTGCTGGACGCCGCGGCCGGACAACGCGCGCGGGCGAGTTCCCCGAGCCTGGCCGGGCACCTTGAGAACTGCCAACGATGTACGGAGGCGTATGCGTGCCTCAGCGCGGAGGGCGAGAGTCTCGCGTCCTTGCTCGCAGAAGCAGCCGTGCCGTGGGGCGGCTCCGCCTACCTGCGGCGGCGCCGGGCTCAACCGCACCCCAGCGCCGGCACGCGCAACCCCGGCGTCGGCACGCGCACGGCGGAGGAACCGCGTCACCCGAGACACGTGCCACGCGCCAGGCTGGGCGTCGTCTTCGGGGTTCTGCTGGTGATGGTGAGCGCGTTCGCCCTCACCAGTGCTCTGTCCAGCGACGACTCGGGCCGGGAGAGGGCTGGTGGCCATGGCGGAATGCCGACTGAGCCTCCCGCGCAAACATCGTCGGTTCCGGATACAGGCAGGGCCACGCCGAGCAAAGGCCAGGGCTCGAGTGAATCGTCGCGCGCTCCGGGACGACAATCCTCGTCCCTCCACCCGTCCCAGAGCCGATCCGAGAAGGACGAGGCACCGGCCGATGAACGCTCTGACCCTCCGGGGTGCACCGCGCGGCTCGGAGTCGTCAACACCTGGAAGGACGGCATGCAGGCTGACCTGGAAATCTCGGCCGGTTCGGCGCTCGGGCAGGGCTGGGAGGTGAGCTTTCAGGTTGCCCCAGGCACCCGCCTCGAGCAGACGTGGCACGGAAAGTCGACGGCCCAGGGGCGTCGCGTCTCGATCACGGCCGACTCGTACAACCAGGTTGTCAAAGCCGGCGCCAAACTCACGGTCGGCATGGTGATACGGGGCTATCCGGAAGGCCCATGGCTCAGCGGTCTACGCGTCAACGGAAGTGCCTGCTCGCTCGGGTCATCGTGAGCACGCCGGGAGACGCCGGGGAATGGCGCACGGTGACAAATCCGTCACACCTGGCAATGGTGTGCGGTAGGAGAAACATAGGGATTTTCCCTGAAGGCAGAACAACTGAGCAGTGCCAGGGTGGAGACAAGGGATGGCTCGCGAGGGCCGACCAGCTACCCAACCGCTGCGATCAACAGTAAATGGCGAGTGATCATGCCGCATCTGACGGTGCACGGCCCCCAGGCCGTGTCTCCCCGCACCGAGGACTTGGCCAACCGGGTCCAGGCCGCCCGATTCGCTCGTCGCGCCTTGTCGGAATATCTCGGTGAGTACGGATTTCTGCGAGGCCCTGACGGAGAAACCAGCGAGCAGGCCGAGGCGGCACTCCTGGCGGTCTCCGAACTCGTGACCAACGCCTGCCGGCACACTGCGGGTCCCCAGAGCATGAGCATGGCTCTGTGCGACGGGCTCCTCCACCTCGAAGTGAGTGACAGCAGCAGGGTGGTCCCGCGCATCGTGCCTCCGGAGGAGCGGGGCGCTTCGGGCGGGTTCGGCCTCAACCTCGTCGCCGAACTGGTCGACAGTTGGGCAGTGGTGACGAACAGCCAGGGGAAGAAGATTCAGGCGCAGCTCACAATCTCGCGGTAGGTCGTCGCGGCGGAGCAACGCCCCACCCGGAAACGGGACTTTTACCTCCCTGGACTAGGGCGTTCCCCTAGTCCCATTGCGTCCCCGCCCTAGCAGAGTGGACGCAGCCAAGCGCACCGGGTGCCGCAGCTCGGCCCCGCCGTCCCCTCCCCCCACTGGATGAAACCGCCAGTCGGTACACCCATTCGGACAATTCATGACATCAGGCAACATGCATTCGCCATCGATCCAACCTGACCGGTTCTCCGGAAGCCGTTCCCCGCGGCTGTCCGCCCGGAAATTAGCCGGAGCATATGGTGAATGAGAACAAGCGGAACGAACGCATGGGCGTCATCATGGCGCTGCTCACCCGGTACGGAGAGATCGAGGTCAACACCCTGCCGGGACTGCTCAAAGTCTCGGGCGCCTCGGTCCGTCGGGACCTGGCCACCATGGAGGAAAAGGGGCTCCTGCGTCGTTCGTACGGGAAAATCTCCGCGATACGAAGAAGCGCCGAGATGCCGGTGAGTCTCCGATACTCCCGGAATGCGGAGGCCAAACAGCGCATCGGCGCCCTGGCCTCGTCCCTCATTCCGCACCGTCCGCTGACGCTGGCGTTGAGTGGGGGCAGCACCGTGCGATTCGTAGCCCAGCATCTGGCGGGACGGAGCGATCTCACGGTGGTGACGAACGGCCTCGACACCGCGGATGCCCTGCTGGCCCGGCAGTTGGTGCACGTGGTGGTCACCGGTGGGCAGGCCAGACCACTCTCGAACGATCTCGTCGGCCGGGCCGCGGAACGGTCGCTGCGCTCCTATCAGTTCGACTTCGCCATCGTCGGTGTCGACGGCATCAGCCCGAAAAAGGGGCTTACCCGTTACAGCGCGCGAGGGGCCGATGTCGACCGGGTGATGCTGGAGCAGGCGGATCACGCGATCGTAGTGGCCGACAGCTCCAAATTGGGCAGGGTGCATCGCGCCAAGGTCGCCGGCATCACGGCTGTGCACAACGTCGTGACCGACTCTCGCGCCAATGCCGACGTGGTGGCGAAGTTCCGGGAGAGCGGTATAACGACCACCTTGGTCGTGGTCCCTCCGCTTCAAGCGGAGGGCCGGCCGCGAACCGGGTGAGGTGAGGTGGAGGGCTCGTTGGTGCCGAGCACCGCTTGGAGCAGCAGAATGCTCGGCACTCATGAGCAATGCGGTGGCGTTCCCGTGTCGCCTCGGATCGCTACTCCGCCTTTATTTGCACCGGGAGTTGAGGAACCCTCGGGTGTGACCGCCTTGGTCAGGGGCTATGAAGGCGACATGAGGAAGAAGAGTGCGCTGATCTCTGTAAAGGATGTCTCGACAGCCAGGGTTGATGGCGTTCCCGCGTCTCGATTTTTCCTCTAGATTCGCCGACATGTATCGCGCATCGTTCGAAACATGGCTCCACATTGCAAGCGAACTTCCACCCGGGGGCAGGGGACAGTGGCTTCGTCGGCTTCGCCCTGCGATACACCTCGGATGCGAGGGAAGGGGGCCGCAAGCAGGTCAGTCGGACGGCCTTCCGATGCTTCCCTACAGCATGCCCTGGCCTGAAGGGGAGAACGGGCCGCTGCACTTTCTGATGTCGATCAACTGCGCCGCGATTCCCACCGAAGCCCTGGACATTCCCTTCCCTCGCGCGGGCCGGCTGTTGTTCTTCTCAAGCGATACGAGCAGCGAAAACCGGGTGATCCATGTGCCCAAAGGAGTGTCGTGCGTGGAACGCCAGGCGCCGGGAGGACTCGGTACCCGCACGGCGATCCCGCTGTTCGCCACCTGCGTTCTGTCGGCTCCTCCGCTGAGCGACCGGCATCAGCAGAGATTGGCCGACGTCGCCCGAACTGATGCTTTCGAGGCGCTGGTCGGGCAGCTGACCGTCAGTAATTCGGGGTATCAGATCGGTGGCTATCCGCCGATGTTGCGGAACGCTCCGGATATGGAGGTGGTGAGCGGTCATCTGTGTACGGAGGAAGACGATGCCCGAGTAGCCCAGCAGTTGAGGACGTGGGCCTTACTGGCCACCTATGACATGGCGCATATCCGTGAAGGCCCCCTTATGTCCTGGCTGATCCGCCGCTCGGACATTGCCGCGTATCGATTCGACCGAGCCGTCCTCGCCTTTGCGCGTGGCAGTTGAACCGGCGTGGCTGTGAAGGGGGGTTGGGCGACAATGCGCACCCCGGGTGAACATTGTGGTGACCCGGTCGACCGGTCTGAAGCATGCCAACTGGCCGTTCGCCCTGCGGATTTGGGCCGTGTCCGTGGTGCGCTCGGCCAGCCGGGCCGTGTCGCCCGGTGTTCGGCGGTGCGGGGAAGTCCCGCAAATCTCCACTACTGTCTCGCCCCACGAACTGAGGAGGCATTGCGCTGCGCGATGCGCGCTTGGTTCAGTCCGGCGAGCTTTGACATCGCTCGTTTGTCAATGACATCAGCACCAGGGGAATACTCGTGAAGTTTCTTGTCGGTCGAACCGCGATAGCTGCCTGCGCAGGTTCACTACTCCTGCTCGCCTCCGCGTGCGGTGATGCGGATTCCAAGGGATCGGCAAAGTCCAACCGTGCCAAGAAGGCACAGACTTCAGCCGAGCCCAAGAAGACCCAGTCTTCAACCGAAGCTGCGCCGCCCTCCACTGCCGAGCTCAAGAAGCTGATTCTCCAGCCCGGGGAAAGAGGCTTCGAGGTCAAGGGGGACAAGGACGACGACGCACGGAAGATGGCTTCGGCCTACGGGCGCGACACCAGTGGAGCGATTACCACCGACAAGCCGGCGTGCAAGCCCCTCGCCCGTGCGATGGCCGCACTTCCCCAAGGGCGTCCGAGCGCAGTGACGGCAACGAGCGGAATAGGAGGTGTCCCAGAGAAGAAAAAGAAGGTCCGGGATCTGGAGCAAGGCATGGAGGAGTCAGCGAAGCAGCTCGGCAACCTGAGAATCCATATTCTCTCGCTTACGTCCTATAAACGAGGCGAAGGGCAGCGGGCCATCGACGCTCTGAAGGTCTCTGCGCTGAAGTGCTCCGGTGGTTTCAAGATGGACGTGCCTGACCCATCGAAACTGGGAAAGGAGAACGACAACCAGGACGTCCAAGAGGGCAAGTCCGGCCCGGCTCCCGTCACCTCTGTCACGAAGCTGCCCGGCAAGTGGGGCGATGACGGTGTCGCCTACACCCTTAAGGTGGCGCAGAATGGAGCCACGATGCCCTTCCATGTAGCCGCCGTTCGGAAGGGCCCTGTCGTCATCTCACTCGCCTCCCTCAGCATGGACATGACGGGTACTGGCAAGAGCACACTGCCCACCAAGACTCTTGAGGCGCAGTTGGCCAAGCTGCGGAACTGAGGCGCCCTGTCACCCTGACGCCGGAGTCCCGGCGGAGCCTTTCTCATCGAGCGGGACGCGTATTGCTGACCGGACGCGTCTGCTTGACCGCCGGGACTCCGCGTCGGGCCTCCGGTGCCCTCAGTCTCACCAGTCGTCCAGAAGCCATCTGTTCTGGCGTCCTCACTCGGTAAACGTAACGGCTCATCTGCCCCTCGCCTTTGTGCGGGGCAGTTGAACCGGCGTGGTTGTGAAGGGGGGTTGGGCGACAGTGCGCACCCCGGGTGAACATTGTGGTGACCCGGTCGACCGGTCTGAAGCATGCTAACTGGCCGTTCGCCCAGCGGATTTGGGTGGTGTCCGTGGTGCGCTCGGTCAGCCGGGCCGTGTCGCCCGGTGTTCGGCGGTGCGGGGAAGTCCCGAAAACCTCCACTACTGTCTCGCCACACGAACTGAGGAGGGCATTCCGCAACGCTGTGCGTTGTGCGCGATGCGCGCTTGGTTCAGTCCGGCGAGCTTGGACCCGCTCGTTTGTCCATGCCATCAGCACCAGGGGAATACTCGTGAAGTTTCTTGCCCGTCGAACCGCGATAGCTGCTTGCGCAGGTTCACTACTCCTGCTCGCCTCCGCGTGCGGTGATGCGGATTCCAAGGGGTCGGCGAAGTCCAACCGTGCCAAGAAGGCACAGACTTCAGCCGAGCCCAAGAAGGCACAGTCTTCAACCGAAGCTGCGCCGCCCTCCGCTGCCGAGCTCAAGAAGCTGATTCTCCAGCCCGGGGAAAGAGGCTTCGAGGTCAAGGCGGACGACGACGACACGCGGAAGCTGGGTTCGGGCTACGGGCGCGACACCAGTGGAGCGATTACCACCGACAAGCCGGCGTGCAAGCCCCTCGCCCGTACGATTGCCGCACTTCCCCAAGGGCGTCCGAGCGCCGCGACGGGAACGGGGGGAGTGGCAGGTGCCCCGGAGAAGAAGGTTCGGGATCTGGAGGGAGGCTTGAAGGAGGCAGAGAAGCAGCTCGCCAACCTGAGAATGGACATTCTCTCGCTTGCGTCCTACGGGCGAGGCGAAGCGCAGCGGACCATCGACGCCCTGAAGGTCTCTGCGCTGAAGTGCTCCAGAGGTTTCCTGCTGGACGTGCAAGACCGATCGAAGCTGGGAGTGGGGAACGACAACCAGGACGTCCCAGAGGGCAACTCCGACGCGGCTCCCGTCACCTCTGTCAGGAAGCTGCCCGGAAATTGGGGCGACGACAGTGTCGCCTACACCCTTGAGCTGGTGCAGAGTGGAGCCACGGTGCGCTTCCATGTGGCCGTCGTTCGGAAGGGCCCTGTCGTCATCTCGCTTGCCTCCACCAGCGGAGCCACCATGACGATTACCGACAAGAGCACACTGCCCACCAAGACTCTTGAGGCGCAGTTGGCCAAGCTGCGGAACTGAGACACCCTGTCACCCTGACGCCGGGCCCCGGCGCAGCCGTCCTCAATCGGTAGACGTAACGGCTGATCTGCCCCACGAGGGACCCCCTTTCGGGCCGGGCACCGGGGGATCCGTATCCGGCGAGTTGTGGCCGGAGGCGTGAACTGCACGCCTCCGGCCATCCTCTGTCTGCTGACCGGCAAGCCCATCCGCCGCGGCGTCCACGCCCATCCCCGGACGGAGGAACCGCAGCACGCAGCCGCTGGGTGAAGCGCCGACGACGCGGTGGGGTGGTTGAAGCCGGCTGCCGTGGCTTCGACCTCCCGGGGCACCGGCTACGGCGGGGCCGACGCCGAGCCGACTGCCGGCGTCGATGGTCGGTCGGAGCGGGGCCGGCCGCTCCGGACCGGGCGGTGTCGATCCAGAAGCGGTGTCGATTTCAGAACCGAGGGCCTTTCAGGCTCCGTGCGGTGAGTTCGATGAGCGTTGTTCTTCTTGCAGGGGAGCCTCCCAGGTGGCGGTGATGTCGCGGGCGACATCACGTAGCAGGTCGATGAGCATGTCCGCGAGTGGTGTGAGGCCGGCGTCGGTTTTGGTCAGGGCGTAGAGCTGGCGGTAGGGCCTGGGGTGGGCCAGTTCGCGATGGGTGGTGCCGGGCGCGTGGGTCAGGGCCAGGCGTGAGACCAGGGCCACTGCGATGCCTGTGCCGACGAGGGCCTGGGCCACGTCGTAGGACTCGGTCTCGAACCGCACGGTGGGCGTGAAGCCGGCCTCGCGGGCGGCGTCGTGGAACTGTTCGCGGGCGGCATGGCCGGCCAGGATGGAAACCCACGATTCGTCGCGCAGTTGCTCCAGGCGGAGTTCGGTGTGCGCGGGCTGCCCGGTGGCCAGTGGATGGTCATCGGGGAGAACCACGACCATCGGATCCAGCAGGAGCGGGTGGGCCCGTACGTGTGGGGGCGGCGCGAGCGGCGTGCCCCAGGACGCGACGATGGCCACGTCCAGGCGCCCCGCGCTGATCTCGTCCGCTCCGCGTCCGGACACCACGTCCACGACCGAGACGTCGGCGTCCGGATGGCGGTGTCGCAGAGCCGTCAGGGCCGGTGGCAGCAGATGCAGGGCAGCCGCCTGGAACGTCCCGATCCGCAGACGGAGCGAGAGGTGGCCGAGCAGTGCGGCCAGTTCCGCCTCGGCCCTGTGCGATGCCTCCTCCACAGTTCGACCGTGGGAGGCGAGCAGCGCACCGGCCGCGGTGAGCGTTGCTCCGCGAGGACCACGGATGACCAGGGGCACCTGCCAGTCGCGCTCGGCCTTGGCCACCTGCTGGGTGACCGCCGCGGGCGTGAGTTGGAGAGCGTGAGCCGCCGCCGTCAGGGAGCCGTGCCGCTCGATCAACGCGAGAAGCCGCAGCTGTCCCGGATCCACCAGCATTCACTCACCCTAACGCTGCACCGATCTCCTTTAACTTCTCTTACGAGTCCGGGAGAGGAAGCCTGGTGGCGCACCCATCGGCCGCAACCCCCGGAAGGGGTTCTACTCCCATGCCCACGCATGTGCCCGCCTTCATCGCCACCACCTTGCTGCTGGCGATGCTGCCAGGCGCGAGTCAAGCCCTGATGATCCGGCAGGTTCTGGAAGGCGGCCAACGTACGCTCCAAGGCACGCTCGCGGGCAATGCCAGCGGCTTCCTGCTGTGGTCCACGGCCGCCGCGGCCGGGCTGTCCGCGGTCCTGCTGGCCAGCCCCACCGCGTATGCGGCGCTCCGGATCGCAGGCGGCATCGTGCTGATGGTCCTCGGGGTGAAGACGCTACGGACCGCGCTCACCACCACCATCTCCACCCGCCTGCCCCGCGAGGGCGGGCACAGCACTGGCTTTGCGGGCGGATATCTCACCGGCCTGATCACCAACCTCGGCAACCCCAAGGCGGGCGTGTTCGCCGTCTCGGTGCTGCCCCAGTTCGTGACCTCGAAAGGCCCGGTGTTCCTGTCAACCGTCGCCCTGGGAGCCCTGTGGGCGCTCGTCAGCGCTTCCTGGTACATGTTGTTCACCTGGGCCGTCAGCCGAGGGCGCGCCCTGGTGTCGCAGCCGACCGTCCTGCGGGGAATCAGCGTGACCACCGGCGTTGTCCTGCTGGGGCTGGGCGCCACGGTGGCCGCAGGTGTCTGAGGGCCGGGCCGGTACTTCTTCCAGCGCCCGACCGCGCGGGCCATCTGCCGTCCTTGTGTACCGGCAGCTATGAGGTTGCCCTGTCCGACCCGTGGCGATGAAACACACCAAGACCGTCGCCCCGGCTTCACCCCCACCCAGGCCCAGATCCCACGCGGGAGCGAGGAAGTCGATGACGTACGCCATGACACCGGACGGAGCCCGCATTGCCTACCAGCTCCAGGGCCAGGGGGCGCCGCTGGTGCTGCTGGCGGGCCAGGCCAACAACCACCACTGGTGGGATGCGGTTCGCGCCGACTTCCATCCCGCTCGCAGCACCCTCACGCTCGACTACCGCGGCACCGGCGACAGCGACAAGCCCGACACCCCCTACAGCACCGAACTGTTCGCCCAGGACGTCATCGCCGTCCTCGACGAACTCGGCATCGACCGGGCCGACGTCTATGGCACGTCCATGGGCGGACGAGTGGCCCAGCAGATCGCGGCCCGCCACCCCCACCGGGTGGGCGCCCTGGTCCTCGGCTGCACCGCACCCGGCGGCCCGCACAGCGTCGAACGGGGCAACGACGTCCGCCAAGCCCTGACGCAACCTCAGCCTGAAGCCGCGCGACAGGCCCTGCTGGAGCTGATGTACACCCCCCAATGGCTCGCCTCCCATCCCGGCCCGCACCACACCCTCGGCGACCCTCGCATGCCTGTCCACGCCCGTCGCCACCACCTCGCAGCCAGCAACCAGCACAACGCCTGGGACCTCCTGCCGGACATCAGCGCCCCCACCCTGGTCGTCCACGGAAGCGACGACCTGCTCAACCCCACCGCCAACGCACCCCTGCTCGCCGACCGCATCCCCAACGCCCGACTCCATCTGATTCCCGAAGCCCGGCACGCCTACTTCGAGGAGTTCCGCACCCACGCCGGCCCCCTCGTCCTGGACTTCCTCACCACCACGCCCGGCGACTACCGCCGGACGTTCCGCGCCCAGCCGGGATAGAGCCGACTCGCCTGCGGAGCTGAGCCGGCACGAGCAGGAGCTGCTGGAAGAGGTGGAGGGCGAGCAGGAGGGGGAGTAACCCCCCGCCGTTTGGCTGTGACGGGGCTGTCGGCCGGGTCGTCGGCCGACAGCCCCGCGTGTCTCCGCTGCCCTTGGTCCCTGGTTCCCGGTGAAAGTGCCCTTGGTTCCCGGTGGAAAGGCCCCGCTGCTCGTGCACGTACCCGCTTCGTCTTCCCTGCCCTCGTCCGCCGCCCGCGTCCCAACTGGGCGAGCGCGGCGTCCCGTTGGCAAGGGCCCGGGACCACGGCGTGGCCGCGGCCGAGGATCTCGGCCTGAGTTTCGAGGTCGAGGGTGACGGCGACGGCCGGTGCGTGGCGGTGCACGCTGTTCCGTGGCGGCCGGCCGATGCCTCAGGGCACCGGCTCGGGCAAAGGGCCGGAGGCTGCCGCCAAGGCCGGAGCCCTCTTCGAGGCCCTGGAACACCACTTCTCCAGCGGCTTGCCGGGAGCGGGACTCGGTTCGGCTGCGCTCCAGCCACGTCGTCGCGGCCCCGGACGCCACTCGGGACGCCGCGCTGCGCCTTCTGGCCGACGGCCTGGACGAGCCCCTGGCGTGCCTGCTCTACCGGCCCCTGCGCGGGGAGGCCGAGCGGCTGGTGCCCGTCTTCCTGTCCTTCCCCGACTATCCCTGGGCGAGTACGCCGCCACCCGCGCCGCCTGGGGCGACATCTACGGCTACCGGCACGTCGGCCGCTACGCCACCAACAACGGCTGGGCCGCGGGCACAACACGTACAGAAGCAGCAGTCCACGCGCTGAACGAGATCATCGAGCGGGATGCGATGTCCCTGCTGCTGATTTCCCAGTTCCTGCGCCCGGACGGCGCCCCTGCCGGTCATCGACCCGGCCACGCTGCCCGCCGAGCCAGCCGCCCTGCACGCGGAGGCCCAGGCACATACCGGCCGGTCGGTGTGGCTGCTGGAGATGACCACGGACCTGGCCGTACCCGGCCTATGTCCCCGCCCAGCCCGGTACCCCGGCTCGGATCCGCGGCTGCGGCGCCTCGCTCTCCGCCCGGTACGCGGCGGAACGCGCACTGTCCGAACTGGTCCAGATCTACGCGATCTCCACCGACGCCCCCGAGCTGGTCGTCCCGCGCCCGGACCACACACGCGCCCACCCGCGGCTGCACCGCTGCCACCTGGCCGACTTCTCCAACCGGGAAGACGACCTGGCCCGGCGCCCGTTCACCGACACCTCAGCCCCACGACCCCCGAGGGGCACCTGTCGGCCCTCCTGGACCGGCTCGCCTCCCGCGGCTTCACCACCTGGGCCCGCGACCACCACCTCTGCGAACACCTGGCCGTCGTCAACGTCCAAAGTCCCCCGGCATGAAACTGTTCATGCTCGTCACCGACGGCACCCTCGTCCTCCCCGGCCCCGCTGCATGAAATCCCGCCGAACGGCACCTACTTCGCCAGCCGCACGCGGTGCCCGCCCGGTTCGGCCGTGACCCCGTAGCGTTCCGGCCCGGGCCGGCCCGCACGCTCCCATTCCGCGTGGGCCTTCTCCAGCTCCTCCCACAGGGACCGCTCGCCCCACTCCCACACCGCCCCCGTGCCGTCGGCGTGCGCGGCTGACCCCCAGCCGTCCTCGACCCACGCCTGGTAGCTGCCATCCCGCTGCTCACCGGACAGATGCACGCCCGGCATCCGCATATGAACGTGCACCTGGAAGCCGAGGTCGGCCACGCATCGGGTGTCCAGCTCGGTCGGAGACTTCCAACTCGGCCCGGTGGGGCGGGTGACGGCGCCGCCGAACGTGCGTGAGGGCATGAAGTCGGCGCCGGCCACGAACCGGCCCTGCGCGGTGCCGTCCCCGTCGGCGGTGAGCGGGGCGAGACCCGCTCCCCAGATCGGGGCGACGATCACCGCGCCTGGTGCGCTCTGTACCAGGAGCGCGGCGGGGACGGTACGCACCGAGCAGGTGAGGACGATGCGCTGGTACGGGGCGGCGTTCGGCCAGCCGCGCTCACCGTCCGCGCACACGACCCGGGTCGTCTGGCCGGCCTGGCGCAGCGCCTGCTCGGCGGAGCGCGCGAGGACGGGGTCGACCTCGAGGGTGGTGACGCGGTCGGGGCCGGAACGGTGGGCGAGCAAGGCGGCGTTCCAGCCGGTACCGGTGCCGATCTCCAGTACCGCGTCGCCGGGCTGCGGGTCGAGGTGGTGAAGCATCACCGCGACTATCGACGGCTTCGAGCTGGATGAGGTGGGCGTCCCGTCAGGGGCGCGCTGGGTGATGACGGGCTCGTCGCGGTACACCAGGTTCCACCAGGAGTCCGGGTCCGTCTCCCTGTCCACGGGGGTGCGTTCGCCGTGGCGCCACACCTGGGCGGGGATGAACCGGTGGCGCGGCATGGCCTCCAGAGCCGGGCGCCACACGCTGGAGAGGTGCCCGGCGTGCTGGAGGCGGTCCAGGAGTGCGCGGTTGTGTTGTGCGCCGGTCATCAGTCGTTGTCGTCGTCGTTGTCGTCGGGCCGGTTGGGCCCGGAGCCGTCCGGGCTGGGATCCGGCGGTTCGTATGGCCGATCCGAGGGCTCGCCCCTGTGCCGGTCCACAGCCACTCTCCCTCCGCCGACTATCCAGGTTGAGGTTGACGAAGGGGCGACGGCACCGCAAGAGCGCACGGATGCGCGGGACGCTGCGGCGGCTGGGGCCGCTGGCCGCTGATGCCGCGTTGATTCGGTCCATAGGCGGGGGAGGAGGGCGTACTCGGCAGCCCGCTGAGGGCCGGCGGCGGCCGAGCCTGCGCGCGTGCTGCGTGTTCAACCAGCCAGTGTGTAGGTTCGCCCCTCGACGCCCCATTCACCCGCGTCGGGCGCCAGACCGGCATCCATGGCGCGGAGGGTTGGCCGTCCGATGTGGGCGTAGACCAGCTGCCGCACTCGGTGGCGTACGGCCTGCTCGGCGACTTGGCGGACGTCCGCGTGACCGCCGACGCCGCCGCGGAAACGGATGGGCCGTTCCCAGGAGGCGGCCTCGGCGAACATCAGATCCGCGTCCGCGGCCCAGGCGGGGAACTCCCAGAACTCCGGTGCCCACACCGCCACTTGCCCGGCCGCTGCGATGCGGTAGCCGTATGCGGGGTGTGAGGTGTGCACGACGGGAAGACAGGTGATCCGCAGATCGCCCGGCGACAGACTCTCCGCACTCGGCTCGACACCCCGCTCGGCGGCAAGACGCCGTAGCGCCGAGCGCAGCTCTGCCCGTTCATCGGTGACCAGCCAGGCGTCCAGCCGCTCGGGAGGTTCGGCTCCGGGACCGCCGTCGAAAGCGATCCGAAGCGTCCCGTAGCGCAGCAGCAGGCCGGCCGGCGCGAAGCGGGGAGAATTCATCGCCCCCACCCCCAGCAGCGTCAGCCGTAGCCGGGAGGTCATGCTGCGCACCGTCGCGGTACGGATCTCACGCGCTCAGCCGGCCGGCACCGTAGGGCGGCAGCGCACCGCACACAGTGCAGCGCGGCGGGCGCCACTGTGCCCGGATGCGGGCTCATTTCCGCTCTCATCACGTTCGCTCTCATCACGTGGATTCTCGCCCGGAACCGTTCCCCGCAGCTGGAACCGGGCCGCGCAGAGCTGCGGGGAACTGCTCCACTCCGCAGGCGTCCGGCACGGACACCCCCGCACCGGAACGACGGAGGGGCGAACCAGGACCCGCCGCGCCCGGTTGGCAGCGGAGTCATACGGCACCAGATCACAAGCCGCCGTGCTCCACTTGGTCTACACCCAGCTCGGCGCGCACCGGGTCGTCTACAGCACAACCGCTGACAACCTCGCCTCCCTCTCCGTGGCCGCCAGGCTCGGCTACCGGGAACAAGGCAGTGCGACGCCCGGAGAAGGTGGGGATGACTTCAGCTTTGCGCTGACCGCTCGTGAGTGGCGCAACCGGCCCTCCACACCCACGTGCGTGGCCTTGCCGCATGCCTGCCCATGTTCGGGCTCCCCGCTGAGAGAAGCCCCGGGCTTCGACAACAATCCTGAACAGAACTCATCGTCGCCGCCGTTGATGGCGGTGATGAGCGTCATCAACGGCGGAGCGGACCTCCTGGCCGCTGTGCACGTTCCCGTCCAGCCAGGCGAGCTGCTGGAGCAAGTGCGGGAGCACGGACGCTACGGCCTTGACGAAGTCCTCGACGTCCTCGACGAACGCGCTCCCCACCGTCCAGGCTGGGCACCTGCCCCCCCTGCGCGAAGCGACCAACGCCCGAGACCCCAGCGGGGCAACTGAGCATAACCCTGCCGCCTCCCGGTCCTTCACCCAGGCCGTGATGCTCGCCGGCATCGACGCCCCTGAGCCCGACTGAGGCAATCCCCGGCACCACCGCTTCCACGCCGCGGCCCTGCCCGGGCCGGGGCCGCCAAAGGCGCCGCGCTTACCGAAGACCGAAACGAGTCGGCCCGCTCCCGCGCCAATCCGCCATGCGGTGTATCTCCCTGGCGAAGCCTCCGCCGCATGGGGGAGGCGGATCCTGCGCTGGTGTGATCCCTGCTCGCCGCGGATCCAGAACGGTAGTCCCATGGCAATCAGCGAGACGATTCCAACGAGGCAGCGGACGAGGCGCAGTCCGCACATCCGATGAGCTCGACGCCGACCCCCTCCGTCGTCGTTTCCCGGCAGTCAACTGTGTTGAGGACGATGAGGGGCCATCTGTGACGGTATGGCTCATGTCGTTTCCGGCGTTTGTGTGTCTGCTGGCCTTGTTCGCCCTGGTGGAGAGCGCGTGGCGGTGGTTGACGGGGCTGGGCTTGATGCCGTGGTTGCGCAGGCGCGCGGGACGGCCGTTGTCGAGCATTGCCTTCGATGAATTCACGGCGGTCGTGAACGGAAACAAGACAGTGGAACTGGAGCAGCGGCGGGTGGAGCTGCTGCGGCGGGACGACGAGAGCGACGGTGCGCCGCCCCACTCCAGCATTGACCTGACCAAGGGAACAGCGTTCATCGTGTTGCCACAGGAAGCGGACGGAGAAGCCGGGCGCCAGGCCACCACTCACGTACGGCCCGAGCCCGGCTGATTCAGTGGCCCCCTGTGGCACGCTCCGTGCCGGAGGCCGCCCACGGCCCGAGGGTGAACCCCTGGCCCTCCTTTCGGACTTCCACGGCTCCTGCTCCGCCGAAGTGCGCGGGGACGACCAGTTCGCGGGCAGCGGCAGCCCGTTCGAGAATCCGACGGCGGCTGTCCACTGCTTGTGCCGGGTTGAGGCAGAAGCAGCTGTTCCAGCAGGGCTGGAGGATTTGCACCGGGCTGTGCAGCAGGTCGCCGACGAAGACTGCCCGGTCGCCTGCCGACTCGAGCCGGAGCACGGAGGATCCTGGTGTGTGGCCGGGGGCTGACTCCAGGGTGAGGTGTTCGTCGATGCGGTAGGCGCCGTCCCAAAGCACGGCCTGGCCGGCTTGGTGGACCGGCGCGATGCTGTCCTCGTAGATCAGCCGGTCGTCCTCTCGCAAACCGTTTCCGTATGAGTTGTCCGGCCCGTAGTGGAAGTCGTCGGCGGCCGGAATGAGGTACTGCGCGTTGGGGAACGCCGGCACCCAGCCTCCCTCGACGCCGAGGGTGTTCCAGCCGACGTGATCGGCGTGGAGGTGGGTGTTGACGACGACGTCGACGTGCTGCGGGTGAACGCCGGCCTGTGCCAGTAGACCGAGGAAGTCACCCTGCCAGTGGTGGAACAGCGGCGATCCGGGTCGCTCGCGCCCATTGCCGACCGAGGTGTCGACCAGGACGGTTCGCCCATTGCTGCGCAGCACCCAGGTCTGCAGTGCGACCACCGCCCTGTCGCTGCCCGGGTCCCAGTGGTTCGGCGCCAGCCAGTCCTCGTTATCCGTCCACACCTCGGTGCTCGACTCCGGGATGAGGCCGCGGGCCGGCGCGTACGGCGCCTGCCACTCGACGACTCGGATGACCTCGACGTTCCCCAGCACCATGCGCTGGAGGCTCTCGTTGTTCATGTCCTCGACCCTAGGAAGGTTCGCAGGATCCGCTCAATGCTTGTCAGGGTCGCTTGAATACGCATGCGTCTCACATTGCCGCGCTTGGAGATACCCTGATGCGATGGATGTGGTGAGTGACGCGATCGCGGCCGTGCGCATCGGGCAGCCCTCCTCCAACCGGGTGCGGGTGAGCGGCAGCTGGTGTACGCGGCTCGCCCCGTATGCCGGCGCGGGCTTCCATGTCGTACTGAAGGGGGACTGCTGGCTCCTTCCCGACGGCGGCGCTCCGGTCTCGCTCAGGACCGGAGACGCGGTGTTGCTGCCACACGGCACAGGGCATGTGCTCGCCGACTCCCCTGCCGATGCGTCGGCCGTAGAGCACGCGGTGCCGTTCGAGCGCCGGCTGGAGGAGGGGTGGCCGCACCAGCCACAAGCGGCATACGGAGAGGTGGAGATGCTGTGCGGCAAGTACCGGCTCGACCGCAGCCGCGCACATCCGCTCATGACGGAGCTGCCGACGGTCGTCCATCTGCCGAACCGGGTGGGCAGCCACCCCGAACTCCGGGCCGCAATCGACCTTTTGGGCCGTGAACTGGACGCACAGCAGCCCGGGTCGTGCATCGCGGTCCCCAGCCTGCTCGACCTCCTCCTCGTCTATATGATCCGTTCCTGGATGGCCGAGAGCGCGGCCGGTGCATGGCCGGCCGTACTGACCGATCCAGTGACGACCGCCGCTCTGCGCGCACTGCACTCGGACCCGGCCGCCTCGTGGACCAACGACAGCCTGGCCGCCGAGGCCGGTGTCTCCCGCCCAACCCTGGCCCGGCGATTCACCGGTCTGGTAGGCCGCCCTCCAATGGCGTACCTCACCTGGTGGCGCCTGACCCTCGCCGCCACCCTGCTCCGCGACACCGAAGAGCCGCTGTCCGCCATCGCCCGCCGCGTCGGCTACGGCACTCCCTACGCCCTCTCCCACGCCTTCAAGAGGGAATTCGGAGCCACTCCGGGGCGCTACCGCGCAGAGACCGCGGAGCGTTCCAAAGCCTGAGTGTCACGTCCAGCGACGCGGTGTCCGACATCTCAGCAGCAGGAGGCGGCGGTCGGCGAAGATGCGCCGTAGCTCCGGCCGGCGACGAGGCTCCGACCGGTGTGCGGTGATTGCCGACGGTGACGGCCAGCTGGTAGGGGGCCTGCGCCTGGACGAGATCGGAGGTTCGGGCCGGCGGCAGCCCACAGGCGGCGCGCCGGTCACCTGTCGGGCACTCCGGCGCGGTCTGGCCGGCCCCCGGTCCCAGGACGCGTGGAATACGAGGGCCTGTGGTCGGAGCGCTTTCTGTGGATCCGGTGGACCGTCGAGGCGCTGCTGCGCCACGGGTTCGCCCTGTGCGGCTGTGGGTGTGGCACGGGCGCACCTACCGGCCCGGCGATCGGGAGCAGTGGTGGGCCGCATACGTTTACGTCGGCCCCTGTGACCCGGCCATTACCCGGGTGAGCGGCGGCATGATCTCCTCCAGCGTTTCGTGCTGCTTTGTCATCGTCGACGTGCTCGACTCCGTGAAACTGGAGGGCTACACGGTTCTCGCGCTGGGTGCACCGCCACCGGCTGGAACGCCGCGCTGCTCGCCTCCCAGGCCGGGTCACCAGCGTCGAGATGGATGCCGAACTTGCCGTCAGCGCCCGCGAGAACCTGTCCGTGGCGGGTGCGGTGGCGGCCCACGTGTTCGTCGACCGCGCGGCGGGATGGGCCGCGGGCGCCTCGTATGAGCGGGGGTTCTCCATCTACGTCGTCGACCCCATCGCCTGGGCATGGGTGGAGCAGACCCGCCCCGGCGGGCGCGTCGTCCCTCCGGCGGCTCGGGCACGTGGCGCTGACCGCCGCCGAGGACGGCACCTCCGCCCAGGGCTGGGTCCAGGGCCTGGCGATGTTCATGCCCCACAGCATGAGCGTGCCGTCGAGCGGCACTTCCATGCCCTGCGAGATGACGCCAATCTGTTGTGGCTGCTGGTGCGGTGACTGGAGAGGGCTGCTAGGAATGGACTCGCGGCGTCCGGCGCGGTGCACCGGACGCCGAGGGCTGCTCGTCAGGATCGACCGGACAGTCCTGGTCCCCTTGCTGGGGCCGTCTTGTTCTTCACCCCCTGGCAGCGGTGAACGCTGTGCTGCCTCGGGGCCGGAACTAGCCGTAAGACGCTTTGCTGCCCGCAGGCCCCAAGCCACGTTCATGCAACGTGCGGCAGGGTGCGCGGCTACTGCTCCGGTGCTCAGGTGTCAGGCCGTCGCCGAGTGGTCAGGGTTAGGTGCGGGGAGAGGGTGCGGGGCTCCAGTCGTTGGGTGGGACCGGCACATGCCAGTACTCCTCGTTGGTGCCCTGAGGTGTCTCGAGGCTCAACGCGTTCCAGTGGTTGGGGCCTTCGCCGTTCGGAGTGGTCCGCCGAAGGACGGTGCTCATGGCGTCCCGGGGGTGGATGCTGACGGTCCTGTGAGGCGCGCCGCGGGGGGCTGCTCGCAGTGAGAACTGCTGGTTCGTGGCGTTCGGGCTGCATGGCGAGAGTGTGACGACCCAGGGGCCGTAGCGGTCCCAGTCGCCACCGGCCGCCGGCTTGGGGCTGTGGGTCCAGCAGGTGCCCTTTGTGGTGCTCTTGATGCTGTAGTACCTGCCGTAATCCCGTGGGGTGAAGGTCCAGCTCTTGTCGGTGGAGGCGGGCCAGTGTGCATCGGTGAACGCGGCGAGTACCTGTCCGTAGTTGCCGTAGGTGCCGATGTGCCGGTCAGTGCTCGCGTTCCGGATCTCGCCGGTGTCGTCGGCCGTGGCGGCGGTGGCGGACGGCGCAGTGCCCAGGAGGCCGCCCAGCGCAACGCACGTAGTGGCTGCGGCGATGGCCGCACGGCGCCACGACCGCCGTTGTCGTGGGAGGGTGGCGGCGGGCGACGGTTCGTGGTGCCGGGAAGAAGAGCGCATAGAACCTCTTTCGATTCCTTCTCGTTGATTGCTGCAGAACAGACGCACACCTGCCTGCCCATGCCATGCACGACGTAGGCGGGTGATATGACAACAAGAGGGAGTATTTAGCCATTTGATCTTCTGGCTGTCGCTCCTGCCAAACCAGCCCGCACTCGTGCTGGCAGTACTGCCACCCCGGATCTGCACCGCTGCTCCGCCTCAAGCGTGCCTTGGGGGGTGAGCACAGGTCAGGGGTGCGGTCTGGTGACAACTGGACGCAGGTTACGCTGTGTTGGCCGGGCGGGCATCGGGGAAGCCGCTGATCAGCGGATGAATGGCCTGCCGCGTGCTGGCCGGGGCGGTGGCCGAAGGGCCGGGAACGTCTCATTCTGCTTCACTCGATCGGATGACTGAACTGCCGGTTTTCGCTCCGGGGCTTCGCAAGAGCCCGGCCGGGCAGGACGGGCACCTGCAGCGGGCAGGCGGGCTTCGGCGCCTGGATGCCACGTCCGAGCCGAAAGTTGAGCTGCCCACCAGGGGAGTTGGCCCACTCACTCACCAGCTCCGGCAAGTCCGCGGCTGGTCGCTTCCGGTCCTCCCACCACTGCTGCGCCACGGGCCCGGCCCGCAGGGGTTTCCCTGCCCGTGCGGTGTCCGGCTGTACGTCGGGCGGCAGCGCGTCGGCGGGGATGGTGCCCTCGCGCTGTGGCGCGTCCTGCGCGGTGCGGATCGCGAGCGTCACCATGTCGCCGCCGTAGTTCTTCTTCGCCAGGACAGCTCGTCTTCGAGGACGAAGCCGGATTCTCGATGACGCCGCCGACCATCCGCACCTGGTCCCTGCCGCGGTCTCACCCCTGTGGTTTGCGTCCGGGGCCGCTCCCGCCGCCGCTTATCGGTTGCCGCCCTGGCCTGCTACAAAGCCGGCGAATCCTCACGGCTGATCTACCGGCCCTGCCCGGACGCCTGCTCCGACGGGCGCAAGAGCTGCTCCTGGAAGGACTACCGCGACCTGATCCAGACCGCGCACCAGCAGCTCGGCGGTCCGATCGTGCTGGTCTGGGTCAATCTCAACATCCACCTCACCGCCGGAATGCGCCGCTACATCGCCGACCGCGACTGGCTCACGGTCTTCCAGTTGCCGCCTTACACGCTCGACCTCAACCCGGTCGAGGCCATCTGGTCCGTCCTGCGACGCACCACCGCGGCCAACCGCGCCTTCGCCGACCCCGCTGACCTGATCACTGCCATCCGACGCGGCCTACGCCAACTCCAGTACCGCCCGACGTCCTTGACGGCTGCCTCACTGGCACCGGCCTCCGACGCCAGCCACCATGACGACACCACGCATTCAAGGCCAGTACTCACGAAACTGCTGCCGTTCGGTGGTCAGCACGCCTCCCTGTGCATACCGCATGCCCAGGTCATACCGCAGGGAGGCAACAGCCCGTCAGCTCTTGCGACCTTCCCCACGAGTTCAACCACAGTGGGAGCCGCACGCAGTTCCATCGACCGATCTGGATTCTGAATTGATCTCTCTTTTACGGTCACCTACTCGTGCGATCTCCCATGTTTACACCCCTGCTTCACTCTTGCAGGCTTCTTGAGGTGTCTGCGACTTTGTGTCCCTACTTCGCGGGGAGATTTGTGACGTCGAAATCATCAAGCGGAGGACGTGCGCATGAAAGCCAAGATGGCGGGTGCTGCGGCTTTCCTCGTCATTGCAACAGCGTTGTCGGCGCCCGCAGAGGCTGACAGCCCTTTGCCAACGCCCAATAAGAATTATCGCCTCGTAAATGCGAATCTGGGGACGGCGCAATGCTTCGAGGACCGGGGGCGTGGCGAACAGGTCTACTTGGTTTCGGGAGATGCTTGCAAAGGCGATCAAGCTGTCTGGTCCTTCCTGCAAGAAACCCCTGCGTTTGTAATGCGATTGAAGAATGCCCGTTGGCACGGATGCATTGACTACCGAGACAAGGAGGACGTGCACACAGGTACCTGCGACCCTGAACAGGGGAATCCGGCGACGTTGCGGCTCGAAAAGAGGACGGATTGGACGACGGGTCAAGGTTTCTGGATCATTGCGGAGGGTAAGTGCCTTACGCCACAGGCAGATTTTCCCCCCGCAGGAGTGCGATTCATGAAGTGTGAGGAAGGTATTGGCGCTCAGGAATGGATTGCACTGCCTGTCTGACGCTCGGTCTTCGGGACCGGGGGGGGCAGCGATAGCCGCGCTCCACGCGGAAGCCGTCGAGTAATCGCTGCAATACTGAAGTGCGCGTAGGCCTTCCGGACGACGGAGATCAGGTCCTCGGGATCAGTGGTTGGCCAGGATTGTGCGGCGCAGGATCGACCAGACGCCTTCGACCGGTTCAGGTCGGGCGCCAGGGGCAGGAGCTGGTAGACGGCCGACCAGTCGCTTCGACTGTGAACGGCCTCGCGTTGAAGGTCAGTAGGAGTCGATACCGCTTTGCGGCCCTCTTCCGGGCGCAGGGCCGTGCGCGACGACGGGTTGGTCGCCATATGCAGCGGGGGAGCAGCCATGGGTGATCACTGGAAGCCGGACCATGACCCGGGGCAGGGCAAGCCCCCGCTGGGCATCGCCGTCGGCGAGGTGTCCTAGCCGCCGCCCGGCGGCAAACACAAGAAGGACTGACCACCGGTGCCCTGCCTTGACCAGCAGCGTGCCTGCCTGGCGCAGGAGATGGAACACGAGGGCCTGTGGCCGGAGCGCTCCCCGTGGATCCGGCGTCGTGGCGCTGCCGCGCTACGAGTTCGCCTCTTCGCGCTGGTTGACCGTGTGGTGGATGGTCGGCGCTTTATGCGGTGGTGGGTGTTTGCGGCCTCTCTGGGTTTGTTCGGGGCTGTTTTGCTGTGTTTTGGTGAGGCCGGCCGTGCTGCGGGTGGTGCGGGGCGGGTGTCTGTGGGGGCTACGTTGCTGGGTATCGGTCTTGGTCGTAGCCGCTGCCGCGTACGCCCTCTACTCCTGGGCCGCGCACCGGCTCATCACCCGCCGGATCCCTTCCCGGGTCGGTGATGGGCACAGTCCTCGTCATCGCCTGTCTTGCCGTTCTCACCACTCCTGCGCCTGCCTGCCGCCGCTCACGCGGACGGCTGCGCGGCCCTGCCAGCCGCGGCGGTGAGACCAGCGTGAGCAGCGTCGTCGGGCAGGCTGATTGAGCGTGCGGCCGGTTCTGCCTGCCGGTCCTGTGGTGCACGCACCGCGCCGGCTGCCACGTCCGGCCCTCCCCACAGCTGTCCTCCCACAGTCGCCCCCTACTCAGGGGGTGCCGCAGAAAGCGGTGGACGTGCGTCATTTGCCCGCTCCTTCGGCCAGGCCGCGGATGAAGTGCCGCTGGCCCAGCAGGAACAGGACGATCATGGGGAGTGCGGCGATGGTCAGTGCGGCGAAGAGGATGGGCCAGTCGGAGTTGAGTCGTCCGGCCATGTCGGCGAGGCCGACGGGGAGTGTCTTGAGCCGGTCGTCGGTGATGAAGACCAGTGCGAAGGCGTATTCGTTCCAGCAGAAGAGGCTCTGCAGCATGGCGGCTGACACCAGGATCGGCCGGGACATTGGGACGACAACCTGCCAGAAGGTCTGCCAGCGGCTCGCCCCGTCGAGGTGGGCGGCCTCCTCCACCTCAGCAGGAAGACTCAGCAGGTAGGCGCGGATCAGGAAGGTGGTGAAGGGTACTTTGAACGCGGTGTAGAGGACGATGAGCGCCCAGTAGGTGTCGTAGATGTGCAGTGCCTGGAGGAGTTGCGCCAGCGGCACCATGGCGACTGTCGGGGAGAGCATCATGCCGCCGAGTACCAGCAGCAGTGCCGGGCGGGCCAGGGGGATGTCGAGGCGGGTCAGTCCGTAGGCCGCCCAGGCGCTGATGAGTACCACCGCCAGCACGCTGGCGCTGGTGACCAGCGCGCTGTTGAGGAGATACCGCAGCGTGCCCTGGTTCCAGGCGGCCGTGTAGTTGTCCCAGCGCGGGTGGCTGGGCAGCGACCAGGGGGCGGTGAACAGCTCGCCGTTGCTCTTGAGGCCGGACAGTGCCATCCAGCACAGGGGGTAGAGCACCGCGATGGCCAGGGCGGCGAGGCCGCAGTAGGTGAGGACTCTGGGCAGTACCCGGGTACGCCGGCGGAGGGTGGCGCCGCCTGTTGGCCAGGGGGCTCTCGCCGGGGGCAGTGCCCGCGGCGCGGGGGTGCGGCCTTTCGGGTGCATGGTGAGGGTCACGCCTCCACCGCCTTTCGCCGTGAGTAGTACAGCTGGGCCGCTCCCGCGGAGAAGGTCAGGGCGAACATCACGGTGCCGATGGCGGCCGCGTATCCCATGTCGTCGCCGGTGAAGGCGCTGGTGTAGAGCCAGGTGCCCAGGACCTGGCTGGAGTTGGAGGGGCCGCCGCCGGTCATCACCATCACTTCGTTGAAGACCAGGAAGGCCCCGGAGACGGTGAGGATCATCAGCAGGGTGGTCATCTGCCGCACCATCGGGACGGTGACGGTGAAGAAGGTCCGGATGCGGCCTGCGCCGTCGACGTACGCCGCCTCGTACAGCTCGCGCGGTATCCGTTGCACGGCGACGGTGAGCAGCATCGTGGTGTAGCCGAAGGACTGCCACTGGCTCATCGCGATGACGCCCCAGATAGCGGTGTCGGGCTGTCCGAGCCAGTCGCGTTGCCAGGCGTCCAGGCCCACGGCGTTCAGGAGGCTGTTCATCAGTCCGGTGTCGGGCTGGTAGAGGAACTGGAAGAGGAGAGCGGCGACGGTCATCGAGACGGCGGCCGGCACCACGTAGAGGGTGCGCAGCAGTCCTCCCAGCCGTCGTCCGACCAGCTCTTCCAGGATTGCGGCGAGCACCAGCGCGGCACCCACCTGGAAGGTGACCGAGGTGACGGCGAAGAGGAGGTTGTTGGCCAGCGCCTTCCAGAAGACCGGGTCGGCGAACGCCTGCCGGTAGTTGTCCAGGCCGACGAACCGGGTGCCCGGCTGGAAGACACTGAACTTGAGCAGGCTGAGGCGGATGTTCTCCGCGATGGGGTAGTAGACGAAGACCGTGATGAGGGCGAGGGCGGGGGCGGCCCAGAGCGCATGCCGCAGTCGGCGCACGGTGCGGGCCCCGGCTCCCGGGAAACCGTGGAGTGCGGTCATCTCGTCCCTCCCTGGTCCGGTTGGCCGCCTCGGCGATGCCGCGTACTGGAGGCCTCGTCATGGGAAGATCCGCCGCGGGGTGAGAAGCGGTGCGCCTGGTCGGCGGCCTCCCGGATCCGGCGCACGGCCTCCTTGGGGCTCACCCGGCCGCCGAGGACGGAATCGGCGGCGGCGAGCGTGGGGTTGACGACCTTGTTGTCGGTGCGGGTGTCGAGCCAGATCGACATCCGGTGCCCGTCGATCAGCCGCTGGGCGCTGCCGAGCCCTTTCACCCGGCCGGCTTCGGAGGTGTTCTTGACGGCGCTGAGCCAGCCCAGCTCCCGTACCATCTCCCGTGCCTGCGGGCGTGCGGTGAGGAACTTCAGGAAGTCGACGGCGAGGGCCTTGTTCGGGGAGTTGTTGGACACCATCAGCCCGTCCGTGCCTCCCGCGAGGGCACGGGGGTCGCCCTCTGCTTCCGGGGCGCGTGGCATGGGGAAGAAGTCCCAGTCCCGTTCGAAGGAGGCGGGAGCTCCGCCCTTCTCGGTGAGGAAGGGGAACTCGATCGTCTCCAGGTACTGCATGGCCGCCTTTCCGTACACCAGCTTGGTCTGCGCACTCTCGTGGCTCACGCTGGAACCGCCGGGCGCGAAGCACCGTTCCTTCAGTCGGCGCAGATCGGCGAACGCGCGGATGTAGCCGGGGTGCCGGAAGCCTCCGCCCTTCCGCACCGCGTAGTCCGCCGCGAGGGTGTCCGGCGGCACGTTCATCGCGTTCAGCTGGGTGAGCAGATGGCCGACGGGCCAGCCGTACTGGTTGCCGAAGGTGATCGGCCTCCAGCCGGCCTTTCTGATCCGGTCGCAGGCCGAGAGCAGCTGCGGGAAGGTGCGCGGCACACCCTTCACCCCGGCCTTGCGGAAGATGCGCTTGTTGTAGGCGAAGACCTTGGCGTCGAGGGTCACCGGAACCCCGTAGTTGCGCCCGTTGTAGCGGTAGGCGCGCAACGCGTCGGGTACGAACGAGCGGCCCCATGCGGTGTCACCGAGCCGGCTGGTGAGATCGGCGGCGAGCTTTCCGTCGGCGAACCTCTCGGCGTACTGGCCCGGCCAGGCGAAGAAGATGTCCGGCAGATCGCGGGAGGCGGCCAGGGCGGCGATGCGGTCCTTGTAGGGCTGGTCGCCGACGGCCTGGAGGTCGATGGTGACACCCGGGTTGCGCCGTTCGTACTCCCTGGCCATCCGTGTGAAGTACGGCGCGTACTGCGGGTCGGCCCACTTCTCCAGCACGGTGAGGTGCCCGCGGGGGCGGCCGTTCAGGGTGAGGTCGTTGGGGGTGGTGGGGACGGGCGGCTGTCCGCAGCCGCCAAGCGCGAGGACGGTGGCGAAGGCGGTGGCGAGCAGCGCCGGGGTTCGCAGGATGCGCAGCACGGGTCACCTCACGGGTGCGGTGTGCGGGCCGGGGGAAGAGGCGGGGATGTCCCGGGGATGTCCGAAGGCGCCTTCGTGGGTGCAGACTTCGGCAGCGTAGGCGGCGGCCTGCGCCGCGGCACTCGGCACCGCGGCACCGTCCAGCAGCGCCACCAGCAGCCGTGCGACGAAGGAGTCGCCGGCACCGAGCGTGTCCACGACCTCGACGGGTATCACGGGCTGGAGGTGCGGTGTTCCGCTCTGCGAGACCAGCGCGCCCCCCGCGCCCCGCGTCACGACCACCGTCCCGGGCCCCGCATGGTGCGCGGCCTGTGCGAGCGCGGCGGCTTCGCGGTCCTCGGCGGCCGGCCGGGAGAAGACGGCGTAGCGGACGTACGGCAGGAGTGGTTCGGCGTACGACCAGGGGCGGTCGGAGAAGTCGTAGCTGACGGGGCAGGCGCGGGCGAGGTGGTGCAGTGCGTGCTCCAGCCTGCTGCAGTCTCCGGTGTGCAGGAGGTCGAAGCCGGCCAGCCAGTCCAGATCGGCCTCGTCCGGCGTGAACCGGGAGATCCCCTCGTCGGAACCGGCGAAGTGCCGGTTGCCTTCCGCGTCCAGGCGCACGATGGCGTAGGCGTTGGGGCCTTCGACGGTGCGGACGCGGTCCGTGCCGACCCCCTCGGCGTCGAGCGCGGCCCGGATGTGCCCACCGGCCTCGTCGGTGCCGATGACGCCGAGGTAGGCGGCCTCGGCACCGCAACGAGCGGCGTGCACGGCGACGTTGAGAGCGTTGCCGCCGGGATACATCAGGCCTCGCTGCGGGTAGCGGTCGACGACGTTGTCGCCGACTCCGCAGATGCGCATGGTCTCTCCTGTCCGTGCTGGAAAGGGTGTTGGGCGGGACGGGGGCGGCCCGGGCCCTGGGGACCCGGGGCGCCCGAAGGCGCCAGGTGCCGGCGGGGCAGGGCATACGGGCCGTCCTTGCGGAGGGGGCGGTCCCGGCCGGTCGGGCGGTGCGGCCGGGCGCGGAAGGACCCCGCACCATGCCCGAACGGACCAGGGGAGCGGTACGGGACCGTCCCCGCCCCGGCGTGCGCCGGTGCTGTACGCACCCCGGATATGCGCTCCTTCGAGCGGTGCCCCCTCCGTGTGTCTCAGTACTCGACCTTGAACATGTAGCGGCGCTTGTCCAGGTCGTGGCCGCGCACCGCCTCGTAGTGGTGCGCGAGACGGCTGGCGAGCGTGTTGAGCGCGATCGGGCTGATCTCGCCGCGCAGGTCCTCCGGGATGCCGGGCAGCGAGAGCGAGCGGGTGTCGATGTAGTACGCCTTCCGCGTGTACTGGTCGAGGAAGGTCTTCGCCCGCTCGGCCATCGGCCGGGTGCCGTCCTCACCGAGCATCAGCAGCACCGGCTGATCCTCGGTGACCACCTCGAAGGCGCCGTGGAAGAACTCGCCGGCGTGGTAACTGCCGCCGTGCTTCCACTGCATCTCCATCAGGTAGCACATGGTGAAGCCGTATCCGGCTCCGTAGTTGGGGCCGGCGGACAGCACATAGGTCACCTCCTCGTCGGCCAGGCCGGCGGCGATGGCGTGGCACAGCTCCTCCGACTCCAGCTGCGCCGCGTGCAGCGCGCCGGGCAGCGCCTCATAGGCGGCACGCAGCCGCGCGTAGTCCCCGGGCACCCCGGACTTCTCCAGCAGCGCGTGGCCGAGCTGACCGAACAGCACGTGCTTGGGTGCGGCGACGGTGTCCTCGCTGCCGTAGGTGAAGGCTGTGTGTGCGGCCTTGGCGAGCGGCCTGTCCGGCAGCCGGGTCACCGCGGCGACCGTGGCCCCGGCGGCCCGGGCGAACTCGGCGGCGGCGACGGTCTCCTTGGTGGTGCCGGTGTGCGAGGCGACCACGACCAGCGAGCCCTCCCCGAGCAGCGCGGGCCGGCGGAGGTGGAACTCGGCGCTGTTCATGTGGAAGACCGGGAACGGGGCGCGGGTCTCCAGCATGTGGTGCACGGCGTACGAGGCGACCAGCGAGCCGCCGCAGCCGACCAGGAAGACGTTGCGCAGCCCGGCCTCGGAGCCGGTGATGCCCTCGACGAAGTCGCGGGCGGCCTCGCGCTGCCCCAGCGCGAAGGAGACGGTCTCCTCGAAGTCCGGGTTGATGGGCTTGAGCGGCAGGGTTGCGGTGGTCACGCGGTTCTTCTCCAGATCTGACGAAGGCGGACGGACGAAGGGAAAGCCCCCAGGGTGGGAACGTTCCCAATCGCGCGGAGAGGCGTCGTTGGGAACGTTCCCATCCGCAGTGGTGAGAACCTTCCCACCGCCGCTTCGACAGCGTCAATACCGGTGCAGCGGATAATCTGTTGCCGCCATGACCAGTCACCGCACCCAGCGCCCCGCCACCATCCCCGATGTAGCCCGCGAGGCCGGAGTCTCCCGCTCCACCGCCTCCCGGGCGCTCGCCGACTACGGCTCGGTGAGCCCACAGACGCGGGAGCGGGTGCACGCCGCGGCCGGGAAACTCGGCTACCGCCCCAACCAGCTCGCCCGCAGCATGATCACCGGGCGTACCCACACGCTGGGCGTGGTGGTCGCCGACATACAGAACCCCTTCTTCGCAGGCGTCACCCGCGGCATCACCGACACCGCGCGCGCCGCGGGCTACCAGGTGCTGCTGGCCAACACCGACGAGGACCTCACCCAGGAGCTCTCGGCGGTCAAGATGCTCCTCGACAAGCACGTCGACGGCGTCATCACCGCCCCGGCCTCCCCCTCCAGCACCTCGCACCTGGCCGCCCTGCGAGAGGCCCGCTGCCCTCTCGTCCTGCTGGACCGCGAGGTGCCGTCACTGCGCACGGACACGGTGACCGTCGACAACCGGGGAGCGGCCGAGGATGCCGTACGCCGGCTGCTGGAGGCCGGACACCGCCGGATCGGCATGGTCACGCTGGGCGGCAGCGGCGAACACTGGCCCCACGCCGAGGGGCGGCAGGGGGAGACCGGCAAGGACGGGGCGGACGGGCAGGAGGGCGACGGGAGGGGCCCCTACGGCGGGCACGGCCCCGGCCGGCGTGCGCAGCCGCCCGCGCAGGTCTCGACGGGCGTCGAGCGGGTCAACGGCTTCCGCGCCGCCCTCCTCGCGGCCGGCATCGAGGACCCCGACACCTATGTACGGCTCGGCGTCCACGGCCAGGACCCCGCCGCGCTGGCAGCCGAACTCCTCAGCCTTCCCCAGCCGCCGACCGCGCTGTTCACCACCGACAGCCTGATCGCCCTGGGCGCCCTCTCGGCCATCCAGGAGGCAGGGCTGCGGGTGCCCGAGGACATCTCCCTCATCACGTTCGACGACGCCGACTGGACCAGCGTCATCCGCCCGCGCCTGTCCGTGGTGGCCCAGCCCGTCCAGGAGCTGGGCGCCCGCGCGGTGCGGGCTCTCATCGCCCGCATCGAGGGCCACGCGCAGGCCGGCCCCGAACGCGTCGTGCTGGACACCACGTTCATCTCGCGGGACTCCATCGCTCCACCACCGTCCTGCTGACTGGCCGTCAAATGCCTTGACCGCGCGGGCTTCCTGGGCCGGATGTTCCGCGATGCACTGCTACCCGGCCACTTGTCACCCGGTACTCGGCACCGGGTACTCGGCGCTCGGCAGCGGGTTGCCGGTAGCGGTGAAGCCACTGCCTGAAGCGGTGAAGCCATCTGTGCAGCCGGAGCTGAGCGCCGTCAGTCGCACCTCGTCAGGGTGAAAGTGTCCTCCCGGTCGCGCATGCTGTCGGGGGAGTCGCTTCCGGCAGGCTGCTGATCCGAGGAGGAATGTGCATGAACCATCCCACCCATGTGGCTGTCATCGGCGCGGGAGTGCTCGGCGCCACCCTCGCCCACCGGCTGGCGCAGCGCACCGTACCCTTCGGCACAGCGAACGGCCCGGCCCCCGGCGTACCCGAGCCCGGCGTACCTGCGCCCGCCGTCACGCTGTTGGACCGCGGGGAGCCCGGACACGGTACCTCCCGCTGGAGTCTGGCCTGGCTCAACTCCAACGGGGTGACCGACCGCGGCTACCACGAACTGCGTATCGCCTCGCTCGGTGCCTGGGCGCGGCTGGCCGAGGAGGCCGACGGTGCGGACTGGTACCGGCCGGTGGGCAACATGCGCTGGGCGGACCCGGCGCCCGCCGACCCGGACGACCCCGCGGAGGGCGGTCGGCTCACCGAGCGCGTACAACGGCTGCGGCAGTGGGGCTACCCGGCCGAATTCATCACGCCTGAACGGGCTTCCGCACTCGAACCGTCCCTGCGGCTGCCCGCGGACGTGGCCCAGGTCGCCTGGTTCCCCGAGGAGGGCTACGTGCTCACTGAACGGCTCGTCACCGCCGTGCTCAAACGGCTGCGCGCCGCAGGCGGCAGCATCCGCACCGGCCGTGCCGGCCACGTCACCGGCCTGCAACGCGAAGACTTCGGCACCGAGCCCACGGCCGGGCACGGGCCCGATCCCCGCCACAAGAACGGCGGTTGGCTCATCCATACCGCTGACGGGAACGTCCTCCGGGCGGACACGGTGGTGTGCTGCGCGGGCCGGTGGACACCCGAAGTGACCGCCCTGGCCGGGGAGCCGCTGCCGATCGTGGACCCGTCGGCTGTCGGCTCACCGGCCCCTGGACTCGTCGTACGGGCTGGGCCGGTGGCGAGACCGCTGAGGCGGATCGTGCACACCCCGCGCGTCCACCTGCGCCCCCACGACGAGGACGGCGGCGCCACCGTGCAGTTGGAGTCCGGCGACGTACCAGTCGACCTGCACACACCCGCCGCCGAAATCGACCGCTGGGCAGCCACTCTGCTGGCGCGCGCCCGCGACCTCGTCCCCGGCCTGGCCGGGGCCGGGGTACTCGAGCGCCGGATGTGCGTACGCCCACTCCCGCTGGACGGCCGCCCCGTCATCGGCCCCCTCCCCGGCACAGCACCGATGCCCGGCGACGGAGACCGCAACGGCCCCTCCACCGGCATGCTCTATGTGGTCGTCACCCACAGCGGCGTCACCCTGGCCGCCGGACTGGCCGAGCTGATAGCGGCCGAACTGCACACCGGCCGCGCCGAGCCCACCCTGGAGCCCTACCGCCCCGCACGGCTCCTCGACGGCTGACACCCGAGCGCACCCGCTCGCCGGTCACCGCTCCAGGTCTCCTCGGGCCCGCTCCGTCAGCCGCGGATACCCAGCGCGGACAGCAGGCACAGCACCGATACCACGGGAAGGCGTCCGGCAGCTCCAGCTCCTCGAAGAGGGTGCCGACGCAGGGGTGCGGTGCAGCCGAAGAGGGCCATGGCCAGCAAGCAGGGCAAGCCGATACCCGCGGCACGCACCCGCGCCGGGAAGACCCCGGCGCTCACCGCCGCTGTGACCGCCGTACAGCCCGTGAGCCCACCATCCCGGCACACCACACCAACAGCAGCAGCGAGACAAAGGGAATCGCTGACCGTGCAGCAGCGGTACGCACAGGACGGCGAACCCGATCGCGAGGGCCGGCAGCAGCGGTTCGCGGCCTACAGAACCACCCGCCACTCCGGCCCGGCGCAGGTCCGCCCAGCCGGGAGCCGGTCCTGCTGTCCTGCGCTCGTGCGCAGGTTCGAGCGACCTTGGCACTGGCCGTGACAGCCCATCAGCTCCCAGGCCCGCTCGCTCACGCACGCCGACGGCGCAGCCGGTTGGCGTCGGCCGCGTAGTTCGGACCGCTGCACCGGCGGCGCGAGGACGCGTTCCGCGGCAGCGGGCGGCGGCAGCGCTTGTACTCAGACCGGCACCGCCTCGGCTTGTCCTCCACCGGCACCACCCCCGCACCGCATGCCTGGCACACAGCGCAGGACGAAGACCGCAGTGCCTCCCAGATCCAGGGGCGTTCGGGCTGGGCCTTCCTGGCCTGCCAGCTCCCCCGTCTGCCCCGGTCGGTGCCCTGTCTCCCGGACGGGCCGGGCAGGGCCGGAGGGTGATCGGCACCAGCAGCAGCCTGGAACAGATGGTTGACCGCATCATGCTCGACGCCGGACTGGTACGCCTTCTAGAGAGCCTCCACCGCCTCCACGCGTCGGTGGAAGTCATGACCACGCAGAGGCAACGCGCGGCCGCGTGCTCCAGGAACGTGGTCTGCAGGAGGGCCAGGACGCCGACCTCGCTGCGCCTCCTCCGAGAGCCTCAACACGGGTGAGGGGCCGCGGATCTCCCGTACGTCGATCTCCAACCCGCCGAGGATGCCTTACTCGATCGCTTCCGAGAGCCCAAGCTCAGCCAGCCACACCGTCGTACGTCCCTTCCGCATCGCTGGCCATACTTGCGATCTCCAGTTCCTGGCACTCCGCGCCCTTTTTCTGCCACCCGGGTGCGGCCAGGGCGCGCGCGTGGCAGCAGGTCGAGCCGGAAGCCCGCAGGAATGCGGACGTTGTCATGGACCGCTGCCCCAGGCCTGCCCCGGATCGCTGGCGGTTCCGTGCGCGCTCCCACGGCCCCACGGCCCTACGACGCCGGGATCGAAAGCCGTCGACTGAGACCGGCCGCAGAGACGTTCTCCGTCCGCCAAAAGGGCCTCCAGCGAGCCTACGGACCGTCTAACAGACCCCATCCGGTGCGCCGACGCCCTCACAATCCACGAGAGAGACGCAGGTAGCGAACACGATGACCGTCCCCTGCCCGGCCCACAGGCCGAGCTGGATCAGGCTGGTGATGTGCGGCTCCGAACCGCTCCAGGACCCCGTGCTTTTCCATCGAGCACACGGCGACCACGGGCTCGTGGGCCCACCAGGCGTCACGCCTCAGCGGTCTGCACGAGCAAGCCCAAGGTCGGCACCGTCATGAGATGCGGCCGCCGGGAAGCCCTCCAGCGCGGCCCGAAGCGGCCGTGATTGCCTTCCCGGAGCCGGCTGTGAAGACAATGCCCCCGCAGTCCTGGGACAGACACAGATGACCTCACAGAAAATCCCACCCACTCAGGGAAACCCGCCTCCTGATATACCTGGTGTTACCGGAGCCGGACGACCGGCATTTCCATGCCCCCTTCCCAGCGCGGGATGAGCCGACTAACGAAATCCCTGGATGCTTCGAACTGTCACCCTTTCAGGAGCCGCCGATGCAACCCCAGATCGCGACGTTGATTGACTGATATGGCATGGTCACGGGAGGAGCAGCCCCGTAGAATATGAGTCATGGTTGACGACTTCTGCGAAGTCATGTTCCTCCCGTCTTCTCAATGCGACCATTGCCGCTCAGCCCAGTCGAACCTTCCGCGAAGGGTTTACGTCACCAAGGGCGGTAGTGTTTACCACCGCACACCGAACTGCGAGGGCCTCAAGGACGGGCAGCGGTACGCACAACGGAAAGGGCACGATATTCACGATATCGAGTCCGTTCCGCGCAGCGACGTCCAAGCCAAACTCGGCGCCTGCGAGATATGCCGCCCCGACCTGCCACCAACCTCTGTCACCGGCCGGCCTTTCTGAGGAACGGGTGGCCGACCCCGGAACGCCCCGCTTCGGATGCGACCTTGCGGCGGTGGGGTGTCGGTGGCGGTGAGGGCCAGCGGTGCCGGTCCGGTCATGCGCCCGACACCCCCTAAGCCACCCCTCCACGACAGCCGGGACATCGAAGCCCTCCAACACTCCGCCGCCGTACAAGGAAATGGACTGGACCGGGCGTCAGCTCCTGCACGCGCCCTGGGGCCGAGCACCCGGGCGTGCGCGGGACCGACGTGAAGCACCTGCAACATGCCGACCACCTGACCCCGGGCGGGCCTTCGGCAGTGACCCACGGCGACCTGCACCCCTACGCCCGCCCCGGCCGCCCCTTACCGGGTGCTGGTCGGCGGCCCGCTCGGCGGCCTGCTGCTCGATTGTCACCGGACGTGGTGACGAAGAACTGACCGAGAGCCCGGCCCTGATGACCGAGATCGGCCAGTCCGGGTCCGGCGGCCGGGCGTTGTACGGGCCCCGTCCCGCCGAGCCTCGGCTGAGGGGCGAGGGGCCCCCGGGCTCCATGACGAGAAATCAATGACCGTGAAGTGCTGCGGGGTTTACAGGAAGGCCGCCGATTCCGCCTGATCGTCCATCACATCTCCGATGTGCGGGGTTGCTTGGTGGTACTCCTGGCGTGGGCCGGTCTGGTGGGCTCCGGTGAAGAGTTCCACCCAGCAGTTCACGGGGACGATCGAGCTGATGCCGATGTTCTCCTGGCCGGGGAGATCCAGTGTGTGGTCCCGGCCGTTTCCGGTCTTGCAGATGCTGCTGCCTGTGATTACCCAGGCGTTGCCGCCGTAGTTCCGGCCCTGGTAAAGGATGCCGAGCCGTACTTCCTGCCCCCCTGCGGTGGTGGGCTCGCGGAGCCTGTCGATGAGCCGTCCGTCGCGTGCGGCCTTCCGGGCCGATACAGGCGCGTTGGTGATCCTTCCGTGTGTGGAGGCGGCGATGGCCTCACGGAAAGTCGAAAAGCACCGCCTGCGCTCCGTAGCGACGTTGACCAGGCAGGTTGTGGGGGCGGTCTCCATGGCGGCTTGCGCAGGGCCGGAGGGTGCGCGGGCGGCCCCCGGGGTCAAAGCGGATAACACCAAGGCCGCCGCTGCAATGACCAACCCCGCAACTCGCCCCGCCACACCGCGAACCGAGGCCACCGGCCCCGGCCCGTTCACCGCAGCCGCCCCGGGGGCGGGAGGCGACGGGGCGGGACGGGAGACAGGCCCCTCTTGTGGATTCCGGGTGGCGGGAGCTGTCGGCACGGCGGAGGTTCGGTGTGCGTAGGCCTGCGCCCACCGCCGGTGCACCTCGGCCAGTTCGGCGGGGGTGGCCTTGCACAGGCGGGCGAAACGCTCGATGGGGGCGTAGTCGGCGGGCACGGTGGTGCCGCGGCAGTAGCGGTGGAGGGTGGAGGGACTCACTCCCAGCCGCTTGGCAAGAGCGCTGTAGCTGAAGGGAGTGCGGTCCTTCAGCTCCTGGAGCAGCGCCGCCAGACTGCCCACTTCCGCATCCGTCATGACCGCCCCCCTCAGCCCGTCCCAGAGGATATTCCACCCGCCCGCATCCCTGCAGGACAGCCAGGGGAAAACGTTCTGACATCCCATCCCGCCCCACACCTGTGGCGAAGCGCGGGCCGCTGTGGCCAAGGTGAGGCGGCCACCACAGCAAGACCCACCCCATCCCCGCGCCGCCGGCCCACCGGCCGATGCACCCACTGGCCGATGCACCCACTGGCCGATGCACCCACCGGGGAGATGCCGACAAGAAAGAGGACCCATGCATTTCACGAAGAGCCGCAGCAACGAGGAGAGGAAGACGATGGCCTATACCCGTAGTCGCCCAGCCGCGCTGGCGGCGGCCGCCGCGGCAAGTACTCTGCTGCTCACCGCGGTGGCGCTGGGCTCAGCCTCCGCGACGACGCAGGGCCCGGAGGAGCCGGCGAAGGCCGCTGCGCAGGCGGCTCCGACGGCCGACTCGACGCGTGAGAGCTGGCAGCCGCCGACGGACCAAGGCCTGGGCCGCAGGAACCTCACCGCGGAGCGAGACAAGCTCAACACCGAGTTCCTGATCAGTGATGTGTCGCCGGGCCAGTTCAAAGGCTGGTGGTACCAGTCCCACATCAAAGGCGTCAACGTGACCTGGATGACGCCCTCCGGGCGGGACCCGTACGACGGGTGGGACTGGATCGAGATCCTGGACAGCAACGGCAAACGCGTGACCTGGGACTGGGCCTGCGGCACCTCCAACTGCGGCGCCTACGGCTCCACCCTGATCGACACGAAGCTGACGAAGGGCAAGGAGTACAAGGCCCTCTACTGGAGCGACGGGGGCCGGATCTCCAAGGGCACGCTGCAGGCCGAGTTCGAGTTCTGGGCCTGACATGGAAGGCCGACGAGAGATGACACGAGCACCTGAACACAGGCCGGCCCGGCGGCGGTTGGCCAGCGCAGGGGTTGTGGTCGCGGTGCTGGCAGGCACACTGAGCGCGGGAGGCACGCTCACCTACGGTGCACAGGCCCGGGCCGGACAGCACGCGCCCGCCCAGGTACAGGCCCAGGGCCGGCCGCTGAGCCAGAGCCAGAGCCAGCCGCAGCCGAGGGCAGTGGGAAGCGACGAGGAATTCGCCAACCTCTACACCCACACGATCGCGAACATCCGCAGAGCCCTGCGAGGGGACGAGGCCGCCCAGCAGCCCGGGACCGGCTATCTGATCCGGAACCCCGACGCCAACGCCTTCCAGTCGATCAACATCGGACGCTTGGCCGAACGGGACAACATCCACGGCGGCATGGTCCGCGCGCTCTTCCGCCGATCCGACACCTACCTGCTGGGATTCTACGTAGAGCACGGAAACCGCCAGACCGTCTACACGTTCGCCGAGGGCGACCGCGACATGATCCCCGCACAGGTGTACCCGAACGCCGACAGGTCGCGCTTCCCCTTCCCCGTCACCTACCGCGACGCCACCCGCATCCAAGTCGGCCGGGGCCATCTGCGGAATGCAGTACGCACCCTGTTCGACCACGACCCGGGCCCGGGCAACGGAAGGCTGCGCGACCACGTCGAGACGCTGGCCGTGGCTCTGGCCGAAGGGGCACGGTTCCAGGTGATCCCCCGACTGATCGCCGAACACATCCGGGGAGGACAGGACTGGACCGTGGGCGACCACGAGAACGAGCTCCACGACTGGACCGACCGGTCTACAGTCGTCGCAAACGCACACGCGGCCGACCCGAGCGGCGACAACGGCTCCGTATGGCGACAGCCCCGCAGGTACGACTGGAACGGCGCCCGGGTACTGCTGACCGCGCTGGACCTGGCCCGCCGGATATACCTCATCAAGCCACCGACCAGGCACTGACATACCAAAACCGGAGGCAGAGAAGGCGCCGTCAACTCAAACGGCGGGCCCGGACGGCTGAGAAGACCTTCAAGAAATCTTGATCACCTCGAAGGGATCGGTTGTGAACGCCGGGGCGCCGCCGTACAAGAGCTACCGGCTCCCAGCAGAGACCACCAGCCACCGGGCACGGACTCTGCGATGGGAAGTGTTGTGTTCCTCTTCCCAGCCCGGGAGCTCGGCGCCTGGCCGCGCTCCCGGCGCCTCCGCCCACGCCTGCCCGAAGCAGATCGGTACTCCCCGGACGGCCCGCTCCCCGGTGTCACCGGCTGCGCCTGCCGGTGACACCGACAGCCGACGAATACGCCTTCACCCCGCCCCCTGCGCCCGCCTGCCGACCGCAGCCAGACCTCCTACCGCCTCCACACGACCACCCCCCACCGCCCACCCACACCTGGCAGCCCAACTGGCCGCGCCCTGCGACACCGCCGCCTCGATACCCCAGCTGCCCACCGCCCGCCTCACCGACACCGCTCTGGACGTCCACACCGCGACACTCCACAACCCGACGAACACCCGACAGAGCTGCATGACCCACCCCCCGTGCCCCACGGGGCACGCCCCTCCCTCCGCGCCACCGTGTTCATCCCCCTTCCGGCCACCCACCACAAAAGCGGCCGTCTCGTCACCCACCCGCTGGAGCGAGCCCGCCTGCCGCGTCTGACCGACTCCGCGGAACAGCGCAGACTCCGCCACTCCAGCCGCTCCGGCCAAAGAACACCGGCCGGAAGACGCCGCCACCCACTGTGTGGCCACTGAGCACCGCTCACCACAGCACACCCCGCGAGAAGGACACGACCGGCTTGCCCCAACTCCTCGGCCGCAGAGAGTCAGTGGGCCGTCGACGGCGCCACGGGTGAGCAGCTCCGGCAGACCGACAGCAGGACTTCCCCGGTCCGGCCACGTCTGCCCGGAGCTGGTCGGTGCTCCCTGGACGGCACCACCGCCCGAAGTCACCGGCTGGTGCGCACAAGAGCCGGCCGAAGGCGCGGCTCCCTGACGGAGGTGGGTCAGTCTGGGCCCGGCAGCCGTGCACTGCGTGATGGACGTCATGGATCTTTCAGCGCTGAGGTGTCATCCGCGTTTCACCGGTGTGGGCCTTGCGCGGTGACTGCCTCCAATAGCGCCGCAGTGACCGAGCTGGCGTGCCGAGGCGCCCTGCGGACGGTGGCCACCTGCAAGGGGTCTCAGGGCTCCAGGGGGAGTTTGAGACGTAGTAGCGAGTACGCCGGCCACACGGTTGGGGTGTGGGTCTCGGTGGTCAGGGGCAAGGTGTCCCGGTCTGGGGGTGTGCACCGATAGCAGCGGTGACCGCCGAGCAGGAGCACGTCGGCGCAGTTGCCGCTCGGGCGGCTAGCGGCCCAACCATCGGCGCAGGCGGCGCCTGCTTGGGCGGCGGGGCCGCCGCGTGCGGGCCGCGCTCGTGCCCGCTGCGGTGCGGCCGGTCCACCGTGGGTCGCCGGTGACGACCGGTGTCTGTCGGTCGGCCTGGGCGCGGATCTCGATGTGGGACTCGTGGGAGGTGATGCGCATGGCCTCCTCGTAGGAGGCCAACGCGCCGCGTAGAGCGGACCCGGCCAGTCCGCGGCGGAGCATCACGCGCTTCAGCCAGGTGAAGAACCCCGTCACCGCGATCAGACAGCCGGACGCCACCAGGTAGGGGACGACTTCACTCACGCGTCGCCGCCTTGCCGTCCACGCTCATGGCCTTGACTCCGCCGCCCTTCATCTCGCCTCGGATCCGCACCGTGCCGGCGTCCAGGTCGACGTCGAAGGGCGGCTCTTCGGTCAGCCGTGCGTTCTTGCGCATCCGCTCGTCCTGCATCGCCCGCTCGAGCGCCTTCGCCGCGGGGGAACCTTCCAGCATCAGATCCACACCCATGGCTTTCAGCCCCTTGCTCTTTCGCCAGTACACCCAGCCGCGGGCCTCCAGCCACAGCAGCGCATGGTCCGCCACCCAGCAGAGCACTGTCAGCGCGCCGACTGCTCCCGCCGCGATGGCCACTTTTTCGCTCATTACCGGGCCGACTCCTGCCTTATCCGAAGCGCCGAGCGACCCCACTATAGTAACGTAGCGTTTCTGGAAACACGCTGTTACTGAATGGAGTAGGTCAGGTGGGCAGGTTGACACGGGCCGAGCAGCAGCAGGTCACCCACGAGCGGCTGCTGGAGGCAGGCCGTTCGGTGCTCCAGCGCCGGGGGTTCCTGGCGGCGACGGTCGACGAGATCGCCGAGGAGGCCGGCTACACGCGCGGCGCCGTGTACAAGCACTTCGGAGGCAAGGAGGGCTTGTGGCAGGCCGTCGTCGATGCCCACACCGAGGCGCATCTGCAGTTGCTCGGCGAAACCCTGGACCGGGTGTCCAGTCGGCAGGAACTGATCGCCGCACTGATCCCGAGCGCTTTCACCGACGACCGCGACGCGGCGAGGTGGAGCACCGCCGCCATGGAGTTCATGGCCGCGGCCACGAGTCATCCCGAGGCCGCAGCCGTCTCGGTGGCCGCTCAGCGCCGCCATGAGGAGCAGATCGTCGCTTTGCTGGAGGGCGCTTGCCGACGCCTGCACATCCAGCCGGCCATGCCGCTGGAACAGGTTGTCGTGGTGCTGGGCGCGCTGGGCGGCAGCCTCGGCCTGCGGGCGGCGGTGGACCCCGCCACAGATGTGGCGGCCCTCACCGCTGGCGTCATGACGGTCATGTTCCCCGAGCCGACGCAGTGAGCTCCCCCGGCAAGCTGCGGTGAGCCACTCCGCGGCGCCCGACAGCCGGACTTGGGGATCGCAGAAGAACAACGTGCACGTTCGCCGGTTGCTGAGGTGTCACGCGCCAGAACCGCAAGGTGACTCGTGGGGCCCAGGAATCCCCGGAATGTTGATCTTGCCAATGGAGCGGTCTCGTATGGCTCGTGGGGATCTGACCGATGAACAGTGGGAACGGCTGGAGCCGCTGTTGCCGCCGATTCCGAAGATGGGGCGTCCGCCGAGGGACCGGCGTCAGGTCTTCGATGGGATCTGGTGGCGGGCGAGAACCGGCTCACCCTGGCGGGATGTTCCCGAGCGGTCCGGGCCGTGGGAGACCGCGTACCCGGTCTTCCGGCGATGGCAGTTCGACGGCACCTGGCCTCGCATCCTCGAAGAGCTCCAGATCAAAGCCGATGCCGACGGTGTGATCGAGTAGGAGGTTTCCGTCGACTCGACCGTGTGCCGTGCCCACCAGCACGCTGCCGGGGCCCGCAAAAAAGGGCTGGTGATCCGGGCCGGCCCTCCCCGCACGGCCTGGCGGCCGAGCCGGACGACCACGCGCTGGGGCGCTCACGCGGCGCCCTGACGACAAAGATCCACCTGGCAGCGGACGCTTCTGGACACGTCCTGGCCGTCACGATCACCGGCGGACAGCGCGGGGACGCACCGCAGTTCAACCGCCTCACGGCAAGGATCCATGTCGCCCGGGCCGGCAGCGGACGCCCTCGTACCCGGCCGTCGCGCCTGATCGCCGACCGCGCATACTCGTCCCGGGCGATCCGCCCTTACCTGCGTCGTCGGCAGATCCCGCCCACGATCCCGGAAAAGCGCGACCAGGCCGGCCACCGGCTGCGCCGGAGCTCGGCGGGCGGCCACCCTCCCCCCTTCGACCGCGAGGTCTACAAGCGCAGGCACAAGGCTGAGTGCCGAATCGGGCTGCTCAAACAGGCCCGCAGCGTCGCTACAAGGCACGACAAGCTCGCCGTCCGCTACCAGGCGACCATTCAGATCACGTTGATACGCCAGACGCTGTGACCACATCTCAAACACGCCCTAGAGGCCATCCACCACTGCTAGCGCCTCGGCAAGCGGCACGTCGGGCACCTGCTTGCGCAGCGCGCGGACGGCGTGCACGCGCCCCTTGCTGTCCCGGACGGTACGGATCGCCGCGTCGTCCAGAGCTTGCAGCAGCGCGTCGCGGGTCGGGTACACGCGCTCGTACCGCGCTCTGCGCTCGAGCTTCGTCTTACGGCTCAGGATCAAGCCGAAAATGACAGTAACCCAGCTGCCGGCAAGGCTGACCAGAATCAGTACGAAAGCGGCGCCGGCCGTGATGCGGTAGTACGAGAGCAGAACCCCCAGCAAAGAGGCGAGCACCGTTACAGCCAGGGCAGACCGGAAGAGTATGCGCAGCTCAGGAAGCATAGAGTGCGGAACCCTAACAGCTACAGTCGGTTTTCCTGCCAGGAGCCCGCGGCAGGGCGACTGACGAGCGGTCAGCCAGGAACGGCCCGCGGATCCTGGGGTATCGAGCCTCTGGTGTGGGTTGGGGTGTGGGGGTGGTTGTGGGCTGGGGTGCTGAAGGTCGGTTGAGAACCGTCTGAGGCGCTGTCGGGCCGGGGTGGTAGGCGCTCTGGCCTGGTGTTGTGTCAACTTCGGTGAGAATGCCGGGTTTTGCCGCAGATGGTTTCTGCGTCTAATGGCACTGTTCGTGTTCTCGCTGGTCAACGGTGTTGTGCCTGGTCAGCATGGTTGGCGGCCTCGTGTGCTGTGGTGGGTTTCAGCGAGGTGGTCGAGCCGGATGGCTTCCAGGGATGGTTTGGTGATGCGTTCGCTGCCGTCGCAGATCGCGGTGATCGCGGCCTGGCGGATCAGGCGGGTGAGGCTCCCGACCCGTCCTGCGGTCCTTTGGTGGAGGTAAGAAGCGTGGCGGGCCAGGGTGCCGGGCCGGTGCGCGCTCAGGTCGAGTGCTGCCTCGACCCCGGCGATGAGTTCACGGAACGGCTCGTGTCTTCCAAGGCGCGCCGGGAACGCCCCGCATTCCACCAGGCCGGCACGTGCGGCGAGTTGGGCCCCGCGCACCCCGGAGAACAAAGCGGTGCCGGTCACGTCGATGCCCGCGTACACGAACGTCGCCCCGATGCGTTCGGTGAGGTCTTTCAGCAGGTCCGCGGTCTCCGCGCCAGTCGTGGTGCGCGGGTTGAGCCGGTGGAGCCCGTCGATGAGGACCAGCCGCACGCCCGCCTGGTTGCAGGTGTGGCAGACGGCGTCGGTGATCTGGGCCTGCGTCATCCGGATGGTGAGGGGAATGCCGAGGTAGCGGGCGAATTCGGTCGCGAGGGCCTTCGCGCTCGCCCCGGGCGGGACCAGTACGTAGGCGACCGGTACCGGAGCATGCACGGGCCCAGCCGATGCCGGGTTCTGCTGGGCGTGAGCGAGGTGACAGGCCCGCCCGACGTGGAGGAGGGCGGTGGTCTTCCCGGCTGCTGCCGGCCCGGTTCCGTGGTCCGCTGCGGGCCTGTCCGGTTGCCCCTGGTTGCGCGGCTGGTTGTGCCACTGGTTGTGCGGGTGGTTGCGGGTAGCCCTGTCGCCGTGCTGTATCGCTGCAGGTCACGCGTGGTGGTCAACCTGGCCGGCGCCGCTGACACCTCCCTCTGAATGTGGGGAGGTTGATGTCCTGTCGGCGGCCGGGGCCCGGGCGCCGGAGCACGGGGGATTTGGACTCGGCTTCTTGGCCCTGTCCTGGCAGCTCATCCCCTGTATCTGCCGCTGTCCGCGCCCTGTCTCCCGGACAAGGGCGGGACAGGGCCGGACAGGGCAGCAGCGGGTCGTGGGACAGGTCTGGACAGGGGTCACACCAGGGGTCACATCACTGCCTGGGAGGCAGCGGCATCGGCCCAGCTCAGCCTGCGTGGTAAGCGGCGGCGCGCAGCCCGACATCTCTCCGTGAGCCGCACCTGAAGGACTGGGAGGCGGGCGTGGGGGTGCGGTCCGTCGAGCCGGCCGGGCCGACGCGGCAACTGCGGTGGGAGGTCCTTACTCCCGGGGGTGGTTTTTTGCGCGTCCTGCGCGTCAGCCCAGGCCACCACTCGTCTGGCTACGCGTCGGCCGGGACCGTGCTGCCGCGTAGTCAGACGCTGGTCCTCGCCCCGGGGACGCGTAGGTGACGGGTGCGCCCCGCCCTCGAGGTACCGAGCAGGGCAAACAGCGAGGTCCCCCCTTCCGTGCGCAAGGGCAGGAGGAATCGTTGCAAGTCGCAGCGCGTGGTGGGGGGCCGGGAGCCCGACTACCCCTCCGGAGCACCGTTGCCAGCCGGAATCGAGAACGGGGGAGGCTGGAGCACCGTCGGGGTAGCCGGCCCCGCCCGCTCCGGCCGCTCGGCCCGGCGCCGGCTGCTGGCGTACCGGCCGCACATGAACGCTTGAAGCAGGCCGCCGCGATGCCGCCGGGTACGCCTGTTCAGCCGTTCATCGACGCCCTGACCGAACTGGTCCGGGAGCAGGCCGACACCACCGGCTTCGTCGTTCTGAACCGTTGGGTGGAGATCCTGGAGCAGCACTTTCCGCCCCACCTGCCTGACCCCGGCCACACCACCGAGTAGCCCCGAACACCGCGGCTACATCGAGGCAACCGCCTCCCCAAAGATCGATTTCGATCTCCCTGGCCGGTGGGTGGACTGGGAGAACCGCGTCCCGGCCCTGTCCTGGATCTCGATCGCCTGGCCCAGGGACGATAACGAGCTGCACATCTGCGCCCGCACGACCCTCGACCGCCTGCTCAAGGACGCGCACACCGAACCGTACGAAGGAAGCGAGATCGACTGGCCGTCCTGGCGCGCCTGCGCAGCCGCCCCCGCCGACCCACACCTGACGATGGCCAGCAGGTGGTGGGCGTCGGCGGCTTGGTGCAGCAGGGCCTGGGCGGTGGCGCGGTCGCCGGCATCCGCGCTCGTGACCATCACCCCCCAGCAGCAGGCCGGGCGTGTCGACCATGAGGTGCCGCTTGCGCGCGTTGATCAGCTTGCCGCCGTCGAAGCCGCAGCTGTCGGCGCCGACGACGGCGTCCGCTTTGGCCGACTGCGAGCCGATCGCCCCGGCACTCGGCTCGGCATCTCGCCCCAGAACCCCGCAGATCTTCGCGCGCAGCCGGTGCAATTCCTTGACCAGCCCGTGGTCGGCCAGCGGCGGAAGAAGGCGTGCGCCCGGTCCCAGGGCAGGAAGCCGACCGACATGGCACGCCACTTCATGCCATGGGCGCCCCCTTTGTCCCTGGGGCGTTCACGAACGGTTCTGACCAGCGGGTTCTCGACGCTTTCAAGATTGCTTCCCGACTCGATCAAGATCGCTTCCCGCGTTACCGGTTTCCCCGGGTCAGCCGAGGACGCGCGGGCCGGCGCTTCACCGGCTGGGGCGGAGGCGAGCAGCATCGCCGCCATCTCCTTCGCCCGCCGTGCGGGCTCGACGGAGCGTTCACGCAGGGCCGTGACGGTCGCGCCGTCGAGCAGCAGGATGAACCGCTCGGCGAGCGCGGCGGGCTCCGGGTGACCCGCCAGGGCGAGGAGTTCTTCGAGGTACGCGGTGACAGAGCGTTTGTGCTCGGCGGCCACCCGGTGGGCCGGGCTGGTGGCATCGGTGATCTCCACCATGGCGTTGATGGAGGCGCAGCCGCGGAAGTCCTCGGTGGCAAAGCTCTCCGCCAGCGCGTCGAACACGGCCAGCGGCGAGCCTCCCCGGTCGGCCACCGCCTGCGCCAACCAGCTCCGCCAGCGCTCGTCGTAGCCGCGCAGCATGGTCACGACGAGGTCGTCCTTGCTGTCGAAGTGTCGGTAGAACGAGGCGCGGCCGACACCTGAGTCGGCCAGCAATCGTTCCACTCCGACCGCGCGGATGCCCTCCGCATAAAAAAGCTTCTCCGCGGCCTGGACCAGGCGTTCCCGGGCTTTCGTCGGCATGGGGCCGAGAGTACCCGGCATTGGCCAGAAACGGAAACGTTCGGTACCGTCCTGGAGTTCGGAACCAGTCGGTTCCGTTTGGGTCATTGACCAGGAAGCGAGAAGACGCATGTCCACCGAGTCCACCGAGTCCACCGAACTGTCACCGACCGGTTGCGCCGCGGCGCAACCGCCGGCGCAGGCAGTCCCCCGCACCGGCCGCTGGGGGGTGCTCGCACTGGCCGTCGGCGTCTTCGTGGTCGGCACCGGGGAGTTCGTCCTCGCGGGGCTGCTGCCCATGCTCAGTGCGTCACTGGACATCTCCATGGCCGTGGCTGGTCAGGTGATCACCGTGTTCGCCCTCTCCTGCGCGGTGGCGGCTCCGGTTCTCACCACCCTCACGGCGAGGTGGCCACGACGCCGTGTGTTGCTGCTCGCCGTGCTCACGTACCTCGTCGGCAGCTTGGGCACGGCGCTGGCTCCGTCGTATGCCGTGGTGCTTGCAGCGCAGATCGTGGCGGCCACCGGGGTCGGGGTCTTCGTGCCGACCGCATCTGTCACCGCCGCCGCGCTGGTGCCGCCCGAACGCAGCGGCCGGGCGATCGCCACCACCGTCACTGGGTTCACCGCCGCCGTCACGCTCGGGGCGCCGCTTGGCACCATGCTGGGAGAAATGTGCGGCTGGCGGGCCACCCTGTGGTTCGCCGCCGTGCTCGCCGCCCTCGGCATGCTCGGGATACGGGCACTGCTGCCCCGTGCCCTCTCCGTTCCCGCGCCCGCGGGGCTGCGGCAGCGGCTGCGGCCCCTCACCCAGGGACGGATCCTCGCCACATTGGGCACGACGCTTGTCGGCTTCACCGCCGTCTACATTCCGTACACCTACATCGGAGCGGTGTTCGAGCCCGCGACGTCCGGCGACGGCATCCGCCTGTCCGTTCTGATGTTTGCACTCGGGGCCATCGGCACGGCTGGGAACCTCGCCGCCGGTGTCCTCGCCGACCGGATCGGCAGCCGACGCGTGGTCGCGACAGCGCTGGCATGGTTGACCGTCAGCCTGCTCGTTCTCCCGCTCACCACCTCGCACTTCGCGGCAGCGATCGCGCTGATCCTCTGCTACGGCGTCGCTGCCTTCGCGATCACGACCCCACAGCAGCACCGCCTGCTCGCCCTCGAGCCCGGCTCGGCCTCCGTGCTGGTCTCCCTCAACCAGGCCATCCTGTACTTGGCCATCGCCCTGTCCGGAGCCGTCGGTGGCATCGGGATCGCTCGGGTCGGTACCAACAACCTCAGCCTCATCGCCGCCGTGCTCGCCGCCCTCGCGCTCGGTCTGTCCCAGCTGGCCCACCACCTGGCAACCCGGCCGGCCACCCCGGCCCCCAGCTGACGACCGCCGGACCTGCCCCTGCCTCAGCAGGCGTTCGCGTTCGGATGCCACCTCGAACATGCCCCCGGAACGCCAAGATCCCGTCCGGTCTGACCGACCGGACGGGTCTCGTCAACCGTCCACACCTGGTCTCTGCTGCCGCTGCCCAGGGCTTCGATGTCGCGCTGATGCGACCGCTATCGAGGAGGATATTGCCGGGGCGGAAGTCGCCGTGGACCAGGTCACCGGTGGGCAACGTCACCGGCTCGTGGGCGGCGAGCAAGCGCCCGCAGGTGTCAGCAGATCCCACCCGGCCGGGCCGGTCGTGGCGACCTGGCGCCGCGTCTCGTCGCGCTGGTGCGTCAGGCGAGTCGAGGGCACTGACATGCCGGTGCTGCATGATTGGCGGCTGCGGGAATGCGACTACGGTGACGGGAACGGCATGCCCGCTGCTGAGTTGTATCGCAGCCGAGCCCAGCGCATCGACCAGCCCTATCCGGGTGGTGAGAGCTGGCGGCAAGCGGTGGACCGCGTGGGCCGCTTCCTGGTAGATCTGCCCTTGCGCTGGTCGGACACCCGGATCCTGGTCACCGGACACGTCGCCACTCGGTGGGCATTCGACCACCTCATTGACGGCAAGCCTGTGGAAGTACTGGTAGAGGCCGATTTCGGCTGGCGTGAGGGGTGGGAGTACCGGCTTGGCTGACCATTGGTAGACGACCCTCCAGAGCCCGCCGACCGGACGGTCGGCGGGCTCTGGAGGGCTGGTCACGGTTGGTTGACGTTGTTGAGCTGGTGAGACCTGTTTCCGAACTCGCCCGTAGCTGACCAGAGCAAGGGGCTACCCACCACTTCGCCTCAGGTCCTTGTCATTTTCTGCGGGGTCCGGCGAAAGTTGGGATCCGCGGCAGGGCCTCTGAACCGGGGTTTCTCAGCCATTCCTCGGCTCGGTCCCGTGCGGCTGGGCCACGTCGTCGCGCTGCGGTGGCGCTGGAGGACGTCCAGCGCGCTGTCGACCACGTCGAGCAGTGCGCCGCGGTCGCCGTGAATCCGGGCCAGGAGGCGCAACCCGTAGTAAGTGCTGAGCACTTGGCGGGCCAGCGTGCCCGCGTCGCGTTCCGGGTCGATCTCGCCGGTGCGCTGCCCCTGGGCCACGGCCCCGCGCAGCGCCTCCTCCACGGCGGTGAAGTGGCGCAGCACCTCCTCCTTGACGTCAGGGTCCCCGTCGGCCTTCTCGACCGAGGCATTGATGACGAAGCACCCGGAGGCATCGGGGCCCGACAGGTCGGCGTCGATCGCCTGCACCATCCATGCGCGCAACCGTTCCTTGACGGGGCCGGGCCGGTCGAGCAGGACTGCCTGCTCTTCCGTGTTGGTCTCGTAGTAGCGGCGCAGGGTGCGAAGGTACAGCTGCCGCTTGTCGCCGAAGGTGTTGTACAGGCTCGACTGCCCCAGGCCGGTGCAGTCGGTCAGGTCACGGGTGGACGTCGCTTCGTAGCCCTGCCGCCAGAACGCGTTCATCGCCGCGGTGAGGGCGCGAGTCTCATCGAACTTCCTGGGCCTCGCCATGGTCGCACTCTAAGCGTTTTGAAGCGATCGCACAAAAACGCCGGGAGAGGCCAGGGGGAGGTGCCGCCCATGAGGCCGCCCCGCACCGCGGCCACGCTCCGCGCCCGCCATTCGGTGCGACCCGGCAAGCCCGGCGAAGCCTCGTAGCACATTCTGAAGCGCTCGCTTCAGAATGTGTTAGCGTCGCCACGGCTCAGCACGCCGCTTGCGAAACACCACTGCCGATCCGCGCACTTGGAGGCACACCCATGCCCCTCGCCGTCTATATCCTCGGCCTGGGAATCTTCACCCAGGGCACATCGGAGTTCATGCTCTCCGGCCTACTGCCCAACATCGCCCATGACTTGGGCGTGTCCATCCCCGATGCCGGGCTGCTCATCTCCGCCTTCGCCATCGGCATGGTCTTCGGCGCCCCCCTGCTCGCAGTGGCCACCCTCAGCTGGCCCCGCCGCACCGCCCTGGTCACCCTGCAGGCTGTCTTCATCGCCGCCCATGTGGCCGGTGCCCTCGCCCCCGGCTACGGGCTACTCTTCGCCACCCGCGTCATCAGCGCCCTCGCCTACGCCGGCTTCTGGGGCGTCGCCGTCGCCACCGCCGTCGCGCTCGTGCCCGCGAACGCCAAGGGCAAGGCCGTCGCCATCGTCGCCAGCGGCCTCACTCTCGCCACCATCGTCGGCGTTCCCGCCGGCACCGTCCTGAGTCAGTTCGCTGGCTGGCGCGCCGCCTTCTGGGCCGTCGCCGCCCTCACCCTTCTGAGCCTCATCTGCTCTGTGCTCGCCATTTCCGCAGGACACGGTGCCACCGAGGAGCCCCGCACCATCCGCGCCGAACTGCGAGCCATGGCCCGCCCGCAACTGTGGCTGTCCTACGCCCTCACCGCATTCACCTTCGGCGCCGTAATCGTCACCTTCAGCTATATGGCCTCGCTGCTCACCGACGTGACCAACCTGTCCGAAGGCTGGGTACCCGGCCTTCTCGCCCTCTTCGGCGTCGGCGGACTCCTCGGCATGTCCATCGGCGGCAAGGCCGCCGAGACCTACCCCATCCGCACCCTCGTCCTCGGCACCGGCGTCCTCGTCGCGGCCTCCGTCCTCCTCGCCGTTCTCGCCGAGAACACCGCCGTCACCATCGTCCTGGTCTTCGTCCTAGGCTTCGCCGGCTACATCACCAACCCGATCCTGCAGGCCCGCGTCTTCGGCATCGCCCCGGGCGCACCCACCCTCGTCGGGGCCACCAACACCTCCGCCTTCAACGTCGGCAACACCCTTGCCCCCGCCCTCGGTGGCATAGCCATCAGCGCGGGCTTCGGCTACGCCTCCATCGCCTGGGTCGGCGCCGCCCTCGGTACCGTCGCGCTCTTCGGCGCTCTGTGGGCGGGTCACCTGCAGTACCGCACCCTTCGTACCAGCAGCGTCGTCGCCAAGGGCACTGCTCAGGAGGAGGACCGCGCCACCACTCACGCCTGACCTTCGTCCCCGCCCCGCTAACACCCGCCGGAAGACGCCGCCACCCACCGTGTGGCCACTGAGCACCGCTCACCACAGCACACTCCGCGAAAAGGGACACGATCGCCTCCTCCAACTCCTCGGCCACAGGCCAGTCAGTGGGACGTCGACGGCGCCACGGGTGAGCAGCTCCGGCAGGCCGACAGCAGGACCTCCCTGGTCCGGCCACGTCTGCCCGGAGCTGGTCGGCTCTCCCTGGACGGCCCACTGCCCGAAGTCACCGGCTGGAGTGCACAAGAGCCGGCCGAAGGCGCGGCCCTGAAGGAGAAGGGGCCAGTTGGGGCTCGGCAGCCGGGCACTGCATGGGCCCCGGCTCTCGAATCCCGGTGCGGGACTGGGAAGGTGACCGTTCCTGAGAAGGTGGTTGAATATTCTCGAGCACTCACCTCAAAATCCCGCAGCAAAAGACCGCTCGATGCATCATTTCCCGACAGGAATTCAGTAACCACCCACGACGGATTCCCGTGCCTGATGGACGCCGTTTGTCTTTCACTGAGGGAACGTCCCTCTTTTCACCGCTGTGGGTGCCGCTGTGCTGGGGGTACCGGGTTTGAGGGAGTCGTTCGAGTGGTGAAGCTGGGTGTCGTTTCCCGGTGCAGCGCGGATGGCGCCCGTGTAGCTGCGAGTTGATTGCCTCCCGGGGGTCTGGCTACGCTCGGTCTGTGCCTTCGCTTGCGAGTGATCCGCGGCCTGAGCGTCTTGTCCCAGTCAGGCCGTGCAGGCCCTGATACTCCGCTGGGGTGGGCGGAGCCCATCCCGCAGTCAACTCCACGCCGGGCCGATAGACTTCGACCGCCAGTGGACGGCAGACCTCAATAGGGTCACGGGCCTCCGGTCCCCACATCGGCACCGACAGGTCACCGGCCGGGCAGGTCGAGAGGGCGCAGAGCAGATCCTGCTCTGCGAAGAATTCGAAGAAATCGCCTGCTTTGGCCGGTGAAGGCTTCATGAAATATTTGCCGTCTTCGTTGATTCCGGTGACAGTGAAGATGTTCAGCACGTCGTGCACGTCGAACTCGGTCAACCCGTACGGCAACACGGCGCGCGTGAGATTGGAATGGCAGTGGAAGTCGAAATCGGTGCCGTTGAACATGCGGTTCACATAGGGGTCGCAGCGCGCGCCCAGCAGGTCGTGGACCCGCCCGCCGTCCTCGTCGACCCCGTACCACTCGAGCGTGTCGTTGGTGACCGTCAGCAACGGACGCAGATATGGCAGCGTTGACCACAGCCGGTCGTAGCGCGTCACGTGGGTGCCCTGCAACTGGCGGGTGCGCGAGGTCCACAGACGTTCCCTGGGGTTGTGCCGGTTCCACACGTTGAAGTCTCCGCACTGCGGCCCCTCCGGAGTGATCAACACCCGGCACACATGACCGGCCGGGACCTCCCACGCGCGCCCCGAACGGATCGGAATCACGAACTGCTCGATCAACTCGCGACTGTCGGTTTTCTCGGCGAGCCGGCCGTAGAATTCGCGATCAACATCCAGGACGCTGCCGGTCTCGGGTTCGTAATATGCTGAGGTTCCACTCATTCGCTTCCCTCGCTCCCCTTCTCTTGCTCAACGCAGGTGATCCGCGCCTTGATGTTTCGGCTGTTCCACAGTGGATGTCTGACGTAGGCCGTCGAGAACCTGCCGTTCGGAGTCCTCCAGGTAGAGCAGCAACACACCAACGCTCTGAGTGCGGCGACCTTGGCGCAGCAACTCGTACAGTTCGCGATCACGCACTGCCCAGCCCTGCTGGAATTTCTCCTCGTCACACGAAGCCGCCCAGGCCAGGCGCTGCTGTGCCAGCAAAGTCCGGAAGAATTCATTGATCCGGCAACTACCCAACATTGCGATCAACGCCTGGTGAAACCGCAGACTCGCAGTGCCCGCCGCACGCCAACGCTGTGCCTGCTCGGCGCGCTCTTTGGTCACCACGGCCGCTTCCATCGCCGCGAACTGCTCGTCACCGGCCACCGCACTTTCCGTGGCGGCCTGCACCTCGAGCACCCGACGCGTGCGGTAGATGTCGCGCACCTCCGAGGCGGTGAAACTCTTCACCCACGCCCCCTTGTTCGGAGGCTGGACCACCAACCCCTCGGAGGCCAGGAGCCGCAGGCCTTCGCGCAAGGTGTTCCGCGAGACTTCCAACTCGCCCGCCATCGACACCTCGCGCAACGCCGCGCCCGGCGCCAACGCCCCCTCCAGGATGCGCGTACGGAGTACATCGGCCACCCGATCCGCCGCACGCAACGACTCGGCAACCCCGGGCTCTTCCACCGTCATGCGTTCAATCTAGCCCGAAGAATGTTCAACAATCAAGTGAGTAAGAAACTGCAGGTGAAACCAGGGATCGTTGCTGTACGGCGACGAATGCCCCGAGGGCCCCATCCAGATTGTTGAGCAATCTATGTTGTCGTCCCGGCGGACGCCGTGACCGAGCCGGCCCGCCAAAGTGCCTTGCGGACCGCGGCTACCTACAGGGGACACCCGGTCTACGACGGCCAGGGCCTGAAGGCGATCGAGGGCCTGGCCGCCGCCGTGGAGGCCGGCCGCACCGGCCAGCAGCTCCTACGCGCCGAGGTGGCCGAACAGCTGGGCGTACGGGCGGTGGACGTGCGGCACCTGGACCGCGTCGCGGCTACCTCACACCCACCCGCTACGTCCTCAGCTGTGAGTTGGGGGTGTGGTGGCAGCGGGTTGGGTGTCAGCAGGAATGACGGGCCGTTGGCCTGGTAGGCCGTCGCTTCTTCTCGCGCTGGTGGCTGTCATGAGGTGACCAGGCGGCTGCCATCGGTCGGCTAGCACGCTGGTGGGTGGCTGTCATGGGATTGCTCATTCCTGTGCACCCGGTCCCTGGGTGTGGGTGTGCTGGCCGGTATGAGCGAGGCAGAGCGGCTGACACGAAGCGTGGTGGTCCGTCGGTTACTGGAAGTGGACCAGGGGTCGGAGTCGGTCTCGTCGTTGCATGTGCGGGTGATGGCCGAGGCCGCGGGCGTGACGCCGCGGGACGGTGTGGCGGTGGTTGTCCGAGGCGCGGGCGGGCCGGCTGGATCCGGTGGAGCGGCCGGGCGGGTTCGTGCTGGATGACCAGCAATGGGCACGGCTGGCCGAGGTGGGCGGGAACGTCGCGGCGCTGCACCGGCAGATGACAAGCGACAGCGCCCTTCAGCACGTGCCGTCGCTGGGCACGTTGCAGCGCACGGTGAGGCGGGATCTGCGTGAGGGTCGGCCGCTTGAGACGGCCGGGTCGCGGGGGCGGGTGGAGCCTGAGCGTTATGACCGGGTCCGGGCCGAGCTGAGGCTGCAGCGTCCGGGTGAGGGTGTGCCGGTGGTCGACGCCGGACCAGCACAGCCTGCTGCGGCCGTCCCGGACGAGAACGGTGGCCAGCCCGCCTCGCGTGGCGGGGTGCGGCTGTTCGTGCCCGGGGCGCGCCTGGTCTCGACCGGCGCTGTGGCACAGGTGGTCGAGGCAGTCGGGCGCACGGCTGCGGCGCGGGGGATCGGGTGCGTGTTCGGGGAACCTGGGGTGGGCAAGACGGTCGCGGTGCACAGGCCCTGCATCTGCTGCCCTCACGGGTACCGGTCTGGCGGGCGGTGGTCGGGGTGAAGCCCGGCCTGCCCCAGATACGCGGATCCCTGCTGGATGCGTGCGGACTTTCCGCGGCTTCTCTGGCCCACCGCGCCCAGGCCGCCGACCGCGCCCTGACAGAGGCGCTGAGACAACCAGGCGTGCTTTTCCTCGATGACGCACAGCGGCTGTCTCCGCCGTTGCTGGACTACCTGCGGCTGCTGTGGGACGAGCCAGGCACGGCCGCAGCGTTGCTGCTGTGCAGGGCGGGCGCGGAGCGGGTGATCGCGCGGGCGCCGGCGTTGCGTTCCAGGGTGCTGACCTGGCACCAGGTCAGCGGCATGGAGCTGGACCGGCTCTCCGAGACGCTGGCCATGTTCCATGACGTGTGGGAGGGCACCCATCCGGCGGACGTGGAGTGGGCTGATGCCACGGTGGCGCGGGGCAATTTCCGTACCTGGGCGAAGATCACCTCTCACCTCTACGCCCTCACCAAACGCAGCCAGTATCCAGGGGCGGACCGTTCCTTGCTCGAGCAGGCCTGCGCACGACTGGGCCCCTATTTGTGACGGCCAGCGGCACGGAAAGGGAGGGAGGAAGGCGATGAGCACAAGACAACAGGAGCCCGTCTCATGAGCAGCGCACCCCAAGCAAAAGCTCCCCACGCCGCTGGATGTGCCCGCACCGGTGCTGGAGGGCCCCGGACTGACCACGCTGCGTGGCCCCGCTGTGCAGCAACTGCTCCGGCTACGGGGGCAGGGCCGGCTCTCGCGGGGGCATGTGCGGCTGGCGGGGGAATGTCTAGGGTCTCGGAGCGGACGGTGTGGCGGTGGCTCGCACAAGCCGAAACCGACCCCGGCACAGCGGCCCGTCCGGGCCGCAGAATGGGGGACCGGTTCGAGGTCACGCCCGAGGTTCGGGTGCTGCTGGCGTACTGGAAGGGGAACGCGTCCGCCGGTCCACCGGCAACTGGCAGCCCGCGCCCGGGCGGCAGCAGGAAAGCCTGCCCCGGCTGTTCCGGGAGGGGCACCAGCTCAGGCGGTACCGGTGCTGGACCCGGTGCCGTCGCTCTCGACGTTCCTGCGCGCGGTGCGCCGCGACCTGACCGCCGGTGAACGCGCCGCCCTCGCCCGCGGCCCGGAGGCAGCCCGCTCCCGTGACGTGTTCGGCAAGCGGCCCCGGCTGTGGCGCAACCACACCTGGGAAGCCGACCACGTCCAGGCGCCGCTCCTGGTGGATGCGGGCGGGGAGCTGGTGCGCCCCTGGGTGACCTGGGTCATCGACGTCGCGACCAAGACCATCACCGGTACCGCGGTCACACCCGGTCACCCTTCCCGAGCCCTCGATCCTGACCGCGCTGCGCGCCGCGATCCTGCGCAGCGGTCCCTACGGCCCGGCGGGCGGCATCCCCGAAGCGGTGCGCATCGACAGAGGCAAGGACTTCCTCTTAAGGACGGTCCTGGGCGTATTCGGCACGCTCGGTGTCGGCGTACACGTGAACGTGGCCCTGGCAAGATTTTCGTGAAGCGGGGGTGTGACACCGTGCGCCGGTGACGCTCCGTCACGGGTAGCGGCAGTGTCGGCGAGTGTGACGACCTCGTACGAACTGTGGCTCCGCATCTGGATGTGGTGCGAGTGGAACGGGTGTGGTCGGTGGGCGGCGTGGTCCGTATCGCTGCCCGTACCCGTGAGTTGAGGGTGGCGTGTCCGGACTGCGGTCACGTGTCGTCGCGGGTCCACAGCCGATATATCCGCACGCTGTCCGACGTCGCTGTCGGTGGTCGCCCGGTGCTGATCGGCCTGTCGGTGCGGCGGTTGTTCTGTGACAGTCCGAGCTGTGGCCGGCGGACGTTTGTCGAGCAGGTGGAGGGGCTGACGGTGCGCTACCAACGTCGCAGTCCGCTGCTGCAGCATCTGGTGGAGATGGCCGGGGTGTTGCTGGCCGGCCGTGGCGGCGCCCGGCTCCTGCCACATCTTGAAGGCGCCGCTGTCACGGACGAGCGTGCTGTTGCACCTGATGCGCATGCGCCTGCCGCCGGTCACGACAACCGCGGGTGCTGGGCGTGGATGACTTCGCACTGTACGCGGACGTCTACGGCACGCTCCTGGTGGACGCCGACACCCGGCTGCCGATCACGTTGTGGGCCGGGCGCGACGCCGAACAGCTGGCCGCCTGGCTGCGCACGCGCCCCGGCGTCAACGTGGTGTGCAGGGACGGCTCGCTGGTCTACCGGCAGGGCATCACCGACGGGGCTCCGGACGCGGTGCAGGTCAGCGACCGGTTCCACCTCTGGCAAGGGCTGTCGAAACGGGTCTCGGACATCGCCGCCGCCCACCGCGGCTGCCTGTCCGCCGCAGTGCCCGAGTCCGAAACCGGCCCGCACCACCACCGGAGCCGGAACCGTCCGCGGCGGCCGACACTCCCGCTCGCCGCCACGCCAAGTGCCTGTTCGAGGCGGTGCACACCGTCTCCGGCACCGGCCGCTCGCTCAGCGCCATAGCCCGTGAGCTGGGACTGAACCGCCGCACGGTGGCCAAGTATGCACGCGCTGCCTCCTGGCAGGAGTGCGTACGGCGTACTCCGCCCCGGCGATCCACGAGTCTCGATCCGTATCTGGAGTATCTGCGGCAACGCTGGGAGGAAGGCGAGCACACCGCAACGGTGCTGCACCAAGAGATCGTTGCCAAGGGCTACCTGGGCCACTATCAGCGGGTCAAAATGGCCATCGCGCCGCTGCGTCGCGGTCTGCCAATCGACACCCCGCGCGAGAGGCCACCCTCGCCCCGCCAGGTCACGCGGTGGATCACCACCACACCGTCCCGGCGCGGCCCGCACGCCGCCGAGGCACTCCGGCGACTCCTCTCGCACTGCCCGGAGCTGGACCAAACTCACACCCTGGTACGGCAGTTCGCTGCCATGCTCGACTCCCGCGATGCCGTCCCGCTGCCTGACTGGCTCGACCAACTCACGGCCTCCCGCCTGCCGGCAATGGCCAGCCTGGCCAAAGCCATCCGCGAGGACCAGCACGCCGTCGTGCAGGGCATCACCACCCCGTTCAACTCCGGTGTCAACGAAGGCCGGATCACGGACCTGAAACTCCAGAAAAGGATCACGGCCGGTCGCGCCGGGGTTCCGCTCCTCCGCCAGCGCGTCATCCTCATGGCCCACCTCCGACGCCGCTACCCGTGACGGAGCGTCACCGGCGCACGGTGTCACACCCCCGCTTCACGAAAATCTTGCCCAGGGCCGTGAACGTCCCCAGCCGCGTACGGATGAACAGGGACAGTTCCTTGTGTGCTGAGAAGTGATGGACGGCACTCTGCTGTTGAGTCGGTATAGGGCGGCGGACGGCGGTTGACGGTGGTCTTGGATTCGCATCGCTGGTTGGAACTGCGACGTTTTCGTGGCCTGCTGGAGTCCGGGGCAATGAGCCTGTCGGAGATCGCCAGGGAAACCGGGCTGGATCGGAAGACGGTTCGTAAGTACCTCTCGACCCCGGGCCCGGCGACCCCACCTCGCCGGTCGTCGAGTCGACGGTCCCGCGTGAAGATTATCGACGAGTTCGCACCGCTCATCGATTCAATGTTGCGGGCGGAGATTTTGATAAAGGCTGCGGTGATCCACGAGCGGCTGGTCAAGGAGTATGGTTTCACTGGAAATTACCAGCGCGTCAAGCTTTATGCGCAAGAAGCCCGTCCAAGGATCGCAGAAGAACTGGGTATCACTCCGAAAGAACTGGCGGGTATGCACCGCCGGTTCGAGGTGATCCCTGGGCCCAAGCCCAGGTCGACTGGGGTGATGAAGGGAAGATCCTTGCCCATATAGGAATCGGGAAGGTCTATTCCTTCCATATGACGCTGTCGTACTCGCGTGACCCGTTCTGCTGCTTCACCACCAGCCAGGATCTGCAGACGTTTTTTCGACTGTCACCGCCGGGCGTTCACGCACTTTGGCGGGGTGCCGATGACGATCGTCTATGACCGCACCAAAACCGTCGTTCGCCGCCACGTTGCCCCTGGCGAAGCGGTTCCGCTGCATCCGGAGGCCGTCGCCTTCGCAGGGCATTACGACTTCGACATCGATGTGCTGGCCGCTTACCGGCCCACTGGAAAGGGACGGGTCGAGCGGCAGGTCCTGATCGTTCCGCGATCAATGTGCTCGCCGGGCGGGCTTTCTCCTCCATCGAAGAGATGGACGCCGCATTTATGGCCTGGGTTCCGCAGGCGACGGGCCCGCACGCATCCACACATCACGAGGTCATCGGTCACCGGGCGGCCCGCGACCACGCGGCCCTCAAGCCGCTGCCGCCCAATCCATATCTGGTAGCTGAGCGGCACCTGCGGCCAGTCGGTAAGGACTGCCTGGTCGCCTTTGGCGGCAACCTCTACTCGGTGCCGGCCCGTAAGGTCCGTCCCCGCCAACTGGTGGAGATCCGGGCCACGAAGTCGCAGGTCATGTTGCACTCGACCATCTCCGACAGCAACGGCGAAATGCTGCTGGCTATCCACCCACGGGCGGTCGGCCGCGGTGTCCGTGTCGTAGAGGAGTCGCACTGGGACGGCCTGCCCACTGGCAAGGGACGGCGAGTCACCACCGGCGACGTCCCGTCCCAGCCTCGCCATGAGCGTCCATTGGACAAGGAGGCCAGCCCTCTGCAGGCCCTGCTGAACCGGGGCCGCGGGCCACCCGGGTCGAGGTCGGGCGCCGTCCTCTGTCGGTCTATGACGAATTGACCGGCACCCGCCCCTTCACCGCCCCCACGAACGCGAAGGAAACGTCTTGAGCGAGCTGACTGGCAACCGCATCCGCACCACCGCCGCCAAGCTCGGCCTGCCCCACCTGGCGGAGGACCATCAGCGATTACATTCGGCGTGCGGACGAAGCCAAGATGGGCTATCTGGATTTTCTCGACCTGGTCCTGTCAGAGGAATCGGCCGTCCGCGACGACCGCCGCTTCCGCCAGGGCCTGCGGACCTCAAAGCTGCCGCATCATAAGACGCTGGACGAGTACGATTTCTCCTTCCAGCCTGATCTCGACCCCCGCAAAGTCAAGGACCTGGCCACGCTCACATTCGTTGATGCCAAAGCAAACGCCGCTCTCCTGGGGCCGCCTGGAGTCGGCAAGACACACATTGCCGTCGCCCTTGCAGTCGCGGCCTGCCGAGCTGGCTATTCCATCTACTTCACCAGCCTTGATGACATGGTGCGGAACCTCAAAGCCGCCGAGGAGACCGGCCGCCTGACGAACAAACTCGGCACTTACCTGCGAACCGAGTGTTCTCGTAGTCGATGAAGTCGGATATCAGCCCTGGAACGAGCGGAGGCAAACCTGGTCTTCCAGGTGATCTCCAAGCGTTACGAGAAGGGCTCGATCATCCTGACTTTCGAAAAAACGTTCAGCGAATGGGGTCAGGTATTCGGCGATGAGGTCCTTGCCACCCGCGATCTTCGATCGCCTTCTCCACCACTGCGAAGTGATCTCGATCAACGGCCCCAGCTATCGCCTGAAGAACCGGCTCAAGGCCATTGAGCGCGAGACAGAGGTGGCCTAAAACCTGGGGACATTCAATCGTACGTAGCTGGGTGAGTTAAGACCGTACGCCGACAGCTGGTCTCGTCCTGCTTCTGCGGCTTCTTCTCCGGAGGGGCGGCGGGGTGTCCTGGCCGGGGGCGTGGCCTGCTGGGAGGGGAGGGCGAGCTTGTCGCCGGGGTGAATCACGTTCGGGTCGGAAACCACATCGCGGTTGTCCTCCGCGATCTGCCGCCACTTGGGTCGGATCTCCGAGCTGGCTGTCGGCAACGCCCCACAACGTGTCCCCGGACTCGACCGTGTACGTCTCGGGCTTCTCGCCCGCGGCCTCCCCTTTGCCCGCGGGGCTTCGACGTCTGCGCCTTCAGCGCCGGGTGTGTCCGATGGCATCTTCAGCACCGTGCCCTCGGGCAGCTCCTCGCCCTGCTCCAGTCCGGGGTTGAGGGCCTGGATGTCTTTCCACCGTGAACCATCGCCCAGCCGCTCCTTGGCGATGCCCCACAGGGTGGGGTTGTCCGTCGTGACCCGGTGCACCGGCTCACTGTCCTCGCGCGCTGCTGTATCAGCCGCCTGCGACGACGAGTTATCCGGATGGCTGGCTCCGTCGGAGTGCGGCACAGCCGCAACGGCTGCTGCGGCCGGGGTGGCCGCGCTGGCAGCCACTGGGGAGGCTGCCAGCAGCGCCCCCACCAGGTAGGAGGCCAAACCGCTGTGGAGTGGCCAGGCCCGGCAGGCGGGGGGCAACCCGGCGGGTGAGCAGCGCGCCGGTCTCCACCAGCAGCGGCAGGGCCAGCCACGCCCACAGCAGCCAACCCGCCACGGTCAGCACGCTGACGAGCAAGGAGCCGTCGTCCGGCTGCATCAGTACCGCGCCCCACTCGGCGGGTGACGTCCACCGCTGAGGGAGCTGCCCGAACTCCCATAGCGCGACTGGGATGCCCACCAAGAGGATCGCCATACCGGCCAGGGCAACCAGGGCCTTGACGAAGCGGAGCCCGCGGGAGGGGACGGCGTGGTGCGAGGGCATGAGTGTCAGCCTCCGGGCCGGTGGATCAGCGTGGCGGTGCCGTCACCGTCGACACGGATCGATCCCGCGCCGATCAGTGAGGTTGAAGACGGCATCGTAGGTCTCGGTCACGTGCACGGTCAGCGTCTGTCCGTCATCGCCCACCCGCACGCTGCCCGAGACGCCCTGAGCGTCGAGATAGGAGGTGGCCGCCTGGCGGGCGGCCTCCGGGTCGACCACGATGGCATCTCCCGGGATGGCCTGGCTGGCGTCGATCTCCTGCGCGCCGGCCCGGGCGGCTTCCTGGGCGACGTAGTCGGCATGGGACTTGGCATCCAACGCGCCCCCGCCATCGACCACCAGACCGATGATCAGGAAGCCGACCAGCGCCATCCCCGCATACAGCAGCTCCAGCCCGCCACGGTCCCCCATGCGGGAACGCAGCACCTTGAGGTAGCGGGAAGTCTCGTGGTGCATCAGCCGCTCCGGCCGCGGTAGCGGTCCACGACGCTGGTCATCGTCGCCTCCAAGTTCTTGGAGCCGGGCAGGCCAGGAAGGGCGACGTCGTCCAGTCGCGCGGCGCAGATGACGGTGGCCTCCACCGTGGAGGTCTGCCCCACCGGCGTATCCAGCCCCGCGGGTGTCGATGCTCACCGAGAGGCTGGCGCAGCGCACCCCGGAGTCTTGCAGGCTCGTCAACGCCGCAGAGCGCGCCTTGGTCTCTGCCTCGGCGGGGGACCGCTCCAGGGATGCGGTGCGTGCCGCCGCGCGGGCGGCGGCCTCGGCCGCGCCTTTGGCAGAGGACGATGCGTCCGCCGGCCACGGCCAGGCCCAGCAGCATGAACACCACCGGCACGCAGATCGCCGTACTCAACGCGGCACTGCCCCGGTCCCACGCCCGCCGGTTGCCCCGCCACCGCAGCCTGCGGAGTCGGGTGGCACGCGGCCATGGACGGGCCCTCATTCGGTCCACTCCTCGACCGGTGCCTGCACCCGTTGCTCGACGTGGAGCGGCACTCCCGGCACCAGGCTGGAGATTTCGCCGCGTACCGTGACGGCGATCTGCCCGCCGTGGGTCTCGACCGATACGGAGTGGGATTGCAGGCTGCCGCCCATCTTGGCGACGAACCGCTCGGCGGCCTCGGCCGCGTCTCCGCGCTGTGCGGTGTAGGAGCGTCCGGCATCGGCGCCCTGCTGGGCGGCGTGCTGGGCTACGGAGCGGCCGTGCAGCCACAGCCCGCCCTGGATCAGCAAGAACAGCAGCATCAGCGCGATGATGGCGGCGACGCTGACTTCGATGTTCCCCTGGTCCTGCCGCCACCAGCGACCGGTCAGCTGCCCTTGATGACGTTGATCTTTTCCAGGACCTTCGTGTTGATGGCGGCGTAGATCAGCGCGGCGACCGTTGGCACCGGCGGCAGTGATGAACACCCATTCCATGACGCTGTATCCGGCATCCGACAGACGCCCCCGCACTGCCTGGATACGGGTCCGGGCAGCCTGACTGATCCGGTTCCACCACGTTGTCACAACGTCCTCCTCGTGCATTGTTCTTCGAAGTCAACATGCGGTCACACCTGCAGGATCCGGACGAAAGGCCGGTCCGCCGACGAACAGCACCATCACGAAGGCCACAGCCAGAACCGGCAGCACCATCCGCTCGCTGGCCTGGTTCGCTTCCGCCTTGCGGGCGGACTGCAACGACGCCCACTGCAGAGGCGTACGGCTCGGTGTAGACGGTGTTGAGCATGCACACCGTCACCACCAGCAGCGTGAACAGCGACACCCACCGCGCGTTGCCCCGCACCTTGGCCCGGTCCGCGTCGACCGCCCGGAAGTCTTCGGCCTGAGCCCCGGCGCTCTGCGCGGCCGCGCTCAGTGCCGCCGACAAGCCGGCGTCCGCGCCCTTCAGCGTGCTCCATCAGCAGCAGCGCCACTTCATCTCCGGCCGTATCACCAAGGTCATCGGCCAGGAGCGCATACACCTCCCGTGGTGTCACGCCCTGTTGCAGACGTACCGCTGCGGCGGCGACCGGCTCGCGCAGAACCGTGGGTGCTCGGCCGACCGAGGCGGCGATCGTCTGCTCCAGCGAGGTGCCGGCGATGTGGATACTCGCAAGCTGGTGCAGCCACTGCGCCAGCGCGTCCAGCCGTGCGATGCGCCGCTGTGCCGAGCCGCCCGGGTGCAGCAGGAACGGCAGCCCCGCCAAGGCCCCGGCGGTCATCAGCCCGTGGATGGGCCACCCGGTCCACACCCACATACCCACCCCGGCCACCCGCCGCGGCAACCAGCAGATAGCGGTAATTGTCCCGCCAGCGCGGCGGCAACTCATCCATCGCGCGCTGCCCGCGGTGCCGCAGCCCCCTGCCGCGCAGTGCCGGGCTCCAGCCACGCCCTACGGCGATAGCGCCGCACACTCCCAGGACGACGAGGGCAGCGCCCAGGCCGGCCAGCATGCTCCAGGTGCTCATCGCAGCACCACCAGCTTCAGCTCGGGCCAGGTCCCGGCCGCGTACTTCTCCACCCAGCGCTTGTCGAACCTGCCCTCGCTCAGCAGCCGCAGCCAGCGCCGCTCGGTCAGCCCGTTCGCCCAACGTGCCCGCGGATCTTCCCCCTTGGGGGCGAAGACGGTGCCGGTGGCCACGCCGCTGCCCTCGCCGCGGCCGGTCACCTCCGTCACGTGCGAAACAAACCGGTGCAGCCGGCCAGGGTTGCCCTGCTGGTCGACCTTGTCGCGCTCATCGATGCCGTCCACGTACACCACCAGGTCGATGGCGCTGGCGATCAGCCGGTAAGCGGCGGTGTCACTCAGCCCCGCCCGGGTGACCGGCACCATCAGCCGCTCGATCACCTCATCCGGGCTCACCGCGTGGATCGTGCACATCGACCCGGCACCGCCGGAGACCATCGCCTCCAGCATGGGCACAGCTTCGGTGGAGCGGACCTCACCGACCATGAGCCGGTCGGCGCGGTTAGCGCAGCGCCATCGGCACCATGTCCGCGATAGTGACCTCACCGATCAGGTTGCCGTTGCTGTCCCGCTCGCCGTTGGACTGCCGCGATTGGAAACTGAGCGCGTGGGGCCCGTCGGTGAACTGGTCCAGCCGCAGCTCCAGCACATCCTCCAGAGTGGCAACACGCTCCCGGGCCGGGATGAAGCGGACAGTGCCCGCATCAGCGTCGTCTTCCCCCGGCCCATGTCACCGGCGACCAGGATGTTGAACCGTGCCTTGACCGCGGCAGCCAGGAAGTTGGCCAGGACCCCATCGAGCGTGCCCCAGTCCACCAGCTCCCGCAGGCTCGCCTTCTCCACCCGGTGCCGGCGCAGCGCCACCGTTGCGGCGTTCGGCGACAGCAGCGTCGCAGAACCGCGAGATCCGTCCGGCAGATCGAAGTCGACCCATCGGCCGGGACGGCGACAGCTGCCCGGCCCGGTGCCCGGAGCGGGCACACATCTGGTTCACCCAGTCGATCTTCGCTTCCTCGTCCGTGAACGGGCTGGTGAACTCCTGACGCGGCCGGTCAGTGAAGTCGACCACCATCCGGCGGTCGATCACGACGTCCTCCACCCCCGGCCACTCCAGCACCTGCTGAATCGGCCCGGCCAGGAACAACGCATCCAGCACCGCCTTACGCAGGGCCTTCACCTGCTCCGGCGTCCACGGCTCACGCCCTGGCTGCGCCACATGCTCGGCCGCAGCCGCAGCAACCCGCTCATGCACCGCCGCCTGGGCGGCCTGCCGCTCATCCGCAGCGCTCAACGCAGAGCTTTTCGCGGCCTGGTGCTTCTTCTTGATGTCCTCCAGGTCATCGGAGACCTGCTCCCGCAGCCGCTGCACCACTTCCCAGGCCACCGGCAGCGCACCAGGCATCTCCCCCAGCGGCTTCGCAGCCTCAGCCACACCGGCGCCGCCCTCCCCGCCGCTCGGCCGGCAGGGCGGGGAAGGGGAGCGACGGGCGGCTCGGGATGGCCGGCGCCCTGGGCGGCGAGCATCTCTCCCAGCCGCGTATTGCCGCTGCGCAGGCGTATGGCCGTTGACCCGGGTCTCAGCCATGGGAGCGCACCCCCGCACCACGCTGCGCCGCCACCCGCTGGGCCACCGACGCCACCTGCGGCGACATCGCCTGCGCCGCGCCCATACGGATGTGCAGGCGACGGCGGTGCGCGTGCTCGCGCACCTGGTCACCGTAGGAACGGGCCGCCCGCATCAGCTTCGAGCGGATGAAGCCACGCGGCGGATGCCCCCCGGCCGTCACATAGTCGGCCTCACGCGGCTCGAACGGCAGCACCGCCCGCAGCGGCAACCCCCAGCGCGTCGGCAACCTCCTGGGCCGGATAGGTGCCGTCCTCGATCACCAGCAGCCCCAAAGCCGCGTCATCCCCGGCGGTCAGCTCCTGTCGCAGCACCTGCACCGCAGGATGAGCCAGAGCCACGGACGCCTCGGTGGTGCGGGACCACCAGCAGCACCACATCGGCCTGCTGAAGCACCTGGACAGGGTTGAGCTCCGCATGCAGGCGACCGCGGTCGACCACAAGCCGCCCGCAGTCGGCGAGCACATCGAAGCCGTGCTGCTGCTGGTCGGACAGCTGCATCACGTTGATCAGCTCCGGCCACGTGTGGGCCAGGGACGGCGCCTGCGCAGGGCTGGTCAGCCCCGGCAAGACCACACGGCTGTCCGACCCGTCCAGCGGCCACAAATTCTCATCCACCGCAGGCGCAAGAGACTCACTCTCCCCCCGGGCCCAGTCCGCGCGGGGAAGACGGTGCAGTCCGATCCGCCCATCCAGCACCCGGCCCTCACCGGAAGGAGCATGACGCAGCAGACCATGCCGCAACGTTCCGCCACTCAAATCCAACTCGGCCAGCAGCACGGGGCGCGAGCTGGCCAAGGCCATAGCGGTGGCCGACGTCGTCACGCCGTCGCTCTTGGCGGACACCAGTGCAGTCAGCATCGCTCAGCTCCTCGGCTCACGCACGAGCGCCAGCTGCTTGGCGGCGGCCTTCGCCGCAACCCCTGGCCCCTCCGACGGGTCCACGGCCACGTTGACCGTCATCGCCCCCGAAGCGTCCGGAGGCCGACCGAGACAACCTGCGCCTCCACACTCTCGGGATCCTTGGCCGTCTCACCGGAGGAGACATCCTCGCCCTGCGCGGGAATCGTCACCGCCAGCACCCTGTCGCCGGGCTTCAACGGCGTTCCGCGGCGCCTGGCCCCGCTTTCACCTCCACCCCGACCAACTGCTGGTCATCTCCCAACCCACCGCCCGGGGTCAGCTGAGCATCAGACAGCAGGCTGCCCTTGCGCAGATCGACCGCCACCCGCTTTGCCCACCACCGAAGGCCCGCTGTGAGGAGTCGAGCGTGGCCACAGCCGGATCCTTGGCAATGGAGGCCACCTGCACATCCGATCCGGTCAGCCGCTCACCAGCCGGCACATCCTTGGACACCACCAGAACACTGACCCGGTCACCGGCGCGGGAGACAGCCACCACCACGACCAGCGCCCCGACCACAGCCAGCAGCACACACAGCGCCAGCCCCGACCACCGGATCGGCGTCTTCCGCCGGCCACCCGTACTCGGCGCCAACTCAGCCGGAGGCTGGCGAGGAGGGGAGGGAAGCTGCGTCGTCGAACTCACAGAAAACAACCTCTCGTGCTGCTCATGCGGTGCTAGTTGACGGCCTGCGACTCACGGAACGTCGCCTCGGCCTGGGCCGTACGGGTCTGGTCCAGCTCACCGGACTCATCGCTGCCCTCGACCTGCCAGTCCACGTCCCAGTACGCGGTCGCCGTCACCTTGTAGGTGCCGCGCCCATTGGTGGCGTTGTCCGGCAAGGAGCGGTAGCGGTAACCGCAGGCCGACTCCCGCATCCCGTACGACTTCTTGTACGGCTTCATCTGCCCGGCCGTGCAAGTCCGTGTGGCGCCGTCACCCAGCTTCCACACGACACGGGACACTTTGGCCTTCGCCGTCACGGTTGACGCCGCCAGCCGAAGCAGTGGCGGATGTCGGGCCGAACGAGGACTTCGAACTCTCATCGACAGCCAGCCACACCGGCATGCCCACCAGCCCCTCGCCATCCGGCTTCG